>NZ_JAHWXY010000002.1 GCF_024281235.1 Shinella daejeonensis
CCATGCTGGACGCACCAGCCATGGCCGCATAACTTAAGCCAAACGGTCTCCGGTAAAGCCGGGGCGGTTCACATCGCTGCCAACTGCGGCCTGCAGGTCGACAAGGCACTGACGACCCACGACTTCCTCGGGCGACTGGTGAAGGCGACAGGCGGCGGAATTGGTACGATGATCGAGATGGTCCGGGCAGCCTGCTACAAGGCTCTGGCCAAAGATCACTCCGCTGTGACTGCTAAGGACTTCGAATTCGTTTACGGCCGCACGTCCGGCAGCCTGCCTTCTGAAAACATCATTACGGCGAAGGCTTGGGTCGATCTTGATCGCAGCAACGCTCTCATCGACCTCGTCCCCAAGCCGGTAGAACCGAAGCGCTCCAGGAAAAAGGCATCGAAATGACCCTTCGCGTCACCCTGGAATATCATCATAAAGAGACCCGCAAGAGCTTGCTTTCTCGCCTGGCAATGGCGAACAGCTATCGCTCACTGGAGGCGTTTCTCTCGCTCAACGGCACAAGTGCCCTGCCATTCGAGCGCGGAGAACCACAAGCAATCAAACGGCTGTCGGAGTGGTCAGGAGTGCCCGCCGAACAGTTATCCTGTTACAACATCAAAAGCAGCGGAGTCGGTTCGCATTGGAGTCTTGGCCCTGCATTGATGAGCAGGGACATGCGGGTCGGGCCCTATCACCGTTACTGCCCGAAATGCGTTGCTGCTGACCTCCAGCACGGCCGTGGACGGGAACAAACACGCCCTTACGTCCGCGCAGCATGGATGACGCGAGCGGTCGAGGCATGCGTCGAGCATGGCTGCGTCATTGTAGAAGCTGCGGCTGACAAAAAGGCTCAAGGTGACTTCGCTCGCTATGTTGCAGACAACCTGGAGCGTCTCCGAGAAGAGGCTGTGACAGTGCCTTCAGCCGCTTCAGTCGAAGTCGCGCGCTATGTGGAAAATCGCATCCACGGGAAATCAAGCAATGACTTCCTGGATCAGTTCGAAGCCTACGTTGCAATCGATCTCTGCCGAAACATCGGCCATTTCGCGATCCAGCACGGACTCGTCGAAAGTGCGGCGGCACCGGGTGGGGAATTAAGCCTGGTCGATTACGGTTTCGAAATTGCCTGCCACGGGCCGGAACGCATTGAAGCAATGATCGCTGAAGTTATTGCACGGGAACGTCCCTTCGCGATTGAGATGCAGGGTTTTTTTGGGAAGCTCCGCCGCTGGTTATTGCGCAACGAAGACAAAGACGAGTTCGCGGGAGTCATCGAGCTGTTCCAGGGCATCGCCGAGCGAAACCTTCCTATCGGCAGCGATGAAACGTTTGTTCTTCCCACACGCCAACGTCATCTTCATTCCGTCCGATCCGCAAGCATCGAATATAGAATGTTTGAAGATCGGGTTTATCAGCTCGCTATAGACGCAGGTCTGACGGAACCGACAGACTTGTCGAGCGGGCGCATCTACCTTGATGCGCAACGGACACACGACATTCTCTCTGTCGCCCTGGCTACAGTAACGACACCCGAAATCGCATCAGAGCTTGGCATCCACATTGAGCGCGTACGGCAAATGCTAGACGCAAATCTTTTGCCCCGTGTCGAAGCTGCCCAGGACGGAACCCGAATCTATTCGCGCGTGCGTCGTTCTGATTTCGACGCCTTCAAAAAGCGCTTGAACGCGCCCATGGCTACGCCGACCCGCGCGCAGGCCCAGGCTTACAAAGCTCTGGCAGACCAGAAACGCCGTGAATCACAGCAAGGTCCGGGCGGTCTCGGGACAGGAATTCGCGGCTAGGAGAGATCGTGACATGAAACGGATGATTGCGGCGGTGGTGTTCGTGGCTGCCGCCACAACCGCCTATGCTGAAGGCACCCCTCTCGTCACCTAGGACGGCGGTGTCGGGCGTCGCTGCGCATTCTCCTTGTCGCGGATTTTTAGCTCATCCTTGGCAGGCGTCACCGCCAGCCGGAAATGCTTCTTTATTTCGCACTCTTTCATGGGAAACATTCCTGTCACTCAAAAGGGGAAACGCATGGCCGGACAAGTCCGGCCATGCGTTTAGACGGATGCGCGCAGGTTGTGGCAGAGGTCTTTCGGAACGTCGTCCTTGAAGCAAGGATAGCGATGACCGAGGGCCGGCGGCAGTTTGGCGACCAGCAGGCGCTGTTCATGCTCTTGCGTCCGCGCCAACTCATCCGCATAGACCAGCCGACGTTGCGTTGCCGAGGTCGTGTCCGTTTCGCTCAGAGAGTGCGTCGAACTGGAACTGCCGCCGCCTGTACCGCCGCTACCGCGACTGGACCCGAACGTGCGGGCAACCGCGCTGCTGAAATTCCAAACGGTCGGCGGCCGAATAGGTGATCGGCTCGCCCTCCATGGGCGTGAACGTGCCGGTGCGGAAAACTTCGAGGCGAACGGTCGCGGTGGCGGCGGACATGTAGGCTCCAGAAATCAACCGGGGCGACCATGCATGGCCCGAAACGACAAAGCGCCCGGAAGTCGTTCCGGGCGCTTTCAACCGTGTCGCTGACAACCAACATGCGCTCGTCAGGGGCGCTAATCAAGCCGCCGGCAAATCTGCGGGCCGGATGCGCGATTGGAAAGGCCCGCGTTCCGTTTCTAACGGGAGTCTAACGGGCCTCGCCCCCCAAATCCGGTATATCCGGGCCTCTCGGGTCGCCGCGCGCGCTGGTGCCCGAATTCTGCAAGTCCCGTCATTCGTCACC
The DNA here is from genome assembly GCF_024281235.1 of Shinella daejeonensis. GTDB lineage: Bacteria > Pseudomonadota > Alphaproteobacteria > Rhizobiales > Rhizobiaceae > Shinella > Shinella daejeonensis. The sequence goes on from NZ_JAHWXY010000002.1 coordinate 2,726, forward strand.
AAGCCACTCCCGGGCGATACGGATGATGGTGACCTCGTCCTCCTTCGAAACGCCGAGGTAGGAGCGTTTCGGCATGTTGATGGTATGCGCCCTGATTGTCACCTCGCGGGAAAAAATGGCGCGGGCTTTCTTCCGGAACTTCTGGTCGAGGGTATCGGTCTTTGCATCATAGTGCTGGTGCACCATGCCGGTGCGCTCCGGCATCTTGATCTCGCCGCCCAGCTGGTGGATCGCGGCTTGGGGCATCGGCGATTCGATCCGGACATCCTCATCGCTGGCGATCAGGTTCAGCGATTCGGCCAGCCGCCCGCGCGAGAAGGATGCGGATCGGCGTCAGGCGCTTGTCCTCCCGGCGCTGGATGGTCTTCGGCCTTAAGCGCGCCCAGGGAATGCCGTCCGGATCGCGTTCCAGATCAAAATTATCGCTGGCCGGATTCAAGATGCGCTCGCCGACGTTCTTGTAGAACCCGCGCGGGTCCATCCGGTCAAGCAAGGTATCGAGCCGGCCGCGGGCCTCGGCGTCCTCGAGCGTGACGGTGTAGGTAATGCCGGTCATTGGATTTTGACTCGCATTGCGTTAGGATGATGATGTCGGGCACGCTAGACAGGTGGTTGTCCAGGTAGCTCCCCGACGTTGAGGCCGGATCACCCCGGCCTTTTACTTTTTCGGTCGTTGATAAATGAGCTTGCCGCCGCGCCGCCGGTCCAATGTGCGCAGGTCGACCCGACCGGCCCGAGATGTCGTGTTGTAGGCGGTGACGGCCTCCCACCCGCGTTCGCCGATTTCAAAGACAATCAGCAGCCCCGTTTCCTTGTCGGCACGGATATAGCGGCGATCCACGATGAGTTCCTGCACGGCCGGGTCGGTCGGGTCCTTCTTTCGGACAACGCCGATCCGGATTTCATCCGGGTCCATGAGCGCCTCCGCCAACAGGGGCGTGGCGGTGGCCCGGTCATGCTTGCCGACCTTCAATGCTTCACGACGGTCGCGGAAGAGCTGATCTTCCAGTCCTCCCCGAAGGCGAAGCGCCGCGGATGGTGACTGATGATCCTGTTGCTCTTGCGCGCCCACACGATTTCCGAGGCGGCAAAGCCTTTCAGCATCGCCCGCCCGAAAGCTTTTCGCGGATCCGGCCAAAGGGCAGACCCTTCCCCCATGGGAACCACCGGGGGAAATCGTGACGTGCCTTACGCGGTCAGAAGATGTCTCATGGCCGGGTCCGCTATCACCACCAGAGGACTTCCGTCACGAACATTGTCGGCCAGATGGATGACGTCCTGATTGATCATTCGTATGCAGCCGGAGGATACGGCCCTGCCGATCGTCCATACCTCCGGGCTACCGTGGATGCGATAGATCGTGTCCTGATTGCCTTCGTGGATATAAAGAGCGCGTGATCCGAGCGGATTGCGGAGCCCCGGGCCCATGCCGCCATTGGCGATGCTGACCGGTTCAAGATCCGGCTGGCGCGCGACCATCTCGTCGGGGGGATTCCAGCGCGGCCATTCGCGCTTGTAGGCGATATGCCGGCCGCGCCCTGCCCACGAAAAGCCGTCCCTGCCGACGCCGACGCCATATCGGACCGCCCGCCCGCCGGACCGGACATGATAAAGGTAGCGGTTCGGCGTATCGACGATTACCGTGCCGACCGTCTCGTCGGTCGGATAGTCGACCTCCGTCCGCCACCATTTGGGGTCGAGCCTGGAGACGTCGACCTTGGGGATCGGAAAACGTTCATTGGGCAGCGCGGAATACATGGGAGGTGTCTCGCGCGGCGGCGGACGGGGCGGCGCAGCCTGCTGAATGGCCGGTGTGGATGGACGTGTGGAGGCGCAGCCGGTCAAGGCCAGCGCACCGACGCCTGCAAGGAATGCGCGTCGTCCGAGTGCAACGGGATATCGGTTATGCTTGCTCAAAGCCGTGTCCTTACGACATGTGTGATGAGGGGAGGACAAATGAGAGGTACCTTAAGGTAGTCTTAAGGGGCACGGCAGGAGACCTTTCCCGATTTAACGGGCGGTCGAGGCTCCCCGATCTACGGCAATTCATGCGCGCCACTGCGCCTGCGGCCATGCCCATGAAGCGCTTGTCGACTGTCACGCGCCCGGACGAGATATCAGGCTCGATCTAAGTTCCTCGATAAAGCATCCTACGCGGGATGGCATGTGGCGGCGCGAGGGCAGCACGGCCCAGACGGCAAGGCTGACCGGATCTGCGTCCTGCAAGGGAACTTCCACCAGTTCACCACCGGCAAGATCGCCCACGACGTCCCAATAGGTCAGCAGCGCGAGACCGGTTCCGGCCAAGCAGGCGGCGCGCAGGGCATCGGCGCTGCTGGCGGACAGGCGGCCGTTGATCGGCCGGGCGATCTGTTGCCCATCACGCTGGAACAGCCAGGAACCGATTCCGTGCAGCGTCAGGCAGGCATGGGTGTCGAGGTCCGAAAGCATCTGCGGATGGCCATGGGCCTCAAGATAGGCCGGGGAGGCGCAGAGCGTCCTCGGATTGTCCGCAAGTTTCACGGCGATCAGCTCCGAGACCTGGAGCGGCGCAACGCGAATGGCGACATCGATACCCGAAGCGACGATATCGACGATCCCGTCGGACAGGGTGACATCGGCCTGCAACAGCGGATGGGCCGCCATCAGTCTTGCGACCGCCGGAACGACCAGCGTCCTGCCGATGATATTGGGAGCCGTCACCCGGAGTGTCCCTCCCAGCCCTTCCGGCCGTTCGGCAAAGGCCGACAGGGCCGTATCCCGTGCGTCGAGCATTGCCCTGGCAAGCGGCAGGAACGTTTCGCCTTCCGAAGTCAGCGCAAGGGAGCGCGTGGTCCGGTGAACCAGACGGACGCCGAGTTCTCCTTCCAATTTGGCAAGCCGCCGGCTGACGGCCATGGGGGACGCGTCGACCAGCCGTCCGGCTGCGGAGAGGCTGCCGGTCGAGACGATCGAACAGAAGAGGGCGACATCGGATACATCCATAACTTTAACGATAATAGATATATAGCCTATCGTCCAGCGCGACTAGCGCACGCCCTTCGGTCTACCCATCTGTTCGACGACAGACTGATATATCGCAAGAATTCTTGCGGTAGAGTGATGTGCACCGGATCCGAGGGAACAGACAATGGCGGCGAATGTCGAGATGCTTTTCACGAAAACCGATATAAATTCTCTTTCCCTGCGCAACCGCTTCGCGGTCGCGCCGATGACGCGGGTGAGCGCCGACAAGGATGGCAGGGCCACCGAAACGATGAGGCGCTACTATGAGCGGTTTGCGAAGGGTGGCTTCGGCCTGCTGATCACCGAGGGCCTCTATACCGACCAGGCATTCTCGCAAGGCTATCATCACCAGCCCGGAATCAGCGACGCGGCGCAGGCGCTGGCCTGGAAGCCGGTCGTCGTTGCCGCCCGCCATCATGGTGCGCGGGTCTTCGCGCAGATCATGCATTCCGGTGCGCTTGGTTACGCAAACCGTTTCCGTGAAGGCACCGTCGGCCCCTCGGCGATCCAGCCGAAAGGCAAGCCGAGCGAACTGTATTACGGTGAGGGCGAGTTTCGGGTCCCCCGCGTCATGAGCGATGAAGAAATCGCCGATGCGGTCGAGGGCTTCGCCGGGGCGGCGCGGCGCGCGGTCAGTGTCGCGGGGTTCGACGGGGTCGAACTCCACGGCGCCAATGGCTATCTCATCGACCAGTTTCTCACCGATTATGCCAATATCCGCACCGACCGCTGGGGAGGAAGCCCGCAGAAACGGACTGAATTCCTCCGGGCGGTGTTCAAGGCCGTGCGCGCACAAATCGGCGACGCCGTCCCGCTGGGTGCGCGCATCTCGCAGGGCAAGGTGAACGATTTTTACCACAAGTGGCAGGGCCGTGAGGCGGATGCCGAGATCGTCTTCGGTTCGCTGGCCGACGCCGGTGCCGATTTCATCCATGTCACCGAATTCGAGGCCTGGCAGCCCGCTTTCGAGGGCGGGCGGGACAGTCTCGCCGCATTGGCGCGCCGGTTCGCGCCGAAGGCCGCGATCATCGCCAACGGCGGCCTGCATGATCTCGGCCGCGCCGGCGAGATGCTCGGCCGCGATGCCGACGTGATCGCGCTTGGCCGGGGTGCGCTGGCCAATCCCGATTTTCCCCGCCGCGCCGAAGCGGCCCGGGAGCTTGCGGAATTCGACAGCGGCCTCCTGACCCCCGTCGCCAATATCAAGCCGCGCGAACTCGAAATGGCCTGACCTGAAGGAGAGAGGTTGAAACGATGACCAGCAAACAATCAAAAACGCTCAGACTCGTCATGCCGCAATGGCAGGGCGGCGATAATCCGAACACGTATCTGGGTTCTCGGCTTCTGGCCTGGCTTGCGCCGGAAAGCGATTGGCCGACGGTGGAGGTTCCGGTTCCCGCGCCCGATGGCGCGCCGGCCCGAACGGAGAACGGCGTCCGCCATCGCGGCGCGCTGATGAAACAGTTGCAGGCGGCCGCCGCACTGCTTGAAACGCACCGCCCGGACAAGGTGGTGGTGTTCGGCGGCGATTGCCTGGTCGACCAGGCGCCCTTCGCCTATCTCAATCAGCGCTATGACGGCAAGCTGGGCGTGCTCTGGCTGGATGCGCATCCGGACGTGAAGACGCCGAAGGACTATCCCAACGCACATACGATGGTGCTTGGAAATCTGCTCGGGGAAGGCGACCCGGAAATGGCGGCGCAGGTGAAGGTTCCGCTCGATCCGGCGCGGCTTCTGCTGGCCGGTCTGAACTCGGTTCGCCTGACTGATCAGGAGCGGGATGTCGTCACCCGGCATAACATCGCGGTCGTCCACACCGGGGAACTCGATCCGGACAGCGCCCCTGTCCTCGACTGGATCCGGGCCAACGACATCCGCCATCTCGCCATCCACCTCGATCTGGATGTGCTGGACCCCGGGGCGTTCCGCTCGACCTTCTTCGGCGAACCGCAGCCCGAGGCCGATCCGGTGGAGGCTTTTCCGGCCGGAACGATGAGCTTTGCGGTTCTGGCCCGATTGCTGAAGGACCTGGACGCAAACACCACGATCGTCGGGCTCGGCATCACCGAGCATCTGCCGTGGGATGCGATCAATCTGCGCAATCTGCTCAATGATGTGCCCATCCTTCAGTAAGGGCACCCAACGGAACCCGCCGGCCGACCTCGTGAGGTCTTGTCAGCGGTTCCAGGTGCCGGAGTGATTTTCAAGGGAAGGAATGCCCGGAACCGTCCGCATGGCTCCGGGCCGGCCTCCCGCTGCTCATGGAACAAGATATGGAACAGAAGAATGCAATGACCCTGATCCGGCAACCGGATCGCATGACCATCGGCTTCGAACTGCCGCTGGACAATGACTGGTCGCCTGCGGGTGAGGCCCGGCGGGCGGCGGACGGCCGTCGTTTCGGTGTGCCCGATCTCGGCGCGATGGGTGATCTGGTGCGCAAGGCGGACGCGCTCGGCTTCGCCGCCGTCTGGGCGCGCGACGTGCCGGTGTTCGACACGGTCAATTTCGGCGATGCGGGCTCGGTTCACGATGTCTTCACGCTGCTCGGCTATCTCGCCGCGATCACGCGCCGTATCGCGCTCGGGACTGCCGCCGTGGTGCTGCCGCTGCGCCACCCGTTGATGGTCGCAAAGGCAGCGGCCTCGGCCGATGTGCTTTCGGGCGGCCGGCTGATCCTCGGCGTCGCTTCGGGCGACCGGCCGGTGGAATATCCCTTGCTGGGGCTGGATTTCGAGGCGCGCGGGCAGGACTTCCGCACCGCCGTCGATTATCTGCGTGCGGCCTGGGAGCCCGGCGGATTACCGGTCGACGGCCAGCGGGTCCCGACGCTGGATCTGCTGCCCCGTCCGCTTCAGCACGAGATCCCGATGGTGGTGGCCGGACAGGCCCAGCAGAGCAACGAATGGCTGGCCAGCCGGATGGACGGGCGCTTCACCTATCCGATGGGGGCCGCGCGAACCGCGCAGGTGGCTGAGACATGGGCGGAGGCCACCGCGGGGCGGGGCGCCATTCTCAGCGCCTTCTTTCTCGATCTGCTCGCCGACGTCAACGCTCCGATGGAGCCCATCCGGCTGGGTGCGCGGGGCGGACGCAATGCGATCATCGCCCACTTTCAGGCGCTTGCCGCAGCGAGCGTGGACCATGTCGCCGTCAACCTGCGTCAATCGGGCCGTCCGGTTGCCGAAGTGATGGACGAACTGGCGGCCGAAATCATGCCGCTGCTTGTCAAACATGGATAAGCGGCTTCAGCCCAGAGCCGGCAGAACGTCGCGGGCGATGATTTCGAGGTTTTCACGAGCCGGCATGCCATTCGGCACGATATTGAGAAGTGCGTGGTGGGTGCCGGCATCCCGCATGGAGCCCAGCACATCGATCAGTTCCCGCGCGCCGAGGCGATAGCCGATGTCGATGCCTTCGGCCGGAGCCGCCGGGTCGTCGACAAGCTCGATGCGCAGCGCCACGCTGAAGCTGCGAAACCGGCCGCCGGCGGAACGCTCGACTGCCGTTCGCCAGAGCCCATGGCGGCCCTGTTGTATCCGGGGTGGGCGGTGATAGGTGACCCATCCGGGCGCGTTGCGCGCGATCCAGTCGAGGCTCTGGCCGCCGGAGCCGACGGCGAGCATGGGGATCAGGCTTTGCGCGGAGGGCCGAAGCTCGAAGGCGATCACCGGATCGGGCGATGCCCGCACGATGCGTGACGGCCGTTCCAGCGCTGCGGCGAGTTCGGCCCAATGCGCGCGATGGAGGTCCTTGCGATTGTCGGAATTTTCTCCGAAAGCCGCAAATTCCTCCCGCCGGTCGCCGGATCCGAGACCAAGCACGAACCGGCCCGGCGCCAGCCGGTCGAGCGAGATTGCAGCCTTGGCGATATGGAGCGGATGCCGGAGCGTCAGCACGGTTGCGGCGGTGCCGATCGTGATGTGCGAGGTCGCCGCGGCAATGGTTCCGAGCATGACGAAGGGGTCCGGGTGACCGAACGCTTCCGGATACCACGGCCCGTTCAGCGGAACATCGCGCACCCAGACAGCGGCAAAGCCGAGTTGCTCGGCAAGCGCTGCCAGTTCGACCTGCTGGCGAAAGTCGATATCCTCGGCATCGGTCGTGCGGATCGGAAGCACAAGGCCGACCGACATCCGGCCTTCACGAAACAGATTGGCGCGACTTTCCGACCGGTGGGGCATGGGCGATCTCTTTCCTGATCTGGAACGGCGCGCGCCTCAAGGCAGGCCCGTCCGCGCTAGCTCGCGGCCCGCTCGTCAAGAATCTTGCGGGCGCTCCGGAAACATTCGAGCGCCAGCGGCACGCCGCCGTAAATACCCACGGCGTGGATGATGGCACGGATCTCGTCCTTCGTTACGCCATTGTTCAATGCGCCCCGGCAATGGGTCTCCCATTCGTGCATTCTTCCGAGTGCGCCCAGCATGGCGAGATTCAGCATCGATCGTGTTTTGGGCGATAGCGTTTCATCTCCCCATCCGAAACCCCAGCACCATGCCGTCATCGCTTCCTGGAAGGGGCGCGTGAAATCATCCGCCGCTGCAAGGTTTTGTTCCACGTAGTCGGCGCCAAGGGTAGCCTTGCGTTTGGCAAGTCCCTTATCGAACAGTTCCTTATCCATTTGGTGTCCCTCTGCGATTTGGAAAATACCGGCCGAGGTCATGATCGGCGCAGCGGGATCATCGAGATTCCGACGATCCCGCCCGGTTCCCTTGTATCATGGCGCAGCGCGACGATCGTTCATTGTCGCGCAGTTTCGCGCGTCACCCCCGTCGCCCAGGCAAACCCCACGACGGCTCCCTTGACGTAGGGCATCATCGCCAATGTCATCAGGCTGGCGAGTAACGTCCATATCCCCAAATTCAACCACATCGACGGAACCCATGTCTCATAGGACAGGACCCCGAGCGGCACGATCACATGTCCGACGATGACGATGGTCAGATAGGGCGGAGCGTCGTCGGACGGATAGCGGGTGTTGTCGGCCCCGCAGGATTCACAGGGTTCGGCGATCTTCAGGAAACGTCCGAACAGTCGCCCCTGTCTGCACTCCGGGCAACGCAGCCTCAGGCCCCGACGGATGCCGAGGCCGATCTTTGAAGGTTCGTGATTTGCCATTTCCGGTTCCTCTCGCGGAGAATCGCCATACAAAAATGCTCTATACGCATACAGATGCACATGCAATTGATCGTAATATAAGAAGTGTATGGCTCTCACACAAGATGAAAATTCGAGCCTGAAGCGGCTATGGGCCTCACGCGGTCGACCGCCCGCCGCGCGCTCGACAACGCCCCCGCCGCGCGCACCGCAGAGGCCAGCGGCATGGACCTCCTGCAGGGTGCCGCCTCATAGGTTCCGCGACGCGGGGGAGTGTGATGATATCCATACATTCAGGGAATATGCATGGTGAAATTCCATGCGCCACAGGAATTGCAGTGGCCGGCATGGTCTACAAAAATGCTGAGGCCACGATCGATCCGCCGGTCCTGAGGCGTTGTCTTGAGGCGACGGCTGACGCAACTCTTCCGCCGCAGGCTGGAAAGGAGCCGGGGGGGGCGCGGTGCGTTCCATCTTGACAGACGGCGGTGAATCGTATCCCGGCAAGCTGTTACGCGGATTGCCCCGCTGTCGCCCGTCCCGTCCCGCTTTCCGTTCGGGCGCTCCCCATCGCATGCTTGTGCCTGATGCCGGCGAACGCCTGTTTCAGACATTATTGCAGCCATACATTATGTCGCATTGTACGTGTGTTTGGTGGGTGATAAACGGGCCGTTCTGCGGCTGCGAAGTTCGCGACGTCGGCTGTGACAGCAGGCGCGTCGCTCGTGTCGTGGCGGGTCCGATTTTCGCAATCGTCGCTTGACAGGAACTCGCGGGTTCGCTGCAAATGGAATGCGCATCGGCTCAGGTTGGGGGCCGTTTATTATGACGAGGGAAACCAGTTCATGACGTACGGAAGAGAGATCGGCCTCTCAGCGCTGCTGAGTTTCATGGCTCTCCTGGGGGCGGGATTCGCGGTTGACGAACCGTTCCGGCAGCATATGTGGATCACGTTCTTCGTGCTTGCGGCTTTCACTGTCCTTTTGCTGAAGAAGACCAGCTTCGAGCCTGCAAAACCGGTGGATCCTTCGAGCTATCTCGATGGCCCGATCCGCTACGGCGTCATCGCCACGGTGTTCTGGGGCGTTGTCGGCTTCCTCGCTGGCGTGGCCATTGCCGCGCAGCTTGCCTTTCCCGATCTCAATCTTGAGCCGTGGCTCAATTTCGGCCGCCTGCGCCCCCTGCATACGTCGGGCGTGGTGTTCGCTTTCGGCGGCAATATCCTGATCGCCAGTTCCTTCTATGTCGTGCAGCGCACCTGTCGCGCCCGCCTGTTCGGCGGAAATCTCGCCTGGTTCGTGTTCTGGGGCTATCAGCTCTTCATCGTCATGGCCGCGACCGGCTATCTGCTCGGCATCACCCAGAGCCGCGAATATGCGGAGCCGGAATGGTATGTCGACATCTGGCTGACGATCGTCTGGGTCGCCTATCTGGCCGTCTTCATGGGGACCGTGCTGCGGCGCAAGGAGCCGCATATCTACGTCGCCAACTGGTTCTACATGTCCTTCATCATCACCATCGCGATGCTGCATGTGATCAACAACCTGGCCATCCCGGTGTCGATCGTCGGCTCGAAGAGCTACTCCGCCTTTGCCGGCGTGCAGGATGCCGTTACGCAGTGGTGGTACGGGCACAATGCGGTGGCGTTCTTCCTGACGATCCCCTTCCTCGCCATGATGTATTATTTCGTGCCGAAGCAGGTGAACCGGCCGGTTTACTCCTATCGCCTCTCCATCGTCCACTTCTGGTCGATCATCTTCCTCTACATCTGGGCTGGCCCGCATCACCTGCACTACACGGCCGTGCCCGATTGGGCGCAGACGCTCGGCATGGTGTTTTCCATCATGCTGTGGATGCCGTCCTGGGGCGGCATGATCAACGGCCTGATGACGCTTTCCGGCGCCTGGGACAAGATCCGTACCGACCCGATCGTGCGCCTGATGGTGACCGCCATCGCCTTCTACGGCATGGCCACCTTCGAAGGCCCGATGCTGTCGATCAAGGCGGTCAACTCGCTCTCCCACTATACCGACTGGACCATCGCGCATGTCCACGCCGGCGCTCTGGGCTGGAACGGCATGATCTCGTTTGCCGCCGTCTACTACCTGGCGCCGAGATTGTGGGGCCGCGAGCGGCTCTATTCCATTCGCATGGTCAACTGGCACTTCTGGCTGGCGACGGTCGGCATCGTGCTCTACGCATCGTCCATGTGGGTGTCCGGCATCATGCAGGGTCTGATGTGGCGCGAATACGACGAGCAGGGCTTCCTGGTCTACTCCTTCGCTGAAACCGTGGCGGCCATGTTCCCCTATTACGTGATGCGTGTGAGCGGCGGAGTGTTCTATCTCGTCGGCGGCCTCCTGATGGCATGGAACGTCTATCAGACCATCCGTGGCCGAATGCGCGATGAAGTGCCCATGGGCGGTGCGTTGCCGGCGAATGCCGCCACGGCCCAGCCTGCCGAATAGGAGTGCGATCCATGTCATTGCTCAAGAAACACTCCACGCTCGAAAAGAATGCGACGTTGTTGTTGCTTGCCTCTCTCGCCGTCGTCACGGTGGGCGGCATCGTCGAGATCGTGCCGCTTTTCTATTTGCAGAACACGATCGAGAAGGTCGAAGGGATGCGGCCCTACACGCCGCTCGAGCTTGCCGGGCGCGATATCTACATCCGTGAGGGTTGCTACGCCTGTCACAGCCAGATGATCCGCCCGTTCCGCGACGAGGTCGAGCGTTACGGCCATTACAGCCTTGCGGCGGAATCGATGTACGATCATTCCTTCCAGTGGGGATCGAAGCGCACCGGTCCCGACCTCGCGCGCGTCGGCGACCGCTATTCGAACGAATGGCATGTGCAGCACATGATCGAGCCGCGCTCCGTCGTGCCGGAATCGGTGATGCCGAGCTATGCCTTCCTCATGGACAAACCGGTCAGCGTGAAAGGATTCTCGACCCATCTTGTCGCCAACCGCCGGGTGGGCGTTCCCTATACGGACGACATGATCGCCAACGCGGAAGCGGATTTGAGGGCGCAGGCCGATCCGGACGCCGATACCAGCGGGCTGGAGGAACGCTATCCGAAGGCCAAGGTTGCGGATTTCGACGGCAACCGGCAGGCGTTGACGGAAATGGACGCGCTGATTGCCTATCTCCAGGTGCTTGGAACGCTGGTCGATTTCTCGACCTATGACGAAGCCGCCGGTTATCGCTGAGGAGAAACGGAATGGAAACCTACACCTTCTTGCGGCTCTTTGCGGACAGCTGGGGCTTGCTGGGCATGACCCTGTTCTTCATCGGAGCCGTGATATTCGCCTTCCGTCCCGGCAGCCGCGCCAAGGCGGAGGACGCCGCTCACATTCCTTTCAAGGACGACTGACATGAGCGACAAGCAGATCGACGAGGTAACCGGCGTTTCCACCACCGGCCATGAATGGGACGGAATCAGGGAACTCGACAATCCGATGCCACGCTGGTGGCTCATCACCTGGTATGTGACGATCGCATGGTCCGTGGCCTATATGATCGCCTATCCGGCGTGGCCCTTGATCACCACGGCGACGTCGGGCCTGCTCGGGTATTCCAGCCGCGCCGAAATACGCGCGGAACTGGATGCCGCGGAACTCGCCAGAGCCGACTATGTGGCGGCCGTCGCTGCCCGGAGCGTCGAGGAAATCCTTGCCGACGACCGGTTGCGTACATTCGCCGCGTCAGCGGGCGCCGCGGCATTCCGGGTCAATTGCGTGCAGTGTCATGGCTCCGGCGCTCAAGGGTCGCCCGGCTATCCCAATCTGAACGATGACGACTGGCTGTGGGGCGGCAGTCCCGAGGACATCCGCGCAAGCATTGCTCACGGCATTCGCTTTGCCGAAGATCCGGATACGAGATACTCGGAAATGCCGGCCTTCGCCGACATCCTCCAGCGCAACGAGATCGCGCAGGTAGCCTCGTTCGTAGCGACGTTTGCGGATACGGCCGGCAATGCGAGCAGTGAGGACATCGCTGCCGGCCGCGAGGTTTTCGCGCAGAATTGCGCCTCCTGCCACGGTGAGGACGCCAAGGGCGACCGCGAGTTTGGCGCACCCGACCTGACAGACGCCATCTGGTTCTATGGATCGACGCCATCGGAGATCGCCGCACAGGTCCGCGCGCCGAGACACGGCGTCATGCCCGCCTGGGGGGCTCGCCTCGGCGACACCACCGTCAAGGAACTGACGGTCTACGTCCACTCGCTTGGAGGCGGCGAATAGACAGGGAGCCGCGTGGGTTCTGACACAACGGCGTGCTGGGAGGGGCACGGCCTGGCGTTCGGTTTCGACGCCGCCTGGGAAAACGACAGGAGAAGTGGAAATGCTCGACACGTCGGAAATCGAGACATTTGACGCAACGGCGGTGAATTCGGCCCGGACGCGCCAGTCGCTTTACGCAGCCCGCAAGAAGATCTTCCCCAAAAGGGCCTCGGGCCAGTTCCGGCGTTTCAAGTGGCTGGTGATGCTGGTCACGCTCGGCATCTACTACATCACGCCCTGGGTGCGCTGGGACCGAGGCCCTTACGCCCCTGACCAGGCGGTGCTCGTCGATCTCGCCAACCGCCGGTTCTATTTCTTCTTCATCGAGATCTGGCCGCAGGAGTTCTATTTCGTGGCCGGCCTGCTCATCATGGCGGGCTTCGGGCTCTTCCTGGTGACATCGACCGTCGGACGCGCCTGGTGCGGCTATACCTGTCCCCAAACCGTTTGGGTCGATCTGTTCCTCGTGGTCGAGCGCGCCATCGAAGGCGACCGCAATGCCCGCATCAAGCTGGATGCCGCGCCATGGTCGTTCGACAAATTGACCAAGAGGGTATCCAAGCACGCAATCTGGCTCGCCATAGCAGTGGCGACCGGCGGGGCGTGGATCTTCTATTTCGCCGACGCGCCGTCATTGCTGCGCGATCTCTTCACCGGGCACGCCGCATCGGTCGCCTATATGACGGTCGCGGTGCTGACCGGCACCACCTATGTGTTCGGCGGACTGATGCGCGAGCAGGTGTGCACCTATATGTGTCCCTGGCCGCGCATTCAGGCGGCGATGCTCGACGAGAATTCGCTCACCGTCACCTATAACGACTGGCGGGGCGAACCGCGCAACCGCGGCGCCAAGAAAGCAGCGGCCGCGGGGCAGTCGGTTGGCGATTGTGTCGATTGCAATGCATGCGTGGCGGTCTGTCCGATGGGCATCGACATCCGCGATGGACAGCAGCTGGAATGCATCACCTGCGCGCTGTGCATCGACGCCTGTGACAGCGTCATGGACAAGATCGGCAAGGATCGCGGCCTCATCGCCTATGCGACACTGGCTGAATACGAGTCCAACATGGCGCTGGCGACGGCCGGCGGCACATCGGCCATCGATCCGAAAAAGGTTCGCGACGATAACGGCAAGCTGTCGGACAAGGTCGTCACCTTCCACTGGAAGAAGCTTCTGAGGCCGCGGGCGGTGATCTATTTCGCGGCATGGTCGCTCGTAGGGCTGGCTCTGGTCTATGCGCTGATGACGCGCGACCGCCTCCAGGTGAATGTCCTGGCGGATCGCAACCCGCAATTCGTCGTCCTGTCGGACGGATCGATCCGTAACGGTTACACGGTCAAGCTGCTCAATATGATCCCCGAGCCGCGGACCATCACCGTCAGTCTGGACGGCCTTCCCGGCGCCGAGTTAAGCGTCGTGGGCATGGACCAGACGACGGCGCGCTCCTTTGAGGTCGAGGCCGATCCCGATCAGCTCACAACGCTAAAGGTCTTCGTACGCCAGCCGCGTGCGGATGTGGCCGGCCAGACGCAGCATTTCACCTTTATCGTGGAAGACAAGGCGGGCACCGAAAGCGATCGCTACGATGCCACCTTCGATGCACCGGAGACGCGCCGATGAAAAGCCAGGCTAAAAAGGGCCAGTTTACCGGCTGGCATATGCTGGCGATCATGGTCGCATTTTTCTCGGTCATCATCGTCGTGAACCTGACGATGGCTTTCTTCGCCCGCTCGAGTTGGACCGGAATGGTCGTCGGCAATACCCATATCGCAAGCCGGCAGTTCAACGAAAAGGCGGCAGAGGGCCGAGCCCAGATGGCGCTTGGCTGGAAGCCGGAACTCACGATAGTGGACGGCAAGGTCCATTACCGGCTGGTCGACAGCATCGGCAACGTGATGGCGGCAACGCGCGTGACGGCGAGCTTCCGCCGGCCCACGCACGCCTCCGAGGATCAGGAGGTGGTATTGACACGCCAGCCGGATGCTTCCTTTTCCGGATCGGTGGAGCTGCGCGACGGCCTGTGGATCGTCGAGGTGGATAGCGAGGCCGGCCTTGCCCATCCCTATCGGGATACGCGACGGCTGACCTTTCGCAACGGAACGATCCAATGAGCTGTTGCGCACCCGGCGCCGAGTTCGTCGTCGACGGCGGCTCCGTCTCTTCCGACGAACTGCGCCATGCCGCCCGCAATCTGGGTGACGGAACCGCGCAGATCGAACTGTCGGTGCCTGCCGTCCATTGCGGCGGCTGCATCCACGCCGTGGAGCAAGGTCTGCTGCGCCTCGAGGGCGTTGTCAGCGCCCGCGTGAATCTGTCGACCAAGCGCGTCTGGGTGCGCTTTCGGGAGGCCAGCCCGCCGCCCCTGGCGGAGACCCTGACCCGGCTCGGCTATCCGCCGCATGTGTTCGACGAGGCCGGCGAGCAGAAGGACAAGACATTGTCCGGCCTGTTGCTCGGCGTTGCCGTCTCCGGCTTTGCCGCCAGCAACATCATGCTGCTGTCCGTATCGGTCTGGTCCGGCGCCGGCGGGCCTACGCGGGACCTGTTTCACTGGGTTTCGGCACTGATCGCGTTGCCGGCCCTGGCCTTCGGCGGAAGGTTCTTCTACCGCTCCGCCTGGCAGGCGTTGCGGCATGGGCGCATGAATATGGACGTGCCCATCGCCATCGGCGTCACCCTTGCCTATGTGCTGAGCCTTTACGAGACGCTCAACCACGGAGATCATGCCTATTTCGATGCGTCCGTCTCGCTGCTTTTCTTCCTCCTCATCGGCCGTACGCTGGATCATATGATGCGCGACAGGGCGCGGTCGGCCGTACTCGGTCTTGCGCGCCTTGCCCCGCGCGGCGCGATCATGATCACCGGGGACGGCAATCGGGAATACAGGCCGATAAGCGAGATCGAACCGGGCAACCGGTTGCTAATCGCCGCGGGCGAGCGCATCCCGGTCGATGCCCGGGTCGCCAGCGGCGCCTCCGATCTTGACTGCTCGCTGGTCAATGGCGAGAGTCGCCCCCAGCCTGTCGAACCGGGCTCGGCCGTGCGGGCGGGAACGCTCAACCTGACCGGTCCCCTGACGCTGGAGGCGACCGCGCGCGCGGACGATTCCTTCCTTGCCGAAATGATGCGCATGATGGAGGCGGCCGAAGGTGGCCGTACACGTTACCGGCGCATCGCCGACCGCGTCTCGGCGCTCTATGCGCCGGTCGTCCATCTGACGGCCTTCGTCACCTTTCTCGGCTGGATGGCGATCGATGGCGACTGGCACAAGGCCATAACGATCGCCATTGCCGTGCTCATCATCACCTGTCCCTGCGCCCTCGGCCTTGCCGTGCCTATCGTTCAGGTGGTCGCCGCCCGCCGCCTGTTCGAACAGGGCGTGATGGTGCGCGATGGTTCCGCGATGGAACGGTTGACCGAAATCGACGCGGTGATCTTCGACAAGACAGGCACGCTGACCATGGGGCAACCGCGACTGGTCAATGTCGGGGAGGTCCCGCCGGACACACTTGCCGTTGCGGGCCTTCTCGGCGGGCAATCGCGCCATCCGCTATCGCAGGCCATCGCTCGCAGCGCCGGTGAAGAGCCCGCGATGGTCGATTTCGACGAAGTGACCGAAATCCCCGGCTCCGGCATGGAGGGCAGGGCGGGCCAATCGATCTGGCGGCTGGGCAGGGCGGAATGGGCGCTCGGGCAGGGGAGTGACGCGATTTCCTCGCAGCCCGGAACGATCCTTTCTCGGGACGGCATCGAACGCGCCCGTTTCGTGTTCGAGGACGCTCCCAGGCCGGACGCCGCACAGGCCGTTCAGCGGCTTCGAGAGGCAGGAAAGTCTGTTGAAATGCTTTCCGGGGATACCGAAGCGGTTTGCAGGAGCGTCGCGGAAAGCCTCGGCATCCGGCAATATGCGGCTGGCTTGATGCCCGCCGGGAAAGTCGCGCGCATCGCCGCAATGGCCGACGTCGGCCACAAGGCACTCATGGTTGGCGACGGGCTGAACGACGCGCCGGCGCTTGGCGCGGCACATGTGTCGATGGCTCCCGCCAGTGCAGCCGATATCGGTCGCAATGTCGCCGATCTGGTGTTCCTGCGCGACAGTCTCGCGGCCGTGCCGCTTGCCCTGGATGTCTCCGTGCAGGCCGGACGGTTGATCCGCCAGAACATAGGTCTGGCCATCGCCTATAATGTCATCGCCGTTCCCATCGCCATCCTGGGCCATGTCACGCCGCTGATCGCGGCTATCGCCATGTCGGGCTCGTCCCTGCTCGTCATCGCCAATGCGTTGCGCCTGCTCAGGATTGGAAGGGAGAAACCCCCCGTCATATCCGGCAGTGCGCCCACGACCGGACTTTATCCGAAAAGTCGTCCGGCATGAGCGTGCCTCTCCACCTCATCTCCCTGGCGTTGTTCTTCCGCTGCCGAGGCTGATTGTATGGCAGACGGACAGAACCCGCATCTCACGGGTTCCGTTCGTTGGTGGAAGCGTCTGGCCGCCTCTCCAGCAAATGATCGTTCATCCAGCGAACACCGTCGATCATTCCGCCGAAAGGATAGAGGTGGAAGAGAACGACGCCGAGATCTTTGTCCTGCATCCCCGCGTATAGCCGATCGACAAATCGGTCAGGCGCGACGCGACGGAGGAGATTGGCAAGCGAAAGCCCGTAGCGGCGCGCGATCGCGGCTGAAGAGACCACGCCGAACTGACGCGCGTAGCGCAGGAGCTTGCCGACGTCCGCAGGACCCGGCACCCCGACACGAACGGGCGCATCGATCCCTGCTGTCCGCAGCCGCTCGATCCAATGCACGACCGCGTCGGCATCGAATCCGAACTGGGTGGTGATCTCCACCGTGCAGCCGGCCTCCTGAAGGAAGGCGACCTTCCATCGCAAGGCCCTGTCCAGTTCCTGCGGCGCGATCCTGTGATGCCCTTCGGGATATCCGACGATACCGACATGTCGGATCGCATGGCGTTCGAGGATCCCGCTCTCCAGAAGCGCCAATGAGTCCTTGTAAGGGCCGGCCGGAGAAGCGGGATCGCCTCCGACAAGAATGAAACGTTGCGGATCGGCGCTCTTTACGAGTTCCCCGACAAGATCGTCACGGTCCTGCCGCGATCGCAATCGCCGGGAGGAAATGATCGGAACGGGCTCGAAGCCGCAGGCGCGGATCACGCGTGCCGCATTGATGCGCTGGCCATGATCTTCGTTGCCGAGAAACGCGATATTGACCGGAGTTCCCGGCGGTATGGTCGCTCGTGCCGTCTCGATGTCCGAAATGGCCTTGCCCGTCACTTCCAGCGTATATGCTGCCTGTCCGGGCTGCGTTGAAGCAGGTGATCGCATTCGTTTCCGTCCCTTGAGGTCCCCGTTTGGTCCGGCCCCTCGAAGGACTGGATCGACACCATGCAGCTTGGCTCTCTTTGCATCGAAAGCCATACATGGTAAGAATACCGTATGCAATTATACCATACGTAACGGGAGAGGCGCATGTGGAAGCCAAGGCTGCTCGAAAGCGCGCGGATGAAGTACCTTGGTATCGTCGAAGCGCTTGAGGCCGATATCCGATCCGGCATGGTCATGCCGGGTGAAAGGCTGCCGCCCCAGCGCGCTATCGCCGAAGCGCTCGGCGTCGACCTGACCACCGTCACCCGCGCCTTCAACGAGGCGCGACGCCGCGGTCTCGTGCAGGCACAGGCCGGACGCGGAACCTTCATCAGCGAAGCACCGGAAGGTGAAACGAGCCAGCATGCGCCGCTCCTGATCGATCTCAGCATGAATATTCCCCCGCAACCGGCGGGGATCGACTTTCGCAAGCTCTTTCCGCAGGGCATCAGCGCCGTGCTCGGTACTCCGCGCGGGCTGCTCTGTCTGCATTATCAGGAAAGCACCGGTGCGGAGCCGGACCGGCAGGCGGCGGCAGGGTGGCTCGCCGACAGGATAAAGGGGGTGACGTCCGACCGGATCGTTGTCACGAGCGGCGCGCAAAGCGCGCTCTTCGCGATCTGCGACACGCTTCTCGGTCATGGCGACACCGTCGCGACCGGAGCGATGACCTATCCCGGCCTGAAGGCCGTTGCCTTTCAAAAGGGACTCGCGCTTGCGCCGCTTGAAATGGATGCGCAGGGCATCCTGCCGGATGCTCTGGAACGGCTTTGCCGGGAGCGGCCCCCAAAGGCTGTCTACGTCATTCCCAGCATCGACAATCCGACGACGGCGACCCTGCCGCAAGAGCGTCGGCGCGCTCTGGCCGGGATCGCGCGCAAGCATGGGATCCCGATTGTCGAGGATGACCCATACGCGCCGCTGAGGCCGGAGCAGACACCCTCCATTGCGGAACTCGCGCCCGACATCACCTGGCATATCGCAACGCTGTCCAAATGCGCCACGCCGGCGCTGCGCGTCGCCTATGTCGTCGCCCCGAGCGCAACGGGCGCCCTGAGGCTCGCCGGAGCGTTGCGCGCGACCGTGCTGATGGCGCCGCCCTTGTTGTCCTCATTGGCCAGCCGATGGGTTTCCGACGGAACGCTCCATGCGATCACGCAGGCGATCCGCGCCGAGAACGCAGAGCGGCAGAAACTGGCCGCCGCGATCCTCGGTGACATCTTCTATGCCGCCGATCCGCATGGCCATCATTTATGGCTGCCCCTTCCGTCCCATTGGCGCGCCAACGATTTTGCCGAATATGCCGACCGTGCCGGGGTTTCGATCGTGCCGTCTTCAGCTTTCGCGACCGTCGCCCATCCGATCGAGGCAGTCAGGATTTCCCTCGGCGTCGCCCCGGATCGTGGCGAGCTGGAGGACGGTCTCACCCAACTCGCCAACCTCATCGCCCAGCCCTCGATCGGCATCCGGGCCGTTGTTTGATTTCAGGAGCATCCGATGACCCCCATCAAAGCCGCTGTCGTTCAGGCCGCCCCCGTTCTCTTCGATACGCCCGGAACGGTTGAAAAACTGTCGGTTCTTACCCGCGACGCCGCCGCCCAGGGAGCAGATCTGGTCGTGTTTCCCGAAGCCTTCGTCGGCGGTTATCCGAAGGGTCTCGACTTCGGGGCGCGGCTGGGCAGCCGCACGCCCGAGGGCCGCGAGGAGTTCCGTCGGTATTTCGAGAGCGCCATCGATCTGCCGGGCCCCGAAGCCGCGCGCATCGGTGAAATCGCGCGGGATGCGGGTGTCCACCTCGTGGTGGGTGCCATCGAGCGGGACGGCGGCACGCTCTATTGCTCGACCCTGACCTATGCGCCTTCCGGCAAGCTTCTCTACAAGCACCGCAAGCTGATGCCCACGGCGCTGGAGCGTCTGGTCTGGGGGTTCGGCGATGGCTCGACCATCGGTGTTGTCGATACGCCGATCGGCAGGATCGGCAGCGTCATCTGTTGGGAAAACTACATGCCGCTCTTGCGGGCCGCCATGTATGCGCAAGGGGTCGAACTCTATTGCGCGCCGACGGTCGATGATCGCGATACATGGTTGCCGACGATGCGTACGATCGCGCTCGAAGGCCGCTGCTTCGTCATCTCCGCCTGCCAGTATCTGACGCGCGCGGACGGACCCGCCGACTACGCTCCTGTCCAGGGCGACGATCCCTCGACGGTTCTGATCCGCGGCGGCTCCTGCATCGTCGATCCGCTCGGCAATGTCCTTGTCGAGCCGGACTTCACCGGCGAGACCATCAGGCTGGCCGAGATCGATCGCCGCATGATCGTGCGCGGCAAATACGATCTCGATGTCGCAGGCCACTATGCCCGGCCGGATGTGTTCCGTCTTTCGGTCGACACGCGGCCGAAAATGGCGGTGGAATTCGAGGCGGCAAGACAGACGGGTTCCGCGTCCGAGATGCCTGACGGGGCCGTTTCGCAGGTGGTCGGACAGGGCCTGGATTGAAAGCTTTCGCACGGCGGCGGCCCATGATGCAGCCGGACGGCTATCTCGTGCGTGACACACACCGTCGTCATGCCATCGGCGGCAAGCGAAATCATCGTATCCAATCTTCTGGCTGTTCCATGGAGAAACGAAGGCGCCGGGGGGATCTGACGACGCGAAACGCACGATAGAGCATTTCCGGCGACAACGGGATCGGCGGAAATACCCTATCTTTTTTGTTCGACCCGGTCGAAAAACCGGCTCCGGTTTTTGCGGGAATTGCGCTTAGTCGGCGTTGCGGCTCATGAAATCCTGCATGTTCGCCGGCGTGATGAGTTGGAAGGGGATATAGGTTTTCTGCTCGAAGGGCTGATTCTGGATGATCTTCAAGGCGGTGTCGACAGCGCCGGCACCCTGTCCGAACGCATCCTGGAAAACCGTGACCTCGATCTCGCCGGCCTTCATTGCCGCCAGAACGTCCTGGGAGCCGTCGATCCCGGCAATGACCACCGTATCGAGATCGCGGCCGGCGGCTTTAAGCGCCTGGAGCGCGCCCATCGCCATTTCGTCGGCGTTGGCGATGACGGCATCGAACTCAATGCCGGCGGTTATCCAGTTCGACATCAGGTCCTGCGCCTGGGTGCGCTGCCAGTTGGCGGTCTGCTCCTCCACGATGTTCAGACCCTTGCATTCTTCGGTTGCGATCACGTCCTTGATATCCTGGGTGCGCTGCCGTGCCGCCTGGTTGGAAAGCTCACCCATGATGACCACGACGTCGCCCTTTCCGCCGAGCAGCCGGCAGACTTCCTGTGTCTGGAGCGTGCCGGATTCGACTTCGTTCGAGGCGACAAAAGCCTGATTGGCCGGCAACTCGTCGACGTTGATCGGCTGGCGGTTGACGTAGACCAGCGGAATGCCGGCTTCTTCCGCAATCTTCGAGATGGCGATCGTCGCATCGGTGTCGACGGGATTGACGATGATCGCGTCGACCCCGGAGGCGACGAAATTCTGAACCTGGCTTTGCTGTTTCGACACGTCGTTCTGGGCGTCTTCGATCTGAAGGGTCATTCCTTCCAGCCCGGCAACGTGTTTCTGCATCCCGTTACGGATGACCGTCAGGAAGTTGTCGTCGAAAAGGGCCATCGAAACGCCGATCGTCTCGGCATGAGCCGATGAAAGCATCGTCAGGGACAGGGCGATTGCCGCTGCGTGTTTTTTCATATTGTTCTCCTCCGGGAATGAATGAGACGCCGGCCGATATGGCCGGGTGGGCGACTCGCTGCCGACAGGTGGCGATCAACGGCGCAATGCAAAGTTTAGTGCGATAAAATTAAAATAACAATATTTATTTCATGTCCGAAGAGAAAGCGAAAGGCAGGCTTTCAATTCAGAAAATCATTTGTTTACAAGTGGATAAATATTCCTCTGCAGCGAAAACGACCATCTGCCTTTCATGGAAGAGAGGGGCTTGCAACGATTGTTGCAAGCCCATCATTCCAATTTTGCGGCGATCAAACGACGACGTAGCCGGCGGCAGCCATGACGCGCATCAGTTCCTTGTGGCCGATCCGGGCCATTTGCAGCGGCGGGTTCTTCACCGGATCCTGTTCCGCCTCGATGACGAACCAGCCCTCGTATCCATAGGCGGCGAGGCGCTTTACGATGGCCTCGAAATCGAGGCTGCCGTCGCCGGGAACCGTGAAGGCGCCCTTGATGACGGCGTCGAGGAAGCTTTCGCGCGTGCGGTCCAGCGCCTCGATGACCGGCATGCGGACGTCCTTGGTGTGGACGTGGGTGATGCGCTTGTGATGTTTGTCGATGACGCGCAGGACGTCGCCGCCGGCAAAGGCCATATGGCCGGCGTCGAAAAGCAGGGGGAGGCCTTCGCCGGAATGCTTCATCAGCAGGTCGAGCTCTTCCTCCGTCTCGATCGGCGCGGCCATATGGTGATGATAGGCGATCGGCATGCCCTCATCGGCGCACCATTCGCCGAAGGCCGTCATCTTGCGGCCGTAGACCCTGATCTCCTCCTCGCTCAGCCTCCGTTTCGTCGCCAGCGGTGCGTTGCGGTCGCCCTGGATGGTCCCCGCCGTTTCGCCATAGACGATGCAGGGGGCGCCGACGGCCTTGAACAGCGCCATCTGCTGCGCGATGCGATCCTTCTCCGCTTCGATCTCGCCGTCCAGCAGCAGGCCCGAGAACCAGCCGCCGCAAACCTGCATGCCGTGCGCATCCAGCACCGGTCGCAGGACGTCCGCCTCCATCGGGAAG
The DNA here is from genome assembly GCF_024281235.1 of Shinella daejeonensis. Classification (GTDB taxonomy): domain Bacteria; phylum Pseudomonadota; class Alphaproteobacteria; order Rhizobiales; family Rhizobiaceae; genus Shinella; species Shinella daejeonensis. Next base: position 25,245 of record NZ_JAHWXY010000002.1, read on the forward strand.
CGGCGACCGGTCTCCATTCCGGTGAAGCCGGCGTCGCGGGCTTCGGCCAGGCATCCTTCGAGGGAGATGTCGCTGCTGATTTCAGGCAGATCGTCGTTCCACCATGCAATGGGGGCAATGCCAAGTTTGGCTTTCATCCTCGGGCTCCGCTAGGGTGTTGTCGCTCGCGCGGAGTGCGGATCGTTGGCGACGGCCCGACAATGCGTCCTCCCCGCATATCGCCTCATACAAAACAAATATTGACATTTCAATCTATCCGCAAAGATAATTGCGGAAGAGGGTGTTGCGACTCCTCGCAAGGGGCCACAATACCGATCCGAACATCCGCATCCTATCCGGGGACAACACATGAAAAAGACGCTCCGCCTTGGCCTCATCGGCTCCGGCTTCATGGGCAAGACGCATATCTTCGGCTTCGCGGCCGCGCAGCGTGTCTTCGATCTGCCTTACGAGGTTGAACTGGCCTGTATCGCCGATGTGACGATGGCCCATGCGGAGGCGGCCCGCGCTGCTTTCGGCTTCGCGCGCGCCACCGATGACTGGCGGCAGATGGTGGCGGATCCATCCATCGACGTCGTCGATATCACCGCGCCCAACGCGCTGCACAAGGAAATGGCGCTTGCCGCCATCGCCGCCGGAAAGCATGTCTATTGCGAAAAGCCGCTTGCGCCGCTTGCCGTGGACGCGCGCGAGATGGCCGAGGCCGCGGAAAGGGCAGGGATCAGGACCCAGGTCGGCTTCAACTATCTCTGCAACCCGATGCTGACCCTTGCAAAAGAGATGATCGCCGGCGGCGAGCTTGGCGAGATCCGCGGCTATCGCGGTCTCCATGCGGAGGATTACATGGCCGACGCGGATGCGCCCTTCACGTTCCGGCACGACCCGGCCGGCGGCGGGGCGCTTGCCGATATCGGCAGTCATGCGCTTGCGACTGCGGAATTCCTGTTGGGGCCGATCACCCGGGTCATGGGTGATTGCGTCACGATGATCGCCAGCCGGCCGGACGGAAAAGGCGGGGCGCGGCCGGTGATGACGGACGATGTCGGCCGCGCCTTTCTGCGCTTTGCGAATGGTGCGACAGGATCGATCGAGGGCAACTGGATCGCCACAGGCCGCAAAATGCAGCACGACTTCGAGGTCTATGGGACTAAGGGAGCGCTGGCTTTCTCGCAGGAGCGCTTCAACGAACTGCATTTCTATTCGGCCGCCGACGCGAAAGGCCGGCAGGGCTTCCGCCGTATCGAGGCCGGTCCGGATCATGCGCCTTATGGCCGGTTCTGCGTCGCACCCGGTCACCAGCTCGGTTTCAATGATCTCAAGGCGATCGAGGTTGCCGGCTATCTGGAGGCGATCGCCGGTCTCCGGCCGGAGCCGTTCAACTTCCGCGCGGGCTTGCGTATCCAGACGCTGGTGGAAACAATCCAGGCGTCGTCGCGGCAAGGCGCATGGCTGGATGTGGCAGACGCCTGACGGGCGCAGGTGACGCAGGCAGATGCAAGGGTCAGGAAGGAGCAGGGCATGACAACGGTTGGAGTGGGCGTCATCGGCGCCGGTGTGATGGGGGCGGAACATGCGCGCCTTCTGGCTTCGGAGGTTTCCGGGGCACGGCTGGTCGCGGTTGCGGATGCGGACCTGTCGCGGGCGCGGGCGGCGGCCGGCGGCGCGATGGCGACAACGGATGCCGAGGCGCTGATTGCCGCCGCCGATGTCGAGGCGGTGCTGATCGCCTCGCCGGATGCCACCCACCACCGGCTGGTGCTGGCGGCCATTGCCGCCGGAAAACCGGTGCTCTGCGAAAAGCCCCTCGCATCCAATACCGCCGAATGCCTGGAGATTGTCGCCGCCGAGGCCCGGGCCGGTCGTGAACTCGTCCAGACGGGGTTCATGCGTCGCTTCGATCCGGCCTATCGCGAGATGAAGGCCGCGCTGGATGGTGGTGAACTCGGCCGCGTTCGCATCCTGCATTGCCAGCATCGCAATGCGGCGGCGCCGGCGTGGTTCACCGGGGCGATGGCCGTCACCAATTCGCTGGTCCACGAGATCGATATCTGCCGTTGGCTGCTGTCGACGGAATATAGCGCCGTGACCGTCATCCCCTGCCCCTCGGAAGAGGGCGGGATGAGCGATCCGGCCTTGTTCGTTTTCGAAACGGAGACCGGCAGCCTCGTCTCCGTCGAGGTCTTCATGAACGCGGCCTACGGCTATCACGTCCATGCCGAGGCGGCCTGTGCGAATGGAACCGTATCGATGGCGCATCAGGGATTGACCCGCACCCGCCTTAATGGCGCGGAGGCGGGATATTTTCCGCTCAACTGGATTCCGCGCTTCCGCGACGCCTATCGCATCCAGAACCAGGCCTGGATCGATGGCATCCGCTCGGGGGTCCTTCCTGCCGACCGGTCCACAGCCTGGGACGGGCTGGTGGCGACCTGCCTTGCCGAACAGATCGTCGAGGCGCTGGCGACCCGGCAACGGACCCGGCTCGAACTGCCGGCGCGGCCGGTCTGAGGCAGGCGGGGAGCGGATATCCCGTGAAAGCGTTGCGGAATACCCTTGACTTGCAATAAAAATTGCTTTCAATTTACTTCGGAAAATATTCTTGCGGGACGCGGCGATCCGTGCCTGCGCGGAGGAGACGATATGTACGGCTCATACGGTTTGTTCATCGAGGGTGCGTGGTCGGGGCCGGCCGGAGCCACGTCGACGGACGTCGTCGATCCGGCCAGCGGCGAGGTTCTGGGAACCGTCCCGGTTGCCACCGTCGCGGATACGCAGCGCGCCATCGCCGCGGCCGAACGGGCGTTTGGCGACTGGAGGAAGACTGCCGCCTGGACGCGCGCCGACACGCTGCACAGGATCGCCGACGTGATGACCGCCCGCAGCGACGAAGCCGCCCGGCGGATCACGCTGGAGACCGGCAAGCCCCTCGCCCAGTCCGGCCGCGAATGGAGCCTCGCCGTCGACCAGTTCCGCTGGTATGGCGAGGAGGCGCGCCGCATCTACGGGCGCATCGTCGAAAGCCGGGCTCCCGGCGGCCGGCTTGAGGTTTCCCATGAGCCGGTGGGCGTCGTGGCCGCCTTCACCGCGTGGAATTTTCCGGCCGCGCTCATCGCGCGGAAGGTCGCGCCGGCACTTGCCGCCGGCTGCGCGGTGATCGTCCGGCCCTCCGTCGAGGTTCCCGGCGTCGCAATGATCCTGTTCGACTGCCTGCGGGAGGCCGGCGTGCCGGCGGGCGTCGCCAATCTTCTCATCGGCCCCACTGCCAATACCTACCAGCCGATCATGGCTTCGCCGGTGGTGCGCAAGGTCTCGCTGACGGGCTCCACCCGCGTCGGCCAGCAGATGATCCGCGACAGCGCCGAAACGGTGAAGCGCGTCAGCATGGAGCTTGGCGGCAACGCGCCGATGATCGTGTTCGAGGACGCCGATCTCGATCGGGCGCTCGATCTTGCCGTTCCCACCAAATACGCCAATGCCGGGCAGGTCTGCGTCACGCCGGATCGCTTCTATGTGCATGAAGCGCTGCACGACCGCTTCGCCGAGGGCTTTGCCGCCCGCGCCCGCGCCCTGAAACTCGGCCACGGCCTCGACGCGGCGACGCAGATGGGGCCGTTGATCAACGAGCGACGCATTGCCGCCATCGAGGACATCATCGCCGATGCGGACGATCGGGGCGGCCGGATTCTTGCCGGCGGCCGGCGGCCGGCGGAAATGAACGCCGGCTTCTTCTTCGAGCCGACGGTTATTTCCGGCCTGCCGGACGATGCAAAGGCGCTTGCCGAGGAGAATTTCGGTCCCATCGCGGCCATCACGCGGTTCTCGCACGCCGATGATGTCTTCGAGCGCGCCAATGCCTCCGAAATGGGCCTTTCCGCCTATGTCTTCACCCGGGATGCCGGTCGCGCCCGCGAGGCGGCGGAACGGCTGGAAGCGGGAATGGTCGGCGTCAACAGTTTTGCGCTTGCCGCTGCGGAAGCGCCCTTCGGCGGTATCAAGGCGAGCGGAATGGGCCGTGAGGGCGGTACGGAAGGCATCCTCGACTATTCCAACGTCAAACTTGCGCAAATGACCGTCTGAGGAGGCTTTCATGATCAAGAACGGTGTCAAGCTCCGCTGGGCCGAGGGCAAGCCGGTGCTCAACGGCTGGCTGTCCATCGCCAATTCCTTCAGCGCCGAGATCATGGCCGCCCAGGGCTATGATTCCGTCACCATCGACATGCAGCACGGCATCGTCGGCTATGACGGCGCAGTTCCGATGCTTCAGGCGATGCGGGTAAGCGGCGTGACGCCGCTGGTGCGCGTGCCATGGCTCGATCCGGCCGATATCATGAAGGCGCTCGACGCCGGCGCCTATGGCGTGATCTGCCCGATGATCAACACCCGCGCCGAGGCGGAGCGGCTTGTCTCCTATGTCCGTTATCCGCCGACCGGCGTTCGCAGCTTCGGCCCGAGCCGGGCGCTGTTTTCCGCCGGAGCGGGATATGCCGCCGAAGCCGACGACGAAATCATCTGCCTGGCGATGATCGAGACGGCGCAGGCGTTCGAGAACCTCGAGGACATTCTCGCCACGCCGGGACTGGACGGCGTCTATATCGGGCCGGCCGACCTGACGCTCGGTCTTCAGGGCAGGCGTTATGCGCCCGGTTTCGATCGCAAGGAGCCGGAACTGCTCGACGCCATCAAGCGGATCCTCACGGAGGCCCACAAGGCCGGCAAGCGCGCGGCGCTTCATAACGGAACGGCCGCCTATGCCGCGGAAGCGGTCGGCTGGGGCTTCGATCTCGTCACGGTTTCGAACGACGTTCGCCTGCTTGCGGGGGCGGCCGATGCGAGCGTGCGGGAGTTCCGCCGGCTCGTCGAGGACGTGGAGCCCGCCGACAGGATGGATTCGGGAGGATACTGAATGCCGAGGATCCTTGTCGCGGGAAAGATCCACGCCGATGGCCTCGCCGTCCTCAGGAATGCGCCAGGCGTCGAGCTTGATTATGTCGAGGAGGTTTCCTCCGAAAGCTATCGTCCCTATCTGGCCAACGCCGATGCGCTGCTCATCCGCACCCAGCCGCTGACGTCCTCGCATATCGCGGGAGCGCCCCGCCTCCGGATCGTCTCGCGCCATGGGGTGGGGTACGATTCGGTCGATATCGCCGCATTGAACGAACGCAAGATCCCGCTTGCCGTGGTTGGTGACGTCAATTCGCGCGCCGTCGCGGAACATGCGGTGATGCTGATGCTGGCGGCCGCGCGGCGGACGCTGCTCTTCGACAGGAAGATGCGCGCCGGCGACTGGAATTATCGCAACAGCCTCGATGCCGACGAGATCGACGGAAGCACGCTGCTGGTGGTGGGTTTCGGCCGGATCGGCCGCCGGCTGGCGGAAATCGCGACCGCCCTCGGCATGACGGTCATCGCCTACGACAAGTTCCTCGATCCGCAGGTCATCCGTGCGGCGGGCGTCTTCCCGGTCGAAAATCTGCTCGATGGCCTGCGCCAGGCCGATGTGGTTTCGCTGCACGCGCCGAAACTCGGGGCGGGGCCTCTGATCGGTGCGGCGGAACTTGCCGTCATGAAGCCCTCGGCCATTCTGGTGAATACCGCACGGGGCGGGCTGATCGACGAGACGGCGCTTGTCGCCGCGCTCGACGGCGGGCGTCTTGCGGCTGCCGGTCTCGATGTGCTGGCGGATGAGCCGCCACGCCCTGACGATCCGCTGCTCGGTTGCGAAAGGGTTGTGCTTTCGCCGCACAATGCCGGCCTGACGGAAGCCTGCGCGCGACGCATGGCGATCGCCGCCGCCAGCAATATCCTCGATCATTTCAAGGGAACGCTGGATCCGGCGCTGATCGTCAACCGCGCGGAGATCGCGCCGCGCCCGCTGCCGGTGGGAGAGGGCTGACGCCATGAGCCTGCTGGCCTTCCACGCGATCGCCAAATCCTACGGCAAGGTGCCCGTTCTGAAAGGGATAGACCTTGTCGTCGAGCCCGGCGAGGTCCTGGCGCTGGTCGGTGAAAACGGCGCCGGGAAATCCACCCTGATGCGGATCGCCGCAGGCCTTGCCGCGCCGACCGCCGGCCACGTCCTCCTCGAAGGCAAGCCCGCGCCCGTCACGCTGGAGGCGGCGGAAGAGGCGGGCATCGTCATGGTGCATCAGGAGTTCTGCCTCGCCCCGCATCTGACCGTCGCGGAGAACGTGTTTCTCGGGCGGGAGCCGGTGCGCGGTCTTTTCATCGACCGCAAGGCGATGGAAGCGGATGCACGCCGGCTCCTCGGCGAACTCGGCTCGTCCGCGCCGGTGCGCGCGCGACTGCGCGACCTTCCGGTCTCGGACTGGCAGATGATCGAACTGGCCAAGGCTTTTGCCCGCCGGCCGAAGCTCATTCTCATGGATGAGCCCACCGCGGTCCTGTCGGCCCGGGAGGCCGATCAGCTTTTTGCGCGGGTTCGCGCCTTCCGGCAGGCGGGCGGGGCGGTCATCTTCACCTCCCATCGTCTCGATGAGGTGAAGGCGATCGCCGACCGGATCGCCGTGCTGCGGGACGGGCAGATCGTGCGTGTGGAGAAGGCGGCGGATATTTCCGAGCACGAGATGGCGGAATCGATGGTCGGCCGGCCGCTGTCGGAAATCTATCCGCCCCGCCGGGGCGCGGGGGAGGGTGTGCCGATCGTCGTCGTCGAGGGGCTGACCTCGCCCGGGACGGTCACCGATGCGACCCTGACGATCCGCGGCGGTGAGGTGCTCGGGATTTCCGGCCTCGTCGGCTCGGGGCGAACGGAACTCTTCGAGGCGCTGCTCGGCCTGCGGCCGGCCCGCTGCCGCAGCTTCGCCCTTCGCGGACAGGCAAGGCGCCTGCCGTCGGCCCGCGAGGCATGGGGCCTGCGGCTCGCCTATCTGACCGAGGATCGCAAGGGCAAGGGGCTGCTGCTCGGCAAGTCCCTGGCCGAGAATGTGGCGCTGACGCGCGGTGCGATTTCCGGCGCGGCCTGGATCGATTTTCCGGGGGAACGCCGCGATCTCGAGGCTGCGGTGGAGCGCTACGATATTCGCGCCGGCCGTCTCGACACATCCGTCGGCGCGCTGAGCGGCGGCAACCAGCAGAAGGTGCTGATCGCCAAGACGCTGGCCATCGAGCCGGATCTCGTCGTCTTCGACGAGCCGACGCGCGGCGTCGACATCGGCGCAAAACAGCAGATTTACGAGATCGTCGCCTCGCTGGCCGCCGCCGGCAAGGCGGTGGTGGTGATCTCGTCGGAAATGCAGGAAATCGTCGGCCTTTCGGATCGCGTTCTCGTCATGCGCCGCGGGCGCATAACGGGCGAACTGACCGGAAACGCCATCAGCGAAAATGAAATCATCCGCTTTGCGATGGGCCTGCACGAGGAGGCAAGCTAATGTCCGACGTCACCGCAAGGCCCGCCGAAGGCGGAGCCGCCGCCCCGGCCCGCAATCTCGTCGGGTTTCTGGAATCGACCGGCCCGCTGATTGCGCTTATCCTGCTGATGGTCATCGGTTCGCTGATGAGCGATAGTTTTCTCGGCGCGGAAAATCTCTCGAACGTTTTCACCCGCAGCGCAATTATCGGGATCATCGCGGTTGGCGCCACCTTCGTCATCACGGCGGGCGGACTGGACCTGTCGGTCGGGTCGCTTTCGGCGCTCGTCGCCGGCGTGACGATCCTCTTCCTCAATGCCGCAGCACAGGCGCTCGGCGCCAACTGGATGCTGATTGCGGTCGGCATCGCCTTTTCCCTGCTCCTCGGCGCGGCCGCCGGTCTGCTGAACGGGGTGATGATCGTGAAAGGGCGGGTCGAGGCCTTCATCGTCACCCTGGGCGCGATGGGTATTTTCCGCTCTCTCCTCACCTGGCTTGCCGATGGCGGTTCCATCTCGCTCGACTTCTCGTTGCGCGATGCCGCGCGGCCGATCTATTACGGACAGGTCTTCGGTATCGCCGTGCCGATCCTGGTGCTTCTGGCGATCGCCGTCATCGGCGAACTGGCGTTGCGCCGCATGCGTTTCGGCCGCCATGTCGCCGCCATCGGCTCCAGTCGCCACGTCGCGCGCTATTCGGCCATTCCCGTCAACCGCGTCCGCATCCTGACCTATGTGATCCAGGGTGTCTGCGTCGCCATCGCCACGGTCATCTATGTGCCTCGCCTCGGCGCGGCCACGCCTTCCACCGGGCTGATGTGGGAACTGGAGGCCATCGCGGCCGTCATCATCGGCGGAACGGCGCTGAGCGGCGGCTTCGGCCGGATCTGGGGCACCATCGTCGGGGTTCTGATCCTCGGCTTCATCGGCAACATTCTCAACCTGACGGGCTTCGTCAGCCCCTATCTCAACGGCGCGTTCCAGGGCGCGATCATCATCATCGCCGTTCTTCTGCAACGGGACCGTTTGCAGGATTGAGCGGGATGCCGATTTCCCTTTTTGCATGTTCAACCGGAGGAAGTGCAGTGTTTGACAAAATGAAAGCAATCGTAGCCGCGGGGGCGCTCGCCATCGGCGGCTGGGCGACGCCCTCTCTTGCAGCCGACGCCCTTATCGGCGTTTCGATCCCTGCGGCCACGCACGGATGGACGGGCGGCCTCAACTATCACACCAAGCGGACGATCGACCGCATGAAGGAAGCTTTCCCGAATGTCGATTTCGTCCTGGCGACGTCGTCGAGCGCCACGCAGCAGGTCAATGACATCGAGGACCTGCTCGCCCGCAACATCAACGCGCTCGTCGTCCTGCCCTTCGAATCGGATCCGCTGACGGAGCCGGTCAAGGCCGCCAAGGCCAAGGGCGTCTTTATCGCCACCGTCGACCGCGGGCTTGCCGAGGAAGGGATCGAGGATCTCTATGTCGGCGGCGACAATCCGCAATATGGCACGGCCGCCGCCGAATACTTCAAGGGGAAATTCCCCGACGGCGGCAAGATCGTCGTGATGCGTGGCATTCCGACAGCCATCGACAATATCCGCATCGAGGCCTTCAACGAGGCGCTGAAGGATACGAAGATCGAAGTGCTCGACATGCAATATGCCAACTGGAACCCGGACAAGGGTTTCGAGGTGATGCAGGACTATCTGCAACGCTTTCCCGAGATCGACGGCGTATGGGCCGGCGATGACGATGCGGCGCTCGGCGCGATCGAGGCGATCAAGCAGGCGGACCGCAAGAACGTGGCGGTGCTCGGCGGTTCCGGCATGAACAAGGTCATCAAGCTGGTGATGGACGGCCATGACATGGTCGATGCCGATATCTTCTATCCGCCGACCCTGATCATCCCGGCGATCGAACTGGTGACGATGAAATACGCCACCCAGGCGCCGATCAACGGCCGTTACGTGCTCGGCAGCCCGCTGATCACCAAGGACAACGCCGCTGAATACTACTTCCCCGACGCTCCCTACTAAGGGGTGCCGGACCGGTGCGCCCTCCTTGGGGGCGCACCCTTTCGTGGAAGTTCCCCGCCAGTCGCCTGCGCGGCTCCTCCGCTTCCTCGGCTTCACCGTTGCAGCTTTTGCCTTTCTGCAATACTGCACTGGGGAACCGATGCTGGGCCGCCGATGGTAAGAGCTGTCGAAGCGGCTTCAAGGGGAACGAAATCCGGAAGTGGAGACCATATTGCCCAGGGTGAAACAATCCGAGCAGCCGCCGCCGCGGACGGCCAATTACGAGACTTTCGTCAATCTCGTCACGGAAGCCTATCCGAACCTCAGTGATCGCTTCCAGCAGGTCGCACGTTTCATCACGCAGAATCCGAACGTGGTGGCGATGCAGTCGATCAATGCGATTGCCGAGCAATGCGGCGCGCATCCCTCGATCCTCGTGCGCTTCGCGCAGCATTTCGGCTATTCCGGCTTCAAGCAGCTCCAGTCCGTCTTCCAGAGCCGGCTGTCGACCGCAGCGCCCGGTTATCGCGAGCGCATCAGCGCGCTCGATGTCGATCTGGAAAAGACCAAACGCAAGGGCAACCTCGGCTTTCTTCATGATCTGGTGGTGCGCGATATCGCCACCTTGCAGGAACTGCTGAATTCGACGACCGAGGAAAGCCTCGCGCAGGCCGCACGCGCGCTCAAGAACGCCAATACGATCTTCATCACCGGCCAGTTGCGTTCAGAGCCGATCGCGAAATTCCTGCGCTACGTGCTTTCGATGCTGCAATGCCGCGTCATTCTCCTCGATCCGGCCGGCGGGCTGGCCTCGGAAATGGCGCAGGTGATGAACAAGAAGGACGTTCTGGTCGCCATCGCCTTCCGCCATTATGCCAAGGAAGTGGTGACGATCGCCGACGTGGCCGCCCAGAACGGTACGCCGCTGGTGGCGATCACCGACAGCCAGTTGTCGCCGCTTGCCAAGAACGCCAGCGTTCTCTTCACGATCCCGGAAGACGAATATTCGTTCTCGCGCTCGCTTGCCGCGCCGATGTGCCTGACCCAGGCGATCGCGGTGGCGCTTGCCGCCCTGTTGCAGGACGACAAGAAGGGGGCCCCGCAGATTCCGACCGTAACCGGCAAGCAACGGCGAAAACCCTAAGAGCATTTCCAGCAAAAGTGTGCAGCGGCTTTGCGTCCGGAAATGCGGCTGAAACAAAGAAATTGAGCGGTTCTGCCGATTCTGTGAAAAACGGAACCGCTCTGGAAAAATACCCGCCGGACTTCTCCATGCGGCGGGTATCGGTCGTTTCAACCGAGGATTTCGGCGACCTTCACGAAACGGCCCTCGGCAAGCGAGCGATTGGCCGCTTCGGCAAGCGCCAGCGATTTCTCGCCGTCTTCAAAGGTGGCGTCCGGCGTGCGGTTTTCCGCGACGCAACGCAGGAAGGATTGGAGCCCGAGGGTGAAAGCCTCGGCGTAACGCTCGACGAAGAAGTTGAGATAGGGTTCGCCGGCTCCGGTCGTGGTCGCGTCGAAGCGCTCGAGGTGATGGGCTCGCCGGTTGCCGGAGATCACCATGCCCTTCGAGCCGAAGAGCTCGACGCGCTGGTCATAGCCGTAGGCGGCGGCGCGGGAATTGTTGATGTGGCAGAGTTTGCCGCTTTCGGTGCGCAGGACGACCATCGCGGAATCGATATCGCCGAGTTCGGCGAGCGTCGGATCGACAAGCGCGGCTCCGGTGGCGAAGACCTCGATCGGCTCTTCTCCCAGCATGAAGCGGGCGAGATCGAAATCGTGAATGGTCATGTCCTTGAAGATGCCGCCGGAGACCTTGAGGTAATCGCGGGAGGCAAGTCCGGGATCGCGGGAGGTGATGACCACCTGCTGCAAGTCGCCGATTTCGCCGGCGCGGGCCGCGTCACGGGCGGCGCGATGACCGGGATCGAAGCGCCGGTTGAAGCCGATCTGGATCGGACGGTCGAACCCCTTGATCGCCTCGCGGCAGGCTGCCACTCTGGCCAGCGAAAGATCGATGGGCTTTTCGCAGAAGATCGCCTTTCCGGCGCTGGCCGACGCTTCGATCAGGTCCGCATGGGTGGGCGTCGAAGTGGCGATGAGCACCGCGTCGGCAAGCGCGATGGCCTCCTCGGCGCTGGCCGCGACCTTGCAGTCGTAGAGGCGGCCGATCTCGTCGGCGGCGGCGCCGACGGGATCGTAGACGGCGGCAAGTTCGGCGTTTTCGGCTCGAACGATGGTCGCGGCGTGCATTTTTCCAATGCGCCCGCAACCGAGCAAGGCAATCCTGATCATCCTTGTCCTCCGGGATATGATCGCGTGTATGCAAAAAAAGTTGCTAATTTTATTTTTCCTCAATATTAATTCTGGAAATGGGATTTCTGCAAGCCCGAATTTCCTGACGGGCCATCGGGAGGGAAAACATGACGACATCGGACGACAAGGCGGTCTTTCCGTTGCCGGAGCGCCGTTTGCGGCTCGGTATCGTGGGCGGCGGGCGCGGCAGTTTCATCGGCAAGGTCCATGCCCGCGGGGCGCGGCTTTCCAACCGCTGGGACGTGGTCGCCGGGGCGCTGTCGTCCCGCCCCGACGTGGCGCGGGCTTCCGGGCGGGAATGGCTTCTGGCCGAGGACCGCACCTATACCGATTACCGCGAGATGGCCGAGCGGGAAGCCGCGCGCCCGGACGGGATCGACGCGGTCGCCATCACGACACCCAACAATTCCCATCATGCGATCGCCTGCGCCTTCATGGACAAGGGTATCGACGTGATCAGCGACAAGCCGCTGACCACCACGCTTGCCGATGCGCTCGATCTCGTACGCCGGCAAAAGGAGACCGGTCTTGTTTTCGGCGTGACCTATGCCTATGCCGCCTATGCCATGGTGCGCCAGGCGCGGGAGATGGTCCGCAAGGGCCTGCTCGGCAAACTCCGGCAGATCCATGTCGAATATTTCCAGGAGTGGGCGCTGACGCCGCCGGCGGCGGCCGGCGCGGGGGCGCAATGGCGGGTGGATCCCGCCATCGTCGGGCCGACCTTCACGACGGGGGACATCGGCACGCATTGCCATCATCTGGGCGCCTTCGTCTGCGGCCGGCCCCTGACGCAGGTTCGCGCGGAATTCCATACGCTCGGTCCCCCGAAGCCGCTGGAGGACACCGCCTTCATGCATGTCCGTTATGAGGGCGATATTCCGGGAACGATCATGATCTCGCAAGCCGCAGCCGGCACCCATTGCGGCATCCGGCTTCGCGTCTTTGGGGAAAAAGCGGGGCTGGAGTGGTATCAGGAGGAACCGGAGATATTGCACTTCCGTCCCTTCGGCGAGCCCGCGCGTATCCTCACGCGCGGCGAGGGAGCGGGGATAGGCGCGCATGCGGCGCGCTTCGTCCACATGCCGCGCGGCCATCCCGAGGCGTTGAGCGACGCCTGGGGCAACCTCTATGAGGAATTCGCCATCGCCATCGAGGCGCGCCGTGCCGGCCGCACGTTGCCCGAAGGGCTGCTTGAATATCCGACCGTTCTCGATGGTGCGCTCGGCGTGAGCTTCATCGAAGCGGCCGCCGCCTCCAACGATGCGGGCGGGGCGTGGATGGGCTGCTCGCTGGACTGAGCGTATTTACAAGAAGTCTTGCAGTATTCTATATTGCGCAATAATCGTTTCTATCATCGGCCGGCACAGGAGCGCGGCTCACGGGAGGTTATCGATGTCCACTGTCCGTCTGACCATGGCTCAGGCCCTGGTGCGTTATCTCTGCAACCAGTTCACCGAAATCGACGGCTGCCGCGAGCCGCTGTTTCCCGGTGTCTTCGCCATTTTCGGCCATGGCAACGTCACCTGCCTTGCCGAAGCCCTGGAGGCGGTGAAGGACACGCTGCCGACCTGGCGCGGGCAGAACGAACAGTCGATGGCGCTGGCGGCGATCGGGTTTGCGAAAGCGACGCGCCGCCGCCAGATCATGGTCGCGACCTCCTCGATCGGCCCGGGCGCGCTCAACATGGTCACCGCGGCGGGCGTTGCGCATAGCAACCGTTTGCCGGTGCTGCTCCTTGCCGGCGACAGTTTCGTCAATCGCCGGCCGGATCCGGTGATGCAGCAGGTCGAGCATTTCGGCAATCCGACGGTGACCGTCAATGACGCCTTCAAGGCCGTCACGCGCTACTGGGACCGTATCACCCATCCCGAGCAGATCATCGGCTCGCTGCCCCAGGCGGTCGCCGTCATGCTGGATCCGGCCGATTGCGGGCCGGCCTTCCTCGCCCTGCCGCAGGATGTGCAGGAAATCGCCTGGGATTATCCCGAGAGCTTCTTTGCGCCGACCGTGCACAAGGTCCCGCGTCCGCGCGCCGACCGGGATCGGCTCGCCGAGGCGGCAAGCGTCCTCAAGAGCGCGAAGCGGCCGCTGATCATTTCCGGCGGCGGCGTGCGCTATTCCGGCGCGGAAAGCGTGCTTGCCGATTTCGCCGAGAAGCATGGCATCCCGCTTTGCGAGACCATCGCCGGCAAGGGCACGGTCACGCATGATCATCCCGCCCATGTCGGGCCGATCGGCATCGTCGGTTCGACGTCCGCCAATGCGCTGGCGGCCGAAGCCGATGTCGTGCTTGCCGTCGGCACGCGGCTGATGGACTTCACCACCGGTTCCTGGACGGCGTTTTCGCCTGACGCCCGCTTCGTGGCCATCAATGCGGCGCGCTGGGACGCCAACAAGCACCGCGCCGTCGCCGTCGTCGGCGATGCGCTGGAGACGGTGGAAGAACTGGAAGCCGCTCTTGGCGACTACAAGGCGGATGCCGGCTGGACCGAGAAGGGCCGGCAGGAATTCGCCAAATGGAATGCGGCGCTCGACGGTTTCCAGAAGCCGACCAACGCCCCTGTGCCGACCTATGCCCAGGTTGTCGGCGTCGTCAATTCCCGGGCCGGGGAACGCGACCTGCTGATCACCGCCGCCGGCGGCCTGCCGGGCGAGGTGATGAAGAACTGGCGCGTCAAGGCGCCGAACACCTTCGACTGCGAATTCGGCTTTTCCTGCATGGGCTACGAGATCGCGGCCGGCTGGGGCGCGGCCATGGCCGATCCCACCCGCACGCCGATCGTCATGATCGGCGACGGCACCTATATGATGATGAACTCGGATATCTACTCGACCGTGCTTTCCGGCCACAAGATGATCCTCATCGTCTGCGACAATGGCGGCTATGCGGTGATCAACCGGCTTCAGAACGCCAAGGGCGGCGCATCCTTCAACAATCTGATCAAGGATTGCCGGGTCAAGGAACCCTTCGCGGTCGATTTCGCCAAGCACGCCGAGGCCATGGGCGCGCTGACGCGCCATGTGGAAAGCCTCGCCGATCTGGGCGACGCCGTCGAATGGGCGCAGACGACGGACCGCACCACCGTCATCACCATCGTTTCGGACGCCTTCACCTGGACGCCGGGCGACGCCTGGTGGGATGTCGGCGTCCCGCAGGTCAGCGCGCGCGCCGAGGTGAACACGGCTGCCGCCGACCAGCAGAGCGGCCGGACGAAACAGCGGGTCGGCGTTTAAGCCGGCCATTCTCCACGAACCAATCAGGCAAACGGGCGGAAAATCATGTCCAGACAATTCGAAGGCAAGATCGCGGTCATCACGGGCGGCACCCAGGGACTGGGCGCGGCGACCGCGCGACTTTTCGCCGAGCGCGGCGCCGGCGGGCTCGTCATCTGCGGCCGGTCGGCGGAGAAGGGGGCGGCGCAGGCCGCCGCCCTGGAAAAGCTCGGGACGAAAGCGGTGTTCGTCGCCGCCGATCTCGGCAAGGTGGAGGATTGCCGCGCGGTCATCGCCGCGGCCGACAAGGCGTTCGGCCGGCTCGATATTCTCGCCAATGTCGCCGGCGCGACAAACCGGGGCAATATCCTCGACACGTCGCCGGAACTGTTCGACATGCTGTTTGCGGTCAATACGCGCGCGCCCTTCTTCCTCATGCAGGAGGCGATCCGGCTCTTCCGGCGCGACGACGTCGAGGGCGCGATCGTCAATGTGTCCTCGATGTCGTCGATGGGCGGGCAGCCGTTCCTGTCGGCCTATTGCGCCTCCAAGGGTGCGCTCGATACGCTCACGCGCAACACGGCCTATGCGGTCCTGCGCAATCGCATTCGCGTCAACAGCCTCAATATCGGCTGGATGGCATCGGAAGGCGAGGATCGCACGCAGCGTACGCAGGACGGACAGCCGGACGACTGGCTGGAAAAGGCGGCCGCCAAGCAGCCTCAGGGCCGGCTGATCGATCCCGATGAGGTGGCGCGCGCCATCGCCTTCCTCGCGTCTTCCGAATCCGGGCTGATGACCGGGGCGATCATCAATTTCGACCAGGGCATCTGGGGCGCTTACGACAGCGTGCCGCACCCGCGCAACCCGCTCTGAACGTCCGGAGGAAACCATGCGCACGATCAAGGGGCCGGCGGTCTTCCTCGCCCAGTTCGCGGGCGACGAAGCGCCGTTCAACACGCTTGAGGGGCTGGCCGGCTGGGCCGCCGGCAAGGGGTTCGAAGGCGTGCAGATCCCGACCTGGGACAGGCGCGTCATCGATATCGAAAAGGCAGCCGAAAGCCAGGATTACGTCGATGAGTTCAAGGGGATTCTCGCCCGGCACGGACTGGTAGTGACGGATCTCGCCAGCCACTTGCAGGGTCAGCTTGTCGCCTTGCATCCGTCCTTCGACCTGCCGGCCGATTCCTTTGCGCCGGCGGTTGTCCATCGCAATCCCGCCGCGCGGCAGGAATGGGCGGTCAACCAGCTTCTCGCGGCTGCGAAAGCCTCGCGCCGTTTCGGTCTCGATCGCCATACGACCTTCAGCGGCACGCTGCTCTGGCCGTATCTCTATCCCTATCCGCAATGGCCGGACGGTCTGATTTCCGATGGTTTCGACGAACTCGCCCGCCGCTGGCGGCCGATCCTCGACGCTTTCGACGCGGAAGGGGTGGACGTCTGCTACGAGATCCATCCGACCGAGGATCTCCACGACGGCCTGACCTTCGAGATGTTCCTGGAGCGGGTGGACCACCATCCGCGTTGCAACATCATGTACGATCCGAGCCATCTCGTGCTGCAATCGATCGATTACCTGACGTATATCGATCACTATCACGAGCGGATCAAAACCTTCCATGTCAAGGACGCCGAATTCCGGCCGACAGGAAAGACCGGCGCTTACGGCGGCTATCAGCCCTGGGTCAGCCGTGCCGGCCGCTTCCGCTCGCCGGGCGACGGCCAGGTCGATTTCGGCGCGATTTTCGCGAAGCTCACCGGCTACGATTTCGACGGCTGGGCGGTTCTGGAATGGGAGTGCTGCCTGAAGAACCCGGAGGACGGTGCGGCCGAAGGGGCGCGTTTCATTCGCGATCATATCATCCGGGTATCGGAGCGCGCCTTCGACGATTTCGTCAAGTCGGGCGCCGACCGGGCGGTCAACAAGCAAATTCTCGGCATTTGAGGAGGCTCCATTGAGCACTGTTTCGCTCGCCGGCAGGCGTCTGCGGCTCGGCATGGTCGGCGGCGGCGCCGGTGCCTATATCGGCGGCATCCACCGCTTTGCGGCCCGTCTCGACAACCAGTTCGATCTCGTCGCCGGCGCTTTCGACGTCGACGCCGCGCGTGGTCATGCCTTCGCGGCCGAAAACTTCATCGCGCCGGAGCGTTCCTACGACGACTATGCGGCCATGGTCGAAGGCGAGCGCGGACGTGAGGACCGCATCGACGTGGTGGCGATCTGCACGCCGAACCATACGCATTATCCCATCGCCAGGGCGTTCATCGAGGCGGGGATCGACGTGATCTGCGAAAAGCCGATGACGACGACGCTCGAGGATGCCGTCGCGCTGCACGAGCTGGCAAGGAGCAGCGGCCGTTTTCTCGGCGTCACCTATACCTATAGCGGTTATCCGATGGTGCATGAGGCGCGCGCCATGGTGGCGCGCGGCGATATCGGCAAGATCCGTGTCGTCCAGGTCGAATATCCGCTCGAATGGATGGCGACGGGAATCGAGCTTCAGGGCAACCAGCAGGCGGCGTGGCGGACCGATCCGAAAAAGAACGGCCGCGGCGGCTCGATCGGCGATATCGGCACCCATGCCTATCATCTTGCAGGCTTCGTCACGGGCCTCAAGGCGGACGCCGTCAGCGCCGACCTTGCCACTTTCGTCGATGGCCGCGCGCTTGACGACAACGCCCATGTGATGATCCGCTACGAGGGCGGCGCGCGCGGGCTTCTCTGGTCCTCGCAGGTGGCGATCGGCCAGTCGAATGGCCTGCGTCTGCGGGTCTTCGGGGAGACGGGCAGTCTCGTCTGGCATCAGGAGCAGCCGAACGAGCTGTTTCACACGGAACTGTTCGGTTCGCCGCGCGTCATCAAGCGGGGGCGTGACGATCTTGCGGCGGAGACCCGCGCCCGCACACGGACCCCTCCCGGTCATCCCGAAGGCTATATCGAGGCCTTTTCCAATCTCTATCAGGGTTTTGCCGAGGCCATCCGGGCGCGCGCGGAAGGCCGCGAGGCGGAGCCGAAGGGCCGGGACGTGCCGATGTCCTATGACGGGCTGAAGGGCGTGGCATTTGTCGAAGCCGTCGTGGATAGCCATGAAAAACACGGGGGAGGCTGGTGCGCGCCACGTTTTGCCTGAATGGTGAACTCAGCCGGTGGCGCGCGCGACGAGCCTGCCGGGAAGCCGGACGGTCTGCGATGGCCGCCGGCCCATCAGCATGTCGACGAGCGTGTCGACCATCTGCTCGTAGGGCTGGCGGTAGGTCGTCAGATTGAAACCGGCCATGCCGGAAAAATCGATATCGTCATAGCCGATGATCGCGAGATCGTCCGGTACGGCCAAGCCGAATTCGTTGCGCGCCACGTCGAGCGCGCCGAGGGCGAGAATGTCGTTTTCGCACATCAGAACGTCGGCCCGCTCCGTTGGCGGCGTATCCTCAAGATAGGCGCGCAACGCCGCGGCGGCGGTGTGACGGTCATAGCGGGCCGCGTCGAGTTCTGCCGCCAGGGGCAGTCCCCGTTTCTTCCAGAAGTCCGCAAAACGCCGGCGCCGGCCGAGCGCCGTGGAAACCGTGCGGGGCCCGGCCATGAAGCCCGGACGACGGTAGCCGCGCTTCTCCAGGTGGGCGCAGATTTCCTCCATCGCCCGCTCCGCATTGCAGGTCACCGATGGAATGGAGGAAATGGTGCTGTCGCGCGCCAGAACGTAGATCGGGATGTCGGCGGAGGTGATCGTGTCGTCATGGAAGGCCGTGCCGAACAGCACGATCGCGTCCAGTTGCCGTTGCCGGGCGTTGGCGATCGCCGCCACATGATCGTAGTCGCGGTTGATGTTGATCAGGACGCCGAGCATGCCGTTGCTCTGGAGTGCGCCGGTCAGCCGTTCGAGCGTCGGCAACTTATACGGATTGGCGAAGTCGTCGACGAGGATGCCGATGAGGTTGGTGCGCTTGGTCGCAAGGCTGCGCGCGAGAAGATTCGGCTGGTAGCTTAGCGCGGCGGCCGCTTCGAGCACCCGCTCGCGCGTGTCGGGAGCAATCTGCGCGCCCGGCGTGAAGGCGCGGATCACGGTCCATTTGGACACGCCGGCGCGGCGGGCGACATCGGCCGAGGTGGGGGTCTTGCTCAGGGTTTCCTCCTCGCGGATTCCGGCGACTTATGCCTGACGCGGGCCGCCTTTGGAAGGTTCGCAACAAAAATTGCGAATACATGTTGACGTGCAAATTTTCAACTGCTACCGGTAGCGGCACAATGGCGGCGCCGCGAAAGGATGGAGGATCCTTCGGCGGCACGATCCGAAGAGGAAGCCCCGCTTGGGAAATCCGCCATGTTCAGGATCACTCGGGAGGAGATCGAAATGGACATCAAACGCCGTACCCTGATGGCCGGTTCCGCGGCCGTGCTTCTGGCAGCCGCCATGCCTGCCGCTTTCGCCCAGGAAGGCAAGGTGATCGGCGTTCTGCCGAAAACCGTCATCAACGACACCTTCATGAACAACCTCGCCAATTTCGCCGTCGCCAAGGGCGAGGAGCTTGGCCTGTCGATGGAAATCCACAGTGTCTCCGGCCATGGGGCGATCGAGGAGCAGGTGTCCGCCATGGAGGCCCTGATCTCGCGCAAGGTGGACGGCATCGTGCTGGCCGCACTCGATTCCAAAGGGCTCGCGCCGGTGGTCAAACGGGCTG
The DNA here is from genome assembly GCF_024281235.1 of Shinella daejeonensis. Taxonomy (GTDB): domain Bacteria; phylum Pseudomonadota; class Alphaproteobacteria; order Rhizobiales; family Rhizobiaceae; genus Shinella; species Shinella daejeonensis. The sequence goes on from NZ_JAHWXY010000002.1 coordinate 44,829, forward strand.
CGGAAGCCGGCATTCCCGTGGTTCTCGTCGATAGCGGCGTGGAAACCGATCCGGCCAATTATGTCTCTCTCGTGCGGACCGACAACGTCCGGGCGGCGGGCCTTGCCGCTGACTATGCCGCGGCGCTCCTGAGCTATTCCGGCAAGGTTGCCCAGCTTGAAGGCGAGCCGGGGTCGGAAGCGGCCATCAACCGCGTGAAAGGCTTCCATGAAGGGATCGCCAAATATCCGGATATCGAGCTTGTCTCCTCGATTACCGGCCACTGGACGACGCCGGGCGGCGTCGAGGCTACCGAGGCGATCCTGTCCGCCAATCCGGATGTCGGCCTGATCTTCGCCTCCTCCGATCTCATGGCGGTCGGCGCGGCGGAAGTCCTGCGCCGCCGCAAGCGCGATGACGTCATCGTCATCGGCTTCGACGGTATCCCCGAAGGCACCGACCTCATTCTTTCGGGCCGCGCTGCCGGCGATGTCTCGCAGAGCGCGCGCGGCATGGGCGAGCAGGCCGTGACGATCCTGAACGATATCATCAGCGGCGGCAAAGCTGCGGCCGATATGCCGAAGGAAATCGATTCCGGCATGAAGCTGCTGCACAGCTGGAACGTGAAGGAATATCGCAAGGACGTTCTCGGTCTCGCCGACTGACGGGCGATGCGTGACGGCGGCCGCGTTGCCGGCCGCCGTCACCGGAGGTGAATCTCTTGCGGAGTAGCAGCATGGTTCAGCAGAATGCGGCCGCCGCGGATACGTCCGCGCCTATCGTGGAAATGCGGGGCATCTCGAAATATTACGGCGGCATCGCAGCGCTTGAAGATGTCGATTTTTCGGTCGGAGCCGGAGAGGTCGTCGCCCTGCTCGGCGACAACGGTGCAGGCAAATCCACCCTGATCAAGATCCTTGCCGGCGCGGTCATCGCCGATGCCGGGGAAATCCGCGTCGACGGCGCGCCGGTCCATATCAATTCGCCGGCCCGCTCCAAGGCGCTTGGCATCGAGACCGTCTATCAGGATCTGGCGCTCTGCGACAATATCGACGTGGCCGCCAATGTGTTTCTCGGCCGTGAACTCAAGAAGCCCTGCCTCGGCGGCCTTGTCCGGATTTTCGATCGCCGGCGCATGGGTGAGGAAACCCGCGCGTTGCTTGCGGATCTGAAAATCAACATTCCCGATATCGAGGCGAAGGTCCGCGATTTTTCCGGTGGCCAGCGCCAGACCATCGCCATCGCCAAGACGGTTTACGGCGCGGCGAAGCTTATCATCATGGACGAACCGACGGCAGCCCTCGGTGTCACCCAGCAGGAACAGGTGCTGCGTCTCATCGAGAACCTGCGCGAACGCGGCGAAGCCATCGTTCTCATCAGCCATAATATGAGCGATGTCATGAGGGTCGCCGATCGTGTGGTCATTCTCAAGACCGGCCGCCTCGTCACCAACCGGCCGAAGGCGGCGACCGATCGCGATCAACTCGTGCGCATGATCGTCAGCGGCACCGAGGAGCCGCTTCTGACCGATCGCCAATCCGCTACCGAAAGGGCCGGCCAATGAGCGTTCTCACCAAAAAGGCATATGGCGCGCGTGGGCCGGTCTCGCTGAAGGCGCGGCTGTCGAAGCTGATGGAACAGGGATCGACGGTTCTCGTCTTCCTCGGGATCATCCTGCTGATGGAAGTCCTCACCTCCGGCTTCATCTCGCTCGACAACCTGAGCCTTATCGTCCTTCAGGCAGCAACGCGCGCCATTCTGGCCATCGGCATGATGATGGTGATTATCAGCGGCGGCATCGATATTTCCGTCGGAACCGTCATGTCGCTGTGCATGGTGGTCATGGGGATCGCCGTCATCGACGGGGGCCTGCCGCTCTATCTGGGATTCGTCGCTGCCATCGGGGCCGGCGTTCTCGTCGGTTCGGTCAACGGCTTCCTCATCTCCTATGCGCGTCTGCCGCCCTTCATCGTCACGCTCGGCATGCTCGGGATCGCCCAGGGCCTTGCGCTGACGATCAGCAACGGCCGCTCGCTTTACGGCTTCCCGGAAACCTTCGAATTCTTCGGTGGCGGCACGGTGCTGTCGATCCCGGTTCCGGTTCTCATCCTGATGGGCTTCGCGCTGATCATGACCTTTGTCTTCTATCAGACACGCCTCGGCCGCTACGCCTTCACCATCGGCGGCAACGAGGAGGCAACACGCCGGGCCGGTGTGAACGTCCGGGCCTACAAGCTCGCCTTCTATGCCGTCGTCGGCGGAACGGCGGGTCTGGGTTCCATCGTGCTGGCGGCGCGTATCAATTCGGCCCATCCCGGTATCGGCTTCGGCTACGAACTGGATGCCATCGCCGCGGTGGTCATCGGCGGCGGCAGTCTCATGGGCGGTCGCGGCACGGTGTTCGGCGCGGTGATGGGGGCGCTGATCATGTCGGCAATCCGCTTCGGCCTCAACGTCATGGGCATGTCGCCCTTCATCCAGCAGATCGTCGTCGGCGTCATCCTGATCGCCGCGGTCTATCTCGATACCCTCCGGGCAGCGCGTCTGCGGCACACCACCCGCTGAGCAAGCGATAACGAAAGGCGACAAACCATGTCTGCACAGGCAACGGCCTATACAATGGCGGAGAAGCTTTCGGCCCCGCCGCGTCGTATTCGCCTTGGCATCGTCGGCGGAGCGGGCGGTTTCATCGGTCCGGTGCATGCACTGGCCGCCCGTATGGACAACCGTTACGAACTTGTCGCCGGCGCACTTTCCTCCAGGCCCGATGTTTCCAAGGAGGCAGGCAAAGCCTGGTTCCTGCCCCCCGACCGGGTCTATGGCGACTATCGCGAGATGGCGCGCGCGGAGGCCGGGCGTCCCGACGGCATCGAGGCGGTCGCCATCACCACGCCGAACCATCTTCACTACGATGCGGCGAAGGCCTTTCTCGACGCCGGCATCCATGTGATTTGCGACAAACCGCTGACGACGACACTCGATGACGCCCTTCTTCTCGTGGAACAGGCGCGCCGCACCGGCCTGTGCTTCTTCGTCACTCACGGCTTTGCGGCCTATCCGATGATCCGCGAGGCGCGAGCGCGCGTGGCGGACGGTCGGCTTGGAACCGTCCGGCTGGTCCATGTCGAATTCGTCATGGACTGGCTCACCGATCCGATCGACCTGATGGGCGACCGCCATGCCGCCTGGCGGACCGATCCGGCGACATCGGGGGCGGGCGGCGCCATCGCCGACATCGGAACGCACGCCTATCATCTGGCCCGTTTCGTCTCGGGCCAGGAAGTGACGGGGCTTTCCGCCGCGCTGCACACCATGGTGCCCGGCCGTCGTCTCGATGACAACGGACACCTTCTGCTCGAATTCGAAAACGGCGCCAAGGGGACGATGATCGTGACGCAGGTGGCGCCCGGCAACGAATGCGGCCTGCGTATCCGGGTCTATGGCGACAAGGCCGGGCTCGAATGGCGTCAGGACGACGCCGACCACCTGCGGTTCAGCGAACAGGGCAAGCCGGTGCAGATCATCGGGCGCGGCGAAGCCGGCCTTTCCGCCGACGCACAGCGCATGACCCGCGTGCCGCGCGGCCATCCGGAAGGATATCTGGAGGCTTTCGCCAATATCTATTCCGAGATCGCCGCAGCGCTCTGGGGAAAGATTTCGGGAACGGCCGTACCGCATCCCGTCGCCTGCGCCACGGTGGAGGACGGCGCGATCGGCATCGCCTTCATCGAGGCGGCGCTGCGCTCCAGCCGGCAACGGGGAGAATGGGTCGATCCAAGGCTGCCGTCCGTGGACGGTTCGAAACCGTAGCCCGGATTCCACCGCGCCGCGACATCACGCTGCTTCCGGCGGGCTTTCAAAACATCTCCGGTGACGATCGAGCCACCGGAGATGTCCTGTCCCATTGTTACGACGCAGATCCGGACGAAAGTCCGGTTTCCGCATGTACCGGGCCGGCGTTAAAGCGCCGATTCGACCCTGGAGGCGGCTTCCGGGGAGACCCAGGCCTTCCAGATGTCGGGGTTTTCCTTGAGGAACTGCTTCGCCCCCAGTTCACCCGTCGCCTGATTGTCGGTCATCCAGGCCATCAGCTTGTTGATCGTCTCGTTGCTCCAGGAGCGCTTCGTCAGATAATCCATCACCTCGGGGCCCGCCTTCTCGGAGAACGGCTTGGCGACGAGCGTCACGATCGTGTCGACCGGCCATGCGCTCGGCTTCGGATCCGGGCAATCCGCCACGGTATTGCAGCGCTTCCATTCCGCTTCGTCATAGGGCACGCCGGCTTCGAGCTGCACCATGTCGTATTTGCCGAGGAGTGCGGTCGGCGCCCAGTAATAGCCGGCCCAGGCTTCCTCTCGTGCATAGGCTTTCGCGATCGACCCGTCGAGGCCGGCGGCGGAGCCGGTATCGACCAGCGTCCAGCCGGCCTTTTCGCCTTCGAACGCCTTGAAGAGCTGCGTCGTCACCACCGTGCCGCCCCAACCTTGCGGACCGTTGAAGATCGCGCCCTTGCTCGGGTCCTCCTGATCGGGGAAGAGCTCGGGATGTTTCAGAAGGTCCGGAATGGTCTTGATGTCCGGATGTGCCTCTGCAAAGTATTTTGGAATCCACCAGCCCTGAATGCCGCCGTCGGGAAGCGGCGAGCCGACCTGAATGATCCGGCCTTCTTCGGTTCCCTTCTTGACGACGTCGGGCAGCAGATCGATCCAGGCCTCGGGTGCGATGTCCGGCTGGCCTTTTTCGGCCATCGACGTGATCGTCGGCACCGTATCGCCGATGGTGATCTCGGCGTTGCAGCCATAACCCTCGTTGAGGATGAATTTGTCGAGGTTGGAGATCACTTCCGCGCTCTGCCAGTTCATGCTGGCGATGGTGACGTCACCACAGTCGGCGGCGTGGGCGAAAGACGATGCGGCCAGAATGCCGAAGATGAGGCATGTCGATGCAAGCAGGCTTTTCATTGTCGTTCCCTCTGTTGTGCGGCTGTTGTTTTTCGGGCGGGATGCCGCAGAAGCCCGCCTCACGGGGTCAGGAGTCACCTCCCATACGCACCGATTTCCGGAATGCCATCGCCAGTCCGCGTGAAACGGCGGCCTCAAAGCCCGCAGCCTTCATCTCCGTGAGCGCGGCCGCGGTCGTGCCCTGATAGTCGAGGAAGGTCCGGACCGTTTCGGCGGGGCAGTCGTCCCGTTTTTCCAGCAGGCGGCCGGCGCCAACGATCAGCGCGTTGACGGCGCGCCGGGCCGTGTCGGGATCAAGGCCATGGGTCATGGCGTCGGCCATCATCGCCTCGGCGAGCAGGGCGGGAAACGCCGGTCCCGAGCCGGTGAGGCCGGTGAGGTAGTCGATTTCGGCCTCCGTGCGGACTTCATCCTGAAATCCGCAGGTATCGAAGATCGTGCGTATGAGGGCTCGGTCCTGCTTGCCGACGGCCCCGGTGGCGATCCAGGGGGTATAGGATTTGCGGACCTCGGCGGCGGCGTTCGGCAGGGTGCGGACCACGCGCGTCGTTCCATGCTGCGTGCAAAGCGCATCGAGGCGGATGCCGGCCATCACGGAGACGACGAGCTTGCCCCGGGCATCGACCTTCAGACCGGGCCAGTCGGCGGGCCGGACGGATAGCACGATCACGTCGGAACGGTCGGCAAGCGCCTGATTGTCCGATGTCCAGAACGATGCAGGAAACCGGTCCGGCTGTTTGTTTCGAAAGGAAAGCGACAGGTCCTGCGGCCGTACGATCGCTGCATCGAGCAGCGCGGCGGCAATGGCGCCGCCGAGCCATCCTGCTCCACCGATTATACCAATTCGCAATGGAGCATTCATATCCGGGCTTCTCTCAATCGGGCCTGTAGCCATGCCGCGAGAAGAAGCGGTCAAGCTCCCGCTGCTGCGGCGTCTGGCCGGTGTAGATCGCGATATATTCGGGGATCCGCTTCATGCGGAGAGCGAGGTCTTCCCTGGATTGCATGGAAATATACCCGATCTGGACAAGGTAGGTCGTGCGCGCACGGACATCGGCCGGACCCTCGTCGTAGCCGAAGCGCATGAACATGCGGCAAAGCGCGTCTATCCTTGCCTGATCGGCCCGCTGCACTTCGGCCAGGATGTCCGTCGATTGCAGCGCCCAGCTCCGGACTGCGAATTCGAACGGGGAGTCGAACAGGTCCTTGCTTATCCAGCAGTCGAAAACGTTGAGCATGGCCTCGGCGACGGATTCCGCATAGGCCTCGGATTGCCGGATGATGCCGCCGGTGTTCTTGTCGCGCCAGCGCGCTATCAGGGTATCCAGAAGCTCTTCCCGGTCCTTGAAGAACCAGTAGAAGCTGGTTCGGGAAAGATTGAGCCGTTTGGAAAGCGGCAGGATCTTTACCGAATCCACGCCGGATTCGAGCAGGGATTCATAGGCGGCCCCGAGCCATCCCTCGTGAGATCCTCGCCAGCCAGTATCAGCGATAGCGTGCTCCATGGTGCGCTTCTAGCAAGTTCCACGCCTTCCCGCAAGCAAAATGTACATTAATGTCCAAATGCCGGACGACGTTGTTTTTGGCCGTTGACATATATGTACATTCTCTTTTAGCGTTACCCTGGAGCCAATTAACCGGAGTCTTTCGCATGTCGAGCGATCCTCTTCTTCAGCCCTACCGACTGAAGCATCTGACGCTGCGCAACCGTATCATCGTGACCTCGCACGAACCGGCCTATCCGGAGGACGGCATGCCCAAGGAGCGCTACCGGGCCTATACGGTGGAGCGGGCGAGGGGCGGCGTGGCGCTGACGATGACGGCCGGCTCGGCCGCCGTTTCGAAGGATAGTCCGCCGGTCTTCAACAACCTGCTCGCCTATAAGGACGAGATCGTGCCGTGGATCCGCCAGATGACGGATGCCGTGCATGAAGAGGGGGCTGCGATCATGATCCAGCTCACCCATCTCGGCCGGCGCACGCGCTGGGACAAGGGTGACTGGCTCCCCGTCGTCGCGCCGTCCCATCACCGCGAAGCCGCTCATCGCGCCTTTCCGAAGAAGATGGAAGACTGGGATATCGAGCGGATCATCAAGGATTTCGCCGATGCCGCCGAGCGCATGAAGGCGGGCGGCATGGACGGCGTGGAACTGGAAGCCTACGGCCATCTTATCGACCAGTTCTCCTCGCCGCTGACGAACGAACTCGATGGCCCCTATGGCGGCTCGCTCGAAAACCGCATGCGCTTCTGTCTCGATGTGTTCACGGCGATCCGCGAGCGCGTGGGCGAGGAGTTCATCCTCGGTGTCCGCTACACCGCCGACGAATGTCTTCCCGGCGGTACGGGCAAGGCGGAGGGCCTTGAAATCTCGCGTCGCCTGAAGGAAAGCGGTCTTATCGACTATCTGAACGTCATCCGCGGCCATATCGATACGGATCCGGGCCTGACCGACGTCATTCCCATCCAGGGCATGGCAAGCGCGCCGCATCTGGATTTCGCCGGAGAAATCCGCGCCGCGACGGATTTTCCCACCTTCCATGCGGCGAAGATCCAGGACGTCGCCACCGCCCGCCATGCCATTGTCTCCGGCAAGGTCGATATGATCGGCATGACGCGGGCCCATATGACCGACCCGCATATCCTGCGCAAGATCATCGAGAAGCGGGAAGATGACATCCGGCCCTGCGTCGGTGCGAATTACTGTCTCGACCGCATCTACCAGGGCGGGCTCGCCTTCTGCATCCATAACGCGGCGACCGGCCGCGAGGAGACGATGCCGCACGATATTCCGAAAGCGGATGTGCGCCGGAAGGTGGTGATCGTCGGCGCCGGTCCGGCGGGCCTCGAGGCGGCTCGCGTTTCGGCCGAGCGCGGTCATGAGGTCGTCGTCTTCGAGGCTGCGAACAATCCCGGCGGGCAGATCAGGCTGACGGCCCAGAGCGAGCGCCGGCGGGAGATGATCGGCATCATCGACTGGCGCATGAACCAGTGCGAGAAGCTCGGTGTGACCTTCCGTTTCAATACCTGGGCCGAAGCCGGCACGGTTCTGGCCGAAAAGCCGGATGTCATCATCGTCGCGACCGGCGGCCTGCCGCATACCGAGGTGCTGACGAAGGGTAACGATCTGGTCGTCTCTGCCTGGGACATCATCTCCGGCGACGTGAAGCCGGGAACCAATGTGCTGGTCTATGACGATGCCGGCGACCATTCCGGTCTCCAGGCCGCCGAGTTCATCGCCAAGGCGGGCGGCAAGGTCGAGATCATGACGCCGGACCGCTCCTTCGCACCGGAGGTCATGGCGATGAACCTCGTCCCCTACATGCGGTCGCTACAGAAGCTCGATACGACCTTTACCGTCACCTGGCGGCTGGAGGCGGCGGAAAGGAGCGGCAACCAGCTCATCGCCCATGTCGGCAGCGATTACGGCGGCGTTGCAAGGCAGCGCACGGTCGATCAGATTGTCGTCAATCACGGAACCATTCCGCTGGATGACTTATATTTTGAACTGAAGCCGGGATCGACAAATCTCGGTGCGGTGGATTACGAGGAACTGATCGCCGGTAAAACCCAGACCGTCGAGCGAAATCCGCAAGGCGCCTATCAGCTCTACCGGATCGGCGATGCGGTCGCCGCCCGCAACACGCATGCCGCGATCTACGACGCCCTGCGTCTTGCCAAGGATATCTGACGATGGTTCGCAACGGCGCTTTGCAAGATTTCCTCGACGCGGCCTTCGCCGCTTATGACGATGCCGTCACGGACCCCGAGGGACGCCGGTCCGTGCAGCGGATCTTCGCTCTTCTCGAGACGCCGCAACCGGAGCGGCCGGAGATCGGCCGACGCGCGCCGGTCTGCGAGCATCTCGCCGGCGTCTTTGCCGGACGGACGGGACGGCCGCTGCTCGACGGCCTCGTCGAGCGGTTCGCACAGCTGGAGCCGCAGCTCGAATGGAAGCCGCGGCCGGATGACACCGGGACGGCGAGCGAAAACTTTTCCACGGGCCACGCCAATGCGATGATCGTCGGGCCGGGCGGTCTGGAAAATCGCAGGGACGCTTGGCTCGGCGTCACCCTGATGGCGCCGAATGTGCGCTATCCCGATCACGATCATGCGCCGGAAGAGACCTATCTCGTTTTGTCGGACAGCCAATTCATGCATGGCGATTCCGGATGGTTCTCGCCCGGCGTCGGCGGATCGTTCTACAATCCGCCGGGCATCCGGCATGCCATGCGGTCCGCAGACACGCCGCTTTTCGCCTTCTGGGCCTTGCTCCCCGACCGGCCGAGCCAATAGGCAAAAACAGCGGTTCACCACCAGCGATGGAAGTGGTGGACCGGGCCGCTCCCCTTTCCAATGGCGAGGGTTACGCCCGCGCGCAGGGCGGCGTGAACGTAATCCTTGGCCTGTCTGACGGCGTCGCCGAGTTCGAGGCCGCATGCAAGCCCGGCCGCTATGGCGGCCGAAAGCGTACAGCCCGTGCCATGGGTATGCGGCGTCGCGATACGGGGCGCGGCAAGCCGCGCCATGCCCTGTCCGTCGAAGAACAGATCGACGCTTTCGGAGCCGCTTCCATGGCCGCCCTTGAGCAGCACCGACGCGGCCCCCGCAGCAAGGAGCAACTCGCCCTGCCGCGCCATTTCCGCCTCATCGGCGGCAATCGGCGTCCCGGTGAGCAGGGCCGCCTCGGGCATGTTCGGCGTGACGATGGCGGCGAGCGGAAGAAGCTCCGCTTTCAGGGTCTCCACCGCGTCGGATTGCAGCAGCCGCGCGCCGGTGGTCGCCACCATCACCGGATCGAGGACCGGATGCACCCCGTAGCGGCGCAGCCGCTCCGCGATGATCTGGATCGTGTCGATACGCGAGACCATGCCGATCTTGACGCCGCCGACCGCCATATCGGCGTAGATCGCATCGATCTGGCCGGCAACCATGGCGGGCGAAACGTCCTCCACAGCGCAGACCCCTTGCGTGTTCTGCGCGGTCAGCGCGGTGATTGCGCTGGTTCCGAAGACGCCGAGCGCCGAGAAGGTCTTCAGGTCCGCCTGGATGCCGGCTCCGCCGCCGCTGTCGGAACCGGCGATGGTGAGGGCGATGGCTGTCATGGCCTGTCTCCGCCCAGCGCGCGGTCAACGGCAACGCGCAGGTTCCTCGTGGCGCTTTCCATGTCCTGCGACCGGAAAATACCGGCAATGACGGCGACGCCGTCGGCGCCGGCCTGCGCGATCGTCCCGGCCCGCGCCGCGTCGATACCGGCGATGGCGCCGACCGGCAGGTCGGGGCGGGCTGCGCGGATGCGCGCGCGAAGGCTGATGAAGCCGTCGATGCCGAGCGGCGCGTCCGGATTGTTCTTGGACAGTGTTTCGTAGACGCCGCCTATGCAGGCATAGTCGATCGGTGCGGCGATGGCGCGCTCGGCGTCCGCCGTATTCTTCACGGTCAGTCCGATGATCGCCTGCGGGCCGAGCAGGCTGCGGGCGGTTTCCGCCGCCATATCCTCCCGCCCGAGATGAACGCCGTCCGCACCGCTCGCCAGCGCCACGTCCACCCGGTCGTTGACGACGAATGGCACGCCGCTGCCGGCAAGCGCCTCGCGGATCGCCTGTGCCGTTTCGATCATCAGGCGGGTCGGCGCGTTCTTGTCGCGATATTGTATGATGGTCGCGCCATTGCGGGCGGCAAGCGAAGCCAGCGCCGGCAGCGCGCCGATATCCCGCAGGCTGCCGTCGACGATGGCGTTCAACCGGTAGTCAATCCTGTTCATTGCTGATCCTTGCATGAGCGATAAGGTCGGCGGGCGAAAGGTTCGCCAGCGCGTCAAGAAGGGCCGGCTGGAAGCTGCCGGGTCCCGTGGCGGAGCGGGCGGCGATCTCGCCGGCGACGCCCAGCACGGCGGCGGCCGCCGCCGCTGCGGTGAAGGCATTGCCTTCGATCGCCAGAAAGGCCGCGATGAGCGCCCCCGAAAGGCAACCCGTTCCCGTGACCTGGGCCATCAGGGGATGGCCGTTTTCCACGCGCAGGGCGGTTCCGTTCCAGGTGATCCGGTCGACCGATCCGGTGGTGACGGTGGCGATCCGTGCGGGGGCGGCGAGCAGTTCATGCTCGTCCCTGTTGACGCGAAGAACCGCCGGTTCCCGCGCCAGCAGTGCGCGGGCGAAGCCGGCACGGGAGGGGGAATAGTCGCAATGCGCGGGATCGAGCGACCATCGCCGCCCCTCCCGCGCCGCGGCGTCGAGCGCCACCCCGATCGCCTGACGGCGGCCGGCGTCGAGCGTGCCGAGATTGACAACGAGCGCATCGGCCTTGTGCACGAAGGCGGCGACCTCTTCGGCAGCGCTTGTCATGGAGGGGACCGCGCCGAGCGCCGTCAGCCCGTCGGCCACGAACTTCTGGACGACGGTGTTCATCAGGCAATGCACGCGCGGCCGGCGCGCGCGCAGATCGTCGAGCAGGCCGGCGGCGAGTGCGGGGAGCGTGGCTGGATCGGCATGAAGAGCGGTCATGGCAGTTCCACCGCGATATCTTCGACCTGCGGGGCCGTTTCGATCAGGCCGCTTTCGGCCATGAAGGCGGCAAAACGGGCGTAACGGGCATGATCAAGCGCCGCCGGCCGTTTTGCGAAACGGGGCAGGGTGTCGCTCCAGGCCTGCCGGTTCAGTTCGTTGTCGAGATCGGGGTAGGCTTCCACGAACAGTTTCCAGCTTTCATCGGGATGATTGGTCAGATGGATCGCTCCCTGTTCGACGGCGGCAAGAAAGCGCTTCAGACGGTCGTCCGGCAGGAGGTCGGGTCTGGCGATGAAGATCAGTTCGTCATAGACCGGGACGCCGTTTTCCTCCGGGAAAAAGGCATGGCCTTCGTGACCCTCCAGGCGCATTTGCGTCAGTTCGAAATTGCGGAAGCCGCCGATGGTGGCGTCGACCTTGCCGGCGATCAAGGAGGGGGAGAGGGCGAAGTTGACATTGACGAGTTCGACGCTCTCCCGCGGCACGCCGGCTTCGGCCAGCATCCTGCCGAGCATGGCGTCCTCGAAGCCGGAGACCGAGAAGCCGATGCGCTTTCCGGCGAGATCCGCGATCGATTTCACGGGGCCGTCCGCAAGGACCATCAGGGTATTGAGCGGCGTCTCGACCAATGTGCCGAAGCGTTTGAGCGGTACGCCGGCGGCGTGATCGAGATAGAGGTTCGGCTGGTAGTGGATGCCGATATCCACCTGGCCCGCGGCTACCGCGCGCGGCACCATGGACGGGTCGGCCGGGGGCAGCAGTTCGACGTCGAGACCCTGCTGTGCGAAGAACCCGAGCTTGTCGGCGACGACCAGCGGGGCGTGGTCCGGGTTCACGAACCATTCGAGCATGACGGTGAGCTTTTCCCGTTCCGGCGTCTCGGCGCGGGCGGGTGTGACGAGCGAAAAGCCCGTCAGAAGGGCGACAAGGAGGAGGCGTATCATCAGGATTCCCATTTCTTTGAGGGGTTTGAGAAAAGTCATCGTTCCTGCATCCAGGGCGTGAGGAGGGGGGCGAGCGCATCTATCGCGTGGCGAAGAACAAGCGTGAGGGCTGCAAGCACCGTCATCGCGGCGAAGACGGTGTCGGTCTGCATGCGGGCATTGGCCTGGACCATCACGAAGCCGAGCCCGGCCGAAGCTCCGACCCATTCGCCGACCACCGCGCCGAGCGGCGCAAGGGGGGCGGCGACGCGCAGGCCGGAAACCAGTCCGGGCAGGGCAAGCGGCAGGCGGACATGCCGCAGCGTCTGCCAGTGTGTCGCGGTGGTCATGGCGGTGGCGTCGAGCAGGTCGGGTTCGATGCGCCGCAATCCGTCCGAAAAGGCGGAGGCCACGGGAAAGAAGATGATGAGCGTCGTCATCGCCACCTTGGAGGCCATGCCGAAACCGAACCAGACCACGAGCAAAGGCGCCAGGACGAAGACCGGGAAGGCCTGCATCACCAGCACCAGCGGCCAGATCGCCCGGCCGAAGCGGGGCAATGCGACGGTGGCGATCGCCGTGGCGATGCCGAGCAGGCTGCCGATGGTAAAGCCGACGGCAATCTCCCCGAGCGTCACCAACGCATTGCCGGCGAGGAAGCGCCACTGGCGGATGAGTGCGGCAAACACCTCAAGCGGCGCCGGCAGGATGTAGCGTGGCGGTTCGAGCGTCAGGATCAGCCCCTGCCAGACGACAAGCAGGATTGCGACCGTCCGCAGCGCGGCGCGGAAAAACGGCATGGGACGTTCGCCTAGATGCGCGATCCGGACGAGGGCTTCATGGCGGCAGGAAAGATAAACATGGCGATCTCCAAACGACTGGCAAGGAGATCCGGTAAGCGCGGTAGAGGGAATTCTGGTCCTTGGACCCTTGTTCCGTTCCTACGCCGGTATGACCCGGATCAGGTTCAAGGGTTCGGCTCGTCGCCATCTCAGCACCGTTCGGTGCGCCCCTCGGAAGTGCGCTCACTATGCAGCAAAGCATTTGCCAGTCAAGCCACGCCTGTGGATTGGCGCTGGCCGCAACGACGGGCCGTCGTCAGCCGAGATTGCGCAGGATGCCGGCGGAGACGATTGCCACGAGGACGGTCGGCAGCAGGGACAGGCGGGTGGCGGCGATGGTGGTGATGACAAGCGCGATCAGGTCTGCCGGATGACCACTGACGAACTGCGGCGCGATGATGGTGATCAGAACGCAGCCCGGCGCGCTTTCCAGCACTGTCGTCAGCCGCGGGCTGAGGGTGCGGTTGCGCAGGAACAGATAGCCGCCGACGCGCGTCAGATAGGTGACGATCGCCATCGCGAGGATGGTCGCAAGGTTGAGAGGGTCTATCATGCCGGTCTCGCGAGCACAAAGGCGGCGAGCACGCCGGAGAGGGCGCCCGCCGGCACATACCAGGCGCCGGGAATGAAGACATAGGTCAGTGCGGCCACGACGAGGCTCACCAGCCAGGGCCGTGCGGCTGCCGGCCCCTTCCACATGCCGGCGAGCATGACGAGGAAGACCGCCGGAAAAGCCATGTCGAAACCGAACCGGGTGACATCGCCGAGAATGGGACCTGCCAGCGCTCCCACCGTCGTGAAGACCACCCAGCAGATATAGAAGCCGAAAGCCATTGCGAAATAATAGGGCATCGACAGCCGGCCGGTCCGGCGCGCATCGGCAAGGCCGAGAGCCCAGCTCTCGTCGCACATGACGAACAGCGCCGTGAAGGCCTGGCGCCTCGGCAGGTGCCGGATCAGGGGCGCGAAAGCCGCACCCATCAGCAGGTGCCGGCTGTTGACGAGGAAGGTGATCGCGACGATGAGCAGCAGATGCGGCGGCGATGTCCAGAGCTGGACTGCGGCAAATTCCGAACCGCCGCCGAAATTGAGGCCCGTCATCAGCGGAACCTCGGCGACACTGAACCCCTTCTGCGCCGCTTGCGAACCGAGAACCAGCGCGAAGGGAATGAAGCCGAGCATCATCGGCAGCGCCGCCTTCAGCCCGCGCCAGCTTTCCGAACCGCGCCAGGCGAAGCGCAGGCTCGGCGACTTGGCCGCCACCTCACTCGCATCCGGGTCTTTGGTCGCTGTTTCCATGGGATATCAACATTCCTTTGGCAGATTGAACGGGTGACACCCGGCTTGATGATGAGGATGTGGCCCGGTTTCGGGGCCGTTTGACGGCGTGCATGGAGGCGATCAGCAAGCGGCAGCAGCCTTTCAGGCTGGACTATGACTGATCAGCGGAGCGGAACATCAGCAAGAGAGGTTGCTTGCCCGTGGGTGCCGGACGCAGACGCGACAGCTCCGATTTTGTCTTCTATCCTGTCACGGCAGTTTCGCAAGCCTGCGAAAATGGCGTCTTCTCGTCTTTCGACCCGAATCGTCGGCAGAACGACCGCCAGGGAATAAAGGCCCAGATGAGTACACAAGGGCACGGCGAAGCTACAGACGCCGGCGAAGAAGTTCGATGTATCCCGGGCAATGTCCTTTTCGCGGTAGATGGCTTCCAATTCATGCGAGACGTCGGTTTCCGACATATATTCCGAAAGTATCTGTTTGGCCCGTTCGGGCGGCAATTCAGCTATAATCGAGCGGCCGGCCGCGAGTTGATGAGCCGGGACCGGAGCCGTGCCTAAAGGGAAGACGACGCGTAGCGGCTGTTCAGCAATACAGCGATCGATCGCCGCGAGATTACGGCCGGCCAACGCGCAAAGCGCTACGGTCTCTCCCAGTTCACCGCATAGTTGCTCGAGCAGAGGGCGCACCTCGGACACGATGTCGGCTTGCCGGCGATAGACGAGTTCCGAAAGCATGGGGCCAAGACGGAAGCCATGCCCCTGTGCCGAAAGCTCGACAAAGCCTTCAGCCTCCAGCGATTGCATGATTCGCTGCACCGTCGAGCGCGCCAGTCCGACCCTTTTGGCAATCGAAGCCAGGCTTAATCCGTCGGGATGGTCGCCGAGTTGGCGCAGGATCGCGGCGGCGCGCGCAATGACCTGGATCCCGATGGTTCTGTCACTTTCAACGGCCATCATACAGTCCTCGCACGCTTGGATGTTCGGTGTGCATTGACATTTCCGCTCCCATTCTCATATTATGATACAGTGTACCGCGATGCGGTCAATCTCAGCGTTGTCTTTATCATCCCTCCCGGGCATGCGCCTAGGTCGAATTCTTCGAGGTTCGGTGTCCCCCGTGAAATGCTGCCAGTTCCACTGTGGACCGTCGGATACTGCTTGTCTCCGGGTTCATCGCGCTTCGCCGATCGGGATCTCCGACCCGAACCGGTCCCGCTTTGTTTTCAACATTGACCGGCGCAGCCATTTGTGCGGCACTCGGATGCTGCCGCTTTTTCGTATTTTTTCAAACGCCCTATGAGGGATCCCATGCCAAGAAGCTTCAGAAAAGGGGCGATTTTCGCCTCGGCCATTTTTGCAACGGTCGGCCTCCTGCCGGTCGTGTCCGTCGCCCAGCAGCCTCTGCCGACGGTCTCCGTCATGACGGCGACGCCGACGGATTTCACGTCGACGGCCCGCCTTCCGGGTCGCGTCAAGGCATCGACCATCGCCGAGGTGCGGCCTCAGGTTTCCGGCATTCTGGAGACGCGTCTTTTCGAGGAGGGCGCCACCGTCGAAGCCGGCGCCGTGCTCTACCAGATCGAAAGCGTCACCTATCGCGCTGCGGTCGCGGCAGCCGTGGCGGCGGTCTCGCAGGCGCAGGCCAACTATGATCTGGCGGTCATCGAGGCGGAGCGCGCACAGAGCCTTTTCTCCTCCAACACCGGCACGGCCGCCAATCGGGACAAGGCCGTCGCGACGCAAAGCGCGGCCGAGGCGGCGTTGCAAATGGCCAAAGCCCAATTGAGCAGCGCCGAAATCGAGCTTGACCGCACGACCGTTCGTGCGCCCATCGCCGGGGTGATCGGTCTGTCCCAGACGACGACGGGGGCCCTGGTCAGCGCCTTGCAGGCCACCGCGCTGACGACGATCCGCACGCTGGATCCGATTTATGTCGACGTAACGCTGTCGGCAAACGACCTTCTCGACTGGAGCGCGTCGCAGGAGCAGCGCGAGGCCATGAAACATTCCAGCGCGACCATGTTCCTGCCCAACCGGCAGGTCTTCGAGGCGAAAGGCGAGATCAAGGCGGCGGAGCCGCAGGTCGAGCCGACCACCGGCATGGTGACCCTGCGCATCAGTTTCCCGAACGCCGACCACCGATTGCTTCCCGGTCTTTACGTCGAGGTCGAATTGCCGACGAGCGTGACGGAGGGCGCGGTTCTGGTGCCGCAGAACGCGGTGATGCGCGATGCAAGCGGCGCCGCCAGCGTGTGGATCGTCGAGGACGGCAAGATCGCCGTCCGGGAACTGACCATCGTCACCTCCGAGGGCAACCGCTGGGTCACGACGGGCGGCCTGAAGGGCGGTGAATCCATCGTGGTATCCGGTTTCCAGAAGGCTGCGCCCGGGGCCGAGGTCCAGGTCCAGGCCACCGGGGAGAACTTGCAAGCCGCGCCGGGCGAGGGTAATTGAATCATGGCCCGCTTTTTTATCGACCGCCCCATCTTCGCATGGGTTATCGCGATCATCATCATGGGGCTGGGTGTTCTGTCGATCACCCGCCTGCCGGTCTCGCAATATCCCTCCATCGCCGGTCCCTCGATCGTCATCGGGGCGACCTATCCCGGCGCATCGGCGGAAACCGTTGCGGACACGGTCGTCCAGATCGTCGAGAAGGAGATGACCGGCCTCGACGGGCTGCGCTACATCGACTCGTCGACGACGTCGACCGGACGCGCGACCGTGACGCTGACCTTCGCCATCGGCACCGATCCCGACATCGCGCAGGTGCAAGTGCAGAACAAGCTGGCGCAGGCCGAAGCAAGCCTTCCCGCGGATGTGACCCGGCAGGGTGTGACGGTCGAGAAATCCGCGACCGGCTTTCTCATGGTCATCGGCCTCGTCTCCGACGACGGCGCGCGCAGCAATATCGATCTGGCCGATTATCTGAGTTCGTACATGGTCGAGCCGGTTTCGCGGCTTACCGGCGTCGGTAAGGTCGAGGTGTTCGGATCCGAATACTCCATGCGGATCTGGCTCGACCCGCTGAAACTGAAATATTACGACCTTTCTCCCAGTGTCGTCGTCAACGCGATCTCCGCGCAGAACGCCCAGATTTCGGCCGGCTCCTTCGGCGCTATGCCCGCGCCTCCCGGCCAGCTTCTGAACGCGACGATCACCGCCCAATCCCTGCTCAAGACGCCGGAGGATTTCGAAAGCATCGTGCTGCGCGCCGATACCGATGGCGGAATGGTTCTTCTGCGCGATGTGGCACGGGCCGAACTCGGCACGGAAAACTACGAAATCTCGTCCTTCTTCAACGGCAAGCCTGCCTCAGGCATGGCCATTCAGCTCGCATCGGGCGCGAATGCGCTCGAAACCGCCAATCTCGTCAAGGCGAAGATCGAAGACCTGTCCGCAAGCTTTCCTGCCGGTATCAGCTACGTCGTTCCCTATGATACGACGCCCTTCGTGCTGCTGTCGATCGAGGCTGTTATCTATACGCTGATCGAGGCCATCGTCCTGGTGTTCCTCGTCATGCTGGTCTTTCTGCATAATTTCCGGGCGACGCTTATTCCCACGCTTGCGGTTCCCGTCGTCCTTCTGGGCACGTTCGGGATCATGGCGGCGCTTGGTTTCTCGATCAATACGCTGACGATGCTCGCCATGGTGCTGGCGATCGGCCTCTTGGTCGATGACGCGATCGTCGTCGTCGAGAATGTCGAGCGGATCATGCAGGAGGAGCATCTCAGTCCGGTCGAGGCGACGCGCAAGTCGATGGACGAGATCTCCGGCGCGCTGGTGGGCATCGGCATCGTGGTTTCGGCGGTTTTCGTACCCATGGCCTTCTTCGGCGGCTCGACCGGCGAAATGTACAAGCAGTTCGCCGTCACCATCGTCTCGGCCATGGGGCTTTCCGTTCTTGTCGCGCTGATCTTCACCCCGGCGCTTTGCGCAACCATGTTGAAGCCGCATTCTCACGCGCCGCGCAAGGGCATGCTGGCGCGGCTGGGCGGCGCGTTCAGCGCCGGCTTCGAATCGCGCTTCGGTCGTATCGTCGAGAGCTATGGCGGATTGGTCCGGCGCGTGACGGCAGGGCCGCTGCGGATGCTTGTCGTTTACGGCCTGATCGTTGCGGGCATGCTGGCGCTTTATCAGAGCACGCCGACGTCGTTCCTGCCGGACGAAGACCAGGGGGCGCTGCTGACGATCGTACAGTTGCCTTCCGGCGCGACGGCGGAACAAACGCGCGAGGTGCTGAAACAGGTCGAGGCCTATTACACCACGGCCGAAGCCCGCAATGTCGAATCCGTCTTCTCCGTCCTGGGCTTCTCGTTTTCCGGGCAGGGCCAGAACATGGCGATGATGTTCGTCAAGCTGAAGGATTGGGGATTGCGGACCGCGCCGGAGGATTCCGCCGAAGCCATTGCCGAACGCGCCTTCGGGCCGCTGATGGGGGGCATCAAGGAGGCCATCGTCGTGCCCATCGTGCCGCCCGCCGTCATGGAGCTTGGCACCTCGAACGGCTTTACGGCCTATCTTCAGGCAAATACCGGCCAGAGCCATGAAGAACTGCTTGCGGCCCGTAATATGCTTCTGGGGCTTGCCGCACAGGACTCCCGCCTGACCGGCGTGCGCCCGAGCGGCGTCGAGGACGCGTCGCAGTTCCGCATCAATATCGACTGGGCGAAAGCCGGGGCGGTCGGCGTAACGGCAGCGGATGTCGGCGCCTTCCTCAGGACGGTCTGGTCCAGTTCCTACGTGAACGACTTCCTCTATGAGGGCCGCATCAAGCGGGTCTATGTCCAGGGCGAGCCCTGGGCGCGGACGACGCCGGAAGACCTGAACCTCTGGCGAATCCAGAATGCGAATGGCGCCTTCGTCGATTTCTCGACCTTCGCAACCCAGGAGTGGGTCTACGGGCCGCAACAGGTCAGCCGCTACAACGCCTTGCCGGCGATGAAGATCGAAGGTTCGGCCGCCGACGGATACACGTCGGGCGATGCGATCGCCGTCATGGAAGAACTGTCGCAGAAGCTGCCGCCGGGCTTCACGTTGCAATGGACCGGCATGTCGCTTGAGGAAAAGGAAGCGGGAGCTGGAGCGTTGCTGCTCTACGGACTGGCTTTCGCGACGGTTTTCCTCTGCCTTGCCGCGCTTTATGAAAGCTGGTCGATCCCGATCGCCGTCATTCTGGCCATGCCGGTGGGCATCCTCGGAGCGTTGATCGGCGCGTGGGTCGGCGGCCAGTCGAACGGCGTCTATTTCCAGGTGGGGATGCTCGCCGTGGTCGGCCTGACCGGCAAGAACGGCATCATGATCGTCGAATTTGCCCGCGAGCGCATGACGACATTGGGCGAAACGGCGCTGGAGGCGGTGCGGCAATCCGCCAGGCAGCGTTTTCGACCCATCCTGATGACGTCGCTGGCCTTCGGCCTTGGCGTCACGCCCCTCGTCCTTTCGACGGGCGCGGGCGCAGGCGCGCGCACGGCGATCGGCTATGCGACGCTGTTCGGCACGATCACGGGCACGGTACTGGCGATCTTTTTCGTCCCGGTATTTTTCGTCCTGATCACGCGCCTCCTGTCAAAGCCGAAGGCGTCTCCGGAAAGTCAGCATGTTCAAAGCTGACGTCCGGCCGTATTCCTGCGGCTCGAAAAGATCCGGTGCAGCGCGAAGACGCTGCCCGGATCTTTTCAGGACGCCTCGCCCTCTTCGACGGGTTCGATGGAATGGCGCATGATCAGCGGCATTTGCGAAAGGGTGAAGAGGATCGTGATGGGCATGGTGCCCCAGACCTTGAAGGCGACCCAGAAGTCCGTCGAGAACATGCGCCAGATCACTTCGTTCAGCACCGCGAGGAAGAGGAAGAACAGGCCCCAGCGCAGCGTCAGCTTGCGCCAGCCCTCGTCCGTCAGCTTGAAGGCGGCGTGGAACACGTAGCCGAGCAGCGACTTGCCGAACAGCAGGCCGCCAAGCAGGATTGCGCCGAACAGCGTGTTGACGATGGTCGGTTTCATCTTGATGAAGGTGTCGTTCTGTAGCCAGAGCGTCAGTGCGCCGAAGACGAAGACGACGATGCCGGAGATCAGCGGCATCATCGGCAAGGTGCGCGTCAGCGTCCAGGAGACGACAAGCGCAATGGCGGTCGCCGCCATGAAGAGACCGGTCGCGATGAAGATCGGCCCGCCCATTCCGGCCAGGACCGGAAAGTGCGACGCCAGCCATTCGCCGCGCGAATTGGCGAAGAAGAAGACGACGAGGGGGCCAAGCTCCAGCGTCATCTTCAAAAGGGGACTGATCTTCTCGCCGCCTTCGGCCGGCGCTGCATTGCTCATTGTGCGACTCCTGCGATCGCTTCCGCGAAATCCTGGGCCTCGAAGGGTTCGAGATCGTCGATCCCTTCGCCGACGCCGATGAAATAGACGGGCAGCTTGTGCTTCGCCGCGATGGCCACAAGGATGCCGCCACGGGCCGTACCGTCCAATTTTGTCATGATCAGGCCCGAGACACCCGCCACATTGCGGAAAATCTCGACCTGGTTCATCGCGTTCTGGCCGGTCGTGGCGTCGAGCGTCTGGAGGACGGTATGCGGCGCGTCCGGATCGAGCTTGCCGAGCACGCGGACGATCTTTTCCAGTTCGGCCATCAACTCCGTCTTGTTTTGCAGTCGGCCGGCGGTGTCGACGATCAGCACATCGCTCTTCTTCAGCTTCGCCTGCTCGTAGGCCTCATAGGCAAGGCCGGCCGCATCCGCGCCGAGCTTCGAGGCAACGATATCGGAACCGGTGCGCTCCGCCCAGATCTTCAACTGTTCGATGGCGGCGGCGCGGAAAGTGTCGCCGGCGGCAAGCATGACCTTCAGCCCTGCGCCTGAAAGTTTCGCCGCGAGCTTGCCGATCGTCGTCGTCTTGCCCGTGCCGTTGACGCCGACGACCAGAATGACGTGCGGCTTGTGCGCAAGGTCGAGTTCGAGCGGTCTGGCGACGGGAGCGAGGACCCTGGTGATCTCGTTCGCCATGATGCGCGAGACGTCGGAGCCGGTGACGTCCTTGCCATAGCGTTCGGCGGCCAGCGTGTCGGTGATGCGCAATGCGGTCTCGACGCCGAGGTCGGCCTGAATCAGCAGATCCTCCAGGTCCTGAAGCGTCTCGTCATCGAGCTTGCGCTTGGTGAAGAGGCTGGCGATCTGGCCGGTGAGCTGTGAGGAGGTGCGTGAAAGCCCCTGGCGCAAACGCTGGAACCAGGTGGTTTTCTGCTGGGGCAGGGGAGCATCGGTGACGGCTTCCGCCTCGACCGCCGCAAAGCCTTTCGGCAGGACGGGGGCGGGCGTGTCCGCTTCGCGGCGGATCGTCTCGTGCAGAACGGGGTCGTCCGCTTCGGCAGGCAGGGCCTCTTCGACCGGCATGACCTCGTCTTCCGGCTCGGCGATCTCTTCCGTCGTCGCAGTTGTCGCTGTCTCCGCCTCGGTAACTTCCACGACCGGTGCGGGAGCCTCCGCATCATCTTCGGGGCTGCCGGCCGTCTCTGTTTCGACCGGCGGTTCCGGGGCATGCGGCAGCGGATAGATATCCGGTTCGACTTCCGGTGGCACGTGGTGGCCGGCTTCCGGATTGGCAGCCTCCGCCTCGTCGAGCAGCGTATCGCGTTCGCCGTCGTTGACCGGCCCGGCTGTTTCCATGGCCTGCTCAGGAGCCTCTTCGGCCACCTGCGGCTCGATGGCCGGCGTTTCCGGCTGTACCTCCGGTTTCTGCTCGGGGGCGGTGTCTTTTCCGAAGGTGAAGATCTTCTTGATGAAGCCAAGGGCCATGAGATGCTGTCCGCTAGTTGCTCGGGAGGGCGGCGTCAGGCCGCATCGTCAGGTGACGGCCATTGTGGCCGGTGATGGTCACCGGCACAAGCTCGCGGGGTCTGAGGCCCGCCGCATCGACGAGCGTGAAGTTTTCCGTATGCGCCAGACCGTTGTTCTCGACGAGGATCGTTTCCTGGTTCCCGACCATCCGGTCGAGGTGGATCGTGTGCAGCCGGTTGCCCGTGTCACGCAGCCGGGCGGCGCGTTCCTTGACAAGGGTCCGGTCGAGTTGCGGCATGCGCGCGGCCGGCGTGCCGGGTCGTGGGCTGTAGGGAAAGACGTGCAGATGGGCGATGCCGCAATCCTCCGCGTGCCGCGTCGCATTGGCGAACATCTCCTCCGTTTCCGTCGGGAAACCGGCGATCATGTCCGCCCCGAAGCTCACCTCCGGGCGCAAGCGCCGCACGCGCTGGCAGAAGGCGCGCGCATCGGCGCTCGAATGCCGCCGCTTCATCCGCTTGAGGATCAGGTCGTCGCCGTGCTGGAGCGAGAGATGCAGATGCGGCATGAAGCGCGGCTCGTCGGCGATCAGGTCCCAGAGATGGTCGTCGGCCTCGATGCTGTCGATCGAGGACAGGCGGAGCCGCCGGATTTCAGGCACCTGCCTCAGCAGGGTCCTGGCAAGATAGCCGAGGCTCGGCCTGCCCGGCAGATCCGCGCCGTAGCTGGTGGCGTCGACGCCGGTCAGCACGATCTCGCAATAGCCGCTTTCGGTCAGCTTCCGGGCCTGATCCACCACCGCGCCCATCGGCACGGAGCGGGAATTGCCGCGGCCGTAGGGGATGATGCAGAAGGTGCAGCGATGATCGCAGCCGTTTTGGACCTGCACGAAGGCGCGGACATGGCCATCGATCAGCCGCACCATCTGCGGCGCGGTCTCGCGTACGCTCATGATGTCGTTGACGCGCAGCTTCTCTTCCGCCGACACGCCGAAATCCGGCAGCGCGCGATAGGAGGTGCTCTTCAGCTTCTCCTCGTTGCCGAGGACGGCGTCGACTTCGGGCATGCCGGCGAAGGTGGCGCTTTCCGTCTGCGCGGCGCAGCCGGTGACGATGATGCGGGCGTGCGGATTGTTGCGGCGTGCGCGGCGGATCGCCTGACGCGCCTGCCGGACGGCCTCGCCCGTCACGGCACAGGTGTTCACCAGCACGGCGTTGTTGAGCCCCGCCTTTTCGGCCTCGGCGCGCATCACTTCCGATTCGTAGGTGTTGAGCCGGCAGCCGAAGGTTATGACCGTAACGCCGCTCAAAGGGCGGAGGCTCCGCCGTCATCGCGACGGAAGACCCCGGTCGCGGGATCGAGCGTGCCGGACCATTCCCATTCGGCAGGACCGGTCATGATGACATGGTCGTCGTCGCGCCATTCGATCCGCAGCGTGCCGCGTCCCGGGCTGCTGGCGACGGTGACCGTCACCTCGCGCCCGGTGCGTCCCGTGCGGGCGCCGCTGACGGCGGCGGCGCAGGCGGCGGAACCGCAGGCGAGCGTCAGCCCCGCGCCGCGTTCCCAGGTCCGCGTGGTCATCGACGTGTTCGACGTGACCTGCGCCAGCGTTATATTCGCCTTTTCGGGGAATATCGGATGGTTTTCGAGCAGCGGCCCGAAGCGGTCGAGGTCAAGCCCCATGGGATCCCGGTCGACCCAGAAGATCGCATGCGGATTGCCCATGGACAAGACGGCCGGCGAATGCAGCACCGGCGCATCGATCGGTCCGATCTGCAATTCGATGCGGCTCGTGTCGAAGAATTCCTCGGCAAGCGGGATGCGGTTCCATTCGAAGACCGGCTTGCCCATATCGACGGAAATCGTGCCGTCCGAATGCTCCACGGCATTGAGAATGCCGGCGACGGTCTGGAAGGTGAAGGCCTGCTTGTCGGTCTCGGCGGCCAGTGCCTGTACCACGCAGCGGGTGCCGTTGCCGCAGGCCTGCGCCCTGGAGCCGTCGCAATTGAGAATGTCGATAAAGGCGTCGGTACCGTCGATCCTGGGATCGTGGACCGCCATGATCTGGTCGAAGCGGGTGGCTGGATCGCCGTTCAGCGCCACGGCGGCGGCCGGCGTCACGGCATCGTCGCGGCCGCGCATGTCCACGACGAGGATCATGTTTCCCAGCCCGTTCATGCGGGCGAACTGTGCGTCTGCTGCCATGTCGGATGTTCCGTTCGAGACCCCCTGCGGGAGCCTTGCGTTCCTGCGCGTATCCGGCGCAAGTGTTCCTGCGCGTATATGGCGCAAATGGGCCGGAATTACCAGACAAGAGAGGCGCGAAAGACTCCGTTCCTTGACTTTCCGCTTCCTTTCCTGTTTAAGCCGCGCATCTGCGACAAGTAACGATGCTTGAAGCCGCCGACCGGGACCCGAATGGTATAAACAGATCCCGGAGGTCAACACCCGACAGCGCGATGCGCCCTCGGGTGCTTTTTGGCTTTGCGTCTTGTATTTGTCGCCGGTTGCACCGACGTTTCCGTCAGGCACGGAAACAAGAAGGAAGATGTGATGTTTGAAACGCTCCAGGACCGCCTTGGCTCCATTCTGAATGGGCTGACAGGCCGCGGCGCGCTTTCCGAGGCGGATGTCTCGGCGGCGCTGCGCGAGGTCCGCCGTGCGTTGCTCGAAGCGGACGTGGCGCTGGAAGTCGTGCGTTCCTTCACCGATGCGGTGCGCGAGAAGGCCGTCGGCGCGGAGATCCTGAAGTCGATCAAGCCCGGCCAGATGGTCGTGAAGATCGTGCATGACGAACTTGTCGCCATGCTCGGCTCCGAGGGCGTGTCGATCGATCTCAACGCGCCGGCTCCCGTCGTCGTCATGATGGTCGGCCTCCAGGGGTCCGGCAAGACGACCACCTCCGGCAAGATCGCCAACCGCCTTTCGACGCGTGACAAGAAGAAGGTCCTGATGGCCTCGCTCGACACGCGCCGCCCGGCCGCCCAGGAGCAGCTTCGCCAGCTCGGGCAGCAGACCGGCATCGATACGCTGCCGATCATCGCCGGCCAGTCTCCGACGGATATCGCCGCGCGCGCCGTGCAGGCCGCGAAACTCGGCGGCCATGACGTCGTCATCCTCGACACCGCCGGCCGCACCCATATCGATGAGCCGCTGATGATCGAGATGGCGGAGATCAAGCGGAAGTCCAATCCGCATGAGATCCTGCTCGTCGCCGATGCGCTGACCGGTCAGGATGCCGTCAACCTTGCCCGCAACTTCGACGACCGCGTCGGCATCACCGGCCTCGTGCTCACCCGCATGGACGGCGACGGGCGCGGGGGCGCGGCCCTTTCGATGCGCGCCGTCACCGGCAAGCCGATCAAGCTGATCGGCGTCGGCGAGAAGATGAGCGAGCTGGAGGAGTTCCATCCCCGCCGCGTCGCCGATCGCATCCTCGGCATGGGCGACATCGTCTCGCTCGTCGAGAAGGCGGCGGAGAATATCGACGCCGAAAAGGCAGCCGCCATGGCCGCCAGGATGGCCAAGGGCAAATTCGACCTCAACGATCTTGCCGACCAGTTGCGCCAGATGCAGAAGATGGGCGGCATGGGCGGAATCATGGGGCTGATACCCGGCATGGCGGGCATGAAGGACAAGATGGCTGCCGCCGGTCTCGACGACAGGATCTTCAGGCGGCAGCTTGCCATCATCTCCTCGATGACCAGGGCCGAGCGCGCCAATCCGGATATCCTGAAGCATTCCCGCAAGAAGCGCATCGCCGCCGGCTCCGGTACGGATGCCTCCGACATCAACAAGCTTCTGAAGATGCACCGTCAGATGGCGGACATGATGAAGGCGATGGGCGGCAAGAAGGGCGGCGGGATGATGAAGCAGATGATGGGCGGCCTTGCCGGCAAGATGGGTCTTGGCGGCGGCATGGGCGGCATGCCGGATCTCGGCAAGATGGACCCGGGGGAACTCGAGGCGCTGGCAAGGCAGGCGGAAGCAGCCGGCATCAAGCCGGGCGGCCTTCCGGGCCTCGGCGGCAGCGGTCTTCCCGGGCTCGGCGGCGGACGCCTGCCGGGGCTGCCCGGCCTGCCCAGGAAGAAGTGAGGGAACACGCGTGACGGTCGACCCGCAAGTCCGACAGCAACTCGTCCAGTACCGGCAGTCGATCGACAATATCGACGCCGCTCTCGTCCATATGCTCGCCGAGCGCTTCCGCTGCACCAAGGCGGTGGGCGTTCTTAAGGCGACGCATGAATTGCCGCCGGCCGATCCGGCGCGCGAGGAATACCAGATCGAACGGCTTCGCACGCTTGCGAAGGACGCCAATCTGGATCCGGATTTCGCGGAGAAGTTCCTGAACTTCATCATCCGCGAGGTGATCCGGCATCATGAAGCCATAGCCGCCGATTTCAGCGGTGCAAACCACACGCCCGCCTGAGAAGGGCGGGACCATCACATCCAAGGAGAAAAAATCATGGCACTGAAAATTCGTCTCGCCCGCGGCGGCTCCAAGAAGCGTCCCTATTACCAGATCGTCGTCGCCGACGTCCGCAGCCCGCGCGACGGCCGCTTCCTCGATCGCCTCGGTTCCTGGAACCCGATGCTGGCCAAGGATGACGCAAACCGCGTGCAGCTCGACGCCGAGCGCGCCAAGGAATGGCTGGCCAAGGGCGCGCAGCCGACCGATCGTGTCGCCCGTTTCCTGGATGCCGCCGGTGTCCTGAAGCGTGATGTCCGCAGCAATCCGGACAAGGCCAAGCCCGGCAAGAAGGCTCTGGAGCGCGCCGCCGAGAAGAAGCAGAAGGCCGAAGACGCCGCTGCTGCCGCCGCTGCCGAATAATCGGACGTCGCAACCGAATTCGGGGCGGGCGGCGTGTCTCATGCCGCCCGCTTTCGTTTGATCGAGGCAGGGAACGCAGCGACCATGGAAAAACTGGAAAATCCTGTGCTGTTGGGAACGATCGGCGCCGCGCAGGGTCTGCGTGGCGAGGTGCGGGTGAAATCCTATACCGTCGATCCGACCTGGCTCGGCGATTACGGCAATCTCCATTCCGCCGATGGCCGGGTCTTCGAGGTGCTGGAAATCCGTGAAGCGAAGAATGTGGTCGTCGTCCGCTTCCGCGGCGTCAACGACCGCACGGCCGCCGAGGCGCTGAACGGCCTCGACCTCTTCATCGAAAGGGACAATCTGCCCGACGAGGAACTGGACGACGACGAGTTCTATTATACGGACCTGGAAGGGCTGGAAGTCTTCGACGCGGCGGGCCGCAGCTACGGGGCGGTATCGGGCGTCTTCGACTTCGGCGCAGGCGATCTTCTGGAATTGAAGGGACCGGGCCGGCGTCCCGTCCTCATCCCGTTTTCGGAAGCCGCCGTCCTGGAGATCGATCTGGAGGCGGGACGTCTCCTGATCGACCCGATTGCCGCCGGTCTCGACGAGACGGAGGACGATGGCCCCGGCAGCCGTCGCCGCCATCCTCCCGAAGGGGAGAAATGACGTGGCTTTTCGCGCCACCGTCCTCACGCTTTACCCGGAGATGTTTCCGGGCTTTCTCGGCCAGTCGCTGTCCGGCAAGGCGCTGGCCCGGGGCGACTGGACACTCGACTGCGTACAGATTCGCGATTTCGCCACCGACCGGCATCGTACCGTTGACGATACGCCCGCCGGGGGCGGGGCGGGGATGGTGCTGAAGCCCGACGTGCTGGCGCGGGCGATCGATTACGCCGGGACCGGTTCCTCCGGTAAGGAAGACCGGCGTCCGCGCCTGCTGATGAGCCCGCGGGGCAAGCCGCTGACGCAGGCGCGCGTGCGGGAGCTTGCCGCCGGTGAAGGCATCCTGGTGGTCTGCGGCCGTTTCGAAGGCGTGGACCAGCGGGTGATCGACGGACGGGCGCTGGAGGAGGTCTCCATCGGCGACTACATTCTATCCGGCGGCGAGCCGGCGGCGATGGTGCTTCTCGACGCTATTGTACGCATCCTGCCGGGCGTCATGGGCAATGTGTTGTCCGGAGCGCATGAAAGCTTCGAAAACGGGCTTCTGGAGCATCCGCACTATACCCGGCCGCAGCTCTGGGAGGGTCGTGAAATTCCCGCCGTGCTCACGTCGGGCCATCATGGGGAAATCGGGAAATGGCGGCAGGCGGAGGCCGAGCGGCTGACCCGTGAACGCCGGCCCGATCTCGTCGAGCCGTCCGGAAAGACGTGACGGACGGATGGGTGAAAATCGTGTCGTGCAGGCTGAATTTCACCGAGAAGGGATGACAAGGCGGCGCGTTTGGTGTAAACGCCCGCACGGATTGGGATTATCCCGCCGACCTGTAATCAAAGAATGGCGAAACCGCTCCCGCCCGGACAGGGCGAAACCTTAGAGGCCGAGGCCGAAAGGTGTTTGTCGAGCGCTCTGGTCGTTTCAGAAGAACGAGAAGGTTAAACCGATGAACATCATCCAGCAGCTCGAGGCCGAACAGGCCGCCAAGATCGCCGCCAAGCGCACGCTTCCGGAATTTTCCGCCGGCGATACGCTTCGCGTCAACGTGCGCGTCACGGAAGGTAGCCGGACCCGTATCCAGGCTTATGAAGGCGTCTGCATCGCCCGTTCGGGCGGCGGCATCAACGAGAACTTCACGGTTCGCAAGATTTCCTATGGCGAAGGCGTCGAGCGCGTCTTCCCGGTCTATTCGCCGCTCGTTGAAAGCGTCGAGATCGTCCGCCGCGGCAAGGTCCGCCGCGCCAAGCTCTACTACCTGCGCAACCTGCGCGGCAAGGCTGCCCGCATCACCGAAAACACCGGTACGCGCGCCCGCAAGCTGAACGACGCCGAACGCGCGGCGATCGCCGAGGAAAAGGCCCGCATCGAAGCGGAAAAGATTGCCGCCGCCCAGGCACTGGCCGCCGAAAAGGCCGCCGCCGAGGCTGCGGAAGCCGCAGAAGCTGCAAAGACTCAGGAAGCCGCCGCGGAATAAGCGATTTCTTGCGATCGGGCCGCCTGTCTCTTGTCAGATAGGCGGGATCGACAGGATGCAGACGGGTTCGTCCACATGCCTGGGCCGGGGTTTTCCCCGGCCTTTGGCGTTTCAGGGCAGGGGGCTTCTCATGGTTAACACGGCTTTAAGGCTTGCCTCGTAGGTTTGGAGGAACGGGACATCGCCCGCGAATCGCGGACGGTGCGGAATTGCGACCGTATCGGATACAGGCTGGAACCATGAGCAGAAGCATGTCGGCAGGACTGGACAATCGCCAGGACCGCTTTGTCCTTTCGGCGTTCATGTGGCGGCAATTGCAGATCCTGCTCGGGCTGGCGGTCTTTCTTGCCCTTGGCCTCGCGGTGGTCGCGCTTTCCACCTGGAACGTCAACGATCCCAGCCTCTCCTATGCGACCGGCGGCGTGCCGGCCAATCTGCTCGGCTATCCCGGTTCGATCTTCGCCGATCTCTTCATGCAGTTCTTCGGTCTTGCAAGCGTCGTGGCGTTTCTGCCGATCATCGCCTGGGGGCTGGCGCTGGTTGCGGGCCGGCGCTTCAGCCGTGTACCGCAGCGCGCCGCCGCGTGGTTCGGCGGCGCCATCTTCGCCTCCGCGGCGCTGAGCTGCGCGCCGGCACCCGTCACCTGGCCGCTGCCGACCGGTCTCGGGGGCGTCTTCGGCGACATGATCCTGCGTTTTCCAGCGCTTTTCACCGGCGCTTATCCGACCGGGACGCTCGCCGCCATTCTCGGCACGCTCGCAGCGCTTCCGGCCGCCAGCCTGCTGCTGTTCAGTGCCGGTCTGATCGGCGGTACAACGCTCGATGATGACGAAACACCTGCGTCTCGCCCGTCTCCCGCCAGCAATGGGCCGGCGGAGGAGAGCGAGGACGAGGACGACCGGGAAGGCCCGCTCACGCTTCTGGCCGGTGCGGCCACCCACGCGTGGTTTACGGGACAGGCCCGTGTGCGTCGCCTGTTCGGCCTTGGCAGGTCGCGTCGCAGGGCGCGCGATATCGAGCAGCCTTACGATTTCAACGAGGATGAGTTCGGAACGCTGAACGAACCCGTCCGCGCGCGCGTCGAGCCCTCGCTCGACGGGGATCGCCGCGTCGTGACGCCGCCGCCGATGGCGGCGGATGACGACCTGCCTTTCGATCTCGACGATGAATTCCGCTCCCGGCCGGACGGTATCCTGCCGGATGACGACGACGACCCCGCCGCCGACTGGGCGCCGCGCCGCGCTCCGGCGCGCGACGGTCCCCGTGTCGCCGCCAGTGGTCGCACTCGCCCCGGCAAGCGCAGCGAGCGCGAGGCGCAGGCCTCCTTCCTCGGCAAGGAAGGTTTTCAACTGCCCTCCATCCACTTTCTGGCGGAGCCGAAGGGACAGGTGCGCGATGCGACGCTTTCGGCCGATGCGCTGGAACAGAACGCCCGCATGCTGGAAGGGGTTCTGGAAGACTTCGGCGTGCGCGGCGAGATCATCCATGTCCGTCCGGGGCCGGTGGTGACACTTTACGAACTGGAGCCCGCCCCGGGAATCAAATCCTCCCGCGTCATCGGCCTTGCCGAGGACATCGCCCGATCGATGAGCGCGATCGCCGCGCGCGTGGCGGTCGTGCCCGGACGCAACGCGATCGGTATCGAATTGCCCAACCAGGGGCGCGAAACGGTCTACCTGCGCGAGCTGATCGCCAGCCGCGATTTCGAGGCGAGCAAGGCGCGTCTCGCCATGGCGCTCGGCAAGACGATCGGCGGCGATCCGGTCATCACAGATATCGCCAAGATGCCGCACCTGCTTGTCGCCGGCACCACCGGCTCGGGCAAGTCCGTCGCCATCAACACGATGATCCTGTCGCTGCTCTACCGCATGACGCCGGAACAGTGCCGCCTCATCATGATCGATCCGAAGATGCTGGAGCTTTCCGTCTATGACGGCATTCCGCATCTGCTTTCCCCCGTCGTCACCGATCCGAAGAAGGCCGTCGTCGCGCTGAAGTGGACGGTGCGGGAGATGGAGGAGCGCTACAAGAAGATGTCGAAGATCGGCGTGCGCAATATCGACGGCTTCAACAGCCGCGTCGAGCAGGCGCTTGCCAAGGGCGAGACGATCGCCCGCACCGTTCAGACCGGCTTCGATCGCCAGACCGGCGAAGCGATCTATGAGACGGAAGAGTTCGACTTGCAGCCCATGCCCTATATCGTCGTCATCATCGACGAGATGGCCGACCTGATGATGGTCGCCGGCAAGGACATCGAAGGGGCGGTGCAGCGGCTCGCCCAGATGGCGCGGGCGGCGGGGATCCACGTCATCATGGCGACGCAGCGTCCTTCGGTCGACGTCATCACCGGTACGATCAAGGCGAACTTCCCGACGCGCATCTCCTTCCAGGTGACCTCGAAGATCGACAGCCGCACCATCCTCGGCGAGCAGGGGGCCGAGCAGCTTCTCGGCATGGGCGACATGCTCTACATGGCCGGCGGCGGCCGCATCCAGCGTGTCCATGGCCCCTTTGTTTCCGATGGCGAGGTCGAGGCGGTCGTCGCCCATCTCAAGACGCAGGGCGCGCCGCAGTATCTGGAGGCGATCACGGAGGACGACGACGAGGACGAGGACGGCGGCGGACCGGCCGGGACCGGCAACCTAGAGGATTCCGACGATCCTTACGATCAGGCGGTGGCGGTCGTCTTGCGTGACGGCAAGGCCTCCACGTCCTATATCCAGCGCCGTCTCGGCATCGGCTACAACCGCGCCGCCTCGCTGATCGAGCGGATGGAGCAGGAGGGGATCATCAGTCCCGCCAACCATGCCGGCAAACGCGAGATCCTCGTGCCGACGGAAGACGAGATTTCCGCCCGATGAGCCGGGTCACCCTTACGGGACTTCGCGGGCGTTGACGGCCGTGCGCGCCATGATCGCGCCGCCTTTGGCCGACATGAAAGGACGATGAAGGAGACCGACATGATGCCAACCGAAACAGCCCGGCCGGACGTCCGGATCACGCGCCGCGGCTTTACGGGCCTGATCGCCCTCGTGCTTGCGACGGGCGTGACGGGAGCGATGCCGGGCGCGGCCGCCGCACAGGCGGGTGCTGCGGCGCAGAAGATCGCGGACCATTTCGCCTCGGTGAAGACCATGATGGGCGAATTCGTGCAGTTCGGGCCGCGTGGCGAGCAGACCGGCGGCAAGTTCTATATCAGCCGTCCGGGAAAAATCCGTTTCAACTACGAGGAGCCTTCGCCGATGCGCGTCATCGCCGATGGCAAGTCCGTGGTGATCGGCAATCGCAAGCTCAAGACATGGGACATCTATCCGCTGTCCAAGACGCCTCTCAACCTGCTGCTCAGCGAGCGCATCGACCTTTCGACCCGCATGGTGCGCGACGTCCGGGAAGAGGCGGACCTCACCACCATCGTGCTTGGCGACAGGAGCATATTTGGCGATTCCACCATTACGATGATGTTCGATCCGAAGACCTACGACCTGCGCCAGTGGACCATCACCGACGCGCAGGGCAAGGATACCTCCGTCATGATCTTCAATGTCCAGACGGGCGTCCACCTCGACGACAAGGTTTTCGCCATTCCCTATGCGGAAGTGCGCAATCGCGGCTTGAAATGATGTATCGCCGAAGCGCTGCCTTTGCCTGTCGTCCCCCCATGCGCTAAGAGGCCCCGACCGGCAGCGTGAGTCGGGCTTCTGGGGGCGACATGGCACTATCGATTGCAACGTGGAACATCAACTCCGTGCGGCTGCGGATGCCGCTGGTCGAGCATTTCCTGAAGTCCCAATCGCCGGATATCCTGTGTTTGCAGGAAACCAAGTGTCCGAACGACGCCTTTCCGCTGAAGCCGCTGAGGGCGCTCGGTTACGAGCATATCGTTATTCACGGCCAGAAAGGGTATCACGGCGTCGCCACGATCTCGCGGCTGCCGCTGACCGAACTGGTCGAGCGCCGCGATTATTGCGGCGTGGGCGATGCGCGTCATGTGTCCGTGCTCTTCCATCATGGCGGCAAGTCGATCCGGCTGCATAATTTCTATGTGCCGGCGGGCGGAGACGAGCCGGATCGCACGATCAACCCGAAATTCGGTCACAAGCTGGATTTCCTCGAGGAAATGAAGCTCCTGCATGCCGAGGCGGAGGCCGGCATTTCCTCGATCCTCGTCGGCGACCTCAATATCGCGCCGCTCGAACACGACGTCTGGTCGCACAAGCGTCTGCTGAAGATCGTCAGCCACACGCCGATCGAGACGGAAGGCCTCACGGAAGTGATGACGAAAGGCGCCTGGATGGACCTGATGCGCCTCAAGGTGCCGCCGGAAGAGAAGCTTTATACATGGTGGAGCTATCGCGCGGCCGACTGGTCGGCGGCCGACAAGGGACGCCGCCTCGACCATATCTGGTCGTCTGCCGACCTTTCTTCCCACCTTTCATCGATATCGGTGCTGCGCGAGGCGCGTGGCTGGGAACGCCCGTCGGACCATGTTCCGGTGATCGCCGAATTCGATCTTTAGGAAGTCCGCCGCCGGGTGGACGTCAGGCGAAGCGGCCGGAAAGGCCGCGCATGCCGGCGACCATCGCGGCGATGTTCTGGCGTATACGCGCATCGACCAGCACCGCCACTTCCGGATATTCCTCCATCATGCGGCGGAAGAGCGGCCGGTTGATGCGGATCACTTCGCTGTCCTCCAGCGCCGTCGCCGTATATTTGCGCTCGACCGCCGAGATCATCGCCAGTTCGGAGAGAAGCGTTCCTTCGCCAGCGGTGCCTTCCTCGCGTAACGAACCGTCGCGCAATGTCCCGGTAAGGCGGAAGAGCCCGCTTGCGACGATGAAGCCGCAATCGGCCGACGTGCCTTCGCGAAACAATGTCTGACCTTCCACCAGTTGCCGGCGTTCCGCTCCGAAGGCGAGAAGACGCAGCTTGTCGTCGGCAAGGCCCGCGAAAAGCGGCGCCCGGGAAAACAGGGCAATGTCGTCGGCGAGAGCCACGGCGGCGCTCCTTGTTTACGCAAATGGCGACGGCAAGACCGCGATGAAGCGTTTCCGCCGGAATCGCATCATGGCACGATCTTGTAGCCGCCGTTCTCTGTCACGAGAATCTCCGCATTGGAAGGGTCCCGCTCGATCTTCTGCCGCAGGCGGTAGACATGGGTCTCCAGCGTGTGGGTGGTCACGCCGGAATTGTAACCCCAGACCTCTTCCAGAAGCACATCGCGCGTCACGACCTTCTGGCCGGCCCGATAGAGATAGCGGATGATCGCCGCTTCCTTTTCGGTAAGGCGGATCTTCTGGCCGTTGTCCAGCGTCAGCAGCTTCTGGCCCGGCTTGAACATATAGGGGCCGACGGTGAACGTGGCGTCCTCGCTGCTTTCGTGCTGGCGCAGCTGGGCGCGGATGCGGGCGAGCAGCACGGCGAAGCGGAACGGTTTCGTCACATAGTCGTTTGCGCCGGCCTCCAGGCCGAGAATGGTGTCGGAATCGGTATCATGTCCGGTCAGCATGACGATCGGCGCCTTGAAGCCGCCCTTGCGCAGCAGTTTCACCGCCTCGCGCCCGTCCATGTCGGGCAGGCCGACGTCCATGATGAGCAGGTCCACCTGGTTTTCGCGTGCCGTCTGCATGCCTTTCGCGGCTGTCGTGGCTTCCAGCGTGTTGAACTCGTCATAGAGCGAGAGCTGTTCGATCAGCGTCTCGCGGAGATCGTCATCATCGTCGACGAGAAGAATGGTGCGGGATGTCATGCTTTACCTCTGGGCATTCCTCTGAGAATTATGCGGACCGGCGCTTTCGGCAAGCCCTCTGCCTCGGCAAGACGGTTGCGCCATGGCAGCAATAGGGCAGATAGGAATGAACCGCATCAAATCTTTTGAACATTGCGTGAAGACGATTGTCGTCCGTCCGGCGCCGGGACGCAAGAGCCGGGCGATCGTTCAGGTCGGACCGCTGCGGATCCCGGCCGCCATCGGCCGTAGCGGCCGCTCCGCCGGCAAGCGGGAGGGCGACGGCGCGACACCGGTCGCCGCCATGGCGATCCTCTCCGGATATCTGCGTGGTGACCGCCTGTCGCGGCCGAAAACCCCGTTGCCGCTGCGGCCGATTACAAAATCCATGCTCTGGTGCGATGCGCCCGCCCATCCAAGCTATAACCGGCCGGTGCGCGCGCCTTTTCCCCAAAGCTGCGAAGAAATGTTTCGCAACGATGGGCTCTACGACATCTGCCTCGTTCTCGACTGGAACGTCCTGTCGCGTCGGCGCAATCGCGGTTCGGCCATCTTTTTCCATCTCATCCGCCCGGGATACGAGCCAACGGAGGGTTGTATCGCCGTGTCGCGCCGGGACATGTTGCGCATTCTGCCGCATCTGCGGCGCGGCACGGTCGTGCGGGTCCTCTGAGGACACGCGGAAAGAAGGCGAATTTCCAAGGAGCGCCCGTGTAATCGGCCCGGATGCGGTCTATATCGGAAAGGACGATTGCCGCCGCGTAAGCGGACGGTCGGATCGCAGCATCCTTTGAGGGAGATATTTCCATGAGCATTCAGCCATCCCTTGGTTTTCATGACGGACACCATATTCCGCAGATCGGTCTCGGCGTGTGGCAGACGCCGAACGATGTCGCGGTGACGGCCGTCGGGGCCGCACTTGCCGCTGGCTATCGCCACATCGATACCGCCGCGGCCTATGAAAACGAGGAGGGCGTGGGAGAAGGAATGCGCGCCTCCGATCTTAACCGGTCGGATATTTTCCTCACCACCAAACTGTGGAACGACCGGCAGGGTTACGATTCGACGCTGGAAGCCTTCGACGCCAGCCTGAAGCGCCTCGGGACCGACTATGTCGATCTCTATCTCATCCATTGGCCGGCGCCGCAGCAGGATCGCTATGTGGATACCTGGAAGGCCTTCGTCCGGTTGCAGAAGGAAGGGCGCGCCCGCTCCATCGGCGTGTCCAATTTCAATCCGGAGCATATCGAGCGACTGATCGGCGAAACCGGCGTGACGCCGGTCATCAACCAGATCGAACTGCATCCGGACTTCCCCCGCAAGGACCTTCGCGCCTTCCATGAAAAGCATCGCATCCTCACGCAATCCTGGAGCCCGCTCGGGCAAGGCACCCTGCTGGCCGATCCGGGCGTGGCGAAGATCGCCGAAAAGCATAGGCGCACGCCAGCGCAGGTCATTATCCGCTGGCATATCGATAACGGGCTGGTGGTCATCCCGAAATCGGTGACGCCCGCCCGCATCGAGGAGAATTTCCGCGTGTTCGACTTCAGGCTGGATGAGGCCGATATGGCGGCCTTCGCCGGTCTGGAGGCCGGTGGCGGGCGGATCGGTCCCGATCCGCTGACCGCCACTTTCTGACCGTCTTTCCGGCCCGTGCGGGTCTCGCTTACCCGCACGGGATCGATGGTCGTCAGGCGTGATAGGCCGCTTCCCCGTGGGAAGACAGGTCGAGGCCTTCGCGCTCGGCCTCCTTCGCGACGCGCAGGCCGATGGTTGCGTCGACCAGCTTGTATAGAAGGGCCGAAACGACGCCGCACCACACAATGGTGATGGCGACGGCGGCAAGCTGGGTCATGAATTGGCTGGCGATCGAAAAATCGTCGCCTCCTGTGCCGCCGAAAGCCGGTGCGGCGAGAATGCCGGTGCCGAGCGCGCCGACAAAGCCGCCGACGCCATGAATGCCGAAGACGTCGGCCGTGTCGTCATAGCCGAAGCGATTTTTCACCGTGGTGACGAAGACGTAGCAGACCGGCGAGGCCACGAGGCCGAGCATGATGGCGCCGAAGGGGCCGACGGAGCCGGCGGCGGGGGTAACGGCGACGAGGCCGGCTATCATGCCGGAAGCCGCGCCGAGCAGCGAAGCCTTGCCGCGGGCGAAGACCTCGACCAGCGACCAGGCGAGGATCGCGGCGGCCGTGGCGACGAAAGTGTTGGCCGTGGCAAGGACCGCGCCGCCCGAGGCTTCGAGATTCGAGCCGGCGTTGAAGCCGAACCAGCCGAACCACAGCATGGCGGCGCCGACGAGGGTGAGCGTCATGGAGTGGGGAGCCATCATGTCCCGCCCGTAGCCGATGCGCTTTCCGACCATGATCGCCCCGATGAGGCCGGCGACACCCGCATTGATGTGAACCACCGTGCCGCCGGCAAAATCGAGCGCGCCCATGTTGAAGATCAGGCCGCTTGAGTCCCAGACCATGTGGGCGATCGGGAAGTAGACGAGTGTCGCCCAAAGCAGGGTGAAGACGAGCACGGCGGAAAACCGGATTCGCTCGGCGAAAGCGCCGATGATCAGGGCAGGGGTGAGCGCGGCGAAGGTCATCTGGAACAGCATGAAACTATATTCGGGAATGACGACGCCGTCGGTGAAGGTGGCGGCCGTGCTGTCGAGGCCGACGCCCGACAGGAACAGCTTGCCGAAGCCGCCGAAAAACGGGTTCGTGGAACCGCCAAAGGCGAAGGAATAGCCGTAGACGACCCAGACGATCATCATCATCGCGCCGATCGTCGTGCATTGCATGAGCACGGACAGCATGTTCCTGGCGCGCACCAGGCCGCCATAGAACAGGGCGAGGCCTGGAATCAGCATGAAGAAGACGAGAAGCGTGGCCAGGAACAGGAAGACGGTGTCGGCCTTGTCCGGCGTCGGCGCAGCGACCGTCGCGCCTTCCTGTGCGAGAGCGAAGCAAGGTGAAAAGACAACGGATGCCGCAATCGCCAGCCAGCCGGCGGAGCGTCCCGGGATAAAGCCTGCCGTCTCATGCCGGGCCGAAACGGCTCCGGTCGTTCTCGCCGCATTCATCTGCCGGCGGCCGGCCGGAGCGGGACGTGGGCGGATCGGGGGAAGTTTGGCCGGCGCGATGCCGGCCCTCGCGATGTTCATCTGGTTTCCATCCTTCATTCATGGCCCGGTGGGCTGTTACGCCGCGCCGCGGGTACGGACCCCGCCGCGATCCCTTTTCACCATTCAAGGTGCATGCCAGTTCAAGGGTTTCCCGGAACTGACTGATTTTATTGAATTCGGATGAAGCGCGCCTGCCTATGCACAGCATAGACGGGCAAAGGAAGACTAAAAAACAGGCATTGATTAGGAGATGGCGATTATTTCATCATGGACGTTTTCGGATCAGCCCCTCCTGCGCCACGGAAGCGACGAGGGAACCCGAGCGGGTGAAGATCGCACCGCGGCTCAGGCCGCGTCCGCCGGAAGCCGAGGGGCTTTCCTGGCTATAGAGCAGCCAGTCGTCGAAGACGGGCGGGCGGTGAAACCACATGGCATGGTCGAGACTTGCCGCCTGAAGCGAGCGGTCCAGTATCGACGTTCCATGCGCAAAGAGCGCGGTGTCCAGCAGCGTCATGTCGGAAAGATAGGCGAGAACGGCGGCTTGCAGATGCCGGTCGGCGGGCACCGGGCCGGTGGTGCGCACCCAGATGTCCTGACAGGGATCCAGTTTCTCATCGGAAAAGTAATGGGTGAGGGATACGGGCCGCAACTCGATCGGCCGGGGCCGTTGCCAATAGGCGCGAATATGCGCGTCCGCTTCCGCCGTGATTTTCGCGCGAATATCGTTTTCGCCCAGCAGTTGCTCCGGCGGCGGCACGTCCGGCATCGGCAACTGGTGTTCGAACCCGTCTTCGTCCGTCTGGAAGGAGGCGGACATGAAGAAGATCGGCCGATCGTGCTGGATGGCGATGACGCGGCGGGTGGTGAAGCTGCCGCCGTCGCGAATAGACTCCACATCGTAGATGATCGGAACGGACGGATCGCCGGGCAGCACGAAATAGGCATGGAGCGAATGAATGAAGCGATCCTCGGGAACCGTGCGCGCGGCCGCCAGCAGCGCCTGGCCGATCACCTGACCGCCGAAGACCCGTTGCCAGCCCACCTGCGGGCTACGGCCGCGAAAGAGCCGCGCCTCCAGCCGTTCCAGATCGAGGGTTTCGAGAAGGATATCCATCGCTGGGTTTTTCGGCTGACGCGACATCGGGCAGGGCTCCGGAGGTAGGAATGGATTGCGTCCTCCTCTATATAGAGCGCATGGAGACCTCAAGCGGCAGGAGAACGCCCATGTCCGACGACGCGCCCATGCTCGACATCCTTGTCGCTGGAGGCGGCTATGTCGGCCTTTCGCTGGCCGTCGCCATCAAGAAGGCCGCACCGCACATGGCGGTCGAAGTGGTCGATGGCGCACCTGAGGGCTCATGGAAGGGCGGAGATCGCGCCTTCGCGATCGTCGCGGCCGCCCGCAACCTGCTGGAGATGATCGGAGCCTGGGAGGATATCGCGCCGGAGGCCGAGCCGATCCGCCGCATGGTCATCACTGATTCGCGCACCGCCGATCCGGTCCGTCCGGTCTTCCTCACCTTCGAAGGCACCGGCTCTGGTGACGATGGCGAACCCTTCGCCCATATGATCCCGAACAGCGCGATCACCGGCAGCCTGTTGCGGCAGGCCGAGCGGCTCGGCGTTTCCGTCCGCTGGGCGACTGCGGTGGAGGGTTTCGACAGTGGCGCGCATGCGACGGCGGTACGCCTTTCGGACGGTTCGGTTCGCAGCGCCCGATTGCTCGTGGCCTGTGACGGAATCCGCTCCCGGTTGCGCGATATGGCCGGCATCAAGACCGCAAGCTTCGATTACGGCCAGTCGGGCATCGTCACGACGGTGGAGCACGAACGGCCGCACGAGGGCACCGCGGAGGAACATTTCCTGCCGGGCGGCCCCTTCGCCACGCTGCCGTTGAAGGGAAACCGTTCCTCTCTGGTCTGGACCGAACGCACCGATGATGCGCGCCGCCTTGTCGAGGGTGATGAATTCCTGTTCGAAGAGGAACTGGAGCGCCGTTTCGGCCACAAGCTCGGGGCGCTGAAGGTGACCGGCAGCCGCCGGGCCTTTCCGCTGGGGCTGACGCTAGCGCGGGCATTCGTCGCGCCGCGCTTTGCGCTGGCCGGCGA
Source organism: Shinella daejeonensis (assembly GCF_024281235.1). Classification (GTDB taxonomy): domain Bacteria; phylum Pseudomonadota; class Alphaproteobacteria; order Rhizobiales; family Rhizobiaceae; genus Shinella; species Shinella daejeonensis. Next base: position 85,002 of record NZ_JAHWXY010000002.1, read on the forward strand.
CGCCGCGCATGGCATTCATCCCATTTCCGGCCAGGGCCTCAATCTCGGCTTCAAGGACGTGGCCGCCCTTGCCGAGACCGTGGTCGAGGCCGATCGCCTGGGCCTCGATATCGGCGCGCTGTCGGTGCTGGAGCGCTACGAGGGCTGGCGGCGCTTCGATACCTTCCGGATGGGTGTCACCACCGATGTCCTCAATCGCCTCTTCTCGAACGATATCACGCCCTTGCGCGTCCTGCGCGATGTCGGGCTCGGCCTCGTCGACCGGCTTCCGGGGATGAAATCCTATTTCATCCGCCAGGCCGAGGGCACGGCGGGCAAAGGACATCCGCGCCTTCTGGTCGGCCAGCCGATCTGAGGCGTTGGGCGAATCCGGCCGTCCGGGCGCTCAGGATTCTAATCGGGGATTTCCCGGGCTTCCGACACGAGCATGATCGGCACGCCGTCGCGGATCGGATAGGCGAGCTTGGCCTTTTCCGAAACCAGTTCGTTGGTGGCGGCGTCATGGGAGAGCCGCCCCTTGGTCAGGGGGCAGACCAGAAGCTCCAGCATCTTCGGATCGACCCGGCTCGTATCGTCGGCCATCTTCGTTCATTCCGTCATTGCAGCATGGTGTCGACGTCGCCATAGCTGCGGGCAAGCACGATTTCGGTGATGGCGATCAGCGTTTCGGCGCGGGTGCGCAGATCGGGCGCTTCCAGCAGCGCCTGCTTTTCCGCCGGCCCATAGGGCGACATCATCGCCATCGAATTGACCAGCGTGGCATTGCTCGCCCGTTCAACGCTCTCCCAGTCGGCCTCCAGCTTGTTGGCGTCGAGATAGGCGCGGAAGGCGGCAAGCAGCGCCTCGCGATCGACCGCCTGCTCGTCGTCGGCAGCCGAGAGATCGGTGATGAAGGGAGCGATGCGGAAGGTGCGATAGGACGTGCCGGAAGCGCGCTCCTCAAGCAGCCGATAACGGCAGACGCCGGTGAGCGAAATGAGATAGCGTCCGTCCCCGGTCTCGGCGAAGGAGGTAATCCGGCCGATGCAGCCGACCTGGCAGAGCGCTGCCCGATCGGTCTCCTTCGCGTCGACGCGATGCTCGCCGAAAACGGGCTGGACCATGCCGATCAGCCGGTGCGAGGCGAGCACATCGTCGACCATCGACAGATAGCGCGGTTCGAAGATATTGAGCGGCAGTTGCCCGCCCGGCAAAAGCAAGGCCCCCGTCAGCGGAAAGACCGGGGCGATCTCGGGCAGGTCCCCGGGCTTCAGATAACGTGCATTACCGACATGCATGGTCTTGTCTTCCCAAATTGCCGGGCGTCTCTCCGCTTCCCGTGCGTGCGGGGACGCACATGAGCCGCTTCCGTCGCGCGCCTCCTGCCAATGTGGTGCTTGCGTCCCGTTTCTCAAGGGACGAGCGGCTTCTCCTCAGGAAAAAAGGATGGCCGAAAGCTTGCGCCGGGCGGCGAGCGTCGCCGGATCCGCCGCCCCCCAGACTTCGAAGAACTGCACCAGTTCACGCCGCGCACCGTCGTCTTCGAAGGTGCGATCCTGCTTCATGATCGTCAGCAGGTGCTCTGCGGCGGCCTGGCGGTCGCCTTCGACATTGCGGATCTTGGCGAGTTTCATCCGGCTGGCGTGATCGCCCGGGTCGGCGGCGAGCGCTCGTTCCAGTTCCGCCGGATCTCCGAGCTTGCGGGCTTCCTCGATCTGGTCGAGCTTCTTCAGGACGGCCGATACGGCCGGATCGGCCGCCACGGCTTCCGATGCGCTGGCGAGCAACTGCCGCGCCTCCTGCATCCGGCCGGCGGCGATCATGCAGTCGGCCATGCCGGCGAAGGCGGCGGGATTTTCCGGATCGGCCTGTAGCAGGGATGCGTAGAGATCGGCCGCGCCGGCGACATCCCCGGCGTCGAGGCGTGTCTTCGCCTCGCCGAGCATCGTTTCGATCATGGCCTTGTCGTCGGCATCGGCGGGGCCGGCGACCTTGTCGATGAATTGCCGGACCTCGCTTTCCGGCACGGCGCCCATGAAGCCATCGACCGGGCGGCCGTTGGCGAAGGCGACGACGGCGGGAATGGACTGGATGCCGAGCTGGCCTGGAATGGACGGGTGGTCGTCGATGTTGAGCTTGACGAGCTTCACGCGGCCGGCGGCTTCCCGCACCACTTTCTCGATGATCGGCTGCAATTGCTTGCAGGGGCCGCACCAGGGTGCCCAGAAGTCGACGAGAACCGGCTGCCTGCGGGAGGCTTCCAGCACATCGCGGGCAAAGTTCGCGGTGGTGGTGTCGGCGACGAGTTCTTCGGCTGGAGCGCTCTCGTAGCTCGCCGAAGCGTTCATCTGGCCGCCGTAGGGCGGTGCGTAGGGATTGTCGCCTGTATTCATGTCCTGCTCCCGCGGGCCTGGCCCGCCTTCCATTCGCCGGCGTCGGCCTGCCTTGTCCGGGCTGGTCGCGCTGGATCGTCTCCATCAAGATCGTATGTCAGGCCGTGACTTTCAAGACAAGCGGTTCATGGCCCGTCGCTTCGATGAAGCGCAGGAGATCCCGGGTGGCGATCGAGGTGGTGGCGTCGTTGCGCAGCGGATGGCAGTTGATCGTGTCGAAGGCCATGAGGTCGGCGTCGACGATGATTTTCACCCGGCCGTCCACGTCGTTGATGACGCCGAAGGCAGTGACGGCGCCGGGAATGACGCCCAGATACTCCATCAGTTTTTCCGGCTTGCCGAAGGAGACCCGGCTCGCTGCGCCGATCACCGTGTGCACGGTCTTGAGATCGACGGCAGCGTTTTCCTCGACGGTGAGCAGGAAATAATTATCCTTCTTGTCCTTCACGAAGAGGTTCTTCGTATGCCCGCCGGGGATTTCGTCGCGCAGCGACACCGATTCAGCGACGGTGAAGACGGGCGCATGCGCCTTGGTGTCATGGGCTATGGCGAGCCCGTCGAGAAACTGGAAAAGGTCCTTGTCGGTCTTCGGGTGCGTCTCGTTCATGTCTTCCTTCCGGCGTGATGGGGCTCCCGCTGATAGGACGTCCCCCCACCATGCGCAACCGTCGCGAGACGAGGGGGACAGGCGGCATGGATTTTTTTCCGCCGGAACCCGATTTTCCCTGTTGCATTTGTAAAATGCTTGGGCCATATAGCGCCCGTCGCCGCAACGCAGCGACCTTCGGCCACTGACTACCCCTGGCCGTCGACGATGAGCGGGTGTAGCTCAGGGGTAGAGCACAACCTTGCCAAGGTTGGGGTCGAGCGTTCGAATCGCTTCACCCGCTCCATTCTTTCCAAAGGTTTCCAAGCCTCGGTTCGCCGGGGCTTTTGTGCGTTTTGGCGCGGTTGAAATCGCGAGGCGCGGAAGCGGCCGGCAAGCGCGCTGTTAGGCGGCCTCCTTGCATTTGGCCTGTTGCGATCTCGATTTTGGCTTTCGCCACTCTCCTTTCCGATGGAGCGCCGATGCTGCATCCGGCAGTCGGAGACTTGCGTTGCGCAAGGGTGACGCCATTTCCCGATAATTCACTACGTTATAGGATTTTGTGAATTTATGAATGCATTTCATGCGCATTGACAACATATAACGGTCGATGTAGTCGGATCATGTTCACTCATGTGTTATCTTTTGGAAATTAACGATCGCGTCGACACTGTATCTTGAGGCAGGTCGGCGTCGCAGGAGGAGCGAAGATCATGTTGAAATACGGTGTGGGGCTCATGGCCCTTTCGTCGGCGCTGCTGTGTTCGTCGTCATGGGCGCAGGATCTGCCGTTCGCGGGCGTGAATGTCATCGTTGCCAATAATGCCGGCGGCAACTCGGATTACATGCCGACCGCCGTGGCCGGCTGGGAGGAGGCGACCGGCGGATCCGTCTCGGTTGAACCCATCCCCTTTGCGGACATCAAGGAAAAGATCCTGACAGCGCTCGGAGCGGACACGTTCATCGCGGATCTGCTGGTGGTGCCGTCCGGGTTGGCCGGGGATCTGATCGCCGGGGGCTACGTCATGCCGGTACCCGAGGCTTCGATCGAGAAGCTGGATTATGATGACCTGTTCCCCGGCTATCGCAAGAACCTCAGCTGGGACGGCGTCGCCTATGCCTGGCCGTGGGACGGTGACGTCTTCACGCTGAACTACAGGTCGGACCTGTTTGAAAACGAAGAGTACAAGGCCGCCTTCGCCAAGGAATACGGTTATGATCTCGACGTTCCGGCGACCTGGAAGCAATATGCCGATATTGCCGCTTTCTTCTCGGGCACCAATCGCGGCGTCCAGTTCGGCTGGGCGGAAGTCGGTGGCCGCGGCTCCGGAAGCTTCCATGCATTTTCCGCACGCGCCGTTGGCTATGCCAAGGCGGCGGCCGATCCGGCATTCTATTTCGATCCGGAAACGATGGATGCCCGCATCGGCAATCCCGGTTTCGTCAAGGCGCTGGAAGACTGGAAGGCGGCGCTGCCGGCGGCCATTCCCTCCGTCACCACGCTCGGCGCTTTCGAGACTCATATGGCCTTCATTACAGGCCAGGTCGCAATGGCCGTCGACTGGACGGACACGGGCGTGATGGGCAATGACCCGACGCTGTCGACAATCGCCGGCACGGGCGCCAACGCTGCCGCCATCCTGCCCGGCAGCGACACGCTCTGGGACGCGAAAGCCAATTCGTGGGAAACGCTCGAGACGCCGAACCAGCCCGGTTACGCGGCCTTCGGCGGGTGGATCGTGTTCATTCCGAAGAATTCCCGCAACCCCGAGGCGGCGATCAGCCTTGCCGACCATCTCGGCAGCGCAGCGATCATGACCAGGGCTTCGCAGACACCAAACTCCGGCGTCAACCCGGCGCGTATCTCGACCCTCGACGATACGGCGGGCTGGGTGAACGGCGCGGGGTTCACGGATGAAGCCCATGCGGTCAACTATCTCGATTCGATGCGCAACAGCCTGTTGAGCGAGAACCTCGTCTATCAGCTGCGCATTCCGGGCTACAGCCAGTATGAGGAAGCCCTCGAACTGGCCATCTCCGAAGCATTGACCGACCAGAAGACGCCGGAGCAGGCTCTTCAGGACGCGGCCGCCAGCTGGAACGCCATCACCGACCGTCTGGGTCGGGAAAAGCAGCTCCGTTACTATCGTTCGGATCTCGGTCTTTCGGCCGACGTCCAGTAGCCCGCGTCATCAATGTTTCTACAGACGGCGGCAAGGATCGCCGTCTGTAGACGAGGATCGTCATGAACGCTCGTAAAAAGCAATCGGGAACGCTTTTCCTGGCGCCTGCGGCCAGCCTGATGCTGGTGCTCAGCATCTTCCCGCTTTTCTACTCTCTGGCGCTTACGTTTTCGGATATGCGCATTGCCGCCCAGGAGGTCCATTTCGTCGGGCTGGACAACTGGAAACGACTGTTCAGTGACGCCCGTTTCGGCGCGACCCTGATCAACACCTTCGTTTTCGTCGTCGTCGGCGTTACCGCGCAGTTTCTGCTGGGGCTCGCTCTCGCCGTGCTGCTGCATCAGGAATTCCGCGGCCGCCGGTTCTTCCGCATCAGCTTCCTGCTGCCTATGATGATGAGCCCCGTGGCGATCAGCTTCGTCATCGGCAAGCTTCTGTTTTCCGAAGGGGTCGGTCCCGTCACGCATCTGATGCAGGCGCTCGGCATGGGGCCGCTTCTCTGGTCGCGTAGCGCGCTCGGCAGCACGATGCTGCTGATCGCCATCGACACATGGCAATGGGTTCCGCTGTTTATCGTGATCCTGCTGGCGGGTTTGCAAAGCATCGACGGCGAGGTCCAGGAAGCGGCCCGCGTCGACGGCGCTTCGCGCTGGCAGACCTTCCGCTATGTCACCCTGCCGCTGCTCATGCCGCTCTGTACGGTCATCATATTGATCCGCAGTCTGGAGGCGTTCAAGATCATCGACATCATCCGCGTCGTAACGGGTGGCGGGCCGGGGTCCTCGACGGAATCGATCACCACCTACGCCTATACGATGGGTATCAAGAACGGCGAGATCGGTTACGCCACGACCATGGCCTATGTGCTGCTCATTGCCATGACAATCTATGCAGTCCTGTTTCTCAAGCTGGCGCGACGCGTCAGCAACTGGAAATATTCGGATAACACGCCGAAGGAGGTGTCGCCGTGAACATTTCCACTTTGTCGCGACGTTCTTCGGTGATGCGAGGCCTGAAGCGTCGATCCGGGCGGGTGGCGCTGTATGGCGCCCTGGCATTCTGGACGGCCGTGGTCTACCTGCCGCTCTACTGGGTCCTCATCACCTCGTTCAAGGCGCCGGTGGCGGTCGCTCAGGGGACGATGCTGCCATGGATCGATTTCCAGCCCACGCTTGCAGCATGGAAGGCGCTGTTCACCGGCATTCAAAGTACTGCGCTCATTCGTGCCTATCTCAACAGTATCCTGGTGAGCGTGGGCAGCGCGCTGATCACGACCTTTATCGGTGCGATGGCCGGCTATGGACTCAACCGGTTCACCTACAAGATCGGGCCGATGCACAATGACGACATCGCCTTCTGGTTCGTATCGCAGCGCATGCTGCCGCCGGTTGCGGTGGTGCTGGCCTATTTCCTTCTCTATCAGAACCTCGGACTGCTCGACACCCGCTTCGGGCTGGGGCTTGCCTATGTCGGATTCAACCTGCCTCTGGTGGTGTGGATCATGCGCGATTTCTTTTCGCAGATCCCCAAGGACATCGAGGAAAGCGCGGCGCTCGACGGGGCCTCACCCTGGTTGATCTACTGGAAGATCGCGCTACCGCTGGCGATGCCCGGTCTGGCCGCCGCCTTCTTGCTGTCGCTGGTCTTCAGCTTCAATGAATATCTGTTCGCCCTTATCCTGACGACGCAGAAGGCCGGAACCTTCCCGATCATGCTGGCGTCGCAGGTTACCGGAGACAGCATTCGCTTCTGGATTCTCTCGGCGCTGGCGCTCATGAACATCATCCCGGCCGCCGCCGTCATGATACTTCTCGAGAAATTCATGCGTCGCGGCCTTCTGGTAGGATCGGTCAAATGAGCACTTCCACCGCAGACAACAGCCAGCTTGCAGCCGTCTTGCGCATCCGCATGGCGCTGCCGTCCCTGACCGACAAGGAACGGGCCATCGCCAATCACATGCTCGACCTCGGCGCGGCGATCAATGGCGTTCCCATCCGTCGCATCGCAGATACGATGGGTGCGTCCGATGCGATGATCGTGAAACTGGCTCAAAAGCTCGGCTTCAGCGGCTATCGCGAATTGAAGCAGACGCTCGTCAATTACGGGCGCTCTTCGGTTGCCGGACTTCACCGCGAGATCAATCCGGCAGATGACGCGAAACTCAGCGTCTCGAAAGTCTTCAACACGGCGATCCAGTCGTTGCAGGAGACCTTTTCCGTGCTTGATTACGAGCAACTCGAAGCCGCAGCCAAGGCGATAGCGAACGCCAGCCAGCGTGCTTTTTACGGCACCGGCGGCTCCGGCATCGTCGCCGAGGACGCCAGCCACAAATTCCTTCGTATCGGCCTGGTGGCCGTACCCTATATCGACGCGCATCTGATGGCGATGTCCAGCGGGCTTTTGAAGAAGGGCGATGTCGCGCTCGGCGTGTCCTATAGCGGCGAAACCCGCATCGTGGTCGATGCGCTGTCGCGCGCCCGTGACAGCGGTGCGACCGTCATCGCACTGACGAATTTCGCGAACTCCGCCATTACCCGCACGTCGGACATCGTGCTGCACACCACGGCGCGGGGTTCGGCGCTGAACAATGAGAGCGTCGCGGCACGTATCGCCCAGCTTTGCCTGATCGACGCGCTGTTCGTGCGCGTCGTGCAGGGCGACTATGCCCGCTCGATGTCCTCTCTCAGCCGCACCATGTCGTCCATCGACCTGTTCCGCCTCAACCAGCCGAGTCCCAGATGAAATACACCTCTCCATTCGATGTCGTGGTCGTTGGCAGCGCGCATATGGATGTCATCGTCCATATGTCGCGGCGGCCCGTGTCCGGTGAAACGGTCGCGGCGCGCTCCTGGCTGTTGCAGGTGGGCGGGAAGGGCGCCAATCAGGCGCTTCAGGCCTCCACGCAAGGCGCACGCGTCGCGATGGTCGGCAGGATCGGCGCCGACCAGTTCGGGACGATCATTGCCGACGGGTTGGCGGCCGCCGGTGTCGATACCGGCCATCTGACCGTCGATGCGGGAAACTCCAGCGGTATGGGCATCGCGATGATCGGCGCCGACGGCGTGCCCGAAGGCATTACCGTTGGCGGCGTCAATGGCATGATCGGCTCTGCGGATATCGACGGGGCGGAAAGTATCTTTGCCGGCGCGCACTGTCTCTTGCTGCAACAGGAGATCGCTCCGCAGGCCAATATCGCAGCTGCGCATATGGCGCGCCGCCACGGCGTCCGCGTCATTCTCAATGCCGCGCCGGCCAGCCCGCTGGATCCGGCGCTGAACGGCAATATCGATATTATCGTCGTTAACGAAATCGAGGCGGCGATGATGAGCGGTCTGGCGGACGTGACGGATGTCGCAACGGCCGTTGCTGCCGCCGAAAGGCTTTCACACTCGGTTCCAACCGTGCTGGTCACGCTCGGCGGCAACGGTGTCGTCGTGCTGCAACAACGTGCTGCGCCCGTACACATTCCGGGGCACGCAGTTGCGGTTGTCGATGCGCTGGGTGCTGGAGATTCCTTCATCGGCGGACTGGCGGCACGTCTTTCACGCGGTGACGACATGATTTCCGCGACCCGCTATGCCAACGCCACCGGTGCGCTTGCCGTCAGCCAGCCGGGCCTGACCGGTGATCATCTCGCGCCTGAGCGGGTGCTGGCGTTTCTCGCTGCCGCCCGGGAGAACGGGCATTGACGGAGACCCTGGAGCCGGCGACGACCGGACGCGACCTCACGACGCTGAGCATCGTCGAAGCCAGCGCGCGCCTGGCGTCCGGAAGCCTGTCGGCGGTCGATCTTGCCACAGCCTTTTTGGCGCGGATCGATGCGGTCGACCCGCAGGTCAACGCCTTCGTGACGGTGACCGCGGAACGTGCCCTGAAAGAGGCGCGGGACGCCGACAACCGCCTGGGGGAGGGGACCGGTTGCCGGCTTTCCGGTATTCCCGTCGCCGTAAAGGATTCGCTCGAAACCCGGAACATCCGCACCACGGCGGGCTCTATACAACTGGCCGGCCATTTCCCCGTTCAGGATGCCGCCGTCGTGGAACGCCTTGGCGAAGCGGTGCTTCTTGGAAAGCTGAACCTGCACGAATGGCAGTGGGGGACGACCTCGGCCAATCCCTTTTTCGGCATCTGTCGCAATCCCTGGGACGTCGAACGGGTTCCCGGTGGATCGTCGGGCGGATCGGGCGCAGCGCTGGCCGCGGATCTGTGCATGGGGGCGATCGGTTCCGACACGGGCGGCTCGATCCGCATTCCGGCATCATTCTGCGGTATTGTCGGGCTGAAACCTACGGCCGGCAGGATCAGCCTGCGGGGCGCGATCCCGCTCAGCCCGACACTCGACACGCTCGGACCGATGGCGCGCACCGTTTCAGATGTCGCGCTGATGCTCGCGGCTATCGCCGGTCACGATCCGGCCGATCCGCATTCGGCCGACCAGCCGGTGGATGACTATGTCGGCGGGATTAATCGGGATATTGCCGGCTGGACGATCGGCGTGCTGCCGGACACGGCGCTTGAGGGCTGTGAGCCGGAGGTGCGTGCGGCGATTGCCGCCGCCGGCCGGGTCTTTGAGCAAGCGGGCGCACGGTTGGTCGAAACCGACATGGACCTGTTCGAGGAAGGGCGATCGCTGAACCGGACGATCGCCGCCTATGAGACCCTGCAAATCCTGCGGCCGAGAATGGCGGTCGGGACGAATCGTTTCGGCCCGGACATTCGCCAGCGGCTGGCCGAGGCGGAAACGATCGATTTCGCCGATTATCAGGCGGCGCTGGAGCGACGGCCGGATATAATTCATCGGCTCGGCCGGCACCTCGGCGATTGCCGGATCTTGCTCGCGCCTTCGACCCCGGTCGTCGCGCCGCGTGCGGGCGCGTCGGAAACTACTCTCGGGGCACCGATTTCTCTCTACTTGCAGCTGTGCAATGTGACGGGCTTTCCCGCGCTCTCGCTGCCCTGCGGCTTTTCGACGGAAGGGCTGCCGATTGGCGCGCAGCTTATTGCCCGCCCCTGGCAGGAAGCGACCCTTTTGCGCGCTGCCCGCGCTTACGAGCGGCTGACCCCTTGGCACATGAGAAAGCCACGGCTTTCAGGTGCTTCCGAACCCGCGATTTCAGACGGAGCTTTACAGTGAGACTTATTCTCGGTGCCGACCATGCCGGTTACCAGCTTTTGGATGTTTTGCGCCCGATGGTGGCTGATATGGCGGAGGTCGTCGCGACCATCGGCGCCACCAGCTCCGAGGACACAGTCGATTATCCCGACATTGCCATTGATGTCGCGAAAGGCCTGCGGGCGGGAACCGCAGACCGCGCCATCATCATTTGCGGCAGCGGCGTGGGCGCCGTCATGGCCTGCAACAAGCAGGCGGGCCTTTATGCGGGTCTTTGTCATGACACCTACAGCGCGCGGCAGGGCGTGCAGCACGACAATATGAACGTCGTCTGCCTCGGTGCGCGCATCATCGGCGTGGAAGCCGCGCGCGACGTGATCCGCGCATTCCTCGGCGCCACTTTCGGCAATGAGGAACGCCATCTCCGCCGCATCCGCAAGATGCAGGAAATGGAATCCTGGAACATCGGACCCAACAGCCGGAATCCCGGCCATCGTCATGCCTGACCGCCCCTGGCTGTCGAGCGGATCATCGTGAAAAGGAACAGGACAATGCATCTGGTCGAGATCCAGAACGTCAAGAAGATGTTTGGTCAAATGACCATCTTGCGCGACATCTGCCTCAATATCGAAGACGGAGAATTCGTCGTGCTAATTGGTCCTTCGGGCTGCGGCAAGTCGACATTGTTGCGCATCATCGCCGGTCTGGAGGAACTGTCCGGCGGGGATATTCGTATCCGTGGCCGTTCGATGGTCGACGTTTCGGCGAAAGATCGCGATATCGCGATGGTGTTCCAGAATTACGCCCTCTATCCGCATATGACGGTACGGGAAAACATGAGCTTCGCGCTCACGCTGAAAAAAGCACCCCAGTCTGAAATCACCGAGCGCGTCGACAATGCAGCGGGGATTTTGGGGATTACCCCGTTGCTCGACCGCTATCCGAGGCAACTTTCCGGGGGGCAGAGGCAGCGCGTGGCGATGGGGCGCGCGATCGTTCGCGATCCGGCTGTGTTCCTCTTCGACGAGCCTCTGTCCAACCTTGACGCGCAGCTTCGTGTGACGATGCGCACCGAGATCCGCCGGCTTCATCAACGCCTCGGCACCACGATGATCTATGTCACGCATGACCAGATCGAGGCCATGACCATGGCTGATCGGATCGTGGTTATGAACGGTGGCAATATCGAACAGGTGGGAACGCCGCTGGAGTTATACGACCGTCCGGCGAACCGCTTCGTGGCAGGCTTTATCGGCTCGCCGGGCATGAATTTTCTCGAAGGGCGCATCAAAATCGGCGCGAGGCCCACGTTTGTCGGCAAGCAAGGAGTGGAGCTTCCGCTGCCAGCCGGCGCGTTGCAGGACATCGGCGACGGCCGCCCGGTCGTCTATGGCATCCGACCCGAGCACCTGGCTCTCGACCCAGCGGGTGAAACGATGGCGGAAGTCTCGATCGTTGAACCCACGGGAGCGGAGACGCAGATTTTCGCCAATGTCGGAGGCCACGAGATTCTCGCTCTGGCGCGTGAGCGCACACAGATCAAGCCGGGCGATCGGGTCCGGTTTTCGCCGGTTGCCGCTGCCGCGCATCTGTTCGACGCCGGCAGCGGCCTCAGGATCACTTGAGAGAGCCATCGATCGGCCAAGGGTTCCGCCCGGAATGACGCGGCCGGGCGTTATCCTTACATCGCCTGAAACCAAGTCCGGTTTTTAAGAACGACGGGAACCCCGAAACCGTCGTCGGCGCCGCCATAACGGAGAAATTTTCAACAAGCCAAAAAGTTCCATAATGCATATTACGCGATCTTTGCTTGTAGCCGCAAAGCCGATCGCCGGATATTTCTTCGCCCTCGAAGGCGGCCAGAGCCTCTTCGGCAGTAACGGCATCGACGGCCCGGTAGATGCCTTTGAGCGCGGAGGCGACCGCCTTTCGGTCTTTCCAGGAGACAAAGTCGAGGCTGTGGCGCAGCAGATGAACGATGCACGACTGGACCGTGGCTTTGGGAAAGACGGCCGTGATGGCCTCAGGGAAGGCCTTCAACCCGCCGACGACAGCCAGCAGAACGTCCTCGACGCCGCGGTTCTTCAGTTCGTTCATCACCCGCAGCCAGAACCTGGCGCCCTCGTTCTGCTCGATCCACAGGCCGAGGATTTCCTTGGTGCCACCAGCGCGAACGCCCAGGGCGATGTGCACGGCCTTGTTGCGCACCAGTCCCTCGTCGCGGACCTTGACCCGCAGCGCATCGAAGAACACCGAGGGGTAGACGGCATCCAGCGGTCGCCCCGGCCAGGCCGCGACCTCTTCAAGAACAGCATCCGTCATCGTCGAGATCAGGTCCGGCGAAGCCTCGATGCCAAAAAGCTCGCGCAAATGACCGACGATCTCGCGCGTACTCATGCCGCAGGCATACATCGCGATCACTCGGCCAACCCCTCGATGATCGGGCACCCGTTCTCGCTTTGGCTTCTCCCATGATCCTCGCGTCGGTCAGGTCGCGTTCTTCATATGGAAGTTCTGACACCTCCAGCCAACGCTTGGGCCAAGCCCCGGCGACGAGCAAATGTGGCCGCAGCTTGAAATGCGCTAATGCACGTGCTGGAGGAAGTCGCGCAGCCGCGGATTTTCCGAATGATCAAGCAGTTGTGCCGGATCGCCGTCCACTGAGATCTTGCCGCCTTCCATGAAGATCAGCCTTGTGCCGACCTTGCGGGCGAAACTCATTTCATGGGTGACCACGATCATGGTCATTCCCTCTTCCGCCAGTTGCTGCATGACGCGAAGGACTTCATGGCGCAGTTCCGGATCGAGCGCTGACGTCGGTTCATCGAACAGCATCAGCTTCGGCTTGACCGCCAGGGCGCGAGCAATGGCGACACGCTGCTGCTGGCCGCCTGAAAGTTCCGACGGATAGTGATGGCCGCGTTCGGCGAGGCCCACCTTGGCGAGCAGCTCGCGCGCCTGTTCCTCCGCTTCCCTCCTGCCGAGGCCCCTCACCTTCCGGGAGCCGAACGAAACGTTGCCGAGCGCGGTCATCTGCGGAAACAGATTGAACTGCTGGAAGACCATGCCGGCTTCCTGCCGGATCATGCGCACCCTGGAGCGGCCTTCCTTCACGCTGATGCCATCGACGACCAGGTCGCCTCCGTCGATCGTCTCCAGCGCGTTGATGCAGCGAAGAAGCGTGGATTTGCCGGAGCCGGACGGGCCAATCAGGACGACCACCTCGCCCGCCTCGACCTTGAGGTCCACGTCCTTGAGGACGGTGATCGAACCGAAAGCCTTGGTGACGGATTTGAATTCGACCATGCTCATAGGATCCGCATCCTTTTCTCGGTAACGCGCAAAACCAACGTCATCACGCCGGTCATGACCAGGTAGAGGATCGCGACCGCAGACCAGACTTCGACTGCCCGGAACGTCGTCGACATGATGTCCTGCCCCTGGCGCGTCAGTTCGGCGACGCCGATGACGATGAAGAGGGACGTATCCTTGAGACTGATGATGAACTGATTGCCGAGCGGCGGAATCATCCGCCGAAAAGCCAGCGGGCCGATGATATAGAACAGGACCTTCCATGTGGGCAGACCGAGCGCAAGGCCGGCTTCCCGCAGACCCTTGTTCACCGAAAGCAGTGCGCCACGCACGATCTCGGCGATATAGGCGCCGGCATTGATCATGATCGCAGTGATTGCCGCCGACAGCGGATCAACCCGGATGTTCGCCAGCATGGGCAGGGCGAAGTAGATGAACATCACCTGGACCAGCATCGGCGTGCCGCGGATGAGCTCGATATAGGCAAGCGCGATCGCGTTGAGAATCACGCCGCCATAGGCGCGCATGGTCCCCGCGACGACGCCGAGGATCATACCGCCCGCAAGCCCCACCAGCGTGATAAGGATCGTCACGCGCGCGCCGGAAAGCAAAGTCGGCATCGCATCGGCGATGACGGACCAGTCGAACTCCATGTTCCTCCTCCGTCTTCTGCTGTGTTTGTTGTTTGTTCACAGCTCGCGGGCTCCACGGGAGCCCGCGAGCGACCCGTCAGTTAGCGGGAGGGTCGGCGTCGAACCATTTGCGGTAGATCGCGGCGTAGCTGCCATCGGCCTTGATTTTCGCCAGCGAAGCGTTGACGCGCTCGCGAAGGTCGCTCCCCTTGGGGAAGGCGATGCCGTAATCTTCGGCCTGCATCGCATCGCCGACGCCCTTGACGCGGCCTTCGCCGTTCATCTTGATGAAGTAGAGGACGTTCGGCTTGTCCTGAAGCGAGGCGTCGGCCCGGCCGCTCATCACTTCGAGATAGGCGTTTTCGCCATTCGGGAAAAGACGCAGTTCCGCGTTCGGGAAATGCTCCTTCGCATAGGCCTGCCCGGTGGTGCCGGTCTTGACCGCGATCACCTTGCCATCCATGTCGTCGCCGCCGGTCAGCTCGCTGTCGGCCGGCACCATGAACAGGAAGTCGCTTTCATAATAGCCGTCGGAGAAGTCGACGACCTTGGCGCGCGTCTCGTTGATGGTCATCGCCGCGATGGATGCCTGCACCTGCCCGGTCTGCAAGGCCGGAATGATGCCGTTGAAATCCATCGCCTGCAGCGTGTAGGTCAAGCCGGCATCCTTGGCGATCGCATCCCAGACGTCGATATCGAACCCGGCCATCACGTCACCTTCCTTGAAGTGGAAGGGCACGAAGCCGGAACCTGTCGCAACGATGATGTCTTCGGCATAGGCGCTGCCCGAAAGCAGCCCGGCCGCCAGACAGGCCGCGCCGAGCATTTTTCTGATTGATATCGCCATGAATTCTCTCTCCCGTTCTGAATCATGTTTGCCCGAGTGACTTGATGCAGGCCATGCAATAATATTCACTGTTACTCGAAAAAGGCGCTCTATTCAGAAGCCGACCGTGCAAGTTTGTTTCGTTATCGAGGAGAAAAATGAGCGAGAAACCAAAACGCGCGGGAGTCAATCTCGACCGGCTCGACCTCGCCATCCTCAAAGTGTTGCAGCGCGACAACAAGACGCCGCAGCGAACCATCGCCGAAATGGTGAACCTGTCTGCGCCCGCCGTGCAGCGGCGCATCAAGCGCATGGAAGAGACCGGCGTGATCCAGGCCAATGTGGCGGTGATCGACCCGGTCATGATCGACCACTCGATCACGCTTTTCGTCGAGGTCGAGATGGAAAGCGAACGGGCGGAGATGTTCGACGCCGCCAAGCGTTCCTTCGCCGCCACGCCCGAGGTGCAGCAATGCTACTACGTCACCGGCGAGGCCGACTTCATCCTGGTTATCGTCGTGCGCGAAATGGCGGACTACGAAGCACTGACGCGCAAGCTCTTCTTCGCCAACAACAACGTCAAGCGCTTCCGCACTTTCGTTTCGATGGAGAGGGTCAAGGTGGGAATGACGGTGCCGCTGGAGTGACCGCCCCGCGGCCGGCGAAGCAAAATTGATAAAACAAGGCATCCAGCGCAGCAAAATTGCAGCACACCCCTCGAAATGCAGCGCCTTTATCGCCTCCGTTGAAATAGTGTTTCATTAAACCATCGCGCATGCACGGAGGCCGCAATGCCCGCCAAATCCTATCTGATGAACACCCTTCCGACTTATGGTGAGGCGCTCGACACAGGCGATGCCGAAATGCTCGGGCTTGCGATGGTCGACCGGGTGGCGCGGGTGCTGGCGCTGCGCGAGAACAACGCCGCAACGCCCCTTCACGCTCTTCCGGGCCTGGCGAAGGAACTGGGACTTGCCTCGCTGCATGTAAAGGATGAGGGCTTCCGGCTCGGCCTTGGCTCCTTCAAGGCGCTGGGCGGGGCCTATGCGCTGATGATACTGGTGCAGGAGGAAGCGTCCCGCCGCCTCGGCCGCGACGTCGCCATCGATGAACTGATGTCGGCCGAGATCCGCGCCATCGCCGCAACCATGACCTTCGCCTGCGCCACCGATGGCAACCATGGCAGATCCGTCGCGCAGGGCGCGCAGCTGATGGGCGCGCGCGCGGTGATCTTCGTCCATTCCGGCGTCAGCGAAACGCGGATCGACGCCATCGCCCGTTTCGGCGCCGAAATGGTGCGCGTCGATGGCAGCTATGATTTCTCGGTCGCGGAAGCGACGCGCGTCGCCACCGAAAAGGGCTGGACGATCCTGTCCGACACGTCCTGGCCCGGCTACGAATATATTCCCGGTCTGGTGGCGCAGGGCTACACGATCATGGTGCGCGAAATCCTCGACGCATTGCCGCAGACGCCGACCCATGTCTTCCTTCAGGCTGGCGTCGGCGGCTTTGCAGCGGCGGTTGCAGGGCATATGGCGCTTGCGCTGGGCGACGAGCGCCCGCATGTCACGGTCGTCGATCCGGCGAACGCCGCCTGCCTGTTTGAGAGCGCGCGCCTCGGCCATCTGGTCAAGGTGGACGAAACCCGGCCGACCGTCATGGCGATGCTGGAATGTTACGAACCGTCGCTGGTCGCCTTCCGCATCCTTGAACGGGTCGCCGACGGTTTCATGACTGTCGAGGAAGAAGCTGCCCCAGAGGCGATGCGCCGGCTGGCGTCGCCCGTTGCCGACGATCCGGCGGTCGTCGCCGGCGAAAGCGGCTGTGCCGGTCTGGCCGGCGTTCTGGCCGTGCTGCGCGATCCTGACCTTGCCGCTAAGATCGGGCTGGACGCCGACGCGCGCGTGCTGGTCATCAACACCGAAGGGGCGACCGACCCCGCCCTTTATGAAAAACTCGTCGGCCGCAGCCCCGAAGCCGTCCTGAAGGGAGAGGCCGCATGACCCTTGCCATCGACTCCGCGCGTCTTGTGGCGCGGCTGAAGGAGCTGGGCGCGACGGGGCGCGACGAGGCCGGCCGTCTGTGTCGCGTTGCGGCGACCGACGCCGACCGGCTCGGCCGCGATCTCCTGTGCAACTGGCTGAGCGAGGCCGGGTTGCGGATCGCCATCGACCGCATCGGCAACATCCACGGCGTCTGGGAGCCGGCGGGTGCCGCGGGCGATCCCGTCATCATCGGCTCGCATATCGACACCGTCATCGATGCCGGCGTCTATGATGGCTGCTATGGCGTGCTCGCCGGCCTTGCGGTCATCGAGGCGATGCAGCTTGCGGGCGAAAAGCCGTCGCGGCCGTTGGCGGTCGTTGCCTATACCAATGAGGAAGGCGTGCGCTATGCGCCCGACATGATGGGCAGTCTGGTGGCGGCTGGCGGCCTCGCCACCGACGCAGCGCTGGCGACAATCGGGACCGATGGCACGACGCTCGGGGCCGAGCTTGAACGCATAGGCTATGCCGGCCCGCACGAGCCGGGCTTTCTCAAACCGCATGTCTATGTCGAACTGCATGTCGAGCAGGGGCCGATCCTCGAAGCCGACGGGCAGGCGATCGGCGCGGTCGAAAATCTTCAGGGCATTTCATGGCAGAAGATCACGATCGGCGGCGCGGCAAACCATGCCGGCACCACCCCGATGGCGATGCGCCACGACGCCGGCGTCGCCGCGGGCCGGGTCATTGCCTTCCTCGACCAGCTTGCCCGCGAAACACCGGGCGCTGTCGCCACTGTCGGCACGATGCGCTTCGAGCCGAACGCGATCAACGTCATCCCCTCGACCGCCATCTTCACCGTCGATCTGCGCAACCCCGACGAGGAGCGGCTGCAAGGCCAGGAAGCCGCACTCGACGCCTTTCTTGAACGGCTGCGTGGCGAGGGCTTCGCGGTGACGGCTGAACCTATGGCTCGTTTCCAGCCGGTGACTTTCGCGCCCGAAATCGTCGCCGCCATCGAGGCATCGGCAACGGAGCGGCAGCTTTCCTGCCGCCGCATGACCTCGGGCGCCGGTCATGATGCGCAGATGATCGCACGCATCGCGCCGGCGGCGATGATCTTCGTGCCCTCGAAAGGCGGCATCAGCCACAATCCGGCGGAGTTCACCGCCGAAAGCGATCTGATCGCCGGGGCGAATGTGCTGCTTGATGTTGCAAGGAAGCTCAGCCGATGACCGCTCTCGAAAACCTTCAGGCCCGGATGATCGAATGGCGCCGCGATCTGCATCGCCATCCGGAATTCGGCTTTGAAGAAAGCCGCACCGCCGCTTTTGTTGCCGAAACCCTGCGCAGCTTCGGTATCGACGTGGTCGAAGGGGTCGGTGGCACCGGCGTCGTCGGTACGCTGAAGCGCGGCACCTCCAACCGGGCGATTGCGCTGCGTGCCGACATGGACGCGCTGCGCATCACCGAAGCGACCGGGGCCGAATGGGCTTCGACCAGACCGGGCCTGATGCACGCCTGCGGCCATGACGGCCACACCGCAATGCTGCTTGGCGCAGCGAAGCTTCTTGCGGAGGAAGGCGGCTTCGACGGCACCGTGCGCTTCCTGTTCCAGCCTGCTGAGGAATGGGGCAAGGGCGCGCTCGCCATGCTGGATGACGGGCTGATGGAGCGGTTTCCCTTCGATGAAGTCTACGGGCTTCACAATATGCCCGGCCTGCCGGTCGGGCATTTCGAGACGCGGCCCGGCCCGATCATGTCGGCTGAAGACATCTTCGAGATCACCATCAACGGTCAGGGCGGCCACGCCTCACGGCCGGACTGGGGCCGCGAGGTCATGGTGCCGGCCTGCGCGCTGGTTCTGGAATTGCAGACCATCGTCGCCCGCCGCCTCGATCCTGCCGAGATCGCTGTGGTCTCGGTGACGGAATTCATCACCGATGGCACACGCAACGCCTTGCCGGGCCATGCACGGATATCGGGCGACTGCCGCAGTTTCCGTCCCGAGGTCTCGGCCCGGATCGAGGAAGAAATGCGCCGGATCGCGCGGGGTATCGCCGAAGGGCACGGCGTCGAGGCTGACGTAAACTACACGCGCGAGTTCGTGCCGACGATCAACGACGCCATGCTTGCCGAGGAAATGATCGCCGCGGCGAAGCCGGTATCCAGTACGGTCGCGCTGCGCGCCGAGCCGATGACGGCCTCGGAGGATTTCGCGCGCTTCCAGCTTCATGTTCCCGGCTGCTTCGCCTTCATCGGAAATGGCGAAGACTGCCCGCCCCTTCACAATCCTGGCTACGACTTCAACGACGACGCCTTGATCCATGGCGTGCGGATCCATGTTGCGACCGTCAGACGCATGCTTGCACAGTCACGGGCCGCGTGATCGCTCCTCTGGACGGCGGCGGATGAGCGGACTACGCCGGCATAACAGTGTCTTTTAGTCCCGTGTCGCGCCGCCGGGCAGCTCCGGTCGCGTGCTTCAAGGAGTACGCAAGTCAGACCACCGTCCCGTCAGCCGCTTCCCCGTTCCCATTCTCGCCGACATGCCGGCCAACATCCGCGAGCGCATTGAGGCCGTGCAGGAAAAGTCTGGCTCCCCAACATGTTTCTGGTTCTGGCCCACAGGCCGGACGAGTTCCGCGCCTTCTTCGCCTATCACGACGCGCTAATGGACAAGCAAGGTAATCTCAGCAAGGCCGAGCGCGAGATGATCGTCGTGGCGACCAGGTTGCGGTCAACTACCTCAAGGCCGACATCACCGACCGGCAGAAGGCGATGCTCGACTTCGCCATGAAGGTGAGCCAGTCCGCGCATCTGGTCGGTGACGCGGATATCGCGGCGTTCTTCGGCCTCTCGAACCGGCTGGCGAACGTCACCAGCATGCGGCCGAACCCGGAGTTCTACGACATGGGCCGCGGCTGAGCGCAATGCTGCTGGTCGCGTTCGGCATGCCGGGCGTGACGGTCGCATGTGCGACGATCGACGGACGCGTGTGGAAAAGCGATCCGTCGCGCTACTTCATGGCAGCGCGCCGGTCAGGACATAGCGCAGGATCTGGACCACCTGTTCGGGCCGCTCCGCCACGACAAGGGCGGCGGCGTCGATCTCCTTCAGCGCATGCTGATGCTCGGGTCCATGCAGAACGATCAGCGATTTTCCCAATGCCGATGCAACACCTGCGTCGAAGGCCGCATTCCATTGCCTATATTTGTCGCCGAAGCGGACGACCACGACATCAGCCTCGCCGATCCCCCGGCGGGTGCGGATCGCATTCAGCCTTGCCCCCTTGTGATCGTGCCAGAATTTATTCTCCTCCCGACCCAGGATCGCCGCGCCGCAATCGTCGCTGGCATCATGATCGGTCACCGGGCCGCTGAAGCTGACATCCAGCCCGCTTGCGCCTTCGATGATGCGATCGCGCCAATCGGTATGGATTTCTCCGGACAGGTATACCTTCAGCGTCATCAGTAGCTCCTTCTCGTCAAATTTTCGGCGCGCCCGCGCCGTGGGGCTCCGCCGCCCCGTCCTCGATTTCCCGTGCCACGAGCTGCTGGAGCAGCCAGATATAGTCGTCATGAATATCGTGTTCCGCCAGCCCCCGGACCGTGCGCAGCAGATATTCCGCGCCCGAGCCGGCAGCGCCCGCGGCGCGGGCGAGCCTTCGCGCCTGTTCCTCGATCGTCAGCGCGGCGACGGGGGTTCCCACCGGATCGGCGTAGAAGGTCAGCGCCTCCTCGCGGCCGCGTTCGGTGTCGACCTCGATCCAGCAGGCGTTGGCGGCCAGTTCATGGGCGACAAGCTCGCGGCGCAGGATGGCGCGCAGCGATTCCGCCTCGGTTCCCGCAGCGATTTCAAGCACCAGCCCCTCGCAACTCCCACCCGAGGCGAGCGCGAGCATCAGGCCCGGCCGTTCGGGCGTACCGCGAAAATGGTCGAGCGAAATCGAAAAGCTGCGATGCCATCCAACGGCGATGGCGCGGCGGCGCGACTGGACGGCGAAGCCGGGGTTCCAGATCAGCGATCCATAGGCGAAGACCGATATCGGTTGCGAACGTCCTTGTGTGAGTTTGTCCGCCAGCAGGTCGAGATCGGCGTCGTCGAGCATCCGCCAGCGCGGATCATGCAGCGGCCCCTCGGCCGAATTCACGCGGGCGACATGATCGTCGGTCAGCACGATTGGGCAGTGATTGGACATCAGATCTCCTGCAAGCAAGGAATATTCTCTTCTCATGGACGCGCGTGGCGCAGGCAGGCGGCGCGAACGCAGCCTCAACGTAAGTCATCATCCATAATCCGCAAGCGGGACGCTCGCGGAGCAGGTTTTCCGCAGCGGTGATATCGCGACCCGGACTGAGCCTTTCACCTCAGCCACGCAGGCGTCCGGTCCATTCGACAACCGAAGCGGACAGTGCCTTTTGATGGTCGGCCGCCGTAAAGTCGGAAACCGATTTGCGCACTTTGAGGTCATGGTCGCCGTCTTCAAGCCAGAACATCTCGATGGCGTCGGAAAGCGAATGCCCCTCCACGTCGTCGCGCGTGCCAAATTCATCCCTTGTTCCTTGGCAGATCAGGGTCGGGCAGCGCAGGTCGGCGAGGTGCGCCGTGCGCAACTGTTCAGGTTTTCGGGCGGGTGGAAGGGATAGCCAAGACACAGCAGCCCCGCGATTCTGCCCGCTTCAAAGAGCTGATCGGCAGCCATGCTGGCCACGTGCCCGCCCATCGATTTTCCGCCAAGGTATACTGATGGAGTTGTATCATGCCTGTTGAGCAGAAATCCCGACATACTGAAAACTGGCCGGAGGAATCTCGGGAAGCCGCGCAATTGGTCATCGACCAGTACGGCGATCCAGACGAGATAACCGACGAGCGGAGCGCCGCCGACCCGGACATTCGCCTCCTCTCCGACGAAGATCTCGAAAAGGCCAGGCGAGAAGGCGAGGAGCGCGGCTAGCTTAGGCGCGGCCGCCGGGAAAGCACCGCAAGCCGCCGTGCACGAAGCGTCGATTAGCGCCAGATGCGCGCAGCAGGATCAAATATCCGAGACATCTTTCGTCTGGGCGTCGACGCGATGACGAATGACGGCGCTGTTGTGAACGACATCCGCAACGCTACCGATTTCCCGCCATGGGGTTCCATGTCTTTACTTCCCTTCCGACTCCGCGAAAGATCGCAGGGCGGTCATCGCGCCGCCAGAAGAAACGGGACATTGGCAATGCGGTTTGTGCATGCTGGATATCTTTGCAGCCTCGCGATGGCCGGATGCCTTGTCTTTGCGGCTTGCGCGCTGGCGCAGGAGAGATCGCAGCCGGAGGCGACGGTCGCTGTCGCCGAGCGGCAATCGGTCAAGGCGCAGAACTTCATGATCGCGACCGCCCACCCGCTGGCCACCCGGGCCGGACATGCGGTGCTGGCGGCCGGGGGAACGGCCGCCGACGCCGCGGTGGTGGTCCAGACGATGCTGGGCCTCGTCGAGCCGCAAAGTTCCGGCCTCGGCGGCGGCGCATTCCTGCTCTACTGGGATGCGGATGCAGGGCAACTCACGGCTTACGACGCGCGCGAGACCGCGCCGCTGGCGGCCGACGAAACCTACTGGCTCGACGAAAATGGCGAGCCGCGCGCCTTTCGCGACGCCGTCATCGGCGGGCGCTCGGCCGGCGTCCCCGGCACGCCCCTGCTGCTGGAGACGCTGCATCGCGACCATGGCGTCCTTCCCTGGCCGAGCCTGATACAGCCCGCCATCGAGACCGCCGAACGCGGTTTTGCCGTGACGCACCGTATGGCCGAGGCGGTGGCCGCCGCCGATGGGCTGGATAGTTTCGTCACCACGGCGGAATATTTCCTGCCCGGCGGCAAGCCGGTCACCGAAGGCTCAAACCTGAAGAACCCGGCCTATGCGCAGACATTGCGGCTCTTCGCCGAGGAGGGCGCGACGCCCTTCTACACCGGCGAGATCGCCGAGCGGATCGTCACTGCACTGAGGACCAACATCAATCCCGGCATTCTCTCGATGAAGGATTTCGCAGCCTACAAGGTTGTCAGGCGCGCGCCAGTATGCTCGGACTATCGAGACTATGAAATCTGCGGCATGGGGCCGCCAAGTTCCGGCGCGTTGACGATCGGCCAGATACTGGGCGTTCTGGAGCGGTTCGATATCGGCTCGATGGAGGACGGCCCCGCTTTCCGGCATCTGTTCGCGGAAGCCTCGCGGCTGGCGTTCGCCGATCGCGCGCTCTACATGGCCGACAGCGATTTCGTCGACGTGCCGCGCGGTCTGCTCGACCCCTCCTATCTTGCCGAAAGGGCGCGGCTGGTCGACCCCGAGACCTCGATGGGCGTGGCGGCGGCGGGCACGCCGCCCGGCCTCGACGGCGGGGATCTGGCCCCGGAGGGCGAGCGTCCGCGGAAGGGAACGTCGCATTTCGTGATTGTCGACAGGGCTGGCGACATGATCTCCGCGACAACCACGATCGAAAGCGGATTCGGAAACCGCATCATGACGGGAGGGGTCCTGCTCAACAACGAACTGACCGATTTCTCCTTCGTGCCGGAAGCGGACGGCGCGCCGGTCGCCAATCGCGTCGAACCGGGAAAGCGGCCGCGATCGTCGATGTCGCCGACCATCGTCTTCAAGGACGGCAAACCGGTCCTGCTGACGGGAAGCCCCGGCGGCGCGGCGATCATCCATTACACCGCCCTGTCGCTGATCTCGATCCTCGACTGGGAGATGGATCCGCAGCAGGCGATCGACCTTCCCCATGTCACGAACCTGAATGGCCGTACCAATATCGAGCAAGGCGAGGGAGCCGAGGAACTGGCGACGGCGCTCGAAGCGCTGGGGCACGAGGTCGTGATCGAGGATCTCAATTCCGGCCTTCACGTCATCGCGATCACCGATAACGGGCTCGTCGGCGCCGCCGACAAGCGGCGTGAAGGGCTCGTCATGGGCGATTGAACGCATGATTGGATATTCCTTCATTCACCCGATAGTGCCGTGGAAAATTTTGCCTCTGCGATTGGCGGCGAGACGCCGGCCATCGCCGCCGAAAAGCCCGCGCCGACCGGCGACGGACTGAAGGACCTGCTGGCGCTGGAAGCTGAAAATGAGCGTCTGAAGAAAATGCTCGCCGACTGGCTTCGCAAGGAGAACGCCGAGTTGAAGAAGAAGCTCGGGCTGGAATAGCTTCGTTGCTGGTGCTTCTCCCCGGGACAGCCGCACATTTTTTGGGACGCATCCACGCATGCAAATCGTCCATGCAGTGGATTGCGTGAAAGCGATACGCCGCTGACGCGACAGGCGAGGAATTTCCGCCCAGTCGGCCCCCTCCCCCCGCACGCAAAAGCAATCATGAAGTCGCCCCTTTTTGCGGAGCCGGACAGACACGAGCCCGGCGACCGCCAGCACGCCGCTGGTGACCTCGATCGCCGACGCCACCGGCATCCTGATCTATTTTTCGATCGCGAAAGTAATCCTGTCGCTTCCCTGAGCAAAGAGTTGGAGGCTATTCGTCGCAACAAGATGATTTCCACGCGCGTAGCACCTATGTTGGGGGAGGACAACCGACGAGATCATGGCATGGCCGGGCCATATGCTTTAATGAAAGCGTATCCAGGCGGATAATTGCAGATCAGCTTATCCGGCAACATCAATAAGGAGACTTCATGCTTTATGTAGACATTCCCACGCGAAGTGAATTCGCAACACTATCCGCTGCGCGCGCGGATGCCTGCGTTTCGATCTACGTGAAGACCACGCCAGTTACGCAGGAGGTAGGAGCGTCCCGGATCGAGTTCGGCAATCTCATGCGCGAAGCCCAGTCGCAGCTTCAGGATGCCGGCTTCGACAAGCGCAGGCTTGCGGTTTTGATCGACAGTCTCAGCGACCTGCTGGACGACGATGAGTTCTGGCGCTTTCAGGCAAACAGCCTGGCCGTGTTTGCAACGGCGGATTCGATCCGCACATACCGGCTGGCCAACGATCTGACCTCGATGGTGCAGGTTTCCGACCGTTTCCATCTGAAGCCGCTTCTGCGCGCCGTCACCTTCCCGCACTCGGCCTTCATCCTCGCCCTTTCGGAAAACGCCGTCCGTCTGGTCGAAATGCACGCCGATCTTACGCCGGAGGTGGTGAAGGTGCCCGACATGCCCAAGGATGCAGCCTCGGCGGCCGGCAAGTCGACCCTGAACGATCGCTCCTTCAGCGGCCGCATCCATGGCTCCGAGGGGCAGAACGTTCGCTTGCAGCAATATGTCCGCAAGGTCGACGCCGCGCTTCGCCAGATCCTGTCCGGCCGCGAGACCCCGCTGGTGCTGGCCGCCACCGGCAGGCTGGCGTCGCTCTTCGCCCAGACCTGCTCCTATCCGCATCTTCTGAAGGAGACGATCGCCGATAGCCCCGACCAGTTCAGCGAGGCCGAGCTTGCCGGCAAGGCAAGACCCATCCTCGACAAGGCCTATGCTGCCAAGATCGCCGATATCCATGCGCTGTTCGACAAGCGTGCGGGGGACAGTCGCACGACGACCGACATGGCGGATGCGGCGCGGGCGGCCACCTTCGGCGGTATCGATACCTTGCTGATCGATATCGACACCACCGTTCCCGGCTTCGTCGATGACGAGAGCGGCGCCGTCACTTTCGTCGAGAAGGACGACGCCAAGGCCTATGGCATCGTCGACGAGATCGCGGCGCGCGCGCTGGCGAGCGGCGCCCGCGTCATGGGCGTGCGGCGCGAGGATATCCCGGGCGGCAAGGAACTGGCGGCAATCCTTCGCTATCCGATCTAGGAACAGCGGGAGAAGCCGATCGAGTTTCGGCTTCTCTTTGGATGTCAGGAGAGGCGGTATGACGATCAAAACAATCATTGCGGCGATCGCGCTTGAAAGCGGCGATGAGCCCGTTGTCCGGCGTGCGATCCAGCTTGCCGCCGAGCATGAGTCCAGGCTCATTCTGGTTCATGCGATCGAAAGCCTCTCCGCATCCGATCCCGATCTACCAACTCCGGCGACGGTAGAAGCGATTGCCCAAGTGCTTACAGCGGATGCGGCGGCATCTCTTGAACGCTTGGCCGCGTCCGCAGACCTTCAAGCAGAAGTCCGGGTGGAATGCGGCAAGCCCGATCACATCATCGATCAGCTGGCACGCGACGCCAACGCTGATCTGCTGATCATTGGCCCAGGAAAGCCGCAAAACCTGCGCGAGCGACTGTTTGGTTCGACAGCAGACCGCGTAGTGCGTTCCAGCCCATGCCCGATCCTGGTCGTAAAGCGAGAGACGAATGAACCATATCGCAGCGTGGTTGCCGCAATCGATTTCTCGCCGATTTCAATTGCCGCTGCGCAGGCTGCCGCAGGACTAGCCCCTCAGGCAGTGCTCGAGTTGGTCCACGCTCTCGAGATCCCGCTCACCTTCGAGCAGGCCATGCTGAAAGCGGGAACCCCTCAGTTGGAGATCGATCGATATCGACAGGCCAAAGCCCGGGCGGCCAAGGATGGCCTTAATTCAATAGTCACCAAACTTTCGATGCAAGGAAATATCCGGGTTGTACGCGGCAATGCCGCGACGGCACTCGTTCGATTGGCGAGGTCCAGGAAAACGGACCTCGTGGCGCTCGGTGTCCAGGGCAGAAACGCCGTTTCCAAAATGGTTCTGGGCAGCGTCGCTCGCAGGGTCCTTGCGGCTTCGTCGTGTGATGTGCTTCTAGCAAGGGATACCGTTCTGCCGGATTGACGGGGGTGTTCCCGGAAGAGCCGATTAATGGCCTGCCGGTCATCCTTGAGTGAAACCTGGTCCCCCGGGGAGGAACGAAGACGTCCGCGGCAAGGTCGCATCGTTGCTCACCGGCATAGTTAAAGGCCCTCCGGGTGCAGCTGCTATGTGAGCAGCGGCAGGATGCTGCCAACGAAAACTGACGCGCCATCCATCAGCCAATGTGCAATCACGAGCGGCAGGAGCCGGCGCAGGCGCTGATACACGTTCGGCACCCAGTTTCCGCAGGCCGGTTGGAGCTTCAGGCGTTTCTCGCGCCTGCTGGCGAAAACCAGGATTGCAAGGCTTCATTGCCGAGACCGGCATAGACGAGGTGATGATCGTCTCCGACGTCTATGACCATCAGGCCCGACTGCGCTCGATTGCACTGATCGCCGAGGCGATGAAATGATAGAATCGTCTACTGCCTCCCTTCGGCGAGCCACTTCTTCATCATGGCGATCTCACCTTCCTGGGCCTTGATCACCTCTTCGGCGAGTTTGCGGACTTCCGCGTCCTTGCCGTATTCAAGCACGACCTTCGCCATATCGATGGCGCCCTGGTGGTGCGGGATCATGCCGCGCATGAAGTCCACGTCGGCATCACCCGTGAATTCGACCGCCATGTCGGCATGCATGCGGTTATTGGCTTCGATGTAAGGCTTTGTGAAAGGACTGCCGGAAGCCGGCATGGAGCGAGCTGAAGACGCTTTGCGAGGCGATCGTCAACGGGCAGCGCCAGGTGATTCAGCAGATGGAGAGTATCAGGCGTCGTCCGCAGGAGTAGCGGCGGCATGATCTGCAGGAAGCGGCAGCCGCGTTGCGCACCACGTCCATACGGCCTCAACCGCCTTCCTCGGCGGCGGCGATCGCTTGCGGACCAGAAAATAGTCGGGCTCCCGGAAGATTGTCGCCTCCGTCACTTGCACCAGACGCCCAGCTTCGAGATCGGCCGCGACGAACGCGCGGCAAGCCAGAGCGACACCTTGACCCGCCAGGGCGGCGTCCAGTGCCAAGGTCGTCTGGTTGAAAACGGCGCCGGGCAACTTGCCGGCGGCTTGTAAGAATCTTGGCCACTGATCATGTGCGTCGTGGAGAAGCGGCAGGTTCTGAAGTTGCTCGACCGTCAGCGGGAGGCTCATATCCCTGACCAGATGTGGACTGGCGACCGCAATCAGTTCCTGACGAAACAGCAACCTTGCCTCCAGGCTCGCCGGAAACGGCGTACGGCTCAGGCGAACCGCAATGTCCACCTGGTCGCGATCGAAGTCGGAGAGCGCCTCGGTCGCTACCGTACGCAACTCTATGCCCGGCAAAGCGGCGGACAATTCGGCGAGGCGCGGGATCAGCAGCTTTGCGGCGACGGTCGGGGTGACGCTGATCGTCACCGCTTCCGGCCTGGTGAGAAGCCGTCCGGTCGCCTCGCCCAGCATGTCGAAGGCGCGTGTCACGTCGGCGAGATAGGCGGCGCCCTGCGAGGTCAGGGCAAGGCCGCGCTGCAACCGCTGAAACAGCGCGACGCCAAGCTGGTCCTCGAGCGCGCGAACCTGCTGCGCCACGGCTCCCTGCGTTACGCCCAGTTCGTCGGCGGCCGCGCGGAAGCTCAGCCTGCGACCGGAGACTTCGAAAGCGCGCATGGCATTCAGCGGCGGGAGGGTTCGGCGTGTGGAGCGCATAAGATCTGCCTGTAGCTTTCCTACAGTCTGACAGGTTTCTTTCTGGCGCGAAAGCCTATCCGATTTCTGGCATAACGCCCGCAAAGTTCAACCGCAGGAGGCTTCGATGTCAGGAGAAAAAGTTGCAATCGTTGTGGCCGGCGGCAGCGGCATGGGTGCAGCGGCGGCGCGGCGGCTGGCTGCAGATGGCTTCAAGGTCGCGATCCTTTCGTCCTCCGGCAAGGGCGAGGCGCTGGCCAAGGAACTTGGCGGCTTCGGCGTGACCGGCTCGAACCAGTCCAATGACGATCTGAAGCGCCTCGTTGACGGCACGCTCGAACGCTGGGGCCGCATCGACGTGCTGGTCAACAGCGCCGGCCACGGCCCGCGCAAGCAAATCCTCGAAATCACCGATGAGGACTGGCACGCCGGGTTCGATACCTATTTCCTGAATGTGGTGCGGCCGGCGCGTCTGGTTACGCCCGTCATGCAGAAGCAGAAGGGCGGCGTCATCGTCAATATCTCGACGACCTGGGCCTTCGAGCCGAGCGCGATGTTCCCGACCTCGGTCGTCGCCCGTGCTGGGCTCGCCTCCTTCACGAAGATCTTCGCCGACGAATACGCCGCCGACAATATCCGCATGAACAACGTGCTGCCCGGTTGGATCGACAGCCTCCCGGCGACCGAAGAGCGTCGCGACGGTGTCCCCTTGAAGCGCTATGGCACGTCCGATGAGATCGCGGCGACGATATCTTTCCTCGCGTCCGATGGCGCGGCCTATATCACTGGGCAGAATATCCGGGTCGACGGTGGCGTCACCCGCGCCGTGTGATCCCATGAAGAAAACTGCCTGGCTCGCGTTCTGCTTCCTCGGCTTCATCTGGGGAAGCAACTTCATCTTCGTCAAATGGGCGGCGGAATACATTACGCCCGCGCAGATCACACTGCTGCGCGTCGTTTTCGGTTTCCTGCCGGTCTTCCTCTTCGCGCTGCTGCGGGGGGAATTGCGGTGGCGCCATGCCCGCCATGCCCATCATTTCGTGGTCATGGCGCTGGTGGCGACCGCCCTTTATTATTTCGCCTTCGCCAAGGGCACGGCCTTGCTGCCGTCGAGCATCGCCGGAATGCTGAGCGGGGCGATCCCGCTGTTCACCTTCGTCTGCGCCTTCCTGTTCCTGCACGAGGAACGCATCACGACAACAAAGGCGATCAGCGTTGCCCTCGGCTTTGTCGGCGTGTTGCTGATCGCCCGGCCGTGGTCGGCTGGCGGCGAAATCGATATTGCCGGTGTCGTCTGGATGATCGCAGGCGCGCTCAGCGTCGGATGTTCCTTCGTCTATGCCAGGAAATTCGTCAGCCCGCTGAAGCTGCCGGCTGCCGCTTTGACGACTTACCAGATTGGCATCGCCATGCTCCTGCTGTTCATGGTGATCCCGGTCGAGGGGGTCGGCGCGGTCTTTGCCGATAATCGGGCCTGGATCGGCCTTGTCATCGGTCTCGGCCTCTGCGGAACCGGCCTCGCCTATGTCGCCTATTATCACATCGTCGAAAACCTTGGCGCACTCGCAGCCTCGAGCGTGACCTACATTCCGCCCGTCGTGGCGCTGGTGATCGGCGTCGTTTTCGTGGGCGAGGCGATCCAGCCGCTGGGCTATCTGGCGATGTGCCTCATTCTCGCGGGAGTCGCTCTGCTTCAGTTCGGGTCGCGCGCGATCGCATCGCCAGCCAAGGCCGATATCGGTCACGGCATGGCTCCATCCAGGAGAGCCACATGAACAAGGCTGGTCTTTGCAAGCGCGTCGTCACCATTATGCCCGTGTTGACGACGGTCTCAACGACCTCTGGTCTCAGCGCCGTTCAGAAGTCTTCGATGCGTTGAGCTGATACGAGTACGTCATCGAAGACTGGCGGCTTCAAATGGAGCGTCGTACAGCGCTGGTCGTCCAGCCGTACAGCGAAGTCCCCGGCCTGTGCAGGTACCATCAGTCCGCCCTGCCCCAGCGCGACGATGATCGTGGCGGCGAGCGTCGCCTGCGGCAGGCTGGCCAGCAACGGGGTCAGGAATAGCGCCGCCGGCGCGATGCCGATGGCGGTGAACACGCCGGCCGCAGGCGTCTGCGCGCCCGCGTCGAAATTGACGACCGAGCGGGCAAAGCCGCCGGTGACCGGATAGCCGGATGAAAGGCCAACATGGCATAGGCCAGCGATTGCGGGATCAGTATGATGGTGACGATCACCGCCGCCAGCAGGTCGCTGGTCAGCACCGTGCCGTCATAGGTTTTCACCCATTGGAGGAAAGGAAAATGGCGTACGGTTCTGGTCAGGCGGTGTCGGCGGCCGTGCGTACGGCCATGGCGTGACGGGTAAGCCGCGCCACCGCGATGCCGCCGATCATGGAGCCGACGAACAGCCAAGCGTCGCCATGGCCGAGGCCAAGCGCGGGAATGGCTCCGCCCGGGCAGAAGCCGGTGATGCCCCAGCCGATGCCGAAAACGGCCGCGCCGGCGACGAGCGGGACATCCAGATCGCGGCGCGTCGGCAGATGGAACAGGCGATCGAAGATCGGCGCTCCGCGCCTCAGCACGAAAGCGTAACCGATTGCGGTGACGATCAGCGCGCCGCCCATGACGAAGGCGAGCGACGGGTCCCATGTGCCGGCGAAGTCGAAGAAGTTCAGAACTTTCGCCGGGTTGGCCATGCCCGAAAGCGCGATGCCGGAGCCGAAGATCAGCCCGATGAGGAGAGCGGAAACAATACGAGCCATTACAAGCCTCCGATGAGGTGACGGACGACGAAGACGGTGGCGGCGGTCGAGGCCATGAAGGTGAACGTCGCGACGATCGAGCGTGGCGAAAGCCGCGCCATGCCGCAGACGCCATGGCCGGACGTGCAGCCCGAGCCGAAAGTGACGCCGACGCCGACGGTCAGCCCGCCGGCGACCAGCCAGGGCGCAGGCGTGGGACTTTCAAAGGGAATTGCATACCCGGTCGACATGACGATCAGCGCCGGTGCGCCGATGGCTCCGGCAAGGAACGCCGCCCGCCAGCCCCAGTCATTGGAAAACGGCGGCACGATTCCGGACAGGATTCCGGTCATTCCGGCGACGCGGCCGTGAAACGCCATCAGCAGGACGGCGGCAAGGCCGATCAGGCTGCCGCCGAACAGCGACAGAAACGGAGTGAATTCGGTCATTTATCGGTTGTCCTCGATGTCGAGAGATTGAAAATCCTGTAAGCAGGGCAGAAGCGGACGACGCCCGTCACTGCGAGCACCAGCCCGACGATGACGAGGCGGGCGACGTGGTCGGGCGTTCCGACGTTGATCTTCATAGCAGTCTCCTTTGCTCTACTTGCAGAACAGATCGTGCATGGTGTGGACGAAGGTTTCGACACGAGGGTCGGCGAGCCGGTAGAACACCTGCTTGCCTTCCTTGCGTCCGACGATCAGCCCCGCCCCACGCAGTTCGGCAAGCTGCTGCGACAGGCCGGGCTGACGAATGCCAAGACCGTCCTCGAGCGCGCGCACCGACTGCTCGCTCTCGACAAGGGCGCAGGCGACCAGCAGGCGGTCGGGGTTGGAGAGCTTCTTGAGGAAGGCGGAAGCGTCGCCGACCTTGTCTCTCAGTTCCCTTGCTTCGTCCGAAAGCAGCATCGTTTTCATCAGTCGTCCCAGGCGGCGCCTTCCAGCAGGTTCAGTGGAATCTTGATGTAGCGCCGGCCATTGTCCTCGGGCTCGGGCAGCCTTCCGGCATTGGTGTTGATCTGGAGGGCGTGCAGGATCAACTTGGGCATGGGCAGCGTCTCGTCGCGCGCCTGGCGTGCAGCGACGAACGCCGCCTCGGCCTTGTGAACCGACATATGGATGTTGTTCGCCTTCTGCTCGGCGACGGTCGATTCCCACATCGGCTCCCTCCCACCGGGCCCATAGTCGTGGCCGGTGAAGATGCGGGTCTCGTCGGGCAAGGCGAGGATAGCCTGGATCGACGTCCAGAGCTGGCTGGCGCTGCCGCCGGGGAAATCGGCGCGGGCCGTGCCGCTATCGGGCATGAACAGCGTGTCGTGGACGAAGGCGGCATCGCCGATGACATAGGTGATCGAGGCCAGCGTGTGGCCGGGCGAGAACATCACCCTGGCGTCGATATCGCCGACCCTGAACGTCTCGCCATCGGCGAAGAGCTTGTCCCACTGGGAGCCGTCGGCCGGGAAATCGGGCCAGTTGTAGAAATCCTTCCACAGCGTCTGGACCTCGACGACCTTCTCGCCGATCGCCGTCGGCGCGCCGGTCCTCTCCTTGAGATAGGCGGCAGCGGAAAAATGGTCGGCATGCGGGTGGGTGTCGAGAATCCACTCGACCGCATAGCCCTTGCCGGCGATGAATTTGAGGATGGTGTCGGCATGGACCGTGGCGGTCGCCGCCGATTTCTCGTCATAGTCGAGCACCGGGTCGACGATCGCGCATTTCCCCGTTTCCGGATCGGCGACGACATACTGGATCGACCCCGTGCGCTGATCGTAGAAGCCGGTGACTTCAGGCCTGACTCGCATGGAATTTTCCTCTTGCTCTTTTTCGAGGGCGTCCAACGGATAATTTCGATTGCGTTTATTTGAAAGCATTATTTCGTACTTAACAAGTAGCAGGAGTTGCGTCAGCGGCCGCCCGCTATCCTTCGCACCGCCGCCCGCGCCACTGCCATTGGCGTCTGACGGGCGGCGTCGCCAGGCGTGGCTTTCGGGGTCAGGTGTCGGGCGCGCAGTAATGGGTATAGAGCACGCTCACGACCTGACGCGCGATATCGGCTTCGATGCGGTACCAGATCGTCTGTCCATCACGGCGGCCGGCGATGATGCCATCGCGGCGCAGCAGCGCCAGATGCTGCGAAACCGTCGAATCGCGAATGCCGAGAAATTCAGCGAGCTGGCCGACGGACTTCTCCCCATCGACGAGGTGACACAGGATCATCAGGCGATGCTGGCTCGACAGTGCCTTCATCAGTTCGCTCGCCCGATCGACGGCGGCGCGCATCGCGTTTGCGTCCATTTCTGTTTTAATAATCATATTTGCGTATCTACGCCATTACGTATATTTTGTCAACAGAACCTTCCACCATATCGATAGTAGCGGGAGACAGGCTGCTTGCGGAGTATCGAACCTATGATGCGCAATCGCGAGATTGTTTGCCCGGGATGCGCGGCGGTCAATCGGACGCCCGCCGACAAGCCGGCCGGTGCGGGAAAGCGCGGCAGATGCGGCAACGCTCTCTTCAACGGCAGGCCGCTCGACGCCGACGCCGCCATGTTCGAGCATCAGACCCGTCGCCCCGCCGTTCCGATGCTGGTCACAGCCTGACAACTCAGACGCTCATCAGGGCACGGGGCTAATGTCATCCAGCGCGCACGATCTTGAGCAATCCCGGCGATCGATCGGATTCAAGCCGTCCACCTCGAATGGCGACGGTGAAGCGCAGCATATTTTATGTGGGCGGCAAAGGGAGCCGCGAACCGGCGCTCGACGTCCAAGTGCAATAAGTCTCCGGGGCATCTCTGCCCCGGAGCGGGCAGGGAAATCTCACCCCTGAAGGGCGCTTTCGACGGCTTCCAGCGCCGGCTTGCCATCGAACGTCGTCACGCCATCGAGCCAGGGCTTGATCACATCCGGATGAGCCTTGAGCCAGGCGGCGGCAGCTTCCTTCGGGTCCGCTCCCTGGTTCAGGATCGCATCCATGATCTCGTTTTCCATCGTGAGCGTGAACTTCAGATTTTGAAGGAAGCGGCTGGCATTGGGGCAGTCCGCAACGAAGCCGGTGCGAATGTTGGTAAAGACCGTCGCGCCGCCGTAATTCGGACCGAACGTGGCATCGCCTCCGCTCAGATAGGCTATGTCGTATTTGGTGTTCATCGGATGCGGCTCCCATCCGAGGAAAACGATCCAGGCGTCCTCGTTGATCTGACGATCGACCTGCGTGAGCATGCCTTGCTCCGAGGATTCGACGAGCTCCCATCCCTTCAAGCCGAACTCGTTCTTGTCGATCATGGCCTGGATCATGGTGTTGCCCGTGCTTCCGGGCTCGATGCCGTAGATCTTGCGTTCGAATTTCTCGGCGAATTTTGCAAGGTCGGCAAAATCCTTCACCCCCGCGTCGAATGCCGCCTTCGGAACCGCGAGCGTATATTTCGCGCCTTCCAGGTTGGGGCCGATCACGACGATCGACTTGTCCTCGATATAGGGCTTGCGATCCTGCACCATGGCGGGCTCCCAATCACCGAGATAGACGTCGACTTCGCTGTTCTTCAAGCTTGCATAGGTCACGGGGATGGAGAGCATGATGCTGCTCGGCTCATATCCGAGCGATTCGAGGATGATCGACGAAATCGACGTCGTCGACGTGATATCGGTCCAGCCGACATCGGAGAAGCGGACCTGTCTGCAACTCTCAGGCTCCGCGGCGTGCAATGCGGACGGCATCAAAGGAAGCAGGCTGACGCCGGCGGCTAGAAGAAATTTCAGCATTTCGGTTCCCTCTCTTTTTGAGCTTGGCATGCGCAACGACGAAGGCAGCGAACGAGAACGATCGTCTCAGGCGACCTGCTTCTCGTCGAAGAAGAAGAGCGGACGTTCCGGGTCGAGGGCCGGACGCCCGAGGATGCTGTCGGCGGCCTTCTCGGCGATCATGATGACGGTGGCATTGAGGTTCGAACTGATCACGTTCGGCATGACCGAGGCATCGACGACCCGAAGCCCGTCCACCCCCCTCACCTTGAGATCCGTGTCGACCACGGCGAGATCATCGCTTCCCATTCGGCACGAGCAGCTTGGGTGGAACTCCGTCTCGCTGACGCCCTGGACGAAACGCAGGATGTCATCGCGCGAGGTCACCGCCGGCCCGGGCAGCAATTCCTCGCCCAGGAACGCTCGCAGCGCGGGCTGGTTGACGATGTCGCGCGCCATCATCACCCCGTCGACGAGCTCTCGCCTGTCTTTCTCGCTTTGCAGGAAATTGAAGACGATCCTCGGAGCCCTTGCCGGATCCGCACTCGCAAGCTCGATGTGCCCCCGCGCATCCTGCCGGAGCTGGCTCACATGCATCTGGAACCCCTGCATGAGCCGGATCTCGTTGTCGACATAGCGCATCGCCACAGGGGCGAAATGGTACTGGATGTTCGGAGCCGGGAGTCCCGCTTCCGTCCGCACGAGCCCCCCGGCCTCCCAGATGTTTGAAGCCACCGGACCCCGTCGGTCGAGAAGCCAGCGCGCACCGACGGCCGCCTTGACGAACGGATTGGCCAGATGCTTCAGACTGACATTCCTGCGGCAGCTCCACTGCATCACCAGATCGATGTGGTCCTGAAGGTTCCTGCCGACGCCGGGAAGGTCGGCCTGGACGTCAAGGCCCATGCCCCGAAGCGCCTCGCTCGGGCCGACACCCGACAGCAGCAGCAATTGCGGCGAATTGATCGCCCCGCCACTCAGGAGGATCTCGCGGTCCGCGTGAACGACATACTGTCGGCCGCGGTGACGCACGATGATCGATCTGGCCCGCCCGCCCTCGATGGCGACCTTCTCGACCAGCGCTTCGGTCACGATCGTCAGGTTCGGCCGGTTGGCCGCGGGATGGAGGTAGGCGACGGCGGCGGAACAGCGGCGGCCGTTCCATTTCGTGCTGTCGTAGCGACCGAGACCTTCCGGTTTGTAGCCGTTGAGATCGTCCGAGGTTCCGATGCCGGCCTCTTCCCCAGAAGCGACGAATGCGTCGTACAATATGTTGGTCGATGCGCCCTTGCTCACGCCGAGCGGACCCGAGCCGCCATGCCAGGGATTTTCTCCCCGCTGGTTGCGCTCGGCCTTCTTGAAATAGGGCAGGCAATGGGCGTAGTCCCATGCCGGCAAGCCGAACTCCGCCGCCCAACGGTCGTAATCGGACGGATGTCCCCTCAGATAGACCATGGAATTGATCGAGGAACTGCCGCCGAGCACCTTGCCGCGCGGAACCGGAATCTGCCGGCCATGCATTTCTTCTTCCGGCGCGCTCGCGTAATTCCAGTTGAGCTTCGGATCGTTCCAGACCTTGTAGACGCCGGCGGGCATGTGGATGAACAGGCTGCGGTCACGGCCGCCGGCTTCGAGCACCAGGACCCGGAGGTCAGCATCGGCCGAGAGCCGGTTTGCCAGCACGCAGCCGGCCGAGCCCGCGCCGACCACAATGTAGTCGTAGCTGCCTTCCAGCGGATTGCCGCCAAAACTGACCATGCGCTTCTCCCTTCCGAGGGGCAAGCAATCCCGCTCCGAAGCCGCGAATTGCACGGCCGGATAGAAGGGACGCCGGAAGATAACAATCGTTATCTATTTGCATAACGATTGTTATCTTCTTCGTCAACAGATTGCCGCGCAATAGGCGTTGGCTCCCGCTGCCGCAGGCTCTATTCAGGAGACGTAGGACAAACGATGACGGGTGCGGGATGCGGCAGGCAAGTAAGAGCGGGCGGACGAAGGAGGACGACCCGGTCGTGCGGATCGTCGAAGCCGTATGCGACGTCATCGCGGACGAAGGCGTCGGCAATCTCAGCCTGCGCAAGGTCGCGGAGAAGGCCGGGGCGACCATCGGACTGATCACCCACCATTTTCCCAACAGGGCGGCGATGGTGAAGGCGGCCGTCGAATATGCCTGGGAGAAGGCGAAGAAGCAGATCAAATGGCCCACGACGGTGAACGAGGCCGAAATCATCGCATGCCTGGAAGCCTTCCTGCCACTGGAGCAGCCCCGTCGGCGCGAGCTCTCCGTCTGGCTGGCATTCTGGGCACTCACCCAGACCTCTGCAGAGCTTCAGGAGATCCACCGGGGCATCCATACCTTCATGCGCGACAAGCACGTCCGCTGGATCCGGCTGATGGGGTATTCCCTCGAAGACGCCCGTCGCATCGCCGACGGCCTTCTCCTGCAATGCGACGGCATTCTTGTCTATGCGCTTCTGGACGAGCCCTATTGGACGCCGGACCGCCAGCGCGCCATCGTCGCCGACGCCGTAGGCAAGGTCCTGCGCCCGGCCTAGAACAAGGAATGGAAGAAAGACTGGCGGACTGAGCTCTTGAAGGAGCTCGAACCGCCGGCCTCTGCGCCTCGCTGGCTAAACCGCTGATTTCTTGTGAGATCTGCGACATAAGCCCTTCAAACCTCCTAGGTGTATAGTCCCGGACTGTAATGGTGCATCATTAATCCTGAGTCGTCAGGATGAGGATGCCTTGTGGGAAGTATTCTTCACGGCAGCGCCCGTACGACGCCGCGTCTTCGAGCCGAACTCCAAGCGTCGCAAGAAAGCACCCGGTCCCTTGCCGCCCGCTACGGCCTGAATCCGAAGACGGTGGCCAAATGGCGCAAGCGGACCACGACGGCCGATGCGCCGATGGGACCCAAGTCCCCCAGGAGCACGGTGCTGACACCAGCCGAGGAAGCCATCGTCGTGGCTTTCCGGCATAATGTTTCATGGCTGCTTCCTTCCTTCAGCTTTCGACAGCCAGACATGTGAGCCCTCTTTCAGCTCGAAGGGAAGCGGCCGCAAATTACCCGATGACTCATTGATCAGAGCCAGAAGATGACGGCGGGGCGATGCAGATGGCCGAGAAGAAGGTATGGGCGCATCGGTCGTAGCGGGTTGCGATGCGCCGCCAGTCCTTGAGCTTGGCGAATAGATTCGACCTTGTGGCGCTGGCGATAGAGTGCTGTGTCATAGGCGTAGGTGTTGCCGCGTAGCTCCTCTTGGAGGTCGTTTATGAGGAGGTCGATATGCGATCCCGATCCTCAAGCCGCCCCAGCTCCTCACGGACGGCCGGCCCCGGCCGAAGCAAAAATCACCGTCTTTACTCGCAGCATTCATTCACGCGGGCGCAGCGCCCGCGACAGGTCCGTCAGCTTGGGCAGAATCGTTTAAAGCAGGATACCAGAAAGATG
This sequence comes from Shinella daejeonensis, assembly GCF_024281235.1. Classification (GTDB taxonomy): domain Bacteria; phylum Pseudomonadota; class Alphaproteobacteria; order Rhizobiales; family Rhizobiaceae; genus Shinella; species Shinella daejeonensis. The sequence goes on from NZ_JAHWXY010000002.1 coordinate 123,353, forward strand.
TTGCACGATCGACGTTAGCGTAAGCAGAGCTTATCGTTCACGGCAGATTTTTCGACATTTACAACGCTTTCGTAAAATAGGACTTTGCTCAAAGAAGAAGCAAATCCAGTGAGAGTGGGGTGATCTCAACTTGTCGCTGCGTCATGCTTCGCATCGACAAAGAGGTGTCCACATGAGCAAAAAGCAGATGAAGCTTGGTCTTTCCATGCGGTACATGGGGTATCATGTCGGCGCATGGCGGCACCCGGATACCGTCAAGGGCGGCAACTCGCTTCTCCAGTCCTTCCTCGGTGTGGCCCGGACGGCCGAGCGTGCCAAATTCGACATGCTCTTCCTTGCCGACGGTATCGGCGTGCGCCTGGATGACAAGCCGAAAGGCTCGCTCTGCCGCTCGCACCACAATGTCGAGCTGGAGCCGCTGACGCTGCTTTCAGCGCTGGCGGCCCTGACGCAAAACATCGGCCTGGTCGCCACCGCCTCGACGACCTACAACGAGCCGTTCCACATCGCCCGCAAATATGGCTCGCTGGATCAGATCAGCGGCGGGCGCGCTGCCTGGAACGTCGTCACCTCCTGGTCGGACCAGGAGGCGTGGAACTTTTCGATGAGCAAGCAGCTCGACTATGAGACCCGCTACGAGCGCGCGGCGGAGTTCGTCGATGTCGTCACCGGGCTCTGGGATAGCTGGGACGAGGATGCATTCGTCATCGACAAGGAGTCGGGCGTCTTCTTCGACGACAGCAAGATGCATGTGCTTGACCATGTCGGCAAGCATTTCTCCGTCCGCGGCCCGCTCAGCGTCCGCCGCTCGCCGCAGGGCCGGCCGATCCTCGTGCAGGCCGGGGTTTCCGAGCCGGGCCAGCAGATTGCCGCGAAATTTTGCGACATGGTATTCATGGCCAAGAACGATCTCACATCGGCGCAGGATTACTATGCGTCCGTCAAGAACCGTCTCGAGGGATATGGGCGCAAGCGAAGCGATCTCCTGATGATGCTCGGCCTGACGCCGATCGTCGGCCGCACCCGTGAAGAGGCGCAGGAGAAATACGAGCAGTTGGAATCGCTGATCGACCCGATCGTCGGCCTGCAGTTGCTCTACCGGTCCTTCGGCGATCTGTCCCATCTGCCACTCGATGGCCCCGTGCCGAAGCCCGATTTCGACAAGGTCGGCCTCAAGAGCAGCGCCCAGATGTATTACGATCTGGCCCAGAAGCAGAACCTGACGATCCGCCAGCTCTACAAGAAGCTCGGCATGGCGCAGGAACACAAGACCGTGGTTGGCACCGCGAAAGACGTCGCCGACGAGATGGAGAGCTGGTTCAACGCGGGCGCCGCCGACGGCTTCAACATCACGCCCGCCGTTCTTCCGCAAGGCATCGACGATTTCGTCGCGCTGGTGCTGCCGGAACTGCGCAAGCGCGGCCTGTTCCGCGAGGAATACGAGGGCCGGACGTTGCGGGAAAATCTCGGCCTGCCCGTTCCGGCAAGCCGTTACGAGCAGCCGGCCACCACCAAGAAGCTGATGGTAGGCTGAGGTCGAGGAGGCGGACATGCAAGCCATAGCCACGTCAAGCGTCAACGCCATCGACGTCAATCTACCGGCCGAGGAAGGCGATCCCGCCGCCGATGCGCGCCTGTTCCGGCGCTGCCTCGGGCAATACGGGACAGGCATTGCCATTATCACCGGCGAAAGCGACGGCCGGCGCGCCGCCGTGACGGTCAACTCCTTCTCGTCGGTCTCGCTCGATCCGCCGCTCATCCTCTGGTCGATCGCCCGTACCTCTCGCAGCTTTCCGATCTTTACCGGCGGCGGGCGCTTCGCCGTCAACATTCTGTCTTCCCAGCAGATGGACGTCTCCCGTCATTTTTCTAGCAAGATCGAGGACAAGTTCGCCGACAGCGCCTGGTCGCCGGGCGCCTATGGCACGCCGCTGATCGACGGCTGCTTGGCACATCTTGAATGCGAAACACATTCGCTGGTCGAGGGCGGCGACCATGTCATCGTCATCGGCCTCGTCAAGCGCGCCAGCCGGTTCGAGGGCACGCCGCTGCTGTTTTCGCAGGGGCAGTACAGCATCGCGGAATCCCATCCAGAGACGTCGCCGACCCCGGAAGCCAGCGGCGCCATGCCGGACACGACATCGGAGGGCACCATCGTCTCGCAGATATTCGAGGTGCATAACCTGCTGTCCTCGGTCTTCGACGAGCATCGGCGGGCGGAAGGCGTCGATATCTCGGTCGCCCGCGTCCTCGCCTGCCTTTACGATGCGGACGGCCTGAAGGCCGATCAACTGGCGGCGGCAACCTATCTCGGCCAGCGGGATACAGAAGACGCCGTTGCCGAACTTTCGCGTCGGTCGCTGCTGACCAACACGGGCGGAAGCCTGTCGCTCACGCCCGCCGGCCGGCAGGTCCGGGAGGCGATCAAACGGCGCTGGCAGGACTTCCAGCAGGCACAGATCGCGGGTATTCCCGAAGCCGATCTCAAGAGCACGATCCGGACACTGTCGAAGCTGATCGATCAAAACAAAACGATGCAATAATCGGGGCAGCCATGAACTGGGACTATATCGTCATCGGCGCGGGCTCGGCCGGCTGCGTTCTCGCCAATCGGCTGAGCGCCGACCCCGCGATCAAGGTGCTGCTCCTCGAGGCCGGCGGCAGCGACAAGAAATTTAACATCATGATGCCCTCGCTCGCCTTCAAGGCGATGGCGGACAGGCGCACCAACTGGAAATTCATCGCCGAGCCGGATCCGACGCGCAACAACCGCCGGGACATGGTGCCGCGCGGCAAGGTGCTTGGCGGCTCAAGCTCGATCAATGCAATGTTCTACGTGCGCGGCAATCGCGGCGATTACGACCACTGGGCGCAGCTCGGAAACCGCGGCTGGTCCTATGACGAGATCCTCCCCTACTTCAAAAAGGTCGAGGACAACCGCGACGGCATGACCGACATCTACGGCAAGGGCGGCCCGATCGTCGTCAGCACGGTGCGCAAGCCGCCGAAGCTGGCGCATGTCTTCATCGAGGCGATGCAGGAGCTGGGTTACCCGCACAACCCCGCCTACAATGCCGAGCCGACCGAAGGCGTCGCCTTCAGCCAGGTGACGCAGCATCGGGGGATACGCTTCAGCGCGGCGAGAGGCTACCTGGACCCGATCAAGTCCCGGCCGAACCTGAAGATCGTGACGGGCGCGCTCGTGCGCAGGATCGTGTTCGACGGCCGCCGCGCGGCAGGCGTGGAATTCGACAGCGGCGGGACGACCCGGATCGAGCGATGCACCGGAGAAGTGATCCTGGCGGCGAGCGCCATCAATTCGCCAAAGCTCCTGATGCTCTCCGGTATCGGTCCCGGCGACCAGCTCCGGGCCCTCGGCATCACGGTTCTTCACGACAGTCCCGGCGTCGGCCGTAATCTCCAGGAACATCCGAGCACGCAGGTGAAAGCCTATGTGAACGTCAAGACGCCGAACCAGGAGTTCAACCTTCTCGGCATCCTGAAATACGGCGCGCAGTTTCTGTTCGATCGCTCGGGTTATGCCACCTATACCTATACCGGCATGGGACTGATCCGGACGCGGCCGGATCTCGAGTATCCCGACATCCAGTATCATTTCGGCGCCTTCTCCGCGAATTACACCGACGAGGGCATCGAGATGCAGAAGGAGGCTGCGATCAACCTGCAGCCCAACGTCAACAATTCGCGCAGCCGCGGCTATCTGGAACTGCGCTCGGCCGATCCGAACGAGCAGCCGAAAATCCAGTTGAACCTTCTCAGCGACCCTTACGACATCGAGACGCTGATGGCCGGTGGCAGGATCGCCCGGGCAGCGCTGCAATCGAAAGCCTTCGCCCCCTATGTCATCGGCGAGATGAAGCCCGGCAAGGACGTGCAGACGGACGACGAGTGGATCGCCTATATGCGCGAGAATGCCAGCGGCAGCTACCACCCTTGCGGAACCTGCAAGATGGGGATCGATCCCGCAGCCGTCGTGACGCCGGAACTCAAGGTCATCGGTGTCGAAGGCCTGCGTGTCGTGGATTCCTCGATCATCCCGCAGATACCGAGCTGCAACCTGAACGCCATCAGCATGGCGATCGGCGAAAAAGGCGCCGATCTGATCCTGCGGGAAAGAGCCGCGCGCGCCGCAGCCTGAGAATAAGAGGATATTGGCTTCAAGATTGGGGTGGGTCGAACGGGGATACGGCAACGTATCCCCGTTTTCGACTTTGCCGTCAGCCTTGCAGGCCGCCGATGGCCTTCACCTCGACGAAGGCCTCGAAGCCGGCCTCGCCGCATTCCCGGCCATTGCCCGACTGCTTGAACCCGCCGAAAGGCGCCGAGGCATCCCATGCCGGATAGTTGATCGTTACCTGGCCGGCCCGCAACTGCCTGGCAATCTTGCCGGCCTTCGACAGGTCGGCGCATTGCAGATAGGCCGCAAGGCCATAGGGCGTATCGTTGGCGATCGCGATCGCATCGTCGATACTGTCATAGGGAATGAGGCTGACGACCGGGCCGAACATTTCTTCGCGCGCAGATGTCATACCGGGCGTGACATCGGCAAAGACGGTCGGCTGCACGAAATAGCCTCGATCCAAGGTCGGTGGCCGCTCGCTGCCACCCGTCACGACCGTCGCACCTTCGGCGATCGTTCGGTCGATCAGCGTCTTGACCCGTTCGTACTGCCGTTCGTTCATGACCGGACCGAGCATCACCTGATCGTCGGTGACATCGCCGAGCACGACGGACTGCGCGGCCCTGCGGGCGTATTCGATCGCCTTGGCCTGCAGATGCCGGGGGACAAGCATGCGCGTCGGGGCCGTGCAGGACTGACCGGCATTACGATAGGCGCCGAGCACGCCCTTGGTGACGGCGCTTTCCAGATCGACATCCTCGATGAGGATGTTCGCCGAATTGCCGCCAAGCTCCTGATGGACGCGCTTGACGGTATCGGCGGCGCTTTTCGCCACCTGCACCCCGGCGCGGGTCGAGCCGGTGAAGGACACCATGTCGACGCCGGGATGGCGCGCCATGGCTTCGCCGACGGTCGGCCCGTCGCCGTTGACGAGATTGAAGACACCGGCCGGGAAACCGGCGTCGTGCAAAATTTCAGCAAACAGCATCGGGCTGATCGGCGCATATTCGCTCGGCTTCAGCACCACCGTGCAACCGGTCGCCAAGGCCGGCATGACCTTGGTGACGATCTGAAGCACCGGGAAATTCCACGGCGTGATCAGCGCGCAGACGCCTATCGGCTCCAGCGACAGCAATGTCGGACCCGCCATGCGCTCGAATTCGTAATATTCGAGAATCCGGATCGCATCGGCGATGTGGGCGCGCGCGCCGGCGATCTGCGCCTGGCGCGCAAAGGTGATCGGCGCACCCATTTCGAGCGTCGTCAGTTGCGCCAGATCCTCGGCGCGTTCATCGAAAATCGAAAGCGCCCGCCGGAACAGTTCCAGCCGCTCTTCGCGGGAGGATTGGCTGTAGGTGGCGAACGCCCGGCGCGCGGCCGCGACCGCCTGGTCGACGTCTTCCGCCGTGCCCATGGCGATCGTTCCGGCGACCTCCTCGGTCGCGGGATTGATGACGTCGCGTCGCGGCCGACCCTCCGTGGTGACGAATCGGCCGTCGATAAAGAAATGATCGAGATAATTCAAAGAGCATGCTCCTGCTGTTGCTGGTCGTGCTGGTCGCGGCGCGGTATCTCGCCGGGCTGTTCCCGGCGGGCGCCGCGCGGCACGAGGGCCTTGAAGACATCGGCCATCTTGACGACGCCCACCGGCACGCCGTCCTTCATCACCAGGAAGGACCGGGTGACATCTCCCTGTGACCGGGCGATCAGATGTTCCAGATTGTCGTCGGCATCGACCTTCCCGTCCGTGCCGGAGTTGGTCACGATGCCGGGGATCATGGCCGATTCTGCCCGCAGCACGCGCGCGAGATTGATGTCATTGACGAACTTCTGAATGTAATTATCGGCCGGGTTGAGGATGATATCCTGCGGTTCGCCCTGCTGCACGACGACGCCGTCCTTCAGGATCACGAGATGATCGGCGATCTTCAGGGACTCGTCGAGGTCGTGGGTAATGAAGACGATCGTCTTGTCCAATTCCTTCTGAAGCTCCAGCAGCAGGTTCTGCATGTCCGTGCGGATCAGGGGATCAAGCGCCGAAAAGGCCTCGTCCATCAGCATGACGTCGGAATTCGAGGCCAGCGCTCGGGCGATGCCGACGCGTTGCTGCATGCCGCCGGAGAGTTGTTGCGGATAATAGCTCTCGAAGCCCTTGAGGCCGAGACGTTCCAGCCACTTCAATGCATTCCGGCGTGCATCGGCCTCGCTGTCGCCGCGGGCGCGTTGCGCCATCTCGACATTCTGCTGCACCCGCATATGCGGCATGAGCGCGAAGTTCTGGAAGACCATGGACATGCGGAACCGCCGAAGCTCCCGCAAAGGCGCGCCCGTCAGTCCCGCGACATCCGTGCCATCGAGCAGGATCTGGCCGGCGGTCGGCTTGATCAGTCCGTTGAGATGGCGGATCAACGTCGACTTGCCGGAACCGGAAAGCCCCATGATGACGGTAATCTCACCACGGCGCATATCGACATTGATGTCCTGCAGCCCGAGCACATGGCTATGCTCCTTCAGCAACTCCGCCTTGCCCATGCCCTCCTTGACCTTGGGGACCATGGCCTCGGGGTCGGAACCGAAGATCTTGTAGAGGTTGCGGATCGCGATCTTGGGATGTTCGGTCAATGGCCTTTCCCCTGCGGCTGGAGAGTGGAGTTTACCCGCGACATCGACGCCTTGCTCACCCGGTCGAAATTGATCGCCAACAGGACGATGCCGAGGCCCGCGACAAGGCCGACTCCGAGCTCGAGATTGTTGATGCCGCGCAGTACCAGCACGCCGAGACCTGGCGCCGAAACCAGCGATGCGATCACCACCATGGACAGCGACATCATGATCGTCTGGTTGACGCCGGCCATGATGCTGGGAAGCGCGAGCGGCATCTCGACCTTGAACAGCTTTTGCCAGCGATCGAGGCCGAAAGCGTCGGCCGCCTCGCCAACGCTGCCATCGACCATGCGGATACCGAGATTGGTCAGCCGGATCACCGGGACCACCGCGTAGAGGATGATCGCGATGCCGTAGAGCTTCGACTCGGTCACCGAGAACAGAAAGATCAGCGGAATTAGATAAACGAAGGAGGGCAGCGTCTGAAGCATGTCCAGCACCGGCAGCGACCACCGCTCCATACGCTGGCTTTTCGACATGAGGATGCCGATGGGGATGCCGATCAGAATGCAAATGAAGGTGCAGGAGAATACGATCACCATCGTCTGCAGCGCATAGTGAAGGTGATCGACGAAGCCGAGCGCAAACAGCGTCGCGGCCACCAGGACCAGGATCGGCCACGAACGGCTGGCGAGATAGACGATGATCAGCAGCGCAGCGACCAACGCCCACCAGGGAACGACTTCCACCACCCGGAGCGAAAAATCGAGAAGCCAAGAGAGAGAGGCTGCGTCAGCGGGTCGAGCACGGTTTTCAACGTGACGCGCAAATAGAGGAAGCCACTTTCAATCCCCGAGGTCAGGCCACGCGTGCGCGGCACGGCATGACAGGCGTCGTGCAGGGCATCGAGCGAGGGAAACGGCGCATCCGCCCACGACTGACCGCCCCCGTCGGCATCCTTGCTTTTCTTCAGCAGCTCGGCCATGCTCATCGGGCCTTTGCTCTCGGAAGCGTCGCACCAGTCGCGAAGTCCAAGCGCATTGAATAATCCATCGTAGAAAGCCATCGCTCTCCTCCGTTCGCAACGGCGTCATGATAGACAGCCGCTTCCGCTCAAGGCCAAGAAAAACGAAAAGGGGCCTGCGATGACCAATGCGCCACGCAGACCCCACAGGCTTACTTGACGATGGCCGTCACCTTGGCCTTGGCATCCTCGGACAGCCAGTTCGGCCACACATCCATGTAGGTCGTCAGGAAATAAACGGCGGTCTCGTCTGCCGTCGCCTTGTTCTCTTCCTGCCAGGCGAGCAGCCCGTTCATGATTTCGTTGGTAAAGCTCACCTTGCTCATCAGGGCCACGATTTCCGGATTGGCGTCATGGAAAGGCTTGGCCATGGTGGTGAGGACCGTCGCCTTCGGCCAGCCGGTCCTGGCCGGAGTCGCGCAATCGACGGTCGCGTTGCATTTGGCTTTTTCCTTGTCAACGGTACCCATGTCGACTTCGACCATTTTGTATTTGCCGAGGATACTGGTCGGAGCCCAGTAATAGCCGAACCACGGCTCCTTAGCCGTATGTGCGGACGCGATGGACGCAGCAAGCGTCTCAAGCGAACCGTGATTGAACACCTCGATGCCGTGCTTTTCGAGTTCAAAGGCTTTGATCAGGTTGTCGTTGGACGTGCGGCAACCTGTGCCGACAGGGCAGTTAACGAATCGGCCACCGACAAGCGTCGGATTCGCCAGGATTCCATCGATCGTCTTCAGTTCGGGATGGGCCTCGGCGAGATAGTCGGGAATCCACCAGGCGTCGACGCCGCCGTCCGACAGCACGTCGGCGACCTTGACGATCTTTCCTTCCTTCTCGAGCTTGTAGTAGATGTCCGCGACACCGGGCCAGACTTCCGTGAGGATGTCCGGCTGGCCCGTCTCCGCAAGAGACGTCAGCGCCGGCACGGTGGAGGTCGGAACCTTCTTCACCGTACAGCCGTAGCCCTGCTCCATCAGGAAGCTGGAGACCGCCGTCACGACGGCCGAGGACGCCCAGTTCATCTCGGTAATCGTGACGGTGTCACAAGCCGCGTTCGCGGAAGACGTGCCGGCAAGAAAACCGGCGCTGACCATGCCCACTGCTGCAAGGATAGACTTCATTTCTCGTTCCCCTGTTGGCGTTTTGCCGATAACCATCCGCATGACACAGTTCCATGCTGGCGCTCCCGGATGATTAGACCGTTTCATGCTGATCTACGAGCAGATTACGGTCGAGTTGACAGATAACAAGTTGCTAAATACCTACGGGATGCGTAAGTTTGGCTTTATGCAAAAGCTCCGCTACAGACTGCCGCCGCCAAATCTTCTCATCACGTTCGAGGCCGCCGGGCGTCATCTCAGCTTTACCAAGGCTGCGACTGAGCTGAACGTTTCTCGCGTCGCGGTTAGCCAGCAGATTCAGGCACTGGAAAAGTTCCTGGGCATACCGCTTTTCCAGCGCCTGCAGCGTTCCGTTCGGCTCACGAGGGTCGGCGAGCGCTATCACCTGGCAATTTCGGATGCGCTTGAGCGGGCGTTGCGTGCGACCGTCGAAATTAGCAAGCGATCGGAGAGCAATATCGTCAACGTCGGGACCACGCCCGGATTTATGCACTACTGGCTCTCCCCCAGGCTTGGCGAGTTCCGGACGATTCATCCTGATATCGAACTGCGGTTCATCGTCTCGGACGGAAACCTCGGTTTCGAGGAGAATATAGACGTCGCCATCAGATATGGAACGCCGCCCTTCGAAGGAGCCGAAAGCACGTTCCTCGCCCGCCAGGAGATAAGCCCGACCTGCGCCAGCACGTTCCTGCCGCCGGGGGTTACCCTCTCACCCTCCGATCTGCTGCGCCAACCGCTCCTCCACCTGGAAGGCCCGTTCGACGAGAAAACCCGCTGGTCGATATGGTTCCGGGCCCAAGGCCTCGACATCGCAAAAGCGCGCCCCGGAATAACGCTGAATTCCTATACGAACCTCGTGCAGGCGGCTCTCGACGGCCAAGGATTTGCCCTCATCGGTCCGCCGTTGATCGGGCGATTCTTGTCAAACGGGACACTCATTCAACCTGTCCACGCGGCTCCCGTCGTGCGTCATGCCTTCCATCTCCTTAGCCCCCGAACATCCATACCGTCCGCGGCAGTTGGGTCATTCGCGGAATGGGTCAGGCGCTCATTCCCGGACAATTCGGAATTGCTGGAAGATGCGATCGAACTGAAGGGAAGCTGAGCACCGCCCGAAATGGCCTCTTGGCGTCCGGAATTCCGTCAGCCAAGAGATATAGCCGTTCGGAGACCCGCGGAAACGCTCAAATCTTTGCAGGCGGAGACGCGGGCGACGTCCCGCCCGACTCGGTCGTAGATGGGGAAATGACCGACGCCTGAGGTCACTTGGCCGCAGCGGCTTTCTTTATCCATCCGTCAAATAGTGGTCTGCCCCTGGCCTGGCCCCATAGGGTGATCCGGTTTCAGTCTTAATGCATGATCGGCTTTCGGCGATTGCCTGGGCAGATGAGAGTGCCGATCCGCGTGGCTGCGCAGGCCAGATAATAGCCTCCGGCGCCAGTGGTCTGCCGGCCGGGCAAGACCGGCAGCATGACGGCCGCCAGCATGGCCTTCATGCGCGATCACGGTGTCCTCAACCAGGACGGAGACTCCGTCGAAGTGGCGCTGGCAAGGCAGCTTGTCGCCGCCTGATTATCAGCGTTTCGGGACGGTCCAATCGCGCCGTCCCTTTTTCCTCCCCTCATCACAGCCTCGCAGGAGGGAGCAAATCCCAGAGAACTCTGAACCCGCTATCGCGGGCGAAAACGCCTCAACGCGCGGATGCTTGGCCACACGAATTTGCTGTCCTGTGTCTACACTTCGACATCGTTCGGCGGCGCTACGTCTGATTGCGCCACTCTCCAGCGTGGTGAGCATTTTCAATCGCCATCGCGGCAACATATGCCTCAACATATTCGATATTGACATATCGGTACATTTGATCTTTTATCCATTTATCGATATTTAAATATCGCATAGCGATAGATGGTGCAGATGTACGATCCTCTTGTTCACCCATTTCCCGATGGCAGGCAGTCGAACCCGGACTCTTACTGGTCGAAAGTCGGCCAGGAAACGCCTGACGACGATGGTGCGGTCGATAGCGACATCGATGTCGACGTCGCGATCATCGGCGGCGGCTATACGGGATTGTCGGCCGCGCTCGCCTTGGGGCGTGAGCATGGGATCAGCGCCACCGTGCTGGAGGCCCGGTCTTCCGCTTGGGGGTGCAGTGGACGCAACGGCAGCTTCGCTCGTATTTCCGGCGGTCGCGTGCCGTGGTCGACTCTGGTGAAGAAATATGGCCCAGACGTCGCCACGGCCTATTTCGGCGAGCTCCGGCAAGGCCTCGAAACCGTTCGTGCCCTGATAGCGGACGGCATCGACTGCGACAAGCAACCGGATGGCGTCTACAAGGTTGCCACGTTCGGGAGTCACGTCGATACGCTCAAGCGGGAAGAAGAGCTTTACAACAGCATCCTTGGCTATCCCGCCCGTTTCATGGCTGCCGATAGCCTGCGCGGTATCCACGAGGGACCAGAAAGCCATGGCGCCCTCCATCTGCCCGATGGGTTCTCCATCGATCCCCTGAAATTCGCGCAGGGCATCCATCGCATGGCGCGCAGCAATGGGGCACGAATCCACACGAATTCTCCTGTCGTCGGCTGGGAGAGTAAAGGCGGCGCGCATCATCTTGCGACGCCAGCCGGGACGGTTCGGGCGAAGCGCGTCATCGTGGCGACCAACGGCTATACGTCGTCGCAGCTGCATCCGCAGCTTGCTGGGCGTATTCTCCCTGTCCATTCGCAGATCATCGTCACGGCCCCGATGACACAGGCGCAGGTCGAGGCGAGCCTGCCGTCGGGCAGCTGCATGTTCGACACTCGCGGCCTGCTCTTCTATTATCGCCGTCTTCCCGACAACCGGATGCTGTTCGGTGGACGCAGCGCCATCTCGGGCGCCGATGCCGGAGCGCCCCGTCATCGCCAGTATCTCTACGATGCGATGACGCGGAAATTTCCCGCGCTCGCCGGGATCGGCGTGGCGCACTGGTGGGGCGGCTGGGTCGCCGTCACCCGCAATTCCCTGCCGTTCTGCTATCGGGTGTCCGGTCTCAGCGACGTCTTCACTGCCGGCGGCTATGCGGGCAGCGGCGTGTCCTTCTCCGTCCACCTCGGCACCAGGCTCGCAATGATGGCGGCAGGCAAGCCGTTCGAGACGGGCGCGACGTTCCTCACCCGGGAGCCGGAGCGCTATCCGTTCGCATCCTTCATTCGACTGGGTCAGTGGATGGCGTATCGTTGGTTGCATGCCAAGGATGCACGTGAAGTGCGCAAGGCGGACTGAGCGGATGTCCCATTCAGCACCCACGAAACGCGACATACAGGGCTTTCGCCCCGCACACCGCTCCTCGGAACTCCGCCTAGAGTGCAGTGACAGCGATGGGGGGAATGGTATGAGTGCGGCTCCCATCAACCGTACGCGATTGGCTACAATGACCGAAGCCGAAAACTCACCTCTCTATGTCACCGCCCTTGCCAAGGGACTGTCCGTTCTCGCCGCGTTCGGCCCGTCCAGGCCGGCCATGAACCTGCTCGAGCTGGCGGATGCCACGGGCCTCAACAAGAGCACGATCCAGCGCTCCGTGTTCACCCTCGAAGCCTTGGGATATCTCGCCCGTGACGGCAGCTCCAAGCGCTACCGCCTGACGGTGAAATCCCTGGAAATGGGAACCGGCTATCTCCAGACCGCGGAACTGGTCGAGCGGGCCAATCCGTTCATCCAGCAACTGAACCGTCAGACCGGAGAGAGCTGCAATCTGCTCGAACCCTGGGAAACGGATATGGTCTATGTGGCACGGTTCACCAGCCACAAGGAAATGCCGATCCATGTTCCGATCGGACAGCGCCTCCCCATGTACTGCACCGCCTCCGGGCGTGCCTATCTTTCGGCTTTGCCCGTCGCGACGGCCGCCGACTATATCGAGCGGTCCAACCGCGTGGCGTTCACCGCGCATACCGTGACGGAGTCGGCGGCCATAATGGCGCTTGTGCAGCGCGCCCACAAGGACGGATTTTCCCTCATCACAGAGGAAATCTACGTGGGCGACATCGCCATCGGCGCGAGTGTCGTCAATGCCGAAGGCCAGCCGCTCGCGGCGATCAATATTTCGGTGCCGTTCAGCCGCTGGCGGCCGGAGCAGGTTCTCTCGGACCTCGCCCCGCAGCTCGTGAACACGGCACGGGCGATTTCCAGCGCCGCGAAAGGGCTGAAGCCCTCCGGCGCGCTCAAGCAACAAACCTAGAGACCAAGGAGAACGAATGTCCATTCAACGCTTTGAACCGAACGGCAAGCGCCTGAGTCATGTGCTGGTTCACAACGGCATTGCCTATGTCACGGGCCAGGTTCCGGCTGATCGCAGCCAGGATGTCGCCGGCCAGACCAGCCAGGTGCTGGCGCGCATCGACGAGCTTCTCGCCAAGGCGGGAACCGACAAATCCAGGATACTCTTCGCACAGGTATGGCTGAAGCATGCCGTTGCGGATTTCGCAGCGATGAACAAGGTCTGGGAAGACTGGATTCCGGAGACCGCATTGCCCGCCAGGGCGACGGTGGAGGCCAACCTCGCCGCGGAGAACATTCTCGTCGAGATCGCCGTTCAGGCAGCGGTTTAACTCTCAAAGCCGAACGATTCCAAGCAAATGAATGGGGAACTGGAACATGCGTGATATTCTTGCGATCACGGCGCTCGCGGCACTCTTCGCCGCCACCGCCGTCAATGCCGCCGACACCACCCTCACTATATCGAGCTATGGCGGCGTCTATCAGGAAGCCCAGTCCAAATCCTATTTCCAGCCGTTCATGGCTGCGAATCCGGAGATCAAGATCGTCGAGGACAGCGCGTCGAGCAATGCCAAGCTCAAGGCGATGGTGGAGACCGGGAACGTCACGCTGGACCTGCTCCTGACCGACGACAGTTTCGGCCTCGATGCCGACGCGCAATGGCTTGAGCCGATCGACTATTCCATTGTCGACAGGTCGAAGTTCATCGAGGGCGCCGCGGGAGCCTACCGCGTGGCGTCGGACATCGAAGGCACGGTACTTGCCTATAATGGCGAGGAGTTCGGCGGCGATGGGCCCAAGGGCTTCGCCGACTTCTTCGACACGGAGAAATTTCCCGGCGCACGCGCTGTCTGGAAATATGCGGCATCCGGCATTTTCGAGGCTGCACTCATCGCCGACGGCGTGAAGCCGGATGCGCTATACCCGATTGACGTGGAGCGTGCCCTCAAGAAACTCGATACCGTCAAGGCTGATCTTGTCTGGTGGGAAAGCGGCTCGCAGTCGGAGCAGTTGCTCTCAAGCGGCGAAGCGAGCATGGCGCTCGTCTGGGTCGGGCGAGCCGTGAACGTTGCCGAAAAGGGCATCAAGATCGACTGGACGAACTGGACATCGCAGACCGGATATTGGGTGGTTCCCAAGGGCACCAAGAACAAAGAAGCCGCGATGAAGGCGATCAGCTTCTTTACCGAGCCGGCCCAGCAAATCGAGTTCACGAAATACATGCCCTACGGTCCGTCCAACAAGAACGCGCTCGGTTCCGTAGACGCCAGGTTCAAGGGCAGCCTGCCGACGGATCACCTCGACACGCGCGTTCTGATGAATGCGGACTGGTGGGCCGAAAACGGTGCAAAGGTCGATCTTCGCTTCCAGGAATGGCTTCTCCAGTAAGGCCAATCGGCGCTGGACCCATCCGTCGAAGCGGACGGGTCCAGCCTCAACTTCGTGTTCGGACATAAGATGACTGTCTCAACTAACGATCGCCGCGAGTCTGTGACGGCGGGTCCGCTCTCGCGCGTGTCGCCAGCTTTCTGGCTGATTGCGCCGTCGGTCCTGTTTCTTGCGCTCTTCTTTCTGTTTCCGCTGCTGAAGCTCGTGGCGATCTCGCTGCCGGGCGGAAGCATGGAATATTACGACCAGATTTTCACCACGCCGGTTTTCCTGCGGGTCATCGGCGAGACCTTCCGGGTGTCGCTCATCGTGACAGCCGTGACGGTGGCGATCGCTTATCCGTATGCCTATGCCATGGCGCATGGCAGCCGCGCGACCTTGCTCGTCCTGACCGTCGCCCTGCTCATCCCCTTCTGGGTGAGCCTGCTTCTGCGCAGTTTCTCCTGGATCGTCCTGCTCCAGAACACCGGCCTGATCAACGATTTCCTGATCGCCGCCGGGCTGATCGATAGGCCGGTCCGCCTCATCCGCACGCCGCTCGGCGTGATCATCGGCATGGTGCATATCCTGCTACCCTACGCGGTCCTGCCGCTCTACACGGTGATGAAGAAGATCGACCTGCGCCTCATGGAAGCCTCGTCGATCTGCGGCGCAAGCTGGCTGCGCGGGTTCGCGCGAATCTATTTCCCGATGTCGCTGCCCGGTGTCGCGGCCTCCGCGATCCTCGCCTTCACGCTAGCGCTCGGCTTCTACATAACGCCGGCCCTCCTAGGCAGCCCGCGCGACATGATGATCGCGCAGATGATTGCTGGCCAGTTCAACGAGCAGCTCAACTTCGGCCTGGGCGCGGCACTTGCCGTGGTTCTCATGGTCCTGACGGCGATGGCCTTCGGTCTGTTCGGCGCGGCGCGGACGGCGCTCCAAATGCGCGGCCGCCGCAAGGGGGAAATCTGACATGAACACGCTGAGACGTATCCTCTTCTGGCTCGTGGTCGGCCTGACGGCGGTCTTCCTGCTGCTACCGACACTGATTATCGTCCCCATGTCGTTCACGACGACGCAGACGCTCGAGTTCCCGCCGGTCGGCTTCACCCTGGAATGGTACGGCAAGGTCCTCGGGGCATCGGACTGGCAGGCAGCGCTGTTCAACAGCCTCGTCGTTGCCTTCGCCGCAGCGATCCTTGCGACCGTGATCGGAACGGCGGCCGCCCTTGCCCTGCACGCCTATAATTTCCTCGGCAAGACCGTCGTTATGGGCCTTCTGCTCAGCCCCATGGTCACGCCCGTCATTGTGCTCGCGGTGGGGATGTACATGGTCTTTTCCGGATGGGGGCTCGTAGCGACGCGGGCCGGGCTGGTATTTGCCCATACGGTTCTCGCCATTCCCTTCGTCGTCGTCTCGGTCCTTGCAAGCTCGCGCATGGTCAACCCGTCGCTCGCCCCCGCCAGCCTCGGCCTTGGGGCAAGCCGCTGGTTTACGTTCCGACGGGTCACGCTGCCGCTGATCATGCCAGGCGTTTTGTCTGGCGCCGTCTTCGCCTTCATCACGTCGTGGGACGAAGTCGTCATTGCCCTGTTTCTCGCCGATGCGCAGACCCGCACGGTTCCGATCATGATCTGGAACCAGGTGCGCACCAACCTCGATCCCGCCACCGCCGCCGTCGCCGCGATCCTCATCGTGCTGTCGGCGCTGGGCGTCCTCCTCTCGCACAAATTCAGGGAAGCCAGATCATGAACGCCGCCCTTCAGAACACCGCAGGCACGGCCATGAAACTCGAAGGGGTTTCGAAGCTCTACGGATCGGTAAAAGCCCTCGACAACGTGTCGTTCGAGCTTCGCAAGGGCGAGTTCCTAACCATGCTCGGCCCTTCGGGATCGGGCAAGACGACCTCACTTCGCGCCATCGCGGGCTTCATCCAGCCGAGCGCCGGCCGTTTGCTGATCGATGGCCGGGACATGACCGCCGTTCCCCCGCAGAAGCGCAATATCGGCATGATGTTCCAGGACTATGCGCTCTTTCCGCATATGACGGTCCTCGAAAACATCGGCTATCCACTGGAGACGCGCGGCATCAAGCGGGCCGAGCGCGAAAAGCGCGGCATGGAGATGCTCGAGATCGTCGGTCTGGCGCATTGCGCCAAGCGCTATCCGAAGGAGATGTCCGGCGGCCAGCAGCAGCGTGTCGCGCTCGCCCGCGCCCTCGTGTTCAAGCCGGATATCGTGCTTCTGGACGAGCCGATGGCCGCGCTCGACAAGAAGCTGCGCGGGCAGATGCAGATCGAGATCATGCACATCACCCGGCAGGTCGGCGCGACGGTGGTTTCCGTGACCCATGACCAGGAGGAGGCGCTGGTCATGAGCGACCGCATCGCCATCTTCAAGGACGGCCGTCTCGAGCAGATCGGCACGCCGCACGAGCTTTACCTCCAGCCACGCTCGGAGTTCGTCGCCGATTTTATCGGGGAAGCCAACCTCCTGCGCGGTGTTGTCCACCCGGCGGGCGACGAGATCGTCGTGGAAGGCGATGGCTGGAAGGCCAACCTCCCAAAGGACGATCCCCGGTCGGTGTCGATCGCCACGGCGCAGAAGGCCTGCGTAGTGCTCCGGCCGGAACGGATTCATGCGGTTCCGGCGGGCTCTGGCGCTCCGAATGAGGGCGTGGGGGTGATCGAGGACAAGATTTATCTCGGGGTCGAATACCGGCTCGTTGTGCGGATGAACGATGGCGGCAAGGTCAATCTTCGCAGTCGCGATGTCGCGACTATCGCCGGCATGCAGGCCGGGGACCGGATCGGCATGGCGTGGACCGCCGACGATATCGTCGTCATCGGCGCGTGACGGCGAAAAGGGGAAACGGGCATGGTAAGCAACGGGCGGACGGTGGCATTCCTCTGGAACGGCACGCGGATTGAGGCGCGGCAAGGCGATAGCGTCGCCGCCGCCCTCTGGCGTGCCGGGATCACCACGCTCGCACGGTCACGCAAGGTTCACCGGCCTCTCGGATATAGCGGTGCCTATCCGACAGGCGTGCTCGCCCGTGTGAACGGACGCCCGAACGTGCGGCTCGACCAAACTTGCGTGGAGGACGGCCTTGCCGTCGAGATGCAGAACACCTGGCCATCGCCGCGCTTCGACCTCCTAAAGCTCGCGCAGGCCGTGCCGGCGAAGTTCGTCTATGGCGGCTTCGAGCATGGCGCCTGGATGCCGAAGGCCGGTCTGGCCTATCGCCTTGCCGAAAGGGCGATGGCGAACCTCGCCGGCGTCGCGCGTCCCGCCGATGCCGCAGCCGAGCCGCGACTCGTCCCCGGAGAGCGCATGGCGGTGGATTGCCTCGTCGTCGGGGGCGGTCCTGCCGGGATCGCGGAGGCAAATCGGCGCGCCGGGCACGGCGAGACCGTGGCGCTCGTCACGAGAGGCGAAAGCCTCGCCCGTTTCGCCAGCGCCGCTGGAACCGCCATCGAACCGCTTGACCCGAAGGTTCGCCTGTTTACGGGCATGGAGCTTTTCGGCGTCTACCGTGAGGGCGCGCTGATGGTCGCCGCCCCCCATGACAATCGGCGCGGCGCCGTGGTGTTCGATCCCCGGACGGCGGTGCTGGCGACGGGGCGGCGGTCGATCCCGCCGCTGGTTCCGGGCAGCCATCTGCCCGGCGTGCTGGACGCGCACGCCGCCTTCCAGCTCACTGCCGTTCACGGCGTTATGCCGGGACGGCGCGTCGCGGTTGTCGGAACTGGAGCCGAGAAGGCCCTTGCGGACAGGCTTGCGGCCCTCGGCGTGACCGTGGTTCATCGCGGCCCCGTCGAGGAACTCGTCGAGATCAGAGGACGTCGCCGGGTGAGTGCCATCCGCGCCGGTACAGAGATCGGCTGCGATGCCGTCATCCATGCCGGGCCGTGGCGAATCGATCCGAGCCTCGGCTTTCAGGCTTCGGGAGAAGGGATGTTCCAGGTGCTGGCGCGCCCGCTTCCGGCCAGGATGTCGGTTGCCGGGGCGGCGGCCCTCGGCGACGAGCGCATTCATGCCCGCAAGCACCTTCACCCCGGCACCCTGATCTGCCCCTGCATGGATGTGACGGCCGGCGAACTCTACTGCCACATCGATGCGGGGGAAACGGACCCGGAGGTCCTGAAGCGGCTGACCTCCTGCGGCATGGGACCATGCCAGGGCTTTCCCTGCTGGGAGCACATGCTGGCGCTGCTCGCCGCCCGCATCGACACAGAACCGGAGGCCTTCGCCCGCCCCACCCATCGGCCGCCCCGGCGCGCGATCACCGTGGCGCAGGCGGCGGGCCTCGCCAGCCTCGTGGAGCCTGACCGATGAATACGCCCCTTCCCAAACGCGCATCCGTCGTCATCATCGGTGGCGGCGTGCAGGGCCTTTCCGTCGCCTTCAATCTGGTCGAGCAGGGGCAGCGGGACATCCTCGTCCTCGATGCCGGATACTGGCAGGGCGGCGCGTCCGGCCGCAACGGCACGCTCATCCGGCCGGGCTTCGCCTCCGTCGCCTGGACCGAACTCTTCGTCCTGACTGTGAAGGAATGGCAAACCTGGTCAAAACGCCTCGGCGAGAATGTGATGTTCACGCAGCGCGGCTATTCCGTCGTGTCGGAAACGGAAAAGAGCGAGGCGATGCTGCTCGAAGGTCTGAAGGTTCAGAAGAGCCTCGGGGTCGACAGCCGCATGCTGTCGCGCCGCGAGATCGACGATCTTCTTCCCGCGATCAACAAGTCCCGCGTCCGGGCCGTGCAGCATCAGCCCGAGGGCGGTGTCGCGCCGCACCACGCGGTGATGAAGGGGCTGCTTTCCTTCTGCCAACATAACGGCGTCGATGTCCGCTACCGCACGCAGATCACCGGCCTGGAGCGGACGGGCACGCGCGTGAGCGCTGTGCTGGTCGGCGACCACAGGATCGAGGCGGATTGCGTCGTCGCCTGCGCCGGGCCAAACAATCCCGATATCGCCGCCATGGCCGCCGTGCCGCTCGATGGCTTCGGCATGCGCATCGAGGCCATGGCGTTGGAGCCGACGCGGCCGCTCATCAAGCCGGCTATCGCCCTGATCGACAGCCTCGCCTATTTCCACCAGACCTCGCGCGGCGAGGTAGTGGGCGGAACCGAGGTGCCCGAGACGCCGCGCATGTCGCTCAAGGTCGACGTCCCCGTGATGGCGAACATGGCGAAGGTTTACCTGGAAATGTTCCCCCAGCTCGGCGAGGTCCGCATCCTGCGCCACTGGGCCGGGCAGTTCCATGCCTCGACCGACTACGCCCCGCTGCTCGGCGAGCACCCCGACCTGAAGGACCTCTGGTTCTCGGCGGGCTGGTCCTACGGTTTCGCCGGCGCGCCTGCTGCCGGAAAGCTGCTCGCGGAAGCGATCGCCAAGGGCCGGATCGACCACCGGATGAAGCCCTTCGCCCTCGACCGCTTCGAGAAAACGGGGCCGATCGTCGAAGGCGGCATCGTGCTCGCATGACACTCCAAACGAAAGGACAGCTCCGATGAGCAATCACGAGAATTTCTACATCGACGGCGCGTGGGTCGCCCCCGTTACGCCCCGGACGCTCGACGTCATCAATCCGGCAACCGAGGAAGCATTCACGCGGATTTCGGTCGGCTCCGCGGCCGACGTTGACAAGGCCGTTGCCGCCGCGAAAGCTGCCTTCGAAACCTTCTCGCGGACGACCCCGGCGGAACGGCTCGCGCTCCTGAAGCGGGTCTATGATGTGTATCTGGAGCGTTTCGAGGACATCGCGCAGGCCGTTTCCGCAGAGATGGGCGCGCCGCTCGCCTTCGCCCGTGACGCGCAGGCCTGGGCGGGGCGGGGCCATCTCGAATCGACGATCAAGGCCTTCGAGGACTATTCGTTCAGCGAAAAGCGCGGGACGACGGTAATCGTCAAGGAGCCGGTCGGGGTCTGCGCCCTGATCACGCCCTGGAACTGGCCGCTCAACCAGATCGTCTGCAAGGTCGCCCCTGCGATTGCCGCCGGCTGCACCGTCGTGCTCAAGCCATCGGAAATCGCACCGATCTCCGGCATCGTCTTCGCGGAGGTGATGGATGCGGCGGGCGTGCCAAAGGGCGTGTTCAACCTCGTCAACGGCACCGGCCCCGATGTCGGACAGGTCATGGCGTCGCATCCCGACGTCGACATGGTCTCCTTCACCGGTTCGACCCGGGCGGGCATCATCGTCGCCAAGGCGGCCGCCGATACGGTCAAGCGCGTCGCGCAGGAGCTTGGCGGCAAGTCGGCGAATATCATCCTGCCCGACGCGGATTTCGAGACGGCGGTGGCCAAGGGCGTTCGCGGCTGCTTCGGCAATACCGGACAGTCCTGCGATGCCCCCACGCGCATGCTTGTTCCGAAGGACCGCCATGAGGAAGCGCTGGCCATCGCGAAAACGGCGGCCGAGGCGCTCCGCACGGGCGATCCGAAGGCGGAGGACACGAATCTCGGTCCTGTCGTCAGCGATGTCCAGTTCGAGAAGATCCAGCGCCTGATCGAGACGGGGATCAGGGAAGGCGCCACGCTCGTGACGGGGGGCCCCGGTCGTCCGGAAGGCCTCAACCGTGGCTACTACATCCGCCCGACGGTCTTCGGCAACGTCACGCCCGACATGACCATCGCACGCGAGGAAATCTTCGGGCCGGTTCTTTCCATCCTGTCCTACGAGGACGAGGAGGATGCAATCTGCATCGCCAACGACACCGTGTACGGCCTTGCCGCCTACGTCCAGTCGCAGGATATCGTGCATGCCCGCAAGGTTGCGGCGCGCATGCGCGCCGGATCGGTCTATCTCAACTATCCGGCCTGGGACACGATGGCCTCCTTCGGCGGCTACAAGCAGTCGGGCAATGGGCGCGAATACGCCGATTTCGGCATCCACGATTTTCTCGAGATCAAGAGCGTCGTCGGCTACGGCGCCGAATGACGCGCCGCGGATTCAACAGGACAGGAGAATAACCATGAGAAGCTGGAAATCGATCATGCTCGCGGGCGCGGGGCTGCTTGCGGCCTTCCCCGTCTGGGCGAGCGAGACGACCATCAGGATCGCCACTTATGGCGGCGTCTTCCAGGAGGCGCAGGTCAAGGCGCTGTTCGATCCCTATATGCACGCCAATCCCGATATCAAGCTGGTCATCGACAGCAGCGCGAGCAACGCCAAG
Organism: Shinella daejeonensis; assembly: GCF_024281235.1. Taxonomy (GTDB): domain Bacteria; phylum Pseudomonadota; class Alphaproteobacteria; order Rhizobiales; family Rhizobiaceae; genus Shinella; species Shinella daejeonensis. The sequence goes on from NZ_JAHWXY010000002.1 coordinate 145,063, forward strand.
ATAAAGGCGATGGTCGAGGCCGGCGCCGTTACATGGGACCTCGTCATCGTCGACGACAGCTTCGGGCTCGAAGCGCATGCCCAATGGCTGGAGCCGATCGACTACGCCGTGGTGGACAAGGAGAAGTTCATCGACGGAATGGCGCAGAAATACCGGCTGGTTCAGAGCGTCGAGGGCACCGTGCTCGCCTACAATACCAAGACGGTGGGCGAGGCCGGACCGAAGGGGATAGGGGACTATTTCGATCTCGAAAAATTCCCCGGCTATCGCACCGCATGGAAGTTCGCGGCAAGCGGCCTCCTCGAGGCCGCGCTTGTCGCCGATGGTGTCAAGCCGGAGGAGCTCTATCCCCTCGACGTCGACCGGGCGCTGAAGAAACTCGACACGATCAAGGAGCAGATCGTCTGGTGGGAAAGCGGTGCCCAGTCGGAACAATTGCTGATAAGCGGCGAAGCCGACATCGGCCTCCTGTGGATCGGCCGGGCCGCCGCGCATGCCGAGAGCGGGATCGCGATCGACTGGACGGACTGGACCCCGCAGAACGCCTGGTGGGTGGTGCCCAAGGGCGCGGAGAACCGCGAAGCCGCGATGAAGGCGATCGAGTTCTTTACAAGTGCTGCGCCGCAAGTCGCCTTTACCGAGTTCATGCCCTATGGCCCCTCCAACGCGTCGGCGGTCAATGATGTGAAGCCGAATTTCAAGGGCAACATGCCGACGGAACATCTCGAAACCCAGATTCCGATGGACATGGACTGGTGGGCGGAGCACCAGGACGAGGTGAACCTGAAGTTCCAGAAATGGCTGCTTGAATAAACCTGATTGTGAAGGTCGCACCGGCAACGGTGCGGCCTCTACCATTTGCGATCATCCGGAGGCGATCAGCATGCACGTTGCCCATCTACTTCAGGAAGAGAAGTTCCGTTTCGTCATCGACGGCGCCGCCGCGCAGATGGACGCAGTCTTTCCCGGCTGGGGGCCTCTGGATCGCTTCGGGATCGTTATCGATGAACCTCTCGGCGGCGTCGGCGCCAGTCATCTGATCCAGACGGCCACGATGGCCTTCTATAAAGCCCGCCCGGCAAGAAAGCACTCGCTTCCGACCTATCCGGAAATCTATGCCTTTCATCACGAACGCTATTGGGGAGCCCATGCCGTTTATGATTTCTGGCCGCCGCGAAAGGAAGTGCCGGCCGCGCCGGGACGTCTGCTCGACGAGATAAATGCGCACGCGATTACATTTCTGGCGGCCCCGCAAGGTTTCAAGTTCCCGATCGATGTAAATTCATTCGAGAAAAACGCCTTCATCGACAGGGTCCGAAGGGTGTTCGAATATTCTCCGACAGGCTCCGTGCAAAATCCCGACCTCTGCATCACGGGTGTGCACGGCGACACGGAGTACAATTTTACGCAGGCGACGGAATCATACGAGGCGATCCTGAAACGGTATACAAATCGGAACATCGCCCTCACAACCAACGATGAAGAGTATCTTGCGTGGCTGAAAGTGAGGAGAGACGATATTGATGCCGACGTGAGATTGCGTCGACGCACGCAGAGAGATGAACTAAGGACGGCGGAAGGGGTTATGGAGACCTACATGTGGTCGGAGCCGATAGACATATTTTAGTTTAGAGTTCTGAAGCGAGTTGGCAGGCGTTGATTTTAGAAGTCAAGAGGACTCTCACCCACTCGTATAAAGCCCATCTCTGCAAAGAGGTAGAGAGTTAGACACGCCTTGATGCTTCGCATCAATTCTGATCAGTCTTTCTTCCGTGTGGCGCTCGACATCAATCCGGTGACAGTTCAGTAGAGTCGTCTGGCCCAACTGGCATTCCTCGGTATCTACGACACGATTTTCCGATCCATTTTCCGCCTTCCGTACAAAATCCGAACGATCTCGACAGAGTGTTCGGTTACACGGTAGAGCGTGAGATAGTGACCCTCGCCCAGATGCCGAATGCCCGGCGCGATCTCGTTGCGCTCCATGCCGGAAGAGGGAAACCGGGAAAGCGTCTTCCACCGTTCCTCGATCGCTTCCAGCACCCGGTCCGCCGCCTGCGGATTGTGCTTGGCGATGGCAAGCCAGCTTTCGTTCTGATCTTGCAACCGGTATCAGCCGCTCAGATCGGGGCTGGACTGTGTGCCGTGAGGCGACCAAAGGACATTTCTACTTTGCCCGGCGGCGGACAGCCCAACCCTTCCGCCACATTGCCCGTAGAAAGGTACATTCTATTTTCGCGTCCGGAACACAAACGGGGAAATGGCGGCGAGCGTCACTGTTAACGACACTATCAGGAAATGGTCGTATCCGCCTGTGATGTTGCGTAACAGCATCGACAGCCACGGCGCAATAAAGCCGGCGGCGCCGTAGGAAATGACCAGCCGGGCAAACAATCTCGACGAATTGCCGCTTCCAAAGCGCTGAGCGAGATGCACGGGAAAGACCGACGCCGTCGCACCGAGCGCGACCCCGGATACGATCGCAAGCGCCCAGACGCCGAGCGGATCGGGCGCAAGAAGAAGCGAGACGAGAGCAAGGGCCTGTGCGGCCAGAATGGCGATGATCGTCGTCCGGCCGCCCAGGGTCTCGGCGATCCGCCCGCCGAACAGGGATCCGATGACATAGCTGACGTTGAAGACGGCGATACCTCTTCCCGCGCCCATGGCCGAAACGCCGAAATCGCGCAGGATGATGCTCGTATTGGCCATGACCGCAAGCCCCACGAAACACATCGAGAAGAATGCGAGCATGAGAAGCAGGAATTCCGATCGGCCTTGCGGCATGTCGCCAATGTCGTGCGCCACCGCCGTCGGCACGAGCCTGGCGTCCTTCGAAAGCCTCCAGACGACGACGGAGGTCGCCATGATGAGCGCCGACAGGATCACGAAGAAGAGCTGCACCTCCAAAGACCGGATGACACTGTCCGCAAGAAAGGCGAGCACGATTGCGGTAAGCGCGAAGGCGGTGACGCAAATGCCGACTGCAATACCTTTCGCGGCGGGAGAAACAGCCTGGGCCATACGCAGGGCATGGCCGTATCCCAATCCGGATGCGATGCCGAACAGCCCGCCGAAGCCGAGCGCCACGGCCGGGATGGACGAACCGAAGGCGACGAGCGCAATCCCCGCCGCGGAACCGAGGAAAACCACGACGATGAATTGCAGCGGCGAGAGCCGCTGCGCGAAGGCCGGCCCGAGGTTGACGCCAAAAGTGAACGCTACGAGCGAGACCGCCGGCACCGCGCTGATATCGGCAGCGGACACGTTCAATTCCGCCGCAATCGGTGCGGCAAAGAGGGTCCAGCAGTAAAGCAGGCCCATCGCAAAGTTCGTCAGAGCGCCCGCGAGGATCAGGCGGCTATCGCTTTTCATCGTCGTCCGTTTCTTGCGCTACGCAGGGGACTTGCAGCTCCGGCGCATTTCCGGTGAATGCCGGATTATAAGAAATGCTCTTACCGCACTGTTTTTCCTACAGTTCCGGATCTGCATTTGCTCCAGGCGGCCGGCGACATGGGGACGCCGGCCACTCCGCCTCATCATCAAGCGGACTGGACGAGGTTGCGCTCGGCGGGCGCTTTCCAGCCGGCTCATCGCGGATCAGTCCTCGTAGGCCGTGCCGCCGCAAACGGACAGGAACTGCGAAGTGATGCCGCGCGCCTTGTCCGAGGCGAGGAAGACAGCTGCGTGGCCAATCTCCTCGACCTCGATCAGACGGCCCATCGCACTGTATTTCAGATAGTCGCCCGCGATGTCATCGACGTCCCGGTTCTCGTGCTTCGACCGGCGCTCCATGATCCCCCGCATGCGATTGTTGTTCATGATGCCCGGCAGGATCGCATTGCAGCTGATGCCGAATGGCCCCAACTCGCGCGCAAGCGATTTCGTCAGGCCTTCAATCGCCCATTTCGAGGTGTTGTAGACCGACCGCATGGGCGGCACGGTCAGCGTTCCCACACTCGAAATATTGATGATCGCGCCGCCTCCCTGCGCTTTCATATGAGGCACCGCTTCCTTGATGCAGAGGAACGCACCTGTCAGGTTGACCCGCAGCGTCGCTTCCCAGTCCGCAAGGTCGATATCCTCGACCCCCGCATGGGGGCCGGCAATTCCGACATTGTTGATGAGCACATCCAAACCGCCGGCTTTCGAACGGATGTCCTCGAACATGGAGGCGACGTCGTCGGTGGAACCGACGTCGGTCCGGTAGCAGCCCGCAAAGGTCCGGCGCATTTCCTCGTCGAACAGTTCGCCCCGCACGTCGCAAATGAAGACCGTCGCTCCGGTCTTCAGGAACTCGCCGGCGATTCCAAGTCCGATGCCGTCGCCGGCCCCGGTGATGAGTACACGCTGTGTCATTTACAAACCGCCTCACGAAGGGTTTGGGTCTTTTCCCGGTTCACGCTGCCGTCCGCGTCGATCGCGACGCCATAGATCTTTTCCGCGCGCTCGCGGCTGATCCATTTCTCAAGAACGTCATTGGCAACTGTCTGCGGATCGCGTTCGAAGGGACTTCCATACCCGCCGCCGCCGCAGGCGATGCCGACGGTGGTGTCTCCCTCCCGCAGGATGACCCGCGCGACCTTGTCCAATTGCTTGAGTTCGCCGGAAGGAAAGCGGATATATTGATCGGCCTTGCCTCCCGGCTTGCCGCCACGCACCCCTTGCGGGGCATGGTCCGTACCGTCGCTGGCGAAGACGAGTTCGAGATCGCCTCCCACCGGGCCGTATTCCACGAGCATGGAGGACGCGCCGATGAACTTCCCCGCCCCTTCCGAGTCGGTCACCAGCTTGCGTTCCCGGATCACGACGGGATGGTAGAGTTCAGTCAGTTCCGCGCCATCGATATTGCACAGGCCGCCATTGCCCACATGGAGCAGCGTCAGCCAACGATCCCCGTGCCCCGTCGCGGCGCCCGCCGTATGGCCGAGGAAGACCATGTTGACGAAAGGCTTGCCGTTTCTCGGATCGATACCGGAGATCGTACCGGTCGTCGGCGAGAAGGCATATCCGGTTTCGGCCATGCCCGATCCTTCCGAAATCGCGGCGATCGCCATCTGGACGCAATTCGTGGCGTGGTCCGCGATATTGGTGGTTGCCAGCGAACATGAGGTCGGATGATGCGGGATGCCGACGATCGCATTTTCCCGCAGGTCGATCATGATGCGCCGGATACTGCCGGCATTCTTGGGAACGGAAGAGTCGATGGAATTGAAGATACCGACCATGGCGGCGGTGCGCGAGGTGGCCTCGGTCAGGTTCAGGCCGTTCGGCAGGCAATCCGGGCAGCCGGTGAAATCGACGTGAACCCTGGCGTCTTCGGCATCCACGCGAACCGACGCCCTGATTTCGATACCATCCGCGGTCGTGCCCGGAAAGGCGTCGTGGATCGAGAGGGCTTCCGCCTGCCCGGAGGTCATCTTCCGAAGCGCCTCCATCATCCGGTTTTCACTGTACTCGAACCATTTCGCCGGGAAGGAGAGCAGCTTCGCCCAGCCGATCTCGCGCCCCAGCGCGATCAGTTCACGCTCACCGATACGCGCGGCGCCGAGCGTCGCCAGCAGGTCGCCGTACCATTGGTCGGGAACCCGGATCCGCATGCGGCACATACGGATCAGATCCTCGTTGAACTTGAAATTCTCCTGTAGCCGGACGGAGGGGAAGATCATTGCCCCTTCCTCGTAGATGTCGCGGGCCGTCGCATGCAGGGTCGTGGGAACCGAATTGCCGATGTCGGCCTGATGGGCCTTCACCACAACGGTGAACCGGTGCACCTCCTCATCGTCGAAGACGGGCACAAGGACAACCTGATCGGCGGCATGGGAATTGCCGTGATAGGGCGAGTTATGAAGGAACGCGTCCCCTCTTTTCAGGTTCGGATGGAAGGTAAGCATCCACCGCGCCATCATATCCGGCCCGCAGAGCGTGTGAATGGGCAGGCCTTCCGCCGCGCTCAACAGGTCGCAATCCGCCGTCAATATGCACACGGAGAAGTCGCGGGCGCGGTTGAGAACGCCGGAGCGACCGGTGCGTACCACGGTATTGGCCATCTTCTTGTTCACACCTTCGATGCGGTGTCGAAGAATGGCCAGTTCGGCGCCGGTCAGGCTGATTTCCATATCTGTCGTCATGATTGGGTCCACCTTATTTCTTCGAGGTCACGATCAACGTGCCTTCCGGCGTCTGCAAGACGGTCGACATCGGATCGACGATCACCGCCGTATGGGGGGTCTCAACGACCAGCGGTCCGCTGAAGGTCTGGTCGTGCGGGACGTCCTGCTGGAAGAAGACCTTGCTTTCGACCTCGCCAAAACCGGGGAAGTAGGCCATGCGCACGGCGCGGTCGTTGCGGGCATCGGTATCGTAGCGCAGCCGGCCGACATCGTTCTTGCGAAGCTTGCAGTTGACCCGCTTCGTCCAGGTCACGAACTCCACCACGGAGTTCTCATCGTGATAGGCGAACAGTTCATCGTGCTTCTTGTGGAACTGCGCGACCGCATCGGCGAGATCGGCCTCCGTCACGATGCCGCCATTCGGTATCTCCACCTCGATTTCCCAGATCTGGCTCTCGTAACGCGCCTCCACATATGTCTGGACCGCGGACGTGACATGCTCGCCGGCACTTTTCCGGAACGTCTCACAACGCTCGTCGAGGTCTTCGAGAACGGAGCGGACCTGCGCATAGTCGAACCGGTCGGATGCGGTGAAACACGTCGCCTGGTAATAGGAGGTCAGATCCGAGATCAGGGCGCCCGCCGCGCTCAGGGCCGCGCCGGTGTCGGGGATGATCAGGTGCTTGCATCCCAGACGCTTCGAAATGAAGACGGAGTTGAGGCCGGCCGCCCCGCCTCCCCCGACCAGCACCGCATTCGTAGGATCGATACCCTGATTGACGGTGATGTCGGCAATCGCCTGAACCATGTTCTCGGTAGCGACCTCGACGATCGACCAGGCCGCTTCCAGTAGGCTCATGCCGAGCGGTTCGGCAATATTCGCCATGATCACCTGCTTTGCGGCCTCCACGTCGAGCTTCATCTTGCCGCCGAGGAAATAGTCGGGATCGATATAGCCGAGCACGAGGCATGCATCGGTAAGCGTCGGCCAGGTGCCGCCCTTCATGAAACATGCCGGGCCGGGCACCGCCCCCGCACTTCCTGGACCGACGTGGAGGAGCCCCCCGGCATCGACGGAGGCGATGCTGCCGCCGCCGGCGCCGATGCTGCGCACGTCGACGGAGGGAAATCCGCTCATATGCCCGAGATACGGCTCGCCGATCCACATGTCGCGGGTCATGGGGATCGCGCCGTTCCTGACCAGACTCACGTCATATGTCGTGCCGCCCGTATCGGCGACGATGACCGTCTGCGCACCGATCGACCGTTCCGCATAGAACTGGCCGCCGAGCGGAGCCATCGACGGCCCCGAGTTCACGGAATGGATGGGCATCTTTTCCAGATGCGTGGCGTCCATCATGCCGCCCTGAGAGGTCAGGACGAAGACCTTGCCGCCAAAGCCCGCCGTCTGAAGGCGCGACACCAGGCTGCCCATATACTTCGTCATCAGCGGCTTGAGGGAGGCGTCGATGCAGGTCGAGGAGGCGCGGCGGTATTCCCGGAGGGACGGATTGAGCCGATGGGACAGGGTGTAGGGAATGCCGGGCAGATGCTGCTCGATCAGTTCGCCGACGCGCAGTTCATGCTCGGGATTGACGATCGACCAGAGAAGGCAGACGCCGATCGCCTCGACCTCCTGCTCCTTCAACGCCGCGAGGGTTTTAATCAGGCCGGCTTCGTCGAGAGGCCTGGAGACCGAGCCGTCGGACAATATGCGGCCCGTCACTTCATGGGTGAGAGACCGCGGCACATAGGGCTTGGGATAGTCGACCTTGTGATTGAACGGCTCGGAGCGCCCCGCCTCCCGGATCACCAGGATATCGGGATGCCCCTGCGTCGTGAGGAAGGCCGTTCTGGCTGTCTTGCCGGTGATGATGGCATTGATGGAATGGGTCGTTCCATGAATGAATATCTCCGCCTGCCCCAGCATGTCCGCAAGGTCCATGCGAAATTCCGAAGCAGCAACGGACAGGGCGTCCAGAACGCCCTTGACCGGGTCGTGCGGCGTGGTGGGCGCCTTGAACATATGGACGGTTCCGGATTTGTCCTCCACCACAAGGTCGGTGAAAGTTCCGCCCGTATCGCAAGCGAATCTCATCTTGAACTCCTAAATTCCGTTATTTTTGACCGAGTTGCAGGATTTCGCGGGCTTCATCGGGCGTGGCGACGTCGCAGCCCAGCGCATTGATGATGGTTACCGCCCGTTCGACGAGTTTCGCATTCGTCGCGAATACGCCGCGCTCCATGTAAATGTTGTCTTCAAGGCCGACGCGGCAGTTGCCGCCGAGGATCGTCGACATCGCCACCACCTCCATCTGGTGGCGGGAAATGCCGAATGCCGACCAGTTGGCGCCCTCGGGCACGAGGCTCTTCATGTACAGAAGCGAACTCATGTCGGCCGGGACGCCCCAGCGAACGCCGAGGCAGAGCTGGAACATGGCCGGTTTCTCGATCAGGCCCTGCTCGACCAGTTGCCGGGCGAACATTATGTCACCGGGATTGAACGCTTCGATTTCGGGCCGGATGCCCAGGTCCCGGATCTGGCTGGCCATCGCCCGCAGCGTCCGGGTCGTATTCATGTAAACGCAGGCTTCGGCGCCGGCGATCCCGCCTTCGAGATTGAGCGTCGTCACATCGAGCGTGCAGATTTCCGGCCTGTCGGCCCGCACATGCGCCAACCGCTCGGATGCGCTCGCCATGTCGGTGCCAGGACCGCCCACGGCCTCGTCATCTTCCCGCGGCACATAGGTCGCCCCCATGCCGGCGGAGAAGTTAAGAACGATATTGTCGTTTTTCTCGCGGATCCGGGATTTCAGCTCGCTGAACAGGCGGGGATCCCGGCTGCCGATGCCCGTCTGCGGATCCCGGACATGCACATGCACGATGGAGGCCCCGGCCGACGCGGCCTCGACGCAATCCCGGGCGATCTGTTCCGGCGTCACCGGATAGTCGGGAAATTTCGGATTGAGCGGACCGTCACCCGTGACAGCACAGGTGAGAATGACTTTCCTTTTCACGCGATTCTCCTATTCCATTTCCTGCGGTCGCATGGCGCGGCGCAAACGTCATTACATGCCGAGATAGGCCTGCTTTATCCGGTCGCTGGCGGCCATTTCGGACGCCAGTCCCCGCATCGAGATTTCACCCTGCTCCAGCACGATCCCGGAATCGCCGATGCCGAGTGCCAGCGTGGCGTTCTGCTCGACCAGCAGGATGCCGATATCGAGATCGCGGGCGAGCATGAGCACGCGGTCGATCAGTTCGCGCTCGATGAGCGGGGCAAGGCCGATCGTCGGTTCGTCGAGGAGGAGCATCGTCGGCTTCGACATGATGGCCCGCCCGAAAGCGAGCATCTGCTGCTCCCCGCCGCTGAGGCCGTGCGCAAGCGTCGACCGCTTCCTCGCCAGAACCGGAAAGAAATCGAAGATCTCGTCGAGGTCGGCCCGGCTGTTCTTCGAACGTCCGGCGCTTGCCCCCAGCAGCAGGTTCTCCAGGACGGTCATTCTCGGAAACAGCTCACGCCCATCGGGAACCAGCGTCAGGCCAAGCGCGACGATCCGGTGCGCCGGCATGCCCAGTATCGGCTGCCCATCGAACGTCACCGACCCGGCTTCACTTGGAATCTGGCCGGTTATCGCCTTGAGCAGACTGGATTTGCCCGCGCCGTTGCTTCCAAGGACGACGGTGATGCACCCGCGCTTAGCGCTCAGCGACACCTCGCGAAGAGCCGAGATTTTCCCGTAGTTGACCGAAAGATTCTCAACGACCAGCATTGTTCACTCCTGCCGAGCCGAGATAAGCGCGGATGACGGTCTCATTCGCCGCGATCTCGGAAGCGGTTCCCTCAGCGATCTTCCGGCCGATGTTGATCACCGTGATATTGTCGCAAACCGAGAACACCGACTTGATGTCGTGTTCGACCAGCAGCACGGTCAGGCCGAAGCCGTCTCTCAGCGCCCGTATCTTTGCGGCGATCTTCGCCTTTTCCGTAGGATTGAGGCCGGCAAGGGGCTCGTCCAGCAGAAGCATGCGCGGCCGCGCGGCAAGGGCCGTCGCAATCGAAAGCGTTCGCTGCACTCCGCCGGGAAGCACATCCGCATGCCGGTTCGCCGAGGATGCGAGATCGAAATATTCCAGGATCGCATCGGTTTCCCGAAAATCGGCCAGCCAGTTTCCGTGTCCCGACAGGGACGGATTCGAACGGGCGACGTTGCGGGCGATGTCGACGCTTTCGCGAACCGAAAGCCCGCGAAAGACACTCGTCAGCTGGAATGTTCTGATCAGGCCTTCCCGCGCCACGCGATGCGGGCTGAGGCCCCCGATAGGCTTGTCTTCGAAGCGTATATTCCCGTCCGTCGGCACATAGAAGCCGCTCACCACGTTGAACAGGGTGGTCTTTCCGGATCCGTTAGGGCCGATCAGCCCATGGATCTCCCCCTTCGCCACACTGAAGGAGACGTCGTTGACCGCGACGTTCGACCCGAAGCGCTTCGTAATGTTCTCAACGGCCAGCATCGTGTGCTCCTCTCGTCATGCGGAAGAGCCTGGCGAAGCGCGACCTCATGCCGGCAGACCATTCCCCGGTGAATACAGTCTCCAGTCCGCCGGGAAGCAGAAGCAGCACGCCGATGACGCTGAAGCCCCAGATAAGCGGCACATATTCCGGGATGCCACGGAAAAGTTCCTCGACAGCGGTGAGATAGAGCAGTCCCAGCAGCGGCCCGAAGAAGGTCGTGACGCCACCGACGATGGCCGCCGCGACGATGCGGAACATGTAGACCGACGAGAAGTCGAGCGGATTGACGATCTTGTTGAAGCTGGCGAAGAACACACCGGCAATGCCCGCCACCGCCGAGCCGACGACGAAGGCCAGTACCCGGTGAGCCCAGGTATTGATGCCGATCGAGGCCGAAAGGTCCTCGTTGATCGCGATCGCCCGGATGCGCCGGCCTGCTTCGGAACTGTCGAACCACCGAGCGAAGAAGGCGACCGCGAGCACGAAGGCGAGCACCAGCCAGAGGAAGTTGCGCGTATCGTTGAAGACAAGGCCGAACACCGGGCTCGGACGGGGAATGAAGGAAATGCCGTAGGTGCCGCCGGTGATCCAGTCCAGTTGGGCGAAGCACTGGCGCAAGGCCTCGCCGGCGGCCAGCGAACTGAGGAAAAAGTAATAGTGGCGCGTCCGCAGCACGGCGAGGCCGACCAGGAACGCCACGGCGCCGGAAATCAGAACCGCGAGCGGGATCGTGACCCAGAAGGACCAGGGCGCGTCCATGGTGGTCAGAATGGCCGTCGTATAGGCGCCAAGCCCCATGAAGGCGACATGAGCGAATGACCATCCGCCCATCAGCGTCACGAGCCGGAAACCGATGAGCATCATGACGTTGATCAGGAAAATGACGACGACGTTGAGCCAGTATTCGCCAAGCGCTACCGACGCCACGCCGATCAGCGCCGCCAGCATGGTGGCGAGGAGATAGAAACGCATCGCGTGTTACTCCTTCACGCCGAGCAGGCCCTGCGGGCGGATCGCCAGGACACCAAGCATGACCAGCGCATCGACGAGGGCGTTGAGTTTGCCAAAACCGAACAGCAGCATCATCGTATCGGTAGTGGCGAAGATGACCGCAGCGATGATCGCGCCCGGTATGCTGCCGATGCCTCCAACGATGATGATGATGAAGGCGCGCCAGATGGCGTCGGTGCCCATATAGGGGTTGATGCTGACGACGCTCGCCATCAGGGCGCCCGCGACCGACGCCAGGACCGCGCCGATGATCGCCGTCCACAGGTTCACCTGCCGCAGACTGATGCCTTGCAGCATCGCCCCCCTCGGGTTTTGCGCCACGGCACGAATTTTCCGGCCATAGCTCGTACGCATCAGGAAGACGTAGAGTGTGCCGACGAGAAGAAGCGTCATGCAGAAGACGAAGATGCGCTGGTTGGGGAAAATGGCGCCCGAAAAGCGGCTGAAACCCGGAAACAACGGAGAAATCGATCGACCGCTCGCCCCGACCGTCAAAACGACCAGCGATTGCAGGATGTAGGAAACGCCAAGGGTCGCCATGAAGATCGAGAAGGCCTTGTCCCTCAGCGGCGTGAAGACCACCCCCTGGAGCACGATGCCCAGAACAGCGCCCACCGCGGCGGACAGAAACAGCGCGGCGAGCATGATGACCGGCCCCGGCACGATACCGTTCAGGAGCGACACCGCCAGCCAAAGCGAATAACCGCCGATCATGTAGACTTCGCCGTGGGCGTAATTCACGATCCTCAGGATGCCGAAGACCATCGCCAGGCCGAGCGAGAAGGAGACATAGAAGGATGTCAGGGACAGGACGTTGACGATGTTCTGCATCGAGCACCTCGTGGAGGAGGTTGACCATACGGACCACGCACGCGTTTCCGGCACCTTCCGGCGATGCCGGAAGATCTGGCGCTGGTCACGGGAGCGGGGTCAGGGGGTTATGGTGGTCCGGACCTGGAAAAGGCCCGATCCGGTCACTTGTAGATCTGGTTCTGCTGTTCGAGCACCGGCAGGGCCCTGGGCTTGTTTTCCTGCCACCAGGCGCTCACATCGACCACTCCGTCCAGGGAGATCTTGCCGTCCGCCCCCACATTGTAGATGGGAAGCGGCGTATAGAGATGATTGTTGATGCCGAAAATATCCTCGCCTGCCCAGGTGGATTTGCCAAAGAGAGGATGATCCAGCGTCGGCGACGCATGAACGGCGGCGACGAAGTCTTCCGCCGAAGCGGACCTGGACAGCTTCAGGCCCGCCTCGAGGGTGGCGGCTGTCGCATAGCCGATCGAAGCGAAAACGGACCATTCCTTCTCGCCGTATTTCTCGACATACTTATCGTAGAAGGCGGCGGCACGCTCGTTCAGGGAGCCTTCCGAAGCATCCAGCGCATATCCACTGTAGAGTCGTCCGGCGATGCGCTCGGCGCCAAGCCGTTCCGTCATGAAATTGAGGTTCCAGGCCTCGCTTCCGAAGTACCCCTGAAAGCCGAGCTGATCGAGAATCTCGACCATCTGCGCCTGCTGTGACGGCACGAAGCCGGCTTCGAGAATGATATCCGGCTGCGCCTCCACGAGAGGAGAGAGCAGGCTGAGCATATCTCCCGCCGCCTCCGCGCTGTAGCTCTCGTTGTAGACGATCTCCACGGCATCGCCATGAGCGGCGATCCCCGCCTCGATGTACGCCTTGGAAGACTTCGCAAAGCTGTTGTCGGCGGAGATGATGGCAATGCGCCGGGCTTCGGGATGCGCCTCGATAATACGGTCGGCAACCAGCATATAGGAGGTGGGCGAACCGGTCAGCGCACCGAACATGTAAGGATAGTCGCCGCTGAGAAAGCCGGCGCCATAGGAGAGACTGACAGCCTTTTGCTCGTTCGTCAGGTCCGCGATCGCCTGGCGGGCAGCGGGCGTATACGTCTGGACGATATAATCGACGCCATCGTCAAGAACCGCGCGGCGGGCAGCCTTCAGCTCGTCGCCCGGCGCATAGCAGACATTGTCATAGGTCTTGACCTCGACCTGCTCCTTCGTGCCGTCCGCAAGTTCCACGCCTCCCCGGGCGTTCACTTCCTCCGCCCACATCGTCACGCCACGGCTGATGGGAATGCCCCATTGGGCGCAATCGCCGGCCTGGGGCTGAAGGACCCCGATGCGCACCGTCTCGGCGACGGCGGGTGCGGCGAGCAAACACGCGGCAAGTGCTGTGGAAGCGGAAATGCTGAATCGGTGTGCTGACATTTTATTCCCCATTTATGGAGGCGCTTGCCTCTTGTGATCACAGTATCACCGGCTTTTTCGTCATTTGTCAACACGACCCATCAAAAAATCTGACGCTGTATAAACGCCGTATGATTGCTGGTATTTGTGGCTTTTGAGCCGAAAACACATATTTTCTGCATGGTTGTCTCTCTGGAAATTTTCAGCTAGAAAGAGCTTATTATTTGTGATCACACAATCACAAAAATGCAGGAGATTGGATGTGGACGTAACAAGCGAAACCAGAATTGCGGATTTCGCGGCCTTCATGGCCAAGAGCGAGCAAGACGTCATTGAATGGGCGTCGCTACGCGGGCGCGTCTATTTCGTGCTCCGCGAATGTGTCGTATCGGGACGCCTGCCGCCGGGATCGGTTATCACGCTGCGCGGCGTGGCGAAGGCCCTGGGCACCTCCATGATGCCCGTCAGGGATGCGGTGACGCGGCTGGTGACGGAGGGCGCTGTGGAATTGAATCCCAACCGTACGTTCACCGTCACCCGGCTTTCCCCGACCCGCTTCATGGAAATCCGCGACATCCGCATCGAGATCGAGGGCTGGACGGCAGAACTCGCGGCCGCCCATATCAGCGCGGAGGAGCTGGATAATATCCAGACGCTCCATCTGCGGGTGGAAAAGGCGTCGAAGTCACTGGATGTCAGCTACCTGACCTGGAACAGGCGATTCCATTTCTCCATCTACAAGGCCGCCAGAAAGCCGGAACTGATCACCATCATCGAATTGCTCTGGCTGAAATACGGTCCGGTCCTTCATTATTTCTCGCTGGAGGACGACGCCCGGTTGCACGGCAACAACGCGCACAGCGCGATCGTGAGCGCTCTGGCGGAGCGCGACGGCGCCGCCGCGCGACGGGCCATCGCCTTCGACATCACCACCGCCTCGGAAGTCATTCTCCCGAGGCTGACGGAAGACTACAACAATCGCGCCTGATCCACGGCCGAAGATAGCGACGAGACAGTTTCCAATGGCGAATATCCCCACCTTCACGGCCGTGTTCCATCCCTGGCATTGCGACACGATGGGCCACGTCAATACCCGGCACTATGCGGCGGTCTTCGATGATGCAAGCCTGCACATGCTGGCGCTGATCTCCCCCAACCGGCCGGATCTCGGCTGGGCGGACGTCACCTGCAAGCTGACCTACAGACGGGAGATTACGGCGGGCACATGCGTCCAGGTGGTCTCCAGGGTCAACGAGATCGGCACCAGGTCCATGTCCATCAACCACACGATGAAATCCATCGACGCGGCGGAAGTCTTCGCCGAGGCCGACGTGAAAATCGTGCGCTTCGACAAGCAGAGCCGAAGCGCCGTGCCGATCGAGGACGCGATAAAAACGAAGCTCGCTCCGGTTTGACACAGCGCCGGTTTTGTCAGCGTCCTTCGACCGTCTCCCGACCGGGCAGCTGGCCGCCTTCGCGCCAGAGCGAAACGAGCGGACCGTTGGCGCCATGGACGGGATCGCGTGTCGGAATGGGCAGGCTGGCTATGGTTTCGAGTTCGCGGGGTGTGGCAGCGGCGGTTTGAATGTCGGCATGCTGGCCGGGCGGATAGCCGCCGACCACGAGGAAATCCGCACTGGCGGAAAGCCGTTTATGGCCCGTACCGGCCGGCAGCACCAGACAATCCCCCGAGCATACGTCCAGGATCATTCCGGCCGGACCGCCAATCAGGAGTTCCGCCCTGCCCTCGGCAATGCCGAGCACCTCATGCGCACCGACATGATAATGCTGATAGGGGAAGACGCCGTTGCGCCACAGTCCCTGCCACAACGCATCACGAAAAATCCGTTCGAAGGCGCGTGCGGGGTCGCTTTCCCTGCCATGGAAAATATCACGATAGGCCAGCACCGGCAGGAACGGGTGATTCGGCACCCATTCGCTGGGCGAGAAGAAGAGCGTTTCCGGTCGTTTCATCCTGCACTTCCATCGTCGGGCTTCGGGCTTGAACTGCCGCATCCGCCGAATGTTCCCGAAAGACATCGCCGCTTGGCTCCATCGCGCGAACCGGCCCGGCGTGCTATGGGAAACGCAGCGACCTGCGGAGCGAGAACCATGACCCTTACCAATCAGGACATCGTGCAGATTACGGCGTGGCGGCGCAGGCTTCACCAGCAGCCGGAAATCTCGAACGAAGAAGAAAATACCGCCGCGGAGGTCGTCGCCTTCCTCGCCGATACGGGACCGGACAAGGTGCTGACCGGGTTAGGCGGGCATGGCGTGGCGGCCATCTATGACAGCGGTGAGGCCGGGCCGACCGTGATGTTTCGTTCGGAACTCGACGCATTGCCGATCCAGGAGCTTTCAGGCGTACCGCATGCATCGCTCGTGCCGGGAAAATCGCACATGTGCGGCCATGACGGGCACACCGCCATCCTGGCCGCGCTCGGCCGCCAGCTGGGGCGCAGAAGACCGGCGCGCGGCCGCGTCGTGCTGATGTTCCAGCCGGCGGAGGAAAGCGGCGACGGTGCGGCCGGTGTCGTCGCGGACCCGCGCTACGGCCAGATCGCGCCCGATTTCGCTTTCTCGCTGCACAATCTGCCCGGCGTTCCCTTCGGCGAGGTGCGAATCAAGTCCGGCGTGGTCAATTGCGCCTCGCGCGGCATGCGGATCCTGCTGGAAGGAAAGGTCGCGCATTCGTCGATGCCCGAGACCGGCATCTCGCCGATGACGGCCGTCAGCCAGCTGATGCCGGCGCTCCCGGCGCTTGGCAACGGAACTTTCGCGGACGATGCGTTCAGCATGGTGACCGTCGTCCATGCGGTGATGGGGGAAGCCGCGTTCGGCGTTGCGCCCGGCAATGCGGAGGTCTGGGCGACGCTGAGAACCCGGCACGACGATCGCATGGCGAGCCTCTGCGCGGCTGCGGAAGCGCTGGTCGCGGACATCGCCAGCCGGCACCATCTTTGCGCACGCCACGAGTATCACGAGATCTTCGTCGCCAGCATCAATGCGCCGGACGCCGTCGGCCATCTGCGGCAAGCGCTCGACGAGGAGGGCGTTACGCATGGAGAAGAGGCACTCCCGATGCGCGCTTCGGAAGACTTCGGCATCTTCGGCCGCAACGCGGCGTCGGCGATGTTCTTCCTCGGCGCGGGAGAACGGCATCCCGCATTGCATAATCCCGATTACGATTTTCCCGACGACCTGATCCCGATCGGCTCGAGGATATTCATGCGTGCGGCGCGCAACATTCTCGGCTGACGATCCTTCCGGATCGAGGCTGCGCCAGCGGCCCTTCGCTCATGCCGCCGCTCCTTGCAGAATGACCCGCGCGCGCGCCATATCCTCCGGCGTGTTGATATTGAAGAACGGATCGAAGGGCGTCGCCTCGAAGAGGATTGTCGCCATTCCGTGCCGTTCGGCCCACACCCGGGCCTTGCGCATCCCGCCGGAAAGCTCGGTGCGCAGGTCCTCGCGCAAGTTCACCGGCCATAAGCCGAAGGTGGGATGGGGACGCGGCGTCCCCGCCTTATCCGGCGAAGCCGCCAGGATGATCGGAACGTTTTCCTGCGCCGCCGCAGCGGCAAGGCGCGCCACCAGATCGCGGGGCAGAAAAGGCGTGTCTGCCGCCGCAGTCACGATCGCATCCGCCCCCTTTTCCGCCGCCCAGTCGAGGCCGGCAAGCACGCCTGCCAGCGGCCCCGGGTAATCCGGCAGCGTATCGGCAAGGACGGGAAGGCCGAATTGTGAGAAGCGCAGCGGATCGCCATTGGCGTTGATCGCAAGATCGAGACATTGAGGACCGAGCCGCGCCCGTACGTGATCGAACAGCGTGACCTCGCCGAGCCGCAGCAGACCCTTGTCACCGCCACCCATGCGCGTGGCCTGGCCGCCGGCCAATATGACGCCGAGAATTCCAGTCAATCAACACACCCTTGCGATGGTGGCGTTTCTTTTCCCCGGCGGCCGATACAGGATCGGTGTCCTCGATCGGCCGCTCCTTCTTGCCATTAGAGCGTCATGGGCCGCAGCCGGTTCGAGATGCAGGCCCGACGCGGTGTCGATTGCGCGGGCAAGCGCATCGAACCACGAGATACACGCGCCGACAACCTCGATGTGTTTACTCCCGGTGCAGGTTCTGGCGCGACAGGCTGCGGACGTCGCGCTCGCCGCACAGCGCCATGGTGATGTCCAGTTCCTTGCGGATGATCTCCAGCGCCTGCCGCACGCCGGCGCGGCCGCCCGCACCGAGGCCGTAGAGGAAGGGGCGGCCGATATAGGTTCCCTTCGCGCCGAGGCACAGCGCCTTGAGCACGTCCTGGCCGGAGCGGATGCCGCCGTCGAGATGAACTTCCATGCGCTGGCCGACGGCCTCGACGATCCGCGACAACATGCTGATCGACGACGGCGCGCCGTCGAGCTGACGGCCGCCGTGGTTGGAGACGATGATGGCGTCTGCGCCGGTGGCGAGCGCCATGCGCGCGTCTTCCTCATCGAGAATGCCTTTCAGGATGAGTTTGCCCCCCCAGCGCTCCCGGATCCGTTCGACGTCTTTCCACGACAGGCTGGGATCGAACTGTTCGGCGGTCCAGGAGGACAGCGACGAGAGGTCGTCCACACCTTTCGCATGACCGACGATATTGCCGAAGGTGCGGCGCTTCGTGCCGAGCATGTGCATGCACCAGGCCGGCCGCGTCGCCATCTGCCAGAGATGCCGGGGCGTGAAGCGCGGCGGCGCGGAAAGCCCGTTGCGCAGATCCTTGTGGCGCTGGCCGAGGATTTGCAGGTCGAGCGTGAGCATAAGCGCCGAACATTCCGCATCCTTGGCGCGCTGGATCAGATTGTCGACGAAATCCTTGTCCCGCATGACGTAGAGCTGGAACCAGAACGGCCTTTTGGTCGCCGCGCGCACATCCTCCAGCGAGCAGATGCTCATCGTCGAAAGCGTGAAGGGGACGCCGAATTCCTCGGCCGCCTGGGCGGCGAGAATTTCACCGTCCGCATGCTGCATGCCGGTCATGCCGGTCGGCGCGAGCGCCACGGGCATCGCCACCTTCTCACCGATCATCTCACTTTCCAGCGAGCGGCCGTTCATATCGACGAGCACGCGCTGACGCAGCTTGATCTTGCCGAAATCCTCCTCATTGGCGCGATAGGTGCTTTCGGTCCATGCGCCGGAATCGGCATAATCGAAGAACATCTTCGGCACGCGCCGGCGGGCGCGTTCCTTGAGATCGGCAATCGTCAGGCTCTGGGTCAATGTCTTTTCCTCAACCGGCGGTCATGGGTTCAATGCCTTTTACGGCCTGCCGGGGAGGAATGGCAATCTTCCTTTCGCGCGGGAACGCGGGGAAGCGTGAAGCAAACCCCTCCCGGACTTGCCGGAAGGGGTGAAAAGCCATCAGGCGGCGTAGAATTTCGCCATCTCCGGCAGACGCCGGATGCGGATGCCGGAGGCCTTGCCGGCCGTGCGGAATGCCTCGAAGCGCTCCCTGCACACCTCCGTCATGCGGGCTGTCGCCGGCTTGAGGTAGTTGCGGGGATCGAAGTTATCCGGCTTTTCCTTGAAATTCTTGCGGATCGTGCCGGTCATCGCGAGGCGCAGGTCGGTGTCGATATTGACCTTGCGCACGCCAAGCGGGATCGCCTTCTGGATTTCGGCGACGGGAACGCCCCATGTCTGCTTCATCTCGCCGCCATAGGCGGTGAAGAGATCCTGCAAGTCCTGCGGCACGGAGGAGGAGCCGTGCATGACGAGATGCGTGTTCGGCAGTTTCCGGTTGATATTGGCGATCGTCTCGATCGACAGGATCTCGCCGTCCGGCGCACGGGTGAACTTGTAGGCCCCGTGGCTCGTGCCGATGGCGACGGCGAGCGCGTCGACACCGGTTCTGGTGACGAAGTCCAGCGCCTGGTCCGGATCGGTCAGGAGATCCTCGCGCGAAAGCTTTCCCTCGAACCCGTGACCGTCTTCCTTGTCGCCCACGCCGGTTTCCAGGTTTCCAAGACATCCAAGCTCGCCTTCGACCGAAACACCGGCCGCATGGGCGATCTTCACCACCTCGGCGGTCACGTCGACGTTATAGTCGTAGCTCGCGACGGTTTTGCCATCGGCAAGCAGCGACCCGTCCATCATGACCGAGGTGAAGCCGTTGGTGATGGCGGAGATGCAGGTCGACGGCTGGTCGCCATGATCGAGATGCAGGCAGACCGGGATATGCGGATACTCCTCGGCCGCGCCGAGGATCAGGTGACGCAGGAAGGCGTCACCCGCATAGGCGCGCGCGCCGCGGCTCGCCTGAAGGATCACCGGAGAATCCGTCGCATCCGCCGCCCGCATGACCGCCTGGATATATTCCAGATTGTTGACGTTGAAAGCGGGCAATGCGTAGTCGTTCTCGGCTGCGTGGTCGAGCAACTGCCGCATGGTGATCAATGCCATTCCTGTCCTCCTTAGGGATGCCGGGTCTTGAAGGTGGCGGCACTATTCACGCATCGTCCGGCAGATGCAACAGCGCCGGCCGGACGTCGCGGAGAGCAAATCGATTAAATACGCGGCCGTAACGAATTTCCTGCCGAAAAGGCAAAAATCCGGCCCACAGATGCGGGCCGGATCGGGAAAATCATTCCGTTTCAGATAAATAGGACTTTTTTCAGCGGAGCCTGCTTCAGCCGGCGTCATCGCCGCCGTGCCCGACATAATCGTTCCTTTCGCCCGAGATGATCTCGCGCTTGCCGACATGGTTGGCAGGCCCCACAAGCCCTTCCTTCTCCATGCGCTCGACCAGCGAGGCGGCACGATTATAGCCGATGGCCAGACGTCGCTGGATATAGGACGTGGAGCATTTGCGGTCGCGCGTCACGACTTTCACGGCCTTTTCGTAGAGATCGTCGCCGTCCTCGGCGGCGATCTCGCCCTTGTCGAAGACGGCGCCGGCGGTCTGCCTGTCCTCCTCGGGATCCTCTTCGTCGGCGGTGACCGTTTCGAGATAGTCGGGCCGGCCCTGGGTTTTCAGATGCAGCACGACCTTCTCCACCTCCTCGTCGGAGACGAACGGCCCGTGCACGCGCATGATGCGCCCGCCGCCGGCCATGTGCAGCATATCGCCCTGGCCGAGGAGCTGCTCGGCCCCCTGCTCGCCGAGGATGGTGCGGCTGTCGATCTTCGAGGTCACCTGGAAGGAGATGCGCGTCGGGAAGTTCGCCTTGATCGTGCCGGTGATGACGTCGACCGAGGGACGCTGCGTCGCCATGATGAGATGGATGCCGGCTGCCCGCGCCATCTGGGCGAGCCGCTGGATCGCGCCTTCGATCTCCTTGCCGGCGACCATCATCAGATCGGCCATCTCGT
Organism: Shinella daejeonensis; assembly: GCF_024281235.1. GTDB lineage: Bacteria > Pseudomonadota > Alphaproteobacteria > Rhizobiales > Rhizobiaceae > Shinella > Shinella daejeonensis. The sequence continues at coordinate 166,264 of NZ_JAHWXY010000002.1, forward strand.
CGACGATCACGACGATATAGGGCATCGGATCGAGGGAAAGCTCCTGTTCCTCGTTGATCGCCTCGCCGGTTCCCTTGTCGAAGCCGGTCTGCACGCTGATGGTGATCGTCTCGCCCTTGTCGCGGGCGGCGGCGACGCGGTTGTTGTAGCCGTCGATGTTGCGCACGCCGAGACGCGACATCTTGCGATAGCGGTCTTCCATCTCCCGCACCGCCCATTTCAGCGCCATGACCGCCTTCTTCGGATCGGTGACGACGGGGGTGAGCAGATGCGGGATGCCGTCATAGATCGACAGTTCCAGCATCTTCGGATCGACCATGATCAGGCGGCACTCGTCCGGACGGAAGCGATAGAGCAGCGACAGGATCATCGTGTTGATGGCGACGGACTTGCCCGAACCGGTGGTGCCGGCGACGAGCAGATGCGGCATCTTCGCCAGTTCGGCGATCACCGGCTCGCCGCCGATGGTCTTGCCGAGGCAGATCGGCAGCTTGAAACCGGTTCTGGCGAAGTCCGGAGAATCGATCATCTCACGGAAATAGACGGTCTCGCGGGTGGCGTTCGGCAGTTCGATGCCGATGACGTTACGGCCCGGCACCACGGCGACGCGCGCCGAGAGCGCCGACATGGAACGGGCGATATCGTCCGCAAGGCCGATGACGCGGGAGGATTTGACGCCCGGCGCGGGCTCGAACTCATAGAGCGTGACGACCGGACCGGGGCGAACGTGGATGATCTCGCCACGAACGCCGAAATCCTCCAGCACGCTTTCCAGCAGGCCCGCATTCTGTTCGAGCTGTTCCTGCGTCAGCACGAAACCCACGGTGCGCGGCGGCTCCTGCAACAGCGCGTGCGAGGGATATTCATAGGCGGCGTCGCCGGCGGCCGGCGCGGCCATGCTGACCTGAAACGGCCTCGAACGGGAGAGACCTGACGCCGGAATATCGCGCACCGGCTCGACCACAGGCGCAGGCGCGGCCACGGCAGCCGGTGCTTCGGCGGCGGCCGGAGAAGAGATTTCCACTGCTGATGCGGGCGCTGACGCATTATCGGCAGGGCTTGCCGCCGCCGAGGGTTCGGCAGGTCGCTCCGTCTGCACCGGCGTCCGGCATTCCACGACCCGAAACAGCGATGCGATGGAAACCGGCTCGGCAACCGGCGCTGCGATCGGAGCGGACGCGGGGACGACGGGAATGACCGGGGCGGTCACCGCGACCGGCATTACCGGCTGGCGGGAAACCGGCAGTATCGGCGAAGCGGGGACCTGCGTCGGGCGTTCCGCCATATCCGGGATCAGGGTCTCCCAGAAGGCGAAATCGGACAGATGCGCAAAACCCGCCAAGGCCGGCGCAAGGCTTTCCACGTCCGAAGAGGTTTCAATCCTCTCCACTGCCACGGCTTCGCCCGCTGTTTCGGCACTGGGAGATGGAACGTCTGCGGTGATGATCGGCTCTGCCGCCGCACCTGCTATCGTCGCGCTGGCCGCTTCGGCCCCGCCATCGTCGACAGTCGCAGCCCGATGGATCGGCACCACGTTTTCGGCCACCAGCGCCTGTTGCTGGATCTCGAAGCGTTGGCGACGCTCGTCGAGCGCCTCGCGCAAGCGCTGCAAAAGATCGGCCTCCGACGGCAGACCGGGCGTTTCCTCCGGGCGGACGTCTTCCGGTGCGATCATTTCCTCGATCCGGGCGGCGGGTTTGTCGGGAGTACGGGTGAAGCGGACATTGGGCGCCATGTAGAAATGACTTTCCCAGCTTCCGTCCGCATAGCGGCCCGGATCGTATTCGCGCAACGCCGGCGAGCGGAAGCGCGGGCGGTAGTCGTCGTTGGCGATCGGCGCATCCTCGGATCGCCACGCGTCGCCGGCATCTAGACCGCCATTCAAGCCATTATTTTCAAAAGGATGACGCGACTGCCGGGCGTCGTCGTCATCTTCGGTCTGGAGTACGGGATAGAAGTTCGTTCTGGAAATATGCATGGACCTGCAACACGACGATCATTGCCGATGGGACTTGCATAGATGGTTAGAAAAGGAAGGTTAACATTGTCTTTGGACGGGTGGAGAATTGCCGTCGGCCGATTGCCTCCGCATAGGGGAATCTCCCGTGAACACCGCATCGTCCGGGATTTCGCTTGCGGAAGAAATCGTGCGGCGGCTCAGGCCCGCCCAGCCGGTTCGCCGCTTTCTTCTGCCGGCATCTCGGCGGGTGAATCCTCCGGCACCTCGGGATTGCCCTCGGAACGGTCACGATGCAGCGCGGCGCGTGCGAGCAGCATGAGCGTGACCGGCGTGGTCACCGTCACGAAAATGCCGATCAGGATCTCGTGCACCACCGGCCGGGTGGACAGCACCGAGAAGAACACCATCGAGGCGATCACGATACTGCCCGTGCCCCAGCTCGTGCCGAGCGTCGGGGCATGGATGCGTTCGTAAAAGGTCGATAGCCGCACGAAGCCGAGCATGCCCATCAGCACGAGGCCGGAGCCGAGAACAAGGAAGACCGACACCACCAGGGCAGCCCAGGCCGGCAGTTCCGCAGCATGTTCGATCGTGCTCATTCGATCACCTCGCCGCGCATCAGGAATTTGGCGAGCGCCACCGTCGAGACGAAACCCAGCATGCCGATGATCAGCGACGCCTCGAAATAGATCGTGTGGCCCGAACGGATGCCGAACACCATCAGCAGCAACATCGAACATACGTAGAGCGCGTCGAGCGCCAGCACGCGATCCTGCGCGCGCGGGCCACGGAACATGCGCACCATCGCCAGCCACATGGCGACAACCAGAAAAACCTGTGCGATGACGACAGAGCAGGCAAGGATGACGTGGCTCATTCGAAAATCTCCACCAACAGCTTTTCGTAACGATTCTTGATCAGGTCCACCCACCCGTCTTCATCCACGAGGTCGAAGACGTGGATGAGCACCGTCCCGCCACCGGAATTATATTCCATCCAGGCCGTCCCCGGCGTGCTCGTGATGATGACCGCCAGCACGGCAAGACCGGTCGGATCGCGCAGTTCCAGCGGGATCGCCACGAAGCCGGAATGGCGCTTTTCGCGATGTCCGCCAAGCAGGATCCAGACGACGGCGGCATTCGACCGCACGATATCGTAGAGCACGATCCAGACGAGCTTCGGCAACAGATACCAGCCCCGCAGACGAGGCTTGGACGGCCGCATGGAAGCCATCGCCCAGGAGGCGACGACCGAAACGATGCCGCCGACGATAAGCTGACCGAAGGTGAAGCCGTTGAGGGCAAGCCACATGATCAGGAGCGAGAGACTGAGAAGCGGATAGGGAAGCATGTCAGATCCCCTCTTCCGTCACCGTCGCACCGACCGGCGTTTGCGCCGGTTGACCGGCGCGGCGCGCATCCATCACCGCATCGATATAGAGCGTGGGCCGGGCCAGCCGCTCGACCGTCGCCTCCATATAGCGCATGACCGGACCGGCCTGCACCGTTAGGACGAGCGTTACCGCGACGAGCAGCAGCACCGGTGCCATTTCCACCACCAGCACGCGAGGCACCGTTCCCTCCATCGACGCCCAGAAGGTACGGATGCCGGCACGGGTCATGGAGATGAGCGCGGCCAGGCCGGACAGGATCAACAACGCGACGATAAGCCAGACGGACAGGGAGATGCCGACGGCATTCGAAGCATTCACGCCGATCATGCCGGTCAACATGGCGAATTTCGCGATGAACCCGGAAAGCGGCGGCAGTCCGGAAAGCAGGATACCGATCGCGGCGAAGCAGGTGCCGAGCATGGCGATGGTCGCGGGCATGGTGACGCCGATCTCGGTTTCTTCTTCCTCTTCATCGGCGTCGCCATAGGCTTCCATCGTCACCGCAAGAACGGTCGCGCCGGCATCCTGTCCGCGCTCGACCAGTTCGATCAGCATGAAGAAGGCGCCGAGCGTCAGCGTGGAACTGACCAGATAGAAAAGCGCGCCCGCCGTCACCACCCCGTTGCCGAGACCCAGCACCGCAAGCAGCGTCCCGGAGGAGACCAGAACGGAATAGCTGGCAAGCCGCCCGAGGGCCTGCGAGGCGAGAACCCCGATGGTGCCGAACAGAATGGTCGCCATGCCGCCGTAAAGCAGCACGTTGAGGCCGAACCCGGCGGACGAGCCTTCCCCGAACACCAGCAGCGAAAGGCGCAGGATGACATAGATGCCGACTTTGCTCATGATCGCGAAGATGCCGGCGACAGGAGCGGAGGCGGCGCTATAGGCGGCCGGAAGCCAGAAGTTCAGCGGCCACATGCCCGCCTTGACCAGGAAGGCCACGCCGAGCACGCCCGCGCCTGCTTCCAGCAGCATCCGCCGGTCCGGATCGAGGTCGGCGATACGCAACGCGAGGTCGGCCATGTTGAGCGTGCCGACGGAGCCGTAGATCGTGCTGACGCCGATCAGGAAGCAAAGCGCGCCGACCAGATTGACGACGATGTAATGCATGCCGGCCTTGACGCGCATCGATCCCGAACCATGCATCAGCAAACCGTAGGAGGCGGCCAGCATGACTTCGAAGAAAACGAAGAGATTGAAGAGGTCTCCCGTCAGGAAGGCGCCGTTCAGCCCCATCAGCAGGAGTTGGAACAGGGAATGGAAATGCGCGCCCGCGGCATGCCAGCGGGCAAGCGAAAAGACCAGCGCGGGAATGGCGAGAACCGATGTCAGGACCAGCATCAGCGCCGAGAGCTGGTCGGCGACCAGCACAATTCCGAAGGGCGCCGCCCAGTTGCCAAGCAGGTAGACACCGTCGAACCCACCCTGCGGACCCTTTATCGCCAGCCGGAACAGGGCGATCGCGACCCCCACCAGCAGGACGCAGGAAACGACGCTGATCATCGCCTTCAGCACGCGCCGGCGCTCGTCGAAGAACAGGAGGAGCGCGCCTGCGACAAGCGGGACGAGGATCGGCGCGATGATGATATGTCGATACCAGTCGTTCATTTCGGCTGCTCCCGGCCGTCGACATGGTCGGTCCCGGTCAGGCCGCGCGCGGCGAGAAGAACGACGAGGAAGAGCGCCGTGGTGGCGAAGCCGATGACGATGGCGGTGAGGACCAGCGCCTGAGGCACCGGATCGGCGAGATCGGCGGTCTTCACACCGTTTTCGAGCAGCGGCGCGGCATTCGATTTCACACCGCCGACGCTGAAGATGAAAAGATTGACGGCATAGGACAAGAGCGAAAGCCCGATGATCACCTGATAGGTGCGCGGACGCAGCAGCAACCAGACACCGGAGCTTGTCATGATGCCAATGGCAAGGGCGAGTACAAGCTCCATCAGAGTTCCTCCGCCTTCGGCGTTTCGATGGCCCGCACCCGATGCGTACGGACGGACTGGTGCGCAAGCGCAATGAGGATCAGCACCGTGGAGCCGACCACCAGCGAGAAAACACCGAGATCGAAGAGAAGGGCGCTCGCAAGCGGCGCCTTGCCCACCAGCGGGATATCGATATAGCGCGAATGGGATGTCAGGAACGGATAGTCGAGCACCCAGGCGCCGACGCCGGTCGCCACGGCCGTCAACAGACCGACGCCCATCCAGCGCAGCGGCAGGACGCGCAGCCTGTCCTCCGCCCAGCGGACGCCGCCGGCAAGATACTGAAGCAGGAAGGCGATCGCCATCGTGATGCCCGCCGCAAACCCGCCGCCCGGCAGATCATGTCCGCGCAGGAAGATATAGACGGCGAGCGTGATCACCACCGGGAACATCCACTGCATGATGACCGAAGGCACGAGCAGGTAATCGCGCACCGTCTCGCCGTCCGAACGCTCCGGACGCTCCAGGTCGAATGCATTCTGGATACGCTGCTGTTCGGGTTTCTCGATGCTGTCGGGCGCCGGCCGGAAGCGTCGCAGGAGCGCGAAGACCGTCAGCGCGACGATGCCGAGGACGACGATTTCGCCCATCGTGTCGAAGCCGCGGAAATCGACGAGGATAACGTTGACCACGTTGCGTCCGCCGCCCTGGGAATAGGCATTCTCCAGGAAATAGCTGGCGATGGCGTCGGGCACCGGCTGTTTCATGATCGCATAGGAAAACACGAACATGCCAGCGCCGCAGGCGATGGCCAGCAGGAAGTCGCGCAACCGCCTGGCCCGCGAGATAAAGGCCACGCTGTTGTCGATCTTCTCGAAACGCTTCGGCAGCCAGCGCAGTCCCAGTAGGATGAGAACCGTGGTGACGATCTCGACAAGAAGCTGGGTGATCGCAAGGTCCGGCGCCGACAGCCACACGAAGGTGATGCAGGTCGTGATACCGGTGCCGCTGAGCAGGACCAGTGCGGCAAGCCGGTGGTATTTCGCCTGATAGGCCGCGCCGATGGCGCAGATCGCACCGACGAGCCAGACCGCCGCGAAAGCCGGATCGACCGTGCTGAGGATCATCGGTTGAGACGAGAAGCCGGCGATCGCCAGCGGGACGACTCCGGCCAATAGGCCTGCCGCCACCACCAGCCGCAATTGCGGCTGAAGGCTGCGGGTGCCGAGACGGCTTTCGAGAAAGCGCGCCCACTTCCATGAAACGGTGACCAGCACGCGCTCGAAGATGCGCTGCCCCGCAAGATGGCGGAAGAGCGGCGGCCCGTCGTCGCATTTCGCAAGATAATCCTTGAGAAGGATATAGAGGGCGACACCGCCTCCAAGCGCGATAGCGCTCATGATCAGCGGCGTATTGATGCCGTGCCAGACGGCAAGGCTGTATTCCGGCGTTTGCGAACCGAGCACGGAGACCACTGCGGTGTGCAGGAACGGCCCTATCGAGAGGCCCGGAATGATGCCGACGACGAGACAGGCGACCACCAGGAACTCCATGGGAAAGCGCATCCAGTGCGGCGGCTCGTGCGGTTTGGGATTGGGCAGCTCGGTCGGTGGCGGCCCGAAGAAGACGACATGGATGAAGCGCAGCGAATAAGCCACGCTGAAGGCTCCGGCAAGCGTCGCCAGATAGGGCATCAATCGGTCGAGCAATGAATCGGCATGGGTTTCCACGGTCTCGGCGAAGAACATTTCCTTCGAGATGAACCCGTTCAGCAGCGGTACGCCGGCCATGGCGGCACTCGCCACCATGGCCAGGATTCCCGTGACCGGAAGATATCGGAACAAGCCGCTGAGCTTGCGCATGTCGCGCGTGCCCGTTTCGTGGTCGATGATCCCCGCGGCCATGAAAAGCGACGCCTTGAAGGTCGCGTGGTTCATCATGTGGAAGATCGCGGCGACCGCGGCGACGGGGCTTCCGAGGCTGAGAAGCGTCATGATCAGGCCGAGATGGCTGATCGTCGAATAGGCGAGAAGGCCTTTCAGATCCTGCTGGAACATGGCGAAATAGGCGCCGAGCAGCAGCGTGCTGATACCGGCAAGCCCAAGCAGCATGAACCACTCGTAGGTGCCCGAAAGAGCGGGCCAGAGGCGGACGAGCAGGAAGACGCCGGCCTTCACCATGGTCGCCGAATGCAGATAGGCCGATACCGGGGTTGGCGCGGCCATGGCGTTGGGCAGCCAGAAATGGAAGGGCACCTGGGCGCTCTTCGTCAACGCGCCCATGAGGATGAGGCAAAGCGTCGTCAGGTAAAGAGGATGGGCGCGGATCTTGTCTCCGGCGGCCAGCACCGCGTCGAGATCGTAGCTGCCGACGATATGCCCCAGGATCAGCAGGCCCACGAGCAGGCAGAAACCGCCTATGCAGGTCACGGTCAGGGCCATGCGCGCGCCGTCGCGCGCCGCGGCGTTATGATGCCAGTAACTGATCAGCAGGAACGAGGAGATGCTCGTCAATTCCCAGAAGATCGACAGCAGGATGATATTGCCGGACAGGACGATGCCGAGCATCGACCCCATGAAGGCCAGAAGGAAGGAAAAGAACCGGGGAACCGGGTCTTCCTCCGACATGTAGTAGCGCGCGTAGAGAACGACGAGGAAGCCGATGCCGGTGATCAGCATGGAAAATAGCCAGGCGAGGCCGTCCATGCGCAATGTGAAATTCAGGCCGAGCTGCGGCAGCCATTCGAGTTCGAGCCGCACCGGCCCGCGCGTGACGGCCGGATAGAGCCAGGCGGTCATCAGCAGGCCCGCCAGCGCCACGGCCCCTGCCAGACGCGCCGCCAGCACCCGCGAATCGGTCTTCAAAAGGGCGATCGCGACGAGGCTTCCCAGGAAGGGAAGACACACCAGCAGCACGAGAATCATTTCACCTGTCATTATGTGATGGCCGTTTTCGAACGTCGGAATTCCGGTACGCCGGACGCGCCGGCGAATGCGTTACGGTTCCGTTCGATAAAGCGGAACCGTTCAGACGACGACAGACAGCGGCGGCGCGCGGGCGGCGCGCGCGCTGTTTTTCCGGATGCGCCAGTCCGCCCCCGCCATGGACCAGGGCGAGACCGCCGCCGCCTCCGGCCGCAAATGCGTCACCGGCAGAACGGCCGGCATGTCGGGATCGCCGCATCCGGCGCCCGCAGGCTGGCCGGATGCGGCCTGCCCGCGGTGGTCCGCCTTGCAAGCGGAAAACCCGTTTCCCGAAGCCTTGGATGCGGAAAAATTGCGCGCGGTCGTCGAAATGGCCGTGGTGTTGAGCCGGGGCGTGCCGACCATGGCGAGGAGGATACAGGCAATCGCCGCACAGACGAGGCGGAACCGAAGCCGGACCGGCCGATTCTGTAACCCGGGTGCGATCAAATGCCCGACCTTTCTCGATAGGATGACCAGCGTTGAATATTCTGTCGAGAAGACAATATGTTGGCTGGATCGACGCTGTCCACCCGCACGCCTGAAGTTTTTGGGAATATTGTTCTCTTTTTGGTGCTGCGGGCAGGGATCGGTCTTTTCCGGCCGCCGTTTCGCCCGAGCCGGCAATGGCACTTGCCTTTTACCGTCCCCACCCTAGGTTGGTGGCACGCCGCAATCCGATCACGGTCCGGCGTACGACGAATCGCGAATCACAGATCAGGGAGTACGCGCATGGGAATTTTCAGCTCCATCAAGGAAAAGCTGTTCGGCAAGGCTGAAGAAGCAGCGCCCGCCGAAACGGCATCGGCCAAACCCATAACCGCCGAAGCCGTCAAACCCGTTGGGGCCGATGTTTCCGGCGCGACCACCGGAGCGGCCACGAGCGCGGGAACGACAGCCGCCGCAGCCGCCGGGCCGGTGGACGTCGCCGCCATTCTCGACGCGGCCGTCAAGGCGAACGGGCAGAAGCTCGACTGGCGTCATTCCATCGTCGACATGATGAAGGCGCTCGATCTCGACTCCAGCCTTGCCGCCCGCAAGGAACTGGCCGACGAACTGAACTACAGCGGCGACAAGAGCGATTCCGCCACGATGAATATCTGGCTGCACAAGGCGCTGATGAAGGCGCTTGCCGAAAACGGCGGCAAGGTGCCGGCCGAACTGCTGGACTGATCCGCGACGGCGCCGCCGGAAAGACCGGCGGCGCTTCGTCTTTTCCGACGCTCGTCGTCGTTCAGAACGTCGGCGGCGTGCAGGCGCTGATGATCTCGCAAGGGACCGGACCGACGCATCGGAAGCGATGCGGCCGGCGGCTTTCGAAGTAATAGGCGTCACCCGGGCCGAGGATGCGGCGCTCATCATCGACCGTCACCTCCAGCCGACCCGACAGCACGATGCCCCCCTCCTCGCCTTCGTGCACCAGAGGCACCTTGCCCGTGTCGGATCCCGGCTGATAGCACTCCTTCAGGATCTGCAGGCTGCGGCCGAAAAGATTGTCGCCGATCTGCCGATAGGAAATGCCGCCCTTGCCGATTTCCGTCAGTTCCTCGGCCCGATAGAACGCCTTTTTCGGTCGCTCCGGCTCGAAGGCGAAGAATTCCGCAAGGCCGATGGGAATGCCGTCGAGAATGCGTTTGAGTGCGCCGACGGAGGGGTTGCTGGCGTTCGATTCGATCAGCGAGATCGTCGAATTTGTGACGCCTGCCCGCTTGGCGAGTTCGCGTTGCGAAAGACTATGCGCCATGCGCAGTTGCCGGAGCCGGCTGCCGATATCGACGGACATCGTCATCCTCCTGTTGTGGATGTTCGGAATATCGAAAACTCGACACTTCACATCCTTTTATTTCAATGGCTTGGTGTCAACAAGAAAAGGACTTGTTCGGCAAGCCAAAGCATGGCGACTATCGATCCAGCCAGAGGAGAATTTCCCCATGAACGTGCACAAGAAACCCAATGCGCCGGTGCTCGACAGCTACTGGATGCCGTTTACCGCCAACCGCCAGTTCAAGGCCGCGCCGCGCCTGCTCGCCGGCGCCCAGGGCATGTATTACACCAGCACCGACGGACGGCAGGTGCTCGACGGAACCGCGGGCCTGTGGTGCGTGAACGCCGGCCATGGCCGCCGCCAGATCGCCGCTGCCGTGGAGCGCCAGCTCACGGAACTGGATTATGCTCCGTCCTTCCAGATGGGGCATCCGATCGCCTTCGACTTTGCCGAGCGGCTGGCGGAAATCGCCCCCGGCCCCGTAGGGGAGAAACTCGACCGCGTGTTCTTCACCGGCTCCGGCTCCGAATCGGTCGACACGGCGCTGAAGATCGCGCTCGCCTACCAGCGCGCCATCGGCCAGGGAACCCGCACGCGCCTGATCGGCCGTGAGCGCGGTTATCACGGCGTCGGCTTCGGCGGCATCTCGGTCGGCGGCATCGTCAACAACCGCCGCGTCTTCCCGCAGCTTGCCGGCAGCGACCACCTGCGCCATACCCATGATCTTGCCAGGAACGCCTATGTGAAAGGCCAGCCCGAGCACGGCGCGGAGCTTGCCGACGATCTCGAGCGGCTGGTCGCCCTGCATGGCGCCGAAACCATCGCCGCCTGCATCGTCGAGCCGGTCGCCGGCTCCACCGGCGTTCTCATCCCGCCGAAGGGTTATCTGGATCGCTTGCGCGCGATCTGCGACAAGCATGGCATTCTCCTGATCTTTGACGAGGTCATCACCGGTTTCGGCCGCCTCGGTGACGCTTTCGCCGCCGATTATTTCGGCGTGACCCCGGACATCATCACCACCGCCAAGGGTCTCACCAACGGGGCGATCCCGATGGGCGCGGTCTTCACCAGCCGCAAGGTCCACGATGGGCTCATGCAGGGGCCGGACAACGCCATCGAACTGTTCCACGGTTATACCTATTCGGGCCATCCGGCCGCTTGCGCCGCTGGCATCGCGACGCTCGACATCTATCGCGACGAGGGCCTGCTGACCCGCGCGAAGGACATCGAGGCTGACTGGCACGCCGCCATGCATTCGCTGAAGGGGCTGCCGCATGTCATCGACATCCGCACCATCGGCCTGATTGCCGGCATCGAACTTGGCTCGCGTGACGGCGCGCCCGGCGCCCGCGCCTACGACGTCTTCGTCGATTGCTTCGAAAAGGGCCTGATGATTCGCGTCACCGGCGACATCATCGCCTTCTCGCCGCCGCTGATCGCCGAAAAGAAGCACATCGAGGACATCGTCTCGATTCTCGGGGATGCGCTGAAACGCGCAGCCTGATCTTCCGGCTGCGCCGAATGGCGAAGGCTGCTATAACCGGGCCTGTTCCAAACAGGTCCGGTTGTTTTTCATGCCCCCATCTTCTTCCGCCAATGCGCCGCACATCATTTTCCGCATCCAGTTCGAATCGGAGGGGCGTATCGGACGGGGGAAAATGCAGCTTCTCGGCCTCATCCGCGAAACCGGTTCGATTTCGGCCGCCGGCAGGGCGATGGACATGTCCTATCGCCGCGCCTGGCTGCTCGTCGACGAGATGAACCGGCTGTTCCGCCTGCCCGTGGTGGAATCGCAGCGTGGCGGCAAGCAGGGCGGAGGCGCCGTCGTAACGGCCTTCGGCGAGACCCTGCTGGCGCGCTATATGGCGATCGAGGAAAGAATGCACGCCGTCTTCGCCGACGATCTCGACTGGATCGCCGCGCAACGCGCGGACGCAGCCGCCGAGGTTCCGCCTACTCCAGCGCCACGGTCTTGACGATGACGTGCAAGGGCAATCCCGGCCGCAGGCCGAGACGCTCGACGGAAAACGCCGTGATGCGGGCGTGAACGAGATCGCCGTGACAGGAGATGCCCACGCTCGCCATCCCCTCCCCGTCCCGCTCCACCTTGTCCACGATACCTTCGATCACGTTGAGGGCGCTGATACCCTCCGGGCGGGTGAGCGCGAGCATGACGTCACGGGCCGGGATGCGCAGGCGCACGCTCTCGCCGACCGACAGGCCGGAGGCCGGGACCAGCAGCAGCGCGCCGCCGGCCAGCCGGACATGCGCAAGCCCGTGCGCTTCCCCCCGCGCCTCGACGCGCCCCGAAAGCACGCTGCCGGCCTCGCGCCGTTCCGCCGCGGAATGCAGCCCTGGTCCGGCCAACACCTGCGACGCCGCTCCGATCGTTTCGACGCGCCCGGCATTCATCAGCACGACACGATCGGCTATCCGCGCCACTTCGGCGACGGAATGGCTGACGTAGAGGATGGGAATGCCGACCTCGTCGCGCAACCGTTCCAGATAGGGCAGGATTTCACCCTTGCGCTCCTCGTCGAGAGCCGCCAGAGGCTCATCCATCAGCAGCAGGCGCGGCGCCGACAGCAAGGCCCGGCCGATGGCCACCCTCTGTTTCTCGCCGCCGGAAAGATTGGCCGGCGCGCGGGCGAGCAAGCCGCCGATGCCGAGCAGATCGATGATGCGTCCGCTCTGTTCCGCCCGCGCTCCCTTCGGCGCGAACCAGCGGCCATAATCCAGGTTCTGCTTCACCGAGAGATGCGGGAAAAGCCGCGCCTCCTGGAACACGTAACCGAACCGGCGGCGATGGGCTGGGACGAAGAGGCCGGCCTTCGTATCGACCAGCCGCTCTCCTTGCAGCCGGACGTGGCCCTCGTCCGGCCGGGCAAGGCCGGCGACGATACGCACGAGCGAGGTCTTGCCGGAACCCGAGCGGCCGAACAGCGCCGTCACGCCGCTCTCCGCCGTAAAGGCGGCGTCAAGCGTGAAGCCGCCAAGCCGCTGTCGCACTTCGACCACGAGACTCATTCGAAATGCACCTTGCGGCCGATCCGTTGCGCGACGATTTCCGAGGCGAGCAACGCGACCATGGAAATGACGATCGCCACCAGCGTCAGCCGCAATGCGCCAAGGTCGCCGCCCGGCACCTGCGTAAACGTGTAGATCGCCGCGGAAAGGGTCTGTGTTTCCCCGGGGATATTGGAAACGAAAGTGATGGTCGCGCCGAATTCGCCCATCGCCTTGGCGAAGGATAGAATCATGCCGGCGATGACGCCCGGCAGGATGAGCGGCAGGGTGACGGTAGCGAACACCCAGAGGGGGCTTGCCCCGAGCGTGCCGGCCGCCTCCTCCAGCTTGCGGTCGACCGCTTCGATGGAAAGGCGGATCGAGCGCACCATCAGCGGAAAGCCCATGACCGCGCAGGCAAGCGCCGCACCGGTCCAGCGAAAAGACAGGACGATACCGAACCAGTCGGCCAGAAACGCGCCGACGGGGCCGCGGCGGCCGAACAGCAGCAACAGGATGAAACCGGTGACGACAGGCGGCAACACCAGCGGCAGGTGGACGACGCCGTTCAGGATCGACTTGCCCCAGAAGCGGCCGCGCGCAAGCGCAAGCGCGACCGCAATACCGGCAGGCAGGCTGGCGATCGTCGCGACGGAAGACACGCGCAGGCTCAGACGGATCGCCGTCCATTCCTCATCGCTCAGGGCAAGCCAGTCCACAGTTCCTCCTGCATGTCGCGCATGCGCCGCCGCCGCTCCCCGCCCCGGACGATCCTATCCGCAGGAAGTGCCGCAAGGCGATCCCTATTTCAGGATGGTGAACCCCTGCTCCGTGAAGAAGGGCGCAGCCTTGTCGGATTTCAGGAAATCGAGATAGGCGTCCGCCGCCGGGCTCTGCGATTCCGTGAGGATCGCGACCGGATAGATGATCGGCGGATGGCTGTCTTCGGGAAAGGCGCCGACAATCGCGACGCCCGGATCGGCGGCGGCATCCGTCTCATAGACGATGCCGTAAGGCGCTTCACCGCGAGAGACCAGCGCCAGCGCTGCTCTTACGCTTTCGGCGCCCGCGACCTTGCCTTCGACGGACGGCCAGACCCCCAGCTTTTCAAGGGCTGCCTTGCCGTATTTGCCCGCCGGCACGGAGTCCACGGCTCCCATCGCAAGCTTGCCGTCACCGACCAGCCCGGCAAGGTCGAAGCCCTCCCGGATGTCCACCGGATCGGCGTTTTCCGCCGGCGCGACGAGGACGATGCGGTTGCCCAGCAGGTTGGAGCGCGTCTCCTCCCGAATCAGCTTCTTTTCGGCGGTATAATCCATCCATGCAAGGTCGGCCGAGATGAAGAGATCCGCGGGCGCACCCGCTTCGATCTGTTTGGCCAGCGCCGAGCTGGCGGCATAGGAGACCGTCGTCTCATTGCCCGTTTCCGTCTGCCAGGCGGTATTTGCGGCATCGAGCGCATTCTTCAGGCTTGCGGCGGCGAAGACGGTGACCTTGTCGGCCGCGGCGGCGGGCAAGGCAAGCGGAGCAGCCATGAGGACGGCGGCGGCAAGTTTCAGAATCAGACGGCGGTTCATTCGTGCTCTCCCGGACAGCGTGATATAGGCCTGAATATATCGAAGAAACGTCGCTGGCCAGCGTTATATTTTCAAAGATACATTGAAGGCGCCAATCCGGCGGAAAGCTGCAATCGTCGGGGAAACAGACGCTGGAAATAGAAAAGCCTGCCGCGGGAGGAGGTGCGGCAGGCTTTCCAAGAGAGCTGAACGGCGATTGGGAGGAGGAGTATCGCCGTTCCCGCAAGCGACCTTTGGGAGGAGGAGTAGGTCACTTGCTGCATCGAAGCTCTGCGGGAGGAGGTGCATCGCTTCGATGGCTATGACTTATACCCGACTCTCGCTCAATTAACAGGCATTATTTTGCAAGGCAGCTATGTGCTATGCGCTTATCGGATAGCTCCTGCATCAAGGCCTCCGTACGGCGGCGGGCGAAAGCCATCGTGTTCGCAGATGCAAAAACGCCCGCCTGGAAGGCGGGCGTCAACTCTTTTCCGCAAGGGCGGAGGTCGTTTCGTCAGAAGCCGACGGCGGCCCGGGCGACGGACCTGATCTGGGAGCGCTGGATGCCGACATCGTCGAGTTCACGAGCGCTCATGCGGCTCAGCTCAGCGACGGTCTGACGGTATTTGCGCCAATTGTTGAAGGAACGTGCCATGTTCATGATGATCCCCTTTCCTGAGGTTATCAGTTCGGCACCGATCCGTGGCGCCGCGTCTTTCGATGACCTTCATATAGGCTTTATGTTGCACTGCATAAAGGCCATTTGCGACAACGCACCCATGCGCCTAGCGCATAGATCGCCACTCCATGCCTGGCGCATCTTCGCTCCGCCGCTGTCGGAACTGGTCACGCGCTAGTCGCAGACAGGCTTCAACCGTCATCCGGCAGGAAATAATATCGGACCACATATTCCATCGGGGTTCCAAGCAATGGCAGAGTTTCCGCAGAAGGCGAAAGTCGTCATCATCGGTCTGGGCGGCATCGTGGGCGCGTCCATCGCCCATCACCTTATCGAGAGGGGATGGGACGACATCGTCGGCATCGACAAGTCGGGTATCCCGACCGACATCGGCTCAACAGCGCATGCCTCGGACTTCTGTTACACGACGAGCCATGACTACCTCTCCGTGTGGACGACGCAGTACTCCATCGATTTCTTCGAGAAGATGGGCCATTACGCCCGTATCGGCGGCCTTGAGGTGGCGCGGACGGGCGACGACGCCTGGATGGAGGAGATCAAGCGCAAGCTGACGTCCGCCAGAGCCTTCGGCACCCGCGCGCGCTCCGTGTCGCCTGCCGAGATCAAGGAACTGTTCCCGCTGATCGAGGAAGATCAGGTGATGGGCGGCCTGTTCGATCCGGACGCCGGTCTCGTCATCCCGCGTTCGCAGACCGTCGCTGGCAAGCTCGTCGACCAGGGCGAGAAGACCGGGAAGCTGCGGGCCTTCGCCAATACGCCGGCGCAATCGCTGATCGTCGAGAACGGCCGCATCAAGGGCGTCGTCACCCATCGCGGGACGATCATGGCCGATCATGTCGTCGTCAGCGCCGGCCTGTGGGGACGCCTGATCGCCGAGATGGTCGGTGAGGATCTGCCGGTGATGCCGGTCGACCATCCGCTGACTTTCTTCGGCCCCTATAATGAATTCGAGGGCACCGGCAAGGAAATCGGCTTTCCGTTGCTGCGCGACCAGGGCAACTCGGCCTATATGCGCGACACCGGCGACCCGAAAAGCACCGAGGGCGGGCAGATCGAATGGGGCTATTACGAGACCGACAATCCGCGTCTCTGCCACCCGCGCGACCTCTTGGAAAAGCATGAAGCCCGCCTTTCGCCCTCGCAGCGCGACCTCGAAATGGACCAGATCCTCGAGCCGCTCGAACGCGCCATGGAACTGACGCCGATCCTCGCCGAGATTGGCTATAACGAAGGCCATTCCTTCAATGGCCTGCTACAGGCCTCCGCCGCCGGCGGTCCCTCCTGCGGCGAGAGCCAGAAGGTGCGCGGGCTGTGGTATTGCGTCGCCATCTGGGTGAAGGACGGCCCCGGCTACGGCAAGCTGATCGCCGACTGGATGACGGACGGCCGCACCCATATCGACCATGCCGCCATCGACTACGCGCGCCTCTATCCGCACCAGCTCACGGAAAGCTATATCAACGGACGTTGCCACGAAGCGGCCCGGAAAATCTATTTCCCGGCGGTCCATCCGCGCGAGCCCTTTGCAAACGGCCGCGACATCCGGCGTTCGCCGTTCTATGAACGCGAAGTGGAACTCGGCGGCCATTTCATGGAGCTGGGCGGCTGGGAACGGGCGCACGGCTATAGCGCCAACGATCACCTCCTGGAAAAATACGGCGACCGGGTGCCGCTGCGCGAGAACGAATGGGACAATCGCCATTTCTGGCGTGTTTCCAACGCCGAGCACCTGGCGATGAGCGACGACTGCGGCATCGTCAATCTCTCGCATTTCCACATGACGGATATCGAAGGTCCCGATCATGTCGCGCTTCTGGAGTGGCTTTGCGCGGCGAAGATCGGCGGCGACGGCAATATCGGCAAGGGCATCTATACCCACTTCCTTGATGACGAAGGCATGGTGCGCGCCGACTTCACGGTCTTCCGCATGGCTGACCGCTGCCGTCTCGTGAACGGCGCCGACGCCGGTCCGCGCGATCTTCATTACATGCGCCGGGTGGCGCAGGATCGCGGCCTCGACGTCACCATCACCGATGTGACGGAAGAATTCACCACCATCGGCGTCTGGGGACCGAATGCACGCGCCACGCTGAAGAAGGTCGTGGCGGATCCGGCCGCCCTCGATCCGGAAAACTTCCCCTTCGCGGCAATCCGCCAGATCGAGATCGCCGGCAAGGCGGTCAGCGCCTTCCGCATTTCCTATGTCGGCGAGCAGGGCTGGGAACTGCATATGAAATACGAGGACGGGCTTGCCGTCTGGGATGCCTTGCGCGCCACCGGCATCATGGCGTTCGGCATCGAGACCTATGCCAACTCACGCCGCATGGAAAAGAGCCTGCGCCTCCAGAATGCGGACCTCTTGACCCAGTACAACCTGATCGAGGCCGATCTCGCCCGACCAAAGGTCAAGGAGGCCGACTTCCGCGGCAAGGCGAAGCATCTGGAATACAAGGCCCGGCCGCACCAGCCGGCCATGCTGTGCACGCTGGTCATGACGGAAAATACCGACAGCAAGGGCGTGAAGCGTTATCCACTCGGCAACCTGCCTGTGATGGACCCCGAAACCCGCGAAGTCCTGGTGGATGAACTCGGCCGCCGCTCCTACACGACCTCCGTCGCCTTCGGCCCGACCATCGGCAAGAACATCGCGCTCGCCTATCTGCCGCATGACTATTGCCAGGAGGGCCGCAAGCTGGAGATCGAATACTTCGGAGAGATCTATCCCGTCGAGGTGACCGGCATCGGCTACAAGCCGCTCTACGACCCGGAAAACCTGAAGCCGAGAACCTAAGCGGCTTACGGAGACCGGTGAAAAGACAAGGGTGCGTCGAAGCCGGCGCACCCTTTCTGTTTCATACGGTTGCGATTTTCACAGGAGTGGTTCTACCGATCCCGTGAAAATCGGAACCGCTCCAGAAAAGACCCGCGAGGTTCTCCTTCACGAAAGGCCCGCGAGGGCCTTGAGATCGGCCGTTGCGCCTGGAGCGGCGGCCAGAACCGGCGCTCCCTTCGTCAGGCTGTCTCCCGCCGTCGGAAAGGCATGATGCCAGCCGCCGGCTTCCTTCACCAGGCAATAGCCCGCCATGCAATCCCAGGCGTGCATATAGGGCTCGTAATAGCCGACGAGGCGGCCCGCCGCGACATAGGCGAGCATCAGTGCGCCCGAGCCGTTGCGGATGAAGTTACCGCCCATATGGAGAAGCCGGTTGACGATATCCGCCACCGTTTCCGGCGTCACATGGCTGTTGGCGCCGATACCGGTCATGGCGTTCTGCACCGTGCGGGACGAATCGAGCCTGAGCGGCCTGTCGTTGAGCGTCGCCCCTCCCCCCGCCGAAGCGGCATAAAGCTCATCGTGGCACGGCGCCTTGATCACCCCCACCACCGGTTCGCCGCCATGAAGCACCGCGATGGAGACGCACCAGTTCGGCATGCCGTTGACGAAGGGTGCGGTCCCGTCGATCGGGTCGACCACCCAGGTATAGCCAGAGGCGCCCGCCTTGTATCCGTCCTCCTCGCCGAGGAAGCCGTCGCCGGGAAAAGCGGCGGCGACGCGCTCCCGAATGCGTTTCTCGACATCGCGGTCGGCGATGGAGACGACGTCCTGCAAGTCCCGCTTGGTCTCGATCACCAGCGCATCCCGCCGGTTGAAATATTCGAGCGCCAGCGCGCCGCCCTCCTCCGCCAGCGATCGGGCAAGGTTGAAGCGGGCCTCGAGTTCGGTCTGTTGCAAAAGCATGTGGAGGATCCTGATCCCGTTTCGTTTGCCTGAAGCATCCCCGGTGAGTGCGGTGTCACCTGCGATGCCCGTTTCCTCGTTTACACGCAATGCCGGGCGCAAAGCCATTCCGTACCCTTGCCGGACGGCTTCAACCGCCGATGATGGCGATCCCGCGATTGCTGAAACCGAGTGTCGCGTCGCTCGCCACCGGCAGTACCCGGTCGACGGCCGCATCCTCGATGAAGAAGGTGCCGACCTCCGTCTCGACCTCATATTCGACGTGATCGCCGAGATAGGCGGAATGGAGCACCTTTCCGGAAAGCCCCTCTCCTTTCCTGCCTTCCGCCAGCAGGATGGAACGCGGGCGGACGGCGAGCCGGGCGGGTCCCGGCCGGGCATCGCCGGCCGGGACCTGATGCTCCAGGCCGCCGACCCGTATCCGGGCGCGCCCGTCTTCGATGGCGATCACTTCACAGGACACGACATTCGCCTCCCCCATGAAGTCGGCGATGAAGGCCGATGCCGGAGCCTCGTAGAGTTCCCGCGGCGCACCCGACTGGGCGACCTCGCCCTCCTTCATGATGATGATACGGTCGGACACCGCCAGCGCTTCGTCCTGATCGTGCGTGACATAGACGGCGGTAAAACCGAGCTTCTGCTGCAAATCGCGAATATCGGTCCGCACCTTGCGCCGCAGCCGCGCATCGAGATTGGAAAGCGGCTCGTCCAGCAGCAGAACCTGCGGTTCGAGCGCCAGCGCGCGGGCGACGGCGACCCGCTGCTGCTGGCCGCCGGAAAGCTCGGCCGGCAAGCGCTGCCCCATGCCGGCAAGGCCGACGAGGGCAAGCCCTTCTTCCGCCTTCTCGCGAGCTTCGCGGCGGGAAAACCCGCTGGATTCAAGCCCGTAGGCGACATTCTCGACGGCACTCATATGGGGAAAGAGCGCGTAGGACTGGAAGACCATCGAGACATCGCGCTCATTGGCCGGCAGCATGGTGACATCCTTCCCCCCGATCAGGATCTGGCCGTTGGTCGGATGTTCGAGGCCGGCCAACATGCGCAGCGTCGTGGTCTTGCCGCAACCGGAGGGACCGAGAAGCGTAACCAGCGTGCCGGGCTCGATGGTGAGCGAAAGGTCGGAAATCGCCGTGAAGGAGCCGAACATCTTGCGAATATTGCGGAATTCGACGGAGCCGGCTTTAGGGCTGATCATGCGGATTTCTCCTGGCCAAGAGGAACGGAGGGAGTGTCGACGCCGGCGATGCGGTTTTCGCGCCGCAGCCGGCGTTCACCCACGGCGAGCTGGAAGCCGGCGATGATCACGAGCATCACCACGATCAGCATGGACGAATAGGCGATGGCGACGCCATATTCGCCGTTCTCGACGAGACCGACGATATAGGCGGTGGCCATGTTGTATTCGGCGCTCACGAGGAAGATGACGGCGCTGATCGAGGTGATCGCCCGCACGAAGGAATAGACCAGCGCCGCGGTGATCGCCGGCCGGAGCAGGGGCAGGATGACCTTGCGGATCGTCCGCGCGCTGCTGGCGCGCAGCGTCAGCGACGCCTCGTCGAGGCTCTTGTCGAGCTGGCTCATCGCCGCGATGCCGCCCCGCACGCCCACCGGCATGTTGCGGAACACGAAGCACAGCACGAGGATGAGCGCCGACCCGGTCATTTCCAGCGGCGGCAGGTTGAAGGCCATGATGTAGCTGACACCGATGACCGTCCCCGGAATGGCGAAGCTCATCAGCAGTGCGAATTCGAAGAGATTCTTGCCGGCGAACTTCTGGCGCACGATGAGATAGGCGGTCAGCAGGCCGACCAGAGCGGTCAGCGGCGCCGAAATCAGCGCGATTTCCATCGTCGTCCAGAAGGAGTTCCAGGCGACTCCCGTCCAGGCGATGCCGCCGTCGTAGCTGACGGAGAAGGCGCGGGCGTAATGATCGAGCGTCAGCGAATTGTCGAGACCCCAGGTCTTCACGAAACCGCCGACGATGATCATCCCGTAAATCGCCATCGTGAACAGGATCCAGGGAATGACCACGGCATGAACGGCGATGGAAAGCCCTTTCGGCAGGGCGATATGGGCGCCGCTGTCGCCCTTTCCGGTAACGGTGGCGAAATTCTTGCCGGACAGCCAGAGACGCTGGGCGAAGAAGGCGGAAAGCGTGAAGGCCAGAAGCACGATCGCAAGCACCGCCGCGCGGGAGGGATCATTCTGCGAACCGACGACGGCGAAGAATATCTCGGTGGAAAGCACGCCATGGCTGCCGCCGAGCACCAGCGGATTGCCGAAATCGGCCATGCTTTCGATGAAGCCGATCAGGAAGGCGTTGGCAAGTCCCGGCTTCATCAGCGGCAGCGAGACGCGCCGGAAGGTGCGCCAGCGATCGGCACGCAGCGTCTGCGACGCCTCTTCCATCGAGGGGCTCACACCCTCGACCACCCCGATCAACACCAGGAATGTGATGGGCGTAAAGGACAGGACCTGTGCGATCCAGATGCCGGTCAGGCCGTAGAGCCACCGGCCCGGTTCGATATTCAGGAGATCCGCGACGAACTCCGTGACGATCCCGGCGCGCCCGAACAGCAGCGTCAGCGCAAGGCCGATGACGAAAGGCGGCGTGATGATCGGCAGGATCGTCAGCAGGCGCAGGCCCTTCTTGTAGGGAAAGCGCGTGCGGGTGGCGACCAGTGCAAAGGCGAGGCCGAGCAGCGTCGAGGCAAGCCCGCTCATGATGGCAAGCCAGAGCGTGCGCCAGGCGACGCCGCAGCGCGCTCCGCCGATGACGCAACTGAGGCTCCAGATACCTGGGTCTTGCATGTTGCGGATGAAACCGTCCGGCTTGAAGGACCCGTCGTAGTCCTGCACCGCGCCGATAAACATGCTGACGATCGGGTAGAGGACAAAGACGGTAACGAGAAAGGCAAGCAGGGAAATGGCGCTGACGATGAAGGCGTCCCCCTTCATCACCCCGCGCTCGGCCAGGCCGAAGGAAAAGACCAGCACGAAGACGAGCGTCGAAAGCACCGCGCCCGCGCCCATCGAGGGCTGGCCGTCCGCCAGGGGGCCGAACAGCGTTTCGCTGACCGTCCAGTTCCAGCCCGTAAAACCGATCGCCAGCCCCTGAAGGGAAAGATAGAGGACGCCCGCCGCGCCGACGGCCGCCAGCAGCATGCCGCGCCGCATCGGGTCGCGGACCGGGCGGATGCCCGCCGTCAGAACGAGCAGGATCGGCACGACGATCAGCCAGACACGCTCGTAGGAAACGATTTGCAGCAGGCCCGGAGCAGCTTCCGCCGTCGAAAACAGGCCGGAAAGCCAGCGGAACGCGTAAAAGCCGCTTTCGACCCTGTACCAGGGCAGAAGCGTCAGGGCCGCAAGGCCGGTCAGGAGAACGACGTCGAGCCGGCGATTGCCACGGGTCATGCCAACCTCGCTGTTTGCATTGACGGAAGAGGATCGGCCGGCGGTTCTCAACCAGCACCGGCCGGCCCGAACCGGCGGACGGTCACGACGGCGAGGCGCGACCGCGCCCCGCCGGAGCAGTCCATTCCTCAGTTGGCGGCGGAACCGACCTCGCGGTCCCAGCGCTCCAGCAGTTCACGCCGGCGGTCGGGATCGCCATAGGCGACGAAGTCGTAGTCGATCAGCTTGATGTCCTCGAACTTCAACGCTTCCTTCGGCACTTCCGCATTCTTGTTGGAAGGAAGCTGGAAGGACTTTGCGTCCTTCATGCGCGACTGGACTTCAGGCGTCAGCGCCCAGTCATACCAGATCTTGGCGTTCTCCAGGTTACGTGCGCCCTTGACGATCGACATGGAGCCGATCTCATAGCCCGTGCCTTCACAGGGCGCGATGGACTTCACGGGGAACCCCTCGACGATCTGCGTGACGGCGTCATGCAGGAAGACGATGCCGACCCCCGTCTCGCCGCGCGCCGCCGCCTTGACCGGAGCGGAGCCGGATTTCGTATATTGCGAGATATTGGCATTGAGCTTCGTCAGATACTCGAAGGCCGGCTCCTCGCCCATGATCTGCACCAGCGAAGCAAGCGCCGTATAGGCGGTGCCCGAGGAATTCGGGTTGGCGATCTGGATCTCTCCCTTCAGTTCCGGGGCGAGCAGGTCGGCCCAGCAGACCGGCTCCTTGTAGCCCTTCGACGTGAAGATATCCGTATTGATACCCCAGCCGAGCGCGCCGGCATAAACACCGACCGTCTTGTATCCCGCGCTTTCCGCCTGTTTCTGCGCCCATTCCTGCAAATCACCGAGCATCGGCGACTTGTATTCGGCTGTCAGGTTTTCGGAAGCCGCCTGAAGATGGGGGTCGCCGGTGCCGGCCCACCAGAGATCGGTCTTCGGATTGCGCGATTCCGCGCGGATCTTGGCGTAGGTCTCGCCGGACGACAGACGGACCATATTGACCTTGATGTCGTGCGACTTCTCGAAATCGCCCTTCATCTGCTCGCAGATCACCACGTCGGCCGAGCAGATGAGGTTCAGTTCGCCCGCAGCGCTTGCGGGAAGGGCGGCAAATGCCGTGCCGGCGAAAAGCAATACGGAAAAGGCGTTCAGTCTCATGGCTATCCTCCTGTTGCCTGATACCTTGAATGTTTTCAGAATGATGGCTGCGTCCGGTCCTCGTCAGTTCAAGATGCGGATCTCCGCGTCGAAACGATCCAGCAACCGCTGCCGCTCTTCCGGCAAGCCGAAGGTGGCGAAATCATAATCGACCATGCGGATCATCGAGATATCGGGCGCGCCGTCCGGCAGCGACGCCAGCGCATTGGCCGGCACGTGATTCTGCCCGGCCGCAGCCCCCGTCGCCTGCCCCTCCGCGCTCAGCGCGAAATCGACAAAGCGTCGGGCATTATCCAGATTGCGTGCGCCCTTGACGATGCTGACGGCCCCGATCTCGTAGCCGGTCCCCTCGCAGGGCGCGACGATGACGAGCGGAGCGCCCGCCTGCTTGAGCGTCACCGCGTCGTGCATGAAGGAGATACCGATCAGCGCTTCACCACGCGCCGCCGCCTTCGCGGGTGCCGATCCGGCCTGGGTGTAACTGGATATGTTGCGGTCCAGCGCCGACCAGAATCGGAAGGCCTCGTCCTCCCCGAACAATTGCACAAGCGTCGCAAGCGCGGTGAAGGCGGTCCCCGACGAGCGCGGATCGCCGATCTGAATGCGTCCGCGATAGGCCGTATCGGTCAGGTCCTTCCAGCAGGTGGGCGCCGGAAGCTTCAGATCGCGCAGCACGTCGGCATTATAGGCGAAGCCGAGTGCGCCGGCGTAAATACCGGCCGAACGCCCCCCGGACATGGCGAAGAAGTTCTGCGCCCAGGGCAGCATCTCCCGCTCATGGGCCGGCTGATAGGGCTGGAGCAGGTTTTCCGAGCCGGCCTGAAGATGCGTGTCGCCGGTTCCACCCCACCAGACATCCACGGCGGACGCATCCTTCCCGGCCCGCAGGCGGTCGAGGGTTTCCCCAGTGCTGAAGCGCGGCATGGAGATCTGGAGGCCGGAGGTCTTTTCAAAGGCGGCCTTCATGACGGCGCACCAGGCCTCATCGACGTTGCAAAGCACGTTGAGGGCGGGGGCCGCCATGCCCGCCGCGGCGGTGCACAGCCAAAAAACCATGCCCGCGCCGATTCCGATCGCGCTCCTCACGTCCATCCTCCCTGCGAAGCTTCCCGGGCCTCGATCTTTCGACCGCAAGGATTGCAACATCCTCTTCCCGCGGCAATACCGGAATGGTTACCGTTCTTTCAAATCGGGCGGCCGCACCCGCAAAAGAAGTGACAAAGATTACAAATATGACAGCCGGCATAACCAGCGACGCTTTGAACATTGCGAGCACCCGCCTATGATGACCGGGGAGGATCACGACGTGCTGGCCGAGCAAATCCGAATTCTGATCGTCGAGGACGATCCCGACATGGCCGATCTACTGGCCGACCTGGTGGAGGCGGAAGGCTGGACTCCGCTCGTGGCGTCCTCCGCCGAGGCGGCCATGGCGCTGATCGACGGAGGATCGGCGCATCTCGCCCTCGTCGATCATAATCTGCCCGGCATCTCCGGCCGTGTCTTCGCGCAACGCCTGCGGGCTCGCACGGACATGGGCATCGTGATGGTGACGGCGGCCGGCAGTGCCGCCGAGCGGGTTCTCGGGCTGGAGACGGCGGCCGACGACTATGTCGTCAAGCCTTTCGAACCGATCGAGCTTGTTGCCCGTGTCAAGGCGGTGCTGCGGCGCGCCGTGCCGGCGATGCGCCATGAAAAGGAAAGCGAACGGGAAGCCGGCAAGGCGGCACTTCGGCTCGGCGACTGGTCGGTGGACCTCGACGGCCGGCGGGCGGTCTGCCATGCGGATCCCGCCCGCGCTCTCACGGGCGCAGAATTCGCGCTCCTGGAGATTCTCGCGGAAACACCGAATGTACCGGTCAGCCGCGCGCAGATTCTCGATCGCCTCGGCGCCGAAAGCGACCGCTACATCGACCGCAACGTCGACGTGCTGGTGCTGCGGCTACGCCGCAAGATCGAGCGGAATCCCGATCTGCCGCGCCACATCAAAACACGGCGCGGCAAGGGATATGTCCTGCATACGGACGAGGCCGCATCCGCGTCGTGATCAATCGCCCCTTCCTGTCCTCCATCGCTTTCCGGCTGCCTTTCGCCATCGGCTTTATCTGCTTTCTCGTCTTCTGCCTGTCGGTGGTCGCCATCTACAGCCTGCAACGGGCGCGCGATGAAATGGCGGCCTACGGATTGCAGGCCTTTTCCAGCCTTGCGCGAACCGCGCTGGTCTCCCGTCAGGTGTCGGACCTCGTTTCGAGCGCACCGTTTCTGATGAATGCGATCTCGCCTTACCGGGTGTCGAGCGAAAGCCGCGCGGTCATCACCCAGGTCGACACCTTGCTGCGGGCGATGGAGCCGGGCACGGGCGGTCACTTCACCCGCAGCTTCACCGGCGAGCGGATCGCCGAACTTCTTGCCACCATCCGCACCCAGACGCTGACGCTTGTCGGCGACGCCGACGCCGCCCAGCAACACAAGGCCGAAGCCGCGGCCGCGCTTGGAGAGATCGCCACCGGACGCGGCATCGCCGATCAGGACCTGCGGCAACGGCTGAACGCCATCGCACAATCCGCATCCACCTCCGACAGCCTGTTCCAGCTCGGTGAATTGCGCCGGCGCTATATGGCGGAAACAACGCTGCGCACCGGTTCCCCCATCGCGGCGCTGGAACTTGCCCCTTACGAGCGGCTCTTCGAGGCGCAGACCCTCTATCTCCTCGAAATGTTTTCGATCCGCTCCGCGGTCGCCCGCCTTCATTCCGTCTCGCGCGATCTCTCGCACGCGACCGAAGCGCAGAGCGACGCGGTGACGCGCGGCCTCAACGAGGATCTGATGTCGGCGTCCAATGCCCTGAACCGGCTGCTGCTGCTGGTCGCTTTCGCTGCACTCCTCGTCCTCGTGATGGGGGTCCTGGCCATCCGCTCCGTTATGCGGATATCGCGCGGGATCGTCACCCTGTCGGACGGCATGAACGCCCTCGCCGAAGGCCGCAAGAATGTCGCCACGCCGACCTATCCGGGCACGGAGACCGAATTTGTACGGCTGCTTGAAGCCTTCGGGGCCTTTCGCGAAAGCGTCGATCGCGTCTCGCGCCTGCGGCGTACTGCAGAAGCGGCGGCGCAAACCATCCGTTCGACCTTCCGGAACATGAACGAGGGCATCGCCCTGTTCGACGCGACCGGACGGCCGATTTCCATGAACCGGCGCGTGATCGAGCTTGTCGGCGGTCGCGGGGCCGCGCGCAAGCAGCCATTGCGCGACTTCATTCGCACCATTCCGGAAATCGACCCTGCCCTGCTGCCCGATGATGCCAGTCGCGGCAGCCTCGGCGAACGTTCCGTCGTCCGCCACCGTCGTACGGATGCGCAAGTTCTGGAGATTTCACTTTCGCGACAGCCGGATGGAGGCATCGTGCTGCTCGCGCGCGATGTCACCGAAATCGACCGGCGTGACGCCGAGGCCGCCAAGGCGCAACGCCTCGACGGCATCATGCGCATGACGCATCAGGTGAGCCATGAGGTGGGGAACATGATCGGTGTCATCACCGGCAGTCTGGGCCTGCTGGAACGGGATGCGGCATTCAACGAGCGGCAGCGACGCCATATCGCCCGCATCCGCAAGGCGGCAGACCGGGGCCGGTCGCTTGCAAGCAGCATGCTGTCGATCGGCAGCATGCAACAGATCTATCCGGATTACGTCGATATCGGCGCGCTGTTGCGCGGCATGTCCGATATTCTCGAAATCGCCGTCGGAGAAAAATGCGGCCTAGTCTTCAACATCGCCGACGATACGCCACACGTCCTGCTCGATGCCGCGCTGTTCGAACAGTCCGTCCTCAATCTCTGCCTCAATGCGGCGACGGCCATGCCGGACGGCGGCACGATCCGCCTCGATTGCGCGCAACACGGGGACCGCATTCTGGTCTCGGTTACGGATGCCGGAACCGGCATGGCTCCCGACGCCGTGGACAAGGCCTTCGAGCCCTATTTCACCACCCGCAAGGATGACGGCGGCGCCGGCCTCGGGCTTGCCGTCGTCTACGGTTTCGTGCGCCAGAGCGGCGGCGATGCCCGGATCATCTCCTCCCCCGGCAAAGGTGCGACGGTGGAGCTTTCCTTTCCCCTGGCGTCACGACCGGACCGGATCGCCGATACCTGAGATGCAAGGTTGCCGCACCGCTTTACGGGCGAGGTTGCGCGGTGCTAGGTGTCGGTGCGGGTTCCTGACGTTTTCCTGGAAGTCCCGGGATGACCGCTTCGAATGAAGGCTCAGACCGGACCCCGGGAAGCATCGTTGCAAAACGGGCCGCGAACCATTCCGGCACACCGCTTCCGCGGCTCCCCTGGCCGGGCAGTCATCGGGTATCTCCGCAAGCCGCAGGGCTGCGGGATCAAATCTGTCAAAGGCGAACTATGTCGAAACATAGCTATTATTCCATTCCCGGCGGCCATCCTCCGCAGACGGATCTCCTGACCGGACGGGCCGTCTTCACCGAGGCCTATGCGGTCATTCCGAGGGGCGTCATGCAGGACATCGTCGCAGGCCCGCTGCCCTTCTGGACGGAAACCCGCGCCTGGGTGATCGCCCGGCCGCTTTCGGGATTTGCCGAGACCTTCTCGCAATATGTGATGGAGGTCGGGCCTGGCGGCGGCAGCGACAGGCCGGAGGCGGATGCCGAAGCCGAAGGCGTTCTGTTCGTCGTGGACGGGGAAATCGAACTTACCCTGCCGACAGGCAAGCATACGCTCGCCCCGGGCGGCTATGCCTTCATTCCGCCGGCCACCGACTGGAAGCTGCATAACGTTTCCGGGGCGCACGCACGTTTCCACTGGATCCGCAAAGCCTATCAGCGTGTCGAGGGGCTCGATGTGCCGGAGCCGCTTGTTCTCAACGAACGGGATATCGAGCCGAGCGCCATGCCCGGCACCAATGGTGGCTGGGCGACCACCCGCTTCGTCGATCCGGCAGACCTTCGCCACGATATGCATGTGACGATCGTCACGCTCCAGCCGGGCGCCGTCATTCCTTTCGCAGAAACCCACGTCATGGAGCACGGGCTCTATGTCTTGCAGGGCAAGGCAGTCTACCGGCTCAACCAGGACTGGGTGGAAGTGGAGGCAGGCGACTTCATGTGGCTTCGCGCCTTCTGCCCGCAGGCCTGCTACGCGGGCGGACCGGGCCCCTTTCGCTACCTGCTCTATAAGGACGTCAACCGCCACATGCCGCTACGGCCCTATGGCGGCGGCCGGTAGTCACAAGCGGGCGTTCCGGGGAATCCTCATTCCACCGGAGCGCCCTCCGGCGGCCACAGCGGTAGAGCCGCTATCGCTCATATCATGATCGCACGTCAGTACGCGGAAAGGGACAACAGCCGTTGAACGGCGCTGTTGACAACCGAAAATTGCCTCTCCCTTCCCCGGCACAACACAAGGGTGACTATATCCAAGGTGTTTGAGGCCCCCGGAATTTTCTGCATCCGGTACAAATGGCTCATCCGAAATACCGCAGCAGGGCTGCCTGCAGAATACACCATATACGTGAAAAATATTGTCATAAATCATGTTGCGGTAGACAGGCTTGACGACATGTGGTTGAAAGCCTTCACACCGCCACGAAGATGACACTAATTCATGAGAGCGGAATGGTATAGTAATGAAGTCTCCCCAACCTCGAGGAGCTATATTCTCCAGCGCTTGCAACACCCAACCCCTACTCGCTGCCCTCCTCTTGCTCCCCTGATGAACATTCGGCCTAATCCTCTTTCCGGAAGATAACTCGACATGCCGCTTATTCTACTTTCCGCGTCGAGCGGACAAGCATACCAACTGGTTTCAGACGATGACCTGCTGGGTCACATGAAAGAAAATGGTGCGCTTCCACAGGGCGTCGCCGCCGGACTTGTGATCGAAGCTGTTTCGAGAATGGCGCCGGAACTGCGCGAGATCGCCCAGAAGTTCCATCTTCCCGTTACAGAACAAACCCCTGAAAAGTCGACCGAACAATGCATTTGCACCGTATTGGCCGACTATGCGGCAGCATCGGCGAAATCGGCGACGCGCGTACAATCGAGCCTGGCCGCCCTGCGGACGGATTATGACCGAATGCAAAGAAACTTCCGGGAGTTCGAAGAATTCATTTCATCGAACGGATTGGGCAGCACGACGGTCGACTATACCAATCCGCCCGGCGCCTCCACCTATGAGTTGCGGGCCGGCCCGGACATGGCGCTTTACTGGCCGATGCCGACCAACGCACGCGGAATCAGTGAAATCCAGCTTCATGTCGCAGGCGCTCGAGCCATTTCAGATGGAGTAACGGCGTCGGTCTCGATAATCTCGCATTCGGGCGTGGTTCTGGCGGAATCGACACAAACTTTTTCCGGCATTTCGAACAGATGGATATCCTTTCCCTTCGAGCGGGCCATCGGGCTGCCCGAATGCGATGCCGTCCTGCAAATTTCATTGAGCGGCAACAAGCGGGCAAGTCTGCTGCTCAGCCGCGGCGCAAAGACCAATTCCATCCGTTACGCCGTCCGGCGCGGACAATTCACCGGCAGCACGTTCGTGGCCGGCATCGCATCCAGGAAGTCTACCTCGGGTGACGATCCGCTCGATGGAGGCATGCTTGCCGTCAAGGTCCTGCGGGGACCCGCCGGCGTCCGCAACAATCTTGGCCAGGAAGCGTCAGGCGGCGGAGAAATCCGGATTCTTCATGGCTCCGATTTGCCTTCACCGCTGGAAATCGTCCTTGGCGACGCGGATAAATACGCCGGCGTCCAATATTGGGACAGAGAAAACGGCTATATGGTGCACCCACCCGGACTGGGTTACACGAGAGCCGTATTTGAAGGCATCCCGGTCAAAAACCTCCACTCGGCCGTCGCGCTCATTCATTCTCAAAATCCCGAATCTCCGCCGATGGATGTTCGGTTCGATATTCTGATCTCGGGTGATGAAGACCGTGAAGAACGGCTTCTAGCGACGGATCAACGGACAATTCACGCAACGGAATGGATCGAGTTGGTCTGCATGCCCGTCATGAACGAATTCCAGCAGGTCGACATCGAAATCACCGCAAAGCTTCGGGATTCCAGCGTCATTGAGAAAGCCTGGTGCGTATTGCGACGGATTTCACTGGCCGAGGGACGCTGACATGTCGCGGAAGACCTGGCTTGCTATCGTCATTCCCGTCCACCGACATTCACAATTCGTCAACGAAGCGATCGTCTCCGTCCTCGGCAGTTCCACGTCCGAGGGTTACCGCATTATCGTCGTCAACGACGGTTGCCCGCATCTGGAAACCAAGCGCTCGCTCGACAATTGGCAATTGGCGCATGGAGACCGTATCTCGGTCGTCCATCGGCTGAACGGCGGCCTCAGCGCCGCCCGCAACACCGGCATCCGCCACGCTCTGGAAACGCTCCCGGATCTGGAGGCGATTTTCCTGCTCGATTCCGACAATATGATCGACCGGGACGCCATTTCCGTTTTCCGGCAATATCTTGACGCACATCCGGAGGCGGGGTGGTTCTATCCGAAGTTCGATATGTTCGGCATTCATCACTTCGGCTCAGCAGGCGGCCCCTATAGCATCCTGCGTCATACCGCCCAGAATATCTGCGAGGCCGGCAGC
Source organism: Shinella daejeonensis (assembly GCF_024281235.1). GTDB lineage: Bacteria > Pseudomonadota > Alphaproteobacteria > Rhizobiales > Rhizobiaceae > Shinella > Shinella daejeonensis. The sequence continues at coordinate 197,468 of NZ_JAHWXY010000002.1, forward strand.
CTCGTCCGCGTCGAGCTCTTTCGCCAGGGAAGGATGTTCGACGAAACGTTCAAGCACGGCTTCGAAGACTGGGAATTCTGGGTCGGCTGTGCAGCCGCCGGATTCCGGGGCCTGCCTTTCGAACATCCGACACTCCACTACCGCAAGCGCCCGCAGAGCATGCTGGCCGACTCGGAAAAAATGCGGCATACCCTTCACGAAAGAATCCGCCAAAATCACCGGGAATTGTTCAGTTACCCGTCACTGATCGCTCTCGAACATGAAGAATGCCCGCGCTTTGCGATGAAACTCATCGATGTCGATGACGACAGCGACGAGGAATGGCTTTTGTTCACCGACCCGGAGGAGCCGGCAGCAATATCTGAAAGCGAACTTGTCGATCGCTTCTTCGAGCACGCCGTCGACGACAGGAAGATCCATTTTCCGAACCACGTGGTTTTCGCGACCCGGACATTCATGAAAGCCCTCGGGGATGTTGGATTAACCCGCCAGTTCTTCTTCGAGATGCAGCGCCATCTTGCAAGCAGTGGCGGACTGAAGATTAGTGCAACCGCCGACGGGGGCGAACTCGTGTCCCCCATGAAATGGCTGCCACTGGATGCCACTCCACCGAATACCGTCGCTTACGGCCTGACCCTGCGGGAACTGAAGAACAGGGCCAAGTACAATGTTCCCAAAGGGGAGGGAATCCATTTCGCACATTACGATCTGCCATCGTTCTCTGCCGGTGCCGGGGGCACAGGGTTGTCAGGCGACAAGCCAGTCGTCTCGTTTATCGGCAAGTTGATCAAGGATCCGCGATGCAGCAGCATCGATGAACGAATTGACTGGCGCGAGGATTGGCTTTCCTCCTATGCGCGGTCGACAGCGCTCATCGAGGAACGCTTTTCCTGCGGGCCAACATGGCCGGCGCTACAACGGCAGAAGAGGCGGATCTGCTTTATCTTGACGATTTGCAGTTTTGGCGGCGTCGAGAAAGTTACGCACAACGTAGCCCGCGCCTTAAGGCGGGCCGGATATGAAACGACATTGCTTGTCGCCCTGCCACACCCATTTCCGGTGACAGAACAGGTCCTCGCAAGTTACGATGAGATATCCATCGTGCCGGTAGATGGAGCATTATCCTGGCAAGCAACCGACTATGGCGGCACATATCTGCTCGCGCCGACCCCAACAAAGCACGATGTCTACGGTCAACTCCTGTCGTATGACGTGGTGATCGGCTGCCACAGGTCCGGCCTGGATCATTACATGGCCGATCTGCGGCGCGACGGGGTGGTGACGCTTGCTTATGAACACCTCGTCGACACCAACGCCTTCGGACGATCCCTTGGATCGCCGATGGTGGCATTGAGCTTCGAGGCGGCGTTCGATCTGATCCTGACATGTTCGCGTGGCCTGAGCGATTGGCTGCACGGCGCGGGTGTTCCGGAAGAAAAACTGCTGGCGCTGCCCAATTCGCATGGCTTCCACAATTTCAACGGCTCGGACCGGGTGATCGACGTCGATCGAACACAGAGGCCGTTGTCGATCCTCTTCTTCGGACGCATGGATCTCCAGAAAGGATTGAGCATTTTGCAGGAGGTCGTGGAACAGACCCTGCGGCAGAATCTCGATGTCGAATGGACCATCGTCGGCTCGTCCGTTATCGGCGACCAGACAGAGGAGATACAGTTTCCGAAGGCCGTGAAGCGACTTTCGGCCCTTCGGGACAGTGCGAAGATCCAGGCACTTTATGAGCAATCCGACCTGATCGTCATGCCATCGCGGTTCGAGGGGTTGCCGCTGACCATTTCGGAAGCGCAACTGTGCGGCTGCGTGCCTGTCGCGACCAATGTCGGCCAGGTGTCCGAACGTATCGACCATGGCGAGAACGGTTTTCTCGTCGAACTCGAAACGGCGGCGGCCGAGATGGTCGAGATCATCCGCCAATTGTCCAATGACCGCGAGCGGCTGGCCCGGATGCAACGCAATTGCATGCGCGAGGAACTCAGCTGGGAAACGGTAACGGCGCCGCTCATGGATTGGCTGGATATCAAGCTCGGATCCAAAGCATAGGATAACAGTCTGCCGAGACGCCAAAGCATCCTATGAAGGCGAGGCACGCAAGCCGGGAACCCCAAATGGGAAACGGGTTGCCCGCAACCGGATCATGTCGATATCACATATATCCTGCCATGCGCGGGACGGGATGACCGGCGACGTCTCGCCGGCATCGCCCGACTACGGCAGCAGTAGAATTCTTCTCCCGCAAGACCTGACGCCGCGATCGCCGCACGATACAAGGGGAAACGAGAGGGGAGAAACACCATGTATGTTGCCGACAGCGAGCAGGTCCATGCCCTGCTTGAATATCCGATCCTGATCGACTGGCTGCACGCAAGTCTTACCGGCCAGATTCCCGACAGCCAGACGATGATGACAACGGAGCCGGCCGACGGCGCAAATCGTTTCATGACGCTGGTGGGCTGGAAGGCGCAGGATCTTATCGCGGTCAAGATGGTCGGGGTTTTTCCCGACAACCTGAAGAAAAGACCGCCGCAAGCCTCCATCCAGGGCCTTGTCTGCGGTTTCAGCGGCGAGACCGGCGCGCCGCTGCTGGTGGCGGATGGCGAAGCCATGACCTTTCGCAAGACGGCTGCTGATTCCGGGCTCGGATCGAAACTCCTTGCGCGCAGTGACGCGCGCAACCTCCTCCTCGTGGGCGCAGGCGGATTGTCCTGGCATGTGGTGGCGGCGCACCGGGCAGCGCGGCCCTCGCTGGAGATCGTGCGGATCTGGAACCGGACGGTGCAACGCTCGCAGGAACTGGCCTCGCAATTGCGTCAGGAAGGCGTGGCTGCCGAAGCGATCGACGATCTCGATGCGGCCGTGGCCGAGGCCGATATCGTTTCCTGCGTGACCATGTCCGAGCAGCCGCTCGTCAAGGGAACACACCTGAAACCCGGAGCCCATCTCGATCTGATCGGGTCCTATCTGCCCACGATGCGGGAATGCGACACGGAGGCCATCGCACGCGGTCGCGTGTTTGTGAATACCCGGCGCGGCATCGAGAATGCGGGCGAACTCGTCCACGCCGTCGAACATGGCCGGTTCCGCTGGGAGGACATTGTCGCTGACGCGGCGGAACTCTGCAACGAACGGCGGCCGGGCCGCACCGGCGCGGACGACATCACCGTCTACAAGAATATCGGCGGCGGCCAGTTCGATCTCTTCACCGCAGCCTGCCTGTTGAAACAGCTCCGCTCCCGGGACTGACCACATACCATCCCGTCATCGGAAAACCCGAGATGCACGACGCCCGGCAGGCGGTAACCTGCCGGGCGTCGCAATGAAAGGTTCGGTGGAACCAAACGCTGCGGTTCGGTTACCAGGAGGGAATCAGCGCACCCTTGAACTCTTCGTTGATGAACGACTTGATGCTGTCGTCGTGGTAGGATTCAACCAGCGTCTTGACCCAGGGTGCATCCTTGTCGGCGCTACGCACGACAATCAGATTGGCATAGGGCGATTCGCGTCCTTCGGTGGCGATGGCGTCCGAATTCGGGTCCAGACCGGCTTCCAGGGCGTAGTTGGTGTTGATGACCGCCGCATCGACATCGTCGAGCGAGCGGGGAAGCTGGGCGGCGTCGAGTTCGGAGAACTGAATGTTCTTCGGGTTTTCGCTCACGTCGGCGGGACCGGCCTTCAGGCCCGCTTCCGGATTGACCTTGATGAGGCCTTCCTTCGCGAGAATCAGGAGTGCGCGGCCGCCGTTCGTCGGATCGTTGGGAATGGCGACGGTTGCACCATCGGCAAGCTCGTCCAGGCTCTTCACCTTCTTCGAATAGACGCCCATCGGCGTGGTGATGGTCTTGCCGACGCTGACGAGATCGAAGCCGCGATCGGCGATCTGATTGTCGAGATAGGGCTGGTGCTGGAACGAATTGGCGTTGAGATCGCCGTCAGCCAGCGCCTGGTTCGGCACGACATAGTCGGAGAACTCGAGGATCTCGATGTTGAGGCCCTTCTGGGCCGCCACATCCTTGACCTTCTCCATGATCTGGGCGTGTTCACCGGGGGTCACGCCGACCTTGATATCTTCGGCAAGTGCGGGAACGCTGAAAAGGGCGGCGATCGCGGCCGTGGCGAGGAACTTCATCATGTGTCTCTCCTTGTGGGTTATGTGACGTGAAAGAAACTGAAATCAGCTTTTGCGATTGCGCTTGTCGAAACGGCGGGCGAGCGTATCGCCGGCGCTCTGCACGAGCTGCACGAGGACAATCAGCACGACGACCACGGCCAGCATCACGTCCGGCATGAAACGCTGGTAGCCGTAGCGGATGCCGAGGTCGCCAAGGCCGCCGCCGCCGACCGCCCCGACCATCGCCGAATAGCCGATCAGGCTGACGATGGTCATGGTGAAGGCGAGCAGGATGGCCGGTCGCGCCTCTGCCAGAAGCACCTTGAAGACGATCTGCATCGGCGTCGCTCCCATGGCGCGGGCCGCCTCGATCAGGCCCTTGTCGATTTCCCGGATCGCCGCCTCCACCAGACGCGCGAAGAAGGGAATGGTGGCGATCGTCAACGGCACGATGGCCGCCGTTGTGCCGATCGAGGTGCCGGCCAAAAGGCGGGTAAACGGAATGATCGCCACGACGAGAATGATGAAGGGCGTCGATCGGGCGGCATTCACGACAAGCCCGACCACATAGTTGAGCATGGGTGCGGGAAAAAGCTCATCCTTGCCGCTGGTCGCCAGGAAGATGCCGATCGGCAGACCGATCGCCGACCCGATCAGGCCGGAGGCGGCCACCATATGCAGCGTTTGCAGCAAGGATTTCCACAGCAGCATGAAAAGCATGTCAGGCGACATAGCCGAGCACCTCCGTGGAAAGGCCGGTTTCGGCATAGAAACGCGCGGCGCGGTCGAGCACCCCGGGTGTGGCGGGATAGGCAACGACAAGCGTTCCGAACGGCTCGCCGGCGATTTCCTCGATCGCGCCGGCAAGGATATTGACGTCGCCGCCGATCTCGGTGACCAGACGGGCCGTCAACGGCTGGAAGGCCGTCGCACCGAAGAAGGTAAGCCGTACGAGAATGCGGTCACCAGCCGACGGCTCCGCCTTCAGGCCGGAACGCAGCCATTCCGGCAGGCTGGCGCCCGATGTCGACGCGAGGAGGATCCGCGTCGTTTCGTGTTTCGGGGCCGTGAAGACATCGAACGTCGGGCCATCCTCGACGATGCGCCCCTGGTCGATCACCGCGACGTGGGAGGCGATGGCCTTCACCACCTCCATTTCATGTGTGATCAGCAGCACGGTGAGGTCGAGTTCGGCGTTGATCTGCTTGAGAAGCGACAGGATCGACTGCGTGGTTTCGGGATCGAGTGCGGATGTGGCTTCGTCGGACAACAGCAGTTTCGGCGATGTGGCGAGCGCCCGGGCGATACCGACGCGCTGCTTCTGCCCGCCTGACAATTCGGACGGATAGCGCGCCGCCTTGTCGTCAAGGCCGACGAGTTCGAGAAGCGGCCCGACTTTCGCCCGGATCGCGGCGCGGTCGAGGCCGGCGATCTCGAGCGGCAGGGCGACATTGTCGAAGGCGGTGCGCGAGGACAGAAGATTGAAATGCTGGAAGATCATTCCCACCTGGCGCCGCAGGCCGCGCAAGCCGGCGTCGTTCAATCCGCCGACGTCCGTCCCGTCGACCATCACCTTGCCGGATGTCATCTTTTCGAGGCCGTTGACGAGGCGGACGAGTGTCGACTTGCCGGCGCCCGAGCGGCCGATGATACCGGTGATCGCGCCATGATCGACGGTAAGGTCGACACCATCGACCGCCGTAAAGGGTTTCGCTGCATCGCCGTAGCGTTTGGTGACGTTCTCGAAGATGACCATGGGCGCGCTATCCGCAGTCTTCTGCGAAACGGCGTCGGCCGCAACAGTGGGGAGTATCATTTTCAGCTCACGGTTTCAGTCAATCAGTCATCCCGGCGAAATAGCATCACCTTCGCATCATGCGAAGATGCAGCACATTCGATGACAAGTGACATTCCGTAGCATGTAATCCAGCCTCGGTCTCGGCGGTCGGAGTTCCAGTGCGGGTACCATTGCCCCGAACGCAGCGAATTTGACAGGAATGAAATTCCGGAAATCCCCGATCAGGAGGAATATCCTCGCGATAACGCCAATATCATCGCCCCGGCCGGCCGGCAACGCTACCAGCAGGTATAGCCGGCATCCGCCGCCACGATGGAGCCGGTCATGAGACTTGACGCGTCGGAGGCGAGGAACAGCACCACCGAGGCGATTTCCTCCGGCTGGCCGAGACGGCGCATCGGCGTCATGTCGAGCCATTGCTCGTACATCGGCCGATCTTCCTTGGCGAAGGTCAGCAGCGGCGTATCGATATAGGTCGGCGCAACCGAGTTCACCCGCACGCCCCGGGTCGCCCATTCGGCCGCAAGCGAGCGCGTGAGATGATGAACGCCGGCCTTCGCCGCATTATAGTGGACCTGTTGCTGCGGCCGGTTGACGATCGTGCCCGACATGGAGCCGATGGTGACGATCGTTCCCCTGCCCCTGGCCAGCATATGCTTGCCGAAAGCCCGGCAGGAGCGGAAGGCGCCGCCGAGATTGATGTTGATCATCCGCTCCCAGTCCGCATCGGAAAGGTCCTCCGAGGGCACACCCGCATGGGCGATGCCCGCATTGGCGACGAGAATATCGGCCGCCCTTCCGCGCGCCGCCAGCGCATCGGCCACCGCATTTACGGAGGCGCTGTCGGCGACATCGATCACGGCGGCTTCGACCGCATATCCCTTTGCCGCGAGCACGACCCGTCCGGCCTCGGCCCGTTCCTCGCTGATATCGGTGAGGATCATTTCGGCCCCCGCCTCGCACAGCGCCTCGGCGCAGGCAAGGCCGATCCCCTGCGCGGCTCCCGTCACCACCGCCACGCGCCCGGCGAGATTGAATTTATCCAGATACATCGTTTTTCCCTGTTCACATCGCCTCTGGCCGATCCGGCTTCATGGGCGGGCCCCACAAACGCGCGGCCCGCCCGTTGCCGTATCAGCCGTGCTGGATATAGACGGCCTGCGTTTCCATATATTCATAGAAGCCGTGCTTGCCGTCCGCGCCGCCGATACCCGATTTCTTGCGGCCCGCGTGGAAACCCTGATAGGCCTCGCCGTTCTCGCGGTTGATATAGGTCTCGCCGAACTTCAGGTTCCTCGTGATGCGCATCGCCTGATTGAGATCGCGCGTGTAGAGCGAGGAGGTCAGACCGTATTCGGTATCGTTGGCGTGGTGCACCGCTTCCTCGGCGCTGTCGACGACGGCGATCGGCGCGACGGGTCCGAAGATTTCCTTGCGCATGATCTCCATGTCCGGCGTGCAACCGGTCAGGACCGTCGGTTCGTAATGGTGGCCCCGGTTGCGCTCCGCCACCTTACCGCCGAGCGCCGCCGAAGCGCCTGCCGCCTGCGCCCGCTCGACCATCGCGGCGACCTTGCCGAGTTGTGTCGCATTGATAAGCGGCCCCATGTCGACGCCGCGCTCGGCAAGCGGATCGCCATAGGTCACCGCAGCCATGCGCTTGACGAAGCGTTCGGTGAATTCGTCCGCCACTCCGCGCTCGACGAAAATGCGTTCGGCGCAATTGCAGACCTGCCCAGTATTGACCACGCGGGAAACGGTGATGGCTTCCACGGCGAGGCCGATATCGGCGTCTTTGAGGACGATCGCCGGAGCCTTGCCGCCAAGCTCCAGATTGACCCGGGTGAGGTTCTTCGCGGCCGCCTCCATGATGGCGACCCCGGTCGGCACGCTGCCGGTGAAACTGACGAGATCGATGCCCGGATGACCGGAAAGCGCCGCCCCGGTCGTCCGGCCCCGCCCCGAAACCATGTTGAAGACCCCTTCCGGCAGGCCGGCCTCATCCGCCAGTTCGGCAAAGAGGAAGGCGTTCAGCGGGGTTTCCTCGCTCGGCTTGATGACAATCGTATTGCCCGCCACCAGCGCCGGCGCAAGCTTCCGCCCGATCAGGAAAAAGGGGTAGTTCCAGGGCAGGATGCCGCCGACCACGCCGATCGGAACCCGGTTCAGATAAATGGCTTCCCCCTTGCGGTCGCTGGCGATGATCTCGCCCTCGATCCGTCGGGCCCATTCGGCCATGTAGTCCATCAGCCCGGCCATGCCAAGGACTTCGCCGCGGGCAAGATCGAGCGTCTTGCCCTGCTCCCGCGTGATCGTTTCCGCCAGAATATCGACCTTGCCACGGATTTTATCGGCAATCGCCCGGATATAGCCGGCGCGCTCGATAGGCGGCAATTCCGCCCAGGCGGGCTGCGCCCGGCGTGCCGCATCGACCGCCGCGTCGACAACCTCGGCCGGCGCATCGGGAATTTCCGCGATCTGCTCTTCCGTCGCCGGATTGTAGACCGCGATCCGCTCGGAGGTCGTGTCCTCGACGAAACGGCCGGCGATATAATGTGTGTTCCTGGGCATCGTGTTCCTCCCTGTTGGGTAATTGCGGATGATCGGTCAGCTGTCGGGCGCCACGCGGGCGACGATCTTGCCGGTCACCTCCCGCCGCCGCAAACGTCGCAACGCTTCGGGAATATCTTCAAGCGCGACGATCTCCTCGACCATGGGATCGAGCTTCCCGCCGGCAAGGCGCGCCATCAGTTCATCGCCGATACGCGCGAAATCCCGCTGGGTCGGAAGGTGACCGGCGTTATAGGCTCCGCCCAGCGCCACCTCGTGGATCGAGGCGGCATAGGTGTAGGACGGCACGTCGGTCATGACGGGCAGCGGATCGACCGAAACGAGATGTCCGTTATAGCGCACGAAGGCCAGCGACGTGCGGGCATCGCCCGGGTTGGCCACTTCCAGCATCACATCGACGCCATAGCCGCCTTCCGTCTCCGCCTTCACCTTCGCCAGCAGGTCCGGGTCCCGGTAGTCGAGAACGATATCCGCGCCGAAGCGGCGGACGGCGGCAAAATGCTCCGGGCGCGTCAGCGCGATGACCCGGGCTCCCGCCTGATGGGCAAACTGGGTTGCAAAGCCGCCGACCCCGCCGTTGGCGCCCTGAACGAGAATGACGTCTCCCGCTTCCAGCCGCGCCTTGCGGAAAAGGGCCTGATAGGCGGTATAGCCGGCGCAGGGAACGGCTGCGGCATCGGTGAAGCTCACCCCTTCCGGCAGGCGGGAGACCACATGGGCCGGCGCAAGGCAATATTCGGCGAAGACGCCCGGCTTCCACAGGTTGTTATGCACCACCGCCCGGTCACCGCTCCGCCAGTCCGCGACATCCGGCCCGACGGCATCGATCACCCCGGCGGCATCGAGCCCGAGCACATGCGGATAGGTCCATTCCGGCTTGTGGTCGACGGCGAGTTTCCAGTCCACCGGATTGACGGAAACGGCGGCAACCCTCAAGCGCACCTCTCCCGGTCCCGGCCGGGGAACCGGCAGTTCGGCGAGGCCGACATCATCGAGCCCGGACCGTGGCGTGGAAAGAACGATCGCTTTCATCGTGAACCTCACGTTATCAGATGGCCGCCGTCATCGAGCCTGACGGCGGCGGGGAGAAAGAAGAGACGCCGGCCGGCTTCCGGCGCGTGCCGCCGGTCATGAACTCCACCGCCTTGTCCGCCACGACGAGCACGGCGGCGTTGGTGTTGCCGGAAATGATCGTCGGGATCGCGGAAGCATCGATGACCCGCAGTCCCTCGACACCGCGCACCCGCATGTTGTTGTCCAGAACGCCGCCGGCATCGTCCCGGCGGGACATGCGGCAGGTGCCGACTGGATGATAGACGGTCTTGACGAATCGCCGCGCGTGTTCCGCAAGATCGGCGTCGGACACCTTGTCGGGGCCGGGAAACACCTCGCGCGAGATCATCGCGCGCAACGGTTCCTGCCGCAGGATTTCTCGCGCCCTTCGAACGCCGCCGATCGTCAGGCGCAGGTCCTCCGGATCGGCAAGATAATTCGGATCGACCAGCGGCTGGTTCCGGGGATCGGCGGACGCGAGCTGAACCGAGCCGCGCGAGCGCGGCCGGGCGACGCAGGAGTTCAGCGTCAGCCCATGGCTTGCCTGCTGATCGGTGTGATCCTTGTCCAGATAGACCGACGGCACGCAGAATTGCTGGATCTTCGGAACGCCGCCGAGATCGTCCGGATCGAAAAAGGCTCCCGCCTCGACACCGTTGGAGGTTACGGGACCGCTGCGGTTGAGAAGATATTCAAGACCGTTGCGGATCTGCTTCCAGCCCCGGTCATGGCCATAGTAGCCGTAAGGACCGTTGCACAAGGCCACCACCGGCGTCTCGGTGTGATCCTGAAGATTGGCGCCCACACCCGGCAGATCGACGAGCGTCTCGATCCCGTGGGATTTCAGATGCGCCGCCGGCCCGATGCCGGACAGCATCAGGAGCTTGGGCGTGGCGATGGCGCCGGCGGCCAGCAGCACCTCCCCGTCGCAGCGCGCCTCGCTCACCGTCCGTCCGCCGCCCACCGTCGAATAACGCACACCGACCGCCCGGCCATTTTCGACGATCAGCGAATGGACGAGGCATGAGGTCCGCACGGTCAGCCGTCCGCTGGCCATGGCGGGACGCAGGAACGCATCCACCGCGGAGCAGCGGCGGCCGTTCCGGGTCGTCACCTGATAGGCCCCGACGCCACGCTGGCTGCGGCCGTTGAAATCGCCGTTATGCGGCAGGCCAAGACCCTGTGCCGCCAGCACGAAGGCTCGCGACAGCTCGCACATATGCTCAAGATCGGACACTTTCCAGGGGCCGCCGACGCCGTGATACTCGTCGTTCAGCCGCGCGTTATCCTCCATGGCCGTGAAATAGGGCAGCAGCGCATCATAGCGCCACTGGTCGTCTCCGATCTCCCCGGCCCAGCCGTCGTAATCGGCCGGCTGGCCGCGCATGTAGACCATTGCGTTGACCGACGATCCGCCGCCAAGGACACGTCCCTGCGGCATGATCGGCGTTCGGCCGCCAAGCCCCGCCTGCGCAACCGACTTGTAGAACCACATATATTTCTCGACACCGAGCAGCTTGACGAAACCGGCGGGCATGCGGATGAGGGGATTGCGGTCATCCGGTCCCGCCTCGAGCACGAGAACGCGGGCTCCATGCTCGGCCGCCAGCTTGCCGGCGGCAAGACAACCTGCCGTGCCGCCGCCGATGACGATATGGTCGAAGTTCATGCCGCGATGCTCCCGACCTTATCCGCCTGGGAACGCGGGAACAGCAGGAGATGAGCCGGATCGATCGAGACCGGCACGATCTCGCCGCGTTTCGGCATGACCGATGGATGGGCCACCAGCGTGAAGCGGATATCGCCGACATCCACCATCACCAGGTTCTGGTCCTGCAACTCCTCCGTAATGAACACCTTGCCGTCCAGCCGGAGCGGGCTTTCCTCGCCGATCGACAGGAAATGCGGCCGGATCGCCGCCAGCCCTCCCGCGCCGATCTGTTGCGCGGTCGCGTGCAGGCGTTCGGGCAGGACGAGCCGGCGGCCCTGGAATTCGATCGCCCAGCCGCCCGGCTCCGCGACGACGCCGCAGTCGAAGAAATTGATCGGCGGCTCGCCCACGAAACCGGCGACGAAGGCGTTTTTCGGACGGGCATAGACCTCGTCCGGCACCGCCATCTGCTGGATCTCGCCGTCGCTCATCACCATCACCCGGTCGGCAAGCGCCAGCGCCTCCTCCTGATCGTGGGTGACATAGATCATCGTGTAATTGAACTTCTGGTGCAGACTCTTGATGAATCGCCGCATACGGTAGCGCTGCCGCGTGTCGAGATGGGAAATCGGCTCATCAAGCAGGAACACCGCCGGATTGCGCACCAGCGCACGCGCCAGACCGACCCGCTGCGCCTGGCCGGAGGAAAGCCCTTTCGGCTTCAGATCGAGAAGGGACGTCAGCTCCATCTTTTCCGCGATATCGCGGACCTGACGATCTATTTCCCTGTTGTCGACATTCGCCGATCGCAGCGGAAAGGCGATGTTCTCATAGATGGAAATCGTCGGATAGAGCGCATAGGACTCGAATGACATGGCGACGTTGCGGTCGCGGGCGCGCACATCGTTGACCCGCTTGCCGTCGAAATAGATCGACCCTTCGCTGATCTTCTCAAGCCCGGCGATCATCCGCATGGTCGAGGATTTTCCGCATCCCGAAGGCCCGAGGATGGCCACGAATTCGCCGTCGGCGATCTCGAAGTCGATGCCGTGAACCGCCTGAACGGCGCCGTACCGCTTGACCAGTCTTTCTGCTTTGATGGAGGCCATGGCTTAAACTCCTGGGGACGGCACCGCATGGGTGACCGCCCGGGCATTCTGGAACAAATGGACGGCGTCACGCGGGAAGGCGATGGCGACGGTTTCGCCCACTCCCAGCCGCGTTCCCGCCGGCACGGAAACCGAAACCTGATCGCCGCCGATGCCGACAAGGGCGATCTTCATGTAACCGAGGTTCTCGATGACATCGACGCGGCCGCGAAGCGCGTTCGAATCGCCCTCTTCGGCGATCCTCACCTCGTTCGAGCGGAATCCGACCTGGATTTTCGACCCCGCTTCCTCTCTGAGGTTGCTGACGGCTTCCGCCGCAAGCGCGGCGACGGGCATGCCGTCGGCCGTCACGAATTCCACCCGGTCGCCCTGACGGCGCGGCTCCACCGAAATGAAGCTCATCGGCGGATCCCCCACGAAGGAGGCGACAAAGGCATTGGCAGGGCGATGATAGAGATCGGCCGGCACCCCGATCTGCTCCAGCTTGCCGGCATTCAGCACCGCAACCCGGTCGCCCAGAGCGAGCGCCTCGCGCGACGAGGTGGTGGTGAAGACCACCGTCGCCGACAGATCCTCCGCGAGCGCCTTCAGCTCGGCACGGATTTTGTGGCGCAGCTTGGCGTCGAGATGCCCCACCGGCTCGTCGAGGAGATAGATATCGGCCGGCCGGATGATCGCCCGACCGAGCGCCACCCGCTGGCGCTGGCCGCCCGACAGGAAACCGGGCCGGCGCTCCAGCAGATGGGAGATGCCGAGGATGCCGGAGATCCGACTGACGCGCTCCTCCACCTCGGCGCGGCCGAGGCCGCGCGCTTTCAGCGGGAAAGCCAGATTCTCGCCGACGCTAAGGTGCGAATAGAGCGCATAGTTCTCGAATGCCATCGCGGCATCCCGCTTTTCCGGCGGCACCCGCAATATCGAGACGCCGTTGCGCAGCACATCGCCGCTCGTCGGCCTGGTGATGCCCGCCAGGATATTGAGAAGCGTGCTCTTGCCCGCGCCGGCCGGCCCGTAGATCACGAGGAACTCCCGATCCTGGACCGTAAGCTCGATCTTGCGCAAGGCGACTTTGGCAAGACCGTAACGCTTGTGGACGGATTTCAGTTCATACATCAGGCGTCCTCCTGCATGAGGGCGGCAACCTCGGCCTCGGCTGCGAGGCGTTCATCGGTGAAGCGACGGCGCGCGCGGACCACGAAGGCGGCAGAGACCGCGACGGCGACGATATTCATGACGATCACCGACAACGACTGGCTTGCGAAATAGGGTTCGACCAGCCCGAGCCAGACGAAGACGATGCCGACATAGATGAGAACGACGCGGAAGCCGGTATCCCAGCCTTGACTGAAGCTCATGATCTCACCCCCTCACCGCGCCGAAGGTCAGGCCCCGGACCATGTAGCGCTGCATGGCCAGAACGAAGACGAGCATGGGCAGGACACTGATGGTGGCGGCCGCCGCGACGGGCCCCCATAGAATGCCCTGAAGGGTGAAGAACGATTCCACGCCGACCGTAACGGTGCTGGCGACCTTTCGGGTCAGGATGTAGGCGAAGAGGAATTCGTTCCAGCTGAAGATCAGCGTGAACACGCCGGTGACGGCGATGCCGGGTGCGGCGAGCGGGCAGACGACCTTCGCCAGCACCTGAAGCCGCGACAGGCCGTCGAGACGGGCGGAATGCTCCAGTTCGCGGGGAATATCCTGAAAGAACGACACCAGCAGCCAGATCGCGAACGGCAGGTTGAACACCGTATAGGAAATGATCAGCGCCCCCGGCTGATCGAGCCCGATACCGAGGAAGCGGCCGACCCCCGTCTTGCCCACATCCCGGAAGATCAGGAAGTAGGGCAGGATGACCGCGATCGCCGGAAACATCTTGGTCGACAGGATGAAGAAGAGCAGATGCCCGTCGCCGACGTTGTAACGGGCGAAGCTGTAGGCGGCGAGCGACCCGGCGATGATCACGATGACCGTCGAGGTCACGGAGATGAACAGCGTGTTCTTGATGTAGAACAGGAAGTTCTTGTCGTAGATCGCGTGAACGTAGTTTTCCAGCGTCGGCGTGAACAGGAAGCGCGGCGGCGACACCATCACGTCCTCGGGCGGCTTGAAGGACGTGATGATCATCCAGGCGATCGGAAAAACGATGAAGCCGAGCACGAGGACGATCAGGCCGTAGCGGAGCGCTTCGCGGGCGAAGCTTGAATCACGTTGCAGCATGGCGGTCTCCTCAGCCTTCCGATGCGCGGGATGAAAATTGGGTCAGCAGCGGCCGGAGTGCGAAGAGGCTGGCGACCAGCATGGCGTAAAGGAAGAAGATCGCCATGGTGGATGCGTAATCCATCCGGAACAGCTTCAGGCCGGTGCGGTAGAGATAGAAGGTCATGGTCTCCGTCACCGTTCCCGGACCGCCGCGGGTCAGCACCGCAACCGCGTCGTAAAGCCGGACGCTGTCGATCGTGCGCAGGACCAGCACGAGGAAAAGCACCGGCTTCAGCATGGGGAACGTCAGCGTCCGCAAGATGCGGAAGGTGCTGGCGCCATCGAGTTCCGCCGCTTCGAACGGCTCCTTCGGCAAGGCCTGCAAACCGGCCAGCGCGATCAGCGCGACGAAGGGCGTCCATTGCCAGACGTCGAACAGGATGACGGACCACAGCGCGATCGTGTAGTCGCCGAGCCAGTTGGGCTCGGGCAGGCCGATAAGGCCGAGGAAGTAATTGATGAGGCCGAACTGGGTGTCATAGAGATAGCGCCAGAAAAGCCCTGTCACCGCCGCCGACGTGGCAAGCGGCAGGATCATGAGACTGCGGATGACGCCCTTGCCGACCGTCGCGCCGTGGATCAGGAAGGCGATGGCAATGCCCAGCACCATCTCCAGAAACACCGCCGACAGCGTGAATTTCACCGTGACCCAGGCCGAATCCCAGAACGCCTTGTCATGGAGGACGGTACGATAGTTGTCGAGACCGACGAAATCACCGATACGGCCGCGCGTCAGGTCTGCGAAGCGGAAGGACACATCCAGCGCATAGGCCAGCGGCAAAAGCGCGAAGACCAGGATGACCACCATCGCCGGCACGACGAGCAATATCGAAAACCAGCGGTCGGACATGGCAGCCTGACCGGCTGCGGTTCTTTGTCGTGACGTCGGCACGGATAGCGACTGCGACATCAATCTCCTCCAAACGATTGCGCGGGATCATCGCGCCTTTCGATCGATCCGCATGGCGGACGGTTGCCCGCCATGCGTGACTTGCGGCCTGCGGGCGATCACTTGCCGATCGGGCACGGTCCGCCGCAGATCTTCTCCACTTCGGAGGCAAGCCGCTCGGCAGCCTCGCGCGCATTGATCTGGCCGGCGGCGGCCGACTGGAGCGGGATCTGCATCGTGTTGTAGATTTTCGCCCCGAACGGCGTGTCGAACAGGTTCGAGCGGAAACCCTTCATCGAATCGAAGATCTCCAGCAGTGTCGCGAAATGCCCCGTCTTCGTGCGGCTTTCAGGTGTTGCGAAGCCCGGATCGGAAAGGACGCTCATCAGCGTCGAGGTCCCGCCGGCCCTTGCGAACTCCATCTGCGCGTCATGCCCGCCGATATAGGCGACGAAGTCCATCGCTTCCTGCGGATGGGCGGAAGATGTCGAGACCGCCAGCAGGAAGCCGCCGATATAGGCGACGAAGTCCATCGCTTCCTGCGGATGGGCGGAAGATGTCGAGACCGCCAGCAGGAAGCCGCCGATATAGGCTTTCTTCTCCGGCGCCTCGGCAACACCCATCCTGGCGCCCGGCACGGTGTTTTCCGTCTGCACGGCGTTCGGCCACTGATCGAGGAAGAAGGAATAGGTCTGGGCGATCTGCCCGTCCTTCATCTGGTTCATGACCCCGTCGTAGGTGACGGTAAGTGCGGCCGGCGGCGCGTATTTCATCAGTTCCAGATAGTCGTTCATCGCCTTCTCGACGGCGTCGACGGGCACCGTGCCGTCATCGGTCAGCCAGTCCGCACCCTGGGACCAGAGCACGCCCGACATCTCGTCCTGGATTTCCGGGAACGGGCCGGCCATCAGTCCGACACCATAGAAATCCTTCGTCAACGCCTCGCCTTTCAGCGTCTCGCCGGCCTTGCGCGTGAAGAATTCGGCAATGTCGTGATGCTGCGCCCAGGTCGTCGGCACCGCGAGATCGTAATCGAACCGTTTCTTGAAGGCTTCCTGTTCGACCGGGTCGTCGAAGAGATCGGCGCGGTAGATATAGCCGGCCGTATAGGTGTAATAGGGCAGGCCCCAGACATCCCCCTTGTACCGGGTGGTCAGCGCGGCAAGCGTCGGCGCCACGTCGTCGAGCTGCGCCTGCTTGTCGGCGAAATAGTCCGTCATCGGCAGGATGAAGCCATTCTCGGCGAATTCGGCCTTCTCCGACGTTTCCAGCGTCACCACGTCATAGGCGCCGGTCTCGCCGACCATCTCGATGACCTGCTTGTTGTAAAGCTGCGAATTGTCGATGTTGATGACATTGACCTTCACGCAGTGGCCCGCCTCGAAGCCCGAGACCAGGCTTGCCATGGCGTCGGTGTAGAAGCCGGCGATCGTCGACCAGGTGATCGGCACGCGATCGGCATCCGCGCATTCGGCGGCCATCGCGGCGGGTGCTGCGGACGCCGTCAGCGCCGCGACCAGCAAACCCTGTTTCAGCATTGATTTCATGTCACTCCTCCCAGTTGAGCGGCCAGGGCCTCCCTGCCCCGGCGCGCGTTGCGCTATGTGCGTAAAGTCTCGCCGGCCCTGCCCGCCGGTTCCATCGACCCCGGTCGAAAACCGAGAAAAGCCGCGGTATCGGGATCGATCGGGATGCCGGTCCGGGCGCGTTCGGCCTCGATGCGCCATTCCCGGTCGCCGGGAGCCAGCACGTCCGCCCCCTCCTGCGCCGGGTTTTCCCGCAGGGCGCGCAGATAGGCGGCCATGCCGGCCTTGAACACCTCATGACCGCCGAAGCGGCCCGGATCGATCGCCAGAAGGAAATGCCCCATCCGGCGCGGGGTGGCGTAATCGCCGCTGCCGACCATGGGGATGAAATCGGGATCGAGGGTCGCGCCCTGAAGGATTGCCGACAGCACCGTCGCCACCCCGGCAAGCCCGGCGCCCTTGAAGGCGAAGTCGACCCCGCCAAGCGGCAGAAGCGTGCGGCCGGCGGCCGGGTCCACCGTCGAAACCCCATTCTCGTCCACGGCAACGCCCTCCGGCAGAAGACGGCCGAGCGACTTGAAAAGAAGCAGCCGGTTCAACGGGATGGAAGACGTCGCCATATCCAGCAGCCACGGGCGCTCTCCACCACTCGGCGCGGCGAAGGCCAGCGGGTTGGTGCCGTGAAAGGCGTTGCGCCCCTGGAAGGGCACCACGACGCTGTCGGAATTGGTGGTGGCGAAGCCGATCATGCCGGCCTCCGCCGCCATACGCGCATAAGCGCCCGCCGCTCCGAAATGCGAGGACCGGACGACGCCGACCGCACCGATACCGCTTTCCCGCGCAAGCTCGATCGCCTTTTCCATGGCGACGGTGGCCGCGTGATGTCCGAGCGCGTCGTCGCCATCGACGACAGCGGTCGCCGCAGCGGTCCGCTTCACGGTTATTTCAGGATGGCCGTTGACGCGTCCACCGCGCAGAACCCGATCATAATGAACGACCAGGCGAACCCCGTGACTATCCACGCCGATCCGGGAAGCGTGCATCAGCGCGCGCACCGCCGCAGCCGCGGATTCCCCGGACGCGCCGGCCGCCCGCAACGCGGTTTCGACTCGCGCTTCCAGAACGTCAGGGGCTACTAGGGTTTGAACGGACATATCGAAACTCTGAGAGATTGCAGCCGATATAGACTGGCGTATCATATCTGATATCTTAGTGTAAACAGGAGATGGGTCCGGCTACACGCCGGCCACCATCAGGAAGGAGGACTCCATGAGCATACTCGACCGCGGACCATCCCTGACCGATCAGGCGGCGCAGGAGATCCGCAGCCGCATCGTGCGCGGCAAGTTTCAACTCGGCGAGCCGCTTTCCGAAATTGCGCTTGCAACCGAACTCGGCGTCTCCAAAACGCCGGTGCGCGAGGCGCTGATGATCCTCAAGCGGCAGGGCCTCATCGAAGTGCATGCGCAGCGCGGCTCCTTCGTCTTCGACATGGACGCCGGCCAGGTGCGCCAACTGTCGGAACTGCGCGAGATCCTCGAAATCGCCGCGCTGCGCATGAGCCTTGCGGCCGACCGCAAGGCCCTCAGCCATCGTTGGGCGGAGACCGTGAAGGAAATGCAGCACGCATTGGATGCCGACGATACCGAACTCTATCGCACCCTTGACGGGGGATTTCACCGGACGCTTTTCGATCTGGCCGGCAATCCATATCTGATGGAGGCGTTCGAACTGATCGCATTCCGGGTCCAGGCCCTGCGAAACCGGCTTTCCCTTGCCCCCTCGCTCAACGCCAAATCCTTCTGCGAACATCAGAAACTCGCCGGGCTGGTGGCGGCCGGAAACGACGAGGAAGCCGTGGAGCTCATGGAAGCGCATATTACGGGAACGCGGGAACACTATCTCGCAGCCATTGTCGCCCGCGCGGAAGAAGCCCCACCCGCCCCCTCGAAGGGACGCCGGCGCGCGCCCCGCAGCTGACGCGACACATCCCGTCCGGTGCATGCAGGAATATAAGCAACGCCGACCTGTCATTGGTCGCCTCCCGTAGCTTTACTACCTTTTTAATAAGCAGCATGGGTAAAATCTACCGAAAACAGCGGTATTTTGCCCAATCTCCATCCTCATGCTTGAGAGTTTCCGATTGACATCGGATTGTCAAGGTAATTAAACTACATTTTTAGGGGATACCGAGAAGGCGCTTGCCGGGAGGGGACCGTGTACGCTGAACTTTTCAAACTGAATGGCCGCGCCGCCCTTGTGACGGGCGGCAGTCGCGGCATCGGCCTTGCCTGCGCCCAAGCGCTCGGCGAGGCCGGAGCACGGGTCGCCATTTCCTCCCGTTCGTCCGAAGAAGGCGAGCGCGCCGCGCACCAGTTGAAGGCCCTCGGGATCGAGGCGACGTTCCTGCCAGCGGATGTTTCCGGAGAAGAAGGAGCGCAAGACCTCGTCCGGCGGGCGGCGACGGCGCTTGGAGGGCTCGATATCCTCGTCAACAACGCCGGCATCGCCCGTCACTGCGACAGCCTGAAGGTCCGGCCGGAAACCTGGGACGAGGTCATCGCCACCAATCTGACCGGGCTGTTCTGGTGTTGCCGCGCCGCGATCGAGACGATGGTCGCCGCCGGCGGCGGGGCGATCGTCAATGTTGGTTCGATTTCCGGCTATATCAGCAATCTGCCGCAAAATCAGGTTGCCTATAACGCCAGCAAGGCAGGCGTGCATATGCTGACGAAATCGCTCGCCGGCGAATTTGCGACAAGCAACATCCGCGTCAACGCCGTGGCGCCCGGGTACATCGAGACGGCCATGACCCAGGGCGGACTGGACGATCCGGAGTGGTCGAAGGTCTGGCTGGGCATGACTCCGATGGCGCGGGCGGGACGGCCCAGCGAGGTGGCGTCCGCCGTATTGTTCCTCGCCTCCGACGCCGCCAGTTACGTCACCGGCTCTGTCCTGACGATCGACGGCGGCTACACGATCCACTGATCTGGCCACAGATCCGGTCACTGACCCAGACGGGGCGATCACAACAGGAAGGAGCACGGGAATGGCACGGGCATTTGGCGGTCCGAACAAATACATCCAGCGCGCCGGAGAGATCGACAGGCTTTCCGGCTATCTCGAGCCTCTTGGAAAGCACGTCCTCGCGCTGATCGACAAGGCGCTGTTCGATCAGCTCAGCGAGCGGATCGACAGGGGGCGCAGTCCCGGGCTCGATATCCGTTTCGAACGGTTCGGCGGCGAATGCTGCACATCCGAAATCGAAAGGGTGCGCAAGATCGCGCTGGAGCACGGCAGCGAGGTCCTGCTGGGCATCGGTGGTGGCAAGACGGCCGATACCGCCAAGATCGTCGCCGTCGACATCGGGGCCCGCATCGTCATCGCCCCGACCATCGCGTCCACGGATGCGCCTTGCAGCGCCATCGCCGTGCGTTACAGCGAGCATGGCATTTACGAGGAATCGCTGCGGCTTCCCCGCAATCCGGATGCCGTCGTGGTCGATTCCGCCTTGGTCGCCGCCGCGCCGGCACGCTTCCTCGTCGCCGGTATCGGCGACGCGCTTTCGACCTGGTTCGAGGCGCGCTCCAATATCGAATCGCGCACCGACAACTATGTCGCCGGCGGCTTTCCCGCCCCCGAGGCCGGCATGGCGATCGCCCGCCACTGCCAGACGGTGCTGATGCGGGATGCGTTGCAGGCCAGGATCGCCGTCGAGGCGGGACTGCTGACGCAGGCGGTGGAGAATATCATCGAGGCGAACACCCTGCTGTCCGGGCTCGGCTTCGAAAACTGCGGCTGCTCGGCCGCCCATGGCATCCACGACGGCCTGACGGTCCTTGCCGAGGTCCATGGCCACTTCCATGGCGAGAAAGTCGCCTTCGGCACCCTGTGCCTGCTGATGCTGGAAAACCGGGAGCGCAGCGAAATCGAGACGATGATCCGCTTCTGCCGCAGCATCGGCCTGCCGACGACGCTCGCCGATCTCGGCATCGTCGAAGACGTGCCCGCCAAGATCGGGCAGGTGGCCGAGGCGGCCTGCCGGCCGGGCAATATCATCTACGCGACCCCGGTCGATATCACCGTCCCGGCCGTTCGCGACGCGATCCTCGCGCTCGACGCCTTTTCCCGCAGCATCCGGTGATTTCGAAAGGCGCATGACCATGACCGGAAAGAAACCGCTTGTAATGATCACCGGCGCCAGCGCCGGCATCGGGCAGGAAACCGCCCGCGTCTTCTCCGCCGCCGGCTATCCTCTGCTTCTCGTTGCCCGCCGGCCGGCCCTGATCGACGCCATGGGCCTTCCCGACACGCTTGCCGTGGAGGCGGATGTCCGCGATCTCGGTGCGTTGGCGGCGGCGATCGAGCAAGGTGAAAAACGCTTCGGCCCGGTCGACTGCCTGATCAATAATGCCGGAATCTCAAGGCTTGCCCGGCTCGACGAGCAGGATCCGGAGCAATGGCGCGACCTGATCGACATCAATTGCCTCGGCGTCCTCAACGGCATGCACGCCGTCGCCCCCGGCATGAAGGAACGTCGTCACGGCACCATCATCAACGTCTCGTCGATCGCCGGCCGCAAGGTCTACCCCCATCACGATGTCTATGGCGGCACCAAGCATTTCGTTCATGCGGTGAGCGAGGGCATGCGGCAGACCATGTCCGCCTATCGCGTGCGGGTCATGGTCATCTCGCCGGGGGTCGCGAAATCGGAAATCGACAAGACCATAACGCACGAGAACGCCTACGATTTCTGGGATCGTGGCCGTAAACTGCTCGACGGCGGGCTCGACGCCTGCGACATCGCGCGGACGATGCTCTTTGCCTATCAGCTGCCGCAGACCGTCAACCTCCAGGAGATGACGATCACCCACACCGGCCAGGAATTCTGAACAGGAACGCGATGATGACAGAAGCCCTTTCTCCTGACGACCTGCTCGACTTCGGCGGCAAGACCGTGGTCGTCACCGGTGCCGCCACCGGCATCGGCAAGGCGGTCGCCGAAGCCTTCGCGGCGAAGGGCGCGCGGGTCGCCCTTCTCGACCGGGACGCCTCGGTCGCGCAGGTCGCGGCATCCCTCGGCCCCTCGCATCTCGCCCATATCGTCGACGTGACGGACGAGCCCGGCGTCGAGCAGGCCGTCGGGGCTGTGACCGACGCTTTCGGCCGGATCGATATCCTCGTCAACAATGCCGGCATCGGGCCGCTGGCGCCGGCGGAAAGCTATCCGACCGCCGATTGGGACCGCACGCTCGCGATCAATCTCAAGGGTGCATTCCTCATGGCCCGCGCCGTCGCTCCCGGCATGCTCGCGCGCAAATCCGGCCGCATCGTCAATATGGCCTCCCAGGCGGCGGTGATCGGCATCGAAGGCCATGTCGCCTATTGCGCAAGCAAGGCCGGCATCGTCGGCATGACCAATTGCATGGCGCTGGAATGGGGGCCGCACGGCGTCACCGTCAACGCGCTGTCGCCCACGGTGGTGGAGACGGAACTCGGGCTGACCGGCTGGGCCGGGGAAAAGGGCGAGCGTGCACGCGCAGCCATTCCGACGCGCCGCTTCGCCAAGCCCTGGGAGATCGCCGCGTCGGTCCTTTATCTCGCCAGCGGCGCGGCCGCGATGGTGAACGGCGCGAACCTGATGATCGACGGCGGCTACACCGTCGTCTGACATGAAAACCATTGATACGGGGTACTGATTTGACAAAGCTGTTCGAGCCCGCCGGTTGCGAGGTCGATTTGGAAACCGGCGCCATGAGCCATGCGACGGGCGCCTACCAGAAGCGGTTTTGCGACCTTGCCGGCCTCTATGAAGATGACGCCGTCTTTGCCGCGATGGTCGCGGAATGGGGGGACAGGGTCGTCTACGAGGTTTCCGAATTCCGTCCGAACGAGCGTTCCGGCGATCTCATCTTCGGCGTCACCCGCATGCTGCCGGGGAAGGTCGGGAAAGAATATTTCATGACGCGCGGCCATATCCACAAGCGATCCGACCGGCCGGAGATCTATTACGGCCAGAAGGGCCGGGGCCTCATGCTGATGGAATCGCCGGAAGGCGAAATCCGCATCGTGCCGGTCGGGCCGCAAACGGTCTGCTACGTGCCGCCCTATTGGATCCACCGTTCGGTCAACGTCGGCGACGGCGAACTGGTCATGCTCTTTTGCTATCCGGCAGATTCCGGCCAGGATTACGACTGTATCGCCAAGGCCGGGGGGATGCGTGCGCGCATCGTCGATGACGGCAAGGGCGGCTGGAAGCAGATGGACAACCCCGGCTGGCGCAAACGCGATGACGCGACGATCGCCCGCCTCTATGGAAATGAAGAAAAGGACGCTTCCGCATGAGTACGCGTTTCGACCCGACGGCGGTTCTCAACGCCGGAAACAGACGGGAGACCCTGAGATGAGCCGTTATGAAGCCGCCACCCGGCCCACGTTCTATTTCATCGGCGTAACGACGGCGAAAAGCTCGATCATGCGGGTCTTTCCTGCCTGGGCGCGACACCTCGGGCTGACGGATGCCGTCTTGAAGGGTATCGACTTTCCGCTGCACGCCGACCCCGCCGCCTATCGCGAGGCCGTCTCCTTCATCAAATCCGATCCGCTCTCGCTGGGAGCGCTGGTCACCACCCACAAGATCGACCTGTTCAACGCCGCGCGCGACCTCTTCGACGTGATCGACCCGCATGCGCGCCTCATGCATGAGACGAGTTGCCTTTCCAAGCGCGACGGCGCGCTCATCTGCCATGCGAAGGATCCGATCTCCTCCGGCCTCGCCATGGACGGCTTTCTTCCAGCCGGCCATTTCGCCGACACCGGCGCTGAGGTCCTGTCGATGGGCGCGGGCGGCTCGACCATCGCCATCACTTGGCATCTGATGCAGGAAAAACGCGGGCTCGACGTACCTTCCCGCATCGTCGTGACAAACCGCTCGCAGCCGCGTCTCGATGAATTGCGACGGATTCATCAGGCGATGAACGCACGCGTTCCCATCGACTATGTCCTTGCGGACCGGCCGGAACTAAACGACGCAGCCATGGCCGCCCTGAAGCCCGGCTCGCTGGTGATCAACGCCACGGGGCTCGGCAAGGACGCCCCCGGTTCGCCGATCAGCGACGCCGGCATTTTTCCCGAAAAAGGCATCGCCTGGGACCTGAACTATCGCGGCGACCTCGTGTTCCTTGAGCAGGCGCGACGGCAGAAGGCGGCCCGTGCGCTGCAAATCGAAGATGGCTGGACCTACTTTCTGCATGGCTGGACCCAGGTCATCGCCGAAGTGTTCGACATCGAGATCCCGACATCCGGCCCCTCCTTCGAGGAGATTTCACATATTGCGGCCGGGGCGGCGAAAGGATGATGCCGTGAAACGCGTTCTCATCACGCCCCGCTCCCTGTCGCTGGATCCGCCGCCGGAACTCGATGCATTGCGGCAAGCGGGCTTCGAACTGGTGTTCTCCACCCCCGGCCGCATGCCGGACGAGGCGGAACTCCTCGATCTCGTTCCGGGCTGCGTGGGCTGGCTGGCCGGCGTCGAACCGGTTTCGGAACGGGTGGTAGCCGCTGCCGGCAGCCTGCGCGCCATCAGTCGCAACGGTACCGGCGTGGACAATCTACCGCTGTCCCTGCTGCAAGACCGGGGGATCCGGGTGGTCAAGGCGGAAGGCGCCAACGCCGTGGGCGTGGCGGAACTGGCGATCGGCCTGATGCTGGCCGCCCTGCGTCACATTCCCGACGAAGCGGCCGGCATCCGATCGGGCGGCTGGCCGCGCTCCCGGGGCCGGGAGATCGCCGGACGCACCGTTGGGATCGTCGGTTGCGGCGCGATCGGCCGGCGCGTCGCACGCACCGTCTCCGCAATGGGCGCGAACATCATCGCCTGCGATCCCTTCCGCCCGGAAGTCTACGTCTCCGGCCCGTTCCGATGGGCGGATATCGATACGCTTTTCGCGGAAGCGGATATCGTTTCGCTCCATTGCCCCGCGCCGCCGGACGGCCGGCCCGTGGTCGACGCGGCCCGCCTCGCCGCCATGCATCCGCATGCCGTTCTCGTCAACACCGCCCGCGCCGTGCTGGTCGACGAGGACGCCGTTCGTCACGCGCTCGACACCGGCAGGCTCCAGACCTATGCCACCGACGTCTTCACCGAGGAGCCGCCGCCGCCGGGATCGCTGGCCCTGCATCCGAAGGTGATCGCCACCAGTCATATCGGCGGATTGACCGATGAAAGCGTCGGCAAGGCGACGGCGATCGCCGTTGCCAATCTTCTTGCCGCCCTTGAGACGGAGCACGCCGCATGACCACCCTGTCGCCTGCGTCTTTTCCGGAAACACTTGCCGAGCGGCTCGCGATGCCGCCGGCGGGCGACATCCGGCTCTATTGGCTCGGGCAGGCAGGCTTCGCGATCGTCGGCGACGGATATCGGATCGTCATCGACCCCTATCTTTCCGACAGTCTGGCGGAGAAATATCGCGGCAAGCATTTCGAACACGAGCGCATGATGCCGGCGCCGATCCGGCCCGCGGATCTCGGCCCGGTCGATCTGGTGCTCGTTACCCATCAGCATACCGATCACATGGACCCCGAAACGCTCGGGCCGCTCGCCACGGCCAGTCCGGCATGCCGGTTTCTTGTGCCCCGCGCCGCAATCGAGGCGGCCGGTACGCGCATCGGCGTCGGCGACGAGCGGCTGATCGCCATCGACGCGGGAGAACAGGTCGAACCTCTTCCGGGACTTCGCATCACCGCCGTGCGCGCCGCGCATGAAACGCTCGAACGGACGGCCGAAGGCTGGCATCGGTTCCTCGGTTACGTGATCGAAACGGGAGGCGTCCGGATCTATCATTCCGGCGACACGATCCCCTTCGAAGGGCTCGCGGAGGAGATTGCCCCACTGGCGATCGACCTTGCCCTACTGCCGGTCAACGGCCGCAGCGACGAACTCCTGAAGGCCGGCATCGCCGGCAATCTGACGCTGGAGGAGGCGTGCCGCCTGGCGGAGCGGATCGGCGCCGGCGACATGATCGCTCATCATTACGGCATGTTCGCCTTCAACACCGCCGATCCTGCGGCGATCGACGCCAAATCGGCGGCGGCCGATTGCGGGGCACAAGTCCATCGGGCAAAGCTGTCGGTTGAATACCGATTGTCCAGGTAAACCCGAGGGTCTTATGTCAACCAGCACGCTCCAGCCCAAAAGCAATCACGGAAACGACAACATACTCGAAGTCATCCGCATGAAACGCAACGAGCTTCGAAAGTCCGACCGGAAGGTCGGGGAACTCGTTCTTGCCAACCCCAAACGGGTGATCAACGCGACCATCGCCGAAACGGCGGAATGGGCGCATGTCAGCCAGCCGACCGTGATCCGCTTCTGCGCCTCCATCGGCTGTCAGGGATACCAGGATTTCAAGCTTCGGCTTGCCCAGAGCCTCGCGCTTGGAATGCCGGCGACCCATTCCGTCATTCACGGCAGCGACCAACCGGCCGAAGTGGCGGAGAAGATTTTCGACTATACGATCACCAGTCTCGACTGGGTGCGAAATCATCTCGACCTCGCCCGGGTCGGCCAGGCCGTCGATGCGCTTTGCCGGGCGAGCCGCATCGAGTTCTTCGGCTTCGGCGCATCCGGCATCGTCGCGCGCGACGCCCAGCAGAAGTTTCCGCTGTTCGGCGTGCCCTGCGGCGCGGAAACCGACGCCCACCAGCAGATCATGGTGGCGTCCATGCTGAAGCCGGGCGATGTCGCCGTCGTGATCTCCAACACCGGAGCGACGCTGGCGATCATCGAGACCGCGCGCCGGGCGCGCGAAAGCGGCTGCCTCATCATCGGCATCGTCGGCTCGAACGGGCCGCTGGTCGATTTCTGCGACATCGTGCTGACGGTCGAGACACTGGAGAACACCAATATCTATACGCCGACGATCTCCCGCATCGCCGCCCTGACGGTGATCGACATCCTGTCGACCAGCGTGGCGCTGCGACGCGGCGACGAGCACGTTGAACTTTTCACTGGAATGAAGCGCAACCTTCGCTACCTGCGCATGAGCAACGAGACATGACGATGGACGAACCCCGCAAGCCCGCCCCCCGCCCTCGCCACCCGACCTCGCTTCGGTCACGCGATCTCGCCGCCCTCATCGACATCAGCGCCGTGCAGGCCTTCCATGGCGAGGCGGACGTGCGGGAGCTTGCAGGGATCGCCGTTTCGCAAGGGTTCATCGCAGCCCATGTGCTGCCGAATTTCGTGCCCCTCTTGAGAAGCCTCGTTCCGGCGGCCGGACCGACGCTCGTGGGCGGGCCGGTGGGCTTTCCCTCCGGAGGCCATACGACCAGTACCAAGGTCGCCGAAGCGGCCGAGCTCGTCGCAAGCGGCGCGCAGGAACTCGATATGATGATCAACGTCGGGCGCCTGAAATCCGGCGACCTCGACTATGTCCGCGCCGACATCCGCGCCGTCGTGGAAGCCATCGCACCCGTGCCGCTGAAGGTCATTCTCGAACTTGCCCATCTGACGGACGAGGAAATCCGCACGGCCGCCGCTCTCGTCGCCGAAAGCGGAGCCGCCTTCGTGAAGACAGGGACGGGCTGGACGGAAAACGCCACGACGCTCGCGCGCCTGAAGCTGATCATCGCGACGGTCGGGGATGCCGTCGAGGTCAAGGCCTCGGGCGGCATCCGCTCGCTGGACAGCATCGCCGACATGGTGCGCCTCGGCGTCACCCGCTTCGGAATCAACACGCAGGTGGCGGTCGATCTCCTGCGCCAGTGCGACGCCCTGCCCGGCGGCCGCCTCGATATCGCCGGCAAGGCGGACTGATGCCATGACCGACACCGTAGCGGCATTCGATCTCGGCACCGGCGGCGTCAAGGCGGCGATCTTCCGTCCCGACGGCGTCTGCATCGCGGAGGAGGTCGTTTCCTACGAGACCTTCTACCCCGCCGCCTCCCGCCACGAACAGCGCCCGCAGGACTGGTGGGACGCCATTTGCGAAAGCCTCTCGCTCCTTCTGCGCAATCCGGCCGTGGACGCCGCGGCGATCCGGGCGATCTCCCTTTCCGGCCACAGTCTCGGATGCATCCCGCTCGACGGAGAGGGCCGGCTGTTGCAGGCGCAGGTGCCGATCTGGTCCGATGGCCGAGCCACCGCCGAAGCTGCCGACTTCTTCACCCGGATCGATCCGCAGGCCTGGTACAATACGACCGGCAACGGCTTTCCCGCCCCCCTCTATACGGTCTTCAAGGCCATGTGGCTGCGCGACAACGCACCGGAGATCTTTGCGCGCACACGGACGATCATCGGCACCAAGGATTATATCAACCTGCGGCTGACCGGATGCATCGCCACCGACCCGTCCTATGCCTCGGGCACGGGCGTCTACGATCTTGCGGCCGGCCGCTACGCGCCCGAACTTGTCGAAGCGGCGGGCCTTGCGTCCGGGCTGTTTCCACGGATTGTCGCCTCGACCGACGTTCTCGGCGAGATTCTGCCCGAGGTAGCCGACCGGCTCGGTCTGCCCCCCGGCGTCAGGGTGATCGCCGGCGGCGTCGACAACAGCTGCATGGCGCTCGGAGGCCGCACCTTTCAGGAAGGCGACGCCTATGCCTCCATGGGGTCGTCGAGCTGGATCACCGTCGCCTCCGGCCGGCCGCTTCTCGACGAGCGGGTGCGGCCCTTCGTCTTCGCGCATGTGGTGCCGGAGATGTTCATCTCGGCCACATCGATCTTTTCTTCCGGCACGAGCCTCAACTGGGTCGCCGACACCCTGCTGTCCGATCTCAGGCAGACCGCCCGTGCCGGAGGCGGCGATTTTCATGACGCATTGTTCCGGCTGGCTGCGGAGGCGCCTGCCGGCGCACGCGGACTGATCTTCGTTCCCACGCTTGGCGGCGGCACGAGCTTCGAGGGCGGGCCTGCCGTGCGCGGCGGCTTCGTCGGGCTCGATCTGCAACACGGCCGCGCCGACGTCCTGCGCGCGACGCTCGAAGGGATTGCGCTCGGCCTTCGCGTCGCCCTCGACGAGTTGCGTCGCATGACCGCGATCGACGACGAGATGATCGTCGTCGGAGGCGGTGCACGCAGTCC
Organism: Shinella daejeonensis; assembly: GCF_024281235.1. Lineage (GTDB taxonomy): Bacteria > Pseudomonadota > Alphaproteobacteria > Rhizobiales > Rhizobiaceae > Shinella > Shinella daejeonensis. The sequence goes on from NZ_JAHWXY010000002.1 coordinate 226,532, forward strand.
CTTCTGGCGGCAGGTGTTTGCCGATGTCTTCGATTGCACACTCCTCAAGACGGCGATCGACCAGCAGGCGGCGGCGCTCGGCGCGGCGGCGCTGGCTTTCGTCGGTCTGGGAATCTGGCCCGATTTCCAGCCGATCCGACAGCTGCACGCCATCGAGGACCGCAGCGATCCCGCCACCGATACGAAGCCTGTCTATGGAGCGGCGCTCACCGCCTATCGCGCGGCCGCCGACCAGCAAAGGGAACTGGCCGGCGTGCTCGCCGCCCTGAGGGAGGTCTCCAGATGACCGCGGAGCTTTTTCTCGCAATCGACGTCGGCACGGGCAGCGTGCGCGCCGCCCTTCTCGATACGCGCGGCAGGATCGTCGAGATCGCCGCGCAGGAGCATGATCAGATCGTGCCGCAATTCGGCTGGGCGGAGCAGAAACCGCTCGACTGGTGGAGCGGCGCCTGCGCCGCCGTGCGCGCGGTTCTTGAAAAGGCCGAGGGCGCGCGCGCACGCATTTCCATGGTCGCGGTCTGCGGCCAGATGCACGGCCTCGTCCTGCTTGACGACGCCGGCCGGCTCACCCGCGAGACGGCTCCACTGTGGAACGACAAGCGCACGCTGTCGCTCGTCCAGCGTTTCGAAGCCGGGAATGCACCGGAGAGCTATCTTGCCGAAAGCGGCAACACGCCCACCCCCGCCTGGCCCGGCTTCAAGCTGCAATGGGTGCGCGACAACGATCCGGACGCCTATCGGCGCAGCGCCGTCGCCCTCATGCCCAAGGACTATATCAACTTCCGCCTGACCGGCGAAATCGCCATGGACACCGGTGACGCCTCCTGCAGTTTCCTGATGAACCCGCAGACCCACGCCTGGTCGCCGGCGATGCTGGAGCGCATGGGCCTCGACGCCCGCTTGCTGCCGCCGATCCGCAATCCGCTGGATATCATCGGCCGGATCACCGAAAGCGCGGCGCTCGAAACGGGACTGTGCGCCGGAACGCCGGTCATGATCGGCGGCGCGGACTATCCGGTGGCGCTGCTCGGCTCCGGCGCGTGCCGCCCCGGTCTCGGTTCGGACAGCACCGGAACCGGCGCGATCATCACGCTGATCGCCGAAAAGCCGCTGCTCGATCCCGAAATCTCGAATGTCGCCACCATCGAGGGCAATTGGGCCCCCTTCGTTCTGCTGGAGACCGGCGGTGACGGCATGCGCTGGGCGCGACGCGCCTTCCACGACCGGACGCTCGGCTACGACGAGATCGTCCGGCGCGCCGCCGAAGCCCCGCCGGGCTCCGACGCATTGCTGTTCATGCCGTTCCTGACCGGAGAGCGGCTCGGCCGGCATCGCAATTCCCGGGCGCAATTCTTCGGCCTCGGCGCCGGCCACGGGCTGGAGCATCTGCACCGGGCGATCCTCGAAGGCATAGCGCTCGCCATGGCGCGCCACGCCCACATCATGGAGCAGGCGTCCGGCAAGCGGCTGGAGCGGATGATCGCGGCCGGCGGCGGCGCCCGCACCGAACTCTGGCTTAAAATCAAGGCGAGCGTGCTCGACACGCCCTTTCTGGTGCCGGAAGAGCCGGAATGCGGCCTCGTCGGCTGCGCCGCCATGGCCGCCACCGCGACCGGCCGTTTCTCGCGGCCCGAGGATGCCGCCGAAGCCTTCGTCCATTACGCCCGGGAAATTGCGCCCGACCCCGCCTGGGTGGAGATCTATCGCCACGTCCAGCCGGTTTTCGACCGGCTCTATCATCACAGCAAGGCGCTCTATGACGATATGGACGAGCTTGCGGCCGTGATCCGCACGGCCACCGGCCGGTCGTGACAATCCGAACCAACGCATTCGAGGAGGAAAACATGAAAGACATCGTCAATACCTTCCGGCCCGATCTTTTCGCCGGCAAGACCGTTCTGGTCACCGGCGGATCATCCGGGATCGGGCTTGCCATCGCACAGGGCTTTGCCCGGCTCGGCGGCGCGGTCATCGCGCTCGGCAGTTCAGAAACGAAGCTCAAGGCGGCCGGTGCCGACCCGGAAAACGAGGGCATTCGCTTCGAGCGCGTCGACGTGCGCGACCCTGAAGCCATCAAGCGCTTTGCCGCCACGCTCGACAGGCTCGACGTGCTCGTCAACGGCGCGGGCATCGCCCGTCCCGAAGCCGAGTTCGAAGACGAGACCTACATGGAAGTGATGGACGTAAACCTCAACAGCCAGATGCGTTTCGCGATGGCTGTGCTGCCGCTGCTCAAGGCATCGCGCGGCTCCATCATCAATACGGCGTCGATGCTGAGCTATGTCAGCGATCCGCTGGTTCCCGCCTATGGCGCCAGCAAGACCGGCGTGCTCGGCCTCACCCGCCATCTCGCCCACGCCTTCGGTCCCGACGGCATCCGCGTGAACGCCATCTCGCCGGGCTATCACAAGACCGATATGACCAGGGGATTGTGGACCGATCCGGTTCCGGCGGAAAAGATCGCCCAGCGATCGGCGCTGAAGCGCTGGGGAACGGTGGACGATCTGGTCGGAACCGCGCTGTTCCTCGCCTCGCCCGCCGCCGTATTCATTACCGGCGCTGATCTGCCGGTCGATGGCGGCTTCGTGGTCGGCGGTTTCTGAACGGACCGGGCTGCACCAAAAAGCACCCCGGGAGCGCTCCCGGGGTGCTTTTTCAGGAGTGGCCGTGAAAGTAGCGCTGCTTCAGGCGGCGCGGCCGAGCGCATCGGCCGCGAGAATCGCCGCTTCGATTTCCTCGACCCCGACCGGTGCGCGGGTGGCATGCGTGATCTTGCCCTTGACCGCCGCCTCGGCGACCCGGCGCACCTTGGCGCGCACGTCTTCCTTGATGTTCAGGTCGGCCAGCGTGATGGGAAGGCCGAGCGAGCGGCAGAAACGCAGGGTTTCCTCGATCTCGGCCTGCGGGCGGTTTTCCAGCACCAGCAGGCAAAGGACGCCGAAGATGACCTTCTCACCGTGCAGAACGCCATGGATCTCCGGCAGCACGGTCAGGGCATCATGGATTCCATGGGCTGCCGACACACCGCAGTTCTCGAAACCGAGACCGGAGAGCAAAGTATTGGCTTCGATGATATCCTCGACGGCCCGGGTGACGACGCCGGCTTCCGCCGCCTGTTTCGCCATCAGTGCCTGCTCCAGGATCACCGCATGGCATTCCCGCGCGATGGCGAGCGCCGCGCGTGTCGCGGGAAACCCGCCGGAGATATAGTTGAGCGTTCCGGCGTCGAAATTGGCGCGCGCCTCATACCAGGTCGCGAGCGCATCGCCGACGCCGGCCATCAGGAACCGTACGGGTGCGGCGACGATCACATCCGGATCGACCAGCACGAGATCGGGATTGCGCGGCAGATTATGAGCCTCCTGAAGCACGCCTTCGTCGGTGTAGACGACAACGACGGCGCTGGTCGGCGCGTCGGTGGAGGCGATGCTGGGAACGGCCAGCATGCGTGCATTCGTCCGGTGCGCCGCCATCTTCGCCGTATCGAGCGTCTTGCCGCCGCCGATACCGACAATGACGTCCGCGCCATGGTCGGACGCGATCTTCGTGACGCGGGCAATTTCGCGATCGCTGCATTCGCCGCCGAATTTTTCAAAACGGCACTGGAAGTCGCTGCCGAGCCCCTTGCCGAGGCTCTCGGCGTAACGGTCGTAAAGGAACGCATCCACGAGGAAGAGCGGCTGGCGGCCGAGATCCGCCAGATGTTCGCCAAGTCGGGAAATCTCACCCCGGCGCTGCACATAGCGACCGGGACTGCCAAAGGAACGGGACATGCTTTTCTCCGAATAGATCCGCCGAAGCGGAGGATGTTGATCCCTCAGCGCCGCGAGCGGGCCGTGACGAACTGGATCAGCATTGCCAGAATGATGATCAGGCCGAGATAGACGTTCTGGTGATAGCCGGGTACGCCCGCGAGGTTCATGATATTGGTGATGATGCCGAGGATCAGCGCGCCGAGCAATGTGTTGAACATGCCGCCGCGTCCACCCATGAGGCTCGCACCGCCGATGACCACCGCTGCGATGACGTCCAGTTCCGCGCCGACGCCGACCTGCGGCGTGCCGATGCCGGTGCGGCTTGCGGCGACGATGCCGGCGATCGCGGCAAGCGCGCCGCTGATCACATAGACCGACAGCACGTAGCGCTCCACCGGCACGCCCGAAAGACGCACGGCCTCCTCGTTGGAGCCGATCGCCGTGACGAGACGGCCGAAGCTCGTATAGGTCAGGACCACGCCGCCGATGGCGAAAATGATCAGCATCAGGATCGCCGGCTGCGGAATCCCGAGGAAGAACCCGCTGCCGAAATCCACGAGCGAGGCGCCCGGAGATCCCATGGTGATCGGCCGGCCGGCGCTGATGATCAGCGAGATGCCGCGGGCGATCGCCATCATGGCCAGCGAGATGACGAAGGAAGGCAGCCGCATGTAGGCGACGAAGAATCCGGTCACCATGCCGCAGGCGGAGCCTGCGAGAATGACCAGCAGGATCGTCACCGGCACGCTGTAGCCCTGCACCGCGACGAGATATGCGCAAAGCACCGAGCCGACCGCGGCAATGGAGCCGACCGACAGGTCGATGCCCCGCGTCAGGACGACGAAGAGCATCCCGACCGCCATGATACCCGCGCCGGAGGCGACCTGACGCACCACGTTCATCAGGTTGCGTTCGGTGAGGAACGCGTCGGACCAGAAGGACGCGACGATCACCAGAACCAGAAAAATACCCAGTGTGCCGTATTGGCGGACAGCCTCCACCAGACGGGGGGTGAACGACGGCGTAGCTGCGCTGGCGGATATGTTACTCATTGACTTGCCTCATCCCTATCCCTGGCCGACTGGGTCATCGCCAGCGTCAATAGCTCATGTTCGGTGAAGGCGTCCTCATCGAGTTCGCCCACGATCGCGCCCTCCGCCATGACGAGGATGCGATCGCAGATACCGAACAACTCCTGATGCTCGGACGAAATGACGAGGACCGCTTTCCCCGCCTTGGCCAGATCGTTGATCAAATTGTAGATTTCGCTTTTTGCGCCGACATCGACGCCCCGCGTCGGCTCATCGAGGATCAGCAGCTCGCAATCGGCGTGAAACCATTTCGCCAATGCGACCTTCTGCTGGTTGCCTCCCGAAAGGCTGGAAACCGGAGCTTCGACGCTCGACGCCTTGAGGCGCATGTCCGCGCCGAGCGCATTGGCGATCCGCCGTTCCTTGCCGACATTGAGGAAACCCATACGGGTGACGCTGCGGATCTTGGCGAGTGTCGTATTGACGCGTATCGGCGCTTCCAGGATGACACCCTGTTCCTTGCGGCTTTCGGGAACGAGACCGATACGCGCCCGGACCGCATCACGCGGAGAGGAAAGACGTAGCGGCTTGCCATGCAACTCGATCGCGCCCGAATCCATCCTGTCCGCACCGAAGATGAGGCGGGCGACTTCCGTACGACCCGAACCGACGAGGCCGCCAAGCCCCACCACCTCGCCGGCGCGCACCGTGAAACTGACATTCCGGACCTTGCGGCCCCGATTGATGTTTCTGACGTCGACGACGACGTCGCCCGGCGCGCGCCCTTCCTTGGGAGGAAACAGGGCGGACATCTGGCGTCCCACCATCCGGGCGATCACCGTGTCCACATCGGTGGCGGCGGTTTCGACCGTCTCGACGTGGGAGCCGTCCTTCATGATCGTGATGCGGTCGGAAAGATCGAAGACCTCGTTCAGCCGGTGGGAAATATAGACGACACCGGCGCCTGCGGCGCGCAGTTCGCGAATGATCGCAAGCAGCCGTTCGGCGTCGCTGTTGGCGAGAACCGCGGTCGGCTCATCGAAAACGATGACGCGCGCATTGTTGGACAGCGCCTTGGCGATCTCGACGACCTGCTGGTGCGCGACCGTCAGGGTCCCGGCCTCCGCTCCCGGATCGATATCGAAGCCGAGACGGTTCAGAATGGCGCTCGCCGCCTTGCGCAGCGCGGCGTGATTGACGACCCCCGGCAGACGCCCGAGGAAAATATTCTCGGCGACCGTCAGATCGGGCGCCAGCGCCAGTTCCTGGTGGATCACCGAAATGCCGCGGCTTGTCGCATCCCGCGGGCCGGAAAGCTGCGTGACCTCGCCGTCAAGCGTGATCGTACCGGAGGTCGGCGCGATTTCACCGGCAAGCACACGCATCAACGTGGACTTTCCCGCGCCGTTTTCACCGACGAGCGCGTGCACTTCCCCTGCCTTCAGGTTGAAGTCGACGCCTTTCAGCGCATGAACGCCGAGAAAATTCTTTCTGATGCCGGTTAGGCTGACAAGATCGGTCATGGGATCCTCTAGAGCGGTTCCGGTTTTCACAGAATCGTAGAACCGCTCTATCTCTTTGTTTTAGCCGCATTTCCGGACGCAAAACCGTTTCACACTTTTGCTGGAAATGCTCCAGCGGGCGCACCGGTCTCCCGGTGCACCCGTCCATTCTCGTCTCGCTTAGAAAACGGACTGCGGATTGTAGTACTTGTCGACGTTATCCTTGGAGATGACGTCGGCAGGCGTCAGATAGAGCTTCGGGAAATCAGCTGCGACCTCGCCCTTGAAAGCCTTGTAGCCGATGTCGAAGGCGGTTTTTCCGACGATGTCCGGATCGTTAAGGCCGGTGGCGCCGTAGCTTCCATCCTTGACCATCTCCAGCGCTTCACGCTGGCCGTCGGCGGCGGCGGCGAACAGGATGTTCTCCAGACCGGCTGCCTTGGCCGCCTGCACGGCGCCGAGGACCATCGAGTCGTTTTCACCGACGACCAGATTGGCGTCGGGGTGAGCCTGGAACAGGTCTTCGGCAGCCTTCAGGCCGCCGTCCGTCGCCCAGTCGCCCCAGCCCTGGCCGAGGATCTGGAGGTTGACGGCGCCTTCGTTGACGAGCTGCCCCTCGACGATACCCTGAACGACACCCATGCGGCGCTCAAGACCACCCGGATTGCCCTGGTTGCCCGAGATGAGAAGCATCTTGATCTGCGTGCCCTTCATCTTTTTGGCGATCCAGTCACCGACCAGACGGCCGTTCTCCTCACTGGAAGAACGGACCTGCGTGACGACGTTGGCCTTCGGATTGAGCGTGGAGTCCATGACCACGACCTTCACGCCTGCCGCGGTGGCGGAATCTACGACCGGCACCAGCGCTTCCTGATCGCGCGGGTTGATGATCAGGATATCGATCCCCTTGGCGACCATGTCCTCGACATCGTTGATCTGCTTGGAGAAATCGTTCTGGCTATCAGCCGTGGTGATTTCGCAGCCGTTGTCCTTGGCGGCCTTTTCGACGGCGGCGACCTGGGCTGCGAAATAGGGCGCGTTGAGCGACGGCATGGTGAGGCCGACCTTGCAGTCCTCGGCCATGGCCGCAGAACCCATGCAGAACAGGGCGACTGACCCTGCCAAAAGCGACTTGATGTTATTCATAGGAACTCCTCCTTGGTGACGTATTGACTCTTGATTGTGAAGAACACGACCGGCTCGCACGGAACTCACCAGAGCGTGTATCCTCCATCCACAAGCACGATCGATCCGGTCATCAGGCTGGCTGCCTGAGAAGACAGGAAGAGGATCACGCTTGCGACCTCGTGGTCCTTGCCCATGCGCGCCATCGGCGTTGAGTCGATCCAGCGGTCGAGCATGGGCTTGTTGTCCTCGACCAGGGCGTTGAGCGGCGTCTCAATATAGGTGGGGGCGACGGCATTGACCCGGACCCCGCGCGGCGCCCATTCGGCCGCCAGCGATTTGGTCAGGTGATGCACGGCGGCTTTCGAGGCGTTGTAATGCGCCTGCGGCTGCGGCCGGTTGACGATGAAGCCGGACATCGAGCCGACATTGACGATTGCGCCGCGCTGCTGCTTCAGCATGTGGCGGCCGAATGCGCGGCTGCACCAGTAAACGCCGTTGAGGTTCACGTCGATGACCTTGAGCCAGCGTTCGTCTTCCATGTCTTCGGCCGGAATGTCGCTGAGCGCGATCCCCGCATTGTTGACAAGGATGGACGCGCCGCCCCGGGCGGCCAGTTCGTCGGCGATCGCCTGCATGCGGTCGGCGTCGGTGACGTCGCCCTCGTGCACGGAAACCTCATAGCCCTTGGCCACCAGCGTGGCACGCGCCTCTTCGAGCAGAGCCGGATCCCGCTCGATGAGCGCAAGACGCGCACCGGCCTCCCCGAGCGCGTCGGCGCTCGCAAGCCCGATCCCGCGTCCCCCGCCGGTAATTACAGCCAGCTCGCCGTCAAGCCGAAAGCGTTCAAGATACACGGCATATTCCTCCAGTTGATGCGTCCGCAAGCCGCGTTCGACAGCCTGCGCACGGGGCGAGATGATCCTGCGAGACACCTTTCGTCCGATAGTTCCCGCGCTTCGTCCGATGGTTTCCGCTCCGGCACGGAAGCATTTTCACGCCACCGCACGGATTGGCGGGAGGCGCCCTATTCTCCGTAGGGCACCCAGATGTTCTTGACTTGCGTGGCGCGGGCCAGAAACTCCCGGCCTTCGCCCAGGCGCGGATCGAACCAGTCACGCTGCACGACTTCCGTCCAGACCTGCTTGAGATTGCCGATGGACGCCTTTTCGATGGCGCCGGCTGTCGCCGCCCCGCCGAAGTACCAGAGGCCATCCACCTCCTCGTGCTTCGCCAGTTCCAGCGCAAGCGCGTGCCGGTCGCCCGTCACGATATTGACCACCCCGCCCGGCACATCCGACGTCTCCAGCACCTGGTAGAAATCGGTGACGGCAAGGGCCTGGCTTGAAGAGGGAACCACCACGACGCGATTGCCGAGCGCGATGGCCGGCGCAAAGGTGGAAACGAAGCCCAGCAGACCCGGCTCCTGCGGGCAGACGATGCCGAGCGTGCCGACCGGCTCGTTCATGGCGAGCGCCACGCCGCGCATCGGCGGCTTGTGCACCGTGCCTTCGTATTTGTCCGCCCAGGCGCCATAGGAAAACAGGCGCGAGACGCTGGCGGCGACTTCGCGCGCCATGTCCTGACGGCGCCGTCCGGTCATCGCCGCAAGACGTTCGGCGAATTCGCCGGCACGGGCGTCGAGGTTCTCGGCGATGTAATAGAGGATCTGCGCGCGGTTATGCTCGCTTGCCGTGCTCCAGGAGGCAGCCTTGCGCGCCGCTTCCACGGCGTTGCGGATATCCTTGCGGTTGCCGTCTCCGACTTCGCCCACCAGCACGCCGGAAGGCGAGACCACAGGCCGCGAATAGCCCCCGTCAGGACGGGCCTGCTTGCCGCCGACATAGAGCTTGGCGGTGCGGTCGACGAAAGTGGTGGAAACCGGCTCCGCATTTGGCTGAGCGGCGGGCTTCTCGACAATAGGCGCGGCTTTCGCCAGCCACTTCGGCCGGCTGTAGGCGGACAGCCCTTCCCGGCCGCCCTCGCGGCCATAGCCGGATTCCTTGTAACCGCCGAAGCCGACCCCCGCATCGAACATATTGGTGCCGTTCACCCAGACCACGCCGCATTTCAGCTTGGGCGCGATATCGAGGGCGAGCGACAGCGTCTCGCTCCAGATCGAGGCCGCAAGACCGTATTCGCTATTGTTGGCCAGTTCGACCGCTTCGGACGGCGTGCGGAACGTCGTCGCCACGAGAACGGGACCGAAGATTTCCACGCGCGAGACCGTCGAGGCCGGATGCACGCCGGTCAGAAGCGTCGGCGGATAGTAGCAGCCAGCATCGGGCGTGGCCGCCTTCGGCTGGAAGAGGCTTGCGCCCTCCCGGACACCCGTTTCCACCAGCGAACGGATTCGCTCGAGCTGGACCGGATGGACGATCGCACCGATATCGATGACCTTGTCGAGCGGATCACCGACGCGCAGCGTCTCCATGCGCGCCTTGAGCCGGGCGATGAAACGGTCGTGGATGCTTTCCTGCACGAGAAGGCGCGAGCCGGCGCAGCAGACCTCGCCCTGATTGAACCAGATAGCGTCGACCACGCCTTCCACCGCGGCATCGAGATCGGCATCGTCGAAGACGATGAAGGGCGACTTGCCGCCGAGTTCGAGCGTCAGCCCCTTGCCCGTTCCGGCGGTCGCCTCGCGAATGCGGCGGCCGACCTCGGTCGAACCGGTGAAGGCAATCTTGGCGATGCCCGGATGGCGGACGATTTCCTCGCCAGTCGCACCGTCGCCGGTGACGATGTTGATGACGCCCTCCGGCAGGCCGGCCTTCTGGCACATCTCGGCAAAGAGCAAGGCGGTGAGCGAGGTGTATTCCGCGGGCTTGAGCACCACCGTGTTGCCGAGCGCGATAGCCGGCGCGATCTTCCAGGCCAGCATCAGCAGCGGGAAATTCCACGGAATGATCTGGCCGCAGACACCGAGCGCCTCCCGGTCGGCCAGTTCGCCGTCCATGATCTGCGCCCAGCCGGCATGATGATAGAAATGACGCGCGACGAGCGGAATATCGATATCGCGGCTTTCACGGATCGGCTTGCCGTTATCGAGCGATTCCAGAACGGCGAAGAGACGGCTGTGCCGCTGGATGAGCCGCGCCAGCGCATAGAGATAGCGGGCCCGCTGATGGCCCGGCAGCGCCGCCCAGGGGCCTTGCGCCTTGGCGGCCGCCTTGACGGCGGCATCGACGTCGGCGGCGCCCGCCTGCGCGATGCGCACCAGAACCTCGCCCGAACCCGGTGCGATGGTCTCGAAGCTTTCGCCGGACTTCGCCTTCTTCCAGGCTCCGCCGATGAACAGCTTCGCCTCGCCGCCCAGCGACTTGATCCAGGCGCGCGCTTCCTTGTCGCTTTCAGGGGCCGGGCCGTAACTCATGGTCTCAAGTATCTCTGCAATCGACATATTCGCTTCTCCCCTCGCCCGGCGTCAGGCCATGGCGTGGTGGCTGAAGGCCGCGTAACGGCCGGTGACGTAATGTTCGAGCTGGCGCTCGATATCGGCCAGCAGCGAGGAGGCGCCGAAACGGAAGAGGTTCGGCTGAAGCCAGTCGTTGCCCAGTTCCTCCTTCATCAGCGCGAGATAGGCCATCGCATCCTTGGCGGTGGAAATGCCGCCAGCCGGCTTGTAGCCGACCACATGGCCGGTCATCTCACGGTAATCGCGGATGGCGCGCAGCATCGCCAGCGTCACCGGCAGCGTCGCGTTCACGCTTTCCTTGCCGGTGGAAGTCTTGATGAAATCAGAACCCGCCATCATCGCGACCCAGGACGCGCGGGAGACGTTGCGAAGCGTCTGGAGATCGCCGGTGGCGAGAATGGTCTTCATATGGGCCGGGCCGCAGGCCGCCTTGCAGACGCGCACTTCATCATAGAGCGCCTGCCAGTTGCCGCGCAGAACGTGCTCGCGGGTGATGACGATATCGATTTCCCGCGCGCCGTCGGCGACGGAGGCCTCGATTTCCTTGAGGCGGGTATCGAGCGGCGAGAGGCCCGCCGGAAAGCCTGTCGAAACGGCCGCGACCGGAATTCCGCTGCCTTCGAGCGCCTCGACGGCGGTGGAGACGAAACGATGATAGACACAGACTGCGCCGGTCGTGACCGCACGATCGGCCAGCCCCAGCGCCGCCTGGATGTCTTCGCGCAGCGGTTGCCGCGCCTTGGCGCAAAGCCGGCGCACCCGTCCTTCCGTGTCGTCTCCGCTCAGCGTGGTCAGATCGATGCATTCGATCGCCCGCACCAGCCAGGCCGCCTGCCATTCCTTCTTGACCGTGCGCCGTCCGGCAAGCGCGGAAACGCGCCTTTCGGCCGCCGAAAGATTGACGCGAACCGCCTCGACCGGATCCATCGAGAATGCAATGCCGGGATTGGACGGATGAGGGCCGGAATTACGGATCTGGCTCAGGGAGCGCGCGCCGGACGGACCCTCGATGACAACTTCACTCACATCCACCTTGCAACTCCCGGATTTGGCGTCAAAAGCCCATCTGTTTCCACAAATGGTCATTTGTAATGTTGTACGGACATCATAATCAAACTAATCTTCCAGTGTCAACTGCCGTCGCAGGCGCACATGCGGGTGGCGGACGTCAGCTTGTCATGACAGGCAAACAACGGGCACAATCCGGTTTCGTGCTGCTGGAGAAAGAGAGATTCGCATGAGTGTCGAACGAAATTCACCGATCCCGCTCTATTTCCAGCTTGCCGAATCGCTGCGGGCAGCCATCGATTCCGGCGTCTACGGCCCCGGCAGCAAACTGCCGACGGAAAGCGAACTTTGTGAACAATACGACGTGTCGCGAAGCGTCGTGCGTCAGGCGCTGCAATCGCTGGCGCGCGACAATCTGATCGAGACGGAGCGCGGGCGGGGCGCCTTCGTGCTGGAACGCAAGGTGCCGATCGCGCTCGTGCAGCAACTGGATCCCTTGCGCGACAGCATGGCCAAGGCCGGCTTCAAGCTGACCACGCGGGTGCTGCGGCAAGAACGCATCGACCCGCCTGCCTATATTGCCGGGTATCTCGGCGAGGACGAAGCGGTGTTTCTCGAACGCACGCGCTATGCCGACGGCGTGGTCTTCCTGGTGGTTCGCAACTATCTGCCCTATTCGCGGTTTCCCGACCTCCTGAGCAGCAACGATCTCGGGGACGTCTCGCTCTACACCTACCTCGCCAGCAAGCATGACGCGGTCGCCACCACCGGCAAGCGGCAGGTCGAGATGGCGCGCCTGAACGACGAATCGATCGCGGTGCAATTGCATGTGGAGATGAACAGCTACGTGCTGTTCAATCGCGAGATTACCTACGACCAGAACGGGAAGGTGCTCGAATATTACGAATCCTGGCACCATCCCGACCGGACGCAACTGTCGATCGACTTGCAACGGGCCCAGTAAGGTCCCGTTGACGGGTAAACGGGCCTGGTTGACGGGTAAACGGCAAGACTCAGGGCCGGCCGGCGCGGATCATGGAGAAATAATCGTCGCGGCCGACCTGCCCGCCCTTGAGCGCGATTTCAAGGCCGTCGACAGGTCCGCCGTGCGCGACGCAGAGCGGCGAACCCGGCGTTTGCGGCAGAGGCATCCGCAAGGTGAGCGCCGAGATGCCCATCTCGCCCAGCGCGTGGCTCGACGTATCGCCGCCGGCGACGACGGCGCGGGCAAGCCCCGCGCGGGAAACCAGCGCCGACTGGATACGTCCGAGCGCGCGGCCGAGACGATGCCGCGCGCCGGCCGATGAATCCAGCTCCCCGCCCCGGTCGGCCGCAGGCCCGAGCGCCGTATAAAGGACGACGCTCCGGCCTTCTTCCAGAACCTTGAGGCCCGCGCTGACGGCGGCGGCGACCGCCGCACCCCCTTCATCCCTCGAAAGCGCGAGCGGATCGAGCGCAACGCCGGCGAAGCCGTTCGCCTCCGCATGGCGGATCTGCCGCTCGGTGGTCGGCGAAACGCTGCCAGAGACGACGGCGATGCGCTCGACGGGACCGGCATCGCGAAACGCAGGCTTGCCGTCGATCAGCCCCGCCTCCCGCCACGCGGGGATCAGGGCGTATTCGACACCGGAGGAACCGCAGACGAAGCGGCTATCGCGCCGCAACCGGTTCCACAGGAGATTTCCGGCGGCCGCCTGCGTCGCTTTGTCCAGCACGTCGATGAGCAGGATAGCGGCATCCCTGGGCCTCGGCGCTTCCAGAAGCTCGACATTGTCGATGAGGGCGGACGTAAGCGTCGTCTGCCGGGCAAGATGCATCAGCAGATTGGCCTCCCGCATGGGCGTGACGGGGTGATGCGCCATCACCGGGTGCCGGTCGATCCGGTAGTTGCTTTCCCGATAGGCCGCGAAGAGTTCGCCAAAGGCCGTATAGCGCCGGATCTGCGGCGCGCCGACGATGAGCGGCACGGGGCCGCCGCCGAGGATCATCCGGCCGATCTCGATCGCCCGGCCGATATTGCCGACATGCGGCGCGGAATCGAACGTCGAGCAAACCTTGTAATGGCAAAGTGCGGCATCGAGCGTCTTCAGCCAGCCGAACGCCTGCGCAAGATGCACATCCATCCATTCCGGCGTCTCGCTGCGGCTGGTGCCGGCAAGGCCGAAGGCGCGCGCCGCCGCAAAACGCGACAGGAGATCACCCTCCGGAACCTTGAGGAAAAGCACCGTTTCGACGCCGTTCGAAGCCAGCGCTTCCATGACGTCGGTCGAACCGGTGAAATCATCGCCATAGTAACTGATCAGGGGACGGTTCATGATCTAGGCTGCCTTGCCGTCAGAGAATTTCGCAATGGATTGCGCAAGTTCAGGATGTTCTTGCGCGTAGGTTTCGAGCGGAATGCCGGCCGCCGCGGCCTCCCAGGCCTGCTTCACCGCCTTCACGCCAGCCCCCGGCCCTCCCGGATGGCTGACGATCCCGCCGCCGCAGAGATAAAGCAGGTCGGTCGAACCGCCCGTCGCCGCGATCGTATCGGGCGCCTGCCCGCCCCACTGGCCGGAGCCGATCACCGGCAATGCCACATCCTTCTTCGAAAACAACGGCGTGCTGACAGCCTTGTAAGAACGGATGAAGCTTTCATCCGGCTCCCAATATTTCACGCGGATACCGTTGATCTGGAACTGGTCGACCCCCAAAAGGCGCCAGAATTGCTGCCAGACGGAGAATTCGAAACCGAGGCCGGCGTGACGGGTGAGAATGTCCCAGCCGTTCCGATGCGCATGCAGGACGAGACCGGAGCGCTTGCGCAGGAAGGCGAGGCCGCCGAAGCCCACCGAATTGATGTTCACCACGGCGCAATTGCCGCCGGCCGCCAGCACCCTGTCGTGGTTGCGCATCATCTCGTCGGGATCGGCATGACTGATGCCGAAGGCATACATGACCTTCTTGCCGGTCTTCTGCTCGTGATCGAGAATGCGCGGCATGATCGCCGCGATGCGATCCTTCAGCGGCGAATAGGCGGGGCTCATCAGCTTCTCGTCGTCCTTGATGAAGTCGACGCCCGCCGCGATCAGTTCGCCGGCCATTTCCGCCGTCTCCTGCGGCCGCAGCCCCAGCGCCGGCTTGACGATGGTGCCGATCATCGGCCGGCCCTTCACGCCCGTCCGGGCAAAACTGCCGGTCACGCCGAATTGCGGCCCCGGATGCGCGCTGGCGAATTCCGGCGGCAATTTCATGTCCACGACCCGTATGCCGGTCATGCCCCGGATCGAAAAAACGCCGCCGATGGCGATTGTCATCAGCGCGGAAAGATCGGTGCCGACCGCGTCCATCGGAAAGTCGATATCGACATCCGCCCGGTGGAAGCAAGCCGCACCGCCGGCCTCCTCGGGAAACGAGGCCAGCCGCGAGGGCTCCAGCGAACGGATGGCCGTAACCCGCGCCGCCACCCGCGCCTTCAACGCCTCCGTTTCGCCGGGAAGCGCCACGAAGGTGCCGGTCGACTGATCGCTGGCGATTTTCGCCGCCATGGCTTCGACCGAACCGGGCGTTTCTATGCGATAGGTCAGACGGATCACGTTGTTGTCCCCTGTGCTTGTGCCGGCATGTCTACTGGTATAATAAGTATTCATGTGATTGCAAGCCAAGGCCATACGGCTGTTGCCGCGACGGCGCTTGATGCATACTCAGGGCCAATCGAATCCAGGTGACCCATGAATATCGTTTCCGAACCGATCGTCCGCAAGAAACTCTCCGACGAGGTCTTCGCGCGGCTGAAGCGGATGATCGAGACCGGCGAACTGAAGGCGGGCGACGAAATGCCTTCCGAGCGGGAGTTGATGGAGCGCTACGGTGTCGGCCGCCCGGCCATCCGCGAGGCGATGCAGGCGCTGGCCGGCAAGGGCCTTGTCGAAATATCGCAGGGCGAGCGCGCCAGGGTGCTGCGCATCACCGCCGAAACCATCATCCGGCAGGTCGACCTGCCCGCCAAGCTGATGCTGTCCGGCTCGTCGGACTCTCTCGAACATCTGAAGAGCGCCCGCATCTTCTTCGAGCGCGGCATGGTGCGCGAAGCGGCGGCAAAAGCCACGCCGGAGCAGATCGCGGAACTTCACGCCCTGCTCGACAAACAGAAACAAAGCCTCGGCGACGCGGACGCCTTCATCGAGGCGGATATGGAGTTCCATCAGTGCATCGCCCGGATTTCCGGGAACCCGATCTTCGCGGCGGTCAGCGGCGCGATGCTGGGATGGCTGAAGTTCTATCATACCGAACTCCTTATCTGGAGCGGCCGCGAGAATTTCACGCTCGTCGAACACGAGGAAATCATCCGCGCCATCGAGACGGGCGATGCCGATCTCGCCGAAAAAGCGATGATCAAGCATCTGGAGCGGTCACGCGCGCTTTACGCCCTCAAAGGCAAAGGGCGGAAATAGCGCCTCACGGAAGAATCTCGACACAACCGTAAGGCGGCAGAACGACCTGCCTCCCGGCCGGCAGTTCGGGCCGATCCGCCGCGATCTCCCAGATGGCGCGTGGCTGCCCCGCCAGCGCGACGCGCTGCCGTTCCCGCGTGATATTGGCGAGAAGCAGCCGATCGTCGAGGCCAAGACCGAGCACCGCATCCGGCCGCGAGGTCTCCACCGCCGTCACGGATGCGCCGGACAGCGCCCCAAGACGCGCAAGCACATGGGCGAGCGGGCGCGGCTCCCCTCCGGCCGCCGGCTCGCCCTTTCCGGCGACGAGCCCGAACGGGCCGGCAAGGGTCGAAAGCGTCAGGACCTCCAACCCCGCCGTCGCCACCGTCGCGGCATAGGCCAGCACCCAGGCCGCACCGAACGCGCCGTTGTGACGGGGATCGACATTGGCCATCGGGATGCGGGAACCCGCCGGATTTTCCTTCGTCGCGCTGCCATAGGGGTTTTGCCGCATGGCGATGGTCGACGGGCCGATGCGGTAAGGCTTGCCGCGATAGATCGCCCGGACCGAACCGACGACGAACCGCAGCGCCTCGAAGGTCTGCATGACGGAAAGATCGTCGGCCGCATGGACGATCGGATTGGTGCAATGGCTGACATAGTCAAGGAGATCGCCCGGCACGCGCTTGCGATTGAGTTCGGTGAAATAGCTCATCATGCCGCCGCCGAGCCGGATGCCGGGAAACGCCTTCCGCGCCGCCGCATAGACGTCCGGCAGCGGCGGGCAATCCGGCCATTGGCTGCCGGGCGGCGTCGATTGCCGGTCGACCGACGGGCAGACGAACAGCGTATCGAGACCGAGACCGGCTTGCCTGACAAACGCCGCGATCTCCGTCATCTCCTCGCCGAGCGGCCGCTTGCATGGTAGGGCGAATTCCAGCGTCACCTTCAGGCCCGATCGTTCGGCAATCTCCGCATACCCCTTCAGCGCCTCGACGCCATGGCCCGCGCCGGGATCGAAATGGGCGATCAGATGCCGCGCGCCGATCGTCTTGAGAACGCAGAGCGCCGTCCGCTCTTCCCCAAGGCATTCCGGTCGCAGACCGACACCGATTTCGGGGAAGCGGACCTCCGTCGGCGTCAGCCGCAGGGTGACGGCTTGCGCGCCATCCGGAGCCGCCGCGGCACCCTCCTCCGCCTCGATCCCGACGGAAACGCATTGGCGGAACCTTTCGCCTTTCGGCAGGATGTAGGGCCATGGCAGGGCGAGCGGCCGCACATAGGTCTTGTAGGACCCATCGGTCCAGTTGCGCTGGTCCTCCATCTCGAAGACGTCGCCCGCAAATTGCGTCACCGCCGCGATACCGGGCGCGACGCGATGGGTGATCGCAGCGATATCCTTGAACGGCTGCCAGGGCTCGATGCGCTCGGGCCAGCGGCTCTTTTCGACATGGCCGTCACTATGGCGGACCTCGACCGGCTCGCCGGCCACGCCGACGACCGGATGCAGCACGACGAAACCGGCGCGCGCGGTTTCGAAATCACCGTCGCTCACGCAATCGGCGGAAAGGACAATGCCGTCCGGACGGCCGGAAACGACGATATCGCATTCGAGGACGGCGCCGGACGGCGCCGTGAAACGGGCGCGGTAGGCGATGGAGAAACCGCTTTCCGTCTCATCGACCGTCAGGCCGCTGATTTCCGCGCCGCATGTGCCCCAGTCCTTGTCCCGGACGAGAAAGGAGACGGCGCGCAGCACTTCATGCCCGCGAAAACGCAAGCCCCGGAGATTACCGTCCTGAAATTCAGCCGCCAGATCACCGGTGAAGAGCGTCAGGCTTTCCGGCTCGCGCTCATATGTCCCGTAGAGGCGGAGCAGGTCGTCATTCATGCCAGCAGCTCCGCAAGGTCCACCGTTTCGCCGCGTCCGGCGCTGAGATAGGCGGCCTCGACGAGCGCAAAGGTCTTGAGATTGTCGCGGCCGGAGGTATCCGGCTCTTTCCCGGCCGCAAGCGTTTCGATCCAGTGCTTCTGGATGAGCGCCACGCTCTCCTGGATATTGTGCCATGGCCGCGAGGCCCAGGGCAAAAGGTTCGGCGCGACGACTTGCTCGCATGTGCCCGCCGGCCCGTGGACGACGAGGCGGTAATCCTTGCCGAGGCGCAATGTGCCCTTCTCGCCATCGATCTCGACGAAAGTCTCCGGGAACGGCTCCTCCGGCAACCGCGTCGCATAACTGACGTCGACGATCGAGGTGACGCCGCCTGCGTGGTCGAGCAGCATGGTCGCGACATCCTCGCCGGCGATCTGCGGATTGACGCGCCTTGTGCGCGCGGTCATCCGGTCGACGTCGCCGAACAGGAAACGGGCGATATCGAGGGCGTGGATGCCGAGATCCTCGATGATGAAGCGCTTGCCTCTGGCCAGATAGGGCTGGCCGGAGAAGACGTCGAAACCGGAACGGAACGACACCCGTCCCCAGAAGGGCGTTCCGATCGCGCCGCTGCCGAGGGCTTCCTTCACCGCAAGGATCGGCGTCTGCCAGCGGAAATTCTCGTGGATCATCAGGGGAACGCCGGCCTTGTCGGCGGCATCGACCATGGCCCGTGCGTCGTCGAGCGTCGGCGCGAACGGCTTCTGGCAGATCGCCGGCACCCTGTGCCGGGCGGCAAGCTCCACGAGTGCCCGATGGCTGCCGACCGTCGTGGCGATATCGACGAAATCGAAGCCGCCGTCGGCGAACATCTCTTCCGGCGACGGATACCGCCGGGTCACGCCGAACTGATCGCCCACGATCTTCAGCCGTTCGGGATCGCGGTCGCAGACCGCCACGATCTCCACCTCCGGCAGGTCCCGCCAGCCGTGCATCTGGTTGACGGCGAAAAAGCCGCAGCCGATCAGTGCGCCCTTGACTTTCGCCATCCTCAGTCCGCCTTCGCCATCTGCATGAGGGTAACACGCTGCTGGAGGCGGCGCTGCGCCTGGTCGACCACGACCGCCACGATGATCACCAGCCCCTTGATCACCATCTGCCAGAAGGAACTGACCCCCATCATCACCAGCCCGTCGGAAAGAATACCGATCACGAAGGCGCCGACGATCGTGCCGCCGATCGTGCCGCGCCCGCCCGACATGGATGTCCCCCCGAGAACGGCGGCCGCAATGGCGTTCAGTTCGAGGTTGGTGCCGGTCGCCGGATGCGACGCCATCAGTTCCGAGGAGACGATGAGGCCGACGATCGCCGCGCAGAAGCCGGAAAACATATAGACGAACATCTTCACGCGGTTGACGCGGATACCCGACATGCGGGAAGCGCTTTCATTGCCGCCGACGGCGAAGATATGCCGGCCGAGCGGCACGAAGCGGGCGAAATAGGCGGCCGCCAGCGCCACGGCGATCAGGATCCATACGGAGACCGGCAGCCCGATGATCGTGCCGGAGCCGAGATAGGCGAAGCCCTGATTGCCGAGATCCTCGCGGCCGGTAAGATTGGGCAGCGTCTGGCCGTCGGAATAGAGCAGCGCCATGCCGCGCGCCACATAGAGCGTGCCGAGCGTCGCGATGAAGGGCGCGACGTTGAGACGGGTGATAAGCAGGCCGTTGACCGCGCCGATGAGGATGCCGGCCGCCGCGACGATGATCACGACCTCGAAGACGTTGAAATAGACGGTATAGCCGAGCGGCAATGCCACGCCATGCATGATCAGCCCGCCCGCGATCATGCCGCAGAGCCCGACGATGGAACCGACCGACAGGTCGATGCCGCCGGTGATGATGACGAAAGTCATGCCGATCGCGAGAAAGGCGTTCTGCGTGGCGTGTTTCGACATCAGGATCATGTTCGCGGTCGAAAGGAAGTTCGGCGCGAAGATCGAGAAGAAGATGATCACCGCGAAGAGCGCGATGAAGGTCCTGAGCTTCATCAGCGTGAGCAGGGCCGACCCTCCGGAGAGGTTATCGGCGGCGGCAGTTTGCGTTGCTGTCGTCATCACGCATGCATCCTTTTGGGTTTATGTCCTTCCGCGGAAGCCGCGACGATCATTTCCTCGGTCGCATCCTGGCGGTCGACCAGCCTTACGAGCCGGCCGTTGCTCATCACCGCGATACGGTCGGAAAGCGCCATGACCTCTTCGAGATCGGAGGTTGAGAATAGGATCGCCAGCCCCTCGCCGGCCAGCCGCCGCATGGTGCGGAACACGTCCGCCTTGGCGCCGACATCGATGCCGCGGCTCGGCTCGTCCATCAGGAGCACCTTCGGCCCGGTCATCAGCGCCTTGCCGATCACCACTTTCTGCTGATTGCCGCCGGACATCGACGTAACCTCGAATTCCGGGTTCTTCGCCTTGATCGACAAGCTGCGGATCGCATCCATGATCGCCCGTTTCTCAAGCTTGAGATCGATATGGAAACCAGCCTTCAGGAACTGGCCGAGGCTGGCCATCGAAAGGTTGTCGGCGATCGACATGGATTGCACGAGGCCTTCGCGCTGGCGATCCTCCGGGATCAGCGCCAACCCTTCACGAATACGGCGGGTCGTGTCGCGCCCCTTCAGTTCCTTGCCGTCGATGAAGATCTTCCCGGTCGCATGTTCGTGACGTCCCATGACGCATTCGAAGAATTCGGACCGCCCTGCTCCCATCAGGCCGTAGATACCGAGGATTTCCCCCTTGCGCACGCCAAGGGAGACATTATCGACGGCGTAACCGCCCTGGGCGCGCGGCAGGCAGATCTCTTCCGTGCGGAAGACTTCCTCTCCCGGAAGATGATCCACCGGCTTGGCGAAATCCTTGGCGTCCGAACCGATCATCGAGCGGACGATCCAGCGCGTGTCGATGTCCCTCACCTTCGCGTGCCCGGTGATCTGGCCGTCTTTCAGCACCGTGATGTAGTCGCCGATCCGCATCAGTTCCTCCAGCCGGTGCGAAATATAGACGATGGCCACGCCCTGCGCCTTGAGGTCGGCGATCACGCGGAAGAGCACGTCGACCTCAGCGGCGCTCAGCGCCGAAGTGGGCTCGTCCATGATGAGGATGCGGGTGTCGAGCGACACCGCACGGGCGATCTCGACGAGCTGCTGCTGGCCGATCGGCAGGTCCTCGGCGAGCGTATCGGCGGAAATGCCGGCTTCGAGACGGTTCAAGAACACATTCGCCCGGTCGACCTGCGCCTGATGATCGATGCCGCGCAGCCCACGGGTGATTTCGCGGGTCGCGAAGATGTTTTCGGCAACGGAGAGATTGCCGAAAAGGTTGAGTTCCTGAAAGACGATGCCGATGCCGTGACGCACCGCGTCGGCGGGATTGTCGAACTGGATGCGCTTGCCGTCCATCCAAATCTCGCCAAGCGTGGGACGTTCCACACCGGCGATGATCCGCATCATCGTCGACTTGCCCGCACCGTTCTCGCCGACAAGCACGTTGACCGCACCGCGCCGCAGCTTGAGGTTCGCCTTCTTCAGCGCGACGATGCCGGAATAGGCTTTCGTGATGTCCTTCAGTTCGAGAATGACGTCGCCGTCATCGATATCGGTCATCATGAGCCCCCGATGGTGATCGTCGCGGGCACGAACTGCGGCAGCTGTCCCCCGGCCGGCAGCGGATAGGCGCCGGTGGCCTTGATCGACCTGCCGGTCAGCCCCTCGCGCGGCAGCTTTTCGAGCAGCGCGCCGTTCACATGGGTGTTGAACGACTTGCCGTATTGCGCCCATTCGATCTGATTCTTGAATTCATTGAAGTTCACGAAATCCAGGCTGTCGCGGATCGCCGTGCCGCGGATCGCCGGCCCGATCGAAACGCGCACATCCGCCTTGCTGTCACCGTCGACGTCCACGTCGACATAGGCCGCTCGCGATTTCGTTTCCGCAGCGACGATCGTACCGTCGATCCGGGCGGCGAAGGTCCAGGGCGCATTGCCCTGCTTTTCCTTGTGGCCGTATTTCGCGCCGGCCGCATCGGGATCGCCGGCCGCCAGCGCCGCGACATCCTCGAAGGGACCTGCGCGCTCCTCCAGATAGGGAACGACCTTCGTGTCCCAGATTTCGGCGACCAGCCTCTCGGGATTGAAGGCGCCCGCCGCCGCCCGCTTCTGTTCGTCCTCGGTCCTGACGAATTTGCAGCCGCCAAGCGCGAGAGCCCCGGCAAGCATGATGGCGCATGCGGCACTGAACCCAGCCATTCCCATTCTCCGTCGTAAACAGCGGTCGCGCGGCGGGTCTTCGCCCGCCGCGCCCGATCCCGGGGGATTATTCAGAAAGCGCGAAGGTCTCGAGCTTGTCCGCGTTGTCGGCGGTGATGAGCACGCAGTCCATGAGCTGCTTTTCCTCGGCCGGCGCCTTGCCGGTCGTGATGTAGTCATGCGCCTGCTGGATGGCGAGTTGGGCCTGGGCATAGGCCGGCTGCAACACCGTCGCCTTGATGCCGCCGGACTTGATCGAGTCGCGGACGTCGTTCGAACCGTCGAAGCCGACGACGATGACGTCGTTGCGGCCCGCCGCCTGAAGCGCCGCGATGGCGCCCATGGCCATGGTGTCGTTGCCGGCGATCACGCCCTGGATATCCGGATTGGCCTGAAGGATCGTCTCCATCTTGGAATAGCCCTCGGTCTGGCTCCAGTTGGCCGATTGCTGGGCGACCATCTTCAGGTCCGGATATTCGTCGATGACGTCGTGATAGCCTTTGGAGCGGATGCCGGCGTTGAGGTCGGCCTCACGGCCGAGCAATTCGACATAATTGCCCTTCTCGCCCATCAACTGGACAAATTCTTCCGCGCCGAGCTGCGCGCCCTGATAGTTGTTGGAAACGATCTGGGAAACGGCGACGCCGGTGGCGTTGATCTCGCGGTCGATCAGGAACGAGGGAACGCCGGCGTCCTTCGCCTTCTGCACGGCGGCGATCGACGCCTCGGAGCCGGCATTGTCGAGGATGATCGCCTTGGCGCCGCGGCCGATGGCCGTATCGATGAGCTGGGACTGCTTGTTGGCGTCGTCGTCATGCACCAGGATCAGCGTCTCATAGCCGAGTTCGCGGGCCTTGGCGTCGGCGCCGACGGCTTCAGCCTTGAAGAACGGATTGTCGTGGCTGGGCGTGATGATCGCGATGAGATCGGCGGCGAAGGCCGGCATGGCGACACTTGCGGCCATCATGGCGGCAAAGCCGACGACGGTCATTCTGCGGGTAATCTTCATGTTTTCCTCCCGGTTAGGCATTGGGCCGACCGGCCATTCCCTCCCTGGAAACGGCCGCCCCATGCATTTCAGTCAAAACGGCGCACGAGACGCCGCGCAGCGGACTGGCCGCCGATTCGATCAGGTGATGCGGCGGATGCTGGCCGCGATTTCCTCCGGCTCGAAGACCCGCTTCCAGTCATCCTTCATCAAGGCGGGCTTGCCGAATTCGATTGCCTTGTTGCAGGCATCGGAGAACACGCCCGGCGTTTCCTCGAAGATCACCGCGCCGAGAACGTTCATATGGCCGAGCAGGAAGTCACGGGCCGCCTCCTTCGGCACGCCGCGCCGCACGCATTCGTCCATGGCCTCGCGCATGACGACGAGAAGCGAAGCGCAGACCGTTTCGGAAAGGCCCGGCTCGAGCATCGCCATCTGCTCGACGGTGACGCGGTGCGAGCGCATGACCGGAGCCCAGATCACTTTGGCGATCTCCTCGCCCAGCGCATAGGCGCTCTCCGGCCCCTGCATCAGCGCCGAAACGATATGCTGCCGGGCGGCGACGCCGCCGAAGAAATCACGCTTGGCCGCCGGATCCGTCTCATCGTTGAAGATCGGGGGATGGCAGGGATGCGTAACGAAATAGGTGAGGTCCGCGCGCTCGGGCAGGTGCCCGGCAAAGGGCGCCGCGGCATCGAGCGCGACGACCATCGTGCCGGGCTTCAGCTTGTCGGAGATGCCGGCCGCCACCTTGCCGATCGCCGTATCGGGAACCGCCAGAATGACGACATCCGCACCATCGAGGCCTTCATCGGCCGAGACGCAGGCGATGCCCAGATCATCGGCAAGCCGCGCCCGGCCCGCCGCCCCCACCTCGACATGGCGGACGTCGAAACGCGATCCCATGAGATTCTTGGCAAGCCGGTAGCCCATCTTGCCACCGGCGCCGAACAGCGCGATCGACGTCATCGAATATCTCCCACATGAAACGGTCACCGGCGATCCGGATGGCCTGAGTTTTCCTTGCCCGCTCCGGCACGCCTATATTTCTCAACTGGTATGACATGTCAATAACCACCTCAGAAAATATGTGATGCCGAACCGACGATACCGCCACGCCTGACGGTCATGCGCGCTTGGTGAACGCAGTGTTTGCAATTGGCGGCTTTTCAAACCTGCCGCTTCGACCCATCTTGCAGGCAGTTCAAAAACCACACGCGTAATCTCGAGGCAGGACCTTCATGAAGAAAATCGGCTTTCTCTCCTTCGGCCACTGGAGCGCCACGCCCCAGTCGCAGACCCGTTCGGCCAGCGATACGCTTCTCCAGTCGATCGACCTTGCCGTCGCGGCCGAAGAACTCGGCGCCGACGGGGCCTATTTCCGTGTCCACCACTTCGCCCGCCAGCTTGCCTCGCCCTTTCCACTGCTCGCCGCCATCGGCGCGAGGACGAAAAGGATCGAGATCGGCACCGGCGTCATCGATATGCGCTACGAGAACCCGTTCTACATGGCGGAAGACGCGGGCGCGGCCGATCTGATCGCCGGCGGCCGGCTGCAACTCGGCATCAGCCGGGGCTCGCCCGAGCAGGTCATCGATGGCTGGCGTTATTTCGGCTTCCAGCCGCAGGCCGGGATGAGCGACGCCGACATGGGGCGGCAGCACGCCGAGGTCTTCCTCGATCTCCTGAAAGGCGAAGGTTTTGCCGAGCCCAATCCACGCCCGATGTTTCCCAATCCGCCGGGCCTCCTGCGGCTCGAGCCGCATTCCGAAGGCCTGCGCAGCCGCATCTGGTGGGGCGCGGGCTCCGACGCCACCGCCCAATGGGCGGCGAAACTCGGCATGAACCTGCAAAGCTCGACGTTGAAAAACGACGAAACGGGCGAGCCCTTCCATGTCCAGCAAGCCGCACAGATCCGCGCTTATCGCGAAGCCTGGAAGGCTGCCGGCCACAGCCATACGCCACGCGTCTCGGTCAGCCGCAGCATTTTCGCGCTCGTCGACGATCGCGACCGTGCCTATTTCGGCCACGGCGGCAAGGAGGAGGACTCGGTCGGCTATATCGACGCCCAGACACGCGCCATCTTCGGCCGGTCCTACGCCGCCGAGCCGGATGAACTCGTCCGGCAGCTTGCCGGCGACGAGGCGATTGCCGAAGCCGACACCCTGCTTCTGACCGTGCCGAACCAGCTCGGCGTGGACTATAACGCCCATGTCATCGAGGCGATCCTCAAATATGTCGCGCCGGAACTCGGCTGGCGCTGACCGACCGGCGCATGACACGGCCCCGTCGTCTTGCGCCGGCCCGGGATGCCGGCGGGGAGACGGGGGCGGCCCGCGCGGTGGAAGCGGGCTTGCCCGCCTTTCGGGACCGGGCTACAGGGGGAGGAATATTCAATGCCGCCCCAGGGCGTCGAAACGATCGCCAAGGTGAGAAGCGTGTCTTCCGACGAGACGAAGCGTGTTGACAGCGCCGATCCGCTGATGGTCCGATCGGTGGAAAAGGCCTTTCGTGTCCTCGAAGCCTTCGATGGCACCAACCGGACCTTCAGCCTGGCGCAGATCTGCGCCAGCGTCGGCCTCGACAAGAGCGCGGCGCAGCGTTTCACGCATACGCTCAACAAGCTCGGCTACCTGCACAAGGATCCGGTGACCAAGCGTTTCGAGCTCAGCCTGCGAAGCCTCGAGATGGCGCGCCATTTCATCACCGCCAACCCGATCGTCAACCAGGCCATGCCCTATCTCCTCCATCTCAGCCGCGAGACGGAAGAAACGGTAAACCTCACCCTGCCCGACGGTCCGGAGATCGTTTTCGCAGCCCGCTTCATGAGCCGGCACATGCTGAACACCGACGTCGTCGTGGGCACCCGCATGCCGGCCTTCTGCACGGCGCCAGGCAAGGCCATTCTGTCCTGCCTGCCGGGTGAGGAAGCGCTGTCCCTTCTCCGGCGTTCGCCATTGCAGGCTTTCACACCGCAGACGATCCATACGGTCGACGAACTTCTCCTGCAACTGGAGACCGCCCGTGAAGCGGGGTATGCGACCGCATGGGGTGAGTTCTTCCCCGGCGACCTCTCCGTCGCCGCCGCCGTTCTCGATGGCAACGGCCGCCCCGTCGCCGCCGTCAATATCGGCGTCGCCAGCGCACGCTACACGCCGGAAAAGGCCGAGGACGTCTTCGCCCCCCTTGTCACCGCCGCTGCCCGCTCGATTTCACAAGCCGCCTCCAACTTCTAGGGAAGAGCCGGCAAAAAGAGAGGCCCGCACGTGTCGCCGTTCTTTGGCAGCATGCGGCCCTCATGCCGTCTGGCCTTCCCGCAAGACGAAGCCGATATCGATGATCGTTTGCTCCGCAGGCCTGGACTTCTGCTCAAGCAGTTTCTCGGCAGCGATCTTTCCGATACGGAAACGATCCGAATAGATCGTGGAAAGAGCATGTGGCAGGGCTTCGCCGATCTCAAGACCGTTGAAGCCGAAGAGAGCCAGATCATCTCGCACGGCAAGGCCGGCGGCCACGCAGTGCAGGTATCCGCCAACCGCCATGTCGTCGTTCGAGAAGACCACCACGTCGAGTTCCCGGCCCTGCTCTAGCAGTGACGCCAGCGACTGCCGTCCCTTCTGGATGGAACTGGGCCCTTCGGAGTAATGCTCGGCGACGATGCCCAGGCCATGGTCCGCCAGCGCAGCCCTCAATCCGTCGTATCTCAACCGTGACCGGCGGTCCGCGCGCCAGTCGTGTCCGACATAGCCGAACTTGCGGTAGCCTTTGGCAATGAGGTGACGGCCAATCTCCAGACCCGCTTTCGGATGGGAAAGTCCGACAGCCACGTCGATGGGCGTCTCGTCGATCTCCATCAGTTCGGCAATCCGCACCTTGTGATTGTCGAGCATGCGCCGTGTCGCGTCCGTATGATCGAAGCCGGTCAGGATGAGCGCCTCGGGATTCCATGCGAGCAGCGAAGCGACAATCTCCTGCTCGATCCGGGGATCGTATTCGGTCACACCGACAAGCGCCTGATAGCCACTCGCCGCAAGCGCGACATTGATGCCCCTGAGCACATCCGGAAACACGATATTCGTGAGCGAGGGAATCAGAACGCCGATCAGCTTCGAGCTTGACGAGGCGAGAGCGCCGGCGGCCCGGTTCGGCACGTAACCGAGCTGCTGCACCGCATCGAGCACCCGCTGGCGGGTGGCCTGCGCGATCGGCCCCTCTCCCCTGACAACGCGGGAAGCCGTTATCGGGCTTACGCCGGCCAGGCGCGCGACATCGGCGAGCCTTGGGACACTTCGTTTTATTTCCACCCCGTCACCCCCGAATGATAGCGCTAACATTTTCTGCTTGCGTCACTGTCCGGCCTATGCTTACAATCCAATGGTAGCGCAACCATCGGACTGGGATTATCCCATGAATCAGGATCGCGCGTCTACGCTCCGTGAAGGCTTTTGGCAATAATAAGGGGAACGCCGTGAAGAACTTCAATCCAAAGATGCGGCAATCGATGATTGCATTGTCTGCGCTGCTCGCAACGACGACTTTAGCGCCGGCAGCCTCCGCCGCCGATGTCAGCATCTTTCTCTGGCAGTACGACGAGCCGGGAATTTCGACCTGGTGGCGCAACAGCGTCGCCGCCTATGAGGCGGAGACCGGCAACAGGATGGTCGTGAGGAACACCACCGGCGCCCAGTACTATCAGCAGCTCGTGATCGAGATGGCGAGCGGTGACGCCGCCGACGTCATCGGCGTCAACACCTCCAATCTGCATGAGCTTGTCTCCGCCGGCAAGCTGAAGCCGCTGGACGATCTGCTTTCCGATCCCGCCGTCAAGGCGCGCATCCAGTCCGGCGGCTGGGACGCCCTGACGGTCGACGGCAAGATCTACGCCGTTCCGATCGCCGGCCGCACCCTCGAGATGATCTACAACGCCTGTTATTTCGAAGAGGCCGGCATCTCCGGTCCGCCGACCACGCCGGAAGAGTATCTGGCGGCGGCCCGCAAGCTGACCAAGCGCGACGAATCCGGAAACATCACGCGCTACGGCACCAGCATGATGAACGCGAGCGAGGATCCGACCTATGAGATGCTCCTCATGTGGACGATCGCGCATGGCGGCCGTTTCGCCGATGCCGACGGGCAGTTCGCGCTGACCTCCGAGCCGGTCGAAAAGGCGCTCACCTTCATGAAGACCATCTATGACGAGGGTCTCGCGCCGCGCGGCATGAGCGAAACCGACCAGCGTTCGCTTTTCGCAACCGGCAAGACGGCAATGACCATCGACGGCCAATGGCAGTTTCCCTTCGTCGAGCAGAACAATCCCGACCATTACGACTGCTACAAGTCCGCAAGTCGTCCGTGGGATGGCGTGGCGACCGGCGGCGTCACCGTTGCCCTCGCCCTGAACGCGGATGCAAAGGAACCCGAAGCCGCCCAGGCCTTCCTCGAACTCATCACGCGGCCGGAAATCCAGAGCACCTTTGCGGATCACTCGCCTTTCGTGCCTTTCGGCGTGGATGCGGTTTCCCAGGAACAGATCGCGTCGCGGCCCTATCTCGAGCCCTGGCTGAAGAGCATCGGAACCGCGATCCCCATCACCGTTCCCGGCCATGAAAACCAGTTCAATACGATATGGCCGATCGTGGTCAACGGCGTGGTGGCATCGCTCCAGGACGGGGTGGAGCCGAAGGATGCGCTTGCTGAAGTCCAGGACGAACTCGAGGGCTGCTGCGGAAAATGAACATGGTGCCGAGAAGCATCCCCCTGGACGCCCGGCATGAAGCTCGACCTAAACCGGCGCTCGTCCGGTTTAGGGAGCTTTTTTCCGATGGAATGGGTTTTCCCGCTCTCATGGTGGCGCCCGCCTTGCTGACGCTTGCGGTCGTCATCGGCTTTCCCATCGTGAAAGGCCTGATCCTGAGCTTTCAGATGATCAAGCTCACCAGCCCGGCAACGGGTGGCGACTTCACCTTGTATAATTACGTGAAGATGTTTTCCGACAAGAACGTCCTGGCATCCGTCTGGCGTTCCTGTGTTTACATGTCGGGGTCCGTTCTCGGCGCCACCTTCGTCGGCCTGATCGCCGCGCTGCTGACGCGCAGGGCATTCATGGGGCGGTCCCTGTTCCGGACCTTCTTCATTCTGCCCTGGGCCATTCCCGCCGTCGCCACGACACTCGTCTGGGGTGTCATGTATGACGCCAATTTCGGCGTGATGAACCGTATCGTGCAGCTTCTGCCCGGCATCAATTCCAACATCGAATGGCTGATCGACCGCGATTATGTGCTGGGTTCCCTCATCGCCGTGCAGATCTGGGGGGATTTTCCCGTCGCCTATCTCTTCCTTCTGGCCGGGCTTCAGGCCATCCCGGAAGAACTTTACGAAGCCGCCAATGTCGATGGCGCCAACGGCTGGCAGCAGTTCTGGCACATCACGGCGCCGCAACTGCGCTACATCGTGACCGTGACCATTATTCTGCTGGGGATCCTGAGCTTCCGCTCCTTCGCCGTCATTCATATCCTGACGGGCGGAGGCCCCAATCGGCGGACAGAGACCCTGGTGATACAGACCTACAACGCCGCCTTCCGTTCGTTCGACTTCAGTTACGGCGCGGCGCTCGGAATTCTGTCACTGATCTTCTCGGTCGTCATCGTCGCTCTTTACATTCGCCTCACGCTGGGCCGGGAAATGCGCGGGGCGGCGGCGACATGAGAAACCTCACTCTATCGAAGGCGGTCCATCGCCTGATCCTCGTCGCGACGACGATCTGCATTCTCTTCCCCATCTACTGGATGCTCGTTCTTGCATTCACCAAGTTGGGGATGAGCCGAAGCGTGGAGGGTTTCTACCCGGCCAGCCTGACCTTCAACAACTTCACGCAGCTCTTCACCGAAAGGCCGATGCTGCGCTGGCTGCTGAACAGCGCTCTCGTCGCCAGTATTTCCTCCGCGTTGTCGCTGCTGATCGGCACCTCGGCCGGCTATGCGCTGAGCCGGCTCCATTTCCGGGGGGCCGGGCTGATCATGATCCTGATCCTCGTCACCCAGATGATGCCGCCGACAGCAATCGTCGTGCCGATCTACGACCTGTTCCGACAGCTCGGCATGCTGAACACCATTCAGGGCGTAACGCTTGGTCACATCTCGCTGGTCATTCCGCTCGCCGTCTGGATGACCAAGGGGTATTTCGACAGTATTCCGCTCGATCTGGAAAATGCCGCCCGCATCGACGGGTGCACGCGTCTGGCTGCATTCTGGCATGTGGCCCTGCCGCTCGCCTCGCCCGGACTGATCGTCGTGTTCATCTACGGCTTCGTCACGAGCTGGCACGAATTCCTGTTCGCAAGGACGCTCGTCTCGCAACAGGAATTGTGGACCGGCGCGGTCGGGCTCGGCTCGTTCCGCGGCGAGTTCTTCACCCTTTTCGAACCGCAGATGGCCGCATCCGTCGTCTTCAGCGTGCCCGTGGTTCTGGTCTTCATGTTCCTGCAAAGGCGGTTGATCTCGGGCGGACTGGCGGGCGGCGTGCGCTAGGGCGCGAAAGCCTCGTGGAAACAATGAAAACTGCTTGCAGCGCATCCACCACGCGCCTGCACAATCGGGATTGAAACATGGCCGAAGTGAATATCAGCAACGTGCGGAAAGCCTACGGCAGCCTCGAGATCATGCATGGCATCGATATCGACGTGGCCGCGGGCGAGTTCGTCGTCCTCGTCGGACCCTCCGGCTGCGGAAAGTCGACGCTATTGCGGATGATCGCGGGTCTGGAGGACATTTCCTCAGGCACCATCAGCATTGCGGGAAGGGTCGTCAACGACCTCCAGCCCCGTGACCGGGATATCGCGATGGTGTTCCAGAACTACGCGCTTTATCCCCATATGACCGTCGCGGAGAACATGAGCTTTTCCCTGCGGCTGCAACGGCTCGGACAGGAACAGATCCGCGAGAGGGTGGCGCGGGCCGCCGATATCCTGGACCTGTCACAGCTTCTGGAGCGTTATCCGAGGCAGCTTTCGGGCGGCCAGCGACAACGGGTCGCCATGGGCCGCGCGATCGTCCGCAATCCGCAGGTCTTCCTGTTCGACGAACCGCTGAGCAATCTCGACGCGGAGTTGCGCGTCAGCATGCGGGCACAGATCAAGGAGCTTCATCAAAGGCTCGGAACGACCATGATCTATGTCACCCACGACCAGATCGAGGCCATGACCATGGCCGACAAGATCGTCGTGATGCGCGGCGGACGTATCGAGCAGATGGGTTGCCCGCTCGATCTCTACGACAACCCGGCAAACCGCTTCGTTGCCGGCTTTCTCGGCTCGCCCGCCATGAATTTCCTTGCTGGCAGTGTCGACGGGGATGGCTTCACCTCGAAGTCCGGCGTGAAAGTTGCGCTCCCCGCAAACTATGGAGCGATGCAAGGCCGGCAGGTCCTGCTGGGGGTCCGTCCCGAGCATATCGAGATCGTCAGCAAGGATCGGCCGGACGCCATCGTCGCCAATGTCGCGCTGATCGAACCGACCGGACTCGACACGCTCGTCGTCGCCCGCGCCGGGCAGGAGGAAGTGACGGTTTCCTATCGGGGACGCATGGATGTCCGCGTTGGAGAGACGGTGGGCCTTCTGCGCGATCCCGGCCATCTCCATCTTTTCGACCAATCCACTCTCGCCCGGATACAGCCGGCGGATCAGCAAAAGAGCATGGCATGAGACAGCAATTGGCAGAGATCGACGGCCGGAGCTTCCAGGTCGTCATCGTCGGCGGCGGCATCAGCGGCGCGAGCGCGGCCCAATATCTGGCGACCGCCGGATACGATGTCCTGCTCGTCGAGAAGGACGATTACGCATCCGCGGCCACGAGCCGTTCCGGCCGCCTGCTGCACTGCGGCCTGCGCTATCTCGCGCCGACCTATTCCGTCTGGGAGTTCATCAAGGAGCCGAAGAAGGTCATCGCCGCCATGAGCGCCGCGTGGCGCTCGATCCGTTCCAGCACGCAATTCCTGGCAACCACGCCGGAACAGGCGCGCCCGATGACGGTGCACTCCGTCGTCTACAAAAACTCTCCCTATGCCGGCTGGCAGGTCGACATCGGGGCGCGGCTGCTGCAATTCCTGAACCTGAACCGACAGTCGCTCGGCTATCGCCGCAGCCGGCCCGGTTCCGCCGACACACCCCGGTTCATCGACTGGCTGCGCGACAAGAACGATGCCGCAAGCGTCGTCAGCATCAAGGATCATCAGTTCGACTGGCCCGAGCGCATCTGCGTGGACGCGGTGATCGAGGCGCGCCGGAAAGGCGCCACGGTCCGTAACTACACACGCGCCACGAAACTAGCCCGCACGCAGGACGGTCGCTGGGATGTGACGCTGGAGGACGCCCTCCACGGCAATGCGACGGCCAAGGTCGGCTGCGACGTTATCCTCAACATGGCGGGCGCATGGATCGATCAGGTCAACCGCACCGTCGATGGCGCAACGCCGGCGCCGCGCAAGGTGCTGGCCGTCAAGGGCGTCCATATCCTCGTTCAGCTGCCGCCGGAATGCCGCGGCCAGGGCATCATGGGGGCCACGCGCTCCAAGGAGGGCCAGGCCTGTATTCCGTGGGGAGACCTGCATTATATCGGCCCGACCGAGACCCTTTACGATGGCGATCTCGACGATGTCCGGCCTCTGGAGGAAGACATCGCCTCGATCATCGACGAGATCAACTACATGATGCCGGGGATCGCGATCTCCCGCAGCGACGTCAAGCAGGCGTGGGCAGGCGTTCGGCCCATCACCTATGATCCCGCGTTCCCGAAAGGAAACCGGATGGCCTTCAGCCGGATGTACGACCTGACGGACGAGGGCATGCCCAATGTGTTCACCCTCACCTGGGCGGCGATCATGTTCCATCGCTCCGCATCGGCGGAAATCCTGAAAGCGGTCAGGAAACGCATCGCACCGGCAGGGCCTGCCCGGCCACTGTCGTTTCGCGCCAGGAAATTTTCGCGAACACCGGTGCCGCAGCCGATCGTCGACAGCTACCCGTTGATCGGCATTGCCGACCTCATCGAATCGGCACGGGAAGAACAGCCGATGTCCCTCTATGATCTGCTTTTCCGAAGGCTGCCGCTCGGCTGGTTCACGCATATACCGCCGGAAGCGGTGGAGCGCGCGGCAAAGGCCGCCGCCGGGCCACTCGAATGGACCGAGGAACGCACCGCGCGGGAAATCGAGCGCTATCATGAACTGGTCGCCCGCTATCATTGCGACGACGGCCGCACGCCCTGGCATATCTAGCGCAAGTCCGGACATAGAACCGATTTCCGCTTTCACCGGAATTGCGCTGGACACACCAGAGGCCCTCACAGCCGGATCAGATGATTGACGCCGACCGCCGCCAACCAGCCCATCGCCTTCAGCATCGGCCATCGCACGGTGCTGGCGCTGGCTATTCCGATGATGATCACCCATCTGTCGACACCGCTCGTCGGCCTGGTGGCGACAGCGGTTATCGGCAGGCTGGGCGACAGCGCGCTCATCGCCGGGGTTGCGCTGGCCTCGGTCATCTTCGACGTCGTCTTCGTATCCTGCAACTTCCTGCGTTTCGCCACGACCGGCTTCACGGCGCAGGCCGTCGGGGCCAACGACAGACGCGGCGAGTATCAGGACCTTTCCGGCGCGATCTGCCTGGCGCTGGCGATGGGCGTGATGCTCGTCGCATCGCAGGCCCTCATCCTCGCGGGCGGGATGGCCGCCCTCTCGGTCGACGAGGCTCTGCGTCCCGTCGTCCGGGAGTATTTTTTCTGGCGCATCTGGTCCGCTCCGTTCGTGCTGTTCAACTATGTCCTGTTCGGCTGGCTGCTCGGCCGCGGTAGCGTCCTCATGGCGCTTGCCTTGCAGACGTTCCTGAACGGCGTCTGCATAGGCCTCAGCATCTATCTGGTGCTTTATCTCGATCTCGGGGTTGCCGGCGCGGCGATGGCCAGTCTCTTCGCCGAATTTGCAACCTTCGCCGTTGGCCTGCTGGTGATGGCCCGCACTATCGACCGGGAGGCGTGGAAACAACGCAACATACAAAGCGGATGGAACTGGCGACGCCTGCTGCGGGTCAATCTCGATCTCATGGTCCGTTCTATCGCACTTCTTGTCGGCGTTTCACTTTTCACGCGCCAGAGCGCAACCCTCGGGGTCGATATTCTGGCTGCCAATACGATCCTGCTCAGGCTCTATTTCGTCAGCGTCGCGATCCTCGACGGTTTTGCCACAGCAGCCGAGCAGCTGGCAGGCCGGGCCGTTGGCGCGCGCTATCGCCCGGCCTTCGACTTCGCCATTCGCGCCACCACCCGATGGGGGCTCGGATTTGCGGTTGCGCTCTGCCTTGGCCTTCTTTTCGCCGGCCCTGTCCTGATCGACATGATGGCGCCGACAGCCGCCGTGCGCGACATTGCCGATCGTTTCCTGCCCTGGGCGGCCATCCTGCCCGTCGCAGCCGTCACGGCTTTCCAGCTCGACGGCGTTTTCGTCGGCGCCACCTGGTCGCGCGAGATGCGCAACATGATGCTTCTCTCTCTTGCGGTCTTCGTTGCCGCCTTCACGATCCTGCAACCACCCTTCGGAAACCACGGTCTCTGGATCGCCATGGTGATCTTCCAGCTTGCCCGTTGCGCAGGGTTCGGCCTGCTGCTGCCGAGGCTCGCCGCGCGAACGTTTCCCCGCTAGCTTTTTGCTGGTAACGGAGAGGCAGGAAAACGGTTATACGGGAGATGACGATGGCGGATCAGCAGCTGGCGAAGATCGAAGCCCTCTTGCGCGACAGTTACGGCGTGGGGGGCGCACTTGCGCCGCTGCCCGGAGAGCACGACCTGAATTTCCGCGTGAACGCCGGAGACGGCAGGCAGTACCTGCTGAAGCTTCATGCGCCCGGCGACGCGGCGGAACTGGACATGCAGATCGCCGTGCTGGAGCACCTGCGCCGGACGGCCCCCGATCTTCCGGTATCGCGCATGTTTGCGGCACGGTCCGGCAAGGCGGCCGTCACCGTCGATATTCACGGCCCCCGTACCGCACGCCTGCTCGACTGGCTGCCCGGCGACGTCTGGGCCAAGGCGAAGATCCGCAATCGCGCAAGCTCCGAAACGCTCGGCCGCCTGCTCGGCGAACTGGGCCGGCATCTGGAGCGCTTCGATCACGGCGGCGCGGAGCGCATCTATGACTGGGACATCGGCCGCGCCGAAAGGCACATCGCCCATGTGGACATGATCGACGATCCGGAAAAGCGTGACGCGGTACGCGCTGTCCTGCACCGTTTCACGACCGACACGCTGCCGCGCCTCGCCGGTTGCCCGCGCCAGATCATCCATAACGACGCCAACGACTACAACGTGCTGCTCGACGCCAACGGCAATGTCAGCGGACTTCTCGACTTCGGCGACATGGTGAAGACCTACCGGGTGGTCGAGATCGCCGTTGCAGCGGCTTATGCGCTCATCGGCGAAAATGACGGCGTCGATACGATTGCCGCGATCGCCGGAGCCTATCACGCGGTCAACCCGATCAGCGAGACGGAAGCCGGGCTGCTGTTCGATCTCGTGCGCACCCGCTATGCGGTCAGCATCTGCATGGCCGCAAAGCAGATCCGCGCCAATCCGGAAAACACCTATCTTCTGGTAAGCCAGGAGGACATTTGGCGCGAACTGCGGCGGCTGGACCGGGAAAACCGGGCTATCGCGGTCGCACGCATCCGCGATGCCTGCGGCTTTTCACCGATCCCCGGTGCGGCGGCGGTCATGCGCTGGCTGGAACGCAACGCCCATGATTTTTCGCCCGTCGTCCGCCCCCGGACCGCAAAGCCGAAAGTGACCGCGCTCGACTTCTCGCAAGCCAATGCCGACGAATGGGCCGGCCTCGACACGCCCGCCTTCGAGGCGCGCATTTTCGACCGCATCGCCCGGGACGGTTCGGATTTCGCCATCGGCCTCTACGGCGAGGACCGGGTCATCTACAAGGGCGACGCCTTCGAGACGGTGACGGAGGGCGAACGCAGGACCACCCATCTCGGCATCGATATCTTCGCGCCGGCCGGCGAACCGGTCCATGCGCCCTTTGCCGGCAAGATCGCCTTCATTCACGATGATGCGGTGGACTACGGTTTCGGGCCGACGGTGCTCATCGAGCACAGCACGGACGACGGAACCGTTTTCTGGACGCTTTACGGGCATCTCGCCCGCGCCGGCGTGGAAAAGCTCTCCATCGGCCAGCCGATCGCCAAAGGCGAGGCTTTCGCGGCCTTCGGCGCGGCGGCGGAGAACGGCAACTGGGCCGCGCACCTGCACTTCCAGATCGTCACCGACCATCTCGGCCTTGGGGGCCGCATGCACGGCGTCGGCGTGCGCGACCAGTGGCAGGTCTGGCGCGCGGTGAGCCCCGATCCCAGCGTCGTGCTCGGCCTGCCGGTCCCCGCCGCGGTGCGTGTCGCGCGCGACAAGGCGTTTCTCATGCGCGAGCGGCATCGCCACATCGGCCGGTCGCTCTCCACCGCCTATGGGTCGGCCCCGCTGAAGATCGTCGGCGGCGAGGGAGCGCATCTCATCGACGAGACCGGCACGCGCTGGCTCGACATGGTCAACAACGTCTGCCATATCGGCCATTGCCACCCCCGCGTGGTGAAGGCGGCGCAGGCGCAGACGGCAAGGCTCAACACCAATTCGCGCTATCTCCACGATTCGCTGGTGGAATACGCCCACCGGCTGACGGCGCAGTTTCCCGACCCGCTCAACGTCTGCTTCTTCGTCAATTCCGGCAGCGAGGCCAACGATCTGGCGATCCGGCTGGCGCGCGCCTATACCGGCAACCGCGACATCATCACCGTCGACCATGCCTATCACGGGCACCTTTCGAGCATGATCGACGTCAGCCCCTACAAATTCGCCGGCAAGGGCGGCGAGGGCCAGCCCGCCCACGTCCAGGTCGCCGAGATGCCCGACCTTTATCGCGGCCGCTTCCGCTATGGCGACGCGGACGCGGGCCGCAAATATGCACAGAGCGTGAAGGACAGGATCGACGCACTGGCCGCAGAAGGGCGCAGGCCCGCGCTGTTCTTCAGCGAAGGCATCCTCGGCACCGGCGGCCAGCTCACGCTGCCGGAAAACTACCTGAAGGAAGCCTTCGCCCATGTGCGCGCGGCCGGCGGGCTCTGCCTTGCAGACGAGGTGCAGGTCGGCTTCGGCCGCGTCGGCCGTCACATGTGGGCGCATGAGACGCAGGGCGTCGTGCCGGACATCGTCACCATGGGCAAGCCGATCG
Organism: Shinella daejeonensis; assembly: GCF_024281235.1. Lineage (GTDB taxonomy): Bacteria > Pseudomonadota > Alphaproteobacteria > Rhizobiales > Rhizobiaceae > Shinella > Shinella daejeonensis. Next base: position 264,222 of record NZ_JAHWXY010000002.1, read on the forward strand.
GCAACGGCCATCCGATGGCCGCCGTCGTCACCACCGAGGCGATCGCAGCCGCCTTCGCCAACGGCATGGAGTATTTCAACACCTTCGGCGGCAATCCGGTCTCCGCGGAAATCGGCCTCGCCGTGCTGGATGTCATCCGCGACGAGCGGCTGATGCACCATTGCCTTGTGATCGGCGACCGGCTGATGGATGGCGCGCGGGAACTGGCCCGACGCCATTCGCTCATCGGCGACGTGCGCGGTTATGGTCTTTTCAACGGTATCGAACTGGTGCGCGACCGCGAGACGCTGGAACCGGCGGCACGCGAACTCGATCTCGTCATCACCGGGATGAAGGAGCGGCACCATATCCTGCTCAGCAGCGAGGGTCCGCATCATAACGTCCTGAAGATCAAGCCGCCGGCCCCCTTCAGCGCCGGGGACTGCGATCGCTTCCTGAATGCCCTGGACGACGTGCTCGGACGCATCGCGGATTAGCAGGAGCCCGGCCAACTGCCTGAACGAGAAAGGAAGAACGGAATGCAGCAGCGTTTCGCCGTCGTTGCCGATCCCCATGTCCACGATATTCGCGGCGACTACCGTCTCGGCCGGATCGGGGCGGATCGCCTGCCGGCAAGGCTGGAACTGCGCACGCTCGCCGACAGCGCCCGCTCCACCCGGCTCTTCAACGAAAGCGGGCACGCCTTCCGCGCCGCCCTCGACGACATCGCCGCGCGCGGCATCCGCCACGTCATCGTGGTGGGCGACTATTCCGACGACGGGCAGGAAGCCAGCGTCACCGCAGCCCTCGCGCTGATGCGATCCTACGGGGAACGGTTCGGGATGCGCTTTTACGCCACCGTCGGCAATCACGATGTTTACGGCGATACCGGCCGCAGCCTCGACCGCCGGTTCCTGCTGGCGAACGGCAACCATTTCACCGTCTCCGGATCGAAATCCGACGATGGCGAGCGGACGATCTTCAATCCGGCCATGCGCTGCCGGTCCTATGCGCAGGGCCTGCCGTCCGCCCTGGGTTTCTTCCGCGACGGGCATGAACTGCATTGGGAAACGCCGTTCGGCCCGTCCGACGCGCTCGCCGACCGTCAATACACCGTTGCCTCACCGGACGGACGGCGACACCGGCGCTTCATCGATGCGTCCTATCTGGTGGAGCCCTCCCCCGGCGTCTGGCTGCTCTCCATAGACGGCAACGTCTTCGTTCCCCGCAACGGCGACGGTTTCCGGCGGCCGGAAGACGCTTTCGACGACAGTACGGACGCCGGCTATAATGCGCTGGTCCGCCACCGTCCCTATCTCATCGACTGGATCGCCGATATCGTGCGGCGGGCGGACGAGCAGGGAAAACGGCTCGTCGCCTTCACCCATTATCCCGCCGTCGATCCATTCGACGACACCCACGGCGACGAGGAACGCCTGCTTGGCCGCACGGTCTTCGTGCGCCGCACACCGCTTGCGGCAACCGCCGCCGTTCTGGCGCAGACGGGCCTTCGGCTGCATTTCAGCGGCCATCTCCATATCGATAATGTGACGACAGAAGACGGCCTGACAAATGTCGCCGTGCCCTCGACCGCGGGCTATCCCGGCGGCTATCGCATCCTCACGCTCCATGCTGACGGAGCGGAACTGGAAACCGTCCGCCTTGCGAGCCATCCCCTCGATCCCGCCATCCTTTCGGCCTATCGGACGGAAGCGGATCAAACGGACATCGACGCCGGCGGCCTGCTGGAGGCGGCCGATTATGAAGCCTTCATCCACGCCCATCTGCGCGGCGTCATCCGTCACCGTTTTTTCGCGACAGAATGGCCGGAAGCCTTGCAGCGGGAAATCGGCCGGCTGACGCTTGCCGACCTCATCCGGCAGGCAGACAGCGTCGCGACCCTCCCGTCGGAAGCCCTCGCCCCGCTGGAGCATCTGCCGGCGATGTATCTCGTCGAGGCGACCTATGTCGCCCGCCACAATGGCGCATGGCGCTACGAGATTTCCCCCGCTGAGCGCGGGCTTCTGGAAAGCCTTCTCCCGGCCGGCCGGGGAGAGGGCCCGGGACTTGCGGCAACGATCCTGCGCAATTTCCGCCGGCACTTCGACAAGCCGGATTTCCGGCGCATCGCCTTTTCGCGCGACTGGACGCCCGTCTGCGAGGACGGACGCCATTTCCGCAGGAAAATCGCCTAGAGCCGAATGGGGAAACGTGCGGAGCGGTTTTCCGTCCGCATCCCGCTCTGTCTCTGGAAGCGATCTTATGAATTCAGGCCTATTCGGCCCGAGTTCATAACGATCTAGCGCTTGCGCGGCCAGGTATCGGCGAGGCGATAGCCGGCCGGCCAGGGATCGTCCGGATCGAGCATCACCTGATGGGTGCCGGTGACCCAGGCCCGGCCGGAGATTTCCGGCACGATGGCCGGACGGCCGCCGACCGTGGTCTCGCCGACGATGCGGCAATCGAAGCGCGAATCGATGATCGAATAGCCGGAAAAATGCTGCCCAACCTTCATCCGGCCACGGGCATGCAGCACCGCCATGCGCGCCGAGCACCCCGTTCCGGTGGGGGAACGGTCAAGCTTGGCCGGCTGGATGACCACCGTGTTGCGTCCGTGCAGAACGCCGTCGCGCTCCTCCACCGGCAGCGTGAGCTGGCAGAAGGAGATATGGTTCCATTCCGGATTTTCCGGATGGGTGAAACCGAGCTGTTCGTTGGCGGCCCTGGTGATGCGGATGCCCGTCTCGGCAAGCTCCCGCGCCTCGTCCGGCGTCACTGCGAAGCCGAGCGTGCGGGCGTCGGTCAGCACGAAACTGTCACCGCCATAGGCGGTGTCCACAGTCAGGGTGCCGAGGCCCTCTACCTCCAGCTTCGCGTCCAGCTTGTCGGCGAAGGAGGGAACGTTGGTGACGGCGATCCGCTCCGCCTTGCCGTTGCGGCAGGTGGCGACCACATTCACCAGGCCGCCCGGCGCTTCCAGCACCATGCGGGTTTCCGGCTCGACCATCGGCACGATGCCGCTGTCCAGCAGCACGGTCGAAACGCAAATGGAGTTGGAGCCGGACATGGGCGGCGTATCCTCCGGCTCCATGATGATGAAACCCATGGTGGCGCGCGGATCCTTCGGCGGGACCAGAAGATTGATATGGCGGAATACCCCGCCTCGCGGCTCGTTCAGCACGAAATCCCGCAGCGTCTTGTCGTTGGCGATGAAATTGCGCTGCTCCCAAAGCGTATCGCCCGGAGGCGGGGCCACCCCGCCGACGATCACGTCGCCGACTTCCCCTTCCGCATGGCATGAAACAATATGGATGACCTTGCTGCTGCGCATTGCGCTTCCTCCACGTTCAAGGGATTTGATCCACGACCTTCCCGCGCCGCGGAGAAAAACAGCGGAGCGGTGTTATAAGGATAGAAAAATAGGATCCAATATACAATCACCTCCGTGCCGCAACAGATGGATTTCTGCCGCCGTTGCCCGCCAGGCCGATTGGCCCTATGACCGGGAGACGGGAACGGCATACTGATCCCGCGTGGAGAAAAGACCATGAAATTCGAGGCCGTCGACGTCCGGCAGACCGCGTCCGCCGCCGACATCGTCTACGAGACCCTGCGCAAGGCCATCATTTCCGGGGAACTCGCGGAGGGCGCGGCTCTGCGGCAGGATCAGATCGCCCGGATGTTCAACACCAGCCGCATTCCCGTCAGGGAAGCGCTGACCCGTCTGGAGCAGCACGGGCTCGCCACCAGCCAGCGCTACAGGGGGACCATCGTTGCGGGGCTGTCGATCGTCGAGATCGAGGAAATCTTCGAGTTCCGCGCGTTGATCGAAGCGGAGGTCATGCGTCTTGCCGTCCCCGATCTCGATGAAGTCACGCTTGAAACGGCCCGCCGTCACTGTCTCGAATTCGATCGCGAAACCGATCCGGGCCGCTGGAGCGATATCAACCGGCGCTTTCACTATACGCTTTATGAGGCCTCACACCGGCCCTATTATCTCCAGACCGTGGGAGCCGCGCTCGACAGGATCGACCGCTATCTGCGGGCCCAGCTCACCTTCACCAACGGGCTGATGCGTGCGGGCCGCGAGCACGAGGCCATTCTTGCCGCCTGTATCGCGGGTGACGCAGAACGCGCTTCACGGCTGACCCGGGACCATGTCCTCGACGCCGGACGCTCCCTCGTCGCCTTCCTGCGCGAGCATCGTGGCGCGTAGCGCAAACCACACCCCATCGGAAGAAGCCCATTGACCGCGCGACGGGGAAAAGTATTTCTTATGTCGACAAAAGGATTTTTCATGACCGATATACGTCCCGACGCCCTTCCGGAGCGCAAGCGCGGCTCCGGTGTCAAAATGGTCTACGATATTCTGCGCGACGAGATTCTCGACCTGAAGCTTTCGCCGGGAAGCCCGGTCGACGAGGTACAGCTCGCCGAGCGGTTCAAGATGTCGCGTACACCGATCCGCGAGGCGCTGGTGCGGCTTGCCGGCGAGGGCCTGATCGAAGCGCTGCCGAACCGGTCTACCATGGTGTCGAACATCGACTTTCTCAATCTCAACAGCTTCTTCGACGCACTGACGCTGATGTACCGGGTGACGACGCGACTGGCGGCGCAGTATCACCGGCCGGACGACCTTGCGATCATCCGCGGTTATCACGACGACTATGCCGCCGCCGTCGCCGCCCAGGACGCCCTGGCGATGATCGCGACCAACGCCGCCTTTCACTCGGCCATCGCCGAGGCCGGACGCAACCCCTATTTCACCGGTCTCTTTCGCCGGCTTCTGGACGAGGGGCGGCGCATTCTCCGGCTTTACTACCAATCCTACGAAGGCCATATGCCGGATCGTTTCGTCGAGGAGCACAGCGCGATCATCGCCGCGATCGCCGCAAGGGACGTCGAGGAAGCCGACCGCATCGGCAAGGCGCATGCCCAGCAGATCGTGCAGCAGGTGCAGTCGCTGTTCACCCGCGGCGACCGGCTCGACCTTGCGCTGTGATTCTTGTATTTTATTTGTCGACAAACAAAACACAGCCTGCTAGAAGCTTCTGCGAGGGGTCGGGAAGCCATATGGGACCGGCCCGTAACTGAAAGGCCAAGAGGAGACCTACATGAAGACCGAGATTTTCTCCGGCGTCATTCCCGCCCTTATGACCCCCTGCAAGGACGACCGCACGCCGGATTTCGACGCGCTGGTCCGCAAGGGCAAGGAACTCATCGAAAAAGGCATGTCGGCCGTCGTCTATTGCGGCTCCATGGGTGACTGGCCGCTGCTAACCGACGAACAGCGCATGGAAGGCGTCGAACGTCTCGTCAAGGCCGGCGTTCCGGTCGTCGTCGGCACCGGCGCGGTCAGCACGGCTTCCGCCGTCGCCCATGCCAGACATGCCCAGAAGGTCGGCGCCCAGGGCCTGATGGTGATCCCGCGCCTTCTGTCGCGCGCCACGATCATCGCCGCCCAGAAGGACCACTTCAAGGCGATCCTCGCCGCTGCCCCGGATCTGCCGGCCGTCATCTACAACAGCCCCTATTACGGCTTCGCCACCCGCGCCGACCTGTTCTTCGCGCTGCGGGCGGAACATCCGAACCTTATCGGCTTCAAGGAATTCGGCGGCGGCGCCGACATGCGTTATGCGGCCGAGCACATCACCAGCCGCGATGACGACGTTCTGCTGATGGTCGGCGTCGACACCTGCGTCTTCACCGGCTTCGTCGATTGCGGCGCCGTCGGCGCAATCACCGGCATCGGCTGCGTTCTGCCGAAGGAAGTGCTGCATATGTGCGCCCTGTCGCGCGCCGCAGCCGCCGGCGACCCGGACGCCCGCCAGCGCGCGCGCGAACTGGAATCGGCGCTTGCCGTGCTTTCCTCCTTCGACGAAGGCCCGGACCTCGTTCTCTACTTCAAGCACATGATGGTGCTGAAGGGCGACAAGGAATATACGCTGCATTTCAACGAGAGCGATGCGCTTTCCGAAAGCCAGCGCGGCTACGTCGAAGCCCAGCTCAAGCTGTTCGACACCTGGTATGCCGAATGGAGCAAGCTGCCGGGCGCGGTCCAGAAGTACAAGGTCTGAACCCCAACGCACAAAATCGATCCCGAAAGATGAAGCATCCGGTCCGGTGGGGCCGGATGCTTTTTTGCCTTCATTGCAGGGTGTCGTAAAGACTGACGGCCCAGCCGATCTCAGCGACAAGCGCACCGACGGCGAAGGTCATGTGGAAGCGCGGGCTGGTGCTGCGGATCGCGATGACGCTTAGCGCGATATAAAGGGCGATGCGCAGCCAGTATTCGGGGCCGAGCAGGGCCAGATAGGCCTCGCCCTTGCTCAGCGTATCGACGATATCCATCAGGAAAGCGACGATCAGGAAGCCGAAGAACCACTTCCGCCGCGACATGAAGTAATCCGCAAAGCCCTTGTACTCGTTCATCGCGTCGGGGAACAGCAGCGTGCACATGAAGAAGAACAGGCTCGCATAAAGCACGACGAAGCAATAAAGCGGGAACGTCCATTGCACGGCGCTGAGATGGAATTCCCACCACCAGAAATAGATCACCTGCAACAGCATGAAAAAGGTCCATACGAGATGGACGCCGTACACCTTGTGCTGGCCGGGATGCTGCACGAAGCGGGCGAGCCCGGTCAGCAGCCGGCCGATGCTGAGGCCGACGATAATGCTGATGGCGGTGCGGACATGGGCGAAAATCGCCGGGTCGACGGAAGGGGACGGGGTCATGATCTCATGCATTCGGCCGTTTTACGGAAATGCGGATCGTAAAGACCCGCATCGCCGATGCAACCCCGACCCGGCATGTCTCGACGCAAACGCGCCGCAAGACGATTGCGGGCGGCCCCGGCCGATGGGCCGGGGCGTCGGGCTCAGACGATCGCGTCGAGCCCCTTCTCCAGCAACCGGTCGAGCTGCGCGATCTCCGCGGCGGTCAGCGCAATGCCATCGCTTGCGGATCTGGCGCGCGCCGCAAACCGGCGCTGCGACGGCAGCCGCGCGCCCTGACCGACGATGGTCTCGAACAGGGTTTCGGCGCGGGCGAAGGGATCCCCGGGGCGACCCTTGGCGAAGGCTTCCGGCGAAAAGGCCAGCAGCAGTTCGCCATGGAAGGGCGAAAGTGTGGTGGTGCCGAGATAATCGAGCACTTCCGGACTCGTCAGATCACCGATCAGGATGCCCGCCAGAAGTTCGATCATCGTGCCGATCGCCGAGCCCTTGTGGCCGCCGAACGGCAGCATCGCGCCGGCGAGCGCCGCTTCCGGATCGGTCGTCGGATTGCCATCGGCGTCGATCGCCCAGCCCTCCGGCAACGACTTGCCGGCACGGCGGTGCAGCTCGATTTCACCGCGCGCGGCCACCGAGGTCGCAAAGTCGAAGACGTAAGGAGCGCTGTCCTTGCGCGGCCAGCCGAATGCGAAGGGATTGGTGCCGAGCAGCGGCTTGCTGCCGCCGGTCGGCGCTACTGTGGCATAGCTCGGGCACATGACGATACCGGCGAGACCCTGCGCGGTGATCGCCTCGACCTCCGGCCAGAGCGCGGAGAAATGGGAGCAGTCGTTGACGACCAGCGCCGCAAGACCGAAAGCGCGCGCGCGCTCGGCCAGAAGCGGAATGCCCAGTTCGACGGCAGCATTGGCAAAACCGCCCCTGGCGTCCACACGGACAATGGCGGACCCGTCCTCCACGGCAGCCGTCGGGACGGCATCGGGCTTCACCTTGCCGGCCTTGACCGTGCGCAGCGCGCCTTCGATGCGATAGATGCCATGCGACTTGCAGGCGTCGCGCTCGCCGGCGACGATCACGCGCGTCACTGCGCCCGCCTGAACGTCATTGAGACCGGCGCGCAGGAAGATCGCCTTGACCCGCTCTTCGAGCGCGGGGACTGTCAGGATGGTGGTTTCGGTCATCGTCTGTCTCTCTTCCTCCATGAAAGTCGATCGGCACTGGGCGATTGATGTGTGCATACATAGAGTATACAAATATTCGACAAGAGCAATTCACCCAGGCCCGCTTCGGACCAAAGCACATAACACGCTTCTTGAGAAAGGGACGTCAAATGACATTTATCCCCAAGGGAAAACACTACGTCGCGGGCGAATGGCTGGAGGGGGCCGGCACCTTCGCGTCTTCGCCCGCGCACGGGCCCGCGCATGACTATCCCGTCGGAACGGTCGAACTGGTGAACCGCGCCTGCGCAGCGGCCGAAGACGCATTTACGGCCTATGCCCCCACCACCAGCCGGGAGCGCGCCGGATTTCTTCGCGCCATCGCCGACGAGATCGAGGCCCGCGCAGACGCCATCACGGAGATCGGCACCCAGGAGACCGGCCTGCCGGTCGCCCGGCTTCAGGGTGAGCGCGGCCGCACGACGGGGCAGTTGCGCCTCTTCGCCGAGCACATCGAGAAGGGCGATTATCTCGATCGCCGCGTCGATGCGGCACTTCCCGATCGCCAGCCCGCCCCGCGCCCGGAAATCCGCCTCGTCCAGCGGCCGGTCGGCCCCGTCGCCGTCTTTGGCGCCTCCAACTTTCCACTCGCCTTCTCGACGGCCGGCGGCGACACCGCCGCGGCGCTGGCGGCCGGCTGCCCGGTGGTCGTCAAGGGCCACTCCGCCCACCCCGGCACCGGTGAGATCGTCGCCGACGCCATCGACGCCGCGATCCGCAAGACCGGCATGCCGGCCGGCGTCTTCTCGCTGATCCAGGGCGGCAACCGCCAGGTCGGCGAGGCGCTGGTGCAGCATCCGCTGATCCAGGCCGTCGGCTTCACCGGCTCGCTTGCCGGCGGCCGGGCGCTGTTCAATCTCTGCGCCGCCCGGCCGCAGCCGATCCCCTTCTTCGGGGAGCTCGGCTCGGTCAACCCGATGTTCCTGCTGCCTGACGCCGTCAAGGCGCGCGCCGAAGACCTGGGCCAGGGCTGGGCGGGATCGCTCGTCATGGGCGCCGGCCAGTTCTGCACCAACCCCGGCATCGCGGTGGTGGTGGACGGCGAGGATGCCGACCGCTTTACCGCCGCCACGGCCGAAGCCCTGTCAAAGGTCGCCCCGCAGACCATGCTGACCGACGGTATCGCCAAGGCCTATCGCGACGGGCAGGCCCGCTTCACCGCCCGCAACGCCGTCAAGCCCCTACTGGTGGGGGAATCGACAGGACGCGAGGCCACGCCCAACCTGTTTGCGACCACCGGCGAACAATTCCTCACCGACCATGCGCTCTCGGAAGAAGTCTTCGGCCCCCTCGGCCTGATCGTCCGCATCGGCTCCGTGGATGAGATGATCGACCTTGCGCGGAATTTCGAGGGCCAGCTGACGGCGACCATCCATATGGACGCCGGCGATCTCGCCATCGCCAGACGCCTGCGCCCGGTGCTGGAGCGCAAGGCCGGCCGCATTCTCGTCAACGGCTTCCCGACCGGAGTCGAGGTGGTCGACGCGATGGTGCACGGCGGTCCCTATCCGGCCTCGACCAATTTCGGCGCCACCAGCGTCGGCACCATGTCGATCCGGCGTTTCCTGCGGCCTGTTTCCTATCAGAATATGCCGGAGGGTCTGCTGCCGGAGGAATTTTTAGGCTAAAGTAGCGTCAGATGACATCCGCGGGCAGCTTTTCGGCAAGGAAACTGTCCGCCGGATATCGCCTGCCCGCCCTCAAGAATACGCTTTGTATATTAGTTGTATTTTGTGATTGCTTTCCGCATGCCGACATGAAATAGCGACATTGGCGCGAATGCCACAGCCATCTCAGGGAGAGAGAAACCAACATGAAAAATTCAACCGTTTTCGCTTTCGGCCTTGCGGCCGCACTTGCCACGACAGGCCCGGCCTTCGCCGACAAGCTCGATGACATCATCGCTTCCGGCACGCTGCGCTGCGCCGTCGTTCTCGACTTCCCGCCGATGGGCGCGCGCGATGAGAACAACAACGCGATCGGCTTCGACGTCGATTACTGCAACGATCTTGCCGCAGCCCTCGGCGTCACGGCCGAAATCGTCGAAACGCCCTTCCCGGAACGCATCCCGGCCCTGATGTCCGGTCGCGTCGACGTCGGCGTCGCCTCGACCTCGGACACGCTGGAGCGCGCCAAGACCGTCGGCATGTCGATCCCCTATTTCGCCTTCGAGATGGCCGTCACCGCCAATGAGCAATCCGGCATCAAGTCGTTCGAGGACATGAAGGGCAAGACCGTCGGCGCGACCGCCGGCACCTTCGAGGCCATCGCGCTCGAAAAGCAGGTCAAGGAATGGGGCGAAGGCGAATTCCGTCCCTACCAGACGCAGGCTGACGTCTTCCTCGCATTGAGCCAGGGCCAGATCGACGCCACCGTCTCCACCTCCACGGTCGCGCAGTCCAACGTCAAGAGCGGCAAGTTCTCCGGCATTTCCGTCGTCGGCAAGGCGCCTTTCGATATCGACTATGTCGCGCTGTTCGCCAACCGCGAGGAATACGGCCTCCTCAACTATCTCAATCTGTTCGTGAACCAGCAGGTTCGCACGGGCCGTTACGCCGAGCTTTATGAAAAGTGGGTGGGCGGCGAACTGCCCGACCTCACGATCAGCGGCGTTTACCGCTGATCCAACCGTTTCCCGGCCGGCGCCAAGTGACACACTTCGCGCCGGCCCTCCTTTTTGCAAGGTGAGACGGCAATGTTCAACTACACCTTTCATTGGAATCAGGCCTTCAAGGCACTGCCGCAGATGCTGGACGGGGCCGTGGTCACGTTGCAGATCGCGCTGCTTTCGATGGCGATCGGCCTTGCCTGCGCCATCGCGCTGACGCTTTTCCGGCTGTCGGGCAATCGCATTCTCGGCGGTTTCGCCACGGCATGGGTCGAAGTCGCCCGCAATACGCCGGCGCTGTTCCAGATTTACATGGCGCATTTCGGCCTGGGCAATTTCGGCATCCACCTCAGTCCCTATGTGGCGCTGCTCGCCGGGATCGCCTTCAACAACGCCGGCTATCTCGCGGAAAACTTCCGTGGCGCACTGAAGGCCATTCCCGATACCCAGACCCGATCCGCGCGCTCGCTGGGCATGACCTCGATGCAGGCCTTCGGCTATATCGTCCTGCCGCAGATGCTGCGCATCGCCTTCCTGCCGGCCACCAACCAGATGATCTGGGCGATCCTGATGACCTCGCTCGGCGTCACGGTCGGCATGAACACCGACCTTGCGGGCGTCACCCAGGCGCTGAACGCGGTGTCCTTCCGCACCTTCGAATTCTTCGCGCTCGCCGCGGTGATCTACTACGTGATCGCTAAGATCGTCACCCTCGCCGCCCGCCTGTTTGCGGCGCGCATGTTCCGCTACTGAGAGAGGTGAGAGATGTTCAATACCGCCCTCACCTGGAATGATCTCCTCTTCCTCGCGCAAGGCGCGGGGATGACCCTTGCGGTGACCGGCCTTTCGGTCGCCGCCGGCACGGTTCTCGGCGTGATCTTCGGCGTCATGCGCTTCCAGCTCGGACCCTATTGGTTCGCGCCGCTGACCTTCCTGCTCGATATCTTCCGTTCCGTACCCTTGCTCATCCAGCTCGTGCTCGGCAATGCGCTCCAGTCGATCATGCGGCTGGGCTGGCCGCCCTTCACCACCTCCTGCGTGGTGCTGTCGCTCTACACCGCCGCCTATTGCACCGAAATCGTACGCGGCGGCATTTCAGCGGTCCCGCCCAATACGCGTCGCGCCGGCCGTTCGCTCGGCCTCACCTGGTCGCAGGACATGCGCTATATCGTGACGCCGCTTGCCGTGCGGGTTTCCCTGCCGGCCTGGATCGGCCTCACGCTCGGGGTCATGAAGGATTCCGCGCTCGTCCTCTGGCTCGGCCTGATAGAGTTGCTGCGGGCTTCGCAGATCCTCGTCACGCGCCTTCAGGAACCGCTGTTCATCCTCCTGATCTGCGGCGCGTTCTACTTCATCATCAGCTTCCCCGTCGCCCGGTTTGGCGGTTATCTCGAGAAACGGTGGTCCCCCAATGATTGAGATCGAAAACGTCCACAAGTCCTTTGGCCAGCTCGAGGTGCTGAAGGGGATCAACCTCACCGTGAAGAAAGGCGAGGTCCTTACCATCATCGGCGGTTCCGGCTCGGGAAAGTCGACCCTGCTGACCTGCATCAACGGCCTTGAGGCCATCGACAGCGGCCGCATCGTCGTCAACGGGACCGACGTCCATGCCAAGGGAACGAACCTCAACAAGCTGCGCCGCTCGCTCGGCATCGTCTTCCAGCAGTTCAACGCCTTCCCGCATCTGACCGTCCTGGAAAACGTGATGCTGGCGCCGCGCAAGGTGCTTCGTCTTTCCAAGGCCGAGGCCGAGGCGATGGCCGTCAAGCACCTCACGCATGTGGGCCTTGCCGACAAGCTGAACGTCTATCCGAGCCGCATGTCCGGCGGCCAGCAGCAGCGCATGGCGATCGCCCGCGCGCTTGCCATGTCGCCGGACTACATGCTGTTCGACGAGGTGACCTCGGCGCTCGACCCGCAACTCGTGGGCGAGGTTCTGGATACGCTGCGCATGCTGGCGTCCGAAGGCATGACGATGATCTGCGTCACCCACGAAATGAAGTTCGCCCGCGAGGTTTCCGACCGCGTCGCCTTCTTCCACAAGGGTATCCTGACGGAGATCGCGCCGCCGGAGGAGCTGTTCGACACGCCCAAGGATCCCAACTTGCAGCAGTTCCTCGCAGCAACCCACTGAGGTCATGATGAACGCGCCGCTTTCGCCGGACGTCGTCGTCATCGGCGCCGGGGTCGTCGGGCTGTCCGCAGCCATCGCCGCACAGGCACGCGGCCTCTCGGTCGTCGTCTTCGACAGGGAAGGACCGGCGGCCGGCGCTTCCGCCGGCAATGCCGGGGCCTTCGCTTTCACCGACATTCTGCCGCTGGCCTCGCCGGGGATCATCGCGAAAGCGCCGAAATGGCTGCTCGACCCGCTCGGGCCGCTGAGCATCCCCCCGGCCTATGCACTGCGGATCGCACCCTGGATGTTCCGTTTCTGGCGGGCCTGCTCACCAGCCCGCGTCGCCCGGTCCACGACGGCCCAGACCGCACTGATGGACCTTTCCAAGGCGGAGCTGGAAGCATTCCTCACCGCCACCGGCACCCTGCACATGCTGCGCAAGGACGGCAATCTTCAGGTCTACGAGGGTGAAGACGAGTTCAAGGCCTCGCTTTCCGGCTGGAAGGCGCGCGAAGCGCACGGGATCGAATTCCGGCATCTCGACGCCGACGCGATGGCCCAGATCCAGCCGGGGATCGCCCCGCGCTTCACCCATGGCACCTTCACGCCCGGCTGGTATTCCATCGCCGATCCCAAACTATACACCCTCGCCCTTGCCGATCACTTCCGCGACAAGGGCGGCCTGATCGAAATCGCCGCCGTGACGGCGCTGAAGCCGCTTGCCGACGGTGTCGAGATCATCACCTCGAACGGCGCCCGCCGCGCCGGACGGGTCGTTCTGGCGGCAGGCGCCTTTTCCCACCGCATCGCCCGAACGCTCGGCGAAGCCATCCCGCTGGAGACCGAGCGGGGCTATAATACCACCCTGCCGGCCGCCGCCTTCGACCTGCGCACGCAAATCACCTTCGGCGGCCATGGTTTCGTCGTGACCCGGCTTTCCACCGGCATCCGCGTCGGCGGCGCGGTGGAACTGGGCGGGCTCGATCTGCCGCCGAATTTCCGCCGCTCGGAAGCCCTTCTGAAGAAGGCGCAACTCTTCCTGCCGGGTTTGAAGGCCGAGGGGGGCCAGCAATGGATGGGCTTCCGGCCGTCGCTGCCAGACAGCCTGCCGGCGCTTGGCCGCGCACGGGCGAGCGACCGGGTGATCCATGCCTTCGGCCACGGCCACCTCGGGCTGACCCAGGCGGCCGGAACGGCCCGCATCGTCGCCGATCTTCTGACCGGCAACCGACCACCCATCGATCTGGCGGCCTTCTCACCGCAACGTTTCTGAGGATCCGATCATGACCGCTTCACCCTTTCCCGCCGCCCGCCACATTCTTGCCGGTGAAGCCCAAGGGCGGGTGATCCCCACCAGCGAGGCGCTCAGCTTCTGGGGCGGCGTCGATCCCGCAAGCGGCCGGGTCATCGACATCCACCATCCGCTGCATGGCGTCTGTCTGACCGGCGGCATCCTGATGATGCCGTCGAGCCGCGGATCCTGCACCGGGTCGGGCGTCCTCCTGGACCTCGTGCTGACCGGCCGCGCGCCTGCCGCCCTCATCTTTTCGGAGGCGGAGGACGTGTTGACGCTCGGTGCGCTGATCGCGTCGGAAATGTTCGGCAAGCCCCTGCCCGTCGTCCGCGTGTCGCCGGAAACCTTTGCCGCGCTGTCGACCTCGGAAAGCCTGCGGATCGGTCCGGCGACCATCGAAACCGATGCCTTCAGCGTCCCGCTGTCGCCCCCGGCGACCGCCGCGCTCGAACTGACCGCCGCCGATCGTGAGACGCTCGATGGCGCAAGGGGCGTCGCCGCAAGCCAGGCGATGCGGATCATCTGCGCCATGGCCGCCCAGCAGGGCGCGACCCGCCTCGTCGACGTGACGCAGGCCCATATCGACGGTTGCATCTATGCCAGCCCGGCCAATCTGATCTTCGCCGAGAAAATGGCGGAACTCGGCGCGAAAGTCTGTGTTCCCACGACGATGAACGCCATTTCGGTCGACCGCGCCAATTGGGAAAAGCAGGGTATTCCCGCCGATTTCGGCAATCCGGCGGCCCGCCTCGCCGACGCCTATGTCCGCATGGACTGCAAGCCGACCTTCACCTGTTCCCCCTATCTACTCGACAGCGCGCCGCGGGCCGGCGAACTCATCGCCTGGGCGGAATCCAATGCCGTCGTCTTCGCCAATACCGTGCTCGGCGCACGAACCGCCAAGCACCCCGACTTCCTGGACCTCTGCATCGCGCTGACCGGGCGCGCGCCGCTGTCGGGCGTCTATCTCGACGTCAACCGCAAGGCCGCCCGTATCGTTGAGGTGGAACTGCCTGAAGGGGTCGACGACGCGTTCTGGCCGCTGATCGGCTATCTTGCCGGCAAAGCGTCGCCGGATCGCATTCCGCTTCTTCGCGGCCTCGACCAGGCAGCGCCCTCACGTGACGATCTCAAGGCCCTCTGCGCCGCGTTCGGTACGACTTCCGCAGCACCGATGCTGCATATCGAAGGCGTGACCCCGGAAGCAACGCTCGGCGCGACTGTCGATGCGGACCATATCCGGATCACCCGCACCGATATCGCGCAAGCCTGGGGCCTCCTGAACGACGGTCCGGAAGCGGTGGAACTCGTGGCCATCGGCAGCCCGCACGCCTCGCTGGAGGAATGCCGCGCATTCGCCGACGGGCTCGCCGGGCGAAAGAAGCACAAGGACGTGGCGGTCATCATCACCGCGGGCCACGATGTGATCGCCGCAGCGCGCGACGAGGGTACGCTCGAACGTCTGACGCGAAGCGGCGTCGAGGTGCTGCCGGACCTGTGCTGGTGCTCGATTACCGAACCGCTTTTCCCGACGCGCACGAAGGCGGTAATGACCAACTCCGGAAAATATGCCCATTACGGACCCGGTCTTTCAGGCCGCAAGGTTCGTTTCGGCAGTCTTGCAGACTGCATCGAAGCCGCGCTCAACGGGCGCGCCGCCGCCCATGCAGCCGGATGGCTTTAAACCGGCTCGAAGAGAACAGCCCGGCGGGACGTCAGATACTGTCCCGCCGAACGATCTGGAAACCGGTATTGCGGACGTGGCCCGGCTCGCCAGCGCCGCGCACCCGCTCGACGATCATGCGGATCGCATGGCGTCCCATGTCCTCGGCATTCGGCTGCAAGGTGGTGAGGCGGGGCGTGATCTCAGAGGCGATCTCATAATCGCCCCAGCCCGCCACGGCAAGACGCTCCGGCACTTTCCAGCCGCGCCGGCTGCATTCGAAAAGCACGCCGGCGGCGATGATGTCGGTCGGGCAGAGCAGGCCGTCAAGCGCCGGGTCCATCCCGCAGAGACCCTCCAGCGCTTTCGGACCCGCGCCAAAGCCGTCCGCCTCGTCCACAAGGTAAATCAGGTCGGAACGCAAGCCCCGCGCCTTCAGGCTGGCCTCGAAAGCCGGCACCCGTTCGCGAAAGCGGTGAGACACGGAGCCGCCGTAGCCGACGAAACCGATCCGCCGGCATCCGGCCTCCAGGAGAAGCGCGATCATCGCCTGCGTCGCCTCGGCCGACGAATAGCCGACCGCCATATCGAACGGCGCATGATGCACCCAGGATTCCACCACCGGAACGCCCGTCTTGCGCAGCAGTTCGACAGCATCCTTCTCATGCTCGTCGCCGACGAGCGTGATACCGGCCACCCTCAGACCGATGAAGGTCTGGATCGCCGCCGCTTCCTGCTGCTGCGTGTCGGCAAGCTTCAGGATGAGTTCATAGCCGAGGTCGGCGACCGCCTCCTGCATGCCCCGGACGTATTTATAGAAACTGGAGTTCTTGATCGACGGGATGACCGCGCCGATGACCCGGCTCTGGCCGGAAGCCAGGTTGCCGGCAGCATGATTGGGAATGTAGCCGAGTTCGGCCGCCGCCAGGAGCACCTTGCGCCGGGTTTCGGCATGGACCCGTTCGGGATAGCGAAAGGTGTTGGAGACCGTCATCGGCGATACGCCCGCCATGACCGCGACGGATTGCATGGTGACGGGCGTCTTCTCCTCGTACGCCTTCGACATCGTTTCCCCTTTCCCACATTTTTCCTGCCTGGCCGGTTCGGGATGACGCCCTGCCCCAAGAGGCGCGGATTTGAGAAAATCCATCCTTGACTGAAACAGGCTTTACAGGAATTGTAGCGCTACAAAATTCAGTAGGGAACGCATTCTTTCATGTCAATCGCCTCTTCCATAGCCCCGGCCGCCGGACGGACCCCTCCATGAGCGTACAGGATCGACCGGCCGCCGAAGTGCTGTCGCTGCGGGGTGTGCGCAAGGCTTATGGCCCTGTCCTTGCCGTTGACGATCTGGATCTGACCGTGGAGGCGGGCGCGCTGGTGGCGCTTCTCGGCCCCTCGGGATGCGGCAAGACGACGACGCTTCGCATGGTGGCCGGCTTCGAGACCCCCGACACGGGATCGATCCGCATCGGGGAGAGGGAAGTCGCCGCCCTGCCGCCGCATCGGCGCAACCTCGGCATGGTGTTCCAGAACTACAGCCTGTTTCCCCATCGCACGGTCGCCGAGAACATCGGCTTCGGCCTGCGCATGGCCGGCGTCGCGCGGGCGGAACGGGATCGTCGCGTCGAGGAGATGCTGGACCTCATTCGCCTGCCGGGACGCGGCGACATGTATCCCTCCCAGCTGTCCGGCGGCCAGCAGCAGCGCGTGGCGCTCGGCCGGTCGCTGATCGTCAATCCCAAGGTTCTCCTGCTCGACGAGCCGCTCGGCGCGCTCGACAAGGCGCTGCGGGAAAGCATGCAGTTCGAGGTCCGCGCGATGCAGCAGCGGCTCGGCATCACGACCCTGCTGGTGACCCACGATCAGGAAGAGGCCCTGTCCATGGCCGACCGGGTCGCCGTCATGAACCGCGGCCGCATCCTGCAGATCGGCTCGCCGAACGATATCTACGACCGGCCGCAAAGCCGTTTCGT
This sequence comes from Shinella daejeonensis, assembly GCF_024281235.1. Classification (GTDB taxonomy): domain Bacteria; phylum Pseudomonadota; class Alphaproteobacteria; order Rhizobiales; family Rhizobiaceae; genus Shinella; species Shinella daejeonensis. The sequence goes on from NZ_JAHWXY010000002.1 coordinate 281,816, forward strand.
GGCCGAATTCCTCGGCACATCGAATATTTTCGAGGGGCGGGTTTCTCCCGACGGCACGGCGCTTCTCGTTCCCGGCGGGAACGGGGATGTCGCCGTGCCGCTCGAAGCCCCCGCCGCAGCCGGCCAGCCGCTTCTCCTGTCGGTACGCCCCGAACGCATGCGGCTCGGCGCGAACCGGGGCGAGGGCGCGAATTTCGAAGGCCGCATCACCGGCGCGGTCTTCCGCGGCAATTATGCCGCCTATCAACTCGACGTGCCGGCGCTCGGACGGGAACTCTTCGTCTACCGGCAGGCCGACGGGCCGCTCGGAACGGTTTCCTTCGGGCTCGGTGAGGTTTTGACGCTCGGATGGACGCCGCGGGACGCCGTCCCGGTCAGTGCGGAGTAACGAGGAACATGACGATCATGCAAAAAGGCGGCGCACGCATCGGCATCGATGTCGGCGGAACATTCACGGATTTCGTTCTTTCCGATCCGCGCGACGATAGCCTTGCCTATTACAAGGAACCCTCCACGCCGGACGATCCGTCGCGCGCACTGATCGAAGGGCTGAGATCGCTGCTGGACAAGACCGGGCTTGCCGCCGGCGACGTCGCGACGATCATGCACGGCACGACCATCGGGCTCAATGCGATCATCCAGCGTCGGGGCGCGACCATCGCGCTGATCGTCACCAGGGGCTACCGCGACATCCTGGAAATCGCGAGAAGCCGCATGCCTTCCTCCTTCGATTTCCACGCCAGCAAGGAAGCGCCGCTGGTGCCGCGCTACCGGATCGTCGAAATCGACGCCCGCCTTTCGGCGGACGGCAGGACGACGCTCGAACCGGATGCGGCGGAACTCGACCGCGTGGCAAGCGAACTGAGGGCGCTGAAGGTGGACGCCGCGGCGCTGGTGCTGATCAACGGCTATACCGATCCCGCCGTGGAGACGGCGCTCGCCGCACGCCTTTCGGAAAAGACGGATGGTCTTTCCATCTCTTCCGCCGCTGCGATATGGCCGGAAATCCGCGAATATGAACGCACGCTGGTCGCCTGCCTGAACGCCTATATCCAGCCGCTGATGCAGCATTATTTCACCGGATTGAAGCACGGTCTGGAACGGGACGGCGTCACCGCGCCGATCCTCATCACCGCCTCCAACGGCGGTTCGCTCAGTCTTTCCTCTGCCGCCGAACGGCCGGTGGAGACGATCCTGTCCGGCCCCGCTTCCGGCGTGATGGCCGCCGCCCGGCTGGCCGCCGAGGCCGGCGTCACCTCCATCATCACCTTCGACATGGGCGGCACCTCCTCCGATATCGCCGTTGCCCATGCGGGCGAGGCCGAGCTTGCCACCCGGACCGATATCGGCGGCCTTCCGCTGGTGCTGCCGGTGGTCGACGTGTCGGCCATCGGCGCCGGCGGCGGTTCGGTCGTCTGGGTGGACGATCATGACGTCCTGCATGTCGGGCCGCGCAGCGCCGGCGCCATGCCCGGTCCGGTGTCCTACGGCCGCGGCGGCACGGAGCCCGCCGTCACCGATTGCTATCTGGCGCTCGGCTATATCGACCCCGCCGGCTTCCTGGGCGGACGGATGCAGCTCGACAGGGACGCCGCCGAGACGGCGCTTGCCGATATCGGCGCACGCATCGGCCTTGGCGGGGCGGATGCGGCAGCCCGCACGGCCGAAGGCGCGCTCGCCGTCACCACGGCCGGCATGGCCACCGAACTCTACAAGACGCTGGCCGCGCGCGGCCTCGATCCGGCGACCTTCGCCCTCGTGCCCTTCGGCGGGGCCGGCCCGACCCACGCCAACCTTCTGGCGGAAGAAGTCGGGATCGGCCGGGTGGTCATCCCGCCCGCCGCCGGTACCTTCTGCGCCCTTGGCGGGGCGGCCGCCGATCTCCGGCGCGATTTCGTGCGCAGCCTTCGCCGGCCGCTCGACGAAAAAAGCGCCGCTCTCCTGCAGGAGATTTTCACCGAGCTTGCCGCCGAAGGCAGCACCTGGCTCGACCGGGAAGGCGGCAATACCACAGGTCGGCGCATCGAACGCGGCGTCGATATGCGCTATGCCGGTCAGGCCTACGAATTGCGCGTCGCCCTGCCCGAGCATACTGTGAGCGTGGAAGCGATAGCCGAAGCCTTCCATCGCGAACATGAACGGATCTATGGCTTCCGCGACACGCAGACCGCCGTCGAACTCGGCACGGCCCGTCTCGCCATGGTGGGAGAAACGACGAAACTCGCCCGGCAAAGGATTGCCGGGGGCTCCGGCAGCCCCGTCCCCCGGGGCGTTCGGGCGCTGTTTCGCAAGGGCGGATGGCTGGAAGCCGCCGTCTTCGGCCGCGAGGCGCTGGGTGCAGGGGACGTGATCTCCGGCCCCGCCATCATCGAGCAGGACGATACGACCACCATCCTGCTGCCCGGCTGGTGCGCGCGGGTCGATATCGCCGGCAACCTGCATCTGGAAAGAACCGCAACATGAAGCTCGACTCCGTCACCCTCGCCATTCTCGGCAACAAGCTGGCTGCCGTCAGCGAGGAGATGTGCCTGACGCTCCAGCGCACGGGGCGAACGCTCTATGTCAAGGAAACCGCCGATTTCGCCTGCGCGCTCGCCGGGCTCGACGGCCGCTTCTTCGCCTATCCGCGTTCGATCGGAGTCTCCGGCTTCGTGGGGCTGGAATGCCTGCCGGCGATCGAGGCCGTCGGCCCGCTGGAGCCCGGCGACGTGATCCTCACCAACGATCCCTACCGGTCCGAAGGGCTTTCGACCCATCTGCCGGACCTTCACATGATCGAACCCTACTTCCACGAGGGCCGGATCGTCGCCTACGGCTGGTGCTTCGTGCATTGCTCGGATGTCGGCGGGCGGGTGCCCTCGAGCATCTCGCCGGTCAATACGGAAATCTTCCAGGAGGGATTGCGCATTCCTCCCGTCAAGCTGATGAAGCGCGGCGAGATGGTGCCCGAGGTTCGCCTGTTCCTCGACGCCAACAGCCGCACGCCCGACGCCAATATGGGCGATATCCGCGCCATGCTCGCCGCCCTTTCCGCCGGCCGCCGGCGGCTGGAGCAGACCATCGCCCAGCATGGTGCCGAAACCGTCGCCGCGGCGGCGACCGATCTGGTCACCTATGCCGCCGAAAAGGCCCGCGCGGTCCTGAGGCGGGTGCCGGAGGGCCGTTATTCCTTCTCCGACTATCTCGACGACGACGCGGCCACCCATCTGCCGGTGCGCATCGCGCTGGCCGCGACGTTCAGCGACGGCACGGTGCATCTCGATTTCACCGGCACGGATCCGCAGGTCGCGACCGCGATGAACATTCCCTCGCGCGGGCGGCCGCATGCCTGGCTGACGCTGCGGGTGCTCGCTCTCGTCAACACGCTCGATCCCACGACGCCGCTCAACGCCGGACTGCTCGACCCGGTGCGGATCACCGCGCCCGAAGGCAGCCTCGTCAACCCGCAGGAGCCGGCAGCGACCGGCGTGCGGCACGCCGCCGCGATCCGCGTCAACGACGTGCTCAACGGCGCCTTCGGCAAGGCCCTGCCCGAAGTCATGCCGGCGGCCGCATCGGGCACGGTCATTCCCGTCGTCATGGCGGAACCGGACGGCAGAGGCGGCCGCCGCGTACAGGTCGTCGAGCCGATGATCGGCGGCACCGGCGCACGTTTCGGCCACGACGGCGTCGACGGGCGCGACAGCGGCATCTCCAATCTCGCCAACAATCCGGTCGAGACCGTGGAGGCCGAACTCGGGGTCGAAATCCTCACCTATGCGCTGCGGCCGGATTCCGGCGGAGCCGGCCGCTGGCGCGGCGGCTGCGGCATGGAACTGACCTTCCGCGTGCTGACGGACGATACCAACGTCCTCGGACGGGGAATGGAACGCCTCGTCTTCCGGCCCTGGGGCGCAAACGGCGGCAAGCCCGGCGCGACGGCCGAACTGACGGTCAATCGCGGCCGGCCGGACGAACGCCGTCTCGGCAAGATCGACGTGCTGACGGTCAATGCCGGCGACACGGTCACCTTTCTCACACCCGGCGCGGGCGGATGGGGCGATCCGGCCACCCGCGATCCGGAAGCGGTGCGCCGGGACGTCGAGAACGGCTTCGTCACGCCCAGAGGCGCGCTCGACGATTACGGCGTGGTCATCGCCAATGGCGAGATCGACCCGGACGCCACACGCCGGCAGCGCGCGACCATCGTCGCAAGCAACGCCGATACCGCACAGGGGCCGGAACGCACCCGCTGGGACAGCGTCTTCTCCGCACCGGAGATGGACCGGCTGAACAGGGCGCTCGTCGGCATGCCGGGCGCGATACGCCAGCGCCGGCGGCGCGAGATCCTCGATATGGTCCTGGCCCCGCTGCCGGAACACTTTCCACGCGTGGAAGCCAGCGAAGAGGCCGTGACGCTGGCGCGACGCAAACTCGGCGAAGCCATAGCTCAACTCTAGCATAGCGGATTGCAGTACGGCCGTAACGAACCCGGATTGATGGAGACCCCGATGACGACAATCAAGAGACGTACCTTCCTCAGCGGCGGCGCAGCCCTTGGCGCCGGGCTGATGGCCGGCCTGCCGCTGCACGCAGCGCGGGCGCAGGCCCGCGAAATCACCGTCACCGCTTTCGGCGGTGTCTGGGAAGAAGCGGTGCGCACCTGCTTCGTCGCCCCGTTCGAGGCCAGAACGGGCGCCAAGGCGAGCGTTTCGCTCGGCGGCCCGCCGCAATGGCTGGCACAGGTGGAAGCCGCACCGGACAACCCGCCGGTCGACGTGCTGATCATGACGCCGGACCTCGCGCTGACGGCGGCCAAGGCCGGCCTCGTCGACGACTTCACCGTGGACAAACTGCCGAACCTCGCCAAGATCCCGCAGGAGCTGACCGACAGCGTGCTCGCCAAGGGAACGCTCTTCGACTATGGCGTCGGCGGCATCAGCTTCAACAAGGACCGTGTGAAGAACCCGCCGAAATCCTTCGCCGAATTCGTGGATCGCGTCGCCGATGGCGAATTCATCGCCTCGGTTCCCTCGATCAGCTACGCGGTGACGCCGATCATGCTGATCTGGGCGATGGCCCAGGCGCTCGGCGGCAGCGTCAACGACGTCGATCCCTTCTTCAAGGCAATGGACCGGATGAAGGACAATCTCGTCTTCTGGTCCAGCCCGAACGATTTCTTCAATCACCTTTCCTCGGGCGAAGCGGAACTCGGCATCTATTTCGACGGACGCACCTGGAATCATTACGACAGCGGCGCGACCTGGATCGACTTCCTCAATCCGCAGGAAGGCGGCGCGCTCAACGGCGTCGCGGTGCAGAAGCCGAAGAACGCCAACCCGCTTGCCTGGGACTATATCAACGAAGTCCTCGACGCGGACAATCAGACCCGCTTCGCCGAGATCATGAACTACGGCGTCACCAATACCGACGTCGTCTATAGCGAACGGCTGAAGCCGCGCATTACCCCGTGGCAGGAAACCCGTTTCCCCCCTTACGAGGAAATCGCCGCCGTCCGCAACGAATGGGTCGACCGCTGGAATCGCGAGATCGGCCGCTGACAGGCGCTGCGGCCGCCTTTCGGCGGCCGCCATTGACAGGACAGGATACCCCTCATGCAGATGCAGGCACCGATCGCTGCAAAGGCACGCAGACCATGGCTGCTGATCGTGCCGGCATTGCTGTTTCTCATCGTCTTCTTCGTCCTGCCGCTCGTCGACAACGGCCTGCGCAGCGTCGCAGGCGACGCGGGAGAATGGACCGGCGCACGCTATGTCACGCTGTTGACCGACAGTTTCTATCTCCGGGTCACGTTCGAAACCGTCCTCCTGTCCGCCGGCGTCACGCTGATCTGCGTCATCATCGGCTATCCGGTCGCCTATTTCCTGGTGCGCAAGGCCGGGCGCTGGGCGGGCGTCGTCGTCTTCCTGCTGATCGCCCCGCTGCTCACCTCGATCATCATGCGCACCTTCGGCTGGCAGGTGCTGTTTGCCCGCCGTGGGCTGGTCAACAACCTGCTCGTCGACCAGCTCGGGGTGATTTCCTCACCGCTGCGCCTCACCAACTCGCCGGAGATCGCCGTGGCGGCGCTGGTTCACGTTCTCGTGCCCTTCATGGTGCTGGCGATCGCCACGGTGCTGCAATCCGTCGACCGCAGACTGGAGGAATCCGCCAAGATCCTCGGCGCGGGGCGCTGGCGCGCCTTCTGGGAGGTGACGCTGCCGCTTTCCATGGACGGTATCGGCACGGGGGCCATCCTCGTCTTCATGATCGCCAACGGCAGCTTCGTCACGCTGGTCCTGCTCGGCGGCGGCATCCAGACGCTGCCACTCCTGATCTACCAGCAGTTCAACACCACGCGCGATTTCGGCATGGCGAGCGCCATGAGCACGATCCTGCTGGTGATCGCCGTCTTCTGCCTTTTCCTTCAATTGCGCCTCGTGCGCCGGCAGGGAGCGTGACATGAGCGTCTTTTCCCGCGACTGGATCAACACCGCCCTCGCCGCCTTCGTCGTCCTGTTCTTCGTCTTCATGCTCGCGCCGATCCTCGTGGTGATCGTGGTGTCCTTCACCTCGGCGGGCTATGTCGCCTTTCCGATTCCCGGCTGGTCGCTGAAATGGTTCGCCAATATCTTCGCCTACCGGCCGTTCATCGATGCGATGATCGTCAGCATCGAGGTAGCGGTCGGAGCGACCGTGCTGTCCTGCCTCGTCGGCGTGCCGGCCTGCCTCTATCTGGCGCGCTCGCGCGCGGCCTGGGCCAATACGGTGATGACCTTCCTGCTCTCGCCGCTTTCCATGCCGATGATCGTCATCGGCTTCGCCTCGCTGTTCTTCCTGTCGCGGATCGGCATCGGCATTTCCTTCACTGCGCTGATCGTCACCCATATGGTCGTCTGCCTGCCCTATGTCATCCGCACCGTCGCGGGCGTCTATGCCGGCCTTCCCACGTCCTATGAAGAGTCGGCCGCCATCCTCGGGGCAAACCCCGCCCGGGTGTTCTGGCACGTCACGCTGCCGCTCATCCGGCCCGGCATCATCGCCGGCTCGCTGTTTTCGTTCCTGACGTCCTTCGACAACCTGCCGATCAGCTATTTCTTCGCCAGCGCCAGCACCAATACGCTGCCGGTGGTGATGCTGAGTTATCTCGAACACCAGTTCGACCCGACCATCGCCGCCCTCAGCACGCTTCAATTGCTGATGGCGATCATCGCACTTCTCGTCGTCGATCGTATCTACGGCATCGACAAGATGACGGTGGCGGGATGACCCTTCACCTGCCTCTCGATCACGCCATTCTCGCCGTCAGGGATCTTGAAGCCGCCGGCGCGGCCTTCGCAGCCGCCGGCTTCGTCGTGACGCCCGAAACCCGCCACAGCGCCGCCATGGGCACGGCGAACCGCTGCGTCATGCTTCATGGCAGCTATATCGAGCTTCTCGCGATCGTCGAGGAAACCCCGGCCAACGCGCCCTGGCGCGCGCTGCTGGCAGCCGGCCCCCGGCTGGCCGGCCTGGCTCTTGCCAGCGACGACATCGCCGCAAGCGCCGCCAGTCTGTCCGCCGCCGGCATCCGTGCGCAGGCGACGCGGCATTTCGAGCGCGCGACCGATCATGGCAACCTGCGCTTTTCCATCATCCGCATCGAGCCCGAGGAAACGCCGGGTCTGCAATGCCTCTTCTGCCAGCATCACACGCGCGATCTTGTCTGGCTGCCGGACTTGCTCGACCACCCCAACGGCGCGACGACGCTTGACGCGATCGCTCTGCCGCAGGCCGACAGCCTCCGACACCTTGCCGGCAGCGGAAAAGTTGCCATTCTTTCCGGTCCCGCGCGGCTGACGATCACCGGACGACAGGCAGCCGTCCACGATCTGACGCAGCTTTGCGGCGTGACCGTCGAGGTCCGCACGCCATGACGAGCTGGCCTGTCGACCCGCCTTCGTCGCTCTGGCGGCTCCTGTCGCGCGAAGTCTTCTCGGCCCCGGCGCTCCGACAGGAGATCCGGGCGGATATCGTCGTGGTGGGCGGCGGCATCGCCGGCCTCGCCACGGCCGTCGAACTGCGCGACCGCGGTCACGACGTCGTCGTGCTGGAGGCGGCACACATCGGCCACGGCGCTTCCGGACGCGCCAACGGACAGGTGATTTCCGCGCTGACACGTCATGGACCGGATGCGTTGCGCGCCCTCTGGCCCGGCAAAAGGGGGGATCGCTTCATTGCGCTGGTGGCCGGATCGGCAGACCGGCTCTATGGGTTGATCGAGCGCTATGCCATCGATTGCGACGCGAGGCGCAACGGCTGGCTCCAGCCGGCCCATACCGAAGGCCGCGCCCGGCGCGTGGCGGCGCTTGCCGCGCAATGGGCCGAGGCGGGCGCGCCTGCCGCCGCCGTCGACGCCGCCACGATGAGCGCCCGGGTCGGTACGGATGCCTATTGCGGCGGCTGGGAGCACCGGGGCGGCGGCCATATCAATCCCTATGCCTTCACCCTCGGTCTCGCACGCGGCGCTGCGGCCGACGGCGTGCGGATCTTCGAAACGAGCCCCGCCCTTCGCCTGACCCGCCAGGGCGATCTCTGGCAGGTGGAAACGCCGGCCGGCCGCGTGCTTGCCGGCAAGGTCGCGCTGGCGACGGCCGCCCATAGCGGCGATCTCTGGCCGGACTTCCGCCGCTCCCTCGTTCCCGTCACCTCCTATCAGGCGGCGACCCCGCCGCTCGGCGCATTTGCCGATACGATCCTTCCCGGCGACGAGGCGGCATCCGACACACGCATGGACCTGCGCTACTTCCGCAAGGACCGCGAAGGCCGGCTCGTTTCCGGCGGTGCGCTGGCGCTGCAATTGGCCGCGCATCGGCGTGTTTCCACCCTGGTCGCCGGCCGGCTCGCGAAGATCTTTCCCGGCCTGCCGCGCCGGCCGATGGGGCATGTCTGGAGCGGCCGTATCGCCATGACGACCGACCGCCTGCCGCATCTGCACCGCCGCGCCGATGGTCTCGTGGCCTGGGCGGGCTGCAACGGCCGCGGTCTGGCGCTGGCCTGCGCCATGGCCGACGTCATGGCCGATGCGCTCGAGGGGGTGCCGGACGAGGCGCTGGCGCTGCGCCCGTCACCCCCCTCCCCTCTTCCCCTCCACGGGCTTGTCGCCCGTTGCGCGCGGCTGATCCTGCCGTGGTATCGCTGGAAGGATGCGCGCGAAATCCCGTTCCCACCCGAAACCATGAAGCGGACACCATGACCTTCTCCCTTTCGGCCTATGATCGCCAGACCGGCGCATTCGGCATCGCACTCGCCAGTTCCAGCATTGCGGTCGGCAACCGGTGCTCCTGGGCCCGCGCCGGCGTCGGCGTCATCGCCACCCAACACCGGACCGATATCCGTTGCGGGCCCCTCGGGCTCGATTTGCTGGCGCAGGGCTTTTCGGCGCAGGAGACCGTGAGCCTTCTTGCGCAAAGCAGCGAGCACCCCGATCTCCGGCAATTTTCCGCCGTCGACCGGGAAGGGCGCACCGCTCTCTTCAACGGCCCGAAGATCGAATCCATCGCCACCGGCCATCAGGGCGACGCCTGCGTCTCCATCGGCAATTTCCTGGCCGATCCGCGCGTCACGGAAGCCATGGTAAAGGGCTACGAAGGATCGCCGGACGGGACCTTCGCCGGACGCTTGCTCGACGCGCTTGACGCGGGCGTCGAGGCGGGCGGGGAAACCCAGCCCGCCATGGCCGCCGCCCTGCTGATCGTCGACCGCCACGCCTGGCCGCTGGTGGACCTGCGCGTCGATTTCGAGCTGCATCCCGCACAACGGTTGCGCGGCCTCTGGAAAGCCTATGAACCGATCGTCGATCGCTTCGTCACGCAGGTTCTCGACCCGGCCGCCCTGAAGCCGCTGATAAATTCGGCATTGCAGGTTTAAAGCAAATCCGGTGAAATCCGGGATTTCTTTAGTATATCGTTTTTACCGCATTATCCGGCGCCGAAGCGAGATCGCTTCGGCTGGAAATCCTCAACGGCCATTGCGCATGGCTGACGGGGTAACTGCGGGCAGGCTTTCCCTCAGCGCGGCGACGACGGCCTCCAGATCACTCTTTTGCGCACATTGGGCAACATTGAAACGCAGGAATCCCTTCGCCGTCTGGGAAAGGCTGAAGGCATTGCCGGGAGCAAGAACGACGCCGCGCCGCAGGCAATCCTGCGCCAGTTCGGCGGCATCGGCCTCGCCCGGAAGCCGGCACCACAGGAACATGCCGGCCGCCGGCCGCACCCAGGGCTCGATGCCGAGCGGCGCCAGCGCGGCGGCAACGCTCTGGCGGGCCTCGGCAAGCCTGCGCCGCACCATATCCATATGCTTGCGATAGGCGCCGTCGGTCAGCGCCGCCGCAAGGATCGCAGCCGACAGCCGGCCGCTCCCGAAACTGGTGGCGATCTTGAGATCGGTCAGGTTTTCGATCCAGTCGGGACGGGCAGCGATATAGCCGCAGCGCAGCGAGGCCGAAAGCGTCTTGGAAAAACTGCCGATGGCGATCACCCGGGACAGCCCGTCGAAGGCCGCCAGACGCGGCGCGGGCGTCTCCTCGAAATCGGCGAAAATATCGTCTTCGACGATGATCAGCCCCGCCTCTTCGGCAAGCTTCAGCAGCCGATGGGCAACCACCGGGGACAGCATCGCTCCGGTCGGATTATGGATCGCCGCATTCGTGATATACAGTCTCGGGGCATGTTCGCGCAGCGCAGCGCCGAAAGCTTCCAGATCCGGCCCCGCGGGCGTGAAGGGCACGCCCACCGCCTTTGCCCGATGCGCCTTCAAAAGGGCGTGGAAATTGAAGTAGCAGGGATCGTCGACGAGCACCCGGTCGCCGGGCTCCAGCAGCAGGCGGCATACGAGATCGATCGCATGCGTTCCCGATTCCGCAAGCAGCACCTGCCCCGGCGCCGCCTCGACGCCGTGGGCGGAAAGCCGCCGCGCCAGAATCTCACGCAGCGACCGAAGGCCGAGCGGCGAGGCATAGTCGACGAGATCGGCGCTCTCCGCCCGCGCCGCCGCCCGCAACGCCTTGCGGATCCCGGATTCGAACATCCAGTCCGCCGGGAGCCAGCCGCAACCGGGCATCAGCGTTCCGCTGTCGGCTTCAAGCGCCTGACGTGAAATCCACAGCGGGTCGATGGCGCGCTCCCGGCGCGGCGCCACCTCGGCAAGCGCGAGCGGCGCCGGCGTGCCGGAAACGAAAAAGCCCGCGCCCGGGCGGGAGCGGATCGCCCCCTCCGCCACCAGCCTTTCGTAAGCCTCGACCACGGTGGAGACCGAAACGCCCATCGCCTTCGCCTGCACCCGCACAGACGGCAGACGACTTCCGGCGACGAGGTGACGGCCGCCAATGCGCATGCGGACGCTTTCCATCACCTGTTCAATCCGCGTCTGCGGGTTCTGCCCGGTCCCGTCTCGCATTCCGTACTGCCCTTAATACCATAACAGTTCTTTCAAACTGTACTTCATCGTATATGGAAGCGCCAGTCCATGTCCGGCATAGTCCGCACCCGTATCAAGGAGACGGACCGATGGACGAAAAGACGCGAGGCTGGATCAACGGCTTTATCGGCATGACGATTTTTGCAGGCTCCCTTCCTGCGACACGCCTGGCCGTGGGCGGTTTCGATCCCGTCTTCCTGACCGCCGCCCGTGGTGGGCTTGCGGGACTTTGCGCCCTTGCGCTTCTGGCGTTGTTTCGCCAGAAGAAGCCGCAGCGCGCGGAAATCGGGCCGCTCGTGGTGGTGGCGCTGGGCGTGGTCGTCGGTTTTCCCCTGCTGACCGCCTTGGCGCTGCAATATGTCTCGTCGGCGCATTCCCTCGTCTTCATCGGCCTGCTGCCGCTTTCGACGGCGATTTTCGCCGTATGGCGCGCCGGAGAGCGTCCGCAGCCCGCCTTCTGGCTGTTTTCCGGCCTGGGCAGCGCGCTGGTCGTCGGCTTCGCCTTTTCGCAAGGGGTTTCCATCACCCCGGCCGGCGATCTGTTGATGCTTGGGGCCATTATCGTCTGCGGCCTCGGCTACGCGGAGGGTGCACGGCTTTCCCGGCGGCTGGGCGGCTGGCAGGTCGTCTGCTGGGCTCTGGCGCTATCCCTGCCGCTGATGCTGGCATTGGCGCTTCTTTCCTGGCCCGCAAGCTTCGGCGCAATCGCTCCCCCCGCCTGGGCCGGCCTCGTCTATGTCACCCTGTTCAGCATGCTGATCGGCTTCTTCTTCTGGTATCGGGGACTGGCGCAGGGCGGAATAGCAGCGGTGGGACAGCTCCAGCTGTTGCAACCCTTCTTCGGCCTGCTGCTGGCCGCCTGGCTGCTCGGGGAGACCGTGACTGCCGCCATGCTCGCCACCAGCGCCGGCGTCGTGGTCTGTGTCTTTGCCGCGCGCCGCTTTGCCGGCCGTGCGCCGGCGGAGCAGCGCGCAAACGCATCGTCATGACGATGAGCGGAAATCCCCGGACACGCGAAGCGCCCGCCGTCCGGCATCGCCCCCTCCCCCGGCCGCAATGCCGTCCTGCCACGATCACGATAGAGCTTTAGGTTACGTTCAGACTTTTGTGCCACCAACGGGGTATTCCAGACACGGGAGTACCATAATCATGGAATCGGTGACGTTGGCGGATGTGGAGCGCCAGATCGCCGGCGGCTTCCGCCTCCTGCGTTTCACGCCAGCCATCGAAGCGCTTTTCACCCGAGACTATGCGGCACACCGGGTCGGCCTGACACCCATCTGGGCGCTGGTCGGAACCCTGATCTACGATCTGGCCCACTTCGGCGACATATCGATGATGGCCGATGTCTCGCAACGGCTTTTTCTGGCGCGGTTTGCTGTTTTCACTCCCTTCGCCCTGTTCACGGTGATCGCCCTCCGGCTATGGCCTTCGGCACGCAATTACGATTTGCTCGCCATCGCCATCGGAACGCTTGGCGCCCTCCTGCCGATGGCCGTCGGAGCAGGCAGCGCCAGCCCCTATTTCTTCGCCTATCAGACAGGCAGCGTCGCTACCTTCCTGTTTTTCGTGGTCGCGCTGCGCCCGCGTTTTCCCGCCGTTCTCGTCGGCCTTTTCATGCTTTGCACCATCCAGTTCGCAACGACCGGGCTGAGCGGAGCGTTCGACCCCGTTACCTATGCCGGCATCGTGACGTTCTATCTGACGCTGACGGTCTTTCTCGGCATGAGCGCCTATTTCGCCGAGCACAAGGAACGGCTGAACTTCATCCATCAGCTCCGCGGCTGCCTGTTACAGGCCGAACTTCAACGCCAGTCGGAACGGGACGAACTGACCGGATTGCTCAACCGCCGTTCGCTGGCGCGCATTCACGACCGGATCTGGCGGGAAAGCGGGCGCGATACGCAAGCCGCCGTGATCCTGCTCGACATCGATCATTTCAAGCGCTTCAACGACATCCACGGGCATATCGAGGGTGACGAGTGCATTCGCGCGGTCAGCCGCTGCATCTCTCGCGCGGTCGGCTCGAAGGGGCACACATTCCGCTACGGTGGCGAGGAAATCCTCATCCTTCTGCCGGGGACGCAGGCCGAGGCGGCGGTCGCGATGGCGCAGGCCATCCGCGCCGCAATCGAGATCCTCGCCATTCCCCACCACGGGCTGGAGGGCAGCGGCCATGTCACCGCAAGCCTCGGCGTGGCAAGCGGCAGGCCTTCGGCCACATCCTTCGCGCAATTGCTCGCAGACGCCGACGTGGCGCTCTACGAAGCCAAACGGCAGGGTAGGAACAGGGTGCGCCGCCACGCCACGCCCGAAAGCCCGGCCCCGGCAATCGCCGGGATCAGCTCTTGAGGCGCTGCAAGGCCGCCAGAATCGACCGTTCCGACTTCAGAAGATAGCCGTCCAGTTCATCCGCCGCCGCCGCCAGTCTGCCCTGTTCCAGCAGGTCGACGAGAACCCCGTTCGTCTCGATATAGGGCGTATGCAGAACTGCCGTTTCCCGGATGCGTCCAAAAACGAGCCGCAACTCGGCAAGCAGGAGGCCGAAAGCCGCACTGAGACGCGGACTGTCGCAGAGTTCCACCATCGCGCGGTGAAACTCCATATTGAGCGTCCCGACGGCACGCCAATCACCGTCAGCCGCCTGTTCCTTTGCCCTTTGCGCCAGCTCTTTCATCCGTACGAGCGCCGGATGCCCGGGAATCGCCGCCTGCACCGCTCCCTGCTGGATCACCCGGCGCATGCGGTAGATATCGACGACCGCCGCCGCGCCGGGGGCGGCGACGAAGACGCCGCGATTGGGATAATGCACCAGCAGACCCTGACTGGTCAGAAGCCGGAAAACCTCGCGCAGCGTGTTGCGCGAAATACCGAACTGCGCCGCGACCTGCTGTTCCAGGAGCTTTTCGCCGGGACCGAAATCTCCGGCGATCAGCATTTCACGGACGCGGTCGCAAATCACGTCGGCCAGCGGCTGCCCGTTTGCCGGCGGGAAGTCACCGACAATTCCGCCAACCTGCGCCTCGTCGCCTGCGGGTGTCATCTCAAAACTTTCTGCTCAGCGATATTGTTGAACAATCATGAATGGTATATTGAACAATACGAAGGCTTTTTTCAATGCGTAACGGGAGGTTTTCATGGCCAGCATCGATCTCAACAGCGATCTCGGCGAAAGCTTCGGCCCCTGGCCGATGGGGGACGACGTGTCGATGCTGTCGATCGTCACCAGCGCCAACATCGCCTGCGGCTTCCACGCCGGCGATCCGGCTGGAATCCTTTCCGTCCTGAAGGAGGCCGGGCGACGACACGTCTCTGTCGGCGCGCATGTCGGCTACCGCGACCTCGTCGGCTTCGGCCGGCGCAACATGGATCCTTCCAGCGCCGAACTCGTCGGCGATACGATCTATCAGATCGGCGCCCTGCAAGGGCTGGCGAAAGCCGCAGGAACCCGGGTCCGCTACGTCAAACCGCATGGCGCGCTCTATAACACCATAGCCCATGACGCCCGCCAGGCAGCCGATGTGATCGAGGGCATCAAGGCGGTCGATCCCACGCTGATCCTCATGGCGCTTGCCGGCGCGCCCATCGTGGCGCAGGCGCGCGCGGCCGGCCTGACCGTTGTCTGCGAGGCTTTCGCCGACCGGGCCTACAATGCGGACGGCAGCCTCGTCAGCCGCCGCCTTGACGGTTCCGTCATCCACGACCCGCAGGCCATCGCGGCGCGCATGTTGCGCCTTGTCACCGAGGGTCGGATCACCGCCGTCGACGGGACGGATATCGCCCTCGAAGCCCAGTCCATCTGCATCCATGGCGATACACCGACAGCCGTCGCCATCGCCCGCACGCTGCACGAGACCCTTTCGCAACAGGGCGTCGGATTGCAATCCTTCGCAGATACGCTGGCTGCCCATGGCTGAGCCCCTGCGCTTCCTGCCGGCTGGCAGCGATGCCTTCCTCGTCGAACTGGCGGGTCTGGAGGCAACGCTGACCTTGCTCGACGTTCTCCTTGCGGCCCGGCCGGAAGGCATCCGCGAACTGGTGCCCGCCGCCCGCACGGTGATGGTCCGGTTCGATCCGCTCGTCACCACCCGCGCGCGGCTGACGGAGCATATCCGGGCCGTCGACCTTTCCCGCCGCAGTTCACGGCAGGGCGAGACGTTCGATATTCCGGTCATCTATGACGGCGAGGACCTTGCCGACGTCGCCGAAATCCTCGGCTGCACGGTCGAAGAGGTGATCCGCCGCCATACCGCGGCAACCTTCACCGTCGCATTCACCGGTTTCGCGCCGGGCTTCGCCTATATGTCCTGCGACGATCCGGGGCTTGTCGTTCCCCGCCGCAAGAGCCCGCGCGTACGTATCCCCGCAGGTTCCGTGGCGCTCGGCGGCGCGTTCTGCGGCATCTATCCTTCCGACAGTCCCGGCGGCTGGCAATTGCTCGGCCGCACGCCGCTCAGAATGTGGGATACCGGCCGTCCCCGCCCGTCGCTCCTCGCTCCGGGAGATCGCGTGCGCTTCCGGACCACGGAGACGGGCGACAGCGTGGTCATCGATACCTCAAAACGACCGTCGACCGACCCGGCCGGCATCGCGGCGCCGACCGGGGGGCTTCGCGTCACCCGTGCGGATCGTCCCGCGCTCTTTCAGGATCCGGGCCGCCCCGGTCGCGCCGACCAGGGGGTTTCCGAATCCGGCGCGCTCGATCGTTCCAGCCTTGCCGAAGCCAACCTGTGCGTCGGCAATCCTCGCGATACGGCGGCCATCGAGATCGCCTTCGGCGGTTTCTCCTTCGTCACGGACCGCCCGGTGACACTGGCCGTAGCCGGTGCGCCGTGCCCGCTCGTCATCCGCACGGCGGACGGCCGCGCCCTCACCGCGCCCTTCTGCCGGCCGTTCGCCCTAGATGCCGGCGACAGGCTGACGATCGAACCCCCATCCCGGGGGATGCGCAGCTATCTGGCGCTGCGCGGCGGCTTTGCCGTCGATCCGGTGCTCGGCTCCGCCGCCACCGACACGCTGGCCAAAGTCGGCCCCGCGCCGATTCTGGCCGGTGACCGGCTCGTTCCGGCGCAAGGGCCTGTCGTCGCCGTCGATCCGTTCCGCCCCGCCCCGGCATCCCTGCCGCGCGCCGGAGAAACGGTGACGCTCGACATCGTGCTCGGCCCCCGCACGGACTGGTTCACGCAGAAAGGCCTCGCCACCCTCACGGCGCAGGACTGGGAAGTGACAGCGGAGACGAGCCGCGTGGGCATGCGCCTTGCCGGCACCGAACCGCTCGAACGAAACGATACGGCGGAACTTCCTTCGGAAGGAACGGCGCTTGGAGCCATCCAGGTGCCGCATAGCGGCCAGCCGGTGCTCTTCCTCGCCGACCATCCGCTGACCGGCGGCTACCCGGTCATCGGCGTCGTCGCCCGCCATCATCTCGACCTTGCCGGCCAGATTCCGATCGGTGCGCATATCCGCTTCCGGGTCATCGCTCCCTTCGATCCCCTTGTCACCGAAACCGCCTCCAGGAACACCGAACGATGAAAAAGCTGCTCATTGCCAATCGGGGTGAAATCGCCGTGCGCATCGCCCGCGCCGCCCGCGACTACGGTATCGCCTCGGTGGCGATCTACTCGGACGCCGACACGCATTCGCTGCATGCCGAATTCGCCGACGAGGCCTATGGTCTCGGCCCGGGGCGGCCTGCCGATACCTATCTCGACATCCAGAAGATCCTTGGCATCGCCCGGCGCGCCGGCGCCGACGCCGTCCATCCGGGCTATGGCTTCCTGTCGGAACGCGCGGAATTCGCGCAGGCCGTCATCGATGCCGGGCTCATCTGGGTCGGTCCCCGGCCGGACGTGATCACGGCGCTCGGCGACAAGGTCGAGGCACGGCGCATCGCCGAGAAGGTCGGCGCGCCGCTGGTGACAGGATCGGACGGCCCGCTCGCCTCGGCGGCGGAAGCCGTCGCCTTCGCGAAATCCGCCGGCCTGCCGCTCGCCATCAAGGCGGCTTTCGGCGGCGGCGGCCGCGGCATGAAGATCGCGCGGAAACTGGAGGAGGTCGGCGAGCTTTTCGATTCCGCCGTGCGGGAGGCCAAGGAGGCTTTCGGCCGCGGCGAATGCTACGCCGAACAGTTCCTCGACAAGCCGCGCCATATCGAGGCGCAGATCGTCGCGGACAATCACGGCAACACGGTCGTCCTCGGGACGCGCGACTGCTCGCTCCAGCGCCGCAACCAGAAACTCGTCGAGGAAGCTCCCGCACCCTTCCTCTCGCCGGAACAGCGCGACCGCATTCATGACGCCGCCCGCGCCATCTGCGTGGAGGCCGGCTACACCGGCGCCGGCACGGTGGAATTCCTCCTGTCCGGCGATGGCGTCATCTCGTTCCTCGAGGTCAATACCCGTCTCCAGGTCGAGCATCCGGTCACGGAAGAAACGACGGGCATCGATATCGTCATCGAGCAATTGCGCATCGCGGACGGCCTGCCGCTTTCCGTCACCGCAACACCCGAACCCGTCGGCCATGCCTTCGAATTCCGCATCAATGCGGAGGATCCCGGCCGCGGCTTCCTGCCCACCCCCGGCCTGATCACCCGCTTCCGCGCACCGTCCGGCCCCGGCGTGCGTCTCGACGCCGGTGTCGAGACCGGATCGGAAATTCCCGGCCTCTACGATTCCATGATGGCGAAGCTGATCGTCACCGGGGCAACGCGGGAAGAAGCACTGATCCGGGCTCGCCGCGCACTTGCCGAATTTCGGATCGAGGGGGTTGCCTCGGTCCTGCCTTTCCACCGCGCCGTGGTGGCGGAGCCCGCGTTCACCGGCGAGGACGGCTTTCGTATTTCCACCAACTGGATCGAAACGGAATTCCAGGGCGTAGAGCCCTCCGCGCGGATCGAGCCGGCCGAAAGCGGATTGTTGCGCAGCTTCATCGAGATCGACGGCAAGCGCCACGCGCTCGGCTTGCCCGCCGCCCTTTTCTCCGGCCTCGCCGCGCCGCAAGGCGCCCCGTCCGCCCCGGCCGCCGCCGCAAGCGAGGGCGCGGTGATCGCCCCCGTTCCCGGCACGTTGCAGCAATGGCTGGTGGAAGACGGCGCGACGGTCAAGGAAGATGACACCGTCGCCCTCATCGAGGCGATGAAAATGGAAAGCCGGATCCTCGCGCCGAAGGCGGGCCGCATCCGCATCAGGACCGAGGCCGGAAAGGCCGTCACACTCGGCGCGGAGCTTGCGATCATCGAATGAGCGCCCTCCTTCGCACTCGCCCGGCAGACGATACGCCCCGCGTGGCGACCACCGAACACATGGAGAAAGAGACATGAAGCCACAACCCATCACCCGCGCCCCGCAGGACGCCGCCGCCCGCAAGGCGATCGCGCCGATCGTCTGCTACCCGGTCGAAACTCTGCCGCGTCCCGACCTTGCCGCCTATCGCGCACTGCGCGACGATCTCGAACTGATCGAAACCGTCGTCGTTCCGCCGCGCGAAGCCGCGACCTGGACGGTTCCGGCCGGCCACTTCTGCCGCATCCTTTGCAGCGAAGGCCCGCAGGTCGGCGACCTCAACCTGTTCAACGCCAACGATCTCGACGAAAAGTTCTACAGCGGCAAGACCCGGGCGCTGAACGGCACCCATGTCGGCCTCGGCGACCAGCTCTTTTCGAGCTTCCCTTATCTCCGCCCCATCGCCACCATCACCCACGACACGCTGGACTGGTACGGCTTCGACGAATTCGGAGGATCGGTGCACGACGTTATCGGCACCCGTTGCGATCCCTATACGAACAACCTCTTGAGCCATGGCGGCCAATACCACCACTGCTGCCATTCCAACCTCACGCGCGCCTTCGCCGAAAAGACCGGAAAGCCCCTGCATGAGGCGGAAACCTATATTCACGATGTGCTGAACGTCTTCATGTGCACCGGCTTCACCCGCGATACGGGACAGTATTTCATGAAGGCCAGCCCGGTCCGTCCGGGCGACTATCTGGAGTTCTTCGCCGAGATCGATCTGCTCGGCTGCATGTCCGCATGCCCGGGCGGCGATTGCTCGTCGGAGCATTCCTCCGATACCGCCGCCTGCCATCCCATGGTGGTCGAGATCTACAAGCCCGCGCGGCTGCCCGAAGGCTGGACCCCGCCGGCGCTCAACGGCTACGATCGCACCCACGGCCTTTGACGGCCCTCTGCCGGGCGGCCCCGCCCGCCCGGCGGACATCGCAGACCGGCCGGGACCCTAAAGCCGCAAGGTGACAGGCTCCACCTCGGTCAGGAAGGAGGCGACCACCGAGGGGAGGGTCGCCGAAGTCGGTTCCACGATGCCGCAGCCGGCCAGAAGCGCGCGCTTGTCGGTCTCCTTCCCGCGATAGCGCCAGATGGTGCGGGCGGCATAGGGCAGGTTGTCGTTCCGCCAGGAAAGGCCCATCGTCACGCCACGAAGGTAGTGACGCTGGTGCAGCGCGAAGGGCGCAAGGATCGTCTGGCCGAATGTCGGCTCCTCCCCCCGGCTCAATTCGGTGATGAAAATGCGCTGGCGGCGGAAGGCCGCAAGCCCGACATAGCGTGATCGCTGCCGGATACCGCTGCCCCTGTCTTCGATCCGCTCCAGCGACCCGGACAGGATCTGGCCGTTCTTCTCCCGCATGTGAGAACAGGAGCAGACGATCCGGCCCGGCCAGGACAGGGATACATGCCAGGTCTGGTAGAAGCCGAGGTACGGGCGCAGCGCCTGGAGGTCTCCGGGGAAGGCCGTGGAAAGAGGTCCCCTCCCGCGCTCCGGCTCGGGCTCGACCCCGTTTTCGAACTTGTGCCGGAAGGCGGGCGGCGGCAGGTCGAAATCAGCCGGATCGAGACCGAAAATCGACGCGATCCTCAGCCGGTTATGGGCCGAAGGATGCGCGCCGGCGTTGATGTAGCGGTTGAATTGCTGCCGGTTGATGCCGATCGACCGGCATAGCTCAGAAATCGACGGCCGCGTGCTACAGGCGAAGCGCAGATTGTCGCTATAATAGGGAGAAGGTTTACGCATGGCGTCTAGCGTAAACCAGCATAAAACAGCGTCAAGAAGCGAAATTGCATCCTTCCGCCAGCGCTTCAATATCATGGGAAATTTCATTCGAAAAACGAGGGCCGCAATGACCGGAGACAGCAAGACTTTTCACCTTTCACGTCGCGGCCTCCTACAGGCGGGCGCATTGATCGGCGCATCGGCAGCAACGGGCCTGACCCTTGCCGCACCGGCCCGGGCACAGGAGCCGGTGCGCGGCGGCAATCTGCGGCTGGGGCTGGGCGGCGGCGCGTCATCCGATACGCTCGATCCGGCGCTCGCCTCGGCAAGCGTGCTCTTCGTCGTCGCCCATTGCTGGGGCGATACGCTGGTCGAATCCCATCCCGAGACCGGCGCAGCGCTGCCGTCGCTCGCCGAATCCTGGACGCCCTCCCCCGACGCCAAAGAATGGACGTTCAAGATCCGCAAGGACGTGAAATTCCATAACGGCACCCCGTTGACGCCCGCCGACGTCGTCGCCACGCTGCGGCGTCATGCCGATGAAGCCTCGCAATCGGGCGCACTTGGCCTTCTCTCCGGCATCACGGCGATCGAGGAGCGCGCCGGCGACGTCGTCGTCACCCTGGCCGAGGGCAACGCCGACCTGCCGCTGGTGCTGACGGACTACCATCTCCAGATCCAGCCGGAGGGCGGCAACCCGACCGACGCCATCGGCACAGGTCCCTACAAGCTGACGTTTTTCGATGCCGGCATCCGCGCCACCTTCGAACGCAACCCCGACGACTGGCGCAGCGACCGGGGCTATGTCGATACCGTCGAGATCACCGTCATCAACGATTCCACCGCGCGCATCAGCGCCCTGAGCGCCGGACAGGTCGACTTCATTAACGCCATCGAACCGAAGGTCGTGCCGCTTCTTTCGCGCGCCCCGACGGTCGAAATCCTGCGCACGTCCGGCAAGGGCTTCTATTCGTTCCTGATGCATTGCGACACCGCGCCCTTCGACAACAACGATCTGCGCCTCGCCCTCAAATACGCGATCGACCGCGAAACCCTTCTGGCGCAGGCGCTCGGCGGTTTCGGCACCATCGGCAACGACTATCCGGTCAACACCAACTATGCGCTTGCTCCGACGGACATCGAACAACGCACCTACGATCCCGACAAGGCCGCATTCCACTACAAGAAGTCCGGCCACGACGGCACGATCCTGCTGCGGACCTCGGAAGCCGCCTTCCCCGGCGCGGTGGACGCGGCGGTAATCTTCCAGCAGAGCGCCGCAAAGGCCGGTATCCAGATCGACGTGCAGCGCTCGCCGAGCGACGGCTACTGGACCGACGTCTGGAATTCCAAGCCCTTCTGCGCCTCCTACTGGGGCGGCCGGCCGACGCAGGATGCGCGTTATTCCACCTCCTACGTCTCGAACGCGGAATGGAACGATACACGGTTCAAACATCCCGAGTTCGACGAGATGGTCGTGCGGGCGCGGGGCGAACTGGATGAGGACAAGCGTCGCGTGCTCTATCGCGACATGGCCATCATGGTGCGGGACGAGGGCGGCCTGATCCTGCCGGTGTTCAACGACTATGTGAACGCCTCGACCAAGCGGCTGAAAGGTTTCGTCCACGATATCGGCAACGATATTTCCAACGGCCGCATCGCCAGCCGCGTCTGGCTGGAGGCGTAAGCGCCCGCCGCCGGCACCACCGACCCTTTTTCAACGGTCAGGCGGCCGCGACGCCGTCTGACCGCCTACCCGGTTGAGGACCATGACCGACAACAGCTTTCACGTCATCGAAAACGAATGGATCACCCTGAAGGACGGAACGCGCCTTGCCGCCCGCATCTGGATGCCGGACGGCGCAAGCCCGGACGCTCCCGTGCCGACCGTGCTGGAGTTCCTGCCTTACCGCAAGCGCAACGGGACCGCGCCGCGCGATGAATCCACCTATCCCGTCTTCGCCGCCGCCGGCATCGCCGGCGTGCGCGTCGATATTCGCGGCTCGGGCGAATCGGAAGGCGTCATCGACGGCGAATATACGCCGCGCGAGCTTTCCGACGCGGTCGAGGCCGTCGAATGGATCGCCGCGCAAGGCTGGTCCAACGGCAATGTCGGCATGATGGGCATTTCCTGGGGCGGCTTCAACTGCCTTCAGGTCGCCGCCCTAAAGCCGCCGGCACTCAAGGCCGTGATCTCCATCGCCTCGACGGTGGACCGCTACAACGACGATATCCACTACAAGAACGGCACCCATCTTGCCGCGCAATTCGGCTGGGCGGCGACCATGAACGCCTATCAGGCGCGCTCCCCCGATCCCGCGCTCGTCGGCGAGCGCTGGCGCGACATGTGGCTGGAGCGGCTGGAAGGCGAGCCGTTCTTCATGGCCGAATGGCTCGGCCATCAAAGGCGCGACGATTTCTGGCGTCATGGCTCGATCTGCGAGACCTTCGACGATTTTCCCGTTCCCGCGCTGGTGATCGCCGGCTGGGCCGACGGCTACCGCAACACGCCGCTGAAAGCCGTGCGCGGCATGCCGGAGAAGGCCCGGGCGCTGATCGGCCCCTGGGTGCACAAATATCCGCATTTCGCCTATCCGAAACCCCGGGCCGATTTTCACGGCGAGGCCATCGCCTGGTGGCGGCGCTGGCTCTGCGACGAGCCCAACGGCGCGGAAAAGACGCCGCAGGTTCGGGCCTATATCCTCGACGGGCCGAAACCCGCCCGCTGGCGCGAGAGCGATCCGGGCTACTGGGTCGCTAGGGACACATGGTCCGAACCGGAGATGCTGACGCTCACCATCGATGACGCAGGACGCCTTTTGCGCACTCCCGAGCGGCCGGCGCACGGTCGCGCCCTTCTGCGCTCGCCGCTCGACACCGGGACGATGGCCGGCGAATTCTTCACGCTCAAGCCGGATTCAGAAATGGCCGGCGACCAGCGTCCCGACGATGCCGGATCGCTGGTTTTCGAAACGGAAGCGCTCGTCGAAGACTGCGTCCTTCTCGGCGAGCCGGTCGTCAAGCTCGTTCTCTCCAGCGATAGCCCGCTCGGCAATCTCGCCGCCCGCGTGGTGGACGTCCACCCCGACGGAACCGCGACGCGCGTCTCCTTCGGCGTGCTCAACCTTGCCCATCGTCACGGCAGCGCCGAGCCGCAGGTGCTGGAACCCGGAAAGCCCGTTGAAATCGTCATGACCCTCGACGCCTGCGGCTACCGTTTCGCACCGGGCCATCGCATCCGTCTTTCACTTTCGACCGCCTATTGGCCGATGATCCTGCCGCCGCCCTTCGATACGACGCTCGACATCGATCTCGCCGCGACGGCCCTCGCCTTGCCGCTTCTCGGATCGCACCGGCGCATCGAGGTGGCGGAGCCGGACAATCCCGATCCCCTGCCCCATTACGACACGCTGGAGGAAGGGGCCGCCGAACGTTCCGTGGAACGGGATCTGGCCGCGGGCATCACCCGCTACCGGCTGCTGGAGGATACGGGTCTCCACCGTCATCCCGGCAACGGGCTTTGCGCCCGCGATGTCCGCGAGGAGGTCTGGACCCTTGCGCCGGACGATCCGCTTTCGATGACCGCCGAGGCGAAATGGACGACCATCCTCGAACGGGACGGCTGGCGCACCCGCGCCCATTGCGTCTCGACGCTATCCTGCACGCAGACCGAATGGGTGATCACCGAAGCGACCGAGGCCTTCGAGGGCGATCGCAGCGTCTTCAAGCGTGAGCGAAGCCGGCGCATCCCGCGCGACCACATGTAGGGAATATGCAGGACAGCCGGTCCCGCCCCGCTGAATGGGCGGGGCGGGACCGGCCCTTGCTCCTGCCACCCGGCTTATGCTTCCCGGACCTGTCCGCGCCGCCGGAAAGACATCCGTCAGAACGCGTCCAGCGCGTAAGCGAAGACGTCGTCCCACTCCTTGTCGTCAACGTCCATGAGCCCAAGCCCCCGCAGGAGAAAGAGGCCTTCAATGGCGAGGAAAGCATGGCGTATCCGCCGCCCTTCCCGCGTTGCAGGATCAGCCAGATCGAACATCTCCCGGTAGAAGGATTTCACATGGCCGACATGGCCAGGCTCATTCAGCAATGCCACCATCAGATGCGCGGCGCGGGTCTGGAATATATGCTTCTGCTCGGCGGAAGCCCTGACATGCGCTTCCAGCGTGTCCGCAGGGCCGCCGCCTTCATCGAGCGCGTCGCGCCGGGCTGTGAAACGCGCCAGTTCCCGATGCAACATGTCGGTGATCAGAGCGCTTTTCGACGGGTAGGTGTAGGTCAGGCCGCCCTTGCTTATGCCGGCCCTGGCCGCCACCATGTCCATCGTGAAATGCGTGCCGCCAGTCTCCGTGATCAGTTCCTCGGCCGCATTGAGAATGGCAGTCCTGTCGATACTTTTCGGTCTGGCCATATGATCTCGCTCCCCTTGCAGGCTTTCTCCGGAAGACGGTTATGCCACGGCGAACGCATAAATGTAGCGTTCGCCGCAGGATAACCCGGATACCGGCACGTCAGTACCGGAAGACGAACTCCGATCCGTCGGTGAAGCGGTTGAACCGATAGATCGCCGGATCGCAGGTGGTCTCCTCGCCGGCAATCATCTCCGCGATCATCTGGCCGGACGCCGGACCGGTGGTCAGGCCGTTTCCGGAAAAGCCGGTGATCAGGAAAAGACCGGGGAAATCGGGCACGTCGGTCACGAATTGGGTCGAATCCGGCGTCGCATCGATCATGCCGGCCCATTCCTCCTTCACCACGGCCTTTTCATATTGCGGAAACGCCCGGCGCAGATTGGCGAGCGCCGTATCGTTTTCCTTGCGGTCGACCGTGCCGGAAAGCATGCGGACCTCTTCGAACGGCGTGATTTCGTCATTTCCCCATCGCGACTTCATGCGCAGCGACCGGAAGAAGTCCTGGCTCAGGCGCACCTTGACCAGATCGCCCGAGTATTTCAGCGTCGGCCAGAAATCCAGGAGGTAACGGAAGCTGTCGCTGGTGATGGGGGAAGCGCTCATGCCGACGCCAACCGAGGTCTCTCCATCGGTCTGCATCCGCCATGCGAAATCCGGTCCGTATCCGGCGCCGGGCAACGCGCCGTCGATGCGGCTCAGCCGCTGCATCGAAGAGGAAAGCGTCAACTGGGGCACCCGCACATCGATATTGCCCGCAAAAAGCGAACTCCAGGCGCCGCCCGCGATGACGACATATCTGGCCTTGATGTAACCCTTCTCGGTATGCACGCCGGCAACCTTGCCGCCCTCGCGCTCAACCGAACGGGCCGCGCAGGGCGCAATGATCCTCACGCCTTCGCGCATGGCGCCCATGGCAATTTTAGACACAGAATAAACGGGCTCCGCCGTGCCGTCGCTGGCCTGGTAGAGGGCGGCCTTGAACTTCCCGCCCGCACCGGGAATGAGAGCGTCGAGATCGGCTCCGGTGACGATCTTCGAGTCCATTCCGGGCTGGACCTCCAGCGCCGCCTTCAGCCACTCGTTATGCATGTCGACTTCGTCATCGGAACCGATCAGCGTGAAATTGCCCGACCGGCGAAAGCCGATGTCTTCGCCGAAGCGCGCCGCGAAGCCTTGCCAGATGGATTTCGACTGGTTGGTCAGTTCCAGCTTTCCAATGTCCCAGCCATTGGAATAGATCCAGCCGAAGGCGCGGCCCGACTGCTCTCCGGCGACGACGCCCTTTTCCAGAACGACCGTGTTGAGCCCCTTTTCATTGAGGAACAACGCCGTGGAAAGGCCGGCGATGCCGGCGCCGATCACCACGACATCCGCCTCGGCAGGAAGTTCGGCAAGTGTCTGGACGGGCATGACGCGGGGCACGGACGAGTGGACTCGCCAGCCCTGCCCGGTCATGAAGCCGATGCCCGCGCCGGCGCCGATCACCGCGCCCGCGACGCCGGATCCGGCGCCGATGAGAAAGCTTCGTCTGGATATACTCATGATAGAAACACCTCTCGTTATCTGACCGATCTGCGCAGTAAATTCGGATGGCAATTTATCAGACCGTACAGTCTGAAACTCATATAAGACTAATTGGTCTGAAATCAATCCAAACGATCTCCAAACCTTGGCCGCCCCCGCTGCTCCGGCCCGCACCCTTCCGGCCCTGCCACCGCTGCGAGGTCCGTCTGTTCGACTTTCCCCGACGATGATAGAGAAGCAGGACGCACAATCGCTTGGGATCGGGATACGCGTTGGACAGGCTGGAATCAGACAGGATGTTCGTGGCGGTGATGGAAACCGGCAGCTTCACCGCTGCGGCCGAGCGGCTCGGCACAAGTTCGGGCCAGGCATCGAAGCTGGTTTCCCGACTGAAAAACACATTGGGAGTCCGGCTGCTCAGCCGCACCACCCGCGCGGTTTCGCCCACCGAGGCGGGACAGGCCTATTTCGATCGCCTGCGTCCGTTGCTTGAGGAATTCGACAATCTCGACGCCGCCGTCCGCGATGCATCGCATGCGCCGCGCGGACGGCTGCGCCTGACCGCGCCTTTGACGTTCGGCACCATGGAACTCGTGCCAGCATTGAACGCTTTTGCAGTGGACTTTCCGGAGATCGAACTGGATGTCAGCTTCTCGGACCGACTCGTCAATCTGGTCGACGAAGGATTCGACATGGCCGTCCGGGTCGGACGAGCGGACGATTCCAGCATGATCGCACGCAGGCTCTGTGACGTGCGTGTCGTGGTCATCGGATCGCCGGCCTATCTGGACCGCCACGGCGAGCCGGAAACGCCCGCCGACCTGTCGCGGTTCGACTGTATTCTCGATACCAACTTCAGGGAGCCGAACCGATGGCCGTTCCGACATCCCGGCGGCGGCGTGGCGCAGGCCCAGGTCGGCGGGCGGATCCGCTATTCCAATGCCGAGGCCTGCCTCACCGCCGCCGAGGCGGGGCTGGGGCTTGCCTGCGTACCGGCATTTATCGCGGGCGAGGCCCTGCGAGCGCGACGGATGCGGCAGGTGCTGCAACCCTTCGAAACGGATCCCTATACGGTACACGCCCTTTATCCACACAGCCGCCATCTCGCCGCGAAACTCCGCGTCCTCGTCGATTTTCTGGTCGAGCGCTATCGCGGCGTTCCACACTGGCAGCAAGGCTGGTAGATTGCTTCCATATTGGAATCAATAATCTTCCGATGACCCGGATTATCATCCCGGATCGTCAATGCCATATTCTTCACGGAACAGAAAATCGGACGAACAAACATGCGTATTGCCGGCTTTATGGGCAATCCGATCACCCTTGCCATGCGGGCCTTGCCCGACACGGCAGCCTCTTTCCGGGAGAACCAACATGACCAAAACGACTGATTTCTTCGATATGAGCGCCGCCCCGATGCGGATCGGCAGGGTGAGGCTGAAGGTTCGCGCCCTCAATGCCGTCTCGAGCTTCTACCAGAGCGTCCTCGGCCTGACCGAAATCACCAGGAACGATCGCGAGGTGACGCTGGGCGTCGGCCTTACGCCCCTGCTCGTTCTCGAGGCGGATCCCGCGCTCGCCCCCGGCGACCGGCGGCAGGCCGGGCTCTTCCACACCGCGTTCCTGATGCCGACACGCGCCGATCTTGCGCGCTGGCTCGGTCACGTCGCCAAGGCGCATATACGGCTCCAGGGCGCCTCCGACCACATCGTCAGCGAAGCGATCTATCTCGCCGACCCTGAAGGCAACGGGATCGAGGTCTATGTCGACCGCCCCGTTTCGCGGTGGCTGGATGCCGGCGGTCGCATCCAGATGACGACCGAACCGCTCGACGTGCAGAATCTGCTCGCCGCCGACGAAGGAACCGTCTGGACCGGCTTTCCGGAGAAGGGCTGCATCGGCCACGTCCACCTGCAAGTCGGGGATACGGCGGCGGCGGACCGCTTCTATCGCGACGTGCTCGGCTTCGACGTCACCGTCGACTATCCCGGCGCCAGCTTCTACGGCAGCGGCGGCTATCACCACCAGCTGGCCGGAAACATCTGGAACAGCCGTGGCGCGGCACGCCGGCCGGAAGGCATGGCCGGTCTCGACGACGTCGAAATCATCCTGCGCGACGCCGCCGAACTTGCGGATATCCTGGCGCGTGCCGAAAGTGCCGGCCTCCAGCCGACCCTCCACGACGACGGCGCAACCCTGCGCGACCCGTGGGGCATTACCATCACGCTGACAAACTGAGGAGACGATCATGCTCGTAAACGGAAAATGGATGGCCGACTGGCAACCGGTTCAGGCCAAGGACGAGAAGGGCGGCTTCGTGCGCCAGACATCGAGCTTTCGCAACTGGATCACGCCGGACGGCAGCGCCGGGCCGACCGGCGAAGACGGCTTCAAGGCAGAAGCGGGCCGCTACCACCTCTATGTCGCCTATATCTGCCCTTGGGCGTCCCGCACGCTGATCGCACGCAAACTGAAAAAGCTCGACAGCCTGATATCGGTTTCGGTGGTCGATCCGACACTCAGCGATCAGGGCTGGCGGTTCGGCGACTATCCCGGCTCGGATCGCGACGAGGTCAATGGCGCGACCTATCTGCATGAACTCTACACGCGCGCCGATCCGGCGATCAGCGGCCGCGCCACGGTTCCGGTTCTCTGGGACAGGAAACGCGGCACGATCGTCAACAACGAATCGGCGGAAATCGTGCGGATGATGAATTCCGGTTTCGGCGAACTGGCCGATACGACGGTCGATCTCTACCCGGAGGACCTGCGCGAGGAAATCGAGGCGCTGAACGCCCGTATCTACCCAAGCCTCAACAACGGCGTCTATCGCGCCGGGTTCGCGACTACGCAGGAAGCCTACGAAGAAGCCTTCGCCGGGGTCTTCGCCATGCTCGACGAACTGGAGGCGAGGCTTGCAGACGGCCGCAGGTTCCTCAGCGGGGACCGCTTCACCGAGGCGGATATCCGGCTGTTCGTGACGCTGATCCGTTTCGACCCGGCCTATTACGGCCTGTTCAAGTGCAATCTCAGACGCATTGCCGACTATCCGGGCCTGAACGCCTATGTCGCGCGGGTGCTGGCCATTCCCGGCGTGCGCGAGACCGTCAACATCGACCACATCAAGCGGGGTTACTATTCCATCAAGGCGCTCAACCCGACCGGTATCGTGCCCCTCGGGCCGGAAATGCCGGAACTGTCCGAAGCGGCTTGAGCCGCAACCGGACCTGAACGGTCAGCCTGCCGGACGATCGAACGGTCGCCCGGCCCGGCGCGCCTCCAGCATGGCGCTCTTCTTGTATTCCGGCCGGCCGGTGATCTCTTCGCCCGCCCATTGCGGAAGCTGCACGTCCCGATCGATGCGGTCGAGTTCGACCTCTGCGAGCACGACGCCGGCAAGCTCGCCTTCATAGACGTCGATCTCCCAGTCCAGACCGCCGAAGGCCACATGATAACGCGTTTTTTCAAGGATGTTGGCGCCGCAATGCGACGCCAGCATTTCCTCTGCATCCTCGCACGGGATCTCGTATTCGAATTCGGTGCGCCGGCCGTGCTCCTGCCTGGACTTCACGGTCAGGGTGGCACGATCCCCGTAAATCCGGACCCGAACCTTCCGGCCGTCGCTTGCCGCCAGTATCCCGTCACGCAAGGGCTCGCTGCGAAGGATACGTCGACGCCATGTATCGTCCTTGACCAGAAACTTGCGTTCGATTTCCAGCGGCATCGACATTCCCAAATCAAACAGTTTGTTCCATCCTACCGCGCAAGGGAGATCCATCCCACCCCGCATTTCGGCCCGCTGGCGAAAGTTTGCCGTTCCTCATCGAGGACCCTGTCGCCCTCGGTCCCGTCAAGGCTCAACGACCGTTAGCAATGTCATAAACAACTGCCTATAAAAGAGCCTTCGCAATTCGAAGAATTGAGCGCGGCTCGAATGAACCCCACACCATCGTCCCTGCCCTCTCCCCCGACGCCGCCTTCCTTTCGGCTGGCGGCAATGTTCAGATTGCGCCCGGCCGGCCGGCGCTGGCCCTTCGCCACACGCGCCGCCCTTTGCATGGGCGTGCCGGTGCTGGCCGGCTGGGCCGCAAGCGACGTCACCGCCGGACTTATGGCGACCATCGGCGCCTTTACCGCCCTCTACGGCAGCGAGCGCCCCTATCTGAACCGCGCCGTCTATCTCGCGGTCATCGCGATCTCCTTTGCCGTCGCCGTCACGCTCGGCGTCTGGGCGGCCGAACTGCCGTTGATGATCGTGCCCACCGTCGTCCTGATCTCCATGGTGGCGACATTCCTGTGCAACGCGCTGCGGGTCGGACCGCCCGGCGCCTATATGTTCGCGCTGGCCTGCGCAGCCGGCACGGCTATGCCCGTCGGCCACCTGACGCTTCTCCAGATCGGCCTTCTGGTGTTCGGCGGAGGGGTGTTCGCCTGGCTGGCCCATATGGCGGGCGCCTTCGTATCTCCCAGAGGGCCGGAAAGAGCGGCGGTGGCGGCCGCGGCCCGCGCCGTCGCGCGCTTTGTCGAAACCGCCGATACCCCCGGCGCGGACAGCGCCCGCCATAACGCCGCGCTTGCCATGCATGAATCGTGGACAGTGTTGGTGACGCACCAGCCGGCTCGTCCCCGGCCCGACGGAACGCTCAGCCGCTTGCGCGCGATCAATCGGGAATTGAACCTCATCTTCGTCAGCATCATCAATGCCGCCGCCGGTCCCTCGCTTTCCATCGTCGCCGAAAGGGCGCGTTCACTTGCGGCACAGGCGATGGACGCCAGCGCTGATATGGAACACACCGATCCCGGACACGTCCCGCTCGGCCATTACGGATTTCTGGAGTCGCTGAAGGGAAACCTGCGGCCGTGGTCACCGCCGCTCCTCGTCGCCGCCCGCGTGGGCATAGCCACGTTCATCGCCGGGGTGATCGGCGCCGTGCTTGATCTGGAGCGCGCCTATTGGACGATGGCGGCAGCCGTCCTCATGCTGCATCAGGGACTTGACTGGGTGCGCAGCCTGCAACGCGGCGTCGAGCGGATGAGCGGCACCATGGTCGGCCTGATCCTGGCCGGCGCCATTCTGGCGATCCACCCGGAGGGGCTCTGGCTCGTCCTCACTCTCATGCTGATCCAGTTCACCATCGAGATGACCGTGATCCGCAACTACGCACTGGCCGTCGTCTTCATCACGACGGCAGCCCTTACGATCGCCGCCGGCGGGCATCCGGTGCCCGATGTGGGACACATGCTCTGGGTGCGCGGCACAGACACTTTCATCGGTTGCGTGATCGGCCTTGCCGTGCTGGTGATGACGACGCCGCGAACCGCCGCCGTGCGGATCCCGCAGGAACTGGTCAACACGCTGGCGGCGGTGAGAACCGTCCTCGACCTCACCGCCGGGGGAGACGTCACCCATGGCGCCGCCAGACAGGCACGCCGCGATCTCCAGCACCGCACGATCGTTCTCCTTCAGGCCTATGAGGCCGCCGTCGGCGCCACGCCATGGCATCGCGACGCCGCCGAGCGCGCATGGCCTGCCGTCGTCGCGGCGCAGCGTCTCGCCTACCGCGTGCTCGCCACCTGCTGGTCGCTGGAGAATGCGCAGGCCGGTGCAGCACCCGAAATGGCGCGCACCCTGTTCGGTCCCGATGGCCGGGAGAACGCCGGCCATGCGCTGGCGATCCTATCCCGGGCCATTCATGCCGGAGCCAGACCCGCGCCGCTTTCTCCCGTGCCGGAGTTCCTGAGCACCGAAATGCAGAACCTGCATGGTTCGCTTGTCTATGCCGGGGAGCGCCCCGTGGAATAGTTCCACGGACATCGTTTCCCGCCGGTCCCGGATCACGCCTCCAAACGTCGCCCTCCATGCCGGGGCGATGAAAGCATGTCAGGTGCTCTTAAGGCTTCGCTGACGCGCATGATCCCGCCCGACCGCCTCGAGCCCGCCGATGGCGAAGCTATAGAGATGATCGATCAGGGCGGCGCGCGACATACGCTGTATCTCATCCGCGAAGGGAAACGCTTTGGGCCCGATAACCAATAGCATCGCACATGGCGCCATGACACTGATCAGGCATCGGAGCAGGGCGGGATCATCGGGCGGAATCATTGCGATCTCGCTCAGGATGGAAAGAACGAACGGCAGTTTCGCCGGGATCTCGGTCTTCTGGAGCACTTGCAGGTTGGAGGTCGGAGACAGAAGCTCGCGGCTGAGCACCGTCGCGTGCCAGCCCCGATCCAGAATTGCACTTTCCACCAGCCCTTCGATCAGCCGTTTCAGCTTTTCGCGCGCCGGCAGATCGGTCGACACCAGCCGCTGCAACGTCCCGACGCTGACAAAGCGGCGGTGCGCATCCACCAGCACGGCCTGATAGACGCCGTTGCGGCTGCCGAAATGATAATTGATCGAGGCGAGATCCACCTCCGCGCGCGCGGCGATCATCTTGTTCGTCGTTTCGGCGAAGCCTGCCGACGCGAACAGTTCTCCTGCCGCCTCCAGTATGCGGTTGTAGGTCATGTCGCCATCGGCGCGTTTGGCGCGGGTCGTCTTCACGATCAGGAGCCTTTTCTGCAAGCTGCCGGAAGAGCGGCTGGGCCTCGGCCCTGAAGATCATTCCCCGCGCTGGCACCCCGGCGATTTTGGTCTTTCCTTTATCATTGACATAATCTAACTTCAAATTAAATTTAATCTACCGAATGAAAAGCCGGCCCCTCCATCTCCGTGAGAAAGCTCCATGAAGAAGATCCTGATGGCCGTCCTCATAGCCGCGCTCGCCGTCGGCGGCTGGTGGTGGTGGACAGGGCTGGAAACAGCCGACACCGGTGAAATCGTGCTACAGGGCAATGTGGATATCCGGCAGGTCTCGCTTGCGTTTGACGGCAGCGGCCGCATCGTCGAGCTTCGCGCGGAGGAAGGCGACCGCGTCACGGCAGGCCAGATCATCGGCATGATCGACACCGGCATACTGGAGCTTCAGGCGCGGCACGCCGAAGCGCTGGTGGCCGCCCAACGTCAGACCGTCCTGCGTCTTCAAAACGGCTCGCGGCCGGAAGAAGTCGCGCAGGCCCGCGCGCTGCTGGCTTCCGCCGAGGCATCCGCCGCCCGCGCAGAGCAGGACCTTGCCAGAACCAGCCGTCTTCGCAGCAGCGGCACGTCCAGCACCCAGGCCGTCGATCAGGCCCGGGCAGAAGCCGAATCCGCCCGCGCCAGTGTCGAACAGGCGCGCGCCGGGCTCGATCTGATCGAGGCCGGGCCGCGGCCCGAGGAGATCGCCGGCGCCGCGGCGGATCTCAAAGCGGCCGAAGCCAATCTGGCGCTGCTGCATCACCAGATCGACCAGGGAACCCTGCGCGCGCCCGTCGACGCGCTCGTGCGCTCCCGGCTTCTGGAACCGGGCGATCAGGCCACGTCGCAAAGGCCGGTCTTCGCTCTCGCGCTCACCAAACCCAAATGGGTGCGCGTCTACGTGAGCGAACCCGATCTCGGCCGGATCCGGCCCGGCATGGCCGCGCAGGTCTTCACCGACAGCGATCCGGATCAGCCGATCGGCGGCAGGGTGGGTTATATTTCCGCGGTGGCCGAATTCACGCCGAAGTCCGTCCAGACCGAGGAACTGCGCACCAGCCTCGTCTACGAAGTCCGCGTCATCGTGGACGACGAAGCCGGTTCCCTCCGTCTCGGCCAACCCGTCACGGTTCGTCTGCCGGCGGACACCACGCCATGAGCGATGGCGGCGCCACGATCACCGCGACCGGGTTGCGCAAGACTTTTGCAGGGCCGGACGGCCATGCGATCGCCGCCATCGACGACATCTCGCTTACCGTCCACCCGGGAAAGCTGACTGCGCTGGTCGGCCCTGACGGAGCCGGCAAGACGACGCTGATACGCATGATCGCCGGACTGCTGAAACCGGATGCGGGGTCGCTTTGCGTGCTCGGCATCGATGTCGCGGCCGACCCGCAAGCGGTGCAGGACCGCATCAGCTACATGCCCCAGCGCTTCGGCCTCTACGAGGACCTGTCGGTTCAGGAAAATCTCGACCTTTATGCCGATCTGCACGGCGTTCCGCAAAAGGAGCGCAAGGAACGTTTCGCCCGCATGCTGGAGATGACCGACATGGCGCGTTTCACCGAACGCCCGGCCGGCAAGCTGTCGGGAGGCATGAAGCAGAAGCTCGGGCTCGCCTGCACACTCGTCCGGTCGCCCGATCTTCTGCTGCTCGACGAGCCCAGCGTCGGCGTGGATCCGCTGTCGCGGCGCGATCTTTGGAAGATCGTGCAGCAGCTCGTCGATGACGAAAAGCTCAGCGTGATCGTCAGCACGGCCTATATGGACGAAGCCGAGCGCTGCGCGCAGGTCTTTGTCATGAACAGGGGCAGGCTGCTGGCGGAAGGCCCTCCGGGCGACCTGAAGAAGCAGGCCGCCGGCCTGACCTTCACAGCTACGCCGCCAGAGGGCATGCCGGCGCGTGAACTGCAAGCCCGGCTGATCGACGCGCCAGACCTCATCATCGATGCGGTGCCGAGAGGGGGAAGCGTCCGCTTCATCCGCCGGCCCGAGGCCGACGAGGCCCGTTTCTTCGAGCTGCTGCACGATGCGCTGGTCGAGGCGCGCCCCGAGGAGATTGAAGACGCCTTCATGATGATGCTGCGCCGGCAAGAGCGGCAGGACCGAAAGACACCGGCCGAACCCGCCGCCGCCTCCGTTGCGGCGAAACGCCGGGACAATCCGGACAAGCCCGTCATCGTCGTGCGCGATCTCGTGCGCAAGTTCGGCGACTTCACGGCCGTCGCCAGCACGTCCTTCGACGTTGCTCCCGGAGAAATCTTCGGGCTGCTCGGGCCGAACGGCGCGGGAAAGACGACCACCTTCCGCATGCTGTGCGGCCTTCTGCCCGCCACCAGCGGCCATCTCGAAGTGGCCGGGCTCAACCTGCGCAACGCCCGCGCCGAAGCCCGCGGCCGCATCGGCTATGTTTCGCAGAAATTCGCGCTCTACGGCAATCTCTCCGTCCGCGAGAATCTGGAATTCTTCGGCGGAGCCTATGGCTTGCGGGGGAAGGCCTTGCGCACGCGCATCGCGGCGTCGCTGGAACGGTTCGACCTCGACCCCGCCATGCAAAGCGGCCTTCTTCCCGCCGGCTACAAGCAGCGGCTTGCCATGGCGACCGGCCTTTTGCACGAGCCGGACATCCTGTTCCTCGACGAGCCGACCAGCGGCATCGATCCGCTCGCCCGCCGCGCCTTCTGGCACACCATCACATCGCTCGCCGGGGATGGCGTCACCATCATCATCACCACGCACTTCATGGAGGAGGCCGAATATTGCGACCGCATCGCCATCCAGGATGCCGGCGAGATGCTTGCCCTCGGCACGCCGAGAGCGGTCAGAAAGGAGGCCGGCGATGAGGGCATGGACATGAACAACGCCTTCATCGCCATCGTCGAACAGGGCCGCGCCGCCCGCAACCGGAAGCCGTCGGCCGCATGAGTGCCTCCGGCTTCACGACCCGCCTCGTCGCGCTGACCCGCAAGGAAACCCGCCAGATGCTGCGCGACCGCAGCAACCTCGTCGTCGGGCTTCTGCTGCCCGTCGTTCTCATCCTGCTGTTCGGCTACGGCCTTTCCTTCGATGTGAAGGACGCCCGCGTGACCGTGGTGCTGGAAGACAGTTCGCCCACGGCCCGCAATATCGTCGCGGGGCTGCACGGTTCGCCCTATCTCGCCCCCACATGGGAAACCTCGATGGCCGAGGCCGAGCGGATGATCCGCGCCGGCGAAACCGACGCGATCCTGCGCGTGCCCGGCGAGTTCTCGGCGCGACTGGCTGCTGGCGAGGGCGGATTGCAGCTTCTTCTCAACGGCGTCGATTCCACGACGGCTTCCGTCATCGAAGGCTATGTCGACGGCGCGCTTTCCGTACCGATGCAGCAGCAGGCCGACCGGGCCGGCAACAAGCCCGCCGGAGCGGCCAGCGTCACGATCATCCGGCGCATATGGTTCAACGAGACCGGCGAAAGCACCTGGTTTCTGGTGCCGGGACTGATCGTGCTGGTCATGACACTGATCGGCGCGTTCCTGACCTCGCTGCTCGTCGCCCGCGAATGGGAGCGCGGCACGCTGGAATCCCTTTTCGTCACGCCGGTCAGGCCGCTGGAACTCGTGCTGTCGAAGCTCGCCCCTTACATCGTCATCGGCGGCATCGATCTCATCTTGTGCCTGCTCGCCGCGAAATATCTGTTCCTGGTGCCGATGCGCGGCTCACTCTGGATCATCGTCGTCTCGTCGCTTCTCTACCTGCTGGTGTCGCTGGGACTGGGCCTCTTCATCTCGGCCATAACGCGCAACCAGTTCGCCGCCAGCCAGATGGCGCTGCTTGCGAGTTTCCTGCCTGCGATGATGCTGTCCGGCTTCGTCTTCGACCTGCGCAATACGCCCGTGGTCATCCAGGTGATCAGCCAGCTCCTGCCGGCGACCCACTTCATGGGGCTGATCAAAACCCTGTTCATGGCGGGCGATTACTGGCCGGACATCCTGCGGAACTGTTCCATTCTCGCATTCTACGCCATCGTGCTGATCGCGCTGACGCGCCGGTCGCTCGCCAAGAGACTGGATTGACGCCATGGCGGGACCCGTCACCTATATCGCGCAGGTATTGTCGCTCATCCGCAAGGAGATGCTTGCGCTCGTCAAGGACCCCGCGAACCGGACGCTGCTCTTCATGCCGGCGATCATGCAGGCGCTTTTGTTCGGCTACGGCGCAACCTACGATCTCACCCATGCGCCCTATGCCGTTCTCGACCAGAGTCGCGGAGCGGCCTCGACCGAGCTTCTGGCACGGCTCGACGGAACGGGCGTATTCGAGCGGGTTGCGACGCTCACGTCGTCCGGTCAGATCGCCGCCATGATCGACAGCGGCGAGGCGCTTCTGGTGATCGCCCTTCCGGCGGACTTCGAGGCGCGCCTCGCCGCAGGCCGCGAGGCGCCGTTGCAGCTCATCCTCGACGGACGCAACTCCTCCACGGCCGGGCTGGCCTCGGCCTATGTCGGCGCGGTCGTTGCCGCCTACAACGGGACGCGCGGCGTCTCCACCCCGGTGACGATCGAACGCCGCGCCTGGTTCAACCCGAACCTCGAATCCCGCTGGAACATGATGCCCGCCCTCATCGCCGCGCTCAGCATGATGCAGACGCTTCTGCTGGCCGCACTCTCCGTCGCGCGTGAGCGCGAACAAGGCACGTTCGACCAATTGCTGGTGACGCCCCTGACCCCGCTTCAGATACTGATCGGAAAGGCACTGCCGTCGATGCTGGTCGGCATCTTCCAGTCGACCCTGATCTTCCTGATCATCCTGTTCTGGTTCCAGATCCCTCTGAACGGGTCCGTCTGGCTGCTCTATCTCGGCCTCGCGATGTTTACGCTGGCCTCCGTCGGCATCGGCCTGTCGATCTCGGCGGTATCGCTGACCATGCAGCAGGCGATGCTCTACACCTTCATGCTGATCATGCCGCTAATGCTGCTGTCGGGCCTGCTGACGCCCGTACGAAACATGCCGGAAGCACTACAGGTCGCCACCTTCGTGAATCCACTCCGCTTCGGCGTAGATCTCGTACGCCGCGTCTATCTCGAAGGCGCGACGTTTGGCGACGTGGCTTTCAACTTCGTGCCGCTCCTCGCCGTTGCCGCGGTCACCCTTCCGCTCGCCGCATGGCTGTTTCGCAATCGCCTGGCGTGACGCGCGCGCCGATCGTCGGAGGAATACGCCGGCCGAACGACCGCTATGCTTCGGATGCGGCCCGGGCCGGCGCATTGGATTTGAGACGCTTCATGAAATCGAGGAAATGGGAATGCAGCGGTTCAAAAAGCGGCTCGCGGCGATGGGCCATGTGAACACCGCTGAACAGCTTCAGGCCGATGGTGAATTGCGCCACCTCCTCCTCCGGCAGGACGTTCAATGCCCTGATGCGATCGATCAACGGCACGATGTCGTCATGATTGGTGACGTCGAAGGTGCAGCTGACCGGCTCGCTTCCCTCCGGAAGGTCCAGTTTCTCGGCGGTGATACGGTAGGTATAGGCCATGGGCTCTCGGCTCCTTTGTTGGTTGATGCTATCAATTGACATTAAACAGTTGATATAGTCAACCCATCGCTGCTACCTTCAAGCCATGGATAATGAGTTGATTGATTTGTTACGCACCGTGGCGAACGGATTCCGGGCGCGGATGCAGGCGAAAGTGGTGGCGGCCGACCCGGGTCTGACGGCGTTTCAGGCGCGCCTTGTCAACGTCATCGGGCGCAACGAAGGCGTTTCCCAGCTGGAGCTTGGTGCGTTGGTGGAGCGCGACAAGGCGCAGATCGCACGCGCAATCAAGGACCTGGAGGCGCAGGGACTGGTGACGCGCAGCGCGGATATCGCCGACTGGCGGACGAAATGCGTCGCGCTGACCCCGGAAGGTCGACAGGCGCACACGCGCCTGAACAGCATGCGCGAGCAACTCGCAGCCGACGTGCTGGCGCGTTTTTCCAACGAGGAGAAACATGCCCTGCGATCGGGCCTTGAGAAAATGGACGCGGCACTTCGAGAGCAGGCTTCGTGAATGCGGATGGTTGCTTCCGGATACGCGCATCCCCGTCTCCTCAGCTCCGAAGCTCAAGCAATCCTGTCGAAACATAGTATCGAAGAACGCATGCGATCAGGCGGATCCTGCTAAAGCGGGCGGACGTCGCGGTCGCTGCTTTAGAACGCGATCGGGGCATCCGGCGATCTGGCGCGCTCGAGCCGGGTCACTGTATCTGCCATATTCATCGAGCCATGACGTAAATTTCATATTCCGTCGCCACCGTGAGGCCGGCTTCCGTAACCGCGTCTCAATGTTTGGCGCATAGCGTCGGCGCATGATCTGGAATTATGCTCGAAAAGTGCTGATGGCTGTTGTGCTGGGTTTCGGGATGCTTGCATCCTCGAATGCGGCACCGCTTGGTGCGACTGAAACCACGACGATTCGCAGCACTTGCTGGATGTCCGGCAGCCTGTCGGATGACATCGCGACCGCAATCCGTTCTTCCGGGCGATGGACCTGCGGCGACCCGATCTATTCGCTCGAAGGCGAGCGCGCATTGCTTCGCTTCGACATCAGTGCGGACGATCCCCTCCCCCGCTATCTCTTCTCGAGGCGGAGCCCGCTTGCAACGGTGCATCTGCTGGCGGTTGACCGGGACGGCGCCATCCGCCAGACCTCGTTGCCGGCAGGCGAGCTTTCCAGCGCTCTGTCCGGCGGATATTTCAAGGCGCCTCTGCCAACGGTCGATCGCCAAACGCAACAGGTGGTCGTCGCATTCGATTTCCCAAGCCACAGGATGACACTGGAGAGAGCCTATCTGGCTCCGTCCGACCTGTCGTCAGGCCCCGATTTTCTCAGGTCGATGCTTCTCCTGGCCACCCTTGCCGGGATGCTTTCCATGCCGCTCATCTTCAATACGGCTTTCTACCGGATCCTGCGTGAGCCATTCGTGCTGTGGCATTCCCTGCTCACGATCTCTTTGCTGCTGACGATCCTGGTCTCCTCGGGACTGGCGGTCGTTCTTTTCGATCCGCCGGCCATGACGTTGAGCTGGATGACCACGGTGATCTTCGGTCTTACGGTCGCTTCCGGAGCGATGTTTACCCACAGCTTCATCGAACCGGGCCGGCTGCATCCGTTCCTGCGGCGGTCGCTTGCGTATTGCGCGGTTTGGGCACTGTTTCTAAGCACGTCACATGCGGCGTTCCCCTTCGTGGGACGCTCGTTTCAGTCCACTGCCTACACGGCGGCATTCGCTCCGGTGATCGTCATTTTCATACTGTCCCTTTCGGACGCCCTGCGACGCGGCAGCCGGGCCGCCAAGTTCCAGGCGATCGGCTATATGCCGATAATATTGGTGGGACTGATACGCTTGATCACCGGTGTGGTTCCCGCCCTGCATAGCAACGACGTCATGATCCTGTTCTATGTCGGTTGCGTTTTTGAAGTCCTGTTCACCACGCTCGGCGTGGCGGACCGCTTCATGACGATCAAGCGCCAGCGAGACCACGCACGCTTCGAAGCTGACATGCTCGAGCGCCTGTCCGAACGGGACGCACTGACGGGATTGCTTAATCGGCGGGCTATGGAACAGAATTTCGAGCGGTTCCGCGCTGAAGGTTATCATGCGCTTGCCGTGCTCGATCTCGATCACTTCAAGTCCGTCAATGATCTTCATGGCCACCTGGTCGGCGACGCGGTCCTGAAAGCGGTGGCCCAAGCGCTCCAGGCGGACGCCCACGTTCAGGCGTTTCGCCTTGGCGGCGAGGAATTCGTCCTGCTTGTGCGCGGCGAAGATGCACAGGCCCGGGCGGAACGTCGGCGCCAGTCGATTTCCGCCATCGTCGCCAATGCGGCGCCCGGTCTTGGAAGCCCGGTAACGGCGAGCATGGGCCTGGTTCTTGCGTCATCAGGGACGGATCCGGAGTTCACGGAACTCTACGATCAGGCCGACAAACTGCTTTACAACGCCAAACAGGCCGGCCGCAATCGAACGATAACCGCATCGGCACAAGTCTGCCTGAATAGTCCGGACAGATCCCCCTTGATCGGCAGGACACTTCGGCCAGAACAACTCCGGGCGTCAGCATAGATACAATCGATACCGCGACCGCGATTTTTTTCAGCCCCGGAATGACCCGCCGATGCTTTCCCGATCCGTTGGCCCTGACGACCCTCGTCAGGGGCCGCGCTCGGCAACCGCGCGCGTGATGGACGCCGGTCGGGCCTTCGGGATCAGGTTTTCGAACGTCAGGCAATTGGCCGTCATCGCATTGAGGGGCATTGACAGCACCTGATTATGTAACGTAATAACATTTCAAATTCTGCCGGCGATCATCCCGTAGCGCGCATCGGCGGCCGAGAAGAATTCTCAAGCGAAAGGATCAGGTCATGATCACGAAGATCGCCGCCACCTTCTACTTCCTGTCCGACCGCGGTGAAACCGCCGGAAAGGATGATGAGCGCCTGCTGACCGACCGGAAGGAAGCCTTCGGAACCGGCCGTTTCGATTTCGCAAAAGCCGAAACGCATCCCGCCCGCGGCGACCGGCGGTACGCGTGAGGTCACGGCTTGACAGGCACTCCGATTGCCCCCTAACTGGGACGGACGGTTCCCAAGGCAAAGCCGGAGGGACTAACAGGGAACACGGTGAGGACGACCCGAACGGGGCCGAAACCGTGGCTGCCCCCGCAACTGTAAGCGGTGAGGTCTTTTCATCCGTGCCACTGGTCCATCGACCGGGAAGGCCGACGAGCCCTTCGACCCGCGAGCCAGGAGACCTGCCGTCATCTGAAACAGCAACCGGACGGGGTGTGCCGGAAAGCGTTGTGACGCCGTGCGCATCCATCTGCGACGGCCGATCATCCTTCACCAGCCCCGCCTGCCGAAGGATGACATGACGACAGCCTCTCCCGCCTATGCCCTCGTGCTTTGCAGCCGCTGCAAGGACGCAACCGGCCAACCCGCCGCAGCGGCGCTTGAGGCGCAGCTTGCCCCCTATCTGCCGGCCGGCGGCTTCCGCCTCGAAACCGTTGCCTGTCTTGCCGGCTGCGCACGCCCGCTCGCCGTCGCCTTCACCGCGCCGTCGAAGGCGACGTTCCTGTTCGGGGATATCGTCCCGAAGGATGCCGACGCCCTGCTGACCTTCGGTCGCCAGTATCGCGACCTTGCCGACGGCTGGTGCAACGAGGGCCAGCGCCCCGCCGGCCTCCGGGGCAAGACGCTCGCGCGCATTCCCCACGTCGGAGGGCTTGCCGGATGAGCGATCCTGTCCTCGCCGGGCACGCGCTGACCTACGAGACCGCTTCCGGCGACCGGCTTCTGCACGACGTGTCGATTGACGTCGCTCCCTCGGACCGCCTCGCCATCATCGGCCCGAACGGCGCGGGCAAGACGACGCTCCTGCGCATGCTCGCCGGCACATTGCAGCCGACCGCGGGAGCGGTCCATCTCTTCGGCACGCCGCTGGCGGCGATGCGCCCGGTCGAGCGCGCGCGCCGCATCGCCGTGGTGGGGCAGACGGACCAGCCGGACCGCCGCATTTCCGTCCGCGATTATGTGGCGCTCGGCCGCATCCCGCATACGGCCCGGCACGCGGGCACGCAGGACGTCGTCGCTGTCGAAAGCGCGCTGGAGCAAACGGAACTGCTCGCCCTTGCCCGGCGCGAGATGGGGTCGCTTTCGGGCGGCGAACGGCAGCGGGCGCAGATCGCCCGTGCGCTGGCCCAAGAGCCCCGTATCCTGTTTCTCGACGAGCCGACGAACCATCTCGATCCCCGCGCTCGCGGCGCGCTTCTCGCGCTGGTGGCCGACCTCGGCCTCACCATCGTCGCGGTGCTGCACGATCTTCACCTCGTTTCCGGCTTCGCCACACGGGTCGCCGTGCTGCGGCAGGGTGCGCTCACGGCCTGCGGGCCGGTAGAGGAAACGCTCAGCCGGCAGGTCGTGCGCGACGTCTTCGGCATCGACGTCCTGCGCCTGCCCCATCCGCACGAAGACCGCCAGCTCACCATCTTCGACATTCCCCTCATCCGCAGCACCGGAGCATTCCTATGAAACGCCTGATCCTCGCATCCCTCTTCACTCTTTCGGCCTCCGCCGCTTTCGCCTTTCCCGTCACGGTCGACAGCTGCGGCACGCCGGTAACCTTCGACGCCGCGCCGAAACGGGCGGTGGTCCACGACATCAACATGGCGAAAATGGCCTTCGCGCTCGACCTCCAGCCGTCGATCGTCGGCGTGACGGGCATTACCGGCTGGTACAAGACCGACGACACCTTCAAGCAGGAACAGGGTGCAATCCCCGAACTCGCCCCGAAATATCCGACGATGGAGAACCTCGTCGCCGCCGATCCGGACTTCTTCTTCGCCGGCTGGTATTACGGCATGAAACCCGGCGGCGACGTCACGCCCGACACGCTGGCCGAACACGGCATCAAGACGCTGGTCCTGACCGAAAGCTGCATCCATCTCGACAAGGATCGCCCGGCCGCCTCGATGGACCTGCTCTATGCCGACATCGAGAAGCTCGGCACGATCTTCGGCAAGGAGACGGAGGCGAACGCGCTCGTCGCGGACTGGAAAGTGCAGCTCGCCACTATCGAAAAAACGGTCGGCGACAGAAGCGGCACCCGCGTCTTCCTTTACGATTCCGGCGACGACAAGCCCTTCACGGCGGGCAAATACGCCATTACCACCGCGATGATCGCGGCCGCCGGCGGCAGGAACATCATGGACGACATGGAGACGAGCTGGGGCAACACCGACTGGGAGACCGTCGCGGCCCGCGATCCGCAATTCCTCGTCCTGCTCGACTACCAGGACGGCGGCGGCCATGAAAAGCTCCTCGGCTTCCTGAAGGCACACCCCGCCATGAAGGAGACGGAGGCCGTGAGGAACGATCGCTTCGTGCCGCTGCGCTACGAGGAACTGACGCCCGGCCCCGACAATATCGCCGCCATCGACAAGATCGCCAGGGCGCTCCATCCGGAAGCCTTCTGATCGTGCCCTATCGTTTCGGCGTCGGCCTCGCGACTGCTCTTGTCGCGATGGCCGCGCTGACCGCCGCCTCCGTCATCTACGGATCGACCGTCATCCCGCTTGCGGAGGTAACGACCGCGCTTTCCCGCGCACTCGGCTTCACCGCCGGCGATCCGGGGCCGATCGACCGCATCATCGTGGACCTGCGCCTGCCGCGCGCGATCCTCGCGATCGCAGTCGGCGCGGGACTCGGCGTCATCGGCCTGCTGCTCCAGACCGTCACCCGCAACGATCTCGCCGACCCGTTCCTCTTCGGTCTGTCGGCCGGGGCGGCCGCCGGAGCCGTCGCGGTCATCACCCGGATCGGCGACCGCATCGGCGTCTTTACGCTGCCGCTCGCCGCCTTCGTCGGCGGCATGTGCGCCACCGCCGTCGTCCTCGTCCTCATTCGCCGCACGCAGGGCT
The DNA here is from genome assembly GCF_024281235.1 of Shinella daejeonensis. Classification (GTDB taxonomy): domain Bacteria; phylum Pseudomonadota; class Alphaproteobacteria; order Rhizobiales; family Rhizobiaceae; genus Shinella; species Shinella daejeonensis. The sequence continues at coordinate 326,196 of NZ_JAHWXY010000002.1, forward strand.
ACGGACCCGAACGGCTGATCCTCGCGGGACTGGCCGTGTCCTTCCTCTTCACGGCGCTCACCAATTACCTTGTCTTCTCCGGCGACCAGCGCGCCGCCCATTCCGTGCTCTTCTGGACGATGGGCGGGCTGGGGCTGGCAAGCTGGCGCAACATCGGCATCGGCCTTGCGGGAGCCGCGCTGGCGCTCTGCTACGCGCTGGTCCGCCACCGCCACCTCGATGCGCTGCTTGGAGGCGAGGAGACGGCGGAAAGCCTGGGCGTCCCGGTCGCACGCCTGCGCACCATGACCTTTCTCGTGGCGAGCTTCTCGACGGCGCTTCTCGTCTCCATTGCCGGCGTCATCGGCTTCATCGGCCTGATGATCCCGCATGTCGCCCGCCCGCTCGCCGGGCCGCTCCACGGCCGCCTCGCCCTTGTCTGCGCCCTCTTCGGCGCGGTCCTCCTGCTCGCCAGCGACCTTATCGCCCGTACCCTGCTGCCGCCTCAGGAACTTCCCGTCGGCGTGGTGACCAGTTCCATCGGCGCCCTGTTCGTCGTGATCGCCCTGCTGCGGCGAAGATAATCCGATCTGGCGGCGACGGATCGCGATGCGCTTGGGGATGGCCGGCCGAAGCGGATCGAGGGCTCATACCGGGCGGCAGGATCATGGAAAAAGGGGCAGGCCGGCGATTTCCGGCCCGCCCCTTCTCGTTCATTCCGGCCCGTCCTCAGATCGTACCGCCGAGAGAGGATTCCAGCAGCGCCATTTCCTGCCCGCCGGCCATCATGTCCTGGAGCGCGGCGGCGTCGACGGAACCGCGTTCCGCCGTTCCGAGCGTCTGCCCCCGGTTCAGCACCGTGAACCGGTCGCCCACGGCAAGCGCATGGCGGACGTTGTGGGTAATGAAGACGACACCGATCCCCTGCTTGCGCACCCGGTCGATGGTGCTCAGCACATTCGCCGTCTGGCGGACGCCGAGCGCCGAGGTCGGCTCATCGAGGATCAGCACCTTGGCGCCGAAATAGACCGCCCGTGCGATGGCGACGGTCTGGCGCTCGCCGCCCGAAAGCGTGCCCACCGCCTGATCGGGACCGCGCAGGCTGATCCCCATCCTGCGCATCTCGGCGACGGTGATCTCGTCGGCCTTCGCAAGATCGAATGTCCTGAGCGGCCAGACGCCCTTTTCCGGCTCGCGTCCCATCCAGAAATTGCGGCTGACGCTCATCAGGGGAATCATCGCGAGGTCCTGATAGACCGTGGCGATGCCCGCCGCCATGGCGGCGCGCGGGCTATCGAAGACGACGGGCGAACCATCCACCAGCACCTCCCCCTCGGTCGGCTGATAGACGCCCGACATGATCTTGATGAAGGTGGACTTTCCGGCGCCGTTGTCGCCCAGCAGGCAATGGCATTCGCCCGCATGCACGTCGAAGGATACCCCGGCCAGCGCGATGACATGGCCGAAGTGCTTCTTTATGTTCCTCATCTCCACGAGCGCGGTCATCAGCGTTCTCCCGTGATGATACGGCGAATATAGGTATTCATGATCACGGCGGTCAGCAGGATCACGCCGAGGAACACACGGAAGAGCGAACTTTCGGCATTGGCGAAGAACAGTCCCTGCTGCACCACGCCGAAGATGATCGCTCCCAACGCCGCCCCGATGACCGAACCGTAGCCACCGGTCAGCAGCGCGCCGCCGATGACCACGCAGATGATCGCCTCGAACTCCTTCAGGAGACCGCGGTCGGCGGAGGCGGAGCCGAACTCCATCACCTGGCAGGTGGCGAAGACACAGGCACAGAAGGCCGACAGCATGAACATCAGGATCTTCACGCGGTTAACCGGCACGCCGACGTAGCGCGCGGCCTGCGCATCGCCGCCCGAGGCGAAAATCCAGTTGCCGAACTTCGTACGGGTCAACAGCCAGTGGCCGAAGATCACCAGCACGATCGCCCATACGATCAGCATCGGAACCCCGTCGATCACCGGCTGGCCCGCGCGATTGCCACGGGTGAAGGTGGCGATCCAGCCCGCCTCTCCCATCCATGTGAAGAGCCCGGTCAGGACCTTGCCGCCGAACAGCGGCGCAAGCCAGTCGCCCGCCGTCTTTTCATTCAGGCCGCCGATGATGGTCTGCCGGGTGAAATAGACCGCACCCCAGATCGTCAGCCCCCGAAGGATATAGAGAAAGGCCAGCGTCACGATGAAGGACGGCAGGCCGGTGCGGATCACCAGCCATCCGTTCACCGCCCCGACGAGGACGCAGAAAGCGAATGTGAGGATGATCGCAAGCCAGAGCGGCAGCGAGAAATGAATGGCGAGTATCGCCATCATCACGCCGGCAAATCCGATCATCGAACCGGTGGACAGGTCGAACTCGCCGGCGATCATCAGGAGACACGCCCCGACGGCGATGACCATGAACTGGGCCGATACCACGGTCCAGTTCATCACGCCTTCGGCCGCGAACATGCCGCTGTCGCCGGCGATGGCGGCAAATAGCAGGAAAACGAGGATGGTGCCGCAAATACCGCCCAGTTCGGGCCGGATCAGCGCGCGCCGGAATGGCGAAACGGGCTTGATACGCTCGTCCCTCCGTACGTCTGGACTAGCGTCCGTCATGAATGCAGTCTCCTCCCGTGGAGGGGCGCGAGCGCTCGATCCGGCACGCGCGCCCCGAAGCCTGACGTCAGATCAGCGGTACTGGCCCGCCAGCGACTCGACGAGTTCGATATTGTCCTTCGTCACGAAGCCCGGACCGGTGAAGATCGAATTGGCGGGCGCCACGCCGTAGCGGACGTAGTTCGTCAGCACCTGGATCGGAATCGAGCCTTGCAGGAAGGGCTGCTGGTCGATGGCGAAGTTAACCGTGCCGTCCTTGATCCCTTCCGAGATTTCCGGGGAAAGGTCGAACGTGCCGAAGTAGATCTCGCCGTCGAGTCCCATATCCTTGACCGCCCGGATCGACGGGCCGGCGGAATTCGGGCCGAGCGTCAGGATTGCCCCGGTGTCGGCATTGGCGGTGAGATAGGCCTTGACCTTGTTCTCCACTTCGGACGGATCGATGCCGGAATCGATCATCTGGTTGCCGAGGTCCACGCCGATCCCTTCGGCGAAGCCGCGGCAGCGTTCAACGGACGCGGGGTTGGTGATATAGTGATTGACGCAGACGAAGCTTGTGATGCCGGCTTCCTTCGCGCGTTTTCCGGCCCCCAGGCCCGCCTCGTATTCCGGCTGGCCGACATGCAGCAGCGCGCCGAGCTGCTGGCTTTGCTCCACCGTGCCCGAATTGACGGTGACGACCGGAATACCCTTGGCCACCGCATCCTTGATCGGTCCTTCCAGCACATTGAAGTCGGCGATGGTGACGATGATGCCGTCGACGCCGGCGGCCGAACTCTGCTGCACGATGCGCGCCATGTCGGCAAGATCGCCGGTCGCCGGATTGCGATATTCGGTTTCGACCCCCATCTGCTCGTTGGTGATCTTGATCGCGTTCTTGATGACGTTGAACCAGCTGTCGCTATCCGGTCCATGGCTGATCCAGACGAATTTCTCGCCGTCGGCGTGCGCTGCGCCGGCAAAGGCCGTCGTGGCAAGCACAACGCCGACCGCCAGGGATTTCAGAAATTTCCTCATCAGTGCGTTCCTCCCGAACTTGGCTTCCTGTTTGTTCCCGCCCGAAGCCGTTGCGGGTGAAACTCAGGCGATGCGTTTTTCCGCCTGTGCGGACAGGGCGGCATCAAGCCTTGCCTGATCCCATCCTTCCTCCACTGCCCTGGCCAGAATATCCTGCTGGCTTTCAGGAGCAAGTCCGCCGATCGGCGGATCGGTGTCGAGATTGGTGGGAAACGGGTAGCCGTCCGCCGTCGCCGCGATGACCGCCCGTCTTCCCTGCGGCGAAAGCGCCGCCAGATGCGGATAGACCGCACGCGACATGGCCGTGCGGTCGATGGTTTCCATATGCCGCGCGAAGGCCGAAGCCGTCTGGATCAGGTTCACCATGCGCACGACATCCGCCGTCCGGTTTTCGCCCGCCGCATGGAACAACGCGGGGCTGAAGAAGATCGCATCGCCCTTCTCCAGCGGAAGCTGCACATGGTGCGCTTCGAAGTAGTCCCGGAACTCCGGACGCGTGGCGGCGATATAGCCTTGCAGATAGCGCTGGGAATGCGGAAGCAGCTTCGTCGTGCCGCTTTCCACCGGCATGTCGCAGTGCGCTACCCCGCCTTGCAGGATCAGCGTCGGTCCGGTCGCATGGATATGGGTCGGATATTCCTCCATCTGCCCGGGCGTCATGAAGCCGAGGTGATAATCCCGATGCGGCGCCTGCGCCTTGCCGCCGGGGCGGACCTGATTGACCTGGGTGGCAATCTGATAGCCCGGCCCGAGCCAGGCGCGGCAGGCGATGTCGATAACCGGATTGGCCATGTAACGGGCGTAGACGTCCGGCGCGCGCAGGCAGAGCTTTTGCAGGCTGTTCCATATGCGGTCATTGGCCCCCGCCTTGGCGAAATGGTCCCCCGCCCCGCCGCCGGTCGCCCTTTCGTCGGCGATGATCGTCCGGAAGACCTCGCTTGCCGCATCGATCGCCCCCGGATCGGCGAAGGCGCGCTTGACCACGAAGACGCCCGCCCCCTCGCCGATGATCGAAGCCCATTCGGATGCGATGGCGTCGCTTACCGACGCACCGTCATAGATCGGAATATTCTTTTCGATGGTGGTGGCCGTCGGGCACATGGCCATGGTCGTCTCGGTCTCGACCTGTCGCCGGAACTGCTCGAGATCGATCGTGTCGGCAAACTTCCTCATAGGTCCTCCTCCGCCTGGAAACGGCCGGCCGGTCGGTCATTTCCGCACGCCATGCCGGCCAATCCAAAAATTGCATTCATGCAATAACAGCAACAATTATTGTGAACGCTTTTACATGTCAACACGTCCCCGCAATACCCTGCCGTCCGGGTGGCGGACGGAAAAGTCGGCAGGAAAGCGGACGGAGGGCGTCCGTCAAGCCAGCGGATCAGGAGGATGGTCGAATTGGGCGGGGCGTGTCAAACCGAGTATTCCCGAAACTGAAAAGCTTCGACGCTTTCAGGGGAAACACGAAGGGGAGAGGCCGGAAACCGCCAGCGGGAACGCGACGGGATGGAAGATGTCAGACGAAGCCGAAGACGATGGCGCTGACGAAAATGAAGGCGGAGCCGATTGCGAGATTGCCGACGACCCAGCGTCCGGTCCGCCGGTCCCGACGACGGGGTTCCGCAGAATTCCAGATGATCCGGTCATCGAGATTCGCATCGCTCATGCATTTCTTCCCTTTTCACAAGACCGTGATATGGTCGTTTCCGCAGCCGGCAGCCAGGAGCCGCCCTTCGAGCGAGGTAATTCATATATCTTTTCCATAAGATTGGTAGGCTATTTTTTCTTATTTCCGCCACAAATGTAAATTGCCCTTTTCGCATGGAGGCGGCGTCACCGCCAAAGCCGTCTCAGGACGCGCCTGTTCCACCGCCCGCGCGATGGACGCCGCGGCTTGCGGCTCCAGACGTTCTGGGGCATAAATCCCTCCCCATCCGCCGCAGGCCCGCCGCATTCGAATGGCCGTGCGTGATCCCGGCCCATGACAGGCAAGCGTCGCGCCCCCGGCTCGACGGCGGAAAGACAACCGAAATGCGGAACAGACAACCGCAGAGGAGAACGCAACATGGGCGCAACCCAATCCCTCGGCGCTGCCTGGCAAAAACGCGATTATCACCGGCAATGGCTGTGGCGGGAAGCCAACCGCCTGTTCGACTTTTTCCAGAACCGCGCCTTTAATCCCGGCGGCGGTTTTTACGACCTTGATGTGGAAGGCCGTCCGATCAACGCGGGCAATCCCGTGCGCGGCATCCATGCGACCGCGCGCATGGTCCATTGCTTCGCCATCGGCAGCCTGCTCGGCCGTCCGGGTTCCGACGCCATCGTCGACCACGGCATGACCTATCTGTGGGAGAAGCATCGCGACCACGACCGCGGCGGCTACCACTGGTCGCTTGACAATTCCGGCCTGCTCGATTCGACGAAGCAGGGTTACGGCCATGCCTTCGTGCTGCTCGCCGCCTCCAGCGCCAAGGTCGCCGGCCATCCCGATGCGGATCGCATGATCGCCGATATCAGCAACATTCTCGAAACCCGCTTCTGGGAGAAGGAGCATGGCGCGATCACCGAGGAGTTCGAGGCCGACTGGACGCCGATTACGGGTTATCGCGGCCAGAACTCCAACATGCACCTGACGGAAGCCCTGATGGCGGCCTATGAAGCGACGGGGGAGAAAAGCTATCTCGACAAGGCCGAGAGCATCGCGGACCTGATCATTCGCCGGCGGGCCGGTGAGAACCATTTCCGGGTGCCTGAGCATTTCGACGAAAACTGGGTGCTGGACAAGGACTATCGCGGCAACGAGATGTTCCGGCCGGCCGGCACCACCCCCGGCCACTGGCTGGAGTGGACCCGCCTCGTGCTGCAACTCTACGCGCTCGGCGGCAGAAGGCACGACTGGATGCCGGAAGCTGCAAAAGCCCTCTTCGCCCAGGCGGTGAACCTCGGCTGGGATAAGGAGAAGGGCGGGTTCTTCTATACTCTCGACTGGAACGACGAACCGGCCCGGCGCAGCAAGCTGTGGTGGCCGATGGCCGAGGGCGCGGGCGCTGCCGCCTTCCTCAACGAGCATTGCCCCGACGATTTTCATGAAATCTGGTATCGGAAAATCTGGGACGGGATCGCCCGCCACTTCCTCGATCAGGAAAACGGCGGCTGGCACGAGGAACTGTCCGAGGATCTCACACCGAGCTATACGATCTTTTCAGGCAAGTGCGACCTCTATCATGCCCTTCAGGCCTGCCTCGTGCCGCTTTATCCGGCGACCGGCAGCCTCACCAAAGGCATCGCCGAAGCGGGCGGCCACTGAGCGGCTTCCCGCCCGCATCTCAAGGGGTTATCCGGCGGCCTCAGGCGTCAAGGCCTTGTCGATCGCCGGATAAAGCCCCTCCCTGACGCTCTTTTCGTCGAAGGGGCCGACCTTCTTGTAGAGGATCGTGCCGTCGGGACCGACGAGATAAGATTCAGGAATCCCGTAGACGCCCCAGTCGATCGCCATCTTGCCGTCCGGGTCAAGGCCGATCGCCGCATAGGGGTTTCCAAGCTCCCCGAGAAAACGCAGCGCGTTTTCACGGCCGTCCTTGTAGTTGACCCCGACGACGGTCAGGCGCTCATCCTTCGAAAGCGCCAGGATGACCGGATGCTCCTGCCGGCAGGGCACGCACCAGGAGGCCCAGAAATTGACGAGCGTCAGCTTCCCCTGCCCCGTCTGCGTGGTCAGGGCCGGCGTCTGCGCGCCCGAGAGCGGATCGAGATCGCGCCACGGGGCCTTTTCACCGATCAGCGCGGAGGGGATCTCGGAAATATCCCGGCCGCTGCGAAGCTGCGTCCAGAAGACCAGCGCAAGCGCGATGAAGATCGCCAGCGGCAACACCGCCAGCACGAAACGCGTGCCGGCGCCGCCGGATTTTTCCTTCTCCGGCGTGCTCATGGTTGCCCGCCGGATTTGGCGGCGGGCCGGGCCGAACGCCTGCGCACGCCCGCGGCCTCCAGCTGCTCCAGCTCGCGTCGCCGGGCGCGATGGTCGAGCCAAACCCAGAGCACGAGGCCGGCGACCGTGGCGAAAGTGGCGGCATAGGACACCGCGACATAGAAGGCATGGCTCATGCCGCGCCTCCCGGCCGGCCGGCGGCGCGTGCGGCGTGGCGGCGCAGAACCGCGATACGGCGGCGCAGGATCTCGTTGCGCATCGCCAGCGCGTGCAGGGTCAGGAACAGCAGCGTGAAGGCAGCCGCCATCACCAGCAGCGGCCGCAGGAATTCCGCATCGATGGTCGGTCCGTCAAGCCGTATCACGCTTGCCGGCTGGTGCAACGTATTCCACCATTCCACGGAAAACTTGATGATCGGGATATTGATGAAACCGACGAGGATCAGCACCGCGCCGACCTTGGCCGCGCGTGTCGGATCGTCCATGGCGCGGTTGAGCGCGATCAACCCGAGGTACATCAGGAACAGCACGAAGACGGAGGTCAGCCGCGCGTCCCAGACCCACCAGGTACCCCACATCGGCTTGCCCCACAAGGAGCCGGTCACCAGCGCGACGAAGGTGAAACAGGCGCCGATGGGCGCTGCCGCCCGCGCCGAGACATCGGCAAGCGGATGCCGCCAGACCAGCGTGCCCAGCGCCGAGACGGCCATGACCGAATAGCCCATCATCGACAGCCAGGCGGCAGGCACATGCACATACATGATGCGCACCGTGTCGCCCTGCTGGTAATCGCCGACCGTGGCGAATGCGAGATAGAGGCCAAGGGCGAAAAGACAGATCGTCATGCCGGCCATCCACGGCCAGACACGCGCCACCAGCGCCAGGAAGCGCGTCGGATTGGCGAGGTCGCTGAATTTGCGGATGACAAGGCTCGGTTCGTTCATGAGCGTTCTTTACCGCGCAATGCCCCCGGCTTCAATTGACCTTGCGCAATCACATTCGCGTCAAATCGCCCCTCAGTCGCTCGAAAGCCGCAGCGCGCCGGCGGCCGCCACCGGCCCCACGACGGCGAAAAAGAGATTGAGCGCCACGAGAATGAGAAAAGGCGGCAGGAAGGGCGCGGGATCCTCGATCGCCGCATGCACCGCGCTCACCCCGAAGATCAGCACCGGAATGGCCAGCGGCAGCACCAGAATGGAGACCAGCAACCCGCCACGCGGCAAGGCGACAGCGATCGCCGCGCCGGCCGCGCCGATAAAGGTGATGGCGGGCGTTCCGGCCAGAAGCGTCAACGTCGTCGCACCGATCGCCATCTCGTCCATATTCATGAACAGGCCGAGAAGCGGCGAGGCCAGCACCAGCGGCAGGCCGGTCGCGATCCAGTGGGCGAGGCATTTGACGAAGACGATCAGCACCAGCGGCGTCTCCTGCATCAGGAGAAGGTCCAGCGAGCCGTCCTCACGCTCGGCCTGAAACAACCGGTCGAGGCCGAGAAGCGAGGCGAGAAGCGCGCCGATCCAGAGAATCGCCGGGCCGATTCGCGAAAGCAGGTTGAGATCCGGCCCCACCCCGAAGGGAATGACGGCGACCACCGTCATGAAGAACAGAACGCCGATCAGCGCGCCGCCGCCGGCACGCACCGAAAGCCTCAGGTCTCGGACAAGAAGCGCGATCATGCGGGCGCCTTCCCGCGCAGCGGCCATTGCGGGAGAGGCCGATCCGGTCCTGCACGGTCGGGGCCGGGCGGAGCCCTCCCCTCCCCTTCATTGCCCGAAATGCAAATGGACATGGCAGGCCCCTTCACCACGCATCCTCCGCAAGACCCGCAAAACCGGTCATCCGCAATTCCTTCGCCCCGCCCAGCCCGAGCGGCTGATGCGTCGCGGCGATGGCGATGCCGCCGGCTGAGAGATGGCGCGTCACAAGGCCGGAGAACATCTCTTCGGCCGCCGCATCGAGCGCCGCGGTCGGCTCGTCGAGAAGCCACACGGGCCGCCAGGCGACCAGAAGCTTCGCCATGGCGATGCGGCGCTGCTGGCCGGCCGACAGATAGCCGAAAGGAAGATGCGTGATTCCCCCAAGGCCGACCATCGCCGCCGCGGCATCGACCGCCAGACCCTGCCCCCCCTGGAGATCGCCGAGGCAGGCCTTCCAGAAACGGAGGTTTTCCTCCACGCTAAGCTCGCGCTTCATGGCGTTGCGATGGCCGAGATAGTGGCACGCTTCGCAAGGGCGCTCGACCGTGTGCGCCGCAGCATCGATCCGCACCGAACCGGCCTCCGGCGGCAGGAGACCGGCCAGGACGCGCAGCAGCGTCGACTTGCCGGCGCCGTTCGCGCCCTTCACCACCAGCGCCTCGCCGGCGGCGACCTCGAAGGAAATATCATGGAAAATCAGGTCTTCGCCCCGTTTTGCGCTGAGACCCTCGGCAACGAGGCGCATGATGCTCCATTTCCCTCTACGACCTTGGCCGCAATGCAAAAATTGTCCGTTTTGGGGTTTCGTATACTGGAACCTTCCTTAGAAGTTATCTATAAGGCCAGCAACACGCCAGCGGTCGGCGTGAATTTCATCCTAGCGCCGAACACGGGAATGATTTCCGCGTACGGACAGCGGAAATGACCGCACCCGCATCCCAGTTGCGCTGCAACAGCGCAAGGGCGTTCGTACGTCAGCTTTCTGGCGACCAGACGGAACGGGGTATAAAAGTGTCTACATCCCTAGATAGTTTCAATTGTCGTTCGACCCTCACGGTGGGCGACACCGATTATGTCTATTACAGCCTGCCGAAAGCCGAGGCCAACGGCCTGGCCGGCATCTCCAGGCTGCCCTACTCGATGAAGGTGCTGCTCGAAAACCTGCTGCGCTTCGAGGACGGCCGTTCGGTGACCAAGGAGCACATCCTGGCCGTCGCCGACTGGCTGAAGAACAAGGGCGCGGTCGAAACCGAGATCGCCTATCGCCCGGCGCGCGTGCTGATGCAGGACTTCACCGGCGTTCCCGCCGTCGTCGATCTTGCGGCGATGCGCGATGCGATGGTCTCGCTTGGCGGCGATCCGGAGAAGATCAACCCGCTCGTTCCCGTCGATCTCGTCATCGACCATTCGGTCATCGTCGACGAATTCGGCACGCCGACCGCCTTTGCCCGTAACGTCGAACTGGAATACCAGCGCAACGGCGAACGCTACCGCTTCCTGAAGTGGGGCCAGCAGGCGTTCAAGAACTTCCGCGTCGTGCCGCCGGGCACCGGCATCTGTCATCAGGTCAATCTGGAGTATCTGGGCCAGACCGTCTGGACCAAGGAAGAAGACGGCGAGATTGTCGCCTACCCGGACACCTGCGTCGGCACGGACAGCCATACGACCATGATCAACGGTCTCGGCGTGCTCGGCTGGGGCGTCGGCGGCATCGAGGCGGAGGCCGCCATGCTCGGCCAACCGGTCTCCATGCTGCTGCCGGAAGTCGTCGGCTTCAAGCTGACCGGCAAGCTGAAGGAAGGCGTCACGGCCACCGACCTGGTGCTCACCGTCGTGCAGATGCTGCGCAAGAAGGGCGTGGTCTCCAAGTTCGTCGAATTCTTCGGTCCCGGTCTCGACAATATGACGCTCGCCGACCGCGCGACGATCGGCAACATGGGTCCGGAATACGGCGCGACCTGCGGCTTCTTCCCGGTTGACGCCGAAACCGTCAACTATCTTACCATGTCCGGCCGCGAGGAAGACCGGATCGCGCTGGTCGAAGCCTATTCCAAGGCTCAGGGCATGTGGCGCGACAGCGACGGCTCCGCCATCGTCTTCACCGATACGCTGGAACTCGATCTCGGCGACGTCGTGCCTTCCATGGCCGGTCCGAAGCGTCCCGAAGGCCGGATCGCGCTTGAAAACATCGCATCGGGCTTCGCCGCCTCGCTCGATAGCGAATACAACAAGCCCGGCCAGTTGCAGAACCGCTACGCCGTCGAGGGCGCCGATTACGACATCGGCCATGGCGATGTGGCGATCGCGGCGATCACCTCCTGCACCAACACCTCCAACCCGTCGGTGCTGATCGCCGCCGGCCTGCTCGCCCGCAACGCGGTCGCCAGGGGCCTGAAGACGAAGCCGTGGGTCAAGACCTCGCTTGCGCCGGGATCGCAGGTGGTCGCGGAATATCTCTCCAAGTCCGGCCTTCAGGACGATCTCGACAGCCTCGGCTTCAACCTCGTCGGCTTCGGCTGCACCACCTGCATCGGCAACTCCGGCCCGCTGCCGGGTCCGATCTCGAAGACCATCAACGACAAGGGCCTGATCGCCGCCGGCGTTCTGTCGGGCAACCGCAACTTCGAAGGTCGCATTTCTCCCGACGTCCAGGCGAACTACCTCGCCTCGCCGCCGCTCGTCGTCGCCTATGCGCTGGCGGGCTCGGTCCAGAAGGACCTCACCAAGGAGCCGATCGGCGAAGACCAGAACGGCAACCCTGTCTATCTCAAGGACATCTGGCCCTCCTCCCGGGAGATCCAGGAGTTCATCATGAAGTACGTCACCCGTGAGCTTTACGCCACGAAATACGCCGACGTCTTCAAGGGCGACGACAACTGGCAGGCCGTACAGGTGCCGGCGGGACAGACCTATACCTGGGACGACCAGTCGACCTATGTGCAGAACCCGCCCTATTTCGTCGGCATGGGCAAGACCGGAACCGGCCTTTCCGACATCAAGGGCGCGCGCGTCCTCGGCCTGTTCGGTGACAAGATCACGACCGACCACATTTCTCCGGCCGGCTCGATCAAGGCGCAGTCCCCGGCCGGCGCCTATCTTCTCGACCATGGCGTCGGCATCGCCGACTTCAACCAGTACGGCACGCGGCGCGGCAACCACGAGGTGATGATGCGCGGCACCTTCGCCAATATCCGCATCCGCAACCACATGCTGGGTCCGAACGGCAAGGAAGGCGGCTATACGATCCACTATCCCTCCAAGGAGGAGATGTCGATCTACGACGCCGCCATGAAGTACAAGGAAGAGGGCGTTCCGCTCGTCATCTTCGCCGGGGTCGAATACGGCAACGGCTCGTCGCGCGACTGGGCCGCCAAGGGCACGAACCTTCTTGGCGTCAAGGCCGTGATCGCCCAGTCCTTCGAGCGCATCCATCGCTCCAACCTCGTCGGCATGGGCGTCGTGCCCTTCGTCTTCGAGGAAGGCACGACCTGGGCTTCGCTCGACCTCAAGGGCGACGAGATCGTTACGATCGAGGGGCTGGAAGGCGAGATCAAGCCGCGTGAAAAGAAGATCGCCCGGATCATCTATTCCGACGGCACGGTGAAGGACGTTCCGATCCTCTGCCGCATCGACACGCTCGACGAGGTAACCTACGTCAACAACGGCGGCATCCTGCAAACGGTGCTGCGCGACCTCGCCGCCTGAGCCGCGGTCATCCGATAGCCGGGGCCTCCTGTCAGGCCCCGGCTTTTTCATGGCCCTCCCCACCGTCCCGGGCGGACCGCCCTCACTCCATTGTGACTTCCGGTTGATGCCGTGAACGCGTATGACCAAGACGACGTCGGCACTTACCGACACCTTCTTGGAAGCGATCACATGCTGCGGCGACGTGCTGTCAAATATCTGGCGACGCTCCTCGCGCTATGGGGCAGCGCGAGCCTGGCCCTGGCCGAGGAATCCCGCCCGGTCAAAGGCATCGTCGAACTCTTCACCAGCCAGGGTTGCGCCTCCTGCCCTCCTGCCGACAAGGCGCTGGAGACGCTGGCGCGCGAAGGCGACGTCGTGGCGCTCGCCTATCACGTCGACTACTGGAACTATCTCGGCTGGGAAGACACGCTGGCCTCCAAGGGCAATACCGACCGGCAATATGCCTACGCGCGCATGTTCGGCCGCAGCGGGGTCTACACGCCGCAGGCCGTTCTCAACGGCCGCGAGCATATGAACGGGGCCGATCTCAACGGCATCCGCGCGCGCATCGACGCGCTTCGCGGCGAAGGCAAGGGGCTCGCCGTGCCGATGGCGATGGAACTGGAAAACGACGAATTGCGCATCCACGTCGGCGAAGGCGAAGGCAAGGGCAATATCGTGGTGGCCTATTTCGATCGTGAACGGGCGATCCGCATCGAACAGGGTGAAAACAGCGGTAAGACGGTCAATTACTGGCATGCCGTGACCGGAATCGAAACCATCGGCATGTGGGAGGGGAAGGAAACCAACCTCGTCCTTCCCGCCACGGTGCTGCAAAAGCAGAAGCATGGCGGCGGCTGCGCCGTCCTGTTGCAGCGTATGCGCACAGCCGAAACACCGGGGGCGATCCTCGGCGCGACGGTGCTGGTGCCGGAAAGCGGGAGCTATTGAGAACTCCGCGAGGAGGGAAGGTCCGATCCGGCGTCTTCGAGGGGCTGGGGCTTGAGGGTTCGAGGACGGCCGGACCGGACCGCACGAAGTTGCCGGCAACGGAATACATGGCAACTTCGATGTACGCTCCCGGCGCAGAACCGGCTTTCCACACTTACGTCGGACGGCCCGGCACGCGACAGCGACGGGCGGACTTTCCCCTGAAAATGGGGCGGGCGTTGGGCTGAAATGCGGCGAATTGAAAAAACGCAAGACCCCCTTTCGCCGCCGCCCTTGCATTTCGCCGCCGCTCAGGCAAACTGTCACGCAACCGTCACAGGTAAGCGCGGAGAATGAATGACCGAGCAGCCGGATGAACAGTCCCCCGAAAGCGTGGTGGATCTACGGGACTATCGCAACAGCAGGGATCCGCTTCCGGTAACCTTCAACCGCCGCGAGCTTGACGCCATCCTCTGGATCTACGGCCGCATGGTCGGAGACGGTGAATGGCGCGATTACGCTATCGACCATCTGCGCGACAGGGCCGTCTTCTCGGTTTTCAAACGCTCTGGCGAAATGCCGCTTTACCGTATCGAGAAGAACCCGAAACTCGCCGCCAAACAGGGCATGTACAGCGTGGTGAATACGAACGGCATGATCCTGAAGCGCGGCCACGACTTCCAGCAAGTCCTGAAAATCTTCGACAAGGGGCTCCGCCTCGTCAAGAGCTGACCCTCCGGTATCGATGCGGGCGGCAGCCGATCCTTGCAATCCCGGCGTGACGCAACAATCGTGCGATACCCCGAACCGTTGTCGGCTCTACGCCATGACGGCCGACGCCGGCATAGACGCTCCCGGCCTCTTCGCATCGAACTCCTGCGTATGAACCACCACGCCTTTTCGACCGGCGAGCACGATGCTGTAAGCGGAGGCCTCGAAGCTTATGGCGTGCGGGCCGTCAAACCGGAGAGCCGACTGGTGGCTGGTGCCGCGAACGGTCGTAAACGGAATTCCATCCCAGTTGCCGTGGCTCAGCCGGTGTACATGGCCCGCGAAAAGATGGCGCACGTTTCCGCGCGCCTTGAGAAGCACCAGCAGGGCGTCGGGATCGCTCAGCCGGCATGCGTCGAGCGAGGGGATGCCGATCGGCATCGGCGGGTGGTGCAGGAACATGAGCACGTCCGCCACGGACGCAAGCTGTTCATCGAGCCATGCCAGACGGCGGTCGCAAAGCTGCCCCGCGACGTGGCCCGGCCAGAGCGTATCAAGAAAGATGAGCCGCATCCCGCCGATATCGGCGCGGGACTGGAGGAAACCGTCGATCTCGGGCGCATCGGCGAAGACCTGCCGGAAGGCCGCACGATCGTCGTGATTGCCCAGCATCAGGCGATGCGGCGGCAGCAGGAAGCCGAGACGGTCGGCAAGCGCCGCATAGGCGTCGGCCCTGCCGTCATCGGTCAGGTCGCCGGCAAAAACCACGAGATCGGCATCGGCATGATTAGCATTGATATCGCCGATACAGGCTTCGAGACGTTCCAATGGATCGAGGCCGAACAGCGTCTCGCCGGGCGCGACGAGATGAAGATCGGAGACGATAACAAGCTTCATGACGTCGAAGGGCGCCCGCCGCCCAGGGGTCGTTTCATTCTGCATCGTCCGGTCTTCCAAGGTGAGCGCTGTCGCGCGCGATGAATACGGATTCCAGCTGCACCGTGGAGGGAGCCGCCTCCGGATCGCTCAGCCGGCGCTCGAGTTGGCCGATCGCACGGGCGGCGATTTCCTCCGGGTCCTGCCGGAATGTGGTCAGGCGGTAGGCGTCCCAGGACGCCTCCGGGATATCGTCGAAACCGATGACCGAGAGGTCCTGCGGGATGCGGCAGCCGAAACGGCTGCGCGCGGCGTCCATGAGGCCGAGCGCCATCAGATCGTTGACGCAGAAGATCGCCTCCGGCCGCGGTCGCAAGCCGAGAAGGACAGCCGCCGCCTCCTGCCCGCCGGCATAGTCGGTGTCGCTTCCGCGCGCGATTCGAACCGCCGCGCCCAGACGTTCCGCCGCTTCGACAAAAGCGTCCTCGCGTTCCACGATGCTCGGTGTGCCGGAGGCCGACCCGGCCACGGCAAGACGATTCATACCGCTTCGCACGAAGATGGCGGCAGCCCTTGCGGCGGCGCGGCGATTGTCGGTGCGCACATGATCCCGATCCGCTTCGGCACGACCGATCATCACGAGCGGCTGGCCGTTTCGCCGCGCCAGTTCGGCGAAGGAAGCCGGCGGAGAGCCCGACAGGATGATCGTCGCCTCGGCGCGGTAGCCGAAGAGGGCGGCCTGTGCCGCCTGCATCTCCTGTTCGGAACTGCCGGTGTCGATGAGGAACGGAATATTGCCGCGCCGGATGAGCGCGCGCGAGAGCGAAGCCACGAGATGCGCCCGGAATCCGACTTCCGGCTTGGTGACGACAAGGCCGACAAGACGGCTGCGATTGGCAAGCAGCCCGCGGGCAAGGTCGTTGACCTGATAGCCGAGCGTAGTCGCCGCCTCCAGAACCTTTTCACGGGTTTCCAGCGCGACGCTTGCGCCCGGCGTGAACGTGCGGGAGACCGCCGAGCGCGAAACGCCTGCCAGATCCGCCACCTGTTGCGCACTGACGAAGCCCGGCGTCCGGGGACAGTTTCCGCGCCTCAATGTCCGACCTTCGAAAGCACGTCGGACCTCAGGAAGCGCTCGACGATCAGCATGAAAGCCACGGAAGGGATGAGGAGCAGGAGCGCGGTGATCGAGGCGACCTGATAGTTTCCCCCGGCGCTGGCCGTGTAGAGCAGCAGCGGCAGCGTGTTCACATCCGGCGCGCCGATGAAATAGCTGCCCGTGAACTCATCCAGCGATTCGAGGAAGACGAAGATCGCGCTGGCCAGCAGGCCCGGCGCCGCAAGCGGCAGCGTCACGTCGCGGAATGTACGCATGGCTCCGGCACCCATGGAGCGGGCGGCCTCCTCCAGTTCGACATCCACGGCGGAGAAGGCGGCCGTGGCGATCCACACCGCATAGACGAGCCCGTGGGTCACATGCACCAGAACGACGCCCGTCACCGTGCCGTTGAGGCCGATCTGGTAGAAGAGCCGGGCGATGTTCACATAGACGGGCAGGCTCGGAAAGGCCTGGGGAATCAGGAAAGCGAGCAGGATCAGGGCGCGGAACGGCAGTTTCAGGCGCGCCAGCGCATATCCCGCCGGCACGGCCAGCGCCATGGCGACGATCACCGTCAGCCCCGCCACGACGATGCTGTTGGCCAGCGATTCCATCGCGACGCCGCGCGGCGAGAAAACGCGCGCCCAATAGCTGAACCCGTATTCCAGCGGCAGGGTGTGCGGGAAATACCAGCGCTCGGCAACGGTCCATAGCAGCAGGTTCATCAACGGTCCGAAAATGGCGAAGGCAAGCAGGCCGAGAATGACGGCGCGGGGGATCCACCAAAGATCCACCGTGAAGTCGGGGCGGGCGGCGGTATGAACGGCGAGGCTCACGAGCGTTTCCTCATGCTCTGACGCAGATAGAACCAGCCGACGCAGGCGCTGGCGACAAGGGAAATCAGGCCCAGCGCATTGGCGACCCCATAGTCGCCATAGGCGTTGATGCGGAAGGCGATATCGGCGGTGATCATGGTGGGGGATTGCGCATTGATCATCAGCGGCACCGACAGCACCGACATCATGGTGACGAAGGACAGCACGAGCCCGACCATCAGCGTGGTCGCCACCTGCGGCACGACGATGCCGATGAGGATACGCAGGCGCGAGGCGCCGAGGTTACGCGCCGCCTCTATGGTGCTGCGGTCGACGGACGCCATCGCACCGGCGACGAGCATCGCCACGAAAGGCGTCTGTTTCCAGACGAAGGCGATGACGATGCCGCGCCAGTCGAGAAAACTCATGGCCTGCATGGGCGTAATCACGCCGACGCCGATCAGCACGTTGTTCATGAGCCCGTTCCGCGCAAGAAACGTGCGCAGGATCTGGCCAACCACGATGAACGGAATGAACAGCGGCCAGCGATAGAGCCAGCGCAGAAGCGCGACCGCGCGCGGATTTTCGCCAAGAACCAGATAACCGCCGATCGCGATCGACAGAAAGCCGATGATGGTCGTCGAAAGGGAAACGATGACGACGGTGAAGACGATGTCGGACGTATAAAGCTCGAAAGCCTTGATGAAATTGCCCAGTCCGTATCCGCTGCCGACCGCGAAGGCGCCGATCACGGAACTGGTCAGCGGCACCACGAACAGCAGCGCGATGACGGCAAGCGCGGGCAGGACGAGAAACAATCCGAAAAGACGTATGGGCATGGCATGTCCGCAGGCGCGAATGGGGACGAAGGGCGCGGAAGCCGCCCGTGACCGGGCGACTTCCTCGGGGCTTGAGCCGAGGCTAGTTGGTGACGTGGCGCTCGTAGGCCTCCAGGATCGCGTCATTGTAGGGCGCGATCGGGAACGGCTTGCCGTAGCTGGCGAGATCCTCCGGCGTCACGTCGGTGAACAGCTTCGACCATGTGGCCTCGTCAAGCTCGGACTGGACATGCTGGGCATCGATGCCCGGATACCAGTTGAAGCGCTTGACGATGCCTTCGGCCTGCACCTTCGGGCTGGTCGCCAGTTCGATGAACTTCTCGGCCAGTTCCTTGTTGGCCGCCTTGGCGGGCATCACATAGTGCATCGGCTGGCCGGGCATGCCCGGGGCCGGGAGAACCAGCTTGAATTCGGGCGGCAACTGGCCGTTGGCCTGCCAGGAATAGAACATGTCCACCCATACCGGGCCCATGGCGATCTCACCGCGCGAAAGCAGGTCGAGGGTGCCGGCGTTGCCGGGGGTCAGCGTGGCGTTTGTGGTGAAGTCCGCCAGACTGTCGAAGGCGCTGTTCCACTTGCTGGTCTCGCCTTCCTCGAACGGGCCGTTCATCAGCTTGTCGGCCTCGCCTTCGCCAAAAGCGTAGACCCAGCCCATGACGAAGCTGACGCCGGAAGCGCCGCCCTTGATGCCGTTGTAACCGAACTGCTTCGGGTTGGCCTTGGCCCATTCGGCCAGTTCCTCGTAGCTCTTCGGCGGATCTTGCAGAAGCGCCGGATTGTAGGCGAGAGCCGTCTGGCTGTTGAACATCGGCATGACGTAGCCCTTGACCGGCGAACCGAGCGCCATATCGGCGTTTGCGCGGGTCACCAGCTTTCCGGTGCTGATCCGGTCGCGATAGGCTTCGAGATATTCGCCCGTCACCATGGGGCCGACGAACTTCTCATGCACGACGGCGACATCGGCATCCCAGGCCTCGACGCCCGCCTGCTTCTGGGCCTCGAAACGCTCGACGATCTTCTGCGAGCCGGAATCGCCCGGGCCGGTGCCCACGACGCGCACCGTATTGCCCGGATTCTGCTCCTCGAAAAGAGGCCCGAGATATTCATTGATATAGTCGACCATGTTCTGGTCGCCCGCCGTCAGGACGGTGAGTTCCGCCGCGAAGGCCGGCTGGGCCGCAAAGCCGAGAACCAGCGTTGCCTGAAGAACTTTCTTCATGGGATGACGTCTCCGTTGGGTAGGATTACGCTTCTGATGTTTCCAGGACGTCGGCCTTCCGGCCGTCGTGCAGGGAACCTGTGTGCGGCCGCGTGACGTCGGCCTGCGAATGGAAAAGAAAGAGATTTCGGGCCGGGATGCGGATCCGCACCGGCTGGCCCGGCGCGAAGGGCAGCGCTGCATCCACGAGAAGGATGTCGTCGCCGACGCGAACGGCGTGACGCCACGTCCCGCCGGGATAGCTCGCCGCTTCGACATGGCCGAAGAGTTCCAGCGCATCGGTGGTTTCCGCAGGAGGAAGGTGTCCGTCCAGAAGCTCCGCCCCCTCCGCCCGGAAGCGTATTTCGAACGGACCGTCCTGAAGCAGCCGGCCGTCGAGCGGCAGCACCGCCCGCGCATTCGTGCTGCCCGCCTCGATCACGATCCTCGCGTTCCGCAGCGCACCGGGAAGCGTCAGCATATTCTCGGCACCCATGAAGGCGGCGACGAAGGGCGAGGACGGCCGGTTGAAAACCTCTTCCGGTGCGCCCTGCTGGGCGATGCCTCCGGCATTCATGATGACGATGCGATCGGCCATCACCATGGCCTCCTCGCGGTCGTGGGTGACGTGTACGGCGGTTATGCCGAGACGCTTCTGAAGGGCGCTGATATCGTGCCGGACCTTGAGGCGGATCCGTGCGTCCAGATTGGACAGCGGTTCGTCCAGAAGCAGGATCGCCGGATCGACGGCCAATGCACGGCCGAGCGCGACGCGCTGGCGCTGTCCGCCCGAAAGGGCGGCGGGCTTGCGCTGGCCGAGACCCGCCAGGCCGAGAAGTTCCTGCAATTCATCGACGCGGCGCACGATGTCGGCGCGCGCCATGCCGCGCAGCCTGGGGCCGTAACCGATATTCTGCGCCACCGTCATATGCGGCCACAGCGCGTAGGACTGGAAGACCAGCGCCATGCCACGCTTGTCGGGCGGCAGCCGGGAAACATCGCGGCCGTCGACCCGGATGCTGCCGGCCGATGGTTTGACGAAGCCTGCGATCGCCCGCAGCAGAGTGGTCTTACCGCAACCGGACGATCCGAGAAGAGCCACGAATTCGCCCTGGCGGATGGACAGGTCCAGCGCATTCAGCACCGGCGTCCGGCCATAGCCAACCGTAATGCCCTCGATGCCGAGAAAGCCGTTCTTGCTCATTTTCTACCCTTGCACAGCTGTGCATCGACGGTTCCAGCACCGTCTTTCCGGCAATGAGCATTAAGCGGCTTTCATAACGGCGGGATGACAGACTTCAGCCGTCACCGCGCCGCGCCGCCTCAATGGCGGCCACATCGATTTTCTTCATGGTCATCATCGCTTCAAACGCGCGCCTGGCCTCCTCACCGCCGACCGCCAACGCCTCGGTGAGCACGCGCGGCGTGATCTGCCAGGAGATGCCCCATCTGTCCTTGCACCAGCCGCACACACTTTCCTGCCCGCCATTGCCGACGATGGCGTTCCAGTAACGGTCGGTTTCCTCCTGATCGTCGGTGGCGATCTGGAACGAGAAGGCTTCGCTATGCCGGAAGGTCGGCCCGCCATTGAGACCGAGACAAGGGACGCCTGCCACCGTGAATTCGACCGTCAGCACGTCGCCCTTCTTGCCCGAGGGGAAATCGGCGGGCGCACGGCGGACGGCGGTGACGGTGCTGTCGGGAAAAATCCCGGCATAAAAGCGGGCGGCGGCTTCGGCCTCCCTGTCGTACCAGATGCAGATCGTGTTTTTCGCCATCACGGGCTCCTCTCGCTTCGAGGCTATGGTTTGACGCCGGTTCACATCTTGCCGCCGACCACCGCGAACCATGCGCCCTGCGGGTCCTGCGCCACCGCGATATAGGCCGGGCCGGGAACCTCCATCGGACCATGATGAACCTTGCCTCCCGCCGCGGTGATGGCCTCCACGGTTTTCGTCACCGCGCCGTCGACACCGAAATAGGCAAGCCAGGCCGAGGCCGGTGCATTACCGAGACCCATCACCGCCCCGATATCGACGTCCTTATGGCGGAACAGCTGGTAGGTTCCCATGTCGCCCATGTCCATGGCCTCGCCCTTCGTCCAGCCGAACAGCCCGGAATAGAAGGCGAAGCCGGCCTGGGGATCGCTCGACATCAATTCGTTCCAGTTGCCGTGACCGGCTTTTTTCTGGTTGAAAGCACCCTCCCCCGCTTCAGCCCTGGCGCGATCGGCCTCGCTCATCCGGCTCATATCGGGTTGCAGCAGGCCGAAGACCGCCCCCTGAGGGTCCGCGACGACCGCAAAGCGACCGGTATCGGGAATGTCGGCCGGCGCCTTGTAGACTCTGCCGCCGGCCGCTTCGACATCGGCAACGGTCCGGTCGCAGTCATCCACGGCGAAATAGATCAGCCAGTGGGGCGGCGGGTTTCCCGTCTGGCCGGCGCTGGACATCATTCCGGCCACCATGTCGCCATCGGATTTGGCGAGCCGATAATCGAAACCCTCCATTCCGCTATCTGCGATCCGCCAGCCGAAAATCCCGGCATAGAAGTCGCTCGCGGCCTCGAGATCGCCGGTTCCCAATTCGTACCAGCACGGATTGCCATGATACTTCATCGTCCTTCTCCTCATTGCTGATTGCGGTTCAGGCGAACCGGCTCATCTGGCGCGCCTCATCGGCAGCGCGCCAGTGGGCCATGTGATCGTCCATCGCCTTCCTGAACGCCGGGCGCGCGGTAGCCCGCGCGACGTAATCCGCCAGCGCCGGATAGCCGCTCAACTGACCCTCGACGTCCGGGATGCGCAGCACGTCGACCATCATGATATCGGCCACGCTGAACGCGCCGGCGATCCACTCACGGCCGGACATCAGTGTTTCCAATGCGTCGAGCTTTGCCTTCATATTGCGGCGGGCCCGCTCGACCACGTCGGGCGTCGAAGGAGGCCCGAAGAATTCGGGCATCCGTTCGGCCAGAACCAGGCCCATCCATCCGCCGCTTGCGGCCTCGACGGAGTTGAGCGCGGCGATCAGCCATTGCGTCACTTCGGCGCGACGGTCTTCCGGCAGCAGCGGCGTTCCCTCGGCCAGATAAAGCGCTATGGCGCCGCTTTCGAAAAGCGTCAGATCCCCATCCCGGATGATCGGCACCTGCGCGAAAGGCTGCATGGCGCGGTGGCCATCGCTTTTCGGGCGCGCCGGAACCGTCGCGACCGCATAAGCGCGTCCGGTTTCCTCAAGCGCCCAGCGGACCCGAAGATCGCGCACGAAACCGCGCGGAAAATCGGGCAGCCAGTCGTAGGTGTATAGAACCACGCTCATCGGGCTGCATCCGAATCGAAGATCGGTTCGAAGCCGCCCCACATCATGCGCATGCCGTCGAAGGGCATTTCCGGGAATTCCTGCCCCTCCATGCCGGCTTCCATCGCCTTGGCCGCCGCATCGCAGGTCGCCCTGTCGGGCCATGCGGTCCAGCTGAACATCGGGACTTCACCCGCCTCGGACCTGGTGGCGCGATAGAAGTCGGTCTGCTTGCCGTGCGGCACATCCACCCCCCAGGCCTCGACCGTTCCGAGGCAGCCATGGGGCTTGAAGGCGTCCTCCCAGGCGCTGGCGGCCATTCCGGCATAGGCCGCCTTGTTGTTCTGCGGCACCGCCAGCACAAAGCCCTGGATGTAGCCGGCGCCCTTGTCCGTTCCTTCCTCGAAGATCGGCGCAAAACCGCCGAAGATCATGCGGCTGCCGTCGTAAGGCATTTCCGGCATTTCCTTCATGGCGGGATCGTCCTGCATGTTCTGCCAGGCCGTATCCGCCGTCGCCCTGTCCGGCCATTCGATCCACGCATAGACGACGGTTTCATCGTCCCTGGCGTTCACTGCGCCGTAGAGATCGTTGACCTTGCCCCGTTGAACATCGACGCCCCAGCTCTCGATCATGCGGGTGGCGCCATGCTTTCGAAACAGCGGCCAGGCGGCCTGTATATGCTGGATATATTCCTGTTTTTTCGCCGTCGGAACGGCCGCAAGGGAACCGGTATAGTAAGCCATGTCACGTCTCCTCCAGACAGAACTTCAGCACCCCAGCGGAAGCCAGCATGACTCTTGTAGTATGAAAAAGCAACTGATAGCATCAAAAAATGACGAAGCACGATGAATTTCCGCGGATCCGTTACGACGAAGGCTGTCTGGCGGCCCATGCGCTCAACCTGATCGGCGACCGCTGGGCGCTGCTGGTGGTTCGCGAACTGATGTTCGCTCCCAAGCGGTTTCAGATGATCCGCGCCGGCCTGCCCGGCATCACCGCGGGCGTCCTGACCGGCCGGCTGGCGCAATTGCGAGCGGCCGGCGTCGTCGCGCATGACGAGCGGCTGGGCGCCTATTCGCTGACGGACGCGGGACGCGGCCTGCTGCCGGTGCTGGAGGCACTGTGCCGATGGGCGCTGACCATCCCCGGCCACGATCCCTCCCGCTTCATCAGCCCCTCGGCGCTGATGATCTCGATGGGCGTCAACCTGATGCCGGACAAGGCCGCAGGCCGCACAGCGCTTGCCGGCTTCGACTTCGGAACGGAAGCCTTCGAGACGCGGCTGGTCGATGGCCGGCTGGCGACGGAACTGGTCGCAAGGCCCGATACGCCCTTCGTCCTGACGGGAAACGGCAATGCGATGGCCGCCGCAATCTATGGGACAGCGCCGCTATCCCTGCTGATCGCCAAAGGGATCATCGGCGCACACGGAAATATTCCGGCGGCACAGGATTTCGTCGACCTGTTCCGGCTGGAAGCCCGGCCGCAAGCATAGAGCCAAATCGGCGCACCCGCGACAAAACCGGCATCCCGGCCTCGGCGGCGACATGTCCGCATCCGCATTTCCGTTCGCAAAGGCTCTGTCATCAGCCCGTAACCTGCGGGGGCTAGCTACCGCGTGTCCTATTCAATTCTGGAGAACCGACATGCGCGGACTGCTCGCCATCCTGACAGCAACCACGGTACTGGCCACCTCGATGACCGCCAGCGCCACCACCATCTTTCCGCTCGATCGCGCCACGATCCTCACCTCCTCGCCCTTCGACGTGAAGGTCGAGTTCGATGGCGTCGTTTCGGCCGACGACGTGAGTGTCACCGTCAATGGCAAGCCCGCCGCCGAAGCCTTGGGCAAGGACGTACGCTTCATCGAACGCGAGGACGGCGTCGAAGCCTCCGCGGTGCGCATCGACGGCGTCCTCATCGCCGAGCCCGGCACCTACACCGTGGTCGCCAAGGCCGGCGCGGAAGAAAAGTCCGTGACCTGGGAAGTCTACGGCACGCCGGAGACGGCACAGGCGAAGAACGTCATCTTCCTGATCGCCGACGGCCTTTCGGTCGCCCATCGCACGGCGGCGCGCATCATGTCGAAGGGCATGACCGAGGGTAAGGCCAACGGCCGCCTCAATATGGACGACCTCGACCGGATGGCGTTCATCGGCACGTCATCGACGGAAGCCGTCGCCACCGACAGCGCCAACACGATGTCGGCCTATATGACCGGCCACAAGACCGCCGTGAACGCGCTCGGCGTCTATGCCGACCGCACGAAGGACTCGCTGGACGATCCGAAATTCGAAACGCTGGTCGAAGCGCTGCGCCGCCAGACCGGCAAATCCGTCGGCATCGTCACGACTTCGGAGTTGCAGGATGCAACGCCCGCGGCGCTGTTTGCGCACACCCGCCGCCGCGCCGACAAGGCCGAGATCAACACCATGATCTACGACCTCAAGCCGGAGGTGATCCTCGGCGGCGGTTCGGCCTATTTCCTGCCGCAGGCGACGCCCGGGTCCAAGCGCAAGGACGATATCGACCACATCAAGCTCTATCAGGACGCCGGCTACACTTTCGCCACCACGGCGGGCGAACTTGCAGCGGCATCCGGTTCCAACACCGGCAAGCTGCTCGGCCTGTTCCATACGGGCAATCTGGATACGACGCTCGACCGTGAATTCCTGAAGAAAGGCACCGTCGACAAGTTCCCCGAACAGCCCGGTCTCGTCGCCATGACGGAAGCGGCACTTGGCCAGCTCGCAAAGAACGCCGAGGGCTTCGTGCTTGTCGTCGAGGCGGCCAATGTGGACAAGATGTCCCATCCGCTCGACTGGGACCGCGCCGTCGTCGACACGATCGAGTTCGACAAGGCCGTCGGCGTCGCGCGTGAGTTCGCGGAAAAGAACCCCGATACGCTGATCGTCGTGACCGGCGACCACACCCATGGCGTCTCGATCATCGGCACCGTCGACGACGAGAAGGAAGGCATGGACATGCGCGAGAAGGTCGGCACCTACGCCGACGCCGGCTTCCCCAACTATGTCGATGAAAACGGCGACGGCTATCCCGACCGCGTCGATGTTTCGCGCCGCCTGTTCCTGGCCGCCAACAACGGCCCGGATCACTATGAGACCTTCCGTCCGAAGCTCGACGGCCCCTTCGTGCCGGCTATCCAGGACGAGAACAAGAAATATATCGCCAACGAAGCCTATAAGGACGTGCCGGGCGCCGTCCTGGTCGAGGGCAATATCCCGCGCGACGGCGACACCGGCGTCCACGCCGTGGACGACGTGGTTCTTCAGGCGACCGGCCCCGGTTCCGAGCGGTTCAAGGGCTATATGGAGCAAAGCGACGTCTATCGCGTGATCGCCGAAACGCTGGCGCTTGGCGTCAAGCAGACCCAGTAAGCCTGACGACAAACGGGCAGGCCCGGGATCGTTCCGGGCCTGCCCCTATTTTTCCCATACCTTCGCCAAGGAGGCTCCAATGATCTCGACCGGGTTCAGCCGCCGACAGGCACTGACCGTCATGGGCGGCGCGGCGCTTTCGCTCACCCTGCATCCGACACGCGCCGCCGCTCAGACCATCGCCTTCGACGAGCTTTACGGAAAGATCAGCGTCCTCGGGCTCACCTTCTCCGACAAGGTGCTTGCGCTCAAGGGCGAGCGGGTGGCCATGCGCGGTTTCATGGCGCCGCCCCTCAAGGCGGAAGCCGATTTCTTCGTTCTGACCGAAATCCCGATGGCGCTATGCCCGTTCTGCTCATCCGACGCGGACTGGCCCGACGACATCATCGTGGTCTATCTCGACCGCGCCCAGACATTCGAACAGGCGAACGGCATCATCGAGGTCTCCGGGACACTGGAGGTCGGCTCCTGGACAGATCCGGAAACCGGCTTCGTCAGCCTGCTGCGCATCGTCGGCGCGAACTTCTCGGCGGTATGAGGATGCTGGCGCTCTCCGTCGAGAAACTGGACGTTCGCTTCCCCGGCCTTCCGGTCGCCGCCCTCGACATCGCTTCGCTGGCGCTTGCGGCCGGCGACCATATCGCGGTCACCGGGCCATCGGGAAGCGGCAAGACCACCCTGATGAACGTCTTGACCGGCATGGAGCGCCCCTCCGGCGGGCGCGTCGCCTGGGGCGCAGATGAACTGACGGCCATGACGGAGACACAGCGCGACAGATGGCGCGCGCACAATGTCGGTCTGGTGATGCAGGAATTCCACCTGTTTCCCGGCCTGTCCGCGCTGGACAATGTGCTTCTGCCGCAAAAGCTGGCGCGATATTCGCTGCCGGCGGGCATGAAGGAAAGCGCGCGGTCGCTGCTCGCCCGCGTCGGCATCGAACGCCTCGATCAGCCGATCGAAACCATGTCGCGCGGTCAGATGCAGCGGGTCGCCGTCGCACGGGCCCTTGTCGGCCGGCCCGGGCTGATCGTCGCCGACGAACCGACCGCCAGCCTCGATGCAGAAGCCGGTGAGGCCGTCGCCGACCTGTTGCTCGAACTCAGCGGCGAGACCGGCGCGACACTCCTCGTCGCCAGCCACGATTCCCGCCTCATAGACCGGCTCGGCCGCACGTTGCGGCTTGAAAACGGCCGGCTCCTTTCCTGACATCGGAGGCGATATGTTTTCCTTCATCCTCGCCGATCTGCGGCGCAACTGGATCGGCGTCTCGATCGTCCTGCTTCTGGTGGCCTTGTCGACGGCGCTCGGCGTTGCGGTCACCTTGCAGGAAAGGGCGCTGCGCCTTGGAAGCGCGCGCGCCGCCGCGGCCTTCGATCTGGTCGTCGGCGCGGCCGGCAGCGAAACCCAGCTTGTCCTGTCCTCGGTGTTCCTTCAGGCCGCCCCCCTGCCGCTGTTGAAGCCGGACGTTCTTGCCCGGCTGCGCACCGATCCGCGCGTCGAGACCGCGATTCCCGTCGGCTTCGGCGATTTCGTGGGCAACCATCCGATCATCGGAACCACGCGGGAAGCACTGGAAGCGCTGGGCGGTATCGCGGACGGAGAGACCTTCGAGCATCTCGGCGACGCGGTGGTCGGCGCGCAGGTCAAATGGAAGATCGGCAGCACGTTCCATCCGGTTCACGGCTCCGCCGGTCAGGCCGGCGAGGTCCATGCCGATGTCGACTATCTTGTCGTCGGACGCATGGCTGCAAACGGAACGCCCTGGGACCGGGCGATCCTGGTGCCGATACAATCCGTCTGGAACGTCCATTCGCATGACGAAGGACATCAGAGCCTCGGGCCGGAAGAACAGATGCCGCAGGCTCACCACGATGCGGACAACGCTCATGGCGGCCATGACCATGACCATGACCACGAAACGCATCGCCATGACGAGGCGGGCCATACGGCCACCCCGATCGATGACACCGCATTGCTCGACGGACGCAATCCCGGCGTGCCCGCCGTCGTCGTCAAGCCGCGCTCGATCGCCGACGCCTATAATCTCCGCCAGGAATACCGGCGGGACGCCACCATAGCGGTGTTTCCAGGCGAGGTTCTGACACGGCTTTACGGCACGCTCGGCGACGCGCGCCATGTGCTCGGCATCATCGCCGTCGCCGTGCAGGCGCTGGTCGCCGCGGCGATCCTGCTGGTGATCGCCCTGCAGGTCTTGCAGCGTCGCCGCCAGATCGGCGCGCTTCGGGCCTTCGGGGCCTCGCGCCCGGTCGTGCTGGCGATCGTCTGGCTGGAAACCTTCGCCGTTCTGGCCGGCGGGGTGATAGCCGGATTCGCCATCGGCTACGGCGTCACGAAAGCGCTTGCGCATCGCCTCGGCGCGGCCAGCGGCGTGGCCATGCCGGTGGAATTCCATAGCGCCGATCTCTGGACACTCGCCGCGATGTTCGGCGCGACCGTGCTCCTGACGCTGCTTCCGGCCCTGATCGCCTACCGCCAGTCGCCGGCGCAGGCGCTGCGTCCATAGGACAGGCTCTTCACGGATTCCGGCTTTCTGCAACATCCGTGTCATGGACGAAAGCTATCAATCAGGCGCAATCATCGACCTCCCTCCCAAAGGAAATCTCCATGCTCAAACATGCCCTGTTGACGACAGTCGTTCTGGTGGGCGCCTGCCTGCCGGCGGCCGCGGAAGAAACGTTCAAGGCGACACTTGCCGGACATGCTGTCCTGCCCGCACTCACCCTTATCGCACCGCCCGCCGACGCCCCTCGCGATGCCCTGGTATCGGGGAAGTTCACCGGCAAGGCCCGCAACGACGCCCCGATGAGCGTCATGGGTGACGTCGGCGCCGCCTATGGCAGTCATCCGACCGGCATATCCCTGCCTTTCATCGGCCAGCCGGTGCAAGGCATGTCGGGCTTCGCCATGAACCGCGGCGAAGACGGCAGCATCTTCACCCTGACCGACAACGGCTTCGGGACGAAGGCCAACAGTGGCGACGCGCTGCTGTTCTTCCATCGCATGAAACCGGATTTCGAAACCGGCAAGGTCGAGCGCGTGGAATCCGTCTTCCTGCACGATCCCGATCGCAAGGTTCCGTTCCGTATCGCCTACGAGGGAACCGAGAACCGTTACCTCACGGGCGCCGACTTCGACCCCGAGAGCATCCAGTATCTGAACGATGAAGTCTGGATCGGTGACGAATTCGGGCCCTATATCATCCGCGCGACCGTCGATGGCCGCATCGTCGACGTCTATCCGACGATGCTGGACGGCAAGCAGCTCACGGGTCCGGATACGCCCGGCACCGTGGTTCCCGCCGCTGCCGGCAAGGATTTCCGCGTTCAGCGTTCAGGCGGCTACGAAGGCATGGCCTTGCAGCCGCAAACGAACCTGCTCTGGGCCATGCTCGAAAAGCCGATCCTCGGCGACGAGGGCGAGCCGGAAGGCAATTTCCTCCGGGTCATCACCTTCGACACCGGCAAGGGCGAATGGACCGGCGACAGCTTCAAATTCCGCCTTGCGGAAGGTGCCACGGCCATCGGCGACTTCAACTTCATCGACGATACCCGCGCGCTGGTCATCGAACGCGACAACGGCGAGGGTGATCCGAGCCTTGCCTGCGCCGAAGGGGCGACCGACGCATCGGCCTGCTATCCGATCCCGGCGAAGGTCAAGCACATCGTCCTGGTCGATACCGCGAAGATCGACGAGGAGGGTTTCATCCATCGCATCGGTCATGTCGACCTGATGGACATTCAAGACCCGGACGGCAAGGCCATCGTGAAATCCGAGGCCGCGCGCGATCTGGCCGGCAAGTTCACGTTCCCCTTCTTCACCATCGAGGACGTGATGCGCGTGGATGAAACGCATATCCTCGTCGCCAACGACAACAACCTGCCGTTCTCCGCCGGACGCGAGATCGGCGTTGCCGCCAATAACGAGTTCATTCTTCTGGAGGTCGGCGACCTGCTCGCCGCCAGGTAAGACCCCGGATAACAACCATCGTCGGCGGGCGGTCTTCGACCATCCGCCGACGACCCTCCGAAACGGACCGGATTGCGGTTCGCAATGGCAGATGTCGTCAGTTACCGGCGCCGGCGACCTTGAGGGCGGGACCGGCATCGTCTCCGTCCCGACCGGCGTTCAGCGTAAGCTCACCCCTGCCGATAATCTCGACAAGGGGAGCCGGCCGGCCGAGAAGAAAGCCCTGCGCTTCCTCGCAGCCTTCGGCATTCAACATGGAAAGCTGGTCCTCGGTCTCGATCCCTTCCGCCAGGACCGGAATGCCGAAAGTCTTGCCGAGCGCGAGCACGGCCCGGACGATCGCGATCGTCTGGGGATGATCGGCAGCCATGGTGAAGAACGAACGGTCGATCTTGATCCGGTCGAAGGGAAACGCGCGCAACGTCTCAAGGGAGGAGTAACCCGTGCCGAAATCGTCGAGCGCGATGGAAACACCGAGATTCTTGATCTGGCGCAACATGAGCAGCGCGCGTTCCCGGTCGGCGAAGATCGCCGATTCCGTCAGTTCCAGTTCCAGCCGTTCGGGCGCAAGGCCGGTTTCAATCAGGGTTTCCATGATGACGCGCGGCAGATCGGCGCGGATGAACTGAACGGCCGAGAGGTTCACGGCGACCTTGTAGGGCTCCGCCCATGTCGCGGCTTCCGCGCAGGCCGTTCGCAGCACCCATTCTCCAATCGGCAGGATAAGGCCGTTTTCTTCCGCCAGCGGAATGAACTCGTCCGGACCAATCGGACCGAATTGCGGATGTTCCCACCGCAACAGCACCTCATATCCCAGGATGTCGCCTGTCGAGACGGCCGTTTGCACCTGATAGTGCAGCGAGAATTCATGGCGTTCGAGCGCCTGGCGCAAATCGGCGGCAAGGGTCCGGCGCGCCCTGATCTTCTCGTCCATGCCCGCTTCGTAAAAGCAGACGTTGCGTAGCGGATCGGCCTTCGCCCGATACATGGCGAGGTCCGCATGGTTGACGAGATTTTCCGCGTCGGCGGCATCGTCCGGGAAGATCGCGACACCGAAGCTTGCGCCCGGCACGATCTCCGCGCCATCGAAGTGGATCGGCTTGAACAGGGCAGCCTCCAGCCGGGCGAGGAAATCGGAAAGAGCGTGCACATCGTGCATACGGTAGAGGCCCGAGAACTCGTCTCCGCCGGTTCTCGCGACGAACTCGGACGCTTCCTCGTGCAGCAATTCGCGGATGCGCCGGCCAAGGATACGCAGCACCTCGTCACCGGCGCTGTGGCCCCGCAGGTCGTTGACCTCCTTGAAGCGGTTGAGATCGATGCCGACGAGCACGAGCCTGCCGTTGTTTTCGCGCGCCAGCGCCATTTCGGCATTGAGGCGCTCATTGAAGCTGGCGCGGTTCGGAAGGCCGGTGAGCGTATCGCTCAATGCCAGCCGACGCAGCTTTTCCATCGACGCCGCCCGGGCGCTGTCGTCTATCATATAGCTGACAGCACCCGCCCCGACGATGACGAAAGACATGGCGGCGACAGCAAAAGCCAGCGCCTGAAAGGCCGCCGGGTTCGAGAACGAACCATCGACCAGCAGCGGTTCGACACGAAACGCGGTCATGCCGGTGAAATGCAGCATGACGATCGCCAGGGCGAGAACGCCCGCCATGAAATTGGTGGACCGCGGGCCGGGCCGCATGGCCAAATGCAGCGCCACGGCGGACAGGCCGACCGAAAGCACGATGGAAACGATGAGATAGGTCGGGTTCCAGGACACGATTCCCTGCACCCTGTAAGCCATCATGCCGG
This sequence comes from Shinella daejeonensis, assembly GCF_024281235.1. Lineage (GTDB taxonomy): Bacteria > Pseudomonadota > Alphaproteobacteria > Rhizobiales > Rhizobiaceae > Shinella > Shinella daejeonensis. The sequence continues at coordinate 358,085 of NZ_JAHWXY010000002.1, forward strand.
TATAATGCATGGCCGCGATCGCAAGGCCGACGATCGCGCCGCCGAGAGCCGGCGTGAAGCGTGCGAGACGGCTTGCTGCGACGATGAAGCCGATCGTGCTGCCGATAACCGAGACAAGCAGCGAAACAACCGTCATGGCCAGGTCGAAGCCGACCGGCACGCCGGCGTCATAACCGAGCATGCCGATGAAATGGGTGCACCAGATCCCGACCCCGGCCGCAAGTGCGGTCATGAACAGCCAGCCGTAACGTTGTGCGCCGTCCGTGCTGGCCATCCGCTGGAAGAGCCGCGCCGTCACCCATGACCCGGTGACGCAAAGCAGCGCCGCAAGCAGCACCAGCCATCCGTCATGCTCGTCCAGAACACATTCAACTATTGTCATCATCGAAAGATGCCTCCCGGGCACCCGCCTGCCAAAAGTGCGGTTCATCCCGGTCTAGGCGAAATGTGGTTGAAACGATCTTAATCACCAGACGGCGATACGGCGCTTTTCGCAAGTGAGGTCCCGCAGCGTCGACATGGCGCGGGAAGCGCCCACCTAATCTGCCGATGGGCCTGGCTCTGCCGCGCCGCGCGTAGCCGTGAATATGTCCCAGACCGCAATGAACATCGCCGCGATGATCGGGCCGATGACGAAGCCGTTGAGACCGGCCGCCGAAATGCCGCCGAGCGTGGAGATCAGGACAAGATAATCCGGCATCTTGGTGGATTTACCGACGAGAACAGGCCGCAGCAGATTATCGACAAGCCCGATGACCAGCATGCCGAAAGCGATCAGGACGATCGCCTTCCAGACCGCCCCGGAAACGAGCAGATAGATTGCGACCGGCAACCATACGATACTCGCACCCACGGCGGGCAGCAGCGCGAAGAACGCCATCACCACGGCCCACAGCACCGGCGCATTGATCCCGAGAAGCCAGAAGATCAGGCCACCGAGCGCACCTTGCAAGGCCGCCACGAAGACCGAGCCCTTCACGGTGGCGCGCACGACGACGGTAAATTTTTCCAAAAGCGCGTCCCGCTGCGAAGCGCGCAGGGGAATGGCGTCCTTGATCCGCCGGGTCAGACTCGAACCGTCCCGCAACAGGAAGAACGTCAGATACAGCATGACGCCAAGGGCCACGATGAATTCGAACGTGCTCTGTCCGACGGTGACGGCACGCGAGGCGAGCATCTGGAGGAACTGGGAGAACAGTTGCGACAGGCGGTCGCGAACCGCATCGAGGTTCATCAGGTCGAGGCGATCCAGCAGGCCCCGGAGCCAGTCCGGCAGCATGTCGCCGACCTCCCGGAAGTAGCGGTTCGCATCCAGTTTTCCGGACTGGAGACTATTGTAGAGGCTGGTCGCCTCGATCACCAACGAGGATGCGATCAGCATCAGCGGGACGATAACCAGCAGAATGACGAGCAGCACCGTGATGCTTGCGGCCAAGCCTGCACGCTGGCCCGTCAGCCGAAACAAATGGCGGTAGAGCGGCGCAAAGACGATCGCCGCCACCACGCCCCAGAGCACCGCCCCGAAATAGGGCCATACGATCAGGCCGAAAGCAATCGACGTTCCGACGAGCAGCCACAGGAACGCATGGTCTTCTATCGCGCGCATGCCGGTCTCCATTGTCCGCGCCGAGACGCAGCCTCCGGACCTTCATACATCATTCCACGGCAAATGGTTAAGCCGCACGGCAGAGACCCGGACATCCCTTCCCTGCCCCCGGATACATCCCTGCCTGACGAGCGCTGGCCAGTTCGGCGCTCCTGGCGTAGCATTGACGGAACATAACGGCCGGGAGTTTCGCAACGGCGATGTCGCGGCCATCCGGATCATGCTCGAATTGAAGAGGAAACGGCCATGAACAAGAATGCCCGGATTTCCACCGCGCCGCGTCGCAGCGTCGTCGTTCAGGGGTTCACCAACAGCGTGCTGGACCCGCAGGCCCCGATGCTGGGACCCGTCGAGAACGGCGGCACGATCATCGCCAACACCGCTCCCGGCTGCTGGGGACCAATGATTACGCCGCGCCTGCGCGGCGGCCACGAGGTCACCCAGCCGGTCCATGTCGACGGAGCGGAACCCGGCGACGGCATCGCGATCCGCATCCGCGACATAACCGTCACCGCGCTAGCGACCGCATCCGGCCACGATTCGTCACCGGACGGCTTCTGCCTCGGCGACCCCTATGTCGCGGCCCGCTGCCCGACCTGCGACGAGGTCTGGCCGAAAACCCATATCGAGGGGATCGGCCAGGATGCGGTTCGTTGCGACAAATGCGGCAACCCGGTCAAGCCCTTCGAGGTCGTCCACGGCTATACCGTCGTCTTCGACGACACCCGCCAGGTCGGGGTGACCCTTCCGAAGGAGGCCGCCGAGAAGATCGCCCGCGACGCGCATCACTACGCCGCCCTGCCGGACGAATCCGTCCAGCATCCGATCCTCACCTACGCACCGGCGGATATGGCGGGCGTGATGGTGCGCATGCGCCCCTTCCTCGGCCAGCTCGGCACGACCCCGTCGCGGGCCATGCCGGATTCGCACAATGCCGGCGACTTCGGCGCTTTCCTCGTGGGCGCTCCCCATGCCTATGGCATCACCGCCGAAGAACTGGCCGCCCACAAGACCGACGGCCATATGGATATCGACGCGGTGCGTCCGGGCGCGATCCTGATCGCCCCGGTCAAGGTCAAGGGCGCGGGCGTCTATATGGGCGACATGCATGCGGCCCAGGGAGACGGAGAGATCGCCGGGCATACGATGGATGTCGCCGGCAGCGTCACCTTGCAGGTCGAAGTGGTGAAGAACTATCCGATCGACGGCCCGGTGCTGTTTCCGCTGCTGGAGGATCTTCCGCCGCTTGCCCGGCCCTTTTCTGCGCAGGAGCGCGCCCGGGCGGAGCGCCTTGCTAGAACCTGGGGCATGGAGGCGGTCGAGGAACTGGCGCCGGTCTCCGTCATCGGCACGGCGGCCAACATGAACGCCGCCATAGACAACGGATTGGAAAGGGCCGCCCGCCTTCTCGGCATCAGCGTGCCGGAGGTCCGCAACCGGGCGACCATCAACGGCGCCATCGAGATCGGCCGCGCGCCGGGCGTCATCCAGGTGACCTTCCTCGCGCCGCTCGATCGTCTCGACGCCGTCGGCCTCGGCGACTATGCGCGGGAGCAATATAACCTTCCGGCCCGCTGAACGGGACAGAAGGCCTGCGCCGGGCCACGCAGGAACGCTATCTGAACCGGGCGTTCCGGCCCGGCCCGGCCCGGGCATGTGCCGTCACCGGACTGGCAGGACGGCAGGGCTCGGCCGTAAATCCGGCCGACGGCGTTGCCCGCTGTGGCGTATCGCTCAACCCTGCCGCTTCTTCCAGCTGGCGTAAAGATCCGGCCGCGTTGGAAGGCGAACGGGCAGGTGTTCGATGCGCATCGACTGTTCGGCGAAAGGTTTCGCCAGATCGGCATAGATGGCGGCGGTGGAAAGGCCGAAGGGCGCACCCTCGTCATTGGAATAAGCATAGGCAACACGCCGCACGCCGGAAAGCCGCATGGCCGCCATGCACATAGGACATGGATGTCCGCTGGCATAGACGGCGCAGCCATCCAGATCCGGGGAGTTGAGGGTGGCGCTCGCCGCGCGGATCGCCATCAGTTCCGCATGGGCGGTCGGATCGTTGGTGGCGGCGATCTCGTTCACGCCCGTTGCGATGATCGCCCCGTCCCTGACGACGACCGCGCCGAAGGGCCGGCCACCCTTTTCCATATTGGCATGCGCCAGTTCGATGGCCTCGCGAAGGAAGGCGCTTTCATCATCCATCGTCATCTCCTCAACCGTCCGGAACGACATATAGCGGTTGGCCGGCTGTTTTCCATGGCCTGTCCCGATCGGCCGTCCCGAGGTGAGCCCTCAGCCGCCTACCCAACGGTATCCGGCATAAGCGGCGACCAGCCCGACAGCCACGACGCCGAAGATCTGACCCATGCGTTTCTCGACGAACGCCTGGATCGTCTCGCCGTAGCGCCGCAGCAGGAAAGCGAGCAGATAGAAGCGCGCGCCACGGGCGAGGATGGCCGACAGGACGAAGTGCCAGAGATTGACATGTGCGGCGCCCGCAAGGATCGTCACCACCTTGATCGGCGGCAGATGGGCAAGGCCGGAGGTCACCAGCAGCAGGATCAGCTGCTCGTCGCCGACGCGGGATTTCAGCGCCTCGAAGGCGTCCAGCTTGCCATAAAGGGCAAGGACGGGTTTGGCGACGCTTTCATAGGCGTAATATCCAAGAAACCAGCCGGCGATACCGCCGGCGACGGAAGCCGAGGTAGCGATAAGCGCGTAGCGGTAAGCGCGCTCGCGCCGCGCCAGCGCCATCGGCAGGAACAGGACATCGGCGGGCACGAGGAAAACGGAGCTTTCGATAAAGGCTATGAAGGCAAGCCAGACTTCCGCGGACTTTCGCGCCGCAAGCGACAACGTCCAGTCATAAAGTTTGCGCAGCATGCTTCTTCCGCCTTCCCGCGGTCACAGACCTAGGGGCCTGGGTATCGTCGCGTCACCGATATACGGCAGCCCCAGCGAACTCAAGCCGGCGCCCGTCCGAATGGCGTCCGGTCTGCCTCCTGAGAACGGGCGGCGCGATCTTCGCCCGCCGGGCAAAAAGAAAGGGCCAGCGGCGAAAGCCACGGCCCTTGAAAGGTATGGAGATTTTCATCTCCAGAGGGGAACAGCTCATGCGATGGACTGGGAGGAACCATCGCTGCCAGAGCTGTTATCCTTATGCGCCTCTTTTGCGCGGGGTAGAAGCCCTATTGCTGCAAGGCAGCCATGCGCCGGCGCATACCGGAACCCTAGGGGCCATGCCCGTCATGGGAAAGGATCGCCGGATGTCAGGCCGGCAGGGCCGACCGGCGCGGTTCCGCCTTTCCTTCCCGCGCCGCCTGAAGATGCGCGAGCATGAAGGTCTTCGCGTGACGCGCCAGATCCTCCCCGTCGTCCCAAAGGTTGCGCCAGATGCCGAGGATGCCGCAAAGCGGCTGACCGACGACCGTGGATGAGAAGGATTCGAACACGATGGGGCCGCTATAGTCGATCCGCGCGAGGCCATTGAAAATGCGGGGAAAATCGACCGATCCGGCACCCAGATAGCCCCGGTTCGACTCCCCGATATGGAAATAGCCCAGATGTTCGCCGGCGTCGACGATCGCCAGTTCCATATCCGCTTCCTCGATATTCATATGATAGGAATCGAGGTGGATCCGGACGTTCGGCAAACCGATCATCCGGCACAATTCGACACCTTGCACGGCGGTATTGAGGACATTCGTCTCGTAACGGTTCACGACTTCCAGACCGAGCGTGATGCCGTGCCTTGCGGCCTCCTCGCCGACCCGCGAGAGGACTTCGACCGCACCCGCGATACCGGCGGCCGTCGGCGGCTCGGCATATTTCTGGAAGGCGGAATAGAGGATACCGCAGACATGTGACGCCCCGAGGTCGCCGGCGGCCGCGATGACGTCCCGCAGGCGGGCCTCTCCCGCCCGCACGCGCGCCGGATCGCCGCTCGAAATATCGCTTTCCGCATCGAGGCCCAGCGACAGGTTGGCCCGAATCCCGGCCTTGTCGAGCTGCCTGGCGGTGAAGGCGATATCGAGCGCCTTGGGATCGGGAGCAGAGATCTCGATGATGTCGAACCCGAGTTCCGCGGTCTTGTTGACCGCAAGGACACAGTCGTCCCGTCCCCAGTCACGCACCCATACGTTGGCGTGGAGGCCAAGCTTGTTCATTCCTTTTTGCCTTTCCCTATACGCGCGTCATGCTGCGACGGCGCCACTGGTCGAAAATCACCACCACCACGATCACGACGCCCTGCGCGATACGTTGCCAGAACGGACTGACATCGAGGAGGTTGAGGCCGTTGCCGAGCACACCGATGATCGCCGCGCCGATGATCGATCCCCACACGCCGCCCTCGCCGCCGAACAGATTGGTGCCGCCGATGACGACCGAGGCGATGGAACGCAATTCCTCGCCCTCCGCCATCAACGCATTGGCCGAGTTCAGCCGGCCGACCAGAATGATGCCTGCGATCGCCGCCAGCAAACCGGAGATCGCATAGGTCATGATCTTGGTGCGGGAAATGCTGATCCCGGAGGAATGGGCGGCCGCCCGGTTGCCGCCGACCGCGTAGATGGCGCGGCCGAGCGTCGTGTAGCGCAGCACATACCAGCCGGCGACGGCGCAGAGCAGCGCGACCAGGGCGCTGACCGGAACGCCGAAAATCTGGCCGCCACCGAACCAGATCAGGGTTTCGGGAAGCTGGCGCCCGGCATTGAACGAGGGAACCGGCAGACCGTCGGTGGTCAGGAGCGCTGCGCCGCGAAACGCCGTCATCGTACCGAGCGTCGCGATAAAATCGGGGATCTTGAACTTGGAAATGAGCCAGCCGTTGATCGCGCCGGCCACGACGCCGACGAGAAGCCCGATCAGGATCGCCACCACCGGCGGCACATAGCCGAAATCGATGCCGAACAGCACCAGCGGCTGCGTCAGCAGCACGGCGGTGATCGACGCGGCGAGCGCAGCGATGGCCGCCACGGAAAGATCGATGCCACCCGTCAGGATGACGAAGGTCTGGCCCACCGCCAGGATTGCCACGAAGGCCGACTGCCGCGCGACGTTGGATATATTGTCGAACGTCAGGAAGTTGGAGGTGGCGAAGGAGAGGTAGGCCATCAGCAGCACCAGGGCGATCAGGGGGCCGGCCTGGAAGACGATCGCCTTGATCTGCGCCCCGCGTGTGCCCGTCGCCTCCGGTTTCGATTTCGCGCTCATGCTGCTCCCCACTCTCCAGAGCAATTCCGGCTGACCGGAGTTGCTATAATATATTGTTTTTACCGCATTATCCGACGCCGAAGCGATCTCGCTTCGGCTGAAAATGCTCTAGCTGGCATAGTGCAGCAGATTCTGCTGCGACACGTCTTCTCTCGGCAGTTCGGCGGAAACGCGCCCGCCCCTCATGACGAGAACACGGTCGGTCATGCCGATCAGTTCATTGAGTTCCGACGAGATCATCAGGATGGAGGCGCCTTCGGACACCAGCCGGCTCATCACCGCGAACACTTCCGCCTTGGCGCCGACATCGATGCCGCGCGTGGGCTCGTCAAAGATCAGGATCCGCGCGCCGCTGGACATCCAGCGCGCCAGAATGACCTTCTGCTGGTTGCCGCCGCTGAAGAAGAACAGCTTCTGGCTGGTCGAGGCCGGGCGGATACGCAGGTCCGAGACATAGCGCTTGCCTTCGTCACGCTCGCGGGCGAGGTCAAGCCGCGAAAACAGCGACCTGCCGGCCAGCCATGACAGGCTGAGGTTCGGCCCGACCGGCTGCATCGGCACCAGACTTTCGCGGCGATCGCGGGAAATCAACCCGAGGCCGGCGGCGATCGCGTCGGAGGAGTGCTTGAAATGCGCTGGCCTGCCCTCGACCTCGATTGCTCCGGAACGGACCGGCTGCAAGCCGAACAGGGCGCCGGCGATCTCGGCCTGTCCCGCGCCCATCAGGCCGTAGATCCCCAGGATCTCGCCCCGCCGGAGGGAAAAGGACAGGTCTTTCAGCGTCTTTCCCGCGGCAAGTTCCGCCACTTTCAGGACCGGTTCGCCGAGCGGAACCACTTCCTTCGGGAACTGTTCCTCAAGCCTGCGCCCGACCATCAGGCCGATCACCGTATTCTCATCCGCCTTTTCGGCAGGCAATGTGTCAACGACGACGCCGTCACGCAGCACGGTGACGCGATCGGCGATCATCGGGATTTCCGACAGATGGTGCGAAATGTAGATGATGCCGTGGCCGCGCTGTTTCAGCCGGCGGATGACGTCGAAAAGGCGGCTGCGCTCGCTATCGGAGAGCGCCGAGGTCGGCTCGTCGAGTAGCAGGATGCGCGGGCCGCGCGCAAGCACCCGGGTGATCTCGATCAGCTGCTGCTCGGCCACCTCCAGGCTGCGCACTTCCACGGCCGGATCGATGGAAACGCCGAGCGCTTCGAGCGCGTGCCCGGCCTCCTTCCGCGCCTTCTTCCAGTCGATCTTGCCGAAGGCATTGCGCGGCAACCGGCCGAGAAAGATGTTCTCGGCCACGCTCAGAGCGGGGATCAGGCTTAGCTCCTGATGAACGAGGCCGATGCCGAGTTCGGTGGCCAGCGTCGGCGTCAGCGCGGAAACCTTCCGGTCGCCGATGGTAATGTCGCCGCTGGTCGGCGCCTGTTCGCCAGCGAGGATCTTCATCAGCGTCGACTTGCCCGCGCCGTTCTCGCCGAGCAGGACCAGCACCTCGCCCGCCCGGACGTCGAGCGAGATCGACTTCAGCGCCACGACGCCCGGAAAGCGCTTCTCGACATTTTCGAGTTTCAGTAGAATTTCGTGTTGGTTCATGCCGTCAAGACCGCCACCGGCAACCGGCCCCGAAAGGGGTGTCCCGGTCTCCGGCGCCGCTCATCCATGATAAAGAGTGGAACGGCGGCACGGGGCGCGCGCTTCCTTCCAGATGGAAAAGAGCGCGCCCCGTACCCTCGGGAGGACCTAGCCGGCCTTCTTGCAATTTTCCCGGATGCTTTTCCAGTCGATCGGCTCGAGCTTGGGCTCCGGGTAGAAGTTGCGGGCATTCGCCTCATAGACGGTGCGCGGCCGGATATCGAAGGTCGCGGGCACATCAATGCCGCAAGCCAGTTCCACCGCGAACTTCGTGCCGAACCAGCCCCAGTCCGCAAAACCATGCGTCGTCTCCGCGATGATCTTGCCCTCGGCGATACGGTCGACCGATTCCGGCGTCACGTCATTGGTGAAGATCGCGACCTTTGCGTCGCCGATGGTCGCTCCATCCTGCGCGGTTTCGAGACGGTCCTGCGAGCCGGCGACCAGCATCGCGCCCAGCCCCATTTCGTTGGAGGCCGCCCAGATGAAGTCGAGATTGCCGGAATTGGCCTGAAGGATATCCTCGGCGCAGCGGGTGCCCTTCTCGCGGTTCCAGTCTCCCGCGCAGGTGCCCCCGACGATCTCGATACCCGGGAACTGCTCCAGCACCTTGCGGAAGCCGTTGAGGCGGGCCGTGGAGAAGAAACCGCCCGCGACACCTTCGATAATCGCACCGCGCGCCTTGATCTGCGCCTTTTCCTCAGGCGAAAGCCCGGCGGCCAGATCTTCCCAGAACTTCAGGTCGAGATAGGTGCCGGGCGCGATATCGACCTTCTCGCCCTCGCCGAGAACCCCCGGCCCGCCGAAATAGTCGACGACCGAATAGGCGCTCACTTCGCCGCCCTGGGTGTTGTCGAAGCCGATATAGGACGAGACGTCGACGCCTTCGATCGGCTCCAGCAGATTGACGACCAGAACCGGAATGCCGGCCTCTCTCGCCCGGACGAGCGCCGGCTTGACGGTCGCCACCTCGGCCGGCGACACGGCGATCAGGTCGACCTTGCGCTGGATCATGTCCTCGATGATGCTGACCTGTTCGGCGAAGGCCGTGGGGCTGGTGGGCGACTTCGTCAGGATCTTGACGTCGAAGCCGTTCTTGTTGGCGTCTTCGGCAGCCAGTTCGAAAAAGTCGGTCGCAGTCTTGAAAACACCGGTGATATCCGGCGGCACCCAGCCGATGGTGATACCGATATTGTCGCCTTCCTGCGCAGCGGCCGGAACGGCATGAACCGCCGGCCAAAGCGCGACGGCAGCAGTCGCAGCGAACAGCGACGTCTTCACAAGCTTCCTAAGCATAGCTCCCCTCCCGGTAAGCAAATCTCCACCCGCGCTCCTCCGGCGTGCCCGACAGCACCTCGATTGGTCGCGCAGATCGATGCTAGACAATGTGAAAATGTAATTCAACTACATTTTCACATTGTTCGACGGCATCCTCCCCGCTTTTTTATGATATTTCACGTCATAAGCGCCCACTTAATCCCGTGAGCCACGCCATTTCACGCATTCGCTTCCGTCAAAACCCGATGGATAATGTAGCCAAACTACCTGAACGAAACGGCCTTCCCTGCTGAAAATCGGAACGAACGCTGTATGAACGCCATGATTCCTCCGACACGACACCGCGAGGAAACACCCGCTCCAGGGCAGCTGACTTTTAGAGAGAAACGGAGTCGATTATCGATTGTCGACAATCGATTATTACGCTAGACATGATGGCCGGAGGATGAAATGAAAATCGACAAGCTCAGTTTTGTGGATCGGGCGGCCGCGCAGCTTCGAAACGAGATTGTGCACGGAAGGCTCCTGCCTGCCGAGCGCCTGACCGAGATCGTCCTGTCGGAACGGCTGGGCACCGGCCGCGGCACGGTTCGCGCAGCCCTTTCGATCCTGGAGTCGGAAGACCTGATCGTCAGGCAGCCCTATTCGGGATGGTCGGTGCGGGACGTTTCCGAGAAGGAACTCTGGGAAACCTATACGCTTCGCGGGGCGCTCGAGGGCCTGGCCGCCCGTCTGGTTGCAGCCGCCGTGGATGAAACGATCGAGGCGGGCATCACCGCTGCGTTCGAGCGCCTCCAGAGTGCGCAATCCGGCAAGGACGGCGCCGAGCGGGTCGATGCCGATCTCAATTTTCATCGAACGATCGTGAATCTTGCCGGACACGCCAGTCTGACCCGCCAGTACTTCGGCCTCTCCAACAAGGTGGAGTGGCTCTATCGCTGGTCGGAAACCCATTGGCCAAGCCGAATTGACCTGACGAGCTGGCATCGCCCGATCGTCGAGGCAATCCTGGCGCGAGACCCGTTTGCAGCCGAAAGGGCCGTTCAGGTTCACGGTGAAGCAAGCCTCGCTGACGACCTGCGTGATTTTTCCGAACTTCGCCGCCAGTCCGCATAACGCCGATCATCAGGGCGAACTGTCCATTCACCAAGGGAGGAACTATGAAATTTCCATCTGATTTGCGTTGGTCTCCGACGCGCCGCGCGGTTTTGTCCGGCGCGGCCAAACTGGGGCTTGCGGCGACCTTCGCCGGGACCGCATTTGGAGGCGCGCGTGCCGAAACACCCCGGAAAGGCGGAACGCTACGCCTGGCGCTGGCTGGCGGAAGCTCCAACGATACGCTCGACCCGCGAACCTTCACCGAGCCGGTCGTCCGCAACATTGCCGTTTCGATCTGCAACAAGCTGGTCGAAATCCTGCCGGATGGAACAATGGCGCCCGAGCTTGCGGAAAGCTGGGAGACCAAAGGCGGCTCGACCTGGATCGTCACCTTGCGAAAGGACGTGACCTTCCACAACGGCAAGACGCTGGAGGCCGCCGACGTCATCTATTCGATCAACCTTCACCGCGGCGATGAAAGCAGCTCGGGCGCGAAAGGCATTTTCAGCGCCATAAAGGACATCCGGTCCGATAGCAAAAACCAGATCACCTTCGAACTGGAGCAGCCAAACGCCGACTTCATGGCGTCCTTCGCCGATCTGCATGCGTTGATCGTGCCGGAAGGGTTCACGGATTTCAACAATCTGGTGGGAACGGGCGGCTATACTCTGGAGACCTTTCAACCGGGCCTTCGCGCAACGGTCGGGAAAAACCCGAACTACTGGCGATCGGATCGCGCGCATGTCGATAGCGTCGAATTCACGGTGGTCAACGACGCCACCGCGCGGGTGACGGCGCTTCGCAGCGGGGCGGCCGACATCGTGAACCGCATGGACAGGAAGATCGTCAAGCTTCTGGCGAACGACCCCAATATCGAAATCGTCCGCAGCCCGGGCGGATTGCATTGGACATTCGTCGCGCTCGCCAATGCAAAGCAGACCTCGGACAACAACGTACGGATGGCGTTGAAGCACGCTTTCGACCGCCAGAAAGTGCTGGATTCCGTTTTTTCGGGCCTCGGAAGCATCGGCAACGACCATCCGATTCTGCCTTCGAACCCCTATTACAATGCGGACTTGCCGCAGCACGAGCTGGATCCGGACAAGTCGAAGTTCTATCTGGAAAAAGCAGGCCTCGACCAGCTGACGCTCGATCTGTTCACCTCGGATGCCGTCTATCCCGAAGCCCTCGACATGGCCGCGCACTTCCAGAGTTCGGCGGCTGGTGGAAACGTCAATCTCAATATCGTCCGCCGGCCCGCCGACGGCTATTGGGCGGATACCTGGATGAAGGTTCCATTCTGCATGTCCGTCTGGTTCACGCGCCCGATCGATCAGACGTTTTCGCTTATCTACAAATCCGGGGCCGCCTGGAACGAGTCCTTCTGGTCCAACGAGAGGTTCGACAAACTTCTTGCGGAAGGCCAGGCAACGCTGGATTTCGACAAGCGCAAGGAAATCTACGGCGAGATGCAGGCAATCCTCCATGGCGAAGGGCCGAGCGTCATTCCTGTTTTCGCGGACTATCTGGATGCGAAAGGAAGCCGCGTGCGCGGTTTCGAGCCGAGTGTTGTTTCAGACCTGTCGGGCGACAAGGTCGCCGAACGCGTCTGGCTGGCCGACTGAACCGTCGGCGCCCGTTGCGTCCATTTCGACGGACGGGCGCCACAGGATCGATGTTGATAACCTGAACCTTGATAAAATTCACGACATTGCGGGTGAAGGGACCGACCCGGCACCCGCAATGCGGCTTTTGGGAGACACCTCTTGTCACTGTCGCCTCTTTGGACGGACATTGAATGGAACCGCGACGGGCGGCAGGGTTCATTCCTGAACCTGGAACACTCCGTCCATCGCTCGGCCTATGGTCTCGTTTCGATCCCTGTTTCCCTTTTCAAGAACGGGAGCGGGCCGACGCTGCTGTTGATGGCGGGATCGCATGGCGACGAATATGAGGGCCAGGCGATCCTCACGCGGCTCATCCAGACTCTCGACTACAGAGCGATTTCCGGCCGTATCATCGTGTTGCCTGCCGCAAACCTGCCAGCCGCCATGGAGGGAACGAGAACCTCGCCATTGGACGCCGGCAACCTCAACCGCTGTTTCGGCGACATGTTCTCCGACAGCCCGACGTCGCGCATCGCGAACTACATCACGAATGTCATCCTTCCGATGTGTGACGTGGTCTTCGATTTCCATTCCGGCGGCAGTTCGCTGGACTATCTGCCCTGCACCTATGCAAGCGTTTCCGGTGACAGTCAGACGGTGGCGCAAACGCTGGCGGCGCTCGAATTCATGAATGCGCCCATCGCCTGGATCCACAAGGGCATTCCGCAAGGACCGGAGGCCGGACGCGCGGCCTATCGACAGGACGTGATGTATCTCAGCGGCGAGTTCGGCGGCGGCGGAAGAATTTCACGCCGCGCCACATGGGTCGCGGAACGGGCGATTTATCGCTTGATGGCGCATCTGGACCTTGCTCCCTTGCCGCCGGAATGGGGCGAGCCACTCGAAGCCCGGCTGATGACCGCATCCCAGTCACATTATTTCTATGCCGACCATGACGGGGTTTTCGAGCCGGCGGCCGATCTCGGCGACGACGTCCGCAAAGGCGAGCTGGCCGGGACCATTTTCAACCCGGAAACACCGGCACGGCCGGCAACGCAAGTGACCTTTCCCGGCTCTGGCATATGGATCTGCGCCAGAGCGATAGGCAGGGTGCGCCGCGGCGACTGCCTTGGCCACCTTCTCACCGATATCTCCCGCGAAGAAATCCTGGTTGCAAACAATGAACAATAAAGACTTCCGGTCCGACAATGTGTCGCCACCGGCTCCTGAAATCCTGGATGCGGCGCTTCGTGACTCCCGCGCCTGGATGGATGCCTATTCCGATGACCAGATCACCGGGCGCGTGGAAGAGCGGCTCGCGGCGATATTCGAATGCGACGTTGCGGCATTTCCGATCCTGACGGGAACGGCGGCGAATGCGCTGGCTCTTGCAACGATATCCGGCCGTTTCGGGCAAATCCTCTGCCATCGGTCGTCTCATATCAATATGGACGAGTGCGGCGCCGTCGAGTTCTACACGCAGGGCAACAGGCTGAAGCCATTGGAGGGAGAGGGCGCGAAGCTGGATGTCGCGACATGCGTGCGCGGTTTTGGAACCAGCGACGACATCCATCAACTACGCACCACGGCGGTTTCCATAAGCCAGGCAACCGAATTCGGAACATATTATGCGGTGGAGCAGGTGGCGCAACTCGGCAGTTGGACCAAAAGCCGTGGCGTTGGGCTCCATATGGACGGCACACGCTTCGCCAATGTTGTCGCCGCCTCCGGCTCCGACCCTGCCGAGCTTACATGGCGCTCCGGTGTCGATGTCTTGTGTCTCGGCGCGACAAAAGGGGGAGCCATAGGCGCGGAAGTCGTCGTCTTCTTCGATCGTGAGAAGGCGCGTGATTTCAAACGGCTGATGAAGCGTTCCGGCCACCTCGCTTCGCGCCTATGGTTTCTGGCAAGCCAGCTCGACGCCTATTTCCGGGATGACCTCTGGACGACCGCGGCGCATCACGCAAATGCGATGGCAAAAAGACTGGATGAGGCGCTCCGGCAAAATTCATCGCTGACCCCGCATTTTCCAGTGCAAACCAACATGGTTTTCTTGAAATTGGCCGGTTCCGCATATGAGAAGCTGCAAGCCTCCGGCGTGAAATTCTATGTGATAGACGATGAGAAGGAAGGCCCGCTGGCAAGGTTCGTCACCTCATATGCAACCGAACCGGACGATGTCGATCGGTTGGCCGAGACGATAACCGGCATAGCGCGCGGATCCGCTTAAGAAAATCCGGATGGCCGCCCGCCCGGCCTGAACCGCCTGCAAGCCGGGTCACACGGTCCGTCCTGTGAAACCGGCGTGAGATCGATGCAAGAAGCCCTGCCGGTGTTCTTGTGTCGAGGCTCGCCAGATGGGGGCAGCTGACACCTGCCGACTGATCCGATCCCCGAAAACTGGACCGTCAGCGACCATCGCCCGGCATAGCGCATCCTGTCCATTGTTTGGAGGCTTCGGGACCGCGTCTTTCTGCACCCGCTCTATTTATCCAGAGGGGACCGTGCGTGCGGCAACTCCCGGCGCAACGATTTCATCCGTTGACGGCTTGCCCCGCGAGATTCTCCCGATAAGCTCCTGGCCGTTACCGCAGATCGAAAGGAAAACATCGTGGCCGCAACCTCGCTTTCCTCGCTCAAGACCGCAACTCCGCAGGAAGGGTTCGAACTTGCGGCCAAAAGATGGATTAAAATCGCAGATCATGTCATGCCCGGCAAGAGTCCGGCTCTGGAATGAGCCGTCTTTACGATATCAAACCACCGCATCGAGGGCTCAATGCGGTATTTGTTCCCTCTCCCCCTGTTTCGCCAAAGTCATTGGTCTGTAGGAAGAATTGTCGCCAACACACAATCAGGAACCTTCAGGACTGCCCGATACCGATCTGATCTCGGATGCGGTACGATGGCGCATTCTGGCGGTGCTCCTTACCGTCATTTTCATGTCGCTTGTCGGCGTGAGCATCGTCAACGTGGCTCTCCCGTCCATACAGCGCGACCTCAATGCTTCGCTATCCGACATGCAATGGGTGCTGTCCGGCTATGCGCTGACATTCGGTATCGTTCTGGTCGCCGCCGGCCGCGCAGGCGACATCATGGGCCGCGGCGGCATCTTCCTTTTCGGGGTCGGTATCTTCACGGCCGCCTCGGTGGCCGCCGGTCTCGCCCCCAACGCCATGTGGCTCAACATGGCCCGGTTCGCTCAAGGCCTCGGCTCCGGTCTGTTGAACCCGCAAGGGCTTGGCATGATCCAGCAATATTTCCGCGGCGACGCGCGCGGACGCGCCTTCGGTTACTTTGGAACCGCCGTGGGCGTCTCCGTCGCGATAGGTCCCGTCCTGGGCGGATTCCTGATCGAAATGGGCGGTCCGGACCTGGGATGGCGGCTGACGTTTCTGGTGAATGTTCCCATCGGCGTCATCGCCCTCACCCTGGGATGGCTATGGTTCCCCAAGCCCCTCATCAGCCTCACGCCGCACTCGGCTCGGGGCAGTTGGGGAAACACGATGCAGCGGCTGCGTTCACTGGACCCGATCGGGGCGGCGCTTCTGGGTCTGGCGGTGCTCGCAATCCTGTTCCCGTTCGTGGAATCGCACAACTCGGCCCTGATATGGCTGTTGCTGCCGCTTGGCGTCCTTCTCGTCTATCTCTGGGTAAGATGGGAGCAGCGCCACGCGCGCCGAGGCGGCAGCCCGATGGTCGATCTGGAGATATTCTCCACCCGCAGCTTCACCAACGGCGCCATCATCATGACGCTGTATTTCCTGGGCATGACGAGCATCTGGGTGCTGGTTGCGCTGTATGTTCAGGAAGGCAACGGCAATACCGCACTCGAATCCGGACTATTCGGCGTTCCTGCCGCCCTGCTCTCCGCATATGCATCGGATTGGGCGGGAAAACGCGTGATGCGGTACGGCCGCAAAATCGTCATCGGCGGATTGATTCTCGGCATCATCGGGCTCGCCGCAAGTATTGCCGTCGTTCAACTGCATGAGAGCGGCGATCTCAGCGTGTGGTGGCTATTGCTGTCGCTATCGCTCGTCGGTCTCGCGCAGGGCTCGGTAATCAGCCCGAACCAGACGCTGACACTGGCCGATGTGCCGCTGGATTATGCGGGAAGTTCCGGCGCCATCATGCAGACCGGCCAGCGTATCGGGACGTCCGTTGGCATCGCCATGATTACGGCGGCGGTCTTCGCTTCCCTTTCGGCGTCGTCATGGTCGACCGCCGTAACGGTCGGGTTTGGATTGATCGGCCTTGTGATCCTCGTTGCGCTTGGCGTGGCCATCAAGGACCTGATCGATCGCGGGCCCAGTCGATAGATCCGGGTCACAGTGACTCGATATGATCGACCGGCTGCCAACCACCTGTCGGCGGTCACCCTTGCCGCCACCCTGATCGCAGGGATATGAATGAGCAGAAACGATCTCGCTTCGGCTGGAAATGCTCTAGGAAACCATCGATGACAATCACCCAGTCCCCCTATGGATCGCTTTGCGGCAAGTCCATCGTGAAATTTGTCCTGAAGAACGCCAACGGGCTTGAAGCGGCCGTGATCAGCTATGGCGCGCGGCTGGTGTCCATGACCGCTCCCGACCGGGCCGGCACGCTGGCCGACGTTGTTCTCGGCTTCGACACGCTCGATGACTACGTCAGATCGGACACCTATTTCGGCGCGACCTGCGGCCGTTATGGCAACAGGATCACCGGGGGCCGCTTCCTTGTCGCCGGCGAGGAAATTCAGGTCACGGCGAACGAAGGCCCGAACCACCTGCATGGGGGACACAAGGCATTCGATCAGGAAGTTTGGGACGCTCACGCCAATGAGGCGGAAAACTCCGTCACTTTTACGCTGGTGTCAAACGACGGCCAGGAAGGTTTTCCAGGGAACCTGATACTGACGGTAAAATACACTTTGACGGACGACGACCGGCTTACGATCACCATGACCGGCGTGACGGACAAGGCCACCGTTCTGAACATGGTCAACCATTCCTACTGGAACATGGCCGGCCATGCGGGCGGCGATCTGAAGAACCAGCTTCTTCAGGTCGAAGCGGATTTCTACACACCCGTCGATGACGAGCTTCTGGCTACCGGCGAAATTCGAACCGTCATCGGCACACCTTTCGATTTCCGGCAGGAAAAGACGCTCGGCGAGGATCGGGACCAGATCGTCAATGCCGGATCTGGCCGCCGCACCGAGGACGGCAGCGGCTACGATCACAATTGGGTTCTGCGTGGCTTCGGTCCGGGCCTGCGTCCCGTCGCGACCCTGCGCGATCCGACGTCGGGAAGAGCTATGCGCCTAAGTTCCAGCGAACCCGGCGTGCAGATTTATGCCGGCGGCTATCTCAATCCGAAGATCGTTGGAAAAGGCGGCCACCCCTATGAGAAGTATTCCGGCGTCGCGTTCGAGACCCAGAAATACCCGTGCTCTCCCAATTATGCGCATTTCCCTTCCACCAGCCTTCAACCCGGCGAAATATATCGCCACGACATGGAGGTTCGATTCTTTGTGGAATAGCAGGCCCGGCGGAATCCGGCCGGGATTGCTCTAATATATTGTTTTACCGCATTATCCGACGTCGAAGCGATCCACTTCGGCTGGAATTTCGGCGGAATCCGGAGCCATAGCCATAGGGTCCCGCTTTTGGGACGTACCCTTCAGACCGGCATGAGAAGGTCCCCTATCCCTGGTTTTGCTGGCGCACGCGCGCAAGCACGCTATCCAGAGCCTCTATCAACGCCGCCGTGCCGCCCTGCGTCTCGAAGACGGAGAACATCTGCTCGTTGAGTCCGCCCCGGGTCGAGAATTCGTGACGCAGGTCTGTAAGCGAGGCCTGCGGCGCGCCTTGCGCAGTCCGGCCGAGGCTGGAGAAAAGTGCAACGAGATAGGCACGGGCGTCCACCTCGGCGATACCCTGTTCCGAAAGCCAGCCCACCGCCCGTTCGAGAAGACCGAAGTAGGTGCCCATGAGCGCGCTTGCGGCGCACAGAAGCTCGAACGCTTCCACCGTCGGGCTTTCTACGACCGTTCCGAGCGGCTCGAAAAGCGCGCGCATGGCCGCGTCGGGCGGGAAGATCGCCGTCACGCCATGCCGCTCGGCGACGAAGGGGAGCGGTACGGCACGCACGATGGACACGTCGGCATCGATCCATCTACCCAGCCGCTCGCTGTCGACGGCGGCGATCAGGCTCAGCACCCGCTGCCCGGTGCGGAAACGCAACTCGCGCACGACAGCCTCCGCCACCTGCGGGCGGATGGCGAGCACGACTATTTCAGCATCGTCGACCACCGCCTGATTGTCACTGGCGATACGGACGTTCGGATAACCGGCGGCAAGCTGGGCCGCGCGCGATACGCTGCGGGGGGAAACGATGATATCGGGCGTCGCTCGTCCGTCCGCCAGCAACCCCTCGACGATCGCCTGCGTGATCGTGCCGGTCCCGACAAAACCCAGAACCGCTTCGGCCATACATTCTCCTTCTCAGATGGGGAACTTCACCATCGTTCCGCCGCCCGTCGCTTGATCGGTCGGGAAGACCTCGACGCGGGCAACGTCAACATAGACAGGAAGTGCGATCACGTCACTGATAATGCGGGCGACATGTTCCGGCTGGATCGGCCGGTAGCCGTCATAAAGCACGGCTTGCGCCTGACCATCGGCGATCGAGGTGCGGTAAAGGTCCGTCTGGACACGGCCGGGGACAATCTCGCTGACCCGGACGGAGGTGCCGAGCAGGTCGAGCCGGAGATTGTCGCAGAACAGGCTGATCCCGGCCTTGGAAGCGCCATAGGCCCCCATGTTCGGATAGGGCGCCTGCCCGCCGCTGGAGCCGATATAGATCAGATGGCCGCGCTTGCGGGCCACCATGCCCGGAAGCACGGCACGCGTCAGATGCAGCGGCGCCTTGAGGTTGACGTCGATCATCGCGTCGATCTCGGCCGGATCGATTTCCTGGAACGCCGCGCGGGTCGAGAGGATGCCGGCATTGTTGACGAGAATGTCGACCTCGACGCCCTCGAGCGCTTCAGCGATGCGGGCGGTATCGCGCACATCCGCCTGCACCGGGATCGCGCCGGTCGAAGCCGCAAGTTCGTCAAGCTGCGCCTCGTTACGGCCGACGGCGTAGACCGTGAGGCCACGGGCACGCAGCACCGGCACGACGGCCTTGCCAATACCGCTTGTGGCGCCGGTGACGACGGCGACGCGATAGGCCTCAGACATAGATGTAGCCTCCGCTGATGACGACATTCTCGCCGGTGGCATAGGTGTTGCGGCTCGATGCCATCATGACGATCCATTCCGCCATTTCGACGGGTTCGGCCGCACGGCCGAGCGCGCTTGCCCTGGCAAGCTCCGGCAGGAAGCCGAGTTCCTTGGCGCGATCCGTCGCAAAGCCGGCGGGCGCGACCGAATTCACCAGGATCTGGTCTGCGGCGCATTCCTGCGCGAAGGACTTGGTGAGGCTGACGACGGCGGCCTTGGTGGCGGCGTAATGGGCATTCTGCGGATGGGCCTTGAAGGCATCGACGGAGGTCACGTTGACGATGCGGCCGGTTACCTCCGGCGCATTGACGAACTGGCGCATATGGCGCACCGCCGCCACCATCATGTGGTAGGTGCCCTTCACGTTGACGGCGTTTTCGAGGTCCCAGTCCTCGTCGGTGATCTCGAGGATGGGCTTGCGCGGATAGATCGCCGCGCTGTTGACGAGCGTATGAATGCGGCCGAGCCGGTCGGCGACCGCCTCGAAGCCGCCATGGGCTGTCTCGGCGCGGGAAATATCGGCAACGGTGGTCGCGACCTCCGCGCCAAGCGCTTCCAGGGCCGCGGCGGAAGAGGCCAGCAGCGCCTCGTTACGATCGATCAGGCCGATTTTCGTCGCGCCCTGCGCGATCATCAGCTTGGCCGTCACGAGCCCCAGACCCGAAGCGCCGCCGACGATGACAACAGACTGGTTCTTCATGCTTCCTGCCTCGTGATTTCGGGTTGTGCCACTGCATTAGTGTGCTATCACTTATATGATAAGTTTTAGGAAGCGCAAGTTCGTTCTTTGGCCTCTCCATGATCCCTCGCCTCACCTGCGCAGCGCATGCCTCCATCCTCAGCGCGGCTTTCCTGCGGCATCTCGCCGGTTCCGGCTTTAAAGGCACGATTGCGCAGGCGGCGGCGAATCGAAATGTCTTTGCCACCGACAATTCGATCTATCAGGTCGAGCCGGCCGGCATTCTATTCCCGAAAGATATCGACGACCTGAAGCGCATCGCCAGGGCGCTTGCCCGTCCGGAATTTTCCGGCGTCACGCTTGCCCCGCGCGGCGGCGGCACCGGCACCAACGGCCAGTCGCTGACGACAGGCATCGTCGTCGATTGTTCACGCTATATGAACCGCATTCTGGAGATCGATCCGGTACGCCGCATCGCCCGGGTGGAAGCGGGCGTCGTCAAGGACCAGCTCAACAAGGCGCTCGCCCCCTACGGCCTGTTCTTCGCGCCCGAACTTTCCACCTCGAACCGGGCGACGATCGGCGGCATGATTTCGACGGATGCCTGCGGTCAGGGCTCCTGTCTCTACGGCAAGACAAGCAATCATGTTGTCGGCTTGCGGGTCGTTCTGACGGACGGCACCGATTTCTCCTCCCGACCGGCAGGCGAGGAGGAATTGCGGGCATTGCAGGCACGGGACGACCGCATCGGCAGCATCCACCGCACGCTTGCGCGCATCGCCACCGATGACCGCGAGGATATCGAGCGCATCTTTCCGAAACTTAACCGCTTCATGACCGGCTACAATCTCGCCCATCTGATCCGGGAGGACGGCGCGTTCGATCTCAACGCCGTGCTGTGCGGCTCGGAAGGCACGCTGGCGATGATTGCGGAAGCGGAACTCAATCTGCTGCCGCTTCCGGCCCACGCTGCGCTTGTCAATATCCGCTACGACAATTTCGATGCAGCGCTGGAAGACGCCCGCAACCTCGTGGCTCTGAACGTCGCTTCGGTCGAGACGATCGACGAGACGGTGCTGCGGCTGGCGAAAAGCGACATCGTCTGGCCCCGCATCGCGGCCTTCTTTCCCGACGATGCGAACGGGCCCGCAAACGGCATCAACATCGCCGAAATCCTGGCGGATACGCCGAAGGAACTGGCGGAAAAGCTTTCGGCCGTGACGGCGGCGCTGGAGAACAGCCCCTTTCCCGGCCGCAGGGGTTTTACGACGACCCACGGCACGGCCGAGATCGACGCCGTCTGGACGATGAGGAAGCGCGCGGTCGGCCTGCTTGGCAATGTCGAAGGACCGGTCCGCCCGGTCGCCTTCGTCGAGGATACGGCCGTTCCGCCGGAAAACCTCGCCGCCTATATCCGGGAGTTCCGGGCGTTGCTCGACGGGGAAGGCCTTGCCTACGGCATGTTCGGCCATGTCGATGCCGGCGTGCTGCATGTGCGCCCGGCACTCGATCTCACCCGCCCCGAGCACGCGGCATTGGTGCGTCGGGTCAGCGACGCCGTCGTGGCGCTGACGAAGAAATATGGCGGCGTTCTCTGGGGCGAGCATGGCAAGGGCGTGCGCTCGGAATATGTGCCGGACTTCTTCGGGCCGCTCTATCCACGCTTGCAGGCGGTCAAGGCGGCCTTCGATCCGCTCGGCCAGCTCAATCCCGGCAAGATCGTCGCGCCCGCCGGCAAGGCGTTGCCGAAAATCGACGAGATTCCGCTACGCGGCACTTTCGACCGCGACATCGGCAACGAGATCCGCGCCGCCTTCGACAATGCCGCCTATTGCAACGGCAACGGCGCCTGCTTCGATTTCGATGCCGATGGGCTGATGTGCCCCTCCTACAAGGCGACGCGCGACCGACGCTTCTCGCCGAAGGGCCGCGCCTCGCTGATGCGCGAATGGCTGCGGCGGCTTGCCGA
Organism: Shinella daejeonensis; assembly: GCF_024281235.1. Classification (GTDB taxonomy): domain Bacteria; phylum Pseudomonadota; class Alphaproteobacteria; order Rhizobiales; family Rhizobiaceae; genus Shinella; species Shinella daejeonensis. Next base: position 380,436 of record NZ_JAHWXY010000002.1, read on the forward strand.
AAAGGGCGTCGATCCACGCCGCGAGGCCGCACGGCGGCAGCCGCTCGGCCTCGTGCACCGTCTGTGGAACAGCCTCAATCCCGCCAATCGCGACGATTTTTCGCATGAGGTGCGCGCGGCGATGGATACCTGCCTCGCCTGCAAGGCCTGTGCCGGGCAATGTCCCGTCAAGGTCAGCGTGCCGGCGTTCCGCGCCAAGTTCCTTGCACTCTATTACCAGCGTTATCTGCGGCCGCTGAAGGATCCGCTGGTCGCCGCCATCGAAACCACCCTGCCGCTGATGGCGCGGATGCGACCGCTCTACAATCTCGTCGCCGGCTCCGCGGCGGGACAGGCCGCGATGCGCCGCGTGGACCTCACGGCGCTGCCCCTCCTGCCACCGCTGTCGCCGCGCCGGGAACTTCACCGGCGAAACGTGCCTCTCGCCACCCCGGCGGCGCTGGCGCGGCTCGATGCGGCGGCGCGGGAAAACGCCATCGTCTTCGTGCCGGATGCCTTTACCGAGCATTTCGATCCGCAGGTCCTTCTGGATGCTGTCGAGGTGGCGCGACTGCTCGGATATTCTCCCTTCATCACGCCGCCGTTGGTCAACGGCAAGGCACTGCATGTGCATGGTTACCTTGGCGCCTTCGGGAAGGCCGCGCGCCGCACCGCCGCCGCTCTGGACCGGATTGCGCAAACGGGCGTGACGCTCGTCGGCATCGACCCGTCCATGACGCTCGCCTTTCGGAGCGAATATGCCGGCACCGGCCTTCAGGCCCGCGTTCTCCTGCCGCAGGAATGGCTGGCCATGGCGCTCGACAGCCGTCCTGTGCCGGCCCGCCCGCAGCGACGAAGCTACCGGCTCATGGCCCATTGCACGGAGCGCACCAACGCACTGGCAGCCGTTGGCCAGTGGCAGGCCGTCTTCGAAAAACTGGGCGTAAACCTTGCTGCGGACGAAACCGGCTGCTGCGGCATGGCCGGTACCTTCGGCCATGAGGTACGCAACCGCAAAATTTCAGAAACGCTCTACGCGATGAGCTGGCAGCCCGCGCTTGCCGCCACCGGCCCGCAGGATATCGTGATGGCAACCGGCTATTCCTGCCGCTCGCAGGCCAGGATCATCGACGGCCGCAGACTTCCTCATCCGCTTCATGCCATCCGCGCGCTTCTACAAGGCGATCCCGCCCTTCCTTCCGGTATGGATACCACATATGATGTATGATGAATGCCAGGAATAACGCAGGGCTGTATCGGTATGTCGATCATCACGCAGCGCGGCAATCTTGCTGAAATCGTCGTCGCCAAACTCGTGGAACGCATCGATTCCGGCCTCTATGCGCCGGGCGAAAAAATTCCGTCGAGCGCGCGGCTCTGCGAGGAGTTCGGCGTTTCCCGCACCGTCATCCGCGAAGCGCTGACCTCGCTGAAGGTCGCGGGCCGCGTCATCGCCCGTCAGGGTTCGGGCGTCTATGTGACGGAACGGGATGCAAAGACGCTGAATTTCGAGATCAGCCGCATCGACGACATCCGCTCGGCCATGCAGATTCTGGAATTACGCCTCGGCGTCGAGATGCAGTCGGTGGCGCTTGCGGCCCTGCGCCGCACGCCGGAAGCGCTTGCCGAAATCGCCCGCGCCTTCGACCGTATCGAAAACCTCGACACCGACAATGCCGAGATCGAGGCACACGCCGATTTCGAATTCCATCTCGCCATCGCCAGAGCGACGCGCAACCCGCATTTTCCGCGCTTTCTGGAAGCCGTCATGGGCGAGATCAATTTCGACCTCGTGCTGAAGCACAGCCAGTCCGGCCGCTCCTACAATGCCTATCTGAAGAAGATCAACAAGGAGCACGCCGCCATCCTCGCGGCCATCACGCAAGGCGACGCCAAGGCCGCAAAACAGGCGCTTGCCGCGCATCTGGAGGAAAGCCTCAGCCGCTACCGTGCCTTGCTGGCCGAGCCGCCGACCCTGAAATGAACGCCCGGCCTTGCCGGTAACAGCCAGTCCTGAGGTTCACGCTTATTTGAGGCCCTGCCCGGGCCGTCGAACAACCCGGATCTTTCCGCTGCTCCCGCCTCCGCAGAAAAAGCGGTCACCGCCGTCGGCTTCAAGCCCCGAGACACCGACCCCGGGCGGCATGTCCAGTCGCTCGAGCACTTCACCCGTCTCGGGGTCGATGCGGCGGAGATCGCTCCCGCTGTCTTCCCATGTGCCGTGCCAAAGCTCGCCGTCAACCCAGGTGACGCCGGTGACGAACCGGTCGGATTCTACCGTGCGCAGCACTTCTCCGGTCTCCGGATCCACCTGATGGATCTTACGGCCGCGATGCTGGCCGACCCAGAGCGAACCTTCCGCCCAGGCCAGCCCCGAGTCGCCGCCGCCGCCGGGTGCCGGTATCGTGGCGACCACCGCGCCGGTCCGGGGATCGATCTTGCGGATCACGGCATCCCCGATCTGGAACAGGTGCTTGCCGTCGAATGCCGTTCCCGCATGGGCGGCGACGGCGAGCGATCTCGATATCTCTCCGCTTTCGGGATCGAGAGCATGCAGCCTTTCGCCGGTTGCGACCCAGACCAGATCGCCGTCGAAGCTGACCCCGGCCACCTCGTCCACATCGGCAAGGGGGCCATACTCACGGATGATTTCGGCGGCTGAATGTTTCATGTCCTCACCCTGGAGAAATTCCGGTGAAATCCGGCTCACCGCATTATCCGATGCCGAAGCGATCTCGCTTCGGCTGGAAAGACTTTAACCGGAAAGGCGCTCGACCGGGAGCAACAAGCTTGTCGGGAATCCGGGCACGATCGGGGCGACCCAGCGGCAGGCACGCCCGCGCCCGAGGACTTCGACCTTGCTGTCACGGGCGAGATTTTCGAGTGCCCGCTGCACCGTACGCGGGCTCACGCCCAATGCCAGCGCCAATGCGGAACTCGACCAGGCTTCGCCGTCGCCGAGCAGTGCGAGCACTTCGGCATGGTCTCCTTCGACGGGCGGCGCCAGCACCGCAACGTCGCCCGTGGTGCGAGGCCGCAGCACAAAGCCATGTTTGGTCGCACCCAGCGCCGCCAGCGGTTTGACCGCCTCGCGCAGCCGGGCGATTTCGACACGCAGTCGCGCCCGGTGGGACTCGTCGGCCTGCCGCGCCCGGAAAGCGCGCAGGAGAAGCGTTTCACGCGCCACATCTTCCGGCCATGCTTCCGCAAGGGCACGCATGAGTGCGAGCAGCACCGGACGAGTGGCGATCGGAACGATCGTCCTCCCCGCACGCACGACGTTGCGGCAGGCGTCCACAATCAGCGTATCCGAAGCCAATAGCGTTTCGACTTCTTCCAGGTGGAGCAGCCGTTCGGCGTCGCGGGTGACGAGACGCGCCGCCGGCGCCGCGAACGCCCGCGCGGCCCGGTCGACCTCGGCGGCAAGCGCCGGGATGCGCGCGTCTTGCGCGGCCCCTCTTGCCCGTTCCAGAGCGCGTCCCGCCGGCTCCGTCCTGATGCGACGGATGGCTATGCCCGCTGCCACCAACTCGCGTCCGACCCGCGAAGCAGGTGGCAGGGTGTCGGCATCGAACCGATCGAGCACCGCCTCGGCTTCATCGAGACGGCCGATCAGGAGCAGATATCGGGCTTCGAGATAGCCGGCGTGCGCGGTGTTCCTTCGGTCGCCGGACGCGTCGAGTACCGCCCGCGCCGCCTTGAGCGTTTGCAAGGATCGGCCCAGATCGCGCGACACAAGCGCGATTTCGGCTTCGGCAACGGCACAACGCGCACGGGCCACGCGCTCATTCGGGCCGAAACTACGTGCCGCATTTCGCAGAAGCTCCCGGGCGCGCGCAAGGTCGCCGAGTTGCGCCATCGCGATGCCGCGCAACGCCAGCGCCGGTGGGTCGTCGCGCAGGGCGATCCACTTCAGCGCGGCTAGCGGATCGCCAGCCGAGAGCGCACGTGCGGCGGCCGTGATCAGCGAATCCATAGAAATCCCGTCACACTTGTAACTCTCATCCGGCCCTTTGCCCGCGTTAGCCTCTTTGTATCACAACCGCCGGAGCGGAAAATTCGGTGAAAGGAGCGGAAATGACAATGCGCACAATAACAGGAAAGGTCGCTTCGTCCCCCGTGCCGCCCCCGTGCCGCCGGTCGATGCGGCTTGCCGGTTAAGGCTCGCCGCCGCCCCGACCCTCGCGCTGATGGCCTGGATTTCTGCCGTCGGCTCGCCGGGCATGGCGCTGTGTTCCGCCGCCCCGGCTTTCCTGCCGATCAACGACATGGCCCTGATGTACGCACTGATGAGCCTCTTTCACCTGTCGCCGTGGCTGAAATTCCTTTCCGCCCACGCGCAGCGTTCCAAAACCCCCGTCACCCAAACCGAAGGAGACTGACAATGCAACACGCTGTTGTTTCACACCATGACTGGCTGATCGCCCGCCGGGATCTTCTCAAAGCGGAGAAGGAACTCACGCGTCTTCGCGACGAAGTCGCTCGTGAGCGGCTCGCCCTGCCCTGGGTGCGCATCGACAAGGAATATGTGTTCGACACGCTGGAGGGGCCGCGCAAGCTGGCCGATCTCTTCGACGGCCGGTCACAGCTTCTGGTGCAGCATTTCATGTTCGCGCCGGGATGGAAGGAAGGCTGCCCGAGCTGCTCCTACATGGCCGATCACACCGACGGCATGAACAAGCATCTGGCGCATCACGACGTCACCATGATCGCTGTCTCGCGCGCGCCGCTGGCCGAGATCGAGCGCTATCGCAAACGCATGGGCTGGCAGTTTAAATGGGTGTCGTCCTTCGGCAACGATTTCAACTACGATTTTCGTGTCAGCTTCACCCCGGAAGAGGTCGCCACCGGAAGTATCGACTACAACTTTGGCGAATGGCGGGAAACCGGTGAGGAATGGCCCGGCGTCAGCGCCTTCTACAAGGACGACGCGGGTGAGATCTTCCGTACCTACTCCACCTACGGGCGCGGCGTCGAGGTGATGATGGGCGCCTACGACATGCTCGATCTGGCTCCGAAGGGTCGCAACGAGGCCGAGGGAATGGATTGGGTGCGCCGCCACGATCGCTACGAATAACCGCCCCGGAGAACAGTGGCGCGTTAGCCTGCCGGTTGTTTGGGCCCCGATCTACATGGCCCGTCGTCTACACGGAGGAAAAGATCGAACCATCAGGCTCCGGATCCGACAACGACCGTCTCCCTCAAGAGTTCTTCAGCCGCAGGTCCGGTTCGGCGCTCATGGAAATAATGGCCAGCCCGTTCGGAAGGTCGTTTTCTTCGACCTTCCGGGTGACCTCGGCCTCGTCAAGGCCGAAACCGCGCCAGCGTTCCCGCAGGCGGCGACGCAATTCATCTTCGCCGACATCAACGAAGATCGTGTAATCGAAGATCGGCTTGAGGCGATCCCAGGGCGATTGTGTTGCGAGAAGATAATTCCCCTCGCAGATGATGATGCTGGTTGATTGCGGGATGAGCCTGCCGCCGGCGCGCGCGATCTCGATCGCACGGTCAAAGAGCGGAATAGCGACAACATCATCCGTGTTCGCTTTCAGGCGTTGCAGCATATGCCTCAGGCCGTGCGCATCGAACGTGTCGATCGCCCCCTTGAAGGAGCGCCGTCCCAAGGCCTCCAGCACGATATCGTCATAATGATAGCCATCCATGGGAAAGAGCGCCGCGCTCCCTCCATGCTGCGCGTTGAGGCTTTCGACGGCACGTTCCGCAAGCGTCGACTTTCCCGACCCCGGCGCTCCGGCAACGGCGATGAGAACGCGACGGTTTCCGGCCTCGGCGAGCCTTTGCAGGGCCGCTTCGGCGATCCGGCGTGCATTGTCTTCCATGCTACTCATGGTAACGTCCTCAGGTCATCGACAGGGCTCCGCGTCGCGGAGGCCCTGGCCGAGTTTCACGAATGCTTCATCACAAGCGCCCGGCATCATACCGGGCGCTTCCCATTCAGCCGAGTGCGCAGGACAGCCGGAGCAGTCGCACGTTCCGTCGGCATTGCCGCGGCGACGATCAGCCCCCAAGCACGAAGCGGGAAAATGCCAGCGCGTCGCGTGCATCCTCATCCATTTTCGCTTCGTCCGCACCATCGCTGAGATCGCGCCAGACCCGGATATCCGACCCGATCGTTCCACCGGTCTTGACGAAGGGCTCCATCACGACAGCGCCGGTATAATCGATCTCGCGCAGGGCAAGACCGATCTCGTGCCAGGGAATTCTACCCTTGCCCGGAACACGACGATTGCTTTCGCCGGTATGGAAGTGACCCAGCAACGACCCGGCGGTGCGGATGGCCTCACCGAAGCTGTCTTCCTCGATGTTCATATGGAACGTATCGAGCATCACCTTGACATTCGACTTGCCGACATCCTTCACGAAGGCCACGCCTTCGGCAGCCGTATTGATGACGTGATTTTCGAAGCGATTGAGAACTTCAATACAGAGATCGACACCGAGATCGTTGGCAAAGTCCGCAATGTCGTGAATACCTTCGACCCCGCGCGCCCGGTCGCCTTCCTTGTCGACCGGCTGGGAGTAATCCACCGGCCAGTAGGAGTGCAGTGCGCCACCGATCGTCCGGATGTCGAGCTTGGCGACATTCCTCAGTGTCTGTTCGAAGAACATCCGGCCCGCCTTTCGGACGGCGCTGTCGGGCGACGACAGGTTCTTCGTCTTCGAAGGACCGATTCCCGCCGTCAGGATAATCCCATTATCCTTTGCGGCCTGCCTGATGAGGGCAAGATCCGCATCGCTGTATTCGTTGATATGATGCGCGGCGACTTCGGCGACATCGAAGCCAAGCCTGGCGATCTTCTCGATATAGGGTGCGAACGGGGCGCTCCACTCCTGTTCCCAATACGAATAATAGATTCCATGCTTCATTGGAGCCTCTCCATGTTTTCAGCTGTGCGTGCTCGCAGCGCCGGGCGCCCGGGCGGTTACGACCACAAAAGGAAATTGCGCTGACTGCTTCGAGCGTCGGGCCGGCCGCCCTCACCAGCAGGTGAAACCGCCGTCGACCGGAACGACCGCTCCCGTCATCAGACTGGCGGCGTCCGAGACCAGGAAATGCACAACGCTGGCGACTTCGTGCGCCTGGCCGAAACGGCCCATCGGGGTGTCCCGCCGCCATTCGGCGGCAAGGCCGCTGGCTTCCGCGTGAGCGATGAGCGGGGTTTCGATATAGGTCGGCGCCACGGCGTTGACGCGTACCCCGCGCGCGCCCCATTCGGCAGCCAGCGAGTGGGTCAGATGATGAACGGCCGCCTTGGAGGCGTTGTAATGAGACTGCCCCTGCGGGCGGTTGACGATGAGGCCGGACATCGAGCCGATATTGACGATCGCACCGCCGCCCTTTGCCAGCATATGGCGCCCGAAGGCGCGGTTGCACCAGAAGACCCCGTTCAGGTTGACGTCGTTGACGGCGAGCCAGTCGGCGTCCTCTATGTCTTCGGCAGCAACCGGCGGGCGCCCGATACCGGCATTGGCAACGAGGATGTCGGCGGCGCCGTGCTCGGCGGCAATCGCATCGGCCGCCTGCTGAACGGCAGCAGAGACGGTCACGTCAACGATATGGATCGCAGCGCTCAAGCCTTTGGCCTGCAACGACTTTTTCGCTTCTTCCAGCGACGCCGCATCGCGGTCGAGCAGGACAAGACGCGCGCCGGCCTCGCCGAGGGCCTCGGCAATGGCCAGTCCGATGCCTCGGCTGCCGCCCGTCACGACAGCGAGTTTGTCGTCGAGCCTCAGTTTTTCCATATACATGGTCATTTTCCTTGAGATGTATGGTGCCGGTCAGGGGGTGTCTGCCTGCGCCTGCGGTTCACGCATTCCCGAAGCCGGGATTTTCGACCGGGCGAGAGCGTTGCCATCCTCATCGAAAACGTGAGAACGGTCCGGGTCAGGCGTCAGGAAGATGGTGTCGCCGCGACGATAACCCCGTTCGCCGACCGCACGAACGGTCAGCATACCGAGCGCCTTGACGTCGACAGTGAAATAGGCGTCGCTCCCGAGTTGCTCCTCCACGAGGATCGTGCCGCTCCACACACCGATATGACGGTCATAGTGCAGATGCTCGGGGCGTATGCCGAAGGTGAGCTTGCCGGCGGGAAGCGGCGCTTCGAGGTTGGCAATATCCACTCCGCCCGCGGTCGTCTCGATACGTGCGGGGCCGGCTGCCGTCGCGTCGATAAAGTTCATTTTCGGCGAGCCGATAAAACCTGCGACGAAGCGGTTTGCGGGCGCATCGTAAAGGGCGATCGGCGTGTCGAACTGCTCAACCCGGCCTGCATTGAGAACGACGATCCGATCGGCCATGGTCATGGCCTCCACCTGATCATGCGTTACATAGATCATCGTCGTCTTCAGTTCGTCATGAAGACGGATCAACTCCAGCCGCATCTGAACCCGCAGAGCGGCATCGAGGTTCGACAGAGGCTCGTCGAACAGGAAGGCGGTGGGCGCGCGCACGATCGCCCGGCCGATGGCGACGCGCTGGCGCTGGCCGCCGGAGAGCTGGCGCGGAAAACGGTCGAGATAGGGCTCCAGTTCCAAAGCGCGAGCGGCGGTCAGAACCCGTTCGCGGATCTCCGCCTTCGGCCGTCCCGAAACGCGAAGGCCGAAGCCGATATTGTCGGCGACCGTCAGGTGCGGGAACAATGCGTAGGACTGGAAGACCATCGCGAGTTGCCGCTCGGCGGGCGCAAGGCTCGTCACGTTGCGTCCGTCAATGAGAACCTGACCCTCCGTCACATCCTCAAGGCCGGTGATCAGCCGCAGCAGGGAAGACTTGCCGCAACCGGATGGTCCGACGAACACGACGAACTCGCCGTCCTTCACCGTGAGGCTGACATTCCGGATGACATCGTGGTCGCCGAAGCGCTTGACGATGTTCTGGAGCGCTATTTCACCCATGATAATATCTCCTCTTGCGCGCAGCGACAGGCGGCCGCGCCTTGTCCAGGCGCGGCCTCAGTGGAAGAGAATTCCGCCGTCGACGTTCAGCGACTGGCCGGTGATGAAGGCGGCGTCGTCGGAGGCGAAGAATGCAACCGCGCCGACCACGTCCTGCGGGTTCCCCACACGACCCATCGCCGTCTTTTCGAGAACCTTTCTGAGCGTCTCGGCATCTTCCAGATGCGTGCGGCCCATATCCGTGTCGATCACGCCGGGGCAGACGGCGTTCACGGTGATGCCTTCCTTAGCAACCTCGACCGCCAGGCCTTGGGTGAAATTGATCACCGCGGCCTTGGAGGCGCAGTAATGGGTCTCGGTCGGGCCGCCGCGCTTTCCGCCGATGGAGGCGATGTTGACGATGCGACCGGCCGACTTGGCCCGGAAGTGGGGCAGGAAGGCCTTCGTCACAAGGAACGTGCCCTTGGTGTTGACGGCGAACATGCGATCCCATTCGTCAGGCCCGATATCGCCCGCCTCATGGACGGAACGCACGCCGGCATTGTTGACCAGCAGATCGAGACCGCCGCTTTTGGCGAGAAGATCCTTCGCCATGGTCTCTACCGAGGCGGGGTCGCTGACGTCGCAGTAAAGGATCTCGCAGAGATCGCCGGCCTTGCGTACGGTTGCGACAAGATCGTCAAGCTCGGCTTCGCGCGCTTTCAGATCATTGGCGAACACCCGGTAGCCCTCGGCTGCCAGACGTTCGGCGATAGCCCGGCCGATGCCCCGCGAGGCGCCGGTGACCAGAGCCGTCTTGTTTTCTCCACGTCGGTAAATCATTGCGGTTTTCCTTGAAAGTGTCGTTGATCAGTCTTTTACGGCGCCCATCGTGACGCCGGAGACAATGTGTTTCTGCATGAAGAAGGTGAAAAGCACCGGAGGAAGGCATTGGATCACGGAGGCCGCCGCGATGTATTCCCAATAGACCCGTCCGGTGCCGACGAAAGACGAGATCACCACCGGGAATGTCTTGGCTTCGCGTGTCGTCAGGAACAGGGCGAGCATGAATTCATTCCAGGCGAAGATGAAGACGAAGGTCGCGACCGCCGCCAGACCGCTTTTGCTGAGCGGAAGGACGACATCCTTCAACACCTGCCACCAGGTGCAGCCTTCGAGCCGCGCGGCCTCGATAAGCTCCTTCGGCACGCGACGGATGAACGACATGGTCATCCAGACAGCGAAGGGCAGGTTGAAGCCCGCATAGGCGATAACGAGCCCCCACAGGGAATCGAGCAGGCCGGCTCCACGGAAGATCACGAAAAGCGGTACGGCTGCGGCGATCGGCGGCATCATGCGGGTGGACAGGATCCAGTCGGCGAGCGCCTCCCTTCCCCTGAAACGGTGATTAACCAGCGCAAAGGCCGTGGGGACAGCCAGGATCAGCGCCAGGATCGTCGCCCCGAGGGTCGCGACCAGCGAGTTCACGATGAACGGCCAGAACTGTGTCAGCACATCCCGGAAATTCTGGAGATAGGTGAAGTCCGGGATCCAGACCGGCGGGACCGCGATGATCTCGGCCGTCGGCTTGAAGGCGGCGAGCATCAGCCAGAGCAGCGGCGCGATCGAGATGAAGACGAAGGCGAGGACAAGGACGAGCGGAACGACGTCGCGAAGACGGAAGGCATTATTCATCTTCGATCCTCCGGAGAAGCTTCACGGCGAAGGTGGTGATGACGATGGAGATGACCAGGATGATCACCGCGGCGGCCGAGCCGACACCCGCCTGGAAGAACTGGAAGTTCTGCTGGTAAGCGTAGAGCGTCAGCACCATGGTGGAATCGCCGGGGCCTCCCCGGGTGGTCACATAGACAACATCGAAGAAACGCAGCGTGTCGATGATGCGCAGGATGATACCCAGCAGCACGATGCCCCTGATCGAAGGGATTTCAAGGAAGCGCAGCACGTGATGCCACTTCGCTCCGTCGACGCGCGCTGCCTCGTAGAGATCCGAACGGATGGACAGAAGGCCGGCCATGATCAGGAGCATCATGAAGGGCGTCCACTGCCAGATGTTGATCAGCAGGATCGAAATCATCGCCGCGGTGGTATCCCCGAACCACGCGACGGGGCCTGCGCCGATGCCGCTCAGGAGGTAGTTGGCAATGCCGAGAACCGGGTTGAACACATAGGAAAAGACCATGCCGACGATCAGCGGCGTCGCCATCATCGGGATCATGAACAGCGAACGCAGGCCGTTGACCCATTTGAGATGGCTGAGGCTGACAAAAGCCTTGGCGATCACGAAGGCGATGACGATCTCGAAGGTGATCGACGTAACCGCGAGCAAGCCGGTGTTCAGCATGGCGCGCAGGAAGAGCGAATCCGACAGGAGATTGATGTAATTGTCGAAACCCACGAAGACGGCGCGGTGCAACGCCGTCAGCTTCACCGAATGCACGCTGAGATAGACCGAGTAGACGAACGGCCAGATGGTCAGGAGCGCAAGGAAGATGCAGGTCGGCGCGATGAACGCCGTCATCTGGAATCGATCGCCCTGAAGGAAGGAGCGTCTGCTCGCCTCGTGGGGCGCCCGCGTCGTTGAAACGGCGTGAGCCATCTGGAAATCCTCCGTGAAGCAAGAGCCGGGGGAGACGGGTGCCTCCCCCGGCGGAGAGCGTTTAGAGCAGGCCGTTCTGTTCCAGCAGCCTAGTCACGTCGTCCTGTGCCCCGTCCATCGCCTCCTTGGCGCTTTTCTCGCCGATGATCGCCTTGTTGACCTGCGCGCCGACCGTGTCGATGAGCTGGAATGCAAGGGGATGACGCGGACGCAGTTCGAACCAGGATTCCTTCTGCGCCTCGTAGAGGACCTCGGTCCAGGGATACTTCGCCTGCACGTCCTTGTCCTGCATGGCGGAGAGCCGGCTCGGCGGACCGCCTTCAAGAACGAATTCACGATGGATTTCCTTGCTGGCGAACCACTTCAGGTAGTCCCATGCCGCATCCTTCTGGGCGCCATGCGTGTTGACGCAAGCAATCCAGCCGCCGACCGGCGAAACGGTCTTGCCGCCTGCCTTGTGCGGCATCAGCGCTGCCTTGAACTTTCCGGCGATCTGGCTCTGCTGCGGATCGTTGGCGATCTGGGCGCGAACCGACCAGTCGTTGATCATAGCCAGCTTGCCGGCTGCAAAGGCCGTGGCGCGCTCATCCCATGCGAACGCTTCGACGCCCGGCGGTCCATAGGCAACCATGTCGCGGAAGAACTGCACGAGATCGATCGATTCCTGCGAGTTCAGTGTCGGCGTCTGATCCTTGTACGGCTCTTGCGAGCCGACCTCGTTGGAAACCCACGGCTTGCCGCCGGCGCTATAGATCCATTCGAACCATTGCTGGCCAGCCGCAGCACCGCGCTTGTTGTTCATGGCATAGCCGAACACGCCGGGGAAATCTGGATTGTTGGTGAAGGTGGCCGCTGCTTCCTTCAGTTCATCAAAGGTTTCCGGCACCTTGATGCCCGCCTTTTCGAACAGATCCGTGCGGTAGTACATCAGTTCATAGTACGTGCCGACCGGCAGGCACATGCGCTGGCCTTCCCAGCTCGCCTGCCCCGCGCCCGCCGGAGTGAAATCGTCCCAGGCAAAAACATCGGCGTTCTCAGCGAGCTTTTCCTCGACGCTGTCAAGGCAGCCGGCTTCCGCAAACTCACCGATCCAGATGCCGTCGATCAGCAGAACGTCATAGGCGCCGTCGTTTTGCGAGCAGGCAAGAAGCTGCTTTTCATGCAGGGCGTCATAGCCATAGCCGTCGATCTCGACTTTGGCTCCGGTGGCCTGCGTGAAACCGTCCTTTACCGCATTCATCGAGTCGATGAAGGGATCCGTGATGGTCATGACGCGCAGCGTCTTGTCCGCGTGATCTCCGAGCTGGCTTTTCCAGTCGGTCTCCTGTGCAGCCGCCGCCGACGCCGCGAGCAGGGCCGCGATGGAAATCGAGCTGATCAATCGTGCATTGTTCATGTCATGCTCCTCCTGCGGGCGCGCCATCACAATCCCTGACGACGGCGCCCGCGCGTCGACAAAGGGCTTCCCGTGCGGTGAAGACATCCACCACATCGTCAGGTCTTGAAAAATCGAACTCCTCGCTAGCCGCAGCCTACATCACGCAATGCGCAGCGCATCTCCCACCGAGGGAGGGCTCGCCGTCGATGCCCTCACGACCAGATCACACGAAAGCCTTTCATCCGCCACCGGCTCCGACCGACCGACGATGTGCCTCCGCAAGCGGCTCCAGATCACGCGGCCCATCATATCCACCGGCTGACGAATGGCCGTCAGCGGCGGCGAGACGGCATGCATCCAGGAATAGTCATCGAAACCCACGACCGAGAGATCGCGGGGGACCGACAGCCCGCTACGGTTCGCGGAGGCGAGAATGCCAAGCGTGGCGAAATTGGTGAGCGCGATAAACGCCGTGGCCTGCTGCTCTCCCTCCATGAAGACACCGAGGCGTTCGGATGCCGTATCGAAATCGAGCCCCACCTCTATCAGCGTGGGCGACGCCAGACCTTCCCGCGCGAGAACCGCCTCGATCCCCTCACAGCGGTCGCGAATGTTCTGAAGCCTCAGCGTGGACGCGGCAACAACGAACCGACGATGACCGAGGCGGACGAGGTGCTCGGCGGCCTGTGTGCCCGCGCCGACGTTGTCGACCGTAACGGCCTCCCCGTCGAAATGCGAAGGAACACGGTCCGCGACGACGAACGGAACGCCTCCGCCAGATACAAGCTTGCGACTGACGAATGCGTCGCTACAGGGCACGATCACCAGACCGGCAGGACGCCATGCGAGAAGCGCCGACAAGCGACGGGCCTCCTCCACGGCATCGCCATGCGAACTCGCCACGATGATGTCGAAGCCCTCATCGCGCACATTCGCTTCGATCGACGCGACAAGACTGGTGAAGAAAGGATTGTCGAGATCGGGAAGCAGGACAGCGACAACCCGCGCCTTCCCCGCCCGAAGCTGGGAGGCCGCACGATCGGGCTCGTATCCAAGCTCTGCCGCCGCCTTGCGAACCCGCTCGACAAGCTCCGCCTTGACCGCGCGATTGCTGCTGAAAACGTTGGAAACCGTCCCGGGAGAAACGCCGGCGAGCTTGGCCACGTCCTTGATGGTTACAACCATATTGCCCGCCCACTCCCGTCGAACAACCTCAGAAAATCGATTTACGTAAATCGTTTTACAGAATTTCGAACGGAGTGCAAGCACGATTTTTTTTGGCTGGAACAAGAGCCGTGGCCTGCCACGGAGCTTTCATCCGGCGGCGATCAGAGCCTCGTCGGCTTTGAACCGCCCCAAGTTTCTGGACCGGCGGATGGTAGAATTTTCCGGCCTATCTCAGGGACGCGGGCTGGCGGCGCTTCCCGGATTCATCAGTGAGATCGGTGTCTTGTTGCCAATCGCACCGTTGCGCCAATCCCCCTATTTTTCGGCGTGATCGGCAAGTAACCGCAACCGGTGCGCGTTCGGACATTCTGACCGGAAGCGGCCGCTCAAGGCCTCGATCTATACCGACCATCGCTCTTCCGCCTGGCCACGCGTGTCTCGATCAACCGCCCCGCTGGCGCCTAGGAAATATGCTTGCGGGCAATCGCGAGCCTGGTTTCGCACCCGGACTTCGATACGGGGATCGACGCAAGGCACCCGATCATATCGGGCGAGAATTTCGCGACCTTTCTGATCTCCGGATCAAAGCATAAATTAAGCGTTTCCACCGTGCACATGAGTTCCGCCCCGCTTTTAATGTTATGAAGCAGGTGAAAACGCTTGTCGTCATATGCGACAAGCTGCGTCTCGACTTCCACCGCCATCCCCAACCTGAGTTCCCGAAGATAACGGACATATGTCTCCGTCATCACAAACTCGAGCTTGTTATCGGAAGCGCCTTTAACCCGCTTCCAGATGGCGAGGGAGGCGTGATCGGCCACGCGTTGATATTCAAGAAAATTCACATGATCGAGTTCATCGATCCAACTTTGATCGACCCGGCCCGTCCAGCTCACCAGGGCGTCCATCACGAACGCCCCTTCCGCTGCCTCAGCGCTTCGAGAAGGACCCTGATTTCGGCAACACCATCGTTACGAAGTGCGATCAGCGGATCCTGACCTTCAGATCCCAGGGTCCTTGTGACCTCATCGGCATAGGCGGCCATCAGCGCCTTATCCGGCGCGAAATCGGCAGGAGCCGTATAGCCGCTATCAAGCTCGTGAACGAGCAGATCCACAAATTCCTGATAGAGGGAGGGATCGCGCGCGCCCAGGTAGAACACGGAAGACGGACCCATCACGGCCCACCGTATAGCCGGTCCGGCGGCAACAGCGCGGTCGATTGCCTCGAGGTCCGCCACGCCCTGCGACAGCAGATACAGGATCTCACGGAAAACTGCGAATTGAATTCGGTTGCCAATGTAGCCGTCAATCTCGCGCTTGAGCTCGACAACCTCGCAACCTGTGCTGGTGTAGAACGCTGCCGCCATGGCAATGGCATCTCTGGCGACATCTCCTCCCGCCAGTTCGACCAGCGGCACCAGATATGGAGGGTTGAAGGGATGGCCGATGATGATGCGCTCGCCATGACGCGCTTTCCGGCGCAGGTCCGCAGCCAGGAATCCTGATGAGCTCGACGCAATGACGGCGTGGCGCGGGGCAAGACGATCGATTTCGGTGATAAGCCCAATTTTCGCGTCGACGTTCTCCGTGGCGCTTTCCTGCACGAAATCGCAGGCCGCCAACGCTTCTTCCAGATTGGTCGTGAAGCTGACACGATCCGGAGACGCTCCGGCCGCAAGACCAAGCTTCTCCAATGAAGGCATCGCTTGCTCCAAAGAGGCCCTGAGATAGCCTTCGCGATCGGCAGACTGATCATGAACGATCACATCGAGGCCTGCGCGCATGAAATGCGCTGCCCAGCCGGAGCCGATAAGGCCGGCGCCCACGCAGGTAACTCTCGTAATCGGATGGTTCATTGGGCGGCTCCAAAATTATTGCTGTGGCCAATCGTCGGCAGAGGTCCGGCCGGTGGCGCCTCTGCGACCTATGGGTACAACCGAATTTGTGTCATCATCCGTTCGTATTGCGCATCGATATGTGAATATGATAGACGAGTCGCCATGAAGCTCCCCCCTTTGCAGTCCCTTCGATCGTTCGAAGCCGTCGCGCGCCTTCTGAGCGTCACGCGCGCAGCGGACGATCTATGCGTTTCGCACTCGGCCGTTAGCCATCAAATCCGGAAGCTTGAGGAGTGGATCGGGATCCAGCTGGTCGAGCGCAACGGTCGAGGCATTCGCCTCACGGAAGCTGGCGAGCGGTACAAGTTCAAAGTCTGTGAAGCATTCGAAAGCATTAGCGCCGAGACCGAGCTGCTTCGGAAAAGAAACGCGTCTCCCCTTGTCCGGGTGTCTTGCCTTCCGATGTTCGCAGTCGCCTGGCTGATGCCGCAGATGCACGATTTCTGGGGCAAGTTTCCAGATGTGCAGGTCGCCATCCAATACGCCCGTGCGGCAAAAGTCCTGGATCCCGATACCGTGGATGTTGCGATCGAGCACGGAAATCCAAGTGATTTTCCTGACTTCGTAGCTATCCCGCTGTTGGACGGGACGACCGTCCCCGTCGCGTCCCCAGACTACCTGCAGCGCAACAATTATCAGTCACCAGCCGACCTGAAAGGCTTGTCTCTGCTTCACGACGCCGAACGTAAATTCTGGCATCTGTGGCTGAAAAAGATGTCCATCGACTTCGACCTGGATCTGGCCATGGCGGAGACGGGCCTCCTCTTCCCCGACGGCAATCTGACGTTGGCAGCCTGTCTTGCCGGAGAGGGCGTGGCCCTGCTACCGCGAAGCGTCGTCCTCTCTCAGTTGCGGGCAAAGACCCTGGTGTCGCTGTCCACTGTCGCGATAGAGGAAGAGAAATCATATCTCCTGCTGACCCCCAAAAACCGCCCGGTTACGAGAAGCGCCCTCCTCTTCGCGCACTGGATGCAGTCTCTTCCGGGAACGATAAAAATCGGAGTGCCAAAAGGGATCCAATGATCCCGCCTCCGCGAACGGTCTATCTGAGTCAACTCTCGCAGCCGCTTTTCACTTGTCGCGGCGCGCCTTTTCTCCGCTAGCTGGCATACGCTTTGAAACGGGATCGGCAAATCAGGCCGGATCGCGTCGACTGCTACTTCCGCCGGACTCCCGGGGAATTTCTGCGGAAAGCGCATGCCAACGATTGGAGACGATGATGAACCGCGAACCATTTATCACATGTGCCGTGACCGGCGGAGCCGACTTCGCCGGCAAAAGCCCGCATGTTCCCGTCACCCCTTTGGAAATAGCCGATAGCGCGCTCGAAGCGCATGAAGCGGGGGCGGCGATCGTGCATCTACACGTTCGCGACCCCGAAACCCGGATCGGGAGCAGGGATACAGGGCTTTACCGCGAGCTTGTAACCATCATTCGCGAACGCAACACGGATGTGATCATCAATCTGACCGGCGGGATGGGCGGCGAAATACTTTTTGGCTCCGCACAGGCGCCGTTGCCGCCCGCTCCGGGCACCGACTTCGTTGGTCCGGCCGAACGAATGGAGCATATTCTGGAGCTTCAGCCCGAGCTGGCGAGCCTGGACACCGGCTCTCTGAATTTCGACGATTCGCTTTATGCCACGACCCCAACATGGTTGCGGGAAATGGCATCAGCGTACAAGGGCGCAAAGGTTCTTCCCGAAATCGAAGTTTTTGAACTTGGCCATATCGAACTGGCAAAGCAGCTGATCAAGGAAGGCCACATCCCTCAGCCGGCACTTTTTCAATTGTGCCTCGGCATCAAATATGGCGCGCCCGCAACGCCGGATGCAATGATCGCCATGCGAAATGCTCTTCCCGCCAACTCCAACTGGGCCGCATTCGGTCTCGGCGCCATGCAACTTCCGATGGCCGCCCAAGCCGTGCTGCTGGGCGGAAACATCAGAGTAGGGCTGGAAGATAATCTGTATCTCGAACGCGGCGTTCTCGCCACGAATGCGCAGCTCGTTGCCAAGGCGCGACAGGTTGTCGAGGCTATGGGCGCGACAATTCGCACCGCCGCCGAGACCCGCACGCTACTCGGCCTTCAGCCGAGGGGATGATTGTCCCCAAGGGCGCTCTCATGACGCGGGAGCGCCTTCTTCCCATGATGCGCCCTCAGGCTCTTACAGGATCGGCGGCACTGATCGATCATGTCGTGCCGGGTTCAGGCGATAAGGCTTCCGCCATCGACAGGAAGGGCAATACCGGTAATGGACCGTGCAGCTTCGCTGCACAGGAACAGGACGGCAGCGGCGACCTCATGCGTCTCAACGAAGCGGCGGGTCGGCATGTCGGTGACGAAATAGTTTCTTGCCGCTTCTTCGAACGAGTATTGGAGTTCCGCGGCTTTTTCTTCCACCTGCTTTGCGACCAATGGGGTCAGCACCCAGGCCGGGCAAACGGCGTTGCACGTAATGCCGAGCTGCGCCCCTTCAAGCGCCACCTCGCGGGTCAATCCCAAAATTCCGTGTTTCGTAGCGACATAAGCTGACTTTCGCGTTTCGGCGGTGAAGGCCAAGGTGGACGCCGTGTTGATGATGCGCCCCCAGCCGCGATCTCTCATCTGCGGCCAAACTGCTCTTATCGTAGCAAAGGCCGCCGTAAGATTTACGGCAATCAACCGGTTCCACTGCTCATCGGGAAATTCATCCACCGAAGCCATATGTTGAGCGCCGGCGTTGTTGACCAGGATGTCGACCCGGCCGAATTGAGCCGTTACCGCTTCTACAAGGCGGCCCGCCTCGTCGATAGCGGCAAGGTCGTGGCCGAAGTGGGCCACCCGGCGCCCGGAGTCGGCAGCCAGGGCTTTTGTTACTTCATCGATTTCCTCAGCCGAACCAAATCCGTTTATCGCCACGTCAGCGCCATTCGCGACGAGCGCTCTTGCAATTGCCAGACCAATTCCGCTTGTCGATCCCGTTACAAGAGCGACTTTGTCTTTCAGAGGCACAGAGATGTCCATCTTTCGACCTTTCCGGTAATAGCGTCAGATTTCATCCGATACACACCGGCCGATATGCCGGGTACAAGTGAATCTACGCAGCCGACCGTGACTACAATTCACCTAACGAAGCGCAATCATTGCGTGGCCCTCGCGCGTTCGCGATCCGCGTCGTTCGCACGCGGGCCGAGACGGGCGGGCCGCAATGCCTACAGTGTGAATCCGATTCACATGTTTGGCGTGAAAGATCAATTGATAGACGCCGAGCTGTCCGCGAACTTACTATGAGTGGAATTATAAAAACATCAGGACGAGAACAGTCCCGATGGCTGAAAGGGAAACCTCCGTGGGCCCGAGTTTATCGCCTTCTCCTAAGACGCTGCTGGAAGTCCGAAACCTTCGCAAGTCGTTTGGATCGCTCGAAGTATTGAAGGGCGTGAACGTCAAGGCAGCCAAGGGTGACATCGTCACGCTGATCGGAAGCTCAGGTTCGGGCAAAAGCACGCTCATCCGGTGCATCAATTTTCTGGAAGAGCCATCGGCTGGCGAAATCGTGCTCGACGGGCAGGTTTTCCCCGCGTTGGGGGAGCATCGCCGCACGCGCAAGCATAACGCTGACCTGATTGCTCTGCGCCGCAAGGTCGGGATGGTGTTTCAATCCTTCAATCTGTGGCCGCATCGCAACGCTCTTGAAAATGTGATGGAGGGTCCGGTTCAGGCCCTCGGAGTTCCCAGGAAGGACGCTCGCGAACGCGCTCATAGCTATCTTGAGAAGGTGGGCCTCGGCGATCGAACCGATCACTATCCATCACAACTCTCGGGCGGGCAGCAGCAGCGCGTAGCCATCGCTCGGGCTCTTGCGATGGAGCCTGAAATCCTGCTTTTCGACGAGCCGACATCGGCGCTGGATCCGGAACTGGTCGGCGAAGTCCTTCGCGTCATGCAGGGGTTAGCCTCCGAGGGAAGAACGATGATCATCGTGACCCACGAGATGCAGTTTGCGCTCGAGGTCTCGTCCGAGGTCGTCTTCCTCTCGAAGGGTAATATCGAAGAGAGAGGCGCTCCCTCGGATATTCTTAGATCGCCGAAGTCGGAGGCCCTGGCCTCATTCCTTCAGAGATACAGGTCCTAGCGCAATTCCGGTGAAATCAGGCTCACCGGGGTCGCTCTCATATAGTGCTTTTACCGCGTTATCCGACGCCGAAACGATCTCGCTCCGGCTGGAAATACTCTCGTCATCGCCAACCAAAAAGGGGAACTTCGATGAAAATGATCAAGAATCTCACGGCTACGGTATTCGCAGCCGCGGTATCTTTTGTTTCGGTCACCTGCGCGCAGGCGGAGGACACGATCAAGATCGGGATCGACGCATCCTACAAGCCCTATGCCTACGTCGATCCGGATGGCCAGCTTGCGGGCTTCGAGATCGAGCTGATCGAGGCGGTGTGCTCCGAAATCAAAGCGAATTGCGAGCTGTCGAACGTTCCATGGGACGGGATTTTCACAGCCCTGGAGACAGGGACGATCGACATGATCGGCACGACCGTCACGATGTCGAAGGTGCGGCTGGAGAAAAACGATGCGTCCCGCATGATCTACAGGGTCGGTTTCGCATTCATGGTTCTCGAGGACGCCGACACGTCGAAGGGGATCGAAGGGCTCAAGGGACAGGCTATCGGAACGATCGTAGGCACACAGTCCTATTACGACTACATCAAGAGCGTACTGGGCGCCGATACCGATATACGCGGCTACGACACGGCAGACGCTGCGGTGCTCGATCTGGACGCGGGACGTATCGCCGCGTTCCAGAGCGACAATCTTCAGCTTGAGCAATCCTATGTGAGCACCGGAAACTACAAGCTGGTAGGGCAGCCGACATTTGACCCCAAATATGTCGGCGACGGACGCGCCTGGTTCTTCAAGAAAGGTTCGCCGGAGCTTGTCGGCAAGATCAACAAGGGCCTGGATGCTGTCATTGCCGCAGGAAAGGTCGACGAACTTGGGATGAAGTATTTCAAGACGAAGCTCGTCACGAAGTAATGCGGCCCAATTTGAACCGAGGGAAGGGAAGATACCGTGATGGAAGTCGTCGCGCCCTACTTTAGCTTCTGGTTGAAGGGCGCGGCTCTCACGCTCGGGCTGTCTGCGGCGTCCTTTCCCATTAGCGCCTTTCTCGGGTTGATCGTTGCTTTTGCAGCGGTCTCCCCGTCTCGTCCGGCTGCTCTTGCGGCAGCCATGTATATCAATCTGTTTCGCGGCCTGCCGGAAATCATTGTGATTTTCCTGATATTCTACGGCTCCAACATCGTCCTCACGATGCTGGCCCAGCCGTTTGGCATTCAAATCGGCGGGACGAATCCGGCTATCGCCGCGTTGATCGCGTTATCGATCCAGTTTGGTTCTTATGCAGCCGTAATCTTTAAAGACTGGATGGGTGTGTTTCCCAGAGGCTACACCGAAGCCGGTCTTGCGATCGGGATGACGCGCCTGCAAATCCGCCGACGTATTGTCGTGCCGCTCCTGCTCAGGTCGGCCACACCTGCGCTCGGCAACCTCTTTCTCGTCATGCTGAAGATTTCCGCGCTCGCATCGTTGATAGGGGTCGAGGAACTCAGCCGTACAACCAGCATCATCGCAGGCTCCACGCGCGAGCCGCTCGTATGTTATTTGATCGCCGCAGGAATGTACCTCGTCATCTCGGCGGTTTCCGGTTTCGTTCAACACCGGTTTGAAGTCGCGATGGAAAGGTCGATCTGATGCTCAATTTCGCGATCCTTGAAACAAGCGCTTTCTGGTGGGCGGTCTTGAACGGATTGGGAGTGACCGCGGCACTCACAGTGCTGAGCATGATCTTTGGCTTCATCACCGGCGGCATCCTCGCGTCCATGAATTTTTATGGCGGGCCCGGGGTCAGAATGGGTGCGAAGATCTACATCTTCGTTTTCCGCGGCGTGCCACTTCTGATCCTCCTGTACCTATTCTACTACGGGCTTCCGCGGGTGACCTGGCTGCGAGGAAGCTATTTTTGGGACCTGATCCTTACGTCCCCGTTCCGAACGGCCGTATTCGTTCTTACGATCAATAACGCGGCCTATCTCGGCGAAATGATCCGTGGCGGCTTGAGGATGGTTCCTGCCGGTTTGCTCGAAGCCGCAGCCGCTGTAGGAATGACGAAAACACGCATATTCTTCAGGGTCCACGCCCCGCTGGCGCTTCGCTCGATCCTGGGGAACCTCGGCAGCGAAACCATTGCTGTTGTAAAGGCGTCGGCGATCACGAGCGTCATTACGGTCCGCGACCTCATGGGCGGACCGACTGTTCTTGGTAAGGTTTATCTCGATCCGTTGACGCCGCTCCTTGTGGTCGGCCTGATCTACGTTGTCATCGTGCAGCTTATAGATCTCGTGACGAGGATGGTCGGAAGACGCTTATCTCATCCGGGAACCGTGCAGGCACATCACGTATAATCGGCAATTGCCATTTGAAAGGCGCGCCTCTCTCCGCGCGCCTTTTGGCTGCCAGGTGTCGCATCCCGGCAAAATCCAGGATGACATGTGTCTGAAATTCACATGCCGCAACCGAAACGCCACCATTTCGTAACCGGCAGCCTCGTTAGCATCGGGCCAATCAACGGCCTGCATCAATTCGCACGTAAAAGGGGATCGCTTCAGTGAACAAGGTATTTGAACGGCCCGAGGAAGCGCTACAGGGGCTCTTGTTCGACGGCATGTTTATTGCTGCGGGCGGGTTTGGTCTTTGCGGCATTCCGGAGCTCATGATCGACGCCATTCAAGCAGCCGGCACAAAGGACCTGACGATTGCTTCGAACAATTGCGGCGCCGACGATTTCGGGCTCGGCGTGCTGCTGAAGACGAAACAGATCAGGAAGATGATCTCCTCCTATGTCGGCGAGAACGCCGAGTTCATGCGGCAATATCTCAGTGGAGAACTGGAACTGGAGTTCAACCCTCAGGGAACGCTGGCGGAGCGCATGCGAGCGGGTGGCGCCGGCATCGCCGGCTTTTATACGAAGACCGGGGTTGGCACGGTCGTGGCCGAGGGCAAGGAAACGAAGGTCTTCAACGGCGAGACCTTCGTTCTCGAGACAGGCATCGTCGCCGACTTGTCGATCGTCAAGGCGTGGAAGGCCGACACCTCCGGCAACCTCGTCTTCCGCAAGACGGCCCGCAACTTCAATCCGCCGGCTGCGACCTGCGGCAAGATCTGCATCGCCGAGGTCGAAGAGATCGTGCCCGTCGGCAGCCTGGATCCCGATCATATCCACGTGCCGGGGATCTACGTGCATCGTCTGATCCAGGGGCGACATGAGAAACGGATCGAACAGCGCACAACGCGCGCGGCAGCTTGAAAGGCAGGGGGACAGGAGACATGGCCTGGGACAGAAACCAGATGGCGGCCCGTGCGGCGCGCGAACTCGAGGACGGCACCTACGTCAATCTCGGCATCGGCATTCCGACGCTCGTCGCCAACTATATTCCGGAAGGCGTTCACGTGACGCTGCAATCGGAGAACGGCCTCCTCGGCATCGGTCCCTTCCCGACCGAAGATCAGATCGACGCCGATCTCATCAATGCCGGCAAGCAGACGGTGACGGCGCTCCCGCATTCGGCCTTCTTTGATTCCGCCCAGAGCTTCGCAATGATCCGCGGCGGCAAGATCGCCATGGCGATCCTCGGCGCCATGGAGGTGGCCGAGAATGGCGATCTCGCCAACTGGATGATCCCCGGAAAGCTTGTCAAGGGCATGGGCGGCGCGATGGACCTCGTGGCAGGCGTCAAGCGAGTGGTGGTCGTGATGGACCACACCAACAAGGCGGGAGAATCCAAGGTCCTGAGAGCCTGCACCCTGCCGCTCACAGGAAAGAGCGTTGTCGATCGGATCATCACCAATCTTGGTGTGCTGGACGTCGTCGATGGCGGACTGAGGCTGGTCGAGCTTGCCGAAGGCGTCACCGACGGCGAAATCCGCCGCGCCACCGAGGCGACGATCATCAACTGATCCGACGGCGTCTCGCTAATGCTTCCGAGGCCGCAGGAGCCTGGAAATTTGTCGCGAGGTCGCACCGCCGCAGATCGCAAGGCGATGCTGATTTACACGACAGACCTTAGTCATACCGGAAAACATGTCGATCCTATTCACATGTTCTCCGGCAATAATAAAGTGACGATTGATGTGCTGCACTCTAGCTTTAGGTGTAGCGGAGGGCGGAAAATGGAACGGCTTGACAGCATCTTGAACTCACATGACGCCATTGCGTTTCGCGATCGCGTGAAACGGCTTCTCGTCGACCATTTGCCGAAACACATCCGGATCCAGGTCGAGCAGGAAAAAATGGATCTTTCCAAGGAAGATCAGAGAACCTGGCATAAAATACTGCGAGCGCACGGGCTGGCCTGCCCGTCATGGCCCGTCGAATACGGCGGTCCCGGGCTTGCAGATCACGAACTCTACATACTGGAGCGGGAGTTTGCGCTCGGAGGCGCGCCCCGTCCGATGATCTACGGGGTGACGATGCTGGGCCCGGCCCTCATCGCCCATGGAACGCCGGAGCAGCAGCAGCGATTCCTTCCAGGTATTCTGGAAGGGGACACCTTCTGGTGCCAGGGCTTCTCCGAAACCAACGCCGGCTCGGACCTTGCCAGTCTGAAGTGCGCCGTTCGGCGTGAGGGTGACGAATATGTCATAAACGGTCACAAGATGTGGACCAGCGAGGGACACATCGCCGATTGGATGTTCGGGATTTTCCGCACGGATTCGTCCGGAAGGAAGCAACAGGGCATCACCTTCCTGCTTCTCGATATGCGCAGCCCTGGTGTCAGCGTTCAGCCCATCCAGACCTTCGACGGCACCGGGATCGAAATCAACCAGGTATTCTTTGACAACGTAAGGGTTCCTGTCGATCAGCGCATCGGCGATGAAGGCGCGGGATGGGATATCGCCAAGTCGGTGCTTACCGCCGAAAGATTTGGCAACGCCGAAGTCTCGCGATCCATCGCATCGCTGGAGCGCTTGAAGGATTACTGCCGCGCGACCAGCCTTGACGGAAGGCCGCTGATTCAAGACCCGATCATCGCCAGACGTCTTGTCGAACTCGAAATTTCACTTCAGGCCGTTGAACAGACCGAGCTTCGGTTCCTTTTTCATGCCGGCGACGAACTCGGGGCAGAGGCGGCGCTGCTCAAGCTGCGAGGAACGGAGGTGCAGAACGCGATCCTCGCGGCTGCCACCGACCTTCGGGGGCCATCGGCATCGCTCCTGCTGGATGAGGACCATCCGGGCGCATCGGCTGAATACACCAGTGCGAGCCACGCGTTGAAGGCTCATATGAACTATCGGAAAACGATGATCTACGGCGGCTCGAGTGAAGTGCAGCGTAACATTCTTGCCAAGGGGGCCTTGGGTCTATGATCAAGTCTTTGGGATTGAATGAAACCGAGCGCTTGGTACGCGATTCCGTTACCGACTGCGTATCGGATATCGCGGGTGCCGGAGGCACCGCACGGGCGCAGGGACACGGCGCCTTGTCCTCGCTCGCCAAGCTGGGGGTCCTGGCAGCGCCTCTATCCGAAAATCTGGGCGGGATGGGTGAAGGCCTCGGCACGGCGATGCTGGTTCTTGAGCCGCTTGGTCGCAAAGCCCTTGTCACCCCTTACGTTGAAAAGATCTGCGTGCCAGCCGCCGTGGCGGAGTTTTATCCGGGACACGAAGACCTACGCAAACATCTTGAATCAGCGGCAAATGCCGGCCCCGGCGCGGTCATGGCCTGGGTCGAGGCGGGGCGGGGCTGGAATAGAATCCCCAAATCGACGACCGCCAGGCGGGAGGCGGACGCCTGGCGTCTCGAAGGCAGAAAGAGCCTCGTGCGCTGGGGAGATCAGGCCGCCGCTTTCATTGTGACTTCAAAAGTCGATGATGAGCCAGCTCTATTTCTGGTAGCTGCCGATTTGGAGGGCGTGGAGATAAAAAGCTATCCGTCAGGCGACGGACGGGTGATGAGCGACATCGTCTTCCACAATGTCCAGCTTCCGAACAACAGCCGGATGGATGACGGAAACGCCCGGCAGGTTATCGAATATGCCCTGGATGCCGGTTCAGCGCTATCGCTCGCCGAAGCTGTCGGCCTGATGGACGGGTCGCTCGAAATGACGGTCGACTACCTGAAAACTCGCGAGCAATTCGGTACGGCCCTGTCGAAAATGCAAGTTCTACAACATCGGCTTGTCGAGATGTATGCATCGACAGAATGCGCATGGTCGCTGGCCCATGAGGCGGCCTCCAGTCTCGCCAGGGACGTTCCGCCAAAGTCTCGGGCGTGCGCCGTGTCTCGGGCCAAAGCTTATATTGGCCGGATGGGGCGTTTCGTGGGCCAGGAGGCACTCCAGATGCATGGCGCCATCGGGATGACGGAGGAATACCCGCTCGGCCGGTATCTTCAGCGGTTGACCGCGATTGACCTCGATTACGGAGACAGTGACTGGCACCTGAGCCGTCTTTCTAACGTCATGCAGGAAATTGACTGATGAATCGCGATTTGACGCCTCTATTTTCTCCGTCTGCCGTCGCAATTTTCGGGGCGAGTGGCCGGGAAGGCCGCCCTGGCTACGAAATCGTCAAGGCGTTGCAGTCTTTTCCGAAGGGGCCGCGTCTGTATCCGGTGACGCCCGTCTACCAGGACATTGACGGGATCAAATGCTACGCCAGCATCAACGACATTCCCGAAAAAATCGACCTTGGGGTTATCGCAAGCGGCGCCGCCCGGGTCATCGATGACGCCCGAAGCGCGATTTCCGCCGGCGCTCGCGCACTTCATGTCGTCGGTGATCTCGCACAGGAAGACAGTACGCGCCTTGCGGCAATCGCAAAGGATGCCGGCGCGGTCCTGCTTGGTCCGAACTCCATCGGTTACGTCGACTTTACGGGCGGCATCGCTTCAACCTGGGCAATGCCCCCGGAAGATCACCGCGCGGCAGGAAATATCGCACTCATACTGCAATCGGGCGCGCTATTTTCTTACGCTAACGCCATCGATCCGCGTCTTACGTTCAGCATGACCGTTCATCTCGGCCGGGAACTGGACGTGAACCTGGTCGACATGATTTACCGTGCGCTCTCGGATGCGCAAACGCGTGTGATAGGCGTTTATCTCGAAAGCATAGGCGACAGCCGGCTTCTTGGGGAGGCGCTCGCTGCGGCGGCGTCTCAAGGCGTCCCGGTTGTCGTACTCGCTCCGGGAAGGACAGCTGAAGCCGCAGAAGCGATTGCGACGCATGCAGGTCGAATGGCGGGCGGCAAAGCGCCGCTGGAAGCCATCGTCCGTCGCTACCGATTGATCGAGTGCATTACGCTCGATCAGTTTTGGTGCACGCTTCATGTACTGTCCACCGGAATAAAGTTCGATCGTGGCGGCGTCGCGGTCATCACCGATTCAGGGGCGCAGCGGGCCATGGCGCTGGACGCGGCCAGCCGGTCCAGGCTGCCGCTTGCGAGGTTCTCGAAAGAAACTGAAGATGCGTTGCGGAACATTCTGGCGCCCGAGTTGTCGACATCCAATCCCATCGACATCTGGGCCGGCGAGAACGATGTTTCGGCTCATGTCGCAAACTGCCTTTCGACTGCGATGGCCGATGACGACGTGACGATCGGAGCGTTCGTTACCGAATTCGGAGTGCCGGCCGCCGACACCTTCTCTACAAGGATTGCGGAGGGTGTCGCCAGGCTGTCCAATGGTTCAAAGCCGGTTTTCGCAATCGGTTTTTCGACCCGCCATTTCGTTTCGGACCGCATCATGACCCTGGAGCGCGCAGGCGTTCCTGTCCTTGATGGGCTTGAGACCTCATTTACGGCTCTTGCGCAGCTTCATCAGTACGGCTCCGGGCAGGACTACCCCGCTGCGGCTCGACTTGAAGATACCTTGAAGCCCAGCATCGAAGCCGCGCTTGAGAAGATGTCGGAGAACGATGAGACCAGTACACTGGATGTCATCGAGGCGGCGGGGATACCCACGGTCGCCCGCAAGACAGTCCAGAGTCTGGAGGCTGCCTTACACGCCGCACATGCGATAGGCTATCCCGTTGTCATGAAGACCGCAGAAGCCGTCGCTCACAAGACCGAGGTCGCGGGCGTAGTCCTGGATATTACGGACGACGCCAAGCTGGAAGCTGCATACCGCGACCTGGAGAGCCGTATCGGGCCGAGAATCCTGATTGCCTCGATGCTGAAAGGCGGCGTCGAACTGGCTCTTGGTGCAGTCATCGATCCCATAGCAGGCCCCATGGTGATGGTCGCCGCGGGCGGCGTCAAAGCAGAGATTCTGGCTGACCGGCAGTTCGCTCTGGCTCCAGTCAGCGAGGAAGAAGCGGCCGATATGCTTCGATCGCTGCAAATAAGTCCCACCCTTGATCCATACAGGGGCAAACCGGGGATAAACAGACAGGCGATCGCCAAAGCGATTGCGAGCTTGTCGCGGCTTATCGGCGAGTATCCCCAGACCATTGCCGCGATCGACATCAATCCGATCATCGCGACACCAGAGGGTGTCGTAGCCGTAGATGCGCTGATTTCACGCTCTTTGAAGTAGCGCGGCCCGGCCGTCAGACCGTTCAATCAAGGAAGTTTTCATGTCAGAGCCAATCATCAAAACCAGTCGGATCGGGAACGTTCTTGAGATTGTTCTCAACAGACCACCCGTCAACGCCATCAACCGCGAGATGAGCAGGGCGATCCATGCGGCTCTCAGGTCGCTTCAAGAAGACCCCGAACTCAGTGTCGGCGTCATCATCGGATCGGGCGAGCGGATCTTCTCGGCAGGTTGGGATCTCAAGGATGTCGCGGCGGCTGGTTTTGACCCCACGTCTGACGCAGACAACGAAACGGGCCACGGGGCCGGCGGGTTTGCAGGCATTACCGAGTATCACGGTTTGCTGAAACCCGTGGTCGCGGCGATCAACGGTGTCGCCGTGGGCGGCGGTTTCGAAATGGCTCTCGCGTGCGATGTGATCATCGCTGCTGAACATGCTTACTTCGAACTGCCGGAGATGCAGCGGGGGTTCCTTGCGGATAGCGGGGCGATCCAGCGGCTTCCGAAACGCATCCCCTACAACGTTGCGAAAGAAATGCTACTGACAGGCCGGCGGATGCCTGCCCGGGAAGCGCAGGAATGGGGCTTGGTAGCCTCCGTTCACGAAAGCGGCGAACTCCGCCAGGCCGCGCTCGATCTAGCCACGAGCATCGCCAAGGGGGCTCCTTTGGCGCTTCAGGCGATGAAAGAGGTTTTAACGCATATTGAGACGCTTTCCACCGCCGACGCCATGGCGTTGACAAAGCCAGGCAGGAGCGGCCTTGAGATGTACGAGCGCATGTCGCATTCGGAAGACTTTATCGAAGGCCCCCGCGCCTTCGTGGAAAAGCGTGCTCCTGTCTGGAAAGGCAAATAAGCTGCCAGGCGAGCCGATCTCGCATGAATGCAGCGAAGAGCACCGGACATAACCTCATGGATCGGCTGGCCGGTTCCTTTCGTCACCCTTCGCGTCGTCAATACGTGCGGAGGAACGGACCGTTGCCATCGACACCCATGCGATTTCAGTCTTTCGGACCGTATCCTGGCATCCGATAGATGGTGTCCCGGCGCTGATGGATGTCCGGCTCGTAGACCCGGGCCATCCAGTCGGCGTCCGCAACGTCCTCGATGGCGACGGAGACCAGATCTTCGCCGCAGCCTAGCGAAGCCGTCACAGCTTTGGTCAAGGCCTCGGCCAGCGCTTGCTTCTGGCTTTCAGATCGGCCTTCGACCATCTTCAGTATGACATGTGGCATCATTCCTCCTCACCGCACACTGACGGGATAACACCATATCGTTCATTTTTAGTGAACGGTATGGTTGGTATTCGATGTCTTCTCTGAACGATCCTGCGCGGCTATCTATTCCTCATCGAAACGGACAGACCGCTTCGAGCGACAAACAAACAAACAAGGTGACTGAAATGAAAAAAATCGCTCTCTCCGCCGCCGCTTTCGCCCTGATCGCCGGTTCCGCTTTCGCAGCCATGCCCGTCAGCGGCGCGGTCCAGTCCTATGATCCCGCGGCCCGCGTCATCACGTTCGCAAGCGGCAAGACCGTCGCCATCGCCTCCGACGTCGCCATTCCGGCAAACCTCGGCGCCGGCTCCCATGCCACGGTGCAGATGAACGACGCCGGTGACGCCGGGATCGTGGTCCTCAGCCGCTGATAGTCCCCGCAATTCCTTTCCTGACTTTTTCAGGCCCGCTATCTCATTCGGATAGCGGGTCTTTTTAATGACGCGTCTTGCGTCGCGGCTTGGCACGCTTGCCGTATGCGCCGGGGGTGCAATTTCGCGCGCCGTAGGTCTTTGACGCGATTGCGCTGCGATCCACTAACCCAGCGCACCCGTATTCGACCACTCCTCGGTCGAAATCCAGTCGCAAAAGGCAGAGATGATCTTTACCCGTTTATGGGCTTTCGGAACGACAAGGTAGAAACCGGGTATGTCCTTCTTGTCCATTGTATCGAGTATATCGATGCCGAGCGGCGCGACGAGCGTGCCCGCCTCGATATCGCCCAGCGCATCGAGCTTCGAGACGAGCCCGACGCCGATGCCGGAAATGCTGCCCCGGCGCATCGTCGCCGCATCCTGGAACTCGATCTCGCCCGCCATTTCCATCGATGGCAGGCCGAGATGCGCCAGCACCTTGCGCCAGAGGTCCCGCGCCATGACGGGATGCAGGAGGGTCATGCGGCCGAGGTCGGCGGGCGAATGGATCTGTCTGGCCAGTTCCGGCGAGCAGCAGATGATTTTCGGGTCATGCATCAGCAGCTTGACGTCATATTCCTTCCAGTTGCCGAAACCCCACTGGATGGAAACATCCACCTCATCGGCCGCAAAGTCCCGGACGTTGACCATCGTCGTCATCCGGATATCGGCGCCGGGCATGCGCTGGCGAAAACGCTCAAGCCGTTCCATCAGGTAGCGCGTGGCGAAATATGGGCTGACATTGATGTTGATGCGGTTGCGGTAGGCCGAATTGGTGACGCGGCGGATACCTTCCGTAAATTCATCGAATCCCGCCTGGACAAAATGCGAGAGGATGATCGCATGTTCCGTCGGCTCGATGACCCGCGCCTTCCGTTCGAACAGGGAGACATGCAAGGTATCCTCCAGCAACTTGATTTGCTGGCTGATGGCCTGCGGGGTGACGAGAAGCTCGTCCGCCGCGCTGCGAAACGTCCCCTGCCGCATGACCGCCCAGAAGGCGCGCAATGCGTTGAGAGGGGGAAGCCGCGTATGTTGTCCAGCCAAGGCGCTCTCCGGCAGGCGATTTCAGATGACGACCGGCCCCACCCGCGATTAAGAGCCGGCGGCCGTTATATCACAGCCTTTTCGAGGAAGGGTCGGTTCTCCACGATCCGCTCATAGCCGACTTCCGTCAGGTCCAATGTGCGATATTCGCCATAGGCGATCAATTCGGACACACCCCGCCCCGTCGCAGGCCCCTGTTGCAGGCCATGGCCGGAAAACCCGTTTGCGAAGACGAAATTGCGCACCGTGGGATGGCGGCCGACGACCAGATTATGGTCCAGCGTGTTGAAATCGTAGTGGCCCGCCCACTGGTTCACGACCTTGATCGCCTCGAAAGCCGGCGAGCGTTCGGCCAGAGCCGGCCAGATGATCTCCTCGAATTCCTCATAGCGCGGCTCGAAATCATCCCAATCGGTGGCCGGATCCTCCACCGGCGGGCAACCCGCCAGGAAGAAGCGGCCTTCGGGCCGGCAGAACACGCCGGACGGATCGATCATCAGCGGAAGGCGTCCCTGATTGACGTTTGCGGTTCCCTCGGGCGTGCGGGCGCAATCGAACACGAACAGGGTACGCTTGCGTGGCTCGACCGGAATATCGAGGCCGGCCATGCGCGCGGTGAGCGCCGCGCGCGGACCGGAGGCGTTGACGACCGTGCCGGCTTTGACGACCGCGCCCGATTTCAGCGTCACCGACGTCACCCTGTCGCCGTCGCGGCCGATGGCCACGGCTTCGTCCGTGACATAATCGACGCCCAGCGAGCGGGCCTTGTTCCTGAAGCCGTACATCAGGCCGGTATTGTTGAACCAGCCCTCGCCGGAACGACCGTAGGAGGCCAGTTCGATATCGCCCACGGCCAGATGCGGGAAGGCCTTCGCCAGTTCGTCGCGGCCCCAGAGCACGACATCGGCGCCACAGGAAATCTGCGCCTCATGGTTTTCCTTCAGGATCTGCACCTGCTCGGCCGTATTGGCGAGGAACAGGTAGCCGCCGGGGTGGAAGCCGAGATCCGGCCTGTCATCGCCCACCTGCATCATCTCGCCGAAATTGCGGATGACTTCGGAACCGTACTGGCTGATCCTCACGTTGATCGGGTTGGAGAATTGCGTACGGATCGAGGACGACGACAGCGCGGTCGCCGCCGTCAGATAGCTCGGGTCCCTTTCGACGACGAGTACAGACCCGTCGAAGTCGGGGTTGGCCGCAAGATAATAGGCAACGGCGGAACCGATCACCGCGCCGCCGACGATAACGACGTCGTACTGGTCTTTCATTTCGATGCCTCGTCATTGGGATGGCCGATATCGACGAACCATCCGCCGAGATGAACGGTGGACGGCGCCTTCGGATCGGCCGGCGGTTTCTCCGCCTCGACCTTGTCACGGAAGCGCTCGGTATTGTCCTGCGGCACATAGCCGAGATGGCCGGCCCTGGAATTGTCGACCGGCTTCACCGCATTGTCGGAGAGGCCGAAGCTGATCGTGTGGCCGACATACGGCGCCGTCAGGCCGGCGGTGACGAGGCGGATGCAATCCTCGAAGGACAGCCAGGACCAGAGCATGCGGCGATCCGCCGGCTCGGGGAAGGAGGAGAAGATGCGCAGGCACACGCTCTCCAGCCCGAACTTGTCCCAGTAGAAGCGGCTCAGCGCCTCGACGAAGCATTTGGAAACGCCGTAGAGGCTATCGGGCCGGACCGGCGCATCGGTGTCGATATGGGCTTCCAGCGTGTGATATCCGATCGCATGGACCGATGAAGCGTAGATGACGCGCTTGACGGCATGCTTCCGGGCGGCTTCGTAGATGTGGTAGCTGCCGCGGATATTGGCGTCGAGGATATCCTGCCAGGGCCGTTCCAGCGGAATGCCGCCGAAATGCACGACGGCATCGACGCCTTCCACCGCCTTCATCACGGCGGCTTCGTCGGCGAGATCGAAGACCATCGCCTCCTCGTTCGGCTGCAAATCCCCGATTTCATCGATATCGGCCAGACGCAGACGGTCGGCCAACGGGGCCAGGCCGCGGCGCAGTTCCCGGCCGAGACGGCCGGCGGCTCCGGTGATCAGAATGGTCTTGTAGGGTTTGGACATTCTTGCTTCCATCAGAATTCGAGTTTGGCAACGGCCGCAGCGATGCGCCGCACCGCCTCGCTCAGGATCGCCTCGGAGGTGGCGGTGGAGATGCGGAAGAAGGGCGACAGACCGTAGGCAGTGCCCGGAACGGCCGCCACATGCCCCTCGTCGAGAAGATATTTCGCGACCGCGACATCGTCGTCCAGGATCCGGCCGGCGGGAGTCCGGGCGCCAATCAGCGCGGCGCAGCCGATATAGGCATAAAAGGCGCCCTCCGGCGGGTCGAGGCTGAGCGCATTGATTTTCGCGATGCCCGCGACGACGAGATCGCGGCGGCGCTCGAACGCCGTGCGAAACGCCGCGACGCAATCCTGCGGGCCTTCCAGTGCTGCCTTGGCGGCGATCTGCGCCGGTGCGGAGACGGAGGTGCAGGACTGGCTCTGGATCGTCGCCATCGCCCTGATCAGGTCCTTCGGGCCGGCGGCATAGCCGACCCGCCAGCCGGTCATGGCATAGGCCTTGGACATGCCGTTGACGATCAACGAGCGATCGCGCAATTCCGGGCAGGCCGCGCCGAAGGAAACGAACGTGCGGCCGTCGAAGATGATGTGCTCGTAGATCTCGTCCGAGAGGATCATGACCTTGGGATACCGGGCGAGCACCGCGCCCAGCGCCTTCAACTGCGCCTCGCTATAGACCGCGCCCGACGGGTTGCCCGGCATGTTGAGGAACAGCCAGCGGGTCTTTTCGGTAAGCGCCGCCGCCAGCACCTCCGGCGTCAGGCGAAACCCGTTCTCGGCCGCGCAGGCCGGGGTGACGGGCACGCCGCCGAAGAGCTTCACCATTTCCGGATAGGAGACGAAATAGGGGGCGGGCAGGATCGCCTCGTCGCCCTCCTCCACGGTCGCCATCAGCGCGTTGAAGATGATCTGCTTGGCCCCGTTGGCGACCGCGATCTCGTCGATGGCATAATCGAGGCCGTTTTCTCGGCTGAACTTGGCGGCGATCGCCTTGCGCAGTTCCATCGTGCCGAGCGAGGCGGTGTAGAGCATGCGCTCCTTGCGCGCCGCCTCGAACGCGGCCTCGGTGACGTGGGCGGGAGCGGGAAAGTCCGGCTCGCCGAGGCCGAGGTCGATCACGTCCACCCCGGTCGCCGCCAGATCCCTGGCGGCCTGCGAGACGGCCATGGAGGCGGAAGGTTTCACGGCGGAAAGCCGGCTGGCGATATGGCTCATCGTTTCTTCTCCGTCACGTAACCCTTGGACAGGTCTTCGGCCCTGGCTTCGGCCGAGCGCTCGGCCGGGTTTCCGAACCCGCCGCCGCCCGGCAGTTCCAGCACCAGCCGGCGGCCCGTCGGCACATGTTGCCAGCCCTTGGAGCGCACCGTCGTTCCATCGTCGAGCCTTGCCGAACCCGGTGCGCCGTCCTCGCCGCCATCGCGCCCGCGCGGCGGTGTCGCGATCCGGTCGAACATTGCCGAGAAGTCGAACTCATGGCCCTCCGCCGGCGCGATCTCGATAATCTGGCCGAGGCCGCCGCGATACTTGCCCGCGCCGCCGGAATCGGGACGCAGTTCCTTGCGCCAGACGACGATGGGGCCGGTATGCTCGGTCGCCTCGATCGGCATGGTATGCACGCCCGAAGGAAACGCCGTCGACGACAGGCCGTCAATACAAGGCCGCGCACCCATGCCGCCCGAATTGAACATCAGCACCTCCGCGCGCCGCCCGGACGTTCCGGCAAGCGGGCGGGCCGAAATATGAATATTCCACAGGGCCGCCGCGCCCTCGGCGAGAATCTTGCCGGGCAGCGCCTTGGCCAGCGCGCCGAGCACGAGATCCGGCACCATGTGGCCGATGACATGGCGCACCGAAACCGGCGCCGGCCGCTCCGCGTTGAGGATATTGACCGGCGAGGAAACATTGAAGACGGCGAGAGAGGCCGCATTGTTCGGAATATCGGGCGCCACCACGCATTTCAGCGCGTAGCTGGCATAGGCCTTGGTGTAGATCAGCGGCACGTTGATGCCCCAGCGGCTCATGGCGTCCGTGCCGGAAAAATCGACGTTGACGCCCGTATCGGTAATCGAGACCTCGGCCGCAAGCCTGATCGGCTCGTCATAGCCGTCCGTCAGCATGTCGTTCGTCCATGACCCCTTCGGCAGGCCGGCGATCCGCTCCATCGTCGCCGCATGCGTACGCGACAGGATGAAATCGCCGAGCGTATCGAGATTGTCGTAGCCGACCTCATCCAGCATCTCGATCAATCGCTTGTGGCCGACGTCGTTGCAGGCGGCGAGCGAATAGAAATCGCCGATCACCTGGTTCGGCTCGCGCACATTGAGGCGCAGGATCTTCAGGAGATCCCGGTTCACCGTGCCGCGTTCGGCGAATTTCATGATCGGGATCTGGATGCCTTCCTCATAGACCGACTTGCCATCGGCCCCAAAGCCGCGCCCGCCGACATCCACCACATGCGCCGTGCAGGCGAAGAAACCGATCAGTTCGTCGCCCCTGAACGAGGGCGAGACCATGGTGATGTCGTGCAGGTGGCCGGTGCCTTTCCACGGATCGTTGGTGACGTAGGTATCGCCCGGATACATCTCCTCGCGCGGGATTTCGGCGATGAAGTGCAGAACCGCCTCGGCCATGGTGTTGACATGGCCCGGCGTGCCGGTGACGGCCTGCGCCAGCATCTCACCCTTCGCGTTGTAGACGCCGGCCGAAAGGTCACCCGCCTCGCGGACGGACGTGGAGAACGCGGTGCGCAGCAGCGTCAGCGCCTGTTCCTCGACGACCGAGATCAGGCGGTTCCACATGACCTGCATGCGAATTTCATTGATATCGCTCATGATCACTGATCCTTGCGCACGAGAAGAATGGTGCCGTCGATCTGGATGACGGCATCGAACGGCGACGTGACGATCGTCGAAGTTTCCCGTTCGACGATGACGGCGGGACCCGTCACGCATGCACCGGGCGACAGCGTGTCGCGCGGCACGATCGCTGTTTCCAGTGTTTTGCCCGAAGCCGGATCGAAGACGGCTCTCGTCGCGGGTACGGCCATCGGGGCGCCGCCCGTTTCAAGGGCAAAGCGCTCACCGTCGGGGCGAACGTCCTGCGCCTTGACGGACCAGGTGACGAATTCGATTTCCGGACCTTCGACCGCACGGCCGAAGAACTGCGCGTATCGCTCCTTGAAGGCCGCTTCGATCATCACCGTATCCGCACCCGTGAAGGCGCGGTCGGGCAGCGGCACGGGGATTTCCCAACCCTGGCCTGCGTAGCGCATGAACACGGTGACTTCACGCACGATCGTGCCATCCGTTCCGGCGCGCACGAAGCCTTCGGCCGTCGCCTTCAGGTCGTCGAGCATGACGTTGATCGCCGCGGCATCGAACGTCGACAGACGCATGATCTTGGAGGCAAGCGCTTCATAGCCGAACGGCGCCTTGAGGAAGCCGATGGCCGAACCGACGCCCGCACCTTGCGGAATGAGGCACTGGTTCACACCGAGCTTCTCGCAAAGACGAGCCGCGTGCAAAGGCGCAGCGCCGCCGAAGGCGATCATGATGTTGTCCGAAATATTCTTGCCGTTTTCGACCGCATGGACGCGCGCCGCATTGGCCATGTTCTCATCCACCACCTCGACGATGCCGAAGGCCGCGGCCTCGGGGGCGAGCTTCAGCTTCTCGCCCACATCGCGCGCGATCGCGGCACTGGCGTTTTCGACCGAAAGCCTGATCTTGCCACCGGCGAAATTATCGGGGTCGAGCTTGCCGAGCACGAGATCGGCATCGGTGATCGCCGGCCGTTCGCCGCCACGCTGGTAGCAGGCCGGACCTGGCTCCGAGGCTGCCGATTCCGGACCGGCCTGGATGCGGCCCATGGCATCGACCCAGGCGATGGACCCGCCGCCCGCGCCGATTTCGATCATCTCGATCACCGGAATGGAGATCGGCATGCCCGAGCCCTTGCAGAAACGATAGGTGCGGGCGACCTCGAAGGTGCGCGCCGTTTGGGGTTGGTAGTCCTCGATCAGGCAGATCTTCGCCGTCGTGCCGCCCATATCGTAGGAGACCACGCGGTCGAGGCTGAAGCGACGGGCGATGTCGGCGGCGAAGATCGCTCCGCCGGCAGGTCCCGATTCGACGAGGCGGACCGGGAATTCGGAGGCCGTCTCCACCGAGATGAGCCCGCCACCGGAATGGATCATGAAGACCGGGCATTCCGCGCCCATCTCCTTCAGCCGCACCTGTAGGCGCGAGAGGTAGTCCGCCATCTGCGGCCGCACATAAGCATTGGCGCAAACCGTATTGAAACGCTCGAATTCGCGCATCTGCGGCGACACTTCCGCCGAAATCGAGATCGGGATCGAGAGTTTCTTCGACAGGATCTCGCGGGCGCGCTGCTCATGCGCCGGATTCATGTAGGAATGGATGAAACCGATGGCGACGGCCTTGAAGCCGCGTTCCTCGATAACGTCGGCAAGCGCTTCCAGCGCCGCTTCATCGAGCGCCTGAAGCTCCCTGCCCTGCGCGTCGATGCGGCCCTTGACCGGGAAGCGGTCCTCGCGCGGGATCAGCGGCTTCGGCAGGACGAGGCTGAGATCGTACTGCTCGAAACGGTTTTCCGTGCGCATCTCGATGACGTCGCGGAAACCCTCCGTGGTCACGAGCGCCGTCCTGGCGCCACGGCGCTCGATGAGCGCATTGGTGGCGAGCGTCGTGCCGTGGATAACGATGTCGATATCGCGCAGTGTGATGCCCGCATCCCGGACGACGATCCCGATACCATCGAGGATCGCCTGCTCGGGGGCGGAATAATTGGTCAGCACCTTGGTGGAGAAGAGCTTGCCGCGCACATCGAGCGCGATGTCGGTAAAGGTGCCGCCGATATCGGCGCCGAGGCGGATGTCGTGACGCTGTGTCATGCGGTTTCCTTTGCAGAAAGGGCGGCCTTGCGCATCTGGCTCAATGTCTGGCGCGGGCTCAGCGCTTCAGGCGAAATGGCAAGGTCGAGGAGAGCGCCGGTCTTCGACGCCCGGGCGCGCTCGAATGCGGCCGGAAAGTCCGCTGTGGCTTCCACGCGCTCGGCATGGAAACCGTATGATTTCGCCAGCGCCACGAAATCCGGATTGACCATCGTCGTGCCGGAGACGCGCTCCGGGTAATGCCGCTCCTGATGGGCGCGGATCGTGCCGTAGATGCCGTTGTTGACGAGCAGGATGATCGGCTGCGCCCCATGCTGAAGGGCGGTCGCCAGTTCCTGGCAGTTCATCTGGAAGTCGCCGTCGCCGGCAAAGCAGACGACGGTGCGCTCGGGATGGACGACCTTGGCGGCGACGGCCGCCGGAACGCCGTAGCCCATCGCGCCCGATTGCGGGGCGAGAAGGCGCGCCTTCGGCCCGAATTTGAAGAATTTATTGGGCCAGACCGTGAAATTGCCCGCGCCGTTGGTCAGGATCACATCCTCCGGCAGGACATCGTTCAGATGGGCCGTGACCTTGCCCATGTCGACCGGTGACGGCAGGTCGGGAAGATCGAAGCCCTTTTCGTAAGCCGTGCGTCCCCTGGCCCGCCATTCCGCCCACCCGCCCTTGACGGGTTCGAAAGTGCCCAGCGCCTGCGCGAAGGCATTCGGGCCGGCATGGATGCCGAGCGCCGGCCGGTAGACCTTGCCGATCTCCAGTTCCGAGCCGTGGACATGGATGATCCGCTGGAGCGGCTGCGGCACGTCGAACAGCGTATAGCCGTCCGTGGAATTCTCTCCGAAGCGGTTATTGATCGCGAGGATCACATCGGCTTCGCGCAGCAGTTCCTTCACGGACGCAACCATGCCGACGCCGGCTTCGCCGCAGAAGGTCGGCGAGGCGTTGTCATACTGGTCCTGGTAGCGGAAGACGGAAACGACCGGGATGTCGGACGCTTCGGCAAAGCGCTGGACGGCGGCCATCGAGCCTTCGGCCCAGTTGCAGCCGCCGTAGAGAACGACGGGACGTTCCGCGCCCGCCAGCATTTCACGCAGGCGCAGCATGGCCGTAGCCGACGGCGCGGGCTCGGCGATCTCGACGGGACCGGAAAGCGACGCCATCCCGGTGAGCGAGGTCAGCATATCCTCCGGCAGCGCGATCACGACCGGGCCGGGACGGCCCGAAACCGCAAGCGTCCAGGCGCGCGACAGGATTTCCGGGATGCGCTCGACCTGATCGATCTCGACGGCCCATTTGACCATGGTTCCGAAGACCGCCTTGTAATCGACCTCCTGAAACGCCTCGCGACCCTTCATGTCGGTTCCGACCTGGCCGACAAAGAGGATCATCGGCGCGGAATCCTGCATGGCGGTATGCACGCCGATCGAGGCATTGGTGGCGCCGGGGCCGCGGGTCACGAAGCAGATGCCGGGCTGGCCGGTCAGCTTGCCATAGGCAGCCGCCATGTAAGCCGCGCCCCCTTCATTGCGGCACAGAACATAGTCGAGGCGCCCCCCGGTGTCGTGCAGTGCGTCGAGCACGGCGAGATAGCTTTCCCCCGGCACCCCGAAGCTCTTCGTCGCCCCCAGCGCCAAGAGGCACTCGACGAGCAACTGCCCTCCGTTACGTTCCATTTCCGTGTCCCTGTTTCATGATTTGAGATTGAAAGCCGGATGTCGACAACAGGCCAAGAACCTGTGCGCCCAAATGCTGGAATGGCGACTTTCCCGAAGAGAGGCGATGAACGGATACCCCGCTGCCCCGGAGTTCGTCGGCAAGAGCCCGCGAGAACCCGTCGAGCGCCCCTGCTGCGGTCCGTTCGATTGTGCTTTTCGCGTCACGGTCATCCACGGAGAGCATGACGAGCACTCCGCGACCGCGTTCGATCATCGAAGGCAGGACGGCACGCGTGATATGCACGGTGGCGGACAGATTGACTTCGAGAGCCATGTCGACGTCGGCTTCCGCTAGAGCGAGAAAACGGGTTTCCTCCGGCCATCGGAGTGCTGCATGGACGAGAACATCCGGCTCCAGGCCTTCCGTAACGACGCGAACGTATTCGCGATCCGTCAGGTCCATGGCCAGCGGCACGATCCCGTACTCGCCACGCATCTCGTCAAGCGCGATACGATCGCGGCCGAGCGCATGCACTTCCCAACCATCTTTTGCCAGTGTCGTTGCGATCGCGCGTCCGGGAGCACGCGTCGCCCCCGTAACCAGTGCTTTCATCATCACACGAACTCCATGAGGCGGGTTAGACGATGCCTGCGGATGCCCGTGCACGAAACGAAGAAATTGGTGCGCTTAGACAAGTTCTTCTTGTTTCTCGCAGGCCCTGTCGACAGGCGCGTTCAGACCCATCCGGCATAGCGGTTGCGGACGAGCGACGCGTGGACATAGTCGATCATCGTGATGAAATCGAACACCGGCAAACCCGTCGCCTTCTGGACATCGTGGGCATAGGGCGGAAGATCCGAGCATTCGAGGAGAATGGCGCCGAGGTCGGGATGCCGGCGTTGCAAGCCGGTCGCGACATCGACGACACCTTCTCTCACGGCATCATCGTCGAGCGTTCCATCCGGGAAGAATATTGCCTGCCTGAAGGCCTCGCAATTTTCCATTCCGCCGACCGCCAGCGGCGTTTCGCGCGCAATCCCGCTTTTAGCAAGATGCTCTTCCGTGAGGTTCGCGCTATCGGCCGAGATGATCCCGACCCGTTTTCCGGTGATGGTATGGATGAAGGGAACCTGCAACAGGCTGGACATGAAGACCGGTATGTCGACGGCCGCGGCGATCTCCTTCTGGAACAGCGCCATGAACCCGCAAGCACCGGTAATCGCCCTCACGCCCTCCGCCTCCAGCTTCCGGGCCGCGGCGATGAACAGATCCAGAAGCGCCGGGTCCCGGTCAAAGATGAGGCGGTGATTGTCGGCCCCTTCCACAACGGCGTAACGAACGGGAAAGGAGAAGGTCGTCGCATTGGCGACGTTGCCGGGAATATAGGGATACTCGCAGTCCAGCACCATGATGCCAACGGTTTCACCGGTCCAGTTCTGCCTTCTCGATCGTGTCGTATAAATCATCGTTCAGCCTTGTGAGACCACCGGCCCTGACAAAAGGGAAAGAGCAATTCCGGCATGCGCCGTCCCGCGCGCGCGATATTTGTCGCTCGCACGATGTCGGGACTGGCCGGTGCAGATGCGGGCGCTCGCCCGATTGACGTGAGCGAGCGCCCCTTGCGGTTACTTGATCAGGCGCGGTTCGCCGACGTCGGCCGCACTCCTTTGAAGCCCGGACTTCTCGAGAATCTCGACCAGCTTGCCGGAGGACCGGATTTCCGCCAGGTCCGCATTCACCGCGGCAAGCAGATCGGCGTTGTCCTTCGACAGCGGAAGACCCGCCTGTGCGGCATTCACCGAAGCCTGAACGCGTTCGTCCTTCTCCGCCACTTTGAGCTGGATGCCCTTCAGCGCGCTGCCGCTCTGCTGTGCCGCGGCGCCGACGCCGAGGCCGTCGATGGCGACCTGGATACGGCCGGTATCGAGATCCTGGTAGAGAGCGACGTAGTTGTTGTAGAGCTTCAGGTCCTCGCCGAGGATCGCTTTCAGTTCATCCACCCAGAGATAGCCCTGAACCGTGCCCACGGAATGGCCCTTCAGGTCTTCGATCTTGCTGATCCCGTCCCTGGAGAAGATCCCCATTTCATCGAGATACAGCGGGTCGGAGATCGCAACGACTGCGGCACGCGCCTCGGTGCGATAGTAGTTGCCGATGGCGACGTCGGTGCGGCCGGAGGAAACGTAGGGGACAGCCGTGGCATATTCCACCTTCGTGACCTTGATCTTCAGGCATTCCATTTCAGCGATCGCAGTGACGATATCACCGTCGATACCGCTGACCTCGTTTTCTCCCTTCGGGATCGAGAAGGGAGGGAATGTCGGTGCGGATACGGTGAGATATCCTTCCTCGACCGTCTTGAAAGCGTGCTTGGGCGTGCATTCCTGCGCATTCGAGCTGGTTGCAAACGCCACGCCCGAAGCAGCGACGAGCATGCAGAGCGCCGAGCGGCTGGTGATATTGTTCATGAAATTCCCCTTTTCCGTTTGTGATGGCCGATTAAGACGCCGCCCGTGCCTCGACCCAGCTCACGATCAGGGTC
Source organism: Shinella daejeonensis (assembly GCF_024281235.1). Lineage (GTDB taxonomy): Bacteria > Pseudomonadota > Alphaproteobacteria > Rhizobiales > Rhizobiaceae > Shinella > Shinella daejeonensis. The sequence continues at coordinate 422,899 of NZ_JAHWXY010000002.1, forward strand.
GCGGGCACACAGACCGCGAGATAGAGAAGGCCTGCAAGTGTCAATGCGGGCAGGTATTGGAACGTGTTCGTCCCAATTTCGTAGGCGCGGCTGGTCAGCTCCGGCAGCGCGATTGCAAAACACAGCGACGTCGTCTGGAAGATCAGGATCGCAAATCCAAGAAGCGCCGGGATCGCGATGCGCAGTCCCTGGGGCAGGACGACGAAACGCATCGTGTCGAGCCGCGTCATCCCGGTCGCCAGAGCCGCCTCGCTCTGTCCCGCGGGGACGGACTGGAGCCCGGCGCGGATGATCTCGCTCGAATAGGCCGCCGTCGACCAACTGAGGGCGGCGACGCTTGCGGCAAACGACGAGAATACCAGGCCCGTCGACGGCAGGCCGAAATAGGCGAATTGAAGCAGCACCAGCGACGGCGCCCCACGCCCGATTTCAACGACGGCAAGCGCACCATAGCGGACCGCCCTGCTGCGCGAGATCACGCCCAGCGACAGCAGAAATCCAAGCGGCAACCCGATCAGCAGACTTGCGACCGTAACGCCGAGGCTGAGCTTGAGACCATTCCAGAGGTGCGGCAGCCAGTTTCCCGCTTGTTCGAAAAGGACGTTCATCTTGACACCTTTGCGCGCAGGCGGCGGTCGAGGATACGCGAGAGCCATGCCACCGGCACGCTGAGCGCGATGTAGACGGCAGCGACGAAACTGAAGACTTCCATGCCCCGGTAGGTCGCCATGGATTGCGCATTGGCCTGGAAGGTGAGTTCGGGCACGCCGATCGTCGAGGAGACCGCGCTGTCTTTCAGAAGCCCGATCGCAAACGTGGCCATTGCCGGCAGCGCCACACGGAACAACTGGGGCGCGACGACATCGATCCAGACCCGAACGGGATGCAGCCCAAGCGCCGAGGCGCCTTCCATCTGGCCCGAATGGATCGACAGCAGGGCGCCCCGGTAGATCTCGGCCATATAGGCGGACGATATCAGGCCCATCCCGACGACGGCGGCAGCGAAGGGCGATATCTTGAAGTAGCCGCTGCCGATACCGAAGAAAATCAGGAACAACCAGACAATGGGCGGAATGCTTCGCACGAGTGTGATGAGACTTCCGGTAAGGAACCTCAACCACGGCCAGCGGCTACGGCGCGCAAGCATTACCGGCATGCCCAGAACCAGTCCGATCGCCAATGCCAGGGCGGTTACGGCAATGGTCCAGGGAAGCCCGAGAAGGACCTGAGCGGCAATCTCGGCCATCAGCGATCCCTCACTGCATGCAGAAAACGTTGTGCGCGAGCGGATTGGGGGTTGCGCATGATTTCGGCGCTCGGCCCATATTCGATGATGCGGCCGTCCGCCATGATCATCACATGGTCCGAGACGCTTTCAGCGAAGTGCATTTCGTGCGTCACGACGATCATCGTCATGCCGTCCTGCGCCAGTTCACGCATGACCGAGAGAACCTCCAGACCCAGCTCCGGGTCGAGCGCCGAGGTCGGCTCGTCGAACAACATGACTTTCGGATTGAGCGCCAGCGCGCGGGCAATCGCGATGCGCTGCTGCTGACCGCCGGAACAGCGGTACGGATATTCCCTGGCCTTGTCGGAAAGACCGACCCGATCGAGAAGCTCCATCGACCGGGCATCCGCTTCGGACTGGGAGCGCGTCAGCACCCGCTTTTGCGCCAGGCTGACATTTTCGAGGACCGTCATATGCGGAAACAGATTGAAGGACTGGAAGACCATGCCGGCCAGACGCCGAAGCTGCAGGACCTGCTTCTGCCCCGGATGACGCCCGGCATCGATTTCGACGCCCGCCAGGCGGATTCGGCCTTCGTCGGGGGTCTCCAGGAAGTTGATGCAACGCAGCAGCGTGCTCTTGCCCGACCCGCTCGGACCGATGATGGCAAGCACCTCGCCCTGCGCAACGTCGAAATCGATCCGATCCAGCACCGTCAGCGACCCGAAGCTCTTTTTCAGCTCCGAAACGTGAACCAAAGGCTGTTTCGGCATGTTTTCGCTCAGTGTGCTCAATGCTTGTTCCCCTGACATCGCAACGCCTCATCGACGGTCGGTGGCCAGCCCACATCGACGGGACCGGCAAATTCACAGACAGATCAAAACGAGATCGCGTGATCTACGCCCCGCAAGCCCTGGAGTCCGTTGGGGGACCGTTACCGATGAACGCCTATTTTCCAGCGTCACTGTGCAGGAAGGCGGGCCTGGCCCAAATCAAGAAAATTGGCAGAACGGCAAGAATTTCTTGCCTCCCTATGGCGACGTCCGTGGCAAAATCCACGATCGCGAGGTCCTTGCCGGGCGTCGTCGCCTCGGCCATCCCCATGCGCCTGTCATCGTCAACGGGTCGAAAGGCAAAGGCCCTTGCCAGACGCCGTCACGTTCGTCGACTGCGGCGCGATGATCGGTGGCAGGTTCGTTGGCGGGAACGGCAGCCTGATCTCCCGCGACACGATCAGGAGGGCGGAGGAACCGCGCCAGGTGCTCCTGCGCCACGAGCCGGAGGAAAGTCGATGAAGGTCAGGCCGTCTCAATGATTTGCATGGGGCCGGGCTGCGTCAGCCCCGCCGCTGAATAGGAACCGGCCACCTGGAGCATTTCCAGCAAAAGTGTGAAACGGCTTTGCGTCCGGAAATGCGGCTAAAACAATAAGATAGAGCGGTTCTGCCGATTTTGTGAAAACCGGAACCGCTATAGGCTTCAATGGAGAATGCGGTTTGTTCAGTCGCTCTCTTTTTCCAGCGGCATCAGTGCGACCATCGTCGGCGCGGTAGTCGAAAGGTCGAATTCGCTGCGCTCTTCCCTCGGCACCGGGTGACTTGTCCTGATCCGCCAGATAACGAAAGCGGCCAGCATGAGATGCGCGCCTGCCGTGGCAATGAACAGCCCGCCCGGCCCAAGGGGTCCCATGAAGAAAGCCGCCGCAATCGGGCCGGCAATGGCGCCGATTCCGTTGGCGAGGAGCAGGCCGGATGAGGTTTCCACCGTATCCTGCGTTTCGATATGATCGAAGGCGTGGGCCGCGCAAATCGCATAGAGCGGCATGGCGGAGGCGCCGAAGGCGGCGACCAGAATTGCGGTGACCACTCGCTCCTCAATATTGGCCAATGCCAGAATCAACGCGGCGAACACGCCTATTCCGCAGAGCCCGATGACAACGATCCGCCGATCGAAGGCGTCCGAGAGCCGGCCGATTGGCCATTGCACCAGCGCGCCGCCCAAAACGGTGATGGACATGAAGATCGCGATCTCGGACGTGTTCGCGCCGAATGCGATCGCATAGGCCGGGCCAAGCGACCAGAACGCACCGGTCGCAACGCCGGCAAGCAAGACGCCGACCACCCCGACAGGCGATCCGGTATATAATTTGACAGGTCGCAGCCGCGACTCCATCAGGCGGGCAGGTGGACGGGCCGCGGTAAGCGCGACTGGAACCGCGGCGAGCGAGATCAGGATCGAAGCCAATGCGAAGAGCGGAAAATCCGCCGGATCGCCAAGGGTCAGCATCATTTGTCCGACGATCGTCACCGACAGGTTGATCATGGTGTAAATCCCCATGACCAGACCGCGATTATCGTTGGTCGCACGCTCGTTCAGCCAACTCTCGATAACGAGATACAGCCCCGCGAAACAGAAGCCGGTTATCGACCGCAAAGCCCACCACGCCATCGGGTTGCTGGTGAGCGCGTGGAGCATCGCCACCGTCGACGCAATCGCGGTGAGCGCGGTAAACGTACGAATATGCCCCACACGCTGGATGACGCGGCCGCCGAGGATGCAACCGAGCGCGAAGCCAAGGTAATAGGAGGAACCGAGCAGTCCGATCTCTATCGGATCGAAAGCCAGAATGCTTGCCCTGACTGGTATCAGTGTCCATTGAAGGCCATTCCCCGTGACTAAGATGCCAATGGACAACAACAGCGCGGAGACGGTGGGAAGAAGTGCTCTCAAGGGATTTTTGTCGCTCTATCAAGAAACATGATCCCGATGCTTCTCCTGTTTTCAGCTTTTCATCAAGTTGCGGTGATCCGACAACACTCCGTGGGCCGCCGGAAGGTGGAGTTTTCGGGCTACCTCCCGATAGCGGCTGGAGTGCGGGTCAAGCACCGGCGCGGTTCAAGAATGTATCGACGACCGTCAGGACGCTCGGCGAAGCCGGCTATCCGGCGAAGCGCAGGGATCAGCCAACGGCCGCGTGAACATGCCGGGGCGCGGTGATATTCGTCGCGCACCCTCAGGAGGCGTGGCCGAAGCGTTGGCGATACTCGCCCGGTGTCAGCCCGATGAACCGGGCGAAGATCTTGCGGAAGGACCCCGGATCGCCATAGCCAGTTTCCCATGCGATCTGTTCGACCGTGAGACCGCTGAACTGCAACAGTTCGCAGGCCCTGCTGACGCGCAGCCGCTGCCCGTATTCCGAGGTCGTCATGCCGGTCGCCTTGCGGAAGCGGCGCAGGAACGTGCGCCGTTCGAGCCCGGCTCTTGTCGCCAGCGTCTCCAGCGAAATATCTTTCGCTTCGGTTTCCTGAAGCCAGCGCTGGACCTCCAGAACCGCTGTGTCGCCATGGCCCGTCCGCGGCGGGAAGATGCTGTAATAGCGTTGCTCGCGCCCCGGCGGGTCGACCAGCAGGAACCTTGCCGTCTGGGTCATCACCTCCGCGCCGCGCAGGCGTTCCACCAGCCGCAGGCACAGATCGGTCCAGGACATGACCCCGCCGGCCGTCAGGATCTGACCGCCATCGATCAGCAGCCGGTCCACATCGACCGGCACGCGGGGAAAGCGATCGCGGAACTGGTCTTCGAGGATCCAGTGCGTCGTCGATGGCCGTCCGTCGAGAAGGCCGGTCTCTCCAAGCAGGAACGCACCGGCGCAGACCGAAGCGAGAATGGCGCCTTCGGCGTGGCGACCGCGCAGCCAATCGACATAGGGCGCGGCGGTCCCGGCCGTTGCCGGCCCATCCAGACTGGGCGGCAGGATCAGGACGTCCGGCCCGGCGCGCGTGGAGGAACCGATATCATTGAGCCGTTGCGGCGGCCTCCGTCCAGGCTGCCATGATGTCGGCGCTCGGCTTCGCCTATGCGACGATCACGGATACCGAGGCTTATGTCGCGCAGTCGTCATCCGCCGACGGCCGGTAATGGCCGGATCGCCGTTCCGGCCTAAAACATCTGCGAGACGGTTTCCACGACGCGGGGTGTGAACGGGCCGCGGCCGCACTGCCGGGCGGACAGAAGCGTTCGGCAGTGCCGTGTAATCGCCGCGATGAGCTGCCGGTCGAGCCGCCCGTCGGGCCGGCCGGCCTTGACGCCCTGTTCGCGGAAACGGACTTTCGTCACATAGGCGAACAGATTGGCGTTGGTCTTCGGCAAAGCCCGGACGACGCGCCGGCGCTCCGGTTGCGTCAGATCCGCAAGGCGCTTTTCAAGGCGCGGGAAAGTCTTCAGCCTCGCAACGGCGGCTTCCAGCAGGAAGCCCTGGACACTGGCAGTCGGTTCGGAGAGCATATCGGCAGACGTCAGCAACAGCGCTTTCGCTTTGGCGATATCCTTGCGCACGAGCCGCACCCTGCCATCCCGCTTGCCGTCACGATAAGCCGCAACGAGGTCGAGCAGCGCACTGCGGTCCCATTCTGTCGCCGCCCGGTGGAGGAGCGCGAGAGCCTCTTTGCCATTACGTGCTATTCCGTAGCCATAGAACAGCGCTTCGGCAAGCGCGGTGGGTGCGCCGACGACGTTTTCCCGCAGCGCGTGTTGCAGTTTTTCGACGCCGGCCGCAGCACTCCGACGGGGGAAGGTCGAGGCCTCAAGACGGCCCAGCGACAGCACCGCGCCGGAGCTGCCGGCCTCCCAGGCCATATGATAGTAGCGTGCGGCCTGCGCCCGGTCGCGCTTGCCGAAACGGCCGTCACCATAGGCGTCGCCGAGTCGCAGCATGGCAGAAATACTGCCCTGCGAGGCCGCCTCGCGATAGTATTTTTCGGCCCGCGCCGGATCGATGCGGATGACCTGCGCCCTGCCGTAGAGATCGCCGAGCGCCAGGGAGGCTCGTATCGCTCCGGCGGCGGCGAGTGCCGCCAATTCATCCAGCGCAGCCTCCGGATCCTGCTCCAGACCCTGCCCATAGGCCTTCATTTCCGCAAGGCGGACCCGGGCATCCATGTCGCCCTCCCCGGCGGCTTGCCGATAATGGCCGATCGCCGCAGCGTAATCGGCCTTCACGTCCTCACCCGCCGAATAGAGATCGCCAAGACGCCGATGCGCCCGGCTGGAGCCGAGCCGTGACGCCTTGTCGAGCGCATCCACCGCAAGCCTGACTTGAAGCGGCACCCGCCCCGACAGGCTGAGATCGGCCAGCGTTTCCAGAAAGCCGGGATTTTCGCTGCCGGCCAGCGCCCGAAGGGCCGTTATCCCCGCATCGATGTCTTTTTCTGTGCCTTCCCCGCGAATAGTCAGTTCGGCGACGCGTAGCCTGCCTTCGAGATTTCCCCGTTCCGCAGCCGCGCTATAGGCGGCGAAAGCCTTTGCCGGGTCCGTCCGGCGGTCGCCATCGCCGAGGCGCAGCATCGCGACGGCATTGCCCGCCCGGGCCGCCTGCCGGTAATACCGTCGCGCGGTCTCCGGGTCGGCGGGCAGCACCTGCCCCCTGCCATAGAGATCGCCGAGGGAAAGTGCCGCCGTGACATCGCCACGGTCGGCAAGGGATCGCAGTTCCGCAAGCGCGGCCGGCACATCCTGCGCGATCCCCTGCCCGGCCGCCTGCATTTCCGCCAGACGGATTTTCGCTTCGGTGTTTTCGAGAGCGGCGGCCTGTCGATAATGATCCAGCGCCCGGGGATAATCGACCGGCAGAAATTCGCCTTCGGAATAGAGATCGCCGAGCCGCAGACGCGCCCTGACCGAGCCGAGGCGCGCCGCCTTGTCAAGCGCCGCGACGGCCAGTTCCGGACGCATCGTCACCCGGCCGGAGAGACAAACCTCGGCCAACGTCTCGAGAAGACCGGTGCTGTCGCTGTCGGCAAGAGCGCGCAACTCGGCCATTCCAGCCTCGATGTCCCGCGTCGTGCCCTCACCGCGGATCGTGAGTTCGGCGACCCGCAGCCGCCCGTCGAGGCTGCCCCGATCAGCCGCGGTGCGATAGGCGGCGAACGCCTCGCCGGGGGCGGCCGAGCGGTGGAGATCGCCGAGCCGCAGCAGCGCCGTGACGCTTCCATGCGATGCGGCTTCTCCGTAATACCGCAGGGCCAGATCCCGGTCGACCGGAACGACCTCCCCCCTGCCGTACATATCGCCGAGGGCGAGAAAGGCTCCCCCTTCGCCCGCCATGGCCAGCGTTTCCAGTTCCCGCCGGGCGGCGGCTACATCCTGCGCAAAACCCTGGCCACGCGACTTCATTTCACCAAGGCGGATCCTTGCTTCCACATTCCCCCGCTCCGCCGCGCGGCGATAATTTTCGATCGCACCCGGATAATCGACGGACGACAGGCTGCTGTCGGAATGAAAATCACCAAGCCGCAGCAGCGCGGTGACACTGCCCCGGGTCGCAGCCTGTCGATAATAATATTGCGCCAGCGCCGGCGTGGCGGCGGAAAAGGTTCCCCATCTGCCGTAGAGGTCTCCAAGCGCAAGAGAGGCATCCGCCTCGCCCAGCGCGGCAAGCTCTCCAAGCTCGATTTTCGCGCCACCGGCATTCTGCGCGAAGCCGTGGCCGCGAGCCTTCATCTCGGCAAGCCGGACCTTGGCGATCACATTTCCCCTCGCCCCCGCCGCACGGTAATATTCGATCGCCTGGCGATAATCGGCCAGAACCGTCTCCTGCCGGGAGAAGAAATCGCCAAGGCGCAGCATCGCGGTGACGCTGCCCTGCGCCACGGCCTGACGATAGTAATCGAGCGCCACCGGCAGAACGGGCGGCACCACGTCGCCCTTTGCGTAAAGGTCGCCCAGAACCAGCGAGGCATAGGCTTCACCGCGCGCGGAGAGGATATTCAGCTCGGCCGTGGCGGCGGCGATGTCCCGGGGCATTCCCTGCCCCTTCGTCTTCATTTCGGCAAGGCGGACCTTTGCGGCGATATTGCCCTTTTCCGCCGCGTCGCGGTAATGGGCAAGTGCAAGCGGATAATCGGTCTTTGCCGTTTCTCCTTCGGAATAGAAGTCACCGAGACGCAACTGCGCAGTGACGCTGCCCTGCGAAACGGCCTGGCGATAATAGGCAAGCGCGAGCTGCGAATCCGACGGCACGGTCGCCGGGCCCTTCCGATAGAGATCGCCGAGCGCAAGCGAAGCGCCCGGTTCCCCTTTCGCCGAGAGGATGTTCAGCGCGGTCTTCGCAGCGGCAGCGTCCTGGCGGACGCCCTGCCCCCAGGCCTGCATCTCCGCGACCCGTATCTTCGCCCCGATATCCCCCTTCTCCGCCGCACGGTGGTAATAGTCGAGCGCGACGGCGTAATCGGCCAGTGCCGCGCCTCCTCCGGAATAGAAATCACCAAGACGCAGCATGCCGCGAACGCTCCCCTGTTCAACGGCCTGCCGGTAATAAGCGACAGCGCGATCCGGATCGGACTGCATTTGCGGCCCCGCCGCGTAAATGTCCCCGAGAGCGATTGTGGCGGCGGCCTCGCCGCGATCGGCAAGGGTCTGCAATTCCGCGGTCGCGGTCCGGAGGTCCTGGGCCATTCCCTCCCCGCGCGCCCTCATTTCCGCAAGGCGTATCCTCGCTTCGATATTCCCCTGGCCCGCCGCCTGGCGATAATGATCGAGCGCCAGCGTATAATCGACGGGCAGCGCGTCCTGCGAGGAATAGAAATCGCCGAGCCGCAAATGCGCCCTGTCGGAGCCGAGGGCCGCGGCCTTCTGCAATGCGCCGACTGCAAGCTCGCGCTGCACCGGCACCCGGCCGGAAAGACAAAGCTCGCCGAGTGCGTTCAGCACGCCGATCCTGTCACTATCGGCAAGGGCATGCAGCATGGCTGTCCCCTTCGCAACGTCACGGGTCGTACCGGCACCCCGAATGGTCAGTTCCGCAACGTGTAGCGCGCCTTCCGCGCTTCCTTCCTTCGCGGCCGCGCTGAAGGCCGCAAAGGCCCTGGCCTCGTCCCTACGCAGGAGATCCCCCTGCAGATAGAGTTCGCCAAGTCCGATCAGCGCGCCATGATAGCCATAGGCGATCGCCTGTTCGTAAAGCGCGCGCGCGCGATTGCCGTCCGGTCGTTCCGGGACGGGGTCGCCGCTATCTCTCGCCATGCCCGGCGCGGAAACGGCGATGATCGTATCCGGCCCGGCGGCGCGCAGCCGGCGTTCGTAACTCTCCAGCAGTTGCGCGACCTTCGCCTTGTCGATCCGGCGGTCGACGTAGAGATCGGCCAATTGCGAAAGGGTGCGGCCCAGGGCCGGCTGCAACGCCGGAAACGGTCGGTTTTGCGAAAGGCCGCCGTGCAACGGGTCCGTGAAGGCCGTGGTTTCAAGCGGCATGGCGAGTGTCGTCGTGCTCCAGAGGAGGACAGCAGCCAGAAGCCCCATCGTCCTCCGCGCACGCATCAGTCGACCTCTTCCGCAACGGCCTGTTGACGCGAGCGGGGCAACGTGCGGCGAAGCGCTTTGACGCGCCGGGCCGCCCGCCATCCGATGGCGACGATCCGGTCCGTCGCGGGAGCGACGGGAAGTTCGGGCCCCTCCATGAGTTCGATCAGATCGTCCGGCAGGATATCGCTGGTGACGATGATGCGCGACAGCGCGAAAAGGTTCTCCGCCTCGTCGCTGAGCGCATGACGCACCCGGCAGGCCGCCAGATACCCCGCGTCCTCGACGATCCGGCGGGTCACCCGTGACGCGTAGCCATACGGATAGGCGAAGGTCGTGACCGGCCGGTCGAGACCGTCCTCGAGCATGTGCTTGCTGTCGCGAATCTCGCGGGTCGCCCGCGCCCGCGACAGCGTGTCGAGTTCCAGATGGCCGACCGTATGGGCGCCGATCTCGATCCCGGCGTCGTGCAGGGCGCGCAATTCCTGCCAATCCAGCATGGGACGCTCACCCTCTCCCAGGCCGCTCAGCCAGCGGCCCGTTTCGCCCACCAGGCCGGAAACCACGAAAAGGGTGGCGGAAAAACCGAGGGCGACAAGGATCGGCAGCGCGCCCTGGGTGAAATCCTGCAAGCCATCGTCGAAGGTAACGAGACAGGTCCGTTCCGGGACGGGTTGACCGCTTCGCCGCAACAGCGCGAGTTCGTGAACGGTAATGGGACGATATCCCCGCTCCGCCACTACATCCATATGCGCTGCGAATTCCCGGGGCGATACCAGCCAGCGTCGGTAGGGCGACGCGCACTCCTCGCCGACGCTATGATAAAGCAGGATAGGAATTGCCGACATCCTCAGGCCCCCCTGTTGGCCGGCATGCTGCCGGAAAGCCGGCCGAGCGGCCGATCGTCCCGCCGGCGCTGCGCCAGGCTACGCAGGTAGCCCGGCCCGCCGGCGAGAATGCCGAGACGCTCCATCCAGACCAGACGGCGCGGATAATCCGCAGGCAGACGCGCGATTTTCTCCGACGCAGGCCCGGCGATATGCAGGAGCCCAGCCGGAAAGGCGGCCGCAAGACGGAGGAAACGGCGCGGATCGTCCATCGCGATCTTCATCAGATAGGCGCCAAGTCCCATGCCATAGCAATAGGCCTGACGACGCATCCCGTCCTCGCTGCGGCGATGATAATGCCAGACGATGCCCTGCGGCTGATAGACGAGACGATAACCGCCGTTGACGATGGAAAAGAAGGCTGCGAGATCGTCGCCGCCGCGTGCCCGCGTTCCGGCGCCCAATGCGGGGTCGAAACAACCCACGCTGCGCAATGCGCTGGTGCGGAACGCCATATTGGCGCCCGATCCGAACTGGCCGGCCGTGAATGGAAAAAGCGGTCCATCCGGGCGGTTCGCCTGAAGATCGTAGGTCCGGCGGTACAGGCCCTTGCCGAAGCCGCCGTGCCGTTCCGTCCACACCTGCGCCCGGGTCTCGAGTTCGGCCGGAAGGATCAGGCCGGTGACACAGCCCACCGCCTTGTCCTCCTCCATCGGTTCCGTCATGGCGGCCACCCAGTGCCGGTCGAGCACCACATCGTCATCGGTGAAGAGCACAAGGTCGCTGGAGACATGCCGCATGCCCGTGTTGTGGGCACGACCAAGGCCGGGCGTCGGTTCCAGCACATGGCGCACACGGCCGGGATAACGGGTCGCCAGAAGCGCCGCGGTCTCCGCCGACGCCGGGGCGTTGTCGACGACGACGATCTCGTCAGGAATACGCGTCTGTTCGAAAAGCGAGACGAGGCAACGGTCGAGGCTGACGGGCCGGTCCCGGGTCGCGATGACGACGGCGGTGTGCTCGCGCGCCGACGCCCGGCCGGCCGGCGGGAACGGCAAGGGCTGAAGGGAACCGATGGCGGCGCGCAATTCTTCCGGCATTACGGCCGGGCCGGGATGATCCATCTCGACAATCGCCAACGGTTGCGCGCCGGACCTCACAAGACAGAAGATGCCGCCATAGGCGATATCGCCCGCCCGCGTCAGATCGATCGGAGACAGCGGCCGGTCGATATCGAGACTGAGGACCTTAATGGGGCGAAAGATCATGCCGCTCATGCCAATCTCCTTCCGCCGCTGAATTTTGCAGACGCATAGCCAGCCGTGGTGAAGGCGAGGCCGGCGACGATGCCAAGCGCCCGCAGCAGGCCCCACGGATCGAGCCGCACGGCGGTATCGAAAAGGCCGCGCAGGATGCCGGCCGGCAGAATGCGCCGGACATAGACCTGTTCCGCCCCCAGTTCATCGCCGCTGCCAATGGCCCGCACCACCGCGCTCTTCGATCGCCCTTCCGCAAGGCAGCGCCTGCGAAAATAGGTCCAGCGCGACCGGCCCGCCGTCACATGATGATGGACGACGGCCGCCGGGTCATAGAGGATATGTGAACCCGGCATCTGCTGTCGCAGGCGGATACACAGCTCCGTTTCCTCACAGCCCGCACCGTCCTGACCGGTACGGCCGATGCCTTCACGAAAGCCGCCGAAGCTGGCGAAGACCTCCCGACGAAATGACATGTTGCAGCCGATGGGGTTGCGCACCGGCCTGAGAGCGTCCGGCAAACCACGATAGCTGCAACCGACGACCCACTGGAATTCTTCCGGAAACCAGCGCGGACGGCCGGCTTGCCAGAGCGGCGTCACCTTGCCTCCGACGCCGATGACGGCGGCGTCGGCATAATGAGCCGCCAGCCGTTCGAGCCAATCGGGGTCCGCGACGGCATCGTCGTCGAGAAAGGCGACAATATCGGTGCCGCTATGGCGGATACCCGTGTTGCGGGCGCCGGAGAGACCCGGCTTGCCCGTATTTGCAACCACGGAAATATCCGCAAAAGCGGCACGGATATCCAGCAGCAGGCCCTGGTTGTGGTCGATGACGACGACGACCCGGTCGGGCCGTCGCGTCTGGTCGAGAACCGAGCGGATCGCATCATCGAGCTGACGGCGACGCTCATCGCAATAAGCGCAAATCACGACTGTGGTGGAAAGCATGACGCGGCCTCAACGGGCTTGCTGTGGATGGTTTCCGACTGTTGGACGGGTGGCCCCGGGCTGGTTCAGCCCGAGCCGGACAATTGTCTTGAGAACCCGCCAGCCATCGGGGAAGGTTCGCAGATTGCTGACGCCGTGGATACGCAGGCGCTCCCTGCTGGGAAGTTCCGCGATGGACAACCCGGCCTGCAACGCGCGAATGTTCATCTGCGTCTCGATTTCGAAACCGGTCGCGGATTCGACTCGAAGATGCGGCAGGACATCGCGCCAGAAGGCGTTGTAGCCATAGCAAAGATCACTGTAACGGCCGCCGAAGCGCAGGCGCACCAGTTGCAGAAGACCCCAGTTTCCAAGCCGGCGATACCATTCCATGTCGCGCGTATCACCGCCCTGGAGAAAGCGCGACCCCTTGACGAAATCGGCGCCGGCCAGCAAGGCGCCCACGAAACCGGCCATCTCTTCCGGATCGGCCGAACCGTCGGCATCGAGCGTGATCAGGATATCGCCGTTGGCGGCGGCAAAGCCGGCGGCAAGTGCCGCCCCCTTGCCGAGCCGGGGCTGTTCTATGACGATAATCTGCGGCATCAGCTCCCGCGCCACGGCGATCGTGCCGTCGTTGGAGTTGCCGTCGACAAGGATGACTTCGTCGATCCAGCCCGGAATGCGTGGCAGGACATGCGGCAGGTTCTTCGCCTCGTTCACCGTCGGCACGATGACGCTGATACGAGGCACGGACATGGCGCGGTTGCTCGCCCCGGAACGGGCAGTCTTGAAGGTAAATTGGGACTGGTGGCTCATTTTGTTTTAACTCCTCCCGCCCCAACCAAACGACAGTAATAGCTGCCGCCCCGGAGCGCATTGCACGCCTCCAGCTGTTAGTGGTTGGTTTTTTGATGGAGCACAGATTTATTACAATATTAAGAATTTGTAAACAAAATAATATTCATAAATACCATATCAAACAAATAAATCCTGTGCTTAATATACAGTGTATTATTTAAATACATTGCAGGCTTTCCAATCAATTAATTTCAAATAAATTTGAGAAATTTTTAGTTTGTGTGAAAACTTCATATAGGAATATTTATACCATTTTCATTAAAAATAAGATTGATAAAACTATTATACTGATATGATTTCTCATTCAGGAAGGCGCGATTGTACATTTATTTCTATTCGCCTCAGGGTTTCAGTACAATCCCGGCTCTCGCGTTCGTAACTATTCTTTCTTTGCAGCACCCTTAACCAATCACTCCAGAATCGATCCCTACACCCGCATCCGGGCCGGCCTGCCCCTCCCCGTCTCCTGCCCTCCGTCACGGCGGCGAACAGGCGTAAAGCGCTGTGAACAAAGCGCGCGATCCATGGCGTTCGAGCCTCAAATCGCATATTATCCACCTCTGGCACGACCCTGCCGAGCCATACCGGTCGCCCAGAGACAAGCGAGGCGGATTTGCAATCGAAAGAGCAAGCCGGAAGATTGCCGTCCGAAGATCCCGTTCGGGAGTGGATGGAATTGATGAGCGAATGGGAGGCCCGCTCCCGCGCGCTGGAGGAAGCTCGAACCGCGATGCAGCGGCCCGGGATCCTGCTGTCGGACACCGAGAAAGCACAACTGGCGAAGGCGGAGGCGGCCGCGCTCGACCGCCTGCAACAGGTCAAGGCTCGCATCGATGCCCTTCTCGATACTGCGTCCCGTCAACGCATGCCGGTCAAAGGCTCCCTGGTGATGGGGACCCTTCTCTCCGATAGCCAACCCTTGATCCCGGATAAAGCCCCGCCATCGGCAGGCGATGGCTTCTTCAAGCGAGGAAACTGACCAGCCGCTCCGCCGCCAGCGCCGCGAACGTCAGGACACAGGCGATATTGACCCGGGCAAGCGGGCGCAAGCGCGGCGCTCCCGCCGCGGCCGCGATCCGGGCGAGCGCCAGCCCGGCCAGGGCTGCGATGCCGCTGGCAAGGCCGAACGGCCCTGCCTTGCGTAGAGCGGAGAGGTCGGCCGGCGCCTCGCGCAATCGCGTATCGACGGCAAGTACGCCGCCCTCTCCCGCCTCGATGGAAATATTCACCCGGTTCACGGCATTCAGCGCCTCCAGGCGATCGCGCAGCACCTCGATCTGCGCCTGTTCGTAACGGTCGCCGGGCCTGAAGGGGACGAGACGGTGAAGATCTTCTTCCTGTAGCCGCTGCAAGCCGCTGAAGACAACGGAACCAAAACGCATAGGCAGCCCCATATCGAGCTCGACGACGGCGGTAACCCCCGCGCCATCGGAGCGCGACCAGCCGACCGATCCAAGCCCGGCCAGGGCAAAGTCCCGCGCACCGACGGTCTGGACGATACGCCGCCCGAATTGCCCGGCGATGCGAGCCGTCGCCGGCTGCCCGACGAAATCGCTGATGATCACGGCGAGATCGTCGACCACCTTGCGTTCGAGCTCCGATTGGCGGACCCCCCGCAATTCGACGGCCGTAACCCGATAGCGCTGGCCGAGCACCGGTCGCAGGACGATTGCCGCATCGGTATGCGTGACGAGGATTTCCGCGTCGAGATAGCCAAGGTCCACCAGAAGTCTTTGCAGCCGCGTCCTTTCCCGCTCCACGGCAGCGCTCACCATCTCGGAGGCTCCATCGGCCGCCCCTCCGCCGATCAGGGTCGGCAGCTGATAGGCCTGTCGCAGCGCAGACGCGATGTCAGGCGACATCACCCTGCTTGTATCGAGCCTCACCGAAGCGCCCACAGAAACGGTCGCCGAGAAAAACAATATCAGGATAGCAATAATTCTTACGGTTATCATTCCATTTCTCCATAAAGAGACATGAATCACTTCCTTTTTTAGACAAAAACCCCGTAAATTCACTTATTGTATTCATATATATACTAAAATAATCAATAATTAATCATCAGTGTGATTTTAATATATTATATACTATACATAACATATCTATAAGATATACAATATATTTCCACAGATAACATAATATCCATATCGCCACATGAATGCATATTAATCCTTATTCCAAAAATTCAAACATGGCATTTCAATTTCTTTCAATTCGTCTTATGAATGCAGGGACTCCTCATGCCTGACCAAGAAACAAAAACACTGGATCGGCTGCATGACCCCGGATACGACATTAGCCTATACACAAGCCCTTGCCGCGCCCCCGGGTGACGACGGGTCGGCGATCGACGCGATCTGGCGTGATCTTCATCGCAACGACCCCTCGTCCGTGGCGAGCCAGTCACCCGACTGGGCGAAAGCCGTGGCCGAGGCCGGCGGTTTTCACGCCAGCCCGCAGGCCTACGAGTTCGACGCAAACGACACCGCGCTGCTTCCCCTGTTCACGAAAGGTCTCGGGCCTTTGCGTTACGCCTGGTCGCCGCCACCGGCATGGGGCTTCGGTGGCGTGCTCGCCGGCGGCGCGCTCACGCCGGAGAAGCTTGCAACCATCCTCGCCCATCTCGAGACATTGCCCTATCTCGGCATCAAGATCCGGCCTAATCCGCTTGCCGCCGATCTATGGGCCGCCGCCGCAAGGCCCGGCTGGGACCCTATCGCCCGGCTGGCCCATGTCGTCGACCTTTCAGGCGGCGTCGATGCCGTGCGCCGCCGGTTTCGCTCCAATGCCGGAACCAATATCCGCCGCGCCGAGAAATACGGCGTGGAGATCGAGTCCGGCAACGCCAGCCACCTGATCGACGAATTTCGGGGCCTGCTGGAGCTTTCCTTCGCCCGTTGGGCACGCAAGCAGCATGAGCCTGTCGTTCTTGCGCGCATCCGCGGCCGGCGGCGGGACCCCCGATCGAAATTCGCGATCATGGCGGATCGTCTGGGCGAACGGTTCCGGCTCTATGTCGCCCGTGTCGACCGGCAGCCGGTCGCGGCAATCCTCGTGCTGGCGGGGCGGCAGGCGCACTATACGCGGGGGGCGATCGACGAAGCGATCGCCGGTGAAAGCCGCGCCGCATACCTGCTTCAGGCAACCGCCATCGAAGAGGCCTGTCGTCAGGGCAGCACCCATTACCATATGGGAGAGACGGGAAATTCCACCTCGCTTGCCCAGTTCAAATCCCGTTTCGGAGCCGTCCCCGTCACCTACGCGGAATATCGTTACGAACGGGTCCCGCTCGCCCGGGTCGACGATTTCGCTCGCAGCGCCGTCAAACGCATTCTGGGGTTCCGTGATGCATCCTAACTGGCCAGCGGCCGTTGCAACGGCCGTACTGTCACTGATCGCTCCGCCACTTCAAGTCCTGGCGGCCGATCCCCTTCCCCTCGCGGAGGATGGCTCCTGGCGGCTGCTTTTTGCCGACGAGTTCGACGAACCGGATCTCGACCGGGAAAAATGGACGACATGCTACTGGTGGAACAAGGACGGCTGCACCAATCTCGGCAACAACGAACTACAATGGTATCGGCCGGAAAACGTCTCGCTTGCCGACGGGATGCTGCGTCTTACCGCAAGGCCGCAACCGGTCACCGGCTTCGAAGGCCGTATATTCGACTATACGTCCGGCATGGTCACCACCGGCCGCGACTACGAGGAACTGCCACGGCCCTCCCGCGTCCGGTTCCGCTACGGCCATATCGAGGTCAGGGCGAAGGCGCCGGCCGGCAAGGGCCTGTGGTCGGCGATCTGGCTGCTGCCTGAAACCCGGGAGTCGCGACCGGAGATCGACATCATGGAGGTCCTGGGCGACACGGCGACGACCCTTCGCATGCATTATCACTACCGCGACGGCCTCGGCGAGAAACTCAGTATCGGCAAGGACGTCGAGACGGAGGATCTGACCCGGGACTGGCGTGTCTACAGTCTTACCTGGGATCCGGACAGCATCGTCTGGTATCTCGACGGCAAGGAGGTCTGGCGTCATGCCGAGGCCGCAACTATTTCCGCCGAGGACATGTATGTTCTCATCAATCTGGCCGTCGGGGGAGAATGGCCCGGCGCGCCATCGACGGAAACAACGTTTCCCGCCGAATATCTCATCGACTATATCCGCATCTGGCAGCGGGACGATCGACAATGACGCCGCGCAGACAGGAAGCCGCCGCCGGACCGCCGTCATTCCTCCGCCGGATATGGAACAATACGCTGGCCGCGGAGAACTCTTCGCTGCTGCGCAACGGCTATGCGCTGATTGCCAGCGCCGGCCTCACATCGGTGCTCGGCCTCTTCTTCTGGGGATTGGCGGCACGTTTTTACAGCGCTGAACAGGTAGGGGTCGGGGCGGCGCTGATTTCCACCATGCTGACGATCGGCAATATCGCGCAGCTCAATCTCGGAAATCTCCTCAATCGCTACCTGCCCTCCGCGGGGGCGAGCGCCCTGCGGCTGGTGCTGACCGCCTACGCCCTCGCGGCCACCGCGGCCGCGATCTTCTCGACCGTCACTGTCATCTTCATTGCGTATTTCGTGGCTGAACTCGACTTCCTGCGGGAAAAGCCGCTCTCGGCCGCCGCTTTCATCGTCGCGACAATGGCCTGGACAATTTTCGCGCTACAGGACAGCGTGCTGGCCGGCCTGCGCAGGGCGACGGTGGTGCCGCTCGAAAACATGTTCTATTCGGCGGCCAAGCTCGCGTTACTCGCCGTGTTTGCCGGTTCGTCCCTCTTGGGTTCGGGCCTTTACGCGGCCTGGATTCTGCCGCTTCCGCTCCTGCTGGCCGCAATCAACTGGCTGATCTTCTTCCGCTTCCTGCCGCGGCACCGCTCCGGTGCAGAAGGCAGCCTGCCCGGCCGCCGCGCCATGGCGCATTTCTTCGGCTGGGATTATGCCGGCACCCTTGCTTCCATGGTGGCGATGGGCGTTGCGCCGCTCGTCGTATTGCATCAGGGCGGCGCGGCAAGTCTCGCCATCTACTACATCTGCTGGGAGATCGCCTATGGCGCCTATCTCATCAGCCGGTCGATGGGCATTTCCCTGCTCGCCGAAGCCGCTTTCGATCGTGCCAAGCTACATCGGCTGGCCATCGAGGCCCTCCTCTATACCATGGCGCCGCTGGTCGGCCTGGTGCTGATCCTGCTCATCGGCGCACCCCTGCTGCTGATGCTTCTCGGCGCGCAGTATTCCGAGGCGAGCCCTGCCTTGCTGCGCGTGCTGGCCCTTTCCTGCCTGCCGTGGAGCCTCGTCACGCTCATCCTCGCAGTCGCCCGGGCGACCGGGCGGACGGAGGCCGTCGCCGTCGCGCAGGTGACGACGCTGGCTATCGTGCTCGGTCTGGGCACGCCTCTCGTCGCCTCGCATGGCGCGACCGGCATGGCGGTTGCCTGGCTTGTCGCCCATTGCTTCGTCGCAACGGGCCTGCTGGTCGATCTGTCACTCCGGCTCGGCCGCTCCGGCCGGATCGAACTTGCCTTGCATGTCCTGTCGGCGCTGGCGCGCCTTCGCGGCAATCTTGCGCCCCGTCATGACGCCGCCCTGCCGCCGCTCGAAACAGAGATCGCCGGTTTCTGCACGACGACCGGGCTTGGCGCTGCCGAACCGGGAAGCGTTCGGGAGTTTCCCCGCGAAAGCGATGTACGGACCGGCATCTTCCGGCTCGCCGGAAACAAGGCCCGCCTGATTTTCAAGACCGCGACCTCGCCGGAAGGAAGCGCGGCCCTCGCCCGGCACATGCGTCACAGCCGGGCGCTGGCGGAAAACCCCACACTTACCGGCCTTCCGGTCCCGCTTTCACGGATCGTCGCCGCCGCCCGTGACGGCTCCGGCCTCAGCCTTGCCGAGAAAGCCTGGCCCGGCGAGGACGGGCGGGCATTTCTGGCCGATCCCAAACGGCATTTTCAGGGGCTTCAACGCGCGATCGAGACGGCAGGCGACATGCATGCGCGCACCGCCACCTTGCGGACCATCGATGAAAGCTGGCTTCAGCGATGGATTGGTCGAGGCATGGACGACGCCGGCGGAGCCCGCTTTCTCCTGCTGGACCGCACCGCCCGCACCGAAGCGCTTGCCGTCTTTTACGATCGGCAGCGGCGCTTCTGGGCCGGCCGCACCCTGCGCCTCGGGCTCGGCCACGGCGACCTTTTCCCCGGCAATCTGCTTTTTGCCGCAGACACCGCCGACACAAGGGAACCGAAGGTGCGGCTGGCCGCCATAATCGACTGGGAGGCCGCCTCGCCCGATGCGCCACCGGCGATCGACGCAATGTTCCTGCTGCTGACCGCGCGGGCGATGCGCAGCGGCGAGGAACTGGGGTTTGTCGTACGGCGGATGCTGGAGGACCCGAGGCTGTCGCCGGAGGAGGAGCAAGCAATGCGGCCGCTGCAGGAGGCGATGAAGGGGGCATATGGCGGCGTCATGGACGCCGGCGTCATCCGAGCTCTCTGCGGGCTCGCGTGGTGGCGGCATGTCGTCACCAACCTCGGCAAGGCCGGAGGCTTCACGGAGAAGACACTCTGGATCGCGATCAATCTCGATCTCGTACTGGCGTGGTATGGCGAGCGCCTCGACAGCCGGCCGCAAGCTATCGCAATACGCTGGTACAGGACGCGGAAAAGCCACCGGCGCGCGCCACAAACCGGGCCCGCGCATTGCATCTCCGCCAACCGTGCGAGCAAGGGGTAAGACATGTACGAGGGCCTGTCCTCCGGTCGCGACCATATCGCTCCTTCGAAGATCGACCCCGTATCGCGGCGCCGGACGCGATGGGAAAGTGGCGTCTTGCTCGCGGGCCTTTGCGTTGCCCTGCTTGCATGGAGCAGCGCCCTTCCAGCGATCGATCCCGACCGGATGACAGATCTCGGTCTGGTTTCCGTTCTGCCGCCGCTTTTCTATCTGTCGCTGGCGCTGATCTGCGCAGGCTTCGCCTGGCAGATGAGCTATGGGCGCGCGACCGGCGTTCTGCCCTGTCTCTATCTCGTGGCGCTCGTCGGCATCCTTCATGCGACGCCGCCCCTCGTCTATGGGATCCTGCGTTATTCCTGGGCCTGGAAGCATCTCGGCATCGTCGATTACATCCAGCGTCACGGTGCGGTGGACCCCACAGCGCCGTTCCTTGCGGCCTATCACAACTGGCCCGGGCTCTTCGTCGTCACGGCCTGGATCGGCAAACATGCCGGCGCGCGCGCGACGGATATCGCCGCCGTCGTCCAATATACGCCCTTCGTGCTGACGCTCCTGCTTCTGGCGGTCTTTCTGCTGCTGATGCGGCAATTCACAAGCGACCGGCGGCACCTGTTCACGGCCGGCTGGCTCTTCATCGTCGCCAACTGGATCGGACAGGATTATTTCTCACCACAGGGCTTCACTTTCCTGGGTTATCTCGCCCTGCTCGCCCTGTTCCTCGGCCCGCTGCGCCGGGTCGACATCCCCTGGTCGGCAAGGCGGCCCGCCTTCCTGAACCGGATCATCCCCGCCGCCGGGACGGCCGGGCTACGGATTGGCCGAAGCGCAGCCATCACGCGGGTGTTCGCCGCCGTGCTGGCGCTGGCGATCATCCTCGCCATCGTCGTCACGCATCAGTTGACGCCGCTGGTCGTCATTCTCGCGGCCGCGGCACTCACCGCGCTCGGCTGGCTTGCGCCGGGCTACCTTATCTTCGCCCTTGTCGCGGAGTTGCTGTGGCTGCTGTGGGGTGCAGCCCCCTTCGTCTACGAGCAGATCCAGAATGAATTGTCGGCGATCGGAGCGCTATCGGAGGCGACCGCCAAGCTTGCCCGCACCGCCGTCGTCAGCCCGGATCGCGCATGGGTGGTGCTGATCGGGCGCATATTGTCGGCATCCATCGTCCTTGTCGCGCTTTGCGGCGGACTCCGGCGCCTGCTTGCAGGCTTCTGGGACCTGACGGCCTTTTCCCTGTTCATCGTGCCTGCCCCGTTGATGGCGGTAGCCTATGGCGGGGAAGCGGTCTTTCGCGTCTATCTCTTTACGTCGCCGTTCCTGGCGTTCTTCGCCGCGGCGATCTTCTTCCCTTCCCCGAAAAACGGCCGCCCCGCCGTTGTCCTGCCGCTTCTTGCGATCGCCTGCTTCCTGTCGGCGGTCGGCTTTCTCTTCGCCAACAACGGCAAGGATCGGGAATACCGGTTCACGCCGGACGAGGTGGCGACGGCCGAATGGCTCTATTCGACTGCCCCGCCCGGCTCCCTGCTGATCGAAGGGGCCCGAAGCTATCCCTCCCAGTTCATGAACTACGAGAATTTTTCCTATCTGCCGCTTTCCGAAGAAAGCACCGATACGAAGGACCGGATCGCAGCCGACCCCGATGGCGTTCTCGCCCGCTGGATGGGCGATCCGCGCTGGAGCGACGCTTATGTGATCCTGACCCGCAGCCAGAAAGTCTATCTCGATGCCAGTGGCAATATGCGGCCGGGACAGATCGAAGCCATAGAGGAGGCGTTGCTCACTTCTCCCCGTTTCCTGCTCGTGCGCGCTTCGGCAAATGCAAAGGTGTTCAGGCTATTGCCGGAAATCACTGATCCATTCGGCCTGCGGCCGCATTGAACGCATTATTCAAGCCCGGGCATTCGCGTCAGAACAGCCGCGATCTCCTTACGGGCCGCCTCAGACAGCGCAAGGATGGGGCGGGGAGGATTTATCCGGCAGATATCCAGCATATCGATCAGGGCATAGATCGTTCTCAGGCTCGAATACCGTTTGAACAGATCCCAGATCGGCGCCAGTTCATCGTCGAGGCGACGGGCCGCATCGGTTTCGCCGCGCTGTGCAGCGCGCACGATCCGCAAGCAGGCTTTTGGAAACAGCCCACCGAGAACGCTGTACCACGTATGCGCGCCCATAAGCATCGCCTCGGTGCAGTTCCAGTCGGCGCTGTAGCCGATGGAGAAGCCGGCCGGAACGGCGGCCCGCTGCACGGACAGATGCTGCGCCGTCCTTGCAGGCTCATCGGCAGGGTTCTTGATGCCGGCGATGCCGGGGACTCTGGCAAGTCTGGCGACCAGTTCCGGCGTGAAACGGAAATGCGTCGTACCCGGATTGTCATAGATGATGATGGGCAGGCTGCTTTCACGCGTAACGACCGAGAAATGCTCGAAGACCTCTTCGTCGCTCAGCGGCGTATAGGAGACCGGCGACAACAGGCCGGCGGCCGCCCCGATACCCCTGGCGTCCTGTGCGAGTTTTATGGCGTCGTCGGTTCTGAGCGCACCCACTCCGACGATGACCGGCATAGCGCCCGCGGCCTCTTCCTGCGCAGCCTCGATTGCCCGTCGCCGTTCTTCGCGGGTCAGATACATATAGATGCCCGTGCTGCCCAGGAGGCCGATGGAATCCACCCGTGCCGAGACGAGCCGGCGCACCAGACCGCGCAGGGCCGCGGTATCGACCCGGCCGGCATCGTCGGCGGGGGTGATCGGGAATGCGGACAGCCCGCTCAGAAACGTCATGAGGAAACCACTCCCGTTGCCGGAGCGAAGGGAAAGCCGACAATCCGCATTTCCTGCGCATCGACTGCATGGGTGCGCGCAAGCACCGCCCGTATCTCCTGCGTCGCCGCAGCGCTCGCCTCCTGCAATCCGAGACCGTTCAGAAGCCTTGCAATCAGCAGGGCGGTGAAAAGATCTCCCGTGCCGCAGGGGCGGATGGGAAGGCGGGCAACCGCTGCACGGGCAAGATGCCCGGGCGTCCATGCCACCGTCTCGACCGATCCGGCCGGCGTATCGTCAAGCACGCAACCGGTGACGGCTGCCGCTCCGCTGCCGCGTCCGGCAAGGACGTGCATGGCTTCGTCCAGCCCTTCGACCGAACGCGCTTTCTTTCCGGCCAGCAATTCGAGTTCGAACTGATTGGGCGTGATGACAGAGGCCATCGGCGTCAGCCGGTCGCGGAAGATCCCGATCAATCCTTCGTCGACGAAGACGCCGAGATCGTCGTCGCCCATGACCGGATCGCAGACATAGATCAGCGCCGGATTCCGCTTCCTGGCCCGTTCGACGAAGTCCGCGACAACCGCAGCATTCGCCACAGAACCGAGATAACCTGTCACGATGACCCTTGCGGTTTCAATGACCCCGCGTTCCTCGATCCCGCGCAACAGCCCTTCGACCAATTCGGGCTCCAGAATCCGGCCATGCATGGTGGGGTAATGTGGATGGTTGGACAAAAGCGCCGTCGGCACGGCGGCCACGTCCAGGCCATTGGCCTGCATCGGGAAGACGGCGGCGCTGTTGCCGACATGGCCGTAGACGACCTGACTCTGGATCGAGATCACATCGATCATGGTTTGCCACCCGCACCCGGCCAGTAAAAATCATCGGATGTCGGACGCTTGCCGAAGATCGCCTGTCCGACCCGCACGACGGTCGCGCCTTCCTCGATTGCCTCCTCGAAGTCGCCGGTCATGCCCATGGAGAGGCCGGACAGTCCCGGATGAAGCCTGACCGCCTGATCGCGCAAGCGGCGGAGCCGCACGAAACATGGCCGCACCCTCGCCATATCGGAAGAAAACAGGGCCAGCGTCATCAGTCCGCGCGGCCGCAGCCGCGGAAACCGGGTGAGCATATCGACGAAGGGCAGGAGCGCGTCGGGATGCAGGCCGAACTTGCTTTCCTCCCCGGAGGTATTGACCTGCACATAGACGTCGAGAAAACGATCCTCGCGGTCCAGTCGCGTATTGAGAAGCCCGGCAAGCTTCAGGCTGTCGAGCGCATGGAATTCGCGGGCGAAACGGGTGAGATATTTGACCTTGTTGGTCTGGAGGTGCCCGACGATGTTCCAGTCGATCGCGAGATCGTTCAGCGCCTCACGCTTGGTCATCGCCTCCTGGATCTTGTTTTCGCCAAACGAGGTTATGCCGACCGCATGGGCATGACGCAGGATATGGGCCGGCACCGTCTTGGTGATCGGCAGCAGCCGGACCGAATCACGCTCACGACCGGCCCGCGCGCAGGCGCGCGCGATGCGCTCCTCGACCGAAGCCAGATTGGCGCGAAAGAGGCCGGACGGGTCGGAGCCGAAGCGCGCAATATCCTCCGGCGAGAGCATCGTCTCATCAACGGTCATCGTGCAGGCCAAAATTGCGAAGCCGGGATCGCCGGAACGGCGAGGCACGGCGTAGACGGTGGGTTTCAGGGGACTTCATGTCGCTCGCCATCTGTTGCGGGAGGAGGTCTAGCGGCGGGGCCGTCTTCTATGCGCGGCAGAAACCAGGTCAGAAGACCCGCCAGCGGCAGGAACGCGCACAACCAGTAGACATTTTCAATGCCGATGCTGTCGGCGAGCCCGCCGAGAATGGCCGCTGCAATTCCCGCAAGCCCGAAATTGAGGCCGTAGAACAGCCCGCCGATCAGCCCGATCCGCTCCGGCATCAGTTCGATGGCGTAGATCAGGATCGAGGCAAAGGCGCTCGCGATGATCAGGCTGATCGTCACCGTCAGCACGCCGGTCCAGAAGAAATCCGCATAGGGCAGCAGGAGAGTGAACGGCAGCGGGCCGAGCACCGATATCCAGATGATGCGGTAACGGCCGATCCGGTCGCCGGCGATGCCTCCGATCAGCACTCCGACGGCTTGCGCCACGAGGAAGACGAAGAGCATGATCTGGGACGTCGGGATCGAAACCCCGAACCGCTCGATCAGGTAGAAGGTATAAAACGACCGGAAGCTCTCGGTGTAGGCGATTTTCGAGAACATCAGCAATGTCAGGATGGTCAATCCGAACAGGACGGTCGCCTTGGAATGCCGCCGGGTTTTCGCGGCACTTTCGGAAAGAGAAGCCTTCAGGGCGGCGATATGCCTGGCGATCACCGCCTGCTGGCCCGCCGTCCAGGTCATCAGGACCATGGCGAGCAGCGCCGCCAGCGTGAACCAGGCAAGGCTCGTCTGGCCATGCGGCACGATGATGAAGGCCGCGAGCAGCGGGCCGAGCGCACCGCCCGCCTGGCCACCGACCTGGAAGATCCCCTGGGCAAGTCCCTGCCGGCCGCCGGAGGCATGGCGCGCCATGCGGGTCGCCTCCGGGTGGAAGATCGCCGAACCGATGCCGATCAAAGCCACGGAGACGAGGATGAACTCGTAACTTGACGCGAAGCCGAGACTGGCCAGGCCGACGAGCGTGAACGTCATTCCGACGATGGTCGAATAGGGCATCGGCCGCCGGTCGGTGACATAGCCGATGACCGGCTGCAACAGCGAGCCGGCGATCTGGAATGTGAACGTGATGATCCCGATCTGCACGAAATCGAGCGCATAGGCATCCTTGATGATCGGATAGACCGCCGGAATGAGCGACTGGATCAGATCATTGAGCAGATGCGTCAGCGCAAGAACGACAAGAACCGCCAGATAGGTGCGCGGCTGCGTAGCGGAAGAAAGAGACTGGTTCAATTCTGGCTTGCCCCGTGGGGTTGTCTGCGGAATGGCGCCGCATGATCCTGCCGGCGATTATAATCACACCGGCCAGCATAAAAACAGCCGGTTGGTGCGGTCGAGCGGAAATCGGTACGCGGCGATTTACACGACCCTTGCAAAACGGACCCTCAGGGAAGCCGAAGCGGCCATCGTTTTTCCCGAGCGCGACCGGCTGGCGGCTCAACGGCAGCGCGCAGGCCTTTGTTAACCATAGTCGGGCATGACCATGAAAGGCTTGACCTATGAGGAGCGCGGCATGTCTTTCAGGCTGTGGGTTTGTACAGCGACCATCGGATTTCTGTTGCCTGCAACGGCATCTGCCGACGATAGCGGCTTTTTCGCGGGGCTGGCCGCAAGCGGCGGAAAGGCGTTCGGCTCCTCGAGCACAACCGATGGCGGAGCACCCTTCGCCGGCGGCGGGGTGGTCGATAATGTGAAATTCAGAGGAACGGCGGGCTTTGGCGGGCATGCCGGCTACAGGTTCACCTCTCCGCTGTCTGTCTTCGTCAGCTATAACCACATCAGAGGTGGCATCGGCTGGGATGTGGATTTCCCGGTGTTCGGCATTTCCTCGGGCTTCAAGGGCACCGCCACCAGCCATGAGGTGATGGGAAACCTCGCCTACGATTTCGCTCTTTCCGACACGACCGTCTTCAGGGCCAGCGCGGGGCTCGGATTCTCCGTCAACACACTGTCCAGCGTGGTGGAAACAGACAAGGGGTCCGGGCTGTACCTTGCCAATGTGGCCGATCACACCCGGATCAGCCCCGCAGCGCAGATCGGCGCCGGAATCCACCACAACCTCACACAGAATACCATCCTGGGCCTCAATGCGACGGCAAGCTACAGCAATGGATTCGAAACGGGCGACACGAGAAGCGGCAATCTCGGCGTGACCTCGATCAATCCCTACAGGATCGATGACGTATTTCGCGCCAATCTGGAGGCTTCCCTACGATTGCGCTTCTGAAGCGGCAATCCGGCAGCGTCACGCCCCGGCGGTTGGCCGCGCCAGACAGGTGTCGATAAGGCCCGTCCAATATCTGACGCCGTTTTCGATGACCGCGTCGTTGAAATCGAAATGGGGCGAATGGAGGCCGGGATTTTCGTCTTCCTTGGCGCTTCCGAGCCAGCCGTATGCGCCCGGGGCGGCGCCCAGCATGAAAGCGAAGTCTTCGGAGGCCATGCTCGGCAATGACGGCTGGACGACAAGCCCGGCATAACCGGCCGCCGCCCGCGCCCGGGAGGCCGCCGCCGCATCGTTGACGGTTGCGGGATAGCGGCGCTGATAGCGCACCTCGCACAGGCAATCGTGGGCCTGCGCGACGTCGCGGGCGATCTTCCGCAACCGCGTCTCCAGACTGTCGCCCGCCTCTTCGGAAAACCACCGTCCGGTCCCCCGGATGACGATGCGATCCGGAATGACATTATAGGCGTCGCCGGCGTGAATCTGGGTAACGGAGAGCACCGCCGTGTCGAGAGGCGAGACGTTGCGGCTCACCACGCTTTGCAGCGCCGACACGACGGCGCAGCCCGCAACGATCGGATCGACGCCTTCATGCGGCATGGCGCCATGGGCGCCCTTTCCCGTGATTTCGATGTCGAATGTGGAAAATGCGGCCATGATCGGCCCGTCGCCGGCAACGAACGCCCCGACGGGCAACTGCGGCCAGTTGTGCAGGCCGAACACCATGTCCACCGGAAGCTTGCGGAAGAGGCCTTCCTCGACCATGCGCCGGCCGCCGCCCTCATTCTCCTCGGCCGGCTGGAAGATGAAGCGAACCGTGCCGTCGAAATCGAGGCTGTGCGCCATGGCGGCGGCGGCCAGCAGCATGGCCATATGCCCATCGTGGCCGCAGGCATGCATCCGGCCGGGTTTCGTGGAGCGATAGGCGATTTCCGCACGCTCCAGGATCGGCAGCGCATCCATGTCGGCGCGCAGGCCGATAGCGCGCTCCGAAACGCCCTTTTTCAAGGAACCGACAACGCCGGTTCCGGCATATCCCGTCTCCACCGACAGCCCGAATTCGACCAGCAGCCCCGCGACGAAGGCGGAGGTCTCGTGCTCCTCATACGCCAGTTCCGGAATGGAATGGAGATGGCGCCGCCACGCGACAGCCTTCTTGACGAGATCCGCCGTCACCATGGGACTTGCTCCTTTGTCCTGCCGTTCGATCATTCTGTTGCCGATCCGTCAGGATCTCACACCGTTTTCGCCGCGCGCAAACCGCCGGCCTGCAACACGAGATGCCCCTCCGAAACAGCGACGAAGGCATCGCCATCCTCATGTCTCGGCAATTCGACGGGCGTTGGCTTTCCGCCGGCACGCCGGCGACCGAACCGCGGAACCGCATCCAGCAGGTTGCGCGTATAGGGATGCTGAGGATTCTCGATGACCGCGGCGACCGGCCCGCTTTCCACCACGCGCCCCCGATGCATGACGGCGATACGGTCGCACAGCCGGGCGACAACCGCCATGTCATGGGAAATGAAGAGATAGGACAGGAGGCTTTCCCGCCCGATCTCGGCAAGCAGATCGAGGATCTGCGCCTGGATGCTGACGTCGAGCGCCGACACGGGCTCGTCCGCGACGACGATCTCGGGACCGGGCGCAAGAGCGCGGGCAATGGCGATGCGCTGGCGCTGGCCGCCGGAAAATTCATGCGGATAACGCTCGGCGAATTCCCGTTTCAGGCCGACCCTCTCCAGAAGGTCGGCGACCGTGCCCCTGATCTCCCGCCAGTCGGAAACGCCCGACGCAAACAGTCCCTCGCCGATCTGCCGTCCGACGGTCAGGCGCGGATTAAGCGAGGAATAGGGATCCTGGAAGATCATCTGGCATTTGCGCAGCTTCTCGCGGCGAAGCGACGGCGAAAGAACGTCGAGACGCTCGCCCTCGACGAGGAGGCTGCCGCTGGTTGCCGTATCGAGGCCAACGGCGATGCGGCCCAGCGTGGACTTGCCCGAGCCGCTTTCGCCGATGATCCCCAGCGTTTCGCCCTTTTCGAGGCTGAGGGAAACGCCGTTCAGCGCATGAACCGTGCGTCCGCTCGCTGTGAACGTCTTCCGGATGTCCCGGACTTCGAGGATGGCGGTCGACGTCATGATGTGGCTACCCCGGTTTCATCCTTCCGCAGGCGCAGGCTCTTCTCCACGGTCAGATGCGATGCGAGCAGCGCCCGGGTGTATTCGTGCGTGGGTGCGCCCAGAACCTCGTCCACCGTTCCGGTTTCGAGGATCTGGCCCCCGCGCATGACCGCGACGCGGTCGGCCGTTTCCGCAACGACGCCGATATCATGGGTAATCAGCAGGATGCCGGATCCGTATCTCGACTTCAGGTCGACCAGAAGGTCGAGCACCTGCGCCTGCACGGTCACATCGAGGGCCGTCGTCGGTTCATCGGCGATGAGAATACCGGGCTTGAGGGCCAGCGCCGCGGCGATCATCACGCGCTGCCGCATCCCGCCGGACAACTGATGCGGATATTGCCGCAGCACCCGGTCCGGCTCCGCAAAGCCCACGTCCTCCAGACAGGTCGCTGCGGCCGCAAGCGCCTCCCGGCGGGAGAGGCCGTTGTGGCGGATGAGACCTTCCGTCATCTGGCGGGCGATCGTCAGCACCGGATTGAGCGACGTCATCGGCTCCTGAAAGATCATTCCGATCTTCGCGCCGCGAACGTCCTCCATTTGCCGGGGCGGCAGAACCGCGATGTCCCTGCCCTCGATCTCGATACGCCCGGTCATGCGAGCCGCTTCGGGCAGGAGCCGCATGACGGAAAGCGACGTCAGGCTCTTGCCGCTACCGGATTCCCCGACCAGCGCAAGGATTTCACCCCTTGCAAGATCGAAGCTGACGTTGCGCACCGCGCGGAATTCGCCGCTTCCGAAGGAAATGGAAAGGTCGCGAACGCTGAGATAGGGGCTGCTCATGGGCGACCCTTTCTACGGGGATCGACAAGGTCGCGCAGACTGTCGCCGATAAGGTTGAAGGACAGGACCGTGAGGCAGATCGCAACCCCCGGGAAGAGAAGGATCCACGGCGCCTTGGTGATGTAGTTGCGGCCTGACGCAAGGATCGCGCCCCATTCCGGCGACGGCGGCTGCACGCCGAGACCGAGAAACGAGAGGCCGGCGGCCGAAAGGATCGCCGAGGAAAAGCCGAGCGTGCCCATGACGATCAGGCTCTGGCCGATGTTCGGCATCACATGCACGCGCACCAGCCGTCCGGGGCGGACGCCCGCCAGCTGTGCGGCTTCGATATAGGGCTTGGCGCGTTCGGCGGCGGCAAGGCCATAGGTGACGCGGGCATAGAACGGCACGAGGCTGATGGCGATCGCCAGTGTGGCATTCTCGATGCCCGGTCCGAGGAACGCCACCAGCGCAAGCGCAATCAGCGTATCGGGAAACGAATAGAGCACGTCAATGACGCGCAGCAGCACGGCCTGGACGAGGCGGCCGGAAAAGGCCGCCAGCAGGCCGAGCAGGCCGCCGATGGCAAGGCCGCTGACGACCGCGGCGACACCGATGCCGAGCGACAGGCGGCCGCCCATCAGGACACGGCTCAGGAGATCGCGGCCGAATTCGTCGGTTCCGAAAAGATGTGCCGCCGACGGGGCGGCCAGCCGCGGCCCCGCTGCCATCCGCATCGGATCGAAGGGCGCCAGATAGGGCGCCAGCAGCGCAGCCGCGATGATGAGGAGCGCCAGCCCCGTTCCAAGGATGACGGTGAACGGCAGGGAACGCAGTGTAGCGGCGGTTACGGTCGTGCTGGTCATTTCTGCCTCATGCGCGGATCGAGGAAACCGTAGAGGATGTCGATCAGCATCGAGACGATGACCACGGACGTGGCGAAGACGACAATGAAACCCTGGATCATGGGATAGTCCCGTTCCAGCATGGCCTGTACCGCAAGACGGCCGATGCCGTTCCATGAAAAGACGTTTTCGATGATGACCTGTCCTCCGAGCAGATAAGCGAAGACGAGACCGACGACCGTGACGATGCTGATGAGCGCCGGCCGGAGCGCATGCACGAGAAGCACCTGCCGTTCGCGAAGGCCGCGGGCGCGCGCCGTGCGGATATAGTCCTCCGCCAGCACTTCGATGAGCGCGGACCGCGTCATGCGGGCGACGAGCGCGCAATAGGTGAGCCCGAGCGTGAAGGCCGGAAGGATGATGTTGCGCCAGCCGGAGCCGGCGACGGGAAGCCAGCCGAGCTTGAGCGAGAAGACCTGCATCAGGATCAGCCCGAGCCAGAAGGCCGGGATCGATACGCCGAGCACCGCGATGACCATGACGGCGGTATCGGCCAGCCGGCCGCGGTTGACGGCCGCCAGGAAGCCGAGCGGAATGCCGATCGCAAGCGCGATCACCAGACCGGACACGGCCAGCGAAAAGGTGTTGGGCAGGCGCTGGAGCAGCAGTTGAGCGACGGATTCGCTGCTGCGGATGCTGGTGCCGAGATCGCCTTGCAGGACATGCCAGGCGTAGAGCCCCACCTGTTGCCAGACGGGAAGGTCGAGGCCGAGGCGCGCGCGCATTTCCGCCATCGCCTCCGGCGTCGCCGTCACCGACTGCGCCATCATGGCGGTGACCGGATCGCCCGGCACGACATGGATCAGCACGCCCGAAAGGACGATCACCACGAGGACGGTCAGAAAGGCGACCAGCGCCCTTTTCAAGATCAAGAACAGCATCAGGAGCCGATTTTCCCAGAAATCCCGCTCCACCTTCCGGCGGAGCGGGAGTTGCATTCACTCCGCGACGGTGACGTCGTTGAAGAGCAGAGAGACCATGAAGCCCATCTTGAAGCCGTCGACCTTGGCGCCGGATGCCATCAGCCAGCCCCAGCCGGGCGACAGAAGCGGGATAGCATAGGCATTTTCCATGAGATACTTCTCGGCCTCATGGATTTTGGCCGCCCGGGCGTCGCCCGAAAGCCTGCGCTGCTCTTCAAGCAAGGCGTCGAGGTCTTCGTTGAGGCCCATGTTGACGAAGCCGGGGCGCTTCCAGAGAAAATAGAGATAATCGGGATCGACGCCGGACATGCCCATGGTCCAGACGGCGGGTTCGCCATCCGTCTTTTCGTTGACCACGGACATATGGTCGAAGAAGGCCGCGACCTCGCGCGTCTCGATCTCCGCCTGCACGTTGATCGCCAGCAGGTCCTGCTGCATGATCTGGTGCATCTGGTCCCAGCCCGGCAGCTTGTGCACGAGCAGCTTCACCTTCAGCGGATTGTCGGCCGTATAGCCTGCGGCTTCCATCAGGGCCTTTGCGCCTTCCGGATCGTAGGTCACGCCCCAGCTGGCGCACAGGTCCTCATCCGTCGAGAACAGATTCGGCGCAACCGGGCAATTGGCGGTGTTGACGAGGCCCTCGAAAGCGATCGATGCATAGGCGTCGCGGTTCATCGCCATGCCGATCGCCTTGCGGATATCCGGATTGTCGAGCGGCTTGATCTTCCAGGTGAAGGCTGCAAGCACCTGCTGGCCGGACAGCTCGGCGGCATAGACCTTGAAGTTTTCATCGTCCTTCAGGTCTGTCGCTTCCTCCAGCGAGGGCTCCACGAGATCGGCTTCGCCCGAACGCAGGGCCGCCATGCGGGCGACGGCTTCGGGGATGACCTTGAAGGTCAGCTTGTCGAGATGCGGCTTGCCGGGATTGTCGATAAGCGGATTGGTGTTGTGGTAATCCCCATTGGCTTCGAGGACGATGCTGTCGTTGCGCATCCAGCTCGCCAGTTTGAACGGCCCGGTCCCGATCGGCTTGAATTGCGCCTCGGCGAAGGAGGACGGGCACATGAACGGCGCCTGGATGCTCGTCAGGAAGGATGTGAACGGGCCATAGGGCTCGGAAAGCGTGACCGTGAGGACATTGCCTTCGGCGGCGCTGCCGGTGATCGGTCCCCAGGCGGAAAGACTGGGGTTGACGGTCGCCGGATCGAGCGCCCGGTCGAGGCTCGCCTTGGCGGCGGCCGCATCGAAGGTGCTGCCGTCATGGCACGTCACGCCGTCCCGGATGGTGAAGGCGTAGGTCTTCCCATCGTCCGACACCGACCATTCGCTTGCAAGCCCCGGATGGATGGAGCCATCCTTGTCCATGGTGAGCAGCGTGTCGTAAATCAGGTTGGTGATCTGAAGCGATTGGGTGTTGCTGGTCTTGTAGCCATCCAGATTGTCGGCGTCGACGGAGCGGGCGACGATCAGTTCGGCCGCCGTGGCCGACGAAAGACCGGCGACCGTGACCATCGCGGCTGCCGTCAGAAGCCGCAGGCGATTGAGTGAGATATGATAGCTCATGCGCGTTGTTCCCTCTTGTTGGTTGGATATCAGGCGACGGATACCGGCGGACGCCTGCCATTCCATGGGCTTGCCGTCTCAAGCTGTGATGCCAGGCGGAAGAGGAGGCCTTCAGCGGCCGGGGCGGCAGCGAACTGCACGCCGACGGGCAAGCCCTCCCCGTTCCAGGCCAGCGGCACGGACATGGCCGGCGAACCGCTGACGTTGAAAATATGCGTGTAAGGCATCCATGACAGGTAGAATTCATAATGTCCGCGCATGCTGGTCGCCTGCGGAAAGGCTTCATGCGGCAACGGCGGCTGCGCCAGCGTCGGCGACAGGAACACGTCATAGCGGCGGAAAGTGGACAGCACGGCCGCCGCCACGGCATGCAGCCGGGTGGTGGCGACATTGACCTCGACCGCGGAGAGCCGGTTTCCGGCTTCGATCATTTCCCAAAGCATGGGAGGGAAGTCGTCTGCGGTGAGTGCGCGCCCGAGAACGCCTTCCTCAAGGCGCATGTCCGTCGCATATTCCGCAAGGATGAATTTCTCGAAAGCCACCCAGCCGTCTTCCGGCAGGTCGATGTCGTAAGGCTCGCAGACATGACCGAGGCTCTCCAGCAGTTTCACCGTCTCCTCGACGGCAGCGACGCAGTCGGGATGGGTGGCCGCACCGTAGGGCGCCTTCGTCGACACCGCGATCCGCAGCTTGCCGGGATCGCGGCCCACCTCGGCGGCGAAACTCCCGCCGGCCGGACTGTTGAAGAACTGTCCGGCGTGGGGGCCGGCCGTCGCGTCGAGCATCGCCGCACTGTCGCGCACGGAACGCGAAAGCACATGTTCCACCAGCATGCCCTGCCAGGTGCTGCCGGACGGTGCCGCCGGATTTCGCCCGCGCGTCGGCTTCAGGCCGAAGCAGCCGCAGACCGATGCGGGAACGCGGATCGACCCGCCGCCGTCATTGCCGTGGGCCATCGGCACGATGCCGGCGGCGATGGCCGCCGCCGTTCCGCCGCTCGACGTGCCGGCCGTGCGCTCCGTGTTCCACGGATTGTTCGTCACGCCATGGGCGCGCGACCGCGTCGTCCAGTCCATCGCAAGCTCCGGAACCGCCGTCTTGCCGAAGATCACGACGCCCGCCTTCTTGTAGCGGCGCACCAGTTCCGCATCGGCGTCGGGCTTCACCGCCGCCCGGGGCGGCCATCCCGCACCGGTCGGCTGGCCGCCATAATGGGCCGTGAGGTCCTTCAACAGGAACGGAACGCCCTTGAACGGGCCATCGGCCAGATCCTCCGCGATGAAGCGCCGCGCCTCGTCCTCGAACGTGGCGACCACGGCGTTGAGCCTGCCGTTCACCACATCCACCGCCGCCAGCGCCGTATCGAGCAGTTCGGCCGGCGTGACCTCCCCCTTCGCCACCAGTTCGGCAAGCCCTGTCGCATCATAGTTCCGGTATTCATTCAGCTGCACGTTCTTCGCCCTCGTTCCGAGTTTACCCGAAACTACGGCACCGCTGGAATTTGGCATGATCCTGA
This sequence comes from Shinella daejeonensis, assembly GCF_024281235.1. Taxonomy (GTDB): domain Bacteria; phylum Pseudomonadota; class Alphaproteobacteria; order Rhizobiales; family Rhizobiaceae; genus Shinella; species Shinella daejeonensis. Next base: position 457,576 of record NZ_JAHWXY010000002.1, read on the forward strand.
AGGGTGAGAGCGAGAAATAAGTTCACCTCACCCCAAAGGGTGATATGGTGCCGCAAGGACGTCAAACCACATGGATGAGCGTTGCCGCAAAGAACCAGCCTAATCAACCGCCATATATCGCCGCCCAGCGCTTCCCAGGGTGTCGTGAACCGGCCGCGACTGACGACGCTGGCAGACACGCTCACGGAACACCGGCTCTGCCTGGTCCATGCACCGGCAGGCTCCGGCAAGACGACGCTGCTTGCGCAATGGCATGCGGCGCTGTTCGAGGCCGGCGCCCTGACCATATGGTACTCCGCCCACGACACGGACCGCGACCCGCTCAGCTTCGCCGAGGGGCTGATCCGCGCAATCGAGGTGAACCTCAGCCGTTCCGGCGGCTCCATTCCCTCGCTCGACACGCCGGATGCATTGGCCCGGCTGGTGGCGCTTCTTTCGAAACGGACGGGCGTCGTCGCGCTCTTCATAGACGACTATCATCTCGCCGAAGGCGGCGACGGCGGAGAAACCATCAACCGCATCCTCGCCGCACGCATTCCACAACTCACCATCGTCCTTGCCAGCCGCAACCGCCCGTCCATTCCCATCGGCCGGCTGCGCGTCAGCGGGGAGATGCTCGAAGTGCCGGTGGAGGATCTGTTCTTCAACGAGCGGGAAACGGAAGACTTCTTCCGCACAGCCTCCTCCGTCGCGTTGAGCACGGAAGAAAGCCGCCAGATGCACGAATATACCGAGGGCTGGGCGGCGGGCCTTCGCCTTGCCTCGCTCGTGCTCGGACGCCTGCCGGGCGCGCTCGGCGCTTCCCCGCCGGCGGGCAGCCACCGGGCCTTTGCGGAATATTTCCTGGAGGAGGTCATCCTCGGCCTTCCGGAGGAAGTCTACGGTTTCCTGACCATGACATCGATCCTCGACGCGCTCAACGGCGATCTGTGCAACGCCATCACGGGAAGGACCGACGGCAACGAGATCCTGGCGTTCCTGGAGAAGGAGCAGCTCTTCCTCGTGGCGCTTCCGGGCTCGCAGCGCTGGTACAAGTATCACCATCTGTTCCAGGAGTTTCTTCAGGCGCGGCTCAATGCGGAAATACGGGACGAAGTGGCGGAACTGCATGCGCGCGCCGCACAATGGTTCATCGAAAACGGTTCACCGATGGATGCGGTGCGCCACGCCTTTCTGGCGCGCCGGCCCGCCTGGGCGGCCGAACTGATCGAGAGCTACTGCCTCTACGATTATCTCAGCCACGGACGTTTCGAGATCTTTTCGCGCTGGATGCAGCAACTCCCCCGGCAAGCCCGCGAAGAGCGCCCGCTGCTGCTCTTTTTGCAGGTCTGGCGCTCGATCAATCTTCGCCGTTTCCTGCAAGCCGAGCAGACGCTGCGCACGATAGAGGAAACGGCCGCCGAAGAAGGAAGCCGCATGTCGGTCATCGCCCGGGAAACCGGGCTGGATATCGAGGGACGCCTGCATCTGATGCGCGCGCTGATCGGCGCCTATGGCGGCGACATGGCCGAAGGGCTCCGCCATATAAGGGCGCTGCGGGGGCGGGAACTGGACCAGTTCGCCTTCGGTCAGGTGGACCTCGATTCGATCCACAGCTATCTCGTCATGCACGAAGGCAATCTGGAACTCGCCGAAAAACTCACCTGGCGCGCGAACGGCGTCTATGACGCGATGTCCTGCCACTGGGGCGGCATTCATTCGCGCTGCATCGCCGGCATGTGCTATCTCGCGCGCGGATGGGTTCGTCAGGCGGCGGAAGTCCTTGAGGACGCGCTGCGCATCGCCCGGCACCATTTCGGTGAGCGCTCCTATATGGTCGCCCTTCCCTCCGCCCTCCTCGGCCTAGTCGCCTTTAACGACGGCGATTTCGACCGGGCCGAACGGCTCTGGACACTCGCCACGCCCACCGATAGCACGACCGACGTTTCCGGCCTTGGCGAACGCCTCCTGATCGCGACGATCGGGTTGACCCGCGTCTACGACATCACCGGCCGCTCCGAAGACGGGACCGCCGTTCTCGTGCGGGCGAGCCGGCGTGCCTACGAGGGCGAAGACTTCCGGCTCGAGTTCCAGCTCGCAATCGAACGGGCGGACCGGGCGTTCCGCCTTGGCAACCCCGCGGAGGGTCTGCGGGAATGGGAGCGGCTGTGCCTTCACCTGCCCGAGGCGCGCCGGCGCTATCCGCCTTCAGCCTGGCACATATGGGATGCCTTCCATATCGTGGAGGCAAGGGTCTCCATGGAAGACGGCCGAACCGGTACCGCGCTGACGACGCTTCACGCCGCCGCGGATCGCGCCCGCCACGAAGAGCGCCTCCTGAGCGCCTTGCAGATCGAGCATCTCATCGCAGTCATCTCTGATGAGCCGGAAATCTCCGACAAACCGGCCCATCCCGAACTCGGGCACCTGCTCGACGTCTACCTGCCGCCCCGGCAGGACGATCGTCCCGCTGCGACGACCGGCCGAAAGCCTGCCGCATCGAACACCACCCTTGCCAGCATCCTGACCCGGCGCGAGATGGAGGTTCTTGAACTGATGCGCTGGGGAATGTCGAACAACGAAATAGCCAGGAAGCTGGAAATCAACATCAACACGGTGAAATCACACACGAAGAACGTTTTTTCGAAGCTCGGCGTCAAAAGCCGCACCCAGGCCATTCTCGCAACCCTGGACGACATTTGAACGACCGGGGCTTCGAAACGTCCGGCCAGCCGAATGCAGGGCTTCAAACTCTCCTGCGCCAGGCCGTGAACCCATTGATTTCAGCGCAATGAAGCTGCCGAGTTTGATTCCCAAAGGTCGGCTAGTCAGTTCATATATTCCAGGTGGATGAGTGGATATGGCCTGCCCTGTCCGTCAAGTGGCGAGCGGCCCGTCTGCTTGAATCCCATTCGTTCATAAAAGCGAACAGCTTGATCATTCTGCTCGTTGACGTCGGTTGTCATTTTTGGATGAAGGGCGAGGCCATGCTTCACAAGGGCAGCACCAATGCCGGTTCCGCGCCGGGCGGGATCAACGAATAGCGCTTCCATGTGTTCTTCGTCGATCAGCATGAATGCCAGCGGGTAGTCATTTTCATCAACCGCAAGCCAGAGTGGAGCTTGCGGAAGGAAACCGCACACCATTTCGTCAATGGCGAGACGATCTTCAGGCGTTAGAAAGTCGTGCGTAGCGTCAACTGCGCCTCGCCAAATTTCAATGATGCGGGTGCCCTCGTCGGGGCGGGAAGGTCGGATCATAATCATGGTCTCGGGATACGATGCTTTGATCAAAAGAGTAAAGCGAGTTGCCGAACAGACTTACATTTCGCTGCCTATTCTGATTCAAGCTGGGCATGAGCCGTTATGACTTGACCGACTTCGAGTGGCGCGTGATCGAGCCGCTACTGCCCAACAAACCGCGAGGCGTGCCACGCGTAGACGATCGTCGCGTTCTGAATGGGATTTTCTGGGTGCTGCGGTCCGGTGCGCCGTGGCGCAATCTAGCGCAATTCCGGTGAAATCGGGCTCACCGGAATTGCTCTCATATATTGCTTTCACCGCATTATCCGACGCCGAAGCGATCTCGCTTCGGCTGGAAATGCCCTATTCGCGGATCAGTCGAAGGCGACGGGGCGGTCGCCGTTCTCGTCCTGGATCCGGGTCGGCAGGCCGATGCGGTTCAGGATGTTGATGAAGGGCCGCGGCGGCAGTTCTTCCACGTTCGCCATCTTCTTCACGTCCCACTCACCGGTGGCGACGAGCATCGCGGCGGCGACCGGCGGCACGCCGGCGGTGTAGGAAATGCCCTGGCTGCCGACTTCCTCATAGGCTTCCTTGTGGTCGGCCACATTGTAGATGAAGACGGTCTTTTCCTTGCCGTCCTTCAGCCCCTTGACGTAGTCGCCGATGCAGGTCTTGCCCTCGTAGCCGGGAGCAAGCGACGCGGGATCCGGCAGCACCGCCTTGACGACCTTGAGCGGCACGACTTCAAGCCCTTCGGCGGTCTTGACCGGCTGTTCGGAAAGAAGGCCGAGGTTCTTCAACACGGTGAAGACGTTGATGTAGTGATCGCCGAAGCCCATCCAGAAGCGCACATCGGCGCCGTCCATATTCTTGGCGAGCGAATGGACCTCGTCGTGACCGCACAGATAGGCCTTGCGCTTGCCGACGACCGGCAGATCGTATTCCTTGCCGATCTCGAACATCTGGTTGGTCTGCCACGCGCCGTTCTGCCAGGAGTAGACGACGCCGGTGAATTCGCGGAAATTGATTTCCGGATCGAAATTCGTGGCGAAGTATTTGCCATGGCTGCCGGCGTTGATGTCGACGATGTCGATCTCCGTCACCTTGTCGAGATATTCGTCCTTGGCGAGCCTGGCATAGGCGTTGACCACACCCGGATCGAAGCCCGCGCCGAGGATGGCGGTGATGCCCTTTTCCTCGCATTCGGCGGCGCGCTTCCATTCATAGTTGCCATACCACGGCGGCGTCTCGCAGATCTTGCCGGGCTCTTCGTGGATGGCCGTGTCGATATAGGCGACGCCCGTATCCATGCAGGCGCGCAGCACCGACATGTTGAGGAAGGCGGTCCCGACATTGATGACGATCTTCGCGCCGGTCTTTTCGATCAGCGCCTTCGTCGCCTCGATGTCGAGCGCATCAAGCGCATGGCCCTCGAGAACGCCAGGCTCTTTCATCGCCTTCTTCTCATGAACCGACGCAATGATCCTGTCGCACTTCGCCCTTGTGCGCGAGGCGATATGAATCTCGCCGAGCACATCGTTATTCTGCGCGCATTTATGCGCCACGACCTGCGCGACGCCACCGGCGCCGATGATGAGAACGTTCTTCTTCATTTCAGGGGGAAACTCCTTCTGCCCATGGAAATACATGATATCAAACAGGCCTCACGAGAGGCTTTGCTCATAGTCCGCATAGGAAAACTCGCGGACGGTCCTGATCGAGCCATCCAGTTCGCGGATGGCGATGGCCGGCATCTTCACGCCGTTGAACCAGTTCTTCTTGACCATGGTGTAGCCCGCCGCATCCTCGATGGAGATACGGTCGCCCACCTTCAGTTCCTGTTCGAAATCGAACTCGCCAAAGATGTCACCGGCAAGGCAGGACTTGCCACAGACCATATAGCGGTGCGGGCCGGTATCCGGCGCAATCTTCGCGTTTTCGCGGTAGATCAGCAGGTCCAGCATATGCGCCTCGATGGAGCTGTCGACCACCGCAAGCTTCTTGCCGTTCTCCAGCATGTCGAGGACGGTCACTTCCAGCGTCGTCGACCGGGTGATGGAGGCTTCGCCCGGCTCCAGATAGACCTCCACGCCGTAATCGCCGGAAAAGCGTTTCAGCCGCTCAGCGAAACGCTCGACCGGATAGTCGTCGCCGGTGAAATGGATGCCGCCGCCAAGGCTTACCCAGTCGGCCTTCTTCAGGAGCGGCGCGAAACGCGCCTCGATGGTGCCGAGCATACGGTCGAACAGGTCGAAATCACCGTTTTCGCAGTTGTTATGGATCATGAAGCCGGAAATCCGGTCCATGACCGCTTCCACCTTTTTCACATCCCATTCGCCGAGGCGGGAGAACGGGCGCGCCGGGTCGGCGAGATCGAAGGTGGACGAGCTGACCTGCGGGTTGAGGCGCAGGCCCCTGACGATGCCGTCGGCCCGGTCTGCGAAACGATCAAGCTGGCCGATCGAGTTGAAGATAATCTTGTCGGCGTGGCTGACGACCTCGTCGATTTCATAGTCCGCATAGGCGACGGAATAGGCATGCGTCTCCTTGCCGAACCGTTCATGGCCGAGGCGCACCTCATTCAGCGACGAAGAGGTCGTGCCGTCCATATAGTCGCGCATCAGATCGAAAACCGACCAGGTGGCGAAGCATTTCAGCGCCAGCAGCGCCTTCGCGCCGGAGGCTTCGCGCACCCGCGCGATGATCTCCATGTTGCGCAGGAGCTTCGACTTGTCGATGAGGTAATAGGGAGTCGTAGGGTGCATTCTTTCTTGCCCGTTCGCTAGCGGTGTGGCGGAAATGATTGCCGTAAGTTTGTATCGGCGGCATGACGCGGGCCGAACAGGCCGACCGGAGCGATACAAGAATGCCGCAGGAGTAGAGAGCCGGCGTCAGCCCGGGACGGCGCCCGTGAGCCGGCGGTGCATGGGCGCTTTCGCGCTGTTGCCCCGCGATCGTATGGTTCGGCGGAAAAGCATCGCGGGCGCCCGCCTTCGGGAAAAGGCGACGCGAGAAACTTCAGAACTGGCCTGGTTCGTCAGGCGATCTTCCGTTCGGGGGGCAACGACCGCGCCCATCCCCGATTGGAAGAGGGCGTCGTAAGGCATCGCGCTCTCTCCAACCAGCAGATGAAACCTGCAACAAGGCGAGCCCTTTAGCACAGGCCGCCCACCCGATTCAACAGGAGAGAATTTTCAAGGGGCAGGAATTTTCCACATCACCCCTTGCAGCTCTAGTAGCTAGAGGTCGTACAACCGCTTCGGACCAGAAAGCGAGGACCGGACGATGAATGAGACAAGGCAGATACGATTCCGCGTTGCCGGTATGGATTGCGCCTCCTGCGCAAGCAAGATCGACACGGCCGTCCGGCGACTTCCGGGCGTCAGCGATGTTTCGGTTTCGGTGACCGCGGGCACGCTGCTCGTCCGGCATGATGGAAGCGGCGATGCCGCCACGATCCGCAAACAGGTTTCGCGCCTCGGCTATGACGCAACACCCGCGGACGATACGACGGCCTGGAGCGAGCCCGCCTCGCCGGACGGGTGCGCCGGCAACGGCGGTCACTGCCATGGCGATCATCACGCCGATGGGACGGCCGGGCTGCACGGACACGATCACGGCCCGACGGAAGGTCCCTGGTGGGCCGGACGCAAGGGACGGCTGACCATTACGGCCGGTCTGGCCCTTGCCCTTGCCTATGCTCTCGGCCTCGCCTTCCCGGCGATTGCTTCACCCGCCTTCATCGCGGCGATGCTGGTGGGGCTCGTGCCCATTGCCCGGCGGGCCTTCATGGCGGCGCGCGCCGGAACGCCTTTCTCCATCGAGATGCTGATGACGATTGCGGCGATCGGCGCGGTGATCATCAATGCCGCCGAGGAAGCCGCAGCGGTCGTTTTCCTGTTTCTCATCGGAGAGCTTCTGGAAGGCGTCGCCGCCGGCAAGGCGCGCGCCGGCATTACGTCGCTTGCCGCACTCGTCCCGAAAACCGCGCTTGTGGAGGAAGCCGGCCGGATCCGCGAGGTCCCCGCCGAAACGCTTCCCGTCGGCACGGTCATTCTGGTGCGGCCCGGGGACCGCATCTCGGCCGACGGGGTGATCCTGGAAGGCGAGAGCACGATCGACGAGGCCCCGGTCACCGGGGAAAGCACACCCGTGTACAAGAGCGTCGAAGACACCGTCTTCGCCGGCACGGTCAATGGCGATGCGGCGCTCAGGATCCGCGTAACCGCCGCAGCGGCCGACAATACCATTGCCCGGGTCGTCAGGCTGGTTGAGGAGGCGCAGGAAGCGAAAGCACCGACCGAACGGTTCATCGACCGCTTCTCCCGCTACTATACGCCGGGCGTCGTCGCAGTGGCGGCGCTGGTGGCGATCGTTCCGCCGCTTCTGTTCGGCGCGGGCTGGAGCGAATGGATCTACAAGGGACTTGCGGTTCTGCTGATCGGATGCCCCTGCGCGCTCGTCATCTCGACGCCGGCGGCAATCGCCGCCGCGCTTTCCGCCGGTGCGCGCCGGGGGCTTCTGATGAAGGGCGGCGCGGTTCTGGAAGGATTGCGCGAACTGACCGCACTTGCCTTCGACAAGACCGGCACCCTGACGCAAGGCCGGCCGAAGGTCACGGATATTCTCGCCTTCGACCGGCCGGAAGCGGAGGTGCTGCGACTGGCCGCCGCCCTCGAAACCGGTTCCAGCCATCCACTGGCGCTCGCCATTCTCGAGCGGGCCGCGACGGACGGCCTGTCGGTACCGGCCGCTTCGGATGCACGGGCGCTCGGCGGCAAGGGCGTGAGCGCCACGGTCGACGGCAAGGATCTGTTCCTGGGCTCGCCGAAGGCCGCAGCCGAACAGAGCCCGCTTTCCGGCGAGATACTTGCCGCCGTGGCGGCGCTCAACGACGAGGGCAAGACCGTATCGCTGCTGCTGGCGGACAATCTGCCGGCCGGCGCGATCGCCATGCGCGACGAACCGCGCGCGGATGCGGCGACGGGCCTGAAGGCGCTGAAGAATGCCGGATTGCGCATTGTGATGCTGACCGGCGACAATGCCGCGACCGCCCGGGCCGTCGGTTCCGTGCTCGGCATCGAAGTCCGGGCCGAACTGATGCCGGAAGACAAGCAGCGCATCATCGGTGAGATGCAGCGCGAGGGCTTCGTCGTCGGCAAGGTCGGCGACGGCATCAACGATGCGCCGGCGCTTGCGGCGGCCGACATCGGCATAGCCATGGGGGGCGGCACGGATGTGGCGCTCGAAACGGCCGATGCCGCCATTCTGCACGGTCGCGTCGGTGACGTGGCGCTGATGGTGGACCTGTCGAGGCGCACGATGCGAAACATCGCCCAGAACATCACCATCGCACTGGGACTGAAGGCCGTTTTCCTCGTCACGACCATTGCCGGCATCACAGGCCTCTGGCCAGCGATCCTCGCCGATACCGGCGCAACCGTTCTGGTGACGCTGAACGCCCTGCGGTTGCTGCGGCCGATCCGTTGAAACGGGCGCGGCGTTCAGCCGCCGCGCTTGAACGGCTCCATGCCACGCCGCGCCAGTTCGTCGGCGCGTTCGTTTTCCGGATGGCCGGCGTGACCCTTCACCCAGTGCCACTCCACCTTGTGGCGCTGGCGGGCCTCATCAAGGGCCTGCCAGAGATCCCCGTTCTTCACCGGCTTTTTGTCGGCGGTCCTCCAGCCGTTCTTCTTCCAGCCGAAGATCCATTTCGAAATGCCGTCCATGACGTATTTCGAGTCCGTATAGAGATCGACCTCGCAGGGGCTTTTCAGCGCGGAAAGCGCGCTTGTCGCCGCCGTCAGTTCCATCCGGTTGTTGGTCGTCAGCGCTTCGCCGCCCGACAGTTCCTTTTCCACCTCGCCGTAGCGCAACACCGCACCCCAGCCGCCGGGACCGGGATTGCCCGAGCAGGCGCCGTCCGTGTAGATATCCACATGCTTCATCGTGTCAGGCCATATTCCACCGCATCGGCCACCTGACGATGGAACCGCAGCCGGCGCAGGTATTCGAGCGGATCCTTCTTGACCACCAGAGCGCCGGCCGGCGTCGTCAGCCAGTCGTAGAGCCGGGTGAGGAAAAAGCGAAGCGCCGAACCACGTGAAAGAAGCGGCAGTGCGGAAGCCTCGTCAGCCGACAGCGGGCGGACGCTCTCGTAACCCGCGAGAAGCGCCATGCCCTTGGTCAGATTGAACGAGCAATCCTTCTCGAAGCACCAGGCGTTAAGGCAGATGGAGACATCATAGGCCAGCAGATCGTTACAGGCGAAATAGAAGTCGATCAGGCCGGAAAGCCGGTCGCCGATGAAGAAGACATTGTCCTGGAAAAGATCCGCATGAATGACGCCGGAGGGCAGGCCGGCAGGCCAGTTCGCCTCCAGGAATGCTAGTTCCCCGGCGATTTCGCGCTCAAGCCCCTTTTCGACCTCATCGGCCCGTTCCGCCGACTTTTCCCACAGCGGCCGCCATCCGCCGACGGAAAGCGCATTCTTCCGGGTAATGGAGAAATCCGCGCCCGCCAGATGCATTTCGGCCAATGCCCTGCCGACCTCGCGGCAATGCTGCGCCGCCGGCTTGCGCAGCCACATGCCCTCGAGAAAGGAAATTACCGCCGCTGGGCGGCCGGAAAGCTCGCCGAGCAACGCACCGTCGTTGCGCGGCAGAGGCAGCGGGCAGGACAACCCCCTTTCCGCCAGATGATGCATCAGGCCAAGAAAGAACGGCAGGTCGCCCCGGTCCACCCGTTTCTCGTAAAGCGTCAGGATGAAGGCGCCCCTGGTCGTGTGCAGCAGGAAATTGGTGTTCTCGACGCCTTCCGCGATGCCCTTGTAGGACAAAAGCTCCCCCACGTCGTAAGCGGTGAGGAAAGAGGTAAGGTCATCCTCGGTGATATCGGTATAGACGGCCACGGCAGATCCCGGGTTATGAAGGAATGAGAAGAGAGGAGACGGACGGCGGGAAGCCAGCGAGATGCCGGAACCGGCTCCGGCGGCAAGACGCGGCTCGCACGCCCTCACTCTCCGTTGACGAAAGCCATGTCGGCGGTGGTCAATTCGATATTGCGCAACTCGCGATTGACGAGGAAGTGCTCGTTCTCCTCGACGGTATCGGCCAGTTCGACAACCGCATCGTAGCGGGAACGAAACGCCTCGATGATCTCGTCGACGATGACTTCCGGCGCGGACGCCCCGGCGGAAAGGCCGAGCGTGCGGATTGCGCCGATGTCCTCCCAGTCGATTTCGGCGGCTCGCTGGACAAGCACCGATTTCTTCGCCCCGGCCCTGAGCGCCACTTCCACGAGGCGTTTGGAATTGGAGGAATTCGGCGCACCGACAACCAGGAAGAGATCACAGCCCGGCGCCGCCTGCTTGACGGCCTCCTGCCTGTTGGTCGTCGCATAGCAGATGGAGTCGGCCGCCGGCGCGGTAAGGTTGGGGAACCGTTCCTGCAAGCGCCGGATCACCCCGGCCGTATCGTCCACCGACAAGGTCGTCTGGGTGACATAGCCGAGATTGTCCGGGTCCGGCGGCTGGTAACCGTCTGCGTCCGCGACGGTCTCCACCAGCGAGACGCTGCCGTCCGGCAACTGGCCCATCGTGCCGATCACCTCCGGATGCCCGGCATGACCGATCAGCACGACATGGCGGCCGAGCCTCTGGTGGCGCATCGCCTGCTTGTGAACCTTGGAAACCAACGGGCAGGTTGCGTCGAGATAGAACAGGTTGCGCGCGACCGCATCTGCGGGAACGGACTTCGGAACCCCATGGGCGGAGAAGACGACCGGCTGGTTCCGGTGTTCTTCGGGAATCTCGTCCAGTTCCTCGACGAAGATCGCCCCCTTGGCCTCCAGCCCCTCAACGACATAGCGGTTGTGCACGATTTCGTGGCGGACATAGACGGGAGCGCCATAGGCCTTCAGCGCCAGCACGACGATCTGGATCGCCCGGTCGACGCCGGCGCAGAAGCCGCGCGGGCCGCAGAGCCTGATCGTGAGAGGAGATTTTGCGTGAATACCCATGAAAATTCGTCCGTCCTTTCGCTCCGCTCCGGGTTTACCACAAATCGCCGCAAGGGAAAGGCTTCGCCGGCTCAGCGCTTGCGCCGCCACAGGTAGGCGCCGCTGACGGCGACCAGCGCAAGCGCCAGCCCGTACCAGGTTACCGCATATTGCAAGTGGTTGTTCGGCAGGTCGAGCGGTGTCACCCCGCCGATCGGCAATCCTCCGGGATTGGGCGTATCGTCGGCGTCGATAAAAAGCGGCACGAGTCGGCCGGCGTCGATACCGGTGCTCAGCGCCATTGCATCGAGGTCCTTCCAGTAGAAGATGTTCTTCGCCAGATCATTATCGGGAACCAGCGAGGACGGCTTTTCGGCAAGGCGCGCGCGGGCCAGGCCGACGACCGTGCGTTCCCCCGCAAGCCGCCCCTCCTCCCGCGTTTCCGGTTCCTTCCTGTCGAAAGGCACAAAGCCGCGGTTGACGAAAAGATGGCGGCCATCCGCAAGCTGCAAGGGCGTATAGATATTGTAGCCCGACCTGCCTTGCCAGGTTGCGAAGAAATGCCGTTCGCGATCGTTCTCGAAAACGCCTTCGACCCGCAGCGGCCGATACTCGATATCCTCGCCCCTGGCCGCCATGGCCTCGATCTCGCCCAGCGTTGCCGGCGGCATGGCGCGGCGCTCGGTCATCTGGACAAGCAGCGCCTCCTTCCAGTGAAGCCGCTTCACCTGCCATGTGCCGAGCGAAAGGAGGAGGACCAGAGCGACGAGAAGCGCCGCGCCCGCCACGAGCGCCCTGCCCCGGCGCGGCGGTCGTGCCGCCTCAGCCACGGTCGATCTCGCCCGGCCGGGCCTTGTTGCGATACTGGAGCGTGATCAGGATACCCTTGAGGACCCGCGTCAGGGCAAGACCGAGCACCACCGTCAGCGGAACCCAGAGCAAGACATGCACCCAGAGCGGCGGATCGATATTGACCTGCATCCACAGCGTCAGCCCGACAACGATGAAGCCGAGGATCAGCAATACGAAAACCACGGGTCCGTCACCCGAATCGGCGAAGGAATAATCGAGCCCGCAGTTCGAACAGGCCGGCCGCAGCTTCAGGAGGCCGTCGAACAGCTTCCCCTGACCGCAGCGCGGGCAGCAGCCACGTGCTCCGGCGCCGAAGGGCTCGACAGGCGGATAGAGCGCCTCGTCTTCATGCATGATTCCGATCCGATCGTTCCTGTGCCGTTTCGCGCGCTGTTCGTACCGTGGCGATATCCTATCGCCAATCGCAGGATCGGGCAGGAGCCAGGGACGAACCTGTCATCCCTATACCCGCCCGCCCGTTGACCGTCCAACCAAAAGCCGGGCATCCGTCTCGCCCGCAATGCAAACGGCCGCATCGCTGCGGCCGCTCGAAACTCGTTTTGCTGCCCGATCAGCCGTGTACGGGTGCGCCCCAGCCGCCCCAGACATAGATCGCGAAGAACAGGAAAAGCCAGACGACGTCGACGAAATGCCAATACCAGGCGGCCGCCTCGAAACCGAAATGCTGCTTGGGCGTGAAATCGCCCCGCATCGCGCGAATGAGGCAGACGAACAGGAAGATCGTCCCGATCAATACGTGGAAACCATGGAAGCCGGTCGCCATGAAGAAGGTCGCGCCGTAGATGGAGTCCTTGAACGCGAAAGGTGCATAGGCATATTCATAGGCCTGCACGAAGGAGAACAGCACGCCGAGAGCAACGGTGAGCGCCAGACCGTTGACGAGGCCCTTGCGGTCATTGTGCAGCAACGCGTGATGAGCCCAGGTGACGCAAGTCCCGGAAAGCAGCAGGATAACCGTGTTGTAGAGCGGCAGATGCCAGGGATCGAGAACCTCGATGCCCTTCGGCGGCCAGACACCACCGGTGTGTTCGAGGCGGGCAGCCTGGATGGCTTCGCCCGGAAAGAGGCTGGCGTCGAAGAAAACCCAGAACCAGGCGACGAAGAACATCGCTTCAGACGCGATGAACATGATCATGCCATAGCGCAGGTGCAGCGAGACAACCCTGGTGTGATGCCCCTCGTGGGCTTCCTTGACCGTATCCGCCCACCAGCCGTACATGGTGTAGAGAACGATCAGCACGCCGATGTAGAACATCCACGGCGTGGCCATGTCGATGCCGAACAGGGTGAAGGCGTTGCCGGACAGATAACGCATATAAGCGATGCCGCCGAAAGCCATAACGAAAGCCCCGATCGAGGCGATCAACGGCCACGGGCTCGGATCGATGATATGGTAATCGTGATTTTTCTTGTGCGCGTCGGCCATTTCATAATCCCCGAATGTATCGCGTTGCGCTTCCGACATAGTCGGAAACGACTCTTTTTCAAAGCTGCTTCGCGTCCCCGTCCGTCTCATCCCCGACGGAGGCCACCGGCTTCGACGGAGTGTGCGAATAGAAGGTGTAGGAAAGCGTGATCGTATGGATGCCCCGCGTCTCCACCGGATCGACGATATCCGGGTCGACGAAGAAGACGACGGGCATTTCCATTTCCTCCCCGGGCTCCAGCGTCGTCTCCGTAAAGCAGAAGCACTGGACCTTGTTGAAATAAGCGCCCGCCGACTGCGGCGTGACATTGTAGGTCGCCTGGCCGGTGGTTGCGACGGTGGCGAGATTGCGGGCCATGTAAAGCACCTGCACCGTCTCTCCGATCTTCACCTCGATCTCACGCTGCACCGGCGTGAAAGTCCAGGGAAGGCCCGGGGCGACATTCGCATCGAAGCGGATCTTGATCGTCTTGTCGAGAACCCGATCGGACATCTGCTCGACCCGCTGGACCGTACCATTGTAGCCGGTGACCTGACAGAACATCCGGTAAAGCGGCACGGCGGCATAGGACATGCCGATCATCCCGAGGACGAAGGCGCAACAGATCGTGACGACCGTCCGGTTACCGCCGCTGCGCTTGGTGTCTTCGCTCTTTTCGGTCATCGTTCAGCCCGCCGCGCCGCCGGCGAATTTCACCAGCGTAATGATATAGAAAAGGACAACGAGGCCGACGAGAACGCCGGCGAGCGCAAGGTTGCGGCCGCGACGCGCCTTCTTCTGGCCTTCGGTAAGACGAACGGTTTCCATCACGCCACCCATCCGAACGATGCGACGAGATGATCCAGCATCAGCGCCGAGAAGATCGCAAAGAGATAAACGATCGAGAAGGCGAAGAGCTTCTTGGCCGGGACCATCGCACGGTCGCCATCCGGCATGCGGAACACGCCGACGGCATACCAGACGAAACCTGCGCCGAGCACGGCGGCGATCACGCCGTAGCCGGTGCTGGCGAACCCGAGGAACGTCGGAACCACGGCGATGATCGCCGTCAGGACGGCATAGACGAGGATCTGGACCTTCGTGGTCGCCTCGCCGCTGACGTTCGGCAGCATCGGCACGCCGACCGCCTCGTAATCGCGCATCTTGAAGAGCGCCAGCGCCCAGAAATGCGGCGGCGTCCACAAGAAGGTGATGAGGAAGAGAACGACGCTCTCGATCGAGACGCCGCCGGTGACACAGGCCCAGCCGATCATCGGCGGGAAAGCGCCGGCGGCGCCGCCGATCACGATATTCTGCGGCGTCGAGCGCTTCAGCCAGATCGTGTAGACGACGGCGTAGAAGAAGATCGTGAAAGCCAGCAGGGCGGCGGAAACCCAATTGACCGCAAGGCCCAGAATGACCACCGAGAAAGCCGAGAGCGTGAGGCCGAAGGCCAGCGCTTCCCGCGGCTGGATGCGGCCCGCGGGAACCGGCCGCCGGGCGGTGCGCGACATGATTGCGTCGATATCCGCGTCGTACCACATGTTGAGGGCACCGGACGCGCCGGCGCCCACGGCGATACAGAGGATCGCGATGAGCCCGATCGCCGGATTGATCGTGCCGGGCGCGACCACCAGCCCCGCGAAGGCGGTGAAGACCACCAGCGACATGACGCGCGGCTTCAGCAGCGCGAAGAAATCACGCGCACCGGCTTCGGAGAGATAGACCTCGCCCGTACCGTTGGCCGCTTCGTGATGCTCGATGACTGCCATGTCCTTACCGTCTTCTCCTGGAAATCAGCCGGTTCATCCGGCCTGTCTTGCGGATGGGGCCGCCGTTACCGGCAGCCCCGCCCGCATATCGTCGAGCTACTTGATCTTCGGAAGCTGTTCCCACTGGTGGAACGGCGGCGGCGAGGAAAGCTGCCATTCCAGCGTGTTTGCACCCTCGCCCCACGGATTGTCGCCCGCAACGCGCTTCTTGGCGAAGGCGTCGAACACACCGTAGAGGAAGATCAGGACGCCGAAGGCCGAGACATAGGATCCATAGGAAGACACCAGGTTCCAGCCGGCGAAGGCGTCCGGATAGTCGATGTAGCGGCGCGGCATGCCGGCGAGACCGAGGAAGTGCTGCGGGAAGAAGACCAGGTTGACCCCGATGAACATGACCCAGAAGTGCAGCTTGCCGACGAACTCGGAATACATGTAGCCGGTCATCTTCGGGAACCAGTAGTACCAGGCCGCGAAGATCGCGAAGACGGCGCCGAGCGACAGAACGTAGTGGAAGTGGGCCACCACGTAATAGGTGTCATGCATGGCGCGGTCGAGGCCGGCGTTGGCGAGCTGGACGCCGGTGACGCCGCCGATGGTGAAGAGCAGCACGAAGCCCATCGCCCAGAGCATCGGCGTGGCGAAGCGGATCGAGCCGCCCCACATCGTCGCGATCCACGAGAACACCTTGATGCCCGTCGGAACCGCGATGACCATCGTGGCGAAGACGAAGTAACGCTGCGTGTTGAGCGACAGGCCGACGGTATACATGTGGTGCGCCCACACGATGAAGCCGACGGCGCCGATCGCCACCATGGCGTAGGCCATGCCGAGGTAGCCGAAGATCGGCTTACGCGCGAAGGTCGAGATGATGTGGCTGACGATGCCGAAGCCGGGCAGGATCAGGATGTAGACTTCCGGATGCCCGAAGAACCAGAACAGGTGCTGGTAGAGGATCGGATCGCCGCCGCCTTCGGGCGCGAAGAAGGCCGTGCCGAAGTTGCGGTCGGTCAGAAGCATCGTGATGCCGCCTGCCAGGACCGGCAGCGACAGCAGGAGCAGGAATGCGGTGATCAGCACCGACCAGGCAAACAGCGGCATCTTGTGCATGGTCATGCCGGGCGCGCGCATGTTGAAGATCGTGGTGATGAAGTTGATCGCCCCGAGGATCGACGACGCGCCGGCGATATGGATGCCGAGGATCGCGAAATCCATGGCCGGGCCGGGCTGGCCGGAGGTCGAGAACGGCGGATAGAGCGTCCAGCCGCCGCCCGCCCCATAGGCGCCCGCCGGCCCTTCGACGAACATCGAGATCAGCACCAGCACGAAGGCCGGAACGATCAGCCAGAAGGAGATGTTGTTCATGCGCGGGAACGCCATGTCCGGCGCGCCGATCATCAACGGGATCATCCAGTTGGCAAAGCCGCCGATCAGCGCCGGCATGACCATGAAGAAGATCATGATGAGCGCATGCGCGGTGGTGAAGACGTTGAACATCTGCTTGCCGCCATCGATGGCGGCATCACCTTCGAAGCCGTAGACCATATGGGCCAGACCGTGGAAGATCTGGATGCCCGGCTCCTGCAGCTCCATGCGCATGACGACCGACAGGGTTCCCCCGATGAGGCCCGCGATGATCGCGAAAATCAGATAGAGCGTGCCGATGTCCTTGTGGTTGGTCGACAGGAACCAACGCTGGAAGAAGCTGAGCGGCTTGTGTTCTTGGTGATCGCCGTGTGCGGCGGTTGTTCCGGCCATGGATCTGACTCCTATGTATTTACTGCGCGGCGGTCTGCGCGACGGCGACGGACTTCTCCGCACCATCCACAGACGCCATCAGGGCCTTGTTTGCCTCATCGACATTTGTCGCCGCGGCAGCGAGCCAGGTATCGAACGCATCCTGCGAGACGACGCGGATGGCGATTGGCATATACGCGTGATCCTTGCCGCACAGCTCGGAACACTGCCCGTAGAAGAGACCTTCGCGATCGGCCTTGAACCAGGTTTCGTTCATCCGGCCCGGAACCGCGTCGATCTTGACGCCGAAGGAGGGCATCGCGAAGGCGTGGATCACGTCGCCGGCCGTTACGAGAAGGCGGACATGCTTGCCGACGGGCACCACGACCTCGTTGTCGACGGCGAGAAGGCGCGGATAGACGGCCCTGTCTTCCTTGCCTGCGGCGGCGCGGTCGGCGTCCTGAAGGAGAAGACTGTCGAAGGAGACCGGATCTTCGCCTTCCTGATATTCATAGCCCCAATACCACTGGTAGCCGGTCGCCTTGATCGTCAGCTCCGGCTCCTCGGTCGGCGCCAGCTGGCGGGTCAGCAGCTGGAAGGAAGGAATGGCGAGAAAGAGGAGAGCGATGACCGGGCCGAGCGTCCAGATGACTTCGATCGCCGTGTTGTGGCTGGTGCGGGACGGGACGGGATTCGCGCTTTCCCGGAACCGCACGATGACGACGGCGAGAAGGACCAGCACGAGCAGCGTCACCGGAACGATGAACCAGAGCGTATACTGCTCGAACCAGCGGATTTCCTCCATGATCGAAGTGGCCGCAGGCTGAAGCCCCTTCTGCCAGTCGAACGGCTGATCGGCGAAGGCGCTTTGAGCAAGAAGCAGACTGCCGAGTGCGGTCAAGCCTGCGATGGCTTTGTTTTTCACAACATGTCTCCCCAAGGGTGTTTGATCGGGATCAAACAAGGCGTGCAGAATCCCTGCTATACTGAGTGCTTAAAACCATAGTTTCATGTTTGCCGCAACCGCCATGGGGGAATGGTCATGCGGCATTTTTGCGTAAACGCAAATGCCGGGGCCTCTCCCGCCCGTTTCCTTCGATATTTCCTTATAGCATGATCGCTTGGCGGCGGGCGAGCCCTCTTGCCCCCCCGTGCCGGAAACGCCCGGCCCGTCATCAGGAAGCCCGCTTTTGCCATTAGCCGGCGCCGTCACCCGATTTCGGCGGCCAATCGACCGGAAAACGGTCGGCAGGGCTTTTCATTTCGTCGCCGGCTATTCAAAGATAGCCCGACTGATTCGAGATACCGAGGTTTTCATGGGTTTCGCTCCCCTTTCCAGGCTGGCCCGCGTGGTTTTCAGCCTTTCGGTCATGGCGCTCGGCGCGACCGTCCTGCCATCTGTCCTGGCGGCGCAGCAACCCGGCACGGTCAAGGCGAATTACGGCGCATGGTCCATCGTCTGCGACCAGCCTGCCGGCGCTTCCGGCGAACAATGCGCGCTCATGCAGAATGTGATCGCCGAGGACCGGCCCGAGCTTGGCCTTTCGGTCGTGGTGCTCAAGACCGCCGACCGCCAGGCGAAGATCCTGCGCGTGCTCGCACCGCTCGGCGTGCTTCTGCCGAACGGCCTCGGCCTCAATGTCGACGGCAAGGATATCGGCCGCGCCTATTTCGTGCGCTGCTTCGCCGACGGCTGCTACGCGGAGGTCGTTCTGGAGGACGAACTGCTGAAAACCTTCCGCTCCGGCGCGACGGCCACCTTCATCGTCTTCCAGTCGCCCGAGGAGGGAATCGGCATTCCTGTCGACCTGAAAGGCTTCGGCGAGGGCTACGACGCGCTGCCCTGAGATGCTGCGGCGGGGTTGCCGACGGACACTCCGCCCCTTACATGGTCCGCGACCCCAAAAGCCGCGGAGCATCCCATGAACACCGACCTTCTTTCCCTTTTCGACGCTGACGAAGCAGCGGTGCAGGCGGTATTGCGCGGTTCGCTCAAGGGCGCCGACGACGGGGAACTCTTCCTCGAACATGCGCAGGCGGAATCGCTTTCCTTCGACAACGGCCGCCTCAAGGGCGGCAGTTTCAACACCGATCAGGGCTTCGGCCTTCGCGCCGTGGCCGGCGAGGCGGTGGGCTATGCCCATTCGGGCGAGATGACGCTGTCGGCGCTGAAGCGGGCGGCCGATGCGGCGGGGACCGTTACGCGCGGACATTCGGGCGACTATGCCGCCGCGCCGCAGGGCACCAACCGCCAGCTTTACAGTCCCGACAATCCGATCGGCTCCCCGAGCTTCGAGCAGAAGGTGGCGCTCCTGACGGAGATCGACGCCTATCTGCGCGCCAGGGATCCGAATGTGCGGCAGGTGACGGCATCGCTTGCGGCAAGCTGGCAGGTCGTCAACATCCTGCGCGCCGACGGCCAGCGCGTCAGCGACGTGCGCCCGATGACGCGCCTCAATATCTCCGTCGTCGTCGGCAAGGGCGACCGCCAGGAGAGCGGCGGCTACGGCACCGGCGGTCGCATGAGCTTCGACGCCTTCCTCACGCAGGACGCCTGGAGAAACGGCGCCGACGAGGCGCTGCGGCAGGCTCTCGTCAATCTCGAGGCGGTGGAAGCGCCGGCGGGCACGATGGATGTGGTGCTCGGCTCCGGCTGGCCCGGCGTGATGCTGCACGAGGCCGTCGGCCACGGGCTGGAGGGCGATTTCAATCGCAAGAAGACCTCCGCATTCGCCGGCCTGATGGGCGAACAGATTGCCGCAAAGGGCGTGACGGTCGTCGACGACGGCACCATCGACAACCGTCGCGGCTCGATCACCATCGACGACGAGGGAACGCCTTCGGCCTGCAACGTGCTGATCGAGGACGGCAAGCTGGTCGGCTACATGCAGGACCGGCAGAACGCGCGCCTGATGAACATGCGCGCGACCGGCAACGGCCGCCGGCAGGGTTATGCCTATCGCCCGATGCCGCGCATGACCAATACCTACATGCTGTCCGGTGACCGGACGCCCGAGGAGATCATCTCTTCGGTGAAAAAGGGCATCTACGCCGTCTCCTTCGGCGGCGGTCAGGTCGACATCACTTCGGGCAAGTTCGTCTTCGGCTGCACGGAGGCCTATCTCATAGAGAACGGAAAGGTGACCGCGCCCGTCAAGGGCGCCATGCTGATCGGCAACGGCCCCGACGCCATGAAGCGGGTCTCGATGATTGGCAACGATTCCCGGCTCGACACCGGCATCGGCAATTGCGGCAAGGCGGGACAATGGGTTCCCGTCGGCGTCGGCCAGCCGCATCTGCGCATGGACCAGATCACCGTCGGCGGCACGAAAACCTGACGTTCGCAGGACCGCCGCCGCCCGTCCGGCCCCGTTAACGGGCCGGATACCCGCAACTGCGATAAGGCGGCTTGGAAAAACGGAGAAAAGACGACCGTCATGCCAATCCGCAAGGCCATGCAGCAGGGGCTGAAACGCGCCGTGATCACCGGCGGGCTCGAAGCGGCGCGACTGGTCGAGCGGGCCGGCCTCATGACCGCGGCGCGCGGCATGGGCGCGATTTTCACGCTGCACCATGTCCGCCCCCGCACATCGCAGGCCTTCGACCCAAACGCGCATCTGGAGATCACGCCGGAATTCCTCGACGCGGCGATCGGCCAGCTCGCCGAGGCGGGCTATCGTTTCGTTCCGCTTGCGGAAATGCCGGCGCATATCGCCATCGCGCGCGCCGGCGAACGTTTCGCAGCCTTCACCCTCGACGACGGCTATCGCAACAACGCGATCCATGCGCAGCCCGTCTTTACCCGACGAAAAGTCCCTTTCACGGTTTTCGCGACAAAGGACTTCTCACAGGGAACCCGGAGCATCTGGTGGGAAACGCTGGCGGCGCTCCTGCGGACCGCGCCCGTCCTCGATTTCGATTTCGGCGACGGGCCGGTGAGGCTGCCGCTTGCCACGAACCTCCAGAAACAGGCGGCCTTTGCCCGCCTTGCCGCCTTCGTTCTTTCAGGCGAGGACGAGGCGCGCGCGGTCGCGCGGCTCGACGCGGCTGCCTGTCGTCACGGGGTCGACCCCCTCGCGCTGACCGGGCAACTCGTCATGACGGAAACCGAACTGAAGAGCCTTGCACGCAATCCGCTCGCCGCCATCGGCGGCCACGGCGTCAGCCACCGGTCGCTTGCGCGGCTCGACGACACGCAGGCCCGGCGCGAAATGGCGGAATCAGCCGAATGGATCGGCCATATCACCGGCCAGCCGCCGGAAAGTTTCGCTTATCCCTATGGCGACCGGGCCGCCGTCTCGTCGCGCGAACTCCGGCTTGCCCGCGATCTGGGCTACCGCGTCGCCGTCACCACCCGGCCGGGAACGCTTGTGCCGCGCTCCTTCGACGCGCCCGCCGCCCTGCCCCGCATCTCGCTGAACGGTCTCTACCAGAAGCGCAGATATGTCGCCGCCCTGGCGTCGGGAATCCCGTTCCGGCTTATCTCCGCGACCGACGCTTAAGGATACATCCGCACCTTCGTCCAGCCCTCGCCGTCCGGTGTGCGGCGAAACTCCACCCGGTCGTGCAGGCGGAAGGGGCGGTCGTGCCAGAACTCGATGGAAACCGGCTTCAGCCGGAACCCCGACCAATGCGGCGGCCGCGGGATGTCGCCGATCGGATAGCGGGCCGTATATTCGGCAACCGCCTTTTCCAGCGCGAAACGGCTTTCGAGCGGACGCGATTGCTTCGAGGCCCACGCCCCGATGCGGCTGCCGCGCGGACGCGAGGCATAATAAGCGTCGGCCTCCGCGTCGGGCACGACCTCCACGTTTCCGCGCACCCTGACCTGCCGCCGCAGGCTTTTCCAGTGGAAACCCATGGCCGCCTTGCGCGCGCCCAGGATCTCGACACCCTTACGGCTTTCAAAATTGGTATAGAAGACAAAGCCCTGCGGATCGAAACCCTTCAGGAGAACCATGCGCACATTGGGCATCCCGTCGGCGTCGACGGTCGCCAGCGCCAGTGCGTTCGGATCGTTGGGCTCACTCTTCTCCGCGTCCCGCAACCATGTCGCAAACAGGGAATAGGGCTCGCTTTCCTCGGTGAAGTCACCGCTTGTTAACGCTTCTTCGCTCATATTCGACTCAATGCCAATCTTTCTGGCCTTCGGGCGGCAGGAGTGGAAGTCATATCAAAGTCGCGACCGGACACAATCCCATATGCGCCGCGTTGCCCGATACTGCTGGCGCTGGCGTCGTCATGCGTGATGCTGTCGGGCTGCATGGGGTCGCTCGATCTTTTTTCGCCGGGTGATGTCGACACGTCCGTGAAGACGAGTTCCGTCCGCCCCGCCGGCACGGAAAGCGCCTCCGATGAAGCGACCATCCGCAACGCCGTCTCTTCCGCCGACCTTGATCGCGCGGCGGGAAATCCCGTTCCCTGGGCCAATTCCACCTCGGGCAGCGCCGGAGTGATCGACGCCATCACCGAAAGCAAGGACGACACGGGGCGGCTGTGCCGGGACTTCCTCACCACCCGTCATTCCTATCAGGGCATTGCCTATTTCCGGGGCAAGACCTGCGTTGGAAAGACAGGCGAATGGCTGTTGCTGAACCTGACCCGCCAGGGTTGATGCGTGTCATCTTTGCCTTTCTTCAACCCTGACCCGTAACGTCCGGTTAGGACCTGCCACTTATCATCCAGCCGGAAACGGACGAGGGCGACAAGGAATGCGTGACCCCTATTCGGTTCTCGGCGTGAAACGCAACGCCGGGACGGAGGAAATCAAGGCAGCCTGGCGCTCGCTCGCCAAGGCCGTGCATCCCGATCAGAATCATGACGATCCCTTGGCCACCGTGCGCTTCACGGAAGCCGGACGGGCCTATGATCTGTTGCGCGATCCGGAAAGGCGCAGCCGCTACGATCGCACCCAGCGCGAGGCGGAAATGCGCCGCATGGACCAGATGCGCCGCCAGCATGCGGAACGAAAGAGCCGGACGGAATCGCCCCGGATGCCGGCCGAGGCCGCGGAAGACATGATCGCCCGCATCTTCGGCGTCGACGCACGCGCGCAGCAGGAAGACGCAAAACCGCAGGCCGCAGCGCCACAGGCGAGACCCCAGCCGGCATCGGCGGAGGCGCCGCGTCCAGTCGAGGATGAGGCCGGCGACACGCCCGCACCGCCAGCACGCCCGGCGGCCCCCGCCGCCGCCCTGATCTCGGCGATCATCCGCCGCGTCCGCGGCGCCCGCATCCGGGCGGAAAAGGCTCCCGACCTCGTCTGCGAAACCATCGTGACGGTCGAGGACATTCTGAAGAAGGCGCGCGTGAGCGTCGAGGCCCCCGACGGCCAGACCCTGCGCGTGCCGCTCGGCTGCGGCTCGACGGAGGGCACGGTAGTTCGCCTGCGCGAGCAGGGCCATCGCGTCGAGAACCTGAAACGCGGCGACGCCCTGATCACCCTGCGGCTGGCGCCGGGACGCTTCCGGGCGGACGGCTTCGACCTGCGCGTCGACCTGCCCGTCACGATCGAGAACGCCGTGCTCGGCTGGGAAACCACGATCGAGGGGCCGCTCGGCCCGCTTGCGGTCTCCGTTCCGCCCTGGTCGGGTTCCGATCAGGTGATCCGGATCGCCGGCGAGGGGCTGGCCGGCGACGACGGCGTCCGCGGCGATCTTCTCCTGGAGGTCAGGCTGCTGCTTTGGGAAAGGCCGGACGACAAGATGATCGATCTCATGCGCAGCATGCGCGAGGGCCTTTACCTGTAGCGCGTTCATGACGCTTGTGTGAAACATGCACCCATTGTTACGGGCGCTAACAGTTCCTGAAGCCTCACGCGCTTGAACCGCCCTGCTGCCTATGCCATAGGCAAAATCGATTTAATAGCAGGGGGCATACCATGGTTCAGGCAACCGGTCTGATGCAGGGCAAGCGCGGCGTCATCATGGGCGTGGCCAACAACCGTTCCATCGCCTGGGGCATCGCCAAGGCCATTCAAGCCCAGGGCGGTGAAATCGCCCTCACCTATCAGGGTGATGCGCTCAAGAAGCGCGTGGAGCCACTGGCCGAGGAAATCGGCGGGGTTCTGGCGGGTCACTGCGATGTGACCGACGAGGCCAGCATCGATGCGGTGTTCGACAACATCGGGAAGATGTGGGGCAAGATCGACTTCATCGTCCATGCCATCGGCTTTTCCGACAAGGACGAACTGACCGGCCGCTATGTCGACACCTCGCCGGAGAACTTCGCCAAGACGATGCAGATCTCGGTCTATTCCTTCACGGCGGTCGCACGCCGCGCGGAGAAGCTGATGACCGACGGCGGCTCGATGCTGACGCTGACTTATTACGGCGCCGAGAAGGTGATGCCCAACTATAACGTCATGGGCGTCGCCAAGGCGGCGCTCGAGGCGAGCGTGAAATATCTCGCGGTCGACCTCGGCCCGAAGAACATCCGCGTCAACGCCATTTCAGCCGGCCCGATCAAGACGCTGGCGGCCTCCGGCATCGGCGATTTCCGCTATATCCTCAAATGGAACGAATATAATGCGCCGCTGCGGCGCACGGTCACCATCGAGGAAGTGGGCGACGTCGGCCTCTATATGCTCTCCGATCTGTCGCGCTCCGTGACCGGCGAGATCCATCACGCCGACAGCGGTTATCACGCCATCGGCATGAAGGCCGTCGATGCTCCCGACATCGCCGTCGTGAAGGACTGACGGGTCCCTTGCTCATCTACCTGATCCGCCACGGCCAGACCGACTGGAACGCCGAGGGCAGGCTGCAAGGGCAAAGGGACATTCCGCTCAATGCGTCCGGCCGCCGCCAGGCGGCCGGCAACGGCCTTGCCCTGAAAAGCCTTCTCGGCGAGACCGTCGCGGATTTCGATTTCGTGGCCAGCCCCCTCGGCCGCGCACGCGAAACGATGGAGATCACGCGGCGCGCCATGGGCCTTGATCCCTCCGCCTACCGCACGGACGACCGACTCGTCGAAATCTCCTTCGGCGACTGGGAAGGCCACACGCTCGCGGAATTGCGGGAGATCGCACCTGACAGGGTCGCGGAACGCGCCCGTTCGAAATGGAACTTCATTCCGCCCGGCGAAGCGGCGGAAAGCTACGAGATCCTCTGCTGGCGCATCGGGTCGTGGCTCGGCAGCATCAGCCGCCCCACCGTTTGCATCAGCCACGGCGGCGTCATCCGCACGGCCTTCCGGCTGCACGGCATGGCGGAGGAGGAAGCGGCGAACACGCCGATCCATCAGGATCGTTTGATCAGAATCGATGAAACCGGGATGAACTGGATCTGACGCGCCATGCGCGGCCCGGAGCCTATTGCAAGACTTCCAGATCATTGATGACGCGCCGGCCATCGACCTCGGTGTAAAAGACAAGCACCTTCACGCCGGGCTCCAGCCCCTCGAAATTGAACTCCTCCGGCGCCTGATAACTCTTGCCGTCGTCAAGCGAAAGACTGAGATCGTTCAGATCGACACGGGTGATGACCGCCTCGACGTCGGCGCTTTCGGCCGAAGCGCTGATGGGCGACAGAAGGCCGGCGACGGCCAGAAGGGCGGTAATGAGAAAACGCATCCTGCCAATCCTTACGGATGAATCACGAAGCCTGCTGATCACGCTGGATGCCCTCCAAATATGGCGAAATTTTCTTCCGTCCGCCGGGATTTCCCTCTCGGGTCGCAAGGGGTGACGGCAAAAGGCCTTCAAGGCAAGCCGCTCTTTCTGCCCATCCCCCGAATTGTCGCAGTTGCTCCAAACCGGTTTCCGCCCTTCGCAGGCCCTTGTCCCGCGCCTCGGTTATCCACTAAGAGTGGATCTACTTTCTTTCGGGTCCGGTCTCGC
Source organism: Shinella daejeonensis (assembly GCF_024281235.1). Taxonomy (GTDB): domain Bacteria; phylum Pseudomonadota; class Alphaproteobacteria; order Rhizobiales; family Rhizobiaceae; genus Shinella; species Shinella daejeonensis. The sequence continues at coordinate 483,422 of NZ_JAHWXY010000002.1, forward strand.
TCATGTCGCACAATACTTTCGGTCATCTCTTCCGCGTCACAACCTGGGGCGAAAGCCACGGGGTCGCGCTCGGCTGCGTGGTGGACGGCTGCCCGCCCGGCCTCCGCTTCACGCTTGGCGAAATCCAGGCCTGGCTGGACAAGCGCAAGCCCGGCCAATCGCGCTTCGTGACGCAGCGCCGCGAGGACGATCTCGTCAAGGTGCTCTCGGGCGTGATGATGGACGACGACGGCGAGACGATGATCACCACCGGCACGCCGGTCTCGATGATGATCGAGAACACCGACCAGCGCTCCAAGGACTATGGCGAGATCGCCCGGCGCTATCGTCCCGGCCATGCGGATTTCACCTATGACCTCAAATACGGCATCCGCGACTATCGCGGCGGCGGCCGCTCCTCCGCGCGCGAGACCGCCGCACGCGTCGCCGCCGGCGGGCTCGCCCGCAAGGTCGTGCCGGGCCTGAAGGTGCGCGCCGCCTTGGTGCAGATCGGCAAGCACAGGATCAATCGCGACAATTGGGACTGGAGCACGGTCGACAGCAACCCGTTCTTCGCCCCCGATCCCGCCATCGTCCCCGTCTGGGAAGAGTATCTCGACGGCATCCGCAAGGCGGGTTCTTCCGTCGGCGCGGTGGTGGAAGTCGTCGCCGAAGGGGTGCCGGCCGGCATCGGCGCGCCGATCTACGCCAAGCTCGATCAGGATATCGCCTCCGCCCTGATGTCCATCAACGCCGTCAAGGGCGTGGAAATCGGCGAGGGTTTCGCCTCCGCGGAACTCACCGGCGAGGACAATGCCGACGAGATGCGCATGGGCAAGGACGGCAATCCGATCTTCCTTTCCAATCATGCCGGCGGCGTGCTCGGCGGCATTTCCACCGGCCAGCCGGTGATCGCGCGTTTTGCCATCAAGCCGACCTCCTCCATCCTCACCGAGCGCCGCTCGATCGACGCCGACGGCAACGATGTCGACGTGCGCACCAAAGGACGGCACGACCCCTGCGTCGGCATCCGCGCCGTGCCGATCGGCGAGGCAATGGTCGCCTGTGTCGTCGCCGATCACTATCTTCGCGACCGCGGCCAGACGGGCCGCCTGAAATGATGTGCCGCAACGACGGGGAGCCTTGCCATGAGCTTTGACCAAACACGCGTCGTCGACGCCATCCGCGCCTTCGAAGCCGGCGAGATCGTCGTCGTTACCGATGACGACGGCCGCGAGAACGAGGGGGACCTGATCGTCGCGGCCGTGCATTGCACGCCGGAGAAGATGGCCTTCATCGTGCGCCACACCTCCGGCATCGTCTGCGCGCCGATGCCGCGCGACGAGGCGCGACGCCTCAACCTCAACGCTATGGTGGCGGAAAACGATTCCGCGCATACCACCGCCTTCACGGTTTCCGTTGATTTCAAACACGGCACCACCACCGGGATTTCCGCCGAGGACCGCACGCTGACCGTGCGCAACCTCGCCAACCCCAATGTCGGCGCATCGGATTTCGTGCGCCCCGGCCATATCTTCCCGCTCGTCGCGCGCGAAGGCGGGGTCCTCATGCGGTCCGGCCATACGGAGGCCGCCGTCGACCTTTGCAAACTGGCAAGCCTGCCGCCGATCGGCGTGATCTGTGAACTCGTCAACGACGACGGCAGCGTGACACGGGGGGCGCAGGTTACGGCATTCGCTGAAAAGCACGGCCTGAAACAGGTCTCCGTCGCCGATCTCATCGCCTATCGCCAGCGCAAGGAAACCCTGACCGAGCAGGTCGGCAGCTTCACCATCCAGACGCCCTATGGCGAAGCGCAGGCGCTGACCTACACGCTTCCCTGGGATCCGATGCAACATCTGGCCGTCGTCTTCGGCGATATCCGCGACGGGGTCGACATTCCGGTGCGCCTGCATCTCGAAAACGTCGGCAGCGATGTCTTCGGCGCCGGCCGGCCGATCGACGCCTTCATGAAGCGCATCGCCGAAGCCGGGCGCGGCGTCATCGTCTATCTGCGCGAGGGTTCGGTGGGCGTCGGCGTGTCGCAAACGGCCCGCAAGGGCAAGCTCGACCGCGAAAGTCACGAGGAAGCGCGCGCCCGCGAGAACGAATGGCTGGAGATCGGCCTTGGAGCCCAGATCCTCAAGGATCTCGGCGTTTCCTCGATCCGCCTCATGGCCTCCCGCGAGCGGCATTACGTCGGGCTCGAAGGCTTCGGTATCCGTATCGCCGAGACGGAGATCGTCTGACCATCGAAAGACCGGGCCGGCGGCCGTTCAGTCGTGGTTCTCGCTGCAAAGATCGTGATTGGCGAGCGCGCGAATGACGTAGCAATCGCGTATCTGGTTGGAATGGCAGTGGGTGGCGATGCGTTCCAGCTCCGTCTCGAGCTTCTTCAGCCGGACGATCTTGCGGCGAACGGTCGCCAGTTGCTCGGCGGCGATCCGGTCGGCGTCCCGGCAGGGGCGCTCCGGATGCTGGCTGAGGTCGATCAGTTCGCGGATCGCATCGATGGTCAGCCCCAGGTCACGTGCATGTCTGATGAAGGACAGCCGGTCGCGTTCCACCGTGGAATAGCGCCGCTGGTTGCCCTCGGTCCGCTGCGCATGGGACAGCAGTCCCATCTGCTCGTAATAGCGGATCGTCGGGATCTTGACGCCCGTGGACTTGGAGAGATCGCCGATCGTCAGCATGTCTGTACCTTTCCAACCGATGCCCTCACCACGTCACTTTCTCGCGGCAGAAAGAAGACATGGCGCATTTCCGCTTTTCCCGAAAGCCGGAAATACGACAATCTCCCGGCGAAACCGGCGCGGCCACTATAGCCCGCGACCGGGACAGGAGATGTGGAGGGGATGACGCGAAATCAAGCACGCACCCGGCACCAAGCGCCCTTTCGCCGCGCCTCGCCCCTGTTCACGCTTTCGGGAGGACACACGCCGGTTAACGAAGTTCTAATCAATCCGCTCGAATCTGATCCGGAAAAGCCCGACCGGCGAGAGCCGCCAGACCCATGTTCGATTGAAAACGACCCATGCATGCTATGAAACACCGACATTCCCGCTTCACCGTGATCCCGCGCCTCGCCGCCGCGATCGTCGCCGGCACCCTGCTGGCCGGCTGCATGGCCATGGACTTCGCGGAGTCGGAAGCGCCGCAGCTTTCACGCGCGACCGTGGCGGAAATGTCGCGCAAGAAGATGAAGCCGGAAAGCCCGGTTCTCGTGCGGATCTTCAAGCAGGAAAGCGAGCTGGAAGTGTGGAAGGTCGATGCGAGCGGTCGCTATGCGCTGTTCAAGACCTATCCGATGTGCCGCTGGTCCGGCAAGCTCGGCCCCAAGACAAGGGCGGGCGACCGGCAGGCGCCGGAGGGTTTCTATCACGTCTCGGCGGGCATGCTGAACCCGAAATCGCAATATTACGCCGCGTTCAATCTCGGTTATCCCAACCGGCTGGAATCGGCGCTCGGCTATACCGGCGACGCGCTGATGGTCCATGGGGCCTGTTCGTCATCCGGTTGCTACGCCATGACCGACAAGGGCGTCGGCGAGATCTACGCCATCGTGCAAGGCGCGCTGCGAGGCGGCCAGGGCCGCTTTCAGGTCCAGGCTTTTCCTTTCCGCATGACCGCCACCAACATGGCGAGACACAGCAACGACCCCAGCATGCCGTTCTGGCGCACCATGAAGGAAGGCTATGATGCCTTCGAGTTCACCCGGCGCCAGCCGAAGGTCTCCCTTTGCGGCGGCCGCTATGTGTTCAACGCCGAATTCGCCGATGGCGAGCCGACCGATCCGCTCGCCGCATGCCCGGCGGCGAAGCCCATTGACGACGCCCTTGTGGCGAAGCTCGACGCGGAGCGCAAAAAAGTGGACACGGCGCTCGCCGCTTCCGGCTCATCGCCCGTTTCCGCCTATACGGACGGCGGCATGCATCCAAGCTTCCGCAATATCCTGAAACGGCAGGGCGCCGACCGCATGGCCGCACAGATTTCGGGTACGAAATACCCGATCAGCCGGCCGGAGGCCGCCCTTGCCGACCCTTATGAGAAATTCGGTTTCTGACGGCGGGCGATCTCCGTAATCACCTCGAAGGCCATCCGGGCATCGTCCCGCGTCATCGCGAAGGATCCTGCCTGGAACCGGATGGCGATACGCCCGTCAACCCGTGTCTGCGTGAGATAGATGCGGCCATCGTCGTTGATCGCGTTGACCAGCGCGATATTGTGCGCATCTGGATCTTCTCCACCCCTGTGGCGGAAGGAGAAGAGGGACAGCACCGGCGCGCTGGCGATCTCGAAATCCGGCTCCGTCGCCAGCCGCTCCGCCAGTTCCGTCGACCAGGCGACGTGATTGCGGATCACGTCGCGCAATCCCTCCAGGCCGTGATAGCGCAGCAGAAACCACAGTTTCAGCGCGCGGAAGCGCCGGCCGAGCGGTACGGACCATTCGGAATAGTTGACGAGGCCGTCGTGGCCGTGGGTCTTCAGATATTCCGGGTGGATCGCCAGCGTGCGGACCTGATCCCCGGGGTTGCGAAGGAACTGGACGGAACAGTCGAAATTCGCGCCCAGCCATTTATGCGGATTGAAGACGACGGAATCCGCCGCCTCGATCCCTTCCCACAGGGGGCGGAATTCCGGGCAGATCATCGCCGATCCGGCCCAGGCTGCATCGACATGAAGATGGAGGCCGTATCGGCGCGCGATGGCCGCCACGGCGCCGATCGGATCGCAAGCGCCGATGGACGTGCCGCCGGTGCAGGCGACGATACCGGCGGGAAGACGACCGGCGGCAAGATCCGCCTCGATCGCCGCAGCAAGCGCCTGCGGGTCCATGCCGTTGCGCGGCCCCTTCGTCGGAATACGCACGAGGTTTTCTTCACCGATACCGGCAATCCAGATCGCCCGGTCGACCGAGGTATGGACTTCGCGGCTGGCATAGACACGAACGGTCGGCTGGGCGGCCAGTCCCTCCCGGTTGCCTTTCCAGGCAAGCGCTTTCTCGCGCATGACGAGCACGGCGGCAAGCGTCGCGGTGGACGCAGAATCCTGAATGACTCCGGCAAAACCCTCCGGCAGCCCCAGCGCCTGGCGCAGCCAGTCGACCACCCGCGTCTCCATCTCCGTCGCGGCCGGCGAAGTCTGCCAGAGCATGCACTGGGCGGCGATGGCGGAGACGAGATGTTCGGCGACCACGGAGACCGGCGCGGCATTGGCGGGGAAATAGGCGAAGAAACGCGGATGCTGCCAATGGGTCAGCCCGTCCGGCACGATGCGCTCGAAATCCGCAAAGATCGTCTCCATGCTGTCGCCGCTCTCAGGCGCCGAAAGCCCGATCTGCCGGGCGATATCGCCGGGGCGGCCGCCTGCACGCACCGGCCGCTCGCCCAGTCCCTCGCGGTAATCGACGCCCCAATCGGCGGCCTTGCGCGACCAGTGGCGGAACTCCTGGCTGTCCATTCCTGCTCTCCTGTTGTTGCCGCCCTCCTTCTTTCCCCTCCGCCGCTGTTTGGCAATGGGTTTCCCATCGGGATGTGGTAGGTTGCCGGCGCTTTGGGAAAGGACTACGCATGACCGCCGTGCAGGATATTCGGGAAAACGAGGTGGCGGTGACGCCGCCCGAACCGACCGACGCCGCGCTCACCTTCATCGGCCGCATCCATACCCCCTGGACGGCGCGCGGGGAGACGCCGCGACAGGGCCGGCCCGACGGCCCGGTCTGCACCATCGAGATCTTCGAACCCTGGATCATAGCGCTCAGGGGCGTCGAGCGGTTCGAACGGCTGGAGGTTCTCTACTGGCTGCACCGGTCGCGACGCGATCTCGTCCTGCAAAGCCCGGGCTCAAGGGGCGAGGTCCACGGCACTTTCGCCTTGCGCTCGCCGGTGCGTCCCAACCCCATCGGCACGGCCATCGTCGAACTGGAAAAGATCGAGGGAAACCGGCTGTTCGTGCGGGGTCTCGATTGCCTCGACGGCACGCCGCTCATCGACCTCAAGCCGGACCGCGGCCAGCTCAAGACGATAACGACACAGCCGCAACCGGGCGACGCTCCGGACAGCGAGGCCCCCTATTGCCGGAAAGCCACCACCTAGAGCATTTCCAGCAAAAGTGTGAAACGGTTTTGCGTCCGGAAATGCGGCTAAAAGAAAGAGAGTGACCGGTTCTGCCGATTTTGTGAAAGCCGAAAGCGGTTTTGCAGCCGGTCAGACGGCCGGGCGAAACGTATAGGCGGCAATCGATTCCGGTTTCATCTCGATGGAGAAGCCGGGAGCCGAAGGCGGCATATAGGCGGCGTTTTCGATGCGGCAGGGATCGAGGAAGTGCTCATGCAGATGATCTACATATTCGATCACGCGGCCCTGCCGCGTTCCTGAAACGGCGACATAGTCGATCATCGAGAGATGCTGCACATATTCGCAGAGCCCGACGCCGCCGGCATGGGGCCAGACCGGCAGGCCGTATTTCGCGGCCATCAGCAGCACCGCCAGCACCTCGTTGAGCCCGCCCATGCGACAGGCGTCGATCTGCACGATATCGATGGCCCCGCCGGCGATCATCTGCTTGAAGATGATGCGGTTCTGGCACATCTCGCCGGTCGCCACCTTGACGGGACGGATCGCGTCGCGGATCGCCTTGTGGCCGGCCACATCATCCGGGCTCGTCGGCTCCTCGATGAAAAAGGGCTTGTAGGGCGCAAGCGCCGTCACCCATTCGATAGCCTCGCCGACTTCCCAGACCTGATTGGCGTCGATCATCAGGTAGCGGTCATCGCCCATCACCTCACGGGCGATCCGAAGGCGACGCTTGTCGTCTTCCAGATCGCGCCCGACCTTCATCTTGATATGATTGAAACCCTGCCCGATCGCTTCGCGGCAAAGGCGCCGCAGTTTCTCGTCATCATAGCCGAGCCAGCCGGCCGAGGTCGTGTAGCAGGGATAGCCTTCCGTCTTAAGCGTTGCGATCCGCTCCGCCTTGCCGGCCTCGGCCTGCTTCAGGATGGCAAGCGCCTCGTCCGGCGTCAGCGCATCCGTCAGGTAACGGAAGTCGACGATGGAGAGGATCTCCTCGGGGCTCATATCCGCGACCAGCCGCCAGACCGGCTTTCCAGCCTCCTTGGCGAGAAGATCCCAGACCGCATTGACCACGGCCCCGGTGGCCAGATGCATGGCCCCCTTGTCGGGGCCGATCCAGCGCAACTGGCTGTCGCTCGTCACATGCCGCCAGAAACGGCCGGGATCTTCCCGCACAAAATCAAGATCGAGCCCGACCACCAGATGCCGCATCGCCTCTATGGCCGCGCAGCAGATCTCGTTGCCGCGCCCGATGGTGAAGGTGAGGCCATGGCCTTCGAGCCCTGCCCTGTCCGTTTCGAGCACCACATAGGCGGCCGAATAATCCGGATCGGGGTTCATCGCATCCGAACCGTCGAGGCTGAGGGAGGTGGGAAAGCGCAGGTCTATGGCGCGAAGACTGGTGATCCTGGTCATGGCACGTCCCCCGGTCGGTGTTTTCGATCGTCGCAGCCGCTCAGATGGTCCAGCCGCCATCGATGGCGTAGGCCTGCCCCGTCGTATAAGTCGCGCCGGCAAGATAGACGGCCAGATCGGCGATCTCCTCCGGCGTGCCGATACGGCCGATCGGCTGGCGGGCGATGAAAGCGGCGCGCGCCGTCTCGTAATCGCCCTGCGAGCGCAGCCGATCCTGGAGCGACGGGCTTTCCACCGTGCCCGGGCAGATGCAGTTGCAGCGGATACCCTGCCCCACGTAGTCGGCGGCAACCGACTTGGTGAGGCCGACGACCGCCGCCTTGGTGATGGTATAGGCCGCGCGGTTCGGCACGCCCTTCACGCTGGAGGCGACCGATGCCATGTTGACAATCGCCCCGTCGCCGCGCTCCAGCATGCCGGGCAGCACCGCCCGGATCGTGCGCACCATGGCGCGGACGTTGAGATCAAAGGCGAAGGTGAGGTCGGCGTCCGTCATATCGAGCACGGTGCCGGCATGGACGAAGCCCGCGCAGTTGAAAAGCACATCGAAGGGACCGGCCTCCGCCACCGCGGCCATCACCGCCTCGTCCTTCAGCACATCGAGCACCCGCGTCTCGATGCCCGCCTCCGCCGAAAGCGACCGCAGCGCTTCGGCATTGATATCGGTCGCCACGACTTTCGCGCCGGCGCGGGTGAAGGCGAGCGCGCTTGCCCGACCGATCCCCTGTCCGGCGGCGGTGACGAGAACGCGCTTGTTTTCGAGGGAAAGGCTCATGGGGTCCTCTTTCAGAGACGCAAGGCAGATGAATTGTACACAGGATGCCGGACAGCCGGCGGCGGCTCACGCAAGAGCAGTTGATAATTTACATACAAACGAATTATTTATATCCAGTCAAGCCAACTCGCGTGCGCCGGCCTACGGAAAGCGCAGGAGGACTGCAATGACCGACGTCGAAAACGACCGCTACCGCGCCCCGGCGCTCGACAAGGGACTCGATATCCTCGAATTGCTGGCCAGCGTCGAGGAAGGCCTGACCCAGGCCGAAATCGCGCGCCGGCTCGGTCGCGGTCCCACCGAATTCTACCGGATGCTCGACCGGCTTGTGAAGCGCGGCTATGTCACCCGCATCGATGGCGACCGTTTCGCCCTGACGCTCAAGCTGTTCGGCCTCGCCCAGCTTCATGCGCCGGTGCGCCGGCTTGCCTCCTTCGCCGTGCCGCTGATGCGCGAACTTGCCGAAGCCTCGCGGCAGGCCAACCAGCTCGTGGTTTTCGACCGGGGCTATCCGGTGGTCGTCGCCCAGCAGGAAGCGCCCGGCTACTGGGGCATCTCCATTCGCGTCGGCTCACGGATCGGTCTTTTCGAAACGGGATCGGGCCATGTGCTGCTCGCCTTCCGCTCCGCCGGAGAGCGCGAAAGGATGATCGCCGAAAACGCCGGGGGCGGCGATGTTCCCGTGCCTCTCGCAGGAGACATCCTCGACCGGCTCGAAAGCCTGCGCGCCCGTGGCTACGAGAAGATGCCAAGCTCGCAGACCGTCGGCGTCATCGATCTCTCGGCCCCGGTATTGGGTGCCGACGGCGTCGCGCTGGCCGCTCTCACCATCCCCTTCATCCCGCTGATCAATACGCCCGCAGCACCGGGCCTGCCCGAAACCATCGTCCTCCTGAAGGAAACGACCCGCCGGCTTTCGAAGATGGCGGGCGCCGGCATGCAGGCCGACGCCGACGCATAAGCCGGATTCCGGCCATCGCCTGGAGCAATCCCGGTGAAATCCGACCAGGATTTCTATAATATATTGTTTTTACCGCATTATCCGACGCCGAAGCGACCTCGCTTCGGCTGGAAATGCTTTAGCGGTTCCGACGCCGGCCCTCGACGATATCGAGAACGGCGCTGGCCGCGTCGAGCACATTGGTGCCGGGGCCGAAGACAGCGGCGACGCCGTGTTCCAGCAGGAAATCGTAGTCCTGCCGCGGAATGACGCCGCCGACGACCACCACGACATTCTCCGCCCCGCGTTCCCGCAAGGCTGCGACCAGCGCCGGGGCCAGCGTCTTGTGGCCGGCGGCGAGCGAGGACATGCCGACCACCTGCACCTTCTCGGCGACGGCGAGGTCCGCCGCCTCCTCGGGCGTCTGGAACAGCGGCCCCACCAGCACCTCGAAACCGAGGTCGCCGAAGGCCGAGGCGATCACCTTGGCGCCGCGATCGTGGCCGTCCTGCCCGAGCTTGGCCACCATGATCTTCGGCTTGACGTCGCGTGCGGCGATGCGGCCGGTAAGCGTCCTGTATTCCGGGTCGTCGCCATAGGCGGGACCGTAGATATCGCCCACCACTTCGGGCACGGCGGCATGGTCGCCGAAGGCGCGGCGCATGGCGTCGGAAATCTCGCCGACCGTCGCCCGCGCCCGCGCCGCCGCGACGGCGGCTTCCAGCAGGTTGCCGTCACCGGACTTCGCGACGGTTTCCAGCGTTGCGAGCGTTTCGCTCACCGCCTTGCCGTCACGGCGGCGGCGGATGTCCTCCAGCCGCCTGATCTGCGCGGCGCGCACGGCGCTGTTGTCGATCTCCAGAATGTCGATCGGCTGCTCATCCTCCAGCCGGTACCTGTTGACGCCGACGATCACCTCGTCGCCGCGGTCGACGGCGGCCTGCCGGCGGGTCGCGGCCTCCTCGATCAGCCGCTTCGGCAGGCCCTCGATCACCGCCCGCGTCATGCCGCCCATCGCCTCCACCTCCTCGATCAGCGCCCAGGCTTTGTCGGCCAGTTCGTTGGTGAGGCTTTCGACGTAGTAGGAACCGGCGAGCGGATCGACGACCTTGGTCACACCCGTCTCGTGCTGGAGGATGAGTTGTGTGTTGCGGGCGATGCGGGCGGAGAATTCCGTCGGCAGGGCGATCGCCTCGTCGAAGGAATTGGTGTGCAGCGATTGCGTGCCGCCGAGGACGGCCGACATCGCCTCGAAAGCCGTGCGCACGATATTGTTGTAGGGATCCTGTTCCTGCAACGAAACGCCGGAGGTCTGGCAATGGGTGCGCAGCATCCGTGATGACGCCTTCTTCGGCTGGAACTCGTCCATGACGCGGTCCCAGAGCAGGCGCGCGGCGCGCAGTTTCGCCGCCTCCATGAAGAAGTTCATGCCGACCGCGAAGAAGAAGGAGAGACGGCCGGCGAAATCGTCGACGTCAAGGCCCTTGGCGAGGGCGGCGCGAACGTATTCGCGCCCGTCGGCGATGGTGAAGGCAAGCTCCTGCACCAGCGTCGCGCCGGCCTCCTGCATGTGATAGCCGGAAATCGAGATGGAGTTGAACTTCGGCATTTCCCGCGCCGTGTAGTCGATGATGTCGGCGACGATGCGCATCGACGGTTCCGGCGGGTAGATATAGGTGTTGCGGACCATGAACTCCTTGAGGATATCGTTCTGGATGGTCCCGGAAAGGATCGCGCGCGACACCCCCTGCTCCTCCCCGGCAACGATGAAATTCGCAAGGATCGGGATGACCGCACCGTTCATCGTCATGGAAACGGAAACGGCTTCCAGCGGGATGCCGTCGAAGAGGATCTTCATGTCTTCCACGCTGTCGATGGCGACGCCGGCCTTGCCGACCTCGCCTTCCACGCGCGGATGGTCGCTGTCATAACCGCGATGCGTGGCCAGATCGAAGGCGACGGAGACACCCTGCTGGCCGGCGGCAAGCGCCTTGCGATAAAAAGCGTTGGAGGCCTCGGCGGTCGAGAAGCCGGCATATTGGCGGATTGTCCAGGGCCTTCCGGCATACATGGTCGCGCGCGGGCCGCGCACGAAAGGGGAAAAGCCCGGAAGCGAGCCGAGATGACCGATGCCGTCGAGATCGGCGGCCGTATAGACGGGCTTGACGGCGATGCCTTCCGGCGTGTTCCATACGGCCGTTTCCGGCCCTGCACGCAGTTCCCTTTCAGCAAGCGCCTGCCAGTCCTTCAACGTCTTGTCGGCCATCATTCGAACTCCAGGATCGTTTCGTCCACGGCAAGGCTCTGCCCGGTCTTGACGGCGACGCGCCTGACCGCGCCGCGGCGCTCCGCCTTCATGACATTCTCCATCTTCATCGCCTCGATGGTGACGAGCGGCTGTCCCGCTTCCACCATATCACCCTCGGACACGAGGAGCGCGGTGACGACGCCGGGCATCGGGCAGAGCAGCAGCTTCGACGTGTCGGGCGGCGCCTTCTTCGGCATCAGCCGGGCGAGCGCGGCGACGCCGGGAGAGCGCACATGCGCCGTCACATCCATGCCGCGCCAGCGCAAACGGATCGCCGGGCCGACGAGATCGACCTTCACGCCCACGCGCGTTCCCGCCACGGTGAAGACCGCGTGGCGGCGGCCGGGCGTCCAGTCGCTTGTCACGCTCAGCGTTTCCCCGTCCTCAAAACGGGCAGTCGTTCCGTCTTCCAGCATCAGCGCGTGCTCGCCGCCGGCAAGGCTTACGACCCAATCGCTGCCGACGATGCGGCGGTGGTTGCCGATGGTACCGGAAATCTGCGCGGCGCGCTCCTGTACGACCTGCTGCACGAAAGCGGCGACGGCGGCAAGCTGACGGGCCGCCGTGGCATCCGGCGCGACGCCGTGAAAACCATCCGGAAACGCCTCGGCGATGAAGGCGGTGGTGAGCCGGCCGGCGCGGAAGCGTTCGCTGCTCATCACGGCGGAAAGAAACGGCAGGTTGTGGCCAACCCCCTCCACCTCGAAATCGTCGAGCGCGGTCGCCATGGCGTCGATGGCGGCGAGCCGCGTCGGCGCGAAGGTGCAGAGTTTGGCGACCATGGGATCGTAATACATCGAGATTTCGCCGCCCTCGAAGACGCCGGTATCGTTGCGCACCACGCTGCCGTCCGCCTGCGGGCCTTCGGCCGGGGGGCGATAGCGCGTCAGGCGGCCGATGGACGGCAGGAAGTTGCGATAGGGGTCCTCGGCATAAAGGCGACTTTCGATGGCCCAGCCGTTCAGCCTGACGTCATCCTGCCCGAAGGCCAGCTTCTCGCCGGCGGCAACGCGGATCATCTGCTCGACGAGGTCGATGCCGGTGATCAGCTCCGTCACCGGATGCTCCACCTGAAGGCGGGTGTTCATTTCGAGGAAGTAGAAATTACGCTCCCCGTCGACGATGAACTCCACCGTGCCGGCGGAATGGTAGCCGACGGCCTTGGCCAGCGCGACGGCCTGCTCGCCCATGGCCTCGCGCGTCTGAGCATCGAGGAAGGGCGAGGGCGCTTCCTCCACGACCTTCTGGTTGCGCCGCTGGATGGAGCATTCGCGCTCGCCGAGATGGACGATGTTGCCGTGCCGGTCGCCGAGCACCTGGATCTCGATATGGCGCGGCTGGGTGACGAATTTCTCGATGAAGATGCGATCGTCACCGAAGGCATTCTTCGCCTCGTTCCTGGACGACTGGAAGCCCTCGCGCGCTTCCGCGTCATTCCAGGCGACGCGCATGCCCTTGCCGCCGCCGCCGGCCGACGCCTTGATCATGACGGGATAGCCGATGCCAGAGGCGATCTTCACCGCCTCACCGGCATCCCCGATCAGCCCCATATGGCCGGGCACGGTGGAAACACCGGCTTGCGCCGCCAGCGTCTTGGAGACGATCTTGTCGCCCATCGCCTGGATGGCATCGGCCGGTGGGCCGATGAAGGCGACGCCTTCCTTTTCGAGCGCCTCGGCGAAGGCGGCGTTCTCCGACAGGAAACCGTAACCGGGATGCACGGCGTCCGCCCCCGTCGCGCGGATCGCCTCGATGATCTTCTCGATGACGATATAGGACTGCGCGGAGGGTGCGGGGCCGATATGCACCGCCTCGTCGGCCTCGCGCACATGCAGCGCATTGCGGTCGGCGTCGGAATAGACGGCAACGGTAGCGATACCGAGCCTGCGGGCGGTCTTGATGACCCGGCAGGCGATCTCGCCACGGTTCGCGATCAGCATCTTCTTGAACATCAGGCGGTTTCCAGTCCGGGCGCTTTCAATCTCTGTATTTCTTTTCATAGGGCAGCAGGAGAATGGCCGAGGCCGCCGCCGCGCCGCCGAAGAGCCCGGCAAAGGACACGACCAGCAGCAGCACCGGCAGGACGGGATTGGCGGCACGCGCCACGCGCGTACCGACGCCGCCGACATCGAGCCAGATGAGCGCAATGGCGACCAACGTCCCGATCAGCATGCCGATCGCCGCATTCAACGCCATGAAGCGCAGCATGCGCCAATGATCCTTTCGCGCCTCTTCGGGCGTCAATTCCGGCTTGTTCGTTCTTCTCATGGCGGTTCGCCCCTAAAGCGGCATAGTGTCGTGCTTCCTCCAGCGCACATCCACCTGCTTGTTGCGCAACGAGGCGAAAGCGCGGGCGATGCGGCGGCGCGAGGAATGCGGCATGATCACCTCGTCGATGAAGCCGCGCTCGGCCGCCACGAAGGGATTGGCGAAGCGCTCCTCGTATTCCTTCGTGCGCGCCGCGATCTTCTCCGGATCGTCGAGTTCGGAGCGATAGAGGATTTCCGCTGCGCCCTTCGCGCCCATCACGGCGATCTCGGCGGTCGGCCAGGCATAGTTGATGTCCGCGCCGATATGCTTGGAGGCCATGACGTCGTATGCGCCGCCATAGGCCTTGCGGGTGATCAGCGTCACCATCGGCACGGTGGCCTGGCTGTAGGCGAAAAGCAGCTTCGCGCCATGCTTGATGACACCGCCATATTCCTGGCCGGTGCCGGGCAGAAAGCCGGGCACATCGACGAGGGTCAGCAGCGGGATGGAAAAAGCATCGCAGAAACGCACGAAACGCGCGGCCTTCCGCGAGGAATCGATGTCGAGGCAGCCGGCCAGCACCATCGGCTGATTGGCGACGACACCGATGGTCTCACCCTCAACGCGGATGAAACCGGTGACGATGTTGCGCGCAAAACTCTCCTGAAGCTCAAAGAAATCGCCCTCGTCGGCAATCGCCGCGATCAGCTCCTTCATGTCGTAGGGCTTGGTGGAACTGTCGGGGATCAGCGTGTCCAGCCGCTCCTCGATGCGCGCCGGATCGTCATGGAAGGGACGGGAGGGTGGCTTCTGGCGGTTGTTGAGCGGCAGGAAATCGAACAGCAGGCGAATATTCTCCAGCGCCTCGACATCGTTTTCAAAGGCGCCGTCGGCGACGGAGGAGCGGGTGGTATGCGTGCGCGCGCCGCCCAGTTCTTCCGCCGTGACGATTTCATTGGTCACGGTCTTTACCACGTCCGGCCCGGTGACGAACATGTAGGAACTGTCGCGCACCATGAAGATGAAATCGGTCATGGCCGGCGAATAGACCGCCCCGCCGGCGCAGGGGCCCATGATGACGGAAATCTGCGGCACGACGCCGGAGGCCTCGGCATTGCGCCGGAACACCTCCGCATAGCCCGCAAGCGAATCCACGCCCTCCTGGATGCGCGCGCCGCCCGAATCGTTGAGCCCGATCACCGGCGCGCCGTTGCGCACGGCCATATCCATGATCTTGCAGATCTTCTTTGCATGGGTTTCCGACAGGGAACCGCCCAGCACAGTGAAATCCTGGCTGAAGACATAGACCTGACGACCGTTGATGGTGCCCCATCCGGTGACGACGCCGTCGCCCGCCACCTTCTGCCCGGCCATGCCGAACTCGGTGCAGCGATGGGTGACATACATGTCGTATTCCTCGAAGGACCCTTCGTCGAGCAGCACGTCGAGACGCTCGCGCGCCGTCAGCTTGCCCTTGCCGTGCTGGATGGAGATGCGCCGCTCTCCGCCGCCAAGCCGCGCCTCGGCGCGCCGGGATTCCAGTTCGTCCAAAATCGTCTGCATGAGACCCCCTGCTCGCCGCCTTCCCTTCCTAGCGCCTGAGGAACGCGGTGAAAATCATTGAACGGCAAAATTGCGAAAAGCCGGGCCGCCACCCGGCCATCCCGACCCGGCTCCGGTGACCGCCCGCCATTTACGGATGTTTGCCGGACCCCTGCCCGAAGACCGACGGGGGTCGCCGGGATCAGGGCACCCGGTCGCTGGCGACGATGCCGCCTTCCGCCTCCAGACGGGCGATCCGCCGTGCCTCGGATTCGGTGAATTTCAGCCGAACGCCGATGCCGCCGCCGTTCTCCGGCAGGAACACCGCCCCGAGCGCTTCAAGCGCCGCCTCCAGCGCCGCGATGGCATCGGCTTCGGGCAGTTGCAGCTTGCGCTCGAACTGTTCGATCACCGTTTCATCGACGCCCGATCGGGTGGCGAGCTTGGCGCGGGTGACTTCCACCAGCGCACGTCCTGCGCGGCATTGGGAACCGGTTATCATATCGCTTTCCTTTCGCGGGATGGACGACGCCTCGGCAATCTTCAGGAATCAAACCGTGACGTCAATATGCCGGCAGCCTGTAGGAGCGGGTCCGCAGGCGATGCATCGATCTTGGATATCAGGCCGATCCGGCTCACATCCTCCACCAGCGCCTGTTTCAGCACTTCGAAGGGCGCCGACGATTCAATGGCCCGATGATAGAGGATGCCGGCATCGAAGCTCCATATTTCACGGGAGATCGGAACCGGGCGGATCCCTATGTCGTGGAAGGTGCCGAACAGCGGAGCGGCGAGACAGGCGAGGAAGTCCCCCGTCCTGACCAGTTCGACCACCGACATCAGGGCGCTGGATTCGACGGCGATACGCGGCGGCCCGACGCCCAGCGCCTTCATGGTCGCCGTCAGCCGCTCGATATTGTCAGTATCCTGCTGGTAGAGCACCCAGGGGAACCGGGACAGATCGTCATTGTCGACCGTCGGGCGGTCGAAGATCGGATGCCCCTGCCGCGCGAAGATCCGGCTTTCGATCGTGGTGATCGGTGTGAAGGAGATGTGATCCGGCAAGGCCTCGATATCGCGCGGACTTGCGGAGACCACCAGGTCGAGGTCACCGGAAAACAGCCTGGGATGAACGATCTTGTTCACCCCGATCTCCAGGTTGATCCGTACCTGCGGGAAGCGCTCGTGCAGGCGAACGATCGCCCGCGGCAGCAGCGTCGCGCCCCAGAAAGGTCCGCCGCCGATGCGCAACTGGCCGCGGTGCCCATGGCGCAACGCTTCCAGCTCCGAGGTCGCGAAGCGGCATTCGGTGTCGATCATCTGCGCATAGCGCAGCAATGTCTGCCCGTAGACGGTCAGCGAAACGCCGCGGGTATGGCGATCGAAAAGCTGGATGCCGCACGCTTCCTCCAGACGGTGGATATTACGCGTCAGCGCCGGCTGGCTGATGCCGAGCCGCTCGGCCGCAGCCGTCACATTGCCGGCCCGCGCCACCGCCAGAAACGAGCGCAACAGGCCAATGTTTCGCAGCAGATCCATAACCAATCCGTATCGATATCTTCAATAACGGAATTATACGACATCGCTATCCCATGGTAAACACGTACCTCATGAAAACAGAATCCGCCCCGTCCCTTTCCTCTCCTGCGATGGTCGAAAGTTGCTGTCGCCTGCCCGAGCGCCAGGAGACCGGTTTCATTCCATCGGAGGATGCCGGCCGGCCGCCGGCAGTATCGCAGGAACCTGTTGACGGCCGCCGCGGCGATATCGCCTGGTTTTCCGGCGGCGTGTCCAGCATCGGCACCGATTCCCCCGTCATTGCCGGCGACGGCGAGGGGCCGCGGCGCCAGATCAGACTCGCGTCCTTCGGGCTGGAAAAGCATGCCGTCAGCAATCGTCGCTTCGCCGCTTTCGTCGCCGAAACGGGCTATCGCACGGAGGCCGAACGCTTCGGCTGGAGCTTTGTCTTTCATCTCTTCGTGCGCGACGGAACGATGACGGCGCAACCCGTCGGCTTGCCGTGGTGGCATCAGGTCGCAGGCGCATGCTGGAATGCACCGGAAGGCCCCGGGACCGGCCTCGACGGACGCCTCGACCATCCCGTCGTGCATGTTTCCGCAAACGACGCCCGCGCCTTCGCCGATTGGGCCGGCGGCCGCCTGCCGAGCGAGGCGGAATGGGAACATGCGGCCCGGGCCGGCCGCCCGGATGTCCGCTACCCATGGGGCGACGCCGAGCCCGACGACCGGACGATCTGCTGCAATATCTGGCAGGGCCGCTTTCCCCATGAGAACTCCGCCCTCGACGGTTACGTCGGCACGGCGCCGGTGGAAGCGTTCCAGCCCAACCCCGCCGGCCTCTACAACATGAGCGGCAACGTATGGGAATGGACCGCCGACCGCTTCCATATCCCTTCGCCGACGCAGGGCGCGCGGCAGCGCAACGCCGAGGCGCGCGCGTCCGGCGACCGGGTGTTGAAAGGCGGCTCCTATCTCTGCCACATCAGCTATTGCTATCGCTATCGCATCGCCGCCCGCATCGGTCACAGCGCCGACACATCCACGGGCCATATCGGCTTTCGGGTCGCCTATACCGCACTTGGCTGACGCAAGCGCCCACGTCCGGCTTCGCCGACCTAAGCCATACCTTAAATTTATGGCATTCTACAAACTTAGTATTTCTCACTATGGCTGCCGGCGCTAGTATTGACAGAGGTAAAGAACAGCCGCCGGCAAATCTGCCAGATCCAATCACCCAGGAGGAAACATGCTGTCTTCTCGGACAGGCCGGCGACCCGAATTCGCGCCCCGGAAAGGCCGGAAAACGCTAACACGGGACGTCCGCACGACGGCGATCGGGCGCTCGCCTGTCGGCCAAGAGCGTGCCCGATGACCGCCTATCGCCGCCTGTTCGCATTCTCCAATCTCAGCACTTTGCCATTCCTCGTCCTGGTGATCGGTATTGCGGGCTATTCCTGGGTGCAGGTCGTCGTCATGGCCTTTTCCCACCTGCGGATCGAGGCCGGACAGTTCGTCTGGTCGGCCGCCGGCTGGGACAATTTCATCGCCATCATGAACAATCCGCTGGCGCGCTATTCCATTGCCGTCACAGCGGTCTTCGTGGCGGCCACCGTGATCCTCTCGGTCGCTATCGGCATCGGCCTTGCGCTTCTGGTCGAACGCAGCCGGCGGCTGGCCCGGGTCTCGCAGATCATCCTGCTCTGGCCCGCCATCGTCGCCCCGGTCGTGGTGAGCCTCATCTGGCTCCTCATCCTCAGCCCGAACATCGGCGTACTCAACAAGCTGCTTGAAACCCTGTTCCTGCCGTCACAGGACTGGCTGGGCACCGAAATCGGCGCCCTGTTCGCCATCATCCTCGTCGACGTCTGGCACTGGACGCCGGTCACGTTCCTCATGATCTACACCGCGCTTTGCGGGCTGGACGGCGAGGCGATCGAGGCCGCACGCTGCGACGGCGCAAGCGAATGGCAGGTCATCCGCCACATCAAGCTGCCCATGCTGATGCCGGCCATCCTGGGAACGGTGTTCATCCGCGCGGTGATGGGCGTGAAGGCCTTCGATGAAATGTACCTTCTGACAACCGGCGGCCCGAACAATGCGACCACGCTGGTTTCCCTGCATATCCGCGATGTGTTCTTCGATCAGCTGAACTACGGCTACGGCTCCGCCTTCAGCGTGCTGACCGTCGTTCTGCTCTCGCTTGCCATCGCGCTCGTGCTGGCGATCAGAGCGCTTCGCCGCAGCCGTTTCCTCAACCCCATGCGTGAAGCGAATTCGCAATGACCGGTCCGACACCCAATACCGTCCTGCCTGCGGCCCCGCCGGGCCGCGTCCGGCGACGCCGGCTGACAGGGTCGCAGTCGCTGTGCGAGATCGCGCTTGCCGGCGCGCTGGTGATCTTCACCGCGCCGATCCTCTGGATGATCCTGCTGACCTTCCAGACCGACCGCGCCATCATCTCCATGTCGTGGGAGTTCCAGTTCACGGTCCAGAACATCCTGGCGATCCTCTCGCCGGACGAGCCGTTCCGCACGCAGACGCTCAACAGCATCGCCATCGTGGCGGGCACGGTGATCCTCTGCGGCATCGCCTCCACGCTTGCCGGCTACAGCCTGTCGAGGCTGCGCATGAACCGCTGGCTCAAATATCTCGTGGCCGGCTCCTGCGCGATCCTGCCGCTTCTGCCGCCGATGGCGCTCGTGCCGGGCTTTTATGTCACGCTGATCCAGACCGGCCTGCTCGGCAGCCTCACCGGCCTCATCCTGCTCAACACGATCCTGAACCTGCCCTTCGCGACCTTGCTGATGAAAATCGGTTTCGACGAGATCCCGCCGGCGTTGCAGGAAGCCGCCTCCATCGACGGGGCAAGCGACCTGCGCACCTTCACCACGATCATGCTGCCGCTCGTCGCACCGAGCCTGATCACCACATCGCTTATCACCGCGATCATGACCTGGAACGAGTTCCTCATGGGGCTGACGATGACCTCCGGCGGGACGACGTCGCCGCTCTCCGTCGGCATCGCCTCGCTGGTCCAGCCCTATGAGGTGCGCTGGGGACAGCTTGCCGCCATCGGCAGCCTCGCCGTCGTGCCCATCATGATCATCAGCCTCGTGGCCAGCAAACGGATCATCGCCGGCATGACGCGCGGCGCCGTCAAGTAAGTCACATCATCCGATCACAGGGAGGTAAACCATGACCAGACATCCGGACAAACCGCATTTTACCCTGCCGCTCAGCCGGCGCCGGGTTTTGCAAAGCCTCGCCGCAACGGCGGCCGTCGGCCTGACCGGCCTCTCGCGCACGGCAAGCGCGGCGCAGACCGTCGATGAACTGATCGTCCTCACCGGGACGACGCCATGGTTGCCGGCCTATCAGAAAGCGGCCGCCGCCTACGAGAAGGAACGCGGCGTGAAGATCACCTTCCGCCCGTTCCCCTATGGCGGCATGCGCACGCAGATGACCAACGCGATCCAGAGCCGCAATGCGGCCTTCGACGTGTTCCAGCTCGACGAACCGTGGACCGGACAATTCTACGACAACGGCTGGGTGAAGCCGCTTGACGAGATCATCCCCGGTTACACGCCCGACCCGGCGATCATCACCTACGACGACCTGCCGCTTTGGAACAGCGCCGAACGACAGGGCGGACCGGGCGGCCGCGTCATGGGCCTGCCGATGAACGGCAACGTCGACCTTCTCGTCTATCGCAAGGATATCTACGAGAAGCTCGGACTGACGCCGCCGCGCACCTGGGACGAGGCGATCGACAACGGCCGCAAGGCGGTCGACGCCGGCGAAGTCCGCTACGGCTACGTGACCCGCGGGCAGCCGACCACCGGCGGCCAGTCGGTAAGTTTCGAATTCATGCATGTCCTCTTCAGCTACGGCGCCGACTGGTTTGCGTCCGAAAACGGTCGTCTCGTACCGACGATCAACAGCGAGTCCGCGCAAGCGGCGGCGGAAACCTTCCGCCGGCTGCTGGAACTCGGTCCATCGCGCCCGCAGACCGTCGGCCAGGCCGACTGCATCGCGCTGATGCAGAACGGCCAGGCGTTGCAGGGCCATTTCGTCGCCGCCGGAATGCCGCAGCTCGAAGACGAATCACGCTCCTCCGTCGTCGGGAAATGCGGCTACAGCGTCGTGCCGGCGGGCTCGCTCGGCAAGCCGGTGCCGACGAGCGGGGTCTGGTCGCTTTGCGTGCCGAACGATCTCGCGCCGGAGCGCCAGAGTGCTGCCGCCGACTTCATCGTCTGGATGCTGGGAAAACAGCAGCAGGCCGTCTTCGCCGAGGCCGGCGGCATTCCCACGCGCAACGACATCGACCTTTCCGGGACCGGCGCCATCGCGCCGATTCTGGAGGCGGTGCAGGAGTCCGCGCCACACGCCCATCGGGCGATCCGCTACGTCTTCGCCGCGCAGATGCTGGAGGCCGTCGAGCCGGTGATCGGCCAGATCGGCGCGGGTGAAATCCCCGTCGACCAGGGCCTGAATACACTCCAGGACAAACTCGCCGAAATCGCCAGCGCCGCCGGCTTCAGCGAGTAGCGGGCGACAACCGCCATGCCGGAGCCCGCCGCCCGTGCCGGTGGCGGGCCCGGTGAAGCCATGCCGTCATTCAAGCATCGGGGCTGCGGCCCCTACCCAGTGAACGAGTGAGAACATCCTTGATGAAAAGTCGTCCGAACATCGTCCTCATCCTTGCCGATGACATGGGGTTTTCCGACCTGGGAGCCTACGGCGGCGAGATAGCCACGCCCAATCTCGACGCCCTCGCCCGTGCCGGCACGCGCTTTTCCCATTTCTACAACACCGCGCGTTGCAGCCCGTCACGCGCCTCGCTGCTGACCGGCCTCCACCCCCATCAGACGGGAATCGGCATCCTCACCAACAATGACGCGCCGCGCGGCTATCCCGGTAATCTCAATCAACGCTGCGCAACCCTCGGGGAAACGTTGAAGGCGGCCGGCTATGCGACCTGCCTTTCCGGCAAATGGCATCTTGCCACCGAGATGCACGTTCCCAACGACACCTGGCCGACACGGCGCGGTTTCGAGCGCTTCTTCGGCACGCTGACCGGCTGCGGCAGCTTCTACGCACCCGGAACGCTGACCCGCGGCGAAAGCGACGCATCGCACGAATTCGAGGACCCCACCTTCTTCTACACCGACGCGATCGCCAGCCACGGCGAGGAGTTCGTGCGCGAGAAGGCGGCGGCGGGAGACCCCTTCTTCCTCTATGCCGCCTTCACCGCGCCGCACTGGCCGCTGCACGCCCCGGAAGAAGACGTCGCCCGTTACGAGGGCCGCTTCGACGCCGGCTGGGACCGGTTGCGCGAGGAACGCATGCAGCGGCTCATCGAGGAAGGCATTCTGCCTGCCGGCACCCGGCTCAGCGAGCGCGACCCGACCCAGCCCGCCTGGGACGAGGCCGACGAAAAGGCATGGGAGGTCAGCCGCATGCAGGCCTATGCCGCGCAGATCGAGCGGATGGACCGGGGCATCGGCAAGATCGTCGAGGCGCTGAAGGCCGGCGGCGTGTTCGAAAACACCATCATCCTGTTTCTCTCCGACAATGGCGCTTCGCCCGAAACGCTGCCGCAATTCGAACTGGAACGTTTCATCGAGCGCACCGACATCCTGCCCCGGGCGACGCGCGATGGCCGCGCGATGCGGATCGGCAATACGCCCGACATCGTGCCCGGCGGCGAGGACACCTATGCAAGCTACGGCCGCGCCTGGGCCAATCTCTCCAACACGCCCTTCCGCTACTACAAGCGCTGGGTGCACGAAGGCGGCATCGCCACGCCGCTGATCATCCACTGGCCGGCGGGGGAACTGCCGGCGGGCCGGATCGTCGACCATCCGGCCCAGCTTGTCGATATCGTCCCGACCCTTCTGGAGGCAACCGGCGCGCTCTATCCGCCGCCGGGGCTCGACCGCGATATCGAGCCGCTTGAGGGCCGCAGCCTGATCGCCGCACTGCGGGGCGAAACGATACCCCTCCGGCCCCTTTTCTGGGAGCACACCGGCAACGCCGCGATCCGCTCGGGTGACTGGAAGCTGGTGCGCGAGGAACCAAACGACTGGGAACTCTACGATCTGTCGACGGACCGCACGGAATTGCACGATCTCGCCGCGCAACGGCCGGACATCGTTGCGGCCCTCAAGGCGGAATGGGAGGCATGGGCGGCACGCGTTGGCGTAATTCCGTGGGACGTCACCCTCGACATCTACCGGCAGCGCGGCCTGGAACCGGTGCAGGCGGCCGGCTGAACGGGCGTCGTCCCATCCGTACAAACAACAGGAAAACAGCAATGGCTTCGGTCGAGATCCGTGACGTCAAGAAATCCTACGCTTCCTTGCCGGTCATACATGGCGTTTCCTTCGATATCCGGGACGGCGAATTCGTCAGTCTCGTCGGGCCGTCCGGCTGTGGCAAATCCACGCTTCTGCGCATGCTGGCCGGGCTGGAGGAGATCAGCGACGGCGCCATCCGCATCGGCGGGACCGTCGTCAACGATGTTCCGCCGAAAGACCGCGACATCGCCATGGTGTTCCAGAACTATGCACTCTATCCGCATATGACGGTCGCCGAGAACATGGCCTTCTCGCTGAAGCTGAAAAAGGCCGGTCGTGAGGAAATCGGCGACAAGGTCGGGCGCGCCGCACGGATCCTCAATCTCGAAAAGCTGCTCGACCGTTATCCACGGCAGCTTTCCGGCGGCCAGCGCCAGCGCGTGGCCATGGGCCGCGCCATCGTGCGCGATCCGGAGGTATTCCTGTTCGACGAGCCGCTCTCCAATCTCGACGCCAAACTGCGCGTCTCGATGCGTGCCGAGAGCAAGGCGTTGCAGAAGCGGCTGGGCACCACGACGGTCTATGTCACACACGACCAGGTCGAGGCCATGACCATGGCCGACCGCATCGTCGTCATGCGCAACGGCGTGATCGAGCAGATCGGCGCACCGCTCGAACTCTACGACCGGCCGGCCAATCTCTTCGTCGCCGGTTTCATCGGTTCCCCGGCCATGAACATTCTCGAAGGACGGGCCGAGGCCGGCGGCATACGGATCGGCGATCTGCTCCTGCCGGCGGAAATGGCAACGCAGACGCTCTCAGGCAAGTCCGTGCTTTACGGCATCAGGCCGGAACATGTGGCTATCGACGACAGTGGCGCTCCGGCCGAGGTGATCGTCACCGAACCCACCGGGTCGGAAACCCAGCTCGTGGTCCGAATGGCCGGACAGGAACTGACCTGCGCCTTCCGCGAGCGCATCGCCGCCATGCCCGGCGACATCATCCGGCTTGTCTTCGATGGCCGCCAGGCGCATCTTTTCGACAAGGAAAGCGGCACGCGGCTTCCGTGAAAGCGGGATCGGAAAGGCCCTGACGCAAGATCTGCGGCCGTCGCCATCTACCTGCCTCCCCTGTCCGAGAAGAAATCGAGGCCGACGACAAGATCGATGACGACCACGGCGATGACCGCCGCGACGATCGTCGCGGCGGAAACGGCGGCGATGGTCGGATCGATCGAATATTCGACATAGGTGAAGAGCAGCACGGGGATCGTATTGATCTCGCTGGTCGTGTTGAAGATGGACAGTTCGACGTTGATGAAGGACGTGATGAAGGCGAACAGGCTTCCCGACAACAGGCCGGGGCGGATTTGCGGCAGCGTCACATAGCGGAAGGTCGCCAAGCCGCTCGCCCCCAGATCGCAGGAGGCGTCCTCGAGCGTTTTCTGGTCGGCGGAAAGAAGCGGCAGGACCGTCCGCAACACATAGGGCGTGACGATCACCACATGGCCGACGAGCAGCGCCGTGAAATTCCGCGTCAGGCCGATCATGCTGCCGAATTGCAGCAATGCCGCCCCGAGCACGAGATGAGGTAGCACCAGCGACGACAGGAGCAGCGACGAAAGGAAAGCCCGGCCGGGGAATTCGTAACGCGCGATGGCCAGCGCGGCCGGCACCGCGAGCAGGACGGCGATCACGGTCGCCCATAAGGCCAGCCATGCGCTCGTCGCGAAGGCCGAGAGATAGGCGCTGTTCGTCAGGACCACCTCGTACCAGTCGAACGTCAGGCCGCGTGGCGGGAAGGTCAGGAAGCTGGTCGTGGTAAGCGAAGCGCCGATAATGACGATCAGCGGCAGGGCCAGATAGGAAAGTATCAGCAGCGCCAGTATGCGCAGGCTCCAGGACGCCATCATTCTATCTCGCTCCCATTCGGCCGACGAGGGACGCCAGCCCGATCATCGCCAGCGTGAAGGCCAGCAGCGTAATCGCAAGCGCCCCGCCGTAGTGGAAATCGAAGACGCTGCTGTATTGCTGGAAGATCAGCATAGGCAGCACGGTGACCTGTCCACCGGACAGCAGCGCCGGCGTCACATAGGCGCTGACGGCCAGCGCGAAGACCAGGATCGCCCCCGATACCGCGCCGGGAATGCTGAGCGGCAGTGTCACATGCCAGAAGGTCGACATCGCCCCGGCACCCAGATCGGCGGACGCCTGCTCGTAGGATACGTCGATCTTCGCAAGAGCGTTGCCGATGGTGAGCACGACGAAGGGCAGCAGAATATAAACGAGGCCGATCAGGATGCCCGTTTCCGTTCCAATGAACCGCACGGGCCGGTCCACCAGCCCGAAATCCACCAGCCAGGAATTGACGAGACCGCGCCGGCCGAGAAGGATCATCCAGCCGAACGACCGCACGATATTGCTGGTGAACAGCGGCAGGATGATCAGAATGACGCAGACGCGGCGCCACAGACGCCACTCCACCATGCGGACCAGATACCACGCCAGCGGATAGCCGAGCACCAGGCAGATGACCGTCGTATAGAGGCCGAGGCGGAAGGTGACTCCAAGGATCGACCAATGATAGCTATCGAACAGCACCCGCGCGTAATGCGTGAAGGTGACATCCCCTTCGCCACTGGTCAGGCTCGCCAGCGCCACCACGGCAAGCGGCACGAGAAAGAAGGCCAGGAAGAAAGCCGTGGGAAGCGCGACAAGGCCTGCGACCACCGCGGGGGCTGATTTCATGTCGTCACCTGTTATCGATGAAGTGAACGGACTGGCGGGGCACCGACAGCCTCACCGGCTGTCCTTCCGAAACGGATGTATCCATGCCGAGGATCCGGACCGTGACCGTCCCCTCGCCGACGCCGACATGGAGGTGCGTCATGCCGCTTATTCCTGCAACGGCCTCGACGGTCCCTTCGAAAACCAGCGCATCTTCGGGACAGGCTGCCGCATCGATCAGCGAAACATGCTCCGGGCGCACCACGGCGATCCGGGCCGCATCGCACGCTTCCACCGCCGGCACCGGCTGCATTTCCCAGTTCCCCGCCGGCCCGGCGGCAAAGAGGTTCGCATCGCCGATAAACTGCGCGACGAAGCGGGTCTGCGGCGCACGATAGATCTCGCCGCCGCATCCGACCTGTTCGATTCTCCCGGCATTCATGACGACGATGCGATCCGACATCGCCATCGCTTCCTCCTGATCATGCGTGACGAAGATGAAGGCGATGCCGATACGTTCCTGGAGCCGCTTGAGCTCGATCTGCATGCGACGACGCAATTGCAGATCGAGCGCGCTCAGCGGCTCGTCGAGAAGCAGCAGCTTCGGACGGTTGACGATCGCGCGCGCCAGAGCGGCCCGCTGCTGCTGGCCGCCCGAAGCTTCGCGAGGGTAATGCTGACCGTGTCCGCCAAGACCCACCATGTCCAGGGCCTCGGCCGCCCGCTCGCGGGCTTCCGTCCGTGACGCCCCCGCGCGCAACGGACCATAGGCGACATTCTGCGCGAAGGTCATGTGCGGGAACAGGGCGTAGTTCTGGAAAACGGTATTGAGGGGCCGCTTGTTGGGAGGAAGCGCCGTCATGTCCCTGCCCTCGATCAGGACCGCGCCCGTATCCGGGCGCAGGAAGCCGGCGACAAGGCGCAACAGCGTGGTCTTGCCGCAACCGCTCGGACCGAGCAGGGAGACGAACTCGCCGGCCTCCACCTCCAGAGAGACTTTCCGCAACGCCGTATAGGCGCCGAAACTCTTGGAAATCCCTCTGATCTCCAGAATACTCATATGGGCTCCGCTCCTTGACACCTGACGTTAAGCGACCAGAAAACCTGACCCCACGGGGTCGTTGCGGTCAATCGTCCAGCGGGCTGTCCCCAGGATGCTTGCCGTTCCCTTCACGGTCGGCCGCACGGCGCGAACGTCGCCGAGACTGGTCTCGCCGATCAGGCATCCCTCGAAGACACCCATGCCGAGGAGCCCTTCGGAAAGGATCGGCTCATGCAGCCGGAGCTCACCTCTCGCCTCATACATGGCCATCATCGCACTGGTTCCGGTCCCTCCGGCCGAACGGGAGATCTGGCCCGCGCTCCAGACATGGACGTTCTTGTATTTTGCCTGCGAATTGTCCGGCTCATGCCAGAACGTCACGAAATTGAAGTTGTCGATATGCGGCTCGACGGGATGCTTCGGCTTGAAGCGTGCGCGCAACTGTTCACGCGCGACCACGCCGAGATGGGACAGCAGGCCGCCGTTTTCCGGCCCGATACGCAGCGACGTGCCCCGCACATCGATCAGCCCGAAGAAATTCCCGCCCCAAACGATATCCGCCTTGAGTTCCCCGACGTCCGGCAGTTCAAGTGGAATATCCTGAGCGGCGACGAAGGCCGGAACGTTTTCGAACCGTGTCCACAACGCCGCTTCCGCATCATGCGCCACCTCCGCGACGACGAGGCCGGCCGTCGTTTCGAAGCGGATCAGGGTCCTGTCGCCCGGCGCGCGCCTGACCAGTCCAAGAGCGACCATCGCCATGGCGATCGCTATCGTCCCGTGTCCGCACATATGCGAATATTGCGTGCCGTCGACATAGATCAGGCCCGCATCGAACTGCGGCCCGGAAGGCGGCGTGAGGAAAACGCCGAACATGTCCTTATGTCCCCGCGGCTCGCGCATGAGCGCGCAGCGCAACCAATCGTAGTTCTCCTCCAGGAACCGGCGTTTTTCCAGAATCGACGATCCCGCGGGATAGGGGATTCCCGAGTGCACGATGCACAACGGGTCCCCATCCGTATGCGTATAGATGACATCGAACACGTCCTGCTGTCGGATCAAGATTCGCTCCTGTGTATGAACAATAATGATGGTGACCGGACGCTGACGCCCGGTCTGGCAACCCGCGGGGCGAACCCGGCTAACGGGCGATTTCGCGGTTCCACAAATCGGTGATCGTCGCGCGCTGGGCATTGATTTCATCCCAGTCGATCTGGACAAGGCTGTCGATGCTGCCCGTCGCGCCCCATGGCATCTTCGCGGCGGTCTCCTCCGAGACCTCGACATCCTTGACCGCCGGGCCAAGGTAGAGCTTGTCGGCCAGGCAGGCGGAAGCTTCCGGCGTCAGGGCGGCATTGACGAGTTTTTCGCCAAGCTCCCGATGCTTCGATCCCTTGACGAGATGAATACGGCCGTCATTCGCCCAGAAACCTTCCCTGGGCGCGAGGAAGGCGATCGGCAGCCCCTTGTCGGCGAGGTCCCAGGCGGAAACGTTGAAATTCGCACCGATCACCGCTTCGCCGCTCTGGAAGGCGTTGCTCGCCGTGCCGGACGTATCGAAATACATCGACGCCTTCAGGTCCTTGAGCCTGGCGAAGGTCGCATCGAGATCGCTCTTGCCGTTCCAGATGCGGTCGAGAAACAGGATGAACGGGATACCGGCCGCATTTGCCGGCGCGGGAATGATGATCTCGTTTGCATAACGCTCGTCCCAGAGGTCGTTCCAGGATTGCGGCGGTTCGTCGACAAGTTCGGTATTATAGACGATGCCGAGCGAGTAGAAGCCGACGCTGGCGGCGAAATGCTTGCCGTCCTTTTCGGCGACCGCCTGCGGCAGGAGATTCGCAAGATTGGGGACCCGCGCGGGATCCAGCGTCTCGACGACGCCTTCCTCATAGGCCATCTCGCTGATGCCCCCGTCCATCCACGCGACATCGATGACCGGGGCGGCCCGCTGCTGCTGAAGCTTGGCGAAGGACGTGGTGGAATTTCCAAGCTCCAGACGATAGGCTACGCCGTTTTCCTCGGCAAAGGGCTTGATCACGCATTCGTCGAACGCCTCGCCCCAGTTGGCGCCCGGCACCGCGATGGTCATCGTCTCCTCTGCACGGGATGTTCCCACGACGATCATGCTTGCGCAGCTTGCCGCAAGCAGAAGAACACTCAGCCTGTATCGCATTTTTATCCTCCATTGCTCCCGAACCGAAAATGCGTTTTCACGCCCCGGCTGCCAAGCGCCAATATTTCCCCCTTGCATGAATTTGATTCATGCCTGATCTTCTACTCGAAAGAGAGGGATCCATGGCGCGCCCGTTCGGCAACACCATCACGCGTTCCATGCTGTCGAGCTTCGTGATCTTCGAAGCGGCGGCGCGGCTCGGCAATTTCTCGCGGGCCGCCGAAGAGCTGAACCTGACGCAATCGGCCGTCAGCCATGCGATCCGCAAGATGGAAGACCAGCTGGGAGCAAAACTCTTCTATCGCGGACACCACAATCTGAGCCTCACGCCGGAAGGTGACCAGCTCATGCGCTGCGCCGAACAGTGCATCCTGCTCACCGAGGGGGCCGTCACGGCGATTTCCGGCCGGCGGAAATCGCAGAAGGATGCGCTGCTGGTCGCCGTCTCGACCTCCATGGCGCGCTACTGGCTGCTGCCGCGCCTTCCCGAGATCATCGCGGCCATTCCGCAGTTGCGGCTCTGGATCCACACCGTCGACCGGGACGTGGATCTCCATGCGGAGGGGATCGACCTCAACATCGTCTTCGGCGCGCACAAATATCCCGATTACGACCAGTTCATCCTCTGGCCGGAAAAGGTTCTGCCGGTTTGCAGCCCCGAATTCCTGCGCGAGCACGGCCCCTTCGCCACCCTTGAGGACCTCCTCAAGGTCACCCTCATTCACTACGAGGAGCGCGTCCGCCCGCGGATGAACTGGCAGGGATGGTTTACGGCCAACGGCATCGACCATGTGGTCACCCATGACGAGGTGCGCTTCGCCGACTATGCCCTCGTCCTGGAGGCCGCGATGGCCGGCAAGGGCATCGCCCTCGGCTGGCGCCCGATCGTCGACGATCTCCTTGCGACGCGGCGGCTCGCCATCGCACGCCCGGAGACGGCGTCCGGTCACCAGCAATTTACCCTGATCGCCCCCAGGGGGTCCTTCGCTCGCGAACCGTTCCTGAGCTTCCTGCAATGGATCAGGAATGCCGATACGACGCCGCCGGATCATTTCTGAAGGTCTCTTCCAGAAATTCCCGCAGCCCGCGCTCGAAGGTTTCCTGAAGCAGCGAGG
The DNA here is from genome assembly GCF_024281235.1 of Shinella daejeonensis. Lineage (GTDB taxonomy): Bacteria > Pseudomonadota > Alphaproteobacteria > Rhizobiales > Rhizobiaceae > Shinella > Shinella daejeonensis. The sequence goes on from NZ_JAHWXY010000002.1 coordinate 513,587, forward strand.
GGACATGCGTTCTGCTGCGTGTGAGATAAACGTGGCAGGGGACGTAGGGCTTGAACGGCCGTATCGCCAGTTTTCCGCGCCATCGCTCGGCGGCGAACGGATCGACCACCGAGAGCCCCAGTCCTTCTGCCACCAGAGCACAGGCGGAATCGCTGAAGTGCGCCTCGAAACGAGGCTCCACGTGCACGCCGGCATCTTCGAAGCTGCGCTCGACGGCCTGGCGGGAACCATCCTCCCGCCCGAGGGCGATGAAGGTCTCGTCACGAAGATCCGCCGCATCGATCACGTCGGCTGACGCCAGCGGATGATCGAGCGGCAGGACGCATATCGACGCCGTTTCGAAGATCAGGTCGCAGGTCGTTGCCGGATCGATCGCCGGCATCGTCATGAGGCCGATATCCAGCTGCTTGCTCGCCACCAGCTCCGCAATGCGCATCGACGCCTCCGGCAGGAAGGTGAGGTGCAACTTCGGATGCCGCCTGGCGAAGCCGCCGATGAACCGCGGCAGGACGATGCTCGACAACGCCGGATAGGCGCCGATGACGAGACGCCCGGCCTCCAGTTGCTGGATATCCGCCGCAAGCCGCCGCAGCCGGGCCATTCCCTTCACGACATGGCCGGCTTCCTCGTGCAGGAGATGGGCTTCGGCCGTCGGAATGATCCGCCCGCCCTGGCGAATGAAGAGCTGGATCTTCAGCGAATGTTCGAGATTGGCGATATGGGCGCTGACGGAGGGTTGCGAGATGTTCAGGAGATGGGCGGCTCCGACGACCGTACCGGCCTCCATGACGGCGCGAAACGCCTGCAACTGCCTGTAGTTCACCGCCTTATCCCATACGTTTGACTATAGGGAAAAACTATCAGCTACGAATTTTTTCATATTTGTCAATACGAGGGAATTCGGCTTCTATGCCGGGGCAGGCGAGGGATTTTTCCCGAACCAGGCTCGCGGCCGGCCACCGCAATACAAAAAGCGCAACCCGCATACGGGCGCAGGAACCACGACAATCGCTCCGATACGATCGGGCGAAGGCTGGGAGGCCTCCGCCGCTCCTGCGGGGCATTCAAGAACAAGCCAGAGGGAACGTCATGAAGATCGCACGCTGGGCAGGTGTCGCTGCCTGCATACTGACCCTGTTTTCCGGCCCCGCGCAGGCGGACGATGCCGCACAATGGTCGAAAATCCGCATCGCCACCGAGGGCGCCTACGCTCCCTGGAACTTCACCTCCGCCGACGGCCAGCTGGTGGGTTACGAACTCGACCTCGTCGCGGAGCTTTGTCGCCGGATGGAGTCCGAATGCGAGATCGTCGCGCAGGACTGGGACGGCATGCTGCCCGCGCTCAACGCCGGCAAGTTCGACGCCATCATCGCCTCGATGGGGGTCACCGCGGAACGCGAGAAGGTCGCGGCCTTTTCCGAAGCCTATGCGAAAGCGCCCAATACATTCATGGCGATGAAGGACAATCCGCTCGCCGCGGAACTCGGCGAGCGCATCGACTACAATCTGCGCAAGGATCCGGACGGCGCCGCACGGGCGATCGAGACGATGGCGCCGGTGCTCAAGGGCAAGGTTCTGGGCGTGCAGGGCTCGTCGACGGCGGCGATCTTCGCCAATGCGATGCTCAAGGATCTCGTCGAGATCCGCGAATACAAGACGACGGATCAGCACAATCTCGATCTCGTCGCCGGCCGCGTCGATCTCGTGCTGGGCAATATCACCATGCTGCGCGCCTCCATGGAGCAGCCGGAACTTGCCGGGGCCACGATCGCCGGTCCAACCTTCGTCGAGGGCGTTCTGGGCAGCGGCACGGCCAATGTCGCCATGCGCAAGGATGACGCAGCACTCAAGGAACGCTTCGACAAGGCCATCCAGTCGGTCAATGCCGACGGCTTCAACCGTCAGCTGATGGAAAAATGGTTCGGCGTCGATATCACGCCCCGGGACTGAGCATCCGAAGAGCGGCGGCCTGGCGCCGCCGCTGCTTCCGGAACCATCGGAAAAGTTTATAGCATGACCCAATTCATCGTTCTGGGTGCCGGCATCATCGGCACGTCAATCGCCTATCGGCTGGCCGAGGCCGGCCATGCGGTAACCCTCATCGAGCGCCGGCATCCCGGGGCCGGCACGAGCGGCGCCAGCTTCGCCTGGACCAACTCCAACGAGAAAACGCCGCATCATTATCATCACATCAACGTGCTCGGCATGCGCGCCCATCGCTCGCTCGAAAACGAATTCGGCGCACGGCCATGGTATCACGGCGGCGGCGCGCTCGAATGGAAGAGCGATCCGGCGGAGGCGGCCGAACTGGCCGGCCGGGTCGAACGTCTTCAAGGCTGGAACTATCCGGCGGAATGGATTTCACCCGCCGATCTCCACAAGCTGGAACCCGCGCTGGCGGAAAACGCCTCGGGCGGCGCGCAAATCGCCTATTTTCCCGACGAGGGCTGGGTCGACCCGACGGTCTATATCGAGTTCTTCCTCCGGAAGGCGCGCGCATTGGGCGTCGTGCTGCGGCGGGAGACCGTCAACGGGATCGTGCTGCGCGGCGCTTCCGTCACCGGTGTGCGGACCGCCTCCGGCGGGACGATCGAGGGCGACGTGGTGGTCAACTGCACGGGACGCTGGGCAAACGATCTCGGTCAGGAAGCACGCCTGTCATTTCCGCTCGCCCCGACGCTGGGCCTTCTCGTGACGACGATGCCCGCCGCATCGGGCATCCGGCGCGTCATCCGCACCTCCGGGGTCAACTTCCGGCCGGATGGCGCGGGGCGCATCATGCTCCAGAGCGAGCACGACGAGGCGAGATTCACGCTGGAAAGCACGCGCGAGGACACTCTGCCGGCGGCTGAGGCGATGATCGCACGCGCCGCGCGCCTCTATCCCGATCTCGCCGATACGGCTCCCGAAGCCATGCGCCTGTCCTTGCGCGCCATTCCGGGCGACGGCGTGTCGGCCGTGGGCCCGCTGCCCGGTATCGACGGTTATTATGCCGCGGTCACGCATAGCGGCGTTACCCTGGCCCCGTGGCTCGGGCGGGTGGTGGCCGCGGAGCTTACCGGCGGAAGGACCGAAGAGACCCTCAAGGCGTTCCGGCCGGCCCGGTTTTTCTGACCCGTCATTCCGTTTCGATGGTCCACGATCATCCACCAGAAGAGACCGCCATGTTTCGCAGGCTTCAGCCGGACGACCTGTCCGCAACAATCTATTTCGATGGCCGTGCGATCCGCTGCCGATCGGGCGAAAGCGTCGCCGCCGCCCTTCTTTCAGCGGGGATCGCACGTTTCCGCAGCACCCCGGTTCTCGGTGCCGGCCGCATGCCCCATTGCATGATCGGCGTCTGCTTCGACTGTCTGCTGGAAATCGACGGGCAGGCCGATCGGCAGGCCTGTCTCGTTCCCGTCGTCGACGGCATGGACGTGCGCTCCCAGGAGGGCGCGGGAAGGTACGATATCCAATGACCGGGACGGAACGCGAGAACTGCGAGCTGGCGATTATCGGCGGCGGCCCGGCCGGCCTTGCAGCCGCCACGCTCGCCGCAAGGCTCGGGGTGGAAACGGTGCTCTTCGACGAGCAGCCCGCCCCCGGCGGTCAGGTCTATCGCAATATCGAGGCCAATAGCCGGGAGACCGGCCTTCTCACCCCCATTCTCGGCGCTGATTATGCCCGGGGACTGGACCTCGTACGGGCGTTTCGGGCCAGCGGCGCGGGCTTCGAGCCGATGAGCGCCGTATGGCAGGTCGCCGCCAACGGCAAGGTCGGCATTTCCCGTGACGAGCGGGCCTGTCTGGTGCGCGCCCGGCGGGTCATCCTGGCGACGGGCGCGATGGAGCGGCCGGTGCCCGTTCCCGGCTGGACGCTCCCCGGCGTAATAGGAGTCGGCGCGATACAGACCCTGATGAAGGCCTCCGGGATCATTCCGGATCGGCCGGTCGTGCTCGCGGGGTCCGGCCCCTTGCTCTATCTCGTCGCCTTCCAGCTGGCGAAGGCGGGCGCGCCGTTGCAGGCGGTGGTGGACACCTCCGGAGGAAGCCTCGCGTCGGCCGCACGGCAGGCCCTGCCGATACTGGCGGGTTTTGCCGGCGACCTCCTCAAGGGACTGTCCTGGATCGCCGCGCTCAAGGCGCGGGGCATTGCGCTTTATCGCGGCGGCTATCTGTCCATCGAAGGCGTCTCGCGTGTGGAAGCCGTTTCATTCCGAAGCGGCGGTCGGCGGATCCGGATCGCGACGGCGCTCCTCGCGCTGCACGAGGGCGTTATCCCCAACAACCAGATCACCACAAGTCTGCGCTGCCAGCATGCCTGGGACCGGACACAGCTGGCCTGGCGGCCGGAAACCGATGCCTTCGGCGCCACAACCTCGCCGCTGGTGGCCGTCGCCGGCGATGGCGCCGGCATCGCCGGCGCACGCGCCGCCGTTCACCGCGGACGGCTTGCGGCGCTCGATGCGGCCTTCCGCCTTGGCAGGATCAGCCGGAACGAGCGCGATGATCGCGCGCGCGCAGACCGGCAGGCGCTGTTACGGGAAGCGCGGTTCAGGTCTTTCCTCGACCGGATTTACCGGCCGTCCGAAGCGATGCGCCGCCTTGACGACGAGACGATCGTCTGCCGGTGCGAGGAAGTGACCGCAGGCGAACTGCGGCAGCTGATCGGCGAAGGCTTCAGCGACGTCAACCAGCTGAAATCATTCAGCCGTTGCGGCATGGGCCAATGTCAGGGGCGCATGTGCGCCGGCACGATCGGACGCCTTCTTGCCGACGAGACGAAGGCCGACATCGCGGACATGGGGCAATATCGGCTGCGCATCCCGGTCAAACCGCTGCCCTTGGCCGAACTTGCCGCGCTCGGAAACGCCGATCGCAATTCCGGGCCGGTCCTGGAGGTCGCCGACGGCGACCCCAGCCAGCGCATCTGACGGCGGGAAGACATTATGACCAGAACGGATGTCATCGTGATTGGAGGCGGCCTTCATGGCTGTTGTACGGCCCTCCATCTGGCACGGCGCGGCTTGAGGCCGATCGTCCTGGAGAAGAATACGGTCGGCCGCCATGCCTCCGGCGTCAATGCCGGCGGGGTCCGGCAACTGATGCGGCATACGGCGGAAATCCCCCTGTCGATGGCGGCCATGGCCGCCTGGGAGACGCTTGCCGAAACGCTCGGTCCGGAGCTTGCCGCCAACTGCGGTTTCGTCGGCGGCGTCGGCCAGATCGGCATTGCCCAGAGCGCCCAGGAAATGGACTGGTGCCATGAGCGCGTCGCCGAGATGCATGCTCTGGGCTATGACTTCGAGGAGGTGATCGACCAGGAGGAATTGCGCCGTCTCGTCCCCTCCGTCGCCGATATCTGCAGGGGCGGCCTTGTTTCGCGACGCGACGGACACGCCAATCCTTTCCGCACCACGCAATCCTTCCGCCGGCGCGCCGAGCAACTTGGCGCCCGCATCCTGGAACGCACGCGCGTCATCGGACTGGAACAGGGCGACGGCGGGTGGACGGTGACAACGGACAACGGCGTCTTCCGCGCCGATATCGTCGTCAACTGCGGTGGCGCCTGGGCCTGGCAGGCCGGCGCGATGGTGGGCGAGGGTTTTCCGAAAAGCCATTTCGCCTCCACCTTGATGGTGACGTCCCGCATGCCGCACTTCATCGACCCCGTGGTGATCGGCATCGACCGTGTCCTGTCGTTCAAGCAGACGGAAGCCGGCACCGTCGTCATCGGCGGGGGCATTCTCGGCGATCCCGACCTTGACGAGGAGACCGCCGAAACGGTCGCCGACCGGATGATGGAAAGCGCCGAGACGGTCTATGAATTCTTCCCCATCCTGCGAAAGGCGACCATCGTCAGAACGTGGGCCGGTCTGGAAGCCTTGATGCCGGACATCATTCCGGTCATCGGGCCAAGCCGCGTCGCCAGGGGACTATGGCATGCATTCGGGTTTTCCGGCCACGGCTTCCAACTCGGCCCCATCGTCGGTTCCGTGCTCGCCGATCTGATCCTCGACGGCGAGAGCCCGATCCCTCTCGACGCCTTCAGCCCGTCCCGCTTCACGGCGGAGGGAAAGCTCAAACCGCAGGCGCATTGACCGCACGCAAGCCGGAGTGTCCTCATCCATGACCATAGATTTCGAGAAAGCCGGGAAATCGGTTCAGGAAATCACGATCGAAACGGAAGCCGGTCCGGTCTCCGCCGGCCACGCCTGCGTCGTCAACAACGGCCCGGGTCCACGCGTTCTCGTCGTTGCGGGGATTCATGGAGATGAATACGAAGCGCAGCTTGCGTTGCACCGGCTCGTCGCACGGCTTGATACGGATATCGTGCGCGGCAGGCTGATCGTCATCCCGGAAGCGAATTTCCCCGCTTCGGGCAAGGGCCTCCGCTGCGCTCCATCGGATGGAGCCAACATGAACCGGACCTTTCCCGGAAACCGGACGGGCAGCCCGACCGAGCGTCTCGCCGCCTTCCTGTTCCATGACGCACTTCCCCACGCCGACTTGCTGATCGACGTGCATTCGGGCGGGCCGACCTACAAGGGCGAGATGATCGCCTTCGCGTTCCACAGCCCGGCCTGCAAGGTCTCCGAAGCGCAGCTCCTGTCCATGATGGAGGCCTGCGGCCTGCCCTATATCACCCATCAAGAGAGCATCGGCACCACATTCGTCGGCGCGGCGGCCGCAGCCGGAACGGCCGCAATCGAGCTTGAAGGCGGCGGCACGACGCTTGTCGAAGGCGGCAATGTCGACCTCTTCCTCGAGGCCCTGCTGCGCGGGCTTGCGCAATTCGGCGTTCTTGCTATCGATCCTGCCGAAAAAGAAACCGTCCCCCGCCATCTCGATGTAGGGCCGCAGAATATGTTCGAGGCGCCGGTGGAAGGCCTGCTGGAGCATCGGGTCCGGATGGGACAGATGGTGGAGGCGGGAGAACTCGTGGCGCTGATCCACCCCTTCGGCGATTTTGCGCGGGAACCGCGACGGATCGAGGCGCGGGCTGCGGGCATCGTCATCAGCCAGCGCTCGCTGTTACGGGTCGTTCCGGGCGACTGCCTCGGCAACACGGGCACGCCACGATGATCCGGCCGCCGCACCATCGCGCGGAAGCGCTGCCCCTCGTGAAAAGTGCCGGCGGGAGCGGATGATGAGCGATTTCGGGCTCTGGGACGTTTTCAGCTTCGGCCCCGGCGGCTGGGGACCGGCCATGGCCCGGGCGACCCTCATGACGCTGGCGGTTGCGCTCACGGGCTTTTTCGTCGGAGCCGTCATCGGCGCTCTGGGGGCATGGGCCAAGATTTCGGGAGGCCGCCCGCTACGCGTGCTTGCGGATGGCTATACCACGGTGTTGCGCGGCATTCCCGATCTCCTCGTCATCTATCTCTTCTACTTCGGCTCCAGCGCGGTGCTGACGCCGATAGGCCGCTTTTTCGGCGCGAGCGGCTTCTTCAGCCTGCCGGCCTTCCTGGCCGGAGCGCTCGCCATCGGCATCGTTTCCGGCGCCTATCACACGGAGGTGTTGCGAAGCGCCTACTGGTCGGTCGCGCGCGGGGAGATCGAGGCGGCGATCGCCGTCGGCATGCCGCGCTCCCTTGCCTTTCGCCGCATCATCGTTCCCCTCACCCTGCGTTACGCGCTGCCGGGGCTCGGCAACATCTGGCAGCTCGTGCTCAAGGAGTCCTCGCTGATATCGGTGACGGGTCTCGTCGAAATCCTGCGGCAGGCACAGGTGGGCGCCGGCTCCACGCGCCAGCCCTTCACCTTCTTCGTCGCGGCGGCGATCCTTTATCTCGCCATCTCCTCCGTCACCGGCTGGACGATGCAAAGGGCGGAGAACCGCTTCACGCGCGGGCTCAGGAGAGAGTGATGGATTTCGCCTTCCTTCTCGAAACATTCGTTCGGCTTGCGCCGGGGGTCCCGCTGACCCTGCGGCTTGCGCTCACATCCGTAGTGTTCGGCATGGTGCTGGCGCTGCTGTTCGCCGTCATGCGCCTTTCCCGCGTCTGGCCGCTCGTCCTCATGGCGCGCGCCTATGTCTTCATCTTTCGCTCGACGCCGCTGCTGGTGCAGATCTTTCTCATCTATTACGGCCTCAGCCAGTTTCCCGAGCTGCGCTACAGCGCGCTCTGGCCGATCCTGCGTGAACCCTACTGGTGCGCGATCCTCGCGCTGACGCTGAACACCGCCGCCTATGGCAGCGAGATCATCCGCGGCGGCGTGCAATCCGTCCCGCATGGCCAGATCGAGGCCGCACGCGCCTGCGGCATGGGGGGCCTGCTGCTTTTCCGGCGCATCGTGCTGCCGCTCGCCGTGCGCCAGGCGCTGCCCGGTTACGGCAACGAGATCATCCTGATGGTGAAAGCCACCGCCCTCGCCTCGGTGATTACGTTGATGGAAATCACCGGACTTGCCGCGAAACTGATTTCCGAAACCTATCGCGCCATCGAGGTCTTCATCGTGGCGGGCGCAATCTATCTCGCCATCAACTATGTGATCACGCGGATTATCCAGATGCTCGAATATCGGCTCACCCCCTATCTCAGGCCCGCAGCCACGCCGACGGCGGCCCGCACCGGAGAACCGACATGAACGCGATCGAGGACGCCGGCGCCGCGCCGGCCGTGCGCATCAGCGGCCTTCACAAGAGCTATGGCGCCTATGAGGTGCTGAAAGGGGTTTCGCTGTCGGCCAGCGACGGCGAAGTCGTGTCGATCCTCGGATCATCGGGCTCCGGCAAATCGACGATGCTGCGCTGCGTGAACATGCTCGAGATCCCGACTGCGGGGGAAGTGGCGATCGGCGGGGAAGTCATCCGCATGAAGCAGGGCCGCGGCGGCATGCAGAAGCCGGCCGACCGCGCCCAGATCGACCGGCTACGCTCCAACATCGGCATGGTGTTCCAGAGCTTCAATCTCTGGTCTCACAAGACGATCCTCGAAAACGTGATCGAAGCCCCCATCCATGTGCAGAAACGGCCGCGGGCGGAATGCGTCGAGGAGGCAAAGGAATTGCTGGCCAAGGTCGGCATCGCCGACAAGGCCCGACACTATCCGGCCCATCTTTCCGGCGGCCAGCAGCAACGCGCCGCCATCGCCCGCGCCCTTGCCCAGCGACCGCGCGTCATGCTGTTCGACGAGCCCACCTCCGCGCTCGACCCCGAACTGGTGGGGGAAGTGCTGAAAGTGATGCGCACGCTGGCGGAGGAAGGGCGCACGATGCTTGTGGTGACCCACGAGATGGATTTTGCGCGCGACGTATCCAGCAAGGTGATCTTCCTTCACCAGGGCGTCGTGGAGGAAGAGGGCGCTCCCGAAGCGGTCTTCGGAGCGAGCCGGTCCGAACGGTTCCGGCAATTTCTCAAGCGTTAGGACCGGAAAGGCGCTAGGCCGGCTTTGCCGGTCGGGTGGCTACGGCATCGGCACCGGCTGTCGGCGGGGCTATGCTTTGGCTCGGCAGCAAGGCCGATATGCAAGATATCCACCGCCTGGACCCTGTCGGATTTACAAATGACAGCCATGTGACGGCGTTTGTCACTTACCCGTATTGACAAATGTCGCCGTGATGGTGTTATTTGTAAATCAAGAGGGTTGTCCGGTATCCCACGGAGGAAAGCATGCAGCCGCTTTTGAAGGTGGAAGGACTGAAGAAATCGTTCGGCGGCGTCGCGGCGCTCCGGGATGGTCGCTTCGAGCTGGAAGCCGGCTCGGTCCATGCGCTTTGCGGCGGCAACGGCGCGGGAAAATCCACCTTTCTCTCCATCCTCATGGGCATACACAAGCGCGACGGCGGCACGATCCTGCATCATGGCAAGCCGGTCGAATTCAGCAGCCCCGCCGAAGCGCTCCACTCCGGCATCGCCATCATCGAACAGGAACTGAGCACGGTTCCGCACATGTCGGTGGCGGAGAACATCTATCTGGGCCGCGAACCCTCAACACGCTTCGGCGGCATCGACTTCAAGACGATGAACCGCAATGCGCAGGCGCTGCTGGATCGTCTCGGGTTCGACATTTCCGCAACCCAATACATGATGAACCTCTCGGTTGCGCAGATGCAGCTCGTGGAGATCGCCAAGGCGCTGAGCCACGAGGCCGACGTCATCTTCATGGACGAGCCGACCTCGGCGATCGGCGAAAAGGAGGCCCAGCACCTCTTTGCCGCCATCGAGCGCCTGAAGGCCGAAGGCAAGGGCATCGTCTATGTCTCGCACCGGCTGTCGGAAATCTTCCAGATCGCCGACAGCTACACGGTCTTTCGCGACGGCGCCTTCGTCGGCGACGGAAAGCTCGCGGATATCGACCGTCCCGGTCTCATCCGCATGATCGTCGGCCGGGAGCTTGGCGAGGAATACATCAAGACGAACACGCCGACGGAGATCCCTGGCCTCGAAGTCCAAAGCCTTTCCGCGTCCGGCAAGATCGAGGATATTTCCTTCACCGCCCATAAGGGCGAGATCTTCGGAATCTACGGCCTCATGGGGTCGGGCCGCACCGAAATCTTCGACTGCCTTTTCGGTCTGGACCGCCCGTCAGCCGGCAAAATCCACCTCGAGGGGCAGCCGGTCTCCATCCGCAAGCCCGCCGACGCCATGGCGGAAGGCATCGCCTTCGTGACCGAGGACCGGAAACTGACGGGTCTCAACCTGACGGACAGCGTACGCAACAATATCTGCCTGGCGAGCCTGCCCGAAATGAGCCCGGCCTTCGTCATGCAGCGCAAGAGCGAACAGGCCGCCAGCGCCGATATGATGGCTCGCTTCGGCATCAAGGCGGCGCGCGACAAGATGCCGGTTTCCGGCCTTTCCGGCGGCAACCAGCAAAAGGTGGTGCTCGGGAAATGGTTCCTGCGCGAGCCGCGCGTGTTGCTGCTCGACGAACCGACCCGCGGCGTCGACGTCGGCGCCAAGCGCGAAATCTACCGGATCATCTGCGACTTCGCCGCCGCCGGCGGCACGGTCGTGATGATCTCTTCCGAAATCGACGAAATCCTGGGAATGTCCGACCGCATCCTCGTCATGCGGCAGGGACGATCCGCCGGAATCTATGACCGGCAGGAGACGGATGCCCAGTCGCTCGTGCACCTGTCGACCTGACGGAGCCACGACGACAAGGCGCAGCATCCAACCCGCATGGCAAGAGGTGACCACGTGTCCAGCGTAGAGAACAAGACATCCAATACCTGGCTGAATTCCGATCGCCGCCGGCTGATCGTGCAGGAATACGGCATCTTCTTCGCCTTCCTGCTGCTCGTCGGCATTCTTGCCGTTTCGAACGAATTCTTCCTGACGCCCGGCAATATCTCCAACGTCCTGTTGCAGACGTCGATCAACGGCATTCTGGCGATCGGCATGACCTTCGTGATCCTGACGAGAGGCATCGACCTGTCGGTCGGGTCGGTCGTGGCTCTTGCCGGCATCGTCAGCGCCAGCTTCGTCACCAGTTCGGCCACCGCCGGCGTCTTCGGAGCGCCCTATCCGATGGCTCTGGCGCTGGTGATCGGCATCCTCGTCGGTGTCGGCTGCGGCGCGCTGGTCGGCCTGATCGTCGCGCGCTTTTCGGTTCCGGCCTTCGTGGCGACGCTCGGGATGCTGTCTGCTGCCCGCGGCGCGACGCTGATCTACGGTGGAGGCCGGCCGGTCCCGGGGCTGACGCCTGAATTCCGCTGGATCGGAACCGGCAATATTCTCGGCGTTCCGATGCCGGTTATCCTGCTCGCCCTGGTCTTTCTCGTCTCCTGGTGGGTGCTGGCCCGCACGCGCTTCGGCCGCTACATCTATGCGGTCGGCGGCAATCCGCGCGCGGCGAAGACCTCCGGCCTCAATGTCAGCCGTATCCGCTTCCTCGTCTATGTGATCTCGGGCGCGCTCTCGGGGCTGGCCGGCATGATTCTCTCGGCCCGCACCGGCTCCGCCCTGCCGCAGGCCGGTATCGCCTACGAACTCGACGCCATCGCGGCGGTCGTCATCGGCGGCACCAGCCTTTCCGGTGGTGTCGGCCGGGTGACCGGAACGCTTATCGGCGCGCTCATCATCGGCGTGATGAACAACGGTCTCGATCTGATGGGCATCCAGTCCTACTACCAGCAGGTCCTCAAGGGCGCGCTCATCGTCGGCGCCGTCATGCTCGACCAGAAACGCAATCAGGGCGACTAGCCCGACGAAAGCCGGGCGTCTCCCGCGCCCGTCGACAAAGCGGCATGCCAGATGGCAGCCGGAGTTCTCAAAGGAGGAGAATGCCATGAAAAAACTGATGATCGCCCTTGCTTCCGCAACGGCCCTGCTCGCCTCGTCCGCAATGGCCCAGGAGAAGCTGAAGGTCGGCGCGGCGCCCTATGGTCTCAACGCCGAATTCATGCAGATCTGGTCTGCCGCACTTGAGGAACATCCCGCCGTCAAGAGCGGTGAAATCGAACTCACCGTCTTCGACGGCCGCTACGATGCGCTGGTCCAGCAGGAACAGTTCAACACGATGATCACGCAGAAGTTCAACGCGATCGTCTTCGTACCGATCGACATCGACGCCGGCGCCACCGCGGTGGAAGCGGCCCATGACGCCGGCATTCCGGTCGTTGGCTCCAACACCCGGGTGAACTCCGACCTGCTCGCCGCCTATGTCGGCTCCGACGACACGGTTTCCGGCTACATGGAAGCCAAGACCGTGCTGGACAAGATCGGCTGCAAGGGCAACGTCGTGATCATCGAGGGTCCGATCGGCCAGTCGGCGCAGATCTCCCGCCTGGAAGGCAACATGAAGGCGCTTGCCGAGTGCCCGGACGTCAAGGTCCTCGAACAGCAGACCGCCAACTGGTCGCGCGCCGAAGCCCAGACGCTGATGGAAAACTGGCTGACATCCCATTCCGGCCAGATCAACGGCGTCATCGGCCAGAACGACGAGATGGCGCTCGGCGCGATCGAGGCCATCAAGGCCGCCGGGCTCGATGTCGGCGACTTCGCGATCGCCGGTATCGACGGCGTCACCGATGCGCTTCATGCCGTCAAGGAAGGCACGATGACGTCCATCCTCCAGGATGCCCGCGCACAGGCCCAGGGCGCGCTCGATCTCGCCATCTTCCATGCGACGAAGGACGGCAGCTACACGCCGCAGTCCGACATCTGGGCGCAGTATCCGGACATGCCCTTCAACGACGGCAAGGACAAGGAATACAATGTTCCGTGGACGCCCGTTACCAGCGAGAACGTCGATAAGCTGCTGGAAATGCGCCAGTAACCCATCAAGCCTTGCGAGGCGGCGCAAGGCCGCCTCGCCCTTCCCCGAACGCATGAGGCCAGACCGATGACCGATACATCCCCCCATATCGACCTCAATTTCCCGCTCGACGGAAAGGTCGCGCTCGTCACGGGCGGCGCGTCCGGCATCGGCGCGGCTGTCGCAAGCGCCTTCATCGCAAAGGGCGCGAAGGTCGCCGTGCTCGACATCGACGCGACCATCGCCCGGGCGAAGGCCGATGAACTCGGGAGCGCGGCAAAGCCCTTCGTCTGTGACGTATCGGATGCCGCATCGGTCGAAAAGGCGGTCAACGATGTGATCGAGGCGTTCGGCGGGATCGATATCGCGGTCAACAGCGCCGGCGTCGCGGTTCTGGCCCCCGCCGAGGACCTGACGGCCGCCCAGTGGAAGAAGACGATCGACATCAACCTGACCGGCACATTTCTCGTCACCCAGGCGGTCGGCCGCCATATGATCGCGGCCGGCAAAGGCGGCAAGATCGTCAATCTTGCGTCCCAGGCGGGTTCCGTGGCGATCGAGGAACATGTGGCCTATTGCGCCTCCAAGTTCGGCGTCATCGGCATGTCCAAGACCTTCGCCGCCGAATGGGGCAGGCACGGCATTACGGTCAACACCATTTCGCCGACCATCGTTCTGACCGAACTGGGCAAGAAGGCCTGGGCCGGCGAGAAGGGCGAGGCCGCCAGGAAGCGCATTCCCAACGGGCGCTTCGCCTTTCCGGAAGAGATCGCGGCCGCCGCCGTGTTCCTCGCATCCTCGGGTGCGGACATGATCAACGGCGCCGATCTGCTCGTCGACGGCGGTTATACCATTCTTTGAGCCCGCACCGGCTCTCGCAACTCGCAAGGAGTTATCATGCAGCGTTTCATCAACGACCCGGATCTGGTTGTCGAAGATACCGTCAAGGGTTTCGTGAAGGCGCATTCGGACATCGTGCGGCTGGCTGAAAACCCGCGCGTCGTGGTCGCCAGGGATGCGCCCGTGGCCGGCAAGGTCGGCGTGGTGACCGGCGGCGGCTCGGGCCACGAGCCCGCCTTCATCGGCTATACCGGCAAGAACATGCTGGACGCCGTCGCCGTGGGAGAACTCTTCTCCTCGCCCACCGCTAAAAGCTTCCATGACGCCGTCCGCGAAGCGGATGGCGGCAAGGGCGTCGTCATTCTCTACGGCAATTATGCCGGCGACAACATGAACGTGAAGATGGCGACCAAGCTCGCCGCCAAGAGCGGTATCGAGGTTGCGACCGTCGTCGCCAACGACGATGTCTGCTCCGCTCCGCCGGAAGAGCGCGAGAAGCGCCGGGGCGTGGCCGGGGAAATCTTCATGTGGAAGATCGGCGGCGCGAAGGCGGCCGAAGGCGCAAGCCTCGAGGACGTCCGCGCCACCGCGCAGAAGGCGATCGACAACTGCCGCTCCATCGGCGTCGGCCTCGGCCCCTGCACGCTGCCGGCCGTCGGCCACCCCAATTTCCAGATCGAGCCGGGCACGATGGAGGTCGGGATCGGCCACCACGGCGAGCCGGGCGTGCGGATCGAGAAACTGAAGACCGCCGCGGAAACCGCCCGCGACATGGTGAAGATCGTCCTCGACGATCATGACCTGCCGGCAGGAACCGAGGTCGCCGTTCTCGTTTCCGGCCTGGGAGCCACGCCGCTCAACGAACTCTACATTCTCAACGACACGATCGAGAGCGAGATTTCGGCCCGTGGCCTGAAGGTCTACAAGACCTGGATCGGAAACTACTTCACCTCGCTGGAGATGGTCGGCGCGACGCTGACCGTCATGGCGCTCGACGATGAATTGAAGACGCTGCTCGATGTCGAGACGCGTTGCACCATCATCCTGTAACGGGAGGACGCCCCATGCAGACTTTCGACAATGCCTCCTCGGGCGCCATCGTTCTGGCGATGGCGGACCGGATCGTGGAGAACCGCGCCTACCTCAGCGAGATCGACGGCAAGATCGGCGACGGCGATCACGGCGTGAACATGGCCAAGGGTTTCGGCATGGCAGCCGACCGGCTGAAGGGCAAGGATGCCTCGCTTGCCGAATCCCTCGATACGCTCGGCACCGTGCTGATGACGGAGATCGGCGGCTCGATGGGCCCGCTCTACGGCGTCATGTTCACCGAATTCGCCGAGACCATCGAGACTGTCGATAAGATCGACGCGCCGACCTTCAGCAAGATGCTGCATGCCGGCCTTTCGGGCATCCAGTCGATCGGCTCGGCCAAGGTCGGCGACAAGACGCTGCTCGATACATTCGTCCCGGCGACCGAAGCCTTCGATAAGGCGACGGAAGAAGGAAAATCCTTCGCGGAAGCGCTGGTTGCGCTTGTTTCCGCCGCCGAGGCCGGCCGCGATTCGACGATCGACCTCGTCGCGAAGATCGGCCGCGCCAGCCGTCTCGGCGAACGTTCGCTCGGCGTGCTCGATGCGGGAGCGACGTCCTGCGCGATCATTCTCAAGGAATTGGCGGACGGCGCCCGGGCGAACATCGCCTGAAACCCGGCATCCGCATATCGGAAGTTCCTCCCAGGATGCGCGGCCCACTCCATCGTGAGGGGCCGCGCGCCGCTTTTTCTCTGAATCCGGTTGCAAACCGGCGGCATTGCTTTCATCTTCGCCGCCTGAAGGGGGACCGGCGAAACCGATGGCACTGAAGACTTCCTCGCCGCGCAAGGGCGGCATCGGCCGGGCAAGCGGAGCGGAGGGCATCGATTCGATACCTCTGCGCTATGGCGACGACCCCTATGTCTGGGCCTGCTGGCTTTATTATGAAGACGGCATGACGCAGGGCGAGATCGCCGCGGCGATGGGCGTTTCCCGCGCCACCGTCAACAGCTATCTCGCCGACGCCCGCGAAAAGGGCATCGTCAATATCTCCATCGAGCCCGCCCGCCTCGCCTCGCTCACCATCGCCCAGGAACTGAAGCGCCATTTCGGCCTTGCCGACTGCCTGGTGGTGCCGAACGACGACGACACGCGCCCGCTGATCGGCCGGCTCGGCGCCGCCGGCGCGCAGGCGCTTTCCAAGATCGTCAAGTCGGGAGATACGCTCGCCGTCGCCTGGGGGCGCACCATCCTGTCGGTCGGCGAACATCTCGAAACGGGGCCGTTGCAGGATGTCACCGTCGTGCAGGCGACCGGCGGCACCACGGCCAGCTTCGCCTATACGCCGGAACTGACGACGGCCGCCGTTGCAAGGGCGATCTCCGCGCGCTGCGTCAACATCACCGCGCCCGCCATCGTCGCTTCGGCGCAAACGCACCGCATGCTGCTCGAAGAGCCCTTGATCCACGAGCAGTTCGATACGCTCTCCCGCGCCAATCGCATCGTTTTCGGCATCTCGTCGCTGCGCCCCAACTCAACGATCCACACCAGCGGTTTCTTCGAATCCGTGCCTTTGCAGCATTATCTCGCCAAGGGGGCCGCCGGCGTGCTGGCGGGCCGCTTCATCGATGAGCGCGGCCGCCCGGTCGCCGGTCCGCTCGATGACCGCACCATCGGGATTTCCCTGGAGATGTTGCGGGGGATCGGGACGCGCGTCGCCGTCGCCGGCGGCTTCGACAAGGTGCCGGCGCTGCTTGCCGCCCTGCGCGGCGGCTATGTGAGCGTCCTCGTCACGGATGCGGCGACCGGCGCGGGCATCCTGAGAGCCGACGGGGTGACAAGCCTCGACGGCCGGCTTTCCCAGCGCCAGAAGGGGCCGGCGGCCGCCAATACCTATCGCACCCAGGTGAAGAAGTTCCTCAACAACCCGAACGACGTGGTCGAGGAGATGCTCGACGGCCTGATCGCCGCCCACAGTGCCTATCTCAAGCCGGTCGGGACCGCGCAACGCGCGCTTGTCGCCCGCAACGGTCCCCGTGCCGGCAAGGTCGGCCTGGTGATCGGCGGCGGCACGGGACATGAGCCCTGTTTCGTGGGCTATGTCGGCAAGGGGCTCGCCGACGCGGTGGCGATCGGCAATATCTTTTCCTCGCCGCCGCCCGACCCGATCGTCAAATGCGCCGTCGCCGCCTCGGGTGGGGCCGGCGTGCTCTTCGTCTACGGCAATTACGCCGGCGACGTGATGAATTTCGAGATGGCCGCCGAAGTCGCCGAGGAACAGGGCATTCCGATCCGCACGATCCTGACGACCGACGACATCGCGTCCTCACCGGTCGAGGACAAGGAGGGACGGCGCGGCGTCGCCGGCAATTTCTTCGTCTTCAAGGTGGCCGGCGCGGCCTGCGACCGCGGCATGACGCTCGATCAATGCGAGGCGGTCACGCGCAAGGCCAATGACCGCACCTATACGGTGGGCGTGGCCCTCGAATCCTGTTCCATGCCCCAGACACGGCGGCACAATTTCGAGATCGGGCCGGACGACATGGAAATCGGCATGGGAATCCATGGCGAACCGGGCGTCTCGCGCGAGCGGATCCGCACCGCCGACGAGATCGTCGACACGATCATGGACAATATCTTCAAGGAGATGAAGGCCGAGGCAGGCGACCGCGTGGCCGTGCTGGTCAATTCCTTCGGCGCCACGCCGCTGATGGAACTCTACATCCTCTATCGCCGCGTGGAGCAGCGTCTTTCCGCCAAGAACATCGCCATCGAGGCGAACTGGGTCGGCCATTACTGCACTTCGCTCGACATGGCGGGGGCTTCCATTTCCATCCTGCATCTTGACTCGCAACTGGCCGAACTGCTGCATCACCCATGCCAGTCGGCGATCCTGACCATCAACACGCCCGGAACGGACGGCTCGGCGCCGGGCTGACGGCGGCCGGCGGTAAAGGGGAGGAAAACATGTCCGAAAATGCGGCACGGGCTCTCGCCAGAATGTTCGGGCGGATGTCCGAGATGATCGAGGCGAGAAAGGACACCCTGTCCGAACTGGACGGCGCGATCGGCGACGGTGACCATGGCATCACCATGTCCATCGGATTCAAGGCGGTGATCGCCGCCCTCGGCGGTCTCGATCTCGACAAGGCGAGCCCGGCCGACGTGATGTCCACAGCCGCCGCAGGCTTTCTCGATGCCGTCGGCGCGTCGACCGGGCCGCTCTACGCCACGGGATTCCGCCGCGCCGCCCAGGCGCTGGCCGGCCGCGACAGCCTCGACCTGGCCGCCTGCACAGACATGCTCGTCGCCATTTCCGACGGCATCCGCGACCGCGGCAAGGCGCAACGCGGCGACAAGACCATGCTCGACGTCTGGTTGCCGGCAGCCGAGGCCGCGGCGACCGCACTCGCAGATGGCCGGTCAAGACAGGATTTCTGGAAAGCCATAACGGTCGCTGCGGACAACGGCGCCGCCGCCACCGCGACGATGGTCGCCACCAAGGGCCGTGCGGCACGTCTTCGCGAACGCTCCCTCGGCCACCCCGATCCCGGCGCCGCCTCGGCGGCGGCCCTTGTCAAGGCAATCGCGGAAGCGCTTTAAACCGCAATCCCGCCCTAGCGGTCTGTCCCGTTGCGCACCCGCAGAAAGTAATCCTCCTCCCCCACCTGGCCGCCTTTCAGTAACACTTCGACACCATTCAGATGCGGGTCTTCGCTGATCAATTCGCATAAATGGCCCTGCTGCACCTCGTCGAACACCTTGATGGTCAACGCATCGGCGCCGCTATGGCGTATGGAATAGCTTGAGCTGTCCCCTCCGGCAAACACGACACGGGGGATCGCGGTCTGGCGTCTCACGGCGCCCATGAGGGCTGCATAAACCCGTCCGATATGCTGCGGCGGAATATCCTCGAACGCCTCGCGATCCACGACGTTGCCGCGCGCGGTATAGACAATGGTCGGCCGTCCCGCCTCCAGGTTCTCCAGGACTTTCGGCTCAATGGCATCCACCGCGTCCGAGGCGGTGCGTTCATCGCATAGTCCCGCAGGATCGAGTGCGATCCCCGCCCATCCTGCCGCGAGCGCCGCGTCGATCTGGCGACCCGTCTGGATCGCACAACTTCCCGAGAGCACCAGAAGATTATCCACCGGCGGGATGGTGGTCCGGACCGTCTCCAGCTCGTTTTCCGCCCTCATGCCGGCCAGGGTCCGGCCGAGATGCTGCGCAAAACCCTGCGCGGCGATCACAAACAGCGGGTGTATGGCGCTGCGTTCCCACAACGCCCGTACAACGGCGGCGACATCGTCGTTCGTGACACCGTCGAAGACGATCCCCTTCCCCTCGCTGAAGAGGGTCGCGATCCGGGCCGTCAACGTCCCGGGCGATCCGATTTCCGGCAGGCAGATATTGGCAAAGGGCAATGCGCACAGCGTATCCAGATGCAGGCGAAGATCGGCCTCGCGCATCGGGGTTCTTGGATGGCTGCTCATGCCCGGATGGCGATCGAGCCGGAGCACATCCTTGCCGAAGCGGGCGTAATGGTTGCCGAAGGCGGTATAGCGACCGAAATCCGGGGTCGCGGCCAGAACCGCCGTGTCGAAGTCCCGCCCGCCACGGGTGATCATTTCCGCCGCAAATCCGAAATTGCCCGTCTCCGGGGCGGAATCGAAAGTCGAGCAGATCTTGTACTGCAATATCCGGCAACCGAGGGCCTTCAGCGCATCGAAGGCGGGCTGGATTTCCACCGCCATCTGCTCGCAGTTCATGGCGCGCGCGGTTCCGGCAAAACCGATGACATCCAGTTGTCCGGCCGCCTCGCGAAGCTCCGCGATCGGCGGGACCTTGAGATAGAGCCGTGTCCGCAATCCGCTTCGGTGAAACTGCGCCAGGTTCTCGGACGAGCCCGTGAAATCGTCACCGTAAAAGCCGACCAGGGGGCGCGCAGCCGTCATTCCATCTCTCCCGACGCTTCGGATAAACCGCAATGTATTTGCTTGACATCAATCTAGCGCTAAGCTCATAACTGCACAAGATCATACCTCATACCTTATACATATAATCCAGTTTCGGGAGGATGGACAATGCGACTCTCAGGTAAGACGGCGATCGTCACCGGCGCGGCCCGCGGGATCGGCAAAGCGATTGCCCTTGCGTTTGCCGGCCAGGGCGCACAGGTCGTCGTCAGCGACCGGGACGAAGATGCGGCGAAGACCACGGCTGCCGAAATCGGGCCGGCCGCCATCGCCGTGCGCGCCGACATCTCGGTTGACGAGGATGTCGACGGGCTTGTGAAGCAGGCCGTTGCGCAGTTCGGCAGGATCGACATTCTCGTCAACAATGCCGGCATCGGCGCAACGACCCTTTTCCTCGAAAGTTCGCGCGAGGAATTCGAGCGGGTCGTACGCATCAATCTTACGGGAACGTTCCTCGTATCCCAGGCTGTCGCACGAACGATGGCGAAGCGGAAAAGCGGCAGCATCATCAATATTGCCTCGCTTTCCGGCCAGAAGGGCGGGGTCGGCCGCTCCGCCTATGGCGCGTCCAAGGCAGGCGTCGAACTTCTCAACAAGGTCATGGCGGTCGAACTCGCCGACTTCGGAATCAACGTGAACGCAATTGCGCCGGGACCCATTCTGACCGAAGTCTCCAGAACGATGCACACGCTGGAGACACGCGAGGCCTATCATCGTCTCGTGCCGCAACGTCGCTATGGCGAGCCCGAGGAAATCGCCGACGCCGCCGTTTTTCTCGCCAGCGATGAAGCCCGCTACATCACCGGGCACACGCTGAATGTGGATGGCGGCTTCCTCGCAGCGGGCCTTTTGTTTCCCTTCGATCCCAAGACGTCGACCAAGCTGGCCGACGAAAAATAGGGGCGGCAAGCCGCCTTGAGGGCGCGGGTGATTTGTTCAGCCGCTCGCGCCACTTGCCCTTCCGATATCCCATTGAATGGTATAATGTATTACCATTATTTCCTCTCTCCAGAATTGGTGTCGCCGGGGAGCCGTTGGAAGGGAGACCGTATTGGCCGAACCTAAGAAGAACCAGACCCGCCTCGAGTTCGCGCTGGACTACATCACGGGGGAAATCGCGCGCGGCAATCTGAAAGCCGGCGACAAGCTCCCCAATGAGAAGGACCTCGCCGAGCAGCTGGGGATCAGTCGCACCCCTATTCGCGAGGCGATGAAGACCCTCGCGATCGCAGGCCTCATCGACATCCGGCACGGTCATGGCAGTTACGTGCGCGACGGGCCCGGCGTGCCCGCGATGCCGCTAACCCTCTTCCAGCTCTACTTGCAGGATTCGACGCCCGAAATGCTCATGGAGCTTCGGGACATCTTCGACCGCAACTGTACGGAACTTGCCGCACAGCGGCGAACCGAAGATGATCTGGCGAAGATGCGTGATTGCATTCAGAGACTGCGCCAGCTTTCCCGGCAGGCCGATCCCGATCTGGACGAGATGCTGAAGGCCGACCTCGATTTCCACCGCGCGGTCTATGTCGCCACGGGCAACAAGCTGATCGTGACGATCGCCGAGTTCGTCTTGAGCATGGTTGCGCCCTGGGTGAAGAAATCACTCGACCGGAGCGGCCGTATCCGCGCGGTCGATCTGCATGAGCAGATGTATGAATCCATTCGCAACCGCACGGTCGGCCAGGAAAACCGCTCCAGCGTCGAGGCGAACATGCAGCACTTCATGCAATCCCTCGATACGCAAAACTGACGCGTTCTTCCGCATCCGACAGAAACAGACGGCCGCCTCCGGGGCGGCCGTCCTGATTTTCGCCGTCTGGATTAATTCAGGATCTCTGCCGGAATATCCAGATCGTGATAGGCCTTGTAGGCTTCATTGAGCTTGCCGTTCGCGGCGTTTTCGGCAATCCACTCATTCAGCTTTTCGGCAAGACGCGTCTCCCCTTGCTTCACCGCCATGGCGATGGGGAACTGGTTGATCACGATCTTGGCCTCGAACTGCTTGGCCGTGGAGCGCTCGTTGATGGCGCGCATCTGCGGATCAGCCAGACCGAGGTAAATCGCCTGGCCGGATATCGCCGCCGTGATCGCGGTCGCGTCGTCGTCATAGCGAACGACGTTGAAGCCGAATTCCGGCGCCATTTCCGTAAGCGCGATATCCTGCGTCGTGCTGCGCACCACGGCGATCGCCTTGCCCGAAAGATCCGTCCACTCCTTGGCGGTATCCTCCGTCGGGGCGATGACCGTCGTGCGGATGAACGAATAGGGCCGGGTGAAATCCACCGCCTTCTTGCGCTCCTCCGTGACCGAAAGCGACGAGATGACCACATCCGCCTTGTCGGTGTTGATGTTCGGAATACGGGTCGGACCGGTGGTGTTCACGAACTCCAGTTCGACGCCCCAATCGGCGGCAAGCAGCTTGGCGACCGCGACGTCCGACCCGGTCGGCTGCATCGATCCGTCGAGCATGCCGTAGGGCGGGATACCCATATCCGTGGCGACGCGGATTTTCTTGGTGCTCATGATCGTGTCCAGCACATCCGCCATCGCCGGCGCGGCGATGACAAGCCCCACCAGTGCGGCTGCGACAAAATTGAACTCACGACGTCCCAGTTTCATTTCCTTCTCCCATGGTTGCCGGGCCCTTAAGGGCATTTCGGCGTTGCAATATCGGTTCTCTGTTCCGCGGCGGCGTCTTGCGCCGCAGATCCCGTCCACCCGTTCAGTTCCTGTATTCGCCCTGTGGATCGAACTTGCCGAGCGAGGCTTTCAATTCGGGGTGGGACCGGGCGAATTCATACAGCGGGATGCCGGCCACGGCCGCTTCCCACGCCTGCCGCACCGCCAGCACGCCGGCGGCGGGCCCTTGCGGATGACTGACGATCCCGCCGCCGCAGAGATACATGTGATCGATGGTTTCGCCCGTGCGCCGATAGGTTTCCGGCGCCTGACCGCCCCACTGGCCGGAACAGACGACCGGCAAGGGACGGTCCTTGCCGTCGAAGATCGGCGTGCTGATCGCCTTGAACGACTCGACGAAGCTCTCGTCGGGCTCCCAATATTTGACCCGGATGCCGTTGATCTGGAACTGGTCGACGCCGAGCAGGCGCCAGAACTGCTGCCAAACCTTGAAATCGAAGCCGATGGCCGGATGGCGGGTGAGCATGTCCCAGCCGTTGCGATGGGCATGAAGAACGATGTTCGAGCGCTTTCGCAGGAAATGGAATGCCGCCATGCCGACGGAATTGATATTGACGACCGCGCAGTTTCCGCCGGCCTTCACGACCATGTCGTGATTGCGAACCATTTCGTCCGGATCGGTAGCGGAGATGCCGAAGGCGTACATCACCTTCTTGCCGGTGGCCTGTTCGTGATCCCTGATCTTCGGCATCACATGCGCAATGCGTTCCTTCAGGGGCGAATAGACGGGGCTCATCAACTTCTCATCGTCCTTGATGAAGTCGACACCGGATTTCAATAACGCCCCGACAAGGCCTGCGGTCTCGTCAGGGCGCAATCCGAGAGCGGGTTTCAGGATCGTTCCGATGATCGGCCGTCCGTAGACATTGGTAAGCTGCCGGCTGCCGTCGATCCCGAATTGCGGCCCCGCATAGGCTGCCTTGTAGTCCTCCGGCAGCTTCATATCCACGACCCGCAGTCCCGTGAGGCCGCGGATGGAGAAGGCTCCGCCGATGGCGATCGTCATCAACGCCGCGAGATCCGTTCCGACCGCATCCAGGGGAAAGGCGATATCCGCAACGCCGCGGTTGACGGGAGCCTCCGGAGCTTCGGGCCAACTGGGGCGCTCCCCCGACGAATGGTCGCGGACGGAAAGGACACGGGCGGCGACCCGCGTCTTCAGTTCCTCGGTTTCCCCCGGCACGGCGACAAAGGTTCCCGTCGACTGATCGCTGGCGATTTTCTCCGCCATACGCTCGACGCTGCCCGGCGTTTCGATGGCGTAGGTCACGACGATCTGCGACACCTCACAGCTCCTGCGCTGCAAAACGCTGCAATTCCGGCGTGCGGGGCGCATCGAGAATGCTACCGTGGCCCTTTTCCCAGATCTTGCCCTGGTGCATGAACACGAGCTGATCGGCGATACGCCGCGCAAATCCCATTTCGTGGGTCACCATGACCATGGTCATGCCATCGGCGGCCAGCCGCTCGATGACACGCAGCACCTCCCCCGTCAGTTCCGGATCGAGCGCGGATGTCACTTCGTCGAACAGCATGACCTTGGGCTGCATGGCCAGCGACCGCGCGATCGCCGCACGCTGCTGCTGTCCGCCCGACATCTGCTCGGGATAGGCGTCGAACTTGTCGCCGAGCCCCACCTGCGCGAGCGTCGCCCGGGCCAGATCGGCGGCCTCCTTCTTCGGCAGCTTCTTGACCGAGCGGGGAGCCAGCATGATGTTCTCCCCGATCGTCAGATGCGGAAAGAGATTATAGCTCTGGAAAACGATGCCGACATCCAGGCGGAGCTTGCGCAATTCCAGGGCCGGATCGGTCACGACGTGGCCGCAGACCTCGATATAGCCGGCATCGACCTTTTCGAGGCGATCCATGCAGCGCAGGGCCGTGCTCTTGCCGGAGCCCGACCGGCCGATGAGAACGGTGACCTGCCCGCGCGCCACTTCGAAGCTGACGCCATGCAGGACCTTCACCTGGCCGAAGCTCTTTTCGACGTCACGCAGAACGATGACCGCCTTGTTGTCCGGAGAAATATTCATGTTGTCCTCGCTCAAGCCTTCGCCATGCCCCGGGCCATGCGGCGCTCCAGGCGCCTGCTGAGAACCGACAGGGGAAAGCAAAGAAGGAAGTAGATGATCGCCACCGCCACAAAGGTGACGAAGGGCTGGAACGTCGAATTGTTGATGAGCTGGCCGGCCCGCGTCAGGTCCACGAAACTGACGGCCGAGGCGAGCGAGGTGTTCTTGATGATCTGGACCATGAAGCCCACGGTGCCGGGCGTCGCATTCCTGACGGCTTGCGGAACGATCACCTTGAACATGCGCTGCCAGCGCGTGAGCGCGAGGCATTCGGCCGCCTCCCACTGCGCCTTCGGCACGGCTTCGAGGCTGCCGCGCCAGAACTCGCCCAGATAGGCGCCGACCCAGACCGTCATGGAGATCGTGGCGGCCAGCAGCGGCGAGACCGGAACGCCGATGGCCGGCAGGCCGAAATATCCCGTGAACAGCAGAACGAGCAGCGGAATGCCCTGCACCAGCTCGATGTACCAGGCCGCGAGCCTGCGCACGAAAGGGATGGGCGAGATGCGCAGAAGGGCGATCAGAAGCCCCATCAGCCCGCCGCCGAGGAATGCGCAGACGGACAGAATGACGGTCCAGATCGCACCTTCGAGCAGGAACTGAATATGGATGAAACCAAAAGTCGGAACCATGGCGAACCTCAGAGCGGTGTGCCGAGCCGGCGGCGGCGGGGGAAGGCGACCATGCCGATCAGGTTGAAGATCTGGCGCATGATGACCGACAGGATGAAATACATGACCCCGATCACGAGGTAGGTTTCCAGCGGCCGAAACGACACGCCCTGGATATAGTTCGCGTTTCCGGTGAGTTCGGGAACCGAGATCTGCGATGTAATGGACGATGCCAGCATCAGCAGGATGAACTGACTGCTGAGAGACGGGAAAACCCGCTCCGCCGCAGGGAAAAGAACGACGTGCCAATAGGTCTGAAGCCGCGAGAGGCCGAGGCATTCGGCCGCCTCCCACTGCCCTGCATGCACCGAATCGAAGCCAGCCCGCATGATTTCGCCCGTATAGGCTCCGACGTTGATCGTA
The DNA here is from genome assembly GCF_024281235.1 of Shinella daejeonensis. GTDB lineage: Bacteria > Pseudomonadota > Alphaproteobacteria > Rhizobiales > Rhizobiaceae > Shinella > Shinella daejeonensis. The sequence continues at coordinate 539,435 of NZ_JAHWXY010000002.1, forward strand.
AGCGCCAGAAGCGCCACCGTGATCGCGCTCAGGGTAAAGCCCAGCGTCGACAGGCCGAAGAAGATCAGGAAGATCTGCACGAGGAACGGCGTGTTGCGGATCGCTTCGACATAGATGGCGCAAATCGCCGAAACGATCCGGAAGCGGGAATTCCTGCCGGCGGCGCAAAGCGTTCCGATCAGGAAACCCGACACGGTCGCGGCGACAGAAAGCAGCAGCGTGACGATCGCGCCGTCAAGCAGCATCGGCCAGCGTTCAAAAATCGGGCTGAAATCTAGCGACACTTCCATGTCCTTTCCATGCACATGTGCCGGGGGTTGAAGGGGGAGCCGTCTCGGTCCGGCCCCGTCCTGCATCACAGGTTATCTCGAAGCCGCATCCCGCCAGGCAACCCGATGCGGATCGGTCAGCGAATGCGCCATGCCAACCGGCAGCAAAGTCGCCGTTCGTTCCTGACACCGATCTTGCATGAGTCCCCCCGACCGACCGATCCTCCCGTCGATGAGGATGCAAGGTATAAGGTCATACCTATTTTGACAAGAGATTTCTTTTCAGTTCTTCCTCATCTTCAGGCAGAACCCGTGAAGGTCCGCCGTCGGGAGAGTGATCCGAAACGCAAGACGAGACCTGGAGTAGCTGTCAAAGTCTCCGGGCGAGGGTTTTATCAGGTGCTCTTATACGCAAACCATTCGTTCAGGGAACGGGCATCACCATGCCATCGCGACGGTCTGCGGCCTTGCCATCGATCCGACACCACGGCCGCGAAACTGGGGATGGAAAGAAACTGCCGCCGGCTTTTACCTGAGCAATTAACGGTCGCCTGTAAGGGGCAAAACCGTAAGCCGCGCTCGAACCGTTTCAGCCGGTATCGGCGCGGCTTTCCTTGCATGAAGCGCCTTCGACCACCCGGCAGCCCGGCCCCGGCGGCGATGGTTTCACCGTCGCGCGCCTGAAGCTCACGCCTGTCGGCCAGGCCCCTGTTATCGCAGAAGCGCCTTCAGGTCGGTGGCGGGATCGCGGACGATCTCCGCGCCGGGGGATTTTCCCGCTTCGATCAGCCGTTTTGCGACCATATAGACGCGGGGATCGTTCATCGCATCGACGGCGAGCAGTTCGTCGGCGCGATAATACCAGTGGGACACGCTGCCCTCCGCGCCGATGCGGGTCACCACGCTATCGTAGCCCGTCGAAAGACCCGCGATCTGTAGCTTGACGTCATATTGATCCGACCAGAACCATGGCTTGGCCTCATATCGGACCGGTTGCCCGGTCAGCATCCTGGCGATCGCCTCGGCCTGCTCGATGGCGTTGCCGACGCTTTCCAGACGGATGCGCCGGGACCGCCACGGAAAGGAGGCGCAATCGCCTGCCGCATAGATCTCGGGATCGGAGGTCCGGCAGTTCTCGTCGACGGCGATGCCGTCTTCGATCACAAGGCCCGCGGCTTCGGCAAGCCCGGCGTTCGGGATGACGCCGATGCCGGCGATGACGAAATCGACCGGGATGAGAGAACCGTCGACCAGTTGCGCGGCACGGACATGGCCCTCTTCGCCGACAAGCGCCTTCAGCGCCGCTCCTTCCCGTAGCGTGACGCCCTTGCCGCCATGCAGATCGCGGAAGTAGGCGGAGGTTTCGGCGCAGGCGACGCGCTGGAGAATGCGCGGCGCGGCTTCGATGATCGTCACCGTCAACCCCAGCTTGGCCGACACCGCCGCCGCCTCAAGGCCGATATAGCCGCCGCCGACGATGAGGACATGCTGGCCGGGGCGGAACCGCTCGGCCATGGCGTTGATGTCGGCGAGATTGCGGACCGCGAAGACGCCATCGAGCCGCCCGCCGATCTCGTCTGGCAGGGTTCTCGGCCGCGCGCCGGTCGTCAGGATCAGGCGATCATAGGGAACGCTCGATCCGTCCGCGAAGCCGACCGCTTTCTTCCCGCGATCGATGAACGCCGCCGGCCGGGAGAGCCGCAGATCGATCCCGCGCTCCCGATAGAAGTCCATCGGGCGGAAATAGAGGCGGTCTTCCGTGATCTCGCCGAGCAGATAGCCCTTCGACAAGGGGGGCCGCTGGTAGGGCGGATGCGCTTCGTCACCGATCAGCGTCACGGGGCCGCGATGCCCCAGGTCGCGCAGACGCGCGCAGGCGGTGAAACCCGCCTGCCCTGCGCCGATCACCACGATACGGGCATCGGGATCGATTGGGTCGTCGCTCATGGAACCCCCTTGTCGTTTCAGTTCGCGCGAAGCGGTGCCATCGCCTTCTGGATGCTGGCGATCAGCGCATCGCGCTGCGCTGAAAGATCCGCCGGCGACTGGCCGTTGGCCTCCTGTGTCACGCCGACGACAAGCGTCTCGGCGATGGAGGGGTCGAGATGCAGGACGCCGAGATCGTCCCACCAGCGATTGAAGCTGTCCGTATAGCGTTCGCAGAAAGCGGCAAGACCGCCCTCGCCGGCGCCCAGATGGAAGAGCATGGTCGGCCCCATCGCCGCCCAGCGTAGCCCGGGGCCGGCCCACATCGCCTTGTCCACATCCTCGACGCTGGCGACGCCGGACTTGACGAGGTGAATGGCCTCGCGCCAGACCGCCGCCTGAAGCCGGTTCGCCACATGGCCGGGCACCTCGCGGTTGACGCGGATCGTGACCTTGCCCACGGCTTCATAGAAGCGTTCCGCCGCCTCGACGACGCCGGCGGCGGTATGCTCGTTGCCCATGACCTCGACCAGCGGGATCAGGTGCGGCGGGTTGAAGGGATGTCCGAGCACGAGGCGGCCGGGATCCTTCCATCCCTCCTGCATCTCGCTGAGCGTGAGGCCCGAGGCCGAGGTCGCGACAACGGCGTCAGCGCTGAGCGAGGGCTCGATTTCCGCATAGAGCGCGTGCTTGATCGCGATGCGCTCGGGAACATTCTCCTGAACGAAGGACACACCCTCGACGGCCTCGGCGGCCGAGCCGCAGAAGCGGACGCGATCGGGGCTTCCGCCTTTCACCAGGCCGAGGCTTTCGAGGGTCGGCCAGGCGCGGTCGATGTAATCGCGGACATTTTTCTCCGTTGCCGGCGCGATGTCATGCACCGCAACATCCCGCCCCGAGGCGAGGAAAAGCGCCGTCCAGCTCGCACCGATCACGCCTGCGCCCAATACTGCAGTCTGCTTGAATTCGATCATCAGAATAATCCAGGTTGAAGGGGAGAGGCGGCGGTCAATCCGCCGTCGATGGTAATGCATTGACCGGTTACAAAGGCGCTTTCGGCTGAAATCAGCCAGGCGACGGCATTGGCGATATCCTCCGGCTTTCCGAAGCGGCGGGCCGGATGGCGGGCAAGCGAATCGTCTTGCGCCTTCTGCGGATCGCGCGCCAGCGCAAAACCGTTTTCAGCCATTTCCGTCATGATCCAGCCGGGACTGACCGCATTGCAGCGCACGTTCGGGCCGTGATCGACGGCAATCGACCGCGTGAGGCTGTGAACGAAGCCTTTCGAGGCGTTGTAGATGGCCATCGAAGGATCCGCCACCATGGCCGAGATCGAACCGAGGTTCACGATATCGCCACCGCGCTCGGCCATCAGCGGCAGGACCTCGCGGCACATGTTGAAGACACCCCGGCAATTGGCGCCGATGAGCCGGTCCCAGTCGTCGTCGGTCGTCTCCGCCACCGTCTTTTCGATCTGGATGCCGGCGTTGTTCACGAGCACGGCGACATCGCCGTGCCGGGCCGCGCCGGCGACGATGTGCCTTGCGTCTTGCGGACGGGAAACATCGCCGGTGATCCAGACGATATCCCGGGGCAAGTCCGCCGGGCGCTCGCCCCGCCCGCAGGTGACGACAGTCGCCCCGTCGCGATGCAGCCGCTCGACGATGGCGCGCCCGATGCCCCGTCCGCCGCCGGTGACGATGGCGACCCTTCCTCTTGCGTCCGTCATGGTTTCCATCTCCGGCTATCCGTGCGCGATCATGACGTGTCGCACCGACGTATAGGCGTCAAGCGCATGAATGGACATGTCGCAGCCCGTTCCCGAGCCCTTCATGGCCGACCAGGGCATTTCCGGCGTGGCGACGCCATGGGTATTGACCCAGGTGAAGCCGTAGCGCAGGCGGCTGGTCACCGCCATCGCCCGGCCCAGGTCCCGCGTCCAGACCGATGACGCAAGCCCGTAACGTCCGGCGTTGGCGATGGAAAGCGCCTCTTCGGCATCCGAGAAACGCGAGATCGTCACCACCGGCCCGAAGACCTCGCTGGTGGCGATTTCGGCGTCGTGGTCCACATTGGCGATCACGGTGGGTTTGTAGAAGAAACCCCGGCCCTCGCCCCGCTCGCCACCGACGACGACGTCGCAGGTCCGGCGGGCGCGATCGACGAAGCCGGCCACACGGTCGGCCTGGATCGCCGACACCACCGGTCCCATCTCGGTGCCCTCGGCCTTCTGGGCGCCGATACGGATCTCGCCGACCTGACGCGCGACCGCGGCGACGAGGGCATCGTAAATGCCGTCCTGCGCGATGATCCTGCATGGCTGGGCGCAGTCCTGACCCGCATTGAAGAAGCTGCCGTAACGGATGGTCTGCGCAACCGCCTCCACATCCGCATCGTTAAAGACGATGACCGGGGCCTTGCCGCCCAGCTCCAGATGGACGTGCCGGATCTGCTGCGAGGCGGCCCGCATCGCCGCCATGCCGGTGGCCGGCGAACCCGTCACGGCGATCCCCTCGATCTGCGGCGCGTTCATCAGCCGGTCGCCGATCGTGGGTCCCCGGCCATGGATCACGTTGAAGACACCCTTCGGGAGGAGACCGGCAAAGAGTTCGGCCACCTTCAGCGTGGAAAGCGGCGTGATCTCCGAAGGCTTCAGGACGATCGTGCAGCCGGCGGCAATCGCCGCGGCGATCTTCCAGGCCGCCATCATCAGCGGGTAGTTCCAGGGCGTGATCGCCGCCACCGGGCCGACCGCCTCGCGGCGGATCATGCTGGTATGACCGGAAACATATTCCCCGGCGACGGGGCCGGTCATCGTGCGGGCGGCGCCCGCGAAGAAGCGGAACGTATCGATGATCAGCGGCATCTCGTCGTCATGCGCGGACGGCCACGGCTTGCCGACATCCAGGCTTTCAAGCTCGGCAAGCGCGCGGCCGTTCGCTTCGAGCACGTCGGCCATCTTCAGCAGGGTTGCCGCCCGTTCGGACGGAGTCGTGCGGGAGAAGCTCTCGAAGGCCGCCGATGCCGCCTCGACGGCGGCGTCGACCTGCTCGAAGGTCGCTTCGTTGACGGCGGCGATCTCGCTTCCCGTCGCAGGATCGACGACCGAAAGCGGTTCCCCGCCGCCGGCGACGAATGCGCCATCGATGAAAAGGCTGGTCTTCATCAGAAGCCCACCTTGTCGCCGCCCTTGAGGCCGAGGCGTTCGCGCGCTTCGGCGGGGGTCGCGACGCTCAGCCCCAGCCTTTCGACGATCTCGCGGATGCGGCGCACCTGCTGGGCGTTCGACGTGGCAAGCTCGCCCTTGCCGATGAACAGGCTATCTTCGAGGCCGACGCGCAGATTGCCGCCGAGCAGCGCGCTCTGGGTTGCGAACGGCATCTGGTGCCGGCCGGCCGCCAGCACCGACCATTCGTAGTTTTCCGGGCCGAAGAGCCTGTCGGCGACCTTGTGCATATGGACCAGGTTCTCGAGATCCGCTCCAACGCCGCCGAGGATGCCGAACACCATCTGCACGAAGAAGGGCGGCTTGATCAGCCCCTGATCGATGAACCATTTGATGTTGTAGAGGTGGCTGAGGTCATAGCATTCGAATTCGAACTTCGTGCCGTGGGCCTCGCCGAGGTTCGTCAGCGCATACTCGATGGTCGCAAAGGTGTTCGGGAAGATGAAGTCCCGCGTCATCTCCAGGAATTTCGGCTCCCAATCGTGCTTCCATTCCTTGTATTTGCCGAGCAGGGGGAAAATGCCGAAATTCATCGACCCCATGTTGAGGCTCGCCATTTCCGGACTGGCCGAGGTTGCCGCGAGCAGACGCTGGTCCATCGTCATGCCCAGCCCGCCGCCGGTCGAGATATTGATCACCGCGTCCGTGGATTGCTTGATGACGGGCAGGAACTGCTGGAAGATTTCGGGGCGCGGATCGGGCTTGCCCGTCTCGGGATCGCGCGCATGAAGATGAATGATCGAGGCACCGGCTTCCGCCGCCTCGATGCTGGCCGTTGCGATTTCGGCCGGCGTGATCGGCAGATATTCCGACATGGTCGGCGTGTGGATGCCGCCGGTCGGGGCGCAGGTGATGATAACGGATTTCGCCATGTCAAAGCCTCATTTGCTGGACCTGCGCCGAAAGGCCGCCATCCAGCACCCATAATTGTCCGGTCGCGTATCTGGCTTCGTCACTTGCCAGCCAGTTCACGAGATTTGCGATATCGTCGGGCGTTCCGTAGTTGCGGATGGGATGGACGTTGCGGACGGCCTCCTTGAGGCTGTCGATCGTCCCGCCCCCGCCCCCCGATCCGGCGCCGGAAAAGAAACCCTGAAGCATCGGCGTGTCGACATAACCGGGGCAGACCGCGTTGACGCGGATACCCTCGGGACCATGATCGACCGCCATGGCGCGCGTCAGGGCGTGCACCGCGCCCTTGGTCGCGCAATAGGCGGCAAGACCCGGATCGGCGATGAAGCCGTCATAGCTGCCGAAGTTGATGATCGATGCGGTCGTGCCTCCCGATGCAGCCTTCCGCAACAACGGCAGGGCGTGCTTCGACGCGAGGAACGTTCCCGTCACATTGACGGCAAAGCTGCGGTTCCACTCATCGAGCGTGGTATGTTCGACCGTCTTCTCCAGTTCGATGCCGGCGGCATTGACGAGAATATCCAGCTTGCCGGATTGCGCGCCGACCGTCGCCATCGCGGCGACGGCCTCCTCCTCCGACGTCACGTCGAGGCGAACGAAACGCACGTCGTCCTCGACGGCGGAAGCCATGCTTCCGGCGTCCGAGAGATCGGCCGCATAGACTGCGGCCCCCTCCCGGACGAACCGTGCGCAGATCGCCCGGCCGATGCCTCCGCGCCCTCCGGTGACGAAGGCGACTTTCCCCTCAAGGCGTCCGGCCATCACATGCCTCCTTTTCCCAGACTTTTCCTGTTCGGTTTTCCGATATGCAACCGGCGCGCCTTAGACTGCCGTTCTGGCATAGGCGTCCAGGACGAGACCGTGGAAATGGTGCACCGCGTGTTCCGACTGCCCGGAGCCTTCGGGATCGTTGACGATCCGGCCCTGGGTGAAGGCGGATGTGTTCATCCCCTTCTGGACGCTCTCGACGATCTTGATGTCTTCGACCTGCAAGACCTCGTCGAGATACTTGATGGTCTGAAGCTCCATCTCGTTCGGCTCGGTATCCTCAAGGAAGAAATCATAGGTTTCGAGCGTACGGTCGGGGCCTGCCGGAATGACGTTCAGGATGATCATCGACGAACGGCCGGGGTAGCGCATGATGCAGGTGTTCGGCCACAGCCACCAGACCGCATGGGTCGTGACGGTGGCGTTCGACACGTCGTAAGCGCTGTTGGCGTCCTTGCCGGCATCGGCCATATGGCTGGAATAGATGCCATGCGTCGTGACCTTGTAGGTATCCATGTCGACGAGCGTGCAGAAATCCTTGTGCGCGGTCGGGCAGTGGTAGCATTCGAGGAAGTTGTCGACGACGTTCTTCCAGTTCGACTTGATGTCGTAGGTCAGCCGGCGTGCGAAGGTGAGCTTGTCGATATCCGGCGCCCAGTGGCGGATTTCCGTTTCCAGATCGCCGGACTGGGAGCGCAGCGAAGCGGCGTTCGGATCGAGGTTCACATAGATGAAGCCGCAGAATTCCTCGACCTGCACCTGATCGAGACAGATTTCGCCGGTGTCGAATTCCTCAAGCGTCTCGGTGTGCGGCGCCCGCACGAGCTGGCCGTCGAGACGGTAGACCCAGGCATGATAGGGACACATGATCCGCGTCGACGTGCCCTCGCCTTCCAGAAGGGCGTGGGCGCGATGCTTGCAGACATTGTAGAACGCCCGCAGCACCCCTTCGCGGTCGCGCACGACGGCGATCGGCTGACCTGCGATTTCAACCGCGATATAGGAACCCGGCTGGCGCACCTTTTCGACATGACAGACCCATTGCCAAGTCTTGGCGATGATTTCCTGGAGATCGACGGAATACCAGCGCGGATCCGTATAGGCGGCGGCGTTCAGCGAGAACGAGCGAGAGGGATTCGGCGAATAGCCTTTCTGGATGGCTGCGAATTCGTCCTTCGATGGAAGCAGGGTCATGGTGGCGTCTCCCAAGCCAGAGGCGACGTCTTTGTCGCCGTTCACGATGACCTAGCTTCACGCCAACCGGGGGGCCTTTCTATGCTTTGTACGCCATCGGTTTAGCTTTTTTCGCCATCCTCTTTGCCATCATCAGCCGCTTCCCGGCTTTCGATGCATGGGCCAGGCGCGGAACTCGAAGGGGATCCGGCCGTCGACCCGGTCCGTGCGGGGCGACAATCCAAACCGTTCCCGATAGGCGCGGCTGAAATGCACCTGGCTCGCAAATCCCGACGCGATGGCGATTTCGGACATCGGCATATCCGTCTGGGTGACAAGGCCCCGCGCACGGTCCAGCCGGATATCGCGATAATAGACGGCCGGCGACTTTCCGACATAGCGCAGGAAAAGCCGGTTCAACTGCCGGTGCGATATCTTGACCTGATCCGCAATTTCCGGAATCGACAGGGCGTTTTCAAGATGCTGCTCCATCACGATGATCGCCTGCCGGATCGTGGTCGGGACATGCGTGCCGAGCGGTTCCGAATTGGCCGGGTTCTGCGATGTGCCGGCGGGCCGCAACGACGGATGGAAAATGTAGCGCGCCGATGCATTCGCGAGGGCGTCGCCGGAGATCGCCCGGATGATGTGCAACGCGATATCGGAGGAGGCGATGCCGCCCGCGCAGGTGAACCGTTTCTCGTCGCGGACGAAAATATCCTCGGAAACATCGACGTCGCCATGCAGTTCCTTGAAGGCGTCGATATGTTCGTAATGCACCGTCGCGCGGTGGCCGCGCAGGAGCCCGGCGGCCGCCACGATGAACGCGCCCGTATCGAGGGCGCCGATGATACTGCCCGCACGCGCCCATTTCCTGAGCGCCGCGAGAAGCTGGGGCGTCCTGCCCGTCTCGGGCGTCCAGCTGGCCGACATGACGACGATGTCGAAAGGCTCGTTCTGGATGTTTGCAAGCTTCAGCGTCTCGATGACGAGACCGTTGCTCGTCTGGCACGGGCCGCCGGAAGCGGACGCCAGGACCCAGCGGAAGCGGGTATCGCCTTCCAGATAGTTTGCCGCCCGGAAGGGATCGATGAAAGCCGTCGTCGCCGCCAGATTGAAATTCGGCGTGACGAGGATGAGGATCTGGATTTCGTTCTGGTCCATCGGTGGCGCCGTCCAAATATGTAAAATTGATGGCGCGATTAGTTAAATCACCCGTTCGCTTTGTGCAACACTTTCATCGGGAACCAAAAAAACGGGAGAGTGACAATGCGAAATTTCTGCAAGCTCGGCATTTCGACCTGCCTCGCGGCCCTGTCGGCAGCTTCACTCCATGCGGCCGAACTGGGCGCCACGAACGAACCGATCAAACTCGCCATCAACGAATGGACCGGACAGCAGATCACCACCCGCATCGCGGGCCAGATGCTGGAGGCGGCAGGCTACAAGGTCGAATATATCACCGCCGGCTACCAGAACATGTGGCAGGCGGTGGCGGAAGGTCAGCTCGACGCGGCGCTTGAAGTCTGGGGCTCGAACGTCACCGACCAGTACCGGCAGCTGAATGCGGAGGGCAAGGTCGAAGACCTCGGCGAACTCGGTCTCGTCGCCCGGGAAGGGATCGCCTATCCGCCCCATGTCGCCGAGCTTTGTCCCGGCCTTCCCGACTGGGAAGCTCTCCGGGAATGTGCGATGACCTTCGCCACCGCCGACACCATTCCGGCCGGAAGGCTGGTGGATTACCCCGGCGACTGGGGGACGCCCGGAGCGGACCGCATCAAGGCGCTCGACCTTCCCTACAAGCCGATTCCTGCCGGCTCCGAAGGGGCGCTCGTCGCCGAGTTCCGCGCCTCCGCCGAACGCAAGACGCCGCTGATCGCCGTCTTCTGGCAGCCGCATTGGGCAATCGCGGCCTACGATCTGAAGTTCGTCGATCTGCCCGAAGGCACCCAGGAATGCTACGACGATCCTGCCTACGGGCCGAACAAGGATGTCACCGGCGATTGCGATTTCATTCCCACGCGCGTTTTCAAGGCTGTCTGGCCGGGTCTCAAGGACAAGTGGCCGGCCGCCTACGAAATTCTCAAGAACCTTAGCCTTTCGACCGAGCAGCAGCAGCCGCTGATGGGAGCCGTCGATGTGGACGGCAAGCCCACCGAGGCCGTGACGACCGAATGGGTCCGCGCAAACACGGATATCTGGCAGCCCATCGTCGACGCGGCGACGAAGTGAGGAGAGGATCATGTCCCATCCTCATGCGGCCATCTCCTGCCGGGGCATCTGGCAGGTCTATGGCGCCGACGCGCCGCAACAGCTGAAACGGGCGCTTGCCGAAACCGGCAACGATTCCCGCGCCGCTGCGGCGCTCCTGCGCGAGCGCGGCCTCGTCCCGGCGGTCCAGGACGTCTCCTTCGACGTCCTGGAAGGAGAGGTCTTCGTGATCATGGGCCTGTCCGGCTCGGGCAAGTCGACGCTGATCCGCACGATTTCCAGACTTGCCGAAGGAACCGCCGGTTCAATCCTCATTCATGGCGAGGATATCCTGACGGCCAGCAAGCAGCGGCTGATCGAGCTCAGGCGGAACAAGCTCGGCATGGTCTTCCAGCACTTCGGCCTCTTCCCGCATATGACCGTGGCAGAAAACGTGGGTTTCCCGCTGAAGATGCAGGGCATGAGCCGGACCGACCGCCGCGCCCGCGCGCTCGAAATGCTCGATCTCGTCGGGCTTTCCGGTCGGGAAGACGCCTTCCCCCGCGAGCTTTCCGGCGGTCAGCGCCAGCGCGTCGGCATCGCCCGGGCGCTGGCGGTCAATCCGGACCTGCTCTTCCTGGACGAACCCTATTCTGCTCTCGATCCGCTCATCCGGCGTCAGTTGCAGGACGAGTTCCTGAAGATCCAGGCCGGCCTCCAGAAGACCTCCGTCTTCATCACCCACGACATCACGGAGGCCCTGAAGCTTGCCGACCGGATCGCCATCATGCGCGACGGCGTCGTCGTCCAGATCGGAACGCCGGACGAAATCATCGTGAACCCCGCCAACGACTACGTCCGCGAATTCACGCGCGACGTGCCGAAGGGCCGCTATTCCCATGTCAGCTCCATGATGAACATGCCCGAGACGCTGCCTGCGATGCCGGACGATCCGAAGATCGGCGAGGACATGACGGTCGACGACGCGCTCGCCTCCTGCATGGCGCTCTACCAGCCCGTGCCGGTCTGGGGACGTGACGGCCGGATGGCCGGCATCGTCCATCCGAGCCAGCTGGCGGACGCCCTTCAGGTGGAGCGGACATGACCGACATCAGCGCGAGCGGAAGCGTCGCCGCCACCGGCGGCAAGGATGGAACTGGAAGGACGGGTATGAACGGCATGACACCCGGCGTCCGGATCGCCTTTCTGTGTGTTCTCGTCGGCGCAATCTGCCTCGCGCTTTCGCCCTATCAGGCATGGATCAGGACCTGGCCCGCGGCCCTGACGCTTCCCGCAACGGAATGGATCGGAGCCGGCCTCACGACCCTTTTCGAATTCCTGAAGCCTGCCGCACGCTCTCTCGCCCGGCTGCTCGAATATCCGATGGCCGGGGCGAACCGTCTTCTGGTGGGGTCGCCCTATGCCCTGACGATCGGCGTCTTCACCGCTCTCGGATGGCACATCGGCGGCATCCGCATGGCCGCCCTCGCGCTTGCGGGCCTTGGGTTCGTTCTTGCCAGCGGCTACTGGATCGCCAGCATGAACACGCTGGGGCTGGTTTTCGTTTCCGTGCCGCTCGCCCTCATCGTCGGCGGCCTGATCGGCGTCCTCGCCCATGAGATCTGCTCCCTCCGGCGCGCCATCGAAACCGTTCTCGACATCATGCAGACGGTGCCGACCTTCGCCTATCTCACGCCGCTGCTGCTTTTGTTCGGTTTCGGCCCGGTGGTCGGCCTGATCGCCTCTGTCATCTATGCCGCTCCGCCGATGGCGCGCAACGTCCTTCTCGGCCTGAAGCGGGTCGAGCCCGACATCCGGGAAGCCGCCATCATGAACGGCGCGACGCGCAGCCAGCAACTCCTTCTCGTCGAGATCCCGTCGGCCGGCCGGCAGATCATGGTGGGCGTGAACCAGACGATCATGGCGGCCCTTTCCATGGTCATCATCGCCGCGGTCATCGGCGGTTTCAACGACATCGGCTGGGAAGTGCTGCTGACGATGCGCAAGGCCGCCTTCGGCCAGAGCCTCATTGCCGGCGTCGTCATCGTGATCTTCGCTATCCTGGCCGACCGGATGAGCAGTGCGCTGGCGCGCGACGGCAAACGCCATTCGTGGAAGGTGACGGCCAGCATCCTGCTTGCGGCCGTCGTCATCGCCCTGTTCCAGAATTCCGCCCTTCCGGCCGCCCAGGACTTTGCGGCATTCAAGAGCGCCGCCGCCGTCATAGACAGGTCCCTCGGCGCTTTCATAGCCGCCAATGGCGTGATCCTGGATGGCGTGAAGAACGGGACCATGTTCTTCGTTCTCCTGCCGCTGCGCATCGGGCTTGAAAAGGCCGTGCTGCCCTTCACCTGGGGCTTCCAGTGGACGACCGGCATCAGCATCGCCGTCTTCTCCATCGCCACCGTCGCCGCGATCGTCCTGGCGCTGCGCAACCACGCCGTCGCCGGCCTTTCCCTGCTGATCGCAACCGGCATCCTGGTCACCGGCATCACCAACCTGCCCTGGCCGTTCGTGCTCGTCGCCCTCGGGGGCCTCGGGTGGCTGGCCGGCGGAACGAAACTCTCCGTCTTCGCCGTATCGATGACGGGTGCGATCCTCTCGATCGGCCTGTGGGAGCCTGCTCTTCTCTCGATCTATCTCTGCACCGCTTCGGTGCTGATCTGCGTGGCCGTCGGCGGCGCCATCGGCGCCGGCTGCGCCGTCAGCGAGAACGCCTGGCGCGTCATGCGTCCGGTGTGCGATTTCCTGCAAACCATTCCGTTGTTCGTTTTTCTCATCCCCGTGCTGATGTTCTTCCAGATCGGCGAATTTTCGGCGTTTCTCGCCATCTGCGCCTATGCGATCGTGCCGATGATCCGCTATACGCACCATGGCCTCACCTCCACGCCGGACGAACTGATCGAGGCCGCCGTCGCTTCCGGAGCGAGCGAGTGGCAGGTCATGCGCGAGGTCAGGATTCCCTATTCCGCCCCGACGATCCTCCTCGGCCTCAACCAGACGATCCTTTACGCCTTCTCGATGCTGGTGATCGCGGCGCTGATCGGCACCACCGATCTCGGCCAGCAGATCTATCTGGCGCTTGGTCAGGGCGATGTCGGCCTCGGCGTCGCGGCCGGCGCGTCAATGGCGATCCTGGCGCTGGTGGCGGATCGCCTGATCCAGGGCTTTGCCGCACGGCAGCGGCACGCCCTCGGACTTTGAGCGACAAGGCCGCGCGACGGATGGCGCAAATACTCAAATTCCCGTCTAAAATAGTCATGTCGCGCCCGGCAAACATGCGAGCCTCCGATAATCGGCTTGGTAGGAAATTACCACGGTCCCCGGTTGAGGAATACGGGGATCGCTGACGTCCAGAGCCTGTTTGGGAGGAGGTTCCAATGTCCGATGAGTTGAAATATCTGGCCACCATGGTCGCCCGCGGAAAAATGGATCGCCGGTCCTTTCTCGGCCGCGCCGCCATGCTCGGCGCAGCTGCGCTCGCGCCCGGCCTGCTGGCGAGCGCCGCCCGCGCCGAAGGACCGGTCAAGGGCGGCACGATGCGCGTCGGTCTCGGCGGCGGCCAGACGACGGATACGCTCGATCCGGCGCTGGCGGCAAGCGAGGGACCGAATACCCTCATGGCGCAATTCGGCGAGAAGCTGCTCGAAGTCGACGCGAAAGGCGACATCGTTCCACGTCTGGCAACGGAATTCGGTTCCTCCAAGGACGCCAAGACCTGGACGTTCAAGATCCGCGAAGGCGTGACCTTCCACAATGGCAAGTCCGTGACCGCCGAGGATGTGGTCGAAACGATGAAGCGCCATGCCGACAGCGAGAGCAATTCGGCCGCTCTCGGCCTGATGGCAGGCATTACCAGAATGAGCGCCTCCGGCAACGAGTTCATCGCCGAACTGGAAGATCCGAACGCCGACTTCCCCTATATCATGGCGGACTATCACCTGCTCATCCAGCCGGAGGGCGGCCGCGCAAACCCGGCCGACGGCATCGCCGCCGGCCCTTACAAGGTCGTCAGCCAGCAGCCCGGCGTGCGCTACGTCTTCGAAAAATACGCCGGCTACTGGGATGACACGCGGGGTCACTGCGACACGCTCGACGTGACGATCATCAACGACGATACCGCCCGCGTCGCCGCCGTGCAGTCCGGCCAGGTGGACATGATCAACCGCGTCGCGCCGAGGGTCGCCGGGCTTCTGGAGCGCGTTCAGTCGGTCGCCGTCAAATCGGTGCCGAGCCGCGGCCACTACGTTCTGGTGATGCGGACCAATGCCCAGCCCTTCGACAACAACGATCTGCGGCTCGCCCTGAAATATGCGATCGACCGGCAGTCGCTGCTCGACAAAGTGCTGCTGGGACACGGCACGGTGGGCAACGACATTCCGATCAACAAATTCTACCCGTTCTTCGGCGACGATCTGGAACAGCGCGAATACGACCCGGACAAGGCGCGCTTCCATTTCCAGAAGTCCGGGCATCAGGGCCCCGTCGTGATCGAAACCTCCGAAGTGGCGTTTCCCGGCGCCGTCGACGCCTGCCAGCTCTTCCAGCAGAGCGCGGCGGCCGCCGACATCCCGCTTGAGATCAAGCGCATTCCGGGTGACGGCTACTGGTCGGACGTCTGGAACAAGCGTCCGTTCTGCGCTTCCTACTGGAACGGCCGGCCGACCCAGGACATGATCTATTCCACGATCTACACGAGCGGCGCCGCCTGGAACGAATCCGCCTATTCGAACCCCGAGTTCGACGAGACGGTCGTTCTCGCCCGCGGCGAGCTTGACGCCGGCAAGCGTGTCGACCTCTACCGCAAGCTCGCCACCACGATCCGCGACGATGGCGGCACCATCGTGCCGATGTTCAGCAACTTCATCGACGCCGTCGGCCAGAACGTCGGCGGCTGGACCGACGACCCGAACGCGCCGCTGATGAATGCGCTGGCGCCGGTCAAATGCTGGCTGTCGAACACCTGACGGCCGCCTTCCGGTGCGAGCGGCAACCCAGCCGCTCGCACCGATACCTCCCGGCAAAAACCACTGACCTCATTCCGGAGATAGCAACAGGATGTCCGCTCCCCTGATCGTCATGATAACCGCGGCCGCCTCGGGGATTGGCCGTACGGTCGCCGAAGCTTTCGCAACCGCCGGCCATCGCGTCTTTGCCTGCGATGCCGATGCCCGCGCGGTCGAGGAAATGTCGGCAAGCAACCCCACCATTGCCGCAAGCCGCGTCGATGTGACGTCGCCGGCGGAAATCGAGGCGTGGTTTGCCTCGGTCAAGGCCGAGGCGGGCGGCCTCGATGTCCTGATCAACAACGCCGGGATCGCCGGGCCGACCGACCGGCTGGAGAATATCGCCGTGGAGCGCTGGCAGCAGTGCATCGACGTGTGCCTGAACAGCCAGTTCCTGACGGGCCGTTGCGCAATTCCGCTCATGAAGGAAAGAGGATCGGGCTCCATCATCAACCTGTCCTCCACGGCCGGGCTTTTCGGCTACGGATTGCGCACACCCTATGCCGCGGCGAAATGGGCCGTCATCGGTCTTACCAAGTCGATGGCCATCGAACTCGGGGACTGGAATATTCGCGTCAACGCGATCTGCCCCGGATCCGTCTCCGGCGATCGAATGGATCGCGTCATTGCCGCCGAGGCCTCCATGCGCGCCACATCGGCGGAAGAAATCAGGCGGGGATATACCAGCGGCCAATCCATCAAGCGCTTCGTCGAGCCCAGGGAAATCGCCGACCTCTGCCTGTTCCTGTCCTCGCCGGCCGCCAGCATGATCAGCGGGCAGGCCATAGCGATCGACGGGCACACCGAGACCTATCACCTGTGAGCCGCTATCCCTTGCTCTGCAATCGATGAACGGTGTCGCCGGACGATTGAACGTTCTGTAGATCGCGATACCGACCGTTCTTTCTCGCGATAAGTTCGGCATGGCTTCCGCTTTCGACGATACGGCCATCGTCGACGACGAGAATGCGATCGGCATTCGCGATGGTGGCGAGACGATGGGCGATGACCAGCGTCGTGCGACCTTCGGAAAGCTCGGCAAGTGACTGCTGGATGGCCCGTTCGGTCTCCGTGTCGAGCGCCGAGGTCGCCTCGTCGAGGATGAGGATCGGCGGGTTCTTCAGGAAGATGCGGGCGATGGCGAGACGCTGCTTCTGGCCGCCGGAAAGCTTGACCCCGCGCTCGCCGATGATCGTATCGAGGCCGTCGGCCAGATTGGCGATCACCTCGTCGAGCCGGGCACGCCGCGCCGCCTCGACGATCTCGGCCTCGCTGGCGTCAAGCCGGCCGTAGGCGATGTTCTCGCGCACCGTACCGGCGAAGAGGAACACGTCCTGCTGCACGATGCCGATGTTGGAGCGCAACGATTTCAGCGTCATGTCGCGAATGTCGATGCCGTCGACGGTGATCGCGCCCGACGTAATCTCGTAAAAGCGCGGCAGGAGCGAACAGATCGTCGTCTTGCCCGCACCGGAGGGGCCGACGAAAGCGATCGTCTCCCCGGCCCTGATCGCAAGATCTAGGCCCTCGAAGATCGGTTTCACGGCGCTATAGCCGAAACGAACGTCGCGGTACGCGATATCGCCCGCAAGCCTCACCACCTCGCGCGCATCGACGCGATCCCGGATATCAGGCAGGGTGTCGAGGAACTGCGTATAGCGCGTGAAGCCGGCAATGCCCTTCGGATAGGTCTCGATGATCGAGTTGATCTTGTCGATCGGCCGGAAGAACACGCCGACCAGAAGCAGGAAGCCGACGAAACCGCCGGCCGAAAGCTCGCCGCGCGTCACGAACCATGCACCCGCCAGCATCACCACGACCTGCACGAAACGCATCGAAAGATAGGAGAGCGACAGGGAGGCCGCCATGACCTTGTAGGCTTCGAGCTTGGTGACGAGATAGTTGCGGTTGTTCTCCGCGAACAATTTCCGCTCGTGATCCTCGTTGGCGAAGGCCTGCACGACGCGGATGCCGCCGACATTCTCCTCGATGCGGGCGTTGAAATCGGCAACGCGCCCGTAAAGCGCATGCCAGGTCGAGGTCATGCGAGCGCCGTAATGGGTCGTGACGAAAGCCGTCAGCGGCACGATGACGGCCGTGATCAGCGCCAGCGGCACATGCACCCAGAGCATGAGGAGGAAGGCGCCGATCAGCGTCATGATGGCGATGAACAGATCCTCCGGGCCATGATGGGCGACCTCGCCGATTTCTTCGAGATCCTTGGTCAACCGCGCCACGAGATGGCCGGTCTTCTGGTTGTCGAAGAAACCGAAGGACAGTTTCTGGAGATGGTCGAAGGCCTTGCGGCGCATCTCCGCCTCGATGCGCACGCCGAGCATATGGCCCCAATAGGTGACGATGACCTGAAGGCCGGCATTGACGAGATAGATCAGAAAAAGGCCGAGGGCCGCCAGCGCGATGAGATCGAGCCGCCCGGTCGGCAGCAACCGGTCGATGAAGAGCGTGACGGCGACCGGGAAGGCAAGCTCCAGCAGGCCGGCGGCGACCGCACTGCCGAAATCCAGCACGAACAGCCCGCGATGCGGGCGGTAATAGGCGGCGAAGCGCTTGATGAGATCAGACATGGGCATGCTTTCAATACCGCTCGGGATCAAGACGATCGACTACACCGTTTCCGCCGCCTCCGGTGGAGGATTTTCGAGCCTTGCACGGGTTTATGAGTGTCACCCCCCGCACTACGGCCATGACGGGGCGAAGGCAAGGGCGTCGACGACTACGCATGGCACGGCGACGGCGGCTTCGGCAAGGGACCCGGCGGCGGTCACGACGTCAGCTTCACCGCCAGAGGGAAAAGCGGTCGAGCGAAAAGGGGGATAGGCTTACGGCCGGTTCGCGGCCGGCCACGAGACCGGCCACCAGATGCGCCGTCATCGGCGCGGCCGCCAGACCCACATGACCATGGCCGAACGCATAGATGATATCCGGCGACCGGGTAGACGCGTCTATCACCGGCAGACCGTCGGGCGTCGACGGCCGATGCCCCATCCACCGCGACACCCTGCGGCTCTTGAGATCCTCGCGCACCGAAGGATAGGTCGCCGCCGCCTGCCCCAGCAGCAGATCGGAGCGCCGCCAGTTGGGCGGCGCATCGACGGTGGCGATCTCCACCTGGCCTGCGATCCGCAAGCCTGCGCGGGTCGGCGTGTTGGCCGACTTGCTATCGCTTGTCATCACGGGAATGGATGGCCCCTCGTGCAGGGATTGCGCCACAACGTGATAGCCCCGTTCGCTGTGGAGCGGAACATCGTCGCCGCACATTCGCACCAATGCGCGGGATCGGATGCCGGCGCAGATCACCGCCGCATCGCACGCCAGCGGACCGGCATCCGTTTCCACCGCCTTCAGCCGTCCTCCCGTGATCGAAAAGCCGGTTGCGACGGCGGGCAGCAGATGTCCGTTCATCGCGATCACATGATCCTTGATCGCAGCGACATAGGCCCCCGGATCAACGCAATGGGCGCCGCCGGCGACAAACACCCCGAAACCGTAATGCGTGCCGAGCGACGGCTCGCGCTCATGCAGCGCCGCCCCTTCGAGTTCCGTCCACTCTACCCCGTTCTGCTTCCTCAGACGCCAGGCAAGCCCGTCGAGCATGAACGCGCGGCGATCCGGATAGACATAGAGCAGCCCGTTCGACACGACCATTTCCGGCCGTCCTATCTCGGCGGCAAGAAAGCGGTGGCGCGCTGGCGCATCCGAAAGCAGCGACGCCAGCGCCATTGCGGTGCGCTCAACCTTGGCCTCGGTACAGCCCGCCCAGAGAAAGCGAAGCAACCAGGGCAGCATGGCCGGAACGTCACGCCAACGGATCGTCAGCGGGCCGGTCGGATCGAGAAGATAGCCCGGCACCTTCTTCCAGGTGCCGGGCATCGACATCGGGACCACGGAGGCAGGGCTTATCCATGCGCCGTTGCCGAAGCTCGCCGCCTGCTCGCCGCCTACCGGCCCGGGTTCGATCAGGGTGACACGATGCTTCTCGGCAACGAGCGCCGCGGCGACACAGGCGCCGACGATACCACTACCAACAACTGCAATATGCTTGGTCATCATCATTCCACGACCTGGAGCATTTCCAGCCGAAGCGACCTCGCTTCGGCATTGGATAATGCCGTAAAAACAATATATTAGAACAATCCCGATGAGACCGATTTCACCGGAACCGCTCTAGATTTCCACAAGGACACGGACGTTTCGCCGTATCGTGTATTCATCGACCCGGATACCGAGCCGGGGCCGGTCGGCCCAGCGCCCGGCATCCTGATCGGACTTTCGATGAAGAAAAGCCTCATTCTCTCTATGCAAGCCTTCACTGGCTTCTCCGGAAAAATGGACGTCAAACTGCCGCCCACACGGCGACGCCGCGCAGGATGGTAAAATTGCCATGCACATGTTTTCGAGCACCACGCGTCCGGGCGGACGCGCAAGGAGCGCTCCACCTCCTTGAATTAAATCACTTTATCTGTTCTCTGATCATCCCACCTGCCGATACGCCTTTCGAGACCTTCGGCAATATCGAGCAACGAGGCTTCGCTTCCCCGGCGGCCCAGAAGCTGCATGCCGATCGGCAGGCCCTGTTTCGAAACACCGCACGGCAGCGTGACGGCCGGAAGATGCAGGAAGTTGGCCAGGATGTTGATGTTCGGATCTCCCATAAAATAGAAGCGGTCGACGGCGGCCAGTTTGCCCGGCGGATTCACGGAAACCGGCAGGGCGATAAACTCCACCCGGTCGAAGAGCCTGATCGTCGCGCGATAAAGCGTGTCGCGCAGCGAGATGGCGGCCATATAGTCGTCCAGCCGGACGGCTTCGCCAGCCAGCGTCCTGCTGCGGAACACGGTGCCATAATCGTCGTAATTCGCGCGCACGGCCGGAGCGTGGTTCGCCGCAACCTCGGCCATCATCGTGACGGAAGCCGCTGCATGGACGAGTTCCAGCGACGGCAGGCGAACTTGCTCCACGAAACCGCCACCGTCTTCGACGAGAAGGCCGGCGGCGTTGTAAGCTGCGCGCACCTCGGGGTGGAGACGGTCTTCCAGTCCCCATCCGACGGCGGCCATGCCGAAGCGAAGCCCGGAAAAATCGCCCCGTCTGTAGCGAATGCCGGCGTCACCCTCCCCGGTGTCGGACCCGGTAAGGCATTCATAAACCGTGCGGCAGTCCCGCGTGTTGCGGGCCATCGGGCCGACGTGGTCCATGGTGATGCTGAGAGGGCGGACACCGTGTCTCGACAGGCGATCGTAACCGGGCATCAGCCCGACGACGCCGCAATGGCCGCTTGGCGTACGGATCGAGCCGGCCGTATCGGTGCCGATCGAGGCGAGGCAGAGGCCGGCGGCGACCGACACGCCGGAACCGCTGGACGATCCGCCGGGAAAATATTCCGGATTCCACGGGTTCCTGGCCGGCGGGAAGGGCAGGTCGAAGGAGGGGCCGCCGAATGCGAATTCGTGGCAATTGGCCTTCCCGAGGATAATGGCATCGCAAGCGCGCAGACGCGCGACCACCTCCGCATCGCGGGCCGGCACCTCTCCGAGAGCCGAACGGGAGCAACCCGTGGTCGCAAGCCCTCTGACGTCGATGATGTCCTTGACCGAGACGGGCACCCCGGCAAGCGGCCCCACCGGCTCGCCGCGCGCCACCCTCTCGTCGATGGCACGGGCCTGGGCGAGCGCTCCGCCGGTATCGATGGACGTATAGGCGGAAAGGATCGGCTGGCTGGCTTCGACACGATCGAGGTAATACCCCGTGACATCCACAGCCGAAAGCCGGCCGGCCGATATGGCGTCTTGCAGTTTAGCGATGGTCAGGGCGCCGATGTCATTCATGAGGGGCGTCTTCTTCTTCCGGCGTAACGTCCTGCGCGACGGGGCTCGCCTTTCTGACGACGGCGATCATCGCCTCCAGAAGCCTGCGGCCCCGTTCAAGCTCGGCCCGTTCTTCATCGGTGACATGCGGCGGCAGCTCCGCCGGCGTGTGACGCTGGATCATGCCAGAGGTTCCTACATTTCGAGTTCAACGACGGCCGCCGGTTTGCAGCCGCCGATGCTGGCGGACGAAAGCACGGGATCGGATAATTCCACCCGATCCTGCGGGTTCCGGAGCAATTCCGGTGAAATCCGGTTCACCGGGATTGCTCTGCATTATCCGACGCCGAAGCGAGATCGCTTCGGCTGGAAATGCTCTAGAGATCGAGGCCCTCGGGAATGGTCGAAGCCGAGACGCCGATCGCCTCCATGTTGTTGATGACCATCTCGCGAATGCCGCCGATGTTTTTCTGGTAATTGATCCAGACGTTGATGAAGTCGCGCCAGGTCGCCCTGTCCTCGCGCCGGAAGCCGCCGTTGGTCGACGCGCCATAGGCCGGCTGGGGAACCGTAAGCGGGCCGAGCTGCGGGTTTTTCTGCACCATCGTCAGGGCGAGGAAGACATCCACGATCTGGCAATCCGCCCGGCCAGCCTGGACGGCCGCCACCCCTTCATCGACGGATTTGAAGCGCATGACATTGGCGTTGGGGCAAAGACGCGTGACGATCTGGTCATGGGACGAGCCGACGTCGACGGCGATCGTCACCGAGGGATCGTTGAGGTCGACCCAGTTGTTTCCTTCAAAACCCTTCTTGCGGATCATGGCGAAGGCGCTCATGAAGAGCGAATTGCAGAAATCCACCACCAGCGCGCGCTTCGGCGTTGGCGACATGCCGAAGAAAAGGTCGATCTTGTTCGCCTCCAGATCCAGGACGGCGTTGCCCCAGGTCGTCTCGACGATCTTCAACTGCGCGTCGAACGTGGCGGCGATGTCCTTGGCGAAGTCGACGCAGAAACCTTTCCACTCCCCGCTGGAAAGATCCTTGTAGGTAAAGGGCGCACCGCCGGCCACTGCCCCCAGCCGAAGTTCCTTCGTCCGGGCGATACGGTCCATAACGCGTTCCACGCCAGCTTCCTGGGCGACGGCGGCAGTCGCCGGGATGGCGATGGCCGACACGGCAAGCCCGGCCGTCAACAGGTTCCGTCGATTGGTCATAGTCATATTTTCACTTGCTCCCGTTTTATCGTTTCCGTTGGTCTTGCGGCGGCGGCCGCATGCGGAGGGCCTCTTCCCGGCAGCCTCCTGCATTTCGTGACAGATCTTGGCTAGAGCAATTCCGGTAGAATCCGGCAGGAATTGTTCTAATATATTGTTTTTATCGCATTATCCGACGCCGAGGCGGTCTCGCTTCGGCTGGAAATGCTCTAGACGCCGTCCTTTCCGTGGAAATGGGCCAAGAAGGCGCGCGTCGCCGGGTTCTGCGGCTCGTCGATAACGAGATTGGCCGGGCCTTCCTCGACGATCACGCCGTCCCGCATGAAGATGACCTTGTCGGCAACCTCCCGGGCGAAGGCCATCTCGTGCGTGACGATCACCATGGTCATGCCGTCGCGCGCCAGCGAACGCATCACGGACAGAACCTCGCCGACAAGCTCGGGATCGAGCGCGGAGGTCGCTTCGTCGAAGAGCATGACCTCCGGCTGCATGGCAAGGGCGCGGGCGATCGCAACACGCTGCTTCTGGCCGCCGGAGAGCCGGCCGGGAAACTCCTGCGCCTTGTCCGGCAGCCCCACCTTCGTCAGCAGTTCGAGGCCGAGGGCTTCCGCCTCCGCCCTTGGCATCTTGCGGACGATCATCGGCGCTTCGACGATATTGCCCAGAACGCTCAGATGCGGAAACAGGTTGAAATGCTGGAACACCATGCCGGTATTGGCGCGGAAACCGGCCAGCTTGTATTTCGACGGCTGGGCCGTACCCGGTCCGAACGAGAACCGGTTCCGGCCGATGCGGATACTGCCCTGATCAGGCGTCACCAGAAGGTTGAGGCAACGCAGCAACGTCGACTTGCCCGAGCCCGACGGACCGATCAGGGCGACGACGCCACCCGGCTCGACCGTCAGATCGATACCATGCAGGACATTGAGGGAACCGAAACTCTTGTGAAGACCGCTGACTTCGATCTTGGGTTCGCTGGTCATGGCTCAATCCTCACTGAAAACTTCTTCTCGCCGTAGCGCGCCAACGTCGTCAGCGGGAAGAGTATCGCCAGATAGGCGAGCGCAATGGCCGAATACACTTCAAGCGGCTTGTAGCTGTCATGGGCGATGATCTGGCCCTGATAAAGCAGATCCGGAACGGCGATGATCGACACCAGCGACGTGTTCTTGAGCTGGATGATCGACTGGTTCAGCATCGGCGGCGCCATGCGCTTGAGCGCCTGCGGCAGGATGATCCTTTTCATGATCTGCAAGGGTGTCATGCCAAGCGCCATGCCGGCCTCGCTTTGGCCGACGTCGATCGAGACGATGCCGCCGCGGATGATCTCGGCATAGAATGCGCCGCCATAGAGGGACAGAGCGATCAAACCGGCCGATACGCCCGACAGTTCTATCCCCGACAGGATCGGTAGCGCATAATAGATCCAGATCAGTTGCACCAGCAGCGGGGTGCAACGGAAAAGCTCGACATAGGCGGATGCAATGAGCCGGATCACCGCAAAGCGCGACAGCATCATCAGCCCCGCGACCATGCCGGCGATGATCCCGAGAATAACGACGGCGATGGTGAAGCCGATCGTTACGCCGATGCCTTCGGCAAATAGGTATCGATAGTTCCAGAGGAATTGGAAATCCCAAGCATACATAATGTTCGATCCGCTGTTTGCGCCGGCTATACCGAGGCCATTTCTTCAAGCGCGACAGGGTTCACACCTGTTTTCTGCAACCATGAATAAACGGGAGGTAGCCGGTTTGCGATGGATTCGACAACCACGTCGATAAAGCAGGGACCATCGTGGCCAAAGGCTGCGACAAGAGCGCTTTCGAATTCCTCGGGGGTCTCGACCCGGAACGAACGGATGCCGTAGACGTCGGCAAGCCTGTCCATGCTGTAGGCGTTGAAATCGACGCTGAACGTGCCGTCGTTCTCGCGCCCGGTGCTCGTCACCCGTTGCAGGGCCTTGATCCAGCCGAAGCAGGCATTGTTGAAATGGATCAGCACCGCCGGAATGTTCAGCCGGGACAGGGTCTCCAGTTCGCCGGCCGACATGCCGAGCGAACCGTCTCCGAACAGGCCGACGGGGCGCACGTCGGGTGCCGCGTAATAGGCGCCGATGACGGCCGGAATCGCATAGCCCAATCCGCCGAAGAAACGGGGGATGACGAGCCGCGACCGGTCGTCGCGAAACTTCAGGAAGCGGGTGGAATATGGCGTCGGCGTGCCGGCGTCGGAAATGACGTTGCAGGGGGTCGGCAAATGCCGGTTGAGCGTTTCGATAACGAATTCCGGCCGGATGGGAGCGGCTTCCCGTTCGACCATCGAGGCGGCATGCTCCCAGAATTCCCGGCGGCGCGCGTTGATATCGTCAACCCAGGAAGTCCGGTCCGCACGATAATCCGGATCGACCGCATCGAGCATGGCCTCCAGCACCGCACGGGCGTCACCGGAGATGGGAAAGTCGATCTCGTAGGTATTGGCGATCGCTTCCGGGTCCAGATCGACCTGTACGATCCGGCACCTTGCACCCGGGGCCGGGCGTTGCCAGTTCATTGTGGCGACGGACCCCATACGGCAGCCGATATAGACGATGAGGTCGGCGTTCTCCTGCGCCCAGAGCGCATGCGGGTGGAAACCGTTGTCACCAATGATGCCGATGCTGAGACGATGATCGTCACGCACCGCGCCCTGACCGGTGATCGTGGTGACGACCGGGACGTGCATGCGCTCGGCAAAGGCCGTCAGCGCAGCAGAGGCTCCCGAGCGGTTCACGCCGCCGCCGGCCACGATCAGCGGCTTGCGCGACTCAAGTAATGCAGCCATCGCCGCGGCGATGGCCTCCGGCTGCGGCCGGACGCGATAGGACGGCGCGACCCGGCATTGCGGCTCGACATGCAGGGAGACATTCTCTTCCGGCATCTCCTCGTAGAGAAGATCCTCCGGCAGGGCGAGCACCGTCGCACCCGGGCAGCCGGCGGTGGCATGCCGAAAGGCGCGCCGGACGATTTCGGGCAGTTTGGCGACGGACGGCAGGGTCTCGACATGTTTGGCGACGGGACGGAAGAGTTCCGAAATCGGCAGCTCCGTCAGCGTGCCCCGGCCCACGCCGGCGCGGGGAATGTCGTTGACCAGCAGGATCACCGGGACGGACGACTTGTTGGCCTCGGCCACGCCGGGCAGCGCATACATGGCGCCGGCGCCGCTCGGCACTTCCGCAACGCCCGGTTTTCCGGAAAGGCGCGCATAGCAATCGGCCATGAAAAGGGCCGAGCGCTCGTCGCGGCAAAGGACATGACGCGGTGCGCCTTCCACCGACTTGAGCGCGCCGTAGAGAGCCACATTGGTATCTCCGGGAACGCCGAAAACGACCTCGACCCCATAGTCGGAGAGCATTTTCACGAGAGCTGCCGCACCATTCATTTCCAGACCGTCTCCGCGATTGCACAGTGGGGTCAAAGCTGGCATAGGCGTCTGACGCATGTCGATACAAGAAACTGGAACAGGCTTTTGCGAAATTTTGTAGCCGGTGGAGGCGAAAAGCGGATATCCATCCTCGACAGCCGTGGATCGAAGCGAAATGGCTAAGCCGAAGCCGAGCCTGACACTGGTCCAGACCTTCTATCATCTGGCGAAATCCGGGTCTTTCTCGGCGGCGTCTCGTGAACTCAACCTGAGCTACCAGTCGGTTGCAAACCACATCCGCAGGCTTGAGCAGATACTCGAAAGCAAGCTCATCGTTTCCGAGCAGGGCGCGAAGCGAATTTCCCTCACCCCGAAGGGAACGATACTATTCAATATCCTGAATCCGGAATTCGACGTCATGCTCGAACGGATCAAGACCTTGATCGACAATCAGCGCGCAGTCATCCGGATCGGCGTCCCGCAGGGGTTCTTCCTGCATATGTTTCCAAACATAATCTCCAGGTTCCGGACGAAATACCCGGACTACGAACTGGCGTTCTACGAGCGGGACACCGCCCTGTCGGACCTCGTTCGGAACGGTGACGTCGACGTTCTCATCTCCGAGCGGTATTTCGGCGATCCCATTCTGACCCAGCGGCTTCTCGGCAACTACAAGCTCAGCCTCGTCTATCCGGCGTCCTGGGGCGTCCCGCCACCGCAGGAGGACGCTGTCGAATGGATCAAGGGACGTCCGTTCATAACGCACGAGCCGGGACAGACCCTGCGTAATCTCGCCTTCGACTTCCTCAAGCTCAGGGGCCTGGATATCACCCCGCTCATTTCGGTTTCCAGCAGCACGAGCGTGAAGCGCTGTATCGAAAAGGAGTTCGGCTTCGGCATTCTGCCGGCATGGAGCGTGCACCCCGGCGACACCCGTGTCCTCAGCATCGATCTCGATGACCTGGCGGCCGTTCAGGTCTATTTCGGAATGGCCAGTTTCATGCAGGACGATCCCGCCGTCACGCATCTGTACCAGTCCTGCCAGAACGAGTTCATGGAAGCGGCCAGATCACCGGCCCGACCGGACGGCTGAAGGCAATGCCGGGACGGGGCCGACAGCGGCCTTCAGGCGTTTATCGACCTCTTGCAAGCCAGCATCATCATGCAGGCGGCGTCACAAGCTTTCCGCCCCGTCGATCACCAGCGCATGGCCGGTCATGAAGGCGGACTTGTCGGAGGCGAGATAGAGGATCGCCTCGCCGATTTCCGCGGCGGAGCCGAAGCGGCCCATGGGAATGGTGTCGCGCACGTAATCCTCCAGCGCGGACCGGCCGCCCATCTGGCTCTCGAAGCCGGCATTGAACACCGTATCGACAAAACCGGGGCAGAGCGCATTGCAACGCACGTTGTGACGGGCGAAGTCAGCGGCGATCTGGCGCACCATGGCGATGACCGCATGTTTGGTCGTACAATAGGCGATCATCTCGCGATCGTATTGCACGCCGGAATTCGACGAGGTGACGATGATCGATCCCTGACGACGGGGCATCATCACCTGCATCGCCGCCTTGGCGGCGACAAAATGCGCGCGGACATTGAGCCGCCAGGAAAGATCCATATCGCCGGCGTCGACCTGATCGAGCCGGCCCGGCACCTGAACGCCGGCATGGGAATGCAGCACATCGAGCCGGCCATGACGCTCGGCGGCCGTCAGGATCGCCCTTTCCAGAGCGGCATCGTCGAGGACGTCGAGGCCGAAGCCCTCGGCCCGCCCGCCCGCCGCGGCGATCTCGCCGGCCACAGCCGCCGCCCGGTCGGCGACGAGGTCGGTGACGACGACATGGGCGCCCGCGCGCGCCATGGCGAGCGCACCCGCGCGGCCGATACCCGATCCTCCCGCCGTTACCAGCGCGATACGGTCCTTCAGTTCCATGCTTGAAAACTCCTGGGGTCGAGACTCAATGGCTGCGCCGGCGCATGATCACCTGCGCGGTGATCAGGCTGATCAGCGAAGCGGCCATGACGAGCGTGCCGATGACGTTGATTTCGGGGGTCACCCCGCGCCGGATCGACGAAAAGACGTAAATCGGCAGGGTCGTTTCCGATCCGGCAACGAAGAAGGCGATGATGAAATCGTCGAAGCTGAACGTGAAGGCCAGGAGAAACCCGGCCATCACGGCCGGCGCGATCTGCGGCAGGGTGATCTGGAGGAAGCTGCGCATCGGCGGCGCGCCGAGATCGGCGGAAGCCTCCAGCAGCGAGCGGTCCATGCCCTGAAGCCTCGCCCGAACGATAATGATCACCAGCGCCATCGTGAAGAGGCCGTGGGCGGCGATCAGCGAACCCTTGCCGAGACCGAGCTGGAACGGGTTGTCCGGGCCGGTCAGCGTTGCGAGAAACGGGTTCAGCGTGTCGAACACCGTCACCAGCGCGATCAGCGTGGCGATGCCGATGACGATCCCCGGCACCATCAGCGCCACATAGACCAGCGCGTCGTAGAGCAGGCGGAGCCGTCCGCGCACGCCTTGAAGAGCAACGGCTGCAAGTGTTCCGAACAGGGTGGCGAGCAGCGCCGAGCTGATCGCGACGGTAAAGCTGGTCTTGAAGGCGCCGACGACGAAGGGATTGGCAAGCGTCTTGCCGTACCATTGCAGCGAGAAGCCGCTGAACTGCGCCGCATGGCGTCCGGCATTGAAGGAAAAGAGCGCGATCACCCCGATCGGGATATAGAGGAACAGATAGACCGCAAGAGCATAGAGGCGCATCGACGTTCCTTACATCACATCAAGGCGACATCGTCGCGGCCGCCGGAAAGCCGGCGCAGGCTGCGCAGATAGAGCGTCACCGTGACCAGCATCACCAGGACCAGGGTCGCCGCCAAGGCCGCCCCGAAAGGCCAGTTGCGCGATTGCAGGAACAGGTCGACCAGCGCATTGCCGATGAAGAAGACCTTGCCGCCGCCCAGAAGCTGCGGAATCAGGAATTCCCCCATCAGCAGGATAAAGACCAGCATGGAGCCCGTCGCCACGCCGGCAAGCGACAGCGGCAGCGTGACCTGAAGGAAAGTGCGCCAGGGCGGACTGCCGAGATCGCTCGACGCTTCGAGAAGCCGCCGGTCGAGTTTTTCCAACGCGACATAAATCGGGAAAACCATCAGCGGAAGATAGCCGTAAACAATACCCACCATGACCGCGAACGGCGTGTTGATGAAGCGCGGCCGACCGAAACCGAACTCGCCGATGAGCCGGGGCAGGCCGTTGCCGCCGAGAATCTGGATCCACGCATAGGAGCGGATCAGGATCGAGGTCCAGAATGGCACGATCACCAGGATCAGCAGGAGGGTGCGCCAGCGCGGCGACGCCTTCTGGGCAAGGTAATAGGCCAGCGGATAGGCGATCAGCAGGCAGAGCAGCGTGCCGAACGGCGCGAGCGTCAGCGTATTGCGAAACGCTGCCCAGCGCGCGCCGAGATTGGCGTAATTCTCGAAAGTGAAGGCCGGGACATAACCGCCCGCGCCTCCCCTTTCGCCGAAGCTGAAGACGACGACCACCACAAGCGGCAACACCAGCATGCACAGGAGCCAAGCCGTGGCCGGGGCCAGGAACAGGGTGGTGCGCAGGGATGGTCGCACGTCCGGCCTCCTTACGCCGACTTGAAGCGCGCGAGGATTTCAGCACGCTGCGGATTGGTCATGGTGACCGCAGCGCCGAATTCCAGCGCATTGAGCAGGTCGGCCGCCGGATAGAGGATCTCGCTTTCGCGCATCTCGGCCGGCAGCAGCGCATCCACGCGGCTGTCGCCGGTGGCGTAGCCGTGGTACAGGGCTTCCTTCGCGGCCATATTCGGCTCGAGCAGGAAGTCGATCAGCGCGTAGGCGGCGTCTTTGTGCGGCGCCGAGGCCGGAATGGTGAAGAAGTCCGACCAGATCTCGCCGCCTTCCTTGCCCAGGATATAGGCGATCTCGGGCATATCGCGGTGAAGCTGGGTCGCATCGCCTGCCCAGCACATCGACATGGTCGCGTCACCCGAGCGCATCGAGGGCTGGTAGTCCGAGGTAATGGCGAAGAGATGCGGCTTGGCTTCGATCAGCAGCTTCTCGGCGTCGTCCAGCTCCTTCGGGTCAACCGAATTGAACGAATAGCCGAAGTATTTCAGCGCATTGCCGATAGCGGTGAGCTGGTAGTCATGCACGATGGAGCGGCCCGAAAGATCGCCCTTCGTCAGATCCCAGAATTCCTTCCAGCTCGTCGGCGTCGTGCCGTCGAAATCGGCCGTGTTGATGCAGAAGCCGGTGGTGCCGACGTTACGCGGGATAGCATAGGTCTTGCCGTCGACGATGCCCGGGCCGGCAAAACGCGGGTCGGTGGCCGACTTGTCATAGTTCGGCAGCCGCGACAGGTCGATCTCCTCGATGATCCCCTCGCCCACATAGGTGGTGATCGTGTAGTTGGTCGCCACGACCACGTCCCAGCCGGTGCCGCCCGCCTGGAGCTTGGCCAGCATCTCCTCGTTCGATCCGAAGACATTCATGTCGACGGCGCAGCCGGTGGCGGCCTTGAAGGCCTCGAAATCGGCAGGGTCGTGATAGTTGGGCCAGGTGGCGATCACCACGCGGTCGCCGATATTGCCCTGCGCCCGGGCGCGCGACGCAAGGCCGGGCATGGCTCCG
Organism: Shinella daejeonensis; assembly: GCF_024281235.1. Taxonomy (GTDB): domain Bacteria; phylum Pseudomonadota; class Alphaproteobacteria; order Rhizobiales; family Rhizobiaceae; genus Shinella; species Shinella daejeonensis. The sequence continues at coordinate 570,018 of NZ_JAHWXY010000002.1, forward strand.
GCCAGAACCGAAGTGGCAAGCCCGAGGCCCGTGACGCCGAGAAAATGACGTCGCGAAATGGACCCCTTGCGATAGCTCTCCAGCCGCTCGAGAAATTCCTTCGCCGAGATATGTCCGCTATTGTCAGTCATCGATAACCTCCCAAGTGTCGATGTAGTCGAACGAATGCCGGACAGCCCGGCCGTACAAAAACTCAGTCTTCCGCCAGTGCGAGCGCAGCGCCATCGCGCCACGCGACACGGACGGCCGCCCCGACGCCCGGCATGCCGCCGGCGATGTCCTCCGAACGGGGCACCACCGCCACCAGGTGATCGAGCGCGGCGGAGCGTAAATGATATTCGACGTGCTCGCCGAGGAAGATACGATGCGTCACCCGCATCTCATGCCCCTCTCCCGCCGCATCCTCCCGCGCGACGCGCACCTCTTCGGGACGCAGCGACAGCGTCACCGCCCCGTCGCCTGCGGCCCGCCCGCCGGCGCGGGCGACGAAACGCAGGCCGCCCGGCCCTTCGGCCAGAAGCTGCCCGCCATCGTGGCCAAGGGCGCGCGCCGGCAGGAAGTTGGACCGGCCGATGAAATCCGCGACATAGCGGCTCTGCGGCTGGTCGTAGAGTTCTTCCGGCGTGCCGATCTGGGCAATCCGTCCCCGATGCATGATGCAGACGCGATCCGACATCGACAGCGCCTCCTCCTGATCGTGGGTGACGAGGACGAAGGTTATGCCCAGCTCACGCTGGAGCGATTTCAGTTCGATCTGCATATCGTGGCGCAGCTTCTTGTCGAGCGCCGCCATCGGCTCGTCGAGAAGCAGGATCTTCGGTTCGTTGACGATAGCCCGCGCCAGCGCGACGCGCTGCTGCTGGCCGCCCGACATTTCCCAGATCCGCCGCCCGGCGAAACCCGACAGGCGCACCATGTCGAGGGCCTGCGCCACCTTGGCGTCGATATCCGCCCGGGCGAGTCGCGGCCGGCGCTGGTTCAGCCCGTAGGCGACATTGCGCGCCACATCCATATGCGGAAACAGCGCATATTGCTGGAACACCATATTCACCGGGCGCTGATAGGGCGGAACGCCGTTGACGACCTCGCCATCGATCAGGATGTCGCCTTCGCTCGCCTGCTCGAAGCCGGCGAGCATGCGCAACGCCGTGGTCTTGCCACAGCCCGAAGGACCGAGGAAGGAAAGGAATTCCCCCGGGAAGATTGCCAGATTCAGGCCCTGCGCAGCGGTTATCGCCCCGAAGCGCTTGGTCACGTTCCGCAATTCGGCAGTTGTCTGGTTCACCATGCTCGACTTGGACTACTATTGCTTGACTTGCAGGAAAAGTTAGAAAACTCTTTTCTGACTGTATATATCACAAAAGGCATAGATGGCGTCATGATATCGGTTTCACGGCAGAGTCTCCTTCATGCGCCGCAATTGGCCGCCACCATCGATCTGATCGGCAAACCGGGCTTCTGCCCGGCGCTCACGGCCTGGCTGCAAGCGGCCGTTCCTTTTTCCTTCACCGTGATCTTCGGGTACTCTGGAGAAAGAAAACCGATTGATATCTTTGATACTTTTCCCGAGCATCGGCGCCGGATATTTGTCACCGACTATCAGGAGGGTCCCTATCTCCTGGATCCGTTCTGCCAGAGCGCCGTGCGTCCGGTGCCTCCCGGCCTCTACCGGCTGAAGACGCTGGCGCCGGATCGCTTCTATCAGGGCGAGTATTTCCGCACATATTACAAGCGAACGGAGATCGCCGAGGAGATCGGCTATTTCGCCGAAATGCCGGGAGAATGCCATGTCGTGCTGTCGCTGATGCGCGAAGAAAAGGCATTCAGCCGTGCCGAATTTCAACGCCTGACGACCATCGCGCCCGTCGTCACCGCCCTGATGCGCCGGCAATGGAGCGAACTGGCGAAGGCGTTTATGGCACAGGCCATCGGGCGTCCCGAACTGACCGGAGAGGGGCTTGACCGCCTGACGCCGCGCGAGCGGGAGATCGTCGCCTTCATCCTCAAGGGCTATTCAGCCGAGGCAACGGGCCAGGTGCTCGAAATATCCACGGGAACCGTGCGCATCCACCGCCGGAACATCTACGCCAAGCTCGGCATTTCCTCGCAGCGTGAACTGTTTTCCCGTTTCATGCCCGGCGTGAGCCGCCAGACGTGATGACGACAGGCGGGCAAGCGCCTCGCCATGCGCCGGCACGCCGGGTCCGTATATTTTCAAGGATTGCTTCTGCCGATCATGCGAAACAGCGCGGACGCACCGGCCACCACCGTCAGCACCCGCACGACGTGATGCAAGACGACGAACGGAACCTCTACCTTGAGGGAGAGCGCGATAAGGCTCATTTCCGCCACGCCTCCCGGCGAAAAGGCCAGGACATAGGCGATAAACCGGTCGCCGCCGGCAAGTGACAAAAGAAGGGAAAAGGCAAGCGTCGACAGCAGCATCAACAGGGTCGCGCCAGCCGACAGCACCATCGCCCGCACAACGATCCGGGGGGACGCATTGGCAAAACGGCAGCCGATCGTCGCACCGATAACCACCTGCGCCCCGGCAAGGGCCGCCGCTGGCAGTTCGAAATCCGAGATGCCTGCAAGATGCAGGCCCGCGCTGAAGAGCATCGGGCCGAGCAGAAAACGGGCGGGCAGCCGGAAGGCGACCCCAAGCGCAACGCCACCGACAACCGCAACCGCGAACCACAGGACGTCATCCAGCATCATCGCCGCCGGAGCGGCGGCCGTCACGCCGGAGCGATCGATGTTGACGCCGGTCACCGTCTCGATCAGGAACGGCAGCGTCAGAACGACGAGGAATATCCGCGCCGCATGAATGAGCGCGATCATGCGTTCGTCGCCGCCCTCCTCCGACCCCAGCGTGATCATCTCGATGAGGCCGCCCGGCATTGCGGAAAAATAAGCCGTTACGGGATCGAGCCCGGCGATGCGGCGAAAGTAGTAGAAAGCCAGGGTGCCGGTCATCGCAATAAAGGCGACGAGTGCGAGAAGGGAGACGATCCACGTCGCCGCATGCCCCAATGTCTCCGAAGAAAAGGACGTGCCGAGCATGGCGCCAATCACCGCTGTCATCGGCGGGCGGGCATGTCGCGGCAGGGAGACGGGAACGCCCGCGAAAGCGCAGAGGGCCGTCGCCAGCATCGCCCCAAGCAGCCAGGCAAGCGGCATATGCAGCAGCCACATCAGGAAACCGCCCGCAATGGCGACCGTGAGCGTCAGGGCAAAGCGCGCCATCGTTCAGCCGCCTCGCCATGCATCATTCATAGCGCACCACCGGATGGGTATGCATCACCACCGGCGGGCTTGCGAAACAAGAACCGGCAAGCCCGCGCCCTGCCTCGAAATCCGCTTCCTGTCCCGGCCCGATCGTCGGTTCCGCAACCTCCCCGATCATGCTGACGCCCCCGGCTTGTAGCCGTGCTCGGCATCGATCGTTTGCTCCTCGCCGGTGGCCATCATCGTCCGCGTGGCGTCGATTGATGCATAGACCCAGAATATCCGCATCGGCTCCGTGTCCGAGGCGTTGATGAAGCGGTGCGGCACATTCGCCGGGATCCAGGTGGTGTCGTTCGGACCAAGCGGATAGCGCTCGCCATCGATCTCGGCGATCGCCTGCCCGTCGAGAACCATCACGCTTTCCTCACAATTATGCTTGTGAAGACCGATGGCGGCGCCAGGATCGAAGGCGGTGATGCCGTTGATCATGCTGGTCGAGCCACATTTGCGCGTGACGAGCGGTGTGGTGCGCGCGCCGTTGCCGCGGTCGTTCGTCTTCAACTCCCGGGGCCGGAGGATGGCCGGTTTCATTTCGCTCATTTGCTCACTCCCTGCGCAGGACCGATCCAGACCGTCTTGATGTTCACGAATTCACGGATGCCGTAGATGCCGAGTTCACGCCCGTAGCCGGAGCGCTTGATGCCTCCGAACGGATAGCGTGGATCAGAAGCCACCATGCCGTTGATGAAGACGGCGCCGGCCTCGATGTCGCGCGCCAATCGGCGGGCGCGGTCGATATCCCGTGTCCAGAGCGCCGCCCCGAGGCCGAATTCCGTCTGGTTGGCGAGGGTCACGGCTTCCTCCGCATCCTTCACACGGATGATCGCCGCGACAGGGCCGAACGTTTCCTCGCAGAAGGCCGCCATATCGGGGCGGACATTGTCGAGTACGGTCGGCGGATAGTAGAAGCCGTCGCCGCCGAGCGGTGAACCGCCGGCCTTCAATGTTGCTCCGGCCACCAGCGTCCGCTCGACCTGCCCATGCAGGGCGGACAGGAGGTTTTCGCGGGCCATCGGACCGATATTCGTATCCCGCTCCATCGGGTCGCCGATTTTCAGCATCGACACGTGCTGAAGGAAGAGGTCCACGAAACGGTCCGCAACGGCTTCCTCGACGATGAAACGCTTGGCGTTCACGCAGGACTGGCCGACATTGATAAAGCGCGCCGTGACCGCCACCTTCGCCGCCGCATCGATATCGGCGTCGGCAAGCACGATGAAGGGGTCCGAACCGCCAAGTTCCAGAACCTGCTTCTTCAACGCCTTGCCCGCCTGCGCCGCAACGATCGCGCCGACCTCCGTCGATCCGGTCAGGGTGACGGCGGCGATGCGCTCATCGGCGATGATCCCGGCGACTTTGGAAGGCTCGATGAGCAAGGTGGCGAAAAGGCCGTCCGGACATCCCGCCTCCTTCATCACCTCTTCGATGGCGAGCGCACATCCGGGCACGTTGTTGGCATGCTTCAGGATCGCACCATTGCCCGCGGCAAGGGCAGGCGCTGCAAAGCGGAAGAACTGCCAGAAGGGGTAGTTCCACGGCATGATCGCCAGCACGACGCCGAGCGGATCGAAGGCGACCGCGCTCTCCGCCGCGTTGGAGGCAACCGGTTCATCCGCCAGGAACTTCGCGGCATTCTCGGCGTAGAAGTCGCAATTATAGGCGCATTTCTCGATCTCCGCCTCGGCCTCGGCGATCGGCTTGCCCATCTCCCGGGTGATCATTTCGGCATAGCGCGCCTTTCCGGTCCGCAAAACGCGCGCCATGGCGCTCAGGAGCCCGCAACGTTCGGCGAGCGGAGCTTTTCGCCAGCCGGCCTGTGCTCCCGCTGCGGCCGTCAGCGCGCGGTCGACATAGGCATCGTCATGGAGGCCGTAAGTGGCAAGCTCCCGGCCATCGGCCGGATTGACGGAAACAATCATGGTCTTCTCCTGGTATCGTCCCTCCGCCTCAACGAAGGTCACGGCCGCTGACCAGCACGCCGTCGGCATCGGCGTAAAGATAGCCACCCGGGACGAAGGTCACGCCACCGAACTGGACGGGCAGACCCGCCTTGCCGGCCCCGTCCTTCACGGACTTCTTCGGGGTTACCGAAAGGCAGAAAACGGCGACGTCCATCGCACTGATCTCGGCGCTGTCACGTACCGACCCGTTGATGACAATGCCGGCCCAGCCGTTGTCGCGCAGGATCATCGCGATCTGGTCGCCGAGAAGGGCGACGCGGCTCGATGCGCCGCCGTCGACGACCATGACCCTGCCCTCGCCCGGCTTCTGCAATTCGGCTTTCAGCAGCGCATTGTCCTCGAAGCATTTGACAGTCGCGATGGGGCCGGAAAAGGAAGCCTTCTTTCCAAGCTTCAGGAAGGGGAGATTGCAGAACTCCACCTCGTTTCCATGGGCATCGACAAGATCAGCGGTTTTCATGATTTCTCCTTCAACGGCCGCCGAAGACGGCCTTCAGTTCCGCGACGTTTTCTGCGGAAAGCATGCGCTTCGGCATGTCGCGCAGCAGGACCAGAAGCCTGGCCGTCTCCTCCAGTTCCTCGGCGGCATAGACGGCCGAGGCGATATCCCGGCCGCTGACGACCGGGCCGTGATTGGCGAGCAGCACGGCGGCATGACGGCCGCCGAGTTCCCGGATCATCGTCCCCATCGTCTCATCGCCCGGCCTGACGTAAGGCAGCAACCTCACCGCCCCGACGCGCATGACGACATAGGGCGTCAGCGGGGGAACGCAGTCTTCAGGATCGATATCGGCAAGGCAGGAAAGGGCGGTCGCGAAGGTCGAGTGAAGATGGACCACCGCACCCGTCTGCGGCCGCGTCGCGTAGAAGGCGCGGTGCAGGAACACTTCCTTCGAAGGCTTGTCGCCGGAAATGTGACGGCCGTCGCGGTCGAGCTTCGAAAGACGCGCCGGATCGAGGAAGCCGAGGCAGGAATTGGTCGGCGTCATCAGGATGCCGTCCTCGGTCGCCGCACTGATATTGCCGGCGGAGCCGACCGAGAAGCCGCGATCGAAAAGCGACTTCGAAAGACGGACGATCTCTTCGCGCAGCCTGTTTTCCGCAGTCATCGTCCGGCCAGCCTTTCCAGCGCCCTGGCGAAGAAATCGGGCGCGCCGAAATTGCCGGACTTGAGCGCCAGCGCCACGGGCGCTTTTCCGCCGGACACGAGCACCGGCACGCCGGGATCGATCTCTTCCCCGATGGCCAGCGCACCGAGGTCGAGCGCCGAGACAACGGCTCCCGATGTTTCACCGCCGGCGACGACGAGCCGGCGGACGCCCGCGCGAACCAGTTCCTGCGCCGTGCCCGCGAAGAGGTCGTCGAGCATCGTGGCGACCTTCTCCCGGCCGAACCGAGCCTGGATGGCTCCCACTTCCTCCGGTGTACCCGAAGAATAGACGAGCGGCGCCCTGCCCCGATTTGCCATCAGGAAGGCCGTCAGGTCCGCACTCGTGACCGAACCGGCCATGACCCCGGCGACATCGACGGCCAGCGTTGGATGGTTCCGGCGATGGACCTCGACCTGCTCGCGCGTTGCGCCGGAGCAGCTTCCGGCAAGGATGGCCTCCGGCCCGTCGGTCCCTCTTGCGCCCCCGCCCGTTCCGATGGCAAGGCCGCGCTCTATGAAGTTTGCGGCAAGGCCGATCGCGATGCCGGAGCCGCCAGTGACGAGGCGGTCGAATGCCGCGGCGCGGCCGATGACGACGAGATCGTCGTCCGTGACGGCGTCGACAATGACCAGGGTACGGTTCTCCGCACCGCTTTGGCGCAACGCCGCCGTGACGGCCGCAGCCCCCTGCCGGACGGCGGCGATATCGACATGCCCGACATCGCTCTTCGTCTGGAACCGCAGCCAGCGGCGGATATCGGCATCCGTCATCGGATTGAGCGGATGGTTTTGCAGGCCGGATTCGTTGAGGAGCTTGTCCTTCACGAAAAGATGGCCCTGATAGACCGTGCGCCCCGCACCGGGAAAGGCCGGGCAGGCGACCACGCCCCGGACGCCGAGAGCATCGGCAAGCGCCTCGGCGACCGGACCGATATTGCCGTCCCGCGTGGAATCGAAGGTCGAGCAATATTTGAAGACGATCTGCGTGCAGCCCTGATCGAGCAGCCAGTGCAGGGCCGCAAGCGACTGTTCGATGGCCTCGGCCGCTTCGATGGAGCGGCTCTTCAGCGCGATGACACCGGCCTCCACCGCAGCGTCGGCCGTGTCGTCGGGAATTCCGAGATATTGCACGGTTCGAAGACCACCCTGGCCGGGCAGGCCCCTGGCGAGCGTGTTGGCGATATCGCTCGCCCCGGTAAAATCGTCTGCAATGACGCCGAGCAGCATGGATGAATACTCCCCAGGATTCAGATCGCGCCGAGAAGGCGCTTCAATTTGTCGACGGCGGCGTCCGGACTGGACAGGACGGGAATATCCGTCACCGCGCGAACAGCCGGAACGGCGCGCGCCGTGGAGAAATGCGCAAGCACGATACTGTCGAAGCCGCGCAGCCTCGCGGCCGCTTCCGCAACCAGCCGATTGTGGGTTTCGGCATCGCCGGCCCGGACAGCCTCGATCGCGCCTTCCACGAGAACGCTTTCCAGCGTGGCGGCCGGATCGATCCTCGCCGCCTCTTCCCGGAACTCCGCCTCCATGCCCTCGCGCGCCGGCGGGAAGGTATAGAGCATGGCGGTTCTGCCGCCCTTGCCGATAGCGGCCTCGAACATTGCCTCGTTCGGCTTCAAAACGGGAATTTCAACCGTCGCCGCCGCATGCTCGATCGCCCGCCCGAAGGCCGAGCAGGTGAAGAGCACCGCATCGCTGCCGATCCGGCAGGCGTACTGCGTCAGGGCGCCGATCCGGGCCGTCAGCGCATCGGTGATCTCGTCCTGCTTCGCCCGGTCGGGAGACAGGCTGTCTTCCAGCAGGTTGACGAGGTCCACATCGGGCCAGCCGGCCGAAAACGCCAGACCGATCGGCTCCATGGCGATCGGCGTCGCATGGATGAGGGTTATCCGGGGCTGTTTCGACATATCACTTCCTTTGCATGATGACGGCCACCGGGAGGAACGGCGGCCGTCAGGGGCGGGCGCTCGTTACCGGCCAGCCGAAAACACCCAGACGCTTTCCGGCGGGATCCGCGCCCAGACGGTGCCCGTCCTCAGTTGTTCGGCCCCATGCGCCTTGGCCACGAAATCGCCGCGCCGCAGGCGGTATTCCCAGCGATCGCCGAGATAGACGCTGTCGTCGAGGCTCATCTCGATGCCGCCTTCTTCCGGCCGGTCGCTGACGCTGATCCTTTCGACCCGGATCACCGCACGCGCGGTCTCCGATACGCTCAGGCCGGCGGCTTCGCGCACCGTGCCGTCGAGGCTCCAGTCGTCGCCGCCGATGACGGCGCTTGTCCCGTCGATCGATCTGACTTTCGCCGTGACGACATTGTTGGCGCCGAGGAAGTCTGCCGAATAGAAGCTGTTCGGGTTGGAATAGATCTCCTGCGGCCCGCCCTGCTGGACGATCCGCCCATCCTGCAACAGGAGAATATTATCGGCGACGGCAAGCGCCTCGCTCTGGTCGTGCGTCACGAGGATGGCGCAGATTTCGAGCTCGAGGATCAGTTTGCGGATCCAGTAGCGGGCTTCCTCGCGCAGCTTGGCGTCGAGATTGGAGAGCGGTTCGTCGAGCAGCAGGACGCGCGGCTCGTAGACCAGCGCCCGGCAGATCGCGACGCGCTGCTGCTGGCCGCCCGAAAGCTGCGAGGGAAACCGGTCTGCGAGATGGCCGAGACCCATGCGGTCGAGGATCGCCTGCACCCGCTTTTCGATATCCGCCTGCGCGACGCCGCGCAGCTTGAGACCATAGCCGACATTTTCCTTGACCGTGCGGTGCGGCCAGAGCGCATAGGACTGGAAGACGAGCCCGATATTGCGTTGCTCCGGCGGCAGCGCGATCTTCTTGTCGCTGTCGAGCGCGGTCTTGCCGCCGATGACGATCTGGCCGATTTCCGGCTGTTCGAGGCCGGCGACACAGCGCAGGAGCGTGGTCTTGCCGCTGCCCGATGCACCGAGCAGGGCGACGATAGAGCCGCGCTGCGCGGTGAAGGACGCGCCTTTCAGGATCTGAAGTCCGCCCAGCCATTTCTGGACATTGTCGACGACGAGTTCAGTCATGGATTTTTGCTCCCAAACGGAGGGCGAGGGCGAGGCCTGCGCCGGTCAAGACGATGCTGATGAGGGAAAGGGCGGCGATCGTGTTCATGGCCCCGGTTTGCAGGAGCGAGACCATCAGCGAGCCGATCACCTCGGTGCCCGCGCCCATGAGATAAACGCCCGTCGCATATTCGCGCAGGAAGATGATCATGATCAGCGCCCAGGCTCCGGCGAGGCCCGGCCGGACGATCGGGATCACGATATCCTTCCAGGTGCGGCCGATCGTGGCGCCGGTCGTGCGCGCCGACTCCTCCAGCTCCGGGGCGACCTGGATGAGCGTGCCCTGAAGAAGACGCAGACCGTAGGAAAGGCCGACGACGAGATAGGCGACGAACAGGCTCACCAGCGTCGGCCGGAGCGGCGTCAGCAGCGGCACGAACAGGAAGACCCAGAAGAAGGCGAGGCCGACGACGAGGCCCGGAAGGGCGCGCGGCAAGAGGATGATATAGTCCAGCACCGTGTTCGACAGGCCCCAGTTGCGGTGGCCGGCAAGGCCGACGGCGAGATAGATCGCCACCGCCACCGCACCGCCCACGACGGAAAGGATGATCGTGTTGACGATGCCGTTGTAAAGGCTCGGCACCTCGAACATCCGGCTGAAGTTCATCAGGGTCAGCTGATCGAGGAGATTGACGCCTTCACCCCAGGCGTCGACGAAGGCGCGGACGGTGATGCCGCCGATCGGCAGGACGACCGACACGAAGAGCCAGAAGCCGATGATCGACAGCGCGATGAGCTGGCCGCTGCCGCCGAGCTTGAGCGTTGCGACGCGCGAGCCCTTGCCGCCGAGTGCTGCATATTTGCGTGCGTTGCGCAGGAGGCGGCGCTGCATCCAGACGAGCGGCAGCGTGATCAGCACGAGAACGACCGCGACGACGGCCATCAGCTGGTAGGTCGGCGTTCCGAACAGCGTCGTCAGCTTGTAGATATAGGTGGTGAGCACCATGATGCCGTTCGGATCGCCAAGCACGAGCGGAATGCCGAAGGTCTCGAAGCCGAGCAGGAGGTTGAGGGCGGCGGCGAAGATGAGGGCCGGCAGAACCATCGGCAGCGTGACGTCGCGCGAGACCTGCCAGATCGAGGCGCCGGTCGTGCGCGCGGCCTCTTCCAGATCCGACGGCAGGTTGCGCATCGCGGCGGAAACATAGAGGTAGACGTGCGGGACATGGCTGAGGCCGGCGATCAGGATCATCCCGGGCAGGCTGTAGATGTTCCACGGCACGATGCCGATCAGGTCGCGGACGAAAAGCGAGACGAAACCGGTCGGGCCGACGGAAACCGTGTAACCGAAAGCAAGCACGATCGACGAGATGAACATCGGCACGAGCACGAGGACTTCGAGCAGGCGCCGGCCCTTGATGTCCGTGCGTGTGATGAGGAAGGCGAGCAGACCGCCCAGCGGGACGGCGATCGCCACCATGCCGAAAGCGAAAATCGTGGTCGTGCCGAGCGCCTGGTAGAACGTCCTGTCGGTGAAGACGTAGCGGTAGGCATCGAAGCCGAACTGCGCGCGCGGACTGAAGAAGGCCGCCGTCAGGAAACTCTGGTAGATGATCAGGCCGACCGGCGCGAGAACGGCGATGGCGAGCAGGCCGATCACGATGATCCGATAGGCGCCTGCATTGCCGTGGCGTGGCATCCTGGCCGGATATTTCTTTTCGGCCGTGGCTTTCGTCAGGGCGACTGCGGCCGGTGCGTGGGTGTGGGTAGACATTCCTTGCCTCTCGCAAACGGTGGCGGGATCGCGGCGCTTCGAAAGCGCCGCGACCGGCGGGGCATCAACGGCCGAGAGCGGCCTTCCATTCGTTGAGGAACTCGACGCGCTTCATCTGTTCCATATATTCGAGCACGCCTTCATCGACGGCGATCGGCTTCAGGCCGCCGCCGACGCGCTCGTTCAGCGTCTCGATGTTGAGACCGGCCGTGACATCGCCGCGAACCGACGGCAGGCCGCCTTCGGCCAGATGCGACTGGCCTTCGGCCGAAAGCATGAAATCGACGAAGAGCTTCGCGGCGTTCGGATGCGGCGCGTCCTTGGTGATCAGCGCGAGACGCGAGAAGGCCGGCGTGTAGTCGGTCGAAAAGTGAACGCCGAGGTTCGGGCTCTCCTTGACCCAGTCGAGAGCGTAGGAACCGATGATGTTGATGGCGATGACGTTCTCGCCCGAGACCACCGTCTCCTTCATGCCGCCGGAACTGGAGTAGATCTTGGCGTTATTCTCGCCCATGGCTTTCGCCAGATCCCAGAAGTCACTGCGCTCGCGCGCGTCGTTGGAATGGTGCAGGAAGCCTGAACCGCTCTTTTCGGGATCGAAGGTCGCGACCTTGCCCTGTAGCTCCGCCTTGTTGTCCTTCAGGAAGGCGATCATGTCGGCATAGGTCTTCGGCAGCTGGTCTTCCGAAAGGGCCTTGGTGTTGTAGATCACGCCGATCGGTTCGACGGTCGTTGCATAAAGCATGTTCTTGTAGTCCGCCCAGTCCGGCAGATTGCCGGCTTCCGGCGAGGCATATTCCGCCGCATAACCGTCCTGGACCAGCGTCATTTGCAGGTCCATGGCCGAACTCCAGACCACGTCCGCCGTCGTCTGGCTGGCCGCGGCTTCCGAGATGACCTGATTGTAGGCGCCATTGGTGCCGAGATCGTTATAGGCGATCTTGATACCGTATTTCGCAACGAATGCGTCCTGTAGCCTCTGCGACTGCGCGGCGTCCGTCGACGTGTAGATCGAAACGGTGCCTTCCTGCTTGGCGGCCTCGATCAGCGCCGCGTAGTCTGCCGGATAGCCGGCCGGCGCCTCCTGCGCGAAAACCGGTCCCGCAAGCGTCGCCAGGAACGCGCTCGTGACGGCGAATGCCGCCGAACGGCCAGAAACATGTCTGCTCATTATCTCGTCTCCCAAAATACGCCCGTGCTCCAAAGCTCCTCCGGGCAATTTCACGAGGGCGACCGACGCCCCCGCGCCTCCATACATGCACTTTGGCTTTTAAATAACAAAAGTGCAAACTCTGCCTCAGGCGCTGGCGTGCCTCTTCACGCCGTCGCCGCTGCGAACCGCCTCAGCCACCAGCGAGCCGAACGCATCCGTACCGGTGTCTCCACCAAGGTCGCGCGTTCGGGTCGCCGGATTGGCGAGAACCTCGTCGACGGCCCGTTCGATCTCCGCGCCGGCCGCCTCGAATGTCGGCAGGCCGCGCTGCTCGCCCAGCCAGCTCAGCATCATCGCCACCGACAGGATGAGCGACGTCGGATTGGCGATGTTGCGGTTCTGGATATCGGGCGCCGACCCATGCTGCGCCTGAGCGCAGACGAGACCGGTTTCGGCATTGGCATTGATCGACCCGGCAAGGCCGAGGCTGCCGGAAAGCTCGCTCGCCAGATCCGAGAGGATGTCCGAGTAGAAATTCGTCGCGACGATCACGTCGAAGCGGGAGGGATCGCGCACCAGATGGGCGGCCATCGCATCGATGATGAATTCGTTGAGCGTGACCTCCGGAAACTCGGCTGCGACCTTGCGCACCTCTTGCAGGAACAGACCGTCCGTCAGAATGAAATTATTGGCCTTATGGACGGCCGTCACCTTCCTGTTCCGCTTCATGGCGAGCAGGAAGGCCTGGCGGGCGATGCGCTCGCACGCGGAAGCGGTGATCTTGCGTACGGAAAGCGCGACATCCGGGGTCGGCATGAACTCGCCGGTGCCGGCATACATGTTGCGGTCCGGATAAAAGCCTTCCGTCGCCTCGCGCATGATGACGAGATCCATCGTCTTGGCGTCGTTGAGGAAGGGGCGCGAGCGCGCCGGACGGACATTGGCATAGAGATCGAGTTTGACGCGGAAGCCCGCGGAAACGTTCACGCCGCCCTTGTCGCGGGCAGGATAATCCATATGCGATTGCGGGCCGAGGATGATGCCGTCGAACGTGCGGGCCCGCTCGATGGTTTCGTCGCGCAGCGTCGTGCCGAACTTTTCGAGGCTCGTGAAGCCGGTGTCCTCGAAATGATACTCCAGGCCCAGACCGAAAGCCGCATCCGCGGCCTTCAGGACCTCCATGGTTGCCGCGGTGATTTCCGGGCCGATCCCGTCACACGGCGTCACGAATATTTTCATCAGATAATCTCCCACGAGGCGACGAGCGATATCGCCGCAATGTCACGGGCAGATTATTGGCTTTTATAATCTCAAAATGCAATAACTATTTTTTGAGATTGTCTTTTTCATGCGCCTGGTGCGACCAGGACCAGGCGACGGGCGATTTCTTGGAAAGCGCGCCGCCGAGGTGACGGCGCATCGCATAGGACGCCTCGACAATCTCGCCGCGGTCGAGAAGATCGAGGATTTCAAGATGTTCCCGGCACTGGCGCACCGTACGGCTGCGGTCGACGCGCGAGCGATATTCGAGCAGGCGTCGCATGCGGTTCACCCGGACGAGCGAGATATGAAAGAACGGATTATTCGCCATCTTGATCAGTTCTTCATGGAAGAGCGCGCCATTGTGCAGCAGGCGTTCGGCCGGCAAGCGCTCGATATCGATGTCCAGCATGCGCATCTGGATGCGGCGCTGTTCGTCGATGATCTTCCGGTCCAGCCGGAACTCGGGCTCCAGCATGGCGGCCGGCTCGATCAGCATACGGAAGCGGTAGATCTGCTCGAAAGCCTCCGGCGTCTTGGCGACCGGCAGGAAACGCCAGCCGTAACCCTGCTTGCGCTCCGCCCAGCCTTCGCGGGTCGCCCGCATGAGAATGTCGTTGAGCTGCGATTTGGTGATCTCGTAGCGCTCGCGCAGCATCTGCTCGGTGACCTCGGCGGGAATGCGATCCGTCAACCAATCTTCGGCCAGCCGCTGGTAATCATTGGCGACCTCGAACGGCCCTACATCTTCCCGCACCTGCTCGATGATGCCGCCGGCCGCCTCCATGACGAAGAAACCGCGGTTCTCCTTCTGCTCCAGCACGCCCTGGCTCGCCAGCATGCTCATGGCCTCACGCACCGGCGAACGGGAGACGCCGAAGCGGTCAGCCAATTGCTGGGTCTTCAGATGGTCGCCGCGCGAAAGCTCGCCGGATGTGACGAGAAGCGTGATCTCATTGGCGATGGACTGGGCAAGCTGGCTCGAGCGCATGGGCATATCCGGTGTTCCGAGACGATCCGCGGACGTTAGTCCACGACCGCGACAAAATAAACAAGGAACGGGATTTTTTGCATGCCTAACTGATTAAAAGCCAATGAAACAGCGAAATTCCATTGACTTTCCATAATTATTGGATTTTTAGATACAAAAAATCAGTTTGGAAGATGGCAAATGGCTTTATGGATCGATACCCCCACGGGGTCTGTCAAAGCGATCGACCTGCACGCGGCCTTTGAAGACGTCGAACGCCTGCCTCTCGTTCTTCGCATCCTGCTTGAAAACGTTGCCCGCCGCGATCCCGCCCGCCTTGCCGCCGTTACCGCGGCGCTGCGGGACTGGCTCACCCACGGCAGCAGCGAAGCGGAGGTGGATTTCCATCCGTCGCGCATCCTCATGCACGATACGACCTGCGTTCCGGCGCTGGTGGACATCGCCGCCATGCGCGACGCCATCGCGGAGGCCGGCGGCGATCCCGCCAGGCTGGCGCCCGTCCTGCCCGTCGACGTTTCGGTCGATCACAGCGTGGCGGTCGACCGGTATGGCCGCAGCGACGCCCTCGAACACAATATGCGCCGCGAGATGGAGCGCAACAGCGAGCGCTACCGCCTCATGAAGTGGGCGACGGCCGCGCTACCGGGCGTGCGCGTCCATCCGCCCGGCACCGGCATCATGCATACGCTGAACCTCGAACAGCTTGCGACGGTGATCGAGATCGTGGAGCAGGATGGCGCGCGCTGGGCGGCGCCCGATACGCTGATCGGCACGGACAGCCACACCACCATGATCAACGGCATCGGGGTGCTGGCCTGGGGCGTCGGGGGTCTGGAAGCCGAAAGCGTGTTCTTCGGCATGCCGGTGACGATCCGCCTGCCCGACGTCGTCGGCGTGCGGCTGGCCGGGCGGCTCGGGCCGGGCGTGCTTTCGACGGACCTTGCGCTGGAGGTCACGCACCTGCTCAGAAAACACGGCATATCCGGTGAGTTCGTCGAGTTTTTCGGTGAAGGCGTCTCGACCCTCACCGGCGGCGACCGTGCCGTGGTCGCCAATATGGCGCCCGAATATGGAGCTTCCACCGGCTTCTTTCCCATCGACGGGCAAACCATCGACTATCTGCGGCGGACCGGACGCAGCGCCGGACATTGCCGCTTCGTGGAAACGGCGGCCAGGGCCTTCGGCCTGTGGTTCAGCCCGCTGGCGGAGCCGCGCTACAGCCGCGTTGTCGATCTCGATCTTTCGCTCGTCCAGCCCCTGCTCGCCGGCCCCCGCCGGCCGCAGGACAAACTGCCCGTGGCGGCTGCCGCCGACGTGCTGGAAGCGGCATGCGGCAGGTCTTTTGCACCCAAAAAGACCATACCGGACGGCGCAATCGCCATCGCCGCCGTCACGAGTTGCACAAACACCTCCGATCAGCGGCTTCTGGCGGCCGCCGGGCTGGTCGCGCGGCAGGCGCGACGCCTCGGCCTTCGCCCGCCGGCCTGGGTAAAGACCTCGCTCGCCCCCGGCTCTCCTTCCGCCGAGCGTTTCCTCGCGCGAAGCGGCCTGCTTGCCGATCTGGAAGCGCTGGGCTTCGGCATCGTGGGACACGGCTGCACCACCTGTATCGGCAATTCGGGGCCGCTACAGGCCGACATGGCCGCGGCGATCGCCGGGGGAACGGCGGCCGCAGCCCTGCTTTCCGGCAACCGGAATTTTCCCGGCCGTATCCACCCCGGCCTGCAATTCGGCTTCCTCGCCGCGCCGCCGCTCGTCGTCGCGTTATCGCTGATCGGCCGTTTCGTCGCCGATCCGATGAACGCGGAAATCGCACGCGGACCGACGGGAAAGGCGATCCGTCTTGGCGACCTCCTCCCTTGCGCCGAGGAAATCGATACCGTCGTGCAAGACTTTTCCGAGCCCGCCGATTTCACCGAGGCCTTTTCACAGGCGACGGCGAACAAGGCCTGGCAAGCGCTCGATGCGCCGACCTCGCCGCGCTTTCCGTGGGATTCCGCGTCCACCTACATCCGCCGCCCGCCTTTTGCCTCGGCGCATCCGGCAAGCCGGCTCGGCGTCTATGCCGCCCATCCGCTGCTCGTTCTCGGCGACGACATCACCACGGACCATATTTCGCCGGCCGGCCAGATCGGCGCATCCAGCTACGCCGGCCGCCATCTCGTGTCGCGCGGCGACCCGGCAAACGATCTCAACGTCTATGCCGCCCGGCGCGGCAATTGGGAAGCCATGGTGCGCGGCCTCTTCGACAATCGCACCGTCCATAACCTTCTGGTCGATGGTCTGCCGGCCTCCCGCGCCATCCATGCGCCGACGATGGAGGAAGGGCCGCTCTGGGAAATCGCCGAACGCTACCGGAAAGAAGGCCGCTCCGTCGTCATCGTCGCCGGCGAACGCTACGGCGCCGGCTCCTCGCGCGACTGGGCCGCCAAGGGCGTGGCGCTGCTCGGCGTACGCGCGGTCATCGCCCGGAGCTTCGAGCGCATTCACCGCACCAATCTCATCGGCATGGGCGTCTTACCCATCGTGATCGATCGCCGCACGTCCCTCGCCATCGACCCGCAGAGCATGATCGAAATCGATGCGTCCGCGGTTTCCCCGCGATGCGATCTCCGCCTGATCCACCGGCGCAGCGATGGAGACCCGCAGTCTCTTGTCGGAAAGGCCGCCGTGGAGACCGACCGGGAAGTGGCGATCCTACAGGCCGGCGGAATGATCCAGGCGATCCTGACGCAGGACGTCGTTTCCCGGCCCTGAGGCTCTTCGCACATTCCCCCGATGCTGCGGCAAGCGGTTCCGGTTTCCACACAATCGGTAGATCCGCTCTATCTTATTGTTTTGGCCGCATTTCTGGATGCAAAACCGTTTCACGCTTTTGCTGGAAATGCTCTATGGCAGACTGAGTCTCGCCATCCGCCCGCCGTCAACCGTCCAAACCTGGCCCGTGACGAAAGCCGCTTCTTCCGATGCCAGCCAGGCGACGAGACTTGCCACTTCTTCCGGCTTTCCTGTTCGTCCCACCGGATGGATCTTGCCGATCGTCCGGCGAAACCCCTCCGGATCGGGCATGCTCTCGATGAAATCGAGATTGAGATCGGTGTCGATCCACCCGGGAGCCACCGCATTGCAGCGCACCCCCTCGGCGCCGTGATCGATCGCGACCGCCCGCGTCAACCCATGCAGGCCGGCCTTGGAGGCGCAATAGGCCGCGTGCTGCGGATTGGAGCCGAGCGCCTCGATCGAGCCGACATTGACGATCGCGCCACCGGCCTTCCGCAGATGCGGCAGCGCCGCCTTGATCAGCATGAAGGGAGATGTGAGGTTCACGACGAGCATGCGCTCCCAATCGGCCAGCGACATGTCCTCGACAAGGGCTTCCTGCATGACGCCCGCATTGTTGACGAGGACGTCCAGCCGTCCGGCGCGGTCGACCACGCTCTCGACCACCACCGCCGCGCTTGCGGGGTCGGTGAAATCGGCGGCGATGCCTTCAAATTCGGGCTCCGGTCCCCGCTGCGCCGTGAAGACACGCGCGCCTTCGTCGCGAAGTCTTCGCGCGATCGCCTGACCAATGCCGCTGCGTCCCCCCGTCACGAGGGCGACCGTTCCGTCAAATCGGTTCATCCTACCGGCTTTCCTCCATTCACCTCGACCAGCGAACCGCACATGTAGCGCGCGGCATCCGAGGCCAGGAACGCGACGACGTCGGCAATATCCTCAGGCTCCGCGATCCGTCCGAGCGGCACGGTCTTGCCGAGTTCGGCAATGGCCGTATCGGGATCGAAACCTCGCCTGGCAAAGCCCGTACGCAGCATGGGGGAATTCACCTCGTTGGGACAAACGGCGTTCACCCGGATGTTTTCATGGGCATGGTCCATGCCCATGCACTGGGTCAGCGAGGCGATCGCCGCCTTGGTCATGCAATAGACCGCATGGTTCGGCCCCGGCCTGACACCCCAGCAGGACGAGACATTGACGATGGCGCCGCCGCCTGCCGCGGCCATGATGGGGATGGCGCTGCGGCAGATGCGGAAGGGCGCCTCGACATTGACGCCGAGCGACAAGGCCCAATCCGAATCCGCCGTGGCCGTCACCGGCCCGCGGGTGATGACGCCGGCATTGTTGATAACGATATCGAGCGCGCCGAGCGCGTCGAAAGCGGCCGTCGGCAGCGCGTCCGCATAGGCGGGGTCGAGCAGGTCGCCGGGCAGATGTGCGTCGGCCTCCACGCCCGAAACATCGCGATCCGCGACGGCGACGATCGCCCCTTCCGCACGGAACTGGCGCACGATCGCCGCCCCGATCCCACCCGCAGCGCCCGTAACCAGCGCCGCCTTTCCACGAAATCTCTCCATTGTTTCCTTCCGGATGGTCAGTTGAGGACGGATCGCTGGTTGACCGGCGACTTGCCGAAATGATCGCGGTAGACCCGCGAGAAATGCGATGTCGACGTGAAGCCGCAGGCCATGGCAATCTCGGTGATCGCCTGCTCGGACTGCATGATCAGGTTTCGCGCCCGATGAAGACGCGCTTCCAGAATGTAGCGTTTCGGAGTGGTGTTCAGATACCTGCTGAAGAGCCGTTCCAGCTGGCGCGTCGAAATACCGAGCCGTTTCGAAAGCTCATAGCTGGAGAACGGTGTTTCAAGGCTCTCCTCGATCAGCCCGATCGCCTGTGCGAGACGATTGTTGCGGATGCCGTATTTCGCGCGAGCCGAAACCCTTTGTGTCGCGCTTGCCTCGCGAGCCCCGGAATAGACCATCTGGTCCGCCACCGCAGCGGCGAGATCGCGCCCATGATCACGCGCGATCCTGTGCAGCATCAGGTCCGCGGCGGCCGCCCCGCCGGAAGCGGTGACGAATTTCTCGTCGGCGACGAAAACGGATTTCGTCAGGTTGACGAAGGGAAACCGCTCCTTGAAGAGATCATGATACTGCCAATGCACCGCCGCCCGCCGTCCGTCGAGCAGCCCGGCCTCGGCCAGAACATAGGCGCCCGAGCAGATGGCGCCGATCGGGACGCCCCGCACCCGCTCGGTCCGCAGATAGGAGAGAAGCCGGGGGGTGACGTGATGTTGCACATTGATCCCCGAAATGAGGAACAGCGCCTCACCGCGTTCCAGCGGCGTCAGGTCCTGATCCACAAGCGTCACCGCCCTGTTGGAACAGATGGCTGACCGTCCGTCGGCCGAAGCCAGGCGCCAACGATAGAGTTCGCGGTCGGCGACGAAATTGGCGATCCGCAACGGCTCCAGCGCGCAGGCGAAAGCCAGATGCGAAAAATCCTCGACCAGGAGAAAAACGACATCGGATACGTCATTCATGATGAACACCCGGCAGGCTACGGGGCGCCCGCGGGCGCCCCTGCCCGACATCATTTCGCCGCGTCGCGGGCCGCCGCCAGCCAGCCGTCGTATTCAGCCTGATGGGCCTTGATCCACGCATCGACATGCCGGTCGATATCGTCGGAGTTCTTCTCGCCATCGGCAATCTGCTTGTTCTCCGCGGAAATGTCGTTGATGCTGACTTTCGCGACTTCGAACAGCTTCGCCGCGGCCGGGTTGGCCTCGAGGAAATCGTTGCGGGCGATGATCCGCAGGTTGTCGACCGCAAAGCCGAGGTTCTTGCCCCCGAACTCGGTATTGCCGGTGGCGCCGTCGGGCAGCGACGTGTAGGGCACATCCAGCCATTCCACATCCTTGCCGGGGACAAGCGCGCCGGAAACCCAATAGGGCGTCCAGGTAAAATAGAGCACCGGCTCGCCGTTCGCCACCCGGGCGATCGTATCGGCGATGATGGCGTTATATTCGCCCTGGTTATGGGTGATGGTGTCGCGCAGGCCATATTCGGTCAGCGCATGCTCGATCACCCGCTCGCAGCCCCAGCCGGGCACACAGCCGGCGAGATCCGCCTTGCCGTCCCCGTCCGCGTCGAATTTCCGGGCGACTTCCGGATCCTTGAAATCGCCGAGGTTCTTGACGCCGGCGTCATAGCTCGCCTTGTCGACGAGGTAGCCCTGAAGCGCGCCCTCGACAAGGGTGCCGACCTTGGTCATGACATCGGGGCCGCCGGCCTCATTGAAGAAGGTATTGTGCAACTGGTCCCAGCTGTTGGTGAAATAGTCGGCGTCGCCGGTGCCGACGGCGAGATGCGCGGTCTGGGCGATGACCTCCTGCGGCTGCGCGACGGTATAGCCCAGTTCCGTCAGCGCGCGGTCGATGATGCGCGCCTGGAAATATTCCTCCAGAACCGGCTGCACGACCGGGCGCACGGTAACGCCTTCTCCCGGCCGGTCGTTGGCGAAAAGGGGGCTTGCAGACAGCGACATCGCAAGTGCGGCCGTCACGGAAAGAATTTTCATAAGCGTTCTCCTCTGGGTTTTGGTTCTTTATCGGCTGAGGTCTGGAAGAGGTTGGCGATCAGGCCCACCGGACCGGTCTGCCACCAGTGGCGATGTCCGCGATCACGGCCCGACCGGCCGAGGCCCTGCGTGATCCGGTCCAGCACGATGGCCAGCATCACGATGCCGAGGCCGCCGACGATGGCCTTGCCGGCGTCGAGACGGCCCATGGCGCGCAGGACTTCGTTGCCGAGGCCGCGAACGGAAATCATCGACGCTATGACCACCATGGAAAGCGACAGCATGATCGTCTGGTTGAGACCGGCGAGGATCGTGGGCGTTGCAAGCGGCAACTCGACCTTGAAAAGAATCTGCAAGGGCGTGGCGCCGAAGGCGCGCGCCGCTTCCACCACATTGGCGTTGACGGTCCGGATGCCGAGCGAGGTCAGGCGCACCAGCGGCGGCAGGGCGAAGACGATGGTGACGATGACGCCGGAAACATTGCCGATGCCGATCATCATCACCACCGGCACCAGATAGACGAAGGCCGGGATGGTCTGCATCGTGTCGAGGACGGGACGGATCGCCCGCTCGAAATGGTCGCTCTTGCCGGCGATGATACCGAGCGGCAGACCGATCAGCACGCAGAGAACCACGGCCGAGATCACGATGGCGAGCGTCGTCATCGCCAGCGCCCAGGCCGCCGGATCGAGAAGACCAAGCACCATCAGGCAGCAGAACACCAGAAGCGCCACGCGCCGACCGGCCGCCTGCCAGGCGATGAGCACCAGAATGAGGAGCATGACCATCGGCGGCACCGCCTGAAGCACATTCTCGATCCGCACGATCACGCTCTCGAAGAAAGTCTTCAGCGGCTGGATCATGGCGCGGTTCGCTATCGCCCAGCCCTTGATGCCGTCGGCCCATTCGCCGATACCGAGATTGATGGAAGCGAAGGGATTGAGCCAATCGAAACGATCCGCCATCACGCGACCTCCGCCTGTCGCTGGCACGACTCGTCGCGGCCCTGAATACCGCGCAAGAGCGCGCTTTTGGTCACCACGCCCACGGGAGCGCCATCGGCAACGACCAGGATCGGATGATCGGTCGCAACCGCCAGATCCACGAGGGCATTCAGCTTGTCGGAGGGTGCGGCGGCCAGCCAGGAGGCGGTATCGGCCGCGCCATGGTTTTGCTCATACCGGCCGAGCGGCTGCATGATGCGCGCCGCCGTCACCAGATCCAGCTTGGAGATGCCGCCCACGAATTCGGCGACATAGTCATCCGCCGGTTCGGTGACGATCTGTTCGGGCGTGCCGATCTGGACGAGCACGCCGTCTTTCATGATGGCGATGCGGTCACCGATGCGGATCGCCTCCTCGAGGTCATGCGTGATGAAGACGGTGGTCTTTTGAAGTTCGGCGGAAAGTTCCATGAAGGTGCCTTGCAACTGCCGGCGGATCAGCGGGTCGAGCGCGGAAAACGGCTCGTCCATCAGCAGGATCGTCGGATCGGCGGCGATCGCGCGGGCAAGGCCGACGCGCTGCTGCATGCCGCCGGAAAGCTCATCGGGATATTTATGGTCCCAGCCGCTCAGTTCGACGGCCTCGATCGCCCGGCGCGCCACCTCCCGTCGCCTGCCTTCCGGCACTCCGCGCACCTCGAGCGCGAATGCGACGTTGTCGCGTACGTTGCGGTGCGGCATCAGGGCCATGTTCTGGAAGACCATGCCCATCTTTTCCGCCCTTACGGCCCGAAGTTCCTTCGCCCCCATTTCATTGACGTTGCGCCCCTCGATGTAGACGGCGCCCTGTGTCGGCTCGATGAGGCGGTTGATATGCCGGATCAGGGTCGACTTGCCGGACCCGGACAGCCCCATGATGCAGAAAATTTCGCCACGCCCCACCGAGAAGGTGGCGTCACGCACGCCCACAACGCAATCGAGCCTGTCGCGGATGTCTTCTTTCGTCAGGCCGCCGGTCTGGATGGCGCTTATGGCCTCCTGCGGCTTGCCTCCGAAAACTTTCCAGATTCCCTCACAGCGGATCACTGCGTCATGTGATTGATCGGCCATTCCTCCCCCTCTCCGCCTATTGTCTTTTCTCTTTTTAGAGCATAGATCTTCATTGTAGACAATATGTCTTCTATTGCGCTACAAAGATAATAATAACCGGTTACGGTCAATCGGTCGCGAGGAAGCAAGATGAGCGGTGACGCAAAACGCAATAAATTAAATTGCTTGGAGGATCTGAAGCGGCGGATATTGACGGAGGCGCTGGAGCCAGGCGTCTATCTCGATGAAGTGGACCTGGCCGAGGAATACGGGATTTCACGCCCGCCGCTGCGGGAAGTCCTCCGACAGCTCGCCGGAGAAGGCTACGTAGTGCTGCACGAGAACCGCGGCACCCAGGTCGCCCCGATGACCCACAAGACGCTGCGCAACTTCTTCATCGTCGCACCGATGGTCTATGCCGCCATCGGACGCCTTGCCGCCCGCAACGCGACCCGCGCCCAGATCATGCGCCTCAAGGATACGCAGCTCCTCTTCCGCGCCGCCATCCGGGATGGAGACGGCGAGCAGAGGGCGCTGACCAACGAGCGCTTCCACTCGGTCATGGGCGAAATGGCGGACAACGAGTTCCTGATGCCGAGCCTTCGGCGCCTGCTGATCGATCACACCCGGATCGGCATGATCTTCTACAGCCCCCGAAATGCGGAAATGGCCGATCAACGGGCCATTGCGGCCGACCAGCATGACGAGTTCATCGCGCTCATCGAGGCGGGAGACGCGGATGGCTGCGCCGATCTCGCCATTGCCCATTGGGAACTTTCCCGCGTGCAGATCGAGAGCTTCGTGGCGCCGGGCAGCATTTTCGCGCCATTGGGGCGCATTCCGGACAACATAGGCTAGGAGGTTCCCATGCATTTTGACGGCATCTACACGCCCGTCATAACCCCCCATCACGATGACGGATCGATCGACCGCGACGCCTTCGCGCGGATGATCGAATACCTGATCGACGCGGGTGTCCACGGCCTCATCAACGGCGGCTCGACAGGCGAATATTATGCCCAGTCCATGGATGAGCGCATCGAGATGGCGAAATTCGCCAGGGAGGTGATCGGCGACCGCGTGCCGCTCATCGTCGGCACCGTCGCCATCCGCCTTGAGGATTCCATCGCCATGGCCGAAACGGCGGCGAAGATCGGCGCCACCGGCATTCTCGTCGGCTCGCCGCCCTATTCGGTCCCGACCGAGCGGGAAAATGCACTGAACGCGCTTGCCATCGACCGCGCGGCGGACTTGCCGATCATGCTTTACAACTATCCCGGCCGCATGGGGATCGACATGGGCGAGGAATTCCTCGACCGGGTCGGCCGCAGCCGGAATTTCCGCGCCATCAAGGAAAGCTCCGGGGACATCAACCGCCTTCATCTTCTTGCGCGCGACTATCCGCATATCCAGACGTCCTGCGGCATGGACGACCAGGCGCTGGAGTTCTTCGCCTGGGGCGCGCAAAGCTGGGTCTGCGGCGGTTCCAACTTCCTGCCGAAAGAGCATATCGCTCTTTACAAGGCCTGCGTTCTCGAAGGCGACTTCACCAAGGGCCGACGCATCATGTCGGCGCTGATGCCGCTGATGCGCGTGCTCGAACAGGGCGGAAAATTCATCCAGTGCATCAAATACGGCTGCGAAATGGCCGGCCTCGTCGCCGGCCCGCCGCGTCCGCCGCTGAAACCCCTCAACAAGGACGACATGCGGCAACTGGAACAGGTGGTGCGCGTGCTGAAGCGCACGATCGCGGAAATCGAAGCGGAGGCATGACATGGGCGACCTTCTGACACACGACGAATACAAGGCGATTGCCGCCGGCCTCGAATTCCCGACACAAGCCTTTATCGACGGCTCCTTCCGGCCGGCGATCTCGGGCAAGACCTTCCAGACGACCAATCCGGCCATCGGCGCCGTCCTTGCCGAGGTCGCATCCTGCGGCCCGGAAGATGTCGATTTTGCCGTCGGCAAGGCGCGCGACGCCTTCGAGGACGGCCGCTGGTCGCGGCTGCATCCCGGCGAGCGCAAGGAAATCCTCATCCGCCTGGCCAAACTGATGAAGCGCAACGCCCGCGAGCTTGCCGTCCTCGAAAGCCTCGATAGCGGCAAGACGATCTACGACTGCGAGACCGTCGACGTCCCCGAGACCATCCATTGCCTGAAATGGCATGCCGAACTCATCGACAAGATCTACGATCAGGTCTCGCCCGCCTCGGACAATCACATCGCCATGATCCTGCGCGAGCCGGTCGGCGTCGTCGGCCTCGTGCTGCCGTGGAACTTTCCGCTGCTGATGCTCGCCTGGAAGATCGGACCGGCACTTGCGGCCGGCAATTCGGTCATCGTCAAGCCGGCGAAGGAAACGACGCTGACGGCGCTGCGTGTCGCGGAACTCGCCATGGAGGCCGGCGTTCCGGCCGGCGTGTTCAACGTTCTGCCCGGTGGGGGGGAGGAGGTCGGCGAGCCGCTCGGCAAGCACATGGATGTGGACATGGTGTCGTTCACCGGCTCCACCGAGACCGGCCGGCGCTTTCCGCGCTATTCGGCCGATTCCAATCTCAAGGAAATCACCCTGGAGATGGGCGGCAAGAATCCCGCCGTGGTTCTCGACGACGCGGAGAATATCGACCGCGTCGCGGCGCATATCGTCAACGGCGCCTTCTGGAACATGGGCGAAAACTGCTCGGCCTCCTCGCGGCTGATCGTCCAGCGCGGCATCAAGGACGAGCTTTTGCGGCGCATGGTGGCGCATGCCCGGGAATGGCCGATGGGCGATCCGCTGAACCCGGAAAACCGCGTCGGCGCGCTCGTCTCGAAGGCGCATTTCGACAAGGTCGCGTCCTATCTCGAGAAGGGCCAGAAGGTGGTCCTCGGCGGCAAGGCCGGGGACGGCTTCGTGGAGCCGACCATCATCGACGTCGCCGACCGCGAAGCCAGGGCCGTGCGGGAGGAGATCTTCGGGCCGATCCTGACGGTGCTCACCGTCGACAGCTACGAGGAAGCGATCGCGCTCGCCAACGACACCGAATACGGTCTTGCCGCCTCGATCTATACGGCCAACGCAAAGCGGGCGATCCGCGGCGCGCGCGCCATCCGCGCCGGCACGGTCACCGTCAACTGCTTCGGCGAGGGCGACATCGCCACCCCCTTCGGCGGTTACAAGTCTTCCGGCTTCGGCGGGCGCGACAACGGTATCCACGCCCACGACCAATATACGCGGATCAAGACGATCTGGATCGACCTCACCGACGACGTGGACGAGGCCGTGTCTTGATCAATATCAAGGCTGAAAGGCTGCCGGTCCATCGCGGACCGGCAGCCTGGAGCGCAATTCTTCCCGATCAACCCCCGCCCGTCCGGCTGGAGGAGAACATCACCGTCGACGTCGCCATCGTCGGCGGCGGATTTGCCGGCCTTTCCGCTGCCCGACGCCTGCATGAAATCGACCCCGCCATCCGCGTCGCCGTTCTTGAAGCTGGCCGGCTGGCCGAAGGCGCATCCGGGCGGAATTCCGGCTTCATGATCGATCTTCCGCACGATCTGTCGTCGGAAGACTATGCCGGCAAGGGACTGGCCGCGGACCGCAAGACCATCGCGCTCAACCGGCAGGCCATCGCCTTCGCCCGGGCGGCCGTCGAGGAATACGGCATCGATCCGGCCTGGTTCGATCCGGCCGGCAAGATCAACGGCGCAGCAAGCGCGGCCGCGCACGCCCTCAACCGCAGCTATGCGATCCATCTCGAGCAACTTGGCGAAGCCAACGAAATGCTGGACGAAAGGGCGATGCTCGAGGTGACGGGCAGCCGGTACTATCGTTCCGGCCTCTATACGCCGGGGGCGGTCATGCTCCAGCCCGCCGGTTATATCCGTGGCGTCGGCGCGGGCCTGCGCCGGGCGGGCGTTCATATCTTCGAAAACACGGCCGTGACGCAGATCGCCGGCGCGGGCCGGGACTGGCGGCTGACGACGCAGCACGGTCACGTCACGGCCGCCAAAGTGATCCTGGCGAACAACGGACACCTCGAAAGCTTCGGCTTCAAGCGCGGCAGGCTGATGCATATCTTCCTCTACGCCTCGATGACGGTGGATCTCGACCGGAACGCGCTGGCGAAGCTCGGCGGCCGGCCCCGCTGGGGCATCACGCCCTCGGACCCGATGGGCACGACCATGCGCCGTATCGACGCCGCCCAGGGCGGCAACCGGATCATCACGCGAAGCTGCGCCAGCTACCTGCCCGAAATGAACCCGTCCGAAGCCACCGTCGCGAGCATGGCGCGCATCCATCGCAAAAAATTTGCCGACCGGTTCCCGTCGATCGCCGACACACCGACGGAATACAGCTGGGTCGGGCATCTCTGCCTCAGCCGCAATGGCGTCGCCGTGATGCGCGAACTCGAGCCGGGCCTGTTTTCGGCCTGTTGCGACAACGGGCTCGGCACCGTGCGCAGCACGCTGACAGGCATCGGGGCCGCCGATCTTCTGACCGGGAATCTTTCCGAAATTTCAGCCCATTTCCTTGCGGAAGACGAGCCCGCGAGACTGCCGTCGCCGCCTTTTGCCGAGATTGGCGCGACCGCCTACCTGAAGTGGCGCGAATGGCGCGCGCGCCGGGAATAGCGCGGCCGCGGACGGGTCGCTTTCCGGCGGGATCAGTTCGGAATTCCGGCTGCCGGTTTCCCACCGGCAGCCCACATTGGCAAAAGAATGACGAGGAGGAGATCCCATGAACGAAGTGGCAGTCCGACAAAGCCGGCACGGCGGGCGCGATGCGCGGCGAAGCCTCCGCTCGGCCCCCGACCTCGCGATGCTGCCGGCCCTTCACCGCGGCCTGCCGGTGACGGAACTGATGGACGCCGAGCATGTCGCGCGGATCGACGATGCATCCATGTCGATCCTGGAAGAGGTCGGCGTCGTCTTTCGTGATCCCATCGCGCTGGAGGACTGGAAAAGGGCGGGCGCGGACGTTCGCGGCGAGCGCGTGCATCTCGACCGGAACCTCGTGCGCGAGTTGATCTCGACGATCCCCGCCGGCTGGACCTACCTTGCCCGCAATCCGCAGCGAAGCTTGCCCTTAGGCGGCAAGCACTCGATCTTCGTGCCGATGACGGGCGCGCCCTTCATCCGTGACCTCGACGACGTGCGCCGCTGGCCGACGATTGCCGACCTCAACATGTTCCACAAGCTGGCGCATATGTCGCCGGCGCTGCATTCATCGGCCCATCACATCGTCGAGCCGATGGACATGGTGGTCAGCCACCGGCATCTGGCGATCACCTATTCCTCGATGAAATATTCCGACAAGACCTTCATGGGCATGACCACCTCCGGCAAGAACGCCGAGGACGTCATGGACATGTGCGAAATCCTGTTCGGCGCGGAGACGATGGAAACGACGCCCGTCGTCACCGGCAATTGCAACGGCAACTCGCCGCTGGTCTGGGACGAGACGATGCTTTCGGCCATGCGCGCCTTCTGCAAGCGCAATCAGCCGGTGCTCTGCTCGCCCTTCGTGCTCGGCGGCGCCAATACGCCCGCCTCGGTGGCCCCCGCCGTCGCCCAGCTCAATGCCGAGGCGCTTTCGGCGCTCGCCTATACCCAGGTCATCCGCAAGGGCTGCCCGGCCATCTACGGCCATTATCTCTCCACCGTTTCCATGAGGTCGGGCGCGCCGATGGCCGGAACGCCCGAGATCAGCCTGATGAACTTCATGATCGGCCAGATGGCGCGCCATTACGGCGTTCCGTGGCGCACCTCCAACCTGCTCGGCGGCGCCAAGACCTTCGACGCGCAGGCCGGCTACGAGAGCGCCATGACGATGAACGCCGTGCTGCATGCGGGAGCCAACTATATCTGGCATTCGGCAGGATGGAACGAGGCGGGCATGCATTGCTCCGTGGCGAAATTCGTCGTCGATGCCGAAATGTGCGCCATGGGCTACCGGATGGCCGAAGGCGTGCGCTGGGACGATTTCGACGAGGCGCTTGCCGCCGTGCGCGACGTCGGACCCGGCGGCCACTATCTCGGCCACCCGCATACGCAGGCGAATTTCGAACGCGCTTTCTTCATGCCGAAGCTGTTCGACAACAATTCCATCGAGCAATGGCAGGTCGACGGCTCGCAGGAAATCACGGCCCGGGCCCTGCAATATGCCCGCAAGCTCCTCGACGATTATCAGGAACCGAAACTCGACGAGGGTATCGACGAGGCCCTGCGGGACTACATGGCGAAGCGCAAGCGCGAGATTCCCGCTGTCGACGAGCTGAACACCGAGCATTGAGCCTTTCCGCCCTCGCGCCTTCCATGGGATGGCCGCTTTTTTGAGATCGCCATGAAAATCAAGGAAATCCACATTTATTCGCATATCCTGCCGGTCGTGGATGGCCCCTACAGGATCGCCAGCAGCACGGTGTCCTCGCTCGACAGCACGCTGATCAAGATCGTCGCGGATAACGGGCTTTTCGGCTGGGGCGAGACCTGCCCGGTCGGCCCGACCTATCAGCCGCAGCATGCCGGCGGCGCGCGCGCCGCCCTGGAGGAAATGGCCGCCGGCCTGATCGGCGCAAATCCGCTACAGCCGGTCGTGTTGCGCCGCACCATGGACGGCCTCCTGAACGGTCACCCCTATGCCAAGGCCGCCATCGACATCGCCGCATACGACATCATGGGCAAGCACTATGGCGCGCGGGTGGCCGATCTGCTCGGTGGCGTCGTCACCGAACGCGTCCCCTCCTATTACGCTTCCGGGGTCGGCGAACCGGACGAGATCGCCCGGATCGCGGCGGAGCGGGCCGCAGAGGGCTATCCGCGCATGCAGGTCAAGGTCGGCAACCGGCCGGTCGAAATCGATATCGCCGTCGTCCGCAAGGTCTGGGAGCGGATCGGCGGCAGGATGCGGCTTGCGGTCGACGGCAACCGTTCGCTGACGACGCGCGACACCCTGCGCCTCAGCCGCGAATGTCTCGATATCCCCTTCATCCTCGAACAGCCGTGCAACACGCTGGAGGAAATCAAAGCGATCCGCCGCCAGTTGCATCATGGCGTCTATCTCGATGAAAGCGGCGTCGATCTCTCGACGGTGCTTCGCGCCGTCGGAGAAGGATTATGCGACGGCTTCGGCATGAAAGTGACCCGCATCGGCGGCCTCCAGCAGATGGCCGCCTTCCGCGACATCTGCGAGGCCCGCTCCATGCCGCACACCTGCGACGACGCCTGGGGCGGCGACGTCATCGCGGCCGCCTGCACCCATATCGGCGCGACCATCCAGCCTCGCCTCAACGAGGGGGTCTGGCTGGCCCAACCCTATATCGAAGGTCACTACGATCCGGAAAACGGCGTGGCGATCGAGGGCGGCCATATCGAGCTTCCGCGTGGTCCCGGCCTCGGTGTCATACCGGACGAATCCGTCTTCGGCACGCCTGTCGCCTCATTCGGCTGACGGGAGGTCCGTTGATCGCGGTGGCTCGCCCCGGCGGGAACTGTCTGCGCGGACGGTGGAAAAACCGGTCATCTCTCCGGCTGCCGGACGGCCGTGCTCGGCGATCCAGGCCAGGCCCCCCGCCCTGACGGCATCGTAGACGGATCGGCCGAGCGCAAGGCCTATGTCGGTGTGCAGCCCGGCGAAACGTTCCTGGCCAGCCCCTTCCGGGGCGGCGACCACCACGCAATCGGTGCCGGTTCCAGTGACGGGAAGACCGTTGCGCAAAAGGCCAAGCTCCATGACCGCCGCGGTGCGGGCCTCCGTCGCGATCGACAGCGCCTCGATCATCGCGGCCTCGCAAAGCGGCCGGTCGACATGCGCGAGAAGGTTGATCGTTCCCGTCCGGCCGCCTCGCGTGAACGGTTCCCCGATCCGCCCGGCATTCGAGAGCCCGACCGTCGCAAGGCACGACGCCTCCACGCCGCCGGCGGCCGACCGGGCCGTTTCGAAGCGCGTCACATCGCGTGACGTCATGAGATGAACGGCTTCGCCGTGGCCGGCGGCGGCCATGCGCGTCTCCAGCAGGTCGAGGGGATCGACGCCGAGCGGCAGGTCCGCGTCCCGTACCTCCAGCCAGGCAACGGCCTTCGACCGCGTAAAACCCGGCCGCGTCAGCGACCAGCTCAGCATGGTTTGCGGCGCGGCGAACGCAGCCACCAGGAACGGACGCCTGCAATGGACGGAAAACGCGGTCATTCGATCATCCTGCCCTTTCTCGCCGGCGTGCGCCAAGGCCGCCGCGTCACCGCCTACGCGGCGCGCCGCCCGCTGTCGAGGCATTTGTTGTGGGCTCCGGCTCCGGTCGCTTGACCCGCTCTCCAATCGGCCCTTAGGATTTGTCCACGGAACAGGTTCCGTCAAAGCGACGGATGAAAAGGGAACACGGTGAAGATCACCCATCGGGGATCGATACCGTGGCTGCCCCCGCAACTGTAACCGCCGAGCCTGCCTCAGAAAGCCACTGCGCCCGCGCGGGAAGGCGAGGAGAGCGATGACGCGGAAGCCAGGAGACCTGCCTGTGCCGGTCACCCTTGCCAGGATACGGGGCGTATCCGGGCGCGGCCGTCCGTAGCGGTGACATTGTGCAAAATGTCACCGCACCGGCGGACGGTCGATGGGAACCCGCGATTTTCCCCGAAACCTCCTTCGCCCGCGGTGGAAAGCGAGCAGGATCGTCCTGCCGTTCGGGGGAGAAACATGAGAATCCATCTGGCAGGCGCATCGCTGCTCACCATCGCAATCTGTTCGCCCGCGCTGGCGCAGGACCGGCCGGCGGCCGCCGAACCGACAGATCTCGACGCCATCGTGATCACCGACGGGCTCACCTCCGTCGATCTCAGGAAATCCGGCCGCGCCGTCACCGTCATCACCGGGGAACAGATCGAGAAGAACCATATCCGCTACGTGGCGGACGCGCTTCGGCTCGTTCCCGGCTTTGCCGTATCGCGCATGGGATCCTATGGCGGGCTAAGCCAGGTGCGCGTCCGCGGCGCGGAGGGCAATCATGTGCTCGTGGTGATCGACGGCGTCGAGGTCAACGACAACGGCACCGGCGAATTCGACTTCTCCAGCCTGATCGCCGACGATATCGAGCGCATCGAGATCCTGCGCGGCCCGCAAAGCACCTTCTGGGGCGCCAACGCCATGGCCGGCGTCATCAACATCGTCACGAAACGGGGCGAGCGCGACAGCGCCACCTCCACCGCCCGGACGGAAACCGGCACCGACGGCACATGGCTGGGCGCATTGTCCACCCGGGGCGGCGGCGAGACTTACGATTATGCGCTATCCGGCACCTTCCGGCGCTCCAGCGGCTTCAACATCGCCAATATCGGCAGGGAAGACGATGGCGACCGCAACGCGACGCTGAACGGCAAGTTCACCGTCGACATTTCGCCTGACACGACGATCGACGGCACGCTGCGCTATGTGAACCGCCGTGGCGACACGGACCCGCAGGACTTCGACACCGCCATGGCCTTCGATGCGGCCGACTATATCAAGACGCGCGAACTGTTCGGCTCGTTGGGCCTGACGAATACCGCTCTCGACGGCGCGCTAACCCAGAAGGCCCGGATCTCCGCCAACGACATCCACCGGTTTAACCATTCCGGCCTGTTCGGCGATTCCTGGGACGACGGCAATCGCTACAACGCGACCTATCAGGCATCCTATCGCTTCGACGATCTCGAAAACCAGGTGCATCAACTGACCGCCGGCTACGAATGGCAGCGCGAGACATTCTCGCCCTCGCACCTGAACGAAACCTTCAGCCGCCGGGCGCATTCGCTGGTTGGCGAATATCGCGGCGAATTCCTCGACCAGTTCTACCTGAACGGCGGCCTGCGGCAGGACTGGAACGACGCCTTCGCCAATGCCGCGACCTGGACCGTCAGCGGCGCCTGGCAGATACCGGGCGCGCACACACGGCTTCATGCCTCTATCGGCACGGCCGTCACCAATCCGACCTTCTACGAGCAGTTCGGCTACTTCCCCGGCGCCTTCATCGGCAATCCGAACCTGCGGCCGGAGGAAAGCCGTGGCTGGGATATCGGCGTGGAGCAGCGCTTCTTCGACGGCGAGCTTATCGTCGACGTCACCTATTTCAATCAGAACCTGAAGAGCGAGATCGCCACGGTCTCCGACGCGAATTTCAACACCACGGCCGTCAATCTCGATGGAACCAGCAAGCGGCAGGGTGTCGAGGTGGCGGCGACGGTCGATTTCTTCAACGGCTTCACCGCCACCGCCGCCTATACCTATACCGATGCGAGCGAGCAAAGCACGGCCGGCGGGCCGCGTCAGGCGGAGGTTCGCCGCCCCCGGCACGCCGGGTCGGTCAACGCCGCCTATGTCTTCGACGAGGGCCGGGCGCGCGTCTTCGCCGAGGCGATCTTCAACGGCAAGATGGAAGACGCGGTCTTCGCGACGCTGCTGCCGCCGCGCGTGCCGCTTGCGGGCTATACGGTGGTCAATATCGGCGGTAGCTACAAGCTCAACGAAACCGTCGAGATCTTCGGTCGGATCGACAATCTGTTCGATCGCGACTATCAGGAGGTCTATGGCTATAATGCACCGGGCCTTGCGGCCTTCGCCGGCGTGAAAGCGACCTTCTGATGATCGGTAGACGTTGGTATGTGGCGATCCTCGCCGGCCTCTTCCTGTGGCCGGCGACAGCGCGCCCGGCCGACGTCACCCCCCGCCGCGTGGTGTCGATGAACGTCTGCACCGATCAGCTGGCCATGCTGGTGGCCAGACCGGGCCAGCTCCATTCGGTCTCCTATCTCGCCAGCGATCCCGAATCCTCCGCAATGGTGCGCGAAGCGGCGGCCTATGTGCCCAATCACGCATTGGCCGAAGAGATCTTCCTGATGAAGCCGGACCTGATCCTGACCGGCGCCTATACGACGCGAACCACGGTCTCGCTCCTGCGCCGGCTCGGTTTCCGGGTGGAAGAATTCCAGCCGGAAACATCCTTTAACGACGTTCGCGCCAATATACGGCGAATGGGCGACGTGCTCGCAAACCCGCAACGGGCAAGCGAACTGGTCGCCGCCATGGACGGGGAGATCGCCGCGCTCAAAGGGCAAAAGCCCCTCCCCTTGCGAACCGCGCTCTATTTCGCCAACAGCTATACCTCGGGTGCGGGTACGCTGGTCTCCGAGGTGGTGGACCTTGCCGGCCTCGTGAACATCGCCGATGGGCTTGGGCTTGCGGGAACGGCGCGCCTGCCGCTGGAACTGCTGATCCTTTCCCGCCCCGAGCTCCTTGCCGGGGTACGGCCGCGCCAGGAAAAGCCCGCACTTGCCGGGCAGAATTTCGACCATCCCGCCTATCGGGCGCTGCTTTCCAAAGTCGCGGCGGCGCCGCTCGAAGACCGGCTGACGGTCTGCGGCGGGCCGTTCACCGTCGAGGCTGCGCGGGTGTTGCAGAACAGGGCGTTGCAGGACAGGACGCATCCGGCCGACGGGACGACGCTGCAATGACCGCCTCCCGCTTCCGCGCGACAGTCGTCCTGCTTTGCTGCGTAACCCTTCTGCTGTTCCATTTTTCGCTCGTCATCGGGCCGGCCGGCATGGGGACCGGCGAAAGCCTGCGGGCGCTTCTGGGCGGCGGGAAGGAATTGCAGGTGCTGGTGATGCAGGAAATCCGGCTGCCCCGCGCACTCCTCGGCCTTGTCGTGGGCGCAACGCTCGGCCTTTCGGGAGGCGCGCTCCAGGGATTCCTGCGCAATCCGCTGGCCGAACCGGGGCTGATCGGCATCAGCGCATCGGCCTCGCTCGGCGCGGTCATCGCCATCTACACCGGGCTTTCCGCCCTCTTCGCTCTTGCCCTGCCGCTGCTCGCCCTCGTCGGCGCGATGCTCGCCGTCATCGTCCTGCGGGCGATGGCCGGTCCCGACGGACGGCCGCTGGCGGTCATCCTGACCGGGGTCGCCATCTCCAGCTTCGCCGCGGCGATGACATCGCTGGTGCTGAACCTGTCTCCCAATCCCTTCGCCGCGACGGAAATCGTGTTCTGGATGCTCGGCTCGCTGACCGATCGCTCGATGACCCATGTCTGGCTGATATTGCCCTTCACGCTCATCGGCTGGTTCATGCTGTTCCGGCTCGGCCGCGCGCTCGACGCGCTTTCGCTCGGACCGGACGCCGCCGCCAGCATGGGCATCGACATGCGCCACGCGCAGCGTCTCGTCATTCTCGGCACGGCCCTGTCCGTGGGCGCGGCCACCGCCGTCACCGGCGCGATCGGCTTCATCGGCCTCGTCGTGCCGCATGTGCTGCGGCCCTTCGTGGGCGCCCAACCTTCGAGACTCCTTCCGGCCAGCGCGCTCGGCGGCGCATCGCTTCTGCTGGCCGCCGATATTCTGGTTCGCGTCGTCGCGCCTGAGCGGGACCTGAAGCTGGGCGTCGTGACCGCCATCGTCGGCGCGCCGTTCTTCCTGTGGCTTGTCTGGTCGTACAGGAGGACAGCGCTATGAGCCGCCTCTCGATCGACGGCATATCGGCGCGCCTTTCCGGCAGGCCGGTGCTGAAAAACGTTTCGCTTGCGGTGGGAAGCGGCACGTTTCTAGGCCTCGCCGGGCCGAACGGCGCGGGAAAATCGACGCTCCTGCGGGCCTGCCTCGGCCTCATTCCGGCAGAGGGCGCCATTCATCTCGACACTGTCGATCTCACCGCGCTCCGTCCCTTCGAGCGCGCGCGCTACCTTTCCTATCTGCCGCAGGAGCGGGAAACCGCCTGGTCGATGAGCGTCGAGGCGGTGGTGGCGCTCGGCCGCCTGCCGCATCAGGGCCGTTTCCCGATGATGACCGGCGCAGATCACGCCGCCGTGGAAGCGGTTCTCGCCCGGATGGATCTCCTGCCCCATCGCACCCGCGCCGTCACCGGGCTTTCCGGCGGAGAGCGGGCGCGCGTGCTCATCGCCCGGGCGCTCGCACAGGAGACGCCCGTGCTTCTCGCCGACGAGCCGCTCGCCGGCCTCGATCCGCAGCACCAGATCGCACTCATGCGCCTGTTCCGGGAACTGGCCGGGGAAGGCCGGATCGTCATCGCCTCGATGCACGACCTCACCCTTGCCGCCCGCTGGTGCGATCGTCTCCTGCTGCTTCGCGATGGCCGCGCCTTCGCCGAGGGCGCGCCGGCAACCGTTCTGACAGAAAGCACCCTGCGCGACGTCTACAACATCGAGGCCCATATCGGGGAGGCCGCAGGCAGAATGATCGTGCAGCCGCTCGACATCGCGCGAAAGACCGAAGACCACTCCTGATCTGCCGGAGACCTCGTTCTTCCCTTCGCACCCGCTGGGCGCGCCCTTTATCTCGTCAAGGACGGGCGAGGACACTCCTTATCGCATCCCCTGATCGCAAGTAAGGCGCACAGACGGACAGCGCACTATCGCACGGCGACCGGAAGGGCGAGGGAAACACAGAAACCATCGTCCTTTTTCCGGAACGCGAGTTCGCCGCCGAGCCGGGCGAGAGCCATTCGAACGATGGAAAGGCCAAGACCGCTTCCCTGACCGCCCGCCGTGCTCCCCCGGTAGAACCGCTCGAGTATCCTTGTCTCCTCCGCACCGTCGAAGCCGGCCCCGCGATCGGTGATATCGATCGACAGGACGCCGGCCCGTTCGGCGGCGGAAAGTTCGACCTGCGAATTCCGCGGGGCATATTGAACGGCGTTCTCCAGGATATTGCGCAACGCGAGACGCATCAGGTTCCTGTCGAAGGCGCAATTCGTCAGCGTGTCGGGAATTCGCGCCAGGATCTCGATTTCCCGTGACTGGCGTGCCGCTTCCAGTTCACCCGTAATTTCGGCCACCATTTCGCGCAAGTCGACAGGTTCGGCGGCACGCACCGTCTCGACAGAGTCGACGGTCGCCATGTCTATGAGCTGGCGGACCAATCGTCCCGTCCTGTCGACACTGGTCGATATCTGGGACAGCGCCCGGTCCCGCACCGCGTCGCTGTCGCTCCGCAAGGCGATCTGAGCCTGCGCCTTGAGGCCGGCAAGCGGGGTCTTCAGTTCATGCGCGGCATAGGCGACGAAGGTCTTTTCCCGGTCCCTTGCCTCGCGCACACGCCGGAAAAGCGAATTGAGAGAGGCGAGCAGCGGCCGCACTTCACGCGGCGCGCGCTCGTCCTCGACAGAATGAAGCTCATCGGCCGAGCGGCGCGAAAGCGTGACGGCAAGCACATCGAGCGGCGCCAGCCCCCTGCCGACGCTGAGCCAGATAAATGCCGCGAGAAGCGGCAATATCGCAATGGCGGGCAGCAACTGACCCTTGATCACGTCGCCGATCAGCCGCTCGCGCATCTCCAGGCTATCGCCGACCAGCACCCGCACGCCGAGCGCCGGATTGACGACGGCATAGACGCGCCAGCGCTCGCCATCGACCTCGGTATTGGAAAACCCCTCCTGATGCCCGGCGAGCAACGTGGCGGGCGCGCTTTCCGAACGGCTGACAAGCTGCCCCTGCAACGACCATATCTGGCAGGAAAGATGCCGGTTGTAATCGCCCTCGGGCACGGTGAACGCCGCCGCCGCATCGCTGGTTCTGGAGGCGTCGACCGCTGCGGCCACGTCGATGTGATGATCGCCGATCAGCGAACTGACCATGCGCGCGGCCTCGGTAAGGCGCGCATCGAGAACGCGCTCCACCTGATGCTGGGTTCTCAGATAGGTCCAGGAAACCGCAAACAGCCACACCGCGCCGGTGGTGGCGAGAAGGATCAGGAAGAGACGCAGCCGCATCGAGCGCATCACGGCCTCCCCAGACGGTAGCCCACGCCCCGGACCGTTTCTATCGCACCCGCGCCGAGTTTGGCGCGAAGCTTGTGCACATGGACCTCGATCGTATTGCTTTCGACATCTTCCTGCCAGCCGTAGAGGCGCTGCTCCAGGGCTTGCTTGGAATGGATGGCGGAGGGATTTTCCATCAGGGCCTGCAAGATGGAGAACTCGCGCCGCGACAGGCCGATCGTGCAGCCCTGCTTCTCGACGGTCATGCTGGCCGGATCGAGACTGACGTCGCCGAAACGCAACTGCGCGCTGGCGCGTCCCGCCGCGCGGCGCGTGATGGCGCGCAGCCGGGCTGCGACTTCGTCTAGGTCGAACGGCTTTCCGAGGTAATCGTCCGCGCCGGCATCCAGCCCGTCGATCCGGTCGGACACATCGTCCTTGGCCGTCAGCAGAAGGACGGGCGTGCGGTTTTCCGCACGCCGCATGGTCTTCAGGACATCGAGCCCCGAACCATCCGGCAGCATCCGGTCGAGAACGACGGCGTCGAACCGGTCGACAGCGAGCGCCTCCGATGCATCGGCGACCGTGGAAACCGTATCGATCGAGAAACCCGCAAGGCCGAGCCCGACCTTCAGGCCGTCGCGCAGAATGTCGTCATCCTCGACCACCAGAATTCGCATGATGGCGTCTCCGTAAGTGCTTGTCCCGGTTCCAATGGGCCGGACGCCTTAAGGCTGCCTTAAGGTGCAGGCCCGATTTCCGCGCCATGAAACAGGAAACAAGGAAACCCGGCATGCGGTGGACCCACCTCCTGGCGATGCTTTTCGCCTTTCTCATGACGGCGGTCCTGCCGCTCCACGCGATGGAAAGGCCGCTGCCGATGGAGGAGGCCTTCATGCCGTCCCTTCAGCGCGATGCGCAAGACCGCGTCGTCGTGCGGTGGCGGATCGCGCCCGGCTATTATCTCTATCGCGATTATCTTTCCGCCAGAAGCCCGGATGGTGCCTCCCTGCCGCTTGAAACCCCGGCCGGAACGATGAAGGACGATCCCGGATTCGGTCAGACCGAGGTTTATTATGCCTCCGCTTCCGCCTCCATCGAAAACGCCCCGCCGGTCGTGGAACTGACCTATCAGGGTTGTCAGGACGGCGGCCTGTGCTATCCGCCGGTCACCAGACATCTCGACACGGCCGCGCTCACGCTCATCGACGACGAGGCGGGCTCCGGTTTCCAGATGCCGCAACCACAGGGTCCCGCACAGGCAGCCGCAGACGTTGCCGGCGGCTGGACGATGGCGGCTGCGGAAAGCGCGCCGGCTCTGTCCATTGAAGACGTACAGACGGAAGTCGACAGGCTGCTTGCAAATGGCGGCCTGCTGCTGACGCTTGCCGGCTTTCTCGGCTTCGGCCTGCTTCTCGCCTTCACCCCTTGCGTCTTCCCGATGTATCCGGTGGTCGCGGCCATGCTGGCGAGGGAGGGCGAAAGCCTGACCGCACGGCGCGGCTTCATGCTTGCCGCGGCCTATGTGCTGGCGCTCGCCACGGCGTTCGGACTTTTCGGCGTGGCCGCCGCCTGGACCGGGCAGAACCTGCAACTCGTCCTGCAATCGCAATGGACCCTGGCCGTCATGGCCGGTCTTTTCGTCCTGCTCGCATTGTCGAATTTCGGCCTGTTCGAGATCCGCCTGCCGGCAGCGGCCGGCCGTATCCTCGCACCGGCCTCACGCCGGGGCGGGTCTCTCGGCGGCGCTTTGCTGCTCGGCTTTTCCTCCGCCCTCATCATCGGACCCTGCGTGACGGCGCCCCTTGCCGGCGCGCTGCTCTATATCGCCCGCACGGGCGACGTGGCGGTCGGGGCGATGACGCTCTTTGCTCTCGGCCTCGGCAAGGGCATTCCGCTCATCGTCATGGCAAGCCTCGGCGCAACGGCGCTGCCACGCGCCGGCGCGTGGATGGAGAAGGTGCGCCAGGTCTTCGGGTTCCTTTTCCTCGCCACCGCGCTCTGGCTTGCCGCGCCGCTGCTTCCGGAGCGCTACGCGGTGCTTTTCTGGGCGCTGCTCGCCATCGGCTTCGGCATTTTCGCCGGCGTTTTCGAGCGCCGGGAAACACCGGGCCGGGCTGCCTTCCTCACCCGGTCAGCCGCATTCGTGTCGCTTGTGTGGGGCGTCCTGCTGATGATCGGCTTCAGCCTCGGTGCAACCGACCCGCTGGAGCCCCTTTCGCCGCTGCGCGGCACGATGACGGCTTCATCCGGTGCGGCGGCGATCGACAAGGCGGATTTTCCGGATATACAGTCGATGGACGCCCTTGCCGACTACCTTAGCGCCGCAGAACCCGACGAGACGACCATGCTCTACGTGACCGCCGACTGGTGCGTCACCTGCCGGACCATCGAGCGATCGGTCTTCACCGATCCTGACGTGACGACGACGCTTCAGGGCATGCGGCTTGCGAAGATCGACCTGACCGCCATCGACGCCGGCAAACGGCAGCTGATCGAACGCCTCGCCGTGATGGGACCGCCGACCGTGCTGTTTCTCGACGGGCGCAGGCAGGAGCCGGCCGGCACGCGCCTGGTCGGAGACATCCGCGCCGCGACCCTTTCCGGGGCCGCGAAAGCCGCGATGGCTGGCTCGTGATGAACGCCGTCGCCATCGGGCCTTTTGCATTCGCATCCGACCGTTTCGCCGCGATCGTCGGCATCCTCGTGTTCATGATCGCCGCATCCGTCCTGTCGGCGCGCGTGGACCGTCGCCTCGGTTCCTGGTCGATGACGGCCCTGCTCGCCGGTATCGCGATGGCCCGGGCGGTGCATGTCCTTCGGCATATCGACAGTTTCGCCGACGCTCCCGCACGGATCATCGCCTTCTGGCAGGGCGGGTTCTCCCCGATCGGCGGCGCGATCGGCGTGGTCGCGGCGAGCCTCTGGATTTTCCGTCGCTCGCCCGTGGTCCTGCCCTGGTCGGCGGCATCGCTGGCGGCCGGCCTTTTCGCCTGGACGGCGACAGCCACGCTGACGGGCGGCGGCGCCGCGCCACCGGCGCCCGCGCAATCCTTCGCCACGATGGGAAGCGAACGGACCGTCGCCATCGCCGACAGGAACGGCCGTCCCGCCGTCCTCAATCTCTGGGCGAGCTGGTGCCCGCCCTGCCGCCGTGAAATGCCGATGATGGTGGAACTCGCGCAGGAAAACCCGCAGGTCGACTTCCTTTTCGCCAATCAGGGGGAAAGCCTGGAGGCGATCGACGCCTATCTTCGCCAGTCCGGGCTGGAAATCCCGACCGTCCTGCGCGATCCCTTCGCCGACCTTTCCCGCCACTATGCCGCCCCCGGCCTGCCGGCGACCCTTTTCATCAATCCCGACGGCTCGCTTTCGACCTCGCATCTCGGCGAGATTTCCAAGGAAGCGCTGTCGCAAGCCATCGACCGATTTCCACACCCGCAGGAAAGCCGCCCCGAGCGGACGACGCAAGGAGAACCCTGATGCTGACACGCCGCACCATGCTGACAACCGCGCTCACGCTCGCCGCCACCGCCGGTCTCCGGCTGCCCGCCAGAGCCGAGGGTCAACTGACGCAGAAGGAGGTGTTCTTCGATAAGGACGCTCCCGTGCTGGGCAATCCGAAAGGAGACGTCACGGTCGTCGAATTCTTCGATTATCAATGCCCCTATTGCAAGAAAGCCCATCCGGCGATCCGCAAGGCGGTAGAGGCCGATGGCAATGTCCGGCTGGTTCTCAAGGACTGGCCGATCTTCGGCGACACCTCGATCTTCGCGGCGCAGGCGGTTCTGGGCGCCGCGCAGATCGGCAAATACGAAACGGCCATGGAAGCGCTGATGAAGACGAAGGGCCGGCTGACGCATGAGGAGATCGAAAGCAGCCTTGCCGGCGCCGGTCTCTCGATGACGGAGATCGCCGCGGCGGTCAACAAGCACAACGATCGCATATCCGGCCTTCTCGACCGCAACTACAATCAGGCGCTCGCCTTCAATTTCTCCGGAACGCCGTCCTTCGTCATCGGCTCCACGCTCTATCCCGGCGTGCTGGACGAAAAGGGCCTGCGGGCGGCGATCGCCAAGGCGCGCAAAGGATAGGAGGCCACATCTGACCCCTACGCATGATCCGGCCCTACATTGACTTTTGCCGACAAAGTGCATTAATGCGGCGATAAACCCCGCACAGGAAACGCCATGTCCGCCGAGATCCCCGCCATCCTCGTTCTGAACGCCCGGGACAATGTCGGGGTCGTGCCCGCCAATGTCGATGCCGGCCGCCCGCTTGTCGGCAATGTCGCCGCCTTCGAACGCATTCCGCGCGGCCACAAGGTGGCGATCGCTCCCATCGCCGAGGGCGAGCCCGTTCTGAAATACGGCCAGATCATCGGCTATGCGACGCGGGCGATCCACCCCGGCGAGCATGTCCATCTGCACAATCTCGCCATTCTCGAAGTGGCGCTGCAACACGAATTCTGCGTCGACGCCGCGCCGCCCGCGATGGTGCCGGAGGCGGAGCGGCATACTTTCGACGGCTATGACCGCGGCAACGGTCGCATCGGGACCCGCAACTTCATCGGCATCCTGTCCACCGTGAACTGTTCCGCCACCGTCTCGCGCTATGTGGCGGAGCATTACGCCCGCACGTTCCGCGAGAACGGCCACGACAATATCGACGGCGTGGTGGCGCTGACCTACGGCGGCGGCTGCGCGATCAACATGAAGTCGGAAGCCGGGCAAATCCTGACCCGCACCTTCAAGGGCTATGCCCGCAACCCGAATTTCGGCGGCATCCTGATGATCGGCCTCGGCTGCGAGAGCTTCCAATACGGCCCGCTGGTCGAGGAAGCGGGGCTGGAGGAAGGCAGGACCTTCCGCACCATGATGATCCAGAACCAGGGCGGCACCCGCAAGACCATCGAGGCGGCCTGCGCGGTGATCGACGAAATGCTGCCGGAAGTGGGACGCATCCGGCGCACACCGCAGCCGCTTTCGGGCATTAGGCTGGCGCTCGAATGCGGCGGATCGGACGGCTATTCCGGCATTTCGGCCAATCCGGCGCTCGGCGTCGCCTCTGACATGCTGGTGAAGGAAGGGGCGACGACGGTTCTTTCCGAAACGCCGGAAATCTACGGCGCGGAGCATCTGCTCACCCGCCGCGCCGTCCGGCCCGATGTCGCGGAAAAGCTGCTGTCGCGCATCGACTGGTGGCGCGATTATACGGCAAGGAACGACGCCGAGCTGAACAACAATCCATCCCATGGCAACAAGGCCGGCGGACTGACCACCATCCTCGAAAAGTCGCTCGGCGCCGTCGCCAAGGGCGGCTCGATGCCGCTCAACGCCGTCTACGAATATGCGGAGGAGGTGAAGGAGACCGGCTTCGTCTTCATGGATACGCCCGGCTACGATCCCGCGGCGGTGACCGGCCAGATCGCCGGCGGCTGCAATCTCGTCGCCTTCACCACCGGACGCGGCTCGGTGTCCGGCTACAAGCCGGCCCCGTGCATCAAGATCGCCACCAACACGCCGATGTACGAGCATATCCGGGAAGACATGGACATCAACTGCGGCACCATCATCGATGGGACGGAAACCATCGAGGAGGCGGGGCGCCGGATCTTCGAATTCGTCATCGAGACCGCCTCCGGCCGCAAGACGGCAAGCGAAGGCTACGACTACGGCGACAACGAGTTCGTGCCCTGGCAGGTCGGCGCGATCACCTGACCGTCATGGCGACCTCCTCATCACGCGACGGGCGTGGCATAGACCGGCATGTCCGGCCGGTGCGCCGCCCGCAGTTCCGCGACACGCCCGATGACCTTGGGTAGCGATACGGCGATATGATGACGCAGCGTCGCGGCGGCCCGGGCGCTGTCGCCCGCATCAAGCGCGCGGAAGACCGCCAGATGCTCGGCGATGAACGGTTCGTCGGCCGGCATGCGATGCGAGACGCCGATCACATGCTTGCTCACGTTCAGCATGAAGCGGGCGCGGCGTAGCGCGATCAGCAGTTCCGGGTTCGGGCAATAGCCGAGGCAGGTGATGTGCAGATCCGTTTCAAGACCGTCCATCACCTCGATGGAAAGGTCCGGATAGACCGCCAGCGCCTGCTCCAGCCGCTCCGTCATCGCCCTGCGCTCGGCAGGCGGAAGGAACGGGGCCGCGCGGACCAGCGCCATCGGCTCCAGCGCGATGCGGATG
Organism: Shinella daejeonensis; assembly: GCF_024281235.1. Lineage (GTDB taxonomy): Bacteria > Pseudomonadota > Alphaproteobacteria > Rhizobiales > Rhizobiaceae > Shinella > Shinella daejeonensis. Next base: position 613,931 of record NZ_JAHWXY010000002.1, read on the forward strand.
TCGTGCAGGTCGTGCATGCGCTTTTCGTCGAGCGGCACCAGCGTCCAGCGCATCCGCTCGTCCTTCTCGACGATGCCGAGCCCCTCCAGCCGGGTCAGCGCGTCGCGCGCCACCTGCCGGCCGACGCCACGGTCGCGCGAAAGCTCCACCTCGTTGACGCGATGACGGCCGAAGACGGATATGTGAACCATCTCCCGTTCGAGGCTTTCATAGATCGCCTCCCAGCCCGGCGCCTTGCGCAGGCCCTGCCCGTCATCGTCGAAGCCGAGCATGCCGGGCGTAAGCGAAAGCCGTTTCGGCGCGCCGCGTCCCTGCCCCACGACGTAGCCGCGGCCGTCGAAGCGGCGAATGAGCCGCGCCTCCTCCAGAAGCGCGAAAGCCTGACGGACCGGGGTGCGGGTGGAGGAGAACAGGCGAGCGACCGGCCCTTCCAGCAGCAAGGCTCCCCGGGGCAGCCTTCCCTCGGCGATCGCCTGCGCCAGCCGGTCGCGCACGCGCAGATAAAGCGGGCCGGTGCCGGGCTCCGCCTCGCCGCTTCCGGAGCCTTCCGCCGTCCTGTCCTGTACCCGTCCGGTCATCGGATGGCCCTCTCATAAATGCATTCTGCCGACAACGGTCATGTTTACGCCCTCGCGATGTCAAGGAGATTACCTCCGAAATCATCTAAAACCGCCATTCCTTCGTGACGCGGCGGACTTTTTGGGCTAGGGAAGCCTCCCGGAAGGCTCGCAATCCGCCGCCAGGCACCATCCGGCGAGCCGTGTTGACGTTCAAGGAATCCCGACGATGCCCGCATATCGCTCCCGAACCACCACCCACGGCCGCAACATGGCCGGCGCCCGAGGCCTCTGGCGGGCGACAGGCATGAAGGACTCGGATTTCGGCAAGCCGATCATCGCGGTGGTCAATTCCTTCACGCAGTTCGTGCCCGGCCATGTCCATCTGAAGGACCTCGGCCAGCTCGTCGCGCGCGAGATCGAGAAAGCCGGCGGCGTCGCCAAGGAATTCAACACGATCGCCGTCGACGACGGCATCGCCATGGGCCATGACGGCATGCTCTATTCGCTGCCCTCGCGCGAGATCATCGCCGACAGCGTCGAATATATGGTCAATGCCCATTGCGCCGACGCCATGGTCTGCATCTCCAACTGCGACAAGATCACCCCCGGCATGCTGAACGCGGCAATGCGTCTCAATATCCCGGCCGTCTTCGTCTCCGGCGGCCCGATGGAGGCCGGAAAAGTCGTTCTCAACGGCAAGACGCAGGCCCTCGACCTCGTCGACGCCATGGTCGCGGCCGCCGACGACACGATGTCCGACGAGGACGTTCAGGCCATCGAACGCTCCGCCTGTCCGACCTGCGGCTCCTGCTCCGGCATGTTCACCGCCAACTCGATGAACTGCCTGACCGAAGCCCTCGGCCTGTCGCTTCCGGGCAACGGTTCGACGCTCGCCACCCATCTCGACCGCAAGCGTCTCTTCGTCGAGGCCGGCCATCTCATCGTCGATATCGCCCGCCGCTACTACGAGCAGGACGACGACAGCGTCCTGCCGCGCTCGGTAGCCAACAAACAGGCTTTCGAAAACGCCATGTCGCTCGACATCGCCATGGGCGGCTCGACGAACACGGTGCTGCATATCCTGGCCGCCGCCCATGAAGGCGGCATCGACTTCACGCTGGAGGATATCGACAGGCTGTCACGCAAGGTGCCGTGCCTCTCGAAGGTCGCGCCGGCCAAGGCCGACGTGCATATGGAAGACGTCCATCGCGCCGGCGGCATCATGCGCATTCTCGGCGAACTCGATCGCGGCGGCCTCATCCACCGCGACAGCCCGACCGTGCATGCCGAGACGCTGGGCGACGCCATCGACCGCTGGGACATCACCCGCACCCACAGCGAGACGGTGCGCACCTTCTTCAAGGCCGCGCCGGGCGGTATCCCGACCCAGGTCGCCTTCAGCCAGGAATCCCGCTGGCACGAGCTGGATACCGACGGCGAGACCGGCATCATCCGCTCCGTCGAGCATCCCTTCTCCAAGGACGGCGGCCTTGCCGTGCTGTCCGGCAATATCGCGCTCGACGGCTGCATCGTGAAGACGGCCGGCGTCGATGAATCGATCCTGAAATTCTCCGGACCCGCCGTCGTCTTCGAAAGCCAGGACGCCGCCGTGAAGGGCATCCTCGGCAACGAGGTGAAGGCCGGCGACGTCGTCGTCATCCGCTACGAAGGCCCGAAGGGCGGCCCCGGCATGCAGGAAATGCTTTATCCGACGAGCTACCTGAAATCGAAGGGTCTCGGGGCCGCCTGCGCGCTCATCACCGACGGGCGCTTTTCGGGCGGCACCTCCGGCCTGTCGATCGGCCATGCCTCGCCGGAAGCCGCCCAGGGCGGCGCGATCGGCCTCGTCCGTCAGGGCGACCTGATCGAAATCGATATTCCGAACCGCACCATCAATCTTGCCGTTTCCGACGAGGAACTGGCGGCCCGCCGCGCCGAGCAGGACAAGCTCGGCTGGAAGCCCGCAGCCCCCCGCAAGCGCAATGTGACGACCGCGCTCAAGGCTTATGCCGCCTTCGCTTCCAGCGCCGACAAGGGCGCCGTGCGCATCCTGCCGGAGTAAGAGCGCAGACGAGCCGGGCGCGACGGTCGCGCGCGCCCGGTTCCGTTTCCCGGAATCCCGTTCGGGAACAGGCCGGAACCCCGGAATTGCGGGGTCGGTCGGATTTTACGAAAATTATACGACGCATCCAAACCGACCGATAACATTTCCCTGCTAGCGTCACCCGCAACGATCTCGATGGTGGGTGAACTCTCATGACGAAGACACAGGGGCGCAAGCCGGCTGCCCGTTTCCTTGGCGACCGTGGCGGCAATTTCGCGATGATGACGGCCATCGTCTTTCCGGTCATGCTGGCCGCCGGCGGCGTCGCGATCGATCTTTCCAACATGGTGATGACGAAAGCGGAGCTGCAGGACGCGACCGATTCGGCAGCGCTTGCAGCCGCATCAGCCATGGCCAACGACGGCTTCACCGCGGCCGAGGCGAAACTGGTGGCCCTGAGCTTCCTGAGGACGCAGATGGGCGGCAGCATCGCGCCGGCCGCCGACGGCAAGGAAAAGGATGAGAACGACCTGAATTCCACCCAACCGGTCATCGATATCCAGGAGATCGCGACGGTGGGAACCGGCAAGTCCTTCCAGATCCGCATCTCCATGGAGCGGACCGTCCAGTTCAATGCCTTCACCCGGTTGCTGGGGCAGGAATCGACAACGCTGAACGCCACGAGTTCCGCCGAAAGCGCGACGGAATCGAAAAACGCCCTTTCCATGTATCTGGTGCTCGACAAGTCCGGCTCGATGCTCGCCAACACGAACGAGAGAAACCGGTCCGCCAGCAGTTGCATCCAATATGACACCAGCGGCCGCCAGATCGGCAAGAAGGCGATCAGCCCCTGCTATATCAAGAAGATCGAAGCCCTGAAGCTGGCATCGGCCAATCTGTTCACGCAACTGAACATCGCCGACCCGAACACCCAGTTCGTACGCCTCGGCACGGTCTCCTACAACAGCTCGATGTCGACCGCCTATCAGCTCACCTGGGGGACCACCGACCCCCTGCGGCAGGTGAACAACCTGTCGGCCGGCGGCGGCACCAGTTCCACCGGCGCGATGAACGAGGCTTATAACAAGCTGTCCGCCGACACGGAAAACAACGAGCACAAGAAGAAGAACGGCCAGGTCCCGACGAAATATATCGTCCTGATGACCGACGGCGACAATAACGACACCAGCGACGACACCAAGACGAAAAAGGTTTGCGCCACCGCGAAAGCCGCCGGCATGGAAATATTCGGCGTCGCCTTCATGGCGCCGAGCCGCGGCCAGCGGCTGCTTCAGGACTGTGTGACGTCGCCGGAGAACTATTTCTCCGCCGAGAAGATGGACGATCTGATCGACGCCTTCAAGACGATCGGCGAACGCACGTCGGCCGTCGTTTCCCGCCTCACGCACTGACACGCAGGCCGCCCACCGCTTCCCGCGTATCCGACGAGACCCGCCGCGACGCGACGCCGGCGGGTCTTGCCGTATCCGATACCGCTTCCGCTCCCTCCCGCTCAGGCCGGCGGCTTGTCGAAAGGATATTGCAAGCGCTCCGGATAGATGCATTAATTGATTTAAATCCGGGTTTCGCGCAGGCGATCCAGTAAAAAAACGAGGGACGACGTTCGCTAATGACACGTCAGGCATCCACCAACGATCTGGCCCCGGCACTGCGCTCAACCGATCGCGAACAACTCGCCACAGAAATCCTCGAACGGCTCAAATACCGCATCGGCAAGGACCCGAAAGTGGCCAAGCCGCACGACTGGCTGACCGCGGCCATCCTGGTGGTGCGGGACCGCATCACCGACAAGTGGATGGACTCCACCCGCCGCACCTACGCAAGCGGCTCCAAGCGCGTCTATTACCTTTCGCTGGAATTCCTCATCGGCCGCCTGATGCGCGACGCGACGACCAATACCGGCATCATGGACGATATGCGCGAGGCACTCGCTTCGCTCGGCGTGGATTTCGACGTGATCGCCGAGATCGAACCGGATGCCGCACTGGGCAATGGCGGCCTCGGCCGCCTCGCCGCCTGCTTCATCGAGAGCATGGCGACCGTCGACGTGCCGGCCTATGGCTACGGCATCCGCTATGTCCACGGCCTCTTCCGCCAGCAGATGGCCGACGGCTGGCAGGTGGAATTGCCGGAAACCTGGCTTGCCCACGGCAACCCCTGGGAATTCGAGCGGCGCGAAAGCTCCTATGAGATCGGCTTCGGCGGCGCCGTCGAGACCATCGCCCAGGAGGGCGACCGGCAGCGCTTCGTCTGGAAGCCGGCCGAACGGGTGATCGCCACCGCCTATGACACGCCGGTCGTCGGCTGGCGCGCCGAGCGCGTCAACACCCTGCGCCTTTGGGCCGCCAATCCGATCGACCCGATCCTGCTCGACGCCTTCAACGCCGGAGACCACATCGGGGCGCTGCGCGAAAGCAACAAGGCGGAAACGCTGACGCGCGTGCTCTATCCCGCCGATGCGACGCCCGCCGGACAGGAATTACGCCTGCGCCAGGAGTTCTTCTTCTCTTCGGCGTCGCTCCAGGACATCCTGCGCCGGCATCTGCAACAGTATCCCGACTTCTCCTCCCTGCCCGACGCCGTCGCCATCCAGCTGAACGATACGCATCCGGCCGTGTCCGTCGCCGAACTGGTGCGGCTCCTGACCGATGCGCACGGGCTGGACTTCGACACCGCCTGGGATCTGTCGCGCCGGACATTCTCCTACACCAATCACACCTTGCTGCCCGAGGCGCTGGAAAGCTGGCCCGTGCCGCTCTTCGAGCGGCTGCTGCCGCGGCACATGCAGATCGTCTATGCGATCAACGCGAAGATCCTGCTGGAAGCTCGCAAGGAGAACACATTCGAGGACCAGGCGATCCGCAATATCTCGCTCATCGAGGAAACCGGGGAGCGACGCGTGCGCATGGGCAACCTCGCCTTCGTCGGCTCCCATTCCGTCAACGGCGTCTCGGCGCTGCACACGGAGCTGATGAAGGAAACGGTCTTCTCCGATCTGCACAGGCTCTATCCGCAACGCATCAACAACAAGACCAACGGCATCACGCCGCGCCGCTGGCTGATGCAGTGCAACCCGGGACTTTTCAACCTCGTCCGCGATTCCATCGGCGATGGTTTCACCGACGATCTGGAGGCCTTGCAGGCGCTGGACGCCTTTGCGGGCGACGCGGCTTTCCAGGCCCGCTTCGCCGCCGTCAAACGGCAGAACAAGGAACGTCTTTCCAATCTGGTCAGCGGCCGCATGGGTATCCGGATCGACCCCGACGCGATCTTCGACATCCAGATCAAGCGCATTCACGAATACAAGCGGCAACTGCTCAATATCATCGAGGCGGTGGCGCTTTACGACCAGATCCGCTCGCATCCCGAGCAGGACTGGGTGCCTCGCGTAAAACTCTTCGCCGGCAAGGCGGCGCCGAGCTATCACAACGCCAAGCTGATCATCAAGCTCGCCAACGACGTGGCCAGGGTGATCAACAACGATCCGGCGGTGCGCGGCCTGCTGAAAATCGTCTTCATACCGAATTACAACGTTTCGCTTGCCGAGATCATGGTGCCGGCCGCAGATCTCTCGGAACAGATCTCGACCGCCGGCATGGAGGCCTCCGGCACCGGCAACATGAAGTTCGCGCTGAACGGCGCCTTGACCATCGGCACGCTGGACGGCGCGAATGTCGAGATGCGCGACTGGGTGGGCGAGGACAATATGGCGATTTTCGGCCTGACCGCCGAAGAGGTCGCACGGATCCGCGCCGAGGGGCATAATCCGCGCGCCATCATCGAGGGTTCGCGCGAACTTTCGCAGGCCCTGTCGGCGATCTCCTCCGGCGTCTTCTCGCCCGACGATCCGAACCGTTTCGCCGGCCTCATCGACGGCATCTACAACCACGACTGGTTCATGGTCGCCGCCGATTTCGACGCTTATGCCCGGGCACAGCGGGACATCGACGCCCTGTGGAACAACAAGGCCGAATGGCGTCGGAAAACGATCCACAACACGGCCCGGATGGGCTGGTTCTCCTCCGACAGGACCATCCGTCAATACGCCACGGAAATCTGGAGGATCTGATGACCGGATCGCCGAAGACAAGCCCGACGGAACCGCCGTCCGAGCATCTGGCGAGAACGGACATAGACGCAATTCTGGAGGCCCGGCATCCCGATCCGTTTTCCGTGCTCGGTCTGCACGAGACGGAGGGGGGGTATGTCGCGCGCTGCCTTCTTCCCGGCGCCGAGGCGGTCGTGGCGGAAACCCTTTCCGGCCGGGAGATCGGCACGCTTGCGCAGCTTGACGCCGCAGGCGTCTTCGCCGGCCCCGTATCGGTGCGCAAGCAGCAGCCGATCCGCTATCGCGCCCGCAACGCCGGCGGCGAATGGACCGTGATCGATCCCTATAGTTTCGGACCGGTGCTCGGCCCGATGGACGATTACTATATCCGCGAGGGCTCGCATCTGCGGCTGTTCGACCGGATGGGCGCGCATCCGATTTCCCTTGAAGGCGTGGACGGGTTCCATTTCGCCGTATGGGCGCCGAACGCCCGGCGCGTCTCGGTCGTCGGCGATTTCAACCAGTGGGACGGCCGCCGTCATCCGATGCGCCTGCGCGGCGACACGGGCATCTGGGAAATCTTCCTGCCGGGCGTCACGGCCGGTCAGGCCTATAAATACGAGATCGTCGGCGCGGAGGGTGTGCTGCTGCCGCTCAAGGCCGATCCCTTTGCCCGCCGCTCACAACTGCGGCCCGACAACGCCTCCATAACCGCAGGACCGATCGAACAGGACTGGGAGGATGCGGCGCATCTGGCGCATTGGGCTTCCGTCGACGCCCGCCGCCAGCCCATCTCCATTTATGAGGTGCACGCCGCCTCCTGGCGACGCCGCGAGGACGGCGGCCTGTTGAGCTGGGACGAACTTGCCGACCGGCTGATCCCCTATTGCGTCGAGATGGGCTTCACCCATATCGAGTTCCTGCCGATATCCGAATATCCCTACGATCCTTCCTGGGGCTACCAGACGACCGGCCTTTACGCCCCGACAGCCCGCTTCGGCGAGCCGGAGGGCTTCGCCCGGTTCGTCAACGGCTGCCACAAGGCCGGGCTCGGGGTGATCCTCGACTGGGTGCCGGCGCATTTTCCGACCGACGAGCACGGCCTTAGCTTCTTCGACGGCACCGCGCTCTACGAGCATGAAGACCCGCGACAGGGCTTCCACCCCGACTGGAACACCGCCATCTACAATTTCGGCCGGCTGGAGGTCCTGACCTTTCTCCTCAACAACGCCCTCTACTGGGCCGAGAAATTCCATATCGACGGCCTGCGCGTCGACGCCGTCGCCTCGATGCTCTATCTCGACTATTCGCGAAATGACGGAGAGTGGGTGCCGAACGAATACGGCGGCAACGAGAACCTGGAGGCCGTACGTTTCCTCCAGTCGCTGAACACCCATGCCTATGCTGCCCATCCGGGCATTCTGACGATCGCCGAGGAATCCACCTCCTGGCCCAAGGTCTCCCACCCGGTCCATGCCGGCGGCCTCGGTTTCGGCTTCAAATGGAACATGGGCTTCATGCACGATACGCTGCAATATCTGTCACGCGACCCGGCACATCGGAAATTCCATCACAACGACATGACCTTCGGCCTTCTTTACGCCTTCACGGAGAACTTCGTGCTGGCGCTTTCCCACGACGAGGTTGTGCACGGCAAGGGCTCGCTCATCGCGAAGATGGCCGGGGACGACTGGCAGAAATTCGCCAACCTGCGCGCCTATTACGGCTTCATGTGGGGCTATCCCGGCAAGAAACTGCTGTTCATGGGTCAGGAGTTCGCCCAATGGCAGGAATGGAGCGAGGCGCGCGCGCTCGACTGGAACCTGCTCGGCTATCCGCAGCACGAAGGCATGCGCCGGTTGATACGCGACCTCAACGGCACCTATCGCGTCAAGCCGGCGCTGCACGCCCGCGATTGCGAGAGCGACGGTTTCGAATGGCTGATCGCCGATGATCGCGACAATTCCGTCTTCGCCTGGCTGCGCAAGGCGCCGGGCGAAAAGCCGATCGCCGTCATCACGAATTTCACGCCCGTCTATCGCGAGAATTACGGGATCCCGCTGCCGGCGGAGGGGCGGTGGCGGGAAATCCTCAACACGGATGCGGAAATCTATGGAGGCAGCGGCAAGGGCAATGGCGGGGCCGTTCGGGCCGTGGCGGGGCAAGGGGGAAGGATTTCGGCCGCCATCACCCTGCCGCCGCTGGCAACGCTGCTGCTGGAACTGGACGCGTAAATCGACTGTCGGGAGGACGTCATGGAGCAAAAGCGCAACCAACCCCTCGCACGCGATGCGATGGCCTATGTCCTGGCGGGAGGCCGCGGCAGCCGCCTCAAGGAACTCACCGACCGGAGGGCGAAACCGGCGGTCTATTTCGGCGGAAAGGCGCGCATCATCGATTTCGCCCTGTCCAATGCGCTGAATTCCGGCATCCGCCGCATCGGCGTCGCAACCCAGTACAAGGCGCATTCGCTGATCCGCCACCTGCAACGCGGCTGGAATTTCTTCCGCCCGGAACGCAACGAAAGCTTCGACATCCTGCCGGCGAGCCAGCGCGTCTCCGAAACGCAATGGTACGAGGGCACCGCCGACGCGGTCTTCCAGAACATCGACATCATCGAGGATTACGGCGTCGAATATATGGTCATCCTGGCGGGAGACCATATCTACAAGATGGACTATGAGCTGATGCTCCAGCAGCATGTCGATTCCGGCGCGGACGCCACTATCGGCTGCCTGGAAGTGCCGCGCATCGACGCGACCGGCTTCGGTGTGATGCATGTCGACGAAAAGGACCAGATCATCGAGTTCGTGGAAAAGCCCGCCGATCCGCCCGGCATACCCGGAAATCCCGCAATGGCGCTCGCCTCGATGGGCATCTACGTGTTCCGCACGAAATTCCTGATGGAGATGCTGCGCCGCGACGCCGCCGATCCGGCGTCCAGCCGGGACTTCGGCAAGGATATCATCCCCTACATCGTGCAGCATGGCAAAGCCGTCGCCCATCGCTTCACCGCGTCCTGCGTGCGCTCGGAGTTCGAGCGGGTGGCCTATTGGCGCGACGTCGGCACGATCGACGCCTACTGGCAGGCCAATATCGACCTCACCGACGTCACGCCCGAACTCGACCTCTATGACCGTTCCTGGCCGATCTGGACCTTTGCGGAGATCCGCCCGCCGGCGAAATTCGTGCATGACGACGAGAACCGGCGCGGCTCGGCCGTCTCCTCGCTCGTTTCCGGCGACTGCATCATCTCCGGCTCGGCGCTTCATCGCAGCCTGCTGTTCACCGGCGTGCGCGCCAACTCCTACGCCCGTCTGGAGGGCGCCGTGGTTTTGCCCGACGTGATGATCGGACGCCATGCGCAACTGCGCAACGTCGTCATCGATGGCGGCGTGAGCATTCCCGAGGGGCTGATCGTCGGCGAGGATCCCGAACTCGATGCCCGGCGTTTCCGCCGCTCCGAGAACGGCATCTGCCTCATCACCCAGTCCATGATCGACAAGCTGGAGCTCTAGACGTCCTCATGAACATCCTTTCGGTGGCATCGGAAATCTTTCCGCTGATCAAGACCGGGGGGCTCGCCGATGTCGTCGGCGCGCTTCCCCTCGCGCTGGCGGGCCACCACATGCCGATGCGGACCCTCGTCCCCGGTTATCCGGCCGTGATGCAGAAGCTCGGCGACGCCCGGGTGGCGGCGGACTTCGACGACCTCCTCGGCACGCCGGCACGCCTTCTGGCCGCACGCTACGCCGACCTGGATCTTCTGGTCCTCGACGCTCCCGAACTCTTCGAGCGGACCGGCGGCCCCTATACCGACGCCACCGGCAAGGATTATCCCGACAACTGGCGGCGCTTTGCCGCGCTATCGCGCGCCGGCGCAGAAATCGCCCGCGGCCGACTTGCGGACTGGCGGCCGGATATCGTGCATGCCCATGACTGGCAGGCGGCGATGACGGCCGTCTATCTGCGCTATACCGGCCTGCAACACGTCCCCTCCCTGGTGACGGTCCACAATCTCGCCTTCCAGGGCCAGTTCGGGGCGGACATCGTGCCGCAACTCGGCCTGCCGCCCGAAGCCTTCAGCATGGAAGGGTTCGAATATTACGGCGATGTCGGCTTTCTCAAGGGCGGGCTGCGCACGGCCTGGGCCGTCACCACCGTCAGCCCGACCTACGCCCGCGAAATCACGACGCCGGATTACGGAATGGGGCTCGACGGGCTGGTCAACGACCGCGCTGCCGACCTCGTCGGCATCGTCAACGGTATCGACACCACGATCTGGGATCCGGCGAACGACCGGCATATCGCCCGGCCCTATACGAGGTCGACGCTCCGGCACCGGGCGGTGAACCGCCAGGCCCTCGTCGAACGCTTCGGCCTTGACGACGATGACGGGCCGATCTTCTGCGTGGTCAGCCGCCTGACATGGCAGAAGGGCATCGATCTCATCGCGGAGCTGGCGGACTGGATCGTCGCCGAGGGCGGCAAGCTCGTCGTGCTCGGCGCCGGCGACGAAGCGCTGGAGGGTTCGCTTCTTGCCGCAGCCGCGCGCAATCGCGGCCGTATCAGCCTCGTCATCGGCTATAACGAGCCCCTGTCGCACCTGATGCAGGCCGGCGCCGACGCGATCCTCATTCCCTCGCGCTTCGAGCCCTGCGGCCTGACGCAGCTTTATGGCCTGCGATACGGCTGCGTTCCGGTGGTCGCGCGCACCGGCGGTCTCGCCGACACGATAATCGACGCCAATGAGGCGGCGCTTTCGGCCCGGGTGGCGACGGGCTTCCAGTTCACGCCGGTTTCCGCCGAGGGGCTGCGTCAGGCCCTTCGCCGCGTCTTTCACGCCTGGCGGGAACCGAAAACCTGGACGCGTCTCCAGAACCAGGGCATGAAGTCGGACGTTTCATGGGAAAAGAGCGCCGATCGCTACGCCAATCTTTATTCCAGTCTTCTTTTGCGAGCCTGAGCCATGACGATCAAAACCGTACAGACCACGCCCTTTTCCGACCAGAAGCCGGGCACTTCGGGCCTGCGCAAGAAGGTCACGGTATTCCAGCAGAAGAACTATGCGGAAAACTTCCTCCAGTCGATCTTCGATTCGCTGGAAGGTTTTGCGGGCGAGACGCTGGTGATCGGCGGCGACGGCCGCTTCTACAATCGCGAGGTCATCCAGCTGGCGATCCGGATGGCGGCGGCGAACGGTTTCGGCCGCGTTCTGGTCGGACGCGGCGGCATCCTGTCGACGCCGGCGGCCTCCCACCTCATCCGCAAGAACAAGGCGTTCGGCGGCATCGTTCTTTCCGCCAGCCACAATCCCGGCGGCCCCGACGGGGACTTCGGCATCAAGTACAATATCGGCAATGGCGGACCGGCGCCCGAGAAGATCACCGAGGCGATCTTCGCGCGCAGCCGGACGATCGACAGCTACCGCATCGCCGACGCGCCGGACGTCAATCTCGACGCGGAAGGCTCGCGCGAGGTGGCGGGCATGACGGTGACCGTGATCGACCCTGTAGCCGACTACGCCGAACTGATGGAGGAGCTTTTCGACTTCGATGCGATCCGGGCGCTGCTTTCCGGCGGCTTCCGGATCGTCTTCGACGCCATGAGCGCCGTCACCGGCCCCTACGCCAAGGAGATCCTCGAAAACCGGTTGGGTGCGGCAAAGGGGTCCGTGCTGAATTTCATGCCTCTGCCGGATTTCGGCGGCCATCACCCGGACCCCAATCTCGTCCACGCCCATGCGCTCTACGAAACGATGATGGGCGACGACGCCCCGGACTTCGGCGCGGCCTCAGACGGCGACGGCGACCGCAACCTCATCATCGGCAAGGGTATCTTCGTGACCCCTTCCGACAGTCTCGCCATGCTGGCCGCCAACGCCCATCTCGCCCCCGGCTATTCCAAGGGACTTGCCGGCATCGCGCGTTCCATGCCGACAAGCGGCGCGGCCGACCGGGTGGCCGAAAAGATGGGCATCGCCATCTATGAAACGCCGACGGGCTGGAAATTCTTCGGCAACCTGCTGGATGCGGGCCTGGCCACGATCTGCGGCGAGGAAAGCGCCGGCACGGGCTCCAGCCACGTTCGCGAGAAGGATGGCCTCTGGGCCGTCCTCCTGTGGCTGAATATTCTCGCCATGCGCAGGGAGAGCGTGAAGGACATCGCCCGCCAGCACTGGGCGACCTACGGCCGGAACTACTACTCGCGGCATGACTATGAGGAAGTCGACACCACGGCCGCAAACGACCTCGTCGCTGCCTTGCGCGGCCAGCTTTCCACGCTGGCCGGAACGGTCTTCGGCGCACTGCGGATACGCGCGGCGGACGATTTCGCCTATCACGACCCCGTCGACCGGTCGGTGAGCGAGCATCAGGGCATCCGCCTTCTGTTCGAGGACGGATCGCGTGTGGTGTTCCGTCTTTCCGGCACCGGCACGACCGGCGCGACGCTGCGGGTCTATATCGAGCGTTTCGAGCCGGACCCCGCGCGCCACGATCTCGATACCCAGGAGGCGCTCGCCGATCTCATCGCCGTTGCCGACGACGTGGCCGGCATCCGGCGTCGCACCGGCCGGGACGCACCGAGCGTCATCACCTGATCATGGGACTGGTCGCGCCCTCCTTCGCCCCCGGCGTCACGCTCTGCGGGGACGGGGTCGAGTTTTCCGTCTATTCCCACGCGGCAGACCGTGTCGACCTGTGCCTGTTTAACCGGGACGGCGGCACAGAAGTCGCCCGCATGCCCATGGGCCGCGACGAAAGCGGTTTTCACCGGGTTTTCGTCGAAGGGGCATCCGCCGGAACGCGTTACGGTTACCGCGCAACGGGCGTATATTCACCGGACGATGGCCTCTGGTTCGACCCGGCCAAGCTGCTGGTCGATCCCTATGCGAAGGAACTTGACCGTCCCTTCCTGCACGATCCGCGCCTTGCGGTCTTCGGGGCGGAGACCGCCGATCTGGTGCCGAAAGCCATCGTGACGCGGGACATCCCCGTGGCAGGGCGCCGGCCGATCTTTCGTCCCGGCGGCTTCATCTATGAGATCGCGGTGCGCGCCTTCACGCAGCTTCATCCCGATGTGCCGGAGGCGTTGCGCGGCACTGTCGGCGCGCTTTCCCATCCCGTCGTGCTCCGGCACCTGAAGCGGATCGGCGTCGATGCGGTCGAACTCATGCCGATCACCGCCCGGATCGACGAGCGCCACCTGCCGCCGCTCGGGCTCAGCAATGCCTGGGGCTACAATCCCGTCGCCCTGATGGCTCTCGATCCACGCATCGTTCCGGGCGGCATGGCCGAACTGGCCGCGACCGTGGCGGCCCTGCGCAGGGAAGGGATCGGCGTCATTCTCGATCTCGTCTTCAATCATTCCGGCGAGAGCGACCGGCTCGGCGCGACGCTTTCCATGCGCGGGCTCGACAATGCCGCCTATTATCGTCACGTCGACGGCCATCCCGGAAAGCTCGTCGACGATACCGGCTGCGGCAATACGCTTGCCTGCGACCACCCGATGGTGCGCCGGCTGATCCTCGACAGCCTGCGGCACTTCGTACGTCAGGCCGGCGTCGACGGCTTCCGCTTCGATCTTGCCACGATCCTCGGACGCGGCCCGTCCGGTTTCGACGCGAACGCCGCGCTTTTCACCGAAATGCGGGCCGATCCCCTGCTGGCTGACCGCGTGATGATCGCCGAACCCTGGGATCCCGGCCCCGGCGGCTACCAGCTTGGCAATTTCCCCCCCTCCTTCCTCGAGTGGAACGACCGTTATCGTGACGGCATGCGCCGTTTCTGGCGCGGCGACGGCCACGCCCTCGGCGGTTTCGCCACCGCGCTGGCCGGATCGTCCGATATCTTTTCCCGCAGGCACGAGGAAGAGACCCGCAGCGTCAATTTCATCGCCGCCCATGACGGCTTCACGCTCATGGATCTCGTCTCCCATACCAGGAAGCACAACGAAGCCAACGGCGAGGACGGCCGCGACGGTCATGACGACAATCACTCCTGGAACAACGGCGTGGAAGGCGCGACCACGGACGATGCGGTGCTCGCCGCCCGCCGTCAGGATGTCGAAGCGCTTCTCGCCAGCCTCTTCCTTTCACGCGGGACGATCATGCTGACCGCCGGCGACGAGGGCGGCCGTAGCCAGGACGGCAACAACAATGCCTATTGCCAGGACAATGCGCTCACCTGGCTGCACTGGGACCGGATGGACGAGGACCTGATCGCGCACACCGCAACGCTCGCCGCTCTCCGGCGGCGTTTCCCCGCCCTGCGGGAGACGCGCTTTCTGACCGGCGAAGGCGACGTCGAATGGCTGACCTTCGCCGGCGCGCCGATGTCGGTCGGCGACTGGGAAGCACCGGAGGCCGGAACGCTCCTTGCCGTGCTTCGCACCTATGACGCCCTTCAGGCCCGTACCCTCTCCCTCGCCATCGCCGTCAACCGCACCCATGCCGCTCAGGCCTATCGCCTGCCGGAGGCCGAAGGCAGGCGCTGGACGAGCCTGCTGGCCGCCAATCGTCCTCCCTCCGGCCTGTTTCCAGCGCGAACGGTGGAGGTTTTCGTCGAAACCGTCTGAGATTCATCCGGGCGCAAACCGGAAGCCGTATCGCGGGATTGCCGTCAAAACAGAGGAACACACGATTTTTCGTATTTCAGGATAAAACGGAAATGCTCTAGAAGCAGACATTCGATTGCTGGGGATCGTGCATGCCGCAAGACATACATCTGAAGGACGTCAGCGTCCTCGTCGGGACGGAACTTGGCCTGTCGCGATGGTTCACCGTCGACCAGACGATGATCGACCGTTTCGCCGACGCGACGGAAGATCATCAGTTCATCCATACGGACCCGGTGCGCGCCGCCGCCGAGACGCCCTTCGGCGGCACGATCGCGCACGGCTTCCTGACGCTCTCCCTTCTCTCCGCCATGAACTTCGATTGCGTTCCACGCATCGTCGAGCAAACCATGGGCATCAATTACGGTTTCGAGAAAATCCGTTTCATCACGCCGGTAAAATGCGGCGCGCGCGTGCGCGGCCGCTTCGTCATGGCCGACGCACGCTTTCGCGGAGCGGGCATGCTGACCGTCCGCTACCAGGTGACCGTCGAGATCGAGAACGAGCGGAAGCCGGCACTGACCGCCGACTGGATCACCATCATCCAGTTCGACCCCAAGGACCGGCCATTGCAATAAGGGGCCGCATTGCAGGTTCCGGCCGGAAAAGCCGGCCCTTCCCTGCGATCACCGCCGGCCTGACGGGCCGGAACGCAAGGGTGCTCGCCCGGCCGTTCACTGCTATACCGCAAGACAGGCAGGCGCCGCGCCCGCGCAAGCGTATACAGCAGGCCGCCTGCAAGGAGAACTGTATGTCACAATCGAAAAAAGCCGGCCATTTCGTCTGGCCGGCGCTGCTCTTTGCCGTATCGATCGGCATCTATGTGTTCCACGACGCGGCATTCCAGCATTTCGCACCGCAGGCCGATCGCAACATCATCGGCCAGCTGAGCGGTGTCGTCACCTGTTACGCGGGAGCCTGGCTGCTTGCACGCATCATCGGAGCGACCCTGCGCCGGTCCGGCAATGGCCGCCGCAAGGTGCCGAAGCTTCTGCACGAACTCGTCACGGCGGCGCTGTTCATGATCGCGACGCTGATAACGGTGGCCATGCTGCTCGGCCAATCGGCCGGCGGCGCGCTCGCCGGTTCCGGCCTGATCATCGCCATTCTCGGCTTCGCCATCCGCAATGTGCTCGCCGACGTGCTTTCGGGCGTGGCGCTCGGGCTGGAAGCGCCCTTCCGGATCGGCGACTGGATCGAGATCGACGGCACCATCCGGGGCCGCGTCACCGAGATCGGCTGGCGCACCACGCGGCTCCAGACCCGCAACGACACCTATATGATCCTGCCCAACAGTCAGGTCTCGCGCCAGAGGATGACGAATTTCAGCGCGCCGCGAAAACATTACCGCGCCAGCATCGAGATCGTGCTCGGCCACGATATCCCCGTCAGCGAGGGCAAGAAACTGCTTGCCGCCGCAGCCGCCTCGACCGACCTCATCATGAAATCGCCCCGGCCGGACGTACGTGCGCTCTCCTACGATATGGAGGGCGTGCGCTTTGCCGTACGTTACTGGGTGCCGAGCTTTCTCGACGACATGGACTGCCGCGACGTCATCCTCGTGGCGATCGATACGGCGATCCGCAAGCGCGGTCTTCCGCCACCCTACAGCCGCGTCAAGCTCATCGACCCGGCGCAGGAGGCCGGCTAGCCCTGCCCGACCACAGGGCAGGGGCATATATAAGGTATTGTTTTCATTAAAAATAGTTAACCATCCCGTTCATATCCTGTTCACTGGCCGGCTTCTAGGGTCCTCTCATCAACAACGAGGAACGACACCATGAAGCTGTTCACCCGCTCCCTTGCCGCCGCGCTGGCCCTTTCCTTCGTCGCCGCGCCGATGGCGCATGCGCAATATCACGGCGGCCAGAAGAAGCCGTCCTATCAATCCAGCCACAAGCACCAGATGCAAAAGCACCAGCCCAACAAGCGCCACAACTGGCGCAAGGGCCAGCGCGTGACCGACTGGAAGCGGCGGCCTGCCGTGCGGGACTGGAAGCGCCACAAGCTGCATGCGCCGGCCCGCAACCAGCAGTGGGTGAAGGTCGATAACGATTACCTGCTGATCAGCCTCGCCACCGGCGTCATCCTCGGCATGGCCGCCGGCCGGTAAGCCTGAACCGTCGCGGGATTGCCGATGTCTTCGGCCGTCCGTTCCGGCCCCGCCACGCCCGGCCGCGTCGCCATGGCGCGGCCCTGCCCGGAAGCAGAAACTATCCCGGCAGGGCCGCCAGGACGGGGCGGCTGAGCAGGAAGCGATGCAGCAAACGATCGACTTCAGCCGGGGCGAACAGGTTTTCCAGGAGCAGATAGGCAGCGCCGAAAAGGGCGCTGTCTTCCTCCGCGGCGGACAGCACGATGGAAAGATCGCGCGTGGCGAGCGGCAGACAGCGCTGGTAGACGAGTTCCCGAATACCGGACAACAGAAAATCACCGCCGCGCGCCAGGGTGCCACCCACCACGATAAGGCTCGGGTTGATGATGCTGACGACATCGGAAACGACTTCGCCAATGGTGCGGCCCGCCGCCCGCAGCAGCATGATCGCCTCCGGTTCGCGCTGCTCCACCAGACCGATCACATCGCGCGCCGTCCCAGCGCTGAAGCCGCGACGGGCAAGGTCGCGGGCGATCGCCCACCCGGCCGCCCGCGCCTCGACGCAGCCGAACTTTCCGCAGCGGCAGAGAGGCGCGTCATCCGACAGAAACTGGATGTGACCGATATCGCCGGCGGCCCCTTGCGCACCACGAAAGATGCGCCCGCCGGAAATCATGCCGCTGCCAATACCGGTGCCGATCTTGACGAAGAGCATATCCTCCGTGTCCGGGAAGTTGCGCCGGTACTCGCAAAGCGTCATCAGGTTCACGTCGTTCTCGACATAGACGGGCACGGCGAAACGCTCCCGCAGCCGTCCGATGATGTCGACGTCGTCCCAGTCCCGCAGCACGGAGGGCCCGACGACACGACCGCGCTTGAAATCCACGGGCGTCGGCAGGCTGAGGCTGATTCCAAGGAAGAAGCGATGGGTCGGCAGGGCTGCCTCGATGAGCGATTGAAAAGCCTCGGCCATCCGCGCCAGGGTGGCTTCAGGGCCGCTTGCGACGACGAAGGGCAGCGTGGTCTGGGCGATGACGGCGGGCGTGAGATCCATGGCGGCCAAATGGATGTGGGTCTCGCCGATATTGGCGACCAGCATGAAGCCGGCGGCGGCGTTGACAGCCAGCATCCGGGTGGGCCGGCCACCGCTCGGCAGCGTTTCCTCCGTCTCGCGCACGAGGCCGGCGGTCAGAAGCGCATTGAGACGCTGCGTCACCGTCACCCGTGACAGGCCGGACTGCCGCAGGAGCCCGGCACGCGACGAGGCGGCCCCCGTGGCGATCAGGGAGAGGATGCCGCCGGCGCTTTCCAGCGTCGGCCAATCACGCCCGTCCCCTGCCCTTGCCATGCATCGCTCCCTTGATCGTCCGGGTTTAGCCGGAAACCGGATCGAGATAAAGCCGTACTTTTGCAACCGCCTTGCTAATTATGTAAAATAAAATACATAAGTTCGGAGTTTATGTCTGGTTTTGTATTTATACGGCGGGATGCCGGGAGAAGCAGATGGCCGCGAGCTACCTCATCGGGCTGGATTATGGATCGGAATCCGCCCGGGGCGTACTGATCGACACGGCGACGGGCGCGCAGGTGGCAAGCCATGTGCATCCCTATCGCCACGGCATCCTGACGCGCAACCTTGCCGACGGCACGCCGCTGCCGCCGGATTTCGTATTGCAGGACGCCGACGACTACACCGAGGCCGCGGCCGGGATCCTGTCCCGCCTGGGACGCGGACGGACGGTGGAAGGCATCGGCATCGGCTTCACCGCCAGTTCCCCGCTTCCCGCCCGCGCCGACGGCACGCCGCTCTCCCGCATCGCACGCGACGCTCCCCATGCCTATGTCAAGCTCTGGAAACACAATGCGCAGGCCTATGCGGATGCCATCAACGCGCACCCCCATCCCTTCCTCGCCGGTTTCGGCGGCCGGGTTTCGGGCGAGTGGCTGCTTGCGAAGGCGGCGCAGGTCGCCGCGCAAGCGCCTGAACTATGGGCGGCGACCGACCGTTTCATCGAAGGCGGCGACTGGCTCGTGTGGCAATTGACCGGCAGGGAAGCGCGCGGCCTCGGCTTTGCCGCCTACAAGGCGCAGTTTTCCACCGAGGCCGGCTATCCGCAGGGGATCGTCGACGGTCTCGACCGCCGGGTAACGCCGCCGCTGCCGGTGGGGACGGCCGCCGGCGCACTGACGCCGGCCTGGCGCGGGCGCACCGGCATCGAAGGTCCGGCAACGGTCGCCGTCGCAGTCATCGATTCCCATGTCGTGCTGCCGGCGATCGGCGCGGTGACCCCCGGCTGTTTCGTCGGCGCGCTCGGCACGTCCGCGGCCTATCTCTATCTCGACGACCGCCCCGGCCGTCTTCCCGACGGGATCGAGGGCATGGCCTTCAACGGCTCGATGCGCGACCTCTGGCTCTACGAAGCGGGGCAGGCAAGCTTCGGCGACACGCTTGCCTGGTTCGTGCGGACCTTTCCGCGAGGCGCGGACATGGCGGAGAGTTTTCGCGCCTATGACGCGGAGGCCGCCGCGCTTGCGCCGGCGGCCGGGCGGCTGATTGCGCTCGACTGGTGGGGCGGCAACCGCGTCCCCCACGCCGACGGCAATCTTTCCGGCGTGCTCGCCGGACTGACGCGGGAGACGACGGCCGGCGAGATCTATCTTGCCCTGATGGAGGGCTTGTGTTTCGGCACGCGCACCGTGTTCGACTGCTTCACCCGTAGCGGACTGTCACCCCGGCAGGTGTTGATGACCAGCGGTCTTGCCCGCGCCAATCCGCTGCTGGTGCAGATCATCGCGGATGTGCTCGACCGGCCTGTTTCGGTTCCCGACATAGACAACGCCACCGCCGTCGGCGCCGCCATCCACGGTGCGGTGGCCGGCGGCGTGGTCGCAGACTACGCGGAAGGGGCGCGTCGCTTCGGCGCGCATGACGTCTCCCGCGTGACGCCGCGCCCGGCGCAGGCAAGGGTCTATGCCGCGGCCTACCGGCTTCACGGCGATCTCGGCCGGCAGGACGGACTGCGCCAGGCGCTGCATGGCCTGCGCCGTCTCGACGGAGCCTGACGAAGGACAGGCGGGTCTTGCAGCCGGTCTATTTTGGACAAAAATAGACAAAAGAATTCTTATTACCATTTGACTTCATCCAAAACTGATGCCCTAATCCCATCGGCCTTTGAGGAGAGGCTGGCCGCCCGGACAACCGGAAACGGGGCGGACCGTTGTTTTTGGGAGGTTTTCATGTCGTTTCATCGCATTCGCGCATCCGCGCGCTCGAAAAGCCTTTATGCCGGCCTGAGCGCCTTCGGCCTCATGCTCGGCCTTGCCCTTACGCCCGCTTCCGCCTCGGCGGAGGACGTCATCGTCGGGCTCGTCACCAAGACGGAAGTCAACCCGTTCTTCGTCAAGATGCGTCAGGCCGCCGAAACCCGCGCCAAGGAGAAGGGACTGACGCTGATCGCCCGCGCCGGCAAGTTCGACGGCGACAACGAAGGCCAGGTCGCGGCCATCGAGGATCTGATCAGCGCCGGCGCGAAGGGCATCCTCGTCACGCCGAACAATTCGTCCGGCATGCTCGACATCATCAAGCGGGCGCGCGAGAGCGGCATCCTGGTGATTGCGCTCGATACCGCCACCGATCCGGCCGATGCGGTCGACGCCACCTTCGCCACGGACAATTTCGAGGCCGGCGTCAAACAGGGCGCCTATGCGCGCAAGGCGATGGGCGACAAGGAAGCCGTCGTCGCGATGCTGGACGGCACGCCCGGCGGCACCGTCGACACCTTCCGTCACGACGGCTACCTCAAGGGCTTCGGCATCGCCGAGGGCGATCCGGCCATCGTCGGCGCGGCGATCACCAACGGCGCGCAGGACAAGGGACAGGTCGGCATGGAGAACCTCTTGTCCAAGAACGGCGATATCAATGCGGTCTACACCATCAACGAGCCGGCGGCCGCCGGCGCCTATGCGGCGCTGAAATCCTTCGGCAAGGAAGACGACGTCATGCTGACCTCGATCGACGGCGGCTGCGCCGGCGTTCGCGACGTCAAGGACGGGAAGATCGCCGCGACGGTCATGCAGTTCCCCTACAAGATGGCCGAGATGGGCGTCGACGCCATCGCCGAATATGCCGCCACCGGCGACAAGCCGAGCGGCTTCGTCGACACGGGCTCGGAACTGATCACCGACAAGCCGGTGGAAGGGCTCGAATCCAAGGACACCGCCTGGGGTCTGGAAAACTGCTGGGGCGACTGATCCCGCCATCCTGTGCGGGACGGCACCTCACACCGGCATGACGTCTACTCGACGCATCCATGCCGGTGGAGCACGCCCGCACAGCGCTCCGACAGATCGCGGCCGGTCCTGCGCCGCGATCTCTCCTGGTCGCCGTGAGACATGAGATTTCCATGAACGCAGCCAGCGCTTCTCCGTCCCCGACGTCATCCAGCTCGTCGCCCAGCCTGAAGGCCCGTATTCTGGGCACGCCGTCGGCGGGACCTCTTCTGGTGCTCATCGTTTTCTGCGTGATCTTCGCATTCACCAATCCGCGTTTCCTCGCCACGCACAATATCTCGATCATCCTCCAGCAGACCGTCATCATCGGCACGCTCGCCATCGGGCAGACGCTCATCATCCTGACGGCCGGCATCGATCTGGCGGTCGGCGCAATCTGCGTGCTCGGGACGATCGTCGCCGGCAAGCTGGTCAATCTCGGCTACGACCCGGTCCTGTCGATGGGCTTCGCCATATTGCTGTGCACGCTTTCCGGTCTTGCCGCCGGGGGGCTCGTCGCCGGCCTGCGGCTGCCGCCCTTCATCGTCACGCTCGGCATACTCGGCATCCTGACGGCCGCGCTGCGCCTCATTTCGGAGGGCGGCGCCTTTCCCGTTCGCGATCCCTTTCTCGCCTGGACCGGCACGACGCTGAAGACGGGCGGCTTCGTGCTGACCTATGGTATCCTGATCATGGCGGGGCTCTATGTCTTCGTCTGGTATCTTCTGAACGAGACCAAATGGGGCCGGCATCTCTACGCTATCGGCAACAATCCGGAAGCCGCCCGTCTGGTCGGCATCCCGGTTCGCCGCCATCTGGTTTCGGTCTATCTGCTTGCAGGACTGATCTACGGCATCGCCGCCTGGCTGGCGCTCGGCCGCATTCCCAACGCCGATCCCAATGCGCTGCAAACCGCCAATCTCGATTCCATCACGGCGGTGGTCATCGGCGGCACCAGCCTGTTCGGCGGTCGCGGCGGTCTCATCGGCACGCTGGTGGGAGCCCTCATCGTCGGCGTCCTGCGCAACGGCCTGACGCTCGCCGGCATCGATCCGCTGTGGCAGGATCTCATCACCGGCATCCTCGTCATCGTCGCCGTCGCCCTCGACCAGATGTCGCGGAGGAAAAACCGATGACCGGAGACATCAGCCTTCAGCCGGCGGCCGGCGACGCGCCGCACATCGTTCTGGAAGCCCGCAACGTCGTGAAGACCTACGGCCATGTCACCGCGCTCGACGGGGTCGACTTCGAACTGCGCGACGGGGAGATCCTCGCGATCGTCGGCGACAACGGCGCCGGCAAGAGCACGCTCATCAAGACACTGACGGGGGCCGTCCACCCGACCAGCGGCGAAATCCTGCTCGACGGCCGGCCGATCCAGTTCAAGGGACCGCTCGGCGCACGCCATGCCGGTATCGAGACGGTCTACCAGGACCTCGCCGTCGCGCCAGCGCTCGACATCGCCTCCAACCTGTTCCTCGGGCGCGAGCTTCGTTGCCCGGGCGTTCTCGGCAGCATCTTCCGGCGGCTCGACAAGAGGCGGATGCGCGATGAAGCCCAGCGCGCGATGAACGAGCTGAAATTCCGCCTGCCCTCGATCAGCAACGCCGTCGAGGCGCTGTCGGGCGGCCAGCGGCAGGGCGTCGCCGTCGCCCGCGCGGCGCTCTTCGCCCGCAAGCTTGTCATCATGGACGAGCCGACCGCCGCCCTCGGGGTGCGCGAGACCGGCCAGGTGCTGGAATTGATCCGCTCGATCCGCGACCGGGGCTTGCCCGTCGTGCTGATCAGTCACAATATGCCGAACGTCTTCGAGATCGCCGATCGCATCCATATCATGCGGCTCGGCCGGCGTGCCGCCGTGGTAACACCAAAATCGCACTCGATGAACGATGTGGTCGCCATCATGACCGGCGCGGCCACAGCCTGATCCCTTCCGCCGGCCCGTCCGGGCAGGCTTTCTCAGAACGGAGTGCTCCCATGTATCGCCTCGACCAGAAACTGTCCCGCATCCACGCCGGCCGATATACCCGCGACGATTTCATCATCGCCGACGCGAAAGACGGCGACATGGGACCGAGCATGACCTCCTGCGGCCCCCGGCGCGGCAAGGACGGCACATGGACCCGCTATCACACCCGGCCGGAATTCCTGGAGAATATCCGCGCGGTCGTGGAGCAGGACATCGTCGACATCATGCTGACCTCCGCCTCCAACCTGGAAGCGCTGATCGAAATGGGGGTCTACCGCGATAGCGCCATCAAGCCGGCGATCCGCGCGAACGACACCACGGACGTCTGGGTCGGCCGCGGCGCGGCTTATGCGCAGAAGCCTTCGCGCCCGTTCCGCACCGCCTCGCTGTCGCGCGTCGCCACAGGCACCATCGATCCGGCCCCCGGCGCGCCGATCACCGGCACCGATCTCGGCCTCTATTCCATCACCTTCAACAACGATCTCGACCATGACTACGAGTCGATGGAGGCGTTCTGGGAATTCCGCGAGGACGCGGCCCGCAACAACTTCAAATACTTCCTCGAAGTGTTCAATCCCAACGTGGCCTGCGGCATCGATCCGGAATTGCTGCCGCACTATGTCAACGACATGATCATGCGCTGCATCGCCGGCGTCACCAGGGCGGATCGCCCGCGATTCCTGAAAATCCCCTTCAACGGCGCCAAGGCGATGGAGGAACTGGCCTCCTACGATCCAAGCACCGTCGTCGGCGTTCTGGGCGGCGGCGCGGGCACGACGCGCGACTGCTTCGAACTGCTTCACCAGGCGGAGCGTTTCGGCGCACGCGTCGCCCTCTTCGGCCGCAAGATCAATCTGGCGGAAAACCCGCTGGCGATGATCCGCTTCATGCGTGAGGTCGCATCGGGCAATATTTCGCCTTCGGAAGCGGTGAAGGGCTACCATGACAGCCTGCGCAAGGACGGCATCACGCCGATCCGCGACCTTGCCGCGGACAACGAAACCACCGAAGCCGTTCTCAAGCCGGAGCAGTCGAAATGACGACTGCGCGAAGGGGGGTCCTCACCGGGGGCACCTGGTGCGTCGACTACAATCGCAGCGTGAGCCACTGGCCGGGTGAAGACGGCCTTGCCGAACTTCTCGAGGAAGAGCGGCATGGCGGCGGCTCCGGCTGCAATCTCGCGCT
Source organism: Shinella daejeonensis (assembly GCF_024281235.1). Classification (GTDB taxonomy): domain Bacteria; phylum Pseudomonadota; class Alphaproteobacteria; order Rhizobiales; family Rhizobiaceae; genus Shinella; species Shinella daejeonensis. The sequence continues at coordinate 638,738 of NZ_JAHWXY010000002.1, forward strand.
CGACATCAAGCGTCTCGACCCGGCCATGCCGGTCGAGACCATCACCCTCGTCGGCGACGACGACGACGGGCGCTATCTCCAGGCGCTCGCCGAGGAGGCGGGGATCGATGTGCGCCAGATGGCGGTCAGCAACAGGGCGGCGACGCAATTCTGCGACGCCTATGTATCCCTGCAATCCCATCGGCGCACGCATATCTTCCACGCCGGCGTCGGTGCCTATCTGACGCCCGACCACTTCGACTTCACCGCCACGCACGCGCGTTTCCTGCATCTCGGCCTGCCCGGCGTGCACAAGACGCTCGACGCCCCATGGCACGACCTGCCGAACGGCTGGGTGGCGGTGCTGACAAAAGCCCGTGCCGCGGGCCTCAAGACCAATCTGGAGCTGGCAAGCGTCGATCGCGACCTGATGGCGCAGCTCACCGCGCCCTGCCTGCCGCATCTCGACTTCCTTGTCGTCAACGACATGGAAATCGGCGCGATCGCCGGCATGGAGACCATCCGCGACGACCGGACGGACCGTGAGGCCTGCGAGCGCGCCGCACATATCGCATTGGAACGCGGCGCGATGCAGGTGGTCGCCGTCCATTGCCCGGCCTTCGCGATCGCCGTCAGCCGCCACGGCAAGACCGTGACGCTGCCGTCCGTCGCCATCCCGAGGGAGGAGGTGCTGGGAGCAAACGGCGCCGGCGACGCCTTTGCCGCGGGCATGCTCTACGGTCTGCACGAGGATTGGGCGGTGGAGGATTGCCTCGCCCTCGCCCACGCCGCCGCGGCCGCCTCGCTGCGCAGTATCTCCACCACCGGATCCGTCGTGTCGTGGCAGGAATGCCTCGCCCTCGCCCGGCAATGGGGATACCGTCCTCTCTGACCCGCCACCCGGCGCACCGACGCCGGGCGGACCTCTCCGCCCCTCGTCATCGAAAGCCGGTTTTCAGGCGGCCCCGGCCTTCTTGACCTTTTTTTCATGGTCCTCGCGTAAGCAGGTTCCTGTCGTCTCCACCTTGGAGGCGCCAGAGGGGGCAGAGCCGACGGATCACCATGCCAAGCGTACGACCATTTGCAGCCGGAGACGTCGACGCGGTCGCGGACATGTTCCAGCGGCTTCTGCGCAAGAGCCGGCTGCCGGCAAGCGCCGACCTGCGCGCCTATCTGCGCGCATTGTTCCTCGACTTCTGCAAGCATGATCCCGACATCTGCTCGCGGGTGCATGTGCGCGACGACGGCACGGTCTCGGGTTTTCTTGGCGTCCTGCCGTTCGATATGCGCTTTGGGGACCGTTCCGTGCGGGCCGCAGCCTGCGGCACTTTCGTTTCCGACACCCGTGAAAGCGATCCTTTCGCCGGCGCGCGCCTGCTGCGCGACGTGCTTTCCGGCCCGCAGGACCTGTCCTTCACGGAGACCTCCAACGATATTTCCACCAGCATGTGGCGGTCGATGCGCGCAACGCCGCTGGCCCCCTACAGTCTCGAGTGGCTGCGGGTTCTCAAGCCATCCGCCTTCCTGCTCGCCGCAGCCGCGCCCCGCCTGCCCGGGCTGAAGCTTCTTGCACCTCTCGCACGCGGCGCGGACCGGTTCGTCACGCGTCGCGGCGGCCAGCAGGCGTGGATCCATTACAGCCCCGCCGCCGGCCGCGCCGACGCCCTCGTCGACACGGAAGCGGAAAATGACGAATTCGCCGGCCTCTGCCTGGAGTTTGCCGGCCGCTTCGCGCTGCGGCCGGACTGGGACCAGACAACGCTCGAAACGATGCTGGGCCACGCGGAACGCAAGGCGCTGCACGGCGAACGCGTGCAGCGCGTGGTCAGGACCCGCGCGGGCAAGCCCGTCGGCCTCTATCTCTACTATGGCGATCGTGGCGGGATCGGCCGCACCGTCCAGGTCATGGCGGCAGCGGGCCATGAAGCGATCGTCCTCGACCGGCTGCTGCGCAGCGCCAGCGAACGCGGCCTCGCCGCCATTCGCGGCCGTACCCAGCCCAACCTGCTACAGGCGATGATCGGCAGCAAATTCGCTTTCCTCCAGACGTCGGCCACCCTTGTCCACGCCCGCGATCCGGAACTTCTCCAGGCTGCCGTCAACGGCCAGGCCTTTCTCAACGGACTGGCCGGCGAGGGCTGGACACGTCTCATCGGCGACCGGTTCGGATAGGGAACGACATGTGCGGAATTGCGGGATATTGCGGGGGAACACTCTCGCCGGAGCGCGGAGCGGATTATCTGCGCCGGATGGTCGCGACCCTTCGCCACCGCGGCCCGGACGGCGAAGGCACGCTGCTGCGCACCGAAGCCGGTCTTGCCCATCGACGGCTTGCAATCGTCGGCCTTGCGGATGGCGCACAGCCGATGGCATCCGAAAACGGCGCGCTTGCCGTCGCCTTCAACGGCGAGATTTATAATTATGTCGAGCTTCGCGAGGATCTCATCGCGCGCGGCCACCGCTTTCACACACAGTCTGACACCGAGGTCCTGCTGGCGCTTTTCGCCCGCAACGGCGTCGACTGCCTTGCCGACCTGAACGGCGACTTCGCTTTCGCCATCCATGACGAGGCCAGCCGGACGCTGGTGCTGGCGCGCGACCGCATGGGCGTGCGGCCGCTTTACTATGCCGAGCATGAAGGTGCGCTGTTCTTCGCCTCGGAGATCAAGGCGCTGCTCGCCCTGCCGGGCATGACGGCGGAAATCGACCCGCTGGCGCTCGACCAGATCTTCACGCTATGGTTTCCGATCCCGCCACGCACGGCCTTCCGCGGCATCCGCGAGCTTCCGCCGGGCCACCTGATGACCGTGCGGGACGGGCGGATCGCCATCCGTCCCTGGTGGCAGGCGTCCTTTCCCGATCACCGCGAGACGACGACGCCACGTCCGCCGCACGATCGGACGGAAGAACTGCGCGCGCTGCTTGCCGATGCCACGCGCCTGAGGCTGCGCGCCGATGTTCCGGTGGGCGCTTATCTCTCCGGCGGTCTCGATTCCTCGTTCATCGCGGCTCTGGCGGCTGAAACCGCCCCGCACGACTTGCGCACCTTCTCGCTGACCTTCGACAGCGCGGAACACGACGAAAGCGGCTGGCAGCGCAAGATGGCAGCAACGCTGGGCGTGACCAGCGAAAGCGTCGCCTGTGACGCACAGGCCATCGCCGCCCTGTTTCCCGAAACGATGCGGCATGTGGAAAGCCCGGTCCTGCGCACCGCACCCGTCCCCCTCCATCTCCTGTCGTCCCGGGTGCGGGAAAGCGGCATGAAGGCGGTGCTGACCGGCGAGGGCGCGGACGAGCTTTTCGCCGGTTACGATATTTTCCGCGAGGCGCGGGTGCGCCGTTTCTGCGGGCGGCAGCCGGGCTCCACCCGCCGACCCCTGCTCTTCCAGCGTCTTTATCCCTATCTGCCGGGCCTGAAACAGCAGTCGCCGGAATATCTGGCGCGCTTCTTCGCCACCGGCTCCGAGACCTTCGACGACCCGCTCTATTCCCATCGTCCCCGCTTCCGCTCGACCGCCGCCGCCAAGCTCTTCTTCTCCGCCGGGCTGCGCCGGGAGATCGGCGACTATGACGCGACGGCGGAACTGGCGGAGCGGCTGCCGGCGGATTTTTCCCGCTGGCACCCGCTGCATCAGGCGCAATATCTCGAAACCGCCTTTCTGCTGCCCGGCTATATTCTCTCAAGCCAGGGCGACCGCGTGATGATGGCCAATGGCGTGGAAGGCCGCTTTCCCTTCCTCGATCCCCGGGTCGTGGATTTCGCCGCCGCTCTTCCGCCGGAAGCCAAGCTTTGCGGTCTGCGGGAAAAGCATATTCTCAAGCAGGCGGCGCACGGCCTCGTGCCGGCGGAGATCGTCAACCGGCCGAAACAGCCCTATCGGGCGCCCGACAGCGAGGCTTTCACGGCTCCCGCGGCAGCGGCCTGGCTCGACACCGCGCTTTCTCCCGAACGGCTGGCGGAAACGGGCCTGTTCAACCCGCCGGCGGTGGCCAAGCTCAAGGACAAGGTCATCCGGGGGCAGGCGACCGGCTTTCGCGACAATGCCGCCTTCATCGGCATCCTTTCGACGGAACTCCTGCGCGACGCCTTCGCCGCGCAATCGACGCAACATTCAGCACAGACCGGGATGGGTTAGATATGTCCGATGAAATCAAGACCACCGTCCGCACTTTCGTGGTGGAGAACTTCCTGTTCGGCGACGACAGCCAGCCGCTTGCAAGCGACCTGTCGTTCATCGACAACGACCTGATCGACTCCACCGGCATTCTGGAACTGGTGGGCTTTCTGGAGGAGCGCTTTGCCATCACCGTCGCCGATGCGGATATCGTGCCGGCAAACCTCGATACGATCGATCGCATCGCCGGTTTCATCGCGCGCAAGCAGGCCGCCTGACGGGGGAACGCCGGCGATGCGGATCGAGCGCTTTCTGGAGGCCAGCATGAAAGCCGATGGCGGCAAGACCGCCATTGTCGCCGGCGATACGCGCCTGAGCTACGCGCAATTTTCCGACTTGTGCCATCGCATGGCCACCTCCCTTCGCGAATACGGCGTAAAGCCGGGCGAGCGGGTGATGCTCGTGCTCGACAACGGCTGGCGTTGCGCCGTCTCGCTCTTCGCCACCTGGATCGCCGGGGCCGTCGTCTGCCCGGTCAATCCGTCCGTGAAACCGGAACGGCTGTCGCGCATCGCGCGCAGTTGCACGCCCTCGCTGGTGCTTGCCGAGGGACGGCTGGAGCGCCTGCTGTCCTGCGTGCCGGAACTCGACGAGGTGCCGCGCATCCTGACGGGCCCGGCGCAATCCGCCGGGAGCGCCGGAGCCTTCGACGTCCTCTTCGAAGGGACACCCACACCGCCCCCGGCGACACGTTCCGACAGCGATCTGGCCGCACTGCTTTACACGTCCGGTTCGACGGGCGAACCGAAGGGGGTGATGCTCGGCCATGACAATATGGCCGCCGCCGCCCGTTCCATCGTCTCCTATCTGGAAAACCGGGCGTCCGATGTTCTTCTTCTCGTGCTGCCCATGTCGTTCGGCTACGGACTGAACCAGCTGGTGACCGGCATTCTCGCCGGCGCGACCGTGGTCATCGAGAAGTCCTTCACCTTTCCGCAGGCGATCTTCGAGCGTATCCGGGACGAGAAGGTGACAGGCTTTGCGCTGGTGCCGACGATGGTCGCGCTGATGCGGCAGGCACGCGATCTCGATCCGTCGCTTTTTTCCAGCCTGCGTTATCTGACCGCCGCCGCCGCGCCGCTGCCGCAGGCACATCGGCAGTGGTTGCGCACGTTTCTTCCCCATGCGCGGCTCTATTGCATGTACGGCCAGACCGAATGCACCCGCGCCGCCTATCTGCCGCCCGCGGAAATCGACCGCCGGCAAGGCTCGGTCGGCATCGCGATACCCGGAACGGTCACGGAAATCGTCGACGAGGCAGGGCATACGCTGCCGGCCGGCGCAATCGGCGAACTGACGGTCAGCGGGCCGCACGTCATGCGCGGCTACTGGGGCGACCGGGAGGCGACGCGACGCACGCTGCGGACCGCTCCGGGCTCCCGCCGTCTCCGTCTCCATACCGGCGACCTCTTTACCGCCGACGGCGACGGCTATCTCACCTTCGTCGCCCGCATGGACGACATGATCAAGACGCGGGGCGAGAAAGTCGCGCCGCAGGCCGTGGAAGAGGTACTCCACCGCCTGCCCGGCGTGGCCGAGGCGCTGGTGACCGGTGTTCCGGACGAGATTTCCGGCCAGGCCGTCAAGGCGATCGTCGTCGTCTCCGACCCGTCGCTTTCGGCGCGCGACATCATGCGTCACTGCGCACAAAACCTCGAAGATCACATGGTGCCCCGGATCGTCGAGTTCCGGGACACCTTGCCCAGAACCGATTCCGGCAAGGCCAGCCGCCGGCTTGCCGCCGCAACAGGAACGAACCCATGAACGCCCAGACCCGCACCCCCGCCTTCGCTCCGCTCGTTCTCGATCCCGCCGCCGAAGTCGACCGCATCACCGGCTGGCTTCGCGAGAGGCTGCGCACCGACCTGCGCAAGCGCGGATTGGTGCTCGGCCTTTCCGGCGGCATCGATTCCAGCGTCTCGGCGGCCCTTGCCGTACGGGCGCTCGGAGCCCGCAACGTCTTCGGCCTGTTCATGCCGGAAAACGATTCCGATCCCGAAAGCCTTCGTCTCGGGCAGGCGCTTGCGGCAATGCTCGGGATCGACAGCGTGATCGAGGATATCGGGCCGGCGCTCGCCGCCATGGGCTGCTACGAGCGGCGCGACGCCTTTATCCGCCAGGCCGTTCCGGACTACCGGCCGGACTGGGCTTCGAAGATCGTCTTCGACAATGCGATGACGACGGGCGGCTACAGCATCTCCTCGCTGGTCGTGCGTTCGCCCGACGGCAAGACGCGCAAGGTGCGCCTGCCGGCAGCGGCCTATCTCGGCATCGTCGCCGCCACCAACATGAAGCAGCGCACCCGCAAGCAGACCGAATATTACCATGCCGACCGGCTGAACTTCGCTGTCGTCGGCACGCCGAACCGGCTGGAATACGATCAGGGCTTCTTCGTCAAGAACGGCGACGGCGCAGCCGACATCAAGCCGATCGCCCATCTCTACAAGTCACAGGTCTATCAGATCGGCGCCTATCTCGGCCTGCCGGCGGATATCCTGTCGCGTCCGCCGACCACCGACACCTATTCGCTGCCGCAGACGCAGGAGGAATTCTACTTCGCCCTGCCCTATGACAAGATGGATATCTGCCTCTATGGACTGGAGCACGGGCTGCCGGCAGCAACCGTCGCCGACGCCACGGGATTGTCGGAGAAAAATGTCGCTTTCGTCTGGGAGGACATTGCCGCCAAACGCAAGGTAGCGCGCTATCTGCACTGCCAGCCGCTCGTCATGGACGCATAAGACCGGCCTGATTCAGGCGACGGACCGGGTTCGCGCAGAAAGAAAAAACCAGGTTTTCCAGCAACATAAGGCGCTCGCTCTCCCGGAAGGGACGGCAGGGCGTGCTCGTCCCTGTCAAACCGCCTTTTTCGCTCTATTTCAGAGGTCTGGAAAAGAAGCGGAGGTCTCTTGCCGCGCAAATTTCGCTGTGCTACGAAAATTGTTGAACAATATCATTGAACAATGTGAGGGAAATATGTTCAGCCAGGCAATGAGGGCACGCACGTCCGCAATCCGCTCCTTCGGCATCGTCGCCGCCGCACTTATCGGCCTTGCCGGCCCGGCCGTCGCCGCCGGCCCGCAAACGGTGAAGGAAAACACGCTGTCGGTCGGCTCCGACCTGACTTATCCGCCCTTCGCCTATATGAACGAAGGCAAGCCGGCCGGCTTCGACGTGGAATTCATGCAGGACATAGCCAAGCGGCTGAACCTGACGCCAGAATTCGTCGACACCCGTTTCGCAAGCCTCATCACCGGCGCGCGGGCCAGCCATTTCGACGTCATCGCTTCGGCGCTCTATGTCACACCCGAACGCCAGAAGGTCCTGAACTTCATTCCCTACATCAAGGCCGGAACGTCGATCCTCGTTCTCAAGGGCGCCGAATTCCGCCCGGCCAATGAGACGGAACTCTGCGGCAAGGTCGTCGCCTCCATCCAGGGCGCATCCTGGCTGCCGAAGCTGAAGACCGTCTCCGAGGGCTATTGCGCCGAAAACGGCCTCCCCCCGATCGATACCCGCGAATTCGATACGGACGCCCAGGCGACGCAGGCGATGCGCGCCGGTGCGGTCGACGTGGAATTCATGGACAGCGTCGTCGCAGCCGAACTGCTGGAGAAATTTCCCGACGACTACGAGGTCACTTCCACGGCGCTGATCTATCCGATCCTCGTCGGCATCGCCTCGACGCCGGAGAACACCGAACTCTTCAAGGCAATGGCCGACGCCTTTGCCGAAATGCGCAAGGACGGCGCCTATGAGGCGCTGGTCAAGTCCTACGACATGGTCGGCCTGAGCGACGACGAGATCAACGCCGTCGTCGACGCCGCCCAGTAACACCGCATTCGACCACCCCTTCCTGACGGGGCGGCGCGCATGTCTGCCCGCTGCCCCGTCTCATTTTCCGAAACGAGAGGCTTCCCGTGAACTACGATTGGCGATATGCGCTCGGCCTGCTGGTCAATCCCGATTTCTGGCAGGCGACCTGGGTCGTCGTGCAGCTCAGCTTCCTGAGCTGGTTCCTGGCCGCCGTCCTCGGCTTCGGACTGGCGCTCGCGAAGCAATCTTCCTGGCAGATCCTCAGCCGCCCGGCACGAATCTACATCTGGTTCTTCCGCAGCCTGCCGCTTCTCGTCCTGCTGATCTTCATCTACAGCATGCCGCAGGTCTTTCCCGCCCTGCGGCCGATCCTTTCGAACGCTTTCGTCGCCGGCCTGATCGCCCTGGTGGTCAGCGAGACGGCCTATATGGCGGAAATCCATCGCGGCGGCCTCCTGTCGATCCACAAGGGACAGATGGAAGCCGGGCGGGCGCTCGGCCTCGGTTTCGTCGGCATCCAGCGCCTCATCGTCATTCCGCAGGCAATCCGCGTGGCGCTGCCGGCCCTTGCCAACGAGCTTGTCACCATCATCAAGCTGACATCGCTGGTCTCGGTCATTTCACTCGCCGAGATCCTGCTGGTCGGCCAGCGCCTCTATACCCAGAACTTCCTCGTTCTGGAGACGCTGACCGCCGTCGCCTTCTTCTACATTCTCGTCGTCACGGTCTTCGACCGGGGGCTGACATGGCTGGAGCGGCGCGCCGACGTGCACCGCCGCGGCCAGAAGGCGCAGACGCTGACGGCCGAAGAAATCGCCGCCAGATGTTCCGACGTCCGGCTGCCGCCCGCTGCCCGCACCGAACGGCAGGATACCGGTGCGATTGCCCTCGAAGCCATCGATCTTCACAAGACCTTCGGCAATCTGCCGGTGCTGAAAGGCGTCGACCTGACCGTCCGGCCGGGCGAGGTGATCTCGATCATCGGCCGCTCCGGTTCAGGCAAGACCACATTCATCCGCCTGCTGAACGGGCTTGAACGGCTCGATGCCGGCACCGTGCGCCTGCATGGCTCCCCCTTCATCTCGGCCCGCCCGTCAGGCACCGGCCCGAGCATCGTCCAGGAAGACCATTCGCTCGTTCGCGACGTCGGCATGGTGTTCCAGAGCTTCAACCTCTTCAATCACCGCACCGTGCTCGACAATATCCTGCTTGCCCCGCTCTACCACGGCATAGGCAAGCGCAAGGAGCTTGAAGGGCTCGCCTTGCGTTATCTCGACAAGGTCGGCATGGCCGCCCATGCCAACAAGTACCCCCATCAGCTTTCCGGCGGACAGCAGCAACGCGTCGCCATCGCCCGCGCCCTGATGATGTCGCCGAGCATCATCCTCTTCGACGAGCCGACCTCGGCGCTCGACCCGGAAACCGTCGGCGAAGTGCTGGGCGTCATCCGCTCGCTGGCCGAGGAAGGCGTGACGATGGTGATCGTCACGCACGAAATGAATTTCGCCTTCGAGGTTTCCGACCGGATCGTCTTCATGGACGCCGGGAAGGTGGTCCATGACGATACGCCCGAACAGCTGAAGTCGGGCGACTATCCGCAGCTGCAACCGTTCCTGAAGAATCTGACAGTCTGAAACATGGAACAATCGATAAGCGCCCCGCGCGATCCCGCCTTCATCCGGATAGCCGCCGCGATAAAGGAGGATATTCTCGAAGGTCGCCTGCTCAGCGGAACCAGCCTGATCGAGGCGGACCTGGTCGACGTCTACGGCGTTTCCCGCAATACGCTGCGCGAAGCCTTGCAGCTTCTGCGCCAGCAGGGTCTCGTTTCGCAGGAGCCGAGCAAGAGCGTACGCGTCAAGCGGCTCAGCCTTGCCGAGGTGCGCGACGTCTTCATCGTCCGGCACCTCCTGGAACCGGGCGCATTGCGCGGACGCACGGCAGCACCCGACGGCTGGCTTGACCGGCTGGGCGACGTCATTCACGCGGAAGGCGAGGCGATCGCCGCGGCCGACTGGCCGGGCGTCGCCCGCCAGAGCCTGCGTTTCCATCAGGAAATCGTCTCGCTGCACGGCAGCGCGATCCTCGACCGGATGTTTTCCTTGATCGCCGCCCAGCTTTCGCTCGTCTTCATCGCCGGCAAGGGCGCGCAGGCGTTCCATGAACCCTGGCTTGCGCGCGAGGCGGAGATGTACCGTCTCCTTCAGCAGGGAGAATGGGACGCCGCCGCCGACCGGCTCGAACTTTACCTGACGGATTCCGAAGCCGTTCTGAGCACTCTGGTCTGAAGGCCGGGGCCGAACCGGTGGAACGTTGAAAACAGGAGCCGAAGACATGGTCCCCGATTCTTTCTCCAAAGCCGCTGCCGGACAGGATTGGCGGAGCGATCTCGACAGCGCCCTTGCCGATTATGCCGGCCGGAACTGGCAAGGCCGCGAGATATTCCTTGCCGAGCGCTTCGAAGCTGCACGGCGGGAAATCGCCCGCTGGCAGGCGTTCGCAAATGAAGGCGCGGAGCTGCCGCCTCTCGCCGGAGCGGTGATGACCGTCAAGGCCTGTTTCGACGTCGCCGGATGGACGGCGAGCTGCGCATCGCGCGTGCTGGCGGACAGGCCGCCGGCACAAAGCAGCGCCCCGCTGGTACGCCGCCTCCGGCAAGCCGGCGCGACGCTTCTGGCCCAGACCAATATGACGGAATTCGCCTATGGCGCGCTCGGCGTGAACACGCATTTCGGCACGCCGCGCACGCCGCTCGATCCGGCGGACGAGCGGATCGCCGGCGGCTCCAGTTCGGGCGCCGCGGTATCCGTCGCACGCGGCTATGCCGATTTCGGCCTTTCCTCCGACACCAGCGGCTCGGCGCGCATACCGGCGGCCTTTTGCGGCGTGACCGGTTTCAAGCCGAGCCGGGGCCGCTACCCGACCGGGGGCATGGCCTGGCTCTCCACGACCTTCGACGTCCCCGGCGTGATCGCCCGTGATGCCGCGCTTTGCCGTAGGATCGATACGATCGTCACCGGCGACACGGCGACACCGGCGCTGACCGCCGCCGATATCCGCCTAGCGCTCCCGGCCGGCTTCGGCGCCGCCTTCGACAGCGAGGTGGGGCAGATTTTCGATGCCTGCCTGTCCGCCCTCCGCACGGCCGGCGTCACCATTGTGGAAGTTCCGCTTCCCGATCTTGGCGAAAGCGCGCGCATCGCTGCGGAAGGCGGGGTGATCGGAGCGGAAGCCTATCACCTGCACAGCAACCATCTCGCCGAAGCGCTCGACAAATACGACCCTCTTGTCGGCTCGCGGCTGGTGAAGGGCGCGGAAATTCCCGCCCACCGCTATATCGGCGCCCTGCGTGCGCTGGAAGCCTGCCGTATCCGCTTCGATGCGGCCAGCGCCGGCTTCGACGGCTTCGTTCTGCCGACCGTGCCGATGCTGCCGCCCACCCTTGCCGAGCTTGCCGACGAGGATATCTACCTGGCGCTCAACCGGCGCTCGTTCTCGCTGGCAGAATTTGCAAACCGGCTGGATCTGCCGAGTATCACCCTGCCGACGGGCGCGGCACCGGTCGGCCTCATGCTGACCGGAACGCGCGGCGCCGACCGCCGGCTCCTGTCGATCGCCGGCATTCTGGAACCCATTGTCCGGATCACCGGACTCCACCGTTAACGCACCCAAGGAGACTGCGATGATTGTTGTAACTTCCGAAGAAATCGCCGGCACCGATCGCGATGCCTCCGGTCCGGGCTGGCAGAGCCGCCGCATGATCGTGCGCGACGACGGCATGGGCCACTCCGTTCACGAGACCCGCGTGAAGGAAGGTGCCGAGCTGCATCTGCACTACAAGAACCATTTCGAAACGAATTACTGCATTTCCGGTGAAGGCGAGGTCGAGCATCGCGACACCGGCGAGGTCTTCCCCATCCGGCCCGGCACCATCTACGCACTCAACGAGAACGACCCGCATATCCTGCGCGCCACCAAAGGCGATCTTCTCCTCGTCTGCGTCTTCACGCCGCCATTGGCCGGCAACGAGGTTCATCGCGAAGACGGCAGCTACGCGCCGGCCGGCTGACGGCTGCGGCACCCTTCGCCGGTAAATACCAACCGGCACAAGGGCTTGACTGCGGTCAACCGCGGGTTCCCGGTCTTTGCGCCTCCCCGCAGACGGCAAGGCCGGGGCCGCACCGCCTGCGCTTTCCACTTGACTGCACCAGCCGTTCGACTAGGCTGCCGGAAAATATCGGCTTCGTTCGCCGAGCGGCAATAGTGCCTCGCAAGCCTTACCCTCACGGGCGAGGCTGCGGGGCTTTTTCTTTTCTGGGGGGACAGTTTGAAGCGCCGCTTCGAAATCGGCATCCTTTACTCGCGTTCCGGCAATTATCGGCTTGTCTCCGATGCCTGCCGCAAGGGCGCATTGTCCGCTATCGCGGACGTAAATGCCGATCCCGCAAGCCCTGTGGCCCTTGCCCCCGTCGACTACGATCCCCAGGGCAACGCCGACGGCTATGCCGCCGGATGCGCCGAGATTCTCCAGAAGAGCAGCGCACGCCATATCATCGGCTGCATCACGTCCTGGAGCCGCAAGGAAGTCATTCCCGTGCTGGAACGAAGCGGCGGCACGCTCTGGTACGCCTGCCCCTACGAGGGATTCGAAACCAGCGACCATGTCGTCTACATGCATGCCTGCCCCAACCAGCAGCTGCTGCCGCTGTTTTCCCATGTGGTGCCGCGCTTCGGGGCAAACGGTTTTCTCCTCGGCTCCAATTATATCTGGGGGTGGGAGATGAACCGGGTGGCCCGCGATCTTATCGCCGATGCCGGCGGCGAAGTGCGCGGGGAACGCTATCTGCCGCTCGGCGAAACGGATGTTGCGCGTCTGATCGAGGAAATCCGCGCGACGCGTCCCGGCTTCGTGTTCAACAACCTGATCGGCTCCTCCTCCTATGCGTTCCTCAGGGCCTATGCGGAACTGGGCCGGACGGACGGCCATTTCCTGCCGCAGAACTGCCCCGTCATCTCGTGCAATCTGACCGAATGCGAACTGGAAGCCATCGGCGCCGCCGGCAAGGGGCATCTTTCGGCCGGCCCCTATTTTCACGAGCCCCGAGGCGATGACCGGGGCGGCTACCGGCCGCGCAGTTCGTTCGAGGCCGCCGCTTATGCGAGCGTGCGGGTGCTGGCGGAAATCCTCGCCGACAACCCCGACGCCGGCTGGGAGGACCTGCCGGCCGCCTTCGCCGAGCGCCGCTTCGAGACGCCGTTCGGCGCCACCGCCATCGATCCGCGCACGCAGCACGCCACGCTGCCGGTGGTCATCGGCAGGATCGAGGACGATGGTTTCCGAATCGTCAGCCGCAAGACGGACGTGGCCCCCGACCCCTATCTGTCCCGCTACGACCGCGCTGCCCAGTTCGGCGAGGCCCGCCTTCGCGTGGTGGCGCCATGAACCGGCGTGCGCGCATCCCCACCCTTGGCGGCGCGACCGCCTATGTGCTGCACCGGGCGCATCCGACCGCCCAGACGCTGGTGCGGCAGCTATCGGCGATCGGTCTGACGGCCATCGACTGCTGGCCGGAGCTGCCGCCGGCGGCGCTTTCGGCGGATTTCGTATTCTTCGACGTCGATCTCGGCTTTGACGAGCAGTTTCCCTGGAAACCGGGCGAAGCCCCGATGCCGATGGTGGCGCTGATCGGTTCGGAAGCGCCGGGCCGCATCGAATGGGCGCTGTTCACCCATCGCGCCAATGCGCATGTCCTCAAACCGGTCGGCACGGCCGGCATCTACAGCAGCCTTCTGATCGCAAGGCAGAACTTCGAGGAGCGCAAGCAACTCGCCGCGCGCATCGACGCCCTTCAGGCGCGCGTCGCCGAACGTCATACGATCGTGCGCGCCGTGGCGGCCCTGTCGAAGGACAGTGATTACGAGCAGGGTTTCGCGCGCCTGCGCCTGCTGGCCATGAACTGGCAGACGAGCATCGAGGAGGCCGCCGGACGCGTCGTCGCCATGGCGGAAAACGAGGACGGGAATGACCGACGCCATCACGCCTGACATCCAGCCGGCCGCAAGCCGGCCGCGCAAGGGAGCGCTCGGCAAACTGCTGGGGCGGCCGCTGGCGGTCATCGGCCTTGCGATCATCTTCATCGTCGTGGCGGGGGCGGCATTCGCGCCCTATCTCACCCCCTTCCGGCCGGACGAGCAGATTTTCGACGGTCTCACCCTCTATGGCGAACCGCTGCCGCCCAACGCGACCTTCTGGCTCGGCACCGACCTTCTGGGGCGCGATCTCCTGACACGCATCCTGCATGGCGCGCGCACCTCGCTGTTCATCGGCATCGTCGCCAACGGCATCGCGCTGGTCATCGGTACGCTGATCGGCGTTACCGCCGGCTATTACCGCGGCTGGATCGGCGGTGCGCTGATGCGCTTCACCGACCTGATGATGGCTTTCCCGGCCCTTCTTCTCGCCATCTGCCTGGCCGCCGTCTTCCAGCCAAGCCTGTGGATCGTCGCGCTCGTCATCGCTCTGGTGAACTGGGTGCAGACGGCGCGCGTGATGTTCACGCAGACAAGCTCGCTTGCCGAGCGCGAGTTCATCGACGCCGAACGCACCATCGGCGCAAGCAGCTCCCGGATCCTTTTCCTGCATATCCTGCCGCATCTCGTCCCCACCATCATCGTATGGGGGACGCTCGGCATCTCCACCACGGTGCTTCTGGAGGCAACGCTGTCGTATCTGGGTATCGGCGTGCAGCCGCCGACGCCCTCCTGGGGCAATATCATCTTCGAGAACCAGACCTATTTCCAGGCGGCGCCCTGGCTGGTCTTCTTCCCCGGCATCGCCATTCTCGCCCTGGCGCTCGCTTTCAATCTGGTGGGTGATGCGCTTCGCGACATCCTCGATCCGACCCAGCGGGGGCGCTCATGATATCCTATCTCGGACGGCGGATCATCCAGTCGATCCTGATCCTGCTCGGCATCTCCCTCATCACCTTTGCGCTGCTCTACCTGTTGCCGGCCGATCCGGTCCGCCAGATCGCCGGCCGCAGCGCCACGCCGGCGACGGTGGAAAGCATCCGCCGCCAGCTCGGTCTCGACCAGCCCTTCCTCGTGCAGTACGGCCGCTATCTGTGGAGCCTGCTGCAAGGCGACCTCGGCCGGTCCTACATCCAGCGCTCGGAAGTGTCGCAGCTGATCGTGGCGCGTCTTCCGGCCACCCTGCTGCTGATGCTGGGCGCCATCGTGTTCGAACTGCTGATCGGGCTGACGATGGGGATCGTGGCAGCCGTTCGACGCGGCACCAGGACCGATCAGTCGCTGATGGTCGTCTCCTTCATCGGCGTGTCCGCACCGCAATTCGTGGTCGGCCTGCTGCTGCTCTATGTCTTTGCCGTCAAGCTCGGCTGGTTCCCGATCGGCGGCTACGGCACCTTCTCGCATCTCGTGCTGCCCGCGCTGACCGTAGCGGTGATGAGTTCGGGCTGGTATGCGCGCATGATGCGCTCGTCGATGATCGACGTGCTGCGCCAGGATTATATCCGCACCGCCCGCGCCAAGGGTCTTGCCCGCGCCACCGTGCTGCTGCGCCATGCGCTCCCCAACGCCATCCTGCCCATCATCGCCATGATCGGCATCGACATCGGTATCCTGATGGGCGGCATCGTCGTCGTCGAAAGCGTGTTCGGCTGGCCCGGCATCGGCCAGCTCGTCTGGCAGGCGATCCAGCGCGTCGACATTCCCATCATCATGGGCGTGACCCTGGTGTCGGCGCTGGCCATCGTCCTCGGCAACCTGCTGGCCGACATCATCGCACCGCTTATCGATCCGCGCATCAAACTCAGATAATCAACGAAAGGGAACAATATGAAGACCTATCTCGCTTCAACCGTAGCCGTGGCGGCGCTCGCGTTCGGCCTGTCGGCCGCTTCCGCACAGGTCGTCCCCGACCCCGACGCCAAGAACGGCGGCTCGATCATCATCACCTACAAGGACGACGTGGCCACGCTCGATCCCGCCATCGGCTACGACTGGCAGAACTGGTCGATGATCAAGAGCCTGTTCGACGGCCTGATGGATTACGAGCCCGGCACCACCAATCTCGTTCCCGATCTCGCCGAAAGCTACACGATTTCCGAGGACGGACAGACCTTCACCTTCAAGCTGCGTGCGGGCGTGAAATTCCACAACGGCCGCGAGATGACCGCGGAAGACGTGAAATATTCCATCGACCGGGTCGTCAACCCGCAGACCCAGAGCCCCGGCCAGGGTTTCTTCGCGTCCATCAAGGGCTACGACGAGGCGGCCGAGGGCAAGGCGGACGGCGTTTCGGGCATCACCGTCATCGATCCGTTGACCGTCCAGTTCGAACTGACCCGCCCCGACGCCACCTTCCTGCATGTCATGGCCATCAACTTCAGCCATGTCGTGCCGAAGGAAGAAGTGGAAAAGCATGGCCCCGACTTCGGCAAGAACCCGGTCGGCACCGGCGCCTTCAAGCTCGGGGAATGGGCGCTCGGCCAGCGCGTGGTGTTCGAGAAGAACGCCGACTACTGGAACAAGGGGCTGCCGCATCTCGACGCCATCACCTTCGAGATCGGACAGGAGCCGATCGTCGCACTCCTGCGCCTGCAAAAGGGCGAGATCGACATTCCCGGCGACGGCATTCCACCGGCCAAGTTCCAGGAAGTCATGAACGATCCCGAGCAGAAGGCGCGCGTGGTCGAAGGCGGCCAGCTCCACACCGGCTATGTCACGATGAACGTCAACATCCCGCCTTTCGACAATGTGAAGGTGCGCCAGGCGGTCAATATGGCGATCAACAAGGAGCGCATCGTCCAGCTCATCAACAATCGCGCCGTGCCCGCCAATCAGCCGCTGCCGCCCTCCATGCCGGGCTATGCCAAGGATTATCAGGGCTATGCCTATGACGCGGAAAAGGCCAAGGCGCTGCTCACGGAAGCCGGCGTCGGCGACGGGTTCGAAACCGATCTCTACGTCATGAACACCGACCCGAACCCGCGCATCGCGCAGGGCATCCAGCAGGATCTGGCCGCCATCGGCATCAAAGCCAACATCCAGGCGCTGGCGCAAGCCAACGTGATTGCCGCCGGCGGCGAGAAGGAAGGCGCGCCGATGATCTGGTCGGGGGGCATGGCCTGGATCGCCGACTTCCCCGATCCGTCCAACTTCTACGGTCCGATCCTCGGCTGCGGCGGCGCGGTTCCGGGCGGCTGGAACTGGTCCTGGTACTGCAATGCGGACCTGGACAAAAAGGCCGAGGAAGCCGACTCCATCGTCGATCCGGCCAAGGCCGAGGAGCGCAACGAGATGTGGAGCGACATCTATGTGAAGATCATGGAAGACGCGCCCTGGGCGCCTGTCTTCAACGAGCAGCGCTTCACGATGAAATCCACTCGCATGGGCGGCGGCGACAATCTCTATGTCGACCCGGTCCATATCCCCGTCAACTACGACCATGTGTATGTGAACGATGTGCAATAACTGCAACTACACCATCCACGGACGCCACCATCATTTCGGCTGGGACAATTCCATCGTCCCGGCCGAAAAGGTCGCACCGGGCTCCACCGTCTTCTTCGAATGCCTCGATTCCTCCGGCGGACAGCTTTCGCCGGAAAGCACGGTCGAGGATATCGCCGGGCTCGACTTCGCGAAGATCAATCCGGTAACCGGACCGATCTTCGTCGACGGGGCGGAACCGGGCGATGCGCTGAAGGTCACCATCGAGGAGTTCAAACCGTCCGGCTTCGGCTGGACGGCGAACATTCCCGGTTTCGGGTTGCTCGCCGACGACTTCAAGGAGCCGGCGCTGGCGATCTGGAAATACGACGCCTCGACGCTGGAGCCGGCCTTGTTCGGCGAGCACGCCCGCGTGCCGCTGAAACCTTTCGCCGGAACCATCGGCAATGCGCCGGCCGACAAGGGCCTGCATTCCATCGTTCCTCCGCGCCGGGTCGGCGGCAATCTCGATATCCGCGACCTTGCCGCCGGCACGACACTCTACCTGCCGGTGGAAGTGGCGGGCGCGCTGTTTTCCGTCGGCGACACCCATGCCGCGCAAGGCGACGGAGAGGTCTGCGGCACGGCCATCGAAAGCCCGATGAACGTCGTGCTGACACTCGATCTGGTGAAAGGGGCAAATCTCAAGATGCCGCGCTTCACCACGCCGGGACCGGTCACGCGCCATCTCGACGCCAAGGGCTACGAAGTGACGACCGGCGTCGGCCCGGACCTGATGGAGGGCGCCAGAATGGCGGTTTCCCAGATGGTCGACCTTCTGGCCGGCCGCTACAATCTCGACCCCGTCGACGCCTATATGCTGGCGTCGGTCTGTGGCGACCTGCGCATCAGCGAGATCGTCGACATGCCGAACTGGGTCGTGTCCTTCTATTTCCCGCGCTGCGTCTTCGAATGAGCACCGGGGAAATCAACAGGGCGGCGGGAGCCTCGGCCCCCGCCGCTGCCGGTAAGCCGGTCCTGGACGTCTCGGGACTGACCATCAGCGTGCGCGGCGAGGACGGCGCGCGCGATGTGGTGCGCGACCTCTCCTTCACGCTGGCGCGCGGCGAAACGCTGTGCATCGCCGGCGAATCCGGCTCCGGCAAGTCGATGACCTCGCTGGCCATCATGGGGCTGCTGCCGCAACCGGCCGCTTATGTTTCCGCCGGTTCCATCCTGTTCGGCGACCTCGATCTCGCCCGGCTGGAAGAAGGCCGCATGCGCCGCATCCGCGGCAACCGCGTGGCGATGATCTTCCAGGAGCCCATGACCTCGCTGAACCCGGTGCTGAGCATCGGCCGCCAGCTCGTCGAGGCAATCGAGACCCATACCGCCCTGTCGCGGTCCCAGGCGCGCGAGAAGGCGATCGAGGCGCTGCGCGCCGTGCGGATTTCCGAAGCCGAAACCCGCATGAAACAGTTTCCCCACGAGCTTTCCGGCGGCATGCGCCAGCGCGTCATGATCGCCATGGCGCTCGCCCTCGATCCCGACATACTGATCGCCGACGAGCCGACCACCGCGCTCGACGTGACCGTGCAGGGCGAAGTGCTGGAGTTGCTGCGCGATCTCCAGCGCAGCCGCGGCACCAGCATCATCCTGATCACCCACGACATGGGCGTTGTCGCCGAGATGGCCGACCGCGTCATCGTCATGCGCGACGGCGCGATGATCGAGAACGGCCGGACGGAGAAGATTTTCAAAGCGCCGGCAACCGAATATACCACCGCTCTTCTGGCCGCCGTACCCCGGATCGGCGGCGGCTCCGGCCGACAGGAAAGCCGGCCGCCGGGCAGCGCGGAACCGGTGGCCTCCGTCAGCGATCTACAGGTGCGCTTCGACCTGCGGGGCGGCCTGCTCGGGCGCGTCCAGCGGCGCGTGCACGCCGTCGAAGGCGTGTCTTTTTCGATCCGCCCCAACGAGACGCTGGCGCTGGTCGGCGAATCCGGCTGCGGAAAGTCCACGACCGCCAAGGCGCTGGCCGGACTGATCCCCTATGCCGGAGACATCCGCGTCGGCGGGCGCGATCTTGCCGGCCTCGGCAAGGACGAGCGCAAGGCGGTGCGGCGCGAGGTTCAAATGGTGTTCCAGGATCCTTTCGCCTCGCTCGATCCGCGCATGCGCGTCGGGGACCTGGTGGCCGAACCGCTGATCATCCACAAGATCGCCACCCGCCGCGAGTGCCGTGACCGTGTCGCCGCGCTCTTCGAGCGGGTCGGCCTGCCAGCCGACGGCATGGAGCGTTACCCGCACGAATTTTCCGGCGGCCAGCGCCAGCGCATCTGCATCGCCCGCGCGCTCGCCTTGCGGCCGAGGCTGGTCATCGCTGACGAAAGCGTATCGGCGCTCGACGTTTCGGTACAGGCCCGGGTGCTGGAGCTGCTGCGCGAATTGCAGCAGGACCTCGGCGTCGCCTATCTGTTCATCTCGCATGACATGGCGGTGGTGGAGAATATCTCCGACCGGGTGGCCGTGATGTATCTCGGCCAGATCGTGGAAACAGGCACGCGCGACCAGGTGTTCTCGAACCCCGCCCATCCCTATACGCAGCGGCTGATCGATGCCGTGCCGATACCCGATCCGGCCCGGCGCCGCGCCCGCTTCTCCCGCATGGACGGCGAAATCCCGAGCCCGACCCGGGCCGTGGGCGACGAACCGCAACGGGTCGTCCTGCGCGATATCGGCGGCGGCCATCTGGTCGCCGCGTGAAAGCGGCTTGCAAGCCGGCGATCAGATCAGACCGTAGAAGCGCAGGCCATTGGTCTCCATGATCGCCTGCATGTCATCCGCGCCGAAACGTTCGCCGAGCAATGTGCGCGCCAAGCCGACCACCTCGCAATGGGTGGCCATGAGCGTGCAGACCGGCCAGTCCGAACCGAAGACCAGACGCTGCGGACCGAAGAGCGTCGCCACATGGTCCACGAAGGGCCGGATCCGTTCGGCGGACCAATCGTCGCCCGCCTCCGTGACGAGGCCCGAAATCTTGCAATACAGGCCCGGCATGGCGGCCAGCGCCGCCATGCCGTCGCGCCATTCCGGCGTCATCGGCGCCCGCATGTCGGGCTTGGAAATATGATCGATGATGGCGTGCAGGTCCGGGATCGCCCGCACCGTCTCCACGATCGCCGGCAGGTGACGGGGGAAGGACAGGATATCGAAGGGAATGCGCCGGCGCGCCACCAGCCCCAGCGACGCGCGAAACCGTGGATCGGCGATCATCGCCGGAGGGTGATCCTGGAGCATCGGCCGGAGCCCGACCCATTTCGGTTGCGCGGCATAATGGTCGAGACGCGCCGGAAAATCCGCCTTCAGCATATCGAGCCATCCCACCACCCCGGCGACGAAAGGCGTTGACGCGGCAATCTCCAGCAGGAAATCCGTTTCCGCCTCGGTCTCGGCCGCCTGCACCGCTATGGTGCGGGTGATCCCGGCCGCCTGCATCAGGGGCGCCAGATCCGCCGGTCCGAAATCGCGAAACAGCGGCTCCACCTCCGATGTCAACCAGCCGTAGTCGCCGCGTGCGACCTGCCAGAAATGTTGATGCGCATCCAGCATATTCCGCCCCCTGCCCTGCGTGAGGCGTCTTGCGCCCCGTCGGATCCAGCCGGATCATAGCCGGCAGGTCGCGACAGGCAATCCGGCGACAAAGAATGCCCTCTCCAGTCTGTAAGGATTGAAATTCCTTAATATGCCGGGAAAAGCGCGGAATATCGGAAATTTTGAAGAAACTATGGACTTCAACGGTTGTTTGTTCTAATCAATGGCCAAAATGCGACTAGATATCGTATTTGCGAAGCATCCGCTTGGCAATCGACGACAGTCCTTTTTCACCCGGTGCGGTGAAATTTCCTGTCCGTGACAAACAGAATGAAGGAGAGAGCCCGCGTTCCCGGCCGGGCCCGACAATATGGCTTTTGCGACTGAAAGTGACCCGTTGAACACCGAACGTCCGGTCAAGATCAGTATCAGGAATGTTTTCAAGATCTTCGGAGACCGGCCCGAACGGGCTCTCGACCTGCTGAAGGCAGGCAAGACCAAGGCCGAAATCCATGCGGCCACCGGCTGCTCGATCGGCGTCGACGACGCCAGCTTCGATATCCGCGCCGGCGAGATCTTCATCATCATGGGTTTGTCGGGCTCGGGGAAATCCACGATGCTCCGGCTGCTGAATCGTCTGATCGAACCCACGTCGGGCGAAATCGAAATCGACGGCAGCAAGGTGACCACCATGTCGCGCGACGCACTGATCGCCCTGCGCCGGCGTGATATCAGCATGGTCTTCCAGTCGTTCGCCCTGCTGCCGAACCGCAACGTGATCGACAATGCGGCCTTCGGCCTCGAAGTCGCCGGTGTCGGCGAGGCCGACCGCAAGCGCCGCGCGCGCGACGCGCTGAAAGCGGTCGGGCTTGAAGGCTATGACAACAGCCGCACCGACGAACTGTCCGGGGGCATGAAGCAGCGCGTGGGGCTTGCCCGCGCTCTGGCCGCCGAACCGAGCATCCTGCTGATGGACGAGGCCTTCTCTGCGCTCGATCCGCTCATCCGCACCGAGATGCAGGACGAACTGGTCCGGCTTCAGGCCGACCGCAGCCGGACGATCGTCTTCGTCAGCCACGATCTCGACGAGGCGATGCGCATCGGCGACCGCATCTGCATCATGCAGAACGGCAAGGTCGTGCAGGTCGGCACGCCGGACGAGATCGTATTGCAGCCGGCCAATGACTATGTCCGCTCGTTTTTCCGCAATGTGGATGTCTCGCAGGTCTTCCGCGCCGGCGACATCGCCCGCAAGACGCAGGTCACCCTCATCGAGCGGCAAGGCGTTTCCACCGCTGCGGCGCTGGAACGCATGGAGCACTTCGACCGCGACGTCGCCATCATCATCGGCCGCGACAAGCGCTATCACGGCATGGTCAGCCGCACGTCGCTGATCGAGACGGCGCGGGCCGGCGGCTCCGACCCCTATAGGCGAGCCTTTCTATCCGACATCGAACCGATTCCGGCATCCGAAAGCCTGTCGAACGTGCTGGGCAGGGTCGCTTCCAGCCCCTGGCCGGTTCCGGTCGTCGACGACGACCACCGCTACGTCGGTTCCATCAGCAAGTCCACGCTTCTCGAAACGCTCGATCGTACAAGCTGACCCAGACGCCCGGAGATTTTTCATGACATTCGATCTCGGTGACGGCGTCGACGCCGTCGTCAATTATATCCTCGACAATTTCGCGCCGCTTCTGGACGCCGTAGCCGCAGGCATCGGCACGGTCACCAATGGCATCCAGGCCTCGCTTCTCGCGATGCCGATGCTCGTAGGCCTCGCCATCCTCGTGCTTCTGTCGCTTTGGCGGGTCGGTTTCGGCTTCGCCGTCTTCACCGGCCTTTCCCTCTGGCTGGTCGAGCATATGGGCCTGTGGTCGGCGATGATGGAGACATTGTCGCTGGTCCTTGCCTCCACGCTGGTCGCCGGGGTGATCGGCCTGCCGCTCGGCATCGCGATGGCCCGCAGCGACCGCGTGGCGGCCGTCGTGCGGCCGGTGCTCGACCTGATGCAGACCATGCCCGCCTTCGTCTATCTGATTCCGGCGGCGATGTTCTTCGGGCTCGGAGCCGTTCCCGGCACCATCGCCACCGTCATCTTCTCGATGCCGCCGGTGGTGCGCCTCACCAATCTCGGTATCCGGCAGGTCCATGCCGAATTCGTGGAGGCCGGCAACGCCTTCGGCTGCACGGCGTCGCAGCTTCTCTTCAAGGTGCAACTGCCCAACGCCATGCCCTCGATCATGGCCGGGATCAACCAGACGATCATGCTGTCGCTGTCGATGGTGGTCATCGCCTCGATGATCGGCGCCGGCGGTCTCGGCAACACCGTCCTGACCGGCATCCAGCGTCTCGACGTCGGCACCGGCTTCGAAGGCGGCATCGCCGTCGTCATTCTCGCGGTGATCCTCGACAGGATCACCCAGAGCCTCGGAAAGGAGCGCGCTGGTGTCTGGCGCCTTCCCTTCCGCCGGACAGCGCGGCCGGAGGCGGCTTCCACCGCGACGGCCTGAGCCGTCGCCGCGCTGAAAGATGGCCGCCCTTGCCGGCGGCCGAATGCGAACCTTCAAAAAAGGAGCAGAAATGTTCAAGACACTCGTTACCATGGGCCTTGCCGCCGGAATCTTCACCGGCGCCTTCGGCGCGGCGCAAGCTGAAACACCGGTGAAGCTCGGCTGGGCCGCCTGGTCGGACGCCGAATTCGTGACCAAGCTTGCCGCAAAGCTCATCGAGGACGAATTCGGCCAGGACGTGGAACTGGTCCAGACCGACGTGGCCCCGCTCTATCAGGGCGTGAGCCGCGGCGATCTCGACGCCATGATGATGGCCTGGCTGCCGGCCACCCACGCGGACTATTACGCCAAGGTGAAGGACAAGGTCACGACGCTCGGCACGGTCTACGACGGCGCCAAGCTCGGCTGGGTCGTTCCGACATATATTCCGGAAGACGCTATCGCCTCCATCGAGGACCTGAAGAAGGACGAGGTGAAGGAGAAGCTCAAGGGCCGGATCGAAGGCATCGATCCCGGAGCGGGCCTGACGCGCCTGTCCGAAACGGCCGTCGAGGATTACGGCCTGGACGGCTACAAGCTCCAGATCTCCAGCGAAGCCGGCATGCTGACGACCGTCGATCGGGCCGTCCGCAACGAGGGCTGGTTCGTGGCGACCGCCTGGAGCCCCCACTGGATGTTCGGGAAATACGAGCTGCGTTATCTCGACGACCCGAAGGGCGCACTCGGCGAAGCCGAGCACGTCGACATTCTCGCGCGCAAGGACTTCGAGAAGGACAATCCGAAGGTCGCCGGTTTCCTCTCCCGCATGAAACTGCCGATCGCCGACCTGGAGGCGGCGATGTTCGTTGCCCAGGAAACCTCCTATGAGGCGGCCGTGGAGAAATACATCAAGGATCATCCGGACCAGATCAAGACTTGGGTCGGTTCCGGGGACGAATGAGACCCCGGCCTTCCCCGGATCTCGGGAACCCGTCATGACAGATGATCTCCGCGGTCGGCAACGGCCGCGGAGATCGTCGTTTTCTGGATGTCTTCTCTGCCTTCCTCAAGCCTTCGCCGCGCATTCGTGTTAGGCAACGCCCAAGGTGGAAGATCTTGCCCTTTCCTGAATTCGACCGAACTGGAGACTGAATGATGATGTCGAACCTGACCGACCTGCATCCGCTGCTCGGCACCGTCGTTGCGCTGCTCATCCTGGCGCTGGCCGCCCTTTTCGCCAACTATGTGGTCAAGGCGCTGCTGGTGCGCATTCTCAACCGTGCTCTGTCCTTCACGGTCTTTGGCCGTGATCCCGAGCTTCGGCGGCATGGCTTCATCGAGAGGCTGGCGAACATCATGCCGGCGCTGGTGGTTTCCGCCGGTATCGTTCTGGTTCCCAATCTGCCGGCGTTCGTCGTCGTCGTCGTCCAGAACGTCGCCCATGCCTTCATGATCCTGACGGCGGCCATGGCCATCAGCGCGGCCTTCAACGTCGTCGACACGATCTATCATCGCCGCCCGGAAGCGCGGTTGAAGCCGATCAAGGGCTATATCCAAGTCGTCAAGATCGCGATCTACGTGATCGCGGCGCTCCTGATGATCGCCACATTGATCGACAGGTCGCCGTTGATCCTGCTGTCCGGCCTCGGCGCGATGGCCGCCGTCCTCATCCTGGTGTTCCAGGATACACTTCTGTCGCTCGTCGCCGGCATCCAGATTTCCTCCACCGACATGGTCCGGGTCGGCGACTGGATCGAGATGCCCGGTCAGAACGCCGATGGAGACGTTATCGAGATCGCGCTTCACACCGTGAAGGTGCAGAATTTCGACAAGACCATCACGACGGTGCCGATCCGCAAACTGGTGACCGATCCTGTCAAGAACTGGCGCGGCATGCAGGAAACGGGCGGACGGCGGATCAAGCGCGCAATTCACCTCGACCAGACCAGCATCCGCTTCCTCACCTCGCAGGATCTTGAAAGGCTGACGGAGTTCGGCCTGCTCGAATCCTATCTCAAGGACAAGCAGGCGGAACTGGCGGAATGGAACGGCAAGCTTGGAGCGCGCGCCCGGATTGCCGCCAATACACGCCGGGCGACCAATATCGGCACGTTCCGCGCCTATGTGGAAGCCTATCTGCGCAATCATCCCGGGGTGCATAAGAACATGACGCTGCTGGTGCGCCAGCTTTCCCCGCAGCCCGACGGCCTGCCGCTCGAAGTCTATTGTTTTACGAACACCGTCACCTGGGCGCTCTACGAGGGCATCCAGTCGGATATTTTCGATCACCTCTATTCGATCCTGCCGGAGTTCGGCTTGCGCGTCTTCCAGAACCCGAGCGGACGCGATCTCCAGTTTCTGTCGCAGGCGGGAACGGAAGCCAGCGAGCGGTAACTGACGCGGTCAGATAATCCCCCAGGCGCGAAAACGGCCGCGGCCGGTCAGTTCCCGCAGATTGAGTTCGGCGGCGAGCTTCAACGCTCCCTGCGGGGTGACCGACAGCGTCTCGGCGATCATGCCGGTCGTGACCAGTGGACGCGACAGCACCAGGTCGACCAGTTGCGGCAATTTCGACGATTGCCGACGGCCCTTGATACGATGCTGCATCTGCTGCCGGGCAAGAAGAAGCCTGTCGTTTTCCTTCAGCCCGGTTTCCGCGGCGGCGATCAGGGCTTCCACCGTGGCGAGAAGCCGCGCTGTCCTGTCCCGGTTTGCCCGATGCTTGCGCTCGATCTGCTTCAGCCCGAGATTGAAAGCGGGCAGGTGGCCGCCGGCAAGCCCGGCCTCGCGCAACAGGTCAGCGGCCAATAGACGGCCGAACCATGGCGCATGCTGGAAGACCTGAAGGTGGCTCCAGGCGTCGAGCGCCACGGCGGCGCGAAGAACCGGCGGCAGGTCCGTGGTCTCGCCGACCACCGTCCGCCAGGCGTCCAGTCTTTCATCCTCGTCCCAGTCCGGCTCATAAATCATCGGGTCACGCTCGCGCGGGCGTGGTCTTATAT
Organism: Shinella daejeonensis; assembly: GCF_024281235.1. GTDB lineage: Bacteria > Pseudomonadota > Alphaproteobacteria > Rhizobiales > Rhizobiaceae > Shinella > Shinella daejeonensis. The sequence goes on from NZ_JAHWXY010000002.1 coordinate 665,246, forward strand.
CCGGTCGAGAATTCCCCGCCAGAACCGCTTCACTGCGGGCGAGCAGCGCGTCCACCGCCGCCAGATGTTCCCGCCAGGAACGATCGCCCTCCCGTTCTGCGGCGCTTTCCTCATTATCCGGTTTCTCATATATCGATACGCCTTTGGTCTCGAAGGGTATCTGCTCCGCCGCTTCTCCACCGCGCAGCTTGCGCAGCCCTTCGGCGCTTGCAGCCCATCCGGCAGGATGCGAAACGATCCGGCGACGGCTGCGGAGCACATCCATGGCGATCGCCAGTTCATGCGTCGGCGCGCGCACGCCCATGGCGGCGTCATGCAGGACAAGCTCTTCCATATGGACGAGTTCGCCGTCTATCCACAACGAGGCGGCCGCATCGGCGAAATGGCTGCGCGAGATCCAGCCCTCGCCCACCGGCGACCAGCCTATACGCTCGTCGAGCCGTGTCAGGGCGGCAGTGGCCCGGCAGACAGCCGGAAACAGGGATTGGATGGGTAAGCTCGCGAGATCGTAACGCATTGATCTTCTTATAAAGCTTTTGCGTTATGAAAGCGATGGGTGCCTTGAGTTTCGCTACTCATACACTCCCTTTCGCTGCGAATTCCATATCGCAACGAGGAATATATGAAAGGATCAGGGCCTGCATGCCCTGAGAGGGAAACGCCCCTATATAGTCCATTTTTCAGCTTTCTCGTCAAGCCCGGAGAAGGTGCGGAGGCTTTTCCAGGTGTCTGGCTTCCTGGTGCGGCGGACTGAAGGTTGACGGCGGTCATGCTGCCTGTGCCTCCCTTTGGCTCTGGGCTCTCGCCAGGGCTCTCAGCATGGGGCCGGGAGAGAACTGGTTGCGATATGCCCGATGCGTCAGGTTTCGAAGATATCCGCCTGCGGAACGGATGTGCTCGGATCGTTCGAGAATACAGGCCATGACGGCGGCGGCATTTTTCGGACCAAGCACCTTGCAGGCCTGTTGATAGGCGTCCGGTTGAACCCCGAGCATCGATCGGATAACGGCGGCGGCGGACGAGAGGTCCTCCCAGCTTCGTATTCCGCCACCGGGACCGAAGGGAGTGATTTCGGGGCAGGCTTGCAGGACCAGGGCGAGCGGATAGATCTCCGGCGAATGCAGGCTCTTGTGTGTTTCCTGGCTAATCAGCCGTTCAGGACGATCGTCTTGATATTCTGTTTGCGGGATACCTGAACGCTCTTCCGGAGCGGAAAGATGGCGCTTTTCATGGTCGTGCGAAATCGAGGCTTCAGAATCCTTATGAGATTCGGTATTTGAATTCTGTATGTGCCGCTCATTTTGACCGGCATTGCCGGTCACTTCCCGCGATTTTATCTGTTGTTCCAGACGGTTGATGATATCTGCGCGCAGATGCTGCAATCCGGTGAGCGCGGCGGTCAGATGATCGTTGAGGGGGACACGCGGCAGAGCATCGAGTACGGTCCGATAGACGGCCTCATAGGCATCCCAGTCGCCGGATAGCTGTTCTTCCCGGCCGGTCGCGATCAGCTTGACGATGTCGCGCCGGAGCAGAGTGACCCGTTCGCGCAAGGTCTGAAGCTGGCGGCGTTCGGCAGCGACGTCTGCGGCATGCTGAATGATCTCTTCGGCCCGGGCGAGCAGAGGCGAGAGGCAGAAGCCGAACGCCTCGCGGATGCCCCCCTGCCCGCTCTTGCGAGCGTAGCGCTTGCCATTGGGGCTGTCACGCCGCAGGATCAGGCCGGCCTCTACGAGCGCGGCCAGATGCCGGCGCAGCGTTGCTTCCGCCATGCCATGCGTGCGCAGCGAGAGCTGCGCATTCGAGGGGAAGACGACCAGCGGATCTTCCGCGCAAAGCTCGGTCTTGGGGTAGAAGCTGATCAAGGCGTTCAGCACGGCCAGCGAGCGGTCGCTGACCCCCAGTCGGCTGCGGCCTTCGCAAAGCGATCGATAGAGTTTCCATTTGTCGACGCACGTTTCCGGTGCGATATCGCGGGCGATTGCCTGGCTTGCCAAGAGGCCAAGCGTCATCGTCCGCCGCCCGAAGGGCGTCGTCACACGTCCGATATCCATGTCCTTCACCTTTTCGAAGGCAAAAGAGGTCCCATCACCGAAACCGGTGTCGAAAACGCTTGACTGTGATTCGGGGAAGTGCGATTCTCAGGCTGCTAAACGATGAGAAGGGCTTCCGCGACGGTAACGTTGAGGGGGCCTTTTTCTTTTGCGGTTCAGTCTCCTGTTTCTGATTGTTGTTCCGTCTCGAACGCCTCATAGAGGCGATCCAGATTCCGGGTGATATAAGCGCCGAAGGCGGAGGCTTCCGCAGCCTTCAGGGCAATGGTGTAATTGCGGCCGGTGTCCTTGATGCTGGCGCGGATCGCGCCGCTCGGGCCCTGCCATTCCGAAGCGGGGGCGGGCTGCTTTTCGACCGGGGCGGCGGTGCCGCGAGCAAGATGGCTGCTGAGCAGGCCGAACCGCTCGTCCGGTGATTTCCCTTGAATGCGCTCTCGGGCGAGGAAGAGAAGGGCGCGCTCCTCGCTCTCGTCATCGTCGAAGCGGATCGAAAGTTCATGCCAGCGGTCCCGGCCGATCGAAAGAGCCGGGCCGAGGGCCGTCATTACGGACCCCGGAATGCGGTTCACGACCGACAGCATCTTTGAAACGGTCGTCTTGTCGGCGCTCAGCGCGGCCATGATGGTTTCCCGGTCGAAACCGCGTGCTTCCAGCTCCCCGGCAAACGTTGCGCGTTCGAGAAACGAAAGGTCGGCGCGGGCGCTGTTTTCCTGCCCTTGCGCGATGACGTGATCGCGATCGCTCAGTTTCTTGACGACGGCGCGAACCGGTATGCCGAGCAGCTGGGCGGCCTTGGCGCGACGGTGTCCGAAGGCGATCTGATAGACGCCTTCCTTTTCCGGATGGGGGCGGACGAGAATGGGGGAATCCTGCCCCCTCACCCGGATCGCCTCGACCAGCTCCTGGAATTGTTCATCGGAATGAACGAGCCGGTCGGAAATGAAGGATTCCTCGATCTGGCTGGGCTCCAGCTCGATGACGGCTTCGCCGGCCGTCAGTCTGGCCTCGATTTCGCGTGCGGCGTCGGCGCGGGCAGCGAGCGCATCGATACTGCGGGTAACGGCCCCCAGCGCCCCGATGCCCTTGTAGGTAAGCGGTGCGCGTTGAGAGGACGCCTCTGGCGATGGCGGGTTTACTGCGGTCAACCTGTCCTTGGAAGGGTCCATCAAGCTGGAGAGAACGTTCTTTCGTGCCATGGTCAGCGTCCCCATGCCTTATGAATGAGATCGGTGATTTCGCCATTGACCCCGTCCATGGACTCCATGGCGCGGTCGTAGGTCGCGCGGGTGAACTGGCTGCGGTCCACCTCGTAAATCGTCTGGTTGGTCAGCGCCGCATCGGAAATGGCGACGCTGCGCACCATGGGATTGGTCAGGACATGCTGCTTGAACATCGAGCGCATGAAGGCGACCATCTGGGTCTGCGGCCCGTCCGACGGGTCGTAGCGGGTGACCAGATAGCGCAGCCAGTCGAGATTCATGTTGCCGCCGGCCCCTTTGAGGGTGTTCAGCACCTCACCGAGCATTTGCAGGAACTGGCACATCGACATGACGTCCAGCATTTGTGGATGCACGGTGATCAGGACGGCGGTCGCGCCGCAGATGGCGCTCATGGTGAGAAAGCCCAGTTGCGGCGGGCAGTCGATCACCACCACATCGTAATCGTCGGCGACCGACGACAACGCCTCGTCGAGCCGGGCGAAGAAGATGCGACCATAATCGCTGGCTCCACCCTGTGCGAGAATGCGGGGCGTGTCATGCTCGAATTCCATCAGTTCGAGATTGCCGGGAACGATGTCGAGACCGGGGAAATTGGTCTTGCGGATGACCTCGCGCAAGGGACGGCGATGCTCGTCGTAGCGGATCGCGGCATAGAGCGTTTCGTTTTCCTCCACATCGAACTCGGGCTGGAAGCCGTGGATCGCCGAAAGACTTGCCTGTGGGTCGAGGTCGACAGCAAGCACGCGATGACCGGTCAGGGCCAGATGCTGCGCGAGATGGGCGGTGGTCGTGGTCTTGCCGGAGCCACCCTTGAAATTGACGACGGCGATGACCTGCAAGTGCTCGGACCCGCGCCGGCGAGGGACGTAGCGCTGGCCGCGGCCGTTCTGCTCGAGATAGGCTCGCATGTCGAGAAGCTGTTCGGCGCTATAGGAGCGGCGGCCGGAAGAGGTCACCTGCGGCTGAGGCCCCTTCCCCTCGAGGGAAAGATTGCGGAGGTGCCCGCTCGTGACGCCGAGGAAGCGCGCGGCTTCGCTCAGCTGGAACTGCCGCAGGGTCTTTTGAGCCGTCGGCGGGAACATTTCCATGCGATGCTGCTTGAGCTTGTCGGAAAGTTCATGCGCCTGGGCTATGATCAGTTGATCGGCATCAGAAATTGTCTGCCCGAACATTGTTGCCATATTCATGTCGAGAAACTCAAAATGCAGTTTTAAGCCTATCCGGCCGGTTAAACCGCATTTAGAACCGATTCTGGCGCGGGGGCAAGGCCTTTATGGTTAACGCAAGGTTAACCGGGAATCCCGCAATTCCGGCAGTTTACGACGGTCAACTCGATAAGTGCTTTCGACGCGCCGGATGGCTTGTGAAATCGCCGCGATTCGCTTCATCGTTGTCTTCCCGCCCGATTTCATATGGTCCGGGTTGACGGCGGTAAACCCTTATCCGCCCTGCCACGCTTTGACGGCATCCATCGGCCAGATAAGCATCAGCACGTTCAGCGTCAGTCCGTCACGGATCATCCAGGCGGTAAGCGTCTCGAAGCCGATGACGATCAGAATGCTTGTCCATACCGGCAGACGTGCCGCCAGCAGGAAGCCCACCGCCATGGCGGCGATGTCCGCGCTGGAGTTGAGAACGCTGTCTCCGAAATAGTCCAGTGATATCGTCGACTCGCGGTAGCGGTTGATCACCATGTCGGTGTTCTCGACGATCTCCCAGGCGCATTCGAAGATGAGGGAGGCTCCCAGCCGGGTTGCAAGGCCTGCCCTTGGCAGGAGCCAGGAAAACAGGCCGAAGAAAAGAATTCCGTGGATGACGTGGCTTGGCGTATACCAATCGGCGATATGCTGCGAATTTTCGGAGGACGCCACGACCCCTTGCCAGAATTTCACATAGCCGCACTTGCAGATCAGGGGCTGGCCCATCGTATAAAGGATCAGTGCCGTGATGGCGATTGCGCCGGCGGTGAGCAGGAGAGAGCGGACGAACGTGGGATTCACTGCGGTTTTCCTTGACGATCCGGCCAAGTCAATCCGGCCGTTCGGAGTGGATATCGGGACGATGGCACAGACGTGATGCCGGAAACAAGATGGGAGGGGAAACGATGAAACTGGCGACATTGAAGGATTCCACACGGGACGGCCAGCTTGTGGTGGTGTCGAGGGATCTCACCCGCTGTTCCGAGGTGGGCCATATCGCGCGAACGTTGCAGGACGCTCTCGATGATTGGGCGCATGTCGGGCCGCGGCTTGCCCGTGTGGCGGAGGGACTGGAGGCCGGAGCGCAGCCGACGACGCGCTTTCACGAGCAGGAAGCCGCCTCGCCATTGCCGCGCGCCTATCAGCGTCTCGGCTATTATCCATCGCGCGAAGGGTGCGCGGGAAAGGTGGGAGACGCAATCCCGCTTCGTCAGGAGGCGTCCGGCGGCTTTCTCGGGCCGCGCGCGGATATATGTTTTCCGAAGGATGTGGCAGAGGCCGACATCGTGGCCGGGATCGCGGTGATCGTCGATGACGTGCCGGCAGGGGCCAGCCTCACGGAGGCAGGCGACGCGATCCGGCTCGTCATGCTGGCCGGTGACATGTCGGCCCGCGAGCCACTCCCATCCCACGGGAATGGAGACGGCCATCCGCTGCGGCTATGTTCGGCCTTTTCGCCGGTGGCCGTCACGCCGGATGAACTGAGCGGAATATGGCGTGACTGGCGGCTGGATGCGCCGCTGCATGTCTCCTTGAACGGCCGGCATGTGGAGACGCCCGCTTCCAAAGCGACGCCGGGTTTTGCGGAGATCGTCGCCCATGCGGCGCGCTTTCAGGCGCTCGACGCCGGGTCCATTCTCGTGGTGAGCAGGGGAGTGTCGGCAAGATCGGCACCGGGTGACAGGATGCGCATCGAAATGAAGGATGAAGCAGGCCATTCGATTTTCGGGGCGATCGAACAGGCCGTGGAAACGCCAGGCGCGTCCTGACGGGGCGAAACGGCGATGGGAGAACGGGAATCCGCCGCCCCTGTGCAAGAGGCGGCGGAGAGGATTTTCAGGCAAGCGCGCCCATGCAGAGATATTTCATCTCGAGATAATCGTCGACGCCGTGCACGGAGCCCTCCCGACCGATGCCGGACTGCTTGATGCCGCCGAAGGGCGCGGCCTCCGACGAGATGACCCCGGTATTGATGCCGACCATCCCGTATTCGAGGGCTTCGGCCACCGTCCAGACTTTTTTCAGGTCGCCGGCATAGAAATAGGCGGCGAGACCGAATTCGGTGTCATTCGCCTGGGCAATCACGTCTTCGACATTCTCGAAGCGGAAAAGCGGCGCTACCGGCCCGAAGGTCTCCTCACGCGCCACGATCATGTCGCGCGTCACGTCCTTCAGCACCGTCGGTTCGAAGAAGGTGCCGCTTCCCGCGATGCGCTTGCCGCCGGCAAGGAGGGTGGCGCCCTTGGAAACCGCGTCGGCGATATGGGTCTCGACCTTGGCGATGGCCGCCTCCTCGATCAGCGGGCCGATCGTCACGCCTTGCCGGAAGCCGTTGCCTGCGGTCAACTCGCCGACCTTGCGGGCAAGTTTCTCCGCAAAGGCGTCATAGACGCCGGATTGAACGTAAAGCCGGTTAGCGCAGACGCAGGTCTGGCCGGCATTGCGATATTTGGAGGCCATCGCGCCTTCGACGGCGGCATCGAGATCGGCGTCGTCGAAGACGATGAAGGGCGCGTTGCCGCCGAGCTCAAGGCTCACCTTCTTGATCTGGTCCGAACATTGCCGCATCAGGATACGCCCGACCTCCGTCGAACCGGTGAAGGAAATCTTGCGGACTTTCGGATTGAAGCAAAGTTCCTTGCCGATCGACGGTCCGTCGGTGCCGATGATGAGATTGAAGACCCCCGCAGGTATGCCGGCCTTTTCGGCAAGGACGGCAAGAGCGATGGCGGAGAGCGGCGTCTGTTCCGCCGGCTTGGAAACCACGGCGCAGCCGACGGCAAGCGCGGGGGCGATCTTGCGGGCGATCATCGCCGAGGGAAAGTTCCAGGGGGTGATCGTGCCGACGACGCCGACCGGCTGCCGGATCACCAGCATCCGGCGGTCGCGGGAAGGGGCGGGGATGGTCTCGCCGTTGATGCGCTTGGCCTCCTCCGCAAACCATTCCACGTAGGAAGCCGCATAGAGGATTTCGCCGCGCGCTTCCGGCAGCGGCTTGCCCATTTCGGCCGTCAGGATTGCCGCCAGCGGATCGGCATTGGCGACGATGAGATCGTGCCACTGGCGCAGGATCGCGCTGCGCGTCTTGGCGGGCAGGGCGGCCCAGAGGGGCTGCGCGCGATAGGCTGCGTCGATGGCCGCTGTGGTCTCGGCGGCTCCCATTTCCGGCAAGGTCGCCAGTTTCTCGCCGGTTGCCGGATCGCTGACATCGAAGGTTGCTGTGGCGTTGCCGCCGGTCCACTCGCCGTTGACATAGCCTGCATCGCGCAGGAGTTCCGTGGACGAAAGGTGCCGGGTCAGCGCTTCATGGAAGGCCATGGGTTCCTCCTTCAGGAAAAGAAAAGGCGTTCACCCGAAGCCAAAGCCCCGGGTGTCGCCGATATCGTGGATTGAAACCGTTTCCTGCCGCTCAGGCGGCGCGCGCCTCGATGATCGCCGCTTCGAGCGTGTCGAGCGCTTCAGCGAAGATCTCGTCCTGGATGGTGATCGGAGCGAGGAAACGGATGACGTTGCCATGAACGCCGCAGGTCAGAAGGATCAGGCCCTTTTCCAGCGCCTTGAGGCGCACCCGGTTGGCGAAGTCCGCGCTTGGCTGCCCCGATTTGACGTCGTTGAATTCGACGGCGTTCATGAAGCCGGGGCCGCGGATATCGGCGATCTCCGGAACCTTCTCGCGGATTTCGGCAAGCCGCTGCTTGAGACGCGCCCCGAGGCTTTCGGCACGGTTGCACAGGTCCTCGTCCTTGATGACATCAAGCACCGCGTGGGCTGCGGCCACGCCGATGGGGCTGCCGGCGTAGGTGCCGCCGAGCCCGCCGGGGCCGGGCGCATCCATGATCTCGGCGCGGCCGGTGACGGCGGCAATCGGGAAGCCGCCGCCAAGACCCTTGGCCATGGTCGTCAGGTCGGCGGCAATGCCGTAGTGTTCCATGGCGAAGAGCTTTCCGGTCCGGGCGAAGCCGGTCTGGACCTCATCGGCGATCAGCAGGATGCCATGCCGGTCGCACAATTCGCGCAGCGCTTTCATGAAGGCGACCGGCGCGGGATAGAAGCCGCCCTCGCCCTGTACCGGCTCGATGATGATGGCCGCGACGCGGTTCGGATCGACGTCGGCGGCAAACAGCCTGTTCAGTGCGGCGAGCGACTGGTCCGGCGTGGTGCCATGCAGTTCGACCGGGAAGGGGACATGGAAGACGTCATTCGGCATGGCGCCGAATCCGACCTTGTAGGGAACGACCTTTCCGGTCAGCGCCATGCCCATGAAGGTGCGACCGTGGAAGGCGCCGCCGAAAGCGACGACACCCTGGCGGCCGGTTGCGGCACGCGCGATTTTTACCGCATTTTCAACGGCTTCCGCGCCGGTCGTGACGAAAATCGTCTTCTTGGCGAAATCACCGGGGGTAATGGTGTTCAGTCGTTCGGCGAGTTCGACATAGTTCTCATAGGGAACGACCTGATGGCAGGTGTGGGTGAACCGGTCGAGCTGGTTCTTCACCGCCTTGATGACGCGCGGATGGCGGTGGCCGGTGTTGACGACGGCGATGCCGGCGGCAAAATCGATGTAGCGGTTGCCTTCCTTGTCCCATATCTCGGCGTTTTCGGCACGATCGGCGTAGATCTGCGTGGTCATGCCCACGCCGCGGGAAATGGCGGCGTTCTTGCGGTCTGTGAGAGGCGTTGCGGTCATGGCGCTATCCTGAAATGAGGGGTCGAACGAAGAACTTGCATTTTTTCTGCAAGGCTTGGTGGAATTGCTACATTTTTTCTGCAAGAATGCAACGGCATTTTGCGACGGAACCACGCCGCGAAATGCTATAGGCGGACATCATAGCGAATCGGAGACTCGACGCCATGGGTTCTGCGGAACCGGTGCACTACAAGGTGGCGGAAGCGGCGCGGCTTACCGGCGTATCGCCCTCGACGCTCAGGCTCTGGGAGGTCCAGGGACTGATCGTGCCCGGACGCTCCGGGACGGGTCACCGCCAGTATAGCGCGGAGGATGTGGCGCGGCTGAAACGTATCGCCTGGTATCGCACTGAGCGCGGGCTCAATCCCGCCGCCATCCGGGTGGCGCTGGAGGTCGAAGACGGCGGCGACGGGCCTGCTTTTACGGGGGAGGGGGACGCGCCGCAGGGCGTCGGCCGCAAGCTGCGCAGCCTGCGACATGCGGCGGGCAAGACGCAGGAGCAGGTGGCGGGCGCCGTCGGCATTGCGACATCCGTCCTGTCGACCTTCGAGCGCACCTCCCGGGGTGTGACGTTTCGGGTGCTGCACGATCTGGCGGATTACTACGGCACCACCGTCTCCAAGCTTTCCGGGGAACAAGAGGAGCGGCACCGTTCGCTCGTCCGGGCCGGCGAATGGCAACTTTGGCCGGAAACCTCGCCCGGCGTTACGGTGCAGGTGCTGGCCGACGGGCGCAACATGATGGACTGCCACCGCTTCGTGCTCGCGCCGGGCGCGTCGAGCGACGGCGAATACCGCCACGACGGCGAGGAATTCGTGCATGTCCTGTCGGGCGGCGTCGAACTGGTGCTCGACGGACAGGAATTCCATGATCTCGGCCCCGGCGACAGTCTCTATTTCGCAAGCTGCCGCCGCCATGCGTGGCGCAATCGCCATGACGGCGAGACCGTTCTGATCTGGATCAACACGCCCCCGACATTCTGAGCGTCATTCGGCCGCGACGATGTGGAATTCGCGCCGGTCCGCCGTCTTTTCGACGCCGCCCATGAGGTAGATCAGACAGCTGGTGCGCAGCAGCGAGGCGAAATTCGTCACGGTGCCGTTGATCTCCAGCGCCTCGTCGTAGAGCGTCGAGAGGAAGCGGGACGTCGAGAAATTCTGGCCGGCGGCGATTTCGTCGATCAGATCCCAGAAGGCGGCCTCAAGCTGGATGCTCGTCGAATGGCCGCCGATGCGGACCGAGCGGTTGACAGGCCGATAACGTTGCGGGTCCTGGCCCGCGAAGACCTCACACATGGCATATCCTCCGGCTTTGTTCTTATGACCGGGATTATGCGGTCGGGTCCGGCCCAGGTCAAACCGTTCGTGCATGGTTCCTCAGGCGAAAAATCTTTCCTCAAATACTCCGGAAATGAAAATGCACGTGCGGTAGCGGGCTACTACCCCCTGTCGCCCGCCGCGGCGCACTCTGGCCTTCACAGCGAACTGCAACTGTTGGGAAGGTCAAGCGTGGCTAAGGCAATTCATTCGATGATCCGCGTCCTGGACGAAAACCGTTCCGCGGACTTCTATCGGCAGGCATTCGGTCTGGAGACGGCTGACAGGCTCGATTTCGAGACCTTCACGCTCGTCTATCTGCGCAATGCCGAAAGCGCATTCGAACTCGAACTGACGATCAACAAGGGACGGACCGAACCCTATGCGCTGGGCGACGGTTACGGCCATCTCGCCGTTTCGGTGGACGATCTCGACGCCGAACATGCGCGCATCAGCGGCCTTGGCTATGCGACTGGAAAGATCGTCGAGTTCGAACGGGACGGCAACCTGCTTGCCCGCTTCTTCTTCGTCACCGACCCCGATGGCTACAAGATCGAGGTTGTGCAGCGGCACGGCCGCTTCGAGTGAACGGCCGGCAGCCGCCTGGAGGAACGGCGGCCGCCGGAAAACAGAATGGGAGGAACGTGAAATGACGACGATCTACGAGCAGCGCCCCGGTCTTTCGCGGCGTGAGCTTCTGAAGCGCGGCACGATCGGCGCGGCGCTGATCATTACCGGCAATGCCGTGATCAGCCCGGACCGGGCGTGGGGTCTGGAGAGCGCGGCGCTCAAGCCGGATACGATGGCGACGCTTATCAGGCTCGCGCGCGATATCTACCCCCATGATGCGATCGCCGACCGCTTTTACGCCATCGCGGTCAAGGGACACGATACCAGGGCGGCAGGCGACGCCGGCCACAAGGAGCTGATCGAGGCCGGCATCGCCGATCTCGACCGGCGGGCCGGGGAGGGTGGTTATCGCGGCCTCGGCTGGGAGGACGACCGCGTCCGCATCCTGCGCGAGATCGAGACCACGCCGTTCTTCCAGGCGGTGCGCGGCGATCTGGTCGTCTCCTTCTATAACCAGAAGGAGCTGTGGCCGCATTTCGGCTACGAGGGCGAATCCTATTCCAAGGGCGGCTACATCACCCGCGGTTTTGACGACATCGAGTGGCTTTGACGGCGGTGTGACGCCCGCGCCGGAGGAGGCGCGGCCGGAAGGCGCCTGACGGCGTCCGCCGCCAAACTGTATCGGGAGGAAATCATGGCAGCTTCTTACGATCTCGACGACGACGGTGTGGTCGTCATCATAGGTTCGGGCGCCGGCGGCGGCACGCTCGGCAACGAACTGGCGCAAAAGGGCATCGACGTCGTTATCCTCGAAGCCGGCGCGCGCATCGAATACGAGGATTTCATCAACGACGAGTGGGACAGTTTCGCCCAGCTCGCCTGGCTCGATCATCGCACGACTGGCGGCGGCTGGCGCGTGGCGAAGGACTTTCCGAACCTGCCGGCCTGGATCGTCAAGGCGGTGGGCGGTACCACGATCCATTGGGCCGGCGCGTCCCTGCGCTTCCAGGATTACGAGTTCCGGACCCTGAGCCATTACGGGAAGGTCGAGGGCGCCAACCTCCTCGACTGGCCGCTGACGCTTGCAGAGCTCGAGCCCTATTACGTGAAGGCCGAGGACAAGATGGGCGTGACCCGCACCAACGGCATCGAGGGCCTGCCCGGCAACAACAATTTCAAGGTCCTGAAAGCCGGCGCGGACAAAATCGGCTACAAGGAATGTCACACCGGCCGGATGGCGATCAATTCGGCCGACCGTGACGACCGGATGAGCTGTCAGCAGACGGGCTTCTGTTTCCAGGGCTGCAAATGGGGGGCCAAATGGTCGACCCTCTATACCGAAATCCCGAAGGGCGAGGCGACCGGCAAGCTGGAGGTCCGGCCGGATTCCCATGTCGTGCGGATCGAGCATGACGCCGACGGCAAGGCGACGAACGTCGTCTATGCGGATAAGGAGGGCAATCTGCACAGCCAGAAGGCGCGCATTGTCTGTGTCGCCGGCAATTCCATCGAGAGCCCGCGCCTGCTGCTCAACTCGGCCTCGAACCTTTTCCCGGACGGATTGGCTAATTCTTCCGGACAGGTCGGGCGGAACTACATGCGCCATACCACCGGCTCGGTCTACGCCGTCTTCGAGAAGCCGGTCCATATGTACCGGGGCACCACCATGGCCGGCATCATCCGCGACGAGGCGGGACATGATCCCTCGCGCGGTTTCGTCGGCGGCTACGAACTGGAAACGCTGGCGCTGGGCGTGCCCTTCATGGCCGCTTTTCTCGATCCCGGCGGATGGGGTCGGTCGTTTGCCTCCGCCATGGACAGCTACGCCCATATGGCGGGCCTGTGGATCGTCGGCGAGGACATGCCGCAGGAGCAGAATGCGGTCCGGCTGCACGGCGAGATCAAGGATAAGTACGGCATGCCGGTTCCGGACGTCTGGTTTACGGATCATCCCAATGACACCGCCATGCGCAATCACGCCTACAAGCAGAGCCAGGCGCTTTATGAGGCTGTCGGCGCGACCCGCACCTTCCCGACGCCGCCTTATCCCTCCACCCACAATCTCGGCACCAACCGCATGAGCGAGAAGCCGCAGGACGGCGTGGTCAACAAATGGGGGCAGAGCCACGACATCAAGAACCTGTTCGTCTCCGACGGCAGCCAGTTCACCACCGGCGGCGCGGAAAATCCGACGCTGACCATCGTCAGCCTCGCCATCCGCCAGGCAGACTATATCGCCGGCGAAATGGCTTCGGGCACGATCTGAAACACCGGATCCTCCCCGGCCGCCGGACTGGCCGCCGGCGACCGCGCGCGGCCGGCATGCCGCGCCGATTCCGGCCGGGCGACCGGCCGTTTTTTTACGACCGGCCCGTCCGGTCTTGCAAAGGAGATCGTCCAGCATGAAGATCCTGCTCATTCTCGCGGGTGTCGCCGTCCCGGCGGCCATCGCCGCCGATGCCCGCGCGGAGACGGACGTCTTCAGGAAATGCAGTGCCTGTCATAGCGTTGCGGAGCCGGTGAACCGGGTCGGCCCGCATCTTTCGGGCGTCGTCGGGCGACCTGCCGCAGCCGTCGAGGATTACGCCGGCTATTCAAAGGCGATGAAGGAGGCGGGCGCGCAGGGTGTCGTCTGGGACGAGACGACGCTTTCGGCCTATCTGGCGGCTCCGAAGACGATGATCCCGAAGACCCGCATGGCCTTTTCCGGTCTGAAGAGCCAGCAGGAGATCGCCGATGTCATCGCCTATCTCAAGGCCAACGGAAGCCGATAGGCGGCGCCAGAGCCTTTCCAGCAAAAGCGCGAAGCGGTTTTGCGTCCGGAACTGCGGCTAAGACAAAGAGAGTGAGCGGTTCTGCCGAACCTGTGAAAACCGGAACCGCTCCAGGCAACGGCCCGCTCAGTCGCGCTGCTTCAACTGTTGCTCGCGGAAGAAGATGAAGAGGCCCGAGGCGACGATGACGACCGCGCCGGCCAGCATGGCGGCGCGCGGCAGGTCGCCGAAGAACAGCCATCCGAAGACGATGGCCCACAGCAGCATCGTATATTGCAGCGGCACGACCATCGAGGCGTCGGCCAGCTTGAGCGAACGGTTGACCAGCATGTGGGCGCTCATCGCCACGACGCCGAGCAGGCCGAGCAGGCCGAGATCGACGCCGTTGACCGGCGTCCAGCCCTGTGGATCGAAAACGACCCAGACGCCGGCCAGAATGGCCGCGCCGGCAACCTGCCAGAACACCAGCGTCGTATCCGGTGCGGCGCGCAGCATCCTTCCCAGCACCATCGCGCCGCCAAAGGCGAGGCTACCGCCCAGCGCGATCACCGCCGGCAGCGTGAACGAATCCCGCGATGGTTCGAGCGCGATCACCACGCCGGCAAAGCCGACGAGAATCGCGGCCCAGCGTCGCCAGCCGACCCGTTCGCCGAGCAGGAGCGGGCTCAGCGCCGCCACATAGATCGGCGCCGCCAGCCAGTAGGTCATCACGTCGGCGAGCGGCATATAGGCGACCGCGAAGTAGAAGCCGGAGGCCTCCGCGGCAAAAAGCACCGAGCGCAGCACATGCAGCCGCGGCCGGTCGACGCCGACAAGCCGGCGCCAGCCGATACGCCAGAAGAAGGGCGACAGGATGATGAGCGCCGCCAGACTGCGGATCAGCATGACCTGCCCGACGGAATAGGTGGCCACCAGCCATTTGCCGAGAACGTCGTTCAGCGCGAACATCAGCATGCCGACAAGCATCGTCAGCACGCCGAGGCGGGCGGCGGCTGCGGGGGACGACGAGGCGGCGATGTCGGTCATGGCGATCGGCTTTCGATATCGGGTATCCAAGGCTCTGGCATATTCCGGCACGGGGTTCCAGTCAGCAATTTTGATGGGTTCGCAGAGGTCCCGGCGATAGACGGTTGATTACCGGCAGCCCCGGTGGGACAGTGCGGCACCGGCGGTCGAAGCGTCGGCGGCAGGGAAGAGACGATGACCAAGGACAAGGCTTCCGGGCGCAGGCTGCGCTCCCAGGACTGGTTTGACAACCGCGACCATATTGACATGGCGGCGCTTTATCTGGAGCGCTTCATGAACTATGGCACCACGCCGGAGGAACTGCGCTCCGGCAAGCCCGTGATCGGCATCGCCCAGAGCGGCAGCGACCTCACGCCCTGCAACCGGCATCATATCGATCTTGCCAAGCGCCTGCGGGACGGTATCCGCGACGCCGGCGGCATCCCGATCGAGTTTCCGACCCATCCGATCTTCGAGAACTGCAAGCGGCCGACCGCGGCACTCGATCGCAACCTCGCCTATCTGGGCCTCGTGGAAATCCTCTACGGCTATCCGCTCGACGGCGTGGTGCTGACGACCGGTTGCGACAAGACCACGCCCTCGGCGCTGATGGCCGCTTCGACGGTCGATATTCCTGCGATCGTGCTTTCCGGCGGGCCGATGCTCGACGGCTGGCATGACGGCGAGCTGGTCGGTTCCGGCACGGTGATCTGGCGCTCGCGCCGCAAGCTGGCCGCCGGCACGCTCGATGAAGAAGGCTTTCTCCAGGCCGCGCTGGAATCGGCGCCCTCCATCGGCCATTGCAACACGATGGGCACCGCCTCGACCATGAACGCGCTCGCCGAGGCTCTCGGCATGGCGCTCACCGGCTGCGCCGCCATTCCGGCGGCCTATCGCGAGCGCGGTCAGATGGCCTATCGCACCGGCCGGCGCGCGGTCGAACTGGTGCTGGAGGATATCCGCCCCTCGCATGTGCTGACGCGGGCGGCGTTCCTCAACGCGATCCGGGTGAATTCGGCCATCGGCGGCTCGACCAATGCGCAGCCGCATCTGGCGGCCATGGCGAAGCACGCGGGCGTGGATCTGCGGCCCGAAGACTGGCAGATCCACGGCTATGACATTCCGCTTCTGGCCGATGTGCAGCCCGCCGGCCGTTTCCTCGGCGAACGCTTCCACCGCGCCGGCGGCGTGCCGGCGATCATGCGCGAATTGCTCGACGCCGGCAGGCTCGACGGAGGCTGTCTGACCGTCACCGGCGCCAGCATCGCCGAAAACCTGGAAGGGCGTATGGCGACGGATCGCGAGGTCATCCGCTCCTACGATGCGCCGCTCAAGGAGCGGGCGGGCTTCCTGGTGCTGAAGGGCAATCTCTTCGATTTCGCCATCATGAAGACCTCGGTGATCTCGCAGGAATTCCGCGAGCGCTATCTGAGCGAGCCCGGCCGGGAGGATATCTTCGAGGGCCGGGCCGTGGTCTTCGACGGATCGGAGGACTATCACCGCCGCATCAACGATCCGGCGCTCGGCATCGACGAGCGGACCATTCTCGTCATCCGCGGCGCCGGGCCGCTCGGCTGGCCGGGATCGGCCGAAGTCGTCAATATGCAACCGCCGGATCATCTCCTGAAGCGTGGGGTGACCAGCCTGCCGACCATCGGCGACGGCCGCCAGTCCGGCACCGCCGACAGTCCTTCGATCCTCAATGCCTCTCCGGAAAGCGCCGCCGGCGGCGGGCTTGCCTGGTTGCGTACGGGTGACCGTATTCGCATCGACCTTGCCGGGGGGCGATGCGATATGCTGGTGGAGGAGGCGGAGATCGAGCGGCGCAAGCTGGACGGCATCCCGCCGGTTCCCGCCGACGCCACCCCATGGCAGCGTCTCTATCGCAAGACGGTGACGCAGCTTGCCGACGGCGCGGTGATCGAGGGCGCGGCCGACTTCCGCAAGATCGCCGAAACGCCGCCGCGCCATAACCATTGAAGGCGGCGGCTATCCTTCAGCCGCGGCGGGCCACCAGGATGCCGGCCAGCACGATCGCTCCGCCCGCCGCCTGCATCGGCCCGACCGGTTCGGCAAGCAGAATCCAGGCGAGGATCGCCGCCACGACGGGTTGCAGCAACAGGGTGAGCGACGAGAATGCCGTGGGCAGATAGGCCAGCGCATAGGTGACGAGGCCCTGTCCGCCGACATGGCAGATGAAGGCCAGCCCGACGACCATCGCCCATCCGAACAGCGTGGCCGGAAACAGCGCGGGCTCGAAGAAAAGCGTGAAGGGCAGGATCGAGACGGCCGAGGCCAGCGTCGACCAGACCATGATGCGCAGCGTGGAGAACCGGGTGCGGATATAGGCGATGACCAGCATGTAGCCGGCGTAGAAGATCGCGGCCACGACGGCGGTGAGGTCGCCGGCGGTTTGCCCGCCGGCCGTGACGCCAAAGCCGCCCTTCAGCACGAAGATGCCGGCAAGCGTCATCGCAAGGCCGGTCAGGAAGACGGGAGTGATGCGCGTGCGAAACAAAAGCCAGGAACCGAGCGTCACGAAAACCGGCGCAAGGTTGGACAATAGCGTCGCATTGGCGACGGACGTCATGGTGAGCGCCAGATGCCAGGCGGCAAGGTCGGCGGTGAGGAAGACGCCCGGCAAGAGCAGCAGCAGATAATCGCGCAAGCCGGCCGGGCGTGCGTCGCCGGCTGCCTGAGGCATCAGGCGCTGCGCCATCAGGAAGGGCAGGAAGGCGAGCGCGACGCGCCAGAAGGCGGTGGCAAGCGGCCCCAGTTCGGAAAGACGGACGAAAATGGGCGATCCGCCGATGGCGACCGCGCCGACGAGCAGAGCGACGAAAGCCAGTCGTTTGTGCGACGAGCCGACAACGTTCGGAAGCGATATCTCAGCCAAGGCAGCGGTCCGGTGGTAGGGCGGCATTCGCATGCGCGCCGACAGCGGCCGGGCGTCCGAAACGCGCTGGCGGCGCTGTGTCATTCAGCAACGATCAATTCGAAATACGGCGTGTTCGTCGAAACGATGCTTGACGGTTTCGGCAAACAGCCAAGCCCCTAGCAGAGGTCGCCCCCGCCGGCCAGACCGGAACGCGACAAGCGGGCGGGAAATTGCGGCGGTGCGCGCCTTTTGTGGCGATCCGGCGAAAAAACCGGGGCAGCGCCCGCAAAGCGCTGCCCCTGGGAAGGGCTTGGCTGCCGTCAGGCGGCGTCGGGCCGGTGCACGGTCTTGACTTCCATGAAGTCCTCGAGGCCGAAGATGCCGCCCTCGCGGCCGTTGCCGGATTGCCTGTAGCCGCCGAAGGGGCTGCCGTAGCGGTGCGGCCCGCCGTTGATATGCACCATGCCGGCCCGCAGGCGCGCAGCCACCCGCTCGGCCCGTTCCGGATCGCCCGTCTGGATATAGGCGGCAAGCCCGTAGGGCGTGTCGTTGGCGATGGCGATGGCTTCTTCCTCGGTGTCGAAGGGAATGATCGACAGGACGGGGCCGAAGATCTCCTCACGTGCAATGCGCATGGTGTTGTTCACGTCGGCGAAGATGGTCGGACGCACGAAATAGCCCGCTTCGAAGCCCTCGGGCTTGCCGGGCCCGCCGACGAGCACGCGTGCGCCCTCGGCGACGCCGGCCTCGATCAGCGCCTGCACCCGGCCGAACTGGATATGCGAGACGAGCGGGCCGATATGACCGCCTTCCTCCTGCGGGTTGCCGACCTTCGCCGCCTTCCCTGCCTCTTCGGCGAGCGCGACCACCTTGTCGTAGACGGAACGCTGCACGAGCATGCGGGTAGGCGCATCGCAGGACTGGCCGGAATTGTTGAAGCATTCGGCGACGCTGGCGGGAATACGGTCCTCCAGGTCGGCGTCTTCGAAAACGATGTTCGGCGATTTGCCGCCAAGCTCCAGCGTGACGCGCTTGACGGTGTCGGCGGCATCCTTGCTGACGGCGATACCGGCCCGGGTGGAGCCGGTGAACGACATCATGTCGATATCCTTGTGCTTCGAAAGTGCTGCGCCGCATTCCGCGCCGTCGCCGTTGACGAGATTGAACGTGCCGGCCGGGAAGCCGGCCTCATGCACCATCTCGGCATAGAGAAGGGCGTTGAGCGGCGTGAATTCGGAGGGTTTCAGCACGCAGGTGCAGCCGCTGGCCAGCGCCGGCGCCACTTTCAGCGCGATCTGGTTGATCGGCCAGTTCCAGGGCGTGATGAGGCCGCAGACGCCGATCGGCTCGCGGCGAAGCATGTCGCCGTTCGGCAGCGTCTCGCGCATCTTCAGCCGCTTCAGCCCGTCGATGAAGCCCTGGAGGTGGCCGACGCCGACATCGGCCTGCTGCTCGCCGCTCATGGTGATCGGCGCGCCGAGTTCGAGCGTGATGGTGCGGGCCATTTCGTCATAGCGGCGCTTGTAGATGGCAAGGAGCTTTTCCAGCAGCGCGATGCGCTCGTCGACGCTCGTCAGGCTGTAGGTCGCAAAGGCCTTCCGCGCGGCGGCGACGGCCCGGTCGATATCGGCGGCGGTGCCCATGGAAATCGTCGCTACCGCTTCTTCCGTCGCCGGGTTGATCACCGGCAGGTCGTTGGGTGTCAGCGGATCGACCCATTGGCCGTCGATATAGAACTTGCGCTTGTCGAGCATGTCGGTCTCCCGTCCTGTTGTTGCGTCGCCTTGCCGTCCGGCCATGGGTTGGACAACCGCCGGCGGCCGGCAAGGTGGAAAAAGGCATGCGGGTCTCCTGCCCGCCCGCGTCCTCCCCGGAAAGGGCGATGCTAGCGGCCTGCGGTGGAAGGTCAAGCGGCGTGTCGAAGGTCAGTCGAGCGTGAAACCCGACAGCCGTTGCCGCAGCAGGGCGATCGTATCGGCGTCGGCATTGGCGAAGGCGAAGCGCAGGTAGCCTTCCTGTCCCGGGCCGAAATAGCTGCCGGGCAGGCAGAGGACGCCGGCCTTCTTCGCCAGCCTTTCCGCCACATCGGCCGAGGCGACGCCTGAAAACGGATGGCCGATAAAGGCGAAATAGGCGCCGACCGCGCCGATCTTCCAGCCGGCGGCGGCCGCCATGGTTTCCCGCAAGGCGATAGCCCGCCGGGCGATCTCGCGGCGGTTTTCCTCGCGCCAGCCGGCAAGCGCCGGCAAGGCGGTGGCGACGGCGGCCTGCGCGGCGCGCGGCGGGCAGATCTGCATGTTGTCCATGATCTTGGCGATCTGCTCGACGGCGGCCGTGCCGGCGGTGATCGCGCCCAGGCGATGGCCGGGGATGCAGAAAGATTTCGAGAAGCTGTAGAGCCCGATCAGCGTGTTTTCCCAGCCGGGGCGGCCGAAGAGATCATGCGGGCGGCCGGCGCCTTCCGGCAGGAAGTCGCGATAGGTCTCGTCGAGGATGAGCCAGATGCCGCGGCTGGCGCAAAGATCGTAGATCTCGCCGAGAAGGCGGGGAGGATAGACGGCGCCGGTCGGATTGTTCGGAGAGACGAGCGCGATCGCCCGCACGTCCGGGGTGACCGCCGCGGCAAGCGCTTCCACGTCGGGCAGGAAGCCGTTGTCCGGATCGCAGGCGGCAAGCCGCGTCCTGACGCCCAGCATGGCGAGCGTGGTTTCCTGATTGAAATAATAGGGGTCGGTCATCAGGACGGCGTCGTCCGCTCCCGCGACCGCCATCGCCGCGCAGATGAAAGCCTGGTTGCAGCCGGCGGTGATATGGATATTCGCGGCGGCGATGCCGGCGTCATAGACGCCGCGAACATGGTCCGCATAGGCGCGCCGCAACGCGTCCTCGCCTTCGATCGGCCCATAGCCGGTCCAGGCGCGCGAGGCCGCGCATTCGCCGAGAAGGCGCAGCATCTCTGGGTGGGGAGGATAGCCGGGTACGGCCTGCGACAGGTCGATCATCGGCCCGTTGCGCCCGTCATAGGCGGCGGTCCAGGCGAAGACGGACGGAATGGGCGGAGCGGCGAGCGTTTCGACGAAGGGATTGAAGCGGGGCAGGGACATGGCGAACCGACGTTAGGAAGGGGACTTGCGTTGCGAAAGAGGCGGCGCCGGGCGATCGGCCGGCGTGGAAACGGGGCGAAGGGCGTCAGGCCCGCGGCCGCGATTGCGCAGCAGCATGCGGGCGGAAACCTGCGGCTCCGGCAGGCGGTCGGCCTCCAGGGAGGCGAACAGCCAGTCGATGAACACCCGGACGATCGGCGCCTGGCGCACGGCCTGCCGGCAGGCGACATAGAAGGCGTCGTTGGCCGGAACCGTAAGGTCGAAGGGCACGGCAAGCTCGCCGCGCGCCACCAGGTTGCCGGCGGTGATCGTATCGCCGAGCGCTATGCCCTGGCCATGGAGGGCGGCCTCGGTGGAAAGGCGCGCATCGCCCATGAAATGCTGGCGGCCGCGCGCGAGGTCGGTGGCGTCGGCGGCCGAAAGCCAGGTATTCCATTCCCGGCCATCGTCGCCGTGCAGCAGGGTGTGATCTCCCAGATCGCGCACCGAGCGCAGCGGGTGGCTGTTGAGCAGCGTCGGGCTCGCCACGGGAAAGAGCTTCAGGTTCGACCACAGCCGCGTCCAGCAGTCCGGCCAGTTGCCGTCGCCATAGAGCACGCAGACGTCGACATCCGGCGACCGCAGGTGGGCGGGGTCGTTGGAGGCGTTCAGCGTCACGCTGATGCCCGGATATTGCTCGGTGAACTGATTGAGCCGGGGAACGATCCAGAAGGAAAGCAGCGCGGGAACGCCGGTGACGGTCAGGTCGCCACGGGTTTCCGGCCGCTTCATCAGCGC
Source organism: Shinella daejeonensis (assembly GCF_024281235.1). GTDB lineage: Bacteria > Pseudomonadota > Alphaproteobacteria > Rhizobiales > Rhizobiaceae > Shinella > Shinella daejeonensis. Next base: position 686,830 of record NZ_JAHWXY010000002.1, read on the forward strand.
GGTCGCCGCGGCGATCTCGCCGAAGGCGTTGGTGACGGCGGGCAGCAGCAGGGCGCCCTGCGCCGTCAGTTTCAGCCTCTTGCCGCCACGCTTGAAAAGCGTGGTTTCAAGCGCCTCTTCGAGGCCACGGATCTGATGGCTCACCGCGCCGTGGGTCACGCTCAGCTCGCGCGCCGCCGCCGAGACCGATCCCAGGCGGGCGGTCGCCTCGAAAGCGCGCAACGGATTGAGCGGAGGCAGCCGCGAGACCATCGGAAGGGGAACCTTGTGTGAATTTTTCTCACGGCAAAAGCTATAACAATGGCAATTGCTTTTCCAGACGGTTTGTTACGATAATGCGAAAAACAAGGGCATAAGCCCGCGGGGAACGGAATTGGGTGCATTTCTGGCGCGCCGTCCTCCGTTTGCGATCACCGGAAGGAACGACGTCATGGCATTCGACCGCAGCAAGCTCGATGACCTCAAGGCCAAATACGGCGAAAGCCACGGCGGCGAACTGTTCGACCCGGCCTTCCGCAAGGTGGCCGACAAGATCTTCTCCAAGGGCGGGACGCGGCTTGCCCCTTATGCGGGCGTCCCTACGTTCCTGTCCGCGCCCTATATGCCGGTCGATGCCGAGGCTCCGGACTTCGGCAACCTGCAAGTGGCGATCACCGGCGTGCCGATGGATCTCGGCGTGACGAACCGGCCCGGCTCGCGCTTCGGGCCGCGGGCGATGCGTTCGATCGAGCGCATCGGTCCCTATCACCATGTGCTGGACTGCGCGCCCGTTCATGACCTCCGGGTCGCCGATATCGGCGACGTTCCGTTCCAGAGCCGCTATCGGCTGGAACTCAGCCATGACGATATCGAGAAGCGCTTCAACCAGATCGTCGACGCCGGCGTCATTCCGCTTGCCGTGGGCGGCGACCATTCCATCACCCATCCGATCATGAAGGCGGTCGGCAAGAACGCGCCGGTCGGCCTGATCCATATCGACGCCCATTGCGACACCGGCGGCGCTTTCGACCAGACCAAGTTCCACCACGGCGGGCCGTTCCGCAATGCGGTCCTCGACGGCGTGCTGGACCCGACCCGGACGATCCAGATCGGCATTCGCGGTTCGTCGGAGTACCTGTGGGAATTCTCCTATGAATCCGGCATGACGGTCATCCATGCGGAGGAGATTTCCGGCATCGGCATTCCGGCGCTCATCGAGAAGGCCAGGGCGGTCGTCGGCGACGGCCCGACCTATCTCTCCTTCGATATCGACAGCCTCGATCCGAGCTTCGCCCCCGGTACGGGAACGCCGGAGATCGGCGGCTTCACCACCCGCGAGGTGCTGGAACTCATCCGCGGCCTCAAGGGCGTCAATCTGGTGGGGGGAGACGTGGTGGAAGTGGCGCCGCAATATGACGCCACGACCAATACCGCCCATGCCGGCGCGCAGGTTCTTTTCGAAATCCTGAGCCTCATGGTCTTCAGCCCTTCCGTTCAGGCTACTGCCTGACGTAAAATAACCACAGCAAAACCGGGAACGAACCGGACCGGCGCCGCCAGTCCGGAAAAAAGGAGAAACAATATGCGTGATATCCTCAAGACCAATGTCAGCCGCCGCGCGATACTCGGCGCAGGCGTGGCCGGCGCATCGATGCTCGCGATGCCGGCGGTGCTGCGCGCGCAGGACAAGTCGCTGAAGATCGGCGTTTACGGCGGCTATTTCAAGGATTCCTTCGACAAGAACATCTTCCCGGAATTCACCAAGGCGACCGGTATCGCGGTCGAATCCGTCGCCGAGCCGACGGGCGAGGCCTGGCTCGTACAACTCGAGCAGGCGGCCCGCGCCGGTCAGGCGCCCGCCGACCTGTCGATGATGTCGCAGGTGGCCATGCTGAAGGGCCAGGCGACGGACCTCTGGGCGCCTCTCGATCCGGCCAAGCTTTCCAATTACGACAATCTCATCGACCATTTCGTCAACAAGTATCCGGACGGGCGCGTCGCCGGTATCGGGGCCGTGGCCTGGTACATCACGCTCGTCACCAACACGAACGTCTATCCCGAAGCGCCGACCTCCTGGGAAGCGCTGTGGGATCCGGCGAATGCCGACAAGCTCGGCCTGCTGGCGCTGGTCTCCAACTCCTTCCTTCTGGAGGTGACGGCCAAGACGTTCTTCGGCGGCACCAATGCGCTCGACACCGAGGAAGGCCAGATCAAGGCCTTCGAGAAACTCGCGGAAGTCAAGCCGAACGTCCGCCTGTGGTATCGTGACGAGGCGCAATTCGAACAGGCCCTGAAGTCCGGCGAAATCCCGATGGGGCAATATTATCACGACGTGACCGGCCTTGCGGCAATGGATGGCCATCCCGTCCGCTCCACCTTCCCGAAGGAGGGCGGCATCATGGATTCCGGCTGCTGGGCGCTGTCGCGGGCCTCGACGAAGTCGGAAGAAGCCCATCTCTTCGTCAACTACATGTGCCAGCCGGAAATCCAGGCGGCGCTGTCGCGCAAGGTCGGCACCGCCCCCACGATCAAGCGCGAGCTGCTGGATCTGACGGCGGAGGAATTTGCCGCCGTTTCCTCCGAGATCGAGCCGATCATCCCGCGTTACGATCTCTATACCAGCAAGTCCGACTGGCTGAACCAGAAGTGGACGGAAATGATCGCGGGCTGAGAGGCCCGAAGACCTTGTTGCCTTCAGCCGGCTGTGTCGCGTCCTTCGGGGCGCGGCATGCCGGTTCGATCTTTTGAAACCGGAGCGCGCCGAACGGAGAGACCATGCCCGGACTGACCCTCGAAAACGTGACGAAGCAGTTCGGCTCGTTTACGGCCGTCGACAAGGTCGACCTTTCGGTGCCGCATGGCACTTTCGTCTGCCTGCTCGGCCCTTCGGGCTGCGGCAAGACGACCCTCATGCGCATGATCGCCGGCCTCGACCTGCCGACGAGCGGCGGAATCCGGCTCGATGGCGCCGACATCACGCAGGTGCCGACGCACAAGCGCGATCTTGGCATGGTCTTCCAGTCGCTTGCGCTTTTTCCTCACCTGACCGTCGGCGAGAATATCGCCTATTCGCTGCGCATTCGCGGTATCGGCAAGGAAGAGCAGAGGAAACGCGTCGACGAGCTTCTGTCGATGATCCATCTCCAGGGCTTCGGGGATCGCCCGGTCGGCAAGCTTTCCGGCGGCCAACGCCAGCGTGTCGCCATCGCCCGGGCGCTGGCGATCTCGCCCCGGCTTTTCCTGCTGGACGAGCCGCTTTCGGCGCTGGACGCCAAGTTGCGCGAAGCGATGCAGGTGGAACTGCGCCAGCTCCAGCAACAGCTCGGCATCACGACGATCGTCGTCACCCATGACCAGCGCGAGGCGATGACCATGGCCGACACGGTGGTCGTGATGAATGGCGGCCGGATCCGGCAGGCCGCCCCGCCCGTCGATATCTATCGCCGCCCCGCCGACGCCTTCGTCGCCGATTTCATCGGCTCGACGAACCTCGTCGATTTCACGGTCGACAGCGCCGGCCGGGTCGTGGTGCTCGGCACCACGGTCGAAGGGCTCGCCGCGCCAACGGGCGTGGCCTCCGGCGTGCTGTCCGTGCGGCCCGAGGACCTGGAACTGACGGCGCCCGGCAACGGTGCGCTTGCCGGTGTCGTCACCTTCCTTCGCGATCTCGGCGGCACCGTCGAGACCTTCGTCGAGGTTGGCGGCAGGCAGCTCGTCGCGGTCTCCATGCCCCATGCGCGGCCCGATGTGACGGTCGGCCAGCCGGTCGGCGTCCGGCTGCGTCCCGAAGCCTGCGTGGTGCTGAAATCATGAGACGCGAACCGCCGCAGAAGCTCGCTGATTATGGCCCGCTGGTCTTTCCGGCGGGCATGCTGATCGTCTTCTTCGTCGTGCCCTTCGCCACGATGATCGCCGTTTCCTTCTTCCGCCGCGATCCGGCGGGCTTCTATACGCCCGATTTCGTCTTCGATAATTACGCCCGCTTCCTCAGCCTGTTCTTCGGCAAGGTGCTCGGCTTCTCGCTGTTTCTGGCCATCGCCGTGGCGATCTGCTGTGTGGTTCTGGCCGTGCCCTTCACCTATCTCCTGGCGCGCACCCGCCGCAAGACCCAGGTCCTCTGGCTCGTGGCGCTCCTTTCCGTGCTGTCGCTGTCGGAGGTGATCATCGGTTTCGCCTGGTCGACGCTGTTTTCCCGCACGGCCGGCATTACCAATCTCTTCGTCGCCCTCGGCCTGATGTCGGAGGCGGTGGCGCTCAATCCGAGTTTCGGCGCGGTGCTGACCGCCATGGTCTATCAGGCGCTGCCCTATACGGTTCTCGTCCTCTATCCGGCGCTCGTGCGGCTCGATCCGACCCTGACCGAAGCCGCGCGCACGCTTGGCGCATCGCCGCTTCGGGCCTTTTTCACCGTCGTGGTGCCGGCGTTGCGCAACACCATCCTCGCCACGCTGATCATGGTCTTCATCTTCGCGCTCGGCTCCTATCTGCTGCCGCAGATTCTCGGCCGGCCGCAGCACTGGACGCTCTCGGTGCTGATCACCGATCAGGCGATCTACCAGTCGAACATGCCGTTCGCGGCGGCCATGGCCGTCTTCCTCGTGCTCGTCACGCTCGCGCTCGTCGCGCTGACGGTCTACGCCGGCCGCAAGGGAGAAGCGGCATGAACACGTTCCTGCAACGATGCTATTTCGCGCTCTTCGGCCTGTTCCTGGCGATGCCGCTCATCGTGGTCGCCGGTGTCTCGGTCAACGAGAAGCAGACGCTGGCCTTTCCGCCGCAGGGGTTCTCGCTGTCCTGGTACGGTGAGATCTTCGCCAATCCGGAATGGCGCAGCGCCCTGATCGCCTCCCTGACGCTCGCCGCCCTCTCGGCGGCGCTGGCCCTGATCATCGCCTTGCCGCTTGCCTGGTTCCTGTGGCGGCGGCATGCGCCCTGGGCCAATGTCTTCCAGCTTCTCGGCATCGCGCCCTTCACCCTGCCGCCGGTCATCACCGCGCTCGGCTTCCTGACGTTCTGGGCGACGACGGGCTTCTACGGCCAGCCGGCGACGGCGGTGATCAGCCACGCGATCTTCTTCGTGACGCTGCCGCTGGTGACCTTGTCGCTCGGCTTTTCCTCCATCGACCGCTCGCTCGTCGAGGCTGCGGCGACCATGGGCGCGGACGACAGGACGGTGTTCCGCACCGTGGTGCTGCCGCTGATCCGGCCTTATCTCGTTTCGGGCTATGCCTTTGCCTTCGTGCTGTCGCTCAACGAATATATCGTGGCCTATATGACCGTCGGTTTCACGCTGGAGACGCTGCCGATCAAGATCTTCAACGCGCTGCGCTACGGCTACACGCCGACGATGGCGTCGGTGACCATCCTGTTCGTCGTCGTCGCGGCGACGATCTTCGGGCTGGTCGCCCGGTTCGGCGACCTGCCGAAGCTCTTGGGCGCAATGTCGTCGCGCGAGTGAGATAATCGTTGAAACGCCGGCTTTCCGGTGTTTCTCACAGGGTTTTGGGAGAGATCCGATGCGGATTGCCGCCTTTCAGATGCATGCGATTCCCGGTGATCCGGACACCAATCTGGAGCGGATCGCCATGGCGGCGGCGGATGCCGCGTCGGGTGGTGCGAAACTGCTGATCCTGCCGGAACTGGCGGTCACCGGCTATGGCGCGGATGCGGCCTTCGAACGGCTCGGTTCGCCGGCTTCGGGGCCGGTCGCGCAGCGCCTCGGCGCCATTGCGCGGGAGAACCGTCTGGCGATCGTTGCGGGTTTCGCCGAGCGGGAAGGGGCAAATCTCTACAATAGTGCGCTCTTTACCGACGGCATCGGCACGCAGGCGGTCTATCGCAAGTCCCATCTTTATGGCGAATACGAGCGTCGCTGGTTCCGCGCCGATGCGCCGGGTTCCGTGCTGGTCGAACTGGGCGGCATCCGGCTCGGCATGCTGATCTGCTACGATGTGGAGTTTCCGGAAAATGTCCGTCGCCTGGCGCTGGCGGGCGCGGATCTCGTGGTGGTGCCGACCGCGGTGCCCAAGGGAGCCGCGGGAACGTTCATCGCCAGCCATATGATCCGGGTGCGCGCCTTCGAGAACCAGACGTTCGTCGCCTATGTCAACCACTGCGGCGCGGACGACCGCTTCTCCTATGCGGGCCTGTCCTGTATTGCGGCGCCGGACGGAGCGGTTCTGGCGGCCGGGCCGGACGAAGGCGAGACGCTGCTGTTCGCCGAGATCCGGCCGGCCGATTTTGCGGCTTCGCGCGCCGAAAACAGCTATCTTCAGGATCTGGCCCGCCTCGGCGGCTGATCGCAAAGGCCGGCCGGCCCCGTTACCCTGCCTGATGGGTGACGCGGCCATCGCAGATCGTCAGGACGGGCCGGATCGAGGCCAGTTCGTCGTGCGGTGAGGTCTCGACGTTTGCGGACAGGACGACGATATCGGCAAGATAGCCCGCCTTCAGCATGCCCTTGCGATCCTCCATGAATTCGACCCAGGCCCCCGTGCGCGTATAGGCGGCGAGCGTTTCCTGCAAGGACAGGCGCTGGTCTTCCAGTCCCTCCTTCCAGACGGGACGGGTCATGGCGCATTGGATGCAGTTCATCGGATCGAGCGGGGAGACCGGCCAGTCGGTGGCGAAGACGATGTTCGTGCCCGCGTCGACCAGCGTCTTCCATGCGAAGGCATGGGGCCAGCGATCCTCGCCGATATAGGACAGATAGGGTTCGAGCGGCAGTCCCGCGACGCCCGGCGGATGCACGGGCTGCATCGAGGCGACCGTCCCAAGCGCCTGAAAACGCGGAATGTCGGACGGCTGCACCACCTCGATATGTTCGATGCGGTGGCGGCTGTCGCGCCGGCCGTTGGCCCGGATCGCCGCCTCGTAGCCGTTCAGGACCATGTTCACCGCGCCGTCGCCGATGGCGTGGACGGCGATTTGCAGGCCGAGCCGGTCTGCGGCGGTGGCGATCGTGTCGAAATGCGTCTGCGAGAACAGCGGTTCGCCCTTCCAGCCGGGTCGGTGGCAATAGTCGTCGATGAAGACGGCGGTGCCGGATTCGGTGACGCCGTCCATGAACAGCTTGACGAAATCGCAGCGCAGCCGGTCGCCGCTGAAGCGGGCGCGCCAGACGGCGGCCTTCTCCGTAAGATCGGAAAGCGGCATGAAATTCTTCATGTGGAAGGGCATCCGCACGCGTACCGGCAGCCCGGTGGTACGTTCGATCTCGTCGAGAAGTTCGAGCTGGTAGAGGCTGCCGTCCATGTTCTGCAACGATGTGATGCCGAGGGAAGCGACATAGGCAAGACCCTTCTTCAGTGTCTCGATGTCGCTTGCGCGCTCTTCCGCCGTGACATGCGCGGGATCGCCGCCGGTGGTGATACCCAGCATGTCGCGTCCGCCGCTCTCGCCGAAAGCGGCGACCGGCGCCATGGCGTCGCTTTCGCGCAATTCGCCGTTGGCCAGCCCGTCCTCACCCATGACGATCTCGTTGCCGACCCCGACTTCGCCTCCTTCGAGAATGCCCGCCATCTTCAGGGCGGCGGTGTTCGCCCAGCCGGTGTGATGATCGTAGGCACAGAGGAAGAGCGGTCGGTCCGGCAGGATGCGATCGAGATGATGGCGGGTCAGCCGTTCGTGGTCGGAGAGGATGGTATATTCCGCCTGCTGCGCCACCAGCAGCCGGCGCTCGGGATATTGCGCGGCATAGGCCTTGATGGCCGCGTCCAGCGCGTCGAACCCCCTGATGCCCATCAGGGACAGTTCGCTGAGTTCGGCCGAGCCGCCGAATATATGCATATGGGCTTCGTTGAAGCCGGGCAGGACCGATCCGCCCCGGGCGTCGATGACATGGGTATCGGGGCCGGAGAAAGCATCCACCTCCGCCTCCGAGCCGACCGCCAGGATACGGTTGGCGCCGATTGCGATGGCTTCGGCCCGGGGACGGGCGTCGTCCATCGTCAGCACCCGCGCGTTGCGGATGATAAAGCTCGCTTCGGTCTGCATCGCATATCCCTCCCGTTGTTCAGAACGTCCGGCGGCAGAGCGCGCGGAAGAAGGCGAACATGTCCTGATTGTCCTCGTCGCCCAGCGGATCGGGCTGCGACGACAGTTTGACGATCACCGTTTCCGCGCTCGGATCGACATAAAGCCACTGGCCATGGATGCCGATGGCGCAGAAGGCGCCGTCGGCTTCGCCCGACTGATACCACTGGCTGCGGTAGCGCCCGTTGGGCAGATCGACATTCATGCCCGCAAGCCAGGCCTCGCGGTCGCCGTTCTGCCGCATGTCGGCGATCCAGGCGGCCGGCACGATCTGCCGGCCCTCGATTGCGCCGTCCATGCGCAGCAATTCGCCGAGACGGGCGAGGTCGCGTGCCCGCACGCAGACGCCGCCCGCCGTGCGCGGCGTGCCGATCGCATCGACGCTCACGCAGCCGTCGCCCTTCGCGCCCATCGGCTTCCAGACGTGCTCCGACAGGAGATCGCCGAAGCGCGCGCCCGTCGCGCGCTCGATGATCACGCCGAGTAGGTCGGCATTGGGCGAGGCATAATAGAACGGACCGCCATGCGGGCGCTCGGCCTTGGAGAGCGTCAGCAGGAAAGCGGCGAGCGTCTCCGGTTCGGTGTCCGGCTGCGGCGGGTTCCAGAGCATGGCGCGGCGATAGCGCGCGAAGAGACCGTAGGGGTCGAGATAGGCTTCCTCGAAGTCGAGGCTTACGCGCATGTCGAGCACGTCGCGATAGGTGCAGTCGCCATAGACGCTGCCTTTCGCTTCCGGGAGATAGTCGGTCACCGGCCGGTCGGGCTCGATGACGCCTTCCGCTTCGAGGATGCCCGAGATGAGGGCCGTCAGCGACTTGGAGATGGAGAAGATCAGGTGGGCGGCATCGCTATCGGCATGCGCCGCATAATGTTCCGCGACGATCTCTCCCTTGCGCATCAGGACGAAGGCGTCGGTATGGGCGTAATCGAGGAAGGCGCGGGCCGTGCCGGCGCCGGCAAGTCCGGTTTCCATCGGCGCATCGAGAAAAGTGTCCGAGGGGAGAGGGGTTTCGGCGACGGGGGCGGCGGCGGCGATGGCGGCCGTCGGCACGAGGTCGCGGACATTCTGGAAGCTCCAGCGGCTATAGGGGGCGGTGCGCCAGTTCGCCAGCGTCACCTCGGCGCGGGAAAAGCCGTGCCGTTCCTTGAAAGTCTTGGTCATGATCCATCCGCAAGACGCGGAAAGGCGCGTGGCCCTTCCGCGTGGGTCGTTATTGGTCGGTGGCGGCGCAAGCCGCCTATTTCTGAAGCTCGGTCCAGATCCTGGTATAAAGCTCCTGGACTTCCGGCGGGCAGGCGAGATTGAATTCGCCGGCGGCCTTCAGTTCTTCGGGGACCACGATCTCGGGCGCATCCTTCATGTCGTCCGGCATGAAGGCTTCCGATCCCTTGATGCCGTTAGCGTAGCGGGCGAAGGAGGAAAGCATCGCGGCGTTTTCCGGCTCCATGATGAAATTCAGGAAGAGCTTGGCGTTTTCCACGTTGCGGGCATCGGCAAGGATGGCGGCGTTGTCCATCCAGATCGGGAAGCCTTCCTTCGGATAGCCATAGACGATATCGGGATTTTGCAGGCGGGCGCGGAAGGCCGCGCCGTTCCATTCCACACCGCCGGAAATATCGCCCTTCACGACCTTTTCGATGGAGCTGTAGTCCATCGACAGCCATTTCGGCTTCGCCTCGTTCAGCTTGTCGCGCATCTTCTTGAGCATGTCGAGATCGCCGGAGCAGGGCTTTCCGCCGACATAGGCGACGGCGAGGTGAATGACGTCGGACATCTCCGGCAGAACGTTGACCTTGCCGACCAGTTCTTCCGGCGGGTCCATGAAGATGGCGGAAGTGTTGGGATCGCCCGAATAGATCTTCTTGTTGACCATCACGCCGGTCGTGCCCCATTGCCAGGGAACCGAATAGTGGCGGCCGGGATCGAACACCACGTCGACCCATTGCGGATCGACATTCTTGAAGTTCTCCATCTGGTCGGGCCGGGCCTCCAGGAGGAGGCCTTCCGAAATCCAGATCGGCATGACGTTGGCGGAAGGGACGACGATGTCGAAACCGTGGCCGCCCTGGCGAACCTTGGCAAGCGCGGTGTCGTTGGAATCGTAGTCGGTGATCGTCACCTTGACGTCATAGGTTTCCTCGAACTTCTTGATCATCTCGGGGCTGGTGTAATTGCCCCAGTTGAAGATGTTGAGCTCGCCTTCGGCATGCGCCACGGCCGTCGTGGCCATGAGGCCCGCGGCAAGCGCCATCAATCCCAGTTTGCATCGCATGGCCGTTCTCCTGTTGGTTAGGTCTTTTGTTTCTGCGGGTTCCTGCTGAGGAAGAAGAAGAGTGTCACGATCGCCAGCGACAGGACGAGGAAGACCGTCGAGATCGCGTTCATTTCCGGCGTGACCACCCGGCGCAACTGTCCGAGCATATAGGTCGGCAGCGTGTCCTGGCCGCCCGACTTCACGAACTCGGTGATGACCACGTCATCGAGCGAAATCACGAAGGCGAGCATGAGCCCGGCGAGGATACCGGGCCAGAGCAACGGCAGCGTGACATGGCGAAAGGTCTGGAAGGGGCTGGCGTAGAGATCCGCTGCCGCCCGTTCCAGCGACAGGTCCATGCTTTCAAGCCGCGCGCGGATCGGCAGATAGGCGAAGGGCACGCAGAAGGCCGAATGGGCGAGGATGAGGTAGCCGAGGCCGGAATAGCCGGTCCACACCTTGATGCGCGAGAAAAGAATGAGCAGCGCCACCGCCGTGACGATCTCCGGCACCAGCAGCGGCATGTTGATGATGGAATATTTGAAGGTGAGGCCGCGATAGGGGGCGGTGCGCGTGGTGGCGAGCGCGGCGAGCGTGGCGCAGGTCGTGGCGATGACGGCAGCACTCGCCGCGATTTTCAGCGAGCGCCAGGAGGCCTCGATGACTTGCGCATTGTTCCAGGCGCTTTCGAACCAGCGGAAGGAGAAGCCTTCCCATACGGCGATGGAGACGCCGGCGTTGAAGGCGTAGACCACCAGCGTGGCGATCGGCAGATAGAGCAGGAAGAAGCACAGCATCGCGATGGTCGCAAAGCCCGGCTGCCGCTTGATCGAGAACGGCCTAGCCATGGGCGCCGCCTCCGGATTTTCCGGTATTGCGCACGTAGAACAGAAGCACGAAGAGCACGACGACGACGAGCGCGACGGACAGCGCCGCGCCGAGCGGCCAGTTTCGGCCCTGGCCGAACTGCAATTCGATGAGATTGCCGATCATCAGCGCCTTGCCGCCGCCCAGCACCCTGGGAATGACATAGGAGGAGAGGGCGGGGACGAAGACGAGGATCGATCCGGCGACGATGCCGGGCCTGACCATCGGCACGACAATGCGGGTGAGCACGCCGAAGCGCGAGGCGTAGAGGTCGTAGCCGGCCTCCACCAGCCGGAAATCAAGTTTTTCCAGGCTGGCGTAGAGCGGCAGCACCATCAGCGGCAGGAACACATAGGTCATGCCGAGCAGCACGGCGAAATCGGTGAACAGCATCTGGATCGGAGTCGAGATCAGCCCGAGGGTCATGAGCACGGTATTGACGATGCCCTCGCTGCGGATCGCTTCCTGAATGGCGAAGGCGCGGATCAGCATGTTCGTCCAGAAGGGGATGGTGACGAGGAAAAGCCACAGCGACCGGGTATGCGGCGTGCGTGTGGCAATGAAATAGGCGGTGGGAAAGCCGAAGATCAGGCAGAGCAGCGTCGTGATGAAGGCAAGCTTCACGCTCCGCCAGATGATCGAGAAATGGGCGTCGGCCAGCGAGACCGTGCCGTCGAAGATGTCCCGCGACAGAAAGACGTTGAACCAGCCTTCGGTGGAAAACGCCCATTTCACGTCGCCGTAGTTGCCGGGCGCGAGGAAGGAATAGAGCACGACGATGGCGAGCGGCCCGACGCTGGCCGCCACGATCAGAAAGAGGGCGGGCGCACTGAGCAGCCAGCGGTCCCGGATCTCTTTCCGCTGGCGCTCCTCGCCGATCTGCCGCGCATCGATCGCCATGATCAGTCCTTCAGAATCTGCGCGGCGTTGTCGCTGAAACGCACGCCGATGCGGTGGCCGGTTTCGGGCGCGTCGCCCTCGCTGCCGGCGCGGCTGTTCTGCCGGCGCACGATGAAATCCGTCCCGTCGTCGAGATGCACATGATAATGGGTGTCCGTGCCGAAATAGACGATGTCGCCGAGCGTCCCGTCCATCGTGCCCGCGCCGGCGGTGACAAGATCGGCATGTTCGGGCCGGATCACCAGCGTCACGGCGCCGGAGGGCGTGGCGGTGTCCGGCAGGCCGGCCGTTATCGTCGCGCCGGTGGCCAGCCGCAGGGTCGCCCGCCGGCCTTCCGTCCTTTCGACGGTGCCGGTCAGGAAATTGGTCTCGCCGATGAAATCGGCGACGAAGCGGTCGGCGGGGCGGTCGTAGATTTCGCGGGCCGTGCCCACCTGCCGCACCTGTCCTTCGGACATGACGGCGATGCGATCCGACATGGTCAGCGCTTCTTCCTGGTCGTGGGTGACGAAGACGAAGGTGATGCCGGTTTCCGCCTGAAGCCGCTTCAGTTCGATCTGCATCGATTTGCGCAACTTGAGGTCGAGCGCCGAAAGCGGCTCGTCGAGCAGCAGCACCTTGGGCCGCGGCGCCAGCGCCCGGGCAAGCGCCACGCGTTGCTGCTGGCCGCCGGAGAGCTGCGTCACCGGGTGGTCGCCGCGACCCTCCAGATGGACGAGCTTCAGCATGTCGGCGACGACCGCTCCGACCTCGCTTTTCGGCCTGCCGAGCATCTTCAGCCCGAAACCGATGTTTTCGGCGACGCTCAGATGCGGGAAAAGCGCGTAGTTCTGGAAGACCGTGTTGACGGGCCGCTGGTTGGGCAGGAGGCCGGAGATGTCGGCGCCGTCGAGCAGAACACGGCCTTCCGTCGGCAGTTCGAAGCCTGCGATCATCCGCAGGAGCGTCGTCTTGCCACAACCGGACGGTCCCAGAAGCGTGAAGAATTCATTGGAACGGATATCCAGCGTGACGTCGTCGACGGCCTGGAAGGAGCCGAACCTTTTCTTGATGCCATGCAGGCCGATCGTGCCGCCATGGGCTGCGGTCGCGCGGGATATGGTCATCCGTTCCCCGTTTTTCATCCCTCCAGCCGGGATCTCCTCTTCCCCTCTGGACGGCGAGCCGGCACAGGCTCTGTTTCACGGCTTCATGTGATATTATTGTCTTGTTTATGATCACGATCAAAGCAAGTCTTTGCCGGCCTGTAAAGGGGTCTTTCCGCGCTACCCGCCGGGCCTTTCATCAATCCCCGTTTGCAGCCCGTGTCCGATGAAAAGGCGCGCCCAGCCGGCTTTCCGGTCTGGTGCGGGGGGATCACAGGCCGCAATTATAGCGGGTGTTTATCAGGATCTGGGAATAGTTCGGCTCCACGTTCACCCCGTCGAGATTGTCCCGGATCCATTTCACCGCCGCCGCCAGTTCCTCGGTGAAGTCGTGTGAGATGACATAGTCCATGGCGCCCGCTTCCAGCAGGGTGCGCGAATAGTTCGTCAGTTCATGACCGACGAAGATGGTGGTGTCGGCCCGGCCGGCTTTCTCCAGCGCCCGGGCGACGCCGCGGTTGCCGCCGGCGACATTGTAGATGGCGGCGGGATAGCCGTTCGTCTCGAAATAGCGGCTCACCTGTTCGCTGGTGCCGTCGGGGCGGTCGTTGGTGATCAGCCGCTCCTCAAGCTTCAGATAGGGAAAATCGGAGCGCAACACGCGCCGGAACCCCATCTCCCGCTCCTGCTGGCTGCGGAAGGGGGCGCTCATGACGATCAAGACGCTGTTCGGTTCCTTCGGCAGGGCGTGGCCGATCAGGAGGGCCGCGACGCTGCCGGCGGCATATTGGTCGTTGCCGACATAGGCGCTGCGGCGTGAACTGGGCAGGTCGGAGGTCAGGCATACCACCGGGATGCCGAAGCTGCGCAGCTTGCGGATGGCGCGATTGAAGGCCGGATGCTCCCGGGCGATGACGACGACGCCGTCGGCTTCGCTGCCGTCCTTCTCGATCTGCCGGGCGAAGGCGTTGGGGTCGACTTCATTGGTGAAGATAAAGGTGCCCTCGACGTCGATGCCGGGCACCGAGCGGTTCACATCGGTCGTGGCGGTCTCCATGGCCGCGTTGAACGCTTCCCCGGAATCGCAGAAAAGGCGGATGAGAAGCGGCCTGTTTCTTTCGGAATGTTCGGAAGAGAGCTTTTTCAGCGCATCCATGACCTTGGTGCGGGTCTTCTCCCGCACGCCGTTGCGGTTGTTGAGCACACGGTCGACGGTCGCGGGACCGACGCCCGCCAGTTTTGCGATTTCGGGGATCGTCGGTCCCTTCCATCCCTGTCCGTTGAGGCGCATAGGGGCGAATTCTCCAAAAAATTTGATGGCTGGCACATCATTATTGCCTGTCATCGGTTTTACAATCGCTGCTTTCCTAAGCATTGGCGTGAAATTTAGCAAATATGAATTTTTGATGTATTTCCAATCAAAATATGACGACTTCGAACTTGAAGGATGTGTTTTGAATCCGGAATAATGACAATGTCATTTGGAGGAGGACATCATGAAAATCAGGACACCCGTGCTGCTTTCGGCACTGGCGGCAGCCGCCATTTTCATCGGCGGCGCCGCCCATGCGCAGGACAGCGAGAAAGAATATCGCTTCGTCATGGTTTCCCATATCGGATCGAACGATCCGAACATGAACTGGCTGACCATGTCGCTGGCGGAGTTCGAGAAGAAGTACCCGAACGTCAAGACGGAGTATATTTCCACCAACAATTACTCGGTGCAGGAGCATGTGCGCCTTCTCGAACAGGCGATCTCCACCCAGCCGGACGGCATCGCCGTGCCGATCGTCAGCTCCGACGCTTTCGAAGGGCCGCTGCGGCGCGCCATCGAGGCCGGCATTCCGGTCGTCGCCTTCAACATCGCCGACGGCCGTCCGGAAGGCGAGCGGATCCCCTATCTGACCTATGTCGGCGGCGACGAATATCTCACCGGCAAGAAGCTCGGCGAATATGCGGTCGCACAGGCGGAAGCCGGCGAGATTCCGAAGCCGACGCGGATCGTCTGCGCCAGCCATGATTCCGCCCACCAGGGCCTCAAGGCGCGCTGCGCCGGCATGAAGGAAGTGATGGAGGCCGCAGGCGCCAAGTTCGATGAACTGTTCATCGGCGCCGAGCCCGCCACCGCTCGCAACACGTTGCAATCCTTTCTCCAGGCCAATCCGGACACCAACTATATCTTCACCGTCGCCGGCTGGTCGTCGCCCTGGGCCTGGGGTGTTGCCAACGACATGAAGCTCGATCCCGACGTCGACGACAAGGGCGTGACGGTCCTGACCGTCGACGAGGGTCCGGTCTCGATCGAGGGGGTGCGTGCGGGCCACGTTCTGGCGACGAACAGCCAGGGCTTCTGGTTGCAGGGCTATGCGCCGATGGAATGGCTCTACTGGAACAAGGAATTCGGCTATGCGCCGCAGTCGGATATTCTGACGGGCCCGGTCATCATCACGAAGGATAACGCCGACAAATGGGCCGAGCTGGTCCGCGGCGTCTTCGGCGACAAGGCCTACGACGAGCAGAACACCTGGTAAGGGGTTCCTCCCGCGTGGGGCAGCCGGTCGCCGCAAGGTTCCGGCTGCTCCCGATTTCTCGCGCGCCTGCGGCCGCGCCATGAAACGAGCGAGCGTTATCTCATGAAACAGCTTGTGCGAAGCCAGGGGCTCGGCGCGATCATCGGCGTTGCCGTCATGCTCGCCGCTTTCACCCTGATCGACTTTTCCGGTTGGTGGACAATCCAGACGCTCGCCAACGTCACCCAGTTCACCGCCATTCTGGCCTTCGTGGCCATCGGCCAGGCGCTGGTCATCATGACCAGGGAAATCGACCTGTCGGTCGGCTCGGTCTACGGGCTGGCGGGGGTGGCCTTCATCACGCTGGAACCGGCGCTCGGCGTGCCCGGCTCCTTTCTCGTCGCGATGGCCATGGCGGCGTTTGTGGGCGTCCTTCAGGGTGTCGCCGTCGTCAAGGGGCAGTTGCCGTCGATGATCGTCACGCTCGGCGGTCTCTTCGCCGTGCGCGGGGTGATCTACGTCTGGACGGGCGGCGCCATCCATAATTTCTCGGCCGATGCGCGCCTGCATCCGCTCACCCGGCTGTTCGGGGGCGAACTGTTGGGCATCGAGGCGGCGATCTTCTGGCTGGTCTTCGTGGCGGGGCTTCTGTCCGTCGTGCTCTGGCGCATGCCGTTCGGCAACCGCCTGCTGGCGACCGGCGGCAGCCGGGAGAGCGCGGAATCGCGCGGCGTTCGCACGGATCGCGTCAAGATATGGGCCTTCGTGCTGTGTTCGCTGCTTGCGGGCTTCGCCGGTATCCTGACGCTCTGCAACCAGCCGCAGACCCATGTCACGCTCGGGGAGAACATGGAGCTGGAGGCCATCGCCGCCGCGGTTATCGGCGGCTGTCTCCTGAGCGGGGGCCGCGGCTCGATCCTCGGCGCCATTCTCGGAGCGCTGATCGTGGTAAGCTTCCGCTACGAACTGATCGCGCTCGGTGCGCCGTCCTCCTGGTACATCACCTTCGTCGGTGCGGTCCTAATCGTGGCGGTCATCTTCAACCAGAAACTGGCCCGCTTTCTCGGCCATAGCGTGTGATGCGGGAGGACGCGTAAATGACGAACAATCAACCGCTGATCCAGGTGCGCAACCTCGATCTCTACTTCGGCGCCTTTCACGCCCTCAAGAATGTCTCGGTCGATTTCCACGCCGGCGAACTGGTCGGCCTCGTCGGCGACAATGGCGCCGGCAAGACCACGCTGATCCGCGTCCTCTGCGGCATCCATACGCCGACCTCCGGGGAGGTGTTCTTCGACGGACGGAAGATCGTGAAATTCCACCCCAAGCTCGCCATCGACCAGGGGATCGAGACGATCCAGCAGTCCGTCGGGCTTTGCGACAACCTGTCGATCGCCCGGAATTTCTATCTCGGCCGGGAACCGGTGAAGCGTTTCCTCGGCGTTCCCTTCCTGGACTTCAGCCGGATGCGGGACATGTCCACAAAGGTCATCCGGCAGTTCGGCCTGCGGGACAATGTTTCGGCCGACGACGAGGTGGAGCGCCTGTCGGGCGGCGAGCGTCAATCGGTCAAGATCGGCCGTGCGGTCGAATTCAAGAACCGCGTCGTCATCATGGACGAGCCGACGAACCACCTGTCTGTGCGCGAGCGCGAGCATGTCAACGAACTGGCCGTGCAACTGAAGGAGCAGGGCCTGCTGGTGATCTATATCACGCATGACATCTTCCAGGTGCACAAGCTCGCCGACCGCATCGTCATCATGGAGAACGGCGAGAAGGTCGCCGACGCCATGACGGATTCCATGTCGGCCGAGGAACTGGAGGAGGTCATCCGCCAGGGCGGCCGGGTCATCGAGAAGCAGGAGGCGGTCTGATGGCGCTCCAGGCTGCCAAACCCCTCATCCGCCGCCATTCCGAACTCGGCATCTTCCTGATCGGGGCGGTCCTGATCGTCATTTTCGCCACCACCTCGGAGGGGCGATGGGCCAATCTCTACAATATCGGCACCATCCTCCAGATGACGGCGACGCTCGGACTGATGAGCCTCGGGGTGGCGCTGGTCATCGGAACGGGCGAGATCGATATCTCCGTCGGTTCGACCTTCGGCATGGGCGCATTGGCCTATCTGTGGCTGGCCATGCAGATCGATCCCGTCGTCGCGGTTTTCGCAGCGCTTGCGGTCGGAGCCGCCATCGGCCTGTTCAACGGGCTGCTGGTCACCCGCAGCGGCACGCCGTCGCTCATCATCACGCTTGGAACGCTGATGATCTTCCGCGGCATCGCCATCGCGCTGACGGAAGGGTTTTCCTTCTCCATTCCCTATGCCGATCGCAAGGGCTGGGCCTATTTCCTCTTCGGAGGCGGTGAATTCCTGCGCTTCAACACGGCGCTTTACTGGCTGATCGGCGCCCTCGTCGTCCTGATGATCGTGCTGAAGGCGATGCCCTTCGGCAACCGGCTGCTTGCCGTGGGCGGATCTGCGGAAAGCGCCCATTCCCGCGGTGTCCGGGTGGATCGCGTCAAGCTCGTCACTTTCGTGATCTGCGGCATGCTGGCCGCCTTCGCCGGCGCGCTGGAGGCGGGCAAGCTCGGCTTTGCCGACGGCTCGATGGGACGGCTGATGGAGCTTCAGGCCATCGCCGCCTGCGTGCTCGGCGGTTGCCTGCTTGCCGGCGGGCGGATCTCCCTGCCCGGCGCGCTGATGGGGGCCTTCGTCCTGTCGTCCATCCAGTCCTATCTCGTGGTCACGGGAGTGCGGCCGCAATGGTTCCTCCTGATCCTCGGCCTCGTCGTCGTTATCGCGGCTTATGGCGACCGGACGCTGCGCCAATGGGCGCTCAAAAAATAAAGGATTCCGCATGTCAGTCAGAATAGCGATCATCGGCGCCGGCATCATGGGCGCCGATCATGCCCGGCTTGTCGCGGAGGATGTGCCCGGCGCCGTCCTCCAGGTCGTCTGCGACGCCTCGCCGGAGCGGGCGAAACAGGTGGCGGAGGCGCATGGCGCGGCCGATGCCGCGACCGACCCTTTCGCGACGCTCCGGCGTTCCGACGTCGACGCCATTCTCATCGCCAGCCCGGACGAGACCCATGCGCCGCTGACGCAGGCGGCGATCGCGGCGGGAAAGCCGGCCCTGTGCGAAAAGCCGCTGTCGCAGAACTCCGCGGAATGCCTCGGCGTCATCGAGGCGGAAGTCGCGCGCGGCCGCCGCTTCGTTCAGGTCGGCTTCATGCGTCGCTTCGATCCGTCCTACCGCGAAATGAAGATGGCGCTGGACGACGGTTTCCTCGGCAGCGCGATCATGATGCACAATTTCCATCGTAACGTGGAGGCGCCCCCCAGTTTTACGGGGCAGATGGCGATCACCAATTCCGCCCCGCATGAATTCGACGTGGTGCGTTTCGTGCTTGGAACGGATTACCACGCGATTTCGGTCTTTCAGCCGGCCGGTGTCGATGCCTCGCGGACCGGAGCGCCGGTCTTCATGGTTCTGGAAACGCAAGCCGGACAGCTCGTCAATATCGAGGTCAACAACAATGCCGCCTATGGCTATGACGTGCGGGGCGAACTCGTGGGGGAGAAGGGATCGGTATTCCTGAACGCGCCGGCACCGAGCCGCCACAATGCCGCCCTCATGGCGTTCGAGCGCTATGCGCCGGACTGGCGGCCGCGTTTTGCGGAAGCCTACAGGCTACAGAACAAGGCGTTCGTGAATTTTGTCCGCACCGGCCTCTTTTCGGCCATCGCCGCGGATGCCTGGGATGGCTATTGCGCCGCGGTCGCGGCCGAGGCCGGGGTCGAGGCTCTTGAGGCCGGCGGCCGTATCGATATCCGGATGGCCGAAAGGCCGTCGCTTTACCGACGTTAGGAAAAGACATGAAACTGGGTTTCGTTTCCGACAGCCTTGGCGGCGCAAGCTTTGCCGAACTTCTCGACAGCGCCGCAAGGCTCGGCGTCTGCGGTGTCGAGATCAATGCGGGCGGCTGGTCGACGGCACCGCATTTCGACCTTGCGGCGATGAAGGAGAGTGCTGCGGCGCGGCGCGCCTTTGCCGCGGCCTTCGCGGAACGCGGCCTCGAAATCGCAGCCCTCAACGCGAATGGCAATCCGCTCCATCCCACCCAGCCCGAACAGGCCGAATGCCTGAAGGATACGATCCGCATCGCCGGCGAGATGGGGATCCGGACGGTCTGCACCATGTCCGGCCTGCCGGCGGGGCGAGAAGGCGATCTCATGCCGAATTGGGTCGTTTCCTCCTGGCCGCCGGAAACGCAGGAAATCCTGCGCTACCAGTGGGAGGAAAAGCTCCTGCCGTTCTGGACCGGGATCGGCGCGCTCGCCCGGGAAAGCGGTGTCGAGCGCATCGCGATCGAACTGCACGGCAACCAATGCGTCTATAATGTGCCGTCGCTGTTGAAGCTGCGCGATGCGATCGGCCCGGTTATCGGCGCCAACCTCGATCCGTCCCACCTCTTCTGGATGGGCGCCGATCCGCTTGTCGCCGCCGAAGCGCTCGGCGGCGCCATCCATCACGTTCACGCCAAGGATACGATGCTGAACGCCCCGGTCCAGGCGACGGCCTCCCTTCTGGAAAACGGCTCGCTGACGGATATCCCCGCGCGCAGTTGGTCCTATGTCACGCTCGGTTTCGGCCACGGCGAGGAATGGTGGCGGCAATTCTGCTACCGGCTCCGCATGGCCGGCTATGACGGCTGGCTGTCGATCGAGCATGAGGACGTGCTGCTTAACAGTTTCGAAGGGCTCGAAAAGTCGGTTGCGCTCCTGAAAGGCGTGATGCCGGTCGCTGCCGGAGATTTCAGTCTTCAGGCGATCTGAGATCGGGCCTTCCTTCACAAGGTGGGGAAGGCCGTCGGCCGGTAGAAACGAGGCCGCTTGCGGGAGTTGTCATCAGGGAGTGTCCGGCATGTCGTCCCGCTCGCACGCTGAGCCGCTTCAAAGCGTCCACGAATTGAAGCAGAGGATCGTCCGGCGTCAACTCGTCTTCACCGGGCCGCAGGAACAGGTGATGCGCATGGTGCTGCATTGTCCTGCGGCGCTGGCTTTCGGCACGCTTCAATCGGTGGCCCGGTTGTGCGGCGTTTCGGCCGGCACGGTTTCCCGGCTTTCCGTCCGGGCCGGCTATAGGGGATTTGGGGACATGCGACTGGCGTTCCGCCGGCATTTGCAGCATCCGGCCCCCGGAGAGTTGCCGGGAAGCAAAAGGCTTCCCGGACGCCCCTTCAGCGATGACGCAGACCGAAGAGATAACCGATGAAGGCCGCACCGGCCAGCGTCGCCAGCGGATTGGCCTGAACGGCCTCGCGCAGGTCCTGGCGCAGCGATCGCGCCTGCGCCACAGCCAGTTGACCGGTGCCTTCCGCAAGCAGGCCGGCGGTTTCCTTCAGCCGGATCATCTCCGCCTTGAGCGCTTCAAGCTGCTCGCGTACGGCCGCTTCGGCATCGGCTTTCCCGGCTTCGTTGCCATTTGCGCCTTCTGCGAGGCCGAGCGGTTGCTTTTCGCCGGTGCTTTTTTCGTCAGCCATTATTTCTTCTCCTGGTGAACGGGATTGCAGCAAGGGAAACTTGCGGCGCGCCGCTATGTTCCCGCGGCCGTTTCAAACTGTGATCGGCCCCTCGTGGCGAGGCGATTGACTCTTGATGGCTTTAAGAACAAAAAGAGAACAATTGACCTGACCAGGAGATGCTGCCCCATGCCCGCCGCCGCCGTCAATGCCGTCGTGGCCGATCTGCGCGACCGTATCCGGCGGCTCGACGGCCGGGCGTTGCGGGGGCGGGGGGTGCTACCGTTCGAGGTGCCGGAAATCGATGCGCGGCTGCCGGAGGGCGGTCTTGCGCTGGCGGCTTTGCATGAGGTCGCGGGAGCCGCCACGCGGATGGACGACGGAGCGGCGGCCACGCTTTTTGTCGCCGGTATCGCTGCGCGCACGCGCGGAAAGGTCCTGTGGTGCCTGAGGCGGCCGGATCTTTTCGCGCCGGCGCTGGCCCAGGCGGGACTGCCGCCGGGGCGGGTCCTCTATGTGGAGGCGGAAGACGAGAAGAACCTGCTCGCCTGCTTCGAGGAGGGCCTGCGCCATGGCGGGCTGGGAGCGGTGGTGGCGGAGGTCTCCCGCCTGCCGATGGCCGCCTCGCGACGCCTGCAACTGGCGGCGGAGACCGGCGGAACGCTGGGGCTGGCGTTGCGGCTGCCGCATTCTCGCAGTGGCGTCGATCCCTATGGCCAGCCTTCCGCCGCTCTCACGCGCTGGCGGGTCTCGATGCTGCCGTCCGCAGCGCTGCCCGTTCCTGGCCTCGGGCGCGCGCGCTGGCGGCTGGAACTGGTCCGGTGCCGGGCGGGCGAGGCCGCGGAATTCGAAGTGGAGGCATCCGATGCCGAGGGTCGTATCGCTTTTTCTCCCCGGCTGGCCGATCGATCGGTTGCGGCGGGCGCTCGGCACTTCCGCGCCTCCGCCTGAGACAAGGCTGGCGCTCGTCGGGCGTGATGGCGCGCGGCGCGTCGTGACGGCGGCGAGCCGGGCGGCCGAAGCCGCCGGCGTGCGGGTCGGCATGCCGCTCGCCAAGGCCCATGCGCTGGTGCCGGATCTTTCGACCATGCCGGCGGCCCCGGCTGCCGATGCGGCGGCGCTGGAGCGGCTGGCGCTCTGGGTCCTTCAGCATTATGCGCCGATCGTCGCGCCCGATCCCCCGGACGGTCTGGTGATCGACACGACCGGCGCGGATCACCTGCACGGCGGCGAGAAGCATATGCTGTCCGGCCTCGTCAACCGGCTGGAGGCGTCCGGCATCGCCGCGCGCGCGGCCATCGCCGATAGCTGGGGTGCGGCCCACGCGCTCGCCCGTTTCCATGCGGATCCCGTTTTCGCCGCGTCACCGGGCGATGGCGGCGCGGCGGCAGATCCGCTCCCGGTCGCCGGGCTCCGGCTGGAGCCGGAAGCGGCAGGGGCCTTGCGGCTTCTCGGCTTCAGCAGGATCGGCGCGCTGCGTCTTGCGCCGCGCGCGCCGCTGGTGCTGCGCTTCGGTCCCCTCCTCGGCTGCCGGCTGGATCAGCTGGAAGGCCGCGTCGCCGAACCGGTCGATCCGTTCCGCGATCCGGAACTGGTGACGGTGCGCCGGGCGTTCGGCGAGCCGATCGGCGCGGCGGAGACGATCGCCCGCTATACGCAAAAGCTCGTCTGCGACCTGTGCCGCGCGCTTGAAAGCCGGGGGCTCGGCCTGCGCCGAGCCGACCTGCTGTTTTATCGGGTCGACAATACGTTACAGGCGATCCGTATCGGCACAGCCCGCGCCGAACGGGATGAGAAGCGTCTTGTCCGCCTCTTGTGCGACCGGATCGAAACGGTCGATCCCGGCTTCGGCATCGAGGTCATGAGCCTCACCGCAAGCCGGGCCGAACCGCTCGTCTTGCGGCAGGCGACCTGCCTGCCGGGCGAGATGGAGGACGCCGATCTCGGCGGACTGGTCGACCTGATCGCCAACCGGATCGGAGGACGACGCCTCTATCGCATGGCGCCGGTCGAAAGCGACGTACCGGAACGTTCCGTCCGGCGTGTGCCGCCCCTTGCGCCGGACGACGGCGCGACCTGGGACAGCCGCTGGCCGCGCCCGGCGCGGCTGCTTGCGCGACCAGAGGAAATCACGGTCATGGCGCTTCTGCCGGACCATCCGCCGGCGTCCTTCACCTGGCGCGGCCGGCGGCGGATCGTCAGGCGGGCGGACGGGCCGGAGCGTATCTTCGGCGAATGGTGGAAGCGGGATGCGGAGCGCGCCGCCGTGCGCGATTATTTCCACGTCGAGGATGAAGCGGGTGAGCGCTTCTGGCTCTTCCGTTCCGGTGACGAGAAGGCGGTGAGCGGCGGTCTTGGACGCTGGTTCCTGCATGGAATATTCTGATGACCGTCCGTTATGCCGAATTGCAGGTGACGTCTCATTTCTCCTTCCTGCGCGGGGCAAGCAGCCCCGCGGAACTGTTCCGGCGTGCGAAGGAACTCGGGATCGAGACGCTCGGCATCGCCGATCGCAACAGTCTTGCCGGTATCGTGCAGGCCCACCGGGCGGCGAAGGAGGCGAAAGTCCGTCTCGTCATCGGCTGCCGGCTCGATCTGGCCTGCGGCCTGTCGCTGCTCGTCTATCCATCCGACCGGGCGGCTTACGGCCGGCTCTGCCGGCTGCTTTCCATCGGCAAGATGCGGGCGGGCAAGGGCAAATGCCGCCTGGGCTGGGAGGATGTCGCAGAGTGGAACGAAGGGCTTCTGGCCGTCCTGCTGCCCGATGAGGCGGACGAGACGACGGATTTCCATCTGCGCCGGATGCGGGGCGTCTTCCGCGACCGCTGTTATCTGGCGCTGACGCTGCGGCGTCGGCCGAACGACCAGATGCGGCTGTGGCAACTGTCGGAGCTTGCCGCGTCCCACGGCGTTGCGACCGTGGTCACCAATGACGTGCTGTACCACGAGCCGGACCGTCGGCTGTTGCAGGATGTCGTCACCTGCATCCGGCACAATGTCGTCATTGATGAGGCCGGTTTCCTGCGTGAGCGCCATGCCGATCGCTACCTGAAGCCGCCGGAGGAAATGCACCGGCTGTTCTCCCGTTATCCGGAGGCGCTCGCCCGCACGCTGGAACTGGCCGGGCGCTGCCGGTTTTCGCTCGATGAACTGAAGTACCAATATCCCGAGGAGCGGCTGCATAGGACGCTGACGCCGCAGGCGGCGCTGGAGAAATATACCTGGGAAGGTGCGGCGGAGTGCTATCCGGAAGGGGTTCCGGAGATGGTGCGGGCCAAGCTCGTCAAGGAACTGGCGCTGATCGCGAAGATGGATTACGCGCCCTATTTCCTCACGGTCAACGCCATCGTGCGTCATGCCCGCTCCGTCGATATCCTCTGTCAGGGCCGGGGTTCGGCAGCCAATAGCGCCGTCTGTTATGTGCTCGGCATCACCGCCGTGCCGCCGACCGAGAACGGGCTTTTGTTCGAGCGCTTCGTCTCCGAGCAGCGCGGCGAGCCGCCCGACATCGACGTGGATTTCGAGCATGAGCGGCGCGAGGAGGTGATCCAGTGGATCTACGAGACCTACGGGCGGGATCGTGCGGCCCTCTGCGCCACCGTCATCCGCTATCGTTCGCGCGGCGCGATGCGGGATGTCGGGCGGGCGCTCGGCATGCCGGAAGACGTGCTGAAGGTCCTGTCGTCGCAGGTCTGGGGATGGTCGCGGGAAATTCCGGTTTCCCACGTCAGGGGCCTCGGCCTCAATGTGGACGATCGCCGGGTGCGATTGCTTTTCGAACTGGCGCGGCAGCTTCTCGATGCGCCGCGTCATCTTTCGCAGCATCCGGGCGGCTTCGTGCTGACGCGCGACCGGCTGGACGATCTCGTGCCCGTGGAGCCTGCCGCGATGGACCAGCGGCAGGTGATCGAATGGGACAAGGACGATATCGAATCCCTGAATTTCATGAAGGTCGATGTTCTGGCCCTCGGCATGCTCTCCTGCATGCGCCGCGCCTTCGCGCTGCTTGCGGAACATAAGAATGAGATACGGACGCTCTCCACCATCCCGAAGGAAGACGAACCCACCTATGCGATGATTTCAAAGGCCGACACGCTCGGCACCTTCCAGATCGAGAGCCGCGCGCAGATGTCCATGCTGCCGCGCCTGAAGCCGCGGGAATTCTACGATCTCGTCATCCAGGTGGCGATCGTCAGGCCCGGCCCGATCCAGGGAGACATGGTGCATCCCTATCTCCGGCGGCGACAGGGGCTGGAGACGGTGGACTATCCGAAACCGGAATTCGAAAAGGTGCTGAAAAGAACGTTCGGCGTGCCGCTGTTCCAGGAACAGGCCATGCAGGTGGCGATCGAATGCGCCAGGTTCACGCCCGGCCGGGCGGATCAGTTGCGCCGCGCCATGGCGACCTTCAAGCAGACGGGCGGGGTCGATAAATTCCGGCAGGAACTGATCGACGGCATGGTTGCGAACGGCTACGCGAAGGATTTCGCCGAGCGTATGTGCCGCCAGCTCGAAGGCTTCGGTTCCTACGGTTTCCCGGAAAGCCACGCCTATAGTTTCGCCCTTGTCGCCTATGCGTCCGCCTGGGTGAAATGCCATCATCCGGAGGTCTTCTGCGCCGCGCTGCTCAATTCGCAGCCGATGGGTTTCTATGCGCCGGCACAGATCGTTCGCGATGCGCGCGAGCATGGCGTGGAGGTGCGGCCGGTCTGCGTCAATGCCAGCCGGTGGGATTGCACGCTGGAGCCGGCGGATGAAGCGGGACATTTTGCCGTGCGGCTCGGCCTGCGGCTGGTCAGGGGGCTGAATGCGAAGGAGGCGAGCCGGCTCGTTCTGGCGCGCGAGGAGGAGCCTTTCGCTTCCGTCGACGATCTCTGGCGGCGCTCGGACCTGCCGGCCGCGACGCTGGTGAAGCTTGCCGAGGCGGACGTCTTTCTCCCGTCCTTCGGGCTTGCCCGCCGCGAGGCGATCTGGACGATCCGGGCGCTGCGTGACGAGCCGCTGCCGCTTTTCGCGGCGGCGGCACAGGCAGGAGAAGCGATGGCGGAACTGAACGAGCCGGCGGTGGCGCTCCGCCCGATGGCGGCGGGCGGAGAGGTCGTGCAGGACTATGGCCATGTCGGCCTGACGCTGCGGGACCATCCCGTGCATTTCCTGCGCGCCGGGCTTGCCCGGCGCGGCGTTCTCTCCTGCGCCGACGCGACGGGCCTGCGTGACGGACAGGCGGTGGAAACGGCGGGAGTCGTGCTGGTGCGCCAGCGCCCGGGCTCGGCCCGGGGCGTCGTCTTCGTGACGATCGAGGACGAGACCGGCATCGCCAACCTCGTGCTCTGGCGAAAGGTCTTCCTTGCCTATCGCCCCCTCGTTCTGGGGGCGCCGATGCTCGGTGTGAAAGGCCGTGTCCAGCGTGAGGGCGAGGTGGTGCATATCGTCGTACGGCATCTGACGGACCTCGGCACGGAACTGGCAAGTGTGGGGCGGCGCGGGCAGGCGGACGAAAACCTCTCCGAGGACCCGGCCGGAACGCTGACCCTGCGCACCCGTGATTTTCATTGATGGATGGCCGGTCGGGCATTGCTCTTGCCCTTTGGCCGCGCGATCATGAGTCGATCTCCGTTGCCCCGTCCGGAAAACTGGCTTACGGAGGCGGCAGTCGGGAAGGAGGGCCAGATGCAGGATCGGCAAATCGCGTCGAACGACGAGGGGCTTGAAGGAGAACGCGCCTGGCGGGTGCTCATCGTCGATCTCGTGGGCCTGCGCTTGGGGGCGGATGGCGCGCCGGATCATAGCGAGGTGCGGGCGCATGTCGAAGCGCGTGGCGGTGCGTTCCACGAAGCCGCCTTCGAAGGGCAGGCGCTGGAAAAGGGCCGGATCCATTTCTTCTACCAGCCGCATCTCGGCACCGAGGCGGATATCCTGAAGGCCGCGGGCGACGGCCGCTACGACGCGGTGATCGCTGCGGCGACCGTTATCCCCCGGGATGCGGTGTTCCCGCTTGCCGGTGTGCGGATCGGGGCCGGCACCGGCAATATGGGGTCGGTATCCTGGGGCGGCGGCAATGGCGAAGGCGGCGGCGCGGTACTGATGAATACGCCGGGGGTGAACAGCCGCGCGACGGCGCAGATGGTGCTGAAAGCCGTGCTGAAGGTCCTGCCCGAACTGCCGGTCGAAGAATTGCACCGGCGCGTCGTCGCCGGCGATTTCGACACCGGCCGCGACCTGAAGGACTATCCGGCGGCCAAGCTCGAAGGACGCCGTTTCGCCGTGCTCGGCTATGGCAACATCGGCCGCGAGGTGGCGCGGCTCGCCCGGGCCTTCGGCATGTCGGTCACGGTCCATGCCCGGCCGCCCCATCGCCCCTGGATCGAAGCGGAAGGCTTTTTCTATGCCGAGACGCCGGAGGCGGCGGCTGCCGGTGCGGATGTGTTGTCCGTCCATGTCGGTCTTGGTCGGCAGGATACCGGGACGGGACGTTACGCCAATGCGGGGATCGTCGGCGAAACGGTGCTTTCGGCGCTGCGCCCCGGAGCGGTTCTGGTGAATTACGACCGGGGCGAGGTGGTGGATACGCAGGCCCTCGACCGGGCGCTCGCCTCCGGCCGCCTGCGCCATGCCGCCATTGATGCCGATCTTTTCAAGGATGCAGCAAGCGGTGCGCTCAGCGGACCGTTGACGCCCTATATCCCGCTTGCCGAACGCTATCTCGGTCGTCTGGAACTGCTGCCCCATGCGGCGGCGGATACGGACCACCCGTCGCGCGTGGCCGGCGCCTGTCAGGCCATCGACCAGATTGAAGAACTGATCCGGCACCGGCGGGCTTTCAACGTGAAGGGCGACCTGCCGCAAGGATACACGGATGCCGGGGCCACGACCCCGCGCGGTATCGGCCGGCTGACGGCATCGCGGCTGGCTGCCAGCCTTGCCGACAAGCGCTTCACCGAGCTTCACCGCCTGACCAAGGAAATCGCCGGTATCCTCGATACGCTGTCGTCCGCCAGCCACCACGGCCGCGAACAGGCGGCGGCAGCGCAGGAAGTGGCCTATCTCGCGCGCAGCCTGCTGCGCCATCGCACATTGGTCGAGGAACTGGGGCTCGACGGGCCGGCTCAGGACGGCTGAAGGCGGCTATCCTTTCGCATCTCATGGAAACCCCGCGTTAACCATGGGCTTCCTAATCATGGGAAGACGAACAGGAAGCCCGAATCGATGTCATCCCATGCCTCGGCCCAACGCCGCCGTTCCACACACAGCTCCGCCGCTGGCGTAAACCCGGTCGTTCCCTTCCCGGTCGATCGCCGCATCGCCCATGTACGACGCTGCGCGCACGAACTCGATGCGTTGCACGGCGAGGAAGCGCGCCTCTACTGGATACGCGTTTGCCGCGAACTCGCCGAGGAACTGCGCAGGCTCGGCAGCAGCGACGCGGATTTGCGCGCCGCCGTCTTCTCCTTTCAGGACGAGGTGCAGCGGGAACTGGCCGGGCGCGGCCAGCCGGCGGCCGAGGGCGCATGAGGCCTCAGGCGCGCGGGAGAAGCGCCGTCTTCTGATCCGCCGTCAGCGGCCGTATCCGCTCGCCGCGCAGCATCAGATAGAGTTTGGCCGTTTCCTCCAGCTCCTCCGTCGCATATTGGGCCTCCCTGAGGCTCGCTCCGGCGACCACCGGGCCGTGGTTGGCGAGCAGCACCGCATGGCTGTCGCGCGCCTGTTGCGCGACGGCTTCCGCCAGCGCCGCGTCGCCCGGCGGATAATAGGGCACGAGCGGCAACCGCCCGACGCGCATCACATAATAGGCGGTCAGCGGCGGCAGGAGATCGTCCGGGTCGAGCCCGTCGATGATGCTGACGGCGACGGCGTGGGTGGAGTGCAGGTGCACCACCGCGCCCGCCGCGCCGCGTGCGCAATACATGCATTGATGCAGGAAGGCCTCCTTGGTCGGCCTGTCGCCCCCGATATGCACGCCGTCTGCTGAAAATTTCGACAGCCGCGCCGGATCGAGATTGCCGAGCGAGGCGTTGGTCGGCGTCATCAGCAATTCTCCGCTGGACAGCCGCGCGCTGATATTGCCGGTCGAACCGAACGTGAAAAGACGGTCGAACAGGGATTTCCCGACGTCGGCGATCTCGTCGCGAAGACGGGTTTCTTCGGAGAGGATGGCAGTCATTTCAACAGGTCCCAGGCTTTGAGAAAAAAGTCGGCGCCGCCGAAATTTCCGGATTTCAAGGCGAGCGCGATCGGTTGGTCCATGCCGATGCCGAGGGTCCAGGGGACGCCGGGATCGATCTCGGGGCCGATGAAGAGCGCGGGTACGCGGAGCGCTTCGACCACCGCGCCCGATGTCTCGCCGCCGGCCACGAGGAAGCGGGAAAACCCTTGCGCGCGCAGGGCTGTCGCCACCTCGGCGAGGAAGGCCTCGACAAGTGCGCCCGCCCGTTCCCGGCCGAGCGCGTTCTGCGCCTTCTGCACCTCCGCGGGATCGGCGCTGGAATAGAGAAGGGGAATGGCGTCTTTCGTCGCGATCGCCCATTCGACCGCCGCCTGCGGCGTGAGGTCGCCGCCGGCAAGCTGGAGCGGATCGATCTTCAGCGCCGGCATGCCGGCGTGAACCGCGGTGCGGATCTGTTCGCGCGTCATCTTCGAACAGGAGCCGGAGAGCACAACCGCGCGGCCTGCGAGGGCGCCGAAGGCCTTTGCGGTGGCCGGCGGAGCGAGAAGCCCCTGCCGGCGGAAATTCGCCGGTAGGCCGAGCGCGATGCCGGAGCCGCCGGTCACAAGGGGGAGGTCCGCCACTGCCGCGCCGATCGTCCGCAGGTCCTCGTCGCAAATGGCGTCGATCACCACGATGCCGTTTCCGGCAAGCCGGGCGTCCTCCAGCGCAGCATGCACCTCTTGCGGGCCGGCGGCCACGATCTCGCGCCGGATCAGCCCGACACGCCGGTGCGATTGGGCCTGCATCAGCCGCAGGAGGCTGGAATCGCGCATCGGGGTCAGGGGATGATCCTTCATCGGACTTTCTGAAAGCAGGTCGTCGCCGACGAAGAGATGGCCGTGATAGACGGTGCGTCCATTCGCCGGAAAGGACGGGCAGACGATGGTGATCTGCGTGCCGAGCGTATCGGCCAGCGCGTCCGTCACGGGACCGATATTGCCCTTTTCGGTGGAATCGAAGGTCGAGCAATATTTGAAGACGATCTGCCGGGCTCCCGCCGCCCGCAGGCGTTCAAGCGCGGCAAGCGAGAGCGAAACGGCCTCCTGCGGCGCAATGGTGCGTGATTTCAGGGCGACGACGACGGCCTCCGCGTCCCCGGCCGTGAAACCTTCCGGCGGAACGCCCACCACCTGCACCGTGCGCATTCCTTCGCGAGAAAGGGTGAGCGCGAGATCGGTCGCGCCGGTGAGATCGTCGGCTATGGCTCCCAGAAGCATGGATCGTTCTCCTTCAGGCGGTTGCGCCTTCGACGATGTCGAAGCCGGTATCGATGATCAGCGGTTCGTCGGGCCGCTTGCGTGTTTCCAGCAGCGTTTCCACCGCTTTCCGGCCGATCAGGAAGCGGTTGGAACGGATCGTGGACAGCGGCTGGGGCAGCGCTTCGCCGATCTCCAGACCGTTGAAGCCGAACAGCGCAAGCCGTTCCGGCACGCGGATCCCTTCGGCGAGGCAATGCATGGCGCCGCCGACCGCCATGTCGTCGTTGGAGAAGATGACGGCGTCGACGGCGATGTTGTCGCTCAGGAGCCGGGCCAATGCGCGCCGCCCAGCCAAAGTCGAACTCGGTCCGTCATGGCGGCACTTGGCGGTGAGCGACAGGCCCGCTTCCGACAGTCCGGCGACGATCCCCTCGTAGCGTCGGCGCGCGCGCCGGTCGGTGCTCCAGTCGTGCCCGACATAGGCGATGCGCCGATAGCCGCGCGCGAGCAGGTGGCGGGCGGTCGCCCGTCC
The DNA here is from genome assembly GCF_024281235.1 of Shinella daejeonensis. Taxonomy (GTDB): domain Bacteria; phylum Pseudomonadota; class Alphaproteobacteria; order Rhizobiales; family Rhizobiaceae; genus Shinella; species Shinella daejeonensis. Next base: position 717,920 of record NZ_JAHWXY010000002.1, read on the forward strand.
TGCGCCGTGATGAGAAAGGCCGACCGCGATGTCGATCGGCTGGCCATCGATATCCATGAGTTCGGCGACCCGCAGGCGGTCGTCCATGAGCATCTTCCGGCTTTCCGGCGTATGGTCGAAACCGGTGGTTATCACGGCTGCCGGACGCCAGGCGAGGAGGGAGGCGAGCAACGCCTGTTCCTTTTCTGGGTCGTAGTCCGTTACGCCCACCATCGCCTGATAGGCCGTGCCGGCAAGGCCGGCATGAATGCCCCGCAGCACATCCGGAAACACGATGTTCGAAAGCGAGGGCAGCAGGACCGCGATGATGGGGGAGGACGCGGAGGCGAGCGATCCGGCGGCGCGGTTCGGTACGTAGCCGAGCTGCTCGATCGCGTCCATGACCCGCCGGCGCGTTTTTTCAGCGATCGGCCCCTTGTCGCGAACGACGCGGGAGACGGTGTTCTCGCTGACGCCGGCAAGGCGGGCCACATCCGTGAGCGTCGGATTTCCCATCTGCAATTGCTGTCTCCCCACCTGTCCGGTTACAATTTATCTCAGCGCTAACATATTTCTCTTGATCGTGGCTAGGCCCTCCAATAGGAAATATCGAGGCGCAAGATGCGCGATTGGAATCGACCGAAAAACGGGGGACGGTGATGGCCGACAGGAATGCAGTTGCCGTGATCGGACTTGGCTCCATGGGGCTGGGCATGGCCCGGTCGCTTCTTGCCGCAGGCCATGGCGTCACAGGCTTCGATGTCGATCCCGCAGCTCTCGACGGATTGGCCAAGGCCGGCGGTGCAGCGGCGGCGAACCCGGCGGAAGCCGCCCGGGCCGCCGATATCGCCGTGATCGTCGTGGTCAATGCGGCGCAGACGGAAAACGTGCTCTTCGGCCCCGACGGCATTGCCGACGTCATGCAACCGGGATCCGTCATCGTGGCCTGCGCCACCATCGCGCCCGCCGAAGCGCGCGACTTTGCGCATCGCGCCGCGGAACGGGGGCTGCTTTTCCTCGATGGGCCGATTTCCGGCGGTGCGGTCAAGGCGGCGAGCGGCGAGCTGACCTTCATGGCGTCGGGTGCGCCGGAAGCCTTCGCCAGGGCGCGTCCCGCTCTCGACGCGATGGCGGGAACCGTCTACGAACTTGGTGACCAGCCGGGTGTGGGCTCCTCCTTCAAGATCGTCAATCAGCTTCTGGCGGGCGTGCATATCGCCGCCGCCTGCGAGGCGATAACCTTCGCAAAGAGCCTCGACCTCGACATATCCCGGGTGTTCGACGTGATCACCCGCTCGGCCGGCAACAGCTGGATGTTCGAAAACCGCATTCCCCATGTGCTTTCAGGCGACTATGCGCCGCGCAGCGCCGTCTCGATCTTCACCAAGGATCTCGGCATCGTTTCCGATATCGGCCGCGCGCAGAAATTTCCGCTGCCGATCGCCAGTGCCGCGCTGCAACTCTTTTTGATGACCGAGGCGGCCGGCATGGGACGTGATGACGACAGTTCCGTGGCCCGGTTGCTGGCGCGCATCGCCGGCCTCGATCTGCCCGGCGCGACAGGGGAGGACTAGGCATGCCGCGCTTTGCCGCCAATCTCTCGATGATGTTTACCGAACATGCGTTCCTCGACCGTTTCCAGGCGGCGGCCGATGCCGGCTTCGAGGCGGTGGAATATCTCTTCCCTTACGACCATCCGGCGGAGGCGGTGGCGGAGCGATTGCGTGCGGCGGGGCTGCGTCAGGCGCTCTTCAACATGCCGCCCGGCGACTGGGCGCAGGGCGAGCGGGGCCTTGCGGCCCTTGCCGGTCGCGAGGCGGAGTTCCGCGCCTGCGTGCTGAAGGCGGTGGACTATGCCGGCGTCATCGGCACGCCGCTGTTGCATATGATGGCCGGGCTTGCCAGTGCCGCCGATCCCGGTGCGCGCCGCCGTTATGCGGAGGCGCTCGCCTTTGCGGCCGGCGAAACGGAGAAGGCCGGTATCGGCCTGGTAATCGAGCCGATCAACGCACGCGACATGCCGGGCTATTTTCTCGGTGATTTCGAGGATGCGCTCTCTTTTCTGCGCGACCTGAACCGGCCGCATGTCCGGTTGCAGTTCGATATCTATCACCGGCAAATCATGCATGGCGACGTGATCATGGCGCTGCGGGCGATGATGCCGGTTATTGGCCACGTTCAGATCGCCTCGGTGCCGGACCGGCATGAGCCGGGCACCGGCGAACTGGACGACGACCGGATATTCGCGGAACTGGATGCTCTCGGCTATGACGGTTTCGTCGGCTGCGAATACCGGCCGAAGGGACGCACCGTAGATGGGCTCGGCTGGATGCCACGGCACTGATCTGTTCCGGAACCTTCCCGCAGCCTGACGGTTGTCCTCCATGGATCGAACATGGAGGTGCATGATGACTCATGAACAGGACGAACGCGGCGCTCCTCTCAGCCGCAGCCATGATCCCGCTCGCAAGGACTATAGCGCCCGCGAGACGAGGCAAGGCTTTCTCGGCATGCCGGTCCTGAAAATTCTTCTCGTCAGCCTCGTGCTGGTGATGCTGGTCTGGGCCGTTCTGGAATGGTGGGGCAATGCGATGGCGCCCGAGGAGGGGGCCGGCGACCTCTCGCCGCCGCAGACGGCCCCCGTGGAAGAAACCATGCCTTGAGGCGTTTTATCGCAAACGGGCAATCCGGTGGCCGGATGGGAACCCTTTGCCATCTTCTCCGTTGATTCCCGATTGCGTGGAGGACGCCATGGAAACCCGTAACGCCATTCAGCTTCACTTCGACTGCCTCAGCCGCCGGGCCCTGCTTTCCTACAGCGGGAAAGACTACGTACTGCCTGATCTTTATGAGAACCGCGACGCGGCGCGCGCGGCGGCGCAGCTGTTCGCATGGGAAAGGCTCGATCTGAAATCCCGCTCCGGCCGTTCCCGCCAGCCCTCGGATATCGCAATCTGGCTGCGGTGATGCCGCCGGGCCGCGACGAGAGCAATTCCGGTGAAATGGATTTTCTCTCGTCTATTGTTTTGACCGCATTATCCGACGCCGAAGCGATCTCGCTTCGGCCGGAAATGCTTTAGCAACGGAGGAAACGAGATCATGCCCCGTGGTGATAAATCAGCCTATACGGACAAGCAGAAACGCAAGGCGGAGCATATCGCGGAGGGCTACGAGGAACGCGGTGTGCCGGAAGATGAGGCGGAGCGCCGGGCCTGGGCGACCGTCAACAAGGACAGCGGCGGCGGCAACAAATCGGGTTCCGGCCGGGGCAAGCCGGATACCCATGCCGCAGCCCGGAAGGGCGGGCGCAAGGGCGGCGCGGCCAGTGCGGCAAGGTCTGCCGCGGAGCGCTCCGCCTCCGCGAAGAAGGCTGCCGCGACGCGAAAGCGCAACGCCGAAAAAGCGCAGAGCTGACGCCCCGCCCCGCTGTCAGCTCTCCGGCTCGACAGTCAGCTTGATGCGGTCGGCCGGAAAGCGGGTCCGGGCATATTGAACCGGCACATCGGCGAGATCGGTGTTGACGGCCGTCGCGGTAAGGACGATCGCTCCCGGCGAAAGACGAAGCCTCTGCATGTCGTCGCCCTCGGCATGAACGGCGGAAATTTCCGTTGATTTGCGCAGATAGTCGGAGACGCCGAAAGCCCGGAGCGCGGCGGTGATGGAGCCGCTGCGGCGATAGGCGGCGTCGATCCCCGCAAAACGGGACGCCGGAAAGAAGCTGGTCGAGCGCGAGACCGGCCGGCCATCGGCGCTATGAACGGTTTCCAGCCGAACGCAGGCCGTACCCGGTGCGAGGGTGAGGGCATCGGTGACCGCCTGCGGCGCGGCTTCGCAGGCCGCCTCCAGAAGCAGACCTTCCAGTTCGCGCGCCTGCGCCCCGAGACCCTGCGAAAGGCGCGTACGCCGGCCGATCGGAAAGCGCAGGTGCCGGCTTCGCAGGATCCGCGTGCCGATCCCCTGCATGGGCTGGACGATATCCTCTTCGGCAAGCGAGGCAAGCGCGCTGCGCACCGTGTGTCGATTGACCCCGAAACGCGCCGCAAGGACGGTCTCCGGCGGCATCATTCCGGTTTCGTCGAAGTCCCCGTTATTGATCGCAAGGCGCATGCGGTCGGCGATCTGCCGCCAGAGCGCCACGCCGGCCTGCCGTTCCATCATGCCATTCCCCGTCCGTCACATGCTTGTAATGCTGAAGGCATAATAATGCCCACATGTTCGGTTGTCTAGATTAATAGACATCTAGGGCAATTGCGGTGAAATCCGGCTCGCCGGGATTGCTCTAATATATTGTTCTTACCGCATTATCCGACGTCGAAGCGAGATCGCTTCGGCTGGAAATGCTCCAGGAGTACGCCATGACATCGACAGGCAAGGCCGGCGATCGCCGGGACGATACCGGGGACGACGTTCGCCGCCGGGCCATGGGTTTGCTGGCCGTGGCCAGCCGGGCGGAACTCGAGGCGGCATGGAACGGCCTTGCCGGCAAGCCTGCCGCCCGGATGGTCCGCGGGCCGGAAACCGGCCTCGTGATGGTGCGCGGCCGCATCGGCGGCGGCGGTGCCGCCTTCAATCTTGGCGAAGCGACCGTCAGCCGCGCCAGCATCCGCCTCGAAGACGGCACGATCGGCCATGCCCATGCGCTCGGCGGCGATCGCGAGACGGTTCGGCTGGCGGCCATATTCGACGGGCTCTTCCAGCAGCCCGCCCACAGGGCGGACGTCGAACGTCTGCTCGACGTGGTCGCGGCGCGCCTCCGGCGCGAGGATGAGGCGCAGGCCCGACAGACGGCCGCCACGCGGGTCGATTTCTTCACCATGGTGCGGGGAGAGGATTGATGACGATCGATACGCTTGTCTTCACCGGCGGTTTCAGGGAACCGGTTTTCCAGTCGCAGTCGGTTTTCCGCACGCTCATGGACTGTATGGCGCGACCGGGAACGATCGGCCGCATCGCGCCGGCCGTTCTCCCGCCGCCGCCGCTCGGGGCGATGGCCGGGGCGGTGGCGCTGATGCTTTGCGATCAGGATACGCCCGTCTGGCTGACGCCGGGCCTCGCCGGTTCCGCGCTGCCGGCCTGGCTCGCCTTTCATGCGGGGGCCCCGGTGACGGACGATCGCCAGACCGCCCGCTTCGCCTTCATCGAGAAAGCGGCGCTGCTGCCGAGCCTTTCGCTGTTCGCGCAGGGAACCCAGGATTATCCCGACCGCTCGACGACGATCGTGGTCGAGATCGAGGCCGTCGAGGGTGGCCGTCCTTTCCGCCTTACCGGTCCCGGCATTCGTGACGAGGCGATCGTTGCGCCGCGCGGCCTGCCCGACCTCTTTGCGCAGATGTGGAGCGAGAACCGGCGGGCCTTTCCCTGCGGTGTCGATCTGGTGCTGACCGCCGGCGAGGAAATCGCCTGTCTGCCGCGCACCACCGTTGTTCATCCGTTGGAGGCCTGAGCCGATGTATGTTGCCGTCAAGGGCGGTGAAGCCGCCATCGCAAACGCCCACCGTCTTCTGGCCGACCGCCGCCGTGGCGACCGTGCGCTGCCGGCTATCGGTATCGGACAGATCGTCGCCCAGCTCGGCCTCGCCGTCGACCGGGTGATGGCGGAAGCCTCGCTTTATGACCGCTCGCTCGCGGCGCTGGCCATCAGGCAGGCGCGCGGAGACCTGATCGAGGCGATCTTCATCCTGCGCGCCTATCGCACGACGCTGCCGCGCTTCGGGTATTCCAGGCCGATCGATACGGGTGCGATGCTTGTCGAGCGCCGCGTATCGGCGACCTACAAGGATCTGCCGGGTGGCCAGCTGCTCGGGCCGACCTTCGATTACACGCATCGCCTGCTCGATCCGTCGCTGCTCGGCGATGAAGCCGTGGAAGCGCTGCCGGAACGCGAGGATACCGGCGAGCCGCTCATGCGGGTGTCCGACATTCTCGCAGGCGAGGGGCTCGTCGAGGAGGATGGCGGCTTGCCGGAGGGCCATGTCGCGGGCGACCTGACGCGCGAGCCGCTGGAATTCCCGATGCCGCGGGATCTGCGCTTGCAGGCGCTCGCCCGGGGCGATGAGGGCTTCCTGCTGGCGCTCGGCTATTCCACCCAGCGCGGTTACGCCCGCAGCCATCCCTTCGTCGGCGAGATCCGCATCGGCATGGTGGAGGTCGAGCTGGAGTTGCCGGAACTCGGCTTTGCCGTCCCGCTCGGCCGCATACAGGTCACCGAGTGCCAGATGGTCAACCAGTTCAAGGGTTCGGCGAAGACCCCGCCGCAGTTCACCCGCGGCTACGGTCTCGTCTTCGGACAGGGCGAACGCAAGGCCATGGCCATGTCGCTGGTCGACCGGGCGCTGCGCGCGGAAGAGTTCGGCGAGGATGTCGTCGCTCCGGCGCAAGACGAGGAATTCGTCATCTCCCATTCGGACAATGTGCAGGCGACCGGCTTCGTCGAGCATCTGAAGCTCCCGCATTACGTGGATTTCCAGGCCGAACTCGATCTCGTGCGGCGCATGCGGCGCGACTATGAGGCCGCACAGAATACCGATCTCCCGGAGGCGGCTGAGTGATGAACACGGCAAACCTTGCGACCTACAATTTCGCCTATCTCGACGAACAGACCAAGCGCATGATCCGCCGGGCGATCCTGAAGGCGATCGCCATTCCCGGCTACCAGGTGCCCTTCGCCTCCCGTGAAATGCCCATGCCCTACGGCTGGGGCACCGGCGGCGTGCAGGTGACGGCGGCAATCCTCGGTCCCGACGATGTGCTGAAGGTCATCGACCAGGGGGCGGACGACACCACCAACGCCGTGTCCATCCGCGCTTTCTTCCAGAAGGTCGCCAGTGTGGCGGTGACGACGAGGACGGGGGAGGCGACGATCATCCAGACACGCCATCGCATCCCCGAGGAAAAGCTGAAGCCCGGCCAGACGCTGGTCTATCAGGTGCCGATCCCCGAGCCGCTGCGCTTCCTCGAACCGCGCGAGACCGAAACGCGCAAGATGCACGCATTGGAAGAATACGGCCTGATGCATGTCAAGCTCTATGAGGATATCGCCAGGAACGGCCATATCGCCACGACCTATGCCTATCCGGTGAAGGTCGAGGGCCGCTATGTGATGGACCCGTCGCCGACGCCGAAATTCGACAATCCGAAGATGCACAGGTCCGAGGCGCTCCAGCTCTTCGGCGCGGGGCGCGAGAAACGCATCTATGCCGTGCCGCCCCATACCGAGGTCGTCAGCCTCGATTTCGAGGACCATCCCTTCGAAATTCAATCCTTCGAGAATCCATGCGCTCTTTGCGGCGCAGAGAATGTCTACCTCGACGAAGTGGTGCTCGATGACAAAGGCGGGCGCATGTTCGTCTGCTCCGACACCGATCATTGCGAGCAACGCTGTGCGAGCGGCCATCGCGGTTCTCTTGCTTATGACGGGGAGATCGTCCGATGACCGATGCGCCCCTCCTGAAGGTTCGCGACATCTCGAAATTCTACGGCGCGCGGATCGGCTGCCGCAATGTCTCCTTCGATCTCTGGCCGGGCGAGGTTCTGGCGATCGTCGGCGAATCCGGTTCCGGCAAGACGACGTTGCTCAACTGCCTTGCCACCCGCCTGTCGCCAAGCTCCGGATCTGTCGACTATCGCATGCGGGACGGAAAATTGTGCAACCTCTCCCGCATGAGCGAGGCCGAACGCCGCTTCCTGATGCGTACCGACTGGGGTTTCGTCCATCAGAACCCGGCCGATGGCCTGCGCATGGCCGTTTCGGCCGGCGCCAATGTCGGCGAGCGGCTGATGGCGGTCGGTGAGCGGCATTACGGAAATATCCGCGCGACGGCGGGCAACTGGCTCGGCCGCGTCGAGATCGGGATCGATCGCATCGACGACCAGCCGCGCGACTTCTCCGGCGGCATGCGCCAGCGCCTGCAGATCGCCCGTAACCTCGTCACCGCGCCGCGTCTCGTCTTCATGGACGAGCCGACCGGCGGTCTCGACGTGTCGGTGCAGGCGCGCCTGCTCGATCTCCTGCGCGGTCTCGTTCAGGATCTGGGCCTGTCGGCGCTGATCGTCACGCACGACCTCGCCGTGGCGCGGCTTCTTTCCCACCGGATGATGGTGATGAAGGATGGCGTCGTCATCGAACAGGGGCTGACCGACCGCGTGCTCGACGATCCCCGCGAAGCCTATACCCAGCTCCTCGTCTCCTCGATTCTCCAGGTGTGAAGGCACAGGCTCCGCAGCGGGCCAGCTTTCGGACCAGACCATGCATCGAAAGGGAAAAATGACATGGCTACTCCGCTCGTTGTTTCCGAAGTGGCGAAAAGCTTCACCATGCATCTTCGCGGCGGTGTCCGCCTGCCGGTGATGTCGAATGTCGCTTTCTCGGTGAAGGCCGGCGAATGCCTCGTGCTGGGGGGACCCTCCGGCATCGGCAAGAGTTCGCTGCTGAAGATGGTCTACGGCAATTATGGCGTCGACAGCGGCCAGATCCTCATCGATCATGACGGCAGGCTCGTCGATCTTGCAGCCGCCGATCCGCGCACCGTCCTTGCGGTCCGTCGCGTCACGCTCGGCTATGTCAGCCAGTTCCTGCGCACCGTGCCGCGGGTGGCGGCTGTCGACGTGGTCGCCGAGCCCCTGACCGCCCGCGGGATCGACGCGGCCGAGGCGGGGGCGAGGGCGCAAGAGATGCTGGCGCGTCTCAACCTGCCGCGCGAACTGTGGCAGCTGCCGCCCGCCACCTTCTCCGGCGGCGAGCAGCAACGCGTCAATATCGCACGCGGCTTCATCACCGATCACCGCATCCTGCTGCTCGACGAGCCGACCGCCTCGCTCGACGCGAAGAACCGGGCCGTCGTGGTCGGCATGATCGCGGAGAAGAAGGCGGCCGGCGTCGCCCTTCTCGGCATTTTCCATGACGAGGACGTCCGTGAAAGGGTCGCCGATCATATCGTTGACGTTTCCGCCTTCTCGCCACGAAAGGCCGCCGCATGACAAGATTGTCCGAAACGCCGCTGATCCATCCGACGGCGAATATCGTCGATTGCACGCTCGGCCGCTATACCGAGGTTTCCGAGCGTTGCCGCATCAGCGAGACCGAGCTTGGCGACTATTCCTATATCATGGAGGACGGCTCCGTCTGGTGCGCCACCATCGGCCGGTTCGCCAATATCGCCTCGTCGGTGCGCATCAACGCCACGAACCATCCGGTATGGCGGGCGACGCTGCATCATTTCACCTATCGCGCCGCCGATTACTGGGCGGATGCGGATCGCGAGGAGGAATTCTTCGCCTGGCGCCGCCGGCATCGGGTCGTCATCGGCCATGATGTTTGGATCGGCCATGGCGCGACCATCCTGCCGGGCGTGCGCGTCGGCAATGGCGCGGTGATTGGTTCGGGGGCCGTCGTCACCAGGGATGTCGAACCCTACACGATCGTCGGCGGCGTCGCCGCCCGACCCATCCGCGAGCGCTTTTCCCGCGCGATCGCCGAGCGCATGGACAGGCTTGCCTGGTGGAACTGGGACCACGCCCGGCTGCGCGCGGCGCTTGCGGATTTCCGCGCCCTCGATGCCGAGGCCTTTCTTGAGCGCCACGGCGGTTGAGGGGGCCTTGCGTCCCGCAAGCCGGCCCTGTGGGCTGTAACCATCCCGACACGAAAATGACACTGCCCCTTCATCAACCGGGTTTAGAGCCGATCGGCAGATGACGATACCGATCTCCGCAAAAGAGGGTTCCGCCATGTTTCGACTGGACAATGTCACCCGCCGTTTCGGCAACCGCCTCGCGGTGGACGGTGTGACCGTCGATATCCCCCAAGGCCAGATGGTCGGGGTCATCGGTCGTTCGGGGGCGGGAAAATCCACGCTGTTGCGTATGATCAATCGCCTGTGCGATGTCAGCGAGGGATCGATCCGTTTCAATGATCTCGAGGTGTCGGCGCTGCGGGGCGGCGCCCTGCGCAACTGGCAGCGCGACTGCGCCATGATCTTCCAGCAGTTCAACCTCGTGCCTCGCCTCGACGTTCTGACCAATGTGCTGCTCGGAAGGCTCAACCATCGCCCGACGGCGCTCAGCATCCTCAATCTCTTCACCCGCGAGGAGCGCATCATGGCGATCGCCGCGCTCGAGCGGCTCGGTATCGAGCAGACGGCGTTGCAGCCCGCCGGAACGCTTTCCGGCGGCCAGCAGCAGCGCGTGGCGATCGCCAGGGCGCTGATGCAGGGGCCGAAGATGCTGCTGGCCGACGAGCCGATCGCCTCGCTCGATCCGCTCAATGCCCGCATCGTCATGGATGCGCTTCGCGACATCAACGAGCGCGAGGGCATCACCGTCATCACCAATCTCCATACGCTCGATACCGCGCGCGCCTATTGCGAGCGGGTGATCGGCATGGCTGCCGGTCGCGTCGTTTTCGACGGGCCGGCACAGGCGCTTAACGCCGAGGCGGTGCGCATGATCTACGGCGCCACAGAAGACGGCGCGGGGATCGACGAAAGCATCACCTCCACCGCCATCCGCCCGGCGGTGGCGAAGATCAAGGAATCCGCCGGCCCCAAACCGCTGGCACTGGCCGGCCTCTGAGCCGCCGGGATCGAGGGGCCCGCGTGAAGGGTCGATACCATTCCGGTCCGGCGCGGCCGGTCAAACAGGAGAAAGACCCATGCTGAAGAATATTCTTCTCGGCACCGTCGCGCTTGCCGCGCTTGCCGGTCCCGTCCAGGCCGAAGACCTCAAGGAATTCCGCGTCGGCATCATCGGCGGCGAGAACGAAGCCGACCGCCTGCGCAACTACCAGTGCCTCGGCGATCAGCTGAAGGCCGAATTCGGCTTCGAGAAGGTCTCCTTCTTCCCGGCCGCCGATTATGACGGCGTTATCCAGGGCCTGCTCGGCGGCACGCTCGATTATGCCGAACTTGGCGCATCCGGCTTCGCCAAGATCTATCTCGCCAAGGCCGATGCCGTCGAGCCCATCCTGACGACGATCCAGACGGACGGTTCGACCGGCTATTATTCCATCATGGTCGCCCGCAAGGATTCCGGGATCACCGGGATTGCGGATCTCAAGGGCAAGAAACTCGGTTTCGCCGATCCGGATTCGACGTCCGGTTACCTCGTTCCGCTCGTCACCCTGCCCGACGCGATCGGCGGCCCGGTCAAGGGATATTTCGCTGAAACCGGTTTCGGCGGCGGCCATGAGAATCTGGTTCTGGAAGTGCTGAAGGGCACCTTCGACGCCGGCACGACCTTCGGTTCGGGCGTTGGCGCCTGGAAGGACGGTTATACGTCCGGAAACCTGCACAAGATGGTCGAGAAGGGCATCGTCGACATGGACGATCTCGTCGAGATCTGGAAGTCGCCGCTGATCCCGAACGGTCCGATCGTCGTGCGCACGTCCATGGACGACGCGCTGAAGGTCAAGTTCAAGCAGTTCATGCTCGATCTGCCGAAGAAGGACCAGGCCTGCTTCTCCGCGGTGATGGGTGGCGATTTCACGGGCTTCGTCGAAGTCGACACGGATTTCTACAAGCCGATCATCGACGCCCGCAAGGCGACGATCGGCGGCTGAGCTTCGTCTCATTCTTCTTGCGCCGGCCGGTATCCGGCCGGCGCATCCTGTTTCCAGCGGATCGGATATCGCCTATGGCCACGAGCCTGTTCCAACACGGTTTCAGCGAGAAGGGAGCGCTTATCGAGCGCCACTGGCAGGAACTGAACGCTCGCCGCCGGCTCTATTCCTGGCTCGGCTTCGCCGTCCTCGCGCTGGCGCTGTCGGGTTCCCTGTGGTTTGCCAACGAAACCAATGCCGGCAAGTTCTTCGACCGGCTGCCGCATGTCTTCGATTTTGTCGGCGATCTCGCGCCGCGTGACGGCATGGAGGTCATCCGGGCGCTGTTCGATCTCGCCTCGCCCTATGACGACGGCAGCTTCAAGTATAATTATCCAGAGGGCCGCCTCTATCTGACCGACAGCCTCTATGTGCCGGAATATTTCCACAAGATGCTGGAGACGCTGAATATCGCGCTTTTCTCCACCATCATCGGCGGGGCTCTGGGGTTCGTGCTCTGCTTCCTTGCCGCCCGCAATACGATGTCGAACCGCCTCATGCGCGGATTTTCGTGCCGGGTGATGGAAATCCTGCGTGCCTTCCCCGAGGTGGTTCTGGCGGGTTTCTTCCTGGCCATCCTGTCGCTCGGGCCGCTGCCGGCGGTCATCGCCGTATCGATCCACACGGTGGGCGCGCTCGGGAAACTGTTCTTCGAGGTCGTCGAGAATGCCGACATGAAGGCGGAGGAGGGGCTTCGCGCAGTCGGCGCGAACTGGACCGAACGCGTGTGGTTCGGCTTCGTGCCGCAGGTCCTGCCGAACTTCGTCAGCTATTTTCTCCTGCGGCTGGAAATCAATGTCCGGGCCTCGACCATCATCGGCGCGGTCGGCGGCGGCGGCATTGGCGAACTGCTCAGGCTTTCCATCGGGCAGCGGCACGAGGCCAAGACGCTCGCCATCGTTCTTCTGCTGCTCGCCACCATTATCGCTGTCGACCAGTTTTCCGCCTGGTTGCGCCGCCGCCTGGTCGGTGATCAGGCCTTCCGGCTGGCCCAGTAGGAGCACGATATGACCGTCATCGCCCCCGCCCGCATGCAGGATATCGCCGACCGCCACGCCGGCCTCATCAAGAGCCCCTTCCGCCATCGCTTCCGCGTCGTGCTGCTGGCTGCCGGCGTGCTGCTCTATGTGGTCTATTGCTGGTGGTTCTTCGCCATCGGCCAGGTGCTCGGCTCCGCCAACTGGGGCATTGCCGGCACCTATCTGGCGGACTGGGTGTCCTACGAGGTCCGCCCGAGCGTCAGGATCGCGCCGGACGGGGCGATGGAGCTTTCCTATCCTCGCTCCTCGCCGCTCGGGCCGGACGCTTCGCCCGACTGGGTGGATGTCGAGCGGGCGATGATGATGCGCGTGAAGCCGGTGGCGCAGGCCGTGGCCGTCCCCGCTCCGGCGCAGCCGTCGGCGGCAAGCAGCTTCATGGCGCCCGGTGCGGCGACCGGCGGAGCGGAGCCCGTCGTCTCCGGCCAAACGGAGGTCCGCACGGAGGAGGAGGTCGTGACCCACGCCCGTATCCGCATCGGTTCCGCAGGTGTCATCGATGTGTGGCCCGAGCGGGTGATGGTCGAACATGGCGGGGAGCGGCTCGCCGTCCGTCTCGATCAGGAGAAAGGGGTTTTAGTCGAGGGGGCGCTTCCCGGCTGGGCGGCCCAGAAGGCTCCGGGCGAGAAGATCACCTTCTCCTTCGGTTTTTCCGGCCGGGGCGATATCGATACCGACGGGGTGACGGTTCGCAGGCGGTTTTTCGGCTGGGCGAATTTCCTGTTCGATATCAATTCGCCGTTCCATGGCAGGCCGATGGGAGAGGTCGCCTCGCTGGTCCTTTCCGGCGAGCGGATCGATCCGGCGCGGTCCAATCTGTCGCTCGCCTGGGACAATATCCTCTACAACGCGGAATGGCAGCATCTCGACGTCTGGACCAAGCTGCTGCAAACCATCGTCATGGCCTTCGTCGGCACGCTCTTTGCGATGCTTGCGGCGTTTCCGCTGTCGTTCCTCGCCGCGCGCAACATCACCCGCAACTGGCTGTCGAACCAGCTCAGCAAGCGGCTGTTCGATTTCTTGCGCTCCGTCGATATGCTGATCTGGGCGCTGTTCTTCACCCGCGCCTTCGGTCCGGGGCCGCTTGCCGGCATTTCCGCGATCTTTTTCACGGACACCGGAACGCTGGGCAAGCTCTATTCCGAGGCGCTGGAGAATATCGACGACAAGCAGCGCGAGGGTGTGAAATCGGTTGGGGCCGCGCCCGCCGCGGTGCAGCGTTACGGCGTGCTGCCGCAGGTCCTGCCGGTTTTCGCTTCCCAGGCACTCTATTTCTGGGAGTCCAACACCCGCTCGGCGACGATTATCGGGGCGGTCGGCGCCGGCGGCATCGGCCTGAAGCTGTGGGAGGCGATGCGCACCAACTCGGATTGGGAGAATGTCGCCTATATGGTGCTGCTCATCCTCGTCGTGGTCTTCATCTTCGACGGCCTTTCCAATAGGTTGCGCTCGCGGCTCATGGGAAGGCCGGCGCGATGATGGCAGGAGAGAACGCGATGCCGCCGTCCATGTCCTCCGCCGCGCCACGGGCCGCCCCTTGCGGGGACAACAGGAGTAAACCTTTGCGTTACGCCCTTTATTTCACGCCGCCGGCGGCCGATCCGCTGGCGCTTGCCGCCCGGCGCTGGCTCGGCCGCGACGCCTTCACCGGCGCGGCCGTCGATCCGGCCGTTGTGGCGGGACTTGACGCAAAGGCGTTTGCCGCCCTGACCGTCGATCCGCGCCGCTACGGTTTTCATGCCACGCTGAAAGCGCCCTTCACGCTGGCGGAGGGCCGGAGCGAGGCCGAACTGATCGAGGCCGTGGGGCGCTTTGCCGCCGAAAGCGGTCCGGTCCGGATACCGGAAGTCGTCGTCGGTCGGCTCGGCTCCTTCTTCGCGCTGGTCACGGCCGACCCCTGCGATGCGTTGCAGGATCTCGCCGCCGAAACCGTGCGCCGCTTCGAAAGGTTCCGTGCGCCGCTCACATCGGCCGATATCGCGCGCCGCAAGCCGGACGAACTGGGACCGGCGGAGCGCCAGAACCTTGTCCAATGGGGCTATCCTTACGTTTTCGACGAATTCCGCTTTCATATGACGTTGACGGGCCGGGTAGCGCCCGAGAACCGGGAGACGGTCGGAAAGGCGCTTCTCGACCATTTCGCCGCCTTCCACGGCCGCCCGCTCGAAATCGATCATCTGGCGCTGTTCCGCGAGCCGGCGCGCGGCGCGGATTTCAGCGTCCATTCCCTTTTTCCGCTCGGTGGAGCGGCCAACAGAAAGAGCGCATGACATGACCCGCGAGACCATTCTTTCCAATGCCCGTATCGTCCTGGAGGATCGGATCGTCGACGGCACGCTCGTGCTGCGCGACGGGCTGATCGCCGAGATTGCCGACAGGCCTTCGGCCGGGGGCGAGGACATGGAAGGGGATTACCTTCTCCCCGGACTGGTGGAGTTGCATACCGACCATCTGGAGGCCCATTACGCGCCGCGTCCCGGCGTGCGCTGGAGCAAGATGGCGGCGCTTCAGGCCCACGATGCGCAGGTGGCGGCTTCCGGCATCACGACCGTCTTCGATTGCCTGCGCATGGGAGCGGACGCCGAAAGCGGTTTTGAAATGGGCGAGATGCGCGCCATGGCCGATGCCCTTGCCGAAGCCCAGCGCGAGGACCGGCTGCGCGCCCAGCACCTCATCCATCTGCGCTGCGAGGTTTCGACCGACAACGTCCTTGAACATTTCGGGGCGTTTGACGACGATCCGCTGGTGCGCCTCGTCTCGCTGATGGACCATGCGCCGGGCCAGCGACAATTCCAGACGCTGGAGCAATATGCGGCCTATTATCAGGGCAAGCGCGGCATGTCGGACGCCGAGTTCGCGACGTTCTGCGCGCGCCAGCAAGCGTCTTCCGCCCGCTACGCCAAGCCGAATCGCGATGCCATCGCGGCGGCCTGCGCGGCGCGCGACATCACGGTGGCAAGCCATGACGACGCCACGCTGGACCACGTCGAGGAAGCCATCGGCTACGGCGTGCGCCTTGCGGAATTTCCCACCAGCGTCGCGGCGGCGAGAGCCTCGCACGAGGCGGGCATGAGCGTGCTGATGGGCGCGCCGAACATCGTGCGCGGCCAGTCCCATTCCGGCAATATCGCCGCCAGCGATCTGGTGCGGCTGGGTGTGCTCGATGTGCTTTCTTCCGATTATGTGCCCTTCAGCCTGCTGCATGCGCCCTTCATCCTCGCCGATACGGTCGAGAGCATCGACCTGCCGCAGGCGGTGACCATGGTCTCGGCGAAGCCGGCCCGCACCGTCGGGCTTGACGATCGCGGCCATATCGCGCCTGGCAAGCGCGCCGATATCGTGCGTGTCCGCCGTCCCTCCGGCGTGCCGGTCGTGCGGTCGGTCTGGCGCGAGGGACGGCGCGTGGCATGAGCGGGCAGGCGGATGCAGGCATGATGGTGGTCGTTGTCGGCCCGAGCGGCGCCGGCAAGGACAGCGTGATCGCCTACGCCGCCCGCCATTTCGCCGGCAATCCGCGCCTTGCCCTCGTGCGGCGTATCATAACCCGGCCGCCGGATGGAGGGTTCGAGGCGCATGAGGCGGTCGGCGTCGAGGAGTTCGCGCGGCGACGGGCCGAGGGTGCGTTTGCGGTCTCCTGGGAAGCCCACGGCCTTTGCTATGCCTTTCCCCGCGAAACGCTGGATATGCTGGACAGGGGCATGACGTTGGTCGCCAATGGCAGCCGCGCGGCGCTACCGGCGATCGCCGCGGCCTATCCGCGCCTGCGGGTCGTCACGGTCACCGCCCGGCCGGATATCCTGGCCGCCCGCCTTGCCGCGCGCGGACGCGAAGGCCCCGAGGCCATCGCCGGCCGGCTCCGGCGGGCCGTGGCGGAAACGCCGGGAGCGATGGTGATCGACAACAGCGGCGCGCTGGCGGAGGCGGGCGCAACCTTTATCGCACTGCTGGAAGAAACCCTGGAGCGGTCCCCGCAAACCGGATAGCGCTGTTTCGCGAAAGCGGAAATGCTCTACTTACGGCCGATCGGGCGATTCTCGCCGGCTCTGCGGGGTAATGGCCGTGTCAGGATGAACAGGCCGCTGGTGCATAGAATGAGGGCGACGACGCCGGCAAGCAGCCAGGAGGGGGTGACCCGGTAGCAGAAGAATACGAAGCCGGCCGCCATCAATCCAATGGAAATAATCTTAGCCCGAAGGGAAATCGCGCCTTCCCGGCGCCAGTCGCGAAGCGGCGGCCCCAGCCGGGGATGGTCCAGCAGCCAGCGTTCGAAACGCGGGGAAGAGCGCGAGAAGAGCCAGGCGGCGGCCAGAAGAAACGGCGTCGTGGGCAAAAGCGGCAGAAAGACACCGGCGATGCCGAGCGCCGTCATCGCAAATCCCGCCAGCATATAGATGGACCGCACGGTCGTTCCCTCTTGCAACAGCATCGAACGGACCCGGGACCGGGTCTTTCAGCCCATCGATTTAGGGCGATTCCCGCGCGAAGGCCATGCGGCGATATGCGCCGCCCCGCCGGTCCGGAGAGGCGGCGTAAAGGCTCAGTTCGGTCCTTGACCGGTCGCCGGAGTTTTCGTGCGCTTCGCGCGGGATGCTGTCGCTCCCGCCCCCGGGGCCTTACCCGCGTCGTCCCGCGGCGAAATCTCGATCAGCGGCTTGGCCGCTTTCGTGGAGGTCGCAGCAGATCCAGGTCTGTTCTGCCCGGCGGCTTCATGTTCCTGCTCCGCCTGCGCCCAGTGCACGGCGTCGAGACCATGCGGCCGGCCGGCCTCTTCCCAGAGAGCATAGGCCCTTTTGCTGATCCATTCCCTGTGTGCGTCCGTCATGGCTCGTCCTCTGCGTCGGAGTGGTTGATGGCGCGCTGCGGTTGTATCGGCAATCCGAAGCGCGATACGCCCGGATGCAAGCCGTACAGGCTTCATCCGATTTCCGGCACCGTTCGCTCCGGGCCTTCCGGCCGTGAAGGGAGCAGGTTTACCCTTCGAATCGTTCCCGTCAGAATGCGCGCAAAGCGTCGCGTCTTCAAGAGCGTCGCGGCTGCGTGCTCTCCTTATGCACGTGGAGATTGTGGATCTGGCCGCCCGGTGACGGCCAAAGCCGGTGCCGGTTGCGCATCGCTTGCATTTACTCTCGTGTCCGGAACGTAATCGGGATGGGGCATTTCTTTTCACGCCTTTGCCGGCAGCGGCCCGCATGCCCACAAATACCATCTTGTCATGTTGTAATGATAACATTATAGGATGAGAAAAGATTTCTGGAGGCTATCTGACATGTCTGACCGCCGTGAATTGGCGAATGCCATTCGTTTCCTGACCATCGATGTCGTGCAGAAGGCGAATTCGGGCCACCCCGGCACCGCCATGGGCATGGCGGATATCGCCGAAGTCCTGTGGAACGACTTTCTCCGGCACAATCCCGCCAATCCGAAATGGCCCAATCGCGATCGCTTCGTGCAGTCGAACGGCCATGGTTCGATGCTGATCTATTCGCTTCTGCACCTTTCCGGCTATGGCCTGACGGTCCAGGATCTCAAGGACCATCGCAAGATGCATTCCCGGACGCCGGGCCATCCGGAATATGGCATCACGGCCGGCGTCGAGACCACGACCGGCCCTCTCGGCCAGGGTTTCGCCACGGCTGTCGGCATGGCGCTTGCAGAGCGCAAGCTGGCGCAGGAGTTCAATCGCGACGGTTTCGACGTCGTCGATCACCATACCTACGTTTTTGTCGGTGACGGATGCCTGATGGAGGGGATCGCTCAGGAGGCGGCCTCGCTTGCCGGTACCCTCAAGCTCAACAAGCTGATCGCCGTTTATGACGACAACAAGATATCCATCGATGGCGAGACGCCCGGCTGGTTCGCCGACGATAGCGCCGCGCGCTTCCGCGCGCTCGGCTGGAACGTCGTTGCGGATGTCGATGGTCACGATGCGCAGGCCATCGCCGATGCTTTCGCCGCCGCGCGCCGTTCGTCCGACAAGCCCACGCTGATCTGCTGCAAGACGATCATCGGCTATGGGTCTCCCAACAAGCAGGGTAAGGAAGAGGTGCACGGCGCGCCGCTCGGGGCCGACGAGGTCGCCCGCACCCGCGAGCATCTCGGCTGGCCGCATGAGGCTTTCGTCGTGCCGGATGCGATCATGCGGGCCTGGGACGCCCGTCCGCGCGGCGAGAAGGTGGAGGCCGAATGGCGCGCGCTTTTTGACGCCTACAAGGCTGCCCATCCCGCGCTCGCGGCGGAACTGGAGCGTCGTCTGGCCGGCGATCTCCCGGAGGGTTTCGATGCCCTGGTGTCGGGAGAGGTGGAGCGGATCCTTGCCGCCGGACCGGTCAGGCAGCCGGTTCGGAAGGCTTCGAACCGGGTTCTCGGCAACCTTCTGCAATCCCTTCCCGAAGTGATCGGCGGTTCGGCCGACGTGTCGCTGTCGACGCTGGCCTGGACCGGCGCGGCGCGTTCGATCACCCCCGACGACTTCTCGGGCAATTTCGTGCATTACGGCGTGCGTGAATTCGGCATGTCGGCGATGATGAACGGCATGGCGGCCCACGGCGGCCTTATTCCCTATGGCGCCTGCTATCTGGTTTTCAGCGACTACAGCCGCAACGCCGTTCGTCTTTCGGCGCTGATGGGCCTCAAGTCGATCTTCGTCTATACGCACGATTCCATCGGTGTGGGCGAGGACGGGCCGACGCATCAGCCCTGCGAGCAGCTGGTGGCGCTGCGGGCCATTCCGAACATGTCGCTGTGGCGGCCGGGCAGCGAGCTGGAGGCGCTGGCCGCATGGGATTGCGCGCTGAAGCGCCAGGGGCCGAGCGTCATCGTCGCGGCCCGTCAGGACGGTGCGGCCGTGATGCATGGCCCGGACGACCTCGAAGGCATTCGCAAGGGCGGCTATGTGCTGCGGGAGGCCGATGGCAAGCCCGATATCGTCCTCGTGGCGACGGGTACGGAGCTTGCGCTTGTGCTGGAGGCCGGTGTGGCGCTCGAAAGCCAGGGCAAGGCCGTGCGCGTCGTCTCCATTCCCAACGGCAATCTTTTCGCGGCGCAGGATCGTGAATATCAAGATAGCGTGCTTGCTTTCGGAACGCCGGCGGTCTTTGTCGAGGCGGCGTCGCCGATCTACTGGTATCAGTTCCTCAAGGGGCCGGGTACGGTCGTCGGCGTCGACCGCTTCGGCGAATCCGCGCCGGGGCCGGAAATCTATCGCGCATTGAACCTGACGGCCGAAAGAATCGTTTCCGAGGCCGGGCAGCTTCTGCGCTGACACGACGCGATAGGGTTGCGGGAGGGGATATGTATCTCGGCATCGATCTTGGCACCGGTTCGGTCAAAGCGCTTCTGATCGACGACGACGGAAAGGTCGTCGCCGAGGCTTCCCGAACCTATCCCGTCTCCTCGCCGCGGCCCGGCTATGCGGAAAGCGCGCCTGCGGACTGGTGGGCGCAGACGGTGGCCGCCGTTCGCGCCTGCTGCGGGGAGCGGGGCGGGGCGGTCCGTGGCATCGGGCTTTCGGGCCAGGCCCATGGCCTGGTCGTTCTCGGTGACGATGAAAGGCCGTTGCGCCCGGCGATCCTCTGGGCGGACCAGCGGGCGGCCGCGCAGATGGAGCGTGTCCTGCAACTGCCGGAAGATGTGCGGCGGCCGCTCGCCAACCCGGTGGTCAGCGGTATGGCGGGGCTTTCCCTGCTATGGCTGCGGGAGAACGAGCCGCAGAGCTATGCCGCGATCCGCCGCATCCTGTCGCCGAAGGACTGGCTGCGCCTCGTCATGACGGGCGAGGTGGCGACGGAGCCTGCCGACGCCTCGATGACGCTGCTCTACGACATTAACGCCGACTGCTGGGCGACGGACTTCCTTGCAGCCCTCTCGATCGACCCGGCGATCCTTGCGCCGGTGGTCGAATCCCACGCGGTCGCGGGCCGGCTGTCGGCGACTGTGGCCGCCGAATTCGGGCTTCCGGCCGGCACGCCCGTCGCCGCCGGACTTGCCGATTCGGCTGCCTGCCTTTTCGGCATGGGCCAGACGACGCCCGGCTCGACGATCCTGCAAGTCGGATCCGGCATCCAGATCATGTCGGTGGTGGAAGGCGTCGAGCCGCGCATCCAGCCGTTCTACAACAGCTATCGCGCCATCGGACGCAGCCTCTACAGCATGGCCGCGCTCCAGAACGGCGGAACCGTGTTCGAATGGGCCCGGGCGATCCTCGGCGCATCCTGGCCCGAAATGTACCGCGCCGGCTTCAAAGAGAACGAAGGCAACGGCGGGATCGTCTTCCTGCCCTATGCGGCGGGCGAACGCGCGCCGCTGCTCGATCCGAACGCCTCGGCGGCCTGGGCCTATATGCGGCTCGGCTGCACGCGCAATCAGCTCATCCGTTCCGTCTTCGAGGGCGTGGCCCTTGCGGTGCGCGACAGTTGGGATGCGATGCGGGAAATCGGCGTGTCGGCCGACCGGATCCTCCTGACCGGTGGGGGCAGTGTCGATCCGCGCTGGCAGCAGATGCTGGCGGATATCCTGCAAGTCCCGCTCGTTCCAGCCCATGAACTGGGCAACGCGACGATCGGCGCCGCTTATCTGGGTGGGCTAGCCGCCGACCGCTGGAGCGGGCTTTCGGACATTCCGGTTCCCGAAAGCCCCGGCGCTCCCGTCGAGCCGCGACCCTTCGACGGGCTGGACGAACTGCTTTTCCGTTTCCGCGGAACCTACCGCGGGCTCAAGGGAAACGAGAGCACGGCGTAGGGTGTCTCCAGCCGGAGTGAGATCGCTTCGGCGTTGGATAATACGCTAAAAACAATATATTGGAGCGATTCCGGAAAAAGCGGGAGTCGGCCCCCCGCATCTATACGCTTGCAAAGTAAAGATCTTCGATTGCCCGAACATCGCTGGCATCGCTTATGGTCCGTTCGGCGGCGATCCGTCCGTTTTTCAGGACGAGTACCTTGTCCGCGATATCCGTGATGCGGGCGGTGGACTGTTCGACCACCAGAAGCGTAAGGCCGCTTTCGCGCAGCGATCCCAGCATGTCGTAGATGCCATCGGTCACCATGGGCGCAAGCCCGAGCGAAGGCTCGTCGATCATCAGCAGCGTCGGGCGCTGGACCAGGGCGCGGGCGATTGCCAGCTGCTGCTGCTCACCGCCGGAAAGCATGCCGGCCGACCCCCTGTATCGCGCCTTGAGAATGGGAAACTGCGTCAGGACACGCTCTTCGTCTTCCTGAAATTGCGCCGTGTCGGATGAGACCACTCTGGCAAGCCGGAGATTTTCGGCGACGGACATGGTTGCAAAGACATGGCGTCCCTCGGGCACCAGGCACAGGCCGGAACGCACATTGGCCTCGATCGACCGGCCGGTAATGCTTGCGCCACGGAACGAGACGGCGCCGGCTGCCGGCGGGTGCGCGCCGATGATGGTCTGAACCAGGGTCGACTTGCCGGCACCGTTGGGACCCACCACGAAGACGGCCTCACCCGCTTCGATGCCGAACGAAACCCCGTGCAGCGCCGGCGTCCGTCCGTAGCGCGCGTCGATCTCCGTCACTTCCAGCAGGGCCATCCGCAGTCTCCATGTCGTTTTCCTCTTGACCGGGAGGACGATGCACGACACGTTGTCCATTGTCCACAAAATTTACATAAGTGCGCGAAGAGCGCCGAATGGGGAACTTCGATGGGAATTCTAGACCTGCCGCGAGGCGGGCCGTCCGGGTATCCGGGTTCGCGGCTCATCGCCGAAGGTGTCACGGTCCGCTTCGGCGGGGTCTCCGCCCTGTCCGGCGTCGATCTGGAACTGGGGCAATCGGAGATCGTCGGCCTTATCGGTCCGAACGGGGCCGGAAAGACGACGCTCGTGAATGTGCTGACCGGCTTTCAGCGTCCGACACAGGGAAAGGTCGAACTGGATGGCCTGGATCTGAGGAGCGACAAGCCGTTTCAGCTTGCGGCGCGCGGCATCAGCCGCACCTTTCAGGCCGGCCGCCTGTTCAGGCGGCTCACCGTCCGCGAAAATCTGGAAGTCGCAGGCTTCCATACCGGATGCACCCGGCGTCAGGCGCGGGAGACCGCGGATCGCCTTCTGGAGGAACTGGACCTCACGGCTTTTGCCGGGAGCACAGCCGGCAGCCTCAACTATGGTCACGAACGACGGGTGGGTATCGGCCGCGCGCTCGCGACGAAACCGAAATTCGTCCTGATGGACGAGCCCGCATCCGGCATGAACGACGCCGAATGCGAGGAACTGGTCGCCTGTATCGCCGGTATCCCGGCGCAATTCGGCTGCGGTGTCCTGCTCATCGAGCACAATATGAAGGTCATCCTCAACGCCTGTGAACGCATCCAGGTCATGGACGGCGGCAAGCGGATCGCCATGGGCAAGCCGAAAGCGATCATCACCGACGCGCGTGTCCGCGCTGCCTATTTCGGAACGCGCCATGCCACCGCCGCCGGCGGCAACGGGATCCATTGACATGGGATACTTCCTTCAGGTTGTCATCGACGCCGTCAGCCTCGGCAGTCTCTTTGCGCTCGTTTCGCTTTCCATCGGCCTCATCTTCGGCATCATGCGGCTGATCAATTTCGCGCAAGGGGACTTCGTGACGATCGGCGCCTATTCGTTGCTGGCGCCTGCCGCCGGCGCGGCGCCGGTGCTGTTCCTCGGCGCGCTGCCCTGGCCGCTGATGATCGTTCTCGTTCTTGCCGTCGTCGTCGTCCTGGCGCTCGTCACCGAGCGTGTCGCGTTTCGCCCGCTTCGCAACGCCGAGCCCGCGACCCTCCTCGTCTCCTCCTTCGCCGTCAGCTATTTCCTGCAAAATCTCGTCATCGTGCTCTATACGAGCCGGCCGAAGGCGTTGTCGCTGGGGACGGAGATTTCCACCGTCGTCGATATATTCGGGCTTCGCATCGCCAGTATCCAGCTGCTGACGATCGTGGTCACGATCACGCTTCTCGTCGCGATCTCGGCCTTCCTGCGGTTTACGCCGCTCGGCTTGCAGATGCGTGCTTCCGCAGAGAACTTCCGCATGGCCCGGCTGTTGGGCGTAAGGGCCAACCGCGTCATTGCCGGCGCATTCGCCATAGCCGGCTTTCTGGGCGGGGTCGTCGCCCTGCTTTTAACGGCGCAGACCGGTGTCATCGATGTCAGGGCCGGCGCGACTCTCGCGGTCTTCGGCTTTTTCGCGACGGTTATCGGCGGAATGGGCAGCCTCGTCGGCGCGGCGCTCGGCGGCTTTCTCGTGGGAGCGGTCAGTGCGGTGCTTCAGACGATCCTGCCGGCCGATGTCCGGCCATTTCGCGATGCCGTCGTCTTTGCCGCCGTGATCGTGGTTCTCCTTGTTCGCCCGCGCGGCATCATCGCATCGAAATCGAAGGAAAGAGTATGATCGCGGCCCGAAACAATTTCATTTGCCACCTCAAAGCCGCCACGCCGGTCCTTCTTCTGATCGTGCCGCTCGTGCTTGCCGCGCTGCTTGCCGACCAGTTCGGTTCGATTGGCGTCCTGCGTTCCGTCACGGAAGCGTTGATCAAGATCGTCGTCGTCGTCGGGCTTTACATCTTTATCGGAAATTCCGGTGTCATCTCGCTCGGCGGGACCGCGTTCATGGCGATTGCCGCCTATGCGACCACCTGGCAGACATGCTGTAGCATGATGAAGCCGATGGTCATGAGCGGACTGCCGGAATTCCTGAAGCATATGACCGTGCCCTTCGCCCCGGCCGCGCTGATCGCGGTCGCGCTCGCCGGCCTGGCGGCATTCATCTCCGGCCTCGTGCTGATGCGTCTTTCCGGGCTGGCGGCGGCAATCGGCACGCTGGCGCTGCTTTTCATCGTCAATGTCACCTATTCGAACTGGGACAGCGTGACGATGGGCGCAAGTTCCGTGGTTGGGATCCCGACCTATGTCACGGTGTGGATCGCGCTTGCGGCCGCCAGCGGGTCGATCGTCGTCGCCTACCTGTTCCAGATCTCCCGCGCGGGGCTGGCGTTGCGCGCCACCAGGGAAGATGAAATCGCCGCGCAGGCCGTCGGGATTTCCATCTTCCGGACACGCCTTCTGGCGTTCACCATTTCCGGTGCGGTCCTCGGACTGGCGGGCGTGCTCTATGCCCACTTCCTCGGTGTCCTGGCGATCGACATGTTCTTCATGCAGCTGACCTTCCTCAGCCTTTCCATGCTTGTCGTCGGCGGCATGGGCAGTCTTGCCGGGGCGGTGGTGGGCGTCGTCTCTCTGTCGCTTGTGATCGAGCTTTTCCGGACGCTGGAGCGTGGGATCTGGCTTGGGGAGACGAAGGCATCCCTGCCGGCGGGAAGCCAGGAACTGGTGCTTGCCGTCATCATGCTCTGCATCCTCATCTGGAGAAGGGAGGGCATCATGGGCTGGAAGGAAATCACCTGGCCTTTCACGCGGCATCAGCCCGTGAGCGCTTCTGGTGAGAAGATCGAAGCGGCGGCATGAAAGGAAAGGCGCTCCGCCCTTTCTCGAAAACCCGGTGGCGGTCGCGATTCCCGCGATCGCGCCGCGCGGGGGCGGTCTGGTGGCGATCCTCAAGGGCTGGCGAGGTTCTTTCGTGACAGATCGCGCACGTCGCGTTCGCCGCAGAGCGCCATCGTCGTATCGAGTTCGCGCCGGATGATGTCGAGCGCCTGTGTGACGCCCTGCTTGCCGGATGCGCCGAGGCCGTAGAGGAACGGCCGCCCGATGTAGGTGCCTTTCGCACCGAGGCAGAGTGATTTCAAGACATCCTGCCCCGAGCGGATGCCGCCGTCGATATGAACCTCGATCCTGTCGCCGACCGCCTCGACGATGCGGGGCAGCATGCTGATCGTGGACGGCGCGCCATCCAGCTGGCGGCCGCCGTGGTTGGAGACGATGATGGCGTCCGCGCCGGTTCGCACCGCCATCTGTGCGTCTTCCACGTCCAGAATGCCTTTCAGGATGAGCTTGCCGCCCCAGCGGTTCCTGACCCATTCGATATCGTCCCAGCAAAGGGTCGGGTCGAAGGTGTCGCCGGTCCAGGCGGCAAGGCTCTCCAGATCGTTGACGCCGTGCGCATGGCCGACGATGTTGCGGAACGTCCTTCGCTTCGTACCGAGCATTTTCAGGCACCAGCCGGGGTGGCGCGCCATCTGGAAGAGGTGATCCGGCGTGAAGCGGGGAGGGGCCGACAATCCGTTGCGAATGTCCTTGTGGCGCTGTCCCATGATTTGCAGGTCGAGCGTCAAGACGAGTGCGGAACAGCCCGCCGCCTTGGCGCGGTCGATGAGCGTCAGCGCGAAATCGCGGTCACGGTTGATATAGAGCTGAAACCAGAACGGCTTTGTCGTGACCGATGCGACATCCTCGATGGAGCAGATGCTGACGGTCGAAAGGGTGAAGGGGACGCCGAATTCCTCGGCGGCCTGCGCCGCCAGCATCTCGCCGTCGGCATGCTGCATTCCCGCCATGCCCGTTGGTGCAAGGGCGACCGGCATCGATACGGGTTGCCCGATCATCTCGCTTGCAAGGGACCGGTTCTCCATGTCCACCATCACGCGCTGGCGCAGCTTGATCCGGGTGAAGTCCTCTTCGTTGGCGCGATAGGTGCTCTCGGTCCACGAGCCTGAATCGGCGTAGTCGAAAAACATCCGGGGCACACGCTTGCGGGCGCGGGCCTTGAGGTCGTCGATGGTAAGGGGCGGATGCAAAGTCTCTCCTTTTCCGCGCTCGTGGATTGCGGACCGTCAAACTCGTCATGTGCGATAGATGCGTGGACCGCGCGAAGGGGCGCGCGGTCCGGTTTACTCGATCAGGCCGCCGTTCTCAAAGCGTTTCGACGTTGCGTGGTCGCGGTGAGATCGATGGCGTAGCCGAGATCGTTTTCGGACGGGGTGAGCACGACGCCGTAGATGTCGCGCGCGCGTTCCAGCGTCTCCCATCGCTCGGCAACGTCGTAGAGGACGCGCTGCGGATCGCGATCGAGCGGGTTGCCGTAGCCGCCGCCGGAATTGTCGATGCCACGCAGCCATTCTCCGGGCGCAAGATCGACCTGGGCGACACCCGGAAGCCGCTCTTCATTGCCGTCCAGATCGATCTTGAAGGTTCTGGCGCCGGGGCTGTCGTGGCCGCCGTTGACCCCCTTGGGCGGAAACACCTGCCCGTCGCAGGGAATGGCGACGGTCATCGTGTCCTTCTTCGGGCCGTAGACGAGTTCGGCTCCGGGTGCGCCGCGGAATTTGCCCGGAGCACAGGTGCCCGGATGAATCTGGACGGATTTCATCTGGATCGGATGCTTGACCTCGACCAGTTCGACGGAGTCCCGGTAGATGAGGCCGGCTGCAACCGGAATGCCATAGGTCAGCCATCCGTCCGCAGACGGGCTTGCCGGGCCGCCGTTGCCGCCGACGAAGAGCTGGTTGATGTAGACCTCGTTGTCGCGGCGGAAATCCCTGCCGGAGACGACAGCCCACCCGGCTCCCATGCCGACGCCGCCTTCCGCAAGCCCGTAACCGTCGCCGAGTTTGGCGAGCGCGGACTGGGTAAGATTGACCAGACGGTCGCCGACGTTGGTCGTCGCGATCGACGCGGAATGCGGAAAGCTCGTTCGCCCGATGACGGCGCCGTCACGCAGCAGCACCCGCACGCGGCGGAAGATGCCGGCGCAGCGCGGAATGTCCGGATCGAGGCAGTTCATGACGCCGGCGATCGAATTGTTGATCGCGCAGGCCTCGCAAACGTTGAAGCCGTTGTCGAGGCAATCGATATTGTCCCGAAGATCGATCTCGATGGTCGCTTCGGCCGGATCGATGGTGATCTTGCAGTTGATGGGAATGCCGTCGGGAAGGCCCGGCAGGGGATCATGCGCGCCATTGTGCGTAATGGTGGCCGCCGGCATCTTGCTGATGGCCTGGATGGTGCGCTTTTCCGAATAGTCGATCCACTGCCTGATGAACGCCTTGACCTTGTCCTTGCCATACTTGCGGCAGAACTCCGCAAGACGGCGTTCGCCCACCCGCGCGGATCCGACGGCGGCGAGGAAGTCACCGTACCACTGATCCGGTACGCGAATGCGCTTGCGGCACATGCGGATGATGTCGTCGACCATCTTGTAGTCTCGCTGGACCCGCACGCAGGGGAAGATCAGGCCGCCTTCTTCGTAAACGTCGCGGGCGTAGGGCGCATAGGTCGTGGGTGTCGAATTGCCGGTGTCGGCCTGATGGGATTTCGCGCAGACCGTGAACATGTGCTCCCCGTCGACGAAGACGGGCACGAGGATCGTATGATCCGCCGGGTGGGTGTTGCCCATATAGGGATCATTGTGGAGGAAGGCGTCTCCCGGCGCCAGATCGTCATGCAGCTGCTGCATCGAGATCGTCTGTAGATGCGAGCCGAAAATGTGGACGGGAAGCCCTTCGGCGGTCGCCAGCAGTTCGTTGTCGCCCGTGACGATCGCGCAGGACATGTCGCGGGCGCTGGCGATGACCGCGGAGCGGGCGGCGCGCAACAGGGTGCTCGTCATCTCGCGCACGATGCCGTCGACCCGGTTGGCCATGATGGACAACAGCATCGGATCGATGGCTTCGGAAGCGGGCGACGGGGAGGGATTTACGGTGGGAGCGTTCATTTCAGGAACCCTTTGACTGTTCGCGGACATCAAAGCGAGATGATGTAGTTGCTATTGGCGCTGACGCGGGCGGTGGACCCCGGATAGACGACGACGGTGGTCGTCGGCTCCTCGATGATCGCCGGTCCGGTGATCGTGCATCCGATTTCGAGATCCTGCCCGCGGTAGACCGGCACATCGTCAATGGAATCGCCGAAGTAGGATCTGCGCGTCCCGCTGGAGCCGCTTCCGCTTTCCGCCGTCTTCTCGCCGGCCCAGTTGGCTTTTCCGAGCGAGACGGTCATGCGGCCGCGCCAGTTGAGGCATTCGACCTGTGCGGTTTCGTCCCGAACGGCAAATACGCGCTCGTGCGACTGGTGAAATGCATCCACGAGTCCCAGGACGTCTTGCTCCCCTTCAATCCTGCGGCTGGGCAGGGCGGCGTCCAGCTCCCAGACCTGCGTCAGGTAGCGGGCTTCGACCGTATATTCACGCCGGATATTGCCGCCGGCCGCGATCTCCAGTTGCTCGGAAGCCTTGTCGAGCCGGGTATCGATTTCGTCGAGGGTGTTGCGCACGCCTTCGTAATCGAAGCGTCCGGTCGTGGTGACGCAGTTGCCCGATTCCTCGAAGATGATATCGGAGAACTGCATGCCGCTTGCCGAGAGGGCGCTGGCGGTTTTGGGTAGGATGATCGTCCGCACGCCGAGTTCGCGTGCGATGGGAACGATGTTGATGCCGGCGGCGCCGCCGCCTGCGACAAGCGTCGATTCGCATGGATCGAAGCCCTCCGCGACGGTGATGTCCTGGATCGCATTGATCATGTGCTCGTTTGCGATGTTGATGATCGCAAAGGCCGCGCGTTCCAGCGAGATGCCGAGCTCCGTCGCCAGGGTCCCGACCGCCTTCTTCGCTGCGTCGACATCAAGTTTCATCCGCCCGCCGAGGAAGTAGGCGGGATCGATATAACCGAGAACCAGCGCCGCGTCGGTGACCGTCGCCTTGTCGCCGCCCTTGCCGTAGCAGGCTGGGCCGGGAACGGAACCGGCGGACATCGGCCCGACCCTGAGCAGGCCGCCATTGTCGATCCAGGCGATGGACCCGCCGCCAGCGCCGATCGACCGCACGTCGACGGACGAGATCGCCGTCAGATGGCCCATCCATTGGCCGCCGAGCCAGGTTTCGCGCGTATATTTGAGCTCGCCTTCGCGAACCAGCCCGACGTCGAAGGTGGTGCCGCCCGTATCGCAGATGATGACGTCGTCACCGAGATCTTCCATGCGCGAGAAGGCGCGCCCGGCGACCGGCGCCATGGCCGGGCCGGATTTGACGGTATGGACCGGTTTTTCGACAAGGTCCGCCACATGGGTGCAGCCGCCGGCGGAAGTGGACACCAGGATGTCTCCGGCAAAGCCTGCGGCCACCAGGTCCCGCTGCATTTCGCGCAGATGGTTCTGCATCAGCGGCTTGATGGAGGCGTCGATCGCCGTCGTCGAAGCGCGGCGATATTCGCGCACGATCGGCACGAGCACATGGGACAAGGACACCGCGATGCCCGGTGCTTCTTCGGCGAGGATTTCACCCATGCGCAACTCGTGCAAGGGATTGGCGATGGACCAGAGGAAGCAGACGGCCGCCGCTTCGAAACCGTCCGACACCAGTCGCTTCGCCAGTTTGCGGGCCGCCGCCTCGTCGAGGCCGGTCACGACCTCGCCTTCGGACGATATGCGTTCATCGACTTCGAACGTGTGGCGGCGGGCAATGTAGGGTCTGGGGAAGTCGTAGGAAAAATCATGCGGGCCGAACTTGCCGCCCTCGCGCGTCACCAGGATGTCCGGAAAGCCCCTGGTGGTCAGGAAGGCCGTCTTTGCGACCTTTCCCTGGACGATCGCGTTCGTGGAGTGGGTCGTTCCATAGATCAGCAGCCCCGCTTCGCCGAGGAGCGTCTCGACGGAAACACCGAGTTCCCCCGCCGCCATCTGCATGGCGCCGCGCATGCCGTGGAAAATCCGGTCCGGCGTGGTCAGCGACTTGCCGATGACGACTTTTCCCCTGTCGTCCTGGACGACCACGTCGGTAAACGTCCCGCCGGTGTCGACTGATATCCTGTACTTCATTCTTATGGTTCCCCTTTGCTGAGCGGTTGTCCGCTAGGTCGTATTCAGGCGTTGGAAGTAGCGTTCGACCTCGAGATGGGTCGATTTGATATGATCGGCCATGAGCTGGCCGGCGCGTTCCCTGTCTCCGGCGGCAATGGCATCGAGCATCGGCTCGTGGGCTGCCGCCGCATCCTCAAGCGTCGAGAAGATCGTGCCCATCATTCCAAGCAGCATCCGAAGCTCGCCGTGGATTTCGTCGAATGCGCGCAGCGAGCGCCGGCTTCGGCTGATTTCGCAGATCGTGCGGTGGAATTCGGTGTCGAGCGCAAAGGTGGCGGCGATGTCGCCGGCGGCGGCGGCGGCATGCATGCGATCGAGAATATCGCGAAGGCGCGTGAGGTCGCGCGGGCTTCGGGTCGCGGCGGCCTCCCGGATGACGGCACATTCGATACCGGTCCGGAAGAACATGATGTCATCGGCCTCCTCGCGGCTGATCTCGCGAACGAAGCGGCCGCGCCGGGGATGGTTGACCAGAAGCCCGACACCTTCAAGGCGGCGGACGGCTTCGCGGATCGGATTCCGGCTGATCCGCAGCTGCTGGGCCAGCTTGATCTCCGTGATCTTTTCACCCTGGGCGATCTTGCCGTTTATGATGTCGTTGCGCAGCAGCTCGAAAAGCTGGTCGACGAGGCTGTCGGATTTCAGGGTGTCTTCCCTGTAATCCGCATCCCCGGCCTCCTCGTCGTGGAGGGCCTTCTCGTTCAACGATCTCAAATACGCCATTTGCCTGTCCTTCTGAAAATTCAGAGCCTCATGGGTGGAGAATGCTCCAAACTTTCCCGATACGAAACCGCAGCACCAATGCTGTCGGCAGGTTCGTACCGTATCGGCGATGAGGATGTCTGCCCTTTTAGTTTGCCGTCAGGAGCTGCTCGATCGTCGGCACGATGGCGCTTCGATAGACTTCGACCGAACGGAAGCTGCCATCCCTGGTCTCCATGATGAGGAACGGGCGGTTGAGCTGAATGTGAACGTCGGGCGTGAAGGTCGTCGGCCCGATCGTGAAGGGCTCGTCCCTGAAGGCGTTGAGCGCGTCAAGGACGGGCCGGGTTTCCGTCGTCCCGGCTTTTTCAACCGCACGCGCCCATTGTTCGATCATCGAGTAACCGGCGATCGCATAGGACGTCACCGGCGGTTCGTTCCAGCGCGCCTTGAACGCCTCGACGAAAGCGTTGAGTTCCGGGCGCGGGTCGTCGCCATAGAGCGACATCAGCGCGGGAACATAAAATCCGGATAGGCCGGGCGCCGCATCGAGCCAGTAGTTGTCGCTCATCGCCGTATTGGAGAGGATCGGCTGCTGAATGCCGGCGGCCCTCAACTGGCGGACGGCGCTGGCGCCGCCGGGGGTCACCGATGACAGGAAGATGAAGTCCGGCTGGACCGGCAGCTGTTTGATGCGGGTGATCTGCGAGGCGATGGAAGCGTCGGAATTGACGAATGTGTCTTCGCCGACGAGGGTCTCTGCGCCGGCCGCCTCGGACCAGCCGAGCCTGAAGCCCGCGGAGACCGACTTGGTGTACTGGATGAGCGTATCGGTCAGGAGATAGGCGGTCTTGTAGTTCTGCCCGGCGGCCCATTGCGCCATTGCGATACCTTCGGTCTGCGCGGCCCCGATGCCGGTGAAGGCGAGGGGGCCGACACCCTGGGCGCCCATCTTGGCATCGCCGGCGATCGAGCTGAAGGAGATGATGTCCGCCGAGGCGGCGGCAAGCGCGGCAGGCGCGCCGAAGTCATAGTCCCCCGAGACGACGAGGAAATCGATGCCCGACGCGACAAGTTCCTGGCCAGCCGTGGCCGAGCCTTCGCGTTCGGTCTTGGTGTCGCGAACCTCGTATTCGATCTGCCGGCCAAGCAGGCCGCCGGCCTTGTTGATCTCCTCGATCTTCAGCACCGCAGCCCTGAAGGGCGCGCTGTCGTAGTTGGCCATCCATCCGGATTCGGCAATGGCAAAGCCGATTTTGACCGGTTCCCCGGCGGCGACGGCGTGTGTGCCGAAGGCGAGGGTTCCTGCGAGAAGGCTGGTCGAGAGCAGTAATGCCCGTCTTTTCAGAATTATCTGCGTCATGCATCGATCCCCTTTTATATTTTGTTCAATGCGGACTGTGGACAATTTTACTGTTGCCATTACCCCACCCTGTGTCAAGCGGAAAATATGACGATGGGCTTGCCGGTGCGTTGCGATCGCCCTCGATGGCGGTCGATCGTGATGGGCGGGTTTGGGAGCCGATACGGCCGGCGGAGGAGGATCTACCGTGTTGCCGGGCGGTCAGGCTCAGGCAATTGCGCACATAAACCCGGTCCGGGTTTTTGCAGGAATGGCTCTGATGTGACCTGGTATCGACGGGAATAGCCCGGTTTATCGGGCGAGATAGCCGCCATCCGCTTCGTAGCAGGCGCCGGTTACGAAGGATGCGGCGCCGGAGAGCAGGAAGAGGATCACATTCGTGATTTCGTCCGGCTGTCCGAGACGTTCCATCGGATGAAGCAATGCCGCCGCCCGTTTCTTCTCGTCACTCAGATGCGCAAGCAGCGGTGTCTCGATGAACCCGGGGGCGACCGCGTTAACGCGCACGCCCTGCGCCGCATGGTCGAGTGCGGCCGCCTTGGTGAGGCCGATCACGCCGTGCTTGGCCGCGGTATAGGAAGGCTGCCCGGCAAAGGCGCGAAATCCCATGATGGAGGCGACATTGACGATGGAACCCCCGCCGTTCGCGAGCATGGCTGGGATCTGGTAGCGAAGGCAATGGAAGACGCCGGTCAGGTTGACAGCGATGACCCGGTCCCAGTCCTCGGCCGGATAGCATGCCGTCTCGCAGCGGGGCAGGTCGATCCCGGCGGAATTGACGGCGAGATCGAGACGCCCGAAATGACGGACCGCCTGCGCAATCGCTGCTTCCACGCCTGGGGCCGCCGTCACGTCCAGGTCGAGGGCCAGAACCTCGTCCGATCCGAGCGTTTTCGCAAATGCCGCAAGCCGCTCCCCGTCCCGGTCGGTCAGGATCAGCTTCGCTCCAAGGTCGGCGAGACGCGTAGCGGTCGCAGCGCCGATGCCCGAAGCCGCGCCGGAAAGGAAGGCGACCTTGCCCGCAAAGCCCGCGGGATCGAAAGGGGAAGATGACATGGGGGCGTTGCGCTCTGCTCTATTTGTAGACGCCGACCCAGATGATGATGGCCGGCTCGCTCTCGGAGGGATTGCGGGAGCGATAGGTCAGGGAACGGTCGAAACGGTAGCTGTCGCCTTCGACGAGTTCGAATTTTTCCTCATCCACCCACAGTTCCAGTCGGCCCTTGAGGATATAGCCGTATTCGGCGCCCGCGATCGGCACATGCTTGGCTTCGGTCTCCAGTCCGGGCTCGAAGGTCGACATCATGAACTCGACATCCGGATCGAGTTGCGGCGTCAGAAGCTCTGTCCTGGCCCCCCGGTGAAGCAGGAAACGGCGCTGACCGCTGCGCACGACAATGTCCTTCTCGCGCTCGGCTTCCGGCTGCTTTTCCTCCAGATCGACGAACCAGCTCATCGGCACGCCGAAAATCGTGCACGCGGCGTAGAGATCCTTCAGTGTCGGTTGCGACAACCCGCGTTCGAGCTGACTGACATAGCCGGTCGAACGGTTCAGCCCTTCGGCAAGCTGCTGGATCGTGATGCGCCGGGACCGCCGCAATTCACGCAGCGTCTTTCCCACGTGATCGGGAACCTTTGCATCAAGAATGAAATTGGACATCGCGCATAACCTGATAAATTCATTTTAGTGATGGGATTGATAAGATACTTCACCAAAGTCAATGCAGGATAGCGACGGCATCGGCAACAGGATCGGTTCTCCCCATCTGCGGTCCCATGTCAACCGAAGGTTCCCGCCGTGGTGCCGCCGTCGAGCATATAGACCATGCCGTTGGCGTAGCTCGCCTGCGGCGACAGCAGATGCGAGATGGCATCCGCCACTTCCTCCGGCCGGGCGAAGCGGCCGAGCGGCACCCGACGTTCATAGAACGCGCGATCGTAGGCGCCGTCATTCTCCTTCAGAAGGCCGTCGGCCATCGGCGTTGCGACAAAACTCGGGCAAACCACGTTGCTGCGAAGGCCGCCCGGGCCATGATCGAGCGCCATACAGCGGATCAGTCCGACGACGCCGTGCTTGGAAGCGCTATAGGCGGCATAGCCGCGCGATCCGCGTATGCCGGAATCCGAACTGACCGCGACGAAGGCGGAGGCGGGGTTTTTCAACAGGTGAGGGACGGCATGCCTCGCCAGCAGGAACGGCCCGGTAAGGTTCACGGCCAGCGTGACGTTCCAGATCTCGTCGGTCAACGCCGTGACATCGCCCTTGTGCGCGACGCCGGCGGCGGCGACCACGCCGGAAAGAAAACCATGCGTCTTGACGGCGCGCTCGACCGCCGTTTTCACATCGCTGTCCGAAGCGGCGTCGCCGGCGACGTCAAGCACATCGGCACCTTCCTGCCGGCAGGCGCCCGCGACGTCGAGCAACATTGCGGCATTGCGATCGAACAGGGTGAGCGCGACGCCGGCCTTTGCAAGCCCGAGCGCCGTCGCGCGTCCGATGCCGGATGCCGCGCCGGAGATCAGGATGGAGGCTGCCCGGGCTTTCGCCATGTCTTTCTCCAATCGGCTGTTTCTTTCCCGATTTGACCGGTCTCAGGCCCCGAGATAGGCGGCCTTGAGATCGGGATCGTTGAGCACGTTGTGCGCGCCGCCTTCGACGGAGCAGCGTCCGGCATCGATCACATAGGCGTAGTCGGCGATTTCCAGCGCCACGGCCGCATTCTGTTCGACGACGATGAGGCTGATGCCGGACTTGGAGAGCGTGATGATGATCTCGAAGATCTGGTTGATGATCTTCGGCGCCAGACCGAGCGAGGGCTCGTCCAGCATGAGAAGCTCCGGTGTCGCCATCAGCGAGCGAGCAATCGCCAGCATCTGCTGCTGCCCGCCGCTCATGCGGCTGGCCAGCGAATGACGCCGCTCCTTCAGGATCGGGAACATATCGTAGGCTTGCGTGCGGATCTCGTCGAAGCTCCGCCCACGGC
Organism: Shinella daejeonensis; assembly: GCF_024281235.1. GTDB lineage: Bacteria > Pseudomonadota > Alphaproteobacteria > Rhizobiales > Rhizobiaceae > Shinella > Shinella daejeonensis. The sequence goes on from NZ_JAHWXY010000002.1 coordinate 753,300, forward strand.
CCGGGATATAGCCTGCAAGCAGGTTTTCCTCGACGGTCAGCCGCTGGAGGATCTGGCGGCCTTCCGGGCAATGCGCCAGGCCGAGCCGGGTGATCTCCTCCGGCGGCCGGCCTTTGATGGCCTGCCCCTTGAACTCGATCTCACCGCCGTAGATCTGCGTCAGGCCGGAAATGGAGCGCAGCGTCGAGGTCTTGCCGGCGCCGTTCGCACCGATGATCGTCACGATCTCGCCGGAGCGGACCTCCAGATCAATGCCGAACAATACCTGCGTTCGACCGTAACCCGCCTTGAGCCCGGCGACCTTGAGCAAGCTTGCGGATGGTGTCGAGTTCTTCCGTGGTTCCAAGATAGGCCTCCTGCACTTTCTCATTGGTGCGCACCAGTTCCGGCGTGCCGGAGCAAAGCAGCTCGCCATAGTTCAGCACGTCGATCCGGTCGGAGATCGACATCACCATGTCCATGTCGTGCTCGACGAGAATGATCGCGCGGTCCGCGCGTTTCAGACTGGCGATCAACGCCGCCATGTCTTTCGTTTCGGTATGGTTGAGGCCGGCCGCCGGTTCGTCGAGCAGTACGATCGGCGCTTCGGTGACGAAGGCGCGGGCCAGTTCGAGTATCTTCTGGCGGCCGTAGGGCAGGTCGCCGGCAAGCGTGTCGGCCACATCCGAAAGGCCGAACCGTTCGAGGCACGCATGGCAGATATCGAGCCGCTCGCTCTTGCCCAGCCGTCTGGCGCCGGTCAGATACGTCAGCCAGGATTGCGGGAAGAAACAGACCTCCAGGTTTTCCAGCACGGTCATGCCGTCGAACAGGCGAAGGTTCTGATAGGTCCGCGCGATACCGAGTTGCGCCACGCGATGCTTGGGCAGCCTGTTGAGCACCGATGCGCCGAGGCGGATCGCGCCGGAGGTGACGCTATAGGATCCGGCGATCATATTCACGACCGTCGATTTTCCAGCGCCGTTCGGCCCGATGATCGAGTAGACCGAGCCGACGTCGAAGGTGAGCGACAGGTTCTTGATCGCGACCAGCGAGCCGAAATGCTTGCTTACGTTTTCGAGGGCGAGAGCCATAGGTTCCGGACCTTTCGAATGATGAAGCTGAGGTTGAAGCGGGGCGAGACGAGACCGCCCGGGCGCAGCACGATGACGGTGACGAGGACGATGCCGTATATCAGCAGCCGGTACTGGGCGGCGAAGTGCAGCACCTCCGGCAGGACCACGAGCACGATGGCGCCGGCGATCACGCCGACGATATTGCCGACGCCGCCGATGATGATGATCAGCACGACGAGCAGCGATTCCTGGAAGGTGAAGCTTTCCGGGCTGACGAACCGCTGGAACGAGCCGAAGATCACGCCGCCGGCGCCGCCGATCGCCGCGCTGAGCGCAAAGGCGAGCAGCTTCAGCGTCGTCGTGTTGATGCCGAGGCCGCGCACGACGTCCTGGTCTTCCCGCAGCGCCCGCCAGGCCTTGCCGAGGATCGAGCGCTCCATATAGTAGACGCTGGCGCATATGATGATCGCGAGCGCCAGCAGCAGCCAGTAGAAATGAACCGGGCTGGTGAGGGGCAGGCCGAAGAGGCTGGCACGGTCGAGGCCCGCGATGCCCTGCGGGCCGTTCGTCAGTTCGTCGGCATTGTTGATCGCGATGCGGATGATCTCGCCGAAACTGAGGGTGACGATGGCGAGATAGTCTCCCCGCAGCTTCAGGACCGGAAAGCCGAGCAGGACGCCGGCGATCGCTCCCGCCGCCGCCCCGATGAACAGGATCACGATGAACGGCAGATGGATGTCGAACTGGCCGCTGGCCAGGAAGGCATAGGCATAGGCGCCCACCGCATAGAAGGCGATGAAGCCCAGATCGAGCAGGCCGGCGTAGCCGACGACGAGGTTCAGGCCGACGGCCAGGATGATATAGATCAGGATGCTGTCCGCGACGCGGACGTAATAGGGCGGAAGTTTCGGCACCAGCGCGAGCAGGATCACGCAGAGCGCGAGTGTTGCAAGCAGACCGGCCCGCCGTGCGATCACCGAGGTCCCCATGGGTCAGTAATCCTTCTTTGCGACAGTCGTTTCTTCCGAGATCGTCTCGCCGAGCAGGCCGGCGGGCTTGAACAGAAGAACGAGGATGAGAACGGCGAAGGCGAAGACATCGCGGTATTCCGTGCCGATGAGCCCGCCGGACAGGATCGGCAGGAAGGCGGTGCCGAAGACTTCGATCGCGCCCAGCAGGAAGCCGCCGAGCATGGCGCCGGGAATGGAGCCGATGCCGCCGAGAATGGCTGCCGTGAAGGCCTTCAGGCCGATGACCGAGCCCATGGTGGGCTGCATGATGCCATAGTAGGATGCATACATGATGCCCGCCATGGCACCGAGGCCGGGGCCGATGAAGAAGACGAGGCTGACGGCGCGGTTGACGCGAATGCCGAGCAGGCTGGAGGTCGTCCAGCTTTCCGAGGCAGCACGGATCCAGATGCCGAGGCGCGTGCCGTTCACGAACAGCGTCAGGCCGACCATGAGCAGGATGGCCGCGGCGAGAATGCCGAGTTGCATGGTCGTGACCATGCCGCCCAGCGCGGCGATCGGCTCGCTCGCCACGATCGCCGGAAAGTGCACCGGCTGCGGGCCCACGGTCACACGCACCGCGCTTTGCAGCACGATCGACATGCCGAGCGCGCTCAGCATCGGCGCCAGCCGGCCATAGGCGCGCAACGGCCGATAGGCGAAGCGTTCGATCGTCACCCCGAGCAGGCCGATGATCACGAAGCTCGCCACGATGGCCAGGGCCGAATCCAGCATCGGCGCCAGTCCGCCAAGGCCGACGAGCCCGCTGAAGACGAACGTGTAGACATAGGGGCCGAGCATGAAGAACTCGCCATGCGCGAAGTTGATCAGGCGCATGACGCCATAGACCATCGTGTAGCCGAGCGCGATCAGCCCATAGATCGCACCGATCGCCAGCGCGAAGATCAGTTGTTGGAGAAAATAGTCGAACAAGGGAGATCGCCTCTGTGACGACGGACCGGCGCCATGCGCGCCGGTCCTGTTGAAAAGCGTCCGGCCGTTATTATTTGACCAGTTCGAACTTGCCGTCCTTGACGACGTAGAGATACATCGACGCCGTCGTATTCTCACCGTTTTCGTCAAAGGCGACCGGGCCGAGCAGGGTGTCGACCGTCACGCCGTGAAGTTGGGCGAGAACGCCCTCGCGATCGAGCGTCTCCGCCTTCTCGACGGCCGCCGCCATGACCTGTGCGTTGGCGAAGCCGAGCGAGGCATAAGGGCCGGGCGCGCGGCCGAAGCGGGCCTGGTGACGCTCGGAGAAGTCGCGCAGCTCCGGCGAGGAATCATAGGGAGGAAGCTGGAAGGTCATCAGCGCGCCCTCTGCGGACGCCGCCCCGGCCTGGGTGATGAAATCGACGGTAAAGCCGATATCGGGACCGATGAACTGGGCTTGCAGGCTCTGTTCGCGCATCTGCTTGAGGAACAGGGCCAGTTGCGGCATGCCGGCGCCCATATAGACGACGTCGGGATTTTCGAGCTTGATCGAGGCGATCAGGGCGGAGAAATCCACATCTTCCGGATTGGCGCCGAACGTACCGGCGATTTCCCCGCCGCCGGCTTCGAAATTGTCCTTGAACACGCCGGCGATGCCCTGGCCGAACACCGTCTTGTCATGCACGAGGACAGCCTTCTTCAGGCCGAGCGTCTCGGTGACGTATTTCGCGGGCAGCGCGCCCTGGACGAAGTCGTTCGCCACCGGGCGCACGACCGTCTCGAAACCCATGCGCATCAGCTCCGGATTGGTGGCGGGCACGACCTGCGCCATGCCGCATTCGGAATAGATGTCGAGTGCGGGCATGGTGACGCCGCTGTTCATATGGCCGATGACGCCGATGACAGTGCTGTCATCGCAGAACTGCTGGGCGACGAGCGTTCCCTGCCGCGGATCGGCGCGGTCGTCGAGGGCCTTGAATACGATGTTGTTGCCCTTGATGCCGCCCTTTTCGTTGAGCTGGTCGAAATAGATCTGGGCGCCGTCGATCTGCGACTGGCCGAATTCGGCCTGCGCGCCGGACATCGGCGCACTGCCGCCGAGAACGATGTCGTCGGCAACGGCGGGAAGGGCGCTGGACGCCAGCAACAGTGCGGCAGCCGAAAGAATTACACGGGTTCTGGTCATGAAGGTTCCCCTTTTTCATCTTGTCGGGACTGGTTGCATGGAACGTCCGTTCGAGCAACACAATCGTGAAATTATTTCGCTCACTCTTCATGCGAGTGATTTTATGCACGGCTATCTGAAGTTTTCGTCGGACCTCCTCATTTCGCAAGATAGCCACCGTCCACCGCCAGGACGTGGCCGGTGGTCATCGACGCGGCGGACCCGGCGAGGAAGACCATGGCGAAGGCCACCTCTTCGGGTTCGGCAAGGCGTTTGAGCGGGGTCAGATCGCGGATTTTCTGCATCTGCGCCGCATCGGCCGCCAAATGTTCGATCAACGGTGTCCGGACCCAGGTGGGCGCCACCGCATTGACGCGGATATCGTCGTCGGCCCATTCGACCGCGAGCGTGCGGGTGAGGTTCACCACGCCCGCCTTGGCCGATTGATAAGAGACGTTCGGATGAAGGCCGCCGCCTGAATAGCTCATGATCGAGGCGGTGTTGACGACCGTGCCCGCAACGCCCCGGGCGATCCAGGAGCGGGCGGCCGTCCGCGAGCACAGGAACATGCCCGTCAGATTGACCGAGACCACGCTGTTCCAGTCGGCCAGCGACAGTTCCGTCGAAGGACGGCGGATCGATATCCCGGCATTGTTGATCAGGATATCGAAGCCGCCGGCGGTTTCTTCAGCGGCGGTGAAAGCCGAGATGACATCACTCTCGTCGGTGACATCGAGGGCGGCGGCGAACGCCGTGCCGCCCGCGTCCGCCACCTCGTTACCGACGGCTTGCGCCGCCGCAAGATCCCGGTCGAGAACCACGACATGCGCCCCGAAGGCGGCGAAGAGCAAAGCCGCCGAGCGACCGATCCCTCCACCGCCGCCGGTGATGAAGACCCGCTTTTCATCGAGCCTGAACATCTTTTCGGGTGCCTGTGCACACGTCATGTGTACGGGTTCCTGTCTTGCGCCGTATCAGCCGACGATCTTGCCGAAGCCGAGCACGAAATTGGCGACGATCATCTCCGCGCCGACGACCTCGCGGATCTGGAAATCGGAGAACGGGTCGCTCGCATTGCCGCCGACCCTGATGTCAGCCGTGCCGAAGGCGTGGCGCAGGGTCGTGGATTGGCCAAGCGAATTCTCGATGATCTGCGTTTCGACGGCGGCGCTTTCCGGCGAGGGAATGATGCGCGTCTGGAAGCGCGGATGCAGTGCGGGCTTTTCGAAATCCGGGCCGTCGGCCTTGAAATCGATCTCGATCAGCGACGTGCCACGACGCGACAGCGTCGCCGTAATGGCGCTGTCCGTCGCGTTCCAGGTGACGTCTCCCATCTTCTTCGGGTAGCCCCAGACTTCGCGGCCGACGGCCATGGAGTCGTCATTGGTCACGATCTCATAGAGGACGTGGCCGCCGGGCCGGCCCTGATAGCTCATCGGTACGACGATCCCGCCCTCGGCATAGGAGCCAAGCGAGCCGCCCGCCGGGACGTCCATGATGAAGAACTCGATCACGTCGCCCCTCAGCTCGAATTGCGACGGCAGCGCCGCGCGGATCGCCGCCTCATCGACACGGCAGAACACGCTGACCTTGCTGAAGGCTTTGTAGTCGAAAGGCGGCGCCTGATAGAGGGGCGAGCGCTGCGGAATGGAATAGGCCTGCTGAGACATGGGGGATATTGTCTTTCCTGTCTGTTCACGTCCGGCGGACATTCACATAAATGAAGAAATCATGTCAAGATTTCATATGAGTGATTTCTACAGGTTTGTTTGTGAAACGAACTTGATCGTCTGGAAAGTCTCCAGCGCCTCCGGTCCGCCCTCGGAGCCATATCCGGAGTCCTTCACGCCGTTGAACGGAACTTCCGCATAGGCAAGTCCGTAATCGTTGACCGAGAGCATGCCGGTCTCGATTTCCTCGGCGAAACGCTGGGCGTTCTTCTGCGAGCGTGTGAAGGCGTAGGCGGCAAGTCCGAAAGGCAGCCGGTTCGCCTCGGTAATCGCCGCGTCGATCCCGGAAAAGCGGTTCACCACCGCGACCGGACCGAACGGCTCCTCATTCATGATCGCGGCCTCCAGGGGCACATCGGCAAGCACGGTCGGCTCGAAGAAGAAGCCGGCGTTGCCAATCCGGTTGCCGCCCGACAGCAGGCGTCCGCCCCGGGCGACGGCATCGCCGATCAGCCGGTCCATGGCGTCGAGCCGGCGCGCATTCGCCATCGGCCCCATGTCCACGCCCTCGGAAAGTCCGTCGCCGACCTTCACGGCCCGGGCTGCGGAGATGAAATCTTCCAGGACGTTGTCGAAGACCGGTTCTTCCACAAGCACGCGGGTCGGCGCGATGCAGACCTGGCCGGCATTGTGGAACTTGTGTCCGGCCAGCATCGAAACCGCTGAGGAGAGATCCGCGTCGGCGCAGACGATATAGGGCGCGTGGCCGCCCAGCTCCATCGTCACGCGCTTCATATGCGCGCCGGCAAGCGCCGTCAGATGTTTGCCGACCGGCGTCGAACCCGTGAAGGAAACCTTGCGGATCGTCGGATGCGCGATGAGATATTCGGATATTTCCGACGGCACGCCGTAAAGAAGGTTGATCGCACTCTCCGGCAAGCCGGCATCGGCAAAGGCGCGGATCATCGCGGCGCAGGACGCCGGCGCTTCCTCGGCTGCCTTCAGGATGACGGTGCAACCGGCGGCAAGGGCGGCGCAAATCTTGCGGATGGCCTGGGCGACCGGATAATTCCAGGGCGTGAAGGCCGCCACGACGCCGATCGGTTCCTTCATCACCATCTGCTGCACACCGGGCTTGCGCGCCGGAATGATGCGGCCATAGGAGCGGATCGCCTCTTCGGCAAACCAGCGGATGACGTCATCGGCGTTCCGCAGCTCGGAACGGGCTTCGGCAAGCGGTTTGCCCTGCTCCATCGTCAGGATCGGCGCGATATCCTCGATGCGGGCGCGCAGATTGTCGGCTGCCGCATGCAGCAGCCGGGCGCGGTCGCGGGCCGGGGTCCTGCGCCATTGTCCGAAGGCGCTGGCGGCGGCGGCAAGCGCCCGGTCCATGTCGGCCTGCGTCGCCTTCGCCACGCGGCCGATCTCGTTGCCGGTGGCCGGGTTGAGGACGGGGAGCGTTTCAGCGCCGGTGCCATCGATCCATTTGCCTGCGATGAAGAGTTTTGTATCGGGATACATGGTCTGTCTCATTCGGGTTCTTGCGGTCAGTGGTCGAAGCAGATGAGCGTACGGGCGAGGACCCCCTGCTCCAGCCAGCGGAAGGCGTCGTTGATCTGGTCAAGTCGCACGCGCTTGCCGATCTGGCGGTCGAGTTCGAAACGGCCGGCGCGGTAAAGGCCGAGGATGCGCTCGAAATCCCGCTCCGGCACGCCGCCGCCGTAGTTGCTGCCGATGATGCGCTTCTGGGTATTGGGAAGGGTGGAGGCCGGAAGGCAGACCATCTCGTCCTTCGCCGCGATGCCGACGGAAACAACCGTGCCGCCCGGCCGGACGCCGTCATAAGCCAGCGCGATCGCCGCTGGCCGCCCCGTGCAGTCGATCATGCTGTCGGGACCGCGGCCACGGCTCAGCGCCTTCAGTTCGGCGGCGACGTCCTGCGTGGCCGAATTGAGGAAATGCGTTGCGCCGAACGAACGGGCGAGCGCTTCCTTTTCCGGCTTGATGTCGATGGCGACCACCGCTTCGGCGCCTGCGACCGAAGCGGCGTGGATGGCATTGATGCCGACACCGCCGACGCCGATAACGCCGACGATCTCACCGGCCTCGACGCGTGCGTCGTTGACCACCGCGCCGAAGCCGGTCGTCACCGCGCAGCCGACAAGCGCCGCGACTTCGAAGGGAATGTCCTTGTCGATCCTGGAGCAGCCGGATTCCGGCACGACGGCGAGTTCGGCAAAGCTTGAAACGCAGGTGAAATGATTGACGGGCTGTTGAGCGCTGCCAAGCCGGCGGGCGCCGTTCCAAAGCGTGCCGCCGCCGGCGGCTTCGCCATAGGTGTCGCACATGGTCGGCAGGCGCTTGTGGCAGTAGAAGCATTCGCCGCAGTTCGGAGCCCAGGAGAGGACGACGTGGTCGCCCTTGCGGACCTTGGAGACGGCCGAACCGGTGCGTTCGACGATGCCGGCCGCTTCATGTCCCAGGATGATCGGCAGTTTGGGCCGCGACTTGCCTCTGGCGGCGCTGAGATCGCTGTGGCAGACGCCGGTGGCAATGATGCGGACGAGGACCTCGCGCTCGCCCGGATCGGCGATCGGCACATCCTCGATCACGAGGTCTTCGTTGTAGTTATAGAGAACGGCGGCCTTCATTCTGCTTTTCCTCCCCTCGGGGCATGTGTTCGTGTGTCCGGGACCGGCGCTTATCGGCCGAGGCCCTGCAATCTGTCCCAGCTGTCTTCGAGGGATGCCGGCAGGCGGTGTTTCATGATGCGCTGGCTCGGGGTGCGCTCGAAATCGGCGACCACGGCGAGATAGCGCGGGTTCTGGAACGGGGCGAGCCTCCGGGCGAGCCAGTCGGAAAGGTCCGCATAGTCAACCTCGGCGCCGGCCTTCGGCTTGATGAAGAGCTTGATCTCCTGCTCGCCGACCTCTGCCTTGACGCCGATCATCGCGCAATCCTCCACCATGGGATGGCCGCCGGCGATATGCTCGACTTCGAAGGCCGAGACGTTCTCGCCCTTCACCCGTACGCTGTCGGTCAGGCGACCGAGGAAGTAGAGATTGCCGTCGGCATCGATCATGCCGAGGTCGCCGGTATGAAAGCCGTCGGGCCGCAGCGCCTTTGCCGTCGCCTCCTCATTGCGGAAATAGCCCGCGAAGACCGCGCCTGCCTGGCGCGGGTGGACGACGATCTCGCCTTGTACGCCGGCCGCCACGGGCAAGCCCTGTTCGTCGTGTATTTCCACCGAAAGCCACGGCACGGGGGTGCCGACCGAGCCAAGCACGCCGTTCGCGTTGAAGGTCGTGATGCTGGAGGATTCGGTCATGCCGTAGCATTCGCGCAGCGGCGTGCCGAAGCGGTCCTCGAAGGCGCGCCAGATGTCACGCGGGCAGCCACCGCCCCAGGCGACGCGTACCTTATGATCGCGGTCGCGCTCGCTCTCCGGCTGCTTGAGCAGGATTTGCAGGACACCGCCGAGATAATGGATCTGTGTCGCGCCGCATTCGCGGACCTGATCCCAGAACCGGCTTGCACTGAAGCGCTGCACCATGGAAAGCGTGACGTCGCGCAGCAGGGGGATCGGAATGAGCTGGGCGCCGCCAATGTGATAGAGCGGTTCCCAGACGAAGAAGACGTCGCCGTCCCGCGCCTCCGAGCAGAGCATCGCCCCCTCGGCGGCGTAGCGCAGCATGCGGTGGGTCACGCGGACCCCTTTCGGGCGGCCGGTCGTGCCGGAGGTATAGTTCAGCGCGAAAAGATCGTCCGCTGACGGCAGTTCCTCGGAGAAGACATGACCGCCATCGGCCAGCCGATCCAGCGAATCCGCCTCTCCCGCCTCGGCGACGAGCCGGAAGGTCGTCACGTCGACGCCGCATCCCTGGATGTTCGGGAAGAGGTCGCGATCGGCAAAGACCACCTTCGGGTCGCAGTGCTCCAGAATGTATTTCAGTCCGTCACCAAGCAACTGGACGTTCACCGGCACCCAGACGGCGCCGCATTTGGCTATGGCGAACAGCACGGCGAGGCTGTCGGGGCTGTTGCGCAGCATGAGCGCCACGCGATCCCCCTTGACGACACCGAGACGGCGAAGGGCGACTGCAACGCTGTCCGACTTGCGATGCAGGTCCGCAAAGCTGATCGGCGCGCCGTCGAACGTCGCATAGATGGCGTCGGGAGCAATGGCGGCGCGGGCCGGCAGGCGGGAAATGAAACCTTGGTCTTGCACGCTGGAATCCTGGGAAACAATGGGTATGGAAAACGGCTCTCGCGTTCCGGTCAGCCGGATTTCACCTTGCCTTTTGCGGCGAGGAACTTCTCCATCATGCGATTGGGCTCGCCATCGCCATAGGCGATGCGCTGGTTGCGCACGCCGGCGGCAAGAGCATCGCGGAAGCGGGCTTCTGTGATTTCCTGAAAGCGTTGCTTGTTCAGCTTCATGGCGAGCCGGGGCTTGGCGGCAAGTTCTTCGCCCAGTTCAAGCGCGGCGGCAAGCACGTCTTCGCGCGGCACGATCCGGTTGATGAGACCGATCGCGACGCATTCCGCCGCCTCCATCATACGGCCGCTCAGCGTCAGGTCGGTGGTGCGCGCAAGCCCGATCATTTCCATCATGATCCACGGGCCGGTGGTGCTGGCGATGCCGGAGTTGATCTCCGGCTGCCCCATCCTGACGCCCTCGTGGCCGATCCGGAAGTCGCCAAGCAAGGTCACCTGGAAGGCGGAGCCGGCGGCAAGGCCGTTCAGCGCCATGATCAGCGGCTTGGTCAGGCTGCGAATGCGGTCGTAGAGGCGTTCCCATTCGCCGATCCAAAGCTCCGCCCGGTCGGGATCGAAGGTCTTGGTTTCGTTGAGGTCCTGTCCTGCGCCGAACGCGCGCTCGCCGGCGCCCGTGAGGATGATCGCACCGACTGCCGCATCCTGCTCGGCCGCCTCCAGCGCCTCTATGAGATCGGAACGCATCGGGGAATGCCAGGCGTTGAGAACCTCCGGGCGGTTCAGCGTGATCACGCGGCATGCGCCGCGCTGTTCTGTCAGGATGAAATTTGCCATCAAAGTATTCCGTATCACATTGCAATACGAAATATCGTATTTTAATATATGAAAATGTCAACGGGATTCTTCACGGCGCGAGAATTATCAGCCGGAGAACGGAATGATGCTGAAAGGGCGGGATCGCCGTGCAGGAACGGTCAGCGAACCCCGAACAGGCGATGCGACCGGCGCAGTCTTGCGGGTGTGACATGGTAGGAGCGCCGGAACCAGTGGATGAAGTGGGCGCAATCGGTGAAGCCGCATTCATAGGCGATCTGCGCTATGGAACGGTCGCTGTTGAGAAGCATCCATTTCGCCGCTTTCAGCCGCATCTGACGCCAGTAGCGGGCCGGCGAAACCTGTAGATGCTTGCGGAACAGCCGGCTCAACTCCCGCTCGGACGTGCCGATGCTTGCCGCGATATCCGAGATGGGGCAAAGCTCGTACATCTTCTGGCGCATGATCCCGATGGCGTTCACCACGCGGCGATCCCCGCATTTCAGGCCGAGATCGAATTCCTCCGCCGCCTTGGTCCTGTCGAAGCCGTGGTCGCCGAGAAGATAGTGGACCGCCTTGTGGGCGCGCGATTCTCCGCAGGCCTGCGCGACGAGGAACATGGCCAGATTGATCGCGGCAAGGCCGCCCGGCGAGGTGATGATGTTGCCGTCCGAAACGACGGGCGTGTCGGTGACCGCGATGACATCGGGAAAATATTGCCGGAGCGCCCCGGCGACCGAGAAATGTACCGCGCAGCGCTTGCCCGCAAGCAATCCCGCTTCTGCAAGAATAAAGCTGCCGGTGCAGCTTCCGACAAGGGGAACGTCCTTGCCCGCGGCCTTGCGCAGGAAATCATAAAGGGCGGGGGCGGGTTTTTCCGTGCTGTGCAGGATGCCGCCGTGCACGACGATATAATCGTAGTCGGCCGGATCACCGAAAGCCTTGTCCGGCTGTATCGTCATGCCGCAACTCGCGCGAATGGGAGATGTGTCGTGCGAAAGGAAATCCCAGGTGCAATAGATCTGGCGGCTGAAATCGCTTTCGTCGCCGGCAAGGCGCAGGAAGTCCACGAAACAGGCGAGCGGCATCAAGGTGAAGTGCGGGACCGGCACGATGCCGATCCGCAGCGGCGTCTCGATGAGCGGGGGCGGTTTGGCGGGGCCGAGGTGAGAATAATCCCGATGCAAGCGGCCCGCCTCCGGCTTCCGACGAAAATTGTCCGAAACGTACAATACGCGCACTCTCACGGCAACTAGCCTGCGTTGCGTGGGAGAAACGGGAACGGTGGACAGGCAGAACAACAAGGCAAGCCTTGCACCGCGCTCGGCGTATTGACGCAGCAAGACATCCTGAGGGGGAGCGGACATGAGGAATCTTCTGGCATTTGGGATCATCGGCATGACTGCGGGCTTCGCCGCGCCGGCAAGCGCGGAGTGCGGTACGATCACCGTGGCGAACATGAACTGGCAAAGCGGCGAACTGCTCGCGCATGTGGACAAGATCGTCCTTGAGCGCGGCTTCGGCTGTCAGGTCGATTTCATACCCGGTGATACGGTGCCGACCATCACATCCATGGTGGAAAAGGGAGCGCCGGACATCGCGGGCGAGGCCTGGGTGGACCTCGTTCCCGAAATCGTGAAGCGCGGAACGGACGAAGGCCGGATTGTACAAATCGGACAGGCTTTGTCCGAGGGCGGCGTGCAGGGCTGGTTCGTTCCGAAATATGTCGTCGACGCCAATCCGCAGATCAAGACGGTCGATGACGCCTTCGCCCATCCGGAACTCTTTCCCCATCCGGAAGACCCGTCGAGGGGCGCGGTCTTCAATGGTCCGAGCGGTTCGGGCGGCTCGGTGGTGAGCGCGCAGCTTTTCAACGCCTACGGCGGCCCCTCGAAGAACTTCGGTCTCGTCGATCCCGGCACGCAGGCCGGTCTCGACGGGGCGATGGCGAAGGCAAACGAGCGCAAGGAGGGATGGCTCGGCTATTACTGGTCGCCCACCGCCCTTCTCGGCAAATACGCCATGGTTCGGCTGGAGGCGGGCGTGCCGCATGACGCAGCGGAATGGAAGCGGTGCAACACCGTTGCCGATTGTCCGGATCCGCAGCGGAACGAATGGCCGAAGGACAATGTCGTGACGCTCGTCACGAAGCGGCTGGCGGACGGCAGCCATCCGGAGGTGGCGGATTACCTCGGCAAACGCGCCTGGGACAACCAGACCGTCAGTTCGGTCATGGCCTGGATGACGGACACGCAGGCAAGCGGCGAGGAAGGTGCGATCCACTTCTTCAGGGAACATCCCGATCTCTGGAAGACATGGCTTCCGGCCGACGTCGCGGCCAAGATCGAAACCGCCCTCTAGCAACGCGGCTCCGGTGCGGGCATCCGTCCGCGCCGCCCGCTTCGGATAGTCAGATGACGAGCAAGTTCCCGAAAATCTTCTCCGAGATCGCCCTCGGTCCGCATCGCCTGAAAAACCGGGTCGTCTTCGGCGCGCATACCGCCAATATGTCCGAGAACGGCCTGCCCGGCGATCAGCATATCGCCTATTACGTGGAGCGGGCGCTGGGCGGCGCGGCGATGATCGTCGTCGAACCGATGCCGGTCCATCCGGCGGCGGTTCTCACGCGCGGCAATTTCCGCACCTGCGACGATGCGGTGATCCCGGCCTTCCGCCGGCTGACGGATGCGGTCAAGGCGCATGGCGCGGTGGTGCTCCAGCAGCTCTATCATGTCGGCAGTCATGGCGATTCCGATCTGTCCTATCATGCCCACTGGTCGCCCTCCGGCGGTCCGAGCTACCATGACAGCGATGGCTCGCATGCGATGACGGAAAGCGAGATCGAGGAGACCGTCGAAGCCTTCGTGAAGGCTGCCGAACGCTGCCGGGCCTCGGGCTTCGACGGGGTCGAGGTCTGGGCGGCTTATGGCGGTCTGGTCGACCAGTTCTGGACGCCATTCTACAACCGGCGCGAGGATCGCTGGGGCGGGGCGCTTGAAAACCGCATGCGCTTTTCACGCGAGATCCTTGGTCGCATCCGCGCGCGCTGCGGGCCGGAATTCGTTATCGGCCTGACGGTCAGCGACGAGCCGGGCTGTCCCACCGCGCTGACGCGCGACCAGCTTGCCGAGATCGTCGGGCTGCTCGATGGCGAGCGTCTCATCGATTATGTGACCTGCGGCTCCGGCGGCTATTTCGACTACGGCAGCCTGATGCCGACGTTCCTTTATCCCGAGCGGCTCGGCGCGGAACTGTCGGCGCGGCTGAAGACGGTGGTCCACAACGCGCTGGTGATTGCCGAAAGCCATATCCGCACGCCGGAAAACGCGGAAATCACGCTGGGCGAGGGTGCGGCGGACCTCGTTTCGATCGTGCGTGGCCAGATCGCCGATCCCCATCTCGTCAACAAGGCGCGCGATGGCGTGCCGGAGGATATCCGCGGCTGTCTGTCCTGCAACCAGATGTGCTGGGGCCGTCGCTCCCGCGACTACTGGATAAGCTGTCTCATCAATCCCTCGGTCGGCCGGGAGGCGGAATGGGGCGGGGATCGCCTGAGCCCCGCCGAAAGGCCGAAATCGGTTCTGGTGGTCGGCGGTGGGCCGGCAGGACTGGAAGCGGCGCGCGTCGCCGCCGAGCGCGGTCATCGCGTCGTTCTCGCGGAGGCCTCGGACCGGCTTGGCGGAGCCTTCCGTCTTGCCGGCGAGCAGCCGCGCCGTGCGCAGATCCTCGATCTCATCGGCTGGTACGAGACGCGGTTCGAAAAGCTCGGCGTGGAGGTTCGCCTCAACGCCTATATGGAGGCGGCGGACGTCGCGGCGCACGGGGCGGATGCGGTTGTCGTGGCGACGGGCTCGCTGCCGCCGGAGACCGGATTCCAGAAGGCGCTGCCGGAGCGTCCCGGCCTGCCGGGACTGGAAAACGGCAATGTCTTTTCCGCTGAAAGTGTCATGGCGCGCGCGGCGCGTCCCGGAAGGCGGATCGTACTGCTCGATGAAACGGGCGGATGGAAGGGCTGCGGCACAGCCTGGAAACTTGCCGAACAGGGACATGAGGTGCTGCTCGTCACGCCGGACGCCCTCGTCGGCAAGGAATTGCAGCGCACTGCCGCGGATGTGGCGCTGCGGCGGACCTTGAGGAAACTCGGCGTGCAGTTCTTCACGGAAACCAGCGTCGATCGCTGGCAGGGCGATGCTGCCGTGCTGATCTCGCATCTGACGGGCGCTGTGGAGACCGTCGCGGCCGATAGCCTGGTGATGGCCACGACGAACGAAGCGGCGAACTGGCTCGCCCTCGAACTTGCCGGGGAAGGCGTCGATTTTATCGAGATCGGCGATGGAGTCGCGCCGCGCCAGGCACCCTACGCTTTCTACGAGGGGCGCAGGGCTGGAATGAGCCTCTGAAGCGGAACACAAAGAGATAGAGCGATTTCGCGCTTCGGAGAAAAGCGGAATTGCTCCAGCTGTGGGCTTTCAGGAGGTTGTCGAGGGCGGGCTCTCGATGCCGAGACGGCTTTCTCGCCAGACGGTGAACAGGCCGGCGCCGACGACGATCAGGGCGCCGATCACCATGTTGAATGTCAGGCTCTCGCCAAAGAAGACGATAGCGACGCCGACGCTGAGAACGAGCTGGAGATAGGTCAGCGGCTGCACCTCCGAGGCGCTCAGCAATCCGTAAGCCTTGATCAGGAAGTAGTGGCTGAGAGCGCCGCACACGCAGAGCGCGGCCATCGCCGGCCAGTCACTCATTGGAATGGGCGTCCAGTAGAACGGACCGACGAGGGTGATGGCGAGCGCGCCCATGACGCCGGCGTAGAGGACGCTGGTTACGGCGGAATCCTGACGGCTGACCGCCCGGGTGGCGATGCCGTAAAAAGCATACATGATGCCCGCGACAAGCGGCAGCAGAAGCCGGATGTCGAAATGGACGTTCAGGGGATTGAGGATCACCAGAACGCCGATGAGGCCGACGACGACCGCAAGGCCCCGTCGCCAGCCAACCTTTTCACCGAGCAGCGGGACCGAGAGGATGGTGATGATCAGCGGCGTGACCTGGAGGATCGCCTGACTCATCGCCAGTCCGGCGGTGGTGAAGGCAAAGATGACGATGACGATTTCGGTCGCCAGCAAGACGCCGCGGATGGTCTGAAGGACGGGCTGCCGCGTCACGAAGGCGCGACGCAGGCCACCCGGCGACGACGCCGCCAGCAGGGCGACGAAACCCGCGAACGCCCAGAAGCGGATCATGGTGACCACGATCGGCGGATATTTTTCGCCTAGCAGTTTGGAAAACCCGTCCTGGCCGGCAAAGATCGTGACGGCCAGGAGCACATAGACGTAGCCCAGTGTTTTGCTTTTCATGGATGCGCGAACTTTATCTTCAGGGGTCTGGCGAGGCGACGGTGTCAGGGCAGGTTTAGCGTTAGCGGTAAGGGAACGCCACAGCCCTCGGCGTTTCTTCTCCATTCGTCCGATGGCTATTCCGCCGGCAAGCCGTTTCCCGCGATGAAATCCGCGGCTTTTCCCTGCCTGCCCAGGCGTCGGGTTGCAGGAGGGCATCCTCGATCAATATAGCCATCGGAACCGGACATGCCACTCAAGAAAGACTTGAACGCGCCCGATCCGGCAAATAGCTTCGCGTCGGTGAGTATGCGGCAGGATTGGGAATGCGGCTTGTCTGGATAATCGTTCTTTTCGTGATCCTGTTCGGTCTGGCATCGCTGGCGGCGATCTATTCCTACGGACGTTTCGTCGAACGCAGCCGGGGCACGCCGTCCATGGCCTTGCCGGTCGCGGAGGGCGATACCTCGCTCGACCGCCTGATCGTGCCGAAGCTCCAGGCGCATGCGGGCCAGAGCGGTCTGATGCTGGTCGCGAGCAATCTTCAGGCATTCGCGATCCGCGCCATGGCGGCGCGCAGCGCCGAGCGCAGCCTCGACGTGCAATATTATTACTGGAAGGATGATCTGACGGGCGGCCTGCTGGCGCGCGAACTGATCGCCGCGGCCGATCGCGGCGTCCGGGTGCGGCTGCTTCTCGACGATATCAACACGAAAGGTGACGATTCCACCTATCTGGCCATCGACAGCCATCCCGGCATCGAGGTTCGGTTGTTCAATCCCTCGCGCAGCCGCACCAACGTGTTGCAGCGGGGCGTCGAGATGGCGCTTCGCGCCTTCAGCGTGACGCGGCGGATGCATAACAAGGCTTGGATCACCGATGGCCGCATGGCGGTCGTCGGAGGACGCAATATCGGAGACGCCTATTTCGATGCGGCGGACACCGCGAACTTCCGCGATATGGACCTCCTGCTGCTCGGGCCGGTGGTGCAGCAGGCCGAAACCGTTTTCGACGAATACTGGAACAGCGGGGCGGTGCTGCCCATCACGTCGCTTTCAAAGGCCCGCAAGGGCGATCTGGCAAAAACGAGAGCGAAGCTGGAAGCGCTGCTGTCCAGCGGCGACGCCCAGCCATACCTACAACGGCTGCATGAGGAAAAAGGCACCGAAGCGGTATTGAGCCGGCAACAGGCGATCCACTGGACGGCCGATGCGAGGATCGTGGCCGACCCTGCTGAGAAAGCCAGGGGCTCCGGCGCAGAAAGCTGGCTGGCGAACACCATTTTCCCGATCATCGCCGCGGCGACGCGCGAATTGCATATCATCTCGCCCTACTTCATTCCCGGGGATCAGGGGGTTGCGACATTGCGCAATCTGGCAGGCGCGGGCGCGGACGTCTCCGTGCTGACGAACTCGCTTGCGGCAACGGATGTCGCCGCCGTACATGGCGCCTATGCCCGATATCGCGAGCCGCTCCTGGCCGGCGGTGTCGATCTCTACGAGTTGCGGCCCCGGATGGTCGGTGGAGACATCTCCCTGTTCGGATCGAGTGGCGCCAGCCTGCACACCAAGGCCTTCACCGTCGATGGGAAATCCGGCTTCATCGGTTCCTTCAACTTTGATCCGCGTTCTATTTCACTCAACACCGAGATGGGCGTCCTGTTTGGAGACCCGGCCCTGACGCAGGAAGTGAACGCCGTGTTCGCCGATGAGATATCCCCGGCAAGCAGCTATCGGCTTTCGTTGCAAGACGGCGCGATCGCCTGGCAGGACGGGGAAGGTCCGGAGGCGAAGATGCTGGTCCGCGAGCCCGAGGCCGGTATCTGGCGGCGCATCGCCGCCACCGTCATCGGCTGGTTGCCGATCGAGTCGCAATTATAAGGCGTCCTGCTGCATGGCGCGCATCGCCGGCCGCGCCGCGGACGGGACCTGCCCGATATCCATCAACGCTCTCTTGTGATGCCGGTCGACGCCGGCTCACAAGGGGTGCGACCGCATCTGCTTTGGAGGTTCGTCGTTCTCGTCGGGATTGGGATTGGGCTCCTCGTCCGGCAGGCGGTCGGGCTCCGGCTCCCTGATCGGCGGTGCCGGCTTGTCGATCGGCGGCAGATCCGGAACGGGACCGGGGCCGGGGGCGGGATTCGGATCGTTTGGAATGATGGCCATAGCTGTCTCCTTCGCAACCAACCTTCGCCATCCGCAAAAGTTCCACCGGTTTCCGCCCCGCCGACGCAGGCACAGGAATGGGGAACATCATCGGCCACGGGCGAGTTCAGCCATCTGAAGCCTTTCCAGTGGAGGTTAAGATGAACAGAACCGATGGGGATCGTCCCTTTCCGCGTCAGCCCGCACAGGAACAAAGCCCGCCCGGCTTGACCGATACCATGATCCCCCGTCCCGACCACGGGGAGGAAAGCTACGTCGGCGCAGGACGCCTTAAGGACAAGGTGGCGTTGATCACCGGTGCGGATTCCGGCATTGGCCGCGCGGTCGCTATCGCCTTCGCGCGGGAAGGCGCCGATATCGTCATTTCCTATCTGAGCGAGGATCAGGATGCTCAGGAAACAAACCGCTGGATAGCGGCGGCGGGGCGGAGGTCCCTCGCGGTTCGGGGCGATATCACCCGCGAGGACCATTGCGAAAATCTGGTGCGCCAGTGTCTGGAAAACTTCGGACGGCTTGACATCCTCGTGAACAATGCGGGTTTTCAGCGAACCTACGCGGAAATCGGCGATATCAGTACCGAGGAATGGGACCTGACTTTCCGGACCAATATCTATGCGCCGTTCTTTCTCTCGCGCGCGGCTATCCCGCATATGAAGCCCGGCAGTTCCATCATCAATACGACCTCGATCCAGTCTCGCCAGCCGTCCGGGCATCTTCTCGCCTACGCATCGACGAAGGGCGCGATTTCCAATTTTACCGCGGGTCTTGCGGAAATGGTCGCGGAGAAAGGCATTCGGGTGAACGCCGTTGCGCCGGGGCCGATCTGGACCCCCCTCATTCCTTCGACGATGCCATCTGAAAAGACCAGGGTCTTCGGCAAGCAGACGCTCCTCGGGCGGGCGGGCCAGCCGGCTGAACTGGCCGGAGCCTACGTCTTGCTCGCCTCGGAACTCGGCAGTTACATGACGGGGGCGATTATCCCGGTTACCGGTGGGGAAATCATGATCTGAGGCAGGGAATATTCCGGCTGCTTTCCAGGCGAACCGCGACGGGCAAGGGGTGACGGAGAAAGGAAACTGTTCCTTTCGGATCAATTCGGGTATCCCCGTTCTTGCGGAATGATATCGGGGATCGTCCGGGCTTGTATAACGAGGCTCAATCGTTTCCTCCCGTAAACCGTGACGAGAGGGACCCATGCGACGGCTCATGCTCCTGCGCCATACCAAATCCGATTGGCCGAGCGGTGTGGATGACCATGAAAGACCATTGGCACGTCGCGGCCGGCACGCAGGCCCGCTGATGGGCAATTACATGGCGCGCGAAGGGTTGCTGCCTGATCTCGCCGTCATTTCGACGGCGCGCCGGACCCGGGAAACCTGGGAACTGGTGTGCCCGGCCTTTGCGGAGCCGATTGCCGAGCTTGACGAGCGCCGCATCTACGAGGCTCCGGCGGGATCGATCATCGATGTCATCCATGAAACAGGTATCGACATTCATACGCTGCTGTTGGTCGGACACAATCCGGGACTTCAGGATCTGACTCTTGATCTGATCGGAAGAGCCGACGGAAACGATCTGGGCCGGCTCAGGGAAAAATACCCGACGGGCGGGCTCGCGGTGATCGATTTCGATATCGGAAGCTGGAGCGAGGTGGCCGCGCGCGCCGGCCGTCTGGAGCGCTTCAGGACGCCGAAGACGCTTGACCTACCCGCCTGATCCCGACGATCTGCTCCGCGCGCCATAAGGCGTTTTTTGCCGTGGGGCGGGGAAACCCCCGGCAGGATGCCGGCTATCGCCCGGACAGGGCAAGCGCCTTGTTCTTGTAGCGCTTGTCCTGCGTGACCTCCCTGCCGAACCAGCGCGGCGGGTCGAAGGCGCTTGCCGCTTCCTCTGATGGAAACTCGACCTCGACCAGTGTCAAAGGCGCAAGATGTCCGCCAAAGACGTCAAGTTCGAATTCCTGACCTCCGGGCAATGTCCCGTGATGGCGGTTCTTTTCCACGCGGCGGCCTTCGGTGGCGGGCCAGAGGGTTTCGAACTGCGTGATCTCGATTGCGATCTCATATTCCTCGCGGACCAGGTCGCCATCGGATTTCAGCGTCAGGAAATAATCGCCGCCTTTCTGCCGCAACCGGACTTCCACCGAATCCGAGGTGGCTGTCAGATAACCTTGGCGAATCGGCTCGAAGGGCAGTCCCTGCGGCACCGGACCCTCGACCAGGAATTTCCGTTCGATTTCTTTCATCGCTCCAACCGCTGCTCCAGTTCATCGAACAGCCCCTGATACGCCTTGCCGGCCGTGCTGTTGGGCGCCGTGACGAGAATGGGCGCGCGGGTCATCCCCATGCGTTCTATTTCCGACGCGAAAGGAATCTGGGCCGACATGAAGCGCTTGGGATGCGTTCGCGTCATCTCGACGACCATGTCGCCATGCAGGCTCTTGCTGCGCTGAACCATCGAGAAGAAGGCGTGTATCTTGCGGGCCGGCAGATCGTTGTCGCGGAAAAATTCCAGCAGTTGCTCGAAGGTGCGTTGCGACAGCGTCGTCGGAATGACCGGCACGATCACCGCATCCGCCGCCCGCAGGACGTTTTCCGACAACATCGAGATGTTGGGCGGGCAATCGAGAACCACGGTGTCGTAATCGGCCTTGACCGCCTTCAGCGCTTTTTTTAACCGCGAACGGCTGTTCTTCATTCTCGACAGGAAAATATCGAAGTCGCGAAAGCTCATATTCGACGGCAGAATGTCGAGATTGGCGTAGTCGCTGCCCCGGATTGCCCGGGTGAAACGCTCGACATCCTCGAAGAAGCGGGCTTCGGTCAGTTTCTTCGAAGGCTTCACGCGGTAATAGAAGCTCGATGCGCCCTGCGGGTCGAGATCGCACAGCAACGTCCGCTTGCCCGATGCGGCGAAAGCATAGGCGAGATTCGCGGCGGTCGCGGATTTACCGACGCCGCCCTTGTTGGAATAGCAGGCGATGATCTGCATCAGGCTTCCTTCCCGTCATGAAACAGCTGGCGGAAAGTCCTCTGCACGCGGTCGCTGTTGAAATGCGCGAAGGCAGCCACGATCCTCTCGCGTTCCGCGGCCTGTTGCCGGTGCAGCACGAGGACCAGCGCACCGACGCTCTGCGCGATCTCAAGCTTGCGGGGCTCGTCGCCGAGGCTGTCGGCAAAGGCCGTGAGAGCGGTCTGCTGGACCGCGCAATCATTGAACAGGCCCAGAGAATCCTGTAATTTTTTCAGTGGCTTGAGAATTTTCCTGAACGCATCCTGCGGAAAGACCGGGGCGAAGAACTCCATAAGGTAACGGAGTTTCTTGCATTCGATCCGCAGCGCATGGACGTCGTCGTCGGGGGTCTCGGTGGTCAGGCTTGCTGCGATGCGGCGGATCCTGCGGTATCGCTTCCAGATCAGTTCACAGGCGAAATCGTAGGAACTGCGGCGGGCGTTCGGGCCTGGCGCGAGCTTGTGCCGCCTGGCGAACAGCTTCGCCAGCGCCTTGATGTCCTTCCTGTAGCGTTCGCCACGGAAATGATCGGCAAGGCTTGCCTGTTCCATGGCCCGCCGCTCGCCAAGCAGCGTGAACATCCCCTCCAACCCGGCATGCATCGTGGAGGGAACAAGATCGAAGAAGCTCCGCTGTTCCAGCAGATAGACGTCGAGATCGCGCAGCCGCCCCGTCGGCGCCATCAGGGCGGAGAACCGCGCCTTCAACCCGGCCGTCTGTTCCGGGCTGTAGACGCCCTTGAACAGGCTCAGGACCGAGCGGATCTTGCGCAGCGCGATGCGGTAATCGTGCAGGAACTCGGTGTCCAGATCCAGGACGATGCCCTCTTCATTCGCGCGGGCGACGGGGAGATAGGCGTCGATGATGTCGCTTGCCGCATCGAAGGCGGTTTCCTCGCGGCCGACCTCGATGCTCGGCTTTGCGCTATAGCGGGCGCTGGCCGGGTCGATCATCCGGTAGAGATTGCCGGCGGCAAGCGGCGTCCCGCCGCAATCCCGGATGCGTGCGACGAGATCGCCGAGGGCTCCGTCATAGCCGCGCAGGCCCTGCGTCGTCAGCACCACCACGGTGTTGCCGCTGACCGGCTCCAGTTCGCGCAGACAGGCGCGCACGCGGGTTTTGCCTTCGTCGTCGATCAATGCAAGCTGACCCGACCGTGCGGTGCCGGTGATAACGGGCAGGAGCGCCCGCAGCGGCGACAGGTCCGCCAGCGCGGCCTTGACCGGCCCGTCGGCGAAATCGGCGACAAAGCGGGCCTCGGGGGTTGCGTGCTGGCTCAGGGCGGTGCCGCTGGCCGGCAACAGGACCATGCGGTCGTCCTCCACCAGAAGGAGCCGCTGCGTAGAGCGCAGATTGTGGTCGAAACAGTCAAGGATCGTGAAGGGTCGGACCTCTTCGGCCCATTCCAGAACCGGCGTCAGCCTGTGGACGTCGCTTTCGGCCAGATCGGCCGCCCGCTTCGCCGGCATGTAACAGGTTTCGTCGGTGACGGTCATCCCCTCTGCTTTCGTATTCGCTTGCCCGCTTCATCTTCGGGCACCCTGATCTTCAGCATTCGTCCCGGCAGGCGCAGAGCCTTGTCCTTCTCCTGACTTCCCGCTTCTGACGCCACTCGATCCGCGTTTCATGACGGCGTGATGACAGTTTTGTTACAATACAGGAAATCCGCCGGAAACGACGCACGCGTCCCGACGGCGAGGCCGCCGATCCAGAGATTTCAACGATTTCAAGGGGAAACGATGGTGCTGCTAGAGAGATTTGAACTCTCGGCCTCTCCCTTACCAAGGTAAGGTGCTGAATCGTAGATTTGTCAGTGTTTCCCGAACCTTCTGCGTTGCCGCTTTATCGACTGTGCCGCCTTTGTGTCAATCGGCCCTTTTTGCTCGTCAAAAATGGCGGCGACGGCCTTCCCAGCCTCATTGCTGTGAACGTAGGTCTCCATAAAAAGTTTTGCCGATTTCCAGCCCCCGGCCTCCATGGCGTCTTTCACCTTCGCGCCGCCGGCCATGACGTTCGTCCCGAATGAGTGACGGCCGGCAGAGTGCGTTGTACGAGCCTCGATGCCGGCTCTTTTTGCTACGGCCTTCATTCTCCGGTTTACGGCCTTCGGGTCTGTGTAGGAAAACACACGCTCTCCTTCGCGCGGGTTCAACCCGGCGATCCTCCCCACCAGTTCTGCCGTCAGGCTCCTGACGGAATCCTCTTCCGTCTTCGTTTTAGCCAGCACCGCTATGCGACGACCTAGATCGACGCATTCGCCCGTCAAGTTCACGGCCTCTGCTACGCGAGCGCCTGTCTGGTGCATGAATAGCACTATGGCCGATAAATGAGGGAGCTTGCTTCTGTCCGCCTCGGCCATGAAGGCGTCCAGCCACTTGCGATCAACGGGTTTGTGCTTTCGGCTTTTAGGGACCTCGAAGCCCTTGACCTTGATCGGCGAGCACCAGCCGCGGTCTGCGCCATGATTGATGACGCTTACGGCTGGCGTGATAGCCTGTCGGTTTCGGGTGGCATTTGCGGCGCTCGGATAGAGAGTGACCGCCATATCGCGAACGTCACCTGGCTTTATCCTACCTAGGGCATGGCCTTTGAAGTGTTTTAGGATTTTCGGGAGGAACCGCCCTTCGCCTCCCTGCCTCAGGTAACTTTCGGCGGCTTCCTCGAATGTGCGGACGGCTTCCTCGCCATAGGAATGACGTTTCCAGATCCTCGCTTCGAAGAGCGCGCATTGCTCTTCGGCCCTTTTGCGGTCGCGAGTGCCAAGGCTCTTTCGTATGCGCTCTCCGTTGACGGTTCCAACGGCGTACCAGATGCCGTCTCGTTCTTTGATTTCGAGGTTGGACACTTGAGAGCTTCCCTAAGCAATGCGATGTGTTCTGGATAGAATACCTTCCGGTTGCCGCGCGGCTCATAATGCCGATGCTCGCGGATTACGTCCACCAGGAACCGGCGCGATACGCCCAGAAGGATTGCGGCTTCATCCATCCCAACCGGGACAAGCGCATTTGCCCATGATGGTAGCGCTCTGCTCATGTCCTGCCTCCGAACTCGATAATCTCGACGCCAGCGGCCCGCGCACGGCGCACCATGTCGGCAGTTCCGCGACCGCCCGGGAACGCGATGACAAGGTCGGGCTTGCCTTCATCGAGCATTCGTTGATTGCGGATCGGGCCGGCTGCTTTGCCGTGGGTGGCCCAGTCGGCGGGGAACCTCTTCAGATCGAGCCAATTGACGACGGCATATTCGTCGGCAAGATGATCTGCGCCAGTTGGGCATGCGCCGTGGATGAGCGTTCCTACCGGCAGGTAATTGCCGTATGCGTCCGGTTCCGAAATCGGGAACACGCCGTCCAGCGTCCGCCACACCTTATCATTGTCGGTAAAGTCTCGCCCGCCGCAGACGAGGACTCTCATGTCCTGCCTCCGGGGCCGGTGACTTCTGGCGCGATAGGCCAGCGTCTCGCGGCGAGGGGTTCATATGGTTCCCATGCGTGGACGTAGCAGCCGTTACCTACTTTGCCGTGATCGAGAAGCTGGACTCGGCGAATATCAAAGCCGACGCGCTCCGCCGTGGCCGTCCCACCTTGCCATCTGATGCGCCTGACGCGGCGACTTCCGTCGTGATCGACAAGAACCACCCACGCCGTCCCGAACAGGACGGTTGCAAGGTATCGAAGAATGTCGCTCACCTCTCCCCTCCCTTGCTTGCGAGGGCTTGGCGGCCGGAGGGTGTGATCTCGTAGTGGTAGTCCATCACCGTGCGAAGATCACCGCGTAAAGCCGCCGCCGAGACCTGCATGTAATGGTGGCCGCGAGAATGAAGCTGAGACCATGTGGCCTTACCGCCAAAGCGCTCTTCCATGTCGTGCAGGATGGCAATCCGGGCCTCTTGTTGCTGGGCGGTAAGCTTCATGCCTTCCTCCCGAGGGCGCGGACGAGGGAGCAGAGCGCGTGCCAATCGGCTGGGCGCAACTTCACCGACTGTTTCGCCGGCAGCGTCCCAGCACCTTCTTCCGCCTTGGAAATCGCCCGCTGGAGCGCCGAGACTTCATCCGGGCCGAGGATGCGTAAGCCGGCGGCGTGAAAGCTGTCTATGACGGCATCCGCCAGCCCGAAGCAAACTTCTGCGCTCGATCCCGGTATCTGGTGCGCAATGATCTCCCGTGCGTCAGTCATGGGCGCAATCCTTCCACAGCTCGCCGGATGCAATCATAGAAATATTTGACCGACTGACATTGAATGCATCGGCAATTTCTTTCTTTGTCGTGATGTCAGCCGCCACAATCTTGCGGATCAGTTTTACAGCGTCACGAGACAGCACCGCTTTTGGATTGGCTTCACCAGATCTGGCACCCGCCCACCGGTGGAGGCGTCCTTTCCTTTTTGCGTCAAGGATATTCTCCCGGGTCGTTCCGAGGAAAAGATGATCCGGGTTAACGCATGAGCGGACATCGCATTTGTGGCAGACAAATAGCCCATCTGTGATATCGCCGTTATGAATTGAGTAAGCCACGCGGTGAGCACCAAGCCTGCGGCTTCTCACTGACATGATGCCGTAACCACTGCCGTTTAGCCTCTTTGCCCAAAGCCAGCATCCTGAATTGGGCTCTGGCTGGTAGCTGTCGTGGAAGCGTTCAATGTCTGATGGCGTAAGGTTCATCATCCTCCTGCCTCCATAGCGGCCTTGAGGGCGTCCAGAAGCCGTGCCTCATTGTCGGACCAGTCACGATCTCCGGGACTATCGACGTATCCGCATGAGTAGGCCAGCCGCAGAATATCGACCATCGCCTCTGTCACCGCCTGTTCTGAGGGGCGGGCGTAGAGGGGCAAGCACTCATAGACACCACTGTCACCGGCCGGCTTATCTGATAAGAAAACGGTTTCGCCATTGGCATAGGTGACGCGCCACGCCGATACGTCCTGACACCCTTCACCAAACTCTATCGGCTGAGCAGATAGAGCAGAGATGATGTCTTCCGAAACCTTCCTAACAACAATGCGCTGCCACTGGGGGTGGCCTTCGGGGAAACCCCAAACGCCCAACACCTCGCCAAGAATGTCGATGCCTCTCGCTGCGTTCACGGCGAATTTGGTGAGACGTGCCACCGCCTCTTGCCGTCCTTCCGGTGATGGATCGCAGCGGCACGTTCCGCCGTTCCCATTCACGCAAGCGTCACACACATACGGCAGGTCGCCTTCCTGTGTGGCTGGCGAATGACCCCATGTCTCCGGGTCAACCCCGCGCTTCACCTTCACCGCGCCTGTGCGGGAGAGGGCTTCGGCACAGCGTTTTGCTTTGGATTGCTGTTCGATGGCGGCCTTCATCCACCCGTCACGGTCGCTCGTCAGCCGCTCGTTCTCTGCCTCCAGTTCGGCATAAAGGTCCGCATAAAGGTCGGCGCGAACGTACTCAGTGGCTCCCGGTCGCGCTGGATTCTCGGACCAGCCACCAACCATCATCCTGCGTCCATTGCTGGGATTACGGACGGTAGGCCCCCGCAGAGAGGCATGTATTCTTTCCGGCATATCAACCATTCTTCCCTCCTGTCAGTGCGCGGCGGGCGGCGCGTTCGATGGCGGCCAGCCTCCCAACTAGAGAGAGTGCGAAGCCTCGCTGAGCGTCCTTGCTGGCGTTTACTGTCGGCATCGCTTCGCGCGTCCGCGCCTCAATGCGCACGACATTCAGCGCCTTCAACGCTTCGTCGCGTTGGGCTTCGGTGGTTTTCATTTTGTCGATCAGGGATTCCACGACGCCCTCGTGATAATCGCGCATGTCTCCGTCTGAGCCGGTGAGCGCTTCGTAAGCCGCAATCAGTTCTTCAAGCGCCTGCCTGGACACGCCGACTTCGCAGCCGTCCATATCAAGCTGGCGCCGGCTGCTTTTGAGGCTTTCGAGGGCTGCTGGATTAAGCATCGTCATACACCTCTCGCTTGATGTGGGCGGTAAGGGATGGTACAAAAAGCGAACGCGCCGCAGGGCTGGCACCCGGCGACGCGCTCTTGATCGGCCCTGATTGAAGCAGGACGGACACGAAGTGAGCATCATCACATTCAGATTCCGCGTCAAGGATTCCGTCACTGGCAAGCACCTGTCTCGCCACGCGGTCGCCTGTAATCAGGTATGGAACTTCTGCGTTGCCACGCAGCGCGAAGCTGAGCGACGCCGAAAGGGCGGCCTGCCTATCCGTTGGCCTACAGCATTCGACCTCATCAAACTCTGCACCGGCAGCGCTGCCGAACTCGGCCTGCATTCCGATACTGTGCAGACGATCTGCCGCCAGTTTGCCGCATCGCGTGATCTTCACCGCCGATGCCCGCGCTTTCGCGCCAGTTTCGGTGCCAAGCGCGCGCTCGGATGGATACCGTTCATCCCGCGCGCCATGAGGATCGACGGAGATGCCGCCGTCTATCTCAAGCGCCGCTTCCGCTTCTGGAAGTCGCGAGAAATCGAAGGTGACTTCAAGGCAGGCTCTTTCGTCCAAGACGCGCGCGGGCGGTGGTACGTTTGCTTCCAATGCGAGGTCGCGGACGACCTTTCGGCCGGTAATGGTGAAATTGGCATCGACCTCGGCCTGAAAATACTGGCAACATGCAGCGACGGAACAGAAGTCCCGGCGCTGCGACACTATCGGCAATACGAGCGTGCACTCGGCAAGGCCCAGCGCGCAGGGCGGAAGAAACTGGCCCGCGCTATCCAGGCCAAGATCGCCAACGCGAGGAAGCATCACCTTCACGTCGCCAGCAGAAGACTGGCGGACGCCAACAGTTTGATCGTCGTCGGCAATGTGAACGCGGCGCAGCTTGCAAAAACCAACATGGCGAAATCTGTGTTGGACGCGAGCTGGTCGACGTTCAGAAATATGCTGCGGTACAAGGCTGCCAGAAGGCAGGCGGTATATGTCGAAGCTGACGAACGATGGACCTCGCAGACCTGTTCCGAGTGCGGAAGCCTCGGCGGCCCGAAAGGGTTGAAGGGTCTCGAAGTGAGACATTGGGTTTGCAACGAGTGCGGGGCGCATCATGATCGTGATGTCAACTCTGCTCGGTTAATCCTGATGTCGGGGCGGAACGTCGCCCTCCAATCGACGGGAATCCTCTCCGGTTAGGGAGTGGCGGACGTTACACACCTCCCCGGTGTGAGGGTTGAAAGAGGCGCGCGAAACCTTGCCGCGCTGGATATTGTTGATAACCAGCATTGCGCGCTCACGGTTGGGATAGGCGGCGTAGAGGAAGGCAGCGATCACGCATGGATCGATGCCAACTGACCTCCAGTATTCGCGCTCTCCCATGGAATGTTGGCGGCGGTGTTCGTCGGGATGCAGCGGTAGCGTCCAGCAATCGCTTTCCTTCGATGCCTTGCCGCGTCCGAGTTTCCCGGCGCGCGGCTCTGCATAGGAGACATGGGCAGCTTCGACCGGCTCACGCTTTGTCACGATACAGGGCAGGGAGCGGATGAAGTCGAGATATGCCGGCTTCTCGACGCGCTTCGACGCTTTGCCGGTCGGCTGGCGCGAGAAGGCTTCGGAGTGGCGAGGGAGACGAAATGCCATCAAGCGGCCCTCCCTTCGTTTTCTCCATCATGGAAACCACCGCGGATGGTCTCGGTAAGACGAACGTCGTTCGCATCGCAGAAGGCAATGGCGTAGGTAATGAGGCTGGCGGCCCGATTTACCGACATGCGGGCAGTACTCTCACGGATGTTTACGAACTCGCCCTCAAGGCCGGGAACGAACTCGACCTCACCTTCCGTCGCCTTAGTGTGGCCGGAGACGAGAAGAACCTTCCATTCTTCTGCGGAGCGGCGCTTCCCGGCCCATGTCAGTGGGGAATTGGCAATGTCGGTGCAGATCGCGTGAAACTTCGCGTTCTGATCCAGGCTGCGGGTTGCCGCGCCGACCGTCACAGCGCTGCCGGCGGCGGCTCGTATGACAGCGTCTACGGCATTCCGGCGAACTCTGTCGTTGATGAGGATGAAGCGCTGCTTTTCCATGGTCGCCCTCAGCTAAAGTGAGAGAAAAGGACGAGGGAGAATTCAGCCGGCTCTATCGACTTTTCGAATGCCGTTGACACCTTCGATGCCAATTCGGCCTTGTCGATATTGATCGTCTCCGGATCGATCCGATGGAGCGTGAATCCTTCATAGGCATCACTCTTGGCAATGATCTTGCCAGCCATGCAGTATTCGCCCGACATCCCGTCGTAGACGATGTCGAACCTTCTATCCGGGCGACCTTCGCCCTCGGCTGCGTGTTTGTCCCAATCGAATGCTGTAGCTCCTACATCGGTAGCCAGCATCAGGTAGTCTGTTCGTTCGGTTCCCATGGTCAGCCCCCGTTATACGGTTCGAGCTTCGCATACGCCCGGTCGCGTATGGCGAACGCCGTGTCGATCATGTCGGCATGACCAGCACTTTCCAGCACCGCCGGCGCGTCGTAGTCGCTCCAGATCTCGGCAGCCGAGGCGGAATCCTTCGCCGTCGCCAGCGAGGTCTCCAGTTCTTCGAGAAACCCGCCGAGGTCGAAATCGGTTTCGGTCGGCTGCTCTTCCGTCGGCGGATCGGCCTCGATGACCTTGGCGGTCGGCGGCGCGGGTGGGGCCGGAGGCTTCGGAGGGGTAGGGCGCTCTGCGGGTGTGATGTCGCGCGCCTCGGCGATTTTGGAGCCCTCATCTTCGTCGTAGATCCCGGCAAATCCAAACGCGTATCGTGCCGCCTGAATCATCGCTTTGTGACGAAGCATCCGATGCTTCATCTTCCACGGATCGGTGCTGCGCACGCATTCCGACAGGTACTCTGTGACTTCAACCGGGCGGCTGCGGTCCTTGCGGAAAATCCGGCAGGTGCATGAGACGAGGCTCTTGGCGTCGTCGTGGTCGAAATCGAACTCGACGCCATCGAACTGCGGGTGTGAGTTGATCAGGTTCACCCAACCATCGATCGACACGATGGGGACGATGCCACCGCCCTTCGCAGGAAAGGCGTAAATCTCCTTCAGGATCGGATCGAGATCGTACTTGCTCGCCACCAGCATCAGGGCGGCGAACTGCTCGTTTGTGTGGTTCGCTGGCATGACGGTCGCGCGGACGGTCTTGGCGAACTGTTCGGGGTCCATGTTCCGCTGCGATGCCATCATGGTGATGAGCGACGGGCGGAGCTGTTCGACTTTGGCGACGGCGTTCATGATTATGCGGCCCTCTTTTTGAAGTGCTTGCGAAGGGGATGGGTGAGTGCGTCTTCGGCTGTCATGCCGCGATCGATGCGCGTGGCGACCATTTTCCGGTTGAGACCAAGGCGCTTGCATGCCTCGGTAAGGCTGAGGCTTTCGCCGTCCACCATCACCCGTCGCGTGACGTCGCGGTTGGATACCTGCTTGGCCCGGGTCGCCCATCGGCAATTCTCCGGGCTGTAGTGACCGTCGTTGTCGATCCGGTCGATGGTCATGCCTTTCGGGCGCGACCCCATGTCCAGCAAGAAGCATTCAAACCCGGAGGTGACACCGTCACCATGGACCCAGCGATCACAAACGGTGATGCCGCGACCGCCGTACCGAGCATAATGCTCGGTCTTCGGGTTGAGGCACCGCTGCTTCATGTCGAGCCAGCATTGATATTCTGGCGTTCTCCGATCGGTGAAGCTGTGCCCATGAGTGACGCGAGGCATCAGACGGCCCTCTTCTCTTCCACCTTCTCGACGCCGGCCAGTTCGATACCGGCCTTGATGGTCCGGTTGGCGAGTTGGTCGATAACGGCCTTAAGGTCGGGATGATTGGCATCCAGAAGCGCCAGAGCGGCGGCGCGGTAGTCCGTCACCCGGGCAGACACGAATGTCCGCAATGACACTTTCGCTCCGGTCCTTCCGGCGCTTGCGTTGCGCTCAACAGCTCGCTTGTCTGCCTCTGCCGCCTGACGCAGCAATTCCGCGCTCTCCATCTCGGCCTTTTGGTCGCTTTCTGCTGATTTTCGAGCGGCTTCCTCGGCCTGACGGCGTAACTCCGCTGCTTCCTGCGCTGCCTTACGTGCTCGCTCCTCCTCCGCGCGTCTCTGCGCGATGAGGAAAGGCTCGACATGGAGTTTCAGAGCCGTTGCAAGGTCTTTCGCCTCGGCAATAGGGCCGCGCCACTTGTTGTCGACTTCCCGACTGGCGACAAGGTGCGGTTCCTTCTCGTCGGCGCGAAGATTGTCGGCGCGTTTGGCAAGGTCAGAAAGACGCTTCGACCAAATACCGGCTTTGTTCGCGGCCTCCTGAGTTTCCACCGGAGACGCCAAGAATTCCCGCGCCATCTCCTTTTCGCCAGCAAGCTCAAGGTTGATGGCGTCGAGCGGGTCTCTTGACCCGCTGTTGTGCCCGATAGCGGGTGCCGGAGGCTCGTCGTCCCACCCGCCGCCATTGATAGCCTTCTCCCATGCCTCGACAGTCACAGGATGCGTCCGGCAGAAGTTCCAGAGATCACCAACATCATCGACCATCTTGTCGCCGCGGCGGCCAAGCCATTCACCGTCATCGCCGCGCCACAGCGCAACAGGCTCCCACTGTCCACCCTTGAACCGGGTGCGATAGTATCCCTGCTGCGGCTCTCCCTCGTGCATCGGGCCGAAATTGCCTTCGAGGGCGGCTTGCCACCAAGCCCAAGCGTTATCGGTAGACATTCAAACTCTCCCTTCGATTTCATAAGCCCGCGCAACACGCGGAAAGCTCTCACTCGCAACAGCGATCACACCGGCAACGACGACAGCAAAAGCAATCAGGCAAAGACAAAGGTCTCTGGTCGTCGTGCCGTAGAGGGTGGGTAGGTCGGGGCGTGACATGGTCAGCGCCCGAACTGCTGGCGGTGGTTGAGTGTGCCGTGGCTGCGCCGCGTGAAGGCAAGACCGTTCTCGACGGTGAAGTCCGAACACCAGTCATCCCATGCCTGCGAGGACAGGACGTAGGCCGGGAGTTGGTCTTCATCCTCCGGCGACCCCTTGAAGGTCGTCAGCCACTCGGCGGCGAAATCCTCGGTAACGTCCTCGGCCGTCAGGGTATCGAGGTCGAAGCGCAGGTAGGCCGAGGCGTTATCTGCGGTCAGGCGCGTTACGGCGTGACGGACGGTTTCGTGAACCTTGCCGTGCGTGTCGCCTTCCTCGAAGTAGGTCCCCGTGGAAATCACGAGCTTGATCAGGATCGTCTCGCGAGAAGTGCAGAACTGAGTGCGGTGCATTTCAACCTCCATGATCTCTTTCGATATCGCCTCCGGTGGGGAGGCGATGCCGAAGGGGATCACGTTGTGATTCTTTCGAGGGCTTCGAGGAAGCGCTTCTTCTCGGCGGCGAGGAAAGACTTGTGGCTGGCCTCGATAGCGGAGCGGACCTCGACAATGGCCGAGTTCGTCGCCTTTTCGATCTCACGCTTGAAAGCCGTCTCCATGTACTTCTCAACGAGGAACTGGATGCGGCTCTTGTCGTGGTATCCAGAGCGATCGGTTGTCTTTCCCATGCCGTCGACACGCTCGGCGAGATACTGGCGACCCGTCAGGCCAATGAACTCGCGCATAGTGACCGGTGTGGCTTCGGGCTTGCTGTAACCGAACTTCGGAAGGATGGGCTGGTCGATGATTTCAGCCGTCACAGCTTCAAGCGCCTTGTCAGCCTTGGCCGTGACGAGGGTAATCGTCTTAGCCTCGATCTCCTTCGCCAGTCGGTCGTTCCCGAACTTTCCGACGAGTTGTTGGGCGGCTGCTTCAATGATCAGCGTTTCCATGTCACGCAGGGTGTAGTCGCGCATGGACACGTGAAACTCGATGCCCTTGCCTTCCGCGTCCTTCGTCGCGACCATGTCGGTATCGACATCCTGCGGCTCGGTCTGTCCGTCCCATTCACGCTCGGCAATCTCGTGCGTGCTGACGATCTCGTTCGCCATTTCCTTGCTCCTCATCACCTGTGTTTGTGGGTGTGAGGAGAGAATACACGCCATAGCGTGCACGTCAAGCATTAATTCACGCGAAAGCGTGCATCAAGATTGCCCCCGCCACCAAACCTGCTAGAATCACCAACGCAAGAAGCCCCCGGAGGGTACCGAGGGCTTCGAGGTCAGAGAGCACTTTCAGGATGGCAGCGAGCAGGCGGTTGGGAATGACCGACGCGCCTGCTCGCAAAAATCAAATGGAATTTTTCTCAGGGCATAAACAGAAAAGCCCTGCCGGTTAGGGCAGGGCTCTATCTGACACCACAATTAGCTTGGCTTCGCACATGTGGTGGCCCTTGCGGGACTTAAATCCCGGATATCTCCGGGGCCACCCCCAATATGGGGATTCGTCACAAAAAGTCAAATTACATCCCCAGAGAGTGGCGGATGCAGGCTCGGATTTCTTCGATCTTCTCGGGTGGCAACACACGCACATCGTAGATACGTTGACCGGCGTTGTCCTTTCCTCGGTCCAAGAGTTTTAGCCGATGGAATGCAACGCACATCAGCATGTCTGCCTTAATCCACATGCGGCCCGCATTGTACGGGAAGGGCAGCGGCGGGTCTAGATCCAGGACACAGTTGTATGGCTGCATTGGGTTTGGGGCTGTCGTGCTCAACGGTACAATAGTGCAGAGCTTGTCCCTGCCGGACAGCTTCGGAGACATTACGATCGCGGGCCGACGCTTGCGCATTTCAGGAATGCGGAACCCATCGTTCAAGTCAACGCGCAGAATAGTGCCAACCTGTGGGTGAGAAAGAAGACTCATGCCAGCAATGTTATCAACCGGGCCTAATTCCGCAAGCCGCTCAGATGGTCGGCCCTTCAGCTTTCACCCTTTCCCATTCCTCCGGCGAAAGCGCTGCTTTCAGCACCACGTCCACCTCCGGCAACAGGCTTTCCCACATAGGGCGGCCTTCGAACTTCGTGTTCTCGGGCAGCCCTCTCGACGTGCATAGGGCGCGGGCGGCGCGTTCGCGGGGAGGCTTGGGGGCTCTTGGCATAAGGCTTTCCTCTCGTAGCCACGATACCTTGATTCCCTGCCAGCACAACAGATTGCCCCGCGTATGGGTAGCATCGGCAAGACCTAGTAGCCGTATGCGCGTGGGACTGGATTCCTAAAATGTTCTTGTTCCGTTCTCTTTTCCGAGTCATCATGGGCTTAGAAAAAGGGAGAATGAACATGGCATTGTTTTTCGTGGTCCAGTCCTTCTCGCCGGCCAAGCGCGGCGCGATGAAAGCCGACGTGCCGGTGCAGGCAACCAGTATGATGCACGCAAGGCGTATGGCCGAGCGCCTGGCACAGCAGAAGCCGATGGTCTTTGCCACCGTTATCGATGCGGATCCCGAGGCGGGAGATTACGGAGATCCAAAGCTGATCTTTGCGCACGGCGAGGATCTGCCGGAAGAGATCATGGGAATGGAAAAGGTTTAAAGAGGGGGCGAAATGAGCGAGGCCTTTAGGCTCTTCGATTGCTGGTATCGTCTTCCGCCACAGGAGCGCCTGGCGATTGTGCATCTAATGAAGGAGACCCTAAGGAAGCAAGGGCTTCCCGCACCACCTTCTTCCCTTGATCGTCGAGAGAAAGAGCGAGGCGAATAAAAGCCTCCGCTTCCGGGGTGAGCTTCATCCCGGAGGTCACATAAAGAGTTGCGGTCGATCCCAGCACGTCAAGCACAGAAGCAAGCTTCGGGAATGAGGGATCTTTCCCATCCTTAAACATCTGAGATAGGAAATTTGGGCCAGTTCCGGCCTTCAGGCTAATGGCGCGCAGGCTGCGCCCATCTGCCTTCAACATCTCTTCTAGCCGGTCTTTCCACCCCTCAATCATGCTGGGTTTCTAGCATTCCGAGCGATAGTTGGCTCGAACGTTATAGCGTGCATTGACATACACGCGAAAGCGTGCAAAATCGCCTGCATGACCAACGACCTGCTTTTAGACATCGAGAAATTCATCGAGCTGGAGAAAATCGGCGAACACCGATTTGGCATCCTGGCAGCGAACAATGGCCGCCTCGTTGAGAGGTTGCGTTCTGGTGGGAGGGTTTGGCCCGAAACGGCCGAGCAGGTGAAGGGCTTCATGGCCAGCCGCCGCCCCGACATCTTCGCCCCCTCCAAGGAGGAGACGAGATGAGCGCCGACGCACACAGCATTCCCGAATTGACCAACGCCATGAAGGCCGCTCTCAAGTGGCTCTGCAACCGCAATGCCGATGGCGTGTTCGATAAGCACCAAGTTCTCACCGCCGCTGGCGAGCGTGCCCCCGTGATGCGTTCGACGTGGTCGAGGCTCGAACGTGCAGGGATGGTCGAGCGATATCTCAGCAATCGGCGGATGAGAGTGACAGCTTCTGGTCATGCGATCGACCTCCGCGACATACGGGAGTCACAGCCATGAGCGCCGACGCACACAGCATCGCTGACGATCAGGTCCGCTCCGCCTTCCAGTGCTGGAAGAACCTCGAAGAGAGGTTTTAGCCGATGCGTGACTTTGACACTCCGGCCGAGTTCGCTCAGCGAATGAAAAACCATGACGCCGATGTGCGCAGTCTCGTCGGTCGCCTCGTTTCGATCGAAGAGCGAATGGATGAGCAAAACCGGTTGAAGAGCCTCGTTTTTGCCGAGGCGCGCGTGGCGAACATCGATATCGCGGCTTTGAAGGCGGTCGTCCGCATCAACCGATCGCTCTCGTACAGCAACTCTACTGATCTCGAAGGGCTCACTGGTGAAGTGAAGCGATACCTCGATCTCATCAACACGAAGCCGGGAGCGTAACCAATGTCTGACGCACACGCAGTAACCCGAGCCGAACTCCGCCAGCTTATCGAGCGGATAGAGCGCTTGGAAGAAGAGAAAGCCTCGATCAGCGACGACATCAAGGACGTCTACGGCGAGGCGAAGGGACGCGGCTACGACACCAAGGCGATGCGGACCATCGTCCGGCTGCGCAAGAAGGACGCCAATGAGCGCCTCGAGGAAGAAAGCATCCTGCAAACCTATATGGCCGCTCTCGGCATGATCGAGCAGCCGGGGTTCTTCGATGATGAGCCGAGGCAGACGGCCCAAGTCGATCGCAAGGCTCGCGCCGCCGTCCGGACTTCCGAAGCTATGGACGACAACAAGGCGTTCTCCGCCGAGCTTGTCGCCGCTGGCCTTATTTCCGAAGAAGCTCATGCCGAAAACATCGCCCTGTCCGATGCCATCGCCCGCAAGTACGGCGCTGGCGTCATCGATACCGAGTCCGGCGAAATCCTTGATGATTCCCGCCGCTCCGACGCCGGCCTTTCCATCGTCACCAAGCACGAAGACATCAGAACAGCGCCGGTAACGGCGGAAGAATCCCCGCGCAAGGCGGCGGAGGCGGTATCCGAGAGGACCGCATTCACGGACGCAACTGTAGCGCCCGTTTTGGTCGAAGCCGAGAAGGCCGAGGCTGTGGCTGGGGGATTGGGGCAACCCGATGCGATCCCAGCTCTGACCGTCCAGCATGACGGCGTGAACGTCGGCGGCCTCGAAAGGGCAGGCGTGACGGCGGGAGAGACCGCAACCATTCCCCAATCGGACGACGGCGCAATCGTTGCAGTGAACGCAAGAGACGGACTGGCGGACGCCATTGGCGTCGAACCGTCGTCGTCCGGCCAGTGCGCGGCACCTGAAAAGGACGCCGCAGCGGACGAGCGTAGTGTTGAAGCTACGGTGGAACAGCGCTCGTCCGCGCTCACCTCTAGCCGGCCCGACGTGATGATCGAAGACGTCCCGCCGACGTCGATGAAGCGGCTGCCCTATGCGCACTGCTTCCCGGAGCTGTCGAATGCGGACTACCGCGCTCTGGAAGTCAGCGTCATCGCTATCGGCGTCTCCACACCAATCATCCGCATGGGCGACATGATCGTGGACGGATGGGCTCGTTACAACATCGCCAGAAACTTGGGCATCTCCTATCCGGTCGCAAACTATCGGGGCGATGACGTCCTGATCGACCTGATCGGCTGGCAGCGCGCTTCCCGAAATTTCACGCCATCGCAGGAAAGGAAGATCGCCGCCGAGTTGGCGAAGGAACTTCCCGACCGTGCCGACGAGATCATGGCCGCCTTCGGGCTGGCCGAAGCTTTGGAGGCCGCGGAATGAAGCGTGGACCCGAAACTGAAACCGAAGACGCTGTAGCCGCCGCGATAGATTCCGCTGCGCAGTCGACAATCGAGGCAGTGCGAGGCGCTGATCCTTTCGTCCGCTCCACCCACCCGAGGAAGTCACCATGACCCCGCTTATCGCTCTCTCCATTGGCTGTGCGGCCTTCATCGTTGGGTTTTCGTTGGGCCTCGCGGCGTTCGCCATCGTCTGGCAGTTCTTGAACTCGCCGCTCGACGAAGAAGACAGCGGAGCGCCGGAAGGTGCTCTTCCGATCGGTCAGGACGGTTCCTCCTCCGTCTGATCGGCAGAGGGGCGCGGTTCACCCTCCTCACAATCCGCGCCCCTCATTACTTTCACCCTCGGGAACTGTCCTCGAAGCCGCAAAACCACGGCTCGGACAGGAACGGCGAGGGGAACAAATCCGCCCTGCGGCGGGCCTGCGGAGGCGGCGGGTTTCCTGGCATCTGTCCCGTCGCCTCCCTCGAAATTTGAAGTTCGTCTCATGTGTATCCCTTCGGGCCTGAACATCCCGAAATAAGCACGGAGACTGTGTCTTGCGTAACAAATCTAATGTCGTGGAAGACAAAATGAATGTCGCGTACGTCAACGATGCAAAGGCTATGAGCGAATGGCTCCTGCGCCGCGAATATCGCGGCCTTGGAGACACGCAAGAAGCTGCTGCCGGGCGCGCCGAGACCAAGTGGGGCGCTCCGGCGGCCGCACTTCTTCGTCTTCGTCACCGCGAAATCACCGACATGAAGCTCAGTACCTGGGCGTCAATACTTGAGGCATTTCAGCGCGCGGGCGGACGTATCGACGCGCTGTACGAAGAGGAGCGGTCCCGCCATGGCGAAAGCAATTCGGCGCTTGTTCGCCTTGCTGATTTTGTTGCTGGCGAGAGGCCGAAGTCAATTTCTGGAATGGATGCGGCGTCGATTGAAGAGGCAGAAGCCTCTGACGCCGGAACTCCGTGACGAGATCGGGGAGGGAGAATAACCGTGGGGCGTCTCAATCACGTTGTATCCGTCTCAGGTGGCAAGGATAGCACGGCTCTCTATCTTCGAGCGCTGGAGCGTGGGCTGCCGTTTACCGCCGTGTTTGCCGATACTGGTAATGAGCATGAGTGGACCTACGACTTCGTGCGCGAACTCCCTAGCCGTACCGGTGGTCCTGAAATTACATGGGTCAAGGCTGACTTCAGCGAAAGGCTCGCTAAGAAGCGCGAATATGTCGCGAAGGTTTGGCCGACCGAAGGTGTTTCGGCCGTAAAGGTGGAGAGAGCGGTTTCGTTACTACATCCAACCGGGAATCCGTTTCTCGATCTATGCCTTTGGAAAACGCGGTTTCCATCGTCAAAGACCAGATTTTGCACCGATGAACTGAAAATTGCTCCGATGTTCGATGCGGTGCAAAAGCCAATTTTCGAACGCGGCGGCGCTCTAATCTCGTGGCAAGGTGTCCGAAGCGAAGAAAGTTTGGCTCGGTCTGGCTTGCCTCGCCTTCAGCGGATCAACCCAGTTCCGTTCTCTCTGCCGGCCTCAATGCGTCGACTTGGGGAGAGTTGGACGGCTTATGCCTACCGCCCCCTGATAGACTGGAAAACTCAAGAAGTATTCGCCTACCACCGTCGGCACGGCGTTGCTTGGAACCCGCTGTACGACAACGGCATGGGGCGCGTTGGATGCATGCCTTGTATCATGTGTCGGAAAGACGAGATGCGCTCCATCGCAGATCGGTTCCCCGAGCACGTTGATAAGATCGAAGAATGGGAAGCTCTTGTAAGCGCCGTCTCGAAGCGGGGAAACTCAACCTTCTTCAGTGTGACGGATGATCCGGCATTGTCGAATGGTTGGGATAAAGACGACTACGACTGGTCGCTATCCCGAACAGGAATTCGAGCTCGCGTCGAGTGGTCTAAGACCTCCCGCGGTGGTCTTCAGTACGACGGGCTGGCCCTCATGCAGGCGGATTTCAACACGACCTGCAATCAGTGGGGAGCGTGCGAATGAACGACATCACCCTCATCAAGGAAGAAATCAAAGAGCAGGAAGAAGACATCTTCCGTCTTCGCGGCTCGATGCAGCGTGCCGACAACGGCGTCAAGCTCCACCGGATAGCGGTTAGAGTGCGCACCGTCTCCCGGTTGAAGGACATTCTTGCTGTCCTTGAGAACAGGAGGGCGAGCGCATGACGTGGTTCTTCGACCCGCTTATCCCGCTCCACTACGAACTGATGGTCATCGATATCCCGTGGCCGTTCGACCTTTACAGCGAGGCCGGAGCAAAGAAGTCGGCGTCGGCGCAATACGATGTCATGACCGCTGAGCAGATACTGGCGTTGCCGATCGGTCAGCTCGCGAGCATGAACAGCCTTGTTTATTCGTACGCGACCGCGCCGCTCTTGCCGTTTGCGATCCAGGCTCTTCAGGCGTGGGGCTTCACCTACAAGAGCTTCATGGCTTGGCGAAAGACGACGCCGGCGGGCAAGGTCCGCATGGGCACTGGTTATCGCGTCCGCACGACTGCCGAAATCATTCTCGTCGGCACGCTCGGCAATCCGCGTCAGTCTTATGTCCCGCCGACAGTCTTCGACGGGATCGCCCGCGAGCATAGCCGCAAGCCGGACGAGTTCTATTCCATCTGCGATCGTGTCATGCCCCACGCTCGCCGGGCTGATATTTTTGCACGTGAGAGCCGCGCTGGCTGGCATAGCTTCGGCAACGAGGCGACCAAATTCGACGGGGTGGCGGCATGACAGGTGCGATCCGAATCCCCATCAGCAATATGCCGCCATCAGCGAATGCCATGCGCTCGCACTTCTATGATGGAGAGAAGGTCCGCAGCACGAAGAGCAAGCCCTATGCTGCTTGGAAGAAGGCCACAGCGTGGGAGATTGCCGGGGCGCGACCGGGACGCATAGACGGTCCGTACCGCCTGTACATCGCCGTCCAGCGCCATTGGCGGTCCAAGCGCGCCCGCGACATCGACAACATCATCAAGCCGGTCTCCGACGCGCTGGTTGCTGCTGGCGTCATCTCCGACGACAACCTGGCGGAAGAGGTTAACGCGAAGTGGGCCGATAATCTGGGCGGCCCTGCTGTTGTCGTTCTGATCTGCGCCGCCGAACAGGAACTAGCGGCATGAGCGACGTTGCTGCCCTCATCGCCGATATGGTGCGCGCTGGCGTCGACCCTGAATTGATCGGGAGGACTGCCGCAGCGCTTGCGAACACGCCGACGGTCCCGGCAAAGACAGCCAGACAAGAGCGGAATGCGCGCTACTATCAGAAGAGGGCGTCTGAAAAGCGTCTTAATAAGACGGATCAAGACGTTTCAGACGCTACCGACGGCCTTTCTTCCCCTGAAGGTTCTTCCCCCACACCCCCTTCTCCTAAACCCCTTCAATCCATACCCCCTTCGCCCCCTAAAGGGGGCTCTTCCCCCACGGATCGGGCGATTGAGGTTTTTTCTGAGCAGGCTTCCAGAGCCGGTCTTCCCGTGCCTCGGAAGATCACCGCTGATCGCCGCCGCAAGGTCGAGGCTCGACTTCGGGAGCACGGTGAACCCGTTTGGGCTGAGGCCTGCCGGAAGATGGCGGAAAGCTCGTT
This sequence comes from Shinella daejeonensis, assembly GCF_024281235.1. Lineage (GTDB taxonomy): Bacteria > Pseudomonadota > Alphaproteobacteria > Rhizobiales > Rhizobiaceae > Shinella > Shinella daejeonensis. The sequence goes on from NZ_JAHWXY010000002.1 coordinate 794,352, forward strand.
TTGCCGGGGCGAGAATGATCGAGGCTGGCGCGCCGATCTGGATTTCCTTTGCCAGCCGAAAAGCTTCAATGGGCTGATCGAGGGAAAGTACGACGACCGTCCCCGCCAGCAATCCCAGGCCCCTCCCAGACAATCCGCTTTCCGCCAGCACCAAGACGAAATTTACCGAAAACTGAAACGCGAGACCGGAGATACCGATGACCAATTTACCGGCACAACTCTCGACCTTGGATCAGGAGATTTCCGCCCTCACTGAGCAGCTTTCTCCGGCAGGGCCTGACGACATCGCCAAGGCGATCGCCTGGCTGATGGATGGCGGCATGCTCTTCCCGGCCTCGATCAAGGCCGCCGATCCGGTCGAGGAATATCGGATCGTGCTTAAGGGCGTTCCGACCTTCGGGCTTCGGGCCGCTTTCTCGAAGATCAAGCGTGGCGAATACACTGATCTCAATCCGGATTTCATCCCGCTCCCTGCGGCACTCGCTCGCTTGGCTCGTCAGGAGGCGTTGCCGAAGATGGAGCTTCGCCGCATGGCCGCAGATCGCCGGAGAGGCATTGAGGAAAGTGCGAAGGTCATGGCTGAAAGGCAGATCGTGTCGCAAGTCAAGAAGCGCAGAGCGGCCGACATTATCGCCAGTGTCACCGCGGCGCGAAGGGCATAGGAGCGCGGCATGAACCTCCAGTTCAGCGCGAAAGATTTCAAGAGCGGAGCGGAGATTGTCGCGAATGCGGCCGCTGTCCGCCGTCGGCTTCTCTCGCCGTCCGTGCGCCCACGGATTGCCTCGGCTCCAGAAATACGCTCGACGTTGAAGCCAGCCCGTTACCGAGAATACGACGCCCACGTGAAAGCATGGCAGCGATGGAAGGCGTCGGCGGGATCACCGCTCAAAAACTACATCGTGTCCAGATGCGATGAGCTTGGCCTCTCCTACGAAGAGATGATCGGGCCGCGAAAGACGGATGAAATTGCTCGCGCTCGGCACATGCTCATGTGGGAGATCAAGACCCACGTGAAGCCATCGATCTCGCTTCCCGAGCTAGGCCGGCTCTTTGGCGGGCGCGATCATACGACGGCTCTCCATGGCGTGCGCCGTCATACGGCAAGATTGAGCGGCCAGCCATGACCTGCCCGCTGACCGCCCAACAGAAGGAAATCGTCCATTGGCTATCCCTCGGTAAGACCGGGATGGAGATTGAGGAGATCATCGGCATCAGCAGTCGGGCGATACAGCGTCGTATTGACCGAGCTTATCAGGCCACCGGTGCGAGCACTCGTTACGGGTTGGTCGCCCTAGCTCTCAGGAAAGGATGGATCGAATGAAGATGGTGGAGAAGGCTGCACGCAAGATTTACGAGCGCCGCAACGGGCATGGATGCAAGCCATGGTCCCGGCTGCCTAGGTCGCATCAGGAGCCGTATCTGACCGACGCCAGCGCCGCCATAGAGGCCATGCGGGAACCGACAGAGGTGATGTCAGAAGTGGGCAGGGACCACAACTTCAATCGGTACGCCGAACCAGCCTGGCAAGCCATGATCGACGCCGCCCTTAACGAGGTGGCGGGATGAGTGGTGCAACGGCATGCGGCCTCATCGGTCTTGCGGCAGTAGCCGCAGCATATTTCTCCAAGAACGATGAGAGCCATAGCGGGATTTTCTTTTGGGCTCTCGCGGTATTCGCGCTCATCGGCGCGGCAAACTCCTGAACGGCGGAACACGAGGAACAGCACAATGGCAAGAGCAAAAGCAGGACGTAAGAGAGATGCTGGGGCAATGCGGACCCCAAGCGGGCAGAAGTCGAGATCGAAAGAAAGCCTCAGATTGACGGAGCGGCTTGAGCTTGAGGCGGCAACCTGGAAGCGGCGAAGAGATAACCCCGGCATCACAGTTTCGGAGGCTCGCCTTCCCGAGTACGGATCGGTCATTGAGCGATGGCATCAGGAATGGCTTCGCATGATGAAGAAGAGCCCGGACAAGGCGCACATCAACATGTTCTCGCAGATGCACAAGGATGCGGCGGAGCGTTACCAGGAACTGCATCGACGATGGCTTGCTGTCTTTGGTGCAACTGGGCAGCGGTCAGCGACTGATTTTGACGAGGCTGGTGGCTATGACGGCAGCGATCCTTTCGAGCAGAGTAGGGCTGAGCGGGATGGCAGAATAGAGGCAGACTTTAAGGCCGCCCGGACAGCTATTCTCGAATCCGGCCCCTTTGGCATGATGGCGATCGAAGCCATCGTGATTGAAAACCAACCCGTCGAGAGTTTGCGCGGAGATTTGCGTCTCGCCCTCAACAGATTGGCCGTTTTGTGGAAAATGATGGCTGAGGCGGCTTGACAAAGCCTTCGGCTTTGCGCATGAAATGAGAAAAGGCGATTTGTGGCTTTGGGGCCAGGTCGCCTTTTTGATTCTCAGATCGGGAAGGCGGGCACGGCGCGTAGCCGGTTCGTACAGGCAGACGGAGAATGTTCCCTGCCGTTCCTTCTCGAGAAATTCGCCGAAAGGCAAACGAGATCGGGAAGGCGAGATTGTCGGATATCTCGAAATGGGAGTGGGGTGCTGCCGACAGCGCTCCCGCTGGAAACGGTGAAACGGCGTAAAGCGCCCGACCCTTCCCGACCCCATACGGCATAGCCGTAACAGTTCAGGACGCCGGATCGCAGCCGAGCGTGGTGAAAACCTGCGAAAGAACGCCACGCCAGTCGGTTAAACGGCAGGGGAAAGCCCGCGTAGACTGCCACCCTTCGGGGCCGACTACGGTGCGTCCTGAAATCCATAGCGCCAGAGAGAGCCCACCCCGGAGTTTGTCGCCCGGCGGTGGGCTTTCATCTAGGGAAAGGGTCGTTTCGTTTTCTGCCCTGCTCTGGTGTTGACGCCTTTTCGTGCTTCGCTTGCCTCCAACCTAACCCCGAGGCGACTTTCTTGACCCGCTGGTCGGCCGGTGGTGGGGCGGATATTCTCCCGGCCGATCGCGCCCTGGTCGCGGTCTAGCGCGGCTTCACGCTGTTTGTCCTTCATCGCTGGCGGCCAAAGTGACCGCGTACGCGGGAGGCCATACAGTCCCTTGTACGAGCGAGCATCCAGGCCGTGCGTGCGGAAGTGCATGTTCAGGTTCCCGAACCATTCGCCGCAGGAATGGCATTGCACCTGCGTTCCGTCTGCGGAAAAAACAACGACGCCCCTCGGAGGAAGAGAGGCGTCAGGCTGCGCTTCAGGTTCGGGCGACGGCCGATTCTTGAGTTTCCATGCCCGCAAATATGCGAGCCGTTGCTCACGGTCCTTGTGTGGCATCAGGGCGTCGACGCCCGCTTCAACTCGTCCGCAAGGTCTTCCAGCGTTGCAGTCCTCTCGAGTGCAATTCGCCAGAGATCGAGAGCCATGCCAGGTTTCAGCGGCTGTTCACCAGCCGCCATGCGGCGAACATGCCGGTCCGAGACATCGAGATCGCGGGCAATGGCCGATTGCCATTGAGGACCATAGAGGGCCTCGCCGGTACGTTTCAGAAGGTCGCTCATTACCAGACAGCCTTTCCGGTTGCGATGTGGCGATATTCGCCATCGATAAGGTGAAGTTCGAGGAAGTCTTCGATGCGTCCCTGGTCGAGAAGGGCGATCGTGTCATTGTCGCGGGCTGACTGGACTTCGAATTCCGGTTCAACACCGGCCTGAACAGCTGCCTCATAAGAGTGGTGGCCATCAACAACGACCTGATATTCTTCGCCGCCAATCTCAAAGACGGGGGAGAGGAATACCGTGAAGTCAGCCGCAGCAAGCTTTTCAGCGACAGTGGCTTCGTTGCGGTATTCCTGCGCAGAGATGATGTGAGCCATGATGTTCGGGCCTCCTTGCCCAGATCGGCGGGACTTTTCCCTTCCGTTCATGTCCTATAATTAGGACATTTCATGTGCGCCGTCAACCACTATTTTCGCCTCCACCCCAGCAGAAAGGAAATAGTATGCGCATGATCCGAAGTCTGATCGTCGCTGGCATCGCCCTTGCGGCAATGGCCATCGCCTCTATCATACCGGCCGTCGCGGTCACGCCCACCGACCCAGGCATCTACGAAGCCGTCAAGGCATCGACCGAAACGCCGGCCATTATCCAGGTCCATGATGATCACGCCGCGCTGACCTGCGAAGCCCCGGCTGCCACCATGGCCCGCGCCGCCGGCCGAAGTTCGATCGAACCGTCGAGCATGAACGTTGCCAGTACGCCCGTCGCCGTCGCCGCCTACGAGCACATCGACCCCGACATCCGAGCGGCGTAACGCTCCCGCCCACCCAAAACGAGAGCCGGGCTTAGGTCCGGCTGCTTAGCCTCCGTGTGGCAGGTCCGTTCAAGACTCCTCGATCTCTGATATGAACCGCTTCCCGGTCGTTCAGTTCGCTTGGTGAGCAGTTCTCGAGAATGATCAAAGTGATTTGGCGGCGCTCCAGGTGAGCAGCGAAGAGGGCGCGGTGGATAGCCCGAAACTTATCGGGCTTCGCGGGGCGATAAGGTTTGCCGTTCATCAGCTTGAGGACATTCCGCTCGTATTCCTTGAACGGTCGCGAACTGCGGGTATAGCGGCCAATGTAACTGCCAACTCCTTCGATCCTCCACTCATAGATTCCCGGGAGATTGATATCGACGCCGGCCGAAATCTCGCAGGTGTACCAGTTCTGTAGTTGGTCTATCATACCGTCCTCAGATGCTTCTCTCTGTATCCTCGGTGGAGGGTAGATACGGGGGCTTCAGTCGAGTTCCTTCAGTCTTTCATCGATGTCGGCGATGATATCCTGATAAGTCTTCTGGCTACGCCTGGCCATATCACGCATCTGTCCCGTACGATCTTCCCAAGGGCCATCGCCGTTTCTCCCTTGCATGCTGAATGTGCCGCTCTCAAGCAACGCAAGGGACTCTTCAACGTCTTGCAGCTCTTCCACATACCCAGCGCGTCGCGCCAAAAGCTGTTCGCGATCCATTACCACCCTCCCAAGGTTAGCCCATGCCAGTTTTGAAAAATGCCCGGCATGAGAAGTTCGCGCAGGCTCTCGCCAAAGGCAAGACGGCAGATGAGGCTTATCAGGAAGCGGGGTATAAGCCGAACCGTGGGAACGCGGCTACGCTTAAAGCAAATCAAAGCATTTCAGACAGGGTTGCTGAGTTGCAGGCTGGGGCGGCTGCCAAGGCCCAATGGACGGCTGCTGACAGGCTCAAGACGCTTTCAGAGATCGTTGAGCGCACTGCGATGACAGACCCGCGTGTGGCCGTCTCTGCCATTTCCGAAGCGAACAAGATGCAGGGCTCGCATGCGCCGGCAAAGACTGAGGTTAGCGAGCCGGGCGGATGGGAGCAGGCGGAAGACAAGACATGGCGGCAGGTGCTGCGAAGCGAAAAGAGCTAGACGCCACAACGCACCTCACAAATCCGGCGCTATTCGATTTTTGGGAACAGGTCTTTCTTGGCAATGCGGATATTGCCGTTCTGCATGGCGGGCGCTCAAGTTCAAAGACGCGAGACACAGCCTGCCAGCTGGTGCGCCTGGTCGATCATGTCGGCGTCAGAATGCGGGTTCTGTGCATCCGGCGCTTCCAGAACCGCATTCAGGAATCGGTCTACACCGAACTGAAATGGGCGGTTGCTCACCTGGGCCTGCAAGCCGCGTTCGACGTTCAAAAGACGACGATCATCCATAGGGCGACTGGTTCGGAGTTCATTTTCTACGGAATCGAGCGGAACCTTGAAGACATCAAGGGAACGTCCGACGTTGACATTCTCTGGGTCGAAGAAGCCGAAAAGCTTACTGAGGATCAATGGACTGTCATCGGCCCGACGATCCGCAAGGAAGACAGCCTGGCGATCCTGCTGTTCAACCCGAAGCTGGTCACCGATTACGTCTGGAAGCATTTCGTCGTCAACACGCCGCCGCATACGGTGGTGCGGAAGATCGACTACACAGAAAACCCGTTCCTGTCGCAGAAGGCGCTGCGCGACATCGCTGCAATGCAGGAAAGCAATCCGGAGAAATTCGAGCACGTTTACGGCGGTGTGCCGCTGGGCGAGGGCGAGCTTTCCATCTTCAAGCGCCGCTGGCTGGATGCTTGCGTTGACGCGCACAAGCTGTTGAAGATCGACCTGACCGGTCGGAACATCATCGGCTTTGACCCGGCCGATGACGGCGAAGATAAGTCAGCCACGGCAGACAAGATCGAAGGCGTCTTCGTGGATGCCGAGGATTGGTCGTCTGGTAAGGATGAACTGGTCCAGAACGCAAAGCGGGTTTGGGCGAAGGCTAAACTTCTCAACGCCACGGTCTCCTACGATACCATCGGTATCGGGGCATTCGTCGGCGGCTACATCGATGAACAAAACCAAGCCAGCGCCGCAAAGGTCGAGCACTTCGCGTTCCATGCTGGTGGCGCTGTCATGGATGCTGACAAGCCGAGCGATCCGCAGAACAGTAATAGCCCGCTCAACAAGGACGAGTATCTGAACCTCAAGGCGCAGGCATGGGCTAATACTGCCCGCCGCGCCATGCTGACCTTCAACGCCGTCACGCGCGGGCAGTCGATCAAGCCCGAAGACGTTCTGTCGTTCTCGTCTGCCATGGGAAAGGAAAAGCTCGATGCGCTGTTCACCGAACTGTGCGTCCCGTGGTGGGTCGAAAGCGAGGGAAAGAAGCGCGTCGTGCCGAAGGTCAAGCTCAAGAAGGATTTGGGTGTGAAGTCGCACAACCTGGCTGACGCGGTGATCGCGGCGGACAACGTGAACATCGTCCGAAGTGGGCCGGCAGCCTCCGCCGAGTTCAGGGGTTTTTATTGATGGCTTTCGACATCGCAGTGCACCATCCCCTGTATGACGAATTTCTCCCGTCATGGACGCTGATGAGGGATTCCTTTGACGGCGAAGACCAGATCAAGAGCAGGGCGGAAGCCTATCTGCCAACAAAGACCGGAATTGAGGCGCTGGCGCTGAAAGACCCGGCCCGGGCGGCTAAGGCCTACGATGCCTATAAACTACGAGCTGAGTTCCCTGACCTTGTCGCCCTTACGGTTCGCGGTGCGGTCGGCACGATGCTCGACAAAGCAGCGGTGATCGAACTGCCGGGCGAGCTTGAGCCGCTGCGCGAGAAGGCCACGAGGGACGGCCTGACGCTGGAGGCATTGCACAGGCGGATTGCCACGGAAGTTATGCTGACCGGCCGCTACGGCGTGCTACCCGGCATTGGGCTTGATGGCTCCCCGTACCTTGCGGGCTACGTTGCCGAAAGCATCATCAACTGGGACCAGGACGATAATAACGTTGCTGATTTCGTGGTGCTGGACGAAAGCGGCTATGTTCGTGATCGCGAAACGAATGAGTGGGATTCTGTCGAGCGCTACCGTGAGTGCTTTGTCGAGAATGGGCGCTATGGCGCTCGGGTCTGGACGAAGGATGAAAAGGGCTGGGAAGCGGGCGAGGTGGTTGAGGCCGCGGATCGCAAGCGCCGACCGCTGACGTTCCTACCTTTCGTTTTCATCAGCACGGCAGACCTGACGCCTTCGCCGGATGATGTGCCGCTCTATGGCCTCGCCAAGTTGGCCGTCCGAATTTACCGGATGGACGCCGATCTCACCACGTCGCTGCATATGACGGCCGAGCCGACGCCGATGGTTTCGGGCTATGACGATCCGGCACAGGCGATCAAGGACGGAAAGGTTCCGCAGGGCATCGGCGCATCAACACTTTGGGTGCTGCCACAGGGTGGTGACGGCAAGTTTCTGGAATTCAACGGCCCTGGCATTCAGAAGCAAGAGGATGTGATCCAGAAGAACTACGACCGGGCGGTCATGTTCGGCGCTCAGATGCTCGCCGATGAGGGCAGGGCGCAGGAAAGTGGGGAAGCCAAGCGCGTTCGCCTCGATAGCCAGCACGCCACGCTCAAGGGCATTGCCATGACCTCGGCCGCCGGGCTGGAAAAGGCGCTGAAGAATGTCGCGACATGGATCGGCGCTGATCCCGAGAAAGTGAAGGTTACGCCGAACCTCGATTTCTTCGATCACACCTTGAGCGGACAGGAAATCGACGCTGTCGTTCGTGGGTGGCAAGCGGGCAGTTATAGTTGGAAGACAGCCTTTGAGCGCCTTCAGAAGGGCGGCATCATCCCCGAGGACCGAACCCCTGAAGAAGAGCTTGAGCTGATCGACAAGGACGAGGTGGAGCGCGAAGACGATCTGACCTCAGTCATACTGCCTAACCGGCAGCCAAACGAACAGGAATAACGATTTCACTGCCCGCCCACTGAGGCGGGTTTTTCATGCCGGCAGTGCCGGTTCCAGCAAAGGAGAAAGCCAGTGGCTCTCAAAGCATTCGTAGAAAGCCTCGACAGTGTCGATGAGGCCCTTCGCGACCATTACACCGAGCGTGACGGTGGGTTTCACCTCGCTCTTGAGGACTTCGGCAAGCACTACGGCGCAGTGTCGCTGAAAAGCACGCTGAACAAGGTCAACAAGGACAAGGAAACGCTCGCCGCCAAGGTGACGGAACTGGAGGGCAAGGTCGAGAACCTGCCCGACGACTTCGATCCTGACGAATGGACGCGCCTGAAGGCTGGTGAAGGCGGAAAGCCCGATGAAGCCGTCCAGGCGCTCAAAGACCAGCACGCCCGCGCTGTCGAGGCGCTGAAGGCGAAGCATGCGAAAGACCTGGCCGAGAAGGATGCTCTGATCGGCGAGCGCGACGGCTATATCGATCGCACGCTGATCGATGGTGGCCTCAAGGACGCATTGCTCGACGTGGGCGTGAACCCCGATCTGCTTGATGGCGCTCTCGCTAGCCTTCGCGGAAACGTGAAGGTCCAGAAAGCTGATGACGGCGGTCGCGCTGCCCTTGTCGAAACGGACCTCGGCGATGTGCCAGTGACCGATTTCGTCAAGGAATGGGCTGGCGGCAAAGGCAAGGCCTATCTCGGCAAGGCGACCGGCCCCGGCGGCGAGGGCAACAACGGCAACCGCGGCGGCATCAAGACACAAGGTGGCGATTTCGGCGGCGACAAGACCGCACGGACGAAGGCCATCGCCAGCAAGTTCCCGGAGTTGGCCCAAAACTAAGGGCCTTCTCTCCCGCCTCGCCAGTGGCGCGGCAACTTCTCCCGTCACGCGAGAACTGACGGGCATTCGGGCAGTGCCCATCATCAATCCGCGACGCAAAGGAGATCATCATGTCGCTTTCCCAGATGACTGTTTTCAATAAGTACTTCATGCCCGCGACCATCGAGACGCTGGCGCAACTCGTTGACAAGTTCAACGGTGCTTCCGGCGGTGCAATCCGCCTGACCACGGAAGGCTTTGAGGGCGACTTCCTTCAGGAATCGTTCTACGCCGCCATCCACTCGGCACGTCGCCGCGTTGACCGCTACGCATCCAATGCGGCAGCCAGCCCGACCGACCTGACGCAACTCAAGCATTCTTCGGTGAAGGTTGCGGGTGGCTTTGGGCCGGTTCGTTATGAGCCGTCGCAGATGACTTGGCTCAACAAGCCGACCGCCGAGGGCGTCGAAGTTGCATCGCGCAATTTCGCCGAGGCGCTGCTTCAGGACCAACTCAACACGGCGGTTGCGGCCCTTGTGGCAGCGATCGGCAATCAGAGCACGGCAACCACGGTCGATGTCTCGACCGGCTCCGGTGCCAAGAAGGTCGATTATCTGGCGGTGAATGAAAGCCATGCCAAGTTCGGCGATCATTCCAGCCTGATCGTTGCGCAGGTGATGGATGGCGCGGCCTATCACAACTTCATCGGCCTCAACCTCACCAACACCAGCACGCTGTTCCAGGCTGGCAACGTCCGCGTTGTCGACATTCTGGGCCGTGTTGCAGTGGTGACCGACGCCCCAGCGCTCTACACCGCGCCGGTTGTGTCGCCCGCCACGCCGGCAAAGCGCCGCGTTCTTTCGCTTGTTGCGGGTGCTGCGACTGTCACCGACAGCCGCGACATTATCTCGAACATCGAGACGTCGAACGGCAAGGAGCGCATCGAGACCACGCTGCAGCTGGATTACAGCTTCGGTCTGGGCCTCAAGGGCTTCACATGGGATGAAGGAAATGGCGGCAAATCCCCCACGGACGTCGAACTGGCGACCGGAAGCAACTGGGATAAAATCGCCAGCGATATCAAACATACCGCAGGGGTCATGGCAGTTGGCCTTGCGTAAAGGCTGAAACCTCTTAGAATCAACGAGCCGCCATCGGTTTGCAGACCTTTGGCGGCTCTGACCAAGCCCCACCTGTAAGGAGGTAGAGATGGCTAAATGCGAGATTATCTCGCCGCGTGATCTCACGCAATCCAAGCTCAAAGAAGCTCTGGAATATAACCCTGTCACTGGCGAGTTCCGGTGGCTGGTAACGAATTCACACAGGCGCGTAGCTGGCAGCGATGCTGGCGGCTTCGGTTACAACGGATATTGGCGAGTAAGCGTATTCGGACATCGCTACTACGCGCATCGGCTCGCTTGGTTCTACATGACCGGCGAATGGCCGAAACAGCACATCGATCACGTCAATCTCGATAAGCGAGACAACAGGTTCGCGAACCTTCGGCTGGCGAGCCCGATGCAGAACAATGCCAACACCGGCCTCAAGGGGAGTAACACCAGCGGTTTCGTTGGGGTGAACTTTGACCGCCGATCAGGGAAGTGGTTGGCGCGCGTGCGGGCGAATGGAAAGAGGGTGAACCTTGGCCTATTCGATACAGCAGAAGAAGCAGCGCGGGCGAGAGACGACTACGCTAAGCGCAATCACGGCGAATTCTTCCGCCCGGCGATCCAATAGGGGCAAAACTGCACTCTGCCTTGGCGGCGCGGCTGGCGTTCAAGATGAATGGACCGCCGCGCTGGCAATGGCCGATTTCGATTTCGTCGTCGCCTGCAATGACGTGGGCACGATCTGGCCCGGCAGGCTGGACGCGTGGGTTACGCTGCATCCGGAACATATCACTCGCTGGCGCGACCAGCGACGCGCAAACGGGCATCCTGATGCTGCGCGCTATCTCGTTCACGGCGACTATCCGCCTGAATGGACCGAATTGGTCGAGTTCCGGTTTCCGGGGCAGGGTGACAGTGGGTCGTCCGGGCTATTCACGGCCAAAGCGGCGCTGATCGATATGGGAGCCGACAGCGCGGTGCTTGCGGGCATTCCCCTGGTTCGCAGCTCGCATTACTTCGATGCCGTCCAGTGGGAAGCCGCAGGCGGGTATCGCGCGGTCTGGGAAGCGCTTCGGCCTGAATACCGTGCCCGCATACGTTCGATGAGCGGTTGGACTGCGCATTTCTTCGGGCTTCCGACAACCGAATGGCTGGCGACCGGCTCGACTGATGCCGATGTGCCGGCCCCAACTCTGGAGAGCGCCAGAATGAGCAAGGTCAAACTGACGAAGATCGCCTATGAGCCGCACCCGGTTTCGCTGGAGCGCAAGCGCGAATTGAACGCCAAGGGTTACAAGATCATCGATGCACGGTTTGCGCCAGCAGATGTTGCCAAGCTGGAGAATGAGGAAGGCAAGATCGACCTCGGCACGGACAGCGGCGATCAGCTCTCCGAGCATGAACTGCGCAAGATCATCGAGCAGGAAACGGGCAAAGCCCCACACCCGGCAGCCAAGTACGAAACGCTGGTGGCGAAATATAACGAGTTGAACGCTATAGCGTCTGCTGCTCCCTCCTTCTCTCAGCAATTCTAGCTCTGTTTAAAGCAATTGCTTGCGGTGTTGGGGTCCAGTCTTGGCACCATTCGGACGGCAGACCGTCCAGTAGAGCCAAGGGGTTGTCATATTGAGGCTGGTAGCCTCTCGCTCGCATCTCCTGAACCAGTGAGACCTGTCGCCGTGCGAGATAACCCAACCGGCAATAGAAGAACCGGACATGGCCCGCACCAAGGCGATATTCCTGCGGATTTCGTGGGTCATCCGGCCTTTCGCCTCGCGCGATAGCAGCGCGCACCAACGCAAACACGCGCGGAAGTTCTCGGTACTCAGCAACAAGATGCGGTCCACTAAGTTCGCTCACTGGAATGCAGTTTATCCGGGTCATTGGCCTTTGAATTTCGACAGGGGGCGATTCATGCTGTCATACACCGAAGCCGCTGTAACACCAGCCGAGGCCAGCGCCTATGCCGAGGCGCGCGGATGGTCGAACTGGACCGGCTCGGATACGGTGAAGGCCGCAGCGATCCGTCGTTCGCAGGACTACATTGCAGGAGAGTACAATGGCCGCTGGAAGGATGACTGGGAGAACGATGACGCACCGGAGGGGGTGAAATTCGCCATCATCGAGGGCGCGCGGCGCGAACTCGTGTCGCCCGGATCGCTAGAGAAGGATTTGAAACGGGGCGGAAAAATCAAAGCGGTTGGGGCCGGCTCCGCTCGCGTCGAGTATATGGACGGCGCTCCGGGCTATGACACGTTCACAGCGATTGATAAACGCCTTGCGCCCTATATCACGGCGCTGTCCGGCGGCTCGATCGATCTTCTGAGGGTTTGACCGATGTCGCTTCTCGAAGGTGAACTGGCCGAGATTATCGGCGACGCACTCGTCGCAGCGGATATCCCCTACGACATGACGATCCCGCGCCTGCATCAGGAGCCGCCGCCGGACGATTGGCCTTCGTGGCAGGAGTGGCTGGCTCCAATCACGGTTGTCGAGCATGAGTTTCAGGGCTTCATCGACACATACGATGCGCGGTTGATCGCGGCCGGCGTTGTGAATGTCGGCGACGTGAAAATCGTCATCATCCAGCAGGGCATGCCGTTCCGGCCCGATCTGACGGACACGATCACGGCAAGGGGCGCGACCTACACCATTCTGGACATTGCCGAAGACCCGGCCCGCGCCACGCTTGAGGTGAGGGCGAAGCGCTAAATCAGTGCGCCTCCAGCATCGAATTTGTGACTTCGCGCCCGGTATGTTTCGGAGCGATCAGCTGCGACAGGTCAAAACCTTGGCGGCGAGCTTCATCGAGATATTCGTCACGGGTTGATTGAGGAAGGTCCGGTGAACGGGCAAGAACCCAAAGGAACTTTCGATCAGGCGTCCCGACGAGGCTGACCTGATAGTCTGGATCGATTTTCAGAACCCAATAGTCGCCTTCGGTGAACGGAATCCATCGCAAGCCCTTGGGCAAGAAAGATACTTTGAGCTTTGCGTTCGTATCATCCACCGGTGACGCTTCGCCCAGCGCTTGTGTCGGTTCGTTTTCGGCGTTGAAACACCGGTTATCAACCCTGACTTTCCCGTTCTCGTTGAGAGAATAGGTCGCGGTGATGTCGGTGGCGGTTTCATCCTCGTATTTGAGGGGAAGGCGGCAAATCTCGTACCAGCGGCCGAGATAGCGATCGAGGTCGAGGGTCGGAACAGCAGTCACATCGTTCATATTGGGTTCTCCATGAGCCCATCAACGTCAAGCTTTCGAGCAAGTTCCAGAGAGGGGGCGTTAGGACGCTATGTTACGCAGATTGACGCCTCGCGAGTTGCTGGAACAAATCGCTGCTGATTGGCAGCCACAGATCAGGGCCGCGTGGGTCGAGGCAATTGATCGCATCCGGTCCAACATCGTCCTGAAGCGCATTGTCGAGCGGCTAGAACGCGGTGACGTGGCCGGCGCGGTCGCTGATCTGGGCATAGAAGACGGCGTTTTGGCGAAGTTCGAGCAGTCGCTGATCCAAGCCTACCATTCGGGAGGTATCGCGACGGTAGACAGCATGCCGGCGCTTCGTGACCCGGCGGGAAACAGGATCGTGTTTTCGTGGGGCGTACGCAATCTGCCGGCCGAGCAGGCCATGCGTCAGCACGCTGCGAGCCTCGTCACAGCCATCACGACTGAGGCGCGAGACGGCATCCGTGATGTGCTGACCGAGAACTTGGCACGCGGTCAAAGCCCGTATGACGCTGGGCGCATGATCGCCGGCCGGGTGAACAGGGCTACCGGACGCCGCGAAGGAGGTCTCATCGGCCTGTCGCGGCCGCAGATGGAAACTGTCGCCCGTATCCAGCGCGCCATGCGTGGGGGCGATGCCGAATACATGCGCCAGTATCTTACCTTCGCCAACCGCGACAAGCGGCTCGACCGGACGGTACTGAAGGCCATTCGCGAGGGCAGGGCGCTTGCGCCAGAAGAAGCCGAGCGCGTTGCACGGCTCTACAGCAACATTGCCCTCAGGAAGCGTGGCGAGGCTATTGCCATTGTCGAAATGAACACAGCGCTGGCGAAGGCAAAGCACGACGCTTTCCAGCAGCAGATTGACGCCGGCAAGCTTGAAGCTGGAGACGTGACAAAGACCTGGGGCCGCACGATCAGCCGCGAGCCTCGTCAGATGCATCTTGAAATGGTGGGTGTGACTGTTCCTTTCGATCGGCCGTTCACGCTGCCGGATGGCATCCAATGCACCGGCCCGCATGACCCGGCCCTGCCTGCAAGCCATCGCGTGAACTGCAAGTGCCCTATGCCTGAATATCGGATCGACTTCACCGGGCAAGCGCTTCGCCGGTATCGGGAGCGCACTGGTGGCTAAGCAGACTTTCGCTGCCCAGATCGGTGCATGGGCGGACAAGATACCGGAAGCGGTGGAAGCCATCTTCAAGGAATCCGCGCAGGAACTGGTCAAGCAACTCAATGACCAGATCACGGAGATGGTCTACGACACGCCGGAGACGCCGAATTACCGGCGCACCGGCTTTCTTCGGGCCTCGCTCGTGGCATCAACTGAGGCAATGCCCCGCCTGATCCGTGACAATCCGGGCGCGGCGGTCAACCCTGACATGGGCAGCGTGATCCTTGTCATCGCAGGGGCGGAACTCGGGGATACGGTCTTTTTGGGCTACACGGCCGCCTACGGATTTTTCGTGCACTCGGGATCGAACGGTCGCGCGCCGCGCCCATGGGTTGATCTGGTGGCGCAGCGGTGGCCCCAAATCGTTGCCGCAAAGGCTGCCGAAGTTGGGAAGAGGTTCGGCCTGTTATGACCACGCCCACGATTGAGACAAAGATCAGCCAAGCCATACAGGCGCGCGTGGCAACCTGCCTGCCAGCCTATCCGAAGATCTGGACAGATGGCGAGCCCGTATCACTGCCGACGGCTGGCGGCCAGCCTGCGTCCTATATCGAATGCCATCACGAGCCGAACCGGACGGTGCGGCACTTCATCGGGTCCGATGATCCGCACGAGCGACCCGGCCTGCTGCTGCTGACCCTCTGCTGGCCGATTACCAAGGTTGGTGCTGGCTCCGGCAAAACACACAAGGACGCGATCAGGGAGATTGCGGGTCAGGCTGCGGCACACTTCCCGGCCGATCTGCCGATGGATTTTGAAGGAGTCAGGGTCCGCGTGACCGCCGCACCTAGCGTCCTCGGATCGTATCGAGATGACGCCTATCTACGCACTCAGGTTCGCATCACCTACACCTGCTTCGCATAGGGGAAGACCATGTGCACAGACTGTGAAGCGCGTCGCAAGATGGCGCGGGAAGCCTTGTTGAATGCGAAATTCAGTGAAGCATTGGGCCACGTCGCCCTAGGTGTGGCCGAGATTGTCGGCGTCCAGGAAAAGACTGGCGCGGCTGAAATGGCGGGGAAGGACAAACCCAAGCCCAAGCCCGGGAAGCAGTAAAGTTGCACACAAATCCGGCCTGACCGGTTAACTGCCCGCCCCTGAGCGGGCTTTTTCACATGGAGAAAGCAAATGGCAGGCTTGACAAAAGTCGCAGGTGCCAAAATCTACATCGGGCAGCGCGTGCCCTACAAGACGAGCGTACGCCCGGCTGACTTCGCCGGCCAGACGTGGACTGAAATCGGCCAGTGGGCGCAGACCGGCGACCTCGGGTCCGAGCAGGCAACGATCACGCAGACCTTGATTTCGGAAAACACGACCATTTACGCCAAGGGTCTGATTTCTTTCCCGATAATGACGAATACTTTCGCTCCCGATCTTGCTGATCCCGGCCAGATCGCGTTCGCCTTGGCCCAGAAGTCGTGCAAGCCCTACGCCTTCAGGATCGATTGGGGCGCGGACTGCGGCGAGGAAAGCGAAGTCACAATTTCCAATGCTGAGCCCGGCGTGGTTACGTGGAACGATCACGGCTTGTCCGATGGTGATCCCATCGTTTTCAGCACGACCGGTGCTCTCCCTGCTCCCCTGGTAGCGGGAACGCTCTACTACGTGGTCGCGTCCACCACGAACTCGTTCTCTGTTGCAGCCACAGCCGGCGGAACGGCAATCGACACCACGACGGCCGGGAGCGGTGTTCATACTGCTCTCGCCCCCGAGCAGGGCGAGACGGACCTGCTGTTCGGCTTCGCGATGTATGGCACCAAGACCGGCGGCGATGCGTCGGCAACGCGCCTCCTCAATCTACCGATCCAGCCCATCGCGCCGTTTATCACCGTCTGATTGAACGGCCGATAGTGGCGGCGGGTCCGGTTCGCCCGTCGCCACACTTCACCGAATGAACCGAGAACCGAAGGAACAGACTATGGATATTGCATCTCTCAAGAAAGACGCCTCGGCTATCGCTGGTGGTCAGTGGGTCGGTGAAATCCCGGGTATGGGCGACATGAGGTTGCGCGTGCGGGGCTTGACCTCGCCGCAGGTGATCGCCCTTCGCTCCCGTCTCGAGCGCCAGGTGCCGAAGGATCAGCGCGAGCGCGACGGTTCGCTCACCGTTGCCGCAAACCTGCGCGTCTTCGCCGAAGTGCTTCACAAAGGCGTTCTGCTTGAATGGGATGGGCTGACGGACGGCGGCAAGCCTGTGGCTTACGAGGCGGCGCTTGCCGAAGAATGGCTGACGAACCCTGACTATCGCTCCTTTGCCGATGCGGTGACGTGGGCGGCGGGTGTCGTCGACAACGGCAATGCCGAGAGCACCGAGGATCTGGCAAAAAACTTGCAGAAGCCGTCCGCTGGGAAGTAGCAGACGGCGAAGAAAACGAGCAGCGCAGACGGCGGCTTGAGGCGAGGGGGAAACCTATCCCCGATGAACTATGGCCGCCCGATTTACTCCCTGGTGCTGATGCTTGGCTGTCTGCGTTCTGGGAACTCTCCACAGACAGGCAGATCGGGTTTGCCACAGGGCCGGTGCCTTCCTCATCTATTGATCGATACACCGCAGGATGGGAACCCGAAGAGGCTTCCCGATTCCGTCACTGTATCCGCGAAATGGACAAGGCTTTCATGAAGGCGATCAGCTCTGACGTTGATCTGCCGGATAGCGACAACCCCGCACGAGATGCCTTTAGGGCGAGGATGAGGTGAGACGATGACAACAGAAGTCGCCGCTCTTGGCCTGAAGGTGTCGAGCGATAGTGTTCCGCAGGCCACTGATCGGCTAAAGGACTTCACCGAAGCTGCGACCAAAGCCGATGTCGCTAATGACAATCTTTCAAAGTCGTCCAAAAAGGCCAGTGACGCCAAAGGCAAGCTGGCCGGTGAGGCAGGTAAGGCAGCATCAGCCACCAATAAGGTCGGAGATGCCGCCAATAAATCTCAAGGCGCGTTCGCTCGAATTGCCACCGGTGTTAATGGCGTCTCTGGCGCGCTCGTCCGTCTGGCATCCGTCGCGATAGGTGGGTTCTTTGCGGCCTTCAGCGTCGGTGCTTTGGCGAGCATCGCCGATGCTTGGTCCGACATGCAATCTCGCGTCGGCGCCGCGGTGAAGAATATGGAAGCAGCGCCGGCGCTCATGCAACGCATGGTGGATGTAGCGAACGCGTCATATTCGCCCCTTTCCCAGACAGTCGAGACCTACAGCCGTAACGTCACTGTACTGGGGGATCTCGGGAAGAGCGCGCAGGAAGCCGCAGACTTCACGGAATCGCTCAACCACATGCTGGTGTTGACGGCCACGCGCGGCGAGCGAGCAGCTTCAGTCCAGAACGCATTGTCGAAGGCGATGGCTGTCGGCAAGCTACAGGCTGACGGGCTCGAAACCATTCTTGCCAACGGCGGCGAGGTTGCCCAAGCCCTCGCGAAGGAGCTTGGAACGACAGTCAATGGCCTTCGCGGGCTGGCATCTCAAGGCAAGATCACCGGTCAGGTAATCGCCGACGCAATTATAAAGCCGCTCAATGACGTGCGCGAGCGTGCCGGAGAAATGCCGGCTACAATTTCCGACGCCTTCGTGCGGATAGGGACGAACTTTACGGCGCTGATCGGGACCATGGATCAGATGACGGGCGCCTCTTCGGCTGTCGCTGGCGTGATCATCTCCGTGGCCGATGGTATCCGCTGGCTTTCGCAGAACACCGAAACTCTACAGCGAACCCTTGTCTATGCCGGCACGGCCGTTACCGCATTTGGTACGTACTATGCCGGTGCGATGGCTATTGCCGCGGCATCAACGTGGACACTGAATGGGGCGCTCGCCTTCCTGCGCGCAGCACTGCTCCGCACGGGCATCCTCGCGCTGGTGGTTATGGCCGGCGAGCTTGTTTATCAGTTCACGCGCCTGGTCGACGGCGCTGGTAGCTTTGGCAACGCCATGGGGCTGCTCGGCGATGTGGCGTCAGAGGTGTGGGAGCGCATCAAACTCGATGGCGAATCTCTTGTACTGGGCCTTTCGTCGCTCTGGCAGAAGATCCAGGCTGCATTCCTTACCATGCTCGCGGTGATGCAAGCCGGGTGGGCGGAATTCATCTCCGCTGTCGTTGCTGGTATGTCCTACATCCCTGGCATGGGGGATGCGACTACGAGCCTCCAAGAATATGCGAATTCGGCGAAGAAAAACTTCGAAGAGACAGCGCAGGCGGCAACGAATGCCTATGGGGAAGCTAACAGGCTCATGGCGGAGTCTGACGCCAAGGCCGCCGCCGCAATGAAGCCTCTCGAAAGCCTCGCCGCACTGAACAAGGCAATGGCGGAGGCTGACAAGAAGCGTCAGGAGAACCTTGGCGGTGCGGCACTCGATAACCTCGGAGGTGGCGGTGGAGTTGCGGCAGCCACCGGCGGCAAGGGATCCACCAAGAAGGACCCTTACGCCGAACTGGTCCGCAGTTCGCAGCAGTTCATTGAGCAGCAGAAGCTTGAGGCTCAAACTATCGGGATGACAGCCGAAGCGGCCAACAAGCTTCGTTACGAGCAAGACATGCTCAACAAAGCCGCGAACGACAATATCAGGCTGACCGCAGCGCAGAAGACGGAAATCGCTGGCCTTGCCCAACAGATGGCGAATACCGAGGCGAACACGAAGCGCCTGAAAGAAGCCTTCGACTTTGCCAAGGACGCCACGAAGGGTTTCATCACCGATCTGCGCACCGGTCTTCAGAACGGTGAAGGTTTTTTCAAGTCCTTCGCCAACGCCGCAATGAACCTGCTGAACAAGGTGATTTCGAAGATTGAAGACGAACTGGTGAATGCGCTGTTCAGTGTAGGCGGCGCATCAGGTGGAGCAGGCGGCCTTTTCGGAGGGCTTCTCGGCGGCCTCGGCAAGCTGTTCGGCTTCGCCGATGGTGGTGCTTTCCAAGGTGGCGTCCAGACCTTCGCCAAGGGTGGAGCGTTTACAAACCAGATCGTCAATCGTCCCACGCCATTCCGGTTTTCCCGTGGTGCCGGACTTATGGGCGAGGCGGGACCAGAAGCGATCATGCCGCTCGGCCGCGATGCAAACGGCCGGCTCGGCGTCTATGGCGCTGCGAACCAGAACAATGGCGGCATACAGTACGTCGTTGTCGAGGTGCAAGGCAACCTAGTTGAGAAGGACGGGCAAATCAGCGCCGTCATTGATAAGCGCTCTCAAAAGCAGGTCCAGAAGGCCGCGCCAGGCATCATCAACGCGGCAAAGCAACAGGCTGTCCCGGCAATGGCGGAGTATCAGGCGAATGTCGCCGGATCGGAGTGGCGGTAAATGGTGGAAGTTCTTGTCTGGCCGCATGAACTCTTGCAGCCGGAAAATACCATCGCGGACGTTGTCCCTTTTACGCGAACTGGGGGGCGCGTCATAGGTGGAGCGAAGCCGGCCTACCGGACGGATCTTGGACATTGGCGCATTGATCTGGAGAACGTGGCCGTTTCCTCGCCGGAACAGCGCAGGGCATGGGATGCGATCTCAACCTACCTCGGTGGTTCGTCTGGGCGTATCGCTGTACCGATCTGGACGCTGGATTCTGCACCGTATGCCAACGCTGAATGCGGGTGGGAAGAAGATATCCTCGTACCGCATAGCGACGGCACGCCGTTTAGCGATGGCACGCTTTACATGCAGAGCCCGATATCGATTGTTTCTCAAGGTGTCGCCGCAGTTGGTGCCACGGTTGTGTCGGTGCGCGTCATCAATGCCGGCCCAGACCTCGCAGGAACTCGGTTTTCCTACAACCATGCTGCCTACAAAGTCGGGCAGGTGCTCGATGTCGCTGGTGACGTCTGGACTGTCAGGATCACACCGTCAATCGCCGCGATAATCCCTGATGGCGTTGATTTGGAATTCCACCGTCCGACATGCGTTTGTAACCTTGTTTCAGATACCGGGATGCGGCGCGGAATGCGTCATGACGGTGTTGAGTTTCTGTCGGTCTCATTCATCGAGGACGTTAGATACCTCAACGATCTCGCCGCGGGGATCGCCTGATGAGCTATGAGCTACGCATCTTGTGCGACATAAATCTGCCGGACAAGGTGCTTCGTGTCTGGGATGGGTCCGGAAGAACCTTTGTCGATGGTGATGGCAACCTCTACCGCGCTGCCCAATTTTCAGAAGATGCGCTCCAGCAGATCGAAGCTGCAATCAATGGGGCATCATACACCCTGTCTCTGTCGCTTATCGGGCTCCCGCAGATGGCTGGCGATGAAATATGGGAGTACGACGAGACGACGCCGGTCAGTGGGGCGAAGTTTGTCATCAAGATCCAGGAAGTCGATCAGTTCTCGCAGCCACTCGGCGCTCCCGAGATCGTTTTCACTGGCATGGTGGACAATATGGCGGTGTCTGACCAAGCCGCAGAGAGCGACGAGGGCGACGTTACACAGTCCATCGTGACGATCGAGGTCGTCAATCGCTTCACACTGCGAACCATCGCCAATGGATCAGTCCTTTCCGACGTCGATCAAAGGGCGCGGGCGAAACAACTGAATCCATCCGCGCCTGACGACAAGTTTTGTGCGCGTGTTCCAAGCCTTAGGGACAAGACGGTTCGTTGGCCGAACTGGTGATCACACCGCAGTCGCTTGCTGATTTTATTGCATTCGACAGTTCTCGACCATGGACGCCAGGCGGATCTGTCGACTGCTGCCTTGCTCTCGCTGAATGGGCGATTTGGCTTGGCTACCCTGATCCGGTTTTGAAGTTCCGCGGCACGTATCAGGCGGGGCAAGGCCAATTAGACATGCTGGCTCGTCACGGCGGCGCTCTTGAACTGGTCCGCCGACAGGCCGAGGCCATAGGCGGGCGCCCACTTGCGGTCCCCAAGCTTGGCTGCATCGCAGTTGTGGGCAGCCTGTCAAAGCCGACGCGACAATTCGGCGTGATCCACGACGGCGAGGGATGGATAACGCGCACGCCAACCGGCTGGCACGGCATCGCGGCCCGCGCATTGGGTATGTGGGAAATCTGATCATATGGGCATCATTGAAAGCTTTGTGCTGTCGATCATTGCATCGATCGGCACGACGAGCGTTCTCGTTTCGAATCTGCTGTATGTCGGATTGATGGGCGGCGCTCTGGTCGGGGGCGCTTACCTTTACAGCACCGTTCAGAGCCTGTTCGTTCAGAAGCCGTCTGTCCCGCGCCCGGAAGACGGCTCCTATAATCTAAAGCAGAACGTTCCCTCCCTCCCAATTGTTTACGGGACAGTGAAAAAAGGCGGCGATTACGTCTTTCTCGAAGAGACCGAGGGTACAGCGTACCACATCATTGTGTGGTCGGGACGGCGTATTAATGGGTTCACGCGTCATTACCTGCACGATAAGCCGGTCACGCTTGATGCTGACGGCTTTGTAATCGATCCAGATCACTTCGTGCTTGGTGCGACCAAGTATGTGCGCATTCGTTGGCGTGATGGGGAGGCCGCCTCGACGGCGTACGGTCTCGTTGTTTCAGCCTTTGGTGTTTGGACAAACAATCATCGGGGGGACGGTCTCGCGTCTGTCCTGATGCTGTGCAAGACCGCGCCGCAAAAAGACTATCTGAAGATTTTCCCGAACCAGATGCCGGAGCACTCGGCTATCGGGCAGGGTGCATTGCTCTACGATCCACGGAAGGATTCAACGCGGCCGGGTGGGTCAGGGCCGCACCGGTGGGGCAACCCTGACACATGGGAGTTCTCGCGGAATCTTGCCCTGATCCGGCTCGACCATCTGACCAAACCGTACGGGGGGAAGCTGTCCTACTCGGACATGTACATGCAGGACTGGATGCATGCCGCCGATGTGGCCGATGAAGATGTAACAAATCGATCGGGTGGGTCTGAAAAGCGATACCATGGTGGGATCTGGTTCCGGGCGAACAACGATCCGATCGAGGTTGGCCGGCAACTCGACGAAGCCGGCGAAATGGTCGTCTACGAACGCGCTGGGGGGCAGATTGGAGTTCATGCCGGTGAGTACGTGGAGCCGACGGTACGCCTGACAGTCGACGACATCTTCTCGATCTCGGTCGACAAGAACCGGCGAAAGAATGCAACGGTCCTGGCCGTCCGTGGGCGCTACATAAACCGTACCAATCACTTCAACACCGAAGACGCCGCGATTTACGGCTCTCCCTACGGGGTGTTGGACGATAACAGCGAGCGGACCAAGACTTTCGACAATGTCTGCATCCAGTCCCACAATCATTGCCAGCGGAAACAAAAGCTGACGTTTACGCGCGCCAACGCCCGGCGGGTGACGGTGAGCGCAGATTACCGCGCAGCAAAGGGTGCGGCTTACTCCCGCTTCGTGCGGGTCCACTATCCATCGAGAGGTCTCGTAGAGGCAGTTATCGAGGTGACGGGGACTGTAAACCGTGATCTGCGAAATATGCGCATCAGCTTTTCGGGCATCGTTGTCCCAGCATCGCTCTATGCTTTCGACGCCGCAACGGAGGAAGGAACGCCGGGGGAGGTTATAGAGGTTGTTCCAGACACCGGTGTTCCGGTTCCCGAAAATTTTTCAGCGAGCATCCGAACCGAAGTCGTTGCTGGTGGAGGAACCGCAGCGTTTGCCAGGGCGACATGGACACTCGACGATGTGAGCCTCGTTTATGAACTGGAGTGGGAGCCAACGGATTTATCCGAACCAGCTCGCTCTATCTTTTCCGATCCGGGCAAGGCCTCTGTCCGTTCCGCATATTTGGCTGACGGCAAAGAGTATCGTCTGCGTTTGAGAGCGTGGGGCGGAGGCACATCAAGCGACTGGACGGCGTACCAGACCCTGACCGCGACCGCCGATCCCGTCGCGCCGGGGCCAGTGGCAAATGCCGATCTAATCGGCGGTGTAGAACAAGCCGAGTTCGAATGGAAAGCTCCGAACTCGGCCAATTATTTTGCCTCCCGCCTTTATCTGAACACCAGCAACACCATGACGGGTGCCACGCTCGTCGGCACTGAATACGGACCACCTGCAACCGCTGACAGCCGGGTTATCACCGGACTTTCGGCGGGCACATACTACGGCTTTATCGTGTCGATCAATGCATCCGGTGTAGCTGCCAGCGCCGTCGCTACGGGGGCGGCCACAGTCACCTAATCCCAGTCAATAAACCAACCTGACGCATCCTGCCGGTAACGGCGGGACGATCATCTGTGGAGATTTCTATGACCGCACCTCGTGGAGTCGAAGTTTGGCGCGATTTCGTAACGGACGGTATCCCGTCCTCTGGCCCCAATCACCCTTACAAGGCCGATATTCGCGCTTGGGCCGGCTGGCTTGAGAACCTCGTCACCTCCGGCGTCCTGTCTTCCGGGCCGTGGTTTGCTACCAAGGCCGCGATGACCCTGACGTATCCGGCGAACACGATCGCTATCGTCTATAATGACACGACCGCCGCCAACAACGGTCTCTATCGAAAGTCCGGAGGGAGCGGGGCTGGCTCGTGGATTCAACTCACGACCTTTCTGCCTGGCTATCAGTTTGTCACTGCATCGCCCACCGGTGCCAGCACCGCCAATGCGATCGTCGCCACTACCTCGCCCCGCCTGCCCGAAGGTGATGGCGTTGCGCTTATCACCCTGCCGATCCCGCAGACCAACACCGGCTCGACCGTAACCGTCAAATTCGATGGGGGTGTCGCGAAAACCATCATATCCGCCTCGGGCGCCCCGATGAAAGCAGGCGACCTGCGCGCCGGCGTGATGGTGGCGGGCTTTGTCTCCGGATCGAATTTCCGCCTGCTGAATGATATCGGCTCACATTTCATTACGGCGACGAACACCGGCGGCGTGAATGCCATTACCGCTACGACGCCTTATCCGATTCCGGCTGGCGACGGCGAGGCGCTTATCGTCCTGCCGATCTCGGCCGACAATACGGCGTCCCCCGTCACCGTGAAATTCAACGCTGGTGCAGTCCTGACGATCAAAACCCGCAGCGGAGAAGATCCGGCGATCGGTGAGCTTCAGGCTGGCGACATCCTGTCGGGTTTCGTGTCGGGATCGACATTCCGGCTGATGGTTGATCCGAACTCGCTGCTGCACATGCAAGCTGCGAAGGAGTGGGCCAATAACGCCGAGGACGTCCCGGTGAGCGTGGTATCCGGTGGCGATGGGAGCACCACCTTTTCGGCGAGGCATTGGGCTGCGAAAAGCTATGAGCAGGCGGATCGTGCGGAAGACGATGCAGACCGTGCCGAGGTTGCGCAGATAGGTGCGGAGGATGCGAGGGACATGGCGGCGTCAATCGTCAATGATATCGCATCCGAAAAAGAAGTCCCGATAGTTGGCACGGTGGAAAGCCTAACGTTACTGGATCTCCCGGTTGGAATGACCGCTGTACGCACGAACGGCTATAGTGCCATAGGTGATGGCGGCGCTTGGCCGCTTGTGGTCGAGGTGGCAGAAGACGGATCGCCACTCCTGCCATGGCAACGTTTGTCCAATGGTGGAACCCGGCGCTGGATCTTGCGGGCTGACACGGTTACACCGGATATGTTCGGCGCGAGAAACGATGGTGTTACCCCCGACGATGATGCATTCGACCGGGCCTATGACTGGTGTATGGCGCAGCCGAACGGCGGCACTATCGTGATGCTAGCGGGTGCTGGCTATTACCTGACGGCCCCCCACAACATCCACCCCAACAAGCACCTGCGCCTGCACTGGAACAACGGCGCCAGCCTGATCTGCGGGCTTGTCGGAGCCGACGCGGTGCTGCTGGAGGCAACGCACCCTGATGGCGAAACGCGCGGGAAAAATCTGACGCTATCCGGCAATTCGTCAATCGTTATTTCTCCGTCGATGCCCGGTAACGCGATCGGCGCGAAGTTCTTTGAATACCGCCGTGCCTCCAATCTCAAAATCGAGGGGGACGCACACTCTTGGCTGCACTATCGCAACAACACCGTCGTAAGCCTGTCGTCACTCTGGAACTGCGACATGGGCGGGCTGTCCATTTGGGGTGGTGGCCATAACAAGCCGCGTAAACTAGCCGGTACGACGACTTTTAGCATCGCTCAAGGCTCAAACACCCTGATAGCCAGCGCACCGATCTTTGACGCCAGCGATGAAGACCGGATCATTGTCCTGACAAACAGCGGTGGAAGGACGCATCTTTTCACCATCGATGAGGTGACGTCCAGCACGACGGTGACGACAAAACAGCAGGCCGTATTCCCGATCGTGGATGGCCCCGCTAATTTTGACGGCGTCAAGGGATCGATCAGTGCAAGCTCCTCATTGTTGACCTTAGAGAGCGGCGCAAGTCTTTCGAGCGCCGACGTCGGGCGGACGATCTACATCGTCGACGCGGCCAACCCCGGAGGGGGCGGATCGCCAAGGGAGCTTCATCGGGCGACCATCGATGAGGTGACCTCCGCCACCACCTGCGTGATCGACACCGCGCCCTTGCTCACTGTATCGGATGTCTATGTGATTTTCTCGCCGGCGATCGAGATTTTCAGCGAGAGTGTTGGCGCTAACGCGGGGACGAATGATTTTGTCTGGGACGGGCTGCATATCGAGCAGCATCGAGGGTGTGGTCTTGTTCTTCACAAGGCCGTCAATGCCTTCATGCCGCGCCTGAAATTGCACGCGCAAAACAACGTCTATGGGGTGGGCGCTTCATCCTTCCGCGGCATTTTCTCGTCTGCGACCGGACACGTCAGCGGGGACTTCGAAGGGACCGCGCACAATGATCTCGGAGCGGTGCTTGTCGCTGGCACGAACGGGATGATCACGTTCGATCAGATGACGGGTGTGCAAATGCTCGGCCAGCCGTTGATCTACAAGAGCAACCTAGTCGCAGGCTCCCTCGTCATCGTTGGCAACTGGCAACTCAACAACTTCGGTCATGCGCCCTCTATGGACCGGGCGTTTGCCGGGACCGGTTCCGGCGAAATCCACCAGACGGGCCGCCTGGCAAGCACGGGTGTAAACTACCCCTATCCGTATCTGTTTTCGGAATCGCGCCTCGCGTCCAGCCTGATCAGCCCCCAAATCAAGGCTGCCATCTCGGCCGAGGGCATGAGCCCTGCCTTTGCCCTTATCGCGAACGGCGACACTCCCGCTTATAGAGGCATCGGTGTTTCAGGGTCCCTGCTCGATCCCGGCCCGTCCGGTGACTACCAAAGCCTCGTGGCCCTTGAAGGCTATGGTCTGGCCTCGGGTAGTAGTTCGCCTGAGCCAGTCGCACGGGTGCTGGCCAGAGCACGTGTCAGTGGCTCGAACCTCGGCGGAGACCTAGTCTTCATCACAAAAGGACTGGCCCAACCATTGTCAGCCAAATGGAGTATGGGTGGAAATGGGAACATCCTGCCATCTGGTGACGCAATGTATGATATTGGAGACCCCAGTTATCGGGTAAATAGGCTCTACACGGTCAATCTAACGAGTGGGCCGGGTGGTCTTGGTTTCTTCGGAGCCGCGATGCATTCCAAACCCGCCGTCTCCGGGGCGAAG
The DNA here is from genome assembly GCF_024281235.1 of Shinella daejeonensis. Classification (GTDB taxonomy): domain Bacteria; phylum Pseudomonadota; class Alphaproteobacteria; order Rhizobiales; family Rhizobiaceae; genus Shinella; species Shinella daejeonensis. The sequence goes on from NZ_JAHWXY010000002.1 coordinate 821,368, forward strand.
GGCGGCAACGCCGCCCTCACGAGTTTGATTCAGGCTCTGACGAACCTCGGGCTTATTACTGATGAGTCGAGCTAATAGGTCGTTTCAGTAAAGGCAAGCGCAGTCCGTCTCTCGATGCGACTAAAGTTCAAATATCATCCGTGCTACGTACGCGTCGTCAGATTTGTATTTGGCAAAGCCAAACCCCTCGACAGCGTAACTACACCTGAGGCCCATGCGGGCGGCTTCTGCGACGAGGTTTGCGGGTTCGATAAAACGGCGATAATGATCATCCGTCGCCTTAGCCAAAGCTTGATCACGTACAGTGCGGTACTCGACTGCCAAAATACCGCCGCGGGTTTTCAGAATCTGAACCGCCTGTTGAAGGAACGCTGTTTGCCCGTCATCATTAATCGCATGAAGAAAAAAGCGTGCGTAGATCAAGGTCGAGCCCTGCGTCTCTCCCAGCAGTCGATCAGCAAGCCCCGGGGCGGCTATATCAGCTTGAACGAACTTAAGGTGCTCCGTACCGTTGGCACGTTCGTTGCACATATCGACAGCCGCTTGACTGCCGTCGACGCCAATTGTCGGTATACCTTGCTGAGCAAACCAGAAGCTATCTCGTCCTGAACCACATCCAATATCCAGTACCGTATCAGGCTGATATTCGCCAAGGATGAAAACTGCGAATTGAGATGGCAAAATGGGTGCACTGCGGCCCGTATAATAACGATCCCAGTAATTCGTGTCCATGAATGCTCCTTGCGATTGTCAACCTGTACTAGTAAGGACAGGTATCTTTTTTAAATGAATGGTACAACCACAATGAGCGAAAAATCACTGCCAGATTTCAGCCAAGCGGGACTGAAGTGCCTCTATACGATTACGGGTGCCTTGCAATACGGTGATGAGGCAGCGGCGATTAGGGCGTTAGGCGCTTCCTGGAGGGAGGTTCCAAGGGAAGAGCAGTTAAGGATTAGGGACTTTATTAATGAGCACGTTCTGGCCGAAAAGAGCCGTGAGATGTCGATCCATGGCATAAAGCGCACGTTTCGCTTTTGGTCGGAGGAAGAGAAGGCAGGACTGATTCGGTTCGCTAAATTAGTCATCGACCGACTTCAGAGCCAAATGGGCTTTAGCGCAACGATTGGTTATGGAACCGCGCTCGGTATAGCTAGAGAAGGTGATTTGATCCCGCACGATGACGACGTGGATCTGATCTGCGCCATCCCAACCAGTGTTCATCCTGATTTTCCGTCAGCTCTAACCGCGATTCGCGAGGCCTTTTCCGGGAAGGCAGACATATACACGTTCGGAAAGCATCCAGGACACCTCAAATTCGGCCAGCAGCCTTATGCCCTTGATGTTTTCGTGGCCTTGCAGGAGGGCGAATTTATCAGTTCATATCCTGGGCCGCGAAAGGAAATCCTTTTTACGGATGTCTTTCCCTCCAAACTCATGAATGTGTTTGGGGTCGAGATAGATGCTCCTGCCGACATGGAGGCGTACCTATCTAAGGTTTACGGTCCGAACTGGCGCGTTCCGGATCCGATGTTTGGCCACAAGTGGGGCGGGCTGGGTTTTGAGGATCTGATTTCCGATCAGTCAACATCGTAGCAGCGTCCGCAAGGAGATCAGAGAAATCTGCATCGCGATGTTTTGCTGCGAGCGCTTCGTGGTCTTCGGTTCTCATCTATCCAGATCCCTCGTTCAGACCGATGTGTAGCTGGTCCACATGACAGTTTGATGTCGGAGCAATCCGTGTAGCATTTGACGCTACGGGTGCGCCGTTAGACTTGCTGCGGTAACCAGCCGAGACATCCGTGCACGGCGAAGCCCCGGCGACCTGCATCGTCCGGGGCTTCTGCGGCTAGGGGGGCCAGGGCATGGTCCTAACCGCGCCTTAACGTGAGCACATCAGCTTAACGAAACGTTAGGAGAGCCTTTGGCGGCGACCTGACGACACGTCATCCACATCTTTCAACATCGAGGATATGACCATGAACCGCGCAGCGTTCTTCGCTGGCGTGCGATCGGTGTTTCGACGAATCGAATGCAAAGCTCAGATCAAATGAAGAACAAATATTGAAGATGAACGTGGAAAAGTCAGTCTTCACATTTGCATTCGTATAGGTAGTTCGGCGAGAAAATAGAAGATTCGCTTAGCGGCGAATGCCGTGGCGCTAAACACGGCGGGGCGGTTGGCACATTGGATTGGACCCCCATCGTTGCCAACCGCCCCATCCCCTTTGGTCCCTGGCGATTAGCGCGCCAGAAAACATGGAGACCCATATCATGGGAACCATTGTGAGTGTCAACTTCCGTGGAGATGATCTCTACGGCTTCGAGAACGATGACGGTGTGTTTGTTGCACTTAAGCCGATCGTCGAGAGCATGGGAATGGATTGGTCGGCGCAGCTCCAGCGCGTGAAGCGTGACCCGATCCTCTCCGAAGGTATGGTTATCATGACCACACCTTTCGGGCGCGGCGGCGCTCAGGATGCCGTCTGCCTTAAGCTCGAGTTGGTCAACGGCTGGCTCTTTACCATCGACACGTCGCGGATCAAGGACGATGCGGTGCGTGAAAAAGTGATCGTCTATCAGCGTGAATGCTACGGCGTCCTCGCCAAGCATTTTCTGGGAAAGGCGGCCGGCGTCTCAGCGGAGAAGAGCGGTGATATCGTCGACGACCCGCACGAAAACGAGAGCGTCAAACTCCGCATGGTCAACGAAAGCCGTCAGGTTTTCGGTACCCAGGCGGCGGCTCAGCTCTGGTTTCGTCTCGGCCTGCCGGTCGTTCCGGCAATGCAGCACGATCCGCGGCAGCTGAGCTTTATTGACTACGACGCGATCAAGTCGGCGTCGGGTTCACCAGCGGCCTGACTATTACGTCTACCACACCTTCAAGGGCGCTCTTCGGGGCGCCTTTTCTATTGCCGGATTGGCTAGACCCAACAAAGGAGCATCACCATGACACGACGCATCAACGCGGCGGGGCTTTCGCACGTCAAGCAATGGGAAGGAAAACGAAACGTCGCCTATCGTGACGTCGGCGGTGTCCTGACCATCGGATACGGCCATACCAGCGCGGCCGGCGTGCCTTACGTCAAGGAGGGCATGCGGGTCAGCGACAGGGAGGCGGAAGACATCCTGCGCTCCGATCTCGGAAAGTTTGAAGAGCGCGTCGAGCGCCTCGTCAAGGTGCCGCTGACCGACAACCAGTTCGCCGTTCTCGTCTCTTTCGACTTCAACACCGGCGCACTGCACAAGTCCACGCTTCTGAAGAAGCTCAATGCCGGCGATTACGATGCTGTCCCCGCGGAACTCATGAAGTGGGTCAACGCCGGCGGCAAGCGGGTGCAGGGCCTTGTCAATCGCCGCTCGGCCGAAGCAGGTCTTTGGGCGAAGGGCGAGTTTGTCGCGAGCAACAACATCCCGGCAAAGCCTGCGGCAGAGCCTATCGCGACGAAGGAGAATGTATCCTGGCTTGCGGGTATCCTGTCGACGCTTGGTCTGGCTGGCGCTGGCAGTGGACCGCTGCAATGGGCTCTCGCGGTGATCCTCGTTGTCTCGTTTGCCGTGGCGCTGTTCTTTTTCATTCGCAAGCGGATGAACCCGACATGATCGGCATCCTCGACGCTGCGAAGCTGGCCGGCGCTGCCCTCCTTGGTGCCGCGCTGGTCACACCGATCGCCCATCACCTCGGCAAGCGCGAAGGCCGCCAGTTGGCTGCAACGGCCGCCCTTGAACAATCCGTCAAAGTCCTGCGCGAAAGGAGCGCCACCGATGACGAAATATCTCGTTCCGATCTTGCTGGCCTGTGCCGTCATCTCGGGCTGCTCGAAGACGACGAGCGGGAATGCGTGCGACGGTTGGCGGAAGCTGACGCCGACGCTCGAAAGCGCTCTCAAGATAACGATGGATGACCGACAGTTCGCCAACCAGGTGGCCTCTCACAACGCGCATGGCAGTAAAGCAGGATGCTGGAAATGACCCCATCGGAAGCCGACCCCGATCTTCGCAGCCGCATGGTGAGCGCAGAGCACACCATACAGAGCAACACGCAACGTATCACCGCCATCGAATCCTGGCAGCGGCAAAAGGATATCGAATCCGCTCGTCACGATGAGAAGTGGACCGCCATGGACGCCCGGATCGACACCAGGTTTTCCGGCCTCGAAAACTCTGTGAGCGACATCAAGAAAGTCCTCTCCCGAATTACATGGTTGCTCATCAGCGGTATCGGGGCGGGCGTTGTCAGCTTCCTTATGAAGGGTGGGTTTTCGCCCTGACGATCAGAAGGTCGCTGACACATATTGAGGGAGTGGTGACAAGTGAGTTGTGAGCCTAACATGGAAAACTATTTACCCGTTTAAAGGGAGCCTCTACATTCCGCGTGCCAAAAAGGAGGGGCTTATGCGGAGAATCATCCATCCATTCGGATTTGTGGTCGGGGCTAGCATGCTTGCAGGATGCGTAACCGCTGACTTGCCTGACGCGGAAGCCGAAAAGGTCGCTGATGCCTATATGGGCTGTACGATCACTGATTTTTTCAAAAGAAATTCTGGGAAGAACGTAAACTTCGATGATGAGGTCGAGCGCTCACTTCAGAATTGCTCGTCTCGCAGAAACGCGCTCTATCAGTATGGGTACAGAAATACATTTTCTGGCCGTGCAAATGTGAATGAGAACTACCGCCGTCTTACCGCCCAAAAACTGATTCGAGAGTCGGATAAGGTCATAAAAAACACCATCAAGGATATTGTGGAGCTTAAGCCATGATTAAAAAAACAATGGTTGTTTTGGCGTTTGTCGCCGCGTCTATGATGGCTGCGCCAGCCATGGCAGAAGACAACACCCTGATCGCTAAGTTCAAGGCTTACCTCCAGGCTGCGGGAGCAAGCGTCACTGCAAAAATTTCCGAAAGAGTAAAAAAATCCGGCATCAAGCCGACCGTTGCATCTGGTCGGCTTCCGTCTCAAACTCCAATTCCGAACATGGGCGGCATGGTCGGAGATATAGCAGGGACAATGGGGGTGAGTGGAAGGGGAGCTTATACTCCCGGCCGCGGTGGAGCAGGCGGACCCGATCCCAAAACTGGCTATGACCCTCTGGCTCCGCTTCTAAACTGATCGCAAGTACAACACGCTTCCTGTAAAAGGCTAGGCTTGAACACCAAGCGTGGAGCCCGTCGCCGCGTGGTGGCGGGCTTTTTGTTGCATTTAAGGATCAACATGGGCGTTAGTCTGCGATGCCTGTGTCCCCGAGTCTTGCTGGGTGTCAGGAGGCTCCGGCTGACTTTGTGGGATGCCTTGGCGCTTCGGCGTAAGTCCTCTTCTCGGTGATCTCTTTCACTTCCGGCCTATCGCGCGACGGCTTGTTTGGCCGTGGAGGATTTCCTTTTGCGGCTTCAGGGTGCGTTCCGTCAGAAACGCTTCCTGGATGCGGATCTTCGACTTCGGGCGTCTGTGTCGCCTTTTCAGAACCTATCATCGCTTATCTCCTGTTTTGAGAAAAATGCGACGCTACGGCCTTGGTTCCATGCGTTACGATAGAATGCTGCCGACTGCCCAAAACTCAACGAGGCCGTTGGCCGGGCTGGAAGCGAGGCAGGGATGAGGGGTGGGCTGGAGGCTTGTGCGGATGGGCGCGCTTGACCTGCTGGTCAGGCCGGCAACAGAATCAACTCATCGTCCGAAAGCGGACGCTGCAAGGCCTTGGCCTCGTCCCACGGCGCACGCATCCACACGTCTCGCTCCTCCGCGGTTGTCAGAATCACCGGCATCGCTTTCGGGTGGATTGGCTTGACGACAGCGTTTGGGGCGGTCGTCAAGAACCCAAACAGCTGGTGCTCGCCGGAGCGTGGGTTTTTCGCCGAACCGCGCTCGCCGCTCCAGGCTGTCCAGAGCCCCGCGAAGAAAGCCAGCGGCCGGCTTTCGTCCAGCGCAAACCATCGCTTGGTTTTCTTCGGCCTGGTGTCCTCCCACTCGCAAAACGTGGTCCACGGCACGAGGCATCGGTTTTCGGGGCCGAGCCAGCGCCGCCAGTGAGCGGATTCGGTGTTACGGATGTTGGTGACGCCGGTATCCGGCCGACCCTTGGTGACAAATGGCGGCGACGGCATACCCCACGTCAGCATCGCCAGTTCACGTTCGCCTCCCATGCTCCGGATCACCGGGGCGGGGCGGTCGGGGTAGACGTCCAGCGATGGTTCGAGGTTGCCGATATCGCCGCGTAGCGCCCGCGTCACGGCGATGATGGCGTCCTGATTGGTTGAGATGTTGTAGAGGTTGCACATACAGGGAGGATAGGGCGGCCGCCCTACGGCGACAAGGTGCGCCTCTCCCGCTCCGCGTCGGTCCAGTGCGGGTAGTGCTCCGAGCACCACCAGCGCGGCCGTTCGGACGCCGACCTCGCAAAGCCGAGGCCTCCCCACTTGTTGCAGCCTGGATGCTCGCACCAGTGTTCTTCGTGGATCGGTGCAGGCGGGCGGGTGTCGGTGCGATCGTCTATGGCCATAGTGCGCTTTTAGGCCTCATCGGGGCAATTTGTATAGGCCGAGTTCGATCGACGATCCATCGCGCCGCGCTTTTTTGCACTCGCTGCAACTCAGTTTCGCGGCGATTGCGCTGAGCGGATAGCCCTTCCAGCGGCTGACCTTCGGATCGTGCCGATCGATGCGCGCCATATTTCCGCAACTGCACTTCGCGACCAGCCCGTACCACTCGGGCAGCCCTTCGAGAGCGACGTCGTTTCCCGAAATCCAGCCGAATTGATCCGGCTCACCCGTGGGCGCGGTGACCGCCTTGATGGCGTAGGGGCCATTTGTCTGCACCAGGTACTTTCCCGGGTATCGCTCGACCGCCTCCCGAAAAGCACCATGCACGACGCCGCTCATCGATGTCTTCAGGGCAAAACCAAGAAATTCGCCGCCCTCGCGGTCCCAGACCTCGATCTGATAATTGTCCTCGTCCTCAAGGCCGGCGGCCGGGGAGGGCGGATCTCGCCTGTATTGTAACGCCAAGATTTCAAAACCCTTGCCCCGTGGTTTCCGATCGGCCGCCGCCTGCCGGTTTCGTTCTCAATATGTTCCAATGATCGACGAGGTCAAGCGATGTAGTGATGCTCGGGGAGTCAGTGATGAAAATTGCGGCGTGGTTCAGGCAGTGACGGAACGTGTGGGGAACAGGCTGTGCCATATCTGTGCCGTAAGTCTACGCGCGTTCCTGCACTGTTCTGCGCAGAGGCTTGATATGGTAGGCGCAAACCCCTCGGGAAATGGTGCTGCTAGAGAGATTTGAACTCTCGGCCTCTCCCTTACCAAGGGAGTGCTCTACCCCTGAGCTATAGCAGCGTCCGGTGAAGCAGCGGGTGCTTCTGTGTGAGGCGAGGGCCTATTGCCACAGGTTATGCGGCAGTGCAAGCCGCTATGTCGGGATTGGCCAACAAAATCTGTTCGCCCGCCATGCTTTTTTCATTCCGCGAATTTCGCTATGAGGAAGGATATGAGCGATGGCGATGGAAAGAGTGCGGGCAAGGGGCGTGGCGGGAGAACCGAGGCGGAGGTGCGGGCCGAGCGGCTCGCCAGGACGCTTCGGGACAATCTCCAGCGCCGCAAGCAGCAGGCGCGTGCGCGCCGCGCCGGCGACGCCGACGAGACCTTTGGCCTGCCTGCCGCAAAAAAAGACGAATCGGACGGTTGAGAGGTTGCTGCAACCTTCCGTGGAAGGAGGGCTGCCTCGGGCAAAGGCCGCCGTTCGGCGGCGGGCTTCATTTTCTCGTCGCTATGCTCTAAAGAGGCCGCCACCTCCGAAAGCCGGAATTCTTTGAGAAAGGCGGGCGCGGCCCGTAATCGCACATGGATCGTATCCGAATTGTAGGCGGCAACGCGCTGAACGGCATCATTCCGATTTCAGGCGCCAAGAATGCCGCCCTGCCGCTGATGATCGCCTCGCTGCTCACCGACGACACGCTGACGCTGGAGAACGTGCCGCATCTGGCCGATGTGGAGCAACTGATCCGCATCCTCGGAAACCATGGCGCCGATATCTCGGTGAACGGCCGTCGCGAGCGCCAGAGCGAAGGCTATTCGCGCACCATCCATTTCACTTCGCGCACCATCGTCGACACGACCGCCCCCTATGAACTCGTCTCCCGGATGCGGGCGAGCTTCTGGGTGATCGGCCCCCTGCTTGCACGCGAAGGCCGCGCGCGGGTGTCGCTGCCCGGCGGCTGCGCCATCGGCACGCGTCCGGTCGATCTTTTCATCGAGGCGCTGACGGCGCTCGGCGCGAAGATCGAGATCGACGGCGGCTATGTCGAGGCGACGGCGCCGAAGGGCGGCCTCATCGGAACGCATTATACCTTTCCCAAGGTCTCGGTCGGCGCGACCCATGTGACGATGATGGCCGCGACGCTCGCGCGCGGCGTTACCGTCATCGGCAATGCCGCGCAGGAACCCGAAGTGCAGGATCTTGCCCGTTGCCTCAACGCCATGGGCGCGAAAATCTCCGGTGCGGGCACGCCCACCATCACCATCGAGGGCGTCAGCCAGCTTTCCGGCGCGCGCCACCGCGTTCTGCCCGACCGGATCGAAACCGGCACCTATGCCATGGCGGTGGCCATGACCGGCGGCGATGTTCTTCTGGAAGGCACGGACGCCGCATTGCTCGAGACCGCGCTTGAGGCGATCCGTCGGTCGGGGGCCGAAATCACCTCGACTGAAAGCGGTATCCGCGTCGTGCGCAACGGCGGCGACATCAAGCCGGTCGATGTGGTCACCGATCCCTTCCCGGGTTTCCCAACGGACCTTCAGGCGCAGTTCATGGGCCTCATGGCCAAGTCCTCCGGCGTTTCGCACATCACCGAGACGATTTTCGAGAACCGCTTCATGCATGTGCAGGAGCTTGCCCGTCTCGGAGCGAAAATCTCGCTTTCCGGCCAGACGGCCAAGATCGAGGGCGTCGAGCGTCTGCGCGGCGCGCCGGTCATGGCGACCGACCTCAGGGCCTCGGTGTCGCTGGTCATCGCCGGCCTTGCGGCGGAGGGGGAAACCCTGGTGTCGCGCGTCTATCACCTCGACCGCGGCTTCGAGCGGCTGGAGGAAAAGCTGACGCGTTGCGGTGCGATCGTCGAGCGCGTCAGCGAGTGACCTTCATTGCCCGCCGCCGTTGCGGACAGGCGCGGGAAATCCTATCTCGATAGGGTAGCAGACGGCCCCGAACGGGACCGTCCCGGAAGGACAGGATCCATGGACAGTCTGAAACTGCTTGCCCTCGATACGGAAGATCTTGCCGTCGTTTCCGCCCATCTTCAGGACGCGGTCTTCAAGACGGAAGGCCTTGCCTACGACGCCCGGCGTGGCGTCTTCTCGATCGTCGCAAACCGGTTCGTCTGGGAAAAGGCCATGCCGCGCGGCAGAACCTTCGAGCGCCGCCGTTCCGTCGTTGCGATCAAGCGGGTGAACGCTGTGCGAACGATCGGTATCGACCGTGGCAACGGCGATGCCGTCTTCTCGATGCTTGCGCTCGATTTCACGCCGAAGGGCGAGGGGCCGGAGGGGACGCTTGAGGTCCTGCTCTCCGGCGAGGCCTCCATCGCGCTCGATGTGGAATGTGTGGAACTACAGCTTGCGGATACCGGCGGAGCGTGGGAAACCAGCTTGAAACCCCGCCATCCGGCGGTTTGAGGCAATATCCGGCGCGCCTTGCGCCGGCCGGCGACAGGAACGGGAAAATTGGCGATCAGGCTCGATTACAGCAATGAGGGTTTCGAGACGCAGTTCGCCGCCTTCCTGACGACCAAGCGCGAAGTTTCCGAAGATGTGAACGCGACCGTCCGCGCGATTATCGAGGACGTCCGCGAGCGCGGCGATACGGCGCTTGCGGATTATACCCGCAAATTCGACGGGATCGACTTTTCGGTCCTGCCCATGCGCGTGTCGCCCGGGGAACTGGATGCCGCGCTGGCCTCCGTCGACAGCGACATCGTCGAGGCGCTGAAGCTTGCCGCCGGCCGTATCGAAAAGCATCACGCCCGCCAGCGGCCGGAGGATGACCTCTACGAGGACGAGATCGGCGTCGGCCTCGGCTCGCGCTGGACGGCCATCGACGCCGTCGGCCTCTATGTTCCGGGCGGAACGGCGAGCTATCCCAGTTCGGTTCTGATGAACGCCATTCCGGCCAAGGTCGCCGGCGTGCCGCGCATCGTCATGGTCGTGCCGGCCAGCCGGGGGGCGGTCAATCCGGCCGTTCTTGCCGCTGCGCGGATTGCCGGGGTTGACGAGATCTACCGGATCGGCGGCGCCCAGGCCGTGGCCGCGCTCGCCTATGGCACCGCGACCATCGCACCGGTCGCGAAAATCACCGGCCCCGGCAATGCCTTCGTCGCGGCCGCCAAGCGGCAGGTTTTCGGCACGGTCGGCATCGATATGATCGCGGGCCCTTCCGAGGTCCTGGTGATCGCGGATGCAGACAACGATCCGGACTGGCTTGCCGCCGACCTGCTGGCGCAGGCCGAACATGATACCGGCGCGCAGTCGATCCTCGTCACGGATAGCCCGGCGCTGGCTGACGCCGTGGAGGTGGCGGTCGAGCGGCAGCTGACGACGCTGGAGCGGTCGGAGACCGCCGCGGCGAGCTGGCGCGACTTCGGGGCGATCATTCTCGTGCCCGATCTTGCAAAGGCCGTGCCGCTGGCCAACCGCATCGCCGCCGAACATGTGGAGATCGCGACCGCCGAGCCTGACGCCCTGGTGCCGCAGATCCGCAATGCGGGCGCCATCTTCCTGGGCCGCCATACGCCGGAAGTGATCGGCGACTATGTCGGCGGCTCCAATCACGTTCTTCCCACCGCGCGTTCGGCGCGCTTTTCCTCCGGTCTTTCCGTGCTCGATTACATGAAGCGCACGTCGATCCTCCGGCTCGGCCCGGCGCAATTGCGGGCGATCGGCCCTGCCGCCGTCACGCTGGCACGGGCGGAGGGTCTCGGCGCTCATGCGCGCTCGGTCGCCATAAGGCTGAACCCGGAGAGTTAGCGATGGCCGGAAAGGGCTGCTTTCGCCTTTGCGATGTGGTGCTGGACGATACGATCGGCCGCGCCACGCCGGATGTCGAGCACGAGCGGGCGGTGGCCATTTTCGACCTGATCGAGGACAACGTCTTCGAGCCCGCCGGTCATTCCGGAGGCCCCTATCGCCTGAACCTCTCGCTGATCGATTCCAAGCTGGTCTTCGCCATAAGCACGGAAAGCGGCGAGGGGGTGGCGACCCATATCCTCTCGCTGACGCCGTTCCGGCGCATCGTGAAGGATTACTTCATGATCTGCGAAAGCTACTACCAGGCCATCCGCTCGGCGACGCCAAGCCAGATCGAGGCCATCGATATGGGGCGCCGGGGTATTCACAACGAGGGTTCGCAGACCCTTATGGACCGTCTCTCCGGCAAGATCCGCTTTGATTTCGATACGGCGCGCCGTCTCTTCACGCTCGTTTGCGTGCTCTACTGGCGCGGTTGACGCCATGACGGACCTGCCCCCCGGCGCAAAGGCGGAGAAGGTCCGGATGCCCGGCTCGATCCTTTTCATGTGCCGCATGAACGCCGTCCGCTCGCCCATGGCGGAAGTGCTGGCCCGCGAATGCCTGCCGGCGGGGACCTATGTCGCTTCCGCCGGGGTTCGGCCCGGAGAGCGTGACCCCTTCGTCGATGCCGTTCTGGCGGAGGTGGGGCTCAGCCTGGGCCGCCATGCGCCGCATTCGCTCGAACAGTTGGAAGACGATTATTTCGACCTGATCGTGACGCTTGCGCCGGAAGCGCATCATGCGGCGCTCGAACTGACGCGCTCGATGGCTGTCGACGTCATCTATTGGCCCATGCCCGATCCGACGGTGGCGACCGGCACCCGCGATCAGATTCTTTCGGCCTATCGCGATGTCCGTGAGCAGTTGAAGAGCCTCATCCGGAGGCGGCTTGCGGCGGAAGAGTGAGCATAACGTTTCGTTGCCGCCACGAAAAGCAGAAACCCGGCGCTTCGGTGTTCACAAAAGCCCGGGGATTGTGTAGGTTCCGGCGAATTTTTCACGGTGGCATCCGGCCGCCTGAATTCATCCTACAGGAATATCATCACAAGATGGCAAAAGAAGAAGTCCTTGAATTTCCCGGTGTCGTGACCGAACTTCTCCCCAATGCGACGTTTCGCGTGAAGCTTGAAAACGAGCACGAGATCATCGCCCATACCGCCGGCCGCATGCGCAAGAACCGCATCCGCGTTCTGGCCGGCGATAAAGTGCTGGTCGAGATGACGCCCTACGATCTGACGAAGGGCCGCATCACCTATCGTTTCAAGTAAGTCGGCGGTATCGCCGCGGTCTGGACGACGGTTCCCCGGCGCTTCGATTTCCGGAGTCTTCATGGCGCAAAACGAGAAGCTCATCCTGGCGTCCGGCTCGCCGCGCCGCGTGGAATTGCTCGCGCAGGTGGGTATCGAGCCGGAACGCCTGATGCCGATGGATATCGACGAAACGCCGAAGCGGTCGGAGCATCCCCGATCGCTGGCGCGCCGTCTGTCGACGGGCAAGGCGCAGGCGGCGCTCGCAGCCCTCAAGGACGATCCGTCGCTGTCCGGACGTTATATTCTTGCCGCCGATACGGTCGTTTGCGTCGGCCGGCGCATCCTGCCGAAGACGGAGATGATCGACGAGGCTTCGAGCGTGCTGCACCTTCTGTCCGGCCGGAACCACCGTGTCTTCACCGGTGTCTGCCTCGTCACGCCCGATCGCACGGTGCGCCAGAAGGTCATCGACACGAAAGTGCGCTTCAAGCGGCTTTCCGGCGCCGATATCGAGAACTATCTGGCCTCCGGCCAATGGCGCGGCAAGGCCGGCGGCTACGCCATCCAGGGCATCGCCGGCAGCTTCGTCGTCAAACTGGTCGGCTCCTATACGAATGTGGTAGGCTTGCCGCTTTACGAGACGCTCGCGCTGCTGTCCGGCGAAGGTTTCAAGGTGCAGGCCGGCTGGGCGGATATCTGACACGATGACAGACAACAAACGTCAACCTGCGGCAACGGTCGCTCCTTTGCGCAAGGCGGTCCCCTGTCCCAACTGCCGGCGGCCTTCGGCGCGCGAACACTATCCCTTCTGTTCGGATCGCTGCCGCAACGTCGATCTCAATCGCTGGCTTTCCGGCGCTTATGTCGTGCCTGCCGGCGGGGAGGGGAATGGGGAGGAAGGAGAGGATCGTTGAGCCTCGGCGGGACGCGGAAAAGGCAACCTTTTCCACGTCTTGGAAAGCAGAGATTTTTCCGGCAAAAACGCCCTGATGGGACTGGACACATTTTTGCAAGATGCTATAACCCCGCTCGCTTCCGGGGCGAAATCAACCGCCCCGCGCCTTCCCCGGAAGGTCAGATGCCCGGATAGCTCAGTTGGTAGAGCAGCGGATTGAAAATCCGCGTGTCGGTGGTTCAAATCCGCCTCCGGGCACCATTAAGCCTTTAAAATCATTGAATTTTTGAAAAGCTCTTTGAGCCCGCATGTGCTGGAAATACGCTAGCACACGTCTAGCACACCCCGCAAAATTGCTCTTTCCCTTCAAGGCTTGCCTTGCGTGCCACGGTCACGCGTTAGCACAGTTTTAGCGCAGGCGTGCTAGCAGCGTAACCACTTGGAGAGTGTCATGTTGCAGCGCGCGAAGCAGCCCAAACCGCCCTTTACCCTTTTCCAGCGCCCCGGTGGCACCATTTGGTCCGTGCGGTTTTCTGCCGGCGGCAAGCAGATCAGAAAGAGCCTCGAAACCGATAACTATGATGAAGCTCATCACCGGGCATATCAGATATGGAGCGAGGCGAACTATCGCGTAAAAAATGGACTGACGGCTACTGTCCGTCCTTTTCATGAAGTTGCGGAAGAGTTCATCAAGCTCGTGGAAACGGAAAGCGAGCGTGGCGATCGCAGCGAATATCAGCCCCGTGACTGGCCGCCGGTCATCCACCGTTATCTCGTCGGTTTCTTCGGCGACAAGCCTATCGATGCAATCCGTGAACCGGATATCGAGCGCTATATCGAATGGCGCCGGACCTATTGGACGACGGGACCGGGCAAGGACATCTTGTACATCCGCTATGAGCGCGGTGGCAAAATCCTGCGCCGCTCGGCGCGGCACGAAGTTCCTTCGGTGAGCCGCCAGCGTGGTGAACTCGTAATCGTCCGCGCCCTTTTCCAGCAGGCCCTAAAGTGGGGTTATATGGGCAAGATTGAAATCCCCGACATCAAGGTTCGAAAGCGCACCGACAATCGGAGGCCAAGTTTCACACCGGAGGAATTCGCGCTACTCATCACCACGAGCTTGGAGCGAATTCATCCTGCTCCGAGTGGCCGGAAAATCCTTTCCCGCGATGGTCGCGTCTGGCTGCAACATAGGCAGAACCAGCATGTTCTTTCAGACCGCATAAAGCTTCACGCCTATATCGAAATCGGTGCGGGAACGGGAATGCGGCCCACAGAGATGAAAAACCTCAACTGGGGAAATATCGTCGGCTTTCGAGCAACCCGCGACGCACCAGTCCGCGACCGAGACGTCCGCTTCCAAGTGCAGGGTAAGGGCAAACATGGAACACTGGTGCCGCTGCCGAGCGTGATTTCCTGGGTGCATACGCTGTGGGACAAATTCATAGATGAAGTCGGCCGGGAGCCCAATGATGACGATCCGGTTTTTGCTGACCGGGAGGGCAAGCGTATTCAGTCGTTCAAGAAAGGTTTCGCGGAACTCCTGAATGCCTGTGGGCTGAAACAGGATTATCGTGGTGCATCCCGCACGACCTACTCCCTACGCCACTACTACATCTCGGAAATGATCGCGAGCGGCGCCGATGTGTATGATGTAGCCCGCAACACTCGTACCTCCATCGCGGTGATCGACAAGCATTACGGTCAGGTTGATGTGGAGCGCTTGAAAGACAAACTCAAACCGGAGCACACCCGATTTTGAGCGTTCGGTTAGGCTGTCCGCAGTCTCTCCCAAGCCTGTATGTCGACACACCATTCGCGACGGCCAAGGTTATCGTCTCGTCTTCCGCGTCAAAATCAATGGTGGAGACCAGTTCCCGTATTGCGGCATGCGCTTCCGCCCGCAGCAGGTAGCGAGTGTTTTCGTCAGCCGTCTGCTCCCATGCGTTTCGAAGCCGGCCGACGTGATCGGCTTCGAGCACGGGGCCAGCACGCCATGCATGGTGGCTGGCTTTCTCCTGAATAGCATGCCGTAGCTGCCGTTCGATCTCCTGCCGCTGCCGCTGGCGCTCCTTCAACAGATCCACGATGCTCGTAACAGGACTATCACCGTCCTCCAGTGCTGCCAGCAAGCGCTGCTCCTTCCGCATAATCGCATCCAGATCGAGCTTCAGGGCCGCAATGCGATCATCGGTTTCCTCGTTGCCGAAACCACGATGCCTGGCCGCCAAACTCTCTGCAAGGTTCAGTTCCTTGACGTGATCGAGAACCGCCGTTTCAAGCGGCTCATACCGGAAGTGCCGCTTGCCATCCTTGCAGCGATGTCCGCGTACATAATTCGCACAGACGAGATAGCGACCGTTCTCGTTGCCTTTGGCCCGGCTGATCTTCATCGTCATCGGCCCGCCGCAATGTGTGCAATGGCAAAGCCCGGTGAAGAGATTGGCAAACGTGTTGCCCTTGCGTCCGGGTCGGCCGGGATTGCTGCGCATCGCCTGCACGCGCAGGAACAAATCCTTGTCGATGGCGGCGGGGAAGTAACCGGCAATCGGATCGCCATCCGGAACGCGCCTGCCGTCAACGACCCGATGCGGCTGGAACGTTCCGATGACATCGGCGCGGAGCAGCAATGCCTTGATGATGCTCTGATACCAGCCGTCCTTGCTCTTGAAGGCGGGTACGCCGTCCGCGTTCAGCTTGCGGGCAATTGCCGTCGCACCGAGCCCGCGTGCCGCCATCTCGTAGATGGCCCTGACAGTCTCGGCGTGATGGTTCAGCGTGAAGGCATAGCGGCTCACGTCGATCCGCTCGGCGTCTATCCATGTGGGCGTGATGCTGGTGATATGGCCTTTGCCTTCACGGGCTTGTTCCCGCTTTCTCTTGGCGACTGCCCGGATGCGCTCGCTCTTCGTCCGGCTCTCCTCATGGCCGCGCGACATGACCGCGAGGCCGATGATCAGTTTCGTCCAGTCACCGTTGAGGCCGCTTCGGCTGTAAATCTGCCGATCCTCGCCCAAGGTCACAATGACGATGCCGGCATTGATGATCGCCATGAACAGGGTCAGCGCATCCGGCACCGCTTCCCTCGACAGCCGGTCGAGGCTTTCGATCAGCAGATAGCTACCCTTCGGGATTTGCCCGCTCTCGACCATCGCGAGGAACCGGCCGAGCGCGCCGGTCTTGAAGTTCCGGCCCTTCCATGCGCTGACACCAAGGTCCTGCAAGCTATCGCCCAGAAGCAGGGAGTGTTCGTCCGCAAAGGCCTTCGACCGTTCAAGCTGCCGGCGCAGGCTGTCGCCGCGAAGCTGCTTGCGGGTGCTCATACGGACATAGGAATAGGCCCGCACCGAACCCGAGGAATGGAGATTGTGGTTAGCATCGAGCCACTGGCCGAACTGGCTTTTCTCGATATCGAAACCGTGTCGGCCGACGTGATTGGCACAGCTGCAATTCTCGGCGCGCTCAAAACGCGTATCGACATGCAGACGACATTTGTTCGCACTTTCATGAAAAGCATCGACAAGGGCATTGGCGTTCTGGTGGACGCCGACATGGACGAAGCCTCGACCCGGCTCAAGGCGTACAGGCACAGGAGCAACTTGCGCTTCAGTCCCTGCAGATCGCCAATAGCGATGCCGAAAATATCCTACAACTATTTTTCCGATCAATTCCTATTGCACACGACCCTTTATCATTCGGAAAATTTATTGATTCCCAGCGTTTTCTCAATTTGCTTGCACAGATTTTTCAAACCGCGATGATCGCTTGGTGTTTTTGGTAACGTAATGCTATCAAGCCCCTCAAAGCCAGCTTTGGGTTCCATCCTTATATGCTTGTTGTCCGATTTTTCCGCATAACCATGCCGTTTCAAAACGTCCTGGAGCCGTGAAGCTACTTTCTTCGGGTCTTTTGTTGCTCTTTTTAGCTCCTCGCGTAGTTCTGTTGCGCTGTCGGAAAAGCTAGTTGCTTTCAACAATTCATCAAGAATTCGAAAACTTCTTTTATCTAAACCATCATTTTCAGAGCGAGCAAGGCAGTCCTTTATGCTGGCTCGAACACGATCAGAAAACTCTCCAGGGTAAATCTCAGCACCGATACGCTTCACGAACTCAATATCCAGCAAAGTTTCCTCATCTCTGGATATCGAGGCTGTGATCGGTCGTTCGGATAATTGAAGCTCAAGATCTTTTATTCGTTCCTCTTTTGCTTTGATCTCCTCCAGATAAATTGCTTCGATGTCTTGGGTAGACAGTCTATTTCGCTCGCGTGTTCGTTGATCGCGAAGACTAGCTTCCTGCAAGTCGATCCAATCCCACCCTTCGGAAGCCATTTGTGATCTGATGGCGGTCGACACCACTCTGACTTCGCGGTGGAGAGCGTCTTCATCCGGTAGAGTACGACCGATGAAGAGTTGCCGAAGCATGCCATGCTTGGGCACAGATATGCCGACACTTCCACCATAGACATTTACACCATGGGTGATCTCTCGTAGTGTAAATGAGAACGCACGGCTGGGCTCAACGACGACATGAGCAATACCACCCAATTCATAGGCCAGTTTTTCAATTATGGCTTTGCTCATAGCCCACTTTGAAGATGCTGTGGCGGAGATATAGACAACTGGAAGATAATTTGTCGCAGTGGCGTTAGTGACTGCGCTGGCTATTTCGAGCCCCTCTTGATCGTCCGCAAGCCAAATCGGACTATCAGATATCGCGAATAACCCGTCCTCTTCGCCCCAGCCATCCTTAATGAGAGTCTTTATGAGATAAGGCTTTTTAGGA
Source organism: Shinella daejeonensis (assembly GCF_024281235.1). Taxonomy (GTDB): domain Bacteria; phylum Pseudomonadota; class Alphaproteobacteria; order Rhizobiales; family Rhizobiaceae; genus Shinella; species Shinella daejeonensis. The sequence goes on from NZ_JAHWXY010000002.1 coordinate 839,353, forward strand.
ACATCGGCACGAACGGTCGGTCCAGTAGCTATACACTGCGTCCGCAATCGGATTAAATCCGGCCCTTTTCGATCGCGCTGTCCGACTAGTACTGCCTCAGTCCGCCATAGACGACCTTCTTCATCTGGCATGTCATGACGAAACCCGATTGCGACTGAAGCCGCCCCATCGGGAAGTTCTCTGAAAATCAACTCCTCGCCGTTCTCAGCTTTAAGATGAGCAAATGTTCCATCGAGATCACGGCTTTTTGCCTCATCAAGAACACGACTGAAATTGTTCCCGCGCAACCATGCGAGGACTTGAGAGACGAATTCCGCGCGATTGATTTTGCGCTTCACCGGGAACTCTGATGCAAAAATGGACATGTTTCCTCCGTTACCTAGCGTTGTAGATTAACAGGAATGAACCGCCCCGGCTTTGCCGGAGACCCCAACTCGTGAGAAGTAGGGTCTATGACAAGCAAGACGACGAAC
>NZ_JAHWXY010000030.1 GCF_024281235.1 Shinella daejeonensis
TCTTCTTTAACTGTTTCTGTGGGTGTGAAGCACGCGCCCAGTGCCACCCGCGATCATCTTGCCAATGATCCTGGGCGTTCGCAACAAGTAGCGAAAGAGTCATCCCGATCTGTCCGTCTTCCGTGGGTCCCAGGCATCAAGCCGGAGGACACGCCATGAGCGGATCATCGACATCACCCCGAGCGGCTCACGCTTCTTTCCGTGGTCGATATCAGGATCGCCACAAGCAGGGATCGGAAGGTCGGGCGGCCAAGCTAACTCGCGTCTTCGCAGTCGCAGATGGCGATGCGGACAAGAGTCTGGACGGTCTCACCCGAACCCTCGTCCCCTCGGGGGACATCTCTCCGCCGCAGCGGATCTCTCAGCCTATGTCAGCTTCCCACGATGCGGATGACCGACAGGCAATCTCATGCTCCGGCAACTGCGGCGGGGGCCGCGACCTGGCCATCGCCCGTCTTCCAGATGAAGACGGTTCCCTCGACCCAGATACGATGCATCAGCACGGACATGCGTCGAGCAAGAGCGGTGACAGCGCGCTTGTGTCCCCGGTTCTTCACCAGCCGCATGCCCCACGCCTTGAGCGACGACCAGCGCTTCACGCGGGTCAGCAGGATGTGTGCGGCCTCGTAGAGCGCCGCCCGGGCCATCACGTCGCCGCTCTTGGACACGCGTCCGTTCCGGTCGACCTCTCCGGACTGCCAGGTGCGCGGTGTCAGTCCCAGATGCGCGCCGACAGACTTGGAGCGCCGGAACCGGGATGGCACGTCGATCGTCGCGCGATAGGTCAGCGCAACGATCGGGCCGACGCCGGGAACGGTCATCAACCGGCGGCATACGTCGTCGTCACGGGCGAAGTCCATCGCCACCTTTTGCAGGTTGGCGTATTCGAGAGCCAGGGCACGCCTCGCAGTCAGCATCGGATTGAGCGCCCGCATCAGCATCGTGCGGTCGCCGGCCAGTTCCAGAACGCGCGCCTCGAAGTTGCGTTTGGACACCACGCCCATCTTCAGGCCGAAGCTGCGCAGCATGCCGCGGATCGCCAGCTCGATATCCATCAGCTTGCGAACCAGCGTCTGCCGGGCCACGAGCAGGAAGCGCAGTTCCTGCGCGGTCTGCGTCTTCACATGCACGGCGCGGAACCAGCCGGTACGCATGATGTTGGCGATACCGCGCGCATCGTTGCGGTCGGTCTTGTTCGGCATGGCCGACAGAGCCGCCTTGGCATGCCGCGTCTCAATGCACACAACCGGCAGACCGGCATCAGCCATGCCACCATAAAGCCATTGCGACGGAGCGCCGGCTTCAAGGCCGATCCGCTTCATCGCCATGCCGCATTGCTCAAAGAATGCGACGAGATCGTCGGGTTCGGAAGCAACCTTCGCTTCCTTCATCACAACCCCATCAGCATCCACGATGCAGATGCTCGTCATCTCAAGGGAAACATCCAGTCCTGCAAAGTAGTCCATCGTCTCTCTCCATTCCAGTTGGCGGTGGGCCGGCACGAGCCGGTCAGATCACCGTTCACGGTATGGCAAGAGGCGCTTACTCCACACGCGACGAGAACAGAAACAGTTACCCCAGCTAAC
>NZ_JAHWXY010000031.1 GCF_024281235.1 Shinella daejeonensis
CGGGTGGTCGACTACAACGTGAAGATCCGGGTGAAGACGGACGGATCGGGCGTTGAGCTTGCCAACGTGAAGATGTCGATGAACCCGTTCGACGAGATTTCGGTCGAGGAGGCGCTGCGGCTGAAGGAAGCCGGCAAGGCCGAGGAAGTGGTCGTCGTGTCGATCGGGCCTGCCAAGGCCGAGGAGACGCTGAGGACCGCGCTCGCCATGGGCGCCGACCGGGCAATCCTGGTCGAGACCGAGGATCAGGTCGAGCCGCTCGCCGTCGCCAAGATCCTCAAGGGTGTTGCCGAGGCCGAACAGCCGGGCCTCGTCATCGTCGGCAAGCAGGCGATCGACGACGATAGCAATCAGACCGGCCAGATGCTCTCGGCGCTGCTCGGCTGGGCGCAGGCGACGTTCGCCTCGAAGGTCGAGATCGGCGACGGCAAGGCGACCGTCACGCGTGAAGTCGACGGCGGCTTGCAGACCATCGAGGTCAAGCTGCCGGCGGTCGTCACCACGGACCTCCGCTTGAACGAGCCGCGCTATGCCTCGCTGCCGAACATTATGAAGGCGAAGAAGAAGCCGCTCGACAAGAAGAGCCCGGCCGATTTCGGCGTCGATACCGCCCCGCGCCTCAAAGTGCTGAAGACCGAGGAGCCGTCGGGCCGCAAGGCCGGCGTCAAGGTCAAGTCGGTCGCCGAGCTTGTCGAAAAGCTCAAGACCGAAGCTGGCGTGCTGTAAGCAGGAAAGGGAGAACACAACCATGGCCATTCTTCTTCTCGCAGACCACGACAATGCAACTCTTTCCGACCAGACCGCCAAGGCGCTGACGGCAGCATCGAAGATCGGTTCCGACGTGCATGTGCTCGTCGCGGGCGCCGGCGCCAAGGCCGCGGCCGAACAGGCGGCGAAGCTTGCCGGCGTGACGAAGGTGCTCGTCGCCGAGGACGCCAGCCTTGCCAACAACCTCGCCGAGCCGCTGGCGGCGCTCATCGTCTCGCTTGCCGGCAATTACGATACGATCGTCGCGGCGGCGACTTCGGTCGGCAAGAACGTGGCTCCGCGCGTGGCCGCGCTTCTCGACGTCGCGCAGGTCTCGGAGATCGTCGAGGTCGTGAGCCCCGACACGTTCAAGCGCCCGATCTATGCCGGCAACGCGATCCAGACGGTTCAGTCGACGGATGCGAAGAAGGTAATCACCGTGCGCACGGCCTCCTTCGCCGCAGCGGGTGAAGGCGGCAGTGCATCGACCGAAACGGTCGCTGCCGCAGCCGACCCGGGTCTTTCCAGCCATGTCGCGGATGCGCTGTCGTCGTCCGACCGTCCGGAACTGACGTCGGCGAAGAT
>NZ_JAHWXY010000032.1 GCF_024281235.1 Shinella daejeonensis
TGAACCGCCCCGGCTTTGCCGGAGACCCCAACTCGTGAGAAGTAGGGTCTATGACAAGCAAGACGACGAACAAATTTTCTTCTGAAGTCCGCGCCCGCGCCGTTCGAATGGTGGCCGATCATGAAGCCGAACATCCTTCCCGGTGGGCGGCTGTATCTTCCATAGCGGCCAAGATCGGTTGCTCGGCGCATACGCTCAATGAATGGGTGAAGAAGGCCGAGGTCGACAGCGGCAAGCGTGCAGGTTTGCCGAGTGACGTGGCGGAGAAGATAAAGGCTTTGGAGCGGGAGAACCGGGAGCTTCGTCAGGCGAATGAGATTTTACGCAAGGCCTCTGCGTATTTTGCCCAGGCGGAGCTCGACCGCCCACTGAAGCGATGATTTCCTTCATCGATGCACACCGCTCGGTGCTCGGGGTCGAGCCGATCTGCAGGCTGCTGCCGATTGCCCCGTCCACCTACTATGAGGTCGTTGCCAAACGCACGGACGTGGACCGCCTATCGGCCCGCACCCGACGCGACATGGCCCTGAAGATCGAGATACGCCGGGTGTTCAACGAGAACTTCCAGGTCTATGGCGTGCGCAAAGTCTGGCGGCAGTTGCAGCGAGAAGGTTACGACGTTGCCCGCTGCACCGTCGCTCGGCTTATGAGAATGATGGGGCTTCAAGGCGTCATTCGCGGCAAGCCAGTCAAAACCACCGTGTCGGACAAGTCCGCTCCATGCCCGCTAGACCGGGTGAACCGACAGTTCTTCGCTCCCGCGCCGAACATGCTGTGGTTATCCGATTTCACCTATGTCGCGACTTGGCAGGGCTTCGTTTACGTGGCCTTCGTCATTGATGCCTTCGCTCGCCGTATCGTGGGTTGGCGGGCAAGCCGGGCGGCCCATGCGGGCTTTGTGCTTGATGCTCTCGACCAGGCGCTTCATGATCGGCGGCCCGTCAAACGCAGTGGGCTGGTTCATCATTCCGACCGCGGCTCGCAGTACGTATCCATTCGCTATTCCGAACGGCTGGCGGAGGCAGGCATCGAGCCGTCTGTCGGAAGCGTTGGTGATAGTTACGACAATGCTCTCGCCGAAACGATCAACGGTCTTTACAAGGCCGAGGTCATCCATCGGCGAGGACCATGGCGCAACTTCGAAGCCGTGGAGTTCGCCACGCTCGAATGGGTCGATTGGTTCAACAACCGCCGCCTTCTGGAGCCCATCGGCAACATACCGCCAGCCGAGGCCGAAGAACGATACTACGCCATGCTGGACGCACCAGCCATGGCCGCATAACTTAAGCCAAACGGTCTCCGGTAAAGCCGGGGCGGTTCA
>NZ_JAHWXY010000033.1 GCF_024281235.1 Shinella daejeonensis
GCCGTCACCCGCGCCACCACGGGATCGCGGTAGAGGCCGAGAAACGACATGGCGGTGGAGAGCACGCCCGACCGTTCGTTCTCGGATTTGTTCAACAGCTCGCGGGCCGACGACGCGATGACGGGATGAACGCCCGCCTCGCCGAGATGCGGCGTATCCATCATGGCGCGCAAGGTCGCCTCGACCGGACGGCGGGGATCGGACAGGAAGTTGGCGACGCCCGCCAAGGTCTTGTCCTTCTCCGCATAGAGAACATGCAGGATCGCGCCGACCAGCAGCGAATGGCTGGTCTTTTCCCAATGGTTGCGCTTGTCGAGACTGCCTTCGGGATCGACCAGAATATCCGCGATGTTCTGCACGTCGCGGACTTCCCATTCCCCCTGCCGCACTTCGAGCAGCGGATTGTAGGCGGACGATCTGGCGTTCGTGGGATCGAACAGCAGGACGCGGCCATGCTGGGCGCGAAAGCCGGCCGTCAGAGTCCAGTTCTCGCCCTTGATGTCGTGGACAATGCAGCTTCCCGGCCATGTCAGCAGCGTCGGTACCACCAGCCCGACACCTTTGCCGCTGCGAGTCGGGGCGAAGCACAACACATGCTCCGGCCCGTCATGGCGCAGATAGTGCCGGTCGTATCTGCCGAGCACCACGCCATCGGGGCCGAGCAGACCGGCGGCGCGGATTTCGCGATCCTCCGCCCATCGCGCCGAACCATAGGTGGCGACGTTGCGCGCCTCCCGTGCCCGGATGATCGACATGAGGATGGCGGCGGCGATGGCGATGAAACCGCCGGACGCCGCGATGATGGCACCTTCGACGAAGATTGCGGGCGCATAGGCGTCAAACGAAAACCACCACCAGAAGAAGGCCGGCGGATAATAGACCGGCCAGCCCGCCAGCTCGAACCACGGATTGCCAAGCTGGAGCTGGAAGC
>NZ_JAHWXY010000034.1 GCF_024281235.1 Shinella daejeonensis
TACGGGTTCTTGTAGTTGAGATGCACCACGAAGCCGACCGCCACCGTGTTGTCTTCGAGGTGATAGAGGAACGAGCCGCCGCCGGTCTTCATGCCGAGCGGCCAGCCGAAGGAGTGCTGCACGAGGCCGGGCTTGTGGTTCTCGGGCTTGACCTGCCAGAGTTCCTTGAGGCCGATGCCGAACTTCTGCGGCTCGCGGTCCTTCGAAAGATCGAATTTCTGGATCAGCTGCTTGGCGAGCGAGCCGCGCACGCCCTCCGAGATCAGCGTGTATTTGCCGAGCAGCGCCATGCCGCGGGTGTAGTTCGGGCCGGGCTCGCCGTTACGCTCGATGCCCATGTCGCCGGTGGCGACGCCGATCACCGCGCCCTCGTCATTGTAGAGCACTTCGGTCGCGGCAAAGCCCGGATAGATCTCGACGCCGAGTTCCTCCGCCTTCGTCGCCAGCCAGCGACAGACGTTTCCGAGCGAGACGATGTAGTTGCCGTGGTTGTTCATCAAGGGCGGCATGAAGGCGTTCGGCAGGCGCACCGAGCCGGCAGGCCCGAGGAACAGGAAATGGTCGTCCGTCACCTCCGTCTTGAAGGGATGGCTGTCGTCCTCGCGCCAGTCGGGCAAGAGGCGGTCGATACCGATCGGATCGACGACCGCGCCCGACAGGATATGCGCGCCGACTTCCGCGCCCTTTTCCAGGACGACGACCGTCAGGTCCGGATTGACCTGTTTCAGCCGGATCGCCGCCGACAGGCCCGCAGGCCCCGCCCCGACGATCACCACGTCGAATTCCATGCTTTCGCGTTCGGGAAGTTCCATCTCGTCGCTCATTC
>NZ_JAHWXY010000035.1 GCF_024281235.1 Shinella daejeonensis
ACCATCAAGTGACCTAACCACGGGGCTAGGCGGTGCCCTGCGTAGTTGGTGGAGTCGCGCAGCTCGGTCGCCGTGCCTAATGCGTCTGAAACACGCTTCGCCGTCCTTTCGTCGTTCGTGGCGAAGCTGACGCGGACGTGGCAGTTGTCGAGGATCGCGTTGTTCGGGCCATAGGCGCGCTCGATCTGGTTGAGGCTCTGCGCGATCAGGAAGCCTTTGATTCCGTAGCCCGCCATGAACGCGAGCGCCGATTCAAAGAAATCGAGCCGGCCGAGCGCCGGAAACTCGTCCAGCATCAATAGCAGCCGATGGCGCTTGCCGGAGGTGGTCAATTCCTCGGTCAACCGCCTGCCGATCTGGTTGAGGATCAGGCGGATAAGCGGCTTTGTGCGGTTTATGTCGGACGGCGGCACGACAAGGTAGAGCGTGACGGGCTGGCGGCTGCCGACCAGATCGGCAATGCGCCAGTCGCATCGCGCCGTCACCCGCGCCACCACGGGATCGCGGTAGAGGCCGAGAAACGACATGGCGGTGGAGAGCACGCCCGA
>NZ_JAHWXY010000036.1 GCF_024281235.1 Shinella daejeonensis
GATCATGCGCGCGCGTCGCGCAGGCGTTCGGCCAGCGGCAGGGTCAGCAGGTCGCGGGTGTCATCCACGTAGCCGGTGGCCAGGTACAGGCGGCGCGCCAGTTCGTTGTGATGGTTCACTTCCAGGCGCATCCGCGCGACGCCGCGCGCGTTGGCACGCTGCTCAAGGATCGCCAGCGCCTGCTTGCCACGCCCACGGCCGCGCGCGGCGTGCTGCAGGTAGAGCTCATCGAGCAGCGCGAAGTGTCCGCCCTGCTCCAGGCTGAAGCCCATCGCCAGGGCCGCATAGCCCACGACCTCGCCGGTCTCGGACAGCCACAGCAGCACCTCGCCGTTGCGCGGCTCTTCGAGCAGGGCCAACAGCGCGGGACGCACGCGCGCCGGGTCGAAATCGAGCTTGTCTTCGGCGTAGAAGTCGCGCATCAGGCCAATCAGCAGATCGGCGTCGGCCACGGTGGCCAGGCGGAAATCGAGGGGTACGGTATGCATGCGACGTCTCGTAGAAATCAGTGTGCGGCCA
>NZ_JAHWXY010000037.1 GCF_024281235.1 Shinella daejeonensis
GCGACCGAGCTGCGCGACTCCACCAACTACGCAGGGCACCGCCTAGCCCCGTGGTTAGGTCACTTGATGGTGTCCCGGCAGGAGACCGCCCGGCCGCTGCTCACGCCGGGCGAAATCATGCAGCTTCCACCCACCGACGAAATCGTCATGGTCGCGGGCACGCCGCCGATCCGCGCCATCAAGGCGCGCTATTTCGAGGATGCGCGATTGCAGGAACGCATCCTGACCCCGCCCGATCTGGTCGCCGCTCCGCTGGCGCCCAGCCCATCCGCCGATGATTGGTCCGGCCGCGTGGTCGCGGCGGAAAGCCGTTCCGCGACGTGCGGAAGCGAGGCCGAAGGCGATCCGGCCAATGCGGGCATCCGCCGCGAGCCGGAATTGCCCGAGCATGAGGAAATCGTCGCCCCGCCGCCATCCCCCGAACAGGAGTTCGAGTTTCTGGACGACGAGCCGGACGTTGACGCGGCCAAGGCCCGCGCCATGCGCCAGCGCATGAGGATGGTGGCGCG
>NZ_JAHWXY010000003.1 GCF_024281235.1 Shinella daejeonensis
CGACCGCGGCCGGCGGCGCAGCGGCGGCCTATTCGCTCGGCTCCATGGGGCAGTCGGGCGCGGCTGGCCTCGCCTCCGGCATGGGCGGTGTCGCCCGCGCCACAGGCTCGGCCGCCGTCTCGCCGCTGAAGCGCGCCGTGGCGCGCGCCTCCGAGAGCATGAAATCCAGCTTCTCCGATGGCGCCAAGGCCGGCTTCGGCGTGACTGGCGGCTCCTCGACCATGGGAACGGTCGGCGGTGAAGCCGCCGAGGCTGCGTCCACGCCGACAGCCGCGGCGGGCGGCGCTCCCGATTGGGCCAAGCGCATGAAGCGCAGCCAGCACCTTTCTCACGGCGTCAGCGCCGCCGCCCATGCCGTCAAGTCCGGCGACAGCCACGGCTCCGGCTCCTCCATCAACCTTTCCGAAAGCGACCGCTCATGAACATCTTCAAAAGGCCCGCCGTGCATTACGGCAAGACGCCCGAACCCGAGACGCCTTACCAGAAGGCCGCGCAGGTCTGGGACGAACGCATCGGCTCCGCCCGCGTGCAGGCCAAGAACTGGCGCTACATGGCCTTCGGCTCGCTGTTCCTCGCGGCCGGCTTTGCCGCAGCACTGGTCATCCAGTCGGCGCGCGGGACCGTCGTGCCGTGGGTGGTGCAGGTCGACAAGCTCGGTCAGGCGCAGAGCATCGCGCCGGCCAGTGCCGACTATCGCCCGACCGATCCGCAGATCGCCTGGCATCTCGCCCGCTTCATCGAGCAGGTCAGGAGCATCCCCGCCGATCCGGTCATCGTCCGCCAGAACTGGCTTCGCGCCTATGAGTGGACAACCGATCGCGGTGCGGGTGCGCTCAACGACTATGCCCGCACCAACGATCCGTTCGTCAAGGTCGGCAAGCAGCAGATCGCCGTCGAGGTCTCCAGCGTCATCCGCGCCTCGGCCGACAGCTTCCGCGTCGCCTGGGCCGAGCGCCGTTACGAGGATGGCAAGCTCGCGACGACGGAGCGGTGGACGGCGATCTTGACCATCGCCCTCCAGCCGCCCCGAGACGCCGAACGCCTGAAAGCCAATCCGCTCGGCATCTATGTCAACGCCATTAACTGGTCGCGGGAGCTGAGCCAATGATCCCGACAATCCGTAAATCCACCGCCGTCCTGATGTTGTTGTCCGCGACGGCTCTCGGAGGTTGTGCCACCTTCAAGCCCCCCGAAATCAGCTACGATGCGAGCGTGCCGCCGCTGCCCGCTGTCCCAGCCGCTATCACCGATGATCGGCCGAAGCCGGTGCATATTCCGCCGGCCTGGACCGTCGCACGCGGCGGCACGGCCGCGGCGACGCCGACCGGGCGAGTCGAAAATGCCAATGCCGCCGCCCGTGTGCAGCCACGCCGCGAGGGCTACTTCAACGCCATCCAGGTTTATCCGTGGTCGGAAGGCGCGCTTTATCAGGTCTATGCCGCGCCGGGGCAGATCACCAATATCGCGTTGGAGCCCGGCGAGAGCCTGACCGGCGCCGGGCCGATCGCGGCGGGCGACACCGCCCGCTGGATCATCGGCGATACCGAGAGCGGATCGGGCGTGACGCGCCGCGTCCACATCCTCGTCAAGCCGACCAGGCCCGACATTACCACGAACCTTATCGTGACGACCGACCGGCGCACCTACATGCTGGAGCTGCGCTCCGGCGAGAAGCCCTACATGCCTTCGGTCGCCTGGGCCTATCCGCAGCCGGCAGGCGGCGGGCGTCAGGCCGTTCCAGCAACGCCGGTCATTCCGGCCGTCGCCGCGCGCAATTATCGCTACAGCCTAACCGACGGCAACAATCCGCCATGGAAACCCGTTGCCGTCTATGACGACGGCCGCCGGGTGTACGTCGAATTCCCGCGTGGCATCGTCCAAGGCGAAATGCCGCCGATCTTCGTCATCGGCCCGGAAGGCGAAGCCCAGATCGCCAACACCCGCATCTATCAACACATCCTGATCGTCGATCGCCTGTTCGGCGCGGCCGAGCTGCGCCTTGGCGCGGGCGACAAGCAGCGGACCGTCAGGATCGTCCGCACCGACGGGAGGCCGCAATCATGAGTGAGACCAAACAACCCAACGCCGCTCCGATGCGCCTGCGCGCCGAAGCGCCGCGCGTGACGCGCCTCTCGCGCAAGATGCTCGCCAGCGTCGCGGCCGTCGCCCTGATCGGCATCGGCGGCGCGCTGATCTATGCGCTTCAAAGCCGCGGCCCCGGCAATGACGGTCAGGAGCTCTACCCCACCGCCAACCGCCAGCCCACCGATGGCCTTGCCGGACTGCCCCGCGACTACACCGGCCCGATCCTCGGCCCGGCGCTGCCCGGCGATCTCGGCGGCCCCATCTTGAGCGCGCAAAATGCCGGCCAGCCCGTTGCGCCACCGATCGTGCCAACGCCCGGCGTCGACGAGGCAGAGCAGCGCCGCCGCGCCGAGGAGGAAGCCGCCCGCACCAGCACAGTCTTCTTCCAGGCGCGCGGCGGATCGCCTGCGCCTGCCGGATCGACGGGAATGCCGACGCCGGGACTCGCCGGACTCGACCTGCCTGGACAAGCCAGCCAGCCGACGGCGCAGGACAAGCAGCTTGCCTTCCTCAATGGTCCCGTCGATCGCCGGACAACCTCGTCTGATCGCGTCACGGCTCCCGCATCGCCCTTCGTGCTTCAGGCCGGCGCGGTCATCTCGGCCGCGCTCATCACGGGCATCCGTTCCGATCTTCCCGGCCAGATCACGGCGCAGGTGACGGAGAACATCTATGACAGCCCGACCGGGCGCGTCCTCCTCGTGCCCCAAGGGACGCGGATCATCGGCCAGTACGACAACAGCGTCCAGTTCGGTCAGCGCCGAGTCTTGCTGGTTTGGAACCGCCTCATTATGCCGAACGGACGCTCCATCGTTCTTGAGCGCCAGCCGGGCGCCGACACTCAAGGGTATGCCGGCCTTGAGGATGGCGTCGATTACCACTGGTGGGATCTTGCCAAGGCCGCCGCGCTTTCGACATTGCTCGGCGTCGGCGCCGAGCTTGCCGTGAACGATGAGAACCGGCTTCTGCGCGCGATCCGCAGCGGCGGGCAGGACACCATCAACGATGCCGGCCAGCAGATCGTCCGCCGCCAGCTCAACGTCGCGCCGACGCTGACCATTCGGCCGGGCTTCCCGGTCCGCGTCATCGTCACGCGCGATCTCGTGCTCGAACCCTACAGGAGTTGAACATGAAGCTGAAACTCGGCCCCATCGTCGACGACAAGCCCGTCAAGGCGACGGTGGAGCTGCCCGCCGAGCTCCACCGCGATCTTGTCGCCTATGCCGCCGTCCTGGCCGGTGAGACGGGCCAGCCTGCCACCGATCCCATGAAGCTGATCGTGCCGATGCTCGAACGCTTCATTGCCACCGATCGCGGCTTTGCAAAGGCCCGCCGCCAGTTGGCGGCGGGTAAGGCCGGTTCATAGCCGTCATAGCCTGGCGCTTCGACTGCACCTTGGCGATGCTGATGAAGCGTCGGAGCGCCGGATTATCGTTCTTCGGCGACCACACCCCATTGAAGGGCAGAATCTCTCCTTCAATGGGCCGATAGCAGATGCCCGGTATCTGCGTGGCGATCGTCGCCTCGCTGGTCAGTGTAAGCCCGGCACCCAGCCCAACCATGGTCAGCAGATTGTCGCGGCCGACGAACTGCGGCTCGATACGCGGGTGGTGTCCGAGGCTGCTGACATGCTTCACGAGATAGTCGTGGATTTCCTGGCCGGGCGCCGCTTCCATCACAATGAACTTCTCGTGGACGATCTCGTGCCAGCTCACTTCGTCCTTCCCGGCCAGCGCGTGCGATTCCGGCAGCACCACGAACACACGCTCGTCCCACAGATGATCGGCCTCGCATTGTGGCCATTCCTGCGTGCCCGTCAGAAAGGCGATGTCGAGCCTGAATTGCCGGATGGCCGCGACATGCTCGGCCGGATTGCCGTCCAGCACCTGTAGCTGGACGCCCTCATACTGCTCGTGAAACGATCTCAACAGCTCCTGCAGGAAGCCCGACGCCAGGGACGAGAAGATGCCGATGCGAAGATGGCCGTCCTTCACACGGCCAACCGCATCCACGATCTCGGCACCTTCGCTGACATAGCGCAGAACCTTGCGTGCCCGCGGCAACAGCCGCTGACCGGCGATCGTCGGCAGCACGCCTCCACTATGGCGATGAAACAGCGCCGATCCGAGATTGTCTTCCAAATCGCGGATGCGGCGGCTGACGCTCGATTCCTGTACCCCAAGGGCGGCGCCCGCTTTTCGGAAGCTCCCAAATTCAAGGGCCGCTACAAAATAGCGTAGCTGTCGAACATTCATCTCTATGGGTGCCTGCCTCTCAGCGCGCGAGGGCCGCCACGCGGTCGAGGGCGGTGCCAAAGCCCTGCAACGAGATCGAGAACGGAGCGGCCGCGCCGCCGTCCGCCGTCGCTTTGATCTTGAGGACCGCACCGGCGCGCAGCGCCACCAAGGTCGGGGTGTCGAAGCTCACATTGACGAGGCAACCGGCCGGAACGCAGGTGCGGAAACGCACCGGCGCCATCGCCGGCTTGTCGTCGATCTGGAAGACCACGCCGGCGTCCAGCGCGAGACCGAACGGGAGGATGAGTGTGCCGGTGACGGTGTTGCCGCTCGGCGCGTTGAGCTCGATCGCGAGCACGCGCTGACCGTTCTGCTGGGCCTGCTGCTGCGACAAGGCACAGCGCTTCGTCGTGCCCTGCTGGATGCAGGCAACGCGCCAGTCCTTGTAGGTCTCGTTGAGAGACGATGCGCCGCCCGGTAGGGTGGATGCGGCCGCGCCGCCCGTCTGACCTCCCGTCTGTGCCTGAGCCAGCTCGAAGCGCTGCGGGGCGGGATCGGCATTGGACGAGGTGAACAGGGTGTCCGACCCGGACGAGGACTGCGCCCCACTCGGTACGGCGTAGATGGCAACGGCGGCAGCCGCGACCGCGGCGGCTGCGACAGAGGAAATGCCGAGGATCTTCTTGCTCATCATGCGAGCGCCTTTCGTTCGTTAGCGCGCTGCGCGTTGAGGTCGAGGAGGTTCTGGAAGCTTCGCTGCGATGCCAGTTGCAGGGTCACTAGATCGAGCCAGCCCTTGGCGTGCCAGTCGGCGACGGCGTTGGCGGGCAACGCCCGAAACGCCTGCTCATCGATGGACTGGAAACCGTTGATCTGATGCTGCGGGCCATCGGGAAGCTGGAACCGCGCGTGGTACGGCGAAAGCAGCTTCGCTTCTATCAGCGCCCGACCGAAGGCGATCGTGGCGGCGTGATCGGCGTGATAGGCATTGCAGAAGGCCATGGCCGACTGGGCTGTCGTGCTTGCTTCGCCATCAACGTGAAAGAGCCGCTCCGCATCGTGATGAGTGGCGGCATGCGCGACGAAGCGGTCACTACCCCGATCAATGCCCAGAAATTGCCGGGTCCTGTCCTGGGACTCAGTAGCGATGAAGGGATAGCGACGGACATAGGCCGGGACGTAAGCGCCGGGATGCCAATTCCCATCATGCGCGACGAAGAGATTGTCGTCACGGCGCACCCCGACCAATGCAATCGGCGGAGCACTCTCTTCCATGGCGAAGACGATCGGGTAGTGCCGCATGGCGATGGCGAACTCACTTACGCAGAGCGGAATGGCGACGGCTTCGCGCGCAAAGCCGAAATTCGCCGTAGCCGTAATGCCGACTTCGCCATGCTCCTCGAAGCGGAGAACCACGGGATCCTTATAAAAGAGCGGAAGGCGACCCTTCTCGGAAGAAACATTCTTGTCTGCTGTCAAAATCTTGCTCACCCGGCGCGTGGCGCCTTTTATATTAAACTTTCGTCGGTAGTTCGTACCCCGGGGCTATCGGGCTGTCGGCTTTACGCGACCACCATCGTCCTTACTCGGGAAGTGCCCCAGAGAGCGCCCATCCAGGCCCGCTCCACTTCGATCGTGAAACTGTCGTTGAGACTGCGCCGCAAGGTCCAGATCAACGTCTCTGCTAGCGCTTCGTAATGCATCTCGATCAACCGGAATACTTTGTTAGACTGTGCGAGAATTCTCACTGTTGCCGCAATCGCCCCGGTGTGCCGCATATGGCTAGAAATATAACCAAGCAGATGCACCAGACGCCGATCCTCTGGCTCGATGTCCATGAAGAAGAGCCGGTAGACCTCGGGATAGGAGTCGATCAGGCGCTTGTGAAACAAGTTCTCAACGTTCTGGCTGATCGGACCGAGGCCATCAAGGCTCGACTGGATGAGGGAAATGGTGCGTTCCTCCATTTGGTCACCTCAGGATCGACCCGCTTTAGAGGATGAAGATCCAGCGAGGCTCGAATCGAACAGCCCGTCGTCGAAGCTGATAAGTGAGGAACGATCGGCTTCCTGCGGATCGCGCCCATTCGATATCTGCTGCTCGAGACGGTTCAATCGCGCGCTGAGCGAGGCGTAGGCCGCAAGCAGTGCGATAACAAACCCCACTCCACAAAACGCGTCGAGGACGAGACTATGAACTGGCCGACCGATATAGATGCCAGACATGAACCACACCGAAGCAAATGCGATGACCTGGAAAAAGGCAATTATAACGAGATCGTCTTGCTCATCCTCGTTGCGTCGAGCACCTGATAATTTAGCCATGGAACAACTCCCCTCACGGCGATCCGAGTAGATGGGTGACGCCAAATCAGGCGTCACCAAACGGGGCCAGGAACTCAGAACTTCGCGCTGAAGTTGGCCTTGAAGGACTGATCGACGATACCGGAGCCGAACTGCCCGCCATAGGTAACGCCGATCACTGCGGATGGCGTCAGCGCGAAGTCGAGACCAGCCTCGATTACGGCAGCATCGCGCGCAACCGGAACACCCGCCACCGTGAAGGCGTTACCGCCGCCGACGAAGCGATGGGTCGAGGTTGGCGTCACATCGTCGAAGGCATGACGCCAGCCGACCATCCCCTTGGCCGTGACTGAAGCTCCATTCAGATCGAAGCTCGTCGAACCGCGCAGGCCGAGCGTGGTGAAGGTCGTATCGGTACTCGACGAGCCGCTGCTGAGGGCCGCAGCCCCGCCGGTCTCGCGGAAGCCACCGGTATGCAGGTTCACATAGGCAAGGTTGGCGAATGGCTCGAAGCGCGTGGCCCCGAAATTGAACCCGTAGGCAAGCTCGCCGAAGACCTGCGCCGTACCAGCGTTATAATCTCCCTTGAGGCTTTCGCTGAAGCCGGGGAAGGCAACGCTGCGGCTGGTTGAGATGTCGTGCCAGGTGTAGGCCGCGCCCGACCGGAATGCGAGATCGCCCCAGGCCTTGCCACCATAGAGGCCGACATGGTAATTGTCGCTCGAACTGGACGAATGGCGATCCTTGGCATTGAAGCTCGTCTGGCTGTAACCGGCGACCGCGCCGAAGCGCCACGTGTCGAAGACCGGAGCGTCCGCACCGACGAAGAAGCCGCCGGTCGAGCGGTTGAGGCGCGCCGCGTTGCCGTCACCGGATGTGTGGCCCCAAGAACCGAAGCCTTGTCCCCAGACAGCGAACCCATCAGTGTTCGCGGCAACCGGCTGCGGCACTCCGTTTTCATAGGTGACCGCAGAGCCTGACGCACCCACGCCGTCAAAAGCGGCGCGTAGGCGATCATTGACTGCGTTACGAAGGAACCGGCTATCCTCGATAAGCGCCGTCTTGGCAGACGCATGGATCTCGCCCGAAAGCTGGTCGAAGGCGTAACGAGCCTGTTCGGCCGAAAGGTTGAGCACGGCGTCGTAGACGGCATTGCCGGCCTCAAGGCTTTCCACACCGCCGCCCGTCGCGATCTGGTTGCGTGTCTGGCCAACGTTCTCGAACGTGGTGCCGTTGCGCGTCATCGTCAGATAGACGTTGTTGTCGTCATAGCTGAGCGAGGGATCGAGGAAGGCAAGGTTCGACGTCACGCCGGTGAAAGAGCCGTTGACGCCGCCATCCGCTGTAAGGATCGTATACTGTGTGGAGGCTGCATAGTTGCCTGTTCCAGCAACGACACGGACAGAGCTGCCATCAACCGTCGCCGTTCCCGAAACGTCGACGAGGTCCGACTCGCCGTCCCTGTTGACGTCGACCTGATAGATCGAGCCTTCGTGAAGATCCAGATTGCCTCCGATCGTCAGCGTGCCAATGCCGGTTCCAGGAGCCAGCGTCGAGCCGAACATTATGCTGACGTCGCCTCGAACCGTGCCGCTGCCGGCGAGAACGGTGCCTTCGTACATCGTCAAACCCATGCCTCCGAGACTGCCGTCCACTATCAACCCGCCACTGTCCACTGTGGTATAACCGGAGAAGCCCGAACTATCCCCCGTCAGGCGCAGGAAGCTCCCATCGGCTACGGCGACGTTGAATTCTCCTTGTCCAGAAATCACGCCGCCATAGGTGCCGCTGGCATTCTGCTCGAATCGCATGAAGGTTAAGCTGTTGATCTGAACATTCCCGCCGAACAGGTCGGTTCTGGACACCAGCCCGCCATCATCAATAGTCCAGTCGAGAGCGCTGCGACCGGACAGGGTCAGCGTACCCGCCCCGGTCTTCTCCATGGTGCCACGGCCATAGATATCGCCCGCGAACACGCCGTCGTCAGCCTGATCGAACACGACATGGCCGTTGTTGGCGATGTCGTTCCTGATGCTCTGCGTGTTGCCGACCAGCGTGCCATTCCGCACGATGGTGTCGCCGCGGTAGCTGTTATTGCCGGTCAGGATCAGGGTACCCAGATCGTCCTTGACGAGAGCACCATTGCCGCGCAGATCGGAGGCAATTGTTGCGACGTAGTCAGCGCCCATCTGCGAGCCGTCACCGACACGGATGGTCGTCTCCGCTTCGGTCATCGTGATGGGGTCTCCCTCGACACGATAACCGTCGATGGCGAACTGCATGCCGGCGACGGAAATGTCGCCATCGGAGCCGTCGACGGTGACCGTTCCCGGCTCGCCCTGGAAGACGGCGAAGCGTCCACCCCAGTCGTGGTTGGCATCACCGTTCGTGGTCGTCCAGTTGGTCGTGCCGTTGCGCCACACGCCATATCCGCCGGAGATCTCGCCATCCGCAGTGGTGTGGTATCCATCCCAGAACAGGGTACCCGGACGCGGATCGGGGCCAGGCCCGGGCGTTCCGCCGACGACGACGTTGACCTGCTTGTCGATGGCCGTCTGGATCTCGATATCGCCGATGCCGTACTGGCTGCCATCGGGCACGCCGACGACTTCCATGCCGTTGTCGGTGAGATCACCGCCATAGTTGAACAGACGATAGACGCCCTGACCGAAATCGCCCGTGCCATCTGCAATGGTGAGCCGCCCGTCGAGCGTGAGATCGCCTTCGACCTCGAAGAATGCCGTCGTGCCCGGTGCGCCGACCAGAATTTCGACGTCGGAATTTTCGTTGAGCGTCAGGCTGCCCATCGTCAGCGTGCGGTCATGCTGTCCGTACAGCCGCCCGCCATCGGCGATCTCAACGTCGCCGCCGATGCGGCCCGAGCCGGTGACGGTGGCACCGAATTCCACATCGACATCGCCGCTATAGTTACCGTCGAAGGAAAGGCCGCCCTCGCTCACTCTTGCGCCGGGCGCGTCGAGGCTTTCTCCAGTCAGGCTCACTGTGCCACGGCCCACCTTGGTGATGGTGTGGTTGTGTCCACTTATGACACCGGCCAAGATTCCGCTTCCGGCAGCATCGAGGATGATCCTGTCTTCGAGCTGCAAATTCTGCGCGATGGTCAGATCATCCGCCGCCAACTCAAGAACGCTGTGGCTCTCTGCTGGCCGCCTGAAGATCACATCCCGACCGATTCCGAAGGCCCAGTCGGCGCCCACGCTCACCCTGCCACCCTGAACAATCGTGTTGCCCGACCGAGTATTGTTCTCGCTCAGGGTCAAAGTTCCCGCGCCAAGCTTGTGGAGGATGCCGCCTCCCGTCGTGTGAATCCCGTTGATTGATGAATCGCCGCCAAACACACCAACTGTAAGCGTGGCGCCCGTATTGATCTCGAGATTCGCACCGTTGTTTACGGTGAGCCGGTCGAAAGTCTCGCTCTGCGCCACCCGCAGGGTCGCGCCGCTCCAGACGTCAACATCCCCGGTATCGGCTATAGCATCGCCGCCACTGACCACCAGCGTACCCGCTTGCACAACGGTGTCGCCGGTATAGGTGTTCTGCCCGGTGAGTATCAGCGTCCCATCGTTAGTTTTGATCAGGGGCCCGGAACCCGAGATGTTGCCAGCCAGCGTAGCAAAGGTATCCTCACCAACAGCAATCGCCGCGCCAGCCGCACCTGAGAGAATGACGTCATTCGCAACCGTCATCGGCAGATGGCTGCCGATCGCCAACTCCGGCGCCTGGGATCCATCTGCCGTGAATTCGATGGCACCGGTCCCCAACCCGTTTGCATGTGTCAACTCGACGGTGCCGCCAGATATTTCAGTTCCGCCAGAATATGTATTTTCAGCGGCGACGCTAAGATTCCCGGCACCGCTCTTGTGAATGCGAACGATGCCTTCGCCATCCTCCACACCTCCCCACAGAAACCCGCCGCGTACCGCGAGAGTCGATGTCGTTCCAGCAACGGTGTTGGTGACCCGCCCCCCTTGATCGACAAGAAAGAACGCGGCCGCCTCATCGCGACCAAATAGGTCGAAAACCCCCTGATAGAGAACTGCAATGGTACTTTGATTCGCGAAGTAGTCGCGTGCGGCATCGCTACCCAGGCGCATGGTTCCTGCTCTCAATACGAGCCTGGTGCCACTGCTGTCACCTGAGACGCTTTCAGGTGCAAAGACGATTGTCCCGTTATCCTCATAGAGGTCGCCGACGAAAACTTGCCCGGCAATGTCAAAATTCAGATTTCCGGTCCAGGTAGCAACAGTATCCTCCGCCGTGGTGACCGTCGCGGTACCACTCCTCCCAAGGACGACGTCGTCGTCGTAGGTGCCCGTGCTGGTATAGCGCAACACCTGCTGCGCCTGTGCCGAGGCAAGCGGCAACAGAACACTCATCAGCGCGGTCGCGCAAAGAAGACGGCTTTTACGGGTGAATGCAACGGAACGCGCTGCGCGGATGGTGCTTACCATGGTGCTACTCTCAAGTTATTTGGAAATTTCAGGCGGCGCGGTTCGGCCGGGGAGCGATGCGATACAGCGTGACGGAAACAAGGTGCCCAGCCGGAAAACAGATCATCCGGTCCATCGTCTTTCTGGATGGCGATTTCATTTTCGCTCGGGAATTCGAAACCAGCATTGCCTGCAAACCTCCGTTCAAATTTTGAACGGCGTAGCAAGTCCGCCTTCCGATCACCCCATTCGTTCACAGGGGGGTATCGAAAAAAATATTGCTCTGGAGTAGATTTCGCTTCCGAAAACAAAAACGGCGGGAGACTCTTCTCCCGCCGTAACAAGTTCTTCAAAGTGCGTCCGTTGGTCGGACATTCTATTGCCGGGGAGGATTATTGTTTCCGGGCTGGCTGCTTATCGTATGCGCGCAACTCCATATCGCGTTTGCCGCTATTCCGATTTTGAAAGGCGCTTCAAGCGCTCGGAATACGGAGCGACGACATTGCGATATGGCGCCCCTTTCTCGCGAATGGCCTCGAAATTTCCCATCTGGGCGCGGAGCATTTCGGTCGCCGCCTTCTTCTGCTCTGGCGTCATCTTGCCGAGTTCGCCGAGCTTGTCGGCGAACTCTTCCATCATCTGTTCAAGCTCGGCCTGCGGGATCGAAGCGATGAAGCCGGTCATGGTCTGATCAAAGGCAGCTTTCCAGCTTGTCTCGCTAAAACCGGCAGCCGGGATCAACTGGGAAGATTCGTCATCGATCTCGAACCATTCCTGCGCGGCGTCCTCATCATAGAAAACCGTTTTTCGGGTCTCGGACGAAAGACGCTCCAGAATGGTGATGACAGCTTCGGCCTCCCGCTTTTCGAGCGCAGCGGCGTTGGTGGCCGAAAGACCGAGGACGATTGCGGCGGCGATGGCCGCTCTGAAAAACAAGCTCCCGGCCATCAGTAGCAGTCCTGCATGCTGGCGCGCGCGTTGTTGGCCTGGCTCTGGGCGATCATGCTGCCGCCGGTAGATGCAACCTGGCCGGCAATCGCACCACCGCGTCCGGCAAAGCCGCCGAGGCCGCCCACCATGCCAAGGGCGCTGCCCAGCATCGCCGCGTTGGTCTGTCCCCGCACGGCTTCTTCGCACGCGTCGCGTTTGCGCGCTGCGGCCTTCTGCTGACCAACCGCACGCGCGGATGGCTTGCTCGCGGCCGATGTCGTGCTCGTTGGAGCTGTTGTCTGGCTGCAACCAGCCAGCACGAGCGCAACCACGCTCACAATTGCAATGAGTCTCATGCTTTTCCCTGATTTCTTGAACGGCATCGGCTGAGCGCCCCGGTCGGAGCCGTCACTTGGCCGTCGGTTGAATTTCCACATCGCCTCTAGGACGAAAAATCAGGCGCCGCCCCATCTGTTCAGAGGGGGCGGAAGTTTTTTCTAAGGATAGAACGTCAGTGATGGTAACTTCCTGGAGCTGCAACCTATTCGGAGGGATCGATTACAATGAAACAGTCCCGATACTTCCATTGCGCCGGCCTGTTGCTCCGCGGCGTGGGCACATGGCTTTCCATCATCGTTATGGTTACGGCTGCTTTTGCGAACGACCTGGCCACCCCAGCCGGGCCGGTGCTCCTCACCGTCACTGGCGAACTCGGAAAGTCCAACCATACCAATAGCGCACTTTTCGATGAGGCGATGCTCGCCGCTTTACCGCAACATCGTATTGAAACATCGACCCCGTGGACGGACGGAAAAAAGGCCTTTGAAGGCGTGCTGATGTCGGACCTGTTCGATTTCCTCGGCGTAAGGGATGCGCAAAGGCTTCGCGCTGTGGCCTTGAACGAGTACGAAATCGCCTCTCCGTTCTCCGAAGCCATCGAGCATGGCGCATTGCTTGCCATGCGCATGGACGGCAAGCCACTGACGCGCCGCGACAAGGGACCGATATGGGTTGTCTATCCACGCGACGGCAACCCGCGAATCCAGGATGAACGCCATGACGCCCGCTGGGTCTGGCAACTTACCAGAATCGAGGTTGAATGAGCATCGCGGGAAAGAAACGGACCATAGCAGGCATAACGGGTTTAATCGTGACCGCATGCGCTGTGCTGCTGGTCTTCGCATTGCATCGTTTGATTCAAACCGAAACCGAACTTGCCACCGGCTCCGGTGAAAGCCTGCTCTACGCATTGTTTCAGGCTCACGATGAGGAGCAGCGCCTGATTATGGACGCGTATGATTGGAACAACGGCGCAAGACAGCCCGAGCACGCGGAAAGACTTCAGCTTCAGATAGACCTTGCGATCAGCCGCCTGGATGTTGTCTCCCACGGGACACTTGGACGGGCGTTGGCGGACGCGAAAGAGGATGGTGTCATCGAATCGGCCCGCCTCAATCTGATGACCTTCGATAAATCGTTGCAGGCTGTCATCATGCAGGAGGGCGCGCTTCCGCAATCGCTGTTGGACGGATTGCGGACTGATGCAGGCAAGCTCAAGGCCGCTTCCACTCGCGTGTTCCTCGCGGAGCGAGACAATATCGGCACGCAGCGGGACCGTTATTCTTCTGTGCTGTGGGAAGCCATTATTGCAATCCTGCTCATTCTCGGTTGCGGCGTTTTCATCGTCGCGCGTCTTCTGGCCAGCCTGCGTACCGCCGCCAAAGCCGAGGACGCTTTGCGGAGGGATCGGGATTTCTCGAACCTGCTTCTGGAATCGAGCGGCGATGGAGTGATCGCCTTCGATATGGATGGCCGGTGCACACACTGGAACTCTGTGATGGGCGAGATGTTTCCCGCCCCCAGCGATGCCGATGTCATTGGTCAGCTAATTAAGGACGCATACCGGCTGCCGGAGGGGCATGTGATCCTGAACATGATGCGCGACACGTTAGTCGGCCAGAGCCTTCACATGCCGGCTCACCCGATCCCAACTGGAAACCGCTACGTCGAGAAATTCACTTATCCGGTCTGGTCGGGGAGGGCTATCGTCGGCGGCATTCTCTTCATTCGCGATGTGACCGATACGCATCTTGCGAGAATGCAGTTGGTCGAACACCGTGATCAACTTGAGGCGACCGTAAAGGAGCGCACCAGGGATCTGGAGGAATCGCTGGAGCGAGAGACGAGGCTGCGCGAGCTTTACAAAGGCTTCGTGTCGATGGTGTCGCATCAATTCCGAACACCGCTTTCCATCGTGGATTCAAGTGCCCAGCGCATGATCCGCCGGGGCAAGGATATGAGCGAAGAGGAAATTCGCGAGCGCGCCGGTAAAATCAGAATGGCGATCCTGCGCCTGACCCGGCTCGTTTCCAGCACCCTCAACGCCACCAAGCTGGATGCGGGGGAAATCGATTTCGCCGCCCGCCGCTGCGATCTCGGCAAGCTCATCGTCGAAGCCTGCGATCGCCAGAAAGAAACCACACCCAACCGACAATTTAGAATCGAACTGGATCAGCTTTCCGACTGGGTATCCTGTGACCCACTACTGATCGAACAGGTGGTCGCGAATCTCATTTCCAATGCCGTCAAGTATTCATCTCCACCGGAGCCAATCGATATCAGGGCTGACGTGGATGAGCGATGGATCGAGATAAAGGTCAGTGATCGCGGCGTCGGCTTCCCGGAAGACGAGCGCGACAACCTGTTTGATCGGTTCTTTCGTGCAAAAACCGCGGTCGGTGTCGAAGGAACCGGCATTGGTCTGCATGTGGCACGCACTATAGCTCGGATGCACGGCGGCGATGTGGCGGCCTTCCAGCGCGAAGGCGGCGGCTCGACCTTTGTCCTTAGAATTCCGAAAGAGGAAACGTTAGCAGCATGAACCCGGATCATATCGTCAGCGCGAACCAGGATACTGATCGTAAGAGGACAATTCTGTGTGTCGAAGATGAAGCCGATCTTCGTTGCGACCTCGTCGAGGAGCTCGTCGCGGCCGGTTATCGGGTCATTGAGGCAGGAGACGGACGGGAGGCACTTCACAAGCTGGAAACCGAGCAGCCGGATGCAATCTTGTGCGATATCACCATGCCCGAGCTCGGAGGATACGAGCTGATGGCGAAGCTCAGGGCCGACAGACCTGACCTTGCCGAGGTGCCCTTCATATTCCTGACGGCGTTGGCTGACAGAGCCGATGTGCTGCACGGCAAGAATGCCGGCGCGGACGACTATCTGGTCAAGCCTGTCGACTATGACGACCTCCTAGCAACGATTAGATCGCGGTTGCGCCTCGTTGATCGTGTCCGCCAGTCGCTCCTTGCCGATTTGCAGCGCCAGCAGCAGCAGATGATCGAGCAGGCGGTGCGGGACGGCGAGGTCGAGCTGGCGGCATTGGCGGCGGCACTGGATCGGCTCGCGATCGGCATTTTCCTCATCGAGGAAACCGGCGAGGTCCGCATGATCAACGAAGCTGGGAGACAGTTGATCGCCAGGTCAGACGGACTTTCCCTGACATCGGCTGGCCTCAGCGCCCATCTTGCGAAATCATCCCAATCCCTGAAAGGCGCGCTTGCCGCTGTTCTGCAGAATGTTGGCACCAGTCAGACTGTCGCGGTAGACCGGGAAGAAGGCCATCCCCTTGTCCTGCAACTCTCCTCGATCAGCCTTCCCGGCAGCAACGTCCGCCACGCCATTGCACTCGTCATTGATCCAGACAGCCAGGCAGATATATCCGCCGAAGTTCTGGCGTCCCTGTTCGGCTGCACCTCGGCCGAAGCAAGACTGGCAGCCGCGCTGGTCGCCGGAAAACGGCTTGAGGAGATAGGAGAAGAGTTCGGCGTCAAGCCGACCACCATCACCTTCCACCTACAAAACCTGTTCCAGAAGACCCATACCCACCGCCAGGCAGATCTCATCGCCTTGCTGATCAGGGCGACGGTTCCGCTTTCGCTCAGCAATTGAAGATCGGGGGCCCCTGTGTTCAGAGGGGGCGTCTGCCAGTTGGCTATGTTAGCACCGTCCGGACAAATCAGCAGGGTGCGACTATGCGAACGAAACGGTCCGGATTCGAAACAGATGGCGCGAATTTAACGCGGGCAGCCTTGAATGCCTTATCGGTATCGCGAGCCGTTATGGGGATAATGAGCCTTGCTGCGCTTGCGGCCTGCCAGAGCACTCCCACCAAGTCGAGTTTCGATAATCCAATGTTTTCCGACGAGACACGTGCTCTCGAAAAGCAGCTCAACGCAGAAGCTGCTGCAGTGGGAGCCGCGCAGGCGGTCATGAGCATGCCTGCTGCGTGGGATCCGACGGGAGCCGCCAGTCTGGTGACCACACCTGCCGGCCTTGCCATGCGTGAAGCCCAACGACGCCAGGCCGATGCCAGAATGGATGCCCAGCTCGCGAAGGATCAGGCAGCATTCTATCGGAAGTATGGGCTAAATCCCGACGGAACCACCACAGGCCGCAAAGGGCCGCTGTCGGTAGATTGATGAACTGAGGGTTCATGAACTCCGCCAATCAAACCGTACTCGCCTATGCAGGCATTATGCTTGCCTGGACGTTGGCGTGGGTGCTCAAGATTTCCATCATTGATGAAGCTTTTCCTTGCCTCGCGATCGGTGCGTGTAGTTTCGCGTGGTGGACAACAGCAAAGGCATTGATTTGGATACTGCCAGCTCTTTGGCTTTGTCGCCTCTCCGGACGGACGCTTAAAGAGACTCTCAATCTGGCAAATTGGAAAAGCGTTCTTGCGTGGGGCGGCGGGATAGGCCTTGCTATTGCGCTGACTGGATTTGTGCCCGCATATCTCGACGGCAGGCAGCTTTTGCCGAATGCGTGGAGTATTCCACTTTTCAGCGCTCTTTTCGTCGCGCCAACTTTTGAAGAGTTTTTGGCCCGCGGCGCCTTGCTGGGGAACCTTCAAAAAGCCATTCCATTTTGGATGGCCAATATGATTTCCTCACTCATGTTCGTTGGTATGCACGTACCCGGCTGGTATTTCATGGGAACTCTGACGGAGAATATAATACGGCCCGTCGGCGGTGCATTTTCCATCTTCCTGCTGGGTCTTGCATTCGGCTATGCCGCGTACAAAAGCCGCTCGGTAATGGGCGGCATGCTCGCCCACTTCCTTAATAACTTGGCGTCGAACGCGTAGAAAACGCCAGTCGTGACGGATGGCATGCACGCCAAAATCGATAGGGAAACCCCGTTGGTCACGGGACGGCCGCTCGCACCGCACCATTTCCCGGCATGCTCGTCCTAACTGCGACTTGGTCGACGTCGTTTCGCCATTCTTGAGCAAAGTCTTGTTTCCGATCTGGCCGCGGGGGGCCGTGCCGAAACATTTTCCGTCGTTGTCGCACTCCACCGCGGTGCCCTTGTCATCGTTCATGCAGATTGTGGTCGTCGGAGATTCGATCACCCGCCCACCTTACTCCTTGCACGCGGCCCTGACCTGGTCGCGCGTCCCATCCAGCTTGACCACTTTCGCGATGCCGGAGGTCGGCAGGAGCAATGCTCCGGCAGCGAAAATAAAGGCAAACGCAATTTGCTTTTTCATATCGGTTACATCCTATCCTTGTTTTGGATCTCCTGTTGGGTTGGTCCTCGCCCTTTTGTGGGCGCGAGCCATTGCAGCGGGACTTCGCGTCAGAACCTGTCGTTGAAGTTGGCCTCGACGGACTGATCGGTGAGGCCGGAGCCGAACTGGCCGCCATAGCTGACGCCGAGGGTGGCGCCCGGCATAATGGCATAGTCGAGCCCGGCTTCGATCACCGCCGCATCGCGGGCGATAGGCACTCCGGCGATCGTTGCGGCATGGCTGTCGCCGACAAAACGCATCGTCGAGAACGGGGGCACATCACCGAAGGCATGACGCCAACCCAGTGTGCCCTTGGCCGTTAGCGTCGAGACGCCGATATCGAAGGCCGTCGATAGGCGATGCCGCCATTGGGCTGGCGGGCCGCGTCGCCCCGGTCGATATGATGCTCACGGCGACGGTCCATCCCCTCGCGTACCTGCTGGCCGAAGCCTGACGGCGCGAGATCTGATGTCTCGGCCGAGACCAGCCGGCGGTCGAGCCAGGTTGCGCCGTCCGCGCCGATCTGCCGGATGTCCCGATTCGGAAGCGGGATCAAAGATGGTGCGGACGACGGGACTCGAACCCGTACAAGTCCGGTCCTCGCGAATCCGGGTTTGCCTGACGCTGATGGAAATCGATCTCCAAGATGATGACTGACCCGCCGATTTTTAACCGCCGATAGCCGCAGACCCTACTACGACCGAAATACTCTTCCCGCTGGAAGGCTGTCACGACATGGTCGCTCGTGTAGCAGCGTGAGCCAATGCACATAGGCGGGTCCGATCATGATCGCGATTCCTTCGACAGACCGCCTCGGGCTCCGCCATCAACAGAAGATTGGCAAGCTCACGCCAATCATAGGAGGACGGATGTCTGACGGAAAATTTCTCACTGCCGAAGAAGTAGCGGAACGCTATCGCGGGGAGGTGTCTATAGGCACCCTGCGCAATTGGCGGGCGATGAAAATCGGGCCATCCTTCGTGAAGATCGGCAAGGCAGTACTCTACCCAATCGTCGAGCTTGATGCCTGGGACGAAGCGAATAAGATTCGTTGCCGTGCTGCAAGACGACTCAAGGGGAGCGACGGTGAGCAAACGTGACGATCACAGTGGCTCACACAATACATACCCCAATTACCGGCACCACCTCCATCGAAGAACCTTAAATATATTGGAAATTCAATATCATAATTGGTTTCGTGGGACGATGTCCAAGAACCCCAGAAGGCCTATTTTGGTCACGTAGCTTCCCGCCCTATCACACTGAGTAACAATCATTTTCTTGCTTGTCGTATTCCCGGATACTGCGGCAAATTCAGGGTGGTTTTCGGGGGAGAGGAACACCAACCGATCCCACTTGCCGACACCAGCTCCCAGTCACCATAAGGGCGGGAAAACCGCTTCAGATCGCGGGAGCGAGCAATGCCGAGCATTACAGATACAGACATTCGTCGCGCGCTGAAGTGCGTTAAACAAACCAGGAAGCAGAAAAACCTCGTCGATGGTGAGGGACGCGGCACCGGTCGTCTCCTGCTTGTCTGTCAACGGCGGAGCAAAAGTCGGCCATTGGGCGGCGCAAAAGTAGGCCACTTGGCGCCGCCAGCGGGGAACGTCGGGAGGGCGTAGCCCGACCAGAGTTTCCCGCTGGCGGCGTCGGCGATCTTATGGGTGAGTGCTGGCGGTTTTTCGGGCCCGGCTCTGGGCGAGGCGATAGCTGTCGCCATTCATCTCGAGGATGCTGACGTGATGGGTCAGGCGGTCGAGGAGCGCGCCGGTTAGGCGCTCGGAGCCGAACGTTTCCGTCCATTCGTCGAAGGGCAGATTGCTGGTTATCAGCGTCGATCCACGTTCGTAACGCTGCGAGATCAGTTCGAACAGCAGTTCCGCTCCGGTCTTCGACAGCGGCACGAAGCCCAACTCGTCGATGATGAGCAGCTTGTAGCCGGCCATCTGCTTCTGGAAGCGTAGAAGGCGACGTTCGTCGCGCGCCTCCATCATCTCACTGACGAGCGCGGCGGCCGTGGTGAAGCCCGCGGACAATCCCTTCTGGCAGGCTGCCAGACCGAGGCCGATTGCGACATGGGTCTTGCCCGTCCCGCTGGGTCCGAGCGCGATGACGTTCTCGCGGCGCTCGATCCATTCGCAGCGCGCCAGTTCCAGCACCAGCATCTTGTTGAGCTTCGGGATGGCGGCGAAGTCGAAGCTGTCGAGGCTTTTGGCGGCCGGGAACTTCGCAGCCTTGATGCGACGCTCGACCATCCTGCGTTCCCGATCGATCAGTTCCAGCTCGACCAGCCGGGCAAGGTAGCGAACATGATCCACTCCCTCGACCGCGCATTGCCGGGCAAGCTTCTGATGCTCGCGCAGGAAGGTCGGCAGCTTCAAGGTCTTGAGGTGATGAGCGAGCAGGAGTTCGGGAGCATCGCTACTCATGCCGGCTCCTCCTCGCGGTCCAGCAGCCGCATATAGGCCTTGGCCGAAGTCTTCTCGACAGTGGCTCTGGGCAGATAGGGATAGATGTCGAGATCCAGCCTGGGCGGCCTGCGCTCGGCCCGGCACAGGACCAGGTGCTTCACGGCATCGAAGCTGATGGCGCCCAGATGCAGCGCCTGCTTCACGGCCGCATGCAGATCGGCCAGATCGAAGCTTTCCAGCAGGCGCAGCACCTGCACATAGGCACGCCGGCCCTGTTTGCCCATCCGCGCTTCCATGAGGCGGCGCAGTGTCGTGAACGCCTCCGGCAGTTCCCAGCCCTGCAGCGGAGCAGCCTGGTCGAGCGCGTTGATCTTCTGCTCGATCAGCGGCAGGTAATGCAGCGGATCGAAGACAACCTCTTCGCGCTCATAGCTGCGCGGATGACGGGCAATGGGCTCACCGCCGCAGCCGATCACCACCTCGTCTACATAGCCACGGATCCAGACGTCCTGGTGGCCGAAGGCGACCGGAACGGAGTAGTCGTTGGTCCTGTAGCGCACCAGCGCCTGCGAGGAGACCCGACCGCTGGCCTGGTCGCAGGCTTCGAAGGGCGATGCCGGCAGCGGGCGCATCGCTGCCAGATCGCGTTGCAGCCGTTCGCCGATCGTCTCGCTCTCGCCGCGCAGCCGGTCACCCTGGCGCTTGCGGCACTGCTCCTCGAGCCACAGGTTGAACTCGTCCCACGATGCAAAGCGCGGGATCGGCACCATGAAGTTGCGCCGGGCATAGCCGACAAGTCCTTCGACGCTGCCCTTGTCGTTGCCCTTGCCGGGCCGGCCATAGCGATCCCGGATCAGGTAGTGGGACAGGAAGCCGCTGAACAGCGCCGCCCGCTTCCGCGTGCCGTCGGGCAGAATCTTCGCCGCCAGACAGCGGTCGTTGTCGTAGACGATCGACTGCGGCACGACGCCGAAGAAGGCGAACGCATGCACATGACCATCCACTCAGGCCTCCGCCACCGCCGCAGGATAGGCGCGGACATAGCAGGCGTCACTGTGCGGCAGGTCGAGCACAAAGAAGTGCGCCTTCTGCTCCACCCCGCCGATAATGACTACGGCCTCGCCAAAGTCCGCCTGTCCATGCCCGGCAGGATGCGCCAGCGGCACGAACATCTCCTGGCCGCGCCGCTCCCGATCGCGCATGTAGTCCTTGACGATCGTGTAGCCGCCGGCAAACCCGTGCTCGTCCCGCAACCGATCAAACACCCGCCTGGCCGTATGGCGCTGTTTGCGCGGGACCGCCCGGTCCGTGTCAAGCCATTGATCAATGATTGCGATGAACGCGTCCAGCTTCGGGCGTCGCACCGGAGCCTGCCGCCGATAGCCAGGCGGAACCGAATACGCCATCATCTTGCGAACCGTGTCGCGCGAGATGCCAAAATGCCTAGACGCCTCGCGCTGGCTCATCCCCCCGTCGCAAGCCACGCGAACCTTCAGATATAATTCCACGGTGTAGATCCCTCGTCCCTCCCTGCGCCGCGCAGAAAAGGGAAAAAGTGGACGACTTTTACGCCGCCCGCAGCAGGACTATCCCGCCGCTACCGTGGTCGAATTTTGCACCGCCGCTCTCAGTTTGATGGTGCTGTCGCTGTCGATGACCAGGGGCGCGTTACTCGCACGTTCGATCGCAAGCCCCAGGTAGATGCCCGTCTTCTCACCCCACCGCTCGGCATAGGCGAAAGGACCGAGCAGCATGCCGCTGATCGTCGCCTGCACGCCTTCACCAGTACGTCCTACTCTTTCAGGTGCGGCAGGTAGATGTAGCGATTGAGATATTCCCGCAGATTCTTGAGCGACAACCGTGGCTTGAGCTGCGCGCCGGTGCTAGTGAGCGTCACCATGATCATGGGAAGGGTCGAATATCGATCCAACCGCTGTGGACTGAAGTGTGCTTTCGGCACCACGCGATAAAAATAGTGCATTCAGACGCTCGCGCTCGGCAAGCTGCGTTCCAGCTTTCGGGCCGAGGACCATCAGAGCCGTAGCCCAAGCATCGGCTTCTGCGCAGGTTCGCGCGATGACGGTGACGGAGGCCGGCGGTTCAGGTAGGGGTGCCCCGCGGCGCGGGTTCATCGTGTGCGACAATCGTCGGCCTCCGGCCATGAGCCAATGCCGGTAGTCGCCGGAGGTTGCGACTGCTGCGTCCTGCAAGGCAAGGATCGAATGCGGAGCGCGGCGGTCGGGATCGGGCGCCTCGACAGCGATCACCCACGGCTCACCGGCGGGATGCAGGCCGAACGCGCGCATCTCGCCATCAATCCCGACCAGACCTGAAGCGATGCCGAAGCCGTGCAGCACCTCGGCCAGCCTGTCCACGCCGTACCCCTTGGCGATACCATTGAGGTCGAGGTCCACAGGTGCCAATCTTCGCACCCTTCCACCGTCGACATCCAGCTCCACGATCTCATGGGCGGGCGGATGCGGCATTTCGAGCGCCTTTCGAATTCGGGCCTCGTCGACCGCTTCCGGACCGAATCCCCATGCACGCACAGCCGCACCGACGCCGACATCAAACGCACCGCCCGAGGCGCGGCCGATATCGAAGGCGAGCCGCAGCACTTCCACCAGGCAGGGCGGAACGCTTATCCACGCACCGGGACGGCCAGCATTCAAGCGCATGAGATCGCTGTTCGGATTCCAGGTCGACATTTGCGTGTCGACTTCACTCACGGCGGCTTGCAACGCCTGCCGGACCGCTTCCGAGTCAAGGCCATCCGGCGCATAGAAAGACGCCGACCAGCGTGTATCCATCGTCGGTCCGTTCATTGAGAGCCGTTTCTGTTCAGTAGATGTCTTCAACATAGCGTCCCTGCGCCTTCAGCAAGCTCGGCGTCAGCCCCATCGGGGCAAGAATGTCGCCGAGCGCTGTGGAAACACCAGCCGCCATATCCCGGCCGCCGCAGACCATGATCCGAGCGCCTTCGCGCACGAGACGCACGATCTCTGTCGCCTCATGGCGCAGACCATCCTGGACGTAACGAGGGTTTCGCCCGCGCGAGCAGGCCGGCACGATCCGCCAGAGGCGCCCTTCTGCTTGCCAGTTCGCAAAATCCTCGCGATAGAGAAAATCGCTGTCGGGATGGCGCATGCCGAAAAATAGATAAACCGGCCGGCATCGTGCATTGGCGCGCACGAAGCCCGCAAGAGGACCGATCCCCGTTCCGGCTCCGATCAGGATCAGCGGCCTGCGCGTGGTTCCGGCATGGAAGCCGGGATTGCGCCGAACGAAGCCCCTGATCCGATCGCCGGGCCTCAGTTCGTAGAGTTGACCCGAGCACAAGCCGGCCGGATGCTTCTTCACGACGATCTCGACGAAGCCGTCGCGGCGGCCCGAAGCCAGCGAATAGAACCTGGGAACAGCCGAACCTTCGGGCAGATGCCAAGCAGATCGCCGGCGACAAAATTGCCGGGCGCGCAGCCGACAAGCCGCTGCCAGAGCGCAGCCTGTGGCAAGGCAAATCGCAGGATGACCGTGGGAGCCTGCACCTCGGCGCCATAGTCGCGGCGCGAGACGAGCGTCAGATCGATGGAGGCGGGTTGTACCGGCTGATGGACGAGATCGAGGTCGAGACCTGTCGCCGCGCCCAATGAGCGGCCCCAACGGGCGAAATCCTGTGGTGACTGCCGGTCCACCGTGTCGAAGGGAATGAGCGTCTCCCAGCCTTTACGCTCCGCGGTTTCGGTAACGGCTCGCGCATAGGCGCAATAGCCGGGAAAGCTGCGGTCGCCGAAGCCAAGCACAGCCATGGGGATCGCCGGAGCGGCGGCAAGAGCGTTCATGCGTTCGAGGAACCCTTTAGCAGAGGCAGGGGCATCGCCATCGCCATAGGTGGCAGCAAGGATAAGGATACGCCTGGCCCGCCCGTAGCGCGCGGGATCGAAGGCGGACATCGGGACAGCGTGGACAGTCTGGCCTGCCTTGGAGAGCACCGCATGAAGCGTTGCCGCAAATCCCCAAGTGGTGCCGCTCTCGCTGCCGACCAGCAGGATCGTCTCGGCACGGCTGGCAGGAACATTGCCGCGAATGCGAGGTCGCCCGCGCCAAACGGCAAGCCACAGGATGAAGCCCGTCGCAGCCATGACCGGAACGCCGAGCGCCATCAGTCCGAGAACCAGCCCCAATGTGGCCGCTCCTTGTCCGGTGTGCAGCATGTAGATCGTTTCTGAGACTAGCTGCCATCCGGTAAGATCGGTCCATGCCAGGAGCTTGCCATCGCCCTGATCGATGTAGCCGGTTCCTTGATCGGTTTTCAGCGTGAAGACAGCGCCCGCATCATCTGGCGTGGGAAACGACAGGCTGCGCAATTCGGCGACGGGTATGGCCCGAAGGGCGGCCATGTCTGCGACAGCCATGCCCGTTCGACCGCTCGCATCCGTCTGCGCAATCGGAGATGCGGCTTCATCCGGCAAAAGATCGAAGGTCGAGGCCGTCATCCACAGGGCCGTGGCTGAGGACAGCAACAATCCGGCGACTGCCAGCCGTGCGATCTCGACATGCAGCCTTCCGGAAAGCGGGCCGCGCATCGGCGAGAACCAACGCTGCCAGCCTCCGGCCCGGCGCGCGACAAGCACCACTCCGGAAATCGCCAGCATCATCATTGCGGCCGCGCCTGCGGCTGTCACCATGCGGCCGCCATCTCCAAGAACCAGCGACCGATGCAGGTTCGTCAGCCAGCGTTCGACCGGATGCGGATCGGCAGATGCGATGCTTTGCCCTGTCACCGGATCGATCATCGCCGCCTGTGCGGCGCCGTTCTCGAACCAATAGGCAGTGATCCGGCCCGACGGCGCTCGCCGTATCTGTTCTAGTTCGGGATGGGCGGCCTGGATGCGCCCCGCCACATCGGCGACGGACACCGCCGCCGTGGCCTGCGGCGAAGACAGGCGCTCGACGGCCGGGAAAATCGAGAGGGCTGCGCCGCTAAGGCTGAGCACCAGAAGCAGAAGCCCGGCGATGAGCCCCGGCCAGCGGTGAATGAGACGAGACATACCGTTCACCGCCTAGCGGGAATAGGCGAGCGAGGCGACATAGAGCCGGCCACGCGCGGGCGTCCCTGCGCCGTCACTCGTCAGCGGGATCGCTACGTCGTTCGGGCTGTCGCGCATGTCTTCCACGGCGGCATCGACATGCAGCGTATAGCCCGCGTCGAATAGCGCATCGGCCAGGTCGAGCGAGATTTCCAGCGTGCGCCCAGCACCAACGCTGGCGCCGGTGATACCATCAATCCCGGAGGGATTACCGCCCGTCGCACGATACCAAGCCGACAGGTGCCCGTAATATTTCGACTTGCCCCCGGCGACCCAGACCGTGCCTGCGTACTTCCCCTGTGGATCGGTGACATAGAAGGCGAGATAGGCCCCGTCTCCGCCATACTGGTTCAATGTGGTCGTCACCGTGATGGGACGGGCCATCGCGAGGCCAGGAAGGGTCAGCGCCGTCGTCAGCGCCAGTGCCGCAAAAATGGATTTCATGCCGATCTGCCTTTTCCAGAGAAGCGGATCGCGGATAACCAATTGGTTCGAGATCCGGCGCCCCACTCTGGCAAGGCCACCTGAGCATCACCTGACAGCAAAAATATTTTTGCTTCAGTGTTTCGTCAGGAAGCGATGAAATACCAAACGCCTAGAAAGAACAAAACCGCAGATCGGTGGTCAGGTCAGCGGTCGTGTTCCTAGCGAACGCCATGCTCGGTGTTTGTCGCGGACGCGAAATCTGAAGTTGCGCTGGTATTGGTCTAGCCGTGGGCAAGCGGAATAAGGCCAAGTGCCGTTGCCTCAAGTGCCGGAGTTCCATCCGAGAAGGCGTCCGTAATCCTGATCAAGCCAAAGGGGACGGTCCTGGCTTGCCAGTGGAATCCGCATTGGCTTAGCCGGATTGTTTGCCTGGCGGAGAACGGCCGGAATGCCTGATGGGCTCCGAACCGCATCGAGCCCGTTTGCGTCAGCCGAACCGTTTCGTCCACAAACTCTTCTCGAGCGCCCAGGCGCTCGGCAAGATCCCCGACACCGTAGGCAATGGCGGCGGGGACCCTGGCGGCTTGTTTATCGCAGGCTTCAATCGGAAACACTCAACGCAGGGACATGCGCCGCAGCGTGCCATCGCGCAGGACGAACTGGTGCCAGATGGCCATCAGGGCGTGCAGTCCGGCGAGGATGAGGATGATGGTTCCGGCATTCTCATGCAATTCGGCGATCAGGCCGGGGCGCCCCTGAACGGGCGCGGTGAGCGCAGGAAGCTGCAAGCCGAAGAACGATACTGAGACACCCATGCGTGAAGCCGTGTACCAGCCAGTGATCGGCAGCGCGATCAAGAACAGGTAGAGCACCGCGTGCCCGGCCTTCGCGGCAGCCGCGAGCCAACCTTGCGCATCGGCTTCGGGCGTGCGGCCGGCCACCCGCAGGACTAGCCGGGGCAACATCAGGGCGAGCACCGCAAGCCCGAGCGAAAAGTGCAGCAGGGGCGGGTTCTCGGCGATCTTGCGACCGCCCTCGGCCGTGAACCAGGCGCCGAGCACCAGAAGGGCGGTTAGCCAGTGGATGACGATCATGCTCGCCGAATAGCGATGCGGCTTGTCGGGCATATTGAGGTCTCCTTGAGATGCGCCGGAGCGAAAGTGCGGCGGCTTATTTCACGACAGCCTTTGGCCGCGTATTCGTCCCGAGCAGGCCGTCCGCAGACGCTTCGCCGGCGGTTTCCGGCTCGATGCCCTGCGTCCGTTGGCGCTTTGCTCCGTGATGGTCGTCATCCCGATCCTTGTAGCGCAGCTTGACGATTTCGAGCGTCGCAGGGTCGATCTTGGCTTTGAAGGGGCGACCTCCTTCATCGGTTCCGCGGATTTCGTAGCAGCCGTCGTCGATCTTGATCCGGGTGACGGTCCAGCCCCGCCCAGCCGCCATCGTCTGCACCGCCTCGCGCGGCTGCCACTGCTCCATCGGAACGTGGCAATCGTCGTCCGCCCTTGCGGTTCCTAACCCGGCCAACGTCAGAACGAGGATTGCCGCCACCATCTGCTTCATCATCTGATTGTTCCCGATCAACGTGATATAGCCACAACTATGGCAGGTTATGCTGACGAATCGCTGAAGCAGCGGCTGGCACCCCTTCAGCAAACCGACAGGTTCAAACCGTAGAAAAACAACAGAAAGGGGAACCGATCCAAAGATGAGAGTCTTGCTCGTTGAAGACGATGCGATCCTCGGCAAGGCCGTTCGCGATCACATCGCCGCCAGCCATTCCGTCGATTGGGTGAACCGGCTCGACGCCGCGCGCGAGCATCTCGATAGCGCGGCCTACGACCTCATCATGCTGGACCTGATGCTTCCCGACGGGCTGGGTGTCGGCTTCCTGCGAAAACTGCGTGCCGCAGGAAGTGTGACGCCGGTCATCATCCTGACGGCGCTGGACCAGATTTCCGACCGCATCGAAGGACTCGACGCCGGCGCCGACGATTACATGATCAAGCCCTTCGATCTTTCGGAGTTATCGTCGCGTTTGAACGCCGTAGCGCGGCGCTACAGCGGCAATCCCAATCCCCTCATCGAGATCGGCGACCTGTGCGTCGATCTTGCCGCCAAAACCGTGAAGCGCGGCGGGCGCTCCGTCGAACTGACCGGACGGGAATGGGCGCTGTTCGAGACCTTCCTGCAACGGCCGGGCGTCGCGCTGACCAAGGCCCAGCTCGAGGACCGGCTCTATGCGTTCGGTGCCGAAGTGGAGAGCAACACGATCGAGGTCCATGTCAGTCGGCTGCGCAAAAAGCTGGGGCATACTGTCATCGATACGGTTCGCGGCATCGGTTATCGTCTCGGAAGCGCGCGATGAAACGCCCGAAAAGCCTGCAATGGCGGCTTTCGCTATGGCTCGGCCTCGGCATGACGGTGCTTTGGGCAGTCGCCGCCGTGGTTACGGGTTGCAGGCTGCACAATGAGATGAACGAAGTCTTCGACAGCGCACTCGAGGAAACCGCGCAACGGATACTGCCGCTTGCGGCGCTCGAAATCCTCGGGCGTGATGCCGACGATTCGGAGCAGCGCGTGGCGACGCTGCGTCAGCATGACGAATACTTCACCTATGTCGTACGTGACGAAGCGGGCAAGGTTCTACTCAGCTCGCACAATGCGGATCTGGCGGTTTTTCCGCCATTCTCGGGAATGGGCTTCACCGATACGCAAACCCATCGGCTCTATTCCGACGCCGCGCTGCAAGGCAGCCTCACGATCACCGTCGCCGAACCGCTTTCTCATCGGCGAATGGCGGCAGAACACGCCTCACTGGATCTCGCCCTGCCACTCGGCATTATCGTTCCCCTCAGCCTCCTCGGTGTCTGGCTCATCGTTCGGCTGTCGATGACTCCCGTCCGGGCTTTCCGATCACAGATCGAGGCGCGCGGCGGCGGCGATCTTGCTCCGGTCAAAGCCGACAACCTGCCTTCCGAGGTGGAACCAGTCGCTCATTCGGTGAACCGGCTTCTTGAACGCCTGAAACGGACATTGCAGGCGGAACGCACGCTGGCGGCGAAATCCGCCCATGAACTACGAACGCCGGTCGCGGCTGCACTGGCACAAGCGCAAAGGATGATCATCGAGGCTACCGATGACACGACCCGCGAACACGCGCGCGACATGGAAACTGCCCTGCGGCGTCTTTCCCGGCTGACCGAAAAGCTGATGCAGCTTGCAAGGGCCGAGGGCGGCCGCCTGCTGGCGGAGAAGCCTGTCGACATCGCAGTCATCCTGCGCATGGTCGTCAGCGAGTTCGGCGAACACACCCCTGGCGCCGGTCGGGTCGAGCTGATGCTTCCCGACAATCCGGTATCCGCCAATATCGATCCGGACGCCTTCGCCGTTCTGGCGCGCAACCTCATTGAAAACGCCCTGAAGCATGGCGACCCGAAGGAGCCTGTCAGCGTCGCGCTATCGGCTGAGGGCACCCTGCAAGTCACGAATGCCGGTCCGGCCGTGCCGGCGGAGACGCTTGCCCGACTGTCCGAGCCTTTCGAGCGGGGCCAGTCAGATGCGGACGGCGCGGGTCTCGGCTTGGCCATCGCCAAAACGATCGCCGCTGGCACGGGCGGCAGGCTTGATCTGATCTCGCCGATAGAGGGGCGGCGGGACGGTTTCGCGGCCGTATTTTTCTCCGGCAAGCAATAGCGCAACCAGCAGCCTGCTCCCGTTAGCCCAGATACGGCGAAGGCACGCACGCCTCGGAATGAATGCCTTTGCCGACCGTCCGGACGCGTCTCGACTACGCGTGGCCCTATTTCTCCTTCCGTGGCGCACCCCCATCGTCACCGAGGCGTTTGACCTTTCCATCAACAACCTCCAGGGTCGCCGGGTCGACTTTGACCTTGAGGATGTTGCCGCTGGCATCGGTCACCCGAAGCTCGTAA
The DNA here is from genome assembly GCF_024281235.1 of Shinella daejeonensis. Lineage (GTDB taxonomy): Bacteria > Pseudomonadota > Alphaproteobacteria > Rhizobiales > Rhizobiaceae > Shinella > Shinella daejeonensis. The sequence continues at coordinate 29,450 of NZ_JAHWXY010000003.1, forward strand.
CAGCCGTCGTCGATCTTCATCCTGTCAATGGTCCATTCGAAGTCGCTGGCAAGCTTCGCCAGCGCTTCGAACGATTGCCTCTTTTCGGGCGATACATCGCATGCCTCGCCAGCAAGGGCGGCGCCAGCCGGCAGCATCACCAGCAATGCAAGCATCGTGAAAGACTTTTTCATGGTTCCAACTCCTCAGTTGCCCTCATCTACGCGTGCAATCATGCAACGCCTTGCTGATGGGCTCCTGAAGAACGATGATAATTCCTGTCAGCTTCCAGTCAGCGAGGCCGCGTGGCAGTCGATACCGACAATGGGCTCAGCGCACCAAGTGACCTGAAGGATGGCTTTGGGGATAATCCTCTGTCGACGGGTAATGCAACACCGGCGATGCGGCGAAAACGCGGGCATCTCGAACCTTGACAAGAACTGGGCCAGCCTTTCGGGCGTGATTGTAAATCGCTGTTCGTTGTCCGATAGATACACTGGTTCCTTTCGAAGCGTCATGGGCTCCCGAATGGTACCACCAGATGAAATTGGTCTTTCGCGGGAGTGTGCCAGCAAATCATGGACGGGGACGCCCTTCTCAGCCGCCTGGCGGTTTCGCTATCGATCGGCTTGCTGATCGGTCTCGAGCGCGGCTGGCGCACCAGAAATGACGAAGACCATCAACGTGCGGCGGGATTGCGCACCTTCGCGCTTTCGGGGTTGATCGGCGGCGTCGCCGGCGCGCTGGCGCAGCAATTCGACTCGGCCGCCATCATCGGCTTGGCTTTTCTGGGGTTCACAGGGGCTTTCGCCACGTTTCACTGGCTGGAGGCGCAGGCCGAGCGAAACTACAGCGCGACCTCCGTGATCGCTGGCATGTCGACCTTCCTGCTTGGCGCCCTCGCCGTCGTGGGCGATGTGGCGGCCGCCGTCGCCGGCGCCGTCGCGACGGCCGTGCTGCTGGCGCTGCGCGATCAGTTGCACCGTTGGGTCGCATCGTTGAGCTGGAGCGAAATCCGCTCGGGCTTGACGCTTCTGGCTATGACGTTTCTGCTGTTGCCGGTCCTGCCAAATCGGCCGATCGATCCGTGGAACGCGATCAATCCGTATGAAATCTGGCTGCTTACGATCCTGATCGCGGCCGTGTCCTTTGCCGGATACGTCGCCGTTCGCGTATTCGGGGACCGGCTGGGCGTGCTCACGGCGGCGGTCGCAGGGGGGCTCGCATCTTCAACGGCCACGACCGCGACACTGGCGGCCCTGGCTCGGCGCCGCAGCGAAGCCGCCGCTCTACTTTCCGGCGGAGTGCTCCTTGCAGGGGTGGTCATGATCGCGCGCGTTGCGATCATCGCCACCGCGCTCAATCCGTCCCTGCTGCCGCACCTCCAATGGCCGCTCCTCATTGGCGGCGGCGTCCTTGTTCTCGGGGCTGGGCTTCTGCTTCTCCAAAGTAGCGGCGCCACGGAACAGCCGGAATTGAAGATCACCAATCCGCTCGAACTGGCGCCGGCCATCAAGATGGGCGCGCTCATCACCGCCGTCATGTTGATCTCGCAATTGCTTCAACAATCGTTCGGAAACGCGGGCATCTTCGCGACGGCCGCGATCTCGGGGATAGCGGATGTCGATGCGATCTCGATCTCCATGGCGCGAATGTCTCTACAGACGATCGAGCCGAAGCTTGCGGCCCAGGCGATCCTGGTCGCGGTCGGTGTGAATTCGCTCGCCAAGGCCGTCCTGGCCGCATGGCTTGGCGGCTACAAACTCGGGGTTCGCGTGGGAGCCGTCAGCACGCTCGGGGTTGCTGCGGGCATAGTGGCGTCGCTGAAACTCGCTTGATTTCCAGGGCTGTCGGACCGCATTTCCCCTTACGACGCCTGGAGGCTGTCATGGACTTCGCCTGGCACTTTTGGAACAGACGCCGAAACGTTTCGTTCCTCCGGTGTGCGGCGCTTAGGCGTTACCTCGTCCGCGTTCCGCCGGATATGGTCCGAGAGCAGGCGCAAGCCGTTCAGGACGACCAGCACGGTCCCGCCTTCATGCCCGACCACCGCCAGCGGCAGCGGCAGATCAAAGAACAGCCCGCTCGTGACGAGCACCAGCATGGCGCCAATCGCGACAGTGAGGTTCTGCCGGATGACAGAGGCGGTGCGCCGCGCCAGCCGGTGCGCCTCCGCCAGTTTCTTCATGTCTTCCGACAGCAGCGCCACATCGGCCGCCTGAAGGGCGACATCCGAACCGGCCGCACCCATGGCGATGCCCACATCGGCCCGCGCAAGGGCGGCCGCGTCGTTCACGCCGTCGCCGACGAATGCGACTTTGCCGCGTTCCGCCAGTTCACCGATTTGGCGCACCTTGTCCTGTGGCAGCATTTCGGCGTGGATCTCGTCTGGGCCGAGGCCGAGTTCCGCACCGATGCGCAGGGCCACCGGGCGACGGTCGCCGGTCATCATAAAGATGCGGCGCACGCCGCCGGCGCGTAGGGCGGCGAGCGCCGGAGCGGAACTCACCCTCGCCTCGTCCGCCACGCTGACGGCACCCAGAATGGTCGATCCTCGCCCCAGATAGATGACAGTTTGCGCGTTCTCCTCCAGTTCACGGAATTCGGCGCGATCGGTGGACGCATCCATTTCCCCGGCGAGATAAGAATTTCCGGCCCAGACAGGGCCAACCTCGTCCTGCCCGACGATTCCGGCGCTGGGACGGGAGCTGACATCCATGACTTGCGCCGGTTCGATCCCGTGTATAACTGCCTCGCGGCGGATCGCTGCGGCGATGTGATGCTCGGAATGGGCTTCGAGCCCCGCCAGCAGGGACAGGAAGCGCCGATCCTCACCGTCCAGCGTAATGATCCGCGTCACCTGCGCACGGCCGTTGGTCAGCGTGCCTGTCTTGTCGAAGGCGAAGGTATCGACGGCCGCCAGCATTTCGAGCGCGCCGCCGCCCTTGAACAGAACGCCGCCCCGCGCCGCCGCCGAGAGCGCCGACAGGATCGCCGCCGGCACCGATATGACGATCGCACAGGGGCTGGCCGCGACCAGCAGCGTCGCGGCCTTGTAGAGCGCCTGCTCCCAATCGCGGCCGAGCCAGTAAAAGACGGCGAAGGCGAGAACCGCGCCGATGAGGACCGCGACGGTATAACGCTGGCCAAACCAGGCGCTGAACCGTTCGGACGGCGCTTTCGCCTCCTGGGCCTCGGTGACCAGCCGGATCATGCGCGCGATCGTGCTGTCGCCGATCGTTCTCGCTATCGTCACTTCCAGGATGCCGTCGAGATTGACGGTGGCTTCGAACACCTGCTGGCCCGGCTCCTTGGAGACGGGCATGGATTCGCCGGTGATGTTGGCCTCGTCGATGCCGCCGCGCCCTTGCAGGATGACGCCGTCGGCAGGCACCCGGGCGCCCGGCCGCAGGATCACCACGTCGCCGACGGCAAGCTCCGCGGCGGGAACCTCCGTGACCGCACCGTCGGCGTTCTTGCGGAACGCCGTCTCGGGGCGCAGCGCCATCAGGGCTTCGACCGCGCGGCGCGCGCGCCCGAGCGCCTGGTGTTCGAGCGTCGTCGACACGCTGAACAGCGTCAGCAGCACGGCACCTTCGAACGGCGCGCCGACGATCGCTGCGGCGATCGCGGCGACCACCATCAGGAGGTCGATGTCGAGGATATGCTGCCGCCACAGCGCTGACAGGGCCGTCCACGCGGCGGGAAGCCCGCCGGCGGCATAGACGAGCGCCAGTCCCGGCCACCGCAGGACACCAAGTGCCTCGGCTGGCGGCCAGGTCCCGACCGTCGCCAGGATCATGCCCAGCACTGTCAGGAGCGACATCAGCATCGGGATATCTAACGACAGGCGTCTCATGATCAGACCGCCCGGCCGATAAGGGCGCCGATGGCCGCTGTCGACGCCATGGCCACCGCGCCCCAGAAGACGACCCGAACAGTCGGTTTCCAGATGCCGGCGCCGCCCGCGCTCGCACCAACCGCCCCGAGCGCGGCAAGCCCGACGAGACAGGCGATGGACACTGCCCATACGACCGCTCCCGCCGGCGCGAGCAGCGCCACGACCAGCGGCAGCGCCGCGCCCACGGAAAAGGTCGCCGCGGATGTGAAGGCCGCCTGGACGGGCCGCGCCATCACATGGCTCGACAGTCCGAGTTCGTCGCGCGCATGCGCCTCGAATGCGTCCTTCGCCATCATTTGCTTAGCCACCTCAAGGGCGAGATCCGGCGCGACGCCGCGCTGCTCGTAGATCGCAGCGAGTTCGGCTAGTTCCGCCTCCGGCTGCGTGGCCAGTTCGCGGCGCTCGCGCGCCATGTCGGCTTCTTCCGTGTCGGCCTGTGAGCTGACCGAGACATATTCGCCGGCCGCCATTGACATGGCTCCGGCCACCAGCCCGGCAACGCCCGCCACAAGGACCTCGTGAGGGCCGGCGGTCGCCGCCGCCACGCCGACGATAAGGCTCGACGTCGAGATCAACCCGTCATTGGCCCCAAGCACCGCCGCCCGAAGCCAACCGATACGTTCGATAAGATGATTCTCTTTGTGTAAAGTGCGCATAGAATTTGTTCCAGTGTGCGATCGGTCGGCCCCGAGGCACCGCCCATTCTACGGACGCTCGTGAAAGCGTGGCCGATCGATTGCCCGACATCCATATTAGAACTATTCTAAATATGTGGCATGGACATTGAGATTGATCAATATGTTAGATTTATTCTAATCTGCAAGACGTCATCCATAGAGCGTGCTGGCGTTTGAAGCGCCCGACCATCATATCGACGAGCGCCAATCCCGGAAGATCTGGCACGCCGAGGCCGTTGTAGGGGAACCACCTGCCGGCTGCGGCCGCTGCCAGGCCGAGAACAGTGACCACTGAGCGGACCAGCGACAGGTCGATCGGCAAAACGCTTCATTTCAGGCTCCTGGCTGGTGCGGTCACGGCCTCGGCCGCCGACGCTGGCTGGGCAGGGAAATCGTCAGGCAGCTTTTTTAGACCGCAGCGCAAGTGTCGCGATGACGATCCAGATGCCGGTGCGCAGGACCATCGCACCCATGGTGCGCGCCTCCCACGCGCCGCCGGAGCCGACATGCCAGAGAAAGGCGGCGAAGACGGCCGCCGTTGTCACGGCGATGGCGAGCGACAGCATCGGCGCCCAGTTCGTGCCGCGCCACAGGCCGACCCCGGCGAGGACATAGGCAAATCCCGCAACGAAATTGAACCACAGCACGAAGGGTACAACAGCCCCCATGTCCACGCTGCCGAACAGCGCCCTGCCACCCGAGACGATTGTCAGCAGGCCGAAGATCGCCGCGACGGCGGCGGCGATGGTAAGGGCGCGGGATCGTCTTGCGGGCATGGAGCGGCTCCGGGTCAGGCGTCGGCGAGACGGCCGTCGCGCAGGTGGATCAGGCGGTCGAAACGGTCGAAGATCTTTTCGTCGTGGGTGACGGTGACGATGCAGGCTTCCTGCTCGACGGCGAGCTTGCGCATCAGGTCCATCACAAGCCCGGCCCGCGCGCCGTCGAGCGCGGCGGTGGGCTCGTCGGCGAGGATGATGCGGGGACGGTTGGCGAGCGCGCGAGCGATCGCTACGCGCTGCGCCTCGCCGCCGGAAAGGAGTGCAGGTTTGACCTTTGCGCGGTGGCCGACTTCCAGATAGTCCAGCAATTCGCGCGCCCGCACCCGGCCTTCCTCAGCGTGAAGGCCGGCAAGGTCGAGCACGACCGCGACGTTCTCCTCGGCAGTCAGGAACGGCAGCAGGTTGTGCGCCTGGAAGATGAAGCCGATCTTGTCGAGCCTGAGACGTCTCAGGTCGCGGCGCAGCCATCTGCCGTCGAACACTGGCTCGCCGTCGAGCACCACCCGTCCCGCCGAGGGGGCGAGGATGCAGCCGATGATGTTGAGCAGCGTCGTCTTGCCCGAGCCCGAAGGTCCGAGCAGCGCGATCACCTCGCCGGCGCGCACGGTAAGGTCGACCGCGCGTAAGGCGTCGACGCGGGTCTCGCCCTCGCCGAAATGCTTGGCCACGTTCGAGACTTCTATGAGAATGTCGCCGAGCGCCATGTCGGTCAGCTCCCGAGCGCTGTGGCCGGGTCGACCTTCATCGCCGCCCGCACGCCGAGCGCCGAGGACAGCAGGCAGACGGCGGCGATGATGCCGGCAAGGACCATGACGTTGAACGGCTCCAGCACCACGCGGCGGGGAAAGTAGTCCTTCACGCTAAGGATCAGCATCAGGCCGATCGCCCAGCCCGAGGCGCCGAGGATCAACGCCTGCTGCACGATCAGCGCGACGATGGTGCGGTCGGGGGCGCCGATCAACTTCAGCGTGGCGATCTGCTTCAGCTTCTCCATCGTCATCGTGTAGATGATGAGCGCGATCACCACGGCGCTGACGGAGAGTAGGATGCCGAGGAACAGCCCGATCTGGCGGCGCGCCTTGTCCACCACGGAAACGAGCAGCAATTCCTCCTGTTCGACCTGGGTCAGGGCGGCGAGGTGCTTCCACTGGCGCACGGTGGCGGTCAACAGATCGACATCGGCGCCGGGCGCCATGCGGGCGATGACGGCCGCCACCGATGCGGACTTGACGGAAACCGCCCCGCGCGCCGCCTGCACCCGCTGGGCGGCCGGGTCCAGTTCAGTCTGGAGCGCCATCGCGTCGGCGAGCGTCACGTAGACCGCCGGGTCGCCGCCCGAGTTCATCGCGCCGTCGACCAGTCCGACCACGGCGAAGCGGTTGCGCCCGAGCCGGATCGTCTCGCCGGGCAGAAGGCCGGTCTTGCGGTCGGCGACCAGCTCGAAATGGCCGGCGCCGATGCCGCGCCCCTCGGCGATTCGCTGCGGTCCGCCGGGCCGGCCCGGCTCGTAGCCGACGACGTAGAGCCTGAGCGTGCGCCCGGCATGCGGCGCCTCGACGTTCTGGTAGTTGACCGCACCGGCCTCGGCGACGCCGGGCATCCTCGCCACCGCATCGCGCGTATCGGCTGGGATGCTGGACGCCTCCGCGAACGGCCCCTTGGTTCCGGCCTCCACCACCCAGACATCGGCCGCCGGCGCCTTCACCACCGCCAGCGCGTCCGAAACGAGGCCGTTGTAGATGCCGATCATCGCCAGCACGACGGTCATCAGCAGCCCCAGTCCGAAGCAGGTGAGGACGAAGCGGAACAGACCGTGGCGGATGTCCTTGAGCGCAAGGTTCATGGCGTATCCTCGGGGCGGGCACGTCTGCCCTCGGCCACGTCCTTCGGCGGTCGGGCGACGATCGCCGCCCCTTCGGACAGACCGCCCGCAACTTCGACACGGCCGCGATCGTCGCGGGCGCCGAAGGTCAGTTGCGCCCGCGCGAGGCGGCCGTCCTGCACCGTCCACACCGCGCCGCGATGGCCGTCGAAGCCGGTGATCGCCACCTCGGGAACCATAAGCGCGCTTTCCCGGCTGCCGGTAGTGATACGTACCTCGGCCTGCTCGCCCAGAAACATCTCGGCGGGACAGTCGGTGCAGGTCAGCCAGACGCGGCGTTCCTCGTTCACCCGGTCGCTTTCGATGCCGATGCGGACGATGGTGCCGTGGAACTCGGCCGACGGCTGCGACCGCAGCCGGATCGTGCCCGGCTTGCCAAGGGCAAGCTGGCCGGCGCGCTCCTCGTCGACATAGGCTTGAATCCAGATGGTGGCCGGGTCGATCAGCGTGAAGATCGGATCGCCCGCCTTCACCACCGTGCCCGGCTCCGCGTGGCGGGCGACGACCAGCGCATCGTAGGGTGCGACCAGCCGGTGATGGGCGAGAATGGCTTCCTCCTGTCGCAGGGCTGCGGCGGCATCCGCACCTTGCGCCCGGATCACCGCCAGGTCCGCTTCCGCGACCGCCAGATCGGCGCGCGCCACGTCCTCGTCGCGCTGTGCTTCCTCGGCGCGCTGGGCCGAGGCGACGTCGCGCTGCACCAGCCCCTGCTGACGACGATTCGCCGTCTCGCGCTCCGCGAGCATCGCGCGGGCGCGCACGACTGCGGCATCGGCCTTGGCGAGATTGGCCTCATTGGCCGCCACTGCTGCATGGGCGCGCGCCACCCGCGCCTCCTGCTCGGCAGAGTGAAGGACGGCCAGCTCCTGTCCCCGGATCACGCTGTCCCCGGCATCGGCGGCGAGAGAGGTCAGGGCTGCACCCACCTCGAAGCCGACGCGGCTCAAGATCCGCGCCTCGACGGTGCCGAGCCCGTAGATGCGAAGGGCTACATCGCGTTCAGGTCGAACGACCGTCACCGCCAGCGGCCGTTCGGTGAAGAACAGAAAGCCTGCTCCGACAGCCAAGGCCAGAACAATGCCCGAAAGCCAGACGCGCTGCATCGCCTATTCTCCCCTTGCAGCCAGAAGGCGGCATTGCACGTCGAACAGCCGCAACCCCTCTTCGCGCAGGTCGAAATCGCGCGCGCCGAGCGCCCAGCGGATCGCCACACCCTGCACGAGCGACGTCAGCAGCACCGCCACATCGTCCGGCATGACATCGCCCCGCAGAACCCCTGCTTCCTGTCCCGTACTGACCTCGCGCGCGAGCAGGCGGTGAAAAGCCTTGAGCGTGCTGTTGAACGTGGCGCGCAGCTCCGCATTGGTGACATTCAGCTCGCGCGAGAACAGCAGCATGGGAAGTGCGGGGGTGGCGGCGATCTGCGCAAACTGCGCGGCAATCAGGGCACGCAACCTGGCGATAGGCTCATCGCCATGGCCCAATGCGTCGTCCCATGCCTCCTCCAGACCTTCGGCCACATGCTCGGCCACAGTCTGCCAAAGCGTGTCCTTGGTCGGGAAATGCCTGAACAGCGCCGCCTGGGTGATGCCGATCGACGACGCCACCGCTCCGGTCGTCACACGGTCCGGCCCGATGCTGTCAGCCAATCCCAGGAGGGCGGCGACGATCTCGGCCTTGCGAAGCTCCGCCCGCTTGCGCATAGATTTCCCTATTGTTAGTTATCAGACACTAACTAATATGATAGACCCTTACGCTATGTCAATCGCAAGCGACCCTGTATGAATCACTAGCCAAGAGGTCCGTATGCGCTGCTCGCTATGGGGTATAGTTGACGACAGGTGTAGAGAGCAGGTTCGGGAAAACTGGACAGGTTGGATAAGTGGAGTTTCTGCCTAAAGGCGGCGTGATGGCCGCGATAGGAGAGACCATGGCGAAACGACTGCGGCGGAACCACACGCCGGCTTTCAAGGCGAAGGTGGCCCTTGCAGCCGTGAGGGGCGAGAAAACAATCGTCGAGCTGAGGCAGCAGTTCGACGTGCTCCCGAACCAGGTCAGTATGGGCAATTTTTAACTCGGGATCGCCGAGCCCGGTCGCTCGACCGGCCTATATCTAACCCTGATTGTCCGTGCTCCCTACGAGGATCAAATCAGGCTTCCCCGATTTCCCTCAGCGCTGCATGGTCGTTCGTGCAACAGCGTGAGCGACCAATAACAGGCAAGCCCAACGGTGACTTCGGGTGACATTGCACTCAGGGAACTAGCCTCGCGCTCGATGACCATCGAATGAGCGACACCACGTTGTCGACCGAAGGAGGCTAACATTGGACAACAAATTTCTTACCCCGGAGGAAGTCTCGGAACGCTATCGCGGCGGCGTCTCGGTTGGAACGCTTCGGAACTGGCGGGCGATGAAGATCGGCCCGTCGTTCGTTAAGATTGGCAAAGCCGTCCTCTATCCGATCGACGAGCTTGAGGCGTGGGACGAAAAGAATAGAGTGAGTTGCCGCGCATCAAGGCGACTCACTGAACTCACGGGTGATCAGCTGTGATGATCACGATTGGTCATTGGGAACATGCCCCATTCCCCGGCACCACCTTCACGGAATCCCAGAAAAATATCTGTAGTATCAATGTGATACGGAATTCGGTGGAATGATCCACAACCACCCCTCCGGCGATCCGACGCCGTCGCGGGCCGACATCGATATGACGAAAACGATCGTCGATACGGCGCGCCCGCTTGGCATAACGGTGCATGACCACATCATCATCGGCAAGGATGGCCATGCCAGCCTCAAGGGATTGAGACTCATGTGAAATCGAAGCATCGAAGGCGGCGGCTTCATCGAGCTGAAACGCTTTCGTGCGATATGCGGTTGACGCAAGCCTCCAGGAGCGGAACGCCGGCTGCAAAAAGCCCGTTTCCGCCCGCAAGCACTGGGACCACACTATGCAGGAATACGATCTCATCGTCGTCGGCAGCGGACCGGCAGGCCGGCGCGGCGCCATCCAGGCCGCCAAGCTCGGGCGCTCCGTTCTGGTGATCGAGCAGGGCAAGCGGGTCGGAGGCGTCTCGGTGCATACCGGCACCATTCCCTCCAAGACGCTCCGTGAAACCGCGCTCAATCTTTCCGGCTGGCGCGAGCGCGGCTTCTATGGCCGCGCCTATCGGGTGAAGCAGGAAATCAGCGCCGACGACCTGCGCCGCCGGCTGCTGATCACCCTTGATCACGAGGTCGAGGTTCTGGAGCATCAGTTCGCCCGCAACCGCGTGCAGCATATTCGTGGCAAGGCGAGCTTCGTGACGCCGGATACGCTGGAAATCCACAAGGACGATGGCGAAACGCTGCATGTCACCGGCAAGAGCATCATGCTTGCGGTCGGCACCAAACCCTATCGTCCGGAAAATATCCCCTTCGACGGCGTGAGCGTCCTGGACAGCGACGAGCTTCTGGATATCCGCGATCTGCCGCGATCCATCGCGGTGATCGGCGCGGGCGTCATCGGCATCGAATATGCCACCATATTCAGCGCGCTCGACCTGCAAGTGACCGTCATCGACCCGAAGCCGGCCATTCTCGACTTCATTGACAGGGAGATCGTCGAAGACTTCATCTACCAGCTTCGCGACCGCAGCATGAAGCTGATTCTCGGGCAACTGGCGGAGAGCGTCGAAAAGCTCGACAACGGAAAATGCTGCATCACGCTCGATAACGGTCGTCGCGTCGTTTCCGACATGGTGCTCTATGCCGCCGGACGGGTGGGAGCGACCGACAGCCTGAACCTTCCGGCTGCGGGGCTTACGGCCGATTCGCGCGGCCGACTCAATGTCGACCCGGAAACCTTCCAGACCGACGTTCCGCATATCTATGCGGCTGGCGACGTCGTCGGTTTTCCAAGCCTCGCCTCGACTTCCATGGAGCAGGGCCGCATCGCCGCCCGCGTCGCCATCGGAGCGATCGCCAAGGAGCCGCCGAAATATTTTCCCTACGGCATCTATGCCGTGCCGGAAATCTCCACCTGCGGCCTGACCGAAGAGGAAGTGAAGGAGCGCGGCATCCCCTATGAATGCGGCATCGCCCGCTTCCGCGAGACCTCGCGCGGCCACATCATGGGACTCGATGCAGGGCTTCTCAAGATGATCTTCTCGCTGAAGACCCGGCGGCTGCTTGGCGTCCACATCGTCGGGGAAGGCGCCACGGAACTGGTCCACATCGGCCAGGCGGTCCTGAACCTCAAGGGAACCGTGGAATATTTCGTCGAGAACACCTTCAACTATCCGACGCTGGCCGAAGCCTACAAGATCGCCGGCCTCGACGCCTGGAACCGCATGGGCGACCCCTTCCAGATGGGATGAGGAGGCAGCCGCCTGTAGCGACCCGCTCACATCCGAAAAAGAAACCGCCCGCAACCTTCGCTGCGGGCGGTTTTTCTTTCTGCGACCCGGAAGCGCCGATTACTCGGCGTTGTCCTCGGCAGCCTTCTTCTTCGGAGCGGCCTTCTTCTTCGGAGCGGCTTCCTCGCCTTCGGCTGTTTCTTCAGCCTTGGCGGCGGCCTTCTTCTTCGGGGCGGCCTTCTTGGTTTCCTTTTCGGAGGTCTCGGCCTCGTCGTCGGCCATCAGTTCTTCCTTGGAAACCGTCTTGTCGGAAACCTTGATCTCGCTCAGCAGGTGATCGACGACCTTTTCCTCGAAGATCGGAGCGCGCAGCGAGGCGGCGGCGCCGGGGGTCTTCTGGAAATACTCGATGATCTCCTTTTCCTGGCCGGGGAACTGGCGGAGCTGTTCGAACAGCGAGCGCTGCATTTCCTCGTCGCTCACCTCGACGCCGGCCTTTTCGCCGATTTCGGAAAGAACGAGGCCCAGGCGGACGCGGCGTTCGGCCAGCTTGCGATATTCCTCGCGGGCTTCTTCTTCCGTCGTGTCCTCATCGGCGAAGGTCTTGCCGGACTGTTCCAGATCGGTGTTGATTTGACGCCAGATATTCTCGAATTCCGCATCGACCAGCCGCTGCGGCGTGTCGAACTTGTACATCTCGTCAAGCTGGTCGAGGATCTGGCGCTTGACCTTCTGGCGCGTCATTGCGCCATACTGGCTTTCGATCTGCCCGCGAACGACTTCACGCAGCTTGTCGGCGGATTCGAGGCCGAGCTTCGTGGCGAGATCGTCGTTGATTTCCAGAGCGGCCGGGGCGGCGACGTCCTTGACCGTGATGTCGAAGGTGGCGTCCTTGCCGGCAAGATGCGCGGCCGGATAATCGGCGGGGAAGGTGACGGTGATGACCTTCTCGTCGCCTGCCTTGAGGCCGGCGAGCTGCTCTTCGAAACCGGGGATGAAGCGCTTGGAGCCGATGACCAGTTCCGCGTCTTCGTCCTTGCCGCCGTCGAAGGCTTCGCCGTCGACCTTGCCGAGGTAGTCCAGGGTGACGCGGTCGCCTTCGGCGGCCTTGCCCTTCTTGCTCTCGTAGGTCCGGGCGCTTTCGGCGATCTTCAGGATCTGCTCGTCGACTTCCTTGTCGTCGATCTCGACCACTTCACGGGTGACGGAAATGCCGGAATTATCCTTCAGCTCGATGGCCGGGATGACTTCGTAGGACAGGGTGAACTCGAAATCGGCTTCGGCGGCAAGAATCTTCTCCGCCTCGTCCTGATCTTCCGTCATCGCGATTTCCGGCTGCGTCGCGGACTTCTCCTCGCGCCCGGACAGGATCGACGACGGCCGATCGCGGATGATCTCGTTGACGAGTTCCGCCATGACCGACTTGCCGTACATCTTCTTGAGATGCGTGAAGGGCACCTTGCCCGGACGGAAGCCGTTGATGCGGACACGGTCCTTCATGTCCTCAAGACGCTCGTTCATCTGAGCTTCCATGTCCTTGGCCGGGATGACGACCTTGATTTCGCGCTTCAGCCCTTCAGCGAGCGTTTCGATAACCTGCATGTTCAAACCTTTATTTCGAGTTGGCGGTACTCAACCGGCCGTCCGGTTCTATGGCGAGCACCCCGCCGGGTCCATTTGCCGGCAGTGGCTTTACTGAATTCGGTCGCCTTTTGGCAAGCAAAATGGCGCTTTCTCCAGCGCCGCTCGCCATTTCCGGCGCGCAAAGGACGCTGTAGAACCAAGAAACCGCCGCATGGCCCCTTCAATCCTGCCGATTGGCCGGATCATGCAACGATGCTCCACGCCGCGAAACCGTCTTTCGGCGTTTCTGCGGCTCTGGTGCGGGTAGAGAGACTTGAACTCCCACGCCTTGCGGCACCAGAACCTAAATCTGGCGTGTCTACCAATTTCACCATACCCGCGCCCCAGAAACTGTCGCGCCGACGCCGGCAAGCCGATCCGCCGCAACGCTGCCCGAGCGCGGCGTCTCTATATCATCGGTTTCAGGCGGTTCAAAGGGGAAATGCGGGAAAATCGGGTATTCCGCGCCCGTTCAATAAAGCGGTTCGTCATAGACCGGCTCGCCGCGCAGGAGGATGCGGGCGATCTGCGGCGTTCCACCGGTGGAAACGCGGACCTCGACCTCCAGCGCCTGCTGGTTGTGCGCCTCCTCCAGCACCCGGCCCTCGCCTTCCGGCACGTAATAGCGCTCGATTCCATAACGGACGAACAGCCTGTCGGGAATCCGGCCTTCGGCTCCACCATGATAGATGAAGGGAAGCGTGCGCAGAACGACGCTGCCTTCCTCCGCGCGAAGATGGGCAAAGCTTGCCTCCGTCGCCTCGAAGTCGCCGCCGTCACCCGGCCTTACCCGCACCCACAGCCGGGCACGCCCGCTTTCCCGGGGCTTTTCTCCCGTCACGATGGCGGCCGGAATGACCGAAATCGGATAGGAGAGCGTCACATAGTCGCCGCGCAGAAGGTCGCGGGGGTCGACCGGCTGGGTCTTCAGGCGGATTTCTGCGCCATTGCGCAGGATCGTCGCCCGCCCCTCCACCATATAGCCGAGCACCGCCGTTTGCAGGGCAGCCACGATCATGGCGGCGGAAAGCGGCGGGAAGCGAAAGCGTGCAATGGTCATGATCAGGCTCCCGTTCGCCTCTTGCCGCCGGCAAAACGGCGCTCCAGCACAACGACCGCCCAGGCGATCAGGGCGACGACGACACCCGCCATCAGGAAGAAACCCGAGGTGCCGAGAATGGAGCCGACAGTGGCGGACGCCAGATAGAGGACTTCAAGCGCGAAGGCCAGATACGCAAGATAGCGCACCGCGCCGTTGTCACGGCCGGAAAAGGCGATGCCGGCCAGCGAAACGGCCAATGTGACGATGCCGATCAACAGGCGACCACCGGCGTCGTCATATTCCGCATGCAACGCCAGAAGACCGAGAAGCAAGACGAGATAGGCGTAGAATGCCGGTGCCGCGCCGGCGCTGCGGGCCAGCGGATGCAACGGCGATTGCGGCAAGGCGGCGGCCAGATAGGCGAGAGCGCCGCCTGCGGCGATGGCGAGCGCCGTGGAGAGCCACTCATATTCGCCGTAAACGATGGCCAGCCAGGTGACGAGCAACAGATAGGCGAGATGACGGGTTCGCCGCGCGCCGGTATAGCGAACCAGCAGGATCACCGCCACCGCCATCAGCGGCATGAGCCAGAGCAGCGGCCCCCCGGCGAGGGACGGGGCCGGCCATCCATCCGCGCCGGCGACCACGAAGGCGAGAAAGCCCGCAACGGTGGTCAGCGCAGCCGATCGGAAGAGCGCGGCGGCCGTCACCGCGCCGGCAAACCAGACAAGCATGGCCTGCGCCGCATCGCCGGAAAGATGATACATCTGCCCGACAAGCGAAATCGCCCCGCCAAAAGCAAGCGTTCCGACAACGAGGAGAGCCGCTGCGGTCCGCTCGAAGCCGCGCGTCTGCAAGACCGCGCCCAGGCCATAGGCGACCCAGATCACCAGCACGATACCGAAAAGCCGCAGGCTGCGCGGGATCGCCTCCCAGTTCGACGCCACCAGCAGCAGGATTGCCGTCGCCACCAGCAGCGCGGCGATGATGATCAACGTGCGGCCGAGACTGAACGCGCTTTCGCGTGAATCATATTCCTCCAGCAGGCGGTCGGACACCGATCCGTCAAGGAGACCCTGCGTCGTCCAGCGCTTCAGGTCGCGTTCAAGCCAGCTTCTATACATCGTCGATCCTGTCTTCGATCCTGCCGGAACGAACGATACAGGCCCGGGAGAAATTCGCCAGCGGGCAAGCGGGGCATGGCATCCTTATCCCCTCTTCGTTGCTTTCGGACAGGAGAAGAACATGGCATGCGTCAAGCGCATGGCAACCATGCCCATATTGCACTGCACAAATCCCGCTTCCCGTTCTATAAGAAGGGCAACGGATCGATGTTGATCCGGCCTTGCATCCGGCGCGGCGTTTCGTTCCAGCGAAGGTCAAGGCAAACGGAGCGGTCGTCCGCGGCATGATGCCGGAAGACCCGATGGCCGGAAACGGGTATCGACTGAAATTCGCCGCAGCGCCCTCCTCCTCCCAGCGCTGCCGCGATACGATTGGCAACACTTCTCCTCCCGGTTGCCAATCACCCTGAACGACGCCCGCCGGACCTCCTCCCCCGGCGGGCGTTGTTGCTTTGGCGGACGCCTCTCATCCCGACAGCATGGTTATGCGTACAACGCATGGGGAACCCGCTTCACCGGCACTCCCCGTCGAGGCGACTCTGGGCAATCTTCAGACTTGTGGCTTTATGCCCGAATTTTAGCCCGAATTTTGCCTGAATTTCTGCTTGACATGCGTAAAACGCATAGCTGATCTGCTGCAATATCGCTGTCTTTTTTCGTGCGAAAGCCTATATGTCAATCATCGAAAGCAAAGGCGCGGCGCCCGGAACGGGAGCCGATCAGGAAAGGGTAGAACCATGAACATTGCACGTTCTTTCAACAACTGGCGCAAGTACCGTCAGACCGTCAACGAACTCGGCCGCATGACCGACCGTGAACTCAATGACCTCGGCATTGGCCGCAGCGACATTCCCTACGTCGCACGCAACGCCGTCAAGTAAGTATCCAGCCTCATCGAAGGCCTCCTCAAACGCCTGCCGGGTCCGCCCGGGAGGCGTTTCTTTTTTGTCGGATTATGCTGCATCGCACAATGCGACACGCGCCACTCGGCGGGATAGCGACAGTCTTTCGTCAAGATGGCGCAAACCGCTGAAATAATGCCGCTTTCCGGCCATCGGCAGGCACCCGCAGACGCTGCCTCTTTTTCGATCCTTCTTATGCACAAATGCATGGCAGATGTATTTATTTTGCACTGCATTTAAGCGCCTGTTTGAGGTAGATAGACATCAACGACCGGTGCGCCTGAAGACCGGTCCAACTTTCCGAGGAGACCTGTCATGAACCCCATTCGCATCGCCAAGAACTGGATCAGCTACCGCCGCACCCTGAACGAGCTCGGCAACCTGTCGAACCACGCTCTGTCGGACATCGGCCTGACCCGCCACGACATCCGCGACATCGCTTCCCGCTCCTTCCGCTAAGACCGCCGTCGAAATTCGACGCTGCGGCCCGAAGCGGAAATGCGCGAAGGATGCTTCAAACGGCACCCACCGGTGCCGTTTTTGATTCCGGGAGATGGAAAGTCCGACGCCATCGTGGTAACCACCCCGACATGACGAATACCCCTTCCCAAAAACCTGTCCATGTCATCGGCGGCGGGCTTGCCGGCTCGGAAGCCGCATGGCAGATCGCCCGCAGCGGACTTCCCGTGGTCCTTCACGAGATGCGCGGCGTGCGCGGCACGGATGCGCACAAGACGGACGGCCTTGCGGAACTCGTCTGTTCCAACTCCTTCCGCTCCGATGACGCCACCAGCAACGCCGTCGGCGTCCTGCATGCGGAGATGCGGCTTGCGGGCTCGCTCATCATGCAGGCGGCGGACGCCAACCAGGTTCCCGCCGGCGGCGCGCTCGCCGTCGACCGCGAAGGCTTTTCCGCCGCCGTCACCGCCGCGCTTGAAGCCCATCCGCTGATCAGCATCTCGCGCGAAGAGGTGACCGGCCTGCCGCCGGAAGACTGGGACCAGGCGATCATCGCCACCGGCCCGCTTACGGCGCCGTCGCTGGCGGCGGCGATCCAGGAGCGCACCGGCGCCGATTCGCTCGCGTTCTTCGACGCCATAGCGCCGATCATCCACACGCACAGCATCGACATGTCCGTCTGCTGGAATCAATCGCGCTACGACAAGGTCGGGCCGGGCGGAACGGGCAAGGACTATATCAACTGCCCGCTGGACGAAGCGCAGTACAATACCTTCATCGACGCACTGCTTGCCGGCGACACGACAGGCTTCAAGGAGTGGGAGGGCACGCCCTATTTCGATGGCTGCCTGCCGATCGAAGTCATGGCCCAACGCGGACGCGAGACGCTGCGCCACGGGCCGATGAAGCCGATGGGCCTCACCAACGCGCACAATCCCACGGTCAAGCCCTATGCGGTCGTGCAACTTCGCCAGGACAACGCCCTTGGCACGCTCTACAATATGGTCGGTTTCCAGACGAAGCTGAAATATGGAGCGCAGGCGGAAATCTTCCGGCTGATCCCCGGGCTTGAAGATGCCGAATTCGCCCGTCTCGGCGGTCTCCATCGCAACACCTATATCAACTCCCCGGCACTGCTCGATCGTACGCTCACCCTGAAGGGGCGACCGGGTCTTCGTTTCGCAGGGCAGATCACCGGTTGCGAAGGCTATGTGGAGAGCGCCGGCATCGGGCTTCTGGCGGGCCGTTTCGCCGTCGCGGAACGCCAGGGCGAGACGCCCGCGCTACCGCCGGAAACGACGGCTTTCGGAGCGCTGCTCGGCCATATCACCGGCGGCCATATCATTTCCGACGACGAGCCGGGCAAGCGCTCCTTCCAGCCGATGAATATCAATTTCGGTCTGTTTCCGCCGCTGGAAGCAGGTGTGATCACCAAGCCGGAAGGAATGAAGCGCTTCCGTGGAAAGGACAAGGCGCTCGCCAAGAAGCAGGCGACAGCCGCCCGCGCGCTTGCCGACTGCGCCCGCTGGCTCGGCCTCTGACGCAGGAAACGCAGGCTCAATCCGCAGGCCGCGCCATGAAGCTGCCGAGCAGCCACAGCGACACTTCCGCCGCATCCCCTGCCGTGCGGAACTCGAAGACGCCGCCTTCGAAACCCCGATTGGCGAAAGCGACCGACAGACGTCGCTCGTCGACCGCCTCGACATGAACCGTGCCGGGTTCGATCAGATGACAGGTGAAATGATGGCTGCCAGCACGCATGCAGCCGGCCTTTCCATCATGCAACCGCAGGAAAATAACGCGCCCGTCCGCCGTGGAAACGACGGCGCGGATCGCTTCACCCGGAAAAGCGCGGCCGAATTCAAGAATGGCGGCCCCGGTCTCCTCGCCGCCGTCGACGGCGCGGCGGCGGCTGCGCAAGCGGAGTTGCAGGACCACCACAGCGACGATCAGGCAAAGAGCAACGACGGTCCACAGCATGACACGACTTTCCTCAAGGGGCGAAACGGCCCGCGGCAGAAACGCCGCCTATTCTAGCATCTATCGATCGAGGCTTGCGCCAGTTTTACGACGCTGATTACAAAACCGTCATCCGCCGGAATATTCCAGATCGCGATGCGTTCGATCCGGATCGGTCTGAACGCCGCGAAATCGCGTCCAAGGAGACAAAGCGGGATGCGAGCGGAAAACCGCTTCGCGCTTCTCGTAATCAGAATCGCCCGCTGCGCGCCGCCCGCCACAGGCGCCACTGCCGACGCCACTGGGGCGATTGCAGCGACACATCGAGCGTATCCGCTCCGGCCTGTTCCGCCCGTTCGAAAATAGCGGATACGAGCGCAACCGGCAGGAAGGCGGGAAAATTACCGGGGGAAACGGTTCCCGCCGCCGCTTTCGCCTTTGCAAGATGGTCGCGGCCGAAGCCGACGAAAGCCTCGACGGCCCGCGCCGCGGCGGGGCGGTCGCTGCCGGAAAGCAGCGCTTCGCGCGACAGGCCGGTCGCCGACAGGAGATCGGCGGGCAGATAGACCTGTCCGCGCCGGCGATGCAGCGGCAGGAGCAGAAGCAGCCCCGCCACGGTCTGGGCAACGCCGGCATGGCCGGCCGCGACGGCGGAGGCCGCCGCCTTCGCCGGATCGAGCACGAGGCTTGCAAGCTGGATCAGCGCCGAGGCCGTCTCGCCGGCATAGCCCTCCAGCGCGGAGCGGCTTTCCATCGGATCGTCATAAAGATCGAAGATGCGGGCCTCGATCATATCGAGGAGCACCCCGACCGGAAGACGATTTTCCTCGATACAATCGACAAGGCCGGCGGCGAGCGGATTGGCCATGGCTTCCCCCCTGCCCTTGCCTTCCAGCATCTCGCGCCACCATTGCAGGCGGATTTCGCCGGGAAGCGGCTCGCGCGCGATCTCGCGCACCCGCGCGATCTCCGCATGGAAGGCATAGAGGGCGGCAAGCGCGCCGCGCCTGTCGGCGGGCGCAAGCAGGCAGGCGAGATAACGGTCGCGATCCGTGTCGCGCAATGTCGCAAGGCAATGCGCGTAATGGGTCTGTCTGTCATCGGTCACGGTGCAACCGTCTTTCCTTCAAACGGCCACGAGGGCGGCGGCGACCGCCCGGTTTTCCGCCAGCAGAACATTGAACGTCCGGACGGCCGCCCCCGTGCTCATGGGATCGGACCGGACGCCGCGCTGCTTCAGCGCGGCGCGGATTTCCGCCGACAGCGGCCGGATTTCCATCCCGGTTCCCACCAGCAGCACCTCGATCTGCTCCGCTTCGTCAAGCACACGCTGCAAGGCGGCAACCGTCAGGGGTTCATCCGCTGCGACAGCCCAGCCGTGAATGCCCGAGGGCAGACAGAGGATGGAGCCGCGATGCGACATGTCGGCGAAACGGAAGCCGCCATTGCCATAGGCGTCGATGGGCGCGCGACCCGGAAAATGCGCGTCCCGGATTTCTATACCCCTAGCCATGCGACACTGAAGCCTCCGTTGCGCCCTTGCCACCCTTGCCCGGGCGATAGGTCTCCGGCCGAAGCCGGAACAGGATGAGAATGGGACCGGCGATATAGATCGAGGAGAGCGTCCCGATCGCGACCCCGACGAGAAGCGTCAGCGCGAATGTCCGTACGGCCTCGCCGCCGAACGCCGCGAGTGCGGCAAGCGCCAGCAGCGTGGTGATCGACGTCAGCATGGTGCGCGACAGCGTCCTGTTGATCGCGTCGTCGATCAGGATGGGCAGCGGCATGCGGCGGAAAAGCCGCAGGTTCTCGCGGATGCGATCATAGACGACCATCGTATCATTGAGCGAATAGCCGGCGACCATGAGGATCGCCGCCACCGCGCCGATGTTGAACTCGATGCCGGCAAGCGCGAGGAAGCCAAGCATGAAGAAAACGTCATGGGCGAGTGAAATGATCGCCCCGATGGCGAAATGCCATTCGAAACGCACCCATATATAAGCGACCAGCGCCAGCAGGCCGACCCCCAGGCCGAGGGTGGCCGCCCGGATCAATTCGCCGGAGATGGCGGGGCCTACCACGTCCACGCGCCGCAGATCGTAGTCGTCCTCCAGTTCGCCGCGCGCCACCAGCACCGCGGTCTGTTCGGCGTTTTCGCCTTCGCCCTGCGCCGCGAGCCGCACGAGGGCGCGCGAGGCGGGGCCATGCCGCTCGACGCTCAGCACGTCCAGTCCCGTATCGGAAAGTGTCGCCGCGATGCCGTCGAGATCCGCCGTTCCCGCCTTGGCCTGCACCTCCAGCGCCGCGCCACCGGTGAAATCGATGCCGAGACCGAGTTTTCCCGAAACGAGCAGGCCGGCGACGGCAAGCGAGCAGACGGCCACCAGCAGGAAGACGAGGTTGCGCACCGCCATGAAGCGCAGGTTGAGACGGTCGAACAGGCCCGAGCGAACGCCTTTCGGCAGATGATCCGCACCCTTGCGGCGAAGCCAGGCGCGCACCATGGCCTGCGTCGGCCCGAAGGTCGTGAACAGCGTGGCGAGAAGGCCGACCCCGACCGCCTGCGCGAAAGCCTGCACCGGGGGGGCGGACAGGAAGAACAGGACGGCGACGGCGATCAGCATGGTCGCCCCGGCATCGAGCACCGTGGCCCGGGCGCGGCCGAATCCGCCGTCGAGCGCCTGCGCAAGCGAGCGTCCGCCCTTCAACTCCTCGCGAATCCGCTCGAAGATGAGCACGGCGGCATCGACCGCCACGCCGACCGACAGAACGATGCCGGCGATCATCGAAAGCGAGAGCGGCGCGCCGGCGAGCGTGAGCACCGCGAAGATGAGCACAAGGTTGAAGATCAACGAAAGCGAGGCGATCAACCCGAGTGCGCCGTAAAAGACGACCATGACCGCCACCACGGCAAGCACCGCGGCGACCACCGCCAGCACGACGGAGCCGACGGACGCCTTGCCGAGCACGGGCTCGATGGAGCGCTCCTCGATGATCGTCAGCGATGCGGGAAGCGCGCCGCTGGCAACGACGCGCGCCAGATTGGCCGCGCCCTCCGCGTCGAAGTCGCCGGTCAGCGTGCCGGTTCCATCCGCGTTGACGCCGCGCACGTCGGCGGTCGAGATCACCTGGTCGTCAAGCACGATGGCGATCGACCTGCCGGGATTGTCGCGGGTGAAGGTTTCCAGCCTTGCGGCCGCTTCCGGATTCAGGCGGAAATCGATGCCGGGTCCGCCACCGATCGCCGGCACGGCCGATGCGATATCGGCAACGGTGAAGAGCGCATCGCGAGCGAGAAGATAGCCGACGGGCGGCTCACCGGTCGAATAGAGGACCTCCGTCCCCTCCGGCGCGCCTTGTTCGATCGCCTTATTGGCCGGCATGCGCGTATCGACCAGATGAGCGGAGAGCTGCCCTCGCTGCGCGAGCAGGTCCTTGACCCGCTGCGGATCGGCAAGACCCGGCATCGAGATCGCGAGGCGGTCGCCAGACCGTCGCTCCACGGAGAGATCGGGGATCGCCAGCGTCTCGATCCGGCGGCGTACGGCGTCGAGGGAAAGGACGGCCGCCTCGTGCACCGCCGCATCGATCGCGCTTGCGGGCAGTGCGACGCGGAACTGGCCGGGCGCGCTTTGGCTCACCGTACCGATGCCGCCGGCCGCCAGCGTTTCCTGCGCGGCCGTCGTCTGGTCCGCCGCCGTCACCGTGACGCTCACCGCGCCGTCCGCACCGTAAAGGCCGGCGTAGGGAATGCCGGCAGCCCGCAGTGTCCTGCCGGTCTTCGCGACCGCCGCTTGCAGTTGGTCCGCCGCCACATCGGCGCGGGAGACTTCAAGGGTCAGGCGCGAACCGCCGACGAGATCGAGACCGGGCTGGAGCCGGCGGGAATGGAGTGCGCCTGCGAGATTTCCCGGCAGCAGCGAGGGCAGAAGAACAGCAAGGCCCGCCACGAGGACGAGCCAATAGAACGGAGTTTGCCAGCGGGCGGTTTTCTGCATCGCGGTCTCGACTAACCTGGCGCCGGCGCCGGTTGAAAACCTGACGGTTTCCGACCGGCCGCAGCCTGCGCCGCAGCCGGACGGGAGATCGGACTTATTCCTTGACGGGCTCGCCCTTGACGCGGACCTCGCTGACGCCGCTGCGCACAACGCGAACCTTCACGCCTTCCGCGATTTCCACTTCCAGTTCGCCATCATCGACGACCTTCGTCACGCGGCCCAGAAGACCGCCGGCCACGACCTGATCGCCGCGACGGATATTTTTCAGAAGTTCCTCGCGGCGCTTCATGGCCGCGCGCTGCGGGCGGATGATGAGGAAGTACATCACCACGAAAATCAGCAGGAACGGAAGAACCGACATGAGAATGTCGGCGCCGCCGGCCGCTCCGCCGGGTGCCGTCTGGGCGAAAGCCTCGGTTATGAACATCATATACTCCTGGAGATCGTTGATCGTCTGGCCGAGGCCGTTTCGGTTGCCGGAATATAGGCAAGCAGGGGCCGATTGCAACACACGCGTGCCGGAAAGCCGTGGTTTTCAAACGCTTTCCCCTTCCCCACGACCGCCCGGACATGCTACCCGGCGGGCAATACAGGAGGAAGACCTTGCAGGACGAACATATCACGCGGCTGCTGGCGGAGATCGCCCGGCTGAACGCCGCCGTCGAGCGCATCGCCGGCCCCGCCCCCGCCGTCAACGACTGGGATGCGGCCGACTGCTTCGTTTGGGCGCCGGCCAACCAGCATCTCCAGCCCGTCAAACGGCCGAACCGCATCGAGATCGCGCTGATTCAGGGCGTCGATCATGTTCGCGATATCCTTATCGACAACACGCTGCGTTTCGCGCGCGGCCTGCCGGCCAACAATGTGCTGCTCTGGGGCGCGCGCGGCATGGGCAAGTCCTCGCTCGTCAAGGCCGTGCATGCGCTCGCCGCCAAGGAAAGCGAAAGCGGCCTCAAGCTCGTCGAGGTGCACCGCGAGGATATCGCGACGCTGCCGACGCTGATGGAAATCCTCAAGGAGGCATCCTTTCCGGTCATCGTCTTCTGCGACGATCTCTCCTTCGACCATGACGACACGTCCTATAAGTCGCTCAAGGCGGCGCTCGACGGCGGCATCGAAGGCCGGCCCGACAACGTCGTTCTTTACGCCACGTCCAATCGCCGCCACCTGTTGCCGCGCGACATGATGGAGAACGAGCAGTCGACCGCCATAAATCCGTCGGAAGCGGTGGAGGAGAAGGTCTCGCTCTCCGACCGTTTCGGCCTCTGGCTCGGCTTCTACAAATGCAGCCAGCAGGAATATCTGGAGATGATCGAGGCCTATGCCCGGCACTTCGATCTCGGCATTCCGGTCGAACAGCTTCACGCCGAAGCGCTGGAATGGTCGACCACCCGCGGTTCGCGCTCCGGACGCGTCGCCTGGCAATTCATCCAGGATCTCGCCGGTCGTCTCGAAAAACCCCTGACAAAATGACAAAAGCCCCGGTTTTCCGGGGCTTTCGTCAGGTGCTCTTATTGCAGATAGGTCATCGGATTGACCGGCGTTGCGTTCTTGCGCACTTCGAAATGGAGCTTCGGGCGGGTCGCGTTTCCGCTCATGCCGGACGTGGCGACCGTCTGTCCCCGCTGGATCTTCTGGCCGCGCTGCACCGAAAGTTCCGAGGCATGGCCATAGACCGTCACGGTTCCGTCGTCATGGCGGACCAGCACCGCATTGCCGAGTTCCTTCAGGCTGCTGCCGGCGTAGATGACGACGCCGTTTTCCGCCGCCTTGACAGGCGTTCCCTCCGGAACGGCGATATCGATGCCGTCATTGCGGTTGCCGCCGACATTCGCGCCGTAGCCGGCGATGACCGCCCCGCGCACCGGCCAGCGGTATTTGCCGATGCCGCTGGATTCCGGAGCGTCTTCCGTGACGTCGGATTTTGCCGTCGCCTCGGAGATGGAGACGGTCTTGACCGGGGGCTGGTAGCTTTCCGGTTTCTTCGCCGCGGTATCCTTCGGCTTGCTGTCCGCCGGTACGGAGGCGGTAACCGTCTTGTCCGCCGCCGCGGCAGAAGCCGGAGCCGGAGCCGAGCCTCCTGCCGGGATCACCAGTTTCTGGCCGATTCGGATCGAAGCGGTTTCCATTCCATTCGCCTTCTTGAGCGCATCGATGGAAACGCCCGTCTTGCCGGCGATGCGGGTCAGCGAGTCGCCGGGCTGCACTTCGTAGAAAGTCCCGTCGCCCGGCTTGCCCTGTCCGGCCGTGGCAACATTGGAGGACGCATTGCCGCTGTCCGGCTTCTGTTTCTCGCGGTTCGATGCGCCCGGCAGGATCGCGACATTCTGCTCGCTCTTGCGCTCCGGCGCCGGCGGCTTGCCGTCGACCTTCAGCGTGCCGTCCGCGCTCGCCCTGGCGACGCTGTCCGTCGTGCTGAACGTGGGAATGACGATCCGCTGGCCGGGTTCGGCGTCGGCCGCCTTTTTCAGGCCGTTTGCCGCGAGAATTTCCTTTTCCGGCACGCCGTAGCGGTTGGAGAGCGTCTTGAGGCTCTCACCCTGCCGTAACATCACGACCGGCGCATTGTTCGTCGACCAGCCGGCCTTCGCCTTGCCGACGGTGCCTGTCGTGAGCGTATCGGCGTTGCCGGGCGTTTCGGCCCGGCGCTGCGGCATTGGCTGGGCTATCGCGACATCACGGCTCGCGGCCGCGCCCGGGGCGGCCAGATTGGAACGCTCCACCGACATGGGCGTGGTCGCAAACCGCGCGCCGGATCCGCCGTCGGTGGACGCATTGACCGGTTCGCGGCTGATGGTGTCCTGACCGTAGGAATAGGAGGGAGCCGTAGCAGCGTATTGCCCGTCATTACCGACATTCTGGCTCGGAACCGAGTCACCGCCGGAATAGGATCGCCGGGGAATGGAACCGGTGGTCATCGCATCCGATCCGGAGCGCGAGAAGAGCCCGTCGAACCGCGAGACGTCGGAACTGCATCCTGTCGCAGCACCGGCCAGCAAGGCCACCACGAGGAGACGGAGTCCTGTCCTACCATGACGCGGCGATACACTCTTACGCATGTCCAAACCCAACCGATACACCACTAAACATGGGACGATTAAAGCGCGTTAGAGTTACTGGCCGGTTAAAGTCGGCCTATCCGGCCGGATTTTTGAACAATTGATAACCATGATGCGTCTCGGCACGGATGCCAGACCGATGGCGCCCCTCAGAAACCGAGCGCATACATCGTCGTTGCGCGCGATATGCCGCCGGCAGGACGCGAAGGGGTTTCCCCGGCCGGGCCTGCCGGATGGAGGATCGCGGCGATGGGCGTGGCGTGGCGGTCGGTGGCCGTCGTCTGGCGGACGACAGCCTCGTCAAACGGGGTTTCCACGCGCCGTTCAGCCGGAAGTTCTGCCGGCGGCATGCCGTCATGGTAATCGAGATAGGCCCGGTAATAGGCGGTGCGATTGCCCTCGTCCAGGAAATGGCCGAAGGATTCGTATTCGAGCGTTGCAAGCGCTGCCGCATCGAAATCGCCGTGACGCGCCGTTCCGGGCCGACCGGTCTCGTTCTGCGAGGCGCTGAGCACGAGCAAGGCGTCCACCGACAGGAAGACGAGCGCAGAAGGATCGTAGCTTCCTCCCGAGAGTTGCGCGGACGAGCCGCTCTCGCCATCTTCCTCGACCGCCTTGCCAGCCGCTTTTGCCGCCAGGTTGCCAGGCGTGTCGCTGGTCGAGCCGCTCGCGATCCTGTTTGAGACGTGCATTATCCATCTCCGTCGAAACGGCCGGATCCAAGCCTTCTTGTCCGGCGTTCAGCGTGGAAAATAATCTTTTTCGACGATAGGGATCGAGGCTTGCGCGAAGCTTGCGCCAGTTAATGAAAAATTAACCTTTATGACCGTGAGGCGGAAGACGAAGGATCAGAGCGCCTGTGCGATATGTTCCACGATCGGCTGATAGGGAACGGAAAAAAGATCCTCGCGATCGAAGCGACTGCCGGTCTTCACCAGTTTCAGCATGCGGCATTCGGTGTCGCTCACCATGACGGGCGCAACCAGCATGCCGCCGGATACGAGCTGTTCGGCGAAAAAGCGCGGCAGGGCCGGAAAGGCGGCCGTCACGAAGATGCGGTCGAAGGTGCCCTCGCCCTGCAAGCCGTTGCTCCCGTCCGCCTGACGGACGATGACGTTGCGCACGCCCGCCTTCTCCAGCCCCTGCTGCGCACCGGCAACGAGGGTCCGGTAGCGGTCGACGCTCAACACCCGCTCCGTGAGCCGTCCCATGACAGCGGCCGTGAAACCGCTGCCGGTCCCGACCTCGAGCACGCGCTGGCCTGCCTTGAGATCGAGGATATGCAAAAGACGCACCGCCAGGTCGACGCCTTCCATGAAGGATCCGCAGTCGAGCGGCAGCGTCCGGCTCGAATAGGCTTCACTGGTGAATTGCAGCGGCGCGAACAGCGTGCGGGGCGTCTGCTCGACGGCCGTAAGAAGATCGAGGTTGTTGATACCCTCTCCGCGCAGCCGTAGCGCAAGCGCGGCAAATCCTTCTTTCTCGATCAGCCGTCCGTTCAATCGTCGACCTCGCTGCTCAAGGTCGCCTGCACCCGGTCCAACACGGCGTAATCGGTGAGATCGAGCTTCAGCGGCGTAATGGAGATACGGCGGTTCTTCAGCGCATGGATGTCGGTTCCGGCGCGAAAGTCGCCATTCCTCTCGCCGAAGCGCAGCCAATAGTAGGGATGGCCGCGGCCGTCCGCCCGCTTGTCGATGGACAGGCCGAAATCGAGCTTGCCCTGACTGGTGACATTGATCCCCCGCAGTTCGGAAGCCGCGCAGTTCGGGAAGTTGAGATTGAAGAAGGTGCCGTCCGGCAGATCGACCTCTATCAACTGGCGGATGAGGCGCGGAGCATAGCTTTCGGCCACCTCCCAGGGAACGAGACGGCCGGCGGCGTGCTCGCAGGCCTGGCTGAGCGCGATGGAGCGTATACCCTGGAGGGTTCCCTCGATCGCGCCGGCGATCGTGCCCGAATAGGTCACGTCGTCGGCCACATTGGCGCCGACGTTGACGCCGGAAAGCACGAGGTCCGGCTTCTTGTCGAGAACCTCGCGCACGCCCATGATGACGCAATCCGTCGGCGTTCCGCGCAACGCGAAATGGCGATCCGCAACCTTGCGCAAGCGCAGCGGCTCCGAGAGCGATAGCGAATGCGCAAGCCCGCTCTGATCCGTTTCCGGCGCGACGATCCAGACGTCGTCGGTCAGCGTGCGGGCGATCCGCTCCAGCACCGCGATTCCCTCGGCGTGAATGCCGTCGTCGTTGGTCAGAAGAATGCGCATTTCATCTCCGCCGGCGCCGCGTCAGACAGCCTTCTCGATCTTCTTCAGTCCGCCCATATAGGGCAGCAATGCGTCAGGGACGGTGATCGAACCGTCCGCCTCCAGATAATTCTCCATCACGGCGATCAGCGCGCGGCCGACAGCCGTTCCCGATCCGTTGAGCGTATGGACGAATCTCGGCGTCTTGTCGTCCTTGCCGCGATAGCGCGCATTCATGCGCCGCGCCTGGAAATCACCGCAGACCGAGCAGGACGAAATCTCGCGATAGGTGTCCTGTCCCGGCAGCCAGACCTCGATGTCGTAGGTCTTACGCGCGCCGAAGCCCATGTCGCCGGTGCATAGCGTCACCATGCGGTAATGCAGGCCGAGCCGCTTCAGCACTTCCTGCGCGCAGTCGGTCATGCGCTCCAGTTCGTCAACCGAGCTTTCCGCATCGGTGATCGAAACCAGTTCGCATTTCATGAACTGATGCTGGCGGAGCATGCCGCGCGTGTCGCGCCCGGCCGATCCCGCTTCCGAGCGGAAGCACGGCGTCAGCGCGGTGAAGCGCAGCGGCAGTTCCTCCTGATCGAGGATCTGCTCGCGCGCCAGATTGGTCAGCGAGACCTCCGCCGTCGGAATCAGCCAGCGGCCATCGGTCGTGCGGAACAGGTCCTCGGAAAATTTCGGAAGCTGGCCGGTGCCATACATGGCGTCGTCGCGCACGAGCAGCGGCACATGCGTTTCCGTATAGCCATGCTCCTGCGTGTGCAGATCGATCATGAACTGGCCGAGCGCCCGTTCGAGGCGCGCGAGCTGGCCCTTGAGAACCGTGAAGCGCGCGCCGGCGATCCGCGCCGCCGCTTCGGCGTCCATGAGACCAAGCGCTTCGCCGATCTCGTAGTGCTCGTGCGGTTTATGGCCCCAGCCTGGCTTTTCTCCCCACTTCAGTTTCTCGACATTGTCCGTCTCGTCCTTGCCGACCGGCACGTCGTCGAAGGGGATATTGGGAATGCGCGACAGGGCGTCGTTAAGCTCCGCCGTGACCTGGCGTTCCTCGTCCTCGGCCGCCGGCAGCAGGTTCTTGAGATCGGCGACCTCCGCCTTCAGTTTTCCGGCGAGATCGGCGTTGCCTCCGGCCATGGCCGCGCCGATCTCCTTGGAGGCGGCGTTGCGGCGCGATTGCATGTCCTGCGCCTTCTGGATGACGGTGCGGCGCTTCTCGTCGAGATCGATCAGAAAACGGGCGAGCGGGCTTGCGCCGCGCTTGGCGAGAGCGGCGTCGAGGGCATCGGCGTTGTCACGGATCCATTTGATATCAAGCATTTTCGTTCCAGGCGTCGTGTGAACCGGGGCCCACTTTCGCCCGGCAGCGCGGCAACACCGGGTCAGGCCTTGTCGGCCTCGCCCGGCGTCGCAGCGACCTCGTTTTCCGCGTCTTTCGCGGCCCGGTCGCGGGCCCGCTGCCGTTCGATGAATCGGGCCGTATAGATTGAAATCTCGTAGAGAAGGATAGCCGGCAGCGCAAGGCCGATCTGGGAAATCGGATCGGGCGGCGTCAGGACCGCCGCCACCACGAAGGCGATGACGATCGCATATTTGCGCTTGGAGATCAGCGCCTGCGTGTCGATGAAGCCGGCGCGCACGAGAAGCGACGAGATCACCGGAAGCTGGAACACCAGCCCGAAGGCGAAGATCAGCGACATGATCAGGCTGAGATATTCGGAAACCTTGGGCAGGAGCTGGATCGACACCTGCCCTTCGCCGCCGCCCTGCTCCATGGCGAGGAAGAACCACATCACCATGGGCGTGAAGAAGAAATAGACCAGTGCGGCGCCGATCAGGAACAGGATCGGCGAGGCCACCAGAAACGGCAGGAAGGCCGCGCGCTCGTTCTTGTAGAGGCCGGGGGCCACGAATTTATAGATCTGCTGGGCGATCACCGGAAAGGCGATGACCAGCGCGCCGAACATCGCCACCTTGATCTGCGTGAAGAAGAATTCCTGCGGCGCGGTGTAGATCAGTTCGATGTTGCGGTGGGAAAGCCCGGCCCAGCCGACCGCCCATTTAAACGGCAGCACCAGCAGGTTGAAAAGCTGCTTGGCGAAATAGAAGCAGACGAGGAAGGCCACGAAGAATGCGCCGACGGCCCAAAGCAGGCGTTGGCGCAGTTCGATCAGATGCTCGATCAGCGGCTGGGGCTTGTCTTGAATGTCGCCGCTCATGCCTCGTCCTTGTCCTTCCCGGCCTTGCCGCCACTCTTGGCGGATGAGGCCTTGCCGGGTTTCGTTGCCGCGCTCCCGGATGCGGAAGCCCGCCTCGTTCCGGTTGCGGCCTTGCCCGTCGAGACCTTGCCCGATGCCGCCTTCGTGCCGGCCTTCGCCGTCGATGCCGGTGCAGACCCTGCGGGTGCGGCGCGCTTGCGCGGCTTTGCCGCCACGGAAGGCTTCGTAGACGCCGTCTTGCCGGCCGGCCCCTTCTTCAGGGGTTCGGCGGCAACCGGCTCCGGGGAGACGGGCTTGCCGGCCGCAGCAGGTACGGCCCCTGCCTCTCCGGCGTCCTCCGGCGCAGGCTCGGCCGCCTTCGCAGGCGACGGAACGCTGCTCGTCGCCTTCTGGAGATCGGCCTTGATCTCGTCACCGACCTGACGAAGCGGATTCACCGCGTCGCGGATCGTGTTCATGGGGTTGAGCTTCTGGGCATCGGCGATCGTCTTGCGCACGTCGTCCAGATCGGCCTCGCGCAAGGCCTCATCGAATTGCTGCCGGAATTCGCCCGCCATGCTGCGCATCTTGCTGACCATGTGGCCGAAGGTCCGCAGCATCTGCGGCAGATCCTTCGGACCCACGACGATGATCAGCACGATGGCGATGACAAGTATCTCGGTCCAGCCGACATCAAGCATGAAGTTCAGTCCTTACCGGCCGCAAGGCCCGTCCGCCGTCCGAGACAGATCACTTGATCTCGTCTGCCTTGTGATCGACCGTCTTCGTCGTATCGGCAGGCTCGTCATCCGACATGCCCTTCTTGAAGCTCTTGATGCCCTTGGCGACATCGCCCATCAGTTCCGGAATCTTGCCGCGGCCAAACAGCAGCAGCACCACCACCAGAACGATCAGCCAATGCCAGATGCTGAAAGAACCCATTTTGCGACTCCCTTTCGACGCGTTATCTCGATTTAAGATGTTCGGTCGTGTTTTTCAAATACGAGAATGTCTCGCTCGTTAACGGAAAGCGTCACGTCACGCAATCCGGCACGGATCTGATCGGCGCGCACGCGTGCATGGATCGGCGCTTCCGTTCCCGGAATCGCCAGCGTCAGAAGCTCCACCACCCCCAGGAACCGCCGCGACAATATGCGCGCCGGCACTGTTCCGCCAGTCTCGAGAATCCGCAAGCCCGAAAGGCGCACGGCCACCCGCACCGTCCGGCCGTCGGCAAAACCGCTGCCGTCCACATTGCCCACCGGAGTTTCGACGACGCCGCCGCGAACATGGCCCGGAAACTCGTTTATCTCCGAAAAGAACGCCGCCGCGAACAGGTCTTTCGGCCGCAGATAGAGTTCTTCCGCCGTCCCCACCTGCACGAGCCGCCCGTCGCGCAAGAGCGCGATCCGGTCCCCCATCCGCATGGCTTCCTCGGCATCATGCGTGACGACAATGGCGCTGGCACGTGTCTGGCGCAGGATCGTCAGCGTATCGGCGCGGATGGAATCCTTCAGCCGCGAATCGAGCCCCGAAAACGGCTCGTCCATCAAAAGCACCGACGGGCGCGGCGCAAGGGCCCGCGCAAGCGCCACCCGCTGCTGCTCGCCTCCCGACAGCTCATGCGGGAATTTCCGGGCGTAATGGGCAAGGCCGACCCGTTCGAGCGCCCGTTGCGCCTCCGTCTCCGCAGCCGCGCGCGGCAGCGCGGTCAGCCCGAAGCGCACATTGTCAAGAACGCACATATGCGGAAACAGCGCGAAATCCTGGAACATCAGGCCGACGCCGCGCCGCTCGGGCGGCAGGAAAACGGCAGGACCGGCAATTTCCCGGTCATTCATCAGGATGCGGCCGGAGGTCTGCGCCTCGATGCCTGCGGCAATCCGCAGCAGCGTCGTCTTTCCCGAGCCGGAAGGACCGAGCAGGCAAAGCACCTCGCCCGGCTCGGCCGTCAGCGAGATGCCGCGGACGGTTTCCCTGTTGTGATAGCGGTGATGGATATCCTCGAACACCAGCCGGGCCGCGAAGGTCACGGCCGATGCGCTTCTCGTCCCGATATCGCTGGAGCCCACCGGATCCGAAATCATTGCCGTCTTCCTGCCGGCGGGCAACGCCGCCGGTCTTGCCGTCCTCACAAAAGCTTCGCCTATTCGTCTTCTTTTCCGCCCGGTGTCAAGAGTCCGAATTCCTCGATATCGGCCTCGGTGATCGGATCTTCGTCCTCGGCAAGCTCGTCATCGCCGAGCGGAAGGGGCACCTGAAACGTCGGCGGGATACGGCCGGACAGCAGGCCCGCCCCCTTCAGCTCCTCCAGTCCGGGCAGGTCCCGCAGTTCCTCGAGGCCGAAATGATCGAGGAAGTCCCGCGTCGTGCCGAAGGTGACCGGGCGGCCCGGCGAACGCCGCCGGCCGCGAAAACGAACCCATCCCGCCTCCATCAACACGTCGAGCGTGCCCCTGGAGGTCTGTACGCCGCGAATGTCCTCGATCTCGGCGCGGGTCACCGGTTGGTGATAGGCGATGATCGACAGCACCTCCAGCGCGGCGCGCGACAATTTGCGCACCTCCTTCTCGTCCGTGCGGATGACGAAGGAAAGATCGGGCGCTGTGCGGAAGGCCCAATGGTCGTCCACCTGCACGAGATTGACGCCACGCCCGGCGTAAAGCCCCTTGAGCGCCCGCATGACGTGGATCGGGTCGACCCCGCGCGGCAGCCGCTCCGCGATATAGGCGATGGAGACCGGGCCGGTGGATGCGAATACCAGCGCCTCGGCGATCCGCGCCGCCTCATGCAGCCGGCGCGGGTCGACCACCGTCGCCTCGCCGGCCCCGGCCGTGCCGTCGCCTTCCTGCTCAATCACGCTCCTCGTCCTCCCGTTCATCCGCGCGGGGACCGCGCCTGAGGTAGATCGGCTGGAAAACACCGTCCTGCCGCAGTTCGAGGCGCCCTTCCCGCACCAGTTCCAAAGTCGCGGCGAAGGCGCTTGCAAGGGCGGTTGCGCGCTCCGCCGGATCGGCGAGATAGCGCAGCAGGAAGCTGTCGAGCGCCGTCCATTCCTGCTCATCCACCATCCCGACCAGGTTTGCGAGGATCGCGCGCGCGTCGGCCAGCGACCAGACCGTGCGCCTCTCGATCGTCACCTGCGTGATCGCCTGCCGCTGCCGCAACGCCGCATAGGCGCTGACGAGATCGAACAGCGAGGCGTCGAGCGCCGTGCGACGCTCGACCGGGATATGCTCCGGCATGCCGCGCGGGAAGACGTCGCGTCCAAGCCGATTGCGATTGATGAGCCGCGTCGCCGCGTCGCGCATGGCTTCCAGCCGCTTCAGCCGGAATGCAAGGCTCGCCGCCATCTCCTCGCCCGACGGCCCCTCGTCCTTCGGCTGCCGGGGAATCAGCAGGCGCGACTTGAGATAGGCAAGCCAGGCCGCCATGACGAGATAGTCGGCGGCAAGTTCGATGCGGATGCGCCGCGCCCGCTCGATGAAAACCAGGTATTGTTCGGCGAGCGCCAGCACCGAGATGCGCGCCAGGTCGACCTTCTGCGTGCGCGCCAGATGCAGCAACAGATCGAGCGGCCCCTCGAAGCCGGCAAGGTCCACGACGAGGCTTTCCTCATGCAGCCCGCGCGTCTCCGCCGCGTCCTGCCAAAGCTCATCCATCGGCGTCCCGGTGGCGCGCGATCCCGTTTGCAGCGTGGCTCCCGTTTCCTGCAATCCTCGTCCTTTCGGCGCCGTGCCTTTTTTATCCCCTGGAGCGCGGGAAACGCGCCCACCGACCCAGTTTTCCGCATTCTTAGGCGCCGAAACAATCCCGTTTCGGCTGGAAATGCTCTAGGCCACCGCGACCAGCGCGCCGAATTCCTCGCGCAGCGCCTGCTCGTCCGCGTCATCCGGTGTCGGGAAGCCCGCCCGCACCGCATTGGCACGGCGCAGGCTGTCGCCGGCAAGCGGCGGCACGTTTTCCGTGACCGCGATCATTTCCTCCATGATGCCATGGCAATGCAAGACGATATCGAGCCCGGCCGCAATAATTCCGCGCGCCCTCTCGGCGATATCGCCCCGCAGCGCGTTCATCGAGACGTCATCCGACATCAGCAGCCCGTCGAAACCGATATGGCCGCGGATGATTTCCCGCACCACCTTCTGCGAGGTGGTCGCCGGACTGTCGGCATCGACGGCGGTGAAGACGATATGCGCGGACATCGCCATCAACTCGTCGTTCATCCTGCGGAACGGCACGAAATCGCAGGCTTCCAGATCCGCGAGCGCGGCCGTGACGACGGGCAGATCGTGATGCGAATCGACCGTGGTGCGGCCATGGCCGGGCATATGCTTCATCACCGGCAGCAGTCCGCCGGCCTTCAGGCCTTCCGCCGCCGCCTTGCCCATCGCGGAGACGATATCCGCGTCCTGACCGTAGGCCCGATTGCCGATCACATCGTGGACGCCCGGGACGGCGACGTCGAGCACCGGCAGGCAATCGACATTCACGCCGAGACGCAGGAGGTCGAAGGCGTGCAGCCGCGACATCAGCCAGGCGGCGCGGAGCCCCTTTTCCGCATCCTCCCGCCAGATCGCTCCAAGCGCCGCCGCATTCGGATATTGCGGCGCATGGGGCGGCCGGATGCGCTGTACGCGGCCGCCTTCCTGATCGATCAGGACGGGAATATCGCTGCCCGCGCCGACACAGTCGCGCATTTCGGCCGTCAGGTCGGCGATCTGCGCGGGTTCGCCGATATTGCGGCCGAACAGGATGAAGCCCCAGGGCCGCTCGTTGCGGAAGAAGGACTTCTCGTCCTGCGTGAGGGTCAGGCCCTTGCAGCCCGAGATAAAGGATTTCGATTCGCTCATGATCGGAATCATAGAGATTTGACGGGAAAAGGCGATGGCGCGGCGGGGATCATATCTCCGCAAGGAGGCAAGAGCGATCGGCCTCGAAAGAACAAGGCGCGGGAGAGACCCCCCGCGCCTTTCCGAACCGAACCGCTGGTCCTTTGCGTTTTCAGCGGGTCACGAGGCAGCTTCCGCCAGCCCCCTTGTAGCGCTCGCAGAGCACATTGGCCTCCTCGCGCGAGCCGGCAGGAATGCGTACCCGATAATAGGTGCCCCGATTTGCGATCTCCGCCTTGCGGATATCCACGCCGCGGCCGCCGATAACGCCGGCATAGCGCGCCGAAAGCGTGTCGTAGCTCTTTTTCGCCTCCGCCTCGGAGGGCAGCGACGCGATCTGGATGACATAACCGCCCGGGTTGGCGACCGGCGGCTCCGGCTGCGCCGTGTCCGCCGGAGCGGCGGCGGCGGTCTCCGTGCCGGTAACATTGCCGCGCTGCGTCACCGTGCCGACGACATTGACCGGCTGGTCGGTGGGCCGGGTATTGGGGATCGGCGCCCTGTCGCCGGAGGCGGCCGCGACGTCGTTCGCACCGATCGCAGTGGTCTGGACGGTGCGGACCGGCGCAATTTCGTCCGTGGACGCAGGCTCGGCAAGCGTCGAACGCGGGGATGCGCCCTGCGCAGCCACCTGCATGTCACGCGGCGGCTCGTCTGCAGCGGCCTCGCCGCCATCCGCCAGTTGCGGCTCCTCGACCGGATCCTCGCGCGCCACCAGCGTGCCGTCCGGCTTGACGATCATCGTCTTCACCCTGCGCGGGGAAACCAGCGGCGACTGTTCCGCATCCGTCCGCGACAGGGCCGTCTCCGGCTCATCGACACCCGGCAGCAGGCGCTCGTTGTCATCCGACGCCAAGGCCTCGAGATCGTCGGGGCCGTCGAACGGCAGCGCCTCGGGAGAGAGCGTGCGCTGCACGACGTCGACCGGCACCTCGGTCGAGGTGACGAGTTGCTCCTGTTGCGGTGTCGCGTCGGAATCTCCGGCGACACGATCGTAGACGGCCTTGTCCTGATTGGGAACGGTCTTGCCGCCCCGTTCCTCCGGGACGATCTTGACGGGATCCTTGTCGGCGAGAATGACGCGCGGCTCGCCGGAACCGGACACCCCGCCGCCACCCGACATCAGCGCATAGACGCCGCCGCCGGCGAGAACCGCAAGCACCGCCACCGATGCGGCAAGCAACAGTCCCCGGCGCGAACGGGGCTGATCCTCGGCATAGCCGTCACCGGTGTAATGCGTTCCCGGCTGGCCGGGGTCCACCGGAATGGCGGTGCGTTCCGGCTGGTTGAGAGAGCGGCGGAAATCCTCTTCCAGCGCCCGTTCGAAATCGTCGACTTCCGCAATGACCGGCGCGGTGGGACCCTCGGCGGCAGGCTCGGTTCCGGCGGCCTTCGGCGCTTCGGGTGCGGCGAAAAGCTGCGCCATCTCGGCATCGATGTCGAAATCGTAATCCGCGTCCTGAGCACGCGGCTTTTCCTTTTCGATCACCGGAAGCTGCGGCACATCCAGATCCGTCACCGGCACCATGGTCTCATCGGTCTCGGCGATCATCGTCGGATCGAAGGGCAACTCCCCGTCACCGGCCTCCGGCTGCTGCGTCGGCGCCATATAGGCGGCAACGGGAACCGCCACGGCGGGTTCGCGCCGGACGACAGGCTCCGGCGTGTGAACCGCATCGGCTCGAACAGGTTCGGCCGGAACGGCCGCGGGCGCTTCGAGGTCGAATTCGATATCCGAAAGGTCGAGTTCGAAAGCGTCGATTTCGATTTCCGGCTCCGCAGCCGGAGCAAGCGGCGGCTGCATGGCCGTCCCGACCGTTTCAGGGGCGACCGACGCCGGCGCGGCGGCCGGCTCCTTCCGTTCGACAGACCGGTTGGCGACGGGCGTGGCGCGGCTGAAGATCGGAGACGCCGGCGGAGCATCGCGCGGCGCGGCGGGCTCTACAAGCAGCGGCGTGGCCACGGATTGCGGCCGGGCCTCGGGAACCGGATAACGTTCGACCTCGGCCAGCAGATCGTCCTCGACGGCGAGGCTTGCCGCGACCGGCGCCACGTCATAGGCCTGCTCGGCATGGAAGGAGGGATCGCCCGCATCGTCGGCATCCTGCCAGCGCGCTTCGGCCTCGGCCATTTCGCGGGCATGGGCTTCCGGCGTATCGAAGGGCATTTCCTCCACGAACCTCGGCTCGGCCTTCGCGTAGCCGCTATCCGCGGCAAAAGGCGGAGCGGCCATCTCGGGCGACGACAAGACCTCCGGAACCGGTTCATAAGCGGCCGCCACCGGCCCGGCTTCCGCCAAAAGCGCCGGTTCGACAAAGTGAGCGGTGTCGGAAACTTCAAAATCGTCACCGATCGACAGCTCCAACTCGCGCTCCAGATCGACGTCCGGCGCGGAGAAGTCCGTCGCACCGTCCGGGGCTGCGGTCTCTGCGTCGACCGGCTGCAACCCGAGAAAAACAGGGGCTTCCTGCTGCGCCGGCTGGGCCTCGGGCGCGGGCTCGACGAAAGGCGCAGGCGTCTCCTGAACCGGCAGATCGAAAAGCGGCTCGGACCGGTTCCCGGTCTGAGGGGGCTCTTCCTGCCAGACGGCGTCGACCGATGGCGCGTCGTAAAGCGAAGCCTCGGCCTCATCGGCCAGAAGATCGCCTTCGAGGGAAGGATCGTCGTTTGCGCCGAAAACGGTCCCGGCGGGCTCGACGGCAGGAGCGGCCGGGGCCGCTTCCGGCCGAACCGGCACGGGATCGGCCAGTTCCGGCTCCGGCCACGAGGATACCGGCTCGGCCTGAGAAAGCTCGGGCTCCACAGGCTCCGCCGGAACGTGGCGGGGCGCATCGTAGAGATCGAATGCGCGCAACAATTCATCTTCGAGCGCCAGCACGGGGTTGCCCTGGCCTGCGACAGGCGCACCCGCCGCAACGGACGGATGGCGGACCACGGGCTGGACCGGAAGGACATCGTGGCCGACCAGCCGGGCAAGCTCACTCAGCGGATCATCGTCCGCAAGGATGCCCGCATTACCGGTTCCGCTTCGGGCGAAGTTCTTGTCTGCCATACTACTTCCCACTCACAGGCTAACATAGACGAGTTGCCAGCTTATTGTGGGCAAATGGTGACGTCAGCGCATTTCATCCGGGGCTGCGGTACCTGTAACCGACAGGCCCGACTTGAGAACGGAAGCGACAACGTGCACCAGCCCGAGTCTGGCGATGGTCAATTCTCTATTTTTATCGTTAACAAACCGTAATTCCGGTTGTTCCTTGCCTTTGTTCCAGTGTCCGTGGAAAGCACCGGCAAGATCGTAGAGGTAGAATGCGATGCGATGCGGCTCCTGCGCCTGCGCCGCTGCTTCGATGACACGGGGATATTCTGCGAGCTTCGCAAGCAACTGCAATTCACTCGGATCACCGATATTGTCACCGATTGCGCCGGCAAGATCGAGCGCATCGATGTCGAGATCCGGAAAGGCCTCCGCAGCCTGCCGGAACACCGACATGCAACGCGCATGGGCATATTGCACGTAGAAGACCGGATTGTCCTTCGAGTGCTCGGTGACCTTGGCGAAATCGAAATCAAGCGGCTCGCTGCTCTTGCGATAGAGCATCATGAAGCGCACGGGATCGCGGCCGACTTCATCGACCACGTCGCGCAGCGTCACGAAATCTCCCGACCGCTTCGACATCTTCACCGGTTCGCCGTCCCGGAACAGCTTCACCAGCTGGCAGAGGAGAACCGTAAGCTTGACCTTGCCTTCGGAAACGGCGCGGGCGAGCGCTTCCAGCCGCTTGACGTAGCCGCCGTGGTCGGCACCCAGCACATAGATCATCTCATCGAAGCCGCGCTCGAACTTGTCCTTGAAATAGGCGACGTCGGCGGCGAAATAGGTATAGGAACCATCCGACTTGATCAGCGGACGGTCGATATCGTCGCCGACCTCCGTCGAGCGGAACAGCGTCTGCTCGCGATCCTCCCAGTCTTCGGGAAGCTGCCCCTTCGGCGGCGGCAGAACGCCCTTGTAGACATGCCCCTTGAAGGTCAGGTCGTTGATGGCCGTGCGGATCGTCGCGCCGTTGCCGGCGTGCAGGGAGCGCTCGGAGAAGAAGACGTCGTGGGTGACGTTGAGCGCGGCAAGATCCTCGCGAATCATCGCCATCATGGCATCGATGGCCTTGTCCTTGACGATGGGCAGCCACTGGGCTTCCGACATGCCCCGCAGGCTGGTGCCATATTCGTCGGCCAGCGCCTCGCCGACGGGAACCAGATAGTCACCGGGATAGAGTCCTGAAGGGATATCGCCCACCGTCTCGCCCAGCGCCTCGCGATAGCGCAGGAAGACAGACCGCGCCAGAACGTCGATCTGCGAGCCGGCATCGTTGATGTAATATTCCTTCGTGACCGCATAGCCGGCGAAGGCGAGCAGGTTGGCGAGCGCGTCGCCCACCACGGCGCCGCGGCAATGGCCGACGTGCATGGGCCCGGTCGGATTGGCCGAGACATATTCGACATTGACCTTGCGGCCGGCGCCAAGGGTGCTGCGGCCGTAATCAGTCCCGGCCTTCACCATCGTGGCAAGCAGCCGCCGCCAATAGCCGACAGAGAGACGCACGTTGATGAAGCCCGGCCCCGCAACCCCGACCTCGGCGATCTCCGGATCCCGGCCAAGTTCGGCGACCACGAGATCGGCAAGCGCGCGCGGGTTGAGACCGAGCGGCTTGGCAAGAACCATCGCGGCATTGGTCGCGACATCGCCATGACTTGCGTCACGCGGCGGCTCGACGCTGATGCGCGAGAAGTCAAGATCTCCGCGTTTCTCACGTACGACTTCAAGCCGTTCGAGTACACCTTTGATCCTGCTATCGAAATCTGTAAAAAGGTTCATATCATCCATCCGCTCGCGGCCGGAGACCTTCATGGCATCCGCGCGTAGAAGTTCGGGTCGGCGGCTGACTATCGTAATTCGGGGGTATGGTCAAACAGACGCCGATGGGTATCGACCGCGTAATTATCGGTCATTCCGGCAAGGTAATCGCCGACATGGCGTGCACGCGCCGATTCCGGCATGCTGGAAATCCGGTCCACCCAGTAGTGGCCTCGCATGAGCTGCGGATCGTCCATATAGGCGTGATAAAGGTCGGTAACGATCGACGCGGCATTGGCGCGCACGCGCATCACCTCGGGATGACGATAGATCCGCGAGAACAGCATTTTCTTGATCTGCCGGTCGGTCACCGCCATCTCCTTCGAGAAGGTCGCAAGCGTGCGTCCGGCACGGCGCACGTCATGAACCGTTTCCGGCCGCACCTCCTCGATGGCCCGCTGGGCATAAGCAATGACATCCTCGACCATGGCGGTGATCTGCCGGCGCATAATCTCATGCGTGAAGCGCGGCGCCTCGAGGCCCGGATAGCGCGCCCGCACCTCGCCCATCAGGCCGGCGAGGAAAGGCACCTCCTCCAGCATTTCGAAGGTGAGGTAGCCCGAACGCAGGCCGTCGTCGATGTCATGGGTATTATAGGCGATGTCGTCGGCGATCGCCGCCACCTGCGCCTCCAGGCTGGCGAAGCTCGACAGTTCGAGATCGTGCAGCGCGCAATAATCGAGAATCGGCTGCGGTACGAGCCCGCGCGTCCCCTCGCCCGTCGGAGAAAGCAGCGGACCGTTGTGCTTGACGAGCCCCTCCAGGCTTTCCCAGGTGAGGTTGAGGCCATCGAAGTCGGCGTAGCGCCGCTCCAGCTTGGTGACGATGCGCAACGACTGCGCATTGTGATCGAAACCGCCGAAGGGCTCCAGCACCTCGTGCAGGGCGTCTTCGCCGGTATGACCGAAAGGCGTATGGCCGAAATCATGCAC
The DNA here is from genome assembly GCF_024281235.1 of Shinella daejeonensis. GTDB lineage: Bacteria > Pseudomonadota > Alphaproteobacteria > Rhizobiales > Rhizobiaceae > Shinella > Shinella daejeonensis. Next base: position 70,364 of record NZ_JAHWXY010000003.1, read on the forward strand.
CAGCGCCACGCCTTCCGCCAGATCCTCGTCGAGCTTCAGGGCGCGCGCGAGCGCCCGGGCGATCTGCGCGACCTCGATCGTATGGGTCAGGCGCGTGCGGTAGTGATCGCCGTCGGCGGCGATGAAGACCTGGGTCTTGTGCTTGAGCCGGCGAAAGGCGGTGGTATGGACGATGCGGTCGCGATCGCGCTGGAAGTCGGAACGGGTGGGGCTTGCCCTCTCGGCGACGAGCCGCCCCCGGCTCGCCCAGGGGTCCGATGCGAAGGACGCCCGCTGGCCGGCGCCGAAGCCAAGGGCGTAAAGGTCGACTGTCATTCGTTCACCGCATTCGCGCCGCCCATTGACGCGGCCTTGATGCCTTCATACCTATAGTGTGCACAGCGACAAGGCCGGCGGCAAGGAAAACGGAAAACCACAACGCCTTCATCGGTTTATGGAGGCATTTCCGCAGCCGGCCGGTCGAGAGCGGGCGGTATTGCGCCCGGTGCGTCCAGATGATTCTCTCCGGGCCGGTCCCGGAAGGAGGCAGGTATGAGCAACACGACGATCTCCATCTCCGACGCGGCCGCCCGCCGCATCACCGCTATTCTCGGCGCCTCGCCGGAAAAGCAGGCGTTGCGCGTATCCGTCGAGGGTGGCGGCTGCTCCGGCTTTTCCTACAAATTCGATCTGGTCGAAGACCAGCAGGATGACGACCTCGTGCTGGAGAAAGGTCAGGCCAAGGTGCTGATCGACCAGCTTTCCCTCGTCTATATGGACGGCTCGGAGATCGACTTCGTCGACAACCTGCTCGGCCAGTCCTTCCAGATCCGCAATCCCAATGCGATCGCCAATTGCGGCTGCGGCACCAGCTTCTCGATCTGATCCGCGGACGAAGACACGAAATACGGAAATGCCATGCCGATGAAGATTGCCACCTGGAACATCAACGGCGTGCGCGCGCGCATCGACAGCCTCATCGCATGGCTGAAGGAATCCAATCCTGACATCGTCGCGCTTCAGGAAATCAAGACCGTGGACGAGGGTTTTCCGCGCAGCGAGATCGAGGCGCTCGGCTACCATGTGGAGACGCACGGCCAGAAGGGTTTCAACGGCGTCGCCCTGCTTTCGAAAATCCGCCCCGACGAGATCACGCGCGGCCTGCCGGGCGAGGATACGGACGAGCAGTCCCGCTTCATCGAGGGTGTCTTTTCCGTCGATGGCGGCGTGATCCGCGTCTGCTCCATCTATCTGCCGAACGGCAACCCGGCGGGCGATCCGGTAAAATACCCCTACAAGCTGCGCTGGATGGACCGGCTCGTCGCGTTTGCTGCCGATCGGCTGGCGCTGGAGGAGCCGCTGGTGCTGGCCGGCGACTATAACGTCATTCCCGAACCGCACGACTGCTGGGACGTCAAGGTCTGGGAGAAGGACGCGCTCTACCTGCCGCCGACACGACAAGCCTTCCGCCGCCTGGAAAACCTCGGCCTGACCGACGCGGTGCGCGCTTCCAGCGACGCCGTTCCACTCTATACCTTCTGGGATTATCAGGCGGGCTGCTGGCCGAAAAACAACGGCATCCGCATCGATCATCTGATGCTGTCGGCGGAAGCCTCGGACCGGCTTGTCTCGACGGATGTGGAAAAGCATGTCCGCAACTGGGAAAAGCCCTCGGATCACGTTCCGGTGGTGGCGATCCTGGATTTCGCGGCCTGAGCGGCGAAACCTATTCCGGACTGAAACGGATGTTCTGAGCCAGCGACACACCGGCGCGGCGGTCCTGTTCGCTTGCAACCGAGAAGGCGTCTTCCTGCATGGATTGCAGCCAGCCGCAATCCTTCGGCAAGCAATGATCGAGCGCCGCCGTCATGAAAGCGAGCCCACGGGTGGCCTGGCCTTCCTGGAAAAGAATGCTGCCGAACAGGCCCATGGCGCCGGCATGGCCGTTGTTGCGCGCGCGATTGAGCCACTTCTTGGCCTGATGGGCGCTGGTATTGCCGCCCTCGCCCGCCAGCATCATGCGGGCCAGCTGGAACTGCGCCTCGGGAACGCCGAAAGCCGACGCCGCCTGGAAATAGAGCTGGCGGGCCTGCGACAGGTCGATCTTGACGGGACTGTCGGGAATGCCGCGACGATAATAGCTTGCAAGCGCAATGAGAGCATTGGCGAAATAGCCGGTGTCTTCCGAACCGGGCTCGACGCCGGCCCGTGCGATATCGCTATAAATCCTGAAGGCTTCGAGATCGTTTTCCGGTACACCGTCGCCATCGGCATACATATTGGCGAGCGCCCAGCGGGAGCCGGTATGACCCTTCTCCGCCGCATAGCGATAGGCCTCGATGGCGTCGTTCTTGCGGCCTTCCTTGTAGGAGAAGAAGCCGAATTTGAAGAGGTCGAAAGGACCGCTTTCCTTGGTCACGCCGGCCTGGGGATCGAAGGCGAGAGCGGAACCGGCAATTCCCCCGGATAACGACAGACAAACCCCGAATACAAGGACTCTTATCGACATAAACTCGGACCTGGGCATCACTTCTTCGTTCCCGTTCCCGTCGCATGCGTGCCGTTGAAACCTGCGAAATGCATGCAGCCTGTGCAAGGTTCGCGGTCGTTCCGGCAATGACGGCATCGGCTGTCTCATCTCTTCCTGGCCTTGCGGAATTCCGCCTGGCCCGTGGACCTTCTTGCTGCGCCCCGTTTGTGGCGGGAAATGGACACCGCACATGCCGCAAGCGGGTGTAGCAAACTCTCGAAGAGAATGTGTTGCCTTTCCATCACATCGGGCGGACGACCCTGTTGTTTCCCCATCTGTCCGCCGCATCGTCAACCAGTCGTTAACCAAGACGACCGGAGCACGAGAGCATCAGCATCAAAATTTCAAAAGGTAGGAAATGCTGGCGCCATAGGCAAAGTCGCCCCCGACCGTCGCATCGTAATCGGCAAGGGACGGTCCATAGACCTGCGAACCCGACGTCAGATAGGTGACCGCTCCGCCGATGCGGAATTCACCGGGACCGCTCTTGATCGCCGTTCCGAGGCCGAGCGTCCAGGTATCCGTAAGGATATCCGCGCCGGTCCCCACACCCCGATCCCAGGTCACGCTGACCGCGCCGGAAACGGTATCCGTGAACGTATGGCCGATACCGCCGGTAATCGTCCAGCCGTCCCGGAAATTGAAATTCTTTTCCAGCGCTCCCAGCCCGGCGATCGTATAGTTCAGTGCCGGCAACACGCTCCAGTCCGTCCATTTGACGGCGCCGAAGGCGACCCAGCCCGGCGCAATACCGCTTTGCAGCCCGACCCTGACGGATTGCGGCAGACTGCCCCAGCCGCTCGCGGCAAGCTGGTATCCTTCGGGCGCGCCGAAGATCCCGGCGCCATCGGCGCTGATCGTGAAGGAGCCGCTGCCCTTGTGGTCGATCTGCGAGCGATAGAGGATGTCGGCCCGCAGCGCGATTTCGGGAATCTCGTAGGCCGCGCCGAGCCGATAGCCGATCTCGCTGTCGTCCGCCAGGCGGAGCGTACCGTATTTCGACACTTCCTTGTAATCGAAGCTCTGGTGGAAGATCCCGCCGAGAAAGGAGAACCGTCCCTTTTCAAGATCGAGGCCGACCGAACAGGTGAGGCCGTATTCCCGTGTCCGGAAGCCCGCCTCCAGCGTGGCGTTGCCGCTTCCCGAATGCAGGATATCCGCGGCCTGCGCATCGGGGCCATAGGTCGAGGAAGCGCCGAAGGGCTGCGTGTAAGTGCCCGCACAGGCAAGGTTGTCCGACATCCGCGCCATCACGCCAATGCTCGGCACGAAATAATTGTCGAGATGACTGTCGTCGTTGCTGGCCTTGCCGTCGACGGTCGCATAACCGCGCCGCGGTGCGACATAGACACCCTTGACGTGAATTGCGCCGCTTCCCTCCTGATAGAGAAGGTCCGTGTCCGCCTCGCCCCTCCCGAAGCCGCCCGCTTCGGCCGTCGTCGCCATGAGCGTCAGCGCCGCAGCGCCGGCAAGCCCTGTCTTCAAGATCGTGGTGCCCATGGCTTCTCCGTCGCATTCCAATGGCTGCCGGATCACGCCGGCAAGAATTCAGAGCACGCTCAAAAGCCTGTCGCGACGCGCTCCAGAGCCATTTTCGGCATGTCGCCCCCAACCTCTCCAGTCATCGTTAATTATCCGCAAACATTAGAGGTTCATTGTATGGAATGTGGTGATCGTCACCTTTTGGACACAGGGGCGTTTTCGGCCGGACAAAAGAAAACCGCGCCGGACGTCGGCGCGGTTTTTCACATTCACCCTGCGAAAGCTCAGCCGGCTTCGCTGACCCGGGAAAGCGCGATGGCCAGGCTTGCAAGCTGCCGTTCCAGTTCCGCAAAGCGCTCGCGCTCCGCCTCCACCAGTTCCGGCCTGGCATTGGCGACGAATTTCTCGTTCGAAAGCTTGCCCTGGATGCGGTCCGCCTCGGCCTTCGCCTTGCCGATCGCTTTTTCCAGCCGCGCCTTCTCCGCCGACAGGTCGATCAGATTGCCGAGCGGCAGGCAGGCGGTCGCCTCGCCGACGACGATCTGCGCGGCGCCCTTCGGGGCGGCGTCCGCAAGACGGATTTCCTCGACACGGGCAAGCCGGCGTATCGCGGAATCATGCGTCTCGAGCCGCGCCTTCGTCAGCGCATTGGCATCGACGACGACCAGCGGCGCCATCGCGCTCGGCGGAACGTTCATCTCCGAGCGGACCGAACGGAGGCCCGAAACGAGATCGACCAGCCAGTTGATCTCGTCAGCGGCCGCATCGTCGCCATAGGCAGGTGACGGCCATTCGGCAAGGCAGATCGGCGTGTCGCGCTCCTTGCCCGCGCCCGCCGTCTGCGCCCAGAGTTCTTCCGTCATGAAGGGCATGAAGGGGTGCAGGAGCTTATAGGTCTCCTCCAGCACATAGGCGGCGCAGGCCTGCGATTCCGCCTTGGCCGCCTCGTCCTCCCCGCCGAACACCGGCTTCAGGAACTCAAGATACCAGTCACAGAACTGATTCCAGATGAAGCGATAGAGCGATCCTGCGGCATCGTTGAAGCGGTAGGTCTCGATCGCCTCGGTGACATCGCGCGCGGTGCGGGCAAGCTCCGTGAGAATCCAGCGGTTGATCGTCAGCGATGCCGTTTCCGGCACGAATTTCGGATCGGCGGCGACCCCGTTCATCTCGGCGAAGCGCGTGGCGTTCCACAATTTGGTGCCGAAATTCCGATAGCCGGCGATGCGGGACGGGTCGAGTTTCACGTCGCGGCCCTGCGCGGCCATGATCGCCAGCGTGAAGCGCAGCGCATCCGCGCCGTATTCGTCGATCAGGTCGAGCGGGTCGATGACGTTGCCTTTCGACTTCGACATCTTCTGCCCGTTCTTGTCGCGCACCAGCGCGTGCACATAGACCGTGTGGAACGGTTCGACCGGTTCGCCGTATTCGTCCTTCATGAAGTGCAGGCCCATCATCATCATGCGGGCCACCCAGAAGAAGATGATGTCGAAGCCCGTGACGAGAACGTCAGTCTGGTAATATCTTTCCAGTTCGGGGGTCTTTTCCGGCCAGCCGAGCGTCGAGAACGGCCAGAGCGCGGAGGAGAACCATGTGTCGAGAACGTCCTCGTCCCGGGTCAAGATGTCGCCGGGCGCGAAATTCTCGAGCTTCTCCTCGACCCATGCCTTCCACGGCCCCTCGTGGGAGATATAGTGCTGGATGGCGGCGTGCAGCGCCTCTTCCTCGGTCTTCTCGACGAAGACCTGCCCGTCCGGGCCGTACCAGGCGGGAATCCGGTGTCCCCACCAGAGCTGGCGCGAAACGCACCAGGGCTGGATATTCTCCATCCATTCGAAATAGGTCTTTTCCCAGTTCTTCGGGACGAAGTTGGTGCGGCCCTCGCGAACGGAGGCGATCGCCGGTCCGGCGAGCGTCTTGGCGTCGACATACCATTGTTCCGTCAGGCGCGGCTCGATCGGAACGCCGCCGCGATCGCCATGCGGCACCGTGTGCTTGTGCGGCTCGACCGCATCGAGGAAGCCGCCTTCCTCGAAGACCTTGACGACGAGCTTGCGCGCCTCGAAACGGTCCATGCCTTCGAGCTGGTCCCAGAGCTCGAGCTGCATCCCGGTCGGCGTGAGGCCTTCGAGGAATTCCTCGTTCTCGACGATGGCGATCCGCCCGTCGACGGTCAGCACGTTGACGGCGGGCAGGTCGTGCCGCCGCCCGACCTCGAAATCGTTGAAGTCATGAGCGGGCGTCATCTTGACGGCGCCCGTGCCGGCGGCCGGATCCGGATATTCGTCAGCGACGATCGGAATCTTCCGGCCGACGATCGGCAGGATGACATGCTTGCCGACGATCGACGTGTAGCGCTCGTCTTCCGGGTTCACGGCGATGCCGGTATCGCCCAGCATGGTCTCCGGGCGGGTCGTCGCGACGACGAGATAGTCCCGCGTCTCGAATTCCGTCGGTATGCCGTCGTCGTCGAAGGCGACCGGATGCTCGTAGGTGACGCCCGGCTCCAGCGGGTAGCGCAGATGCCAGAGATTGCCGTTGACCTCGACCTGTTCGACCTCGAGATCCGAGATCGCCGTCAAGAGCTTCGGGTCCCAGTTGACCAGCCGCTTGTCCTTGTAGATCAGGCCTTCCTTGTAAAGCGAGACGAAGACTTCGAGAACCGCTTCCGACAGCCCTTCATCCATGGTGAAGCGCTCCCGCGACCAGTCACAGGAGGCGCCGAGGCGCTTCAGCTGATTGAAGATCAGGCCGCCCGATTCCGCCTTCCACTCCCAGATCTTCTCGACGAAGGCGGCGCGGCCCATCTCGCGGCGTCCGGGCTGCTTTTCAGCGGCAAGCTTGCGCTCCACGACCATCTGGGTCGCGATGCCCGCATGGTCCATCCCGGGCTGCCAAAGCACATCCTTGCCGCACATGCGCTCGAAGCGGACCATGATGTCCTGCAACGTATTGTTGAGCGCATGGCCCATGTGCAGGGAGCCGGTCACGTTCGGCGGGGGGATGACGATGCAGAATGTCTCTGCGCCGGGCTTCACCCCCGCACCGGCACGAAACGCGTCGGCGTCTTCCCACATCCTGGCGATACGGGGCTCGACGGCTGCGGAATCATAGTTTTTTTCAAGCATTTTCGTGGTGGGCCTGCTGTTGGTTGTGAAGATCACGTAAACCGGATGGGCGGATTGAAGTCAACAATATCAGTTAAAACGCCGCCCCGGAAACCGGCGCGGCGCTGAAACGTTCCGATTTTGCCGAAGCGGCGGAGAAGATCAGCGGCGCGGGCCGCGCGCCACCCGCTCGATTTCCTCCCGCACCAGACGCTCGACGAGCGTCGGCAGGTTGTCGTCGAGCCATTCCTGAAGCATCGGGCGCAGCATATCCTGAGCGATTTCGTCGAAGGAGCGGCGGGAGCCGGCGTCCAGGGCCTCCGCAAGCGCGCCGAACGATTGCGCGACCCGCTCGCCCGCCGCAGGCGAAATCAGGGCGACGGCGTCGCCCGATGCCTCTTCCGGCGCGGCAAGATCCACAGCGATGGAATTTTCGGGAACGGAAGGCTCCCCGGAGCCAAGGTCGGGTTCGGCATCGGCGGCAGGCTCGGCCGGCGTGACGGTTGCCGCAGGATGATCCTGCGATTGCAGCCGGCTCGCCATCTGTCGCTCGGAGGCGGCGCGCACGCGCGCGGCGACATCGGCAAGCGACAGCGCCGGCTGCGGCGTCGACGTTTCCATGGACGGCTCGGGACGGTGCAGCGGTTCAATATCCGCAACGGGTTGCGTCTCCCGCTCATGGAAGGCCTCGACGATGGCCGGATCGTCGAGAAGATCATCCTTGCCGCCGCGAATCATCGGGAAGCTGCTTTCCGCCCGCACCTCGGCGACGAATTCGGGCTGCGCCTCGTTGCTTTCGATGATCCGGCGAATGGACGCCAGGATTTCATCCATGGACGGTTCACGCGCTACATTTGGCTGAGCCATTTCTATCCCCGTTTTCTGCGGAATCCGGACGGACCTGCATGGGCCGGCCGCATCAGCGCCAACCGTAGGCGACTCGCGCGGCCAACTAAATCGCCACGAATCAGTTCGTTAAAGTGATGCACAGATTTATTGAAACTTCCAAGACGCATCGTCAGCGCGTGTCGACGGTCCTGAGGCCGAACCAGCGATCCTTGACCGCCTCGTAATGCTCCTCGGCCCGGTATTCGGCCACATTCAGGCCCTGGCTGCTGACGGTGAGCCGGCCGGTCGCGGCGAGCAGCGCATAGCTTGCGACCACCGCGTTGCGCTGCGAGGCGACAAGACTTTCGCGCGCGTCCAGCACCGTCTGCTGCGCGCTGAGCACGTCGAGCGTGGTGCGCTGGCCGACGTTTCGTTCCTCGATGACGCCATCGAGCGCCATCTTCGCCGCCCCGATCTGCGCGCGCGTCGCAACCGTCGCCGCCTGCGACGCCTCATATTGGGCATGCGCCGACACGATATCGCGCCGGACACCCATCCGCGCGGAATCGACGAGCATGCGGCTCTGTCCGAGTTGTTCCTTGGCCCGCCGGATCTGGCCGTATTCCGCGCCGCCCTGATAGATCGGAACGACGATGCGGGCGGAAACCGCGCCCATCACATTATCGCTGGAAGGCCCCTGGTTTTCGGCCCGGTAGAGATCGCCTTGCAGCACCACGCCCGGCAGCATCGTGCCTTCCGCCGTCTTCACGTCATAGCCGGCGGCGTCGACGCCCCGCTCCGCCGCAAGGATGGCCGGATTTTCCCGCAGGCCCGTGGCGACGGCCTGGTCGAGCGTGGCGGGCATCGCCCGGCTGGCCGGCGACGGCTGCCGGATATCCCGCGGCGCCTCGCCGACGATCTGCACATAGGCGGCCTCGCTCTGCCTGAGCTGGGAGACGGCCGTGGTGAGCAGCGCCTTCGCCGCGGCAAGCTCCGCCTCTGCAAGGCTGACGTCGGTGCGCGTCCCCTCGCCCACCTCCAGACGCGCCCTCGCCGCCTTGAGCTGCTCGTTGAGGAAGGAAATATTCTGCTTGCGGATCGATACAATCTGCTGGTCGCGGGCGATATTGGCATAGGATTCGACGGCGGCGAGCAGGATCGATATCTCGTTCGCCCGCAACGCCTCGCGATTGGCCAGCACATTCGCTTCGGCCGACCGCACGCGGTTCAGCGCCTGGAATCCATCAAAAATCTGCTGGGTGACGGTCACGCCGAAGCTGGAGGTGAATTCCTCTGTCCGGCGCGCGCCGCGAAATCCGAAAATATCGCGGGGCGCCTTGTCGAGGGTCGTCTGCCGTGACTGCGCCTGCGCCACTCCGGAAACCTGCGGCCGCATGGCCGCCTTGGCGATGGTGACATTCTCGTCGATCGCCCGGAGCGCCGCGCGCGCGGCGTTGAGATCGGGATTGTTGCGGTAGGCCTTGGCCATCGCACCGGAAAGCGTCTCGCCCGCCGCCGCCTGGGGCAAGGCGAGGCAGGCGGGCGCAACGATCAGGGCAAGGAGCGTTCTGCGAAGAGTGGACACCACGAGATACTCCGAACCTCGCGCACCCCGCCGCTATAGCCGCGCGCTTTGAAAAGCCGATCTTTCCGTTCCGGCAAGGCCAAGCCCCGGGCCACCGCTGCTAGAACACGAATTCCTTCACCTTGCGGAAGCCCGGCAAAGGCTTGACGGAGGTATTGAACACGTTTCGCTCCGACGTCCTGCCGCCTTCCTTGATATAAAGGCGGGCCTGCGAGGCATTGCCGACGCCTTCGACGACGACCAGCCGGCCACCGTCGCGTAGCTGGTCGAAAAGCGCTTCCGGCACATATTCCACCGCGCCATGCACGAAAATGACGTCGTAAGGCGCTTCCGCGCCGTAGCCCTGCTCGAGATCGCCGCTCACCACCGCCACATTGTCGTAGCCGAGGCGGGTCAGCGTTTCCGTCGCGACAGCGGCAAGCGCGGCGTCGCTTTCCAGCGCCACGACGGAGCTTGCCAGCCGTGACAGGATCGCTGAGGCGTAGCCGGTGCCGGCACCGACCTCCAGCACCACGTCGTCCGCCTCGACAGCGGCGAGCTGGATGAGCTTGGCAAGCGGCGACGGCTCCATCAGGTAGCGACCGGCCGCAAGCTGGATGTCATTATCGATATACGCGAGCGGCCTTAGCGCGGCCGGAACGAACTCTTCGCGTGCAACCGTCAGGAAGGCTTCCAGCACCCCGTGGGAAGTCACGTCCGTCGTGCGGATCTGGTTGTCCACCATCTTCGTGCGCGCTGCGGTGTAGTTTATCATCTCTTGCCCTGTCGAAAAGCGGCTCCGTCCGGCGCGATGACCGGATGCAGATGCCGGATATGTCGCGATTCTCTTAGTTCGGTTTCAGCCCGGGTGTCCATAGCCGCTCACGGATTGCGTGGAAAAACCGCGTTTTCCAGTCAATCAGGCGCAATATCATGAATTAAATAGTCAACATATCCTTGCCTTGTCCGACCGCCTTGTCGTATGGAAAGACCCGGTTTCGACGCCTGCACGAGGCAGGCGCGCCTGAAGGCTGCTGCCCGGGCGGTCTTTTGCAAACAGTATCATGCAAGAGGATTTTACCGTGTTTAAACGGTTTCGACTGCTATTCGCCCTTACCCTTCTGGCGCTTGCGTCCCATGCTGCAAACGCCCAGGACGCCGAGGTTCCGGCCGGAACGGACGAGCGCCCCGCCTTGACCGAGCCCGCAACCCCGATGACCGACGGCGCTGCGCCGGCGGGAAGCGAGGCTTCCGGGGCCGACACCGTCATGCCATCCGAGCCCGCCGCCGAAATGGATGCTGCGGCCGACGAGATCCAGGACGAGGAGAGCGCGGAGACGGAGGACATGCCGGCCGGAACGATCGTAGCGGACGCGCCCGAACGGCAGGCCGACCTGCCGCATGATCTGTCGCCCTGGGGCATGTTCATGGCGGCGGATATCGTCGTCAAGGCCGTGATGATCGGCCTTGCCTTTGCATCCGTCGTCACCTGGACGGTGCTGCTCGCCAAACTCGCCGAACTTGCCGCCGCCGGCCGCGCCGCCAGGCGCGCCCTGCATGCGCTCAACCACGCCCGCGGCCTGGAGGACGGCGAAGCCGCGCTCGGCGGCGATCACGGCACGGTGGGCCTTATGGCCCGAGCCGCGCGCGAGGAGATGCGCGCATCACAGGCTGTGCTCGGCCATGTTTCGGACGACGGCGTCAAGGAACGCGTCGCCTCGCGCCTGTCGCGTATCGAAGCGAGCGCCGGACGGCGCGTCGCCAAGGGAACCGGGATCCTCGCCACCATCGGTTCCACAGCCCCCTTCGTCGGGCTTTTCGGAACGGTCTGGGGCATCATGAATTCGTTCATCGGGATCTCCAGGGCGCAGACGACAAACCTCGCCATCGTAGCCCCCGGCATCGCCGAGGCACTGCTTGCCACCGCGATCGGCCTCGTGGCCGCCATCCCGGCCGTGGTGATCTACAACTTCCTGGTCCGCGCCATCACCGGCTACCGACAGAGCCTTGCCGATTCCTCCGCCGCGATCGAGCGACTGGTGAGCCGCGATCTCGACGTGCATCGCTACCAGCTTGCTTCCGGCCGCGCCGGCGAGCGGCCAGCGGTCGCAAAGGTCGGGTGACGCCATGGCCGCGAATATCCGGGACAAAGGCGGCGACGACGATCTGGCGGAAAACAGCGAGATCAACGTCACGCCCTTCATCGACGTCATGCTCGTGCTGCTGATCATCTTCATGGTCGCCGCGCCGCTGGCGACGGTCGACATCAATGTCGACCTGCCCTCCTCCGTCGCGCAGCCGACACCGCGGGAAGACAAGCCTGTCTTCATGACCGTGAAGAAGGATCTCAGCGTTTCCATCGGCAATGGCGAAATCTCGCGGGCCGGTTTCGGACCCGAGCTGGACGCCGTGACGGAAGGCGACAAGGAAACACGCATCCTGCTGCGCGCCGACAAGTCGGTCGCCTATGGCGACGTCATGGATGTCATGAACCTGCTGCGTTCGGCCGGCTATGCGAAAATCGCGCTTGTCGGCCTCGAAGGCGCGCCCGCGCAATGATGTTTCCGGCGGCCGCAGCCTGCGGCCGTCGCTTGGACAAAGCCGCCGATTGCGGGGACGAAACCACCGATTGCGGGTCCGTCGTCCTGTCCTGATGGGAAAATTGGAGGCCTCGCCGAGAATCGAACTCGGGTGCAAGGATTTGCAGTCCTCTGCGTAACCACTCCGCCACGAGGCCGTCCGTTTGCTTAAAAGCGAGTGGTGCCGGGCGTTTAGAACGAATTAGGCCCAGGTGCAATAGGCTTGCGGCGGCATTGCCGTCTTTTTTGCGCCCGCCACCCGCCCGCTCCTGAAAAACCCTCCTCAGCGCATCAAGAGAGCAGTGGCGTAGAGCCCGAGAGCGAAGACCGTATGGGCGACGAGATTGAGCGCCCGCACCTTGTTGGCGTTCGGCAGTCTGGCGGCGGCGATCCCGATCCCCAGCCCCGGCTGCAACAGGAACCAGCCCGCCCCCACCGTGACGATACCGAGGATCCACGCCGGCAGGAACGTCGGGGCGGCAAGCCAGTCCGGTCCCGCCAGAAGCGCCAGAAGAACGCCGTAAAGGATGCCGACCGCGTAATGCCCGCCCCAACCGAGTGCATTCTCGTGCCGGAAGGCCTCGGCCTTGCCGATATCCTCATGAAACACCCGGCCCCTGGCAAGGTGCCCGAACCAGCGCCCGACGGGCCTCCAGTTGGGCCTTGCCTGGTGGAAGACCTTCCACAGGACGACCGCCCATATATCCATGAGGAGCGTCCCGCCGATTCCCATGGCGACACCCTTCACCAGCACATCCGTCATCCGCATCCCCTTTGCGCCCCGATCTTTCCGGCTTTTTAGAGCAGGACCGGAACACCAATGCAATCCATCGGATATCGGATATCAGGATGAGCGGCGGAGCTTACGGCTTGCCCACCAGACGGCGAGGCGGCGGCGCTGCCGGCGGACATAGGCGGAATCATGCGACAGGACGAGAAGGCCGAGAGGCAGCATCCAGAAGCCGAGCACCGGCAGGAAGCCCAGCAGGCCGCCGACGACGAGCAGGATACCGATGACCGTGCGCATCCAGCGCGATTCCGGCAGCCTGATGCGGAATGTCCCGAGCACGATCTCCCGCGTACGGAAATCGACGCCGAAGCCCGCCCTGTTTTCCCTCTTTGCCATGGATCACCTGCTTTTCACCGGGAACCATCGGATTTCCGGCATTCCCCTTCCCAATTGGGGGCTTTTCCACAATCAATCAATAATTTCGCGCATTTTTTTCAAAAAGCGCTTGGCAAATCGATCGGGCATTTGTATTACGCGCTCACTCCGCAGCGAGCGGATGATCCCTGGTAGCTCAGCGGTAGAGCACTCGACTGTTAATCGATAGGTCGTCGGTTCGAATCCGACCCGGGGAGCCAGTTTTCAAAGGGTTGCGTCGAAAGGCGCGACCCTTTTTCATTTCGGCGTGTCGGACAGCGGGATTGCGCCCTGACCGCCCGGCTTCGGAAATATCAGGCCGTCATTCCGGCGCCCGTCTGGCCGGCGGCGCGAATCCGGGCGTAGTCGCCTTCCTCGCGCAACGGGCGGCGGGGACGGCGCCGGACGGCGGCATGGAGGGAGCGATCCTTTTCGGGCGTGCCGACCGCGCCGTCGGGATAGGTTCCCGTGACGAATTCATCTTCGCTTGCCTGAAACAGGTTCCGGATGAAACCGAAAATCATGATGCGCCTCCACCACTTCGTTGAAACGGGCCGGCAACCGATCGGTTCCCGTGCGCCGTAGACACAACGTTAACCATACGCGTTAACGTTCGGTTAAGCCCGACATCGTCCCCGACGCTGCACTCGCAGGCGACGCGACTCGCCCGCTCAGGACAGGATAACCGGCAATCGCGACCGTTCGATGATAGGCGCCCTACCCGCAGACGCCATGCGGGACCGCAGGAGCGCTTCCGCGAAATATTCCTCTCGTTTCCGCCTCGAAAGAAATGCTATTCCTTGCCAAGTCCGGAGTGCGGGCCGAAAAGACGTCTCATCATCTCCCATCGAAAGCGCGAGGCTCGGATTCCATGACAGTTCTTCCGTCCGTTCTGGAGGCAATCGGCAACACGCCCCTGATCCGGCTCAACGCCGCATCGGAGGCGACCGGCTGCGAAATTCTCGGCAAGGCGGAATTCCTCAATCCCGGCCAGTCCGTGAAGGACCGGGCGGCGCTGTGGATCATCCGGGCGGCGGAGCGCTCCGGAGCGCTTCGTCCCGGCGGCGTCATCGTCGAGGGTACGGCGGGCAATACCGGCATCGGGCTTGCTCTCGTCGCCCGGGCGCTCGGCTACCGCACGGTCATCGTCATTCCGGAAACCCAGAGCCAGGAGAAGAAGGACGCCCTGCGCCTGCTCGGCGCGGAACTGGTGGAGGTTCCGGCGGCTCCCTACAAGAATCCCAACAATTACGTCAAACTTTCCGGCCGGCTTGCCGAGGAACTAGCCAGGAGCGAGCCGAACGGCGCGATCTGGGCCAATCAGTTCGACAATGTCGCCAACCGCGACGCCCACATCGAGACCACCGCCCCGGAAATCTGGCGCGATACGCAGGGCAAGGTGGACGGCTTCGTCTCGGCGGTCGGCTCCGGCGGCACACTGGCCGGCGTCGCGGCAGGGCTCAGGGCAAAGAACCCGGCCATCAAGATCGCGCTTGCCGATCCCGACGGCGCCGCGCTCCACAGCTATTACACGAGCGGCGAACTCAAGGCGTCCGGAAGCTCCATCACGGAGGGCATCGGCCAGGGCCGCATCACCGCCAATCTAGAAGGCTTCACCCCGGATTACTCCTATCAGATCCCCGATTCGGAGGCCGTGCCGCTGGTCTTCGAACTGATCGAGAAGGAAGGGATCGCCGTCGGCGGCTCCTCCGGCATCAATATCGCAGGGGCGATCCGGCTGGCGAAGGACCTCGGCCCCGGACACACGATCGTGACGATTCTCTGCGATTATGCTAACCGCTACCAGTCCAAACTTTTCAACGCGGACTTCCTCGATTCGAAAGGCCTGCCCGTTCCCGGCTGGCTGAAGACGGGCTCGGGGATCAAGGTCCCCTATCTGCCGGTCGAATAGGTCTTCATGTCACACGCCACCACCGCCCTTTTCCGCGAAGACTTCTATCTTTCGACATGCGAGGCGGTGGTGACCGCCGTCCACGAGGACGGCGGCATCGAACTCGACCAGACCTGCTTTTACGCCACCTCCGGCGGCCAGCCGGGCGACACGGGTTTTCTCGAACGCGCCGACGGATCGCGCATCGCGCTCGGGCCGGCCGTCACCGGCGCGACCAAGGATGTGATCGTCCATCGACCGCAGGAAGGCGCACCGCTTCCCGCCGTCGGCGAAACGGTGGTCGCCCATATCGACTGGGCGCGGCGCTACCGGCTGATGCGCATGCACACGGCCTGTCACCTGCTGTCCGTCGTCTGCCCCTATCCGATCACCGGCGCGGCCGTCGGCGAAGACGACAGCCGCGTCGACTTCGACATGAGCGAGACCATCGACAAGGACGAGGTGACCGCGAAGCTGATGAAGCTCGTGGAGGAAAACCATCCCGTCTTCCTGCGCTGGATCACCGACGAGGAACTCGCGGCCAATCCGGACATCGTGAAATCGAAGAATGTCCGCCCACCCAAAGGCCTCGGGCGCGTCAGCCTCGTCTGCATCGGCGAAGGCTCCTCGGTGGACAGCCAGCCCTGCGGCGGCACCCATGTCACCGAGACGCAGGAAGTCGGGGCCATCCATATCGCCAAGATCGAAAAGAAGGGCAAGGAGAACCGCCGCCTGCGCATCCGCTTCGGCACGCCCGGTTCTCCCGCTTGAGGAGAAGGCTAATGGCAAGCGAGAAAAGCAGCTTCGTGGTGGACGCCGACTGGCTGCAAAAGCAGCTCGGCGCGCCGTCCTTCCGGGTCGTCGACGCCTCCTGGTATCTCCCGGCGCACAACCGCAACGGCGCGGCCGAATATGCCTCCGGCCATATACCGGGCGCGGTCTTCTTCGATCAGGACGCGATCGCCGATCATTCGAGCGGCCTGCCGCATACCGTCCCCTCGCCTGAATTCTTCGCGACCGAAATAGGCAAGCTCGGCATTTCCGCAAGCGACACGATCGTCGTCCATGACGGACCGGGCTTCTTCTCCGCCCCCCGGGTCTGGTGGCTCTTTCGCCTCATGGGCGCGCAGAACGTCTTCGTTCTGGACGGCGGCCTCGACGGCTGGAAAAAAGACGGGCGGCCGCTGGAGACCGACCTGCCGGAGCCAGCACCCGCCGTCTTCCACACGGACTTCAACTCCCTCGCCCTCACGAGCTTCGAGGAAATGCGCGGCATCGTCTCGACCGGCGCAAAACAGGTGGCGGACGCGCGCGGCGCCGGACGGTTTTCCGGCGAGGAGCCGGAGCCGCGCGCCGGCATGCGCTCCGGCCACATGCCGGGCGCCCGCAACATGCCGTCCGGCAGCTTTTCGACGGACGGCCGGTTCAAGGACCTGCCGGGCCTGCGCCGGGCTTTCGAGGAGGCCGGGATCGATCTCTCGCGGCCGGTGGTGACGAGTTGCGGTTCCGGCGTCACCGCGGCGATCATCACTCTGGCGCTGCAATCTCTCGGCCATGAGGACCATTCGCTTTACGACGGCTCCTGGGCCGAATGGGGCGGCCGGCCGGACACGCCGGTCGCCACCGGGAAATCCGGACCATGACGAAGAAGGCCTCCATCGCACCGATCGCCGTTCATATCACCGCGCTCGAGATGACGGCGCCGCCCAGACAGAGCCTGCCGGTTCCCGCCAACATACACACGGCGCTCCTGTCCGCCCCGGCAATCCCGCTCGCCTTCTACCGTTTCCTCTATCGTCAGGTGGGCGGGCGCTGGCATTGGGTCGACCGGCTGCGGATGGATGACGAAACGCTCGCCGCGACGCTCCACGACACGCGCAACAGCATTACCGTCCTTTATGTCGACGGCGCGCCGGGTGGCTTCTTCGAACTGCAGAAGCTCGACGACGCGGTGGTGGAACTGTCGCATTTCGGCCTGTTCGAACAAACGCTCGGCCTTGGAATCGGCAAGTGGTTCCTTTTGCAGGCGCTTTACGCGGCCTGGACCTCCGCGCCGCAGCGGGTGCGGGTCACCACCAACAATCTGGATCATCCCAGAGCCCTGCAACTCTATCAGATGTTCGGTTTTTCACCGGTCGGCACCGAGGAAAGCCGGTTGACGCCGCTGTCCGACACGGAACTTCTGGCGCTTGCCAAACGCGACTGCCTGATGCCTGCGCCCGGGCGTTAAGCATTGTGAATGCCGCCTAACGGGCGGTTCATCTTTCCTTCAGATCGATCGTGACAATTTCCCGGCAACAGTAATCCCGGGAAAAGGAGACATCCTCATGCAGCGCCGCACCTTCCTGACCGCCCTTGCCGCGACCTTCGCCACGCCGGGTCTCGCCCTGGCGCAGGCCACCCCTTCGGAGGACATGATCATGCGTCGGCTGGACGCCGCGCCCGCTCGCCGGATGCGCGACAGCGAGCGGGTGACCGTACGCGAATTGAAGCGGCGGCCGGATCTTCGCCGTCAGGCGCCGTCGATCGACATCCAGTCGATCAACTTTGCCTTCGCCTCCGCTGAAATCCCGCGTTCCGAATATCCAAAGGTGCGCCAGATCGGCCGCGCCATGGAGCAGATCCTGCGCCGCCGTCGCCGTGCGGTCTTCCTGATCGAGGGCCACACCGATGCGGTCGGCACCGCAGCCGCCAATCTGGCGCTTTCGGAGCGCCGCGCCGAATCGCTGAAGCGGATTCTCGTTCGGGAATACGGCGTCCCCTCCCGCGCGCTGGAAACGGTCGGTTACGGCGAGGAATATCTGCTCGTCCAGACGCAGAACGAGGAATGGCGCAATCGCCGCGTCACGCTTCGCCGCATCGATGAGTTCGTACGCTGACGGCAGTCCGATACGGCCACGGCTCGAAGCCGTGGAACGCCTCTTGCGTTCCACGGCTTTTCATCACGGCAAGGGCGGCTGGAACCGCACGCCCGAATGAGGCATAAAAGCCGAAATCTTCCAGCCGCTCCAAAACGATCGGCCTTCCGCGCAGCAGGAAACGTCCGCTTTTCATGACCAGCCACCTTCCCCGCCTGGAGGACATGCTCGGCCCCGAGGCACAGGTGCTGCTTGAGGGCGGACGGCCGGGACTTCACAAACGGATCATCGCGATAAACGGTGTGAAATATGTGCTGCAACACTTTCGCACAAAGCGCGGCGCGATCGATTTCGAGAACACGATCGACCGCCTCCATCGGGCGGGGATTTCCGTACAAACCATCTGTACCGGAACCCGGACGTGGCGCGAAACCCTGCGCTATGGCCACTGGCTGGCCTTTGCCTATCTTCCCGGAAACATTCTGGCCGAAGATGCCGAAGACGCTGCCCTGGCGGCGCTCGGCGCAACCATGGCGCGGCTCAATACGCTTGAGGGAACGCCCTATCGCGCCCTTTTCGACCGTACGCATCCACGCCTGCCCCATGCATCCTTTACCAGCCGTCAGGCCCGGGTGCTCACGCCGGCGCAAAACCGCTGGATCGAGGAAAGCTTCATCCGCCTTCGCGCCCTGCCCGGCACCCAGCTGACCCATGGCGATCTCTACGCCAAGAATATCCTGAAGACCCCGGATGGCGCCATAAGCCTTATCGACTACGAAATGCTCGCCTATGACCTTTCGGGCATCGAACTGGCCGCGACGCTGCTTCGCCCGTTTTGTCGGCAAAGACGGCAACGACAGGCCCTGCTCACCGCCTATCTGGCGGCCAGTCCACCCCGTCTCAAGGCCATCTGGGAGGAACATGGCGCGGACCTCCTCTTCGCGGCTGCGGCGCGGCTGGCGCTCGGCCGCAAGGACAAGCTGCAAAGGACATGGCGAAGAGACCGCATCGCGGCTTTCCGGCAGGCGCTCGCCCCACCCTCGATGCGGGAAACGCTGGCGCAGAAGCGAGCGGCCTACGCCCGGGTCATCCACGATACGGAGAAGCGCTACAGTCGCTACCTCCATGTCAGCCACCGGCTCGCCACGGTGGCCGCAACGGATCCGGGCATCGATCCGATCAGCCTGATCGAGCGCTGCGAGGCCGATCTTCCGTAAGGCATTTCCGGACGCAAAACCGCTGCGCACTTTTGCTGGAAATGCTCTTTGTTCCAACCGCATCTCCGGACGCAGAACCGCTACGCACTTTTGCTGGAAATGCTCTTTGTTCCAACCGCATTTCCGGACGCAAAACCGCTGCGCACTTTTGCTGGAAATGCTTTAAAGCGCCGAGGGAAGGATTTCATCGGCCGCCACCACACGGTTGCGTCCGCCCTTCTTAGCCCTATAGAGCCGCGCATCGGCGACGGCGATGAGGTCTGCCAGAGCCTTTCCATCGGCCGGACCGGCGGCGACGCCGATGCTGACGGTGATCGGCAGGCCGTCGGGTCGCCGCAGGGCGTCCGCCACCGTCTGGCGCAGGACCTCGGCGCGCGCAAATGCGGCTTCCGGCGAGAGATTGTCGCAGAGAATCAGGAACTCCTCCCCTCCGAAGCGAAAGAGCAGATCTTGCTCACGGACGGTTTTCGCGAGGCAGTCGGCGATCTGTCGCAGCGCGGTATCGCCGGCCAGATGGCCGAAGCGATCGTTCACCTCCTTGAAATCGTCAGCATCGACCATCAGCAGCGCAACCGGCCGGCCGGCGGTCCGCGCCGCCGTCAGCACCCGTTCCGCCTCGGTTTCCAGCCGGCTGCGGTCGAGCACCCCGGTCAGCGCGTCGCGGCCCGAGCGGTCGAGCAAATCCTCGTACCGCTCGCGGAACGTCAGATCGTTGAAAATATCGGCAATCGGCCGCGCCGAAGCCTCGGCGGGCGAAAGACGGGAAAAGCGCAGATAGGTGGAGATCATGACGGCGAAAAGGACCGCCGCCAGCATCTTGGCGATCCAGCCGCCCCAGAAGACCTTCAGCGACACGCCGTTGATCAGGTGCAGCGCCGTATAGAAACCGATCTGGTCGAAGGTGAGCACAGCCACGCCGGAGAGCAGGAAGCGCGCCGCCATATTGCCGCGCAAACGCCGGCCGAGCCGCTCGTACAGAAGGATGATGGCGATGGAATCGATATAGAGCAGCACGGTGCCCCACAGCATCAGCCAGCCCATCTCGTCGACGAAGGCGAGATCGGCCAGACGGCCCGGCACCGCGCCGATCGTCTCGTGATGGCGCAGGAACTGGCTGAGCCCGACGGTCAGGAAATTGCCCGCCAGCAGGCCGTAGATCGGCGCGCGGACAACGGCGGCGTCCTCCTTCACGTAAAGCAGCAGGATGAGCATCAGCTTGCCGGAAAACAGCACGGACGACCCCGGCGAGATCACGCCGAACGGAAGCTGGATATAGAAGACGGCGGCAAGATAGGTCTCGAGGAAATGCATGACCCCGAGCGTCGCCACGAAAACGCCAATTCCGATCCGGTGGCGCATGTGCAGGATCGCGGCCATGAAGACGAAATAGAAAACCGCCTCCACCATGAGAAGAACAAGGTTTTCAATCTGCATCGTCGACCCGCATGCGACTTCGTCTCCGGACCCCTATGGGACGAGGCCCGCTATGCCTGTGCTATAGCAGACAATTGCGCCGAAGCCATCGGGAATTGAGAGCGGCGGGAATTGAGAGCGGCGGCGAAGAGCCTCAGACCTGCCGGTCATCGGCGCCATCGGAAAACAGCGACGGCCCCGTCTGGTCGACGATCTGGCGGGCCTTGCGGAAGGCGGCCGCCACGGTATCGTCCTGCGAGGTGAAGAGATCGGCGCGGATGAACCGGCGGCTCAAAAGCCGGTCGCCCTCCTGCTTCTCGATGCGTCCGGAAAGGCGGTACTGGCTGCCTTCCTTGATCGGCGTGGCGACGAGGAGGAGGTCGTTATAGGCTTCGCTTTCCTCCTGCACCTTGGCGGGGGGCGTCGGATCGCCGCTGTTGCGGCCGAACAGTCTGGAAAAGAACGAAGCCATGAGCGTTTCCTGAGCGTCTTCGATCTTCCCGGGAAGCCAAGACGCTATCTCCTTGTTTTTCTTTAATCCGAATGCAAAACCGCATCGCGCTCCTGCAAGAATTTTTCTACCACAGGCCGCGCCGCCGTCCAAGTCCCGACGGGGATCGGGCGGCTCAGATAATCAGGTTGGCGAGAATCTCGTTGTCGGTAATGTCCTGATAACGCAGGCCCGCTCCGTCGAACGCCTTCGCAAGCGCCAGGAAATTCTCCGGCACTTTCGTCTCGATGCCGATCAGGATAGAGCCGAAATTGCGGGCGGACTTCTTCAGATATTCGAAGCGGGCGATGTCGTCGTCGGGGCCGAGCAGGTTGAGAAAGTCGCGCAGCGCGCCCGGCCGCTGGGCCAGCCGGAGAATGAAATATTTCTTCAGCCCGGCGTGGCGCATGGCGCGCTCCTTGACGTCCGGCAGGCGTTCGAAGTCGAAGTTTCCGCCGGAAACGACCGCGACCACCGTCTTTCCCCGCAGCCCTTCCGGGCCGATCGCTTCGAGCGCCGCCAGCGACAGCGCTCCGGCCGGCTCCAGAACGACGCCCTCGACGTTCAGCATGTCGATCATCGTCACGCAGACCGCATTTTCCGACAGCAGCATCACCTGATCGGCGGAAAAGCGGGAAAGCGCCGCGAAATTGAGATCGCCGATCCGGCCGACGGCCGCGCCATCGACGAAATTATCCACCTGCTCGAGCGTCACCATGCCGCCGTTCTCAAGGCTTCGCTTCAGGCTTGCAGCACCAAGAGGCTCGCAGAACAGGAAGCGTCCGGCGTCGACCTCGCGCTCCAGATAGCCGGTAACGCCGGCTGCAAGCCCGCCGCCGCCGACGGGAAGGACGACCAGATCCGGCGTCCTGCCGGGACCGAGCTGCGTCACGATCTCGGCGGCGACCGTGGCCTGTCCCTCGATGATGTCGGCATGGTCGAACGGCGGCACCATCAGGGCGCCGGTTTCGGCCGCGTGATCGCGGGCGGCCTGGTAGCATTGATCGAAGAAGTCGCCGATCAGGCGGATCTTCACGAAATCCCCGCCGAACATGCGGGTCTTGTCGATCTTCTGCTGCGGTGTCGTCACCGGCATGAAGACGACGCCCTCGACACCGAAGTGGCGGCAGACGAAGGCGAAGCCCTGCGCATGGTTGCCGGCCGAGGCGCAGACGAAGCTGCGCGGACCTTCCGGCTGCGCCAGCACCTTGCGGAAGAAATTGAACGCCCCGCGGATCTTGTAGGAGCGCACCGGCGAGAGATCTTCGCGCTTCAGATAGATTTCCGCCTGATAACGGGCGGAAAGGTGTTCGTTGAGTTGCAGGGGAGTCTCGGGAAAAAGCCCGCGCAAGGCGTCACGGGCGGCGTCGACATCTGGTTTCATGCCCTTCGAAGCCATCCTTGAGTTTGAACAATGCAGAGGCTATTGCATATTGCATCGGCGGATACTACCCGTCCCTTTCGCGAGCGCACAAGACAGCCACAGGCCGGAAAGCCGGACCGGAAGCAGGACAAGAACCGTTGAACGCGACGATCTACCGGTCCGCCATCCATATAGCCGCAATCAGCGGAATCTATCTTGCGCTGGCGATGCTCGTGCCCGCCTTCGTCGACATTTACTACGGCAGCCGCAACGCCGAGGTCTTTCTGCTGTGCGCCTTCATGGTGGGCGGATTGTCGCTGACCACGGCGGCCGCCACCCGCGCCGGCCCGCCGCCCTTCAACAAGCGGCTGGGCTTTCTCGTCGTCAATCTCCTGTGGATCGTCGCCTGCCTGGTGGGCGCGCTGCCGCTGTGGCTGTCGTCGCTGAAACTGACCTTCGCCGAGGCGCTGTTCGAATCCGCCTCGGCCATCAGCACGACGGGTGCCACCGTCATCGTCGGGCTCGACCGTGCGCCGCCTGGCATTCTGATGTGGCGGTCTCTCCTGCACTGGCTCGGCGGCGTCGGCATCCTGGCGCTCGGCCTGTTCGTCATGCCCTACCTGCGGGTCGGCGGCATGTCCTTCTTCAAGCTGGAATCGTCGGAAACCGGCGACAAGCCCTTCGCGAGGATCGCCAGCTACACGCGGGCGTTCCTTGCCATCTATGTGACCATCACGCTGGTCTGCGCCGTCACCTACGCCACGCTCGGCATGAGCCGTTTCGATGCGCTCAACCACGCCATGTCGACGGTGGCCACCGGCGGCCTGTCCACCCATGACGCCTCCTTCGCCCATTACAAGAGCCTGCCGCTGCTCTGGGCCGCCACCTTCTTCATGACGCTCAGCAGCCTGCCGTTCTCGGTGCTGATCCTGTTCGTCGTGCGGCGGCGGTTCGACCTGCTCTCCGATCCGCAGATCCGGGTCTTCCTCGGCTATCTCCTGGTGTTCGCCATCGCCGCGAGCCTCTATCTGCGCCTTCACAACGGCGTCGAGTTCCATGAAGCCCTCGCCCATTCCTTCTTCACCGTCTCGTCGATCCTCTCGACCACCGGTTTCGCCAGCGACGACTATACGCAATGGGGGCCGTTCATCGTCGCGCTCGCCTTCATCGCCACCTTCATGGGCGGCTGTTCCGGCTCGACCTCGGGCGGCATCAAGGCCTATCGCATCATCGTCCTGATCAATTTCCTGCGTACCGGCCTCCATCGGCTGATCTATCCCGACGGCATCCACGCGGTGCGCTACGGAAGCAAGACCGTCGACGCCGACGTGCAGCGCGGGGTCTTCCTGTTCTTCCTTACCTTCATCGCGCTTGCCGCATTCGGCGCGCTCGCGCTCGGCCTTCTCGGCTATGACGTCATGACGGCGATATCGGCCTCCACCACGGCGCTTTCCAACGTCGGGCCGGGCGTGACGGAGGCCATCGGCCCGGCAGGCACCTTCGCGATCTTCGATGACGCCGCGCTCTACATCCTGTCCTTCCTGATGGTGCTCGGCCGGCTGGAAATTCTCACGGTCCTCGTCGTCCTGACACCGCTCTTCTGGAAGAGCTGACCGGCAATCCTTGACTGCGGCCATGCTTCTTCGCATCTTTCACCGATCAGTGGTGGAGAGAGAGAGCGCATGTCCGCACCCAGGTTCCGGTTTGCCATGCTCGTTGCGGCGGCGCTTGCAATCGCCTGTCCCGCCGCCGCCGGGCCACTCGCCGAAGCGGCGCAAAAGGCCGAGGAGCAGGCGGCGGCAGGCGATACGGTCGGCGCGCATGAGACGATCCGCAAGGCGTTCGACGCCTTCGCCGCCACCCTGCCCTTCTCGATCGGCAAGGCGGTTTTCGTCGCCACGCCGCCGGAAGGCTACGGCATGTACGAGGAGCGCCCCGACAACCGCTTCAGGAACAGCGAGCCGATCATCTCCTATGTCGAACCGGTCGGATTGACCTGGAAGCCCGCCGGCGACGACAAGCTTGAAGCGCAGTTCACGGTGGACCTCGAACTGCTCGACGGCAAGGGCGCGCTTCTTGCCGAACACAAGGCCTTCGGCTCCTTCGATTTCCGCGGCAGCGTGCGCAATCAGGAGGTTTTCGCGCGGCTAACCCTCAATCTCACCAATCCGCCTGCCGGCGACTATCTGCTGCGCTATCGCTTCCGCGATGCGGCAAGCGGCGCGGTCGCGCTCGCCGAACAGCCTTTCAGCATCGTTCCCTGACGATACCGGGGCGACGGCTCCGGTGGAAAACAATAGCCGGAATGCGGTGGTGCTGCGTCCGTCGAACCGATGCGATCGGCCCCCTCGCAATGCGAGGATCCTCTCCGTGCCAACTTCCATTATGCCCGCAAAAGCGCACGCATGAATCATAGCGGGCACTGTCGATGCTCATCTTCCCAACCGGGCGATGTTCAGGAGCCGGGGAGTTCGGTCATAGACATATTCGGCGTAATCATAGGGATGCGCTCCGAGACTTTCCTTGAATTCGATAAGCGAAGCAACACCGCCGGATTCGCCCAGGTGGTAAAAGGTGCAGCCCAGCAGGCAAGCTTGTTTGATCATTTCGCTTTGGAGAAGATCGTTACATGCGAAACCGATGCTGGTATCGCTGGCGCCACGCCAATAAATCGCACTTCGCCCCGCCGCGAGAAATACCGCCGCTGCGGCATCACGCCCCTTATAGGAGGCGATGTAGATGCGCAGATCGTCTCCAAGCATTCCGGCTGTCGCGCGGAATTTCCACAGGGGCTCCCGGCGCACGGCGAGCCATCGGGCAAGCCGGAGCGGGAGCCGACGTTTCGCCGCCCTGTTCTCCGTCCAGCGCAGATAGAGATCATAGTAACGACGGACGAAATCGGGGGAATTTCCGTATTCCACCGCGACACCCTCACGGACCGCTTTCCTGATCTTTCCCCGCTTGCGCTGACCGATCTGATTGGCCCACCAGAAATCGTATCCCTGCTGCAGATCAAGGATGTGGGTCTGCCGCTTGACCTTTCTCCATGCGGAAGGCATCGCCGCTTCCCATACATCCGCTTGCAATGCATTCGGCCTGATCGCGATCCGCCAATGCGGCAGGCGCATCAGGTCATCGATAACAGAGCGGACGAAAGGCACGGAAAGGGGGGCATCGGAAATCAAGCCGGATGCCCCAAGACCGTGTGGCATCGAAGCCAGAGAGGTTTTCACGGACAGAAGACGCGCTTCTGCAAGGGGCAGAACGGCGCTCCCCTCCGGCGTCGAGTATAACCGGCTTGCATCCGTGTAGTGGCCATCAGAGACCGCAGCCAACATCCATTGCGGTGACTGGAATGTCGTCGCGAATGGGTCCTGCGCATGGATATCTCGCCATGTCTCCCGAGGCGCCGGAGAAACAGGTGTAGAAAACGCTGTATCCGAAAGTTGCACCATGTCTACTCTCGATTCACGTTGTCTGAAATCTCACAATGAACGATTTAACTCCAGCATAACAGGGTCCGAATTCGACATGAACCGCTGTCAATGGTCGATGATTTCTTGACAGTTCTAGAAATGAATGCGGATTGTATATTAAATAAGCGCTTCGGACCCGAAGCGAACCAGCAACGCTCCTGTCTTTCCTTCGAGCGCTTCGGCCGCAATTGAGAAGGATGGCCGCATCCCCCAGGGCTGTCGGCGCATCGCTTGCGTGCTGCTTGGCCCATTGCTTCACGCTTATCGTCAATGTGCCCACAAACATGCCTGCGAAACAATAGGATGCGACGAGAACAAATGGGAAACAACGCAAAGATAAGGCATGAAAACGCCCATCTTTCAGGAGGGCGCGGGATGGGATGCGATGACATGGAGTGGTGAGATGGTGGCCGCTGTGGGACTCGAACCCACACGGGCGAAGCCCGAGGCATTTTAAGTGCCTTCCGTCTACCAGTTTCGGCAAGCGGCCACGGATTTTGCGCGATCGCCGGTCTTGCCCGTCCGCGCGCAAGCCGTTTTCGACGCGCGGGAAGAAAAATGCAAGGGGGAGATTTGCGTCTTCACAACGCGGAAACGGCCACCTTGAAAAGACGGCCGGGGCGAAGGTGGGAAGGGTGCGGCCCTGACGCCGGCCGCTCCCCTCCCTCGGCCCTCAGAGGATCAGGCCGAAAGCTTGGCCGCGATGCGGGCGACATGAGCGCCCTGGTAGCGCGCGGCTTCCAGTTCGACCTGCGAAGGCTGGCGGGAGCCGTCGCCGTCGGTGATGGTGGATGCGCCATAGGGCGAGCCGCCCTTGACTTCTTCCACGCCCATCTGGCCCTGGAAGGCATAGGGCAGGCCGACCACCACGAGGCCGTGGTGCATGAGGGTGGGGATGAAGCCCAGGATGGTCGATTCCTGGCCGCCGTGCTGGGTGGCGGAGGAGGTGAAGACCGAGCCGACCTTGCCGACCAGCTTTCCGGCCGCCCAGAGGCCGCCCGTCTGGTCCCAGAAATTGCGCATCTGCGAGGCGACCGTGCCGAAGCGCGTGCCGGCGCCGACGATGATCGCGTCATACTCGGGCAGTTCGTCGACAGTGGCCACGGGCGCTTCCTGGTCCATCTTGTAATAGGACGCCTTGGCGACCGCTTCCGGCACGAGTTCGGGGACGCGCTTGACCGTCACCTCGGCGCCGGCCGATTTTGCGCCCTCGGCGGCCGCATAGGCCATGGCCTCGATATGCCCATAGGCCGAATAGTAAAGAACCAGCACTTTTGCCATTATTGTCTCCTGTTTCGACGAGCCCTTTCCGCTTGATTGCGGCTATGGCATGGATGTAGCACTTTACGGCTGCCTGGCCATCCGGCGGCCGGATGACAGACTGTTCACCCCGTGTTGACGGTGCATGGGAGAGACTTCTTCCAGATGCAGGAAAACAAAGCATGAATTCCACCCGAACCGCAACGGCCGCCATGCTCGCCATCGGCGACGAGCTTCTTTCGGGCCGCACCAAGGACAAGAACATCGGCCAGCTCGCCGACATGCTGTTTCTTGCCGGCATCGACCTTAAGGAAGTCCGCATCGTCGGCGACGAGGAGGCGGCGATCGTCGAGGCGCTGAATGCGCTGCGCGGACGCTACGATTACGTCTTCACCTCCGGCGGAATCGGCCCGACCCACGACGACATCACGGCCGACGCGGTGGCGCGTGCCTTCGGCGTGTCCTGCATCCACGACCCGCTGGCGATGGACCTTCTGGCCGCGATGTATGCGCGGCGCGACATGGAATTCAACGAGGCCCGCCAGCGCATGGCGCGGATGCCGGAGGGCGCACGCCACATCGAAAACCCCGTCTCGACGGCCCCCGGCTTCCATATCGGCAATGTCTATGTGATGGCCGGCGTGCCGCAGGTCTTCACGGCCATGCTCGGCACCGTCGTCCCGCATCTCGAAGGCGGCCGGCCGATGCTTTCCCGCAGCGTCGCCTCCCCCTTCGGCGAAGGCGATATCGGCACGCCGCTCGCCGCCATCCAGAAAAAGCATCCCGAGACCAGCATCGGCTCCTATCCTCGCTTCGAAAGCGG
This sequence comes from Shinella daejeonensis, assembly GCF_024281235.1. Taxonomy (GTDB): domain Bacteria; phylum Pseudomonadota; class Alphaproteobacteria; order Rhizobiales; family Rhizobiaceae; genus Shinella; species Shinella daejeonensis. The sequence goes on from NZ_JAHWXY010000003.1 coordinate 98,368, forward strand.
GCGTTTTTCCACGGAGATCGTCATCAGGAGCGCTGAGGAAAGCCCGGCCGATGCGGCCGAGCGTGATATCATGGCGATGATCGCCGAGATCGCCGCGGCAAAGGCCGGCATTTGATTCCGATCAAGGCCCGTAGCCGGCGGAGGGTCCACCCTTCGACAAGAACTGCAACAGGAGGCCGACATGAGCTACAAGACCATCGTCGCGGTACTGAGCACCGCGCGGGACGCTGCAAAAGTCACCGAACACGCCCTGGCGCTCGCCCGTGAAAGCGGCGGCCATGTAATCGGCATCCACGCCGAAGTGCCGCTCATCATCACGATGATCGCCCCGATGGAGTATCCGGATCCCAACGCCGTGACCGCCCTGCAGGAGCGCGCGCGCCAGCAATCGAGAGATGTCGAGAAAATCTTCCGCGATCTTTGCGCGCGAGACGATATTTCCTACGAATGGCGCCTTTTCACCGGCACCGCCGGCTACGCATCCGCCGGGGTGATCGAAAGCGCGCGCGGCGCGGACCTGGTGATCGCCAGCCAGTTCGTTTCCGATCTCGACGGCCCGACCCGTGCCGATATCGAGGATCTTCTCTACGAAAGCGGCCGGCCGCTTTACCTCGTCTCCAACGCACCGGCAGGACCGCAGTCGACGGAGCGGGTGCTGGTCGCCTGGAACGGCTCACGCGAATCGGCGCGGGCGACCTACGATGCCCTGCCCTTCCTGCTTTCCGCCCGCCAGGTGGAAGTCTTCGGCGTCGATCCCCATGAGGCCCGGCTGCAACCGGCCGAACTGTTCGGCACGGATATCGCCACCAGCCTGTCGCGGCATGGAATAGAGGTCAGCATCGCGTCGGAGGCGGCCGGAAACCGCTCCATCGCGGAGGTCATCAACCTTCGCGCCGCCGAGACCGGCGCCAGCCTCATCGTCATGGGAGCCTACAGCCATTCGCGCCTGCGCCAGCGGCTGTTCGGCGGCGTGACCAGCGCGATGATGCGCGACGCCCCGGTTCCGGTGCTGATGTCCCGCTGAGAATCGGCTTCCGGCCGCGATAGCCGCCCGATCGCACATCACCCCGATGCTTGCAGCGGGGTGATTTTCCTGATTCGACCCGCCGCAAGCGCCTGCGGCCGGATTTTCCTTGCTACAAGGCCATAGCGGCCGGCGTTTCCATCTTTCGCCCCAAGGCGCAGATGCTCTAAGAGAAACATCTCTCTTTGCGTGCAAGATCAGGAGCTTTCCGAATGTCCCTCCCCGACAAGGCCTTTCCCGTATCCTGGGATCAATTTCACCGCGACGCCCGCGCGCTGGCCTGGCGGCTTGCCGACAACGGCCGGACATGGCGCGCCATCGTCTGCATCACCCGCGGCGGCCTGGTGCCGGCGGCCATCATCGCCCGCGAACTGAATGTCCGGCTGATCGAGACCGTCTGCGTCGCCTCCTACCATGATTATGTATCGCAGGGCGACATGCAGGTGCTCAAGGAAATCACGCCCGCGTTGCGCACCGACGGCGGCGACGGCGTCCTGATCGTCGACGACCTCACCGACACGGGCAAGACGGCCGCGATGGTGCGCGCCATGCTGCCGAAAGCCCATTTCGCCGCGGTCTATGCCAAGCCGAAGGGGCGGCCGATGGTCGACACCTTCGTCACCGAGGTCAGTCAGGACACCTGGATCTATTTTCCATGGGATCTCGGCTTCACCTATCAGGAGCCCATTGCGACCGGTCCGCGCAGCTGACGTCCTCTTTCGTGTGACCGGTTTCCGGGCTGCCGGAGCAGGTCCCGGCGATTCGCCTTTCCGCCGCGACGGCGGCGGAAAGAGCGTTGCGCAGCGCAAGCCCCGTCGCCATCCTGCATCGATTTTTCCCGGCTTTTCTCCCTGTCTTTCATGCCGGAAAACAGGTTCCGGCCCGAAGCCGCTGATTTTACAGGGCTCCCGGGATGTCCCCGCTTTCCACAGCCTGCCGACACAATATATAGCGGACAAATATCCGTCACAAACCACCCCTTGACGGAATCGCCCCCTATAGCGTTAATGATTTGCAAGTTGCAGCGGCGATTGGACCGGAAAGTAACGAGGCCGGATCCTCCTTCAGGAAATCGCATTCCATGCGCGGGCGGCGGGACGGATAATCCCCTCGTGGCCTGAGGCTTTTTTGCGCTTTTTTTGATCGTCGGCACAACCCTGCGGTACTGGAAAAATCGGCTGTTGATACTATATTTAGTATTTGCAGCCAGGCTTTCATCAATATACAGGGTCTCTCGACAAGATCGGGTTTCCCGCACGGAATGAGAAGAGCCTGGCTGCGGCAATGCGGCCGGACGAGGATATTGTGCCCTGTGCAAGGGCGGAATGCGGCAGCAGAGGACAACGGACCATGCGCATAGAACGTCGTTTCACCAAGTCTGGCCAGTCGGCTTACGCGGAGATCGAATTCCGCAAGGCGACCAGCGAAATCCGTAATCCCGACGGATCCATCGTCTTCCGTCTGGCCGATATCGACGTGCCGGCGCAGTTCTCGCAGGTGGCCGCCGACATTCTCGCCCAGAAATATTTCCGCAAGGCCGGCGTTCCGGCCCGCCTGAAGAAGGTCGAGGAAAACGACGTTCCTTCCTTCCTGTGGCGCTCCGTTCCCGATACCGAGGCGCTCAAGGCGCTGCCCGAAGACGAGCGCTATGGCTCGGAAACCGATGCCCGGCAGGTCTTCGACCGTCTCGCCGGCACCTGGGCCTACTGGGGCTGGAAGGGCCGCTATTTCGCATCCGAAGAAGACGCCAGCGCCTTCAAGGACGAACTGGCCTATATGCTCGCCACCCAGCGCGTCGCGCCCAACAGCCCGCAGTGGTTCAATACCGGCCTGCACTGGGCCTATGGCATCGACGGTCCCGGTCAGGGGCATTTCTATGTCGACCCCTTCACCGGCAAGCTCACGAAGTCCAAGTCGGCCTATGAGCATCCGCAGCCGCATGCCTGCTTCATCCAGTCCGTCGAGGACGATCTCGTCAACGAGAACGGCATCATGGACTTGTGGGTGCGCGAAGCGCGTCTGTTCAAATACGGCTCCGGCACCGGCTCCAATTTCTCGCATCTGCGCGGCGAAGGCGAGAAGCTTTCCGGCGGCGGCCGCTCCTCCGGCCTCATGAGCTTCCTGAAGATCGGCGACCGGGCGGCCGGCGCCATCAAGTCCGGCGGCACGACGCGCCGCGCCGCCAAGATGGTGGTGGTTGACATCGACCATCCGGACATCGAGGATTACATCAACTGGAAGGTCAAGGAAGAGCAGAAGGTGGCGGCCCTCGTCACCGGCTCGAAGATCGTCGCCGGCCATCTCAAGGCGATCATGAAGGCCTGCATCAATTGCTCGGCCGACGGCGACAAATGCTACGATCCGGCGGAGAATCCGGCGCTGAAGCGCGAGATCCGCGCGGCCAAGAAGAATCAGGTTCCCGAGAGCTACGTCAAGCGGGTCATCCAGTTCGCCCGTCAGGGCTACAAGGAGATCGAGTTCAAGACCTACGACACGGACTGGGATTCGGAAGCCTATCTCACCGTCTCCGGGCAGAACTCCAACAACTCCGTATCGCTCAAGGACGACTTCCTGCGCGCCGTCGAGACCGATGGCGACTGGAACCTGACCGCCCGCAAGGACGGCAAGGTGATGAAGACGCTGAAAGCCCGCGACCTGTGGGAACAGATTTCCTACGCGGCCTGGGCTTCGGCCGATCCCGGGCTCCACTTCAACACCACGATGAACGACTGGCACACCTGCCCGGCGGCCGGCCCCATCCGCGCGTCGAACCCGTGCTCGGAATACATGTTCCTCGACGACACGGCCTGCAACCTCGCATCGCTGAACCTCCTGCAATTCAAGGATCCGGCGACGAAGAGGATCGATATCGCTGCTTACGAACACGCCGTGCGGCTGTGGACCGTCGTGCTCGAGGTCTCGGTGATGATGGCGCAGTTCCCGTCGCGCCAGATCGCCGAACTCTCCTACGAGTACCGGACGCTCGGCCTCGGCTACGCCAATATCGGCGGCCTGCTGATGTCCTCCGGCATTCCCTATGATTCGGCCGAGGGCCGCGCCATCGCCGGTGCGCTCACCGCCATCATGACGGGGGTCGCCTATGCGACTTCGGCCGAGATGGCCGGCGAACTCGGTCCCTTCCCCGGCTTTGCGCCGAACCGCGACAACATGCTGCGCGTCATGCGCAACCATCGTCGCGCGGCGCATGGCGAGGCCGCAGGATACGAAGCGCTGTCGGTGAACCCGGTCGCCCTCGTCCATGCCGATTGCTCGGACCCGGATCTGATCGAACACGCCAAGGCCGCCTGGGACAAGGCCGTCAAGCTCGGCGAAAAGAACGGCTATCGCAATGCCCAGACCACGGTCATCGCGCCGACCGGCACGATCGGCCTCGTCATGGATTGCGACACCACGGGCATCGAACCGGACTTCGCACTGGTCAAGTTCAAGAAGCTCGCCGGCGGCGGCTATTTCAAGATCATCAACCGCGCCGTGCCGGAGGCGCTGCGCACGCTCGGTTATTCGGAAAGCCAGATCGCCGAGATCGAGGCTTATGCCGTCGGGCACGGCAACCTGAACCAGGCACCGGCGATCAACCCTTCGACGCTGAAGGCCAAAGGTTTCACCGATGAGAAGATCGAAGCTCTCAACGTCGGCCTGAAATCGGCCTTCGACATCAAGTTCGCCTTCAACCAGTGGTCGCTCGGCGCCGATTTCCTCAAGGAAACCCTGAAGGTTTCCGACGAGCAGCTTTCCGACCTGTCCTTCAATCTTCTGGAGCACATCGGTTTCTCCCGGAAGGACATCGAAGCTGCCAATATCCACATTTGCGGCGCCATGACGCTCGAGGGCGCACCGTTCCTCAAGCCCGAGCACCTGCCGGTCTTCGATTGCGCCAACCCCTGCGGCAAGATCGGCAAGCGCTATCTCTCGGTCGAAAGCCACATCCGCATGATGGCCGCCGCCCAGCCGTTCATCTCGGGCGCGATCTCCAAGACGATCAACATGCCGAACGAGGCGGCCGTCGAGGACTGCAAGAACGCCTATATGCTGTCGTGGAAGCTGGGCCTCAAGGCCAATGCGCTCTACCGCGACGGCTCCAAGCTGTCGCAGCCGCTCAACGCCTCGCTGATCGAGGATGAGGACGACGAGGACGCCATCGAGGAACTGGCCGCCGCGCCCGCAGCCGCCCAGGCGGTGACGGTGACGGAGAAGGTCATCGAGAAGGTCGTCGAACGCCTGGTGCGCGAACGCGAGAAATTGCCGAACCGCCGTCAGGGCTATACCCAGAAGGCGCTGATCGGCGGGCACAAGGTCTATCTGCGCACCGGCGAGTTCGGCGACGGCCGCCTCGGCGAGATCTTCATCGACATGCACAAGGAAGGCGCCGCCTTCCGCGCGATGATGAACAATTTCGCCATCGCCATCTCGCTTGGCCTGCAATACGGCGTGCCGCTGGAAGAATATGTGGAGGCCTTCACCTTCACCAAGTTCGAGCCGGCCGGAATGGTCCAGGGCAATGACGCGATCAAGAACGCGACATCGATCATCGACTATGTCTTCCGCGAGCTTGCCGTTTCCTATCTCGGCCGTCACGATCTTGCCCATGTCGATATCTCCGATTTCTCCAACACCGCGCTCGGCAAGGGCGTACAGGAAGGCAAGACCAACCTGATCTCCACCGGCTGGACGCGCGGCTACAAGCCAACCCTCGTCCAGGGCGGCGGCATGGACAGGCAACTCGGCGAACCGAAGGGCTCGGCGACCGCCGCTCCCGCCATGGCGGGCTTGACGGCGAACGTAACCTCGTTTGCCGGCGGCGCGGCCCGCAAGCTGGAACCGGCCGTTGCCGCCAGCCCGTCGGAGATCCTCGCCTTCAAGCGCGATTACGAAGAGCGGGCGATTCCCGCCGACGAGGTCGCAGAGGCGGCACCGACGCCGGAGCAGAGCGTGACCGCCCTTTTCTCCGACAAGGCCGCAGCCGACGCCGCAAGCGCCAAGGCCGAAGCCAAGAAGGTGGAGAACGAGCGCCGCATCCGCTCCATCGCCCAGGGCTACACGGGCAACATGTGCTCCGAGTGCCAGAACTTCACGATGGTGCGCAACGGCACCTGCGAGAAGTGCGATACCTGCGGCGCGACAAGTGGTTGCAGCTGAGCCCATCAGCAGCCAGATAACGAAAAAGAGGCCCCGGCGGACAGCGCCGGGGCCTTTCGGCTTTCACAGGCTTGCATCGGGCGTCGGCCGGGCACACGGCAAACCGGCGGCGCTCGTGTATAATGACACGCCCGGCGAGGTAAAGTCGCTGTTGCAATGCATGTGCTTATCCCCACTTTCGGGAGATATGCTTCAGCCGTCACAGGAAGGAATGCGATCATGCCGACCGAGAAAGACAGCCCCAGAGCCTCACTGGAAAAGGAACGCGCGCGGCAGCAGCGAAAAAGCGCCGCCGCCGAGCAGGACGATTATCTGGAGGAAGCGCTGGAGGAAACCTTTCCGGCAAGCGACCCGATTGCGCCGGGCGACGTGAAGGATCATCGCACCGGGCAGGAACGCAGCGGCTCCGGCAAGGGCGCGCCACAAGAGCCTGTAAAGCAGGAATGAACCCGCCCCTGCTTTTCGACGGCCCCGCCGATGCGCAGGTCACTCTGCTTCTCGCCCACGGCAGCGGCGCGCCGATGGATTCGCCGGCGATGAACGCCGCCACGACAGCCCTTGCCGCCGAGGGCCTGCGGGTGGCCCGTTTCGAATTCGGCTATATGGCCGCGCGCCGCAGCGACGGCGGCCACCGGCCGCCGCCCAGAGCCGAGACATTGGCTCCGGAATTTTACGCCGCCATCGACGCACTGAAGGCGCAGGGGCCGCTGGTCATCGGCGGCAAGTCGATGGGCGGACGTGTGGCGAGCATGATCGCCGACGACCTGCATGCCCGCGGACGCGTGAAAGGACTGCTCTGCCTCGGGTATCCTTTCCATCCGCCGGCAAAACCCGCGCAGCTTCGGACGGCCCATCTGGCGACGCTTCGCACCCCGACGCTGATTTACCAGGGAAGCCGCGATCCCTTCGGCACCCGCGAAGAGGTGGCAGGTTACGGATTGTCCGCATCGATCCGTATTCTCTGGCTGGAGGACGGCGACCATGACCTGAAACCGCGCAAACGCATCTCCGGTTTCACGGCCGCCGACCATCTGGCGACGATGGCGGTCACGGTAAGGCGCTGGACGGACGCTCTGGAACGTTGACGCATCCGGCCGCCGGATGGAAACACCCGGTCGAGACTATGAAGACCCGGCATCAGGACTTGATCGCCGTAGGATCCAAAGAGGATGAGCTTGCTTACAAACCGATTCATCCGGTTGACAGATTGATTCGGAATCCACTCTCAAGACATTGACGGAAATGAAGTTTTCCTCAATCGCCGAGCCTCTTCGAACAATCCGGCGGGCGCGTCAGCCGCGCTCGCGGCGCAGTTTCGCCCACCAGTCCAGCCGCTTGCGAAGCTCACGCTCGAAACCGCGCTCCGGCGGATCGTAGAAAGTCTTGCGGCCCATTTTCTCGGGGAAATAATCCTGGCCGGAAAAAGCGTCCGGCTCGTCGTGATCGTAGCGATAGCCCTCGTTATAGCCTTCGCTCTTCATCAGCTTGGTCGGCGCATTGAGGATATGCTTGGGCGGCAGCAGCGAGCCATGCTCCTTGGCCGCCCGCATGGCCGATTTGTAGGCGGTATAGACGGCGTTCGACTTCGGCGCGGTGGCGATATAGACGCAGGCCTGCGCCAGCGCCAGCTCGCCTTCCGGCGAGCCGAGGAAATCATAGGCGTCCTTCGCCGCATTGCAGACGGCGAGCGCCTGGGGATCGGCAAGCCCGATATCCTCCACCGCCATGCGCACCAGCCGGCGGCCGATGAACAGCGGATCTTCCCCGGCGTCCAGCATCCGCGCGAGATAATAGAGGGCCGCATCGGGATCCGATCCGCGCACGGATTTATGCAGCGCGGAAATCAGATTGTAATGGCCGTCCTGCCCCTTGTCGTAGACCGGCGCACGGCGCTGGACGATGCGGAACAGCTCGTCCTGACCGAAGGTCTCGTCGGGCCGCGCGGCGCGCCAGACTTCCTCCGCCAGTGTCAGGATGGCGCGTCCGTCGCCGTCGGCCATGCGCAACAGCGAAAGCCGCGCTTCCGGATCGAGCGGCAGCGACCGCGCCTCCGCCGCCTCGGCGCGCTTCAGAAGTTCTTCCAGGCTCTCCTCGTCATGCGGCTTGAACGTGAGGACACGGGCGCGGGAAAGCAGCGCGGCATTGAGTTCGAAGGACGGGTTTTCCGTCGTCGCTCCGACGAGAACGATGGTGCCGTCCTCCATCACCGGCAGGAAACTATCCTGCTGCGCCCGGTTGAAACGGTGGATCTCATCGACGAAAAGCAATGTCTGCCGTCCGCCCATGCGGCGCTGACGGGCCGCCTCGAAGACTTTCTTGAGATCCGCAACCCCGGAGAAGATCGCCGATATCTGCTCGAAGGCGAGCCCCGTCTCGCCGGAGAGCAACCGCGCCACCGTGGTCTTGCCCGTACCGGGCGGGCCCCAGAAAATCATCGAGCCAAGCGATCCCGCCTCGATCATCCGCGAGAGCACGCCGTCCGGTCCGGTCAGATGCTCCTGGCCGGAAACCTCCTTCAGAGTCTGCGGACGCAGCCGGTCGGCAAGCGGCCGCTTCGCCGCCATGCCCTCCGGCTCATGGGGCGCGAACAGATCGCTCATCGGAAGAACTGTCGGATGCGCTTGCCGCCGCGCTCGATCTCGACGCGCCAGATGGCCGGATTTTCCTCGACGAGGGTCGCAAGCGTGGCGGTCGAGGCGACCTCGGTGCCATTCAACTCCACGATGATATCGCGCGGCTGCAAGCCGATTCGCGCGGCCGGCGAGCCCCGGTTGACCTCCATCACCACCACGCCCACGGCGCTTGCCGGCATGCGCAGTTCCTCCGCAATGCGCGGCGAAAGATTGGCAACGACCGCGCCGGCGAACGGGTTTCGCCCCTCCATCAGCCGTTCGTCACGCGGCGTCGATTCCGGCGCACGGTCGAGGAGAAGGCTGATCTCCTCCTCCTTGCCGCCGGAACTGACGGTGAGGCGCACCGTGCCGCCGATGCCGACAGTGGTCAGCCGATAGCCAAGCGCGTCCGGATGCTCCACGGGAATGCCGTTGACGGCAAGCACGACCTGTCCCGGTTTGAGGCCGGCCTTCTCGGCCGGACCGCCGGACAGAACCTTTGAAACAAGCGCGCCGCGCGCCTTCGGCAGGCCCAACGCCTCGGCGACGTCGGAGGTCACCGCATCGAAGGTCGCGCCGACGAACGGCCGGTCGAAACTGGTTCCGCCGCTTTCGGCGCTGGCGACGAAGACCTTGACGAGATTGGCCGGTATGGCGAAGCCAACGCCGTTCGAGCCGCCGCCGCGCGAAAAGATCGCCGTATTGATGCCGATCAGCGCACCATTCATGTCGACGAGCGCACCACCGGAATTACCCGGATTGATGGCGGCATCCGTCTGGATGAAGAAGCCGAAATCGCCGGAACGGACCTGATTGCGCGCCAGCGCCGAAACGATGCCGCTCGTCACCGTCTGGCCAACGCCGAAAGGATTGCCGATGGCCAGCACCAGATCGCCCACCTGCACGGCGTCGCTGTCGCCGAGCGGCAGCACATCGAACGTTTCCCTGGACTTGATCTTCAGGACGGCAAGGTCCACTCGCTCGTCCTTCAGGATAACCGTGCTTTCGAATTCGCGGCCGTCGGCAAGCGCCACCTTGATGTCATCGGCGCCCTGAATGACATGGTTGTTGGTGACGACGATGCCGCTTGCACCGACGATCACGCCGGAACCGAGCGATGATTGCTTCTCCGTGCGATTCGGCATGCGCTGGCCGAAAAACTCCTCGAAAAAGGGATCGCCGTCGAAGATCGAGCGGCGCTCGACCACGCGCTCCGCATAGACGTTCACCACCGTGTTCGAAACCTGCTTGACCAGCGGGGCGAAGGAAAGCTGCATTTCCAGGCGCGACTGGGGAACGACCTGTTGTTCCTGCGCCGCGGCCGGCGCGGCAAGGACCAACGCCAGCATGAATGAGGCGGCAAGGCGAAGACGGGTAAGCGGCATGACGAGGCTCCTGGCGTTTCTGCGCTCCGATCAGATAGGAGTTCAAGGCCGAAAAGGCAAACCCGGCCGGTCCTCACGCCGCGTCACGCGGCACGCACGAAAATGTGGTTGCGGAGACCCTTCCGCCGCTGTGGAAACTCTGGTCTTGTTGATGCGTTCCTGCTTCGATCCGTTTCGACATCAAGGCAAAGCGCCATGCCCCTCTATCGCCCATCCTCCGTTCCAGCCTCCGAGATCACTCCGGAAGCCTGTTATCTCGATCGCCGGACGTTTCTGGCCGCTGCCGCAGGTGCGGTCGCCACCGCCTCTCCGGCGTTTTCCGCACCGCTCTCCGTGACCGCCGGAAATCCGATAGCCAACGAGAAGCTGACGCCGGAAAAGGATGTGACCGGCTATAACAACTTCTACGAATTCGGCATGGGGAAGGAAGATCCGAAGGCCAATTCCGGTGATTTCAAGCCGGATCCCTGGAGCCTGACCATCGACGGCCTCGTCACCCGGCCGAAGACCTTCGGCCTCGAGGACCTGCTGGCCTTCCCGCTGGAAGAACGCATATACCGCATGCGCTGCGTGGAGGCATGGTCGATGGTCATCCCCTGGGACGGCTTTCCGCTGGCCGCACTGCTCGACAAGGTCGAGCCGCTGGGAGACGCGAAATATGTCGCCTTCGAGACCATCGTCCGTAAAGCGGAAATGCCCGGGCAATCCGGCTTCTTCCAGCCGCTGCCGTGGCCCTATGTGGAAGGATTGCGGCTCGACGAGGCACGCCACCCGCTGACCCTTCTCGCCGTCGGCCTTTACGGCAAGACGCTGCCCAACCAGAACGGCGCGCCGATCCGACTGGTGGTGCCGTGGAAATACGGCTTCAAGGGCATCAAGTCGATCGTGAGGATCACCCTGACCGACCGCAAGCCGCCCTCCACCTGGAATCTCGCCGCACCGGACGAATACGGCTTCTACGCCAACGTCAATCCGAAGGTCGATCATCCGCGCTGGAGCCAGGCCACGGAAAACCGGATCGGCGAGGGTGGATTTTTCGGCGCTAACCGGCGCCCCACCCTGCCCTTCAACGGCTATGCCGACGAGGTGGCCGGCCTTTATGCCGGCATGGACCTGAAGGCCGATTTCTGATGCAGCGCCTGCCCGCCCTGCCCCGCAAGTATCATGCCGCCTCCGTCTGGCTGCTCTATGTCGTGGCCTTCATTCCGGCGGTCTACGGCTTCTATCTGGGTGCTACGGGCCGGTTGCCGGGCAATCCGGTCAAGGAATTCGAGCATCTTCTCGGTCTGTGGGCGCTACGCTTCCTGATCGCCACGCTGGCGATCACGCCGATACGCGATCTTCTCGGCATCAACTGGCTACGCTACCGCCGCGCTCTCGGCCTCACCGCCTTCTGGTATGTGCTGATGCATTTCCTGACCTATATGCTGCTCGACCAGTATCTCGACTTTCCCGCTATTCTCGCCGATATCGCAAAGCGCCCGTTCATCACCATCGGCATGACGGGCTTCCTCCTGCTCATTCCCCTCGCCGTGACCTCCAACAACTGGTCGATCCGCAGGCTCGGTCCCCGCTGGGGCAAGCTGCACCGGCTCGCCTACGTCGTCGCGGCCGCGGGCGCGCTGCATTTCGCCCTGTCCGTGAAGGTCGTCGGGCCGGAGCAGATGGCCTATATCGCCCTGGTCGCACTGCTTGTTGCCTGGCGCCCGATCCGGCGGCGCTTCAATCGCTGGAAGCGGGGAAGCGAAAGCAGGCGGCAATTCAGCAAGGCATGATTCGCTCCGGATGCGCGATCCGAAACCGCCCCCCTGAAACAGGCACAAACGAAAGGGCCGGAAGATCGCTCTCCCGGCCCTTCGATATTGATTTCCGGCTGAAAATCAGGCGGCTTCGCTCTGCTCTTCCGCTTCCTTGCGCGCGTGGTCCTTCGCGCCCTTGGCCGAGACGTCGCGATCGACGAATTCGATAACGGCGAGCGGCGCGTTGTCGCCGGTGCGGAAACCTGCCTTCATGATGCGCAGGTAGCCGCCGTTACGCGTGGCGTAGCGGGTCGCGATCGTATCGAACAGCTTCGAAACGACGGCAACATCGCGGATCTGCGCGATCGCCTGACGGCGGGCATGCAGATCGCCGCGCTTGCCGAGGGTGACGAGCTTCTCGACGATCGGACGGATTTCCTTCGCCTTCGGCAGGGTGGTGACGATCTGCTCATGCTCGATGAGCGAGGCCGCCATATTGGCGAACATCGCCTTGCGGTGGCTGGCGGTTCGGTTGAGCTTGCGGCCGGCGTTCTGGTGGCGCATCTCTGGTCTCCTTCACTTGCAGGCAGGGCCTGCCGTTTGATGGTGCCTATGTCCGTCTCCGCTCGGGAGGCACGCGACACATGCTGTTTCTTTGCTGAGGCCGGCTCCCGCGCCCCTTTTTCGGGGCGCAAGGGGCTTCAGTACTGGTCTTCGTAACGCTTTGCGAGATCCTCGATGTTCTCCGGCGGCCATGCGGGCACTTCCATGCCCAGATGCAGCCCCATGGAGGCGAGAACTTCCTTGATCTCGTTCAGCGACTTGCGACCGAAGTTCGGAGTCCGAAGCATTTCGGCTTCGGTCTTCTGAATGAGGTCGCCGATATAGACGATATTGTCGTTCTTGAGGCAGTTCGCCGAGCGGACGGAAAGCTCCAGCTCGTCGACCTTCTTGAGAAGGGCCGGGTTGAACGCCAGTTCGGTGACCGATTCTTCCTCGACTTCCTTCTGCGGCTCGTCGAAATTGACGAAGACCGACAGCTGGTCCTGAAGGATACGGGCTGCGAAAGCGATCGCATCCTCACCGGTGACGGATCCGTTGGTCTCGATGGACATCGTCAGCTTGTCGTAGTCGAGAACCTGGCCTTCACGGGTGTTTTCCACCTTGTAGGAGACCTTTTTGACCGGCGAATAGAGGCTGTCGACCGGGATGAGGCCGATCGGCGCGTCTTCGGCCCGGTTGCGCTCGGCCGGCACATAGCCCTTGCCGTTGTTGACCGTGAACTCCATGCGGATTTCCGCGCCCTCGTCGAGGGTGCAGATGACGTGATCGGGGTTCAGGATCTCGATGTCGCCGACCGTCTGGATATCGCCGGCGGTGACGACGCCCGGGCCCTGCTTGCGCACGACCATGCGCTTGGCATCGTCGCCATCCATCTTGATGGCGATTTCCTTGATGTTCAGCACGATGTCCGTCACATCTTCCCGCACGCCGGGGATGGAGGAAAACTCATGCAGCACGCCGTCGATCTGCACGGCGGTCACAGCCGCGCCACGCAGCGACGACAGGAGAACGCGACGCAGCGCGTTACCGAGCGTCAGGCCGAAGCCCCGCTCCAGCGGTTCCGCGACAAGGCTTGCCTTGGTGCGGCCGGAGGAGGAGAAATCGACCTTGTTCGGCTTGATCAGTTCCTGCCAGTTCTTCTGGATCATATGTCTTGCCTTCCGTTCGCCGCCACCATCCAATCGTGGCGGCCGAGCCCTGAAGATCCGCGACAGCCCCAAAGGGCCGCCGCGGCGGTTCGATTCCGACGGTTAGACGCGGCGCTTCTTGCGCGGACGGCAGCCGTTGTGCGGGATCGGAGTGACGTCGCGGATCGAGGTGATCATGAAGCCGGCAGCCTGAAGAGCGCGAAGCGCCGATTCACGGCCGGAACCCGGACCGCAAACCTCGACTTCCAGCGACTTCATGCCGTGTTCCTGGGCCTTCTTGGCGCAATCCTCGGCGGCGATCTGGGCAGCGAAGGGGGTCGACTTGCGCGAGCCCTTGAAGCCCTTGGCGCCGGCCGACGACCAGGCGATCGCATTGCCCTGCGCGTCCGTGATGGTGATCATCGTGTTGTTGAACGAGGAATTGACGTGTGCGACGCCCGACGTGATGTTCTTGCGTTCGCGACGGCGGACGCGTGCGGCTTCCTTGGCCATGGGTAGTCCTTTCGTTGATCTCTGCACCGCCGTAGTTCCAGCGGCTCCACCGGGCGGGATCCGATCCCTTGCCCTGAACAGATTGCGCCGAGGCCCGAAGGCATCTGCGCGGCGATATCGTCACTGCCGTAGCACCAGCAGCTCCACCGACCGGAGCCCGTCCTCCGCCGCCGAGGCGACGAAAGGCTCCGCTCGAAACTCAAAAGAGGCCGGCGCCTCGCGCCAGCCTCCCCTTCCCCGTTGCCGGGAAATTACTTCTTCTTGCCTGCAATAGCCTTCGCCGGTCCCTTGCGGGTGCGGGCGTTGGTATGCGTGCGCTGACCGCGAACCGGCAGGTTGCGACGGTGGCGCAGACCACGGTAGCAGCCGAGATCCATCAGACGCTTGATGTTCATCGAGGTCTCGCGACGCAGGTCGCCTTCGACCTGGTAGTCGCGGTCGATGGCTTCGCGGATCTGGAGGATTTCCGCGTCCGTGAGTTCATGCACGCGGCGATCAGCCGGGATACCGACCTTCTCGACGATTTCCTGTGCGAATTTCGGGCCGATCCCGTGAATGTAGCGGAGTGCGATTACGACGCGCTTCGCGGTCGGGATGTTGACGCCAGCGATACGTGCCACGCCTGTTCTCCTTGCTTCCAGTTGCCATCCGGCAAGTGGTATTTTTCGTTCGATACGGCTTTCGCCGCATGTTCTGCCGACATTCGGAACACAGCACACATAAACCGATCCCGGATTTCGTTCACAAGAAATCCGCACCGGTCACCCATGAGTGTCGCGAGTTGGGGCTGTCTTAAGGGGAATCGGCCGAAAAAGTCAACTCCCGGCCGGTTCTTTTTGGTCAGACGCGCGCGTCTATTTCAAAATTGCGGCGATTTCCGCCGTAACTGTATCGACATCCGCCATTCCGTCCACGGTACGCAGCTTGCCGGTCATGGCGTAATAGGCCGAAAGCGGTGCTGTCTTTTCGCGATATTCCGTCAGGCGACGCTTGAAGGCCTCCGGGTTGTCGTCGGAACGAACGGTTCCGCCGGCAGCCACCGTTTCGGCCACCCGGTTCTCCATACGCGCGACGAGCGCTTCCTGATCGACCTTCAGTTCGACGACCGCATCAAGCGCGATCCCCTTGCCGGCGAGAATCGAATCCAGCGCCTCGGCCTGCGGAACCGTTCGCGGGTAACCGTCGAGAATGAAGCCACCGGAACAATCCGGCGAACCGATCCGGTCCGATACGATCTCGTTGACGATCTCGTCCGATACCAGCTGGCCGGCATCCATCACGGCCTTGGCGCGCTTGCCCACGTCCGTGCCGGCGGCGACCGCCGCGCGCAGCATGTCCCCCGTCGAAAGCTGCGGAATGCCGTGCTTCTCCGTCAGGTACCTGGCTTGCGTCCCCTTGCCAGCACCCGGCGGTCCTAAGAATATCAGTCTCATCGTCCCCTCTTTCCTCCGCGCAGCTTCGACTTCTTGATCAATCCCTCGTACTGCTGGGCGATCAGGTGGCCCTGTATCTGTGCTACCGTATCCAGGGTCACACTGACAACGATCAAAAGCGAAGTACCACCAAGGTAGAAGGGCACACCGGTTTGCGCGATGAGGATTTCCGGAAGGATACAGACGAACACGAGATAAAGCGCGCCGACGGTCGTGATGCGGGTTAGTACATAGTCGATATATTCGGCGGTGCGTTCGCCCGGACGGATACCCGGGATGAAGCCGCCGTGCTTCTTCAGGTTATCGGCCGTGTCCTTCGGATTGAAGACGATAGCCGTATAGAAGAAGGCGAAGAAAGCGATCATCCCGCCGTAGAACACCATGTAGAGCGGCTGACCGTGGCCGAGCGCTGCAACGATGGAGGTCGCCCAGTCCGGAAGTTCCGACGTATTGGAGAATCCGGCAAGCGTCGCGGGCAGCAGGAGCAGCGACGATGCGAAGATCGCCGGGATGACGCCCGAAGTGTTGAGTTTCAGCGGCAGATGCGACGTGTCGCCCTGGAACATGCGGTTGCCGACCTGGCGCTTCGGATACTGGATCAGCAGACGGCGCTGCGCCCGTTCGACGAAGACGATCAATCCGATGACGCCGATCGCCATCACGACGACCGCAACGATGACGCCGAACGAAAGGGCGCCCGTGCGGCCAAGCTCAAGCGTACCGGCCAGCGCGCTCGGCAGCGCGGCGACGATGCCGGCAAAAATGATCAGCGAGATGCCGTTGCCGATGCCGCGGGAGGTGATCTGCTCTCCCAGCCACATCAGGAACATCGTGCCGCCGAGAAGCGAGAGGACGGTCGAAATACGGAAGAACCAGCCCGGATCGTTGACCATGCCGGCGCCGCTTTCCAGACCGATCGCGATGCCGTAGGCCTGGAGCGCGCCCAGCAGCACCGTGCCGTAGCGCGTGTACTGGTTGATGATCTTGCGGCCCTGCTCGCCCTCCTTCTTCAGCGCCTCCAGCGAAGGCACGACGGAGGTCATGAGCTGCACGATGATCGACGCGGAGATATAGGGCATGATGCCGAGCGCGAAGATCGCCATGCGCTCGACGGCGCCGCCGGCGAACATGTTGAAGAGGCCGAGAATACCGCCGGCCTGCCCCTGAAAGGCCTGGGCGAAGGCTTCCGGATTGAGGCCAGGCAGGGGGATATAGGTCCCGAGCCGATAGACCAGCAGCGCTCCCAGTGTGAACCAGAGGCGCTTCTTCAGGTCTTCCGCCTTCGCGAAGGTCGAAAAGTTCAGATTAGAGGCGAGTTGTTCCGCTGCCGAAGCCATGCATTGTCTCCGCGAAGCCGATCCGGCGGCGACTGGCGGCCTGCTCCGGATTGGCTGATCCGTTGGCGTCGGCACGCGGCCCTGAAACGGGCCAAAAACCGACGCTAGAAATTCGTCATGCCGGAAGACCGTGGCGGCGCTTCAGGCGGATGGAGCCTAAACCGGTTAAAACGCGGATTGTCAAGCAATCCCGGCCTCACACTGGCTTTTCTTCCGGGTGAGCGGGGCGATTCGCGCCCTGCCCTCGTGAGGCTCACATATGGGAGCAAAATCGCCCGGTGTGAAGCACACCGGGCGACGATTTCGTGGATTATTCCGCCGCGGCGGCCGCAGCCAGCAACTTGATGGAGGCGCCGGCCTTTTCGATCTTCTCGATCGCCGGCCTGGAGGCTCCGGCGACTTCGAAAGCCACCTTCGTCTTCAGTTCGCCATCCGACAGGATACGCACGCCATCCTTCTCGCGACGAATGACACCGGCGGCCTTGAGCGCCGCCGCATCGACCGTCGCCTTGCCGTCGAGCTTGCCGGCATCGATCGCCGCCTGGACCCGACCGAGCGAAACGGTAACGAAGTCGGTGGCGAAGATGTTCTTGAAGCCGCGCTTCGGCAGGCGGCGATAGATCGGCATCTGGCCGCCTTCAAAGCCGTTGATCGCGACGCCGGAACGGGACTTCTGCCCCTTCACGCCGCGGCCGCCGGTCTTGCCGAGGCCCGAGCCGATACCACGGCCGACACGCTTGCGGCTCTTCGAGGCGCCTTCGTTGTCCTTGATTTCATTAAGCTTCATGATCTTTACTCCCTCACTTCCCGTCGACGACGCGAACGAGGTGCTGGACGGCCCGGATCATGCCGCGGACAGACGGCGTGTCTTCCAGCGTACGCACCCGGTGCATCTTGTTGAGACCGAGGCCGACCAGCGTCTGGCGCTGAACGGCCGGACGACGGATCGGGCTGCCGATCTGTTCGACGGTGATCGTCTTCTTGACGGTTTCCTTCTTGGCCATTGCTCAGTCTCCCTTACTCTTCGGAGCCGATGCCGGCCGAGGCACGGCGAGCCTGAAGCGTGGCGTACTTGAGGCCGCGCTGCGCCGCGATGTCCTTCGGGTGCATCTGGTTCTTCAGCGCGTCGAACGTCGCGCGAATCATGTTGTACGGGTTCGACGAACCGGTCGACTTGGCGACCACGTCCTGCATGCCCAGCGTTTCGAAGACAGCGCGCATCGGGCCGCCTGCGATGATGCCGGTACCGGCCTTGGCCGTGCGCAGCAGGACCTTGCCGGCGCCGTGGCGGCCGTGCACGTCATGGTGCAGCGTGCGGCCGGAGCGCAACGGAACGAAGATCAGGTCCCGCTTGGCGGATTCCGTGGCCTTCCGGATCGCTTCCGGAACTTCACGCGCCTTGCCGTGGCCGAAACCGACGCGGCCCTTCTGATCGCCGACGACGACGAGAGCTGCGAAGCCGAAACGACGGCCGCCCTTGACGACCTTGGCCACGCGATTGATTGCGACGAGCTTGTCGACGAATTCGCTGTCGCGCTCTTCGCGGTTCTGGCGGTCCTCACGCGAACCGCGCCTTTCCTGTGCCATTGTCCTTTTCCTTTTTCTTTTCCGGGTGCAATCGGCAGATTGACGGATGTTGCCCCCGTTCCTCGAACGGAAGCGACGGAAATCCTGCTGAACCGGGCGCGGGCGCTCGCAGCGCCCGTGCTATCGGATCAGAAGCTCAGCCCACCTTCACGAGCGGCCTCGGCGAGAGCCTTGACGCGACCGTGATAGAGGAAGGCGCCACGGTCGAAAACGACCTCCTTGACGCCGGCCTTGACGGCCCGTTCCGCGATGAGCTTGCCAACGGCGGCGGCTGCCGCCGTATCGGCGCCCGTCTTCAGCGACGAGCGCAGATCGCTTTCCAGCGTGGAAGCGGCCGCCAGCGTCTTGCCGGCCGCATCGTCGATGACCTGTACGTAGATGTTCTTCGACGAGCGATGAACCGACAGGCGCGGACGGCCATTGGCGACCGCCTTGAGGGAACGGCGCACGCGGTTGGCGCGGCGTGCGAGAGCGTCTTTCTTGCTAGCCATTTCGCGTGATCCTTACTTCTTCTTGCCTTCCTTGCGGACGATACGTTCTTCCGCGTACTTCACACCCTTGCCCTTGTAAGGCTCGGGGCGACGATAATCGCGGATTTCCGCGGCGACCTGGCCGACCTGCTGCTTGTTGATACCGGACACGACGATTTCCGTCGGCTTCGGGACCGCGATCGTGATGCCTTCCGGCGCTTCATACACGACGTCGTGGCTGAAACCGAGCGCCAGTTGCAGGTTCTTGCCCTGCATCGAGGCACGATAGCCGACGCCGCTGATTTCGAGCTTGCGTTCGAAACCGTCCTTCACGCCCTTCAGGATACCCTCGATCATCGTGCGGGACATGCCCCACTTCGAACGTGCGTCCTTGGACTGGTTGATCGGCTCGACGACAACGGCGTTGTCCTCGAGCTTCACGGAGACTTCGTCATTAGCGACGAAGAAGAGTTCGCCCTTCGGGCCCTTCGCGATAACCTTCCGACCGTCGATGGTCGCGGTAACGCCAGCGGGAACCGGAACGGGCCTTTTACCGATACGAGACATGTTTCAATCCTGTCTGTTCGTTATGAAGATCCCTGCCTCGCCTTAGAAGACGGAGCAAAGAACCTCGCCACCAACGTTCTGTTCGCGCGCCTGATGATCGGCCATCACGCCCTTCGGGGTCGAAAGGATGGTGATGCCAAGGCCGTTCGCGACCTGCGGAATGGACTTCACCGAGACATAGACCCGGCGGCCCGGCTTGGAGACACGGTCGATCTTGCGGATCACCGATGTGCCTTCGTAGTACTTGAGTTCGATGCTCAGCTCGGATTTGCCGTTGTCGAATTCGACCTCGGAATAGCCGCGGATGTAGCCTTCGGCCTGAAGGACATCGAGAACACGGGCGCGCAGCTTGGATGCCGGCGTGGAAACGCTCGACTTGCGGCGGGAAGCACCGTTGCGGATACGGGTGAGCATATCGCCCAGGGGATCAGTCATTGCCATGTGCCCGTCTCCTTACCAGCTCGACTTGACGATGCCCGGCACCTTGCCGAGATTGCCGAGTTCGCGAAGCGCAATACGCGACATCTTGAGTTTGCGATAATAGGCGCGCGGACGGCCGGAAACCTCGCACCGGTTACGGATGCGGGTCTTGGAGCCGTTGCGCGGCAGGGCGGCAAGCTTCAAGGTCGCCTTGAAGCGCTCTTCAAGCGGAAGAGCCTGGTTCTGAATGACCGCCTTCAGGGCGGCGCGCTTGGGCGCCTGATTGGCAACCAGCTTGCGGCGGCGCTTGTTCTTTTCAACTGCGCTCGTTTTCGCCATAACAGTTATCCTTCTTTACGCTTGTCGTTACGGATCACTGGCGGAACGGGAAGTTGAGCTCTTTCAGGAGAGCCCGCGCTTCGTCGTCCGTCGGTGCCGTCGTGCAAACGATGATGTCCATGCCCCACATCTGATCAACCTTGTCGTAGTTGATCTCCGGGAACACAATGTGCTCCTTGATGCCCATGGCGAAGTTGCCACGGCCATCGAAGGACTTCGGGTTCAGACCACGGAAGTCGCGTACACGGGGCAGCGCGATATTCACGAGGCGATCCAGAAATTCATACATGCGAACGCCGCGCAGGGTGACCTTGGCGCCGATCGGCATGCCTTCGCGCAGCTTGAAGCCGGCGATGGAGTTGCGGGCGCGCGTGATGACCGGCTTCTGGCCGGAAATCGCCGCGAGGTCCGCAGCGGCAACCGCAGGCTTCTTGGAGTCGCCCGTGGCTTCGCCGACGCCCATGTTGATGACGATCTTCTCGACCTTCGGGATCTGCATCTCGTTGGCGTAAGAGAACTGCTCCCTCAGCGCCTGGCGAATGCGTTCGTTGTATTCTTTCTTGAGACGCGGCTCATACTTTGCCTCAGCCATCGATCGACACTCCCGAACGCTTTGCCACACGAACCTTCTTGTCGCCCTCGATCTTGAAACCGACGCGGGTCGGCTTGCCGTCCTTGGGGTCGGCGATCGCCAGGTTGGAAAGATGGATCGGAGCTTCCTTGGTGATGATACCGGCTTCCTGGTTCTGCGTCTGGCGCTGGTGACGCTTCACCAGGTTGATGCCGCGAACGAGCGCCTGGTCGTCCTTCGGCATGACCTGAACGACTTCACCCGAGCGACCCTTGTCCTTGCCGGCGAGTACGACGACCTTGTCGCCTTTACGAATCTTTTGCATAGCCATCGCTCCTTTAGAGTACTTCCGGAGCCAGCGAGATGATCTTCATATGGTTCTTGGCGCGAAGCTCGCGCGGAACCGGTCCGAAGATACGGGTGCCGATGGGCTCTTTCTTGTTGTCGATCAGAACGGCAGCATTGTTGTCGAAACGGATGACGCTGCCGTCAGCGCGACGGATGTCCTTGGCGGTACGCACGACCACCGCCTTCATCACATCACCCTTCTTCACGCGGCCACGCGGGATCGCTTCCTTGATCGAGACGACGATGATATCGCCGATCGAAGCGTACTTGCGCTTGGAGCCGCCCAGCACCTTGATGCACATGACACGACGTGCGCCGGAATTATCCGCGACGTCGAGGTTAGTCTGCATCTGAATCATGTCAGGTCGCCTTCTTGTTTTACCGGACCGGTTGGGCCGCCCTCATGGCAAAGGGGGCCCCCTGTTCCAGCCTATGAAAATTCATCTTTTTCGCGCGGGATGGTGGTGCCAAGGTGGTTTCCGCGACGGTTTCCCGCCGGACCTTCCCTGCGCTCAAAGCAAAAGAACGCTCGTGATTCCGAGCGTCCTTGCGCTGCTTCATACAGATTTCCACGCCAGACGCAAGGGCCGGCCGCAAATCCGTCTGAAATTAAGCCTGGGCCGATACGACGACCCAGCGCTTGTCCTTGGAAATCGGCGCGCATTCCTGGATGGAAACGACGTCGCCGACCTTGAACTGGTTGGCTTCGTCGTGCGCCTTGTACTTCTTCGACCGGCGAACGGTCTTCTGAAGGAGGGGATGCGCAAAGCGGCGTTCGACGCGAACGACAACGGTCTTGTCGTTCTTGTCGCTGACTACGGTGCCCTGCAGAATGCGTTTCGGCATATTCTTCTTCCTTTAAGCCTTGGCTTCTGCCGCCTTCTGGCGGGCAATGGTCTTGACGCGCGCGATGTCCTTGCGAACTTCGTTGATGCGCGAGGTCTTCTCGAGCTGGCCGGTCGCCTTCTGGAAGCGCAGATTGAACTGCTCTTTCTTCAGCTTGGCAAGCTCTTCCTTGAGCTGGTCGGCGCTGAGCGCCCGAACGTCTGCGGCTTTCATCGCTACTGCCCCTTACTCTGCAATGCGCTGTACGAAGCGCGTCTTGACCGAGAGCTTGGCCGAGCCGAGGCGCAGCGCCTCACGGGCGATCTCTTCGGAAACGCCGTCGATCTCGAACATCATCCGGCCGGGCTTGACCTTGCAGGCCCAGTAATCGACCGACCCCTTGCCCTTGCCCATACGCACTTCAGTGGGCTTCGAGGTGACCGGCACGTCGGGAAACACGCGGATCCAGACGCGGCCGGCACGCTTCATGTAGCGGGTGATCGCGCGGCGGGCCGCCTCGATCTCGCGCGCATTGACGCGGTTCGGCTCCTGAGCCTTCAGACCGAACTCGCCGAAAGCGAGATCAGATCCGCCCTTGGCGACGCCCTTGATGCGGCCCTTGAACTGCTTGCGGTACTTTGTACGCTTTGGCTGCAACATTTTTTTACTTCTCCGATATTGGCTGCCAAACGCGACGGTTACGCGTTTTCGCGACGACGATCACGATCGCGTTCGCGATCACGGCCACCGGCGCCCTGGTTGTCACTTTCGCTTGCGCGACGTTCGGAGGCCATCGGATCGTGCTCAAGGATTTCACCCTTGAAGATCCAGACCTTGATGCCGCAGATGCCGAAAGCGGTTTCCGCTTCGGCCGTGCCGTAGTCGATATCGGCACGCAGCGTATGCAGCGGAACGCGGCCTTCACGGTACCATTCCGTACGGGCGATTTCCGCACCGCCGAGACGACCGGCGCAGGTGATCCTGATGCCTTCGGCGCCAAGACGCATGGCCGACTGAACGGCGCGCTTCATGGCGCGGCGGAACGCAACGCGACGCTCAAGCTGCTGGGCGATCGACTGGGCGACCAGCGTGGCGTCGGTTTCCGGCTTGCGCACCTCGACGATGTTGAGGTGCGTTTCCGAACGCGTCATTTCGGCAAGCTTCTTGCGAAGCTTCTCGATGTCGGCGCCCTTCTTGCCGATGATCAGGCCCGGGCGCGCCGAGTGGATCGTGATGCGGCACTTCTTGTGCGGACGCTCGATGACCACCTTGGAGATGCCGGCCTGCTTCAGCTCGTCCTGAACGAACTTGCGGATCTTCAGGTCTTCATGAAGAAGCTGGCCGTATTCGGCGTTATCAGCGAACCAGCGGCTGTCCCATGTGCGGTTGATGCCGAGGCGGAACCCGATCGGATTAATCTTCTGGCCCATTATGCGGCCTCCCCTTTGGCTTCGACTTCACGGACGACGATCGTCAGGTGCGAGAAAGGCTTCTCGACCCGCGACGCGCGGCCGCGGCCGCGAGCTTGGAAACGCTTCATGACGATCGACTTGCCGACGTAGGCTTCCGCCACGACCAGCGAATCGACGTCGAGATCATGGTTGTTCTCGGCGTTGGCGATTGCGGATTCAAGCGTCTTCTTCACCGTGACGGCGATCCGCTTGCGAGAAAACTCGAGTTCTGCCAGAGCGCGATCGACCTTCTTGCCGCGGATCAGCGCGGCAACCAGGTTGAGCTTCTGGGGGCTGACGCGGATCGTGCGCGCAATGGCCTGCGCCTCGTTATCCTTCAGCCGACGTTCGGCTTTTGCCTTGCCCATCGTTACTTCCTCTTCGCCTTCTTGTCCGCACCGTGACCGTAATAGGTCCGGGTCGGAGCGAATTCACCTAGCTTGTGGCCGATCATGTCTTCGTTGACGGCCACCGGGATGTGCTTGCTGCCGTTGTAGACGCCGAAGGTGAGACCTACGAACTGCGGCAGGATCGTGGAGCGACGGCTCCAGGTCTTGATAACCTCGTTGCGACCGCCTTCGCGAACCTTCTCAGCCTTCTTGAGAAGATAGCCGTCAACAAACGGGCCTTTCCATACTGAACGAGCCATTCCTGACTACCTCTCTTATTTCTTACGCTGATGGCGCGAACGCATGATGAACTTGTCGGTCGACTTGTTCGAACGGGTGCGCTTGCCCTTGGTCGGCTTGCCCCAGGGGGTGACCGGATGGCGGCCGCCCGAGGTGCGGCCTTCACCACCGCCGTGCGGGTGGTCGACCGGGTTCATGACGACGCCGCGAACATGCGGACGCTTGCCGCGCCAGCGCGAACGACCGGCCTTGCCATCGTTGATATTGCCGTGTTCCGGGTTCGATACCGCGCCGATCGTCGCAAGGCAAGCGCTGTGAACCAGACGCTGCTCACCCGAGTTCAGGCGAAGGATCGCCATCCCCTGGTCACGACCGACGAGCTGGACGAAGGTGCCGGCCGAACGGGCGATCTGGCCGCCCTTGCCCGGCTTCATCTCGACGTTGTGAACGATCGAGCCGACCGGGACGTATTGCAGCGGCATCGCGTTGCCCGGCTTGACGTCGACCGCCTTGTCGGATGCGATCACCTTGTCACCGGCCGCCACGCGCTGCGGCGCCAGGATATAGGCCTGTTCGCCGTCGGCATAGGTGACGAGCGCGATGAAGGCGCTGCGGTTCGGGTCGTACTCAAGCCGCTCGATCGTGCCTTCGACGCCGAACTTGCGACGCTTGAAGTCGATCAGGCGATAGGTCCGCTTGTGCCCGCCGCCACGGAAGCGAACGGTCATGCGACCCATGTTGTTGCGTCCGCCCTTGGACGACAGGCCTTCGGTCAGGGCCTTGACGGGCTTGCCCTTGTGGAGGCTCGACCGGTCGACGATGACCAGCTGACGCTGGCTCGGAGAGGTCGGATTGAAATGTCTCAATGCCATTTTCTTGTTCCCTTTCGGTCTTTCGCCGGCTGGCCTGATCAGAGTCCGGTGGAGACGTCGATGGTCTGACCGTCAGCAAGGGTGACGATCGCCTTCTTGACATCTGCCTGCCGGCCGGAGAAGCCGCGGAAACGCTTGACCTTGCCCTTGCGGAGCAGCGTGTTGACGGCCGTGACCTTGACGCCGAAGAGAGCTTCCACCGCAGCCTTGATTTCCGGCTTGGAAGCGCGCTTGGCGACGTTGAAGATGACCTGGTTCTGTTCGGAGACCAGCGTCGACTTTTCGGTGATCGCCGGTGAGACGATCACATCGTAGTGGCGAAGATCCGTCATTTGAACCGCTCCTCCAGAGCCTCTACAGC
The DNA here is from genome assembly GCF_024281235.1 of Shinella daejeonensis. Classification (GTDB taxonomy): domain Bacteria; phylum Pseudomonadota; class Alphaproteobacteria; order Rhizobiales; family Rhizobiaceae; genus Shinella; species Shinella daejeonensis. The sequence continues at coordinate 123,699 of NZ_JAHWXY010000003.1, forward strand.
CGCCTTGGACAGCACGAGCTTGCCGCGGCGCAGGATATCGTAAACATTGATGCCCTGGATCGGCAGAACGTCCACGTTCGGGATGTTCCGGGCTGCGAGCTGGAAGTTGCCATCCAGTTCGGCGCCGCCGATGAAAAGAGCGTTCGTGAGGCCGAGCGACGCGAAGGTGCCGACAAGCGCCTTGGTCTTGGCTTCGCTGGCGACGAGATCGTCGACGATGATCAGCTCGTCAGCCTTCAGCTTGGCCGAAAGCGCGTGGCGCAGGCCGAGCGCGCGAACCTGCTTGGGCAGATCGTGCGCGTGGCTGCGGACGACCGGACCGTGTGCGGTGCCACCGCCGCGGAACTGCGGAGCGCGAGCGGAATGGTGCCGGGCGCGGCCGGTGCCCTTCTGCTTGTACATCTTCGCGCCGGTCCGGGAGATTTCCGAACGGCCCTTGGACTTGTGGGTGCCCTGCTGCTTCTTGGCGAGCTGCCAGCGCACAACGCGGGCAATGATGTCTTCGCGCGGCTCCAGGCCGAAAATCGCGTCGGAAAGGGAGACCTTGCCGGCGTCCTTCCCCTCGAGGGTCGTGACTTTGAGATCCATGATCAGGCTCCCTTACTTGGCTGCGGCACGGACGCCAGCCGGACGCGGAGCGTCGGCGGGAATGCCGGACTTGATGGCGTCGCGAACGACGATCCAGGAACCCTTGGAACCGGGAACCGCGCCCTTGACGAGAATGAGACCACGCTCCTCGTCAGTGGACACGACTTCGAGATTCTGGGTGGTGACGCGGGTCTGGCCCATATGGCCGGCCATGCGCTTGCCCTTCCAGACACGACCCGGATCCTGGTTGGAGCCGGTCGAACCATGCGAACGGTGCGAGATGGAAACGCCGTGAGACGCGTGCAGGCCGCCGAAATTGTGACGCTTCATGGCGCCGGCGAAGCCCTTACCGATCGTCGTGCCCGTGACGTCAACATACTGACCGGCGATGAAATGGCCGGCGGTCAGCTCCGAACCGACCTCGATGAGGTTGTCCGAAGACACGCGGAATTCAACGATCTTCGCCTTGGGCTCGACGCTGGCGGCGGCGAACTGGCCGCGAAGGGCCTTCGCCGTGTTCTTGACCTTGGACGAGCCGGCGCCGAGCTGAACGGCCGTGTAACCGTTCTTTTCCTCGGTGCGCTGGGCCAGAACCTGGCAGTTGTCCAGTCGCAAAACCGTTACGGGAATGTGTTCTCCTGCGTCGTTGTAGACGCGGGTCATTCCTACTTTCTGTGCAATAACACCTGAACGCATGGTTCAATCCTCTTAGAAGTCCTGCCGGAGATCCCGTCGATGCCGGGAGCCCGTCATGCCTCTGGTTTAAGGATTCCACGTCGGCAAGAAGCCTCCGGGTTTCCCGTTTTTGGAAGACGTCGGCTTAACGCCACGTACCTTCCTTGTTATTTCGGCTTTCGCCGGACTTAGAGTTTGATCTCTACGTCTACACCGGCCGCAAGGTCGAGCTTCATCAGGGCGTCGACGGTCTGCGGGGTCGGATCTACGATGTCGAGCAGGCGCTTGTGCGTGCGCATCTCGAACTGTTCACGGCTCTTCTTGTCGACGTGGGGCGACCGGTTGACCGTGAACTTTTCAATTCGCGTCGGCAGCGGCACGGGGCCGCGGACGCTGGCGCCGGTGCGCTTCGCCGTCGACACGATTTCACGCGTGGAGGCGTCAAGAATCCGGTGGTCAAACGCCTTGAGGCGGATGCGGATGTTCTGGCCGTTCATTACGACTTGTCCTTATTCGTGATTCTGGCGCTTCCCATAACGGAATGCGCGTGGAAACTCAATTGATGTTCGACCAATCCGCCATCTTTTCAAAGATCGGAGGGACGGGTTGCCCCGTCCCTGCCCTTAACAGCGGCCTTAGTCGGCCTGCTGCTTACTCGACGATCGAAGCGACGATGCCGGCGCCGACGGTGCGGCCGCCTTCGCGGATGGCGAAGCGCAGCTTTTCTTCCATCGCGATCGGAACGATCAGCTCCACGTCGACCGTCACGTTGTCGCCCGGCATCACCATTTCCGTGCCTTCCGGAAGCGTAACGATCCCCGTCACGTCCGTCGTGCGGAAGTAGAACTGCGGACGGTAGTTCGTGAAGAACGGCGTATGACGGCCGCCTTCTTCCTTCGTCAGGATGTAGGCTTCCGCCTTGAACTTCTTGTGCGGCTTGACCGAACCCGGCTTGCACAGGATCTGCCCGCGCTCGACGCCTTCACGGCCGACGCCGCGAAGCAGCGCGCCGATGTTGTCGCCGGCCTGGCCCTGGTCGAGCAGCTTGCGGAACATCTCGACGCCCGTGCAGGTCGTCTTCGTCGTCGGACGGATACCGACGATCTCGATTTCCTCGCCGACCTTGACGATGCCACGCTCGACGCGGCCCGTCACAACCGTGCCGCGGCCCGAGATCGAGAACACGTCCTCGATCGGCATCAGGAACGGCTGGTCGATCGGACGCTCCGGCGTCGGGATGTATTCGTCGACGGCCGCCATCAGCGCGCGGATCGCGTCTTCGCCGATTTCCTTGTTCGAGCCTTCAAGCGCGGCAAGCGCCGAACCCTTGATGATCGGAACGTCGTCGCCCGGGAATTCGTAGGACGACAGCAGTTCGCGAACCTCGAGCTCGACAAGCTCCAGAAGCTCGGCGTCGTCGACCTGGTCGACCTTGTTCAGGAACACCACGATCGCCGGAACGCCGACCTGGCGGGCCAGGAGAATGTGCTCGCGCGTCTGCGGCATCGGGCCGTCGGCGGCCGAAACCACCAGGATCGCGCCGTCCATCTGCGCCGCGCCGGTGATCATGTTCTTCACATAGTCGGCGTGGCCGGGGCAGTCGACATGCGCATAGTGGCGGTTCGGCGTCTCGTATTCGACGTGCGACGTCGAAATCGTGATCCCGCGAGCCTTCTCTTCCGGCGCTGCGTCGATCTGCTCATACGCCTTGAACTCGCCGAAGAACTTCGTGATCGCAGCCGTCGTCGACGTCTTGCCATGGTCGACGTGGCCGATCGTGCCGATGTTTACGTGAGGCTTCGTGCGCTCGAATTTACCTTTTGCCATTTCCGGCTCTCCGTTGCTTGTCCCGCTCGCGGGAATTCATTCAACCTTGTTCGGGCTGCACCCCGGTCACTTCTGACCGGAGTACTTTGCCTGGATTTCCGCCGCGACGTTCGTCGGGACCGGCGCGTAATGGTCGAAGACCATCGAATACTGGGCGCGCCCCTGCGACATCGAGCGCAGGCTGTCGACATACTTGAACATGTTCGCCAGCGGCACATGGGCGGAGATGACCACGGCAATGCCGCGGCTTTCCTGGCCCTGGATCTGGCCGCGACGCGAGTTCAGGTCGCCGATAACGTCGCCGACGTAATCTTCCGGCGTTACCACCTCGACCTTCATCATCGGCTCGAGGAGCTGCGCGCCGGCCTTCTTCGCCGCTTCACGGAAGCAGGCGCGGGAGGCGATTTCAAACGCGAGCACCGAGGAGTCGACGTCGTGGAAGGCACCGTCGATGAGCGTCGCCTTGACGCCGAGCATCGGGAAGCCGGCCAGCGGACCCGAAGACAGGACACTTTCGATGCCCTTCTGGACACCGGGAATGTATTCCTTCGGAATAGCGCCGCCGACGATCTTGGACTCGAACTTGAAGTCTTCACCTTCCGGGTTCGGTTCGAAGATGATCTTGACGCGCGCGAACTGTCCGGTACCGCCGGTCTGCTTCTTGTGCGTATAGTCTTCTTCGCAGTTCCGCGTGATCGTTTCGCGATAGGCGACCTGCGGCGCGCCGATGTTCGCCTCGACCTTGAACTCGCGACGCATGCGGTCGACGAGAATGTCGAGATGAAGCTCGCCCATGCCGGCGATGATCGTCTGGCCGGATTCCTCGTCGGTCTTGACGCGGAACGACGGGTCTTCGGCTGCCAGGCGGTTGAGCGCGAGGCCCATCTTTTCCTGGTCGCCCTTGGACTTCGGCTCGATCGCGATCTGGATGACCGGCTCGGGGAATTCCATGCGCTCGAGGATGACCGGCTTCAGCGGATCGCAGAGCGTGTCGCCCGTGGTGGTTTCCTTGAGGCCCGCAAGAGCGACGATGTCGCCGGCGAAGGCTTCCTCGATATCCTCGCGCGAGGACGAGTGCATCTGCAGCATGCGGCCGACGCGCTCGCGCTTCTCCTTCACCGTGTTCATCAGCGACGAGCCCTTTTCGAGCTTGCCGGAATAGATGCGGCAGAAGGTGAGCGAACCGACGAAGGGGTCGTTCATGATCTTGAAGGCGAGCAGGGAAACCGGCTCGTTGTCGTCCGGATGACGCTCGATCTCGGCTTCCGTCTTGACGTCGATGCCCTTGATCGCAGGGATATCGGCCGGCGACGGCAGGAAGTCGACAACCGCATCGAGAAGCGGCTGGACGCCCTTGTTCTTGAAGGCCGTACCGCAATAAACCGGATGGAACTTCACGTCGATCGTGCCGCGGCGGACAAGTTCGCGAATCTTGTCGTTATCCGGATAGTTGCCTTCCAGATAGGCCTCCATCGCGGCCTCGTCCAACTCGACGACGGTCTCGATCAGCTTCTCGCGGTATTCCTCGGCAAGCGCCTTCATGTCTTCCGGGATATCGACAACGTCCCACTGCGAGCCGAGCGCTTCGTCGTGCCAGATGAGTGCGTTCATCTCGATGAGATCGACGACGCCCTTGAATTCGCTTTCAGCGCCGATCGGCAGCTGCATGGCGACCGGAATCGCACCGAGACGCGACTTGATCATGCTGAGGCAGCGGAAGAAATCGGCGCCCGTCTTGTCCATCTTGTTGCAGAAGATCATGCGCGGAACATGATACTTCTCGGCCTGACGCCAGACGGTTTCCGTCTGGGGCTCCACGCCGGCGTTCGAATCGAGCAGCGCGATCGCGCCGTCGAGAACACGCAGGCTGCGTTCGACTTCAATCGTGAAGTCGACGTGGCCGGGGGTGTCGATGATGTTGAAACGGCGCATCCTGCCGTCACGGCCCTTCCAGAAGGTCGTGGTGGCGGCCGACGTGATCGTGATGCCGCGTTCCTGCTCCTGCGCCATCCAGTCCATGGTGGCCGCACCGTCATGCGTCTCGCCCATCTTGTGGGACTTGCCGGTGTAATAGAGGATACGCTCGGTCGTCGTGGTCTTGCCGGCGTCGATATGCGCCATGATACCGAAATTTCGGTAGTCTTCGATCTTGTATTCGCGAGTCATGAAGGGACTCCTTTCGAGACGTCTAGTTTCGGTTACCAGCGGTAATGCGAGAACGCACGGTTGGCGTCAGCCATCTTGTGCGTGTCTTCCCGCTTCTTGACCGCGCTGCCGCGATTGTTCGACGCATCCATGAGTTCGCCGGAAAGGCGCTCGACCATGGTTGTTTCGTTACGCTTGCGCGCAGCCGCGATCAGCCAGCGGATGGCGAGGGCCTGACGACGCTCGGGACGAACATCGACCGGAACCTGATAGGTGGCGCCGCCGACACGACGCGAGCGCACTTCGACATGCGGTGCGACGTTGTCGAGAGCAGAGTGAAACACCCCGAGCGGATCCTGCTTCGCCTTGCCCTGCACGACGTCGAAAGCGCCGTAGACGATCGACTCGGCGACGGACTTCTTGCCGTCCAGCATGATGGCGTTCATGAACTTGGTGACTACGAGGTCGCCGAACTTCGGGTCCGGATTGATCTCGCGCTTTTCTGCTCTATGGCGACGGGACATATTAATCGTCTCTCACTTGAATGGACTGGCCGGCGGAATGGCGCCGGTTACAATATTACTTCGGACGCTTCGCACCGTACTTGGAGCGGCGCTGCTTGCGGTTCTTCACACCCTGCGTATCGAGGACGCCACGGATGATATGATAACGGACACCCGGAAGGTCCTTGACGCGGCCGCCGCGGATCATCACCACGGAGTGCTCCTGAAGGTTGTGGCCTTCACCCGGGATGTAACCGATGACTTCGAAACCATTGGTCAGACGGATCTTTGCGACCTTGCGCAGGGCCGAGTTCGGCTTCTTCGGGGTCGTCGTGTAGACGCGGGTGCAAACGCCGCGCTTCTGCGGGTTTTCCTGCAGGGCAGGAACCTTGTTGCGCTTTACCTGCGCCTGGCGCGGCTTGCGGATCAACTGGTTTACGGTAGGCATAGAACCATCCCTTGGTAAATCTTGTCTCGTTACCCTTGCGGGCGAATGTATGCCGTCACCGGCAACTGCGACACGCTCGTCTCCATGCGCAAAACGAGGCCGATCCGCACACGGCGAATGGCCCGATTAGGCAGAGGACGCGACATCAACCGCGTCATGCGTGCAGCAGTCATGTTTCCAACGTGCGTCGAACCCTGTTTGAGGCGAACTCCAGAACGAGTCGTTCCGAACCAGCCAGCCTCACATAGGCTCTGATGGCGTGCGGTCTACTGGCTTAAGGGTTAAACGTCAAGGGGAGCGACGAAAGAAACTTGCTCGCATCCGGCCGGACGCCCTGAGGCGTAGGGCTTTCAGCCCCCTGTTCGACGCCGGATACCGCATCGCCGACACTCCGTCGGAACATCGAAATCTTAACAGGCCGTATAGACAGAATCAATCGGGATGCATGGGCCGGGCAACGATTCCCCGACGGCCGGAAAGCTCCGCGGAAATTTATCGGTTGGGTTGGCCTCCCCTGCCCTGTATAGAGACCCGTAAATTCTGCCCCGAAGGAGACGCCCATGGCGGCCAATGCCCATAATGACAACAGCACGTCCGACGAGCCGATGGTCTTCATCATCATCGGCAAGGCCTATGAACGCGACGGGGACGAGGAAGGCATCGATATCCATGTCATGCTGAGCGCCCCTGACGACGACACCGCCGTACGCGAGGCGCTGAACGCGCTCTCCGAGGAAGGTTTCCTCGAAGCCGACCTCGACCAGATCGGCACGCTCACCGAAGTGCCGGAAGACGAGCCCCATGCCTCGGCCTATCGCGGCGCGCTCGAAGGCGAAGTGGCGATCATCCGCTTCGCGTGATGACGGCCTCCCCCGGCTCCCCGAGCTCTCCGCCCCGCCGGCATCGAGCGCACGCATAAACAAAAAGCCGCCCGGTTTTGTCGGGCGGCTCAGACTGCTGACAAACCCCGTCATGTTTGGCGGGGTTTTGTTTTAGGCTGATATTCTTGAGTGGAATGTCGTGCTGTTTTTGGATGGCAGATGGTTTGGGCCTCAAGCGAGGCCGGGCTTCGGTGCTTTGGTGAGCGCCAGGGCGATTTTCTTGATGTTCTGAGCGGCGGCGGCCAGCAGGCACTGGCACGCGACCCGGGTCAGACTTCGGAAACGGGCATAGCGATGCCCGTGAAGCTGCTTGGCATCGGCAAAGGAGCGTTCCACCGTCTCTTTTCTGCGTTTGTAGATCGCCTTGCCCCAAGGTGTCAGCCGATGCGCATCAGTGCGCTCGCGGGCGTCAGACCATACATGGCGGGTAATGGTGCGGGTTGCGGCGGCGTTTGAGGTGCAGGAGGCGAGCAGCGGGCAATCGCGGCAGATCTTTGGGTCTGAGCGATAGTGGCGATAGCCGTTGCGGTCGGTGGTGGCGTAGGGGAGCAACTGACCTTGTGGGCAGACATAGCCATCTTGCTGACCCTCATAGACGAACTTTGATTTGCGCATCATGCCGGGACGCGGTGGCGTCGGGTTACGGTAGCCGGTGACGCCAAGGATAGCGCGATCCTCCAGCCCCTTGGCAATGCCGGACGTGGCATAGCCTGCATCAAGCCCGACGGCCTGAACATCGAAGGCGAAGCGTTGGCGCTGTCGGTCCAGCCGGTCGAGATAGACGATCGAGTCATGCACATTGGCTGGCGTGACATATGTGTCGGTGATGATCGCATGGCGGCCATCGACGGTGCGGTGATCGAGGTAGAAAAACCCTTTCGGCTTGCCCTCGCGCACCATGTAGCCGGCATCGGGATCAGTGCGCGACACCTTGGTTTCCTTGACCTCAGCTTCGCGCTCCTTCTCCTTCAACGGCTTTTGGCCATGCAGCGCCCGCTCGGCCTCGATCGCCCGGTCAAGATCGGCCCAATAGTCCGAGCAAGACTTTTCGATTATCTGCAGATCATATTTGCCCTTGTTGGCATTCACCTTCAGATGGGTCGAATCCGTATAAAGCACCTGGCCATCCACCAGCCCGTGGCGGATCGCCTGTTCGACGATGTGATCGAAGAAGTCCTGCACCACATCCGTGTCGTTGAAGCGGCGGCGACGGTTTTGCGACAGGGTCGAGGCGTCGAACACCCGATCCGTCAACTTCATGCGCAGAAACCAGCGATAGGCAACATTGACCTCGATCTCGCGCACCAACTGGCGCTCCGAGCGGATGCCAAACAAATAGCCGATGAACAAAGCCTTGAACATCAAGGTCGGATCGAGCGGCGGACGACCATTGTCGGCGCAATAGAGCCCCGCAACCCGATCATGAATGAACGAAAAATCGATCACCGCGTCGATCTTGCGAAGCAGATGATCCTTCGGCACCAAACCATCGAGTGTCACCATCTCGAGAGCGGTCTGTGCGGGGCTGGGTTTCTTCAACATGACCCAGTGAATCAAAAACCCCTAGCCAAAGCTAGGGGTTTGTCAGCAGTCTGAGCCGCCCGGTTTTGTCGGGCGGCTTTTTCATTTGTCGGAAGATCGCTCCGGCCTATTCGGCCGGCGCATTCTCGCTGCCGGCCAGTTCCGCCAGCATCGGGGTGGCGACGCCCGCGCCGGTCGACTTGCGGCGCTCGTCGAGGATCATCTCGTCGCGCGCCGTGGCGATCCGGCGGATCTGGGTCATGGTGCCACCGGTTCCGGCCGGAATCAGGCGGCCGACGATGACGTTCTCCTTGAGGCCCTGAAGACCGTCGGTCTTGCCGGCAATCGCAGCTTCCGTGAGAACCTTCGTGGTCTCCTGGAAGGACGCCGCCGAGATGAACGACGGGGTCTGGAGCGATGCCTTCGTGATGCCGAGCAGGACGGGATCGCCGACGGCCGGCTTCTTGCCTTCCTCGATCAGAGCGTCGTTGACGTCATCCAGTTCGATGCGGTCGACATTGTCGCCGACGATATACGTCGAATCGCCGGCATCCGTGATCTCGACCTTCTGCAACATCTGGCGAACGATCACCTCGATGTGCTTGTCGTTGATCACCACGCCCTGCAACCGGTAGACTTCCTGGATCTCGTTGACGAGGTAGGAAGCCAGCGCTTCCACGCCCTTGATCGCCAGGATGTCGTGCGGCGCGGGGTTGCCGTCGAGGATATAGTCGCCCTTCTCGATGTAGTCGCCGTCCTGAAGATGGAAGGGCTTGCCCTTCGGAATCAGGTACTCGACCGGTTCGACACCGTCTTCCGCCGGCTCGATCGCGATACGCCGCTTGTTCTTGTAGTCGCGACCGAAGCGAACCGTGCCATCGATTTCGGCGATGACCGCATGATCCTTCGGACGGCGTGCCTCGAACAGTTCGGCAACACGCGGCAGACCGCCGGTGATGTCCTTGGTCTTGGCGCTTTCCAGCGGCGAACGGGCCAGCACGTCGCCCTGCGAGACCTTGTGGCCCGGCTCGACCGACAGAATGGCGTCGACCGACAGCAGGAAGCGGGCTTCACCGCCACGCGCCAGCTTGGCGACCGCGCCGCTCTTGTCCTTGATGACGATCGCCGGCTTGAGATCGGCGCCGCGCGGCGTCGAGCGCCAGTCGATGACCGAACGCTTGGTGATGCCGGTGGATTCGTCCGTGGTCTCCAGAACCGAGATACCGTCGACGACGTCCTCGAATTCCACGGTGCCTTCCACTTCCGTCATCATCGGGCGGGTATAGGGGTCCCACTCGGCCAGTCGCTGGCCGCGCTTCACCGTATCGCCGTCGTCGACGAAGATCTTCGAACCATAGGCGACGCGCTGCGAGGACCGCTCCACGCCACGCTCGTCGAGGATCTGGACCGCCATGTTACGGCCCATCGCCACGAGCACGCCGTCGGAGTTGCGCAGCATGTTGCGGTTCTTGATCTGCACCGTCCCCTCGTAGGAGGCTTCCAGGAACGACTGGTCGACCACGGTCGCCGTGCCGCCCAGGTGGAAGGTGCGCATGGTGAGCTGGGTGCCCGGCTCGCCGATGGACTGCGCGGCGATGACGCCGACAGCCTCGCCGATATTGACCGGCGTGCCGCGCGCAAGGTCGCGGCCGTAGCAGACGCCGCAAACGCCCGTCTGGATCTCGCAGGTCAGCGCCGAACGGATCCGGACCGACTGGATGCCGGCCTTCTCGATTTCGACGACCTGCGCCTCTTCGATCATCTTGCCGGCCGGAGCGATCAGCTCGCCCGAAATCGGATGCAGGATGTCGTCGAGAGCCGTACGGCCGAGCACGCGCTGGCCGATCGACGCCACCACCTGGCCGGCGTCGACGATCGCCGTCATGGTGAGGCCCCGCTCGGTGCCGCAATCGACATGCGTGACGATGCAGTCCTGCGCGACGTCGACGAGACGGCGGGTCAGGTAACCCGAGTTCGCAGTCTTCAAGGCGGTGTCCGCCAGACCCTTGCGGGCGCCGTGCGTCGAGTTGAAGTACTCGTTCACGGTCAGGCCTTCCTTGAAGTTCGAGATGATCGGCGTCTCGATGATCTCGCCCGAGGGCTTGGCCATCAGGCCGCGCATGCCGCCGAGCTGGCGCATCTGGTTCGGAGAACCGCGGGCGCCGGAGTGCGACATCATATAGATCGAGTTCATCGGCTTCTGGCGGCCGGTCTCGGGGTCGAATTCGACGGCCTTGATGCGGGCCATCATTTCTTCCGCGACCTTCTCGGTGGCCTTGCCCCAGGCGTCGACGACCTTGTTGTACTTCTCGCCCTGGGTGATCAGGCCGTCGTTGTACTGCTGCTCGTATTCCTTCACCAGATTTTCGGTATCCCCGACGATCTTCGCCTTGGCGTCCGGAATGACCATGTCATCCTTGCCGAAGGAGATGCCGGCCTTGCAGGCATTGGTGAAGCCGAGCTGCATGATGCGGTCGCAGAAGATGACCGTGTCCTTCTGGCCGCAATGGCGGTAGACCGTGTCGATCATCTTGGAGATGTTCTTCTTGGTCATCTCCTGGTTGCAGACATCGAACGGAACGTTCGGGTCGCGCGGCAGAAGCTCGCCGATGATCATGCGGCCGGGCGTCGTCTCGTAGATGCCGGAAACGGGCTTGCCCTCGGCGTCCACGGTCTTGTAGCGGCCCTTGATCTTCGAATGCAGCGTGACGATCTTGTTTTCCAGCGCGTGGTGCAATTCGCCCATGTCGGAGAAGGCCATGCCCTCGCCTGGCTCGTTCTGGTTCATGATCGACAGGTAGTAGAGGCCGAGCACCATGTCCTGCGACGGCACGATGATCGGTGCGCCGTTCGCCGGATGCAGGATGTTGTTCGTCGACATCATCAGCACGCGGGCTTCAAGCTGCGCTTCCAGCGAAAGCGGAACGTGAACGGCCATCTGGTCGCCGTCGAAGTCGGCGTTGAAGGCCGTGCAGACGAGCGGGTGCAGCTGGATCGCCTTGCCTTCCACCAGGATCGGTTCGAAGGCCTGGATGCCCAGGCGGTGCAGCGTCGGCGCACGGTTGAGCAGCACCGGATGTTCCCGGATCACCTCGTCGAGGATATCCCAGACTTCCGGCTTTTCCTTCTCGACCAGCTTCTTGGCCTGCTTGACGGTCGAGGAGAAACCCTTCGCGTCGAGGCGGGCGTAGATGAACGGCTTGAACAGCTCGAGCGCCATCTTCTTGGGCAGGCCGCACTGATGCAGCTTCAGCTCGGGACCGGTCACGATGACCGAACGGCCGGAGTAATCGACGCGCTTGCCGAGCAGGTTCTGGCGGAAGCGGCCCTGCTTGCCCTTGAGCATATCGGACAACGACTTCAGCGGGCGCTTGTTGGCGCCGGTGATGACGCGGCCGCGGCGGCCGTTGTCGAAGAGCGCATCAACCGATTCCTGAAGCATGCGCTTCTCGTTGCGGATGATGATGCCCGGCGCGCGCAGTTCGATCAGCCGCTTCAGACGATTGTTGCGGTTGATGACGCGGCGGTAGAGATCGTTGAGGTCCGACGTGGCGAAGCGGCCGCCGTCCAGGGGAACCAGCGGGCGCAGGTCCGGCGGGATCACCGGAACGACCTTCATGATCATCCACTCGGGACGATTGCCGGAATCGATGAAGTTCTCGACGATCTTCAGCCGCTTCATCAGCTTCTTCTGCTTCAGTTCGGACGTCGTGTCGGCAAGCTCCGCACGCAGATCGCCGGCGATCTTGTCGAGCTGCATCGAGGCCAGCATCTCATAGATGGCCTCGGCGCCGATCATCGCCGTGAACTGGTCCTCGCCGTATTCGTCGACGGCGATCATATATTCTTCTTCGGAGAGAAGCTGGTTCTCCTTGAGCGCGGTCAGGCCCGGCTCCGTGACGATGTAGTTCTCGAAATAGAGAACCCGCTCGACATCCTTCAGCGTCATGTCGAGCAGCGTCGCGATGCGCGACGGCAGCGACTTCAGGAACCAGATATGGGCGACGGGCGCGGCCAGTTCGATATGGCCCATGCGCTCGCGGCGAACGCGCGACAGCGTGACTTCGACGCCGCACTTTTCGCAGATGATGCCCTTGTACTTCATGCGCTTGTACTTGCCGCACAGGCACTCGTAGTCCTTGATCGGGCCGAAGATGCGGGCGCAGAAGAGACCGTCGCGTTCCGGCTTGAACGTGCGGTAGTTGATCGTCTCCGGCTTCTTGATCTCACCATAGGACCAGGAAAGAATCTTCTCGGGAGACGCGATCGAGATCCGGATGGAATCGAACGTCTGCGCAGGCACCTGCGGGTTGAAAAGGTTCATGACCTCTTGGTTCATGCCTATCTCCTTCGTGGGCCTAAGCCCTCTTTTGTCTGACGCAATTCCGGACGGAAAACCGCTACGCACTTTTCCTGGAATTGCTCCTAGCAAGCGATTGCGGCGATACCCGGGTGCCGCAAGGCTGCCTGAAACGGATGAGCCGCCCCGCGCCGATGATCTGGCGGAGGCGGAAACGGTGCGCGCCTTTCGGGCGCGCACCCTAGTCAGGCTTATTCCGCCGCGTCGGGAAGCTGGCCGGCTTCCGCCGCCTGGTCGACCTTGGAGTTCTCGAGTTCGACCGACAGGCCGAGGGAGCGCATTTCCTTGACGAGAACGTTGAAGCTCTCCGGAATGCCCGCCTCGAACGTGTCGTCGCCACGAACGATCGCCTCATAGACCTTGGTGCGGCCCGCCACGTCGTCCGACTTCACGGTCAGCATTTCCTGCAACGTGTAGGCGGCGCCGTAGGCTTCGAGCGCCCAGACCTCCATTTCCCCGAAGCGCTGGCCGCCGAACTGCGCCTTGCCGCCCAGCGGCTGCTGGGTAACGAGCGAGTAGGGACCGATCGAACGGGCATGGATCTTGTCGTCCACGAGGTGGTTCAGCTTCAGCATGTAGATGTAGCCGACCGTGACCTGGCGGTCGAAGGCGTCGCCGGTGCGGCCGTCATAGAGCGTCGACTGGCCGGTGACATTGAGGCCGGCGATCTCGAGCATCTCGTTGACGTCCTTCTCGATGGCGCCGTCGAAGACCGGAGTGGCGATCGAAACGCCGCCGCGGGTCTGTTCCGCAAGGCGAAGGATGGAGTCGTCGTCATAGTCCTTGATCGGCTCGCCCTTGGCGCCCGAACCCATGACGTGATCCAGCGTCTCGCGCAGCGGCTTGATGTCGCCACCCGCCTTATAGGCGTCGAGCATCTCGCCGATCTGCCTGCCCATGCCGGCGCAGGCCCAGCCGAGGTGCGTCTCCAGAATCTGGCCGACGTTCATGCGTGACGGCACGCCGAGCGGATTGAGAACGACATCGACATGGGTGCCGTCTTCAAGGAACGGCATGTCCTCGACCGGAACGATGCGGGAGACGACGCCCTTGTTGCCGTGACGGCCGGCCATCTTGTCGCCGGGCTGGATCTTGCGTTTGACGGCAACGAAGACCTTGACCATCTTCATGACGCCCGGAGGCATCTCGTCGCCACGCTGGACCTTCTCGACCTTGTCCATGAAGCGCTGCTCAAGGCGCGACTTGGATTCGTCGTACTGGCCGCGAAGCGCCTCGATCTCGCCCTGGACCTTCTCGTCCTCGACGGCGAACATCCACCACTGCGAGCGGGGATATTCGGAGACGACGGCGTTGGACAGTTCCGTGCCCTTCTTGAAGCCCTTGGGGCCGGCGACGGCAACATGGCCGCGCAGCATGTCGATCAGACGGCCGTAGACGTTACGGTCGAGGATCGCCTGCTCGTCGTCCCGGTCCTTCGCCAGACGCTCGATCTCCTCGCGCTCGATCGCCATCGCGCGTTCGTCCTTCTCCACGCCGTGGCGGTTGAAGACGCGAACCTCGACGATCGTGCCGAAGGTGCCGGGCGGCATGCGCATGGACGTGTCGCGCACGTCGGAGGCCTTTTCGCCGAAGATGGCGCGCAGAAGCTTTTCTTCCGGCGTCATCGGACTTTCGCCCTTCGGCGTGATCTTGCCGACGAGAATGTCACCCGGCTGCACTTCCGCGCCGATATAGACGATGCCCGCTTCATCGAGGTTCTTCAGCGCTTCTTCCGAAACGTTCGGAATGTCGCGCGTGATTTCCTCCGGTCCGAGCTTGGTGTCGCGGGCCATGACCTCGAACTCCTCGATATGGATCGAGGTGAAGACGTCATCACTCACGATGCGCTCGGACAGAAGGATCGAGTCCTCGTAGTTGTAGCCGTTCCACGGCATGAACGCGACCAGCGCGTTGCGGCCGAGCGCCAGGTCGCCGAGGTCGGTCGACGGACCGTCCGCGATGATGTCACCCTTGTTGATCACGTCGCCGACGTTGAGCAGCGGGCGCTGGTTGACGCAGGTGTTCTGGTTGGAACGCTGGAACTTCTGCAAGCGATAGATATCGACGCCGGACTTCGACGGGTCGAGGTCCTCGGTGGCGCGGATAACGATACGGGTCGCATCGACCTGGTCGACGACGCCGCCGCGGCGGGCGGCGATCGCCGCGCCCGAATCGCGGGCCACGACCGGCTCCATGCCGGTGCCGACGAAGGGGGCTTCCGCCCGCAGGAGCGGGACGGCCTGACGCTGCATGTTCGACCCCATGAGCGCGCGGTTGGCGTCGTCGTTCTCAAGGAACGGAATGAGCGCCGCCGCGACCGAAACGAGCTGCTTCGGCGAAACGTCCATCAGGTTGATCTGGTCGCGCGGCGCCAGCATGACTTCGCCGGAGTGCCGGCAGACGACGAATTCCTCGGCGAAGGAGCCGTCGTCGTTCAGGATCGAGTTGGCCTGCGCGACATGGTACTTGGCCTCTTCCATGGCGGAGAGATAGACCACGTCGTTCGTCACCCTGCCCTCGTCGATCTTGCGGTACGGGCTTTCGATGAAGCCGTACTTGTTGACGCGGGCGAAGGTTGCAAGCGAGTTGATCAGGCCGATGTTCGGGCCTTCCGGCGTCTCGATCGGGCAAATGCGGCCGTAGTGGGTCGGGTGAACGTCGCGGACTTCGAAGCCTGCGCGCTCACGGGTCAGACCGCCCGGGCCGAGAGCCGAAAGACGGCGCTTGTGGGTGATTTCCGAAAGCGGGTTCACCTGGTCCATGAACTGCGAAAGCTGCGAGGAGCCGAAGAACTCCCGCACGGCGGCGGCCGCCGGCTTCGCATTGATCAGGTCCTGCGGCATGACCGTGTCGATCTCGATCGAGGACATGCGTTCCTTGATCGCGCGCTCCATGCGCAGGAGGCCGAGACGATACTGGTTTTCCATCAGCTCGCCGACCGAACGCACGCGCCGGTTGCCGAGGTTGTCGATGTCGTCGATCTCGCCCTTGCCGTCACGCAGGTCGACCAGCATCCGCACGACCGCAAGAATATCCTCCTTGCGAAGCGTGCGGACGGTGTCCGCGGCGTCGACATCCAGACGCATGTTCATCTTCACCCGGCCGACGGCCGAAAGATCGTAGCGCTCCGGATCGAAGAACAGCGTGTTGAACATGGCTTCCGCCGATTCCATGGTCGGCGGCTCGCCCGGACGCATGACGCGGTAGATGTCGAACAGCGCGTCCTGACGATTCTGGTTCTTGTCGGCGGCAAGTGTGTTGCGGATGTAGGCGCCGATATTGATATGGTCGATATCGAGGATCGGAAGCTGCGTGAGGCCGCCCGTCAGAATGACCGGCAGCGTCTTCTCGTCGATTTCGTCGCCGGCTTCGAGGTAGACCTCGCCGGTCTCGCTGTTGACGAGGTCTTCCGCCAGATAGTTGCCGTAAAGGTCGTCGTCGGTCGCCTTGAGAGCCTTCAGGCCCTTCTCGGAGAGCTGGCGCAGCAGGCGCGGCGTGAGCTTCTTGCCGGATTCGACGACCACTTCGCCGGTGTCGGCGTCGATGAGATCGGAAATGGCCTTCTGGCCCTTCAGCGCATCCGCGTTGAAGGGAACGCGCCAGCCTTCGCCGTCACGCTCGTAGAGCGACTGCGTATAGAAGGTCGAGAGGATTTCCTCGCCGTCCATGCCGAGCGCCATCAGCAGCGACGTCGCGGGGATCTTGCGGCGGCGGTCGATGCGGGCATGCACGATGTCCTTGGCGTCGAACTCGATGTCCAGCCAGGAGCCGCGATAGGGGATGACGCGGGCGGCAAAGAGCAGCTTGCCGGAGGAATGGCTCTTGCCCTTGTCGTGATCGAAGAAAACGCCCGGCGAACGGTGCATCTGCGAGACGATGACGCGCTCGGTGCCATTGACGATAAAGGTGCCGTTGTCCGTCATGAGCGGCATGTCGCCCATGTAGACGTTCTGCTCCTTGATGTCCTTGACGGACTTCGCGCCCGTATCCTCGTCGATATCGAACACGATGAGGCGCAGCGTCACCTTGAGGGGAGCGGCGTAGGTCAGGTCGCGCTGGCGGCATTCCTCGACGTCGAACTTCGGCTGTTCGAACTCGTAGGAAACGAATTCCAGCATGGATGCGCCGGAAAAGTCGGTGATCGGGAAAACCGACTTGAAAACCGACTGAAGGCCCTCGTCCGGACGTCCGCCGGCGGGCTCTTCAACCATCAGGAACTGGTCGTAGGACGCCTTCTGAACCTCGATGAGGTTCGGCATCTCCGCGACTTCGGGGATTTTACCAAAAAACTTGCGTACGCGCCTGCGACCGTTAAACGAAAGGGTCTGAGCCATCGTCGCTCCTTCAAATTTTTGCATCCGGGCCTGCAACGGACGGGGTTCGCTGGCCAGGCGATCCCGTCGATCAATGGGTTGGTTCAAACTCGTCTCGCCAGCCGGGCGACGGGCCGGATTGCCACATTCGCCTGGCGGAAGACCATCCTCTTGAAGAACCCATTACCCAAAAGCCGGTTTTCGCGGCTTTTGGGTAATCAGTTCGCTGGAAGCGTCGAAGGGAGAGGACCGAAGCCCTCCCCCAGCGCATTCCGGTATTACTTGACGTCGACCTTGGCGCCGGCGTCCTCAAGCTTCTTCTTGAGGTCAGCGGCTTCGGCCTTGGAAACAGCTTCCTTGACCGCCTTCGGCGCGCCTTCGACGAGATCCTTGGCTTCCTTGAGGCCAAGACCGGTGATGGCGCGGACTTCCTTGATGACGTTGATCTTGTTGGCGCCAGCGTCCACCAGGATAACGTCGAACTCGGTCTTTTCTTCTTCGGCAGCAGCCGGAGCAGCGCCACCGCCAGCAGCGGCAACGGCGACCGGAGCAGCAGCCGAAACGCCCCACTTCTCTTCGAGAAGCTTGGAAAGCTCAGCAGCTTCCAGAACGGTCAGCGACGAGAGTTCTTCAACGATCTTTGCGAGATCAGCCATTTTCTTAAGTCCTTATATTCGGTTCGAACTGGTATTTCTGATTTACAGCGAAAAACCGCCTCAAGCGGCTTCGTCCTTCTTGGCGTAGGCTGCGAACACGCGGGCAAGCTGGCTTGCCGGTGCGGCCGTGACCGTGGCGACGCGCGTTGCCGGGGCTGCAAGCAGGCCCAGAAGCTTTGCGCGAAGCTCGTCGAGCGAAGGCAGCGTCGCAAGCGACTTGACAGCTTCCGCGTCGAGCGTGGTCGAGCCCATGGCGCCGCCGAGAACAACGAGCTTGTCGTTGGTCTTGGCGAAATCCATGGCAACCTTGGGAGCCGTGATCGGGTCGTCGCTGTAAGCGATCAGCGTCTGACCCTGGAAGAGATCAGACATCCCTTCCGACTCCGTACCCTGAAGGGCGATTTTGGCCAGGCGGTTCTTCGCGACCTTGACGGTACCGCCCGCAGCACGCATCTTCGAACGAAGATCGTTCATCTGCGAAACGGTGATACCGGCATAGCGGGCCACGACAACCGAGCCGGAAGCCTTGAAGACCCCGTTCAGCTCCGTGACGAATTCGCGTTTTTCCGCTCTTTCCACTGCCTATCTCCAGTTGGCAGGATCCGTGAAAACTCACGGGGGACCTGCCGGGTTTGCCTTTGCCGCCAGGGATCCGCCTGATCGGAAGATCCCGAGCGACGCTCGAGGATCCTGTCCCCTCGCGCTCGGCTTTCTGCAAAGCCGCGGCACAAGGCAAGGTAGGTTCGAACCGAATTCCGCGTCATCCGACGCCTGAATTGCGGGTCTTACCCGTCTCATGCAGGCAAAGTGATTAAGGGATAACCACCTGCAATCTCGGACAGGAGTTCCGGGTTGCCCCGGAAATCCCCGGCCCGAAGGCCGGGAATTCTATACGTGCTCCGGTCGGGGCCGGACCACGATCAGGCGACGGTGAGCGTCGCCAGGTCGATCTTGACGCCCGGTCCCATCGTGGACGAAATGGCGACACGCTTGACGTAGTTGCCCTTCGCGCCGGTCGGCTTCGCCTTGATGACGGCATCGGCGAAAGCCTTGATGTTCTCTTCAAGCGCCTTGGCGTCGAAGGAAGCCTTGCCGACGCCCGCATGGACGATACCGGCCTTCTCGACGCGGAACTCGACGGCGCCGCCCTTGGACGCCTTGACGGCGCCGGCGACATCCATGGTCACCGTGCCGACCTTCGGGTTCGGCATCATGCCGCGGGGGCCGAGAACCTTGCCGAGACGACCGACCAGCGGCATCATGTCCGGCGTGGCGATGCAACGATCGAAATCGATCTTGCCGCCCTGGACGATTTCGAGCAGGTCTTCCGCACCGACGATATCCGCGCCGGCAGCCTTGGCTTCGTCCGCCTTGGCGCCACGGGCGAAAACGGCGACGCGAACGTCGCGGCCCGTGCCGTTCGGCAGATTGACGACGCCGCGAACCATCTGGTCGGCATGGCGCGGGTCAACCCCGAGGTTCATGGCGACTTCGACGGTTTCATCGAACTTGGCGGTGGCGCGTTCCTTGACGAGCGCGATAGCCTCGGAAATGTCGTAGAGCCTGACCGGATCCACGCCTTCACGGGTCTTCTGAATACGCTTTGCGATTTTGGCCATGGTCAACCTACCACTTCCAGGCCCATGGCGCGGGCGGAGCCCTCGACCATCGCCATTGCGCCTTCGATATCGGCGGCGTTGAGATCCTTCATCTTTGCTTCGGCGATCGTCTTGACCTGGGCCCTGGTGATCGTGCCGATCGCCGCGCCCTTGCCCGGCGTCTTCGAGCCGGACTGGATCTTCGCTTCCTTCTTCAGCAGATACGTCATCGGCGGCTGCTTCATGATGAAGGTGAAGGACTTGTCCTGGTAATAGGTGATGACGACCGGGATCGGCATTCCCTTTTCCATTTCCTGCGTGGCGGCATTGAACGCCTTGCAGAATTCCATGATGTTGATGCCACGCTGACCGAGCGCAGGTCCGATCGGCGGCGACGGATTTGCCGCGCCGGCGTTTACCTGCAGCTTGAGCTGGCCTGCTACTTTCTTAGCCATTTCTCTCTGCCTTTCACTGTGCGGCCGGTCGCCCGGCCCTCGATGCCGACCAGAAGGCCGGCGGCTGCGGTTGCGTGGTACGGCCGGCACGCCCGGCTTGAAGGTCGCCCGGCCTTCCACGCGATTGGCGGATCACCGCCACCGGCGCCCGGAGACGCCGAATTCCCGGCGGCGGCGCCATAGCGCCGCCCACCAGCGGATCAGGTCTTCTCGACCTGGCTGTATTCCAATTCCACGGGCGTGGCGCGACCGAAGATCGACACCTCCACCTTGAGCCGCGAACGCTCCTCGTCGACATCCTGAACGATGCCGTTGAATGAGGCGAAGGGACCGTCGGACACCCGGACCTGCTCTCCGATCTCGAAGGAGACCGAGGGCTTCGGCCGCTCGACGCCGTCCTGGACCTGCGACAGGATACGCTCGGCTTCCGAATCCGGGATCGGAACCGGCTTGTTGTCCGAACCGAGGAAACCCGTGACGCGCGGCGTGGTCTTGATCAAGTGATAGACCTCATCCGTCAGGTTCGCCCGCACCAGCACGTAGCCGGGGAAGAACTTGCGCTCGGAATCCACCTTGCGGCCGCGACGGATCTCGACGACCTTCTCGGTCGGAACGAGAATCTTCTCGAAGAGATGATCGAGACCCTTCTGGCGGGCCTTGTTCTCGATATCCTCGGCGACCTTCTTCTCGAAATTCGAATAGGCGTGGACGATGTACCAACGCGAAGCCATGTTCATCTCCAACCAATCACGCGCCGACGTTCAGGACGAGCCCGATCACCCAGCCGATCAACTGGTCCGACGCAAAGAAAAACAGCGCGGCGAGAAAAGCCATGACCAGAACCATGATGGTGGAGATCATCGTCTCACGCCGCGACGGCCAGGTCACTTTCGACGTTTCAGAGCGAACCTGCTGGAGAAACGCTATCGGATTCGTTTTAGATGCCATTGAATGCCCACGCCATTACGGCGCGTAAAGCTGAAATCTCAGCCCCACGCACCGCGTGTCTGTTGTGCCCTACATAAAGCCCGATTCGTATTTCCACAAGGGGCAACCGGGCTTTTCATGAATTTAGGCGGATGCTTCCGCCATGCCACGTCGACCGCCGCTGCACGCTTCCCGCGCTGACCGGCCGGATGGCAGGGGCAGAGGGGCTCGAACCCCCGACCTGCGGTTTTGGAGACCGCCGCTCTACCAACTGAGCTATACCCCTATGACCAGACCGGAGAAGACGAACCGCCGCCGCCAGCCAAGGCATGGCGTCTTTACGGCGCGCCGCGGCGCTTGGCAAGTGCGAAACGCGCATTTTCCGTAATAAGTCAGTCCTTTCGGCAAAGGCCCGGACCAACACCCGGAAGCGCTCCCCTGCCCCGTCTTTTCGCGGCCCCCGGAAACCGGAAGGAATATAAAAAAGCCCCCGCGGTTTCCCGCAGGGGCCTTGTTCGTAACAGCGGCCTTAGCCGGCCTGCTGCTTACTCGACGATCGAAGCGACGATGCCGGCGCCGCGTGCAAATCGCGCTCACGCGCCATTTGCACATTCCTGTTTCCGTCGGCAGACGTGCGGCATCACCGCACTTCGATCGTCACTCGACGATCGAAGCGACGATGCCGGCGCCGACGGTGCGGCCGCCTTCGCGGATGGCGAAGCGCAGCTTTTCTTCCATCGCGATCGGAACGATCAGCTCCACGTCGACCGTCACGTTGTCGCCCGGCATCACCATTTCCGTGCCTTCCGGAAGCGTAACGATCCCCGTCACGTCCGTCGTGCGGAAGTAGAACTGCGGACGGTAGTTCGTGAAGAACGGCGTATGACGGCCGCCTTCTTCCTTCGTCAGGATGTAGGCTTCCGCCTTGAACTTCTTGTGCGGCTTGAC
Source organism: Shinella daejeonensis (assembly GCF_024281235.1). Taxonomy (GTDB): domain Bacteria; phylum Pseudomonadota; class Alphaproteobacteria; order Rhizobiales; family Rhizobiaceae; genus Shinella; species Shinella daejeonensis. The sequence continues at coordinate 145,544 of NZ_JAHWXY010000003.1, forward strand.
CGAACCCGGCTTGCACAGGATCTGCCCGCGCTCGACGCCTTCACGGCCGACGCCGCGAAGCAGCGCGCCGATGTTGTCGCCGGCCTGGCCCTGGTCGAGCAGCTTGCGGAACATCTCGACGCCCGTGCAGGTCGTCTTCGTCGTCGGACGGATACCGACGATCTCGATTTCCTCGCCGACCTTGACGATGCCACGCTCGACGCGGCCCGTCACAACCGTGCCGCGGCCCGAGATCGAGAACACGTCCTCGATCGGCATCAGGAACGGCTGGTCGATCGGACGCTCCGGCGTCGGGATGTATTCGTCGACGGCCGCCATCAGCGCGCGGATCGCGTCTTCGCCGATTTCCTTGTTCGAGCCTTCAAGCGCGGCAAGCGCCGAACCCTTGATGATCGGAACGTCGTCGCCCGGGAATTCGTAGGACGACAGCAGTTCGCGAACCTCGAGCTCGACAAGCTCCAGAAGCTCGGCGTCGTCGACCTGGTCGACCTTGTTCAGGAACACCACGATCGCCGGAACGCCGACCTGGCGGGCCAGGAGAATGTGCTCGCGCGTCTGCGGCATCGGGCCGTCGGCGGCCGAAACCACCAGGATCGCGCCGTCCATCTGCGCCGCGCCGGTGATCATGTTCTTCACATAGTCGGCGTGGCCGGGGCAGTCGACATGCGCATAGTGGCGGTTCGGCGTCTCGTATTCGACGTGCGACGTCGAAATCGTGATCCCGCGAGCCTTCTCTTCCGGCGCTGCGTCGATCTGCTCATACGCCTTGAACTCGCCGAAGAACTTCGTGATCGCAGCCGTCGTCGACGTCTTGCCATGGTCGACGTGGCCGATCGTGCCGATGTTTACGTGAGGCTTCGTGCGCTCGAATTTACCTTTTGCCATGTCTTTTAATTCCTGTGAACGAACAATAGGCTAACCGGCCTTTCCGGTTTGGCAGCCGTTTAAGGCTTTCGAAAAGAATGCGCAAGCCTTAATGCGCGGGAAAATCCGCCGCAAACGCGTGGCGTCGGGCCGGATTTTCCAAAACACCACGCTTCCGAATCGCTTTCCCGGGGCGACACCCCGGCGAAACACGGCCGCCCGGCAGGACCGGCGCCCCTGCCCTCTAGCGGTAGAAACCGGGGATGATATCAATCCGGCGCCGGGAAATGATCTCCAGCGACCGATCCGGACGAATCCGGTAGCGCTCGACATACTCCCGCCCGACAGGAGCGGTGAAACGATGCTCGAACGTGCTGCCGACGGGGGATTTCGTCAGCTTCGTGCGGGGCTGGCCATTATAGGTGATGCTTCCCGGGATCGGCTCCAGAACCGGCGAGGACGTCGACGCCACACAGCCGGCGAGCATGAGGGCACCCGCGAGAAGCAAGAGGTTTCCGATCTGTCGCATCCGTTTCTCCTGTCAGATCGCCAGCAACTCCGCGCGTGGACAAATGGTTCCGCAAGCATGGACCGATCAGGACGATAGACGCAAAAGCCTATCATCGCCCCTGCGGAAAAACCATCGCCCGACGACGGGATGGATAGCAGCGACAAGAAGGGAGTTTGTTGGAGCGGGTAGCGGGAATCGAACCCGCGTATTCAGCTTGGAAGGCTGCTGCTCTACCATTGAGCTATACCCGCGGGTCTTTGATCCTGCTGACGAAATGGTGGAGGGAGTTGGATTTGAACCAACGTAGGCGAAGCCAACGGATTTACAGTCCGTCCCCTTTAACCACTCGGGCATCCCTCCATATTTCGTCGGGACCAAGCGACCAGGCATCGATCGGAAGAGCCGCTGCCGTGAGCCCCGGTGTCTTCGATCTGGCGCGGTATATGACCGGACGAAATCATCCTGTCAACACGAGGCTACGGAAAAATATGGGAAAAACACAAAGCGGCGACAGCGCCGGCGCATGTCGGCATTTGCGCCGCCCGCAAGGACCGTTATAAGGTCTGCATGAGCAAGGACGAGACCGGCGGCCGCTCCGCCAAGGACACCCATTACGCCAAGCTGCGCCGTACGTACCGCGACCAGCGGCGCGAACGCGGCGAGATTCCCACGCCCCGGGACGACCGCCGCCGCAAGCAGGCAGAAAACTGGAAGGCGCCGGCCGTCGCTGCCGATGAGGTGCGCCTCTACGGGCTGCATACGGTCCGGGCGGCGCTCGACAATCCCGAGCGCGAGATCCTCCGCCTTTCGGTGACGCTGAATGCCGCCCAGCGGCTCGGCCTGCCCGATCCCGCAACGCTGCCCTATCCGGTCGAAAGCGTCTTGCCGTCGGATCTCGACCGGGCGCTCGGTCCCGAGGCGATCCATCAGGGAGTGATGCTGGAAACGCGCCCCCTGCCCGTTCGCCGGCTGGAGGCGCTGAAGGACAGCCCCCTGCTCCTCGTCCTCGACCAGGTGACCGACCCGCACAACGTCGGCGCCATCATGCGCTCGGCTGTCGCCTTCAACGCCGGCGGGGTCATCACGACGCAACGCCACTCACCGGCCGAATCGGGCGTGCTCGCCAAGACGGCCTCCGGCGCGCTGGAACTCATTCCCTATATCCAGATCACCAATCTGGCCGAAGCGCTGGAGGAACTCCACCGGCTCGGCTTCCTGACCGTCGGGCTCGATTCGGAAGGGCCGGCGCCGCTCGAAGGCACGCTTTCGGGCAAGCGAATCGCCCTCGTCATGGGCTCGGAGGGCAAGGGCCTGCGCCAGAAGACGCGCGCGACCTGCAAGGCGCTCGCCCGGCTCGACATGCCGGGCGCCATCAAGTCCCTCAACGTCTCGAATGCGGCGGCGATCGCCCTTTACGCCTCGCGCCGTTTCCTGGCGGAAGCCACCGGCTGAGACGACCCGCGCGCAAGGCGGATCGGCCCACGGGACGGAGCGGCCTGTCCGGCCACATCGCCGCCCGACCGGCGATCAGCCGGTCTGCTTCATGGGTTCGGCGCCCGAGATGACGCGCTCGGCCTCGGAAATCGCCGCCAGTTTCGAATCGGCGCTCAGGTTCAACCCCTCAGCGCGCACGATCTGCACGTCATCGATCCCGATGAAGCCGAAAACCGTGCGAAGGTAGCTCTCCTGATGGTCCATCGCGGAGGCCGGGCCGACGCTGTAAAGGCCGCCACGGGTGGAAAGGATGATCACCCGCTTGCCCTTCGCCAGCCCCTCCGGCCCGTCCGCCGTATAGCGGAAGGTCTTTCCGGCGACGGCGATGCGGTCGATCCACGCCTTGAGCTGGCTCGGCAGGGAGAAATTATACATGGGGGCGCCGATGACGATCGTATCCGCCGCCAGGAACTCCTCAAGCACGGCATGGCTTTCGGCGACATCGGCCGCCGTGTCCGCGTCCACCTCCGCCGCCGGCGCGTTGGCCGCAGCGAGGTGCGTACCCGACAAATGGGCAAGCGGACGGGCGACGAGATCCCGATAGAGGACGGTCATTTCGGAATTCTCCGCGCGCAACTGCGCCACCGCCGCTGCAGTAAGGCGGCGGGACACGGAGTTTTCTCCGAGAATTCCGGAATCGATATGGAGGGTCTTCATGAAATGCACCTGTTTTGGGTTGTGGTGCACCGCATATGTTACAAAAACAATCGCATTATAAGACGGCAAATATCCAATTGACCGTTTCCTACAGGAAACAATAAGAGTAGCTGACAAAACCTCCGGGCGGAGAATAGCCGAAGGATTTTCGTTCGCCTGCAAGGACCCGACCGCCGTCGATGCCGGAGGCATCGGCTGAGGATTGACGACACGGCGGGCGACGAGAAGAACCGGCCAGCCGATCCCATGAGGTTTTGTCAGGCGCTCTGAGACGGGCCGAACAGGAGACCGGACATGCAGGACCTCAACGATCTTGCGCTTTATGCAGCCGTGGTGCGCCATCATGGCTTCACGGCGGCGGCCAAGGCGCTCGGCATACCGAAGTCGAGGATCAGCAAGCGGATCGCGACGCTGGAACAGCGCCTTGGCGTGCGGCTCATCGAGCGCTCCACGCGCAAGCTGAACATCACGGATGTCGGCCAGGCCTTCTACGAACGCTGCGAGGCGGTGCTGGCGGGCGTCGAGGCGGCCGAAGCGGTGGTGGCGGTGGCGAAGGCCGAGCCGACCGGTACGGTCCGCATCGCCGTGCCGCCGGGTTTCGCGCCGGCGGTGGCGGATATCCTGCCGGCCTTCATGAAGAGCCATCCGCAAGTCAGGCTGTCCGTCATCGTCACCGGCCGGCCGGTGGATCTCATCGAGGAGAGGATCGACATCGCGCTGCGGGTGCGCGAGGGCTACGAGATGGACCAGTCGCTGGTGGTGCGCCGCTTTGGCGGGACGCGCCGCTATCTGGCCGCAAGCCCGCAGTTCCTCGATCGACATGGCCCTGTCACCTTCGATGCGATCTCCCGCCTGCCCACGCTCTCCATGCAGGAAAACAGGTCGAAGCCGACCTGGACGCTCGTCAACGCGGATGGCGAGGCCCGCGACATTCCGCACGATCCCGTGCTCACCTGTTCGGATTTCACCATTCTGGAGCGCGCCGCCGTCGCCGGTATCGGCCTTGCGCTGTTGCCGGACATCATCGTCGAACGGGGCTTTCGCGCCGGGCTGCTTTCGCCGGTCCTGCCGGAATGGTCCTCGACCGAGGCGACGGTCCATGCGGTTTTCACGTCCCGGCACGGCATGCTGCCGGCGGTGCGGGCGCTGATCGACTACCTCGCCAAATATCTGCCCCGCTCCATGCAACGCTGCCAGGAAATGGCCGTCGCCTCGCTGCTGTCGGCCGACTGGTCCATCTGACCCGGCCTTTTTCCCTTTACAGCCGCCCGATTTATGATAACTCCCTGTCGGAGCGCCCTTATAGCTCAGTTGGTAGAGCACCTGATTTGTAATCAGGGGGTCCCGGGTTCGAGTCCTGGTGGGGGCACCAAAAATTCCCTGGTTTCAGAGACTTATCGCAACCGGCAGCCTCGCTTTGGCTGTCAGGGAAACCGTCGCACCGGTTGCGTTCTCAGGGCGGATGAAGCCAGATCATGCGATCCCAGATCGAGATCGGTCCGACGATGGACAGAACGATCTCCCGCGCCCTCTGCGCGGCTTCCGGCGTGGCGAAACCGGACAGGACAACCGCTTGCGGCTCCAGTGAAACTTCGATCCGCGAGCCGGAACAGATCGGATCATAGGCGATGGCCGCGACGAGGGACGCCCTGAGCCCGTCGCCGCGAGCGCCAAACGGCCCGCCCGGATAACCGGCTCCGCTCATCGTGCCCTCCCGAATTTTATTGTTTCAGGGAGAATGCCGATGGGCGGAACTAAGTTCCTGTTGCAAATGGCGAATATCTCCGCATGATCCGCCGGGACAGGCGACGCTTGCAAGAGGATGCGGACCGGCGGGATGACGCGAGACTTCAAATCCATTTCCTTCGTCGCCTCCCAGACGTACGAAGCGCAGGAAGCCCGGCAGGAACTGATCGGCATCTACGGCAATGCCGATCCCGAGCAGGCCGATATCATCGTGGCGCTCGGCGGCGACGGCTTCATGCTGCAGACGCTGCATACCACCATGAATTCCGGCAAGCCCGTCTACGGCATGAATCGCGGCTCCGTCGGCTTCCTGATGAACCGTTATGACAGCACGAACCTCCTGGAGCGCATCGCCGGGTCCATCGAAAATGCGTTCCGTCCGCTGGAAATGATCACGGAGGACGTCAGCGGCCAGAGGCGGCGCGCGCTGGCGATCAACGAGATCTATGTGTTCCGGCAGTCCTATCAGGCCGCCAAGCTGCGCGTGAGCGTCGACGGGCGGGTGCGTCTGGAGGAACTCATCTGCGACGGCCTGCTGCTGGCCACTCCCGCGGGCTCGACCGCCTATAATCTCTCCGCGCACGGCCCGATCCTGCCGCTGGAAGCACCGCTGCTCGCCATGACGCCGGTCAGCCCGTTCCGTCCGCGCCGCTGGCGCGGCGCGCTGCTGCCCAACAAGGTGACCGTAGACATCGAAGTGCTGGAGGCGGAGAAACGGCCGGTCAACGCCGTTGCCGACAATACGGAAGTGAAATCCGTGACCAGCGTCCATATCGCCGAATCGCGCGATACCGAAGCCCGGATCCTGTCGGATCCGGATCATTCCTGGTCGGATCGTATTCTTGCCGAACAATTCGATCATTGAAGCCATGGCGGCAGCCCGCCGCTCCTGCCGACCCGACGAGAAAGTCCGTTCCGCCATGATCCGTCTCCTGCTGCTTGCCGCGCTTGCCGCCCTGCCCGTCCTCTCCGCCCCGGCGACGGCGCAGGAGAATTCCCCCGTGCCGGCATCCGTCATCTTCGTCGTCAGCACCGGCTTCTGGGAGGAGCCGGACGAGACGGATGGCGAGAGCGAAGCCGATCAGCCATCGGCGATGCGGCGCGGCTATTACAAGCTCATCGCCGAACGCCAGCCGGACGGCACGGCTGAAGTGCATCTCCAGCAGATCGAGGCGACGCCCGAAGGGCCGTCCATCACCTCCTCCACCGTGCTGGAGGAGTTTTCGGCCATGAAGCCCTATGTCACGGATATCCGTCCGGAGAATTCCACCGGCATCACCCGGCAGGCCGGGCTCTTCGCCACCGTCTATCTCAAGACGGATCCGCAAACGGTCGAGCCGGAAAGCTGGACCGTGCTGATCGACGATCTCGGCGAGATCCGGGTCGAGCGGGCGACCAACTGAACGGACGGGATTTCCGTCCGGGGAGACCGGCGCTCCCGAAATGCAAACGGGCGCCGAAGCGCCCGCCTGTCGTTCGGTCTGGAGCGAGATCAGGCCAGGTCGTCGACCGCGGCGCCGCTGCCGCCGTTGACGCGATGCGCCAGGGCGGCTTCCATGAACTCGTCCAGATCTCCATCCAGAACGTCGGACGGCGCAGTGCTTTCGACACCGGTGCGCAGGTCCTTCACGAGCTGGTACGGCTGAAGCACATAGGAACGAATCTGGTGGCCCCAGCCGATATCGGTCTTCGAGGCCGATTCGGCGTTGGCCGCTTCCTCGCGCTTCTTCAGTTCCGCCTCGTAAAGGCGCGCGCGCAGCATGTCCCAGGCCTTGGCCCGGTTCTTGTGCTGGGAGCGTTCCTGCTGGCAGGCGACGACGATTCCCGTCGGAATATGCGTGATGCGCACCGCCGAATCGGTCGTATTGACGTGCTGGCCACCCGCGCCGGACGAGCGGTAGGTATCGATGCGGCAATCGCTCTCGTTAACCTCGACATTGATCGAATCGTCGACCACCGGATAGATCCAGATCGAGGAAAACGACGTGTGGCGGCGGGCATTGCTGTCATAGGGCGAGATACGCACCAGCCGGTGCACGCCCGATTCGGTCTTCAGCCAGCCATAGGCGTTATGCCCCTTGACGAGGATCGTCGCCGACTTGATGCCGGCCTCTTCTCCGTCGTGGACTTCCAGCAGTTCCACCTTGAAACCGGAGCGCTCCGCCCAGCGGGTGTACATGCGCAGCAGCATGTTCGCCCAGTCCTGGCTTTCGGTGCCGCCGGCGCCGGAATGGACTTCAAGATAGGTATCGTTGCCGTCGGCCTCGCCGGAAAGCATGGCCTCGACCTGCTTGCGCGCGGCCTCGGTCCTGAGCGCCTTCAGCGCTTCCTCGGCTTCCGAGACGATATCGTCGTCGCCCTCTTCCTCACCGAGCCCGATGAGTTCGATATTATCCCTGAGCTGCTGCTCGATCGCCTTGACGCCGGCGATGCCCTCGTCGAGCTGCTGACGCTCGCGCATCAGCTTCTGCGCCTCCTGCGGGTCGTTCCACAGGTTGGGATCCTCGGCCTTGTTGTTCAACCAGTCCAGTCGTCTTATCGCCTGGTCCCAGTCAAAGATGCCTCCTCAGCAGGCTTATGGCCTGCTTGATTTCGTCGACGACATTCTCGATTTCCGCTCGCATGTCCGCTTTCTTCGCTGCTGATTTTCGGGTGGCCGTGAAATAGTCAGGGCGGACGCGGATGTAAAGCCCCGTGTCCGCCCGCAAAACAATGGAAAGCGGTCAGAACAGGCCGCCGCTGCCGCCGGTGATCGCCTGATTGGCCTGGGGCGAATTGCGCAGGATTTCCTCCGGCGTGGCGTAATCGTCGCCGCCGATGACCGAGAAGATGTCCGCCGGGCCGGTGCCGGGCTTGAAGGCTTCCATGATCGTATCCGGGTCGCCCGCCTCGGCCTGCATGCCCGTCTTGCGATTGACGGGAATGAGCTTCATCCCCTCGGGGATGATGAATTTCGTCGGCCTGGTGCCTTCGACCGCCAGTTGCAGGAACTCGTTGAAGATCGGTGCGGCGAGCGAGCCGCCCGTGGCGCCGCGACCGAGCGGCGCGGGACTGTCGAAACCAAGATAGAGGCCCGCGACGAGATCCGGCGTATAACCGACGAACCAGGCGTCCTTCTCATCGTTGGTCGTGCCGGTCTTGCCGGCAACCGGGCGATCGACCTTGATCTTGCCGGCGGCCGTACCGCGGGTGACGGCGCCCTCCATCATGGAGGTGATCTGATAGGCCGTCATCGGATCGAGGACCTGTTCGCGGTTGTCGATCAGCACCGGCTCTTCCTGGTGCTCCCAGTCGTTGGCGTTGCAATTCTCGCAGGCCCGCTCCTCATGGCGGAAGATCGTCTTGCCGTAGCGGTCCTGGATGCGGTCGATCAGCGACGGCTTGATCTGCTTGCCGCCATTGGCCAGCACGGAATAGGCCGACACCATCCGCAGCACCGTCGTTTCGCCCGAGCCGAGCGACATGGCGAGAACCGGCAGCATCTTGTCGTAGATACCGAAGCGCTCCGCATATTCGGCGACGAGGTTCATGCCCATGTCGTTGGCGAGCCGGACCGTCATGAGGTTGCGCGAACGCTCGATGCCGAGCCGCAGCGTCGAGGGGCCGGCCGAGCCGCCGCCGTAGTTCTGCGGCCGCCAGACCTGACCGCCCGAAACGATCTCGAAAGGCGCATCCATCACCACGGAGGCCGGCGTATAGCCGTTGTCGAGCGCGGCGGCGTAGACGAAGGGCTTGAAAGACGAACCCGGTTGACGCATCGCCTGGGTCGCGCGGTTGAACTCCGACTGCGCGAAGGAAAAACCGCCGACCATGGCGAGGACACGCCCCGTATGCGGGTCCATGGCGACGAGGCCGCCCTGAACCTTCGGCGGCTGACGCAGACGATAGGAGCCCTCCCCGTCGTTCGTCGGCTCGACATAGACCACATCGCCGGCATTCAGCACGCCGACCGGCGTTTTCGTCGTCTTGCGGTCCCCCTTGGCCGAGCGGTAGGCCCAGGTCATGTTCTTGGCGTCGATGCGGCCGGTCACCCGATCCGCCACGACCTTGCCCGAAGCCTCCTTGCGGGGCTGGAGTCCGATGTCGACCCCCCGGTCGTCCACCGCAAGAACGGCGGCGAGCTTCCATTCCGGCACGTCCGAATAGGCGTTGACCTTTGCAAGCTCCACGCCCCAGTCGCCACCGATCTCGATCGTCTCGATCGGGCCGTGGAAGCCGCGCCGCTCGTCGTAATTCAGCAGCCCCCGCTGGAGGGTCTTGCGCGCGGCCACCTGGAGACGGGGATCAAGCGACGTACGCACCGAAAGCCCGCCCTCGTAAAGCGCATTGTCGCCATAACGCTCGATGATCTGGCGGCGAACCTCCTCCGCGAAGAATTCGGATGCGAAGAGATAGGAGCCGCGATGACGGGGGGTGACGCCGAGCGGCTGTTTCTTGGCGTCCGCGCCCTCGCTCGCCGAAACGTAGCCGTTCTCCGTCATCCGGTCGATCACCCAGTTGCGGCGCTCGATCGCCGCCTCGACACGGCGGAACGGATGGTAGTTCGACGGTCCCTTCGGCAAGGCGGCGAGATAGGCCGTCTCGGCCAGCGAAAGCTCGGTGACGGACTTGTCGAAATAGGTGAGCGCGGCCCCGGCGATGCCGTAGGAATTCAGCCCGAAGAAGATCTCGTTCAGATAGAGTTCGAGGATGCGATCCTTGGAATAGGCCTGTTCGATGCGGAAGGAGAGGATCGCCTCCTTGACCTTGCGGTCGATGGTCTGGTCGGAGGTCAGGAGGAAATTCTTGGCGACCTGCTGGGTGATCGTCGAAGCGCCGACCGGGCGGCGGCCCGAACCCATGTTCTGGATATTGACCACGATGGCGCGGAACAGGCCGGTCACATCGACGCCGGGATGCTGGTAGAAATTCTTGTCCTCGGCCGAAAGGAAAGCGGCCTTCACCCGATCCGGGATGGCCTGGATAGGCAGATAGAGGCGGCGTTCACGCGCATATTCGGCCATCAGCGCGCCGTTGCCGGCATGGACCCGTGTCGTCACCGGCGGCGCGTAATTGTTCAGCACCTCGTAGTCGGGCAGGTCCTTTGCGACACTTCCGAGATAAAGCGCGACCGCCCCCGCAACGACGAGGAAGAAAACTGCGCCGATCCCGAAAAAATATCCAATCAATCTGACCATGAGCCGCGTACCGATGCCTTAAATATAGTGATTATGGTGAACATTGCCGCCGGGCCTGCCCTCAAGCCGGCAGACATGCCCCGCCGAAACGCTCGACGTCATAGACTCATCTATCGATTTTCACACCCGTCTAGCGTTCGGAATGTGAGGAAAATAGGGCTTAGCGCAAGCGTCGGCCCCTGACCACCGCACAATGGCGCCGGTTGTCACTTTTCCAGCACAGCGCGGCAAAGACGGGAAGGTCCGTCGCCGCCCCGCTCAGCCGCCATTCGACACGACGGACAGGCGGTAGCGCTCGACCGCCTTGGCGATGAGACCGGCCACCTTTTTCTGCCAGTCGGGATCGACCAGAAGCTTCTCGTCCTCCTTGTTCGAGAGGAAACCGAGTTCCAGCAACACCGAGGGCACATCCGGCGCGGTCAACACCCGGAAACCGGCGTGACGATGGGGGTTGTTGATCAGCAGCACCTCGCCTTCGAAGGTGCGCACCACCTCGCGGGCGACGCTGATGGAAAAGGCCTGCGTCTCGCGGCGGGCGAGATCGATCAGGATATCGGCGACCTCCGCCGGCTCGCTGTCGAGCGAGATGCCGGCGATCTGGTCCGAAAGGTTCTCGCGCTCCGCAAGACGGGCGGCGAGACTGTCCGATGCCTTGTCGGAAATGGTGTAGACCGTCGCGCCGCGGATATCCTTCTGGCGCAGGGTGTCGGCGTGAACCGAGACAAGCAGGTTCGCCCCCTCGCTGCGCGCAAGCTGCACGCGCTGGGAAAGCGACAGGAATTCATCCTTGTCGCGGGTGAGGACGGCGCGGGTGTCGGGAAGGGCATTCAACGCGTCGGCAAGTTTGCGGGCAAAGGCCAGCGTGATGTCCTTTTCCACCGTCTTGCTGGAAGCGCCGGTCGCGCCATTGTCGATGCCGCCGTGGCCGGCGTCGACGGCGACGACGAAGGGTCCCCGATTCGCCCCGGCTGCGGGCAGCATCAGCGGCGCGGTCTCCTGCGCCGCCGCCTCCGCCTTGCGCCATGTCTGTTTGTCGAGATGTTCCTGGAAGACCTGGTCGGTGACGATCGCCGCGTCGATCACCAGGCGGAAGGTCGAGGCTCCATCCTCCTGCTGCACCTCGGCGAGCGCGACGGCTACGGGTCGTTCCGCCGTCAGCACGATCCGCGAGCGACCGGCGGCCATCGTGCCGTAGCGTATATCGGCAAAGATGCCGCGCGCCGCCAGCTGGTCTTCCTCCATCGCGAAATCGGTTTCCGGCAGATCGACCAGCACCCGATACGGATTGGCGACGTAATGCACCTGGAAGTCCGGCTTCCTGTCGAAATCAATGACGAGCCGCGTGCGGGCATCGTCGCCGGCGACACGCGCGGCGAACGCCAGCAGCGGCCGGTCCGCCTCCGGCGCGGCGGCAAAGACCGTTCCCCAGCACAACAGCCAGACGAAGACCGCAACGGCGGCGCGGCGCAGAAGACCGGTCGGAGGGAATATCATCAGCACGTCAAGCCCGTTCGAAAAGGTGGAGATGGCGCGACGCGACGCGCGACAACGCCCGCGAATGCGCCCCTATGGTTAACCGGTCGTCGCCGGACCGGCGCGCCACAAACATCGGAGCAAATTCATCAATATTATGACACCTTTGGCTTTTCCCTTGCCATTGTGACATATAGGCCATAAAAACATGTCCGGAAAGAAAGATTGGACGGGATAGAATCGTCCGACCAGGCAGCCACCTTCCTCGGGACGCCACCTTCCCCGGGACTTGGCGCCGAAACGGGCCTTCATCCGCCGTCGAACCGCTTTCTTCCAGCCGATTGAATCGCGTAATCCGGCGGTGGCCGGAACAGTCAGGGCGGTTTTCCGCCGCCCGCCCCTTTCCGGGGCAACTTCATCGGACCGGACAGGTCTATGGCATTGGCATTTTCGCGTGGACGTTGATGTTGTCACAGCGGCTTTATCCAGACGGTAGCAGATGCCGGGCGGCTTTCGCCCCTGCTTCGGTCTGGTCGCTGCTGGCGCATCCGTGCCCGGCGGGAACTTATTTATTCGACGCAGCCCCTTATCGTTCCGGCTCGTCCCTTTCGGGGGACCTTTCGCCAGACGGAATGCGCTTGCGTCGAGGAGCACAATCTAAATGGCAGAAAAAATGCTTATCGACGCGTCTCACGCCGAGGAGACGCGCGTTGTCGTCGTACGCGGGAACCGCATAGAAGAATTCGACTTCGAATCCCAATACAAGAAGCAGATCCGCGGCAATATCTATCTCGCCAAGGTGACACGCGTCGAACCGTCGCTTCAGGCGGCCTTCGTCGATTACGGCGGCAACCGCCACGGCTTCCTGGCCTTCGCGGAAATCCATCCCGACTATTACCAGATCCCGCTTGCCGATCGTCAGGCCCTGTTGAAGGCCGAGGCGGAAGAGCATCGTCACGACGACGATATCGAACCGGTGGAAACCGGAACGGACGTTTCCGATGACGATGCAGGCGCTCACGCCGAAACGGCCGGGCCCGCCGCCGTCGAGGCTGCTGCTCCCGTAGCGGAGGAACTTCCGGCAGAACCGGCAGAACCGGCAGCCGCAGTCTCCGAGACAGCGGCCGAAAGCGCGGCGGAGGCGTCGCCTGCCGAGGCCGAGGCCGAGGTCGCGCCGTCCGTGGAAGAGCCGGCGAAGAAGCCGCGCCGCACCCGCCGGGCCAAGGCGAAGGTCGAAGATGCGCCCGAGGCCACCGAAAGCGCGCCGGCGTCGGAAGGCGGCAGCGACGACGAAACACCCGGCGGGGCGATGGCCGCCGCCGTGGACACGGACGAGATTTCCGAACCCGCCGGGCCGCGCGAACCGGCAGACGACAATGGCGATGACGACGACAGCGACGACGATGATCACGATCACGGCGGCGACGAAAAGGAAGTCATCGAATCCGTCGGCGCGGAAGACGCGATGGAAGAGGTTCCGGACCGCGTGGTGCGCAAGCCGCGCAAGCAGTACCGCATCCAGGAAGTCATCAAGCGCCGCCAGATCCTGCTCGTGCAGGTCGCCAAGGAAGAGCGCGGCAACAAGGGCGCGGCGCTGACCACCTATCTTTCGCTTGCCGGCCGCTATTCGGTGCTCATGCCGAACACGGCGCGCGGCGGCGGCATTTCCCGCAAGATCACCAATGTGCAGGACCGCAAGCGTCTCAAGGAGATCGCCCGCAGCCTCGAGGTTCCGCAGGGCATGGGCGTGATCCTTCGCACCGCCGGCGCCAACCGCACCAAGGTCGAGATCAAGCGCGACTTCGAATATCTCATGCGCCTGTGGGAAAACGTCCGCACGCTGACGCTGAATTCGACCGCGCCGTGCCTCGTCTATGAGGAAGGCTCGCTCATCAAGCGGTCGATCCGCGACCTCTATAACAAGGACATCGGCGAAATCGTCGTGGCCGGCGAGGAAGGCTACAAGGAAGCGAAAGCTTTCATGCGCATGCTGATGCCGAGCCATGCGAAGGTCGTGCAGCCCTATCGCGACGTCCATCCGATCTTCTCGCGCTCCGGCATCGAGGCGCAGCTCGATCGCATGCTGCAACCGCAGGTGACGCTGAAATCCGGCGGCTACCTCATCATCAACCAGACCGAGGCGCTCGTCGCGATCGACGTCAACTCCGGCCGCTCGACGCGCGAGCAGTCCATCGAGGAGACCGCCCTCCAGACGAACCTCGAAGCCGCGGAAGAAGTGGCGCGCCAGCTCCGGCTGCGCGACCTCGCCGGCCTTGTCGTCATCGACTTCATCGATATGGAGGAGAAGCGCAACAACCGTGCGGTCGAGAAGCGCCTCAAGGATCACCTCAAGAACGACCGCGCCCGCATCCAGGTCGGCCGCATCTCGCATTTCGGCCTGCTCGAAATGTCGCGCCAGCGCATTCGCGCCTCGGTGCTCGAATCGACGATGCAGACCTGCCCCCACTGCAACGGCACGGGTCATATCCGCTCGCAGTCTTCCGTTGCGCTGCATGTGTTGCGCGGCATCGAGGAATATCTGCTCAAGAACACCACCCATAACATCACGGTCCGCACCACGCCGGATATCGCGCTCTACCTGCTTAACCACAAGCGCGGCACGATCACCGACTACGAGGCCCGGTTCGGCGTCCAGATCATCATCGAGGCGGACGCGCATGTCGGCGCGCAGCATTTCGCCGTGGATCGGGGCGAGCCGGTGGAAAATCCGGTCAAGATCGAGCAGATCGTCCATTTCGAACCTGAACCGGAAGACGACGACGTCGTGTTCGAGGAAGAGATCGACGAGGAAGAGGCCGAAGCCCGGCCGGCGGCGCAGGCCTCCGGCAATGGCAATGGCAACGGCGACGACAACGGTCGCAAGCGCAAGCGGCGCCGGCGTCGTCGCGGACGCGGACGCGACGGTGACGACGGCGCCGATACCGCCTCCTTCGGTGGCGAGCAGGCCGGTGACGTCGATACGCTGGACGACGACGAAAGCACGGATGGCGAAGACGACAATGGCGAGGACGCATCCGCCAACGGCTCCGAAACCGACGAGCCCCGTCGCAAGCGCCGCCGCCGCGGCAAGCGTGGCGGCCGCCGCAACCGGCCGGAAGACGAGATGACGGCGGAAGCCGACGACGCTGACTCCGGGGAAAACGGGAGCTCCGACGACACCGCGGACGCCGACGGGAACGAAGCCCCCGCCGGGGACAGCGAGCCGGCGATCGACGGGGAGATTGCGCAAGAGCAGCCGCAAGCCGCCACCGGGACTCCAGCAAGCGATGCTCCCGCCGGCGAAGCCGCCGCCGACGCTCCGGCAGCCGAGGCGGAGGCCAAGCCGAAGCGCCCTCGTCGCAGCCGCAAGGCCGTGACCGAGGAAACGGCGACCGACGCCGTCGCGCGCGCCGAGATCGAGGCTGCGCCGGAGCCTGTCATCGAACAGGCGCTGGAAGGCGAAGCCGCGCCGGTCGAGCCGGATGTCGAGACGGCAGCCGCCGCTCTCGACGAGCCGCAGAAGCCCGTCCGCGCCAATCGCGACATCTCGCAGATTGCATCGGAACCGGTGGTGACCTCGTCCGCCGAGCAGAAAGCCGAGCCGGACGCAGAACCGGAGAAGCCGAAGCGCGGCGGATGGTGGCAGCGTCGCGGCTTCTTCTGAGGCAGGCGACACGCAGACAGCAGAAAGGCCCGCCGATACCCATCGGCGGGCCTTTTTCTGTCGTCCGGCCGGACGAGATCAGCGCAGCCAGGCTGCGATACGGTCGACCGCCTCGTTCATTTCCTCATGGGAACCGGCATAGGAAAAGCGCAGCGCATGGTGACCGTCGCCCGGGTCGAAATCGAGGCCGGGGGTGGCCGCGACATCGATTTCCGCCAGCATCCGGCGGGCAAAGTCCATGCTGTCATTGGTGAAGCGGGCAACGTTGACATAGGCGTAGAACGCGCCGTCCATCGGCGAGGCGACGGTGAAGCCCAGCACCGGCAGGCGCTCGGCGAGAAGATCGCGATTGCGTCGATAGGCGTCGCGATGGACATCGAGTTCCCCGGCCGCCCCGAGCGCCGCCTCGGCCGCGATCTGCGACAGTTCCGGCGCGGAGATATAGAGGCTCTGGGCAATCCGTTCGACGGACCGCACCAGCGCCGCCGGCAGCACCATCCAGCCGATGCGCCACCCGGTCATGCAATAATATTTCGAGAAGGAATTGATCACCACGGCGTCCTCGCCGAAGGAGAGCGCCGTCGCTTCTTCACCGACGAAGGTAAGGCCGTGATAGATCTCATCGGAGATGAAGGCGATGTCGTTATTGCGGCAATAGCCTGAGAGCGCGGCAAGGTTTTCCCGGCGTGTCACGGTGCCGGTCGGGTTGGCGGGACTTGCCAGCAACACACCGTGGATACGGCCATGGTCGGCGGCGGCCTTTTCGAGCGCCTCGGGCGTCAGCGTGAAGCCGTTTTCGGCATTCACCTCGATCTCCACCGTCTCGATGCCGAGCGCGGCCAGTATATTGCGATAGGCCGGATAGCCCGGCCGGGCGATCGCCACGCGGTCGCCCGCATCGAACAGGGCGAGAAAAGCAAGGTTGAAGCCGGCAGAGGAACCGGTCGTGATCGCGATGCGGCCGGGATCGATCTCGATACCGTGCCTGGCGCGGTAGAAACCGGCGATGGCGCGCCGCAACGACAGCAGTCCGAGCGCATCCGTATAGCCGATACGTCCGTGGTCAAGCGCCGCGCGCGCGGCTTGAAGCGCAACCTGCGGCGCGGAATGGACCGGCTGGCCCACCGCCATCGAAATGACCGGCCGGCCCGCCGCCCGCCGCTTCGTCGCCTCCGCCAGTACGTCCATTGCGTGGAAGGGCTCGACGGCGCCGCGTTTTGAAAGTCTCATCATATCCGTTCCGTTTCGAAGTCGCGCCCGGAAGGAGACCGGGCGAAAGCGTGCGGTGGTTTTGCGGCAAGGACGGGGGCAAGATCAAGTGTCGCCGCTGCCGCCCTCTTCGCCGCCCTCCTCCCCGATGACCCGCATCGGTCGAAAATCCGCCGCTTTTGCCCTATCGTTTGCACCCTCGCGCTTCTAAGGTTGCGGAAACGCCAGCGCCCGGATTGACGTCACCGGGGCGAAATGACAGTTGGACGCAACGCTACTCGTCGAGGACAGGTAAGACATGAATTTCCGGACATTGCTGACGGTCTCCGCCGCGCTCTCCATCGCCGCCGCAGCCCCCCTTCCCGCGCTCGCGCTCGACGACATGCAAAAGAAGGAAATGGGCGACTTCATCCGCGAATACATTCTGGAAAACCCGGAAATCCTGCTCGAGGCGCAGGAGGCCCTGCAACACAAACAGCAGCAGGAGCAACTGGCCAAGGCCGGGCAGAGCATTGCCGACAACCAGAAGGCGATCTTCGCTTCGGATCACGATATCGCTCTTGGAAATCCCGACGGCGACGTTACCGTCGTCGAGTTCTTCGACTACAACTGCGGCTACTGCAAGCGGGCGCTCTCCGACATGGAGGAAATCCTGAAGAAGGACAAGAACGTCCGCTTCGTGCTGAAGGAACTGCCGATTCTCGGCCCCGATTCGCTTGCCGCCCACAAGGTCAGCGCCGCCGTTCGCGACATCGCGCCGGAAAAATACGGCGCGTTTCATCGCGCCCTCCTGGGCAGCGAAGGCCGCGCCTCGGAGGAAAGCTCGATTGCGGTGGCCGTCGGCCTAGGTCTCGACGAAGCGGAGATCCGCAAGACGATGCAGGAAAGACCGCATGACGACGCCGTACGCGAGGCCTATTCGCTCGCCAACGACCTCGGCATCACCGGCACGCCGTCCTATGTCATCGGCCGCGAGACGGTCTTCGGGGCGGTCGGCGCCGAGGAACTGGAGGAAAAGATCGCCAATATCCGGGCCTGCGGCGAGGCGAGCTGCTGAACGTCGGCACAATTCCACCCGGCCCCGCCGGAGCGGGCGCAGGTGGCCGCCACTTGTGGACAGACCGCGTCGGCACGCGACGCCGCCGCACGCTTGGGGCTTTCCCTGCGGGAACCACCGGTCTATAGGTAATCGTCTATCCAGCTTGCGGAATTTCGAATGGTATCCTCCACCGTCTTCGTGCTCAACGGTCCCAATCTGAACGCGCTCGGCAAACGCGAACCCGGCATCTATGGAAGCCAGACCCTTGCCGATATCGAGGCGCTTTGCCGGACCGAAGGAGAGAAACTGGGTTTCGCCGTCGATTTCCGCCAGTCGAACCACGAGGGCGACCTCATCGGCTGGATCCATGAGGCTGGAGACAACGCCATCGGCGTCGCCATCAATGCCGCCGCCTATACGCACACGTCCGTCGCGCTGCACGACGCCATCCGCGCCGTGGGCGTACCGGTGATCGAAGTGCACCTTTCCAATGTGCACGCCCGCGAGGAATTCCGTCACAGATCGATGATCGCGCCGGCGGTCAGGGGTGTCATCTGCGGCTTCGGCGCGCATAGCTACATCCTTGCGCTCCAGGCGCTTTCATCCATCACGCGATAACAAGAACAAGAGGCTCATTTCCCATGGCTGACAAGAAACAAGGCATCGATCAGGTCCTGATCCGCGATCTCGCCAATATCCTCAACGAGACCGACCTGACCGAAATCGAAGTGGAGCAGGACGATCTGCGCATCCGCGTCTCCCGCGCCGGCACGCCGCAATACATGCAGGCGCCCGTGACCGCTTCCTTCGCCGCCCCGCCGCCGGCCGCAGCCGCACCGGCCGCCGTCCCCGCAGCCGACGCCCGCAACAACAAGAACGCCGTGACCGCGCCGATGGTGGGCACCGCCTATCTCGCTCCGGCTCCCGGCGCCCGTTCCTTCGTGGAAGTCGGCTCGATCGTCAAGGAGGGGCAAACCATCCTCATCATCGAAGCCATGAAGACCATGAACCAGATTCCCGCGCCGCGCTCGGGCAAGGTCACGGAGATCCTGATCGAGGACGCCGCTCCGGTCGAATACGGCGAGCCGATGATTGTTATCGAATAAGGCGGGACAGATGATCTCCAAAATCCTCATTGCCAATCGCGGCGAGATCGCGCTCCGGGTCCTTCGGGCCTGCAAGGAGCTGGGCATCGCCACGGTTGCCGTGCATTCGACGGCCGACGCCGACGCCATGCACGTCCGCCTTGCCGACGAAAGCGTCTGCATCGGCCCGCCGCCGTCGCGCGAAAGCTATCTCAACATCCATCAGATCGTCGCGGCCTGCGAGATCACCGGCGCCGACGCCGTGCATCCGGGCTACGGCTTCCTTTCGGAAAACGCCAAGTTCGCCGAAATCCTCGACGCCCACGGCATCACCTTCATCGGCCCGACGGCCGAACATATCCGCATCATGGGCGACAAGATCACCGCCAAGAAGACGGCGGAGGAACTCGGCATCCCCGTGGTGCCCGGTTCCGACGGCGAGGTCCTGCCGGAAAACGCGCTCGAGATCGCCCGGGAGATCGGCTTTCCCGTGCTGATCAAGGCCACCGCCGGCGGCGGCGGACGCGGCATGAAGGTGGCGAAAACCGAAGCCGATCTGGAGGAAGCGGTCTCCACCGCCCGCTCCGAGGCGCTGGCCGCCTTCGGCAACGATGCCGTCTACATGGAAAAATATCTCGGCAAGCCCCGCCATATCGAAGTGCAGGTGATCGGTGACGGCGAAGGCGACGCCATCCACCTCGGCGAACGCGACTGCTCCTTGCAGCGCCGCCACCAGAAGGTCTGGGAGGAAGCCAATTCCCCTGCCCTGAATGTCGAACAGCGCATGAGGATCGGTCAGATCTGCGCCGACGCCATGAAGAAGCTGAAGTATCGCGGCGCCGGCACGGTCGAGTTTCTCTACGAGAACGGCGAATTCTATTTCATCGAGATGAATACCCGCCTGCAGGTGGAGCATCCGATCACCGAAGCCATCACCGGCATCGACCTGGTGCATGAACAGATCCGCGTCGCTTCGGGCGCCGGCCTGTCCGTCCGCCAGGAGGATGTGGTCTTTTCCGGCCATGCCATCGAATGCCGCATCAATGCGGAAGACCCGCGCACCTTCGTTCCCTCACCGGGCACGATCACCCATTTCCATGCGCCGGGCGGGCTTGGCGTGCGTGTCGATTCGGGCGCCTATCAGGGCTATCGCATCCCCCCCTATTACGACAGCCTCATCGGCAAGCTGATCGTGCACGGGCGCACGCGCGTCGAGTGCATGATGCGGCTGCGGCGGGTGCTCGACGAATTCGTCATCGACGGCATCAAGACGACCCTGCCGCTGTTTCAGGACCTGATCGCCAATCAGGACATCGCCAACGGCGACTATGACATCCACTGGCTGGAAGACTATCTGGCCAGAACCAGCGCCTGAGGAGGTCGGCTCGCGATGGCAGGGCGGCGGCGCAGACGGAACCCGGAGATCACGCCGGAGCTTCTGCTGCGCGCCTATTCCATCGGGCTCTTCCCGATGGCCGATTCGGCGGACGACCCGGAACTCTTCTGGGTCGATCCGGATATGCGCGGGATCATTCCGCTCGACGGGTTCCATGTTCCCCGCAGCCTCGCCCGGACGATCCGCCGGAAGCCTTTCGATATCCGCTTCGACACCGCCTTCGACGCGGTGATCGCCGCCTGCGCGGCGGCGGCGCCCAACCGTCCCACGACCTGGATCAACACGCCGATCAGATCGCTTTATTCCACGCTGCACCGCCTCGGCCACGCGCATTCCGTGGAGGCCTTCGAGGGCGACGAACTGGTCGGCGGGCTTTACGGCGTGTCGCTCGGCGCGGCATTCTTCGGGGAAAGCATGTTTTCCCGCCGCACCGACGCCTCCAAGATCTGCCTCGTCCATCTGGTCGAAAGGCTGAAGGCGCGGGGATTCCGGCTGCTCGACACGCAGTTCACCACCGAGCATCTCAAGACGTTCGGCGCCATCGACGTTCCGAAGGCCGATTACGAGGATCTTCTGGCCAATGCGGTCGCCTCGCCGCATCTGCCGTTCTGAGCGGCGGCAACCAGCGTCATCGCCCCTCGGGGTCTACGGAAAAGAAAGAGCCCGCCTATTCCGCCGTATCGTCCGGCGGCGGCACATCCGACGTTGCCTTGCATTCGGTGAGCCACACGTCATAGACGGGGTGCTCGACCGCATTCAGGCCCGGGCTGTCGGCGAACATCCAGCCGGTGAAGATGCGGCGGATCTTGCGGTCGAGGGTAATCTCGTCGACCTCGATAAAGCTGGTGATCTTCTGCGCTTCCGTATCGTCGCGGCTGTAGCAGACGCGCGGCGTGACCTGAAGCGCGCCGAACTGCACCGTTTCTCCGACATAGACGTCGAAGCTGGTGATGCGGCCCGTGATCTTGTCGATGCCGGAGAAGACGGCGACGGGATTCTCGATCCGCGCGGCATCCGAGACCGCCGGCAGGGCGGTCATCGCCGCCACGGCGAGAACGGCCGGAAGAAGCCGTCTTCCGGCGTTGACCAGCGAAATCCCGAATGTCATCAAGCCGTCTCCTGCGATCCGTACCGACGCGACGCCGGGCTGTCAGCGCTACCGGCGAAATGTGGCCAAATCGGTGTCAGTTACCCGGCGTCCAGGCGTTATAATCGCCGGTCACCCGCGGGCGTTCGCCGGCGGCGGCGATGGAACCCGGCGGACGGTAGGCCTGCGCGGTTCCGGTTGCATTGGGGCGATGCGCTTTCTGCCACTCGCGCGCCTCGTAGCGCTCATCGACCGGCGGCACGTCCGTGCGGTGGTGCATCCAGCCGTGCCATTCGGCCGCGATGGCGGAGGCGTCGGCATAGCCCTTATAAACGACCCAGCGGCGCGTGCGCCCCTCGGAATCCTTGCCGCCCTGGTAATAGACGTTGCCGAATTCGTCCTGGCCGACCCGGGTTCCGAAACGCCAGGTATGGAAGCGGGTCCCGATCGTCTGACCGTTCCACCAGGTGAAGATCTGCGTGAGAAGGCTCATGGGCGCGTGTCCTTGGCATGATCGCGCGGGCACGGGACCCGCGACGGAATTTCCCCCGCTTATGGCGCGGCGTGTCCGGAATGTCCAGCGTTTCCGCCGCCTGCCCCCGCGCCTTTTCGTCCCCTCTCAGACGGCCAGCGGCTTTTCGTATACATGTAGCGGCACATCGGAAAAATCGTCCACGCTATGCCGCGCCTCTCCGACCTTGACGAAGCCGTGGGCGATATAGAAGGCGATCGCTGCGGGGTTGCGCGGATCGACCTCCAACCGCATGGCGCTGGCGTCGGGAAAGCAGGTTTCGAGTTCCGCGAAGATGTCCCGGCCGATCCCCTGCCTCTGGTATTTTGGCGACACATAGAGCTGATGCAGGAAAATGGTCTTCGCCTCGCCCTTCAAGGGTGCGGCATAGCCCATGCCGGTGATCTCGACGCCGTTGTCGGCGACGACGAATTCTCCATCTTTCCGGTCGAGCCGCGCTTTCAACGCCGGCACTGAATACCAGCGGGCGACGACCGCGCTCACCTTCTCCGCACCGTAAAGCGCATCGTAACTGGCGTGCCATGTCTCCGCCAGAAGCACACTGACCTTCGCCAGATCGGGTTGCGACGCCGTACGGACAAAGAACATGGAAGGGCCTTTCGTTGATGCGGCTTGCGGCGAAAAGCACGCCGCAGGCTTGCCCGGCGTCCGCTACTCGTCGATACCGAGCTTGGTCTTGACGAGCGTCTGGACAGCCTGCGGATTGGCCTTTCCGCCCGTCGCCTTCATCACCTGGCCGACGAACCAGCCGGCAAGCGCCGGCTTCGCCTTGACCTTCTCGACCTGTTCGGGGTTGGCGGCGATGATCTCGTCCACCGCCTTTTCGATCGCGCCGGTGTCCGTCACCTGCTTCATGCCTCGCGCCTCGACGATCGCTGCCGGGTCGCCACCCTCGTTCCAGACGATTTCGAACAGATCCTTGGCGATCTTGCCTGAAATCGTCCCGTCCTTGATCAGGTCGATGATACCGCCGAGCTGGGCCGGGGAAACCGGAGTCTCTTCAATGGCTTTGCCGTCTTTGTTCAAGGCGCCCAGCAAGTCGTTGATAACCCAGTTGGCGGCAATCTTGCCGTCGCGTCCGGCGGCCACGACCTCGTAATAGTCGGCAATCGCCTTTTCCGAAACGAGCACCGAGGCGTCATAGACGGAAAGGCCGAGATCCTTGACGAAGCGGGTCTTCTTGTCGTCCGGCAGTTCCGGCAGGTCGGCAAGCAGCCTGCCGACGAATTCATTGTCGAATTCCAGCGGCAGGAGATCCGGATCGGGGAAATACCGATAATCATGCGCGTCTTCCTTCGAGCGCATGGAGCGCGTCTCGCCCTTGCCGGGATCGAAAAGACGGGTTTCCTGATCGATGACGCCGCCATCCTCCAGAATGCCGATCTGGCGGCGGGCTTCATATTCGATTGCCTGACCGATGAAACGGATGGAGTTGACGTTCTTGATCTCGCAACGCGTGCCGAAGGGCTCGCCCGGACGGCGCACCGAGACGTTGACGTCGGCGCGCATGGAACCTTCGTCCATATTGCCGTCGCAGGTGCCGAGATAGCGCACGATGGAGCGCAGCTTCGTCATATAGGCCTTGGCCTCGTCCGACGAGCGCATATCCGGCTTGGAGACGATCTCCATCAGCGCCACGCCCGACCGGTTGAGATCGACATAGGACATCGTCGGATGCTGGTCGTGCATCGACTTGCCGGCGTCCTGCTCCAGATGCAGCCGCTCGATGCCGATCTCGATATCCTCGAAGTGCCCCTGACGATCCGGGCCGAGCGAGATCACGATCTTGCCCTCCCCGACAATCGGGTCCTTGAACTGGGAAATCTGGTAGCCCTGCGGCAGGTCCGGATAAAAATAGTTCTTGCGGTCGAAGATCGAGCGATGATTGATCTCAGCCTTCAGGCCGAGACCGGTGCGCACCGCCTGTTTCACGCATTCCTCGTTGATGACCGGCAGCATGCCGGGCATGGCGGCGTCGACCAGCGAGACATTGGCGTTGGGAGCCTTGCCGAATTCGGTCGACGCGCCGGAGAAAAGCTTGGAACTGGAAAGAACCTGCGCATGCACCTCCATGCCGATGATCACTTCCCAGTCGCCAGTTGCGCCGGGAATCAAACGTTTCGGATCGGGAGTGCGGACGTCGACGAGGGTCATGGGATGCTCTTTGGAAAGCTTCGGATTTGCCTGCTTCGGTAGAACATATGGCCGGCGCGTGCAAGGCTTTGCCGGTCCCTCCGTCTCAGAAGCCGCCGGGTCCGTATCCGTCCGTGCGCTCCTGGCGCAACCAGCGGCGCAGGCCGATCGATTCGATATCCCGGTCGAGACGGGCGGACCACGCGACCGACAGCCAATGCACCTGATAATCCCGATTGCGGAAGAAGCGGACGGCGGCCTCGTTGCGGGCATGGGTCTGGAGGCGCACGGCGTCGTGACCGGCCGCCGCGATATCCGCCTCCAGCGCGCCGAGCAGCGCACCGCCGACCCCTGCGCCCTGCCGGCCTGGATCGACCCAAAGATCGGTGATCTCGTCGTCTAGCGCCTCGCGCGCGCCCCAGCCGGCGATCACGCCCGACTGTTCGGCCACGGTGACCTGCAACCAGTGATCGACGAGAAAACGGCGGAAGGCAAGCAGCGCGTTTTCCCGCAACGCCGCAAGGTCGGTAACGCCGGCTGCGGCCTGCGCCCAGGCCGCAATGCCGATCGCGACCAGCAGGGGAACATCGTCCGCGCGCGCGTTGCGGGTGACGATCATGACGCCGGACCCCGCTGGCGCCCTCTGGCCCCGATGCGCTTTGCTACCACCACTTCGCCGGAGAAAAGCGGCCGGCGGCCTGCTCGATGACATGGGCCGTCCGGAAAAGGGTTTCCTCCCCGAAGGGCCGGCCGATCAGCTGAAGACCGAGCGGCAGCCCCTTGCCGTCGAGGCCGGCGGGAACCGAAATGCCGGGCAGGCCGGCCATGTTCACGGTCACCGTGAAGATATCGTTCAGGTACATCTTCACCGGATCGGCGGCGAGAGCCTCGTCGGCGATGGCGAAGGCCGACGACGGCGTCGCCGGCGTCAGGATCGCATCGACGCCCGCTGCGAAGGCGAGATCGAAATCGCGCTTGATCAGCGTGCGGACCTTTTGCGCACGGACGTAATAAGCGTCGTAATAGCCCGCCGAAAGGACATAGGTGCCGATCAGGATCCGGCGCTTGACCTCCATGCCGAACCCCGCCGCGCGGGTCTTTTCGTACATGTCGACGATATCGTCGCCGTCGACGCGCAGACCATAGCGCACACCGTCGTAACGGGCGAGGTTCGACGATGCCTCCGCCGGCGAGATGATGTAATAGGTCGGCAGGGCGTAGGTCGTATGCGGCAGCGAGATATCGACGATTTCCGCCCCGGCCTCCTTCAGCCATGCGATGCCCTGACGCCAGAGCGCCTCGATTTCCTCAGGCATGCCGTCGAGACGGTACTCCTTCGGAATGCCGATCTTCATGCCCCGGATCGACTGGCCGATGGCGGCTTCGTAATCGGGAACGGGCAGATCGACGGAGGTCGTGTCCTTCTCGTCGACGCTCGCCATGGACTTGAGCAGGATCGCCGCGTCGCGCACGTCGCGGGCGATCGGCCCGGCCTGATCGAGGGAGGAGGCATAGGCGACGATGCCCCAGCGCGAGCAGCGCCCGTAGGTCGGCTTGATGCCGACAGTGCCGGTATAGGCGGCCGGCTGGCGGATGGAGCCGCCGGTGTCGGTCGCCGTCGCACCGGCGCAGAGGAAGGCCGCGACGGCGGCGGCCGAACCGCCGGAGGAGCCGCCGGCCACGAGATCGGCGTCGGAACCCGCAGCGCGCCAGGGGTTGCGGACAGGCCCGTAATAGGAGGTCTCGTTGGACGACCCCATGGCGAATTCGTCCATGTTCAGCTTGCCGAGCATGACCGCGCCGTCGTTCCAGAGGTTCTGCGTGACGGTCGATTCGTAGCGCGGCTCGAAGCCGTCGAGAATATGACTGCAAGCCTGGGTATGGACGCCCTCGGTGGCGAACAGATCCTTGATGCCGAGCGGGATGCCCTCAAGCGCCCCCGCCTTGCCGGCGGCGATACGGGCGTCGGAAGCCTTCGCCATCTCCCGCGCCTTTTCGGGCGTCGGGGCGACATAGGCGTTGAGCGATGCATTCGCGCTGTCGATGGCGGCCAGATAGGCGTCCGTCAGTTCGACGGCGGTGATCTCTCTTGCGGCAAGTTTTTCGCGCGCTTCGGCGATGGTCAGGCGGGTGAGGTCGGTCATGGGGACTTCTTTCGAATACGGTCGGCTCTGGAGCGGTTCCGGTTTTCACAGGTTCGGCAGAACCGCTCCATCTCTTTGTCTTAGCCGCATTTCCGGACGCAAAACCGTTTCACACTTTTGCTGGAAATGCTTTGAGGCGGTTTTGACGCTTTACTCGACCACCTTGGGAACCAGGAAGAAGTTGCGGTCGGAAACCGGCGCATTGGCGACGATATCGTCGGCAATTCCGCCGTCGGCGACGACGTCCCGGCGCTCCCGCATCGCCATGGGCATAACCGAGGTCATGGGCTCGACGCCCTCGATATTCACTTCGGAAAGCTGCTCGACGAAGCCGAGGATGCCGTTCAGTTCGCCAGTCATGCGGCTCGCCTCCTCCTCGCTGACAGCGATGCGGGCAAGACGCGCGACGCGTTTCACGGTGTCGATATCTACGGACATGAATGGTCTCCGATCGGAAATTTCCTCTCCGCTATACTGACCAAGCCGAGGGGGCGCAACGGGGGAGTGCCCGGATTGCGCCATCCCTTCCGTTTTCTGCCGGTTCAGCGCAGGAGCGTATCTCCGACGCGCGGAACCTCCACCTTCGACGAATTCCCGTCCATGGCGGCAAGGAATGTGTCGGCGGTCTTCTCGATGATGCCGAAGGAGCCGTAATGGCAGGGGATGATCGTGCGGAAGGAGAAGAAGCGCTGGCAGGCGAGCGCCGCCACCGCACCGCCCATGGTGAAGCGGTCGCCGATCGGCACGAGGCCGATCTCCGGCTGGTGCAGTTCGTTGATCAGGCCCATATCGGAGAAGATATCGGTATCGCCCATGTGGTAGAGCGTCGGCTCGTCCTCGATATGCAGCACGAGGCCGTTGGCGTTGCCGAGCGAATGGGAGACGCCGTCCTCGGTGATCTGGGCGGAAGAATGCAGCGCATTGACGAAGGTGGTGGAAAATCCGTCATAGTGGACCGTGCCGCCGGTATTGCCCATGTCGACGTTCTCCACCCCTTTCGAACCGAGCCAGGCGGCCAGATCCGCATTGGCGAGCACCGTCGCGCCGGTCTCCCCGGCGATCCGGATCGTGTCCCCGACGTGGTCGCCATGGCCGTGGGTGAGCAGAACATGCGTCAGATCCGCCACCGCATCCTTGCGGGTCGATTCGTCGAAGGCCGGATTGCCCGTGAAGAAGGGATCGATCAGGATCCTGGCTTTCGCGGTTTCGATGCGGAAGGCGGAATGGCCGAGCCAGGTAATTTTCATGGATGGTCTCCTGTTTGTCCTCGCGAGACATTATAGAGCAGGCGAAGGGCGTTTCCATCCGCGGCCGGATCGTTATAAGCGGAACGTTCCAAACCAAGCAACGCCGGCCCCGGCCGGCCGCCGCCGACCATGTGAGGAGAGATCATGAGCGACGACGACTATGTTTACGACGAAGCGACCGGCGAATGGCGCCCGGCTTCGGAAATCGCTGCCGAACGCGCGGCGCAGAATACGGTGCGCGACGCCGCCGGCAACACGCTTGCCGACGGCGATTCGGTGGTCCTCGTCAAGGACCTGAAGGTGAAGGGCGCCGGCCAGACGCTGAAGCAGGGCACGGTGATCCGCTCGATACGCCTCACCGACAATCCCGAGGAAATCGACTGCCGCCATGATACGATCAGGGGGCTGGTGCTACGCACCGAATTCGTGCGCAAGCGCTGACCCTCGTCCACGCAAGGCTCCGTTCATGACGACACTGACGCTGGAAGAACTGGCCGGGGTCCTTAGGCCCGGCCAACCGATCGCCGGCCTCGACCTCGGCACCAAGACCATCGGGCTGTCGGTTTCCGATCTCGGGCGGCGGCTCGCCACACCGCGGCCGGTGCTGAAACGGGTGAAGTTCACGCAGGATGCCGAGGCCCTGCTGGCCTTTGCGGCCCGCGAACGGATCGTTGCCTTCGTGATCGGCCTGCCGGTCAATATGGACGGCTCTTCCGGCCCGCGCGTCCAGGCCACCCGCGCCTTCGTCCGCTCGATGGCGGAGAAGACCGATATTCCCTTCACCTTCTGGGACGAGCGGCTTTCGACGGTCGCCGCCGAGCGCACACTGATCGAGATGGACGTATCGCGGAGGAAGCGGGCCGAGCGGATCGATTCGGCGGCCGCCTCCTTCATCCTTCAGGGTGCGCTTGACAGACTGTCCCTGCTCGCGGCGACGGCCGAGGACGACGACGCCTGACGGCGTTCCCGCCACCAGGCGGCGATCTTCCGGCGACGGCGGAAGACGATGAGGCCGAGCACCAGGAAACTGTCGACGACGATCGCGCGCGCGACCAACGGCGGCAGGTCCTGCGGCGGGATGCCCAGAATATTGCCGTAGATCCGAAACACCAGATCATGCGTCTCGCGCGTCAGCATGAAGAAGCCGAAGTTCATGTCGTAATAGGACAGGCCGTACCAGCCGCCCAGAAAGGCGACCGGCATCGCCCAGAGGAAGAGGAACCACTTCATGCCGCCCTCCGGCTCAGCGTCATGAAGTCGCCGACGACGAAGACCGCCGCGCTCACCGCCAGCCCCGCCGAAAGAACGAGGAGCGGCACCGTGATATCCAGCGCCAAAGAGGCGAAAAGGGTCGTCATGACCGATATACGGGCCATTCTGGCCATCCGGGTACTTTCTTCACAGGGTTGCGTGACGTGAAGAAAGAGTGTCGCGTTAACCGCGCGGGCGCAACGTAAACCATTCGTTAAGGTTAATTTCCACACGCCCGCCGGCTGCGGACGCTACCCCCGCAAGAGGATCTATCGGACCGGCGGATAAAGAAGATCGACGATATAGGCGGAATCGAAACGCGAATCGAGCATGCCATAGGTCGAGCGCCAGCCGGAGGCGAGCCGCGTTTCGAGGAAGGCGTCGGCGATCCGGCCGGCACCGATCCGGTAGAGTTCCGCCGCCGCCGCCGCCAGCGCCAGCTGCTCGACGAGCAGGCGCGCGGCGCCCTCGTCGCGCTCGCACAGCGACAGCGCGGCCCGCAGGACGTCCACCGTCTTCTTTCCGGCCGGCCCGAGATCGCGCGCCAGCATGGCGAAAAGCTGATCGAAGTGGTCGCGGCCATGGCCAAGAACGCGCAGGACGTCGAGCGCCATGACGTTGCCGGATCCTTCCCAGATGGCGTTGACGGGAGCCTCGCGATAGTGGCGGGCGATCGGCCGTTCCTCGACATAGCCGCTGCCGCCGATGCATTCCATCGCCTCGTAGATCAGCGCCGGGGCGATCTTGCAGCACCAGTATTTCGTGACCGGCGTCATGATGCGGGCGTAGGCCGCCTCCTCCGCGCTGTCGCGCGCCCGGTCGAACGATTCGGCAAGGCGAAAGGCGAGCGCCGTGGCGGCGGCGACATCCAGCGCCATGTCGGCCAGCACGCGCGTCATGATCGGCTGGGCGACCAGCGCCCTGCCGAAAACCTGGCGGCCGCGCGTATGATGCACCGCCTCGGCAAGCGAGGCCCGCATGATGCCGGCGGAAGCCAGCGCGCAGTCGAGACGCGTCAGCGTCACCATGTCGAGGATCGTGCGGACGCCGGCATCGGGCGCGCCGAGCAGGAAGCCGAACGTATCGGAGAACTCGACCTCGGAAGAGGCGTTGGAACGGTTGCCGATCTTGTCCTTCAGGCGCTGGAAACGCAGGCCGTTGGTCGAGCCGTCCTCCAGAAGACGCGGCACGAGGAAACAGCCGACGCCTTGGCGGGTCTGCGCCAGCATGACGAAACCGTCGCTCATCGGCGCCGACATGAACCACTTGTGCCCGGACAGCCGGTAGATGCCCTCGCTCACGCGCTCGGCCGTCGACGTATTGGCGCGCACATCCGTCCCGCCCTGCTTCTCGGTCATCCCCATGCCGATGGTGATGGCGCTCTTCTGCATGGCCGGCTTGTTGGCCGAATCGTATTTCCGCGACAGGATCTTCACGCCCCACTCGCGCTGCACCTGCGGCGAAGCCGAAAGCGCGGCGGCGGACGCACTGGTCATGGTCAGCGGGCAGAGGTGGCCGCATTCGAGCTGCGCCGTGAGATAGAAGCGCACCGCGCGCGCCTTGTGCGCCCTGCCCCGTTCGTCGGGAAGGTTTTCCCACAGCGAGGAATGCAGGCCGTTCGCCATCGACCGGCGCATCAGCGCATGCCATGCGGGATGGAAATCCACCACGTCGATGCGCTCGCCGCGCGGCCCGTGCGTGCGAAGCTGCGGCACGCCCTGATTGGCCATGCGCGCCAGTTCCTGCGCCTCCGGCGATGTCGCATAGCGGCCGATAAGCTCGAAATCGTCGCGCAAGGACTTGGGCATGGCGTCGGTCGCATCGACCACCAGCGGGTCGGAACGATAGGCGTTGATGCCCGACCAGAGCGGCGGCTGGTTGAGATCGGCAAGTTTCTTTTCGGTGCGGCTGTCGCGAGTCATGAAGGGGTTCTAGCCCAAATCCGCAGCCGGCGAAACGGGTCTCGCGCCCGCCCGCGCCCGCCGGCTTCACAAAAGCGTGGGGCAAGGAGCAGGAATGTCGCAAAGCTGCCGTCTTCACCTTGCCGCGGCGAAGGCGAGGTTCTATGGAGAGCCCGCATATCCACGACAGTTGAGGCGGAGCCCCCGATGGACCTCTTTCCGCATCGCCACCTTCTCGGCATCAAGGGCCTGACCGAGCAGGAAATCACCCACCTGCTCGACCGCGCCGACGAGGCGGTCAAAATCTCCCGTCAGCGCGAAAAGAAAACCGCGACGCTGCGCGGGCTCACCCAGATCAACCTGTTCTTCGAAGCCTCGACGCGCACGCAGGCCTCGTTCGAACTGGCCGGCAAGCGGCTCGGCGCGGACGTGATGAACATGTCCGTCGGCAATTCCTCGGTGAAGAAGGGCGAGACCCTGATCGACACCGCCATGACCCTGAACGCCATGCATCCGGACGTTCTGGTGGTGCGCCATTCCTCCGCCGGCGCGGCAGCGCTTCTTTCGCAGAAAGTCTCCTGTTCCGTCGTCAACGCCGGCGACGGCCAGCACGAGCACCCGACCCAGGCGCTCCTCGACGCGCTGACGATCCGCCGCGCCCGGGGCAAGCTGTCGCGCATCATCGTCGCCATCTGCGGCGACGTGCTGCATTCGCGCGTCGCCCGCTCCAATATCCTGCTGCTCAACGCCATGGGCGCACGGGTCAGGGTCGTCGCCCCGGCCACGCTCCTGCCAAGCGGGATCGCGCAGATGGGCGCGGAGGTCTGCCACTCCATGAAAGAGGGACTGAAGGACGCCGACGTCGTCATGATGCTTCGTCTCCAGCGCGAACGCATGTCCGGCGCCTTCGTGCCTTCGGTGCGCGAATATTTCCATTACTACGGCCTCGACGCGGAGAAGCTGAAGGCGGCCAGGGACGATGCGCTGGTCATGCATCCCGGCCCCATGAACCGCGGCGTCGAGATTGCCTCCGACATTGCCGACGGTCCGCAAAGCGTGATCGAGCAGCAGGTCGAAATGGGCGTCGCGGTGCGCATGGCGGTGATGGAAACACTCCTCCTTTCCCGTAACCCGGAGCTTCGCGCATGACCCGCACGACCGTCCTCAGGAACCTGCGCATCCTCGACCCGTCGCGCGATCTCGACGAGGCGGGCGCCATCGTCATCGAGAACGGCCGGATCGCCGCCGCCGGGGCGGGCGCCTTGAACCAGGGCGCGCCGGAAGGCGCGGACATCGTCGATTGCACCGGGCTGGTCGCCGCTCCCGGACTGGTCGACGCACGCGTCTTCGTCGGCGAGCCCGGCGCGGAGCATCGCGAGACGATCGAATCGGCCTCGCGGGCCGCCGCCGCCGGCGGCGTCACCACCTTCATCATGATGCCCGACACCGCGCCGGCGATCGACGATATCGCGCTCGTGGAATTCGTGCTGAAGACGGCGCGCGACAAGGCCATCGTCAATATCCACCCGGCCGCCGCCCTCACCAGGGGCCTTGCGGGCGAGGAAATGACGGAGTTCGGTCTGTTGAAGGCGGCCGGCGCCGTCGCCTTCACCAATGGTCGCAAAGCCATCCACAATGCGCAGCTGCTGCGCCGCGCCATGACCTATGCCCGCGAGTTCGACGGCGTGATCGCGCTCGAAACGCGCGACAGGCACCTGGGCGCGGGCGGCGTGATGAACGAGGGGCTGCTGGCAAGCTGGCTCGGCCTTTCCGGCACGCCGCGCGAGGCCGAACTGATCCCGCTGGAGCGGGACCTGCGCCTTGCCGGCCTCACGGGCGCGGCCTATCACGCCGCACAGATCTCCGTGCCCGAGTCGGCGGAGGCCGTACGCATCGCCCGCGCGCGCGGCGCGAACGTCACCTGCGGCATCTCCATCAACCACCTGTCGCTCAACGAAAACGACATCGGCGAATATCGCACCTTCTTCAAGCTTTCGCCGCCGCTGCGCGGCGAGGACGACCGCAAGGCGATGGTCGATGCGCTGGCGCGCGGTGAAATCGACATCATCGTCTCCTCGCATGACCCGCAGGATGTCGACACCAAGCGCCTGCCCTTCGCGGATGCCGCGGACGGGGCGATCGGGCTGGAAAGCCTGCTGGCGGCGGCGTTGCGGCTATATCACAGCGGCGAGGTGCCGCTGATGCGCCTCATCAATGCGCTGTCGACCCGGCCGGCGACGATCTTCGGGCTCGACGCCGGAAGGCTTTGCCCCGGCGCACCCGCCGATATCGTGCTGATCGACCTCGAAGAACCCTGGCTCGCCACGAAGGACACCATCCTGTCCCGTTCCAAGAACACGCCTTTCGAGGACGCCCGCTTTACGGGACGCGCGGTTCATACCTATGTTGGCGGCAAACGGGTGTACGCGCTGGGCTGAACGAGCGGGTCCACGACAGCCAAACGCAGAATGGACGGATTGGGGGAACGACGTGTCCGATATCTTCACATGGCAGCTCGCGGCGCTGCCGACGTTCATCGCCCTTGTCTTCGGCTACCTGCTCGGCTCCATTCCCTTCGGGCTCATCCTGACCCGCGTGGCGGGGCTCGGCGATGTGCGCAAGATCGGCTCCGGCAATATCGGTGCGACCAATGTCCTGCGCACCGGCAACCGCAAGCTGGCGGCGGCAACCCTTCTGCTGGACGCCCTCAAGGGCACCGCCGCGACGGCGATCGGCCTTTGCTGGGGCCTTGAAGCCGGGCTTGCCGCCGGGCTCGCCGCTTTCCTCGGGCATCTCTTTCCCGTCTGGCTCGGGTTCAGGGGCGGAAAGGGTGTCGCGACCTATGTCGGCCTGCTGCTTGGCCTTGCACCGCTGGTCGCCGCCGTCTTCGCCGCGATCTGGATCGGCGTCGCCTGGCTCAGCCGCTACTCCTCGCTTTCCGCCCTGGTTGCAACGGCAGCGTCTCCGGTTGTATTGTGGCTGACGGGCAACGAGAAGACCGCACTCCTTTTCGCGGTTCTCACCCTCATCACCTGGTGGAAACACCGGAAAAACATCAGCCGCCTGCTTGCCGGCGACGAGAGCAGGATCGGCGACAGGGGATAGCCCCGGGGACGGCCATGGATCAGCGCAGCGCAAGGACACGGGGCATTGCGCTGACGGAGAGGCAGAAAATCGCCTGGCTGCGTCTCATCCGCAGCGATAACGTCGGGCCGGCGACCTTCCGGGAACTCATCAACCATTGCGGCAGCGCGGAAACCGCGCTGGAGATGCTGCCGGAACTCTCGCGGCGCGGCGGCGCACGGCGCGGCATCCGCGTGGCGGGCCTCGACGAGGCGGAACGGGAGATGGACGCCGCCCGCCGCCACGGCGCGGCTTTCGTCGGGATCGGCGAGCCTGACTATCCGCCGTTCCTGCGGCTTATCCACGGCGCGCCCCCGCTTCTCGCCGTCAAGGGCGATCGCGGTGTGGCCACCGCCCCGGCCGTTGGCGTGGTCGGCGCACGCAACGCCTCGATCGCCGGCATGAAATTTGCCGGGCTGATTTCCCGCGATATCGGCCGCGGCGGCTTCGTCATCGTTTCGGGCCTTGCCCGCGGCATCGATGCGGCAGCGCACAGGGCGAGCCTGAGCACCGGGACGATCGCCGCCATGGCGGGCGGACTGGACCGCCCCTATCCCCCCGAAAACATCGCGCTTCTGGAAGAGATGGTCGACGGCCCGGGGCTGGCGATCAGCGAGATGCCCTTCGGCTGGGAGCCGCGCGCCCGGGACTTTCCCCGCCGCAACCGGCTGATCGCCGGCATAGCGCTCGGCCTCGTGGTGATCGAGGCGGCGGCGCGCTCCGGCTCGCTGATCACCGCGCGCAACGCCGCCGATTTCGGCCGGCTGGTCTTTGCCGTACCGGGCTCGCCGCTCGATCCGCGCTCGGAGGGAACCAACAACCTGCTCAAGGACGGCGCGACGATCACCACCAGACCGGAGGACGTTCTGGAAAGCCTGCGTCCGCTCTGCGAACCCGATCTGTTCGGCGCGCCGGCCCAGGCCGATGAACCGCCGGAAAACGAGACCCCGGCCCTCAGCCTGCCGCCGTCCGACAACGAGCGCGAGCGGATCGCAGGCGGACTGGGGCCTGTTCCGACCGAGATAGACGACATCATCCGCGAGACTGAAATTGCCGCGGCCACCGTCTATCTCGTCCTGCTAGAGCTTGATCTTGCGGGCCGCCTGAACCGGCATCCCGGCGGACGGGTTTCCCTCGCGCCGGACTGAAAGGGGCTTTATGCCGGCCTGAATTTCCCCCGCCTCCAGATAGGCCATCTCGATGAGATAGCTCAACATGTCCGCTCCTTCGTTCTGGCAGATCTTACGCAATTCACCGAGCATCTGGCGTACATAGGCTATGTTTTCCGAAGCACTGAACGAAGGAGGAGCGGGCCTCACCCTATTCTGGCTCATATCACCCCCGGTTGAATCGTCTGAAAATCCACCCTGATGGATTGCGTTTCACACCGCACAAACGATACATCCTTTATCTATAATTGCAAGTTTCAATGCAACCCTTATAAGTTGCAGCCCGTTGCAAAGGACTTATTTCACCCCTCCCCCTTGACCCGAACGCTTTCCCTGTTCATGTCGGATCGAGATCCAGCGGCGGAACGCCTGTTTCCGCCTTCCCCGGACCGGTTGTGGCGTCCGGCATCAGAGAATTGCGATGAATGTTGTAGTTGTGGAATCGCCTGCCAAGGCCAAGACGATCAACAAATATCTCGGCCCCGGCTACAAGGTGCTTGCCTCCTTCGGCCATGTGCGCGACCTGCCGGCCAAGAACGGATCGGTGCGCCCGGACGAGGACTTCGACATGTCCTGGGAGGTCGACAGCGCATCCGCCAAGCGGATGAAGGAAATCGCCGACGCGGTAAAATCCTCCGATGGCCTCTTCCTCGCAACCGACCCCGATCGCGAAGGCGAAGCGATCTCCTGGCATGTGCTCGACCTGCTGAAGAAGAAGCGCGTCCTTGGCGACAAGCCGGTCAAGCGGGTGGTTTTCAACGCCATCACGAAGGCGGCCGTTCTCGATGCGATGAGAAATCCGCGCGATATCGATATCGCATTGGTGGACGCCTATCTCGCCCGCCGGGCGCTCGATTATCTCGTCGGCTTCAACCTGTCTCCGGTCCTGTGGCGCAAGCTGCCGGGCGCACGTTCGGCCGGGCGCGTTCAGTCGGTCGCGTTGCGCCTCGTCTGCGACCGCGAAGGGGAAATCGAACGGTTCGTCTCGGAGGAATACTGGAATCTTTCCGCGCTGCTGAAAACGCCGCGCGGCGACCTGTTCGAGGCCCGCCTGACCTCCGCCGACGGAAAGCGGCTCCAGCCGCGGGCGATCGGCAACGGCGAGGAAGCGAACCGCCTGAAGGCCCTGCTGGAAGGCGCGGTCTATCGCGTCGAAAGCGTCGAGGCGAAGCCGACGAAGCGCAACCCCGCACCGCCCTTCACCACCTCCACCCTGCAACAGGCGGCGTCCTCCAAGCTCGGCTTTTCCGCCTCACGCACCATGCAGGTGGCCCAGCGCCTTTATGAGGGCACCGACATCGGCGGCGAGACGGTCGGTCTCATCACCTATATGCGAACCGACGGCGTACAGATGGCGCCCGAGGCGATCGACGCCGCCCGCAAGGCGGTGGCCGAGCAGTTCGGCCCGCGCTACGTTCCGGAGAAGGCCCGCTTCTACTCCACCAAGGCGAAGAACGCCCAGGAGGCCCATGAGGCGATCCGCCCGACCTCCTTCGATCGCACGCCGGATCAGGTCAGGCGATTCCTCGATTCCGATCAGCTTCGGCTCTACGATCTGGTCTGGAAGCGCGCCATCGCCAGCCAGATGGCGTCCGCCGAGATCGAGCGGACGACCGTCGAGATCGATGCCGACAACGGCGGCCGGAAAGCCGGCCTGCGCGCCACCGGTTCGGTCATTCGCTTCGACGGCTTCATCGCCGCCTATACGGACCAGAAGGAAGACGGCGAACAGGCCGACGAAGGCGACGAGGACGGCCGCCTGCCGGAGATCGTCGCGAAGGAAGCGCTGGCCAAGGACAAAATCAACGCCACACAGCATTTCACGGAACCGCCGCCGCGCTATTCGGAAGCCTCGCTGATCAAGAAGATGGAAGAACTCGGCATCGGCCGCCCGTCGACCTACGCCGCGACGCTCGCGACCCTGCGCGACCGCGAATATATCACCATCGACAAGCGCAAGCTCATTCCCGAAGCCAAGGGCCGGCTCGTCACCGCCTTCCTCGAAAGCTTCTTCACCCGCTACGTCGAATATGATTTCACCGCCGATCTGGAGGAGAAGCTCGACAAGATTTCCGCGGGCGAACTCGACTGGAAGCAGGTGCTGCGCGATTTCTGGAAGGACTTCTTCGCCCAGATCGAAGACACCAAGGAACTGCGTGTCACCAATGTGCTCGACGCGCTCAACGAGGTGCTCGCCCCGCTCGTCTTCCCCAAGCGAGAGG
The DNA here is from genome assembly GCF_024281235.1 of Shinella daejeonensis. GTDB lineage: Bacteria > Pseudomonadota > Alphaproteobacteria > Rhizobiales > Rhizobiaceae > Shinella > Shinella daejeonensis. The sequence continues at coordinate 182,668 of NZ_JAHWXY010000003.1, forward strand.
ATGGCTCCGATCCGCGTCTCTGCCAGGTCTGCGGCACCGGCAAGCTGTCCCTCAAGCTCGGCAAGTTCGGCGCCTTCGTCGGTTGTTCCAATTATCCGGAATGCAACTATACCCGCCAGCTGTCGGCCGACGGTTCGGCGGATGGCGAGGCCGGCGCGGCAAACGAGCCGCAGAACCTCGGCAAGGATCCGCACACCGGCGAAGACATCACGCTGCGCTCCGGCCGCTTCGGTCCCTATGTCCAGCGCGGCGAGGGCAAGGAGGCCAAACGGGCGAGCCTGCCCAAGGGATGGGAACCGGCAAGCATCGACCATGAGAAAGCCGTGGCTCTGCTTTCGCTGCCGCGCGATATCGGCGCGCATCCGGAGAGCGGCAAGATGATCTCCGCCAGCATCGGCCGCTACGGGCCCTTCCTGCTTCATGACGGCAGCTACGCCAATCTGGAAACCGTCGAGGACGTCTTCTCGATCGGCCTCAACCGCGCCGTTTCGGTGATCGCCGACAAACAGTCGAAAGGCGGCGGCCGCGGCCGCTCCACGCCGGCCGCGCTGAAAACGCTCGGAGACCATCCGGACGGCGGAGCGGTGACGCTGCGCGACGGCCGCTACGGCCCCTATGCCAACTGGGGCAAGGTCAATGCGACGCTGCCCAAGGGCAAGGACGTCGACAGCGTCACGCTGGAGGAAGCCCTGGAGCTGATCGCCGCCAAGGCAGGCAAGAGCGCGAAGGGCGGCAAGGCGAAAGCCCCGGCCAAGGCCGCCAAACCCAAGGCTGCCGCCAAACCCAAGGCAAAGGCGAAAGCCCCGGCCAAGGCCGCCGCCAAGGCGAAAAAGGCCTGACGACATGACGAGACCTCCACGCGACCGGACGGGACACGCAAACAGGGCCGGCCGCGCGGGGCGCGACAGAACGACGGAAGCCAGGCCGCCGATCATCCACGGCGTCGTGCCGCCGCGCGACGTGCTGCTGAAGTTCATCGCCGACAATCCCGAACAGGCGTCCAAGCGCGAGCTTGCGAAGGCCTTCGGCCTGAAAGGCGAGGCCCGGGTCGAACTCAAGGCCCTGCTGAAAGCCTTCGAGGAGGAAGGCCTGCTTGAAAAGCGGCGCAAGTCGCTGGTCCGGCCGGGCGCGTTGCCGCCGGTCGCGGTGCTCGACATCACCACCCGAGACGTCGACGGCGAACTGGTCGGCCGGCCAGCCGAATGGCCGGAGGACAACGGCGTCGCCCCCGCCGTGACGATCCGCCAGCCCACCGCCGGACGGCGCGACAAAGGGCCCGTCGCCGGCCTCGGCGACCGGATCCTGGCAAAGATATTTCCCGCCCGGGATCGCGGCGGCCCCGCCTATACGGCGCGGGTGATAAAAGTTCTCGACAAGCGCAAGAATGCCGGCATGGGCGTCTATCGGCCGCTTGAGGGCGGCGGCGGACGCATCCTGCCGATCGACCGGCGCGGCCAGGAAATGGACGTGGACCCCGCGTTCACCGCCGACGCCAGGGACGGCGACCTGGTGGAGATCGACGTCGTTCGCATCGGGCGCTACGGACTTCCGCGCGCCCAGATCAAGTCGGTGATCGGATCGGTGGCGTCGGAAAAGGCGCTCTCGATGATCGCCATCCATTCCCACGGCATTCCCTACATCTTTCCCGACACGGTATTGCAGGAAGCCGAAGCGCTCGGCTCCGCCTCCATGGCGCATCGCGAGGACTGGCGCAGCCTGCCGCTCATCACGATCGACCCGGCCGATGCGAAGGATCACGACGACGCCGTGCATGCCGAACCGGATCCCTCCCCCGACAATCCGGGCGGCGTGATCGTCACGGTCGCCATCGCCGACGTCAGCTATTACGTGCGGCCGGGATCGGCGCTCGACCGCGAAGCGCTGAAGCGCGGCAATTCCGTCTATTTTCCCGACCGCGTCGTGCCGATGCTGCCGGAGCGCATCTCAAACGACCTCTGCTCGCTTCGCGAAGGCGTGGACCGGCCGGCTCTGGCAGTCCGCATGGTCTTCTCGAAGGACGGCCGCAAGGCAAGCCACAGCTTCCACCGCATCATGATGAAGAGCGCCGTCAAGCTCTCCTACGGAGAGGCGCAGGCGGCGATCGACGGCGCGCCTAACGACAGGACAGGCCCGATCCTCGAAACGGTGCTGAAGCCGCTTTGGGAGGCCTATCGCATTCTCGGCATCGGCCGCACGCGCCGCCAGCCGCTGGAACTCGACCTGCCGGAGCGCAAGCTCCTGCTGAAGTCCGACGGCACCGTCGACCGGGTCTTCGTGCCGCCCCGCCTCGACGCGCACCGGCTGATCGAGGAAATGATGATCCAGGCCAATGTCGCCGCCGCCGAGACGCTGGAAACGCGCCGGCAGCCGCTGGTCTACCGCGTCCATGACGCCCCCTCGCTCGCCAAGCAGGAAACGCTCAGGGAATTTCTCCACACGCTGGAGATCGCCATGATCAGGAGCGGCAACCTCCGCTCCAATCATTTCAACGGCATTCTCGCCAGGGCCAAGGGCAAGCCCTATGAGCAAATGGTCTCGGAAATGGTGCTGCGCTCCCAGAGCCAGGCGATCTACACGCCGGAGAATATCGGTCATTTCGGCCTCAACCTGATGAAATACGCGCATTTCACCTCGCCGATCCGCCGCTATGCCGACCTCATCGTGCACCGGGCGCTGGTGTCCTCGCTGGGGCTCGGCGAAGGCGGCATGACGCTGGAGGAGGAAGCCCGGCTGGAGGATATCGCCGCAGAGATATCCACCTTCGAGCGGCGCGCGATGGCCGCCGAACGGGAGACCGTCGACCGGCTGATCGCCCATCATCTGGCCGGCCGCATCGGCGAGGAGTTCGACGGCCGCGTTTCGGGCGTCACCAAGGCGGGACTTTTTGTCGCTTTGCCCGACTATGGCGCGGACGGTTTCGTGCCTATATCCAGCGTAGGAAACGATTACTATATCTACGACGAGGCGCATCAGGCTCTGGCGGGAGAAAAGACCGGCATGGGCTTCCGGCTCGGCGACGACGTCCGTGTGCGGCTGGCCGAAGCGGTTCCGTTTGCCGGTGCGCTTCGTTTCGACGTGATCAGCGAGGGGCGCAAGATGCCGACGGCCATGCGCTCCTTCCACAAGTCCGGCCGGCGGGACCGGAATGGGCCGCGGCGGCACGCAGGAACCCGGGCGCCGCGCGGCAGACGCTAGAGCATTTCCAGCAAAAGTGTGAAACGCTTTTGCATCCGGAACCGCAGGAACAGAAAGGCCGGGTCCCCGGCGGCAGGAAGGAAGAGGGCCATGCAAACCAATGATGTATCCGCAGATGCGCTGCAATTCGGCAGCGAGGACGCGCCGATCCGCAACGAGCGCCCCGTCGGACGGGCCATCAAGCGTGGCCTGCTCAACCGTTGCCCGGCCTGCGGCACCGGCCGCCTCTTCCGCGCCTATGTGAAGTCCGTCCATCATTGCGCCGCCTGCGGCGAGGATTACACCCATCAGCGCGCCGACGACCTGCCGCCCTATCTCGTCATCACGCTTGTGGGGCATGTCGTCGTCGCCGCCTATATGGCGACCGACCTGACCTGGTCGCTCAGCACCTGGCAGCATCTGGCCATATGGGTGCCGATCACGCTGATTCTTTCCCTCCTGATGCTCCAACCCGTCAAGGGAGGGGTCATCGGCCTGCAATGGGCCATGAGAATGCACGGTTTCGACCAACGGCCGGAAAATGCGTCCGAGAATGCGGCGCTCAACGATTCCGCCGCATGACGACAGCCATCCGGCCGGTGGACGCCGCTTCCGTGCTGCTGGTCGATCGAACGGGCGGTGACATGCGCGTGCTCATCGGCCGTCGCAGCAGCCGTCACGTCTTCATGCCCGACGTCTATGTCTTTCCCGGCGGCCGTCGCGACGCGACGGACCGGCTCGTTCCCGTTTCCGGGCCGCTGCATCCGCTGGCGCACGAGCGGCTGGCCAGCCGCGCCGGCGCCCGCTGCTCTCCGGCGCGATTGCGCGCCCTCGGCGTCGCGGCGCTGCGCGAACTCTACGAGGAAGCCGGAATCAGCGTCGGCGCGCAAGAACTAGCGGATACCCCGCTTCCCTTCCGGCCGGATCTCTCGCGCTTGCGTTTCCTCGCCCGCGCCATCACCCCCGCCGGTTATCCGCGTCGCTACGATACCCGGTTCTTCACCCTTTTTACCGATGACGCCGACGTCGATCCCGCCAGCGCGACGGCGAGCCACGAACTGGAAGACCTCCGCTGGATGGATGTTTTCGACCATGGCGGCATAAACATGCCGGACATCACCCTGATGATCCTTGAAGAGCTGCGAAAAAGCATTCAGGAAGATCCGTCGTTACCCTTCGGAAGACCGGCGCCGCTCTATCACACGCGGCGCGGACGCTTCCTGCGGGAACTCCTTTGAGGATCAAGGCTCCATGACCAAGCCGCATTCCGGCGGATCCGGCGCAGCGGACTCCATCCACTGGCCCTCGCTCATCGCGGCGATATCCGCCATCTCGGCTGTCGGCATCGCCATCGGCCTCGGCCTTCCCCTTCTCGCCCTCATCATGGAGAAGCGGGGCATCTCCTCCACACTGATCGGCGTCAATTCCGCCATGGCCGGGATCGCGGCGATGCTCGCCGCGCCCTTCACCGCCCGGATCGCCCATGTCTGGGGCACGGCCACCACGATGATCGCCGCCATTCTCGTCTCGGCGATAAGCGGACTCGGCTTCTACTACATCGAGAATTTCTGGTTGTGGTTTCCCCTGCGCATCCTGTTCCACGGCGCGACCTCGATGCTTTTCATCCTGTCGGAGTTCTGGATCAACGCGGCCGCCCCGCCGTCGCGGCGCGGGTTCGTGCTCGGCATATACGCCACCGTTCTGGCACTCGGCTTCGCCGCCGGCCCCCTGCTCTTCTCCCTGCTCGGCAGCGACGGCTTCCTGCCCTTCGCCGTGGGCGCCATCATCATCCTCCTCGCCTGCGCGCCGGTTTTCGGCGCGCGGCGCGAGAGCCCGAGAATCGAGGAAAAACCGCAGCTGCATTTCATGCGCTACATCCTTCTCGTTCCGACAGCGACGGCGGCGGTCTTCGTCTTCGGCGCGGTTGCGGTGGGCGGCATGGCGCTCCTGCCGATCTACGCCACCCGCGCCGGATTCACCGAGCAACAGGCGGCCTTGCTGCTCACCGTGATGGGCCTCGGTAATGTCGTCTTCCAGATCCCGCTCGGCATGCTCTCCGACCACATACGCGACCGGCGGCGGATGCTGACCGGCCTGTCGGTGATCGGGCTGGCCGGCGCACTGGCGTTGCCGACACTGTCGCAGGGCTGGCTGACCATGGCGGTGGTGCTGTTCTTCTGGGGCGGATGCGTGGCGGGCCTCTATACGGTCGGCCTCAGCCATCTCGGGGCGCGGCTGTCCGGCGCCGATCTCGCTGCGGCGAACGCCGCCTTCATCTTCTGTTACGCCGTCGGCACCGTCATCGGGCCGCAAGCCATGGGCGCGGCCATGGACATGGCGGGTAACGACGGCTTCGCCTGGGTGATTGCCGGCTTCTTCGGCGCTTATGTGCTACTTTCTCTCGGCCGCATGGTTTTCCGGCCGAAACAGGCTTGACTTTTCGGACGTGATTTGTAGTTTCCGGCCAGATTTAAGCCGTGGCTCGCAGTGCTGCCCACGGCTTCGTTTTTCATAAAGGCAGAACGACCATGGCCAAGGCTACCACCATCAAGATCAAGCTGCTGTCGACGGCCGACACCGGTTTCTTTTACGTGACCTCCAAGAACAGCCGTACGATGACCGAAAAGATGACCAAGACCAAGTATGATCCGGTCGTCAAGAAGCACGTCGAGTTCAAGGAAGCCAAGATCAAGTAATCCTTGACCCAATGGTTTTCGAAAAGGCGCAGGACGGAAACGTCCGGCGCCTTTTTCTTTTGTGATTCGTGAAGATGCGCCGAAGGCCGAAGCTAGCAGTCCCGGTTTTCACAGAATCGGTAGAATGACGTCACGCGACGTTCGCCGCGCAAATGGAAAACGCCGCTCCCCGGCGAAGGGAGCGGCGTCGAATGGGGGCCGACCAGCCACGAAGGCGGCACGAGGATTCCGCGTATTCGAAGCCAGCCGACCGACCCCACGACCCAGGAGATGCGGCGGACCTAGCATCATGGGGTAACCGGTTGTATTAGGGTTTTCTTTCGCCCTTTTTTGGAGCATCGCGCCAAACGGAAAAAAAATCAACGTTTTCTTAACTGTCGGGGCGAGGGTTCTCCAGCATATAGTTAATCGGCCAATGATTTTTGCCAGCCATTGCGACCGGCCTTCTCCGCACGCACCGGGACGCGTCCGACCGCACCAGACCGCCGCCAGGCGCAATCATCGCCGCGCCGGCTGCAATCCGATCGCTTTTCCTGATAGACCGGGGCGTGCATCCGGTTGAATATACTGGAATTTCTCTAAAGTGTGCGTCGTGTCGGCAACCCGCCTCGAAGCCGGTTCCGAAAACGCATCCCTGAGGTGCAGGCTGATCCCCGCCCGCTCGTGGAAGATTAACGCGCGCTTGTGGATAAGGCCGGCGCGGCCAGCGCCATTTCGTGGGAAACCGGCAAGGATGCGGCGATCACCCGGTTACGGCCGCTGCGCTTGGCTTCATAAAGAGCCAGATCCGCCCGCTTCAGCAGGCTGCCGGGCGTGTCGCCATCGTGCGAGAGCGTGGCGATCCCGAGCGAGGCCGTGACGGACAGCGCCCCGGCCGTTCCCGGCAGCAGAAAGGGCTGTTCCTCCACCAGCACGCGCAACCGTTCGGCGACGACCAGCGCCATATCGGGCGATGTGTCGGGCAGCACCAGCACGAATTCCTCACCGCCGTAACGGCAGGCGAGATCGGCCCCGCGCACGGCAGAGCGAACGCGATTGGCGAAGTCCTTGAGCACCGCGTCGCCGGCGTCATGTCCGTGGGTATCGTTCACCGCCTTGAAGCGGTCGATATCCGCCATGCAGATCGACAGCGGACGGCCACGGGCGGAGGCGCGGTCGACCAGCAGCTTAAGATGCGTATCGAGGTAACGGCGGTTGTGCAGCCCCGTCAGGCCATCGGTGACCGCCAGTTCGATCGATTCGCGGACGCTCGCGCGCAGGCGATCATTGTAGCGCTTGCGGCGGAGCTGCGCGAGGCTGCGCGCCAATAGCTCATTGGGATCGATCGGCCGCACCAGATAGTCCGTGACGCCGAGATCCAGTGCCCGCACGATCATCTGGTCGTCGCCCTGCTCGGCGATCAGCAGGACCGGAAGGAAGCGGGTCCGCTCCAGCGAGCGCAGCTGCGAGCACAGCCTGAGCGGATCGTAATCTTCGAAATTGGCATTGACGATCACCAGTTCGTAATTGCTTTCCGCTGCATGAAACAGCGCCGCCTGCGGATCGGACATGCAGGCGACCTCGGCGATCGGTCTCAGCGCGCGGACGATCCGCTCCTGCGAGGAACCGCGCCCGTCGACGAGCAGGACGTTGCCCGGTTCGTCACCCATCGCGCCGTCGAGCGCATGGTCGATGGAAAGCGTGTGCGCCGTCGCCGCGCGCACGCGCAATTCGTCGGACAGCGTCTTGAGACGCACGAGGCTTCTCACACGCGACAGCAGTTGCAGGTCATTGACCGGCTTGGTGAGAAAGTCGTCGGCGCCGGCCTTGAGGCCCCGCACCCGATCGGAAGGCTGGTCGAGCGCCGTCACCATGACAACCGGGATATGCGCCGTGCGCGGATTGCCCTTCAGCCGCTCGCAGACTTCGAAACCGTCCATGCCCGGCATCATGATATCGAGCAGGATCAGATCGACCTGCGTGCTATCGCAGATCGAAAGGGCAGCCTGCCCGTTATCGGCCGTCAGGACATCGAAATACTCGGCGAGAAGCCGCGCTTCCAGCAGTTTCACATTGGCCGGTATGTCGTCGACGACAAGAATTCGTGCTGTCATGCCCCCCGCCCCCGCATCACGCGTCGCCGAGATAGGTCTTGATGGTCTCAATGAATTTCGGGACGGAGATCGGCTTGGAGACATAGGCCTCGCAGCCGCCCTGCCGGATCCGCTCCTCATCGCCCTTCATCGCGAAGGCCGTCACCGCGATCACCGGGATGACGTGAAGCTCGTCGTCTTCCTTCAGCCATTTGGTGACCTCGAGGCCGGAGACCTCGGGAAGCTGGATGTCCATGAGGATCAGGTCCGGGCGATATTTGCGCGCCAGTTCAAGGGCTTCCATCCCGTTCCTCGTCTGGATCGTCGTATAGCCGGAGGCTTCGATAAGATCCCGGAAGAGCTTCATGTTCAGCTCGTTGTCCTCGACAATCATTACCTGTTTCGGCATTGCTCGTCCCCGTCCCTTGTTCCGGCTTGCAACGTTCTGTCAGACAGATAAGTTGCCGAAAAGCCGAAATCACCCGGCCCGATCACCGCTGACGCTAGCGTCATTTGGTTGATTAAATGGTAAAAATTCCCTGGATGAGGATATGAACCGTCAAAAAGATACATCACGCCTCCAGGAGGCCGAGGCCACGGCAATCGCGGTTCTCGGCTGGCTTGCCGGCGAGCCGGAACTGCTCTCGCGCTTCCTGGCCCTGACCGGCGTCCTGCCTTCCGACGTCCGCACCGCGGTGGACGATCCCGGTTTTCTGGCGGGCCTCCTCGACTTCCTCATGGGCCACGAGCCGACGCTGCTGGCCTTCTGCGCGGCAAGCGGCACCACGCCCGAAACCGTCGTGCAGGCGCATGGCCTGCTTATGGGGCCGCCGGCGATCCATGACGGCTGAAAAACCCGCATTCGCCATTTCACCGATGAACAATTCGTCACGGCTTCTCCTTGCGCCGCTCTTGAGACTCATCAACATAGGCGTTAGGTTCGCGATGTTCAATATTTGTTCCGGCCATGCGCAACGACGAAACGCGTCCTGACGGTTTTTGCCGCGACTGCCTGTCCGGGCAGGTTTCCGGCTTGCGCCGGTGTCGGGCGTGCGGCAGCCCGCGGCTGCTTTATCATGACGAACTTCATGCGCTGACACTGGCCCATATCGATTGCGACGCCTTCTATGCCGCCATCGAGAAGCGCGACAATCCGGAACTGGCCGACAAGCCGGTGATCATCGGCGGCGGCAAGCGCGGCGTGGTTTCCACGGCCTGCTACGTGGCGCGCATTCAGGGCGTACGTTCCGCCATGCCGATGTTCAAGGCGCTGGAAGCCTGCCCCGACGCCATCGTCATCAAGCCCAACATGGAAAAATACGCGCGCGTCGGGCGCGAGATACGAACGATGATGCAGGAACTGACACCGCTGGTCCAACCGCTGTCCATCGACGAAGCCTTTCTGGAACTAAGGGGAACGGAACGCCTGCACCACGATCCGCCGGCCCGCGTCCTTGCCCGCTTCGCCGTGCGCGTGGAGCAGGAGATCGGCATAACGATCTCCATCGGCCTCTCCTATTGCAAGTTCCTCGCCAAGGTGGCGTCGGACCTGCGCAAACCGCGCGGTTTTTCCGTGATCGGCCGGGCCGAGGCGCTCGCCTTTCTCCAGGACAAGTCCGTGCGGATGATCTGGGGGGTCGGAAAGGCCTTTGCCGAGACGCTGGAGCGCGATGGCATCCGCACCATCGGGCAATTGCAGACCATGGAGGAAACGGACCTGATGCGCCGCTACGGCTCCATGGGCAAGCGGCTCTATCATCTGTCGCGCGGCGATGACGACCGTGCGGTCCATCCCGATGAACCGGCAAAGAGCGTTTCGGCCGAAATAACCTTCCTCGAGGATATCTCCAGCCAGGACGAACTGGTGATCCATCTGCGGCGGCTGAGCGAGAAGGTGGCGCTACGGCTGCGCAAGTCCGGCATCGCCGGCCAGACCGTGGTGCTGAAGCTGAAAACAGCCGACTTCCGGACCCGGACCCGCAACCGCAAGCTCGAAGATCCGACCATGCTCGCCGACCGCATCTTCCGGACCGGCGTGGAACTCCTCAGCCGGGAAACGGACGGCACCCGCTTCCGCCTGCTGGGCATCGGCGTCTCGGATCTGGCCGATCCGGCCCGCGCCGATCCTCCGGATCTCGTCGACCCGCAGGCGGCGCGCCGGGCGGCGGCCGAAGCCGCAGTAAATACGCTGCGCGACAAATTCGGCAAGGCGAGCGTGGAAACCGGCTATACATTCGGCAAACGCCCTCCTCCGCAGATATCCACCCTCACGAAAAAGTGACGTCCGGCAGGGCCGCATCGGGCGTGCATTTCCATCGGCCTGTAAAATCTTCCTTAAATCCGTTGCGCCACAGTTGCGGTCGTTTTGTATTGCGTACGGATGGACGACATGACGTTTCGCCTCGTCACGGGGATGGGCCTTCTTGCCCTGATGCTCGGCTCCAGCACGGCGCTGGCCGCGACACTCGAAGGCCCGCTACAGATCATGGTCTCCCGCGACCGGCAGGAACTGAAGGTCTATGACGGCGCAACCGTCGTGGCCCATTCCCGCGTATCGACGGGAAAGGCCGGCCATGCGACGCCGACCGGTATCTTTTCCATCCTCGAAAAGAAGCGGAAGCATTTCTCCAATATCTACAACAATGCACCGATGCCGTTCATGCAGCGGCTGACCTGGTCGGGAATAGCCCTGCATGCATCCAGCAGCGTTCCCGCCCATCCGGCCTCGCACGGCTGCGTGCGTATGCCGCACGATTTCGCAAAGACGCTTTTCAACCTGACGCAACGGGGTGGCCATGTGCTTGTCACCGACCGGGAAACCGCACCGCAGCGCGTCACCCACGCAAAGCTGTTCGAACCCGCCGCCCTCGCCCCCGAGCAGGAACTCTTGTCCGACGCCAGTCTTCGCCCCGCCTTCCCGGATGAAGGTCAGGAAAGCGTCGAGGTCGCGATGTCGAACCATGTGCCCGACAAACCGGAGCCGACCGCCCACCCGGAACGGCAGGCACCGGTCCGCATCCTGATCACCCGGGCCGGCGAACGCGAGAGCCTGCGCGAACTGCAAACACTGCTGAGCACGCTCGGTTACGAGACCGGCGTGGCGGACGGTCTGCACGGACGGCGGACAAGTGCCGCGATCCGTGCTTTCCAGGAGGCGGAAAACCGCAAGGCGGACGGCATGATCACGCCGGACCTGATCGCCGCCGTCTACGCACGGGCCGGAAAAGGCATGCCGCCGCACGGCCGCCTGCTCGTCCGCCGGAAATTCGAGCCGGTTCTCGACGTTCCCCTCACCATCGATGCGCCGCAAATCGCGCTCGGCACGCATTTCCTGCTGGCTCGCAACGTCGATACCGTCAAGGGCAGCGCCGACTGGTACGGCGTCACGCTGCGAAACGATCTTTCACCCGCAACGATGAAGCGCCTCGGCATCGAGACGCCCGCCGATGCCGAAGCCGGGGACGCGCTGGCGGCGGTTCTGGACAGGCTGGATATTCCGGCCGACATCCGCATTCGCGTTTCCGCCCTGTTGAGCGAGGGCGCATCGCTGTCGATCTCCGATACCGGCCTCGGCCAGGAAACCGGCGCGGGCACCGACTTTATCACCGTCACCCGCGAGATTGCCGGAAAAGCCGCCACGCCGCCGGCCGGCAAGAAGCGCCGGAAGGCATCGTCGATCGTCGCCGTGAACTGACCCCTGCGCCGGCCGGCCGGCAGCGCCCGTCACACCAGTTCCACGTCCAGAACGCCTGCCGCCGAACGCATGGCGGCGGCGATTTCATTGGAAATACGATATCGTTCACCGAGTTCCACCTCGATTTCCCGCTGGCCGTTGTCCTTGATGACGATAAAGGACACGAGGCCGTCGCCCTTGGTGTTGAGATGCGCCGAAATGGAGCGCAGCGGGCCGGAATCCCGTACATAGACGCGCAAGGCCTTCTGGCTTTGCAGTGATTCCTCCTCCAGCGAACGCAGCGTCTGGATGCGCAGGCCGATGCCTTCCGGCCGCTCTTCCGCCTGGACCGTCATCACCAGCGATTTTCCGGGTTCCAGCAGGTCGCGATACTGGTGCAGCATCTCCGAAAACAGCACGGCCTCGAACTGGCCGGAGGCGTCCGAGAAGGCGACGATGCCCATCTTGTTGCCGGTGCGGGTCTTGCGTTCCTGCTTCGAGGTCACCGTTCCGGCAAGCCGCCCCGCCGTCGCGCCGCGCTTCACGGCCACCGAGAAATCGGCGAAGGTCTGCACCCGCATCCTGGCGAGCATCGTCGCATAGGTATCGAGCGGATGGGCGGAAAGATAGAAGCCGAGGACCTGGAATTCGCGATGCAGCTTTTCGGACGCCAGCCATGGCGTATAGGACGGCAGGGTGATCACTTCCGGCCCGGTGGCGGCTCCCGCCCCGAACATATCGCTTTGGCCGCTCGTCTTGTTTTCCTGCGCGCGCTGGGCATAGCCGAGCAGCCGGTCGAGACCGGCGACCAGCGCCGCCCGGTCGTGACCGAAGCAGTCGAAGGCGCCGGCGGCGATCAGGCTTTCAAACACCCGCCGGTTGATGAACTTCGGGTCGATGCGCAGGCAGAAATCCTCCAGGCTTTCGAAGGGCTTGTCGCCGCGCATGTCGACGATGTGCTGGACGGCCGCCTCGCCGACGCCCTTGATGGCGGCGAGCGCATAATAGATGCAGCTCGCGCCGGTCTCGAAATGGGCGAAGGACGTCTGTACCGAAGGCGGGACGACCTGAATACCGAGACGGCCGGCATCCTGCCGGAAATCGTTCAGCTTGTCGGTGTTCGACATATCGTAGGTCATCGACGCGGCGAGGAACTCCACCGGGTAATGCGCCTTCAGATAGGCTGTCTGATAGGAGACGATGGCATAGGCGGCGGCATGCGACTTGTTGAAGCCGTAGTTGGCGAATTTGGCGAGCAGGTCGAAGATCAGGTCGGCCTGCGGCTTGGAGACGCCGTTCCTGACGGCGCCTTCGACGAAGCGCGCGCGCTGCTGGTCCATCTCCGCCTTGATCTTCTTGCCCATCGCACGGCGCAGCAGGTCGGCCTCGCCGAGCGAATAACCGGAGAGAACCTGGGCGATCTGCATCACCTGTTCCTGATAGACGATGACGCCCTGCGTCTCCTTGAGCAGGTGATCGATCATCGGATGGATCGACTCCACCTCCTCCTCGCCGTGTTTGCGGGCGTTGTAGACCGGGATGTTCTCCATCGGCCCCGGCCGGTAAAGCGCCACCAGCGCGATGATATCCTCGATGCAGTCCGGCCGCATGCCGATCAGCGCCTTGCGCATGCCGGCGCTTTCCACCTGGAACACGCCGACCGTCTCGCCGCGCGACAGCATCTCGTAGGTGAGCCGGTCGTCGAGCGGCAGGCTCTCCAGCGTCACTTCGATATCGCGCTTGCGGATGAAATCGACGGCCGTCTTCAGCACCGTCAGCGTCTTGAGGCCGAGGAAGTCGAATTTCACCAGTCCCGCCTGCTCGACCCATTTCATGTTGAACTGGGTGACGGGCATGTCGGATCGCGGATCCCGATACATCGGCACGAGCTGCGACAGCGGGCGGTCGCCGATCACGATGCCGGCGGCATGCGTCGAGGCGTGACGGTAGAGCCCCTCGATCTTCTGGGCGATGTCGAGCAGCCGCGCGACGACCGGCTCCTTTTCCGCTTCCTCCTGAAGCTTCGGCTCCTCCTCGATCGCCTTGTGGAGCGGCGTCGGATTGGCCGGATTGTTCGGCACGAGCTTGCAGATCTTGTCGACCTGACCGTAGGGCATTTCCAGCACCCGGCCGACGTCGCGCAGCGCCGCGCGCGCCTGCAAGGAACCGAAGGTTATGATCTGCGCCACCTGCTCGCGGCCGTATTTGCCCTGCACGTAGCGGATCACCTCTTCCCGGCGCTCCTGGCAGAAATCGATGTCGAAGTCCGGCATCGAGACGCGCTCGGGGTTGAGGAAGCGCTCGAACAGCAGCGAGAAGCGCAAGGGGTCGACATCGGTGATGGTCAGCGCATAGGCGACGAGCGAGCCCGCGCCGGAACCACGGCCCGGCCCGACCGGGATATTGTGCTGTTTCGCCCATTTGATGAAGTCGGCGACGATGAGAAAATAACCGGGGAACTTCATGCGCTCGATGACGCTGAGTTCGAACTCCAGCCGCTCGCGATAATCCTCTTGCGTATAGCCGGGCGAAAGGCCGAGCAGGCTCATGCGGCTTTCCAGTCCCTCCACCGCCTGGCGGCGCAGTTCCGCCACCTCGGCCTGTTCGGCCGCCTCGCCGTCGTCGGTCGCGCCGGTGAAGCGCGGCAGGATGGGCTTGCGCGTCTCCAGCACGAAGGAGCAGCGCTGCGCGATCTCCACCGTATTGTCCAGCGCCTCCGGCAAGTCCGCGAAGAGGTCCGCCATTTCCCGGCGGCTTTTCAGATAGTGCTCCGGCGACAGCCGGAAGCGGCTGTCGTCGGAAACCATGGCGTTGTGCGCGACCGCCATCAGCGCGTCATGCGCCTCGTAATCCTCCGGCGCGGGGAAAAAGGGCTCGTTGGTGGCGACCAGCGGCACCTCCTCCGCATAGGCCAGGTCCACCATGCGCTGCTCGTGCTGCCGGTCGTAACGGCCGTGCCGCTGCAATTCCACATAGAGGCGGTCGCCAAAAAGGCGTTTCAGGGCGCGCAGCCGCGCCGTCGCCGCCGCCGGATGGCCGGCGTGAAAGGCCATGTCGACCGGCCCGCCGGCCGCGCCCGTGAGGGCGATCAGCCCTTCCGTGCCGACCTCGTCGAGCCAACCCAACGAAATCCGGGCCGATTGCGTCCCCTCGCCCAGAAGATAGGCGCGGCTCACCAGTTCGACGAGCCGGGCGTAGCCCTCGCCGGTTGCCGCCAGGAGCACGAGGGAGGGCAGTTTCGCCAGATGCGCCTGATGGCTGCGACGCTCCCCTTCGCCCTCGTCCTGCATGTCGATCGACAACTGGCAGCCGATCAGCGGCTGAATGCCTTCGCCCGCCGCCTTCTGCGAGAATTCGAGCGCGGCAAAAAGATTGTTGGTGTCGGTGATGGCGATCGCCGGCTGGGCGTCGGCCGTCGCCTTGGCGATGATCTTCTTGATCGGCAGCGCGCCCTCGAGCAGCGAATAGGCCGAATGAACCCGCAGGTGCACGAACTGAGGCATCTGCGCCGCCTGCCCCGATACCGCCCCGATCACCTTTTCCGCCATTTTTCTTCCTTCCGACACGAAGGGGAAGCTTAAGCGGATTCGGTACGGCAAAGTCCAGCGGTCAGGCGCGGTTGACCCCGATTTCCACGCCGCAAGCCGGTAAGCGCGTTGCGGCGCACACGGCGGCTCACATCCCGAAGATGATCATGGAAAAGCTGGCGACGAACATGGCCATGGAGGTGAAGGCTGCAAGATCACGAAGAAAATCGGTCATTAACGGCTCCCTTTCTATCTATGTTCTCAGTATGTTCTATTTTTGTTCGTTCGTCAATCGCCTTTCCGCGCCGTCAGGACAGGCGGGCGGGTTGGAGGCGGCGCGCTATGCGCCAGCGGAACGGAACCGCCAGCGGCGGCGATGTGGCTCGTCGAGGATCGGGGGAAGCAGGCAAGCTGTGGGAACGCATGACGCGCCGATTCGAGACGCGGCCAGATTCCGTTGCAGGTGAAAGGCGTGCGACAGCGCCCGGCGACCGTCTCGCCGAGGGGGATGGCCGTCCTATCGATCGCCCTGTTTTCGAAATGAATCCGGAAACCGCGCCAATACGCTGGTTTCGCACGGAAAATCCTTACGGAAGTTCGCGGATGGAGCCGTCCTCGAGCGTGACCCGGCGGTCCATCAGCCTGGCCAGTTCGTGGTTATGGGTGGCGATGAGGGCGGCAAGGCCCGATTGCCGCGCCAGCGCCTCCAGTGCCTCGAAGACATAGCCGGCCGTTTCCGGGTCGAGGTTGCCCGTCGGCTCGTCGGCCAGCAGCACCAGCGGCGCATTGGCGACGGCGCGGGCGATGGCGACGCGTTGCTGCTCGCCGCCCGAAAGCTCCGCCGGACGGTGGCTCCCGCGATGACCGATCCGCATGTAATCGAGAAGCTGGGCCGCGCGCTCCTCGGCCTCGGCCCGGGAAAGGCCCGCGATGAGCTGCGGCATCATGATGTTCTCAAGCGCGCTGAATTCCGGCAGCAGATGATGGAACTGATACACGAAACCGATCTCGCCGCGGCGGATCGCCGTTCGCTCGTCATCGCCAAGCCCGGCGCATGGATGACCGTTGACCAGCACCTCGCCGGCATCCGGCTTCTCCAGGAGACCGGCGATGTGCAGCAGGGTCGACTTGCCGGTGCCCGATGGCGCGACGAGCGCCACGGTCTCGCCGCTGCGCAGCGTGAAGTCCGCTCCCTTGAGAATGGTGAGAAGCGTCTCGCCCTGGCCGTAATGCCGTTCGATGCCGGTAAGCTGCAATGCCACGCGCGCGTTCATTCGATGAGGGTTCCTATTCGTAGCGAAGCGCCTGGACGGGATCGAGCTTGGACGCGCGCCAGGCGGGGAAGATCGTCGCAAGGAAGGAAAGCGCCAGCGCCATCAGGACGACGGAGAGCGTCTCTCCGGCATTCATGTCGGCGGGAAGCTGGCTCAGGAAATAGAGTTCCGGATTGAACAGCGTCGTTCCGGAAATCCAGGAGAAGAACTGGCGGATCGACTCGACATTGAGGCAGACGACGACGCCGAGCAGCACGCCGGCGAAGGTGCCGACCGTGCCGATGGCCGCTCCCGTCATGAAGAAGATACGCATGATCGAACCGGAGGTCGCCCCCATGGTGCGCAGGATGGCGATATCGCTGCCCTTGTCCTTCACCAGCATGATGAGGCCGGAAATGATGTTCAGCGCCGCCACCAGCACGATCAGCGTCAGGATCATGAACATGACGTTCCGCTCCACCTCCAGCGCCGAGAAGAAGGTGCGGTTGCGCTGGCGCCAGTCGGTGATGAAGACCTGCCGCTCCGCCGCGGCCTCGACCGGCTGGCGCAACTGATCGACGGCGTCGGGATTATCGATGAAAAGCTCGATCGACTGCACGACGCCTTCGCTGTTGAAATAGAGCTGCGCCTCCTCCAGCGGCATATAGATGATCGAGGCGTCATATTCCGACATGCCGATCTCGAAGATCGCCGAGACCGTATAGGTCTTCACGCGCGGATTGACCCCGAGCGGCGTCACATCGCCGTCGGGTGCGACCAGCGTGATCTGCCCGCCGGCGCCAAGCCCCAGCGCCTCGGCCATGCGCGCGCCGATGGCGACGCCGGATCCGGCGGCAAAGCCGACGAGATCGCCGTCCTTGATATGGTCCGAGACGGTCTTCAGGCGGGCCAGATCGTCAGGCCGGATGCCGCGCACCAGCGCGCCGGTCCCCGCCCCCGCCGTTCCGGAGGCAAGCGTCTGCCCCTCGACCAGCGGGATGGCCAGCCTGACGCCGGCCACCGCCGACAGCCGATCGGCAAGCGCCGTGTAATCGTTGAGCGGGCTGTCGATAGGCTGCACGATCATATGGCCGTTGATGCCGAGGATGCGCGAGATCAATTCGGTCCGGAAGCCGTTCATCACCGCCATGACGATGATGAGCGTCGCCACGCCCAGCATGATGCCGATGAAGGAAAAGCCGGCGATCACCGAAATGAACGCCTCCTTGCGCCGCGAGCGCAGGTAGCGCCAGGCCACCATGCGCTCGAAAGCGGAAAACGGGCGGCTTTTCGCGAAACCCTGCGAAGAGGCTGCGGTATCACCGCTCGCTGCGTCAGCCATGGTTTCTCCCGTTACAAGGCGCGCCTGCGCCCGCTCAATTGCCGGAGGCAAGGCGGTTGATCGCCGCCTCGATGGTCAGGGTTTCGCGCGCGCCGGTCTTGCGGTCCTTGATCTCGATCTCGCCGGCGGCGACGGAACGGGGCCCCGCGATCACCTGCACCGGCACGCCGATCAGATCGGCGGTAGCGAATTTCGCGCCCGCCCGCTCGTCGGTATCGTCATAGAGCGTATCGATGCCGGCCCGGGTCAAGGCGCCATAGAGCTTTTCACAGGCCGCGTCGCAGGCGGCGTCACCGGTCTTCATGTTGATCACCGTCACGTCGAAGGGGGCCACCGCCTTCGGCCAGATAATCCCGTTCTCGTCATGCGATGCTTCGATGATGGCGGGAACAAGGCGGGTCGGCCCGATACCGTAGGAACCCATGTGGACGGCATGCTCCTTGCCGTCGGGTCCCTGCACCTTCGCGCCCATGACTTCGGAATATTTCGTGCCGAAATAGAAAATATGGCCGACCTCGATGCCCCGGGCGGAGACGCGATCGCCTTCCGGCACGGCTTCGAAGGCCGCCGCATCGTGCATTTCGGACGTCGCGGCGTAGCGGGAGGTCCATTTGTCGAAGATCGCCTGAAGGCCGGCGACATCCTCGAAGTCGGTATCCTCGCCCGGCACGCCGAACGTGAGAAAATCCTTGTGGCAGAAGACCTCGGACTCGCCGGTATCGGCGAGAATGATGAATTCATGGCTGAGATTGCCGCCGATCGGGCCGGTATCGGCGCGCATCGGAATGGCCTGAAGGCCAAGGCGCGAGAAGGTGCGCAGATAGGCCGCGAACATGCGGTTATAGGCGTGCTCGGCCCCTTCGCGGCTCAGGTCGAAGGAATAGGCGTCCTTCATCAGGAACTCGCGCGAGCGCATCGTGCCGAAGCGCGGGCGGATCTCGTCACGGAACTTGAGCTGGATATGGTAGAGATTGAGCGGGAGATCCTTGTAGGACCGCACATAGGAGCGGAAGATGTCGGTGATCATCTCCTCGTTCGTCGGACCGTAGAGCATCGCGCGATCCTGACGGTCCTTGATGCGCAGCATCTCCTTGCCATAGGCGTCGTAGCGGCCGCTTTCCTGCCAAAGCTCCGCCGATTGCAGCGTCGGCATCAGGAGTTCGATAGCGCCGGAGCGGTTCTGCTCCTCGCGAATGACCGCGTTCACCTTGTCCAGCACGCGCTTGCCGAGCGGCAACCAGCTGTAGATGCCCTGGGATTGCTGCTTGATCATGCCCGCACGCAGCATCAGCCGATGCGAGACGATTTCGGCCTCCTTGGGATTTTCCTTGAGGATGGGCAAAAAGAAGCGGGAAAGGCGCATGACGGGTTCCGAACTGACCTGTTTGCCGCTTCCGGGGAATCGGCGCACTGACGTTGATTTTCAAGCGTTCATAAACGCTTCGTCACGGGAAGGAAACCCGCAACACAGCGCCGGAAAACCGGGGCGACCGCCCCCGGGGCGGCGCGGAACCTTCACTCTTGCGTGAAGACGGCAGGAGCGGGCGGCGGAGAGACCAATGGCCGCAGGCATGTCAACGAAAAAATTTTATTCCACTGTCGCAAAATTGCAAAAAAGCGGGTGACAACGCCCACAGTTTGGGCTAGTTTCAGCCCACAAAATAGGCGGGATGGACAAATTTCCGCCAATTTCGCGGTCAAGTCTTGGGAGGATTGGATCTTTGGCGCGCTTCAGTCGCCGCCGCCGGTAACGGATATGGATCACGCGATACCTTAAAACAAGGCCTTTACGCCTTGTTTTTTTTTGCCTTTTGCCTGGGCGCTCCCCTATATCTCGTGCAGACGATAAATCCATGCGTCAAAGACGCGCAGGACCGGCATTCCGCCACAATTCGCGTGATCCCCGTTCCCGCCTTGCTTTCCAACAAGCCGGACATCGTTGTGCGCCCGGGCCGGCGCCATCATGGCTTCCCCACGCGCACGCAATATCCGTTCCCGATTTTCCGGGACGGCAGGAACGATATGCTCATCGCAGGCAGGAAGGTCGTGTGTCCCCGCGTCAGTCGAACCGCGGGATGAACTCCGGGATGGAGTCGATATTGTAACCGAGACGTGCCGAGAGAACATACCACAGCAGGTAGACCGCCGCCGAAACGACGGTCGTCCAGACGAACACGCGCTTGCCGCGAAAACGCGCCGGCGCACTTTCGGTCGTGCCGGGCACGACATCGTCAGCTTCCGCCTGGGTGCGCAAGCCGAAGGGCAGGACCGCGAAGAGAGTAAGCCACCAGAAGATGAAATAGACGGCCACATGGGAGAAAATCTGCATGGATTGATGGTCCTCTCGGGGATCCGGACGCCAGCCGGTCGGCTCCGCTTCTTTCAGAATATTTTCCGCGGACTCCGGTTCACGGAAAATGCTCCGGATTGCTGCTTTCAACGCATCGTCCGGCGCCGAAGCGATCACGCGTCGGCTGGAAGTTGCTTTAGCCCAGCCGGTGCGCCAGTTCAAACCGGCCGGGCGCGCGGCCTGCTGTCACACCTGCTCCAGTTCGATGAGCGTGCCACAAAAATCCTTGGGATGCAGGAACAGGACCGGCCTGCCGTGCGCGCCGATCTTCGGATTGCCGTCGCCCAGAACGCGTGCGCCGGCCGCCGCCAGGCGATCGCGAGCGGCGAGAATATCATCCACTTCATAGCAGATATGATGTATCCCCCCGGCCGGCGCCTTTTCCAGAAAGGCCGCGATGGGCGATGACCCGCCAAGCGGCTCCAGAAGCTCCACCTTTGTATTCGGCAATTCCACGAAAACAACGGTTACACCATGATCGGGCAGCGGCTGCGGCTGGGAGACCGGGGCCCCGAGCATATCGCGATAGATTGCGACCGCCGCCGGAAGGTCCGGAACGGCGATAGCGATGTGATTGACCTTGCCGATCATCGTTCCCGGTCCCCTTCCATTTTCAGCCCCGGCCGGAAGCCGGTGGCCGCCATCAGGTTTTCGTCAGGAAAACCGTGACGATCGGCTTTTTACCCCAGATCTCGTTGGCGGTGGAGCGGACCGCGCGGCGGATCGCCTCCCTTACCGTCGCCAGATCCTTGCGGCGCGCGCGCGGAATGCTTTCCACGGCTCCGAGAACGGCGTCGTAGAGCGTATCGGCCATATCCTCGCCCTCGTCGTCGAACCGCGGCAGGCCAAAGGGCTCCACCTCCGGATCGTCGCGAAAATCGTAACGGCCGTCGAGCACGACGTGGACGGCGACATGACCGACGAAAGCAAGCTTACGCCGCTCGCCGATGCCCATCTCGTCATAATCACCGATCAGACGGCCGTCCTTGAATATCCGCCCGTGCGGCGCCTCGTCGATCACTTCCGGCGCGCCCGGCGCCAGCTTCAGCATATCGCCGTTTCTGACCCGAGGAACGTCCGCGATTCCGGATTGGCTGGCCAGTTCCGCATGCGCGGTCAGATGCACCGCCTCCCCGTGCACCGGGACAACCATGTTCGGCCGCACCCAATCGTACATCTGCTGCAACTCATTCCGGCGCGGGTGGCCGGACACATGCACCAGCGCCTCCGCGTCGGTGATCACATGGATACCCTGTTCGACAAGCCCGTTCCGGATGTCGTTGATCGCCTTCTCGTTGCCGGGAATGGCGCGCGAGGAAAAGATGATCGTGTCGCCATCGGAAAAGGCGACATTGCGCATCTCGTCGCGGGCGATCTTGGCAAGCGCGGCGCGCGGCTCGCCCTGGCTGCCCGTCAGGATGACGACGATCTTGTCTCGCGGCGTATAGCTGAACTCGTCCTCGGCGATGAAAGGCTTGATCCCCTCCATCAGGCCGATATCGCGCGCAACCGCAGTGACGCGCTTCATCGAACTGCCGAGCAGCAGCACTTCGCGGCCGGCGGCCTCCGCCGCCTGGGCGATAGAGCGTATGCGTCCCACATTGGAGGAGAAGGTGGTGATCCCCACCCGCCCCTCGGCGGCTTCGATAACCTTACGCAGGCTTTCCGAAACCTCGTGTTCGGAAGGCGAAATCCCGTCGCGCACCGCGTTGGTGCTGTCGCAAACGAGGGCCAGAACGCCCTCCTCGCCGAGCTGGCGGAAACGCTGCTCGTCCGTCAACGGCCCGAGCGAGGGATCGAGGTCGATCTTCCAGTCGCCGGTATGGACGACCGTGCCGAGCGGCGTCCGGATCGCCAGCGACATCGGTTCGGGGATCGAGTGATTGACCCCGATGGCCTCGATCTCGAACGGGCCGAGGTTGATGCGGTCGCCCTGTTTGAAGATGGTGACGGGGATTTCCGTGCGGCTGCGCTCGTAATCGCGCTTGGCTTCCAGCATGCCGGCCGTGAACGGCGAAGCATAGACGGGCACGTTCAGGCCGGGCCAAAGGTCGTTCAGCGCGCCGTAATGATCTTCATGGGCATGGGTGATCACGATGCCCTTCAGATTTTTCCGCTCCTCCGCGAGAAAGCGGATATCGGGAAGAACGAGGTCGACGCCCGGCAGTTCCGGCCCGGGAAAGGTCACGCCGCAATCGACCATGATCCATTGGCGCTTCGCCTTCGGGCCATAACCGTAAAGCGCCAGATTCATGCCGATTTCGCCGACGCCACCAAGCGGCAGGAACACGAGTTCGTCTTGCTTCGTCATTACGTTCAATCTGTCCTATGTAAAGAAAACGTCGCCGGCGGCTATGAGTTGTGTTCCTCCGCCATCCCGCTCGAGCGTCAGGAGTCCTGTATCATCAATTCCCGCGAAACGCCCGGAAATAGAGCGGTCGGACAGATTGACAACGATCTTCTCGCCGATCCCGCCCGCAGCCGCCCGCCAGCGCTCGACGATCGCCGCGACGCCGCGGCCGCCGTCCCATAGCGCAAGCACATCCGCCATATCGCGGAAGAGATGGGCGAAAAGCTCCTCAGGCGCCGCGTTCGCGCCGAAGTCGCGCAGCCGCGCCAGCGGGTAAAGCCCGTTTTCCGGCGCGAACGCCATATTGATGCCGCAGCCGATCACCACCGCCTGACGGCCGTCCGGCAGGATTTCGCCCTCGATCAGAATGCCGCTGATCTTGCTCCGCTCGATCAGCAGGTCGTTCGGCCACTTGATGACGACCGGCGGGGCACCGAGCGGCAGGACGCGCGACACCGCGGCCTGCAACGCCACGGCCACGGCAAGCGGCAGGGAGCCGAGCCGCTCGGGCGGCGCAGGATCGATCAGGAGCAGGGAGGCATAGAGATTGCCGGGCTCGGAAGACCACGCCCGCCCGCGGCGGCCACGGCCGCCGGTCTGGCGTTCCGCCGTGATCCAGAGACCGGAAAGCGCGCCCTTGCGGGCGCGCTCCAGGCATTCCGTATTGGTCGAGCCCACGTCGGTGAGCGCCTCATGCCGGAAATCGTCGAGCGACATCCGTCTCGCGCGTTCCGGCGCGGTCAAAAGAACGTCCTGGCTGCGGCTTCCGCCGCTGCCCCGACCGGCCCGCCGACGACGACATAACCGGCGAGGAACAGCGCGCTCAGCCCGAGAACCAGCTTGATTTCGCCGGACGTGCGGTCGAACTCGCCGGCCGCCTCGTCAAACCACATCACCTTCACCACCCGCAGGTAGTAGTAGGCGCCGACCACCGAGGCCAGCACGCCGATGATGGCCAGTGCATAGAGATGCGCCTCGATCGCCGCCATGAACACGAAGTATTTGGCGAAGAAGCCGCCGAGCGGCGGAATGCCGGCCAGCGAGAACATGACCACCGTCATCGCCGTCGCCATGAAGGGATTGGTGGAGGCGAGGCCTGCGAGGTCGTCGATATTCTCGACGCTCTCGCCCTCCTTGCGGCGCATGGCGATGATGCACGCGAAGGCGCCGAGCGTCATGACCATATAGACCAGCATATAGAGCGCAACGCCGCGCACGCCGGCCATCGAGCCGCTGGACAGCCCCACCAGCGCATAGCCCATGTGGCCGATCGAGGAATAGGCCATCATGCGCTTGATGTTGCGCTGACCGATCGCACCGAAGGCGCCCAGCACCATCGAGGCGATCGAGATGAAAACGATGACCTGCTGCCAGTCGGCGACGATCGGTTCGAACGCCTCGATGACGATGCGCACCATCATGGCCATGGCCGCCACCTTGGGCGCGGCGGAGAAGAACGCCGTGACCGGGGTCGGCGCGCCTTCGTAGACGTCCGGTGTCCACATGTGGAACGGCACTGCGGAAATCTTGAAAGCCAAGCCGGCGAGCACGAAGACGAGACCGAAGACCAGGCCGAGCGAGCGCCCTTCGGCGGTCAGCGCCGCGGCGATTTCCTGGAAGCCGGTATGCCCCGTGAAACCGTAGACGAGCGACATGCCGTAAAGCAGGAGACCGGAGGAAAGAGCGCCGAGCACGAAATACTTCAGGCCGGCCTCCGTGGAGCGGACGCTGTCGCGATTGATGGCGGCCACGACGTAGAGGGCGAGCGACTGGAGCTCCAGCGAAAGGTAAAGGGCGATCAGGTCATTCGCCGAGATCAGCAGCAGCATGCCGAGCGTGGCCAGCACGATCAGCACCGGGAACTCGAACTGGTCGAGCTGGTCGGAGCGCGCATTGCCGACGGTCATCACCATGGCGGTGATCGAGCCGATCAGCGCCAGCACCTTCATGAACTTGGCGAAGGGGTCGGAGACGAAGGCGCCCGCATAGGCTTCTCCCTCCCCCGTCACGGTTACCAGCCAGAGGCCGGAGATGACAAGCAGCGCCACCGCAAGGCCTGCAACCGTCGTCCCGGACCTCTCGCCCGAGAAAACACCGATCATCAGCAGGACCAGGGCGCCGACGGCGAGGATGATCTCCGGCGTCGAGAGCTGAAGGCTGGCGAGGATTGTATCAGCAGTCATGTTCTTCAAGTCCCGTCGTCAGTTCGCCGAAAGCGCAATGGACTGCGCTGCCTGCAGAGCCGCGGAATAGTGGTTGAGCAACGCATCGACGGAAGCCGCCGTGGCATCGAACACCGGCGCCGGATAGACACCGAAGAAGATCGTCAGGATCACCATCGGATAGAGGATCAGCTTCTCGCGCGGAGAAAGATCGAGAAGCGCCTTGAGGCTTTCCTTCTCCAGGCCGCCGAAGATCACCCGGCGATAGAGCCAGAGCGCATAGGCCGCCGACAGGATGACGCCGGTGGCGGCGAAGAGCGCGACCCAGGTGTTGGCGCGGAAGACGCCGAGCAGCGTCATGAATTCGCCGACGAAGCCCGAGGTTCCCGGCAGGCCGACGTTCGCCATGGTGAAGACCATCAGAGCCACCGCATATTTCGGCATATTGCTGACGAGGCCGCCATAGGCCGCGATCTCGCGGGTATGCAGGCGATCGTAGATCACGCCGACGCAGAGGAACAGCGCGCCGGACACGATGCCATGCGACAGCATCTGGAACAGCGCGCCCTGGACGCCCTGAACGTTCGCCGCGAAAATCCCCATGGTGACATAGCCCATGTGCGCGACCGACGAATAGGCGATCAGCTTCTTCATGTCGTCCTGCATCATCGCGACCAGCGAGGTGTAGATGATGGCGACGATCGACAGCGCGAAGACGAAGGGAGCGAAATAGTCCGACGCCAGCGGGAACATGGCGAGCGAGAAACGGATGAAGCCGTAACCGCCGAGCTTCAGCATCACGCCGGCCAGGATGACCGACCCCGCCGTCGGCGCCTGAACGTGCGCATCCGGAAGCCAGGTATGCACCGGCCACATCGGCATCTTCACCGCGAAGGACGCGAAGAAAGCGAGCCATAGCCAGGTCTGCATGTTCGCCGGGAAGTCATAGGCGAGCAATTCGCGGATATCGGTCGTTCCGGACTGCCAGTACATCGCCATGATGGCGAGCAGCATCAGCACCGATCCGAGCAGCGTATAAAGGAAGAACTTGTAGCTCGCATAGACGCGGTCCTTGCCGCCCCAGACGCCGATGATGATGAACATCGGGATGAGACCGGCTTCGAAGAACACGTAGAAAAGCACGATATCCAGCGAGACGAACACGCCGACCATGAACACTTCCAGCAGCAGGAAGGCGATCATGTATTCCCTGAGGCGCGTCCGGACGGTCTCCCAGCTCGCCAAGACGCAGAACGGCATGAGGAAGGTCGACAGGATGACGAACAGCATGGAGATGCCGTCGACGCCCAGATGGTAGGAAATACCCGTGCCGAGCCAGGCGTGCTTCTCGACCATCTGGAAGCCCGGATCCGCATTGTCGAACCCGATCCAGATGAAGAGCGACAGCACGAAGGTGAAAACCGTCGTCAGCAGGGAGACGTTCAGGATATTGCGGCGCCCATAGGGGCTATCCTCGCGGGTCAGCAGCAGAAGCGCCACACCGACGAGCGGGAGAAAGGTGACCGCGGAAAGAATAGGCCAATCGGTCATCACATCGAACTCCCGAGCATCATCCAGGTAACGAGTGCTGCAATACCGAGCAGCATCGCGAAGGCGTAGTGGTAGAGATAACCGGTCTGAAGGCGAACGACGCGGCCGGTAACGTCCATGACCCGGGCGGCGACCCCGTTCGGGCCGAAGCCGTCGATGATCGAGCCGTCACCCTTCTTCCAGAGGAACCTGCCGAGCCGCTTGGCCTGACGAACGAAGAGAAAATCGTAGAGTTCGTCGAAATACCACTTGTTGAGCAGGAAGAGGTAGAGGCCGCGGTGCTGGCCGGCGAGATATTTCGGCGTCTCCGGGGAACGGATGTACATGTACCAGGCGGTGACGAAACCGATCGCCATGGCGACGAAGGGGCTCCATTTCACCCACAGCGGCACATTGTGGAACTCGTGAACCAGATGGTTGTCGGGCAGCGTGAAGAGAGCGCCCTGCCAGAATGCGTCGTAGTCGTGGCCGTAGAAATATTCCACGAAGAGGACGCCTGCAAGCACCGCGCCCACGCCGAGAATGTAGAGCGGCACCAGCATGACGGCCGGCGATTCATGCACATGATGCATGACATCCGCAGAGGCGCGCGGCTTTCCGAAGAAAGTCAGGAAGACCAGACGCCAGGAATAGAAGCTGGTGAAAAGCGCGGCGATCACCAGCAGCGTGAAGGCGAAACCGGCCACGGCGCTGTGCGAGGCGAAGGCGCTCTCGATGATCGCGTCCTTCGAGAAGAAGCCGGCGAAGCCGATGGCCGTGCCCGGGATGCCGACGCCGGTCAGCGCCAGCGTGCCGATCGTCATCATCCAGAAGGTGGCCGGGATATGCTTCCTGAGGCCGCCCATGTGGCGCATGTCCTGCTCGCCGTCGACGGCGTGGATCACCGAACCTGCGCCCAGGAACAGCAGCGCCTTGAAGAAGGCGTGCGTGAACAGGTGGAAGACGGCCGCGCCGTAGGCGCCGATGCCGAGCGCCACGAACATGTAACCGAGCTGCGAGCAGGTCGAATAGGCGATGACGCGCTTGATGTCGTTCTGCACGAGGCCGACCGTCGCCGCGAAGAAGGCGGTGATCGCGCCGATCAGCGTGACGACCACCAGGGCGTCCTGCGACAGTTCGAAGATCGGCGACATGCGGGCGACGAGGAAGACGCCGGCGGTGACCATGGTCGCGGCATGGATCAGGGCCGAAACCGGGGTCGGCCCCTCCATGGCGTCGGGCAGCCAGGTGTGCAGCAGGAACTGCGCCGACTTGCCCATCGCGCCCATGAAGAGCAGCAGGCATGCGCCGGTGATCGCCCCCGATTTGGACAGCGACAGGCCGAACAGCGTGATCACCGGATCGGCGGCGTCCGCAGCCCCTTCGGCCGGCAGATAGGTGGCGGCCGTCGCGAAGATCGTTTCGAGGTTGATCGAGCCGAACAGCACGAAGATGGCGGAAATTCCGAGAAGAAAGCCGAAGTCGCCGACGCGGTTGACGATGAAGGCCTTCATCGCCGCGGCGCAGGCGGACGGCTTCTTGTACCAGAAGCCGATCAGCAGATAGGACGCCAGCCCGACGCCTTCCCAGCCGAAGAACATCTGAAGAAGGTTGTCCGACGTCACCAGCATGAGCATGGCGAAGGTGAAGAGCGACAGATAGGCGAAGAAGCGCGGCCGATGCGGATCGTGGTGCATGTAGCCGATCGAATAGACGTGGACGAGCGTCGAGACCGTGTTGACGACGACCAGCATGACGGCCGTCAGCGTATCGACCCGGAAGGCCCATTCGACGTCGAGGCCGCCGGACTGGATCCAGCGCAGCACGCTCACCTTGATCATCTCCGTTTCGCCGAGCGCGACGTGGAAGAACACGATCCAGGACAGCACGCTGGCGACGATCATGAAGCCGGAGGTGACATATTCGGACGCCTTCGCGCCGATGGCGTTTCCGCCGAGACCGGCGATGAGAAAGCCGATCAGCGGAAGGAAGACGATTGCCTTGATGATGGTATCCATGACCCGATCAGCCCTTCATCATATTGACGTCTTCGACGGCGATCGAACCACGGTTACGATAGAAGACGACGAGTATTGCAAGACCGATGGCCGCTTCCGCAGCCGCAACGGTCAGAATGAACAGCGCGAAGACCTGCCCGACCATATCGTTCAGGAAGGCGGAAAACGCGACCATGTTGATATTGACCGACAGCAGGATCAATTCGACCGACATCAGGATGACGATGACGTTCTTGCGGTTCAGGAAAATTCCGAACACGCCGAGCATGAAGAGGATGGCGCTGACGGTGAGGTAGTGGGAAATGGTGATTTCCATGATGTTTATCCTTGCTCCGCCCTGCCTTAGATGCCCTGGCCCGGCTTGACCTTGACCACCTCGACGGCGTCGGCCGGCCTGCGGGCGACCTGCCTGGGAATGTCCTGGCGCTTGATGTTCGGGCGGTGGCGCAACGTCAGCACGATGGCGCCGATCATCGCGACCAGCAGCACGAGGCCCGCCAACTGGAAGAAATAGATGTAATGCGTATAGAGAATGTCGCCGAGGGCGGCCGTATTGGTGCGTTCGGAGATCGGCGGGATCGGCATCGCCGAGTTGCGGGCGATCTCCGGCGAAAGCGTCGAGCCGCCGATCACCACCAGCAGTTCGACGGCCAGGATGATGCCGACCAGCGCGCCGACCGGCGCATATTCGAGAGCTCCGGCCCGCAGCGCGGCGAAGTCGATGTCGAGCATCATCACCACGAAGAGGAAGAGCACCGCCACCGCGCCGACATAGACGACCAGCAGGATCATCGCCAGGAATTCGGCGCCGGTCAGCAGGAAGAGCCCGGCTGCGTTGAAGAAGGTGAGGATCAGGAACAGCACGGAGTAGACCGGGTTCCGGGCCGCAATCACCATGAAGGCGGACGCCACCGCCACGAAGGCGAAGAGATAGAAAAATAGAGCCTGCAGACCCATATCGGTGCCTTTTCGTCTTCCCCGGGCGAACCCGCGCCTTCGCGCGCCCTTCCCGTCGAAGCCTGGCAGCCCTACGCCACCAGGCACATGCCTAACCGTTGCGCCGCCCCGCCGATCAGCGGTAGGGCGAATCCATAGCGATGTTGCGGGCGATCTCCCGCTCCCACCGGTCGCCGTTGTCGAGCAGCCGCTGCTTGTCGTAGTAAAGCTCCTCGCGCGTCTCGGTCGCGAACTCAAAGTTCGGTCCCTCGACAATGGCGTCGACCGGGCATGCCTCCTGGCAGAAGCCGCAATAGATGCACTTCACCATATCGATGTCGTAGCGCACCGTGCGCCGCGTGCCGTCGTTACGGCGCGGACCGGCCTCGATGGTGATCGCCTGAGCCGGACAGATCGCCTCGCAGAGCTTGCAGGCGATGCAGCGCTCCTCGCCGTTCGGATACCGGCGCAGGGCGTGCTCGCCCCGGAACCGCGGCGAGACCGGGCCCTTTTCGAAGGGATAGTTCAGCGTTGCCTTCGGGCGGAAGAAATAACGCATCGACAAGGCGAACGCCGCGACAAATTCCTTGAGGAACAACGAATTTACGGCCTGCGAAAGACTAGCCATGCTTAAACTCCAATGCCGCTGAATGACAGGCCGGCGCTCATGCGGACCACCCCGTCAGTTTCAGCACGAATGCGACGATCACGACCATGGCGATGGACAGCGGCAGGAAGACCTTCCAGCCGAGGCGCATGAGCTGGTCGTAGCGGTAGCGCGGCACGAAAGCCTTCACCATAGCGAACATGAAGAACACCATCGACGACTTGAGGACGAACCAGACGATGCCCGGCACCCAGTTGAAGAGCCAGAAATCGACCGGCGGCAGCCATCCGCCGAGAAACAGGATGGTGGTCATCGCGCACATCAGGCAGATGGCGGCATATTCGCCCAGCATGAACATCATGTAGGGGGTCGAGCCGTATTCCACCATGAAGCCGGCAACCAGTTCGGATTCCGCTTCCGGCAGATCGAAGGGCGGCCGGTTCGTCTCGGCAAGCGCCGAGATGAAGAACACGATGAACATCGGGAACAGCGCCAGCCAGTGCCAGTCGAGGAACGACGGCGGCAGGCCGAGACGGGTGCCGAGACCATCGTTTTGCGAAAGGACGATATCCGTCAGGTTCAGCGAGCCGACGCAGAGAAGAACGGTGACGATGACGAAGCCGATCGAGACTTCGTAGGACACCATCTGCGCCGCCGAACGCAACGCCCCGAGGAACGGATATTTCGAGTTCGACGCCCAGCCGCCCATGATGATGCCATAGACCTCGAGCGAGGAGATGGCGAAGATATAGAGAATGCCGACGTTGATATTGGCGATCACCCAGCCTTCGTTGAGCGGAACCACCGCCCAGGTGGCGAGCGCCAGCGTCACCGAGACCAGCGGCGCAAGCAGGAAGATCGTCTTGTTGGCGCCGGCCGGTATCACCGGTTCCTTGAAGACGAACTTCAAGAGGTCCGCGAAGGACTGGAACAGCCCCCAGGGGCCGACGACGTTCGGACCGCGGCGAAGCTGGACGGCCGCCCAGATCTTGCGGTCGGCGAGAAGAACGTAGGCGATGAAGACCAGCAACGCGACCAGCAGCAACAGCGACTGCGCGACGATGATCAGGCCCGGCCAAACGTAGGTCGAAATGAAAGCGTCCATAATGCCTTATTCCCTCGCGCTCATTCCGCCGCGGCCTTGAAACTGCTGCGGGCCAGCGCCGAGCATTCGGCCATGACCGCGGAGGCGCGCGCTATCGGGTTCGTCAAATAGAAGTCTTTGATGGGAGACGCAAACCCGGAATCGTCCATCTTCCCGCCTTTTTTCGCAAGCGCGGAAAGATCGGCCGGATCGCCGGGCGCAATCTCGTCGGTGGCCGCAAAATGCGGATGCGCGGCATAGAGCGCCGCACGAAGTTCGGCAAGCGAATCGAAGGGAAGCTTTCTGCCGAGCACATCGGAAAGCGCCCGGACGATCGCCCAGTCCTCGCGCGCGTCGCCCGGCGCGAAGCCGGCGCGGTTGCCCATCTGGACGCGGCCTTCGGTATTGACCCAGAGGCCGGACTTTTCCGTATAGGTCGCACCGGGCAGGATGACGTCCGCCACATGGGCGGCATTGTCGCCATGCGAACCGATGTAGACCGTGAAGGCGGATTTGGCGGAGAAATCCATCTCGTCCGCGCCCAGAAGGAAGAGGACATCCGTTCCCGTCAGCATGTCGGCCGCGGCAAGCCCCCCCTCTCCCGGCACGAAGCCGAGATCGAGGCCGCCGACGCGCGCGGCGGCCGTATGCAGGACAGCCAGGCCGTTCCAGTCCGCCGTGACGGCGCCGACATTTTCGGCAAGCCGCGCGACTGCCGACAGGACGGCAGCGCCGTCGCGACGGACAAGCGCGCCCTGGCCGACGAGGATCATCGGCCGTTCGGCCTTCTTCAGCGTCTCGGCGAAGGAGAGAGAACCGTCGACAAGGCCGGAAAGCGTTTCGGGACCGGCGCCGAGATAATCGTAACTGTAGCGCAGTTCGCCCGGCTCGCCGATCAGGCCGATCGGGAAACCGCCCATGCGCCAGCGCTTGCGGATACGGGCGTTGAGCACCGCAGCCTCGATACGCGGATTGGCGCCGACGATGAGCAGCGCATCCGCGTCCTCGATGCCGGCGATGGTCGGATTGAAAATGTAGCTGGCGCGGCCGAGCGCCGGCGTCAGGGCGGTTCCGTCCTGGCGGCAATCGATGTTCTTCGAACCGAGAGCGCCCATCAGTTCACGCAGCGCGAACATTTCCTCGACCGAGGCGAGGTCGCCGGCGATAGCGCCGATCCTGTCGCCGGACGTCGCCGCGACGGCGGCCTTGATCGCCCCGAAGGCTTCGGCCCAGGACGACGGCTGCAAGCGGCCGTCCCTGCGGACGTATGGCCGGTCCAGACGCTGCGTCTTCAGGCCGTCCCAGATGTAGCGCGTCTTGTCGGAGATCCACTCTTCGTTGATCTCCTCATTGATGCGCGGCAGGACGCGCATGACCTCGCGGCCACGGGTATCGACGCGGATCGCGGAGCCGACCGCGTCCATGACGTCGATCGATTCGGTCTTGACCAGTTCCCACGGCCGGGCCGTGAAGGCGAACGGCTTGGAGGTCAGCGCGCCGACCGGGCAGAGATCGACCACGTTGCCCTGCAATTCGGAGGTCATCGCCTGTTCGAGATAGGTGGTGATTTCGGCATCCTCGCCCCGGCCGATCAGGCCAAGCTCGGTGATGCCCCCCACTTCGGTCGTGAAGCGGACGCAGCGCGTGCAGTGAATGCAGCGCGTCATGATCGTCTTGACCAGCGGACCGATATATTTGTCCTCGACCGCCCGCTTGTTCTCGTGGAAGCGCGACGAGTCGATACCGTAGGCCATCGCCTGGTCCTGAAGGTCGCATTCGCCGCCCTGATCGCAGATCGGGCAATCGAGCGGATGGTTGATCAGCAGGAACTCCATCACGCCTTCGCGCGCCTTCTTGACCATCGGCGTGGTCGTGAAGACTTCCGGCAGTTCGCCGTTCGGGCCGGGACGGAGATCGCGCACGCCCATGGCGCAGGACGCCGCCGGCTTCGGCGGGCCGCCCTTCACCTCCACAAGGCACATGCGGCAATTGCCGGCAACCGACAGCCGCTCGTGGAAACAGAAGCGCGGAACCTCGGCGCCGGCCTCCTCGCACGCCTGAAGCAGCGTGAAGTGATCCGGGACTTCGATTTCTTTTCCGTCGACTTTCAGCTTTGCCATATCCGCTTTCCCGCTATCCGCGCAGACCACTGCGTTTCGCCAGCGCCATTCTGTCCGGCGGCGCATCGGGGCTATCCCCTTTCGCCGCCGCCAAACCTTTTTTCCTGCCGGGCCCCGGGGCTTTACCCCTGCCCATGACCTTGGGGCTTCGCCCCTGTGCCCATGACCGGCGTCTTACTCCGCCGCCTCCAGCACCGCGCCATGCGCCGTGGCATTGGCGGTATACTGGTCGATGCGCTTTTCCATCTCCGGACGGAAATGCCGGATCAGGCCCTGGATCGGCCAGGCGGCGGCATCGCCGAGCGCGCAGATCGTATGCCCCTCGATCTGCTTGGAGACCGCAAAGAGCATGTCGATCTCGCGCTTCTGCGCATTGCCCTTCACCATCCGCTCCATCACCCGCATCATCCAGCCGGTGCCTTCGCGGCACGGCGTGCACTGACCGCAGCTCTCGTGCTTGTAGAAGG
Source organism: Shinella daejeonensis (assembly GCF_024281235.1). Taxonomy (GTDB): domain Bacteria; phylum Pseudomonadota; class Alphaproteobacteria; order Rhizobiales; family Rhizobiaceae; genus Shinella; species Shinella daejeonensis. Next base: position 216,029 of record NZ_JAHWXY010000003.1, read on the forward strand.
CCGAGATACGCCAGATCGCCTTCACGATATCGGTCGACTTGTCCATGACGATGACGGCGGCGGTGCCGAGGCCGGAGCCAAGCTCGCGCAGCCCGTCATAGTCCATGATCGCGTCCTTCATCTCGGCGCCCGGAACGCAGGGAACCGACGAGCCGCCCGGAATGACGGCAAGCAGGTTGTCCCAGCCGCCGCGAATGCCGCCGCAATGCTTGTCGATCAATTCGTGGAACGGGATGGACATCGCCTCCTCGACCGTGCAGGGCCGATTGACGTGCCCGGAGATCGAATAGAGCTTGGTGCCGTGGTTGTTCTGCCGGCCGAAGCTGGTGTACCAGGCCGCCCCGCGCCGCAGGATGGTCGGCGTCACGGCAATCGATTCGACGTTGTTGACCGTCGTCGGGCAGCCGTAGAGCCCCATGTTGGCTGGGAACGGCGGCTTCAGGCGCGGCTGGCCCTTCTTGCCTTCGAGGCTTTCGAGCAGCGCAGTCTCCTCGCCGCAGATATAGGCGCCCGCACCGTGATGAACGACGATATCGATATCATAGCCGAGCTTGTTGTTCTTCCCGAGAAGACCGGCGTCATAACATTCGTCGATCGCCGCCTGGAGCGCCTCGCGCTCGCGGATGAACTCGCCGCGCACATAGATGTAGGCGGCATGCGCGCCCATGGCGAAGGAGGCGACGACGCAGCCCTCGATCAGCGTATGCGGATCGTGGCGCATGATGTCGCGGTCCTTGCAGGTGCCGGGTTCGGACTCGTCGGCATTGACCACGAGATAGTGCGGCCGGCCGTCGCTTTCCTTCGGCATGAAGGACCATTTCAGCCCGGTCGGGAAGCCGGCGCCGCCGCGGCCGCGCAGGCCCGACGCCTTGACCTCGTTGATGATCCAGTCGCGGCCCTTCTCCAGGAGCTGCTTGGTGCCGTCCCAATGACCGCGCGCCATCGCGCCCTTCAGGGATTTGTCCTTCAGGCCATAGATATTGGTGAAGATGCGATCCTGATCCTTAAGCATGGTTCACCTCGTTACCGCGGCTTCTTGCCGAAAACGCGGATGTATTCCGCTTCGCCGCCCTTGGCCAGCGCCTTGGCCTGCCTTACCCAGTCGTCCCGCTCGATGCGGCCCCGGAAGTTCAGATAGCCGTCCACCCAGTCACGCTCCGCCTTCTTCCACGCGGCGATCTGCGCGAAGGTGAAGATGCCGAGTTCGTGCAGGATACCCTCGATCTTCGGGCCGATGCCGGAAACCAGCTTCAGATCGTCGATCGCGGCAGGCCGGGCGATGCCGGCGGGGCGGTTCTTGTCGTCGAGCGACGGCTTTTCGCGGGCCTCCTGCGCGCCGCCCTCGGCGCGGGTGTCCCCCTTCGCCTCGGCATTGGCCGCGGCCTCGGCTTTGGCCGTCGCCGGTGTTTTCAGCGTCGGGTCGGTCTCATCGGCATCCGTCTTCGGCCTGGCCGCATTGGACGGCGGGACGATGGCGGGATCGCCGCCGTTCGCCTTCGCGGGAGCCTTCTTCGTGCCAGCGTCCGTCAGGGTCGTCGGGCCGCCGACCGGCGCGGAGTATATCCGGTCGATCTGCGGGCCGGGCGTGATTTCATCGCCTTTTCCGGCCTCGAAACGGTCGATGATATGTTCGAGCTGTTCCGGCGTCAGGTCCTCGTAAGCGTCCTTGAAAATCATCACCATCGGCGCGTTGACGCAGGCGCCCTGACATTCCACCTCTTCCCAAGAGAGCGTTCCCCCCTCGTTGAGATGAAGTGGATCGGGGTGGATGCGCTTCTTGCAGAGATTGATGAGATCTTCCGCGCCGCGCAGCATGCAGGGCGTCGTGCCGCAAACCTGCACATGGGCGCGGGTGCCGACGGGAGCAAGCTGGAACTGCGTATAGAAGGTCGCGACCTCCAGAACGCGGATATAGGCCATGCCGAGGAGATCGGCGATCGCCTCGATGGCCGCCCGCGTGACCCAGCCGTCCTGTTCCTGCGCGCGCATCAAGAGCGGAATGACCGCGGATTGCTCGCGGCCCTCCGGATATTTCTTGATCGTTGCCTCGGCCCAGGCGGCGTTCTCCGCGTTGAAGGCGAAGCCTGCGGGCTGGATACTGTCTTCGGCTAGTCGACGAACGGACATTCTGTAGCGCCTTGTCTCAGTTGATCTGCCTGCACCGCGTCGTCGTCACGGTGACGAACTCGCAGGCGTAGGCCGACTTGTCATTCTGCATGAATACCACATAGCGGTTGCCGTTCGGCGCAGCCGCCTTGATCTCGAACCCCTGGCTGACCAGTTCGCCGACCGTAAACGCGTTCACGGGATCGCTGCCCGACTGCTGCGCATGGGCGGCAGAGGCGACGAGAAGCGCTCCTGTGAAGACGGCGATCAGCTTCGGCATCAGCGGTCCACCTCACCGAACACGATGTCGAGGGAGCCCAGGATCGCCGATACGTCGGCGAGCTGGTGCCCGCGACAGATGAAGTCCATGGCCTGCAAGTGGGCATAGCCCGGCGCGCGGATCTTGCAGCGATAGGGTTTGTTGGTGCCATCGGCCACGAGATAGACGCCGAATTCGCCCTTGGGCGCCTCCACGGCCGCGTAAACCTCGCCGGCCGGCACGTGGTAACCCTCGGTATAGAGCTTGAAGTGATGGATCAGCGCCTCCATCGAGCGCTTCATGTCGCCGCGCTTCGGGGGCACCATCTTGCCGTCGAGAGAGGAGACCGGCCCCACCCTGGCGTCGCCAAGAAGGCGGTCGACGCACTGGCGCATGATCTTCGCGGATTCGCGCATCTCGATGATGCGGATCAGGTAGCGATCATAACAGTCGCCGTTCTTGCCGATCGGAATATCGAAATCCAGTTCCGAATAGCACTCGTAGGGCTGCGCGCGACGCAGGTCCCAGGCCGCGCCCGAGCCGCGCACCATGACGCCGGAGAAACCCCAGGCCCAGGCCTCGTCGAGCGTCACGACGCCGATATCGACGTTGCGCTGCTTGAAGATGCGGTTGTCGGTCAGCAGGACCTCGATATCGTCGACGGTCTTGAGGAAAGGATCGATCCAGTTGCCGATATCCTCGACGAGCTGGTGCGGCAGGTCCTGATGCACGCCACCGGGACGGAAATAGGCCGCATGCATGCGTGCGCCACAGGCGCGCTCGTAGAACACCATCAGCTTCTCGCGCTCCTCGAAGCCCCAGAGCGGCGGCGTCAGCGCGCCGACGTCCATGGCCTGGGTCGTGACGTTGAGCAGATGCGAGAGGATCCGGCCGATCTCCGAATAGAGAACGCGGATAAGCTGGCCGCGGATGGGAACCTCCGTGCCCGTCAGCTTTTCGACAGCCAGCGCGAAGGCATGTTCCTGATTCATCGGCGCGACATAGTCGAGGCGGTCGAAATAGGGCACGGCCTGGAGATAGGTCTTCGTCTCGATCAGCTTTTCCGTGCCGCGATGCAAGAGCCCGATATGCGGGTCGACGCGCTCGACGATTTCGCCGTCGAGTTCGAGCACGAGGCGCAGCACGCCGTGCGCCGCCGGGTGCTGCGGCCCGAAGTTGATGTTGAAATTGCGAACGTTGTGCTCGTTCATACCGCTTGCTCCAGAGGTCGGCGCCCGGATGAGGCCCGCCCGACCCAAAATCAGTTCGTCTTCGCCTTCTCGTCGCCCGGAAGCACGTAGTCCGTGCCCTCCCACGGCGAGAGGAAGTCGAAGTTGCGGAATTCCTGCTTCAGTTCGACGGGTTCGTAGACCACGCGCTTGACCTCGTCGTCATAGCGCACCTCGACGAAACCGGTGGTCGGAAAATCCTTGCGCAGGGGATAGCCCTCGAAACCGTAGTCCGTCAGGATACGGCGCAGGTCCGGATGCCCGGTGAACAGGATGCCGTACATGTCGTAGGCCTCGCGCTCGAACCAGTCGGCGCCGGGATAGACCCCGAAAATCGACGGCACGGGAACATCCTCGCTCGTCGAAAGCTTCACCCGGACCCGGAGATTCAGGCGCGGCGAAAGCAGATGGTAGACGACATCGAAACGCTCCGGGCGGGTCGGCCAGTCGACGCCGCAGACATCGATCAGATTGACGAAACCGCACTGGACGTCGTCGCGCAGGAAGGTCAGAAGATCGACCACCCGGGCGGCGTCCGTGTGAAGCGTCAGTTCATCGAACGCGAAGGAGGCGGAGACAATGAGGCCGCAGGCCGCTTCGCTGATATGGGAGGAAAGCTCCTGAAGGGCTTCGTTCATATCCTTGGTCCCCTGCCCTAGCGTTCGATCGTGCCGGTCCGGCGGATCTTCTTCTGCAGCAGAAGCACGCCGTAAAGCAGCGCTTCCGCCGTGGGAGGACAGCCCGGCACATAGATGTCGACCGGCACCACGCGGTCACAGCCGCGCACCACCGAATAGGAATAGTGATAGTAGCCGCCGCCGTTGGCGCAGGACCCCATCGAGATGACGTAGCGCGGCTCCGGCATCTGGTCATAGACCTTGCGCAAGGCCGGGGCCATCTTGTTCGTCAGCGTTCCCGCCACGATCATCACGTCCGACTGGCGCGGGCTGGCGCGCGGGGCGAAGCCGAAGCGCTCCACGTCGTAACGCGGCATGGACACCTGCATCATCTCGACCGCACAGCAGGCAAGACCGAACGTCATCCACATCAGCGAACCGGTGCGCGCCCAGGTGATGAGCTCGTCCGTGGAGGTGACCAGAAACCCCTTGTCGGCGAGTTCGTCGTTGATCCCGCCGAAGAAGGCGTCATCGCTGCCGGCCGGCTTGCCGGTGCGCGGATCGATGATCCCCTTCGGCTGCGGCGCGACGAGCGTCGTGTTGGATCGAGCTACTCCCATTCGAGCGCTCCCTTCTTCCATTCATAGATAAAGCCGATGGTCAGCACGAAAAGGAAGACCATCATGGACCAGAAGCCGAACCAGCCCATATCCCCGAACGAAACCGCCCAGGGGAACAGGAACGCCACTTCGAGGTCGAAGATGATGAAGAGGATCGACACCAGATAGAAACGGATGTCGAACTTCATGCGCGCGTCGTCGAACGCGTTGAAGCCGCATTCGTAGGCCGACAGCTTTTCCGAGTCGGGCGCCTTGTGGGCGACGGCGAACGGCGCGATCAGCAGCGCAAGGCCGATGACCAGCGCGATACCGATGAAGATTGCGATCGGGACATAGGATCCGAGAAGTTCAAGCATTGGCGTCCATCCTGCTCGCGGTGGGTACGGTCGAAACACCGATGGTCGATAAGCCCGCAAGCCGAAAAAAGTATGTTGCAACGCCCGAGTGGTTAGCGCAGTGAGCGCCGCTGTGCAAGACTTAGTCCGGCTTTCGCCGCAATCACCAGACTGTTTGCACAATTCGGCCAAATTCCGGAAGAACAGGCCATTTGAGCCGTAAAATCGCGATACTGCGGCAGAAAACGTATCTCCGTCCGCCTCCCTGCCATGCGCAAACGCCGGCCCCATCCGGCGGGCATAGCAGACATACCGTTTCAGCATAGGTCGCCGGCCAGAATGCGGCCCTTCACAGCCCGAACACCGGACGCCGCCCCTTCCCTTGCCTCCTTCACCGGGAATCGGCAGAGCCTGCGGGAGGGGCGCATTTCTTTCGGAATTACAGGCAGATGCCTTCAAGCATACGGATATGGGGCAAACATTGAAATGGCGCGAGTGACGGGGCTCGAACCCGCGACCTCCGGCGTGACAGGCCGGCACTCTAACCGACTGAGCTACACCCGCGCATTGCGCCCCGTGGGGCTGGACGTCGTCGCCGGCGTTTCGAGATGGCGCGAGTGACGGGGCTCGAACCCGCGACCTCCGGCGTGACAGGCCGGCACTCTAACCGACTGAGCTACACCCGCACTCTCGAAAACGTCCGGACGCCGAAGCATCCGTCTCGGGTGGCCGAACCGCCCGATGAGCGGCTAACTACGGGGTTCGCGATTGGGTGTCAAGCAGGTTTCAAGACAAATCCGTGAAGGCGTTCGAAATGTTTCCCGGTCCCGCCTATCTCCACGCCAACACTCGAAAATGCCAAAATATTTTACATTTGCCTCTTGCGGTTTCAATCGGTTCCGCATAGATCACGGCCACCAAGTCGAGCGGGCGATTAGCTCAGTTGGTAGAGCGCCTCGTTTACACCGAGGATGTCGGCGGTTCGAGTCCGTCATCGCCCACCATTCCCCCCGAAATCGATATACGGTTCCTCCGCCCCGCGTCGTTATGCCGACAGGTGTCCATCCGGCGTCGCAAGGCGATCCGTTCGGATCGTCATCGTCGCCTGGCGACGAAGAACAGGATGACCATCAGCAACAGGGCGGTGGGCCAGAAATCGGTCATCTGGTCGAAATTCCAGTCCCACATGCGGTAGCCGTCGAGATGCGGCGGCGCCATGTGGACGGACACCTCGTAATCACGCTTCTCCCGGCCGTGAAAATGCCCCATGGCGAAGGCGAGGCCGATGATCGCCGCCACGCGCCAGCGATAGAGCGGCCGGGCGATCAGCATGACAACACCGGCCATCACCAGCCCCTCCACCATATGGCCAAGCCAGTCGAAGTGGTCCTGAATATACATCCAGTCGATCGTCATTGCCGGATCCTCCCCGATTCGCGTCGAGCCGATGCAACCCTTCGGGGCGCTTTCACGTTAATCTTTGGAAAATACAACCCTGTCATCCTCGGTTCTGTCGATAGGAGGGTTCGGATATGCATGATCGGCTCGCAATCTATGTGTTCACCCGCTTTCTCGCACTGCTGACCGGAATGACGCTGGCGACCAGCATCCCGCTCATCCTGCTGGCCATGCAGGACTGACCGCGGACGGCTGCGGGTTTCAGCGTGAACGGCGCGAAAGACCGCGCCGTACGTCGAAATAGGCGGAAACCATCGGCCCGAAATAACCGACGACGCGCAGGGCGACACCGAAGTGGACCTCGCGCCGGCCCCGATCCATGCCGCCAACGATCGCCCGCCCCACCTTCCCGGCCGGCCATGGCCGCAGCCGGCCCATGAGTTCCGCCGCTTCCGGCGGACGCTGCCGGATTTCGCGTTCATATTGCGGCGTCACCGTATCGGGGGGAAAACTGATCGAGACCGTCACGCCTCTCGGCGCGGCTTCGGCGCGCAGCGCCGCCGCAAAGCCCCGCAAGGCGAATTTCGAGGCGCAATAGGCGCTGTAGCCCGGGATTCCGATCAGTCCCGCGCCTGAGGAGACGATGGCGACGCGACCGCTCCCCTTCCCGTACATGGCGGGCAGCACCGCCCGCACGCTGTTTGCGACGCCGAGCAGATTGACGGCGATCTGACGCTCGAAATCCACGGCCGGCTGGGCGTCGAACAGCGCGGGCTCGACAATGCCGGCCGAAGCGACCAGCGCCTCCACCGGCCCGGCTCGGGCAACGGCGGCGTCGAGGGCGGCGGCAACGCTTGCCGCATCCGTGACGTCCGCCTGGACGGTATGGATCCGTTCGGAGCCGCCGGCCTCAGCGGCAAGCGATGTCGCAGCGGCGGCAAGGCGCGCACCGTCGCGCGCCAGAAGCGTCACCCGCTCGCCGCGCGAAAGCAGAATGGATGCGATCGCCAGCCCTATGCCGCTCGACCCGCCGGTGACGAGAACGTGCCGCATGGCTGCGACTACTGGCCGGACAGAAGGCGGGCGATCACTCCCGGATCGACCGAGGCGATGCCGAAATTCTCCCGCTCGAGCGTCTTGAGGATATCCGCCGTCAGCCGCACCGCCTTGCCGATCTGCTCCTGCGTATGCTCGCTGGTGATGAAAAAGCGCAGGCGCGCCTGCCCCTCGGGCACGGCCGGGTGAATGATCGGCAGAACATTGACGCCCGCGGCCAGCAGGTCATTCGACAGGCGCACCGCGCGCAGCGAGTCGCCGACGATGACGGGCACCACCGAATGGCCTTCGCTCAGGCCCGTATCCAGCCCCGCTTCGCGCGCCAGTTCCAGGAACCGGCGGCCGTTGTCGCGAAGGCGCGTCACCCGTTCCGGTTCGGCGGCGAGAAGGTCGAGGCTGGCCGAAGCCCCCGCGGCCAGCGCCGGCGGCAGGCCGACGCTATAGACGAAACCGCCGGCCGCCGCCTTGAGCACCGTCGCCAAGGCCTCGCCGCCGGCCACATAACCGCCGCAGCTCGACGTGGTCTTGGACAGCGTTCCCATCCAGATATCGACCTCGGTCGGGTCTATGCCGAAATGTTCATGGGTGCCCCGCCCCGTCGCGCCGAGAACGCCGAGCGCATGCGCCTCGTCCACCATCAGCCAGAAGCCGAAGCGCTTGCGCAACTCGGCCAGCCGCGGCAGATCGGCCACGTCACCGTCCATCGAGTAGATCCCCTCGACGATGACCATCGTACGCCGGAACTTGCCGGAGAAGCCGGCAAGCAGCTCCTCCAGCTGGGCCATGTCGTTGTGACGGAAGAAACGTCGCGCAGCACCCGACAGCTTGATGCCGGCAAGCGCGCTGTTGTGGATCAGCTCGTCGTGAATGACGAGGTCTTCCGGGCCGAGAAGCGTGCTGATGGCGGTCACATTCGTCAGATAGCCGCTGACGAAGACAACGGCCGCCTCCACGCCGTAAAAGGCTGCGATTCGCTGCTCCAGTTCCGCATGCACCGGCCGTTCGCCCGCAACGAGGCGGCTTGCCGAGGCGGAAACCCCGTAACGTTCCAGCGCATCGACCACCTGCGTGTGGACGGCGGGATGCCGGTTGGTGCCGAGATAGTCGTAGGAGGCGAAATTTATCAGCTCGCGGTCGTCGATCCGGGTCACCGCGCCGGCGGCGATATCGTGGGTGCGATAGAACGGGTTGCCGATGCCGACGGTCTCGCTGGCGATCTGCTGCATGCGGACCTGCTTGTATTCCGGCAGATCCTCGAAACGCGGCACGGAACGCTCGGCGGGACCGAGCGACACGCCGTTGCGCAGACCGCCGGGCGCGATGCCCCGCATCTTTTCCAGCAACGCCTCCTTGCGGCCGCGCGCCATGCGGGCGGCCGAGATTTCATCCCTGTCTGTCATCGTGCCCCGGAGCTTCTGGACGTGGAACCCATATGCTGTTCGGCGAGCGCCTCGACATCGCCGACATCGTCCTCATCCTGATCCTCGCCGCTCGAACGGGCAACCTTTTCGTAGAGCTTTCGCACGACATGTTCGATGGTCGTCGTCTCCCCCACGCTCGTCAGGGGAATATCGAATCCGGTCTTTTCCTTGAAACCGAGCCCGAGTTCGACGGCCATCAGACTGTCGAGACCGACATCCTTGAGAATCTTGTCGCGCGACAGCGTATCGACCGGCACCCGCAGGATCGCCGCCATTTCCGAGGCGACGAGCTGGTAGAGGGCGCTCAGCGCCCCGGCCTCCCCCTTGTCGGCGACCAGCGCCAGAAGATCGATCGTCTCGCCGCTTCCGCCGCTGCCGGCACTTCCGGCCTGCCGCAGCAGCACCTCGAAGAGCGGCGTGCCGACCACGGCGAGATTTCGCGCCGCGGCCCAGTCGATCGGCGAGCAGACGAAAACACCGGCCTCCACCGTGCCGGGATCGGCGCGCATATGCGCCTCGACCATGGCAAGCGCGGTGGCAGCCTTCATCGCGGTATTGCCGATACGGCGGGCGAGCAGTTCGTTGACCTCGTCGTTGCGCGAGAGATAGCCCTTGTCCGAGATCGCGCCGAACGCGACGGCGAGCGCCGGCAGTCCCTCCGCGCGGCGGCGGCGGGCAAGTCCCTCCAGATAGCCGTTCGCGGCGACATAATTGCCCTGTCCCGGATTGCCGACCATCGTCGTCGCCGAGGAAAACAGGATGAAATAGTCGAGCTTGTCGCCGCGCGTCGCCTTGTCGAGGGCGTCCGCACCGCGAGCCTTGACGTCGATGACCGCGCGGAACCGTTCTTCCGTCAGGTTCGGCAGCAGGGCATCGTCGAGCACCATCGCCGCATGAAGGACGCCGGCGATCGGGCCTTCGCGGCGCAACGCCGAAAGCAGGCCATCGAGAGCCCGCGCATCGGTGATATCGCAGGCATGCAGGCTGGACGCGACGCCCGCCTCATTCCAGCGCTTGACGGCGGCAAGCGTTTCCTCGTCGGCAACGCCGCGGCGGGTCACCAGCGCGATGCGCCTTGCGCCGCGCGCCACGATCCATTCGGCGGCGGCAAGACCGAATCCGCCGATGCCGCCCACCACGACATGCACCCCCGTCGCCGGGAAGGAGAGCGCTCTTCCCGGCGCACGCTCCACCGCGTCGCGGCCAGGCTTCGGCGGCAGGAGCACGATCTTGCCGATATGGCCGGCATTCTGCATCAGCCGGAACGCATCGGCGATCTCGCCGTGGTCGAAGGCGCGATAGGGCAGCGCCCGCAATTCGCCCGCCGCGAAACGCTCGCCCAGCGCCTCGAAGATCGAGCGGGTGAGTTCCGGCGCATGCAGCGGCAACTGGTCGGCGTCGATGCCGAAATAGCTGACGTTACGGCGAAACGGCCTGAGGCCGATCTTGCGGTCGGCATAATAATCCCGCTTGCCGAGTTCCAGGAAACGGCCGAACGGCTTCACCAGTTCGATGCTGCGTTCCATCGCATCGGAAAACAGCGAGTTCAGCACCAGGTCCACGCCTGCGCCATCCGTCGCCTCCCGAACATCGGCGACGAAGGAAAGCGAGCGGGAATCGAAGACATGCTCGACGCCGAGGGCGCGCAGATAGCGCCGCTTCTCGGCGCTGCCGGCCGTCGCGAAGACCTTGAGGCCGAGCGCTGCTGCAATCTGGATCGCCGCAAGCCCGACGCCGCCGGCGGCGCCGTGAACGAGGATCGTCTCGCCCCTGCGCGCGCGGCCGAGCTCGACGATGGCGTACCAGGCCGTCAGGAAAGTCACGGGAACGGTGGCCGCGGCCACCACATCGAGGTCGCCTGGAATCTTGGCGATCCCGGCGCGCCTGACGACCGCATGGGTCGAAAAGGCGGCAGGGCCGATCCCCATCACCGCGTCGCCGACCGCAAGGTCCGCCACACCCTTGCCAACGGCCGTGACGCGACCGGAGAATTCCATGCCGATGGTGGCGCCGGCGAAGCCGTCTTCCAGAGCCTCTTCGGGCAGCAGGCCCATCGCCCACATCACGTCGCGGAAGTTGAGACCGGCGGCGGCCACCTCGACCACGACGTCCTCCGCGCCCGGCAGGGGCACGTCCGTCGCCTCCCAGTAGAGGCTGTCGACGCGCGACTGGGTGCGCTGTCGCACCGTCGCAGCGCTGAAATCATCGGTCGAGCCGGTCACCGGATCGATCGGGCCACCGGCGACGCGCAGCGCTTCGGCGGCATGGCCGCCGGGCATCACGCGCCACTCGCGCTCCGCCTGCGAGGCGGCAAGAAGGCGCAGCGCCGCGGGCCAGTCTTCCGGGGCGGCATCGACAAGACGCACATCGACGCCGCTGAATTCGTTGGCAAGCACCCGGGCGAATGTCCATAGCCCCGAGGCGAGCGGATCGGCCGCCGGATCTCCGGGCGGCGCGACGGCTGGCGCACCGCCGGGCAGAAGCAGCATGAGGACCGGTTTGCTCTTGCCGTTGCCGCGTCCTTGCAGGACACCGGCAAAACACGCCAGCGCATTGGCCTCGCGGGCAAGCGTCGCAGCCGTATCGGCGGCAGGCGCGGGCAGAGCGTAGACATAGGCCGCCGTCGCGGGACCGTCCTGCGCCGCGTCGAGCGCCGCCGCACATTCCGCTTCCGTCCCGTGGAGGGATATTCGCGCGCCGCCACCGGCCAGCGCCGGATTGTCGCCGATCTGCACGAACGGCGGCGCTTCGACGGCCTTCGCCGCGCCGCCTGCATCGCTCCCGGTCGCCTCGATCAGCAGCAGGGGGCCATGAATGGCGGATATCGTCCGGATGCTATGGCGCTTGCCGGCGACCGACGACAGGCGCGCGCTCCAGTCCGTCTCGCTCGCCAGCCGTCCGACGTAGAATTCGCCGCCGATCCCGCTGGAGAACCAGTCGGCGCTGAGGCCGAAAAAGAAATCGTAGATTCGCGAGGGCGCGGTCTCGACGGCGATCAGATGCGCGCCATTGGCCAGCCCCTCGGCGAAGGCGGCCGCCAGAGCCTCGTCCGACGAGAGCACGGCGTTGAGGCGATCGCCCACACTGATGATGAGGTCCGCATGGACGAGCGGGCGCGGGCATTTCCCGACATCGACCCGGGCGCTCTGCTCGAAGGGAACCTCCGCGGCGCGGCGCAGGTCGTCCGCCGGCTCGACGATATCGAGGCGACCGCCGGCCCGGGCCACCATGTCGGCAAGCCGCTGGCTGAAACCGGCGGAAGACACGCCGATCTGTGTGACGGACAGCGCCCGCCCTCTTGCGGCGATCACCTTCGCCGCAGCCTCCAGCACGATCTCGCCGCGTTCGCGGGCCTGAGGCGCATGCAGGAGGAAAGCCTGGCCGGTCGCCTTGCCCGGCAGTTCCGGCGCATCGCCGGCTTCGTTTCGCGCCAGTTCCTCGATATGCCGCAGCGCGCCGGCACGGATATCGGCCAGCATCACCGCCTCGGCGCCACGGTTCGGTCGGTCGGCGAGGAATTCGGACAGGACCTCGCCGACAGCCGGCAGGTCGGGATTGGGCTCGATCGTCCAGACGCCCGCTTCCTGACGGGCAAGTCCGGCGTCCTCCAGAATATGGAAGACATTGGCCAGGAAGGCGCGAAACGCCCGATCGCCCGGCAGCGCGCCGACACCGATGCGGCCGTTGCCGTCCACGACGGCGGCCGCAATGTCGTAGGTCGCGCGGAAGACGGCCGCATTGATCAGCAGGGTCGCATCTTCCAGCGGGCAGTCTTCGCGCGTCTCGAGAAAGAAACCTTCGGTGGCGTCGCAAGCGCCGAGCACTCCCGGCGCCGGCCGGGCTTCGTAATGATAGGCAAGCGAGGACAGCGACTGGTGCTGGCGCAGCCAGGTGCGGCGGAAGCGGCAATCCTCCAGAAGCAGCACCGGCGTGCCGTCCGCCGTTTCCAGAAGGAACCTGGCCTTGATCGAATGGGGGCTGACCCGTTCCACGTCGATGCGCGCCCGCGCCACAGCCCCTGCGCCGCCAAGCACGCAGACCGAACCGAAGTGGACCGGAATATAGGGCGCGCCCTCCTCGTCGCCGGAGAACTTGTCGAACAGGCCGACGAGCCCGTGAAAGGCTGCGTCCAGAACCATCGGGTTCAGGCCCCAGGCAAGCATCGGGTGAGCAGGCGAAAGCGGCCGCTCCAGTTCCACGTCGATACGCCTGCCGCCATCCGTCAGGGCGCGCCGCGCCAGCCGGAAAGCTGGTCCGTAGTCGAGCCCGAAGGACGAGGCGATGCGATAGATCTGCTCCTTCGGCACTTCCTGCACGCCGGTCTCCGGCAAGGCGGCAAAACCGCCCGCGCGCACCCCGGGCATGACCTTCTGGCAGCGGCAGACCGCGTGCACCGTCCAGTCGTCGGCGCTCAGGCGCTCCCGTGAGCGGATTTCGATCATGCCCGTCTCGCGCGACAGAATGCTCGACAATTCGACCATATTGGCATCGAGTTCCAGCGGTCGCAGCAGTTCGATATTCGTCAGTTGAACGTGGTCCGTTCCAAGCGACTGGCGGGCGGCCTGCAACGCGATCTCGATAAAACCCGCTCCCGGCATGATGGACCGGCCGTCCACGACATGTTCGGCCAGATCGCAGAAAAGCCGCGCATCGACATGGTTCTTCCAGGCAAAGCCATTGGGATCGGCCCGCCAGCCCGCCAGCGTGTAGGCGGCGGCGTCGCGGCCGAAGATATCGTAGCTGTCGCTCGTCGGAGCGCCGGCCATCGATTCCCGTTCGTAGGGCACGGCCGGCAGGTCGATCGCCGCGTTGCGTGCGGCCCGGGGAAGGGCCGCGCCATGCGCGAGAGCCCGCATGATACAGCGGGCGACCGGATCCTGCCCCTCCTTCTCCTCGTCCCTGTCGAGCGTGGAGATCGTCTGCGCCGAGGCGCCGGCCACCTTGACGGCGTCCTTGAGATAATTCGTCAGGATGGCGCGCGGAGAAAGCTCGATCAGCAGATTGCAGCCAGCCTCCAGAGCCTTGGCCATTCCTTGCATGAAATGGACCGGCTCGCGCACATTGCGCCACCAATAGGATGCATCCAGCGCCGTACCCACAAGCGCATCGCCGGTCACCGTCGAGATGAAATCGTATTCCGCCTCGCGCGGGGAAAGGGTCGGCAGGGTCGACAGGAACTCGTCCTTCGCCTCGTCGACCAGCGGATGGTGGAACGGATAGTCGATATCGAGCAACTGGACCGCGATCTTCTGGCGGCGGGCGAGCGAACGGACCGCCTCGATGGACGCACGCGGGCCGGAAATCGTCACGGAATTGCTGGCATTGACCGCGCCGACGGTCAGATCATCGAAACCGTTCTTTTCCAGGAAGGCATGCGCGGCTTCCGCGCTGCAAAGGGCGGCGGCCATCGTCCCCTTGCCCTGTGTGGCGTGCTGGCAGCGCGAGCGCACCGCGACCACCGCCACGGCGTCAACGAGCGACAGGGCGCCGGCGATATGGGCGGCGGCAACCTCACCGATCGAATGGCCGAGGACCGCGGCGGGCCGAATTCCCGCACCGATCAGGCATTGCGCAAGCGCCACCTGAATGGAGAAGAGCAACGGCTGGGCGACGCGGGTATCCGTCAAGCGCCCCGCAAGCGCCGGATCGACCAGCAGGTCCGACAGCCGCTCGCCGATATGCGCCTCGAACAGCGCACTGACGGCGGTGAAGTGCCGACGGAAGGATGCATTGCCCCGGAAGGCCTCGACACCCATTCCGGCCCATTGCGCTCCGTTGCCGGCGAAGACGAAGGCGACCTTGGGATCGCCGGCCGGCGCTTCGCCGCTGGCGCCCTGCGACCGGTTGCCGATAGCGAGGAACCGGTCGATGGCGGTCGTCACGCCGCGACTGCTGCGGCCATCACAGACGAAGCGATGGCGAAGCGGAGTCCGGCCGGCGGTGGCAGCCGCGGTCAGCGCATCGGCCTCGGCGGCCTCACTTGCGGAAAGGACATCGCGATAGTCCTCCAGCAGCCGTGTCAGCGCCGTATGCGTATGGGCGCTCACCATGAAATAATCACCGGCCACGGCGGCCGGGGCCGGCGGCCGCGATACGGGATCGGAGATGACGACGTGAACGTTGGTGCCGCCGAAGCCGAAGGAATTGACACCGGCCAGCCGCGGCCGCTGGCCGCGCAGCAATTCGAGCGCGGTCGACGTCACCCGCACGTTGAGGCCGGCGAAATCGATCGTCTCGTTCGGCTTTTCAAAGAACAGCGAGGCCGGGAGATAATCGTTTTCCAGCGCCATCACCGCCTTGATCAGGCCGAAGAGGCCGGAGGCCGGTTCGGTATGGCCGATATTGGTCTTGATGGAGCCGAGCGGCACCGGCGCGTGGCGTTTGGCGCCGATCACATGGCCGATCGCCCAGACCTCCGCCGGATCGCCGACCTTCGTGCCGGTTCCATGCCCCTCGATAAACGCGATGTGATTCGGATCGAGGGCGGACTCGGAGTAGATCTGTTCGAGCAGACGGGCCTGCGCCTCCTGGGAGGGCAGCGAAATGCCGTTGGTGCGGCCTGCCGAATTGACGCCGGACGCAACGATGCGCGCGCGGCTGCGGTCTCCCTTGGCGCTGGCGCGGTCGGAGCGCCGCAGCACGACCGTGACTGCGCCTTCCGCCCGGACGTAACCCGAGGCGTCGTCGTCATAAGCCCGACAGCGGCCTTCCGGCGACAGCATGCGGGCCTGCGCGAAGCCGACGAAGGGCAGCGGATGGCTGAGCAGGTTCACGCCTCCGACGATGGCGGTGTCGATCTCGCCGCGATTGAGCGCCCGCACCGCCTGGTCGAGAGCCACCAGAGAGGATGAACAGGCTGTGTCGATGGTAAGGCTTGGCCCGCTCAGGCCGAAAATATGGGAAATGCGGTTGGCGACGATGGAAAGGGTGTTGCCCGTCATGAAATAGGGGCCGCCGGATGCCGGGTCCTCCGCCGACAGGTTTGCGCTGTCGAGGCTCGATGCGCCGACATAGACGCCAACGGTTTCGTCGCGCAGATCGGCAAGCGGCAGATTGGCGTCCTCAAGCGCGCGCCAGGTCACCGAGAGCAGCAGGCGCTGCTGCGGATCCATCGCCATCGCCTCGCGGCGCGAAAGGCCGAAAAGACGCGCGTCGAAAGATTCGATATCCCCGACCACGCCGGCGGCGAACGTATAGGTCTTTCCCGCGACGCCCGGATTGGGATGCCAGAACCGCGCCCGGTCCCAGCGGGCGGCCGGCACTTCGGTGACGGTGCATATCCCCTTGCACAGCACATCAAAAAGCTGCGATGCCGAATCCGCACCCGGGGCGATTGCAGCATATCCAATAATTTCGACTGTCATTGCCACCAAACACGCATTCGCCGATACCATCCCCTCGTCCGCGCCCCCGAGAGAAGCGGCCTGAAGGGATTGCCGGGCACTCGAACTTCTTCGTATCAATTCATTGGAATACAGGATGGCAATCCGCCGTGGCAAGTAAAAAGCCTTAACAGACCTTTCATAACGTGTTCCTCCGCGACCTTTTCTCGCCACAAACGTGTGGATTCGAACCGGTTATAACGATGCGCCTCGATTGATTTCGGGGACGACTTTCCGATAAAAGCGGGGATTGCCGGCCGGTGGAAGGGAAAGACGAGACGTCCTCCCGGCGTCTTGCGGGCAAGGCACGGCAGGAGACGGCGCCATCGCGCGCCGTAAGGCCAGGAGATCACATCGGACGCCGCGCGGCGTCCGGTCCTTGAAAAGGAAATACGCGCATCCCCGAATTCCTGCACGTTCTCGCACGCCACACGCCGGTGCTTCTGGCCCTCTGCTACCTGTGGGCCTGCGTCATCGTCTATCTGACGGACGGCTTCGCCCTGCCGCGGCATGTCGTCCACAAGCAATATGCGAAGATACAGCGCTCCCGCTCCCGGGCCGTGCTCGAATATCTGGCTCGCCTGCCCGTCATCGCCCTCGTCTTCGCCGGCTTTTTCGCGATTTCCTGGCGGCCGATCTACGCGGCGCAGGGCACGATGAGCTTCTTCATCATCTTCACCGCGATTTCGCGCGCCAAATTCATCTTCATCCGGGAGCCGCTGGTTTTTTCCGACATCGCGCTCGTCATCGACGTCTTCAAATACAAGACGATCTTCTACGCCACGAAACTGAACGTGGTGTTCTGGATCGCCGCCTGCACCTACGTCTTCGGCGCTTCAGGGCTCTATTTCTACTTCGAGCCGACCGTCCTGCCCGAGCGCAACCGCGCACTGTGGATCCTCGCCGGGTTCGTCGTCGCCTATGGCCCCTGGCTCCTGCTGTTCGTGAAGCCCGTGAACGCCAGGCTTGTCCGCTTCAGCGAGCGATTGCTGAAATCGCTCGACCTGCGGGCCAATACCGTGCGTTTCGGCACCTTCGCCTCGATCGTCTACCATTTCATCATCTGGCTCGGAAAACGGCGTGCCCTCATCCTCGCCGAATTGAGAGCGACGCTGCAACACGCCTTTCACGAACTGGGCGAGGCGACGGGGTTCGGCCATCCCCAGGGCGCACCGCTGGTCGTCGTATGGCAGTCGGAATCCTTCATCGACCTCAGGCACTTCGGCGTCGGGGACCTTCATCTTCCCAATCTCGACCGGGCGCGGGCCGGCGCCCGCCAATCCGGACGGATGACGAGCGTGTTCGAGGGCGGCTATACGCTGCGGACCGAATTTGCGGTGCTGAGCGGCCTGCAACCGGAGGACGCCTATGTGGACGCCAGCCATCCCTACCTGCGCGCCGCCCATTATGCGGATGTCGTCTGGCCGATGCGGCTGAAACGGGCCGGCTGGCTCACCCATTTCATCCACCCCTACGACAAGTCGTTCTTCCTGCGCGACCGGGCGCTTCCGGCCCTCGGCTTCGACGCGATGTCGATGCTCGACGCCTTCGCCCATGATCCCCGCACGGACGGCCCCTATGTTTCGGACCAGGCGCTGACGGCAAAGGTGATCGACATCGTCGACGATCTCGACGCGGAACAGCCGGCCTTCCTCTTCGTCGCCTCCATGGCCAATCACGGTCCCTGGGAGGCGGGGCGCTGCGGCCCGCTGACGAATCCCGTCGAAATCTATACGGAACTCCTGAGACGGGCCGATCATTCGCTCGGTCTGCTGATGGACCGGCTCGATACGCTGGACCGTCCGGTCTGGCTGATATTCTACGGCGATCACGCCCCCTTGCTGAAAGCCTTCGCCGATCCCTTCCCGGACCCGCGAACGGATTATGTCATCACGCCGCTGGCGAGCGCCCGCGACGCGGATACGGCCGCCGAACCGCCCGCCCCGCGCGAGGAAGCCCCGTGGAACCTGCTCGCCTCCGCCTTCGCCTATGCGGACGCCCAGCGCCGGAGCCGGCAATGAGCGCGGCCGGGACCGAGGCTGGCGCGGCCGCAAAGCGGCGGGTCTTCCTCTTCCTCCAGGGTCCGTCTTCACCCATCTTCATGAAATGCGCGGAACGCCTCGAAGCGGCGGGCCATATCTGCCTGCGCATCAATCTGAACGCCGGCGACCGGATCTTCTGGCGGCGGCCCGGAGCGACCGGCTATCGCGGCCGGTCGGAGAACTGGCCGGCGTTCGTGCGCGCCTTCATGGAGAAGAATGGCGTCAGCGATCTGATCCTGCTCGGGGAAGAGCGCCCCTGCCACAAGGCGGCGACCGCCGCCGCCAGAGCGCTCGCAATCCCCGTCTATGTGGTCGAAATGGGCTATCTGCGTCCCGATTGGGTGACCTTCGAGCGCGACGGCATGTCTTCCAACTCGCATTTCCCGCGCAATCCGGAGGAAATTCTCGCGCTGGCGGACGGTCTGCCGGAGCCGGACGGAACGGCGCGCTACCGCCAGACCTTTCTCGCCGAAGCCGCCTACGACCTCCTCTACAACCTGCCGAACGTCTTCCTGTGGTTCCTTTATCCCCATTACAAGCGCCACGCGCTGTTCCATCCGCTTGCCGAATATGCCGGCTGGCTGCGGCGGCTGGCCCGCCGGCGGAAGACGAACGCCCGGGTCGAGGTCGTCACCCGCCGCCTGCTCGGCGCGCAGGCCCGCTTCTTCGTCTATCCCCTGCAATTGCAGACCGACTACCAGATCCGCGCCCACTCGCCCTTTTCCGGGCAGGAAGAGGCGATCCGGCTGGTGCTGGACTCGTTTTCGCGCCATGCGCGGAGCGACCATCAGCTTCTGGTCAAGCTGCATCCGCTCGACAACGGCCTGATCGACTGGAACGGCCTCGTCCGGGAGACGGCCGAGCGACTTGGCCTGGCCGAACGGATCCATGTCATCGACGGCGGCGATCTCCACTCGCTCACGGCAGCCGCCATCGGCATGGTGACCGTGAATTCCACCTCCGCCCTTTCCGCCTTCCGTCTTGCAAAGCCGGTCAAGACGCTCGGATCGGCCGTCTTCGACACGCCCGGCCTCAGCTATCCGGGCACGCTCAACGCCTTCTGGAACGATCCTCTCCCGCCCGATCCGGCGCTCGTGTCCGCCTTCTTCCGCGTGATGGCCGCGCATTATCAGGTCCGGGGCAACTTCTATTCGAGGGCCGGAACCGACGCCGCGGCACAGGCCATAACGGATCGCCTCCTTGCCGGAGGACCATGGAGTGGCCGAAAGGCCGTGTGAACCGCAAGTCCGGCGGCGTTTTCCGAATCGATTCAGCCGGCTGGCGGCTTTTTCTGAGACGTCGAGTCATTTGCGAACGCCCGCATTGGCCCAGCGCGGCCGCGCCCTGTCATCAACCCACGGAATAGCAAACATAAAGCCTATCTATTTCGCTTATGCGCGGGCGCGCGCTACCGTTCCGCATCGTCATAACGACATCGGGGAACAACCATGAAGAAGACCATACTGGCTCTCACCCTTTCCGGCGCGACGCTCCTTGCCGCCGCCGCATCGGCCGAAACGCTGACAATCGGCACGGAGGGCGCCTATCCGCCCTTCAACTTCCAGGATTCGGCCGGCAATCTCGGCGGCTTCGACGTCGAGATCGGCCTGGCGCTCTGCAAGCAGATGCAGGCGGAATGCAAGGTGATCGCGCAGGACTGGGACGGCATCATCCCGGGGCTGATCGCCCGGAAATACGACATGATCATCGCATCGATGTTCATCACCGAAGAGCGCAAGCAGCAGGTATCCTTCACCGATCCCTATTACCTCGCCGCCATGACGCTTGCCGCCCCCAAGGGATCCGGCCTGACGGATTTTTCCAACGAGGCGCTGAAGGGCAAGACGATCGGCGCGCAATCGGGCACGACACAGTCCGAATATGCCGCCGCAGTCTACCCTGACGCCGACATCAAGCTCTATCCGACGCAGGACGACGTCAATCTCGACATGGTGAACGGCCGCCTCGACCTTCAGGCCGGCGACATGATCCCGCTGCTCGACTGGGTGACCAAGAACGAGGACGGAATGGCCTGCTGCGAACTGGTCGGAGAACCGGTCACCGATCCGAAGTTCGTTGGCGACGGGGTCGGCATCGCCGTACGGCAGGAAGACAACGACCTGCGCGAACGGCTCAATGCCGCCCTCAAGGCCATTCGCGCGGACGGCACCTATCAGAAGATCAACGAGAAATATTTCTCCATCGACGTCTATACGATGAAGTGAACCGGCCCTGCCCGCCGCCCCCGTCTCCTTCACGCCCATCGGTCGAAGGGGACGGGGCAGCCGGCATCCTCCCGCCACGGACGACAGGGGAATCCCGTTCCCGCCGCGCCCCTCCGGCTCCCTTCCAAAATCACGTCGCGCTTTCACGCGATTTGCTCTAGCGTCGGCCCATGCCGATCAACCGTCTCGAACGTTTCGCCCACAATCTCGACTGGAACCTGCTGCGCACCTTCGCGGTGGTGGTGGAGGAAGGCAGCATCACCCGGGCGGCCAACCGGCTGCTCCTGCAACAGCCTGCCGTCAGCATGGCGCTGAAGCGGCTGGAGCAATCGGTGGGGCACCGGCTGATCGACCGCAGCCCGGGCCGCTTCGAGCTGACGGAAGCCGGCGCGCGGCTGAATGCGCTGTGCCGCGACATGTTCACCGCCGTCGTGCGCCTGCCCGAGGCGATGGAGGCGGCGAGCGAGGCGGTGTCCGGCCATATCGCCATCCATACCGTCAGCCATGCGATGAACCCCGAATGGGACCGGGCCATCGCCGAATTCTTCCGGCTCCATCCGCGCGTGACGGTGGGCATCGTCGTCGAGACGACGACGAACGTCATCCGGTCGGTGGAGCGCGGCGTCGCAACGCTCGGCCTTTCCGACGGCATCATTCCGCAAACACTGGACAAGGCGCCGTTCTGCCGCGAGCGCTATGCCCTTTATTGCGGACGCGGCCACCGGCTGTTCGGGGTCGCCGGCGTGACAATCGAGGATCTGCGCGGCGAACCCTATGTCAGTTTCCTAGCCGACGTGCTCGGCGGGCCGCATATGGGACCCGTGACCGCCGTGCGCGCCATCGGCTCCTTCGGCCAGCATGTGCGGGCACTGGCCTTCAACGTGGAGGAGGTGCTGCGCCTCGTCGTCGCCAACGCCGGCATCGGCATGCTGCCCGTCCATCTGGCGGCGCGGGCCGTCGAAGCGGGCGAAGTGTGGCAACTGCCGCCCTATGATGACCTGCCGGAGACGGACACATTCCGGATCACCAATCCCGGCGCGGCGCTGAACCCCGCCGAACGGGTTTTCCTCGGCCATGTCGCCCCGGTGGCCCCCTGGTCCTGGGGACAGGACGCATAAAGCCGATCAATAACGATCTTCACGCCTATAAATTTGAAGAATGGTCCATGCTTTCGTAGACCTAGAGCATTTCCAGCAAAAGTGTGAAACGGTTTTGCGTTCGGAAATACGGCTAGAACAAAGAGCACTTCCAGTCGGAGCGGGATCGCTTCGGCGTCGGATAAGGCGGGAAAACAAAAACCGGAGCGATTGCAGGTGATCGTGTGTCACCGAAAATGCTCCGGAGACGGAACAAGCGGGGAATGGCATGCGGACTTTCGACGTAGCGATCATCGGCGGCGGAATGGCGGGACTATCGCTCGCCTGTTTTCTGGCGCCGCACCGGTCCGTCGCAGTGCTGGAACAGGAAAACGCGCTCGGTTATCACAGCACCGGCCGCTCGGCCGCCGAGTTCACGCTGCGCGACAATCTTCCGGCCGTGAACGCGCTGGCGCAGGCCGCATTCGGCTTTCTGGCGACACCGCCGGAGGGCTTTGCGCCGGTGCCGCTGCTGACGGCCCGGGGCTGCGTCGTTTTCGCCGGAGACGGCAAGGAGGAAAGGCTGCGCGCCCGGTTCACCGAAACGCAGGCGCTCGGCGTCGCCGTCGAATGGCTCGATGCGGCGGCGCTTCACGCCCGCGCGCCGATCCTCGACCCCGTCTATGTGAAGGCCGCCTATTTCGATCCCGACTATTGGGACATCGATGTCGACGCACTGCTTCAGGCCTATGCGCGCGAAGCGCGCCGTCAAGGAGCGGAAATCCTCGAAGGCCATCGCTGCCACGCGCTGAAACGGCAAGGCGATGGCTGGTCCATCGAGACAGCCGCGGGAACCGTCCACGCGCGCCTTCTGGTCAATGCCGCCGGCGGCTGGGCGGACGGCATCGCCGAGATGGCCGGTCTGGCGGCCCTCGGGATCGTGCCGCATCGCCGCACGGCGATCACCGTCGACCTGCCGGAATCCGTCGACGCGCAACGCTTGCCGGAGATGAACGAGATCGACGACAGTTTCTACTTCAAGCCGGACGCCGGGCGACTGCTCGTCTCGCCGGCCGACGAGACGCCCTGCCCGCCCGGCGACGTGCAGCCGGAGGAACTCGACATCGCCTATGCCGCCCACTACCTCGAAGAGGCCACCACGCTGTCGGTGCGCCGCATCGCCAGCAGTTGGGCCGGCATGCGCAGTTTCTCGCCCGATCGCCTGCCGGTCGTCGGCGCGGCACCGGACGATCCGTCGTTCTTCTGGCTGGCCGGCCAGGGCGGTTCCGGGATCCTTACCTCGCCCGCTCTCGGCAGCCTCGCCGCATCCTTGATCACCGGCAGCCCGCTGCCCGGCCCGCTCCGGCAGGCAGGCGTCGACCCCGCAACCTTCAGTCTCGGCCGCTTTGCGCCGTAACGGTCCTCAAACGCAAACGGGCGCCCAAGGGCGCCCGTTCTCATTTTCAGGCTGAAGACGCTCAGCCTTCGGCGATCTGGCCACCCTTCGGTGCGCGCACGCCTTCGCGATCCTTGAACCAGCGGCTGAGGAACAGCAGGATCGGGCCGCCGATATAGATCGACGAGGTCGTCGCGACGATGACGCCGAAGATCATCGGCCAGGCGAAAGGCTTGACCGTGTCGCCGCCCCAGATCGCCATCGGCAGCAGCGAGGCGACGATCGCGATCGAGGTGAAGATGCATCGCATGATCACCTGATTGATCGACAGGTCGATCAATTCAGAGAACGGCATCGTCTTGTACTTGCGCAGGTTCTCGCGCATGCGGTCGTAGACGACGACCTTGTCGTTCACCGAATAGCCGATCAGCGTCAGCACGGAGGCGATGGCGGTCAGGTTGAAGTCGATCTGCATCAGCGAGAAGAAGCCGATCATCTTGGTGATGTCGAGGATCAGCGTCACGATGGCGCCCACCGCGAAATGCCATTCGAACCGCCACCAGATATAGATCAGGATCGCCAGCATGCCGAGCCCGACGGCCAGGAAGCCGGAACGGGCCAGTTCGGTGCTGACGGTTGGCCCCACCACCTCCGTGCGCTCGAAATTGGCGTCCGGAATGACTTCGGCGACACCGTCGCGGACCTTCTGGAGGGCGGCGGTCTGCGCCTCTTCCCCGCCCGGCTGACGCTGGACACGGACGAGGACGGAGGTGCCCTGTCCGAATTCCTGAAGCGCCACTTCGCCAAGTTCCAGCCCTTCCATCCTGGCGCGCAACGTCGACAGGTCGATCGGATCCTTCGAGGTGGCCTCGACCTGGATACCCCCGACGAAGTCGATGCCGTAGTTGAGGCCAGGCGTGAAGAACAGGATGATCGAGGCCGTGGAGATGACCGCCGAGGTGCCGATGGCGATATAGCGGCCGCGCATGAAGGAGAAGCTCGGCAGGCTCCAGACCTTGCCGAAGATCGAATGGATCTCGATCTTCTTCATCTTGCGGCGCGTCACGACATCCCGCATCAGCAGGCGCACGACGGTGATCGAGGTGAACATCGAGATCGCGATGCCGATGATCATGGTGATGGCGAAGCCGCGCACCGGGCCGCTGCCGAACATGAAGAGCAGGATCATGCCCACCATGGTGGTCATATTGCCGTCGACGATGGTGGCATAGGCGCGGTTGAAGCCGAGATCGAGCGCCTTCATGGCCCCTGCCCCGCCCGCCGTCTCTTCCCGGATGCGGGCGTTGATGAGGATATTGGCGTCCACCGCCATGCCGATGCCGAGAATGATACCGGCGATGCCGGGCAGCGTCAGGGTCGAGCCGAGCAGGCCGAGCACGCCGATCGTCATGATCGTATGCAGGATGAGGCCGACATTGGCGATGAGGCCCCAGGAACTGTAGAGGACCTGCATCAGCAGGACCACCGCGACGAAGCCGGCAAGACCGGTATAGAGGCCCATGCGGATCGAGTCGCTGCCGAGGTTGGGGCCGACCGTGCGCTCCTCGATGATGGTGAGCGGCGCGGGCAGCGCGCCGGAGCGCAACAGCGCCGAAAGCACGGTCGCCTCCTGCGGATTGAAGTTGCCGGAGATCTGGCCCTGTCCGCCGATGATCGGTTCGCGGATCACCGGCGCGGTCAGAACCTTGCCGTCGAGCACGATGGCGAAGGGCTTTCCGACATTGGCCTTGGTGATATCGGCGAACAGGCGCGCTCCGGTGGAATCGAAGCTGAAGGAGACGATCGGCTCGTTGGTGCGCTGGTCGAAGCCGGCCTTGGCGTCGGCGAGCCGGTCGCCGGAGATGGCGACGCGCTCCTCGACCGCGTATCTGTTGTCATCGTTGGCGCCGGGCAGGATCATCACGCCGCGCGGCGGAACGCTGTTCGGGTCCACCGTCTGGTCGACCATGTGGAAGCTCATCTGCGCGGTGGAGCCGAGCAGCTGGCGCAGGCGGGTCGGATCCTGGAGGCCCGGAAGCTGGACGAGAATGCGGTCGCCGCCCACGCGCTGGATCAGCGGCTCGGCAACACCCACCTGGTCGACACGGCGGCGGATGATCTCAAGGCTTTGCTCGACGGCCGCCGACATGCGCTCGTTGATGCCGGCTTCCGTCAGCACGACGGTGATCGTATCGCCCGAGGACGAAACATCGATATCGGACGCGCCGGTGGAAAAGCCGAGCGTCCCTGTCGGCGCGGCAAGCTTGCGCACCTCCGGCAGCACCTTGTCCCGCGCCGCCTGATCGGCAAGCGTGATCGTCAGCGTCGTACCGGCAAGGCGCGCGGCGGAGGCGCGTTCGCCGGCCGTGCGCAGGATGGCCCGCGCATCGTTCAGCAGCGTGTCCATGCGCGCCTTGCGCAGGGCGGCCGAATCCACCTCCAGAACGAGATGCGAGCCGCCCTTGAGGTCAAGGCCGAGGGTGACGGGCTTGGCGGGCAGGAAACGTCCGAACACTTCCTGCTGCTGGGGTGTGAGAACGTTCGGCACGGCCGCCAGCACCCCGAACAGGATGATGGCGGCATAGGTCAGAAGGTGCCATTTGGAAATGCGCATGGAGTCGATCCACTTCGATTTGGAAAGAGCCCGGCATACGCTATCCGCGTCTACGCCCGGCTTCCGGGATTCTGGTCGGTCGGCGCAGCCATCGGCGGCGCCACGAGGCCTTTAAAGAAAGAGGGACGGAGGCGCGCGGCTGCGGAAGCCGGCGGAAGCCGGGGAAACGGCGGCGTCCTCGTCGGGCGCGTATGGCGTCAGCCGGGAATGCGGCTCGAACGGATAGGCGGCGGGGCCAGCGCGGGCCGCCAGCGCCTTGCCGGCCGCGTCGCCGCCGGTAAAGCCCTTCTTGGCGTACCAGCCGCGCCGTTCTGCGTGACCGGTCGCCGGGAACAGGAATTCGTCATCCGTGACGAGCGGTGCCGGGGCCAGTCCGCCCTCG
Source organism: Shinella daejeonensis (assembly GCF_024281235.1). GTDB lineage: Bacteria > Pseudomonadota > Alphaproteobacteria > Rhizobiales > Rhizobiaceae > Shinella > Shinella daejeonensis. Next base: position 242,187 of record NZ_JAHWXY010000003.1, read on the forward strand.
GCCGTCGCGGGGGCGACGGAAACCGGCGAAAGCGTCGCATCGACGGGCAGGAAATGCGCAAGGAAAAGGCCGAAGAACAGCAGCAGCAGGCTTGCGGGGGCGAAATGGCGCTCCCGGACGACCTTCTCTCTTGCGGTCCTTTTCGTCATGCCTGCCCGTTTCTGGCCAATTCGTCTCCGGCCAGTTTGTCTCTGGCCCGCTCGTCTTCGGCACGCCGCTTGCGACGTCAGCGCCGGCGTTGCCCTGGCGAAGCGGAGTCCGCACAGGTTCGGATGCTGCGCCAAGAACCATTTACCGTCCGCCAAGTCAAGTTCGGGGATGCGGGACAAGACCGCTAAAGCTCATGGATCGAGACATCCGGGCAGGCCTCCCGTGCGAGATCGCGCAAATGCTGATGGTGCGTCAGATAGATGACCTGCCCGCTCATCGCCATATTCGCCATGACCCTCAACGTATTCAGCGCGCGCTCGTCATCGAAGGTCTCCATGATGTCGTCGGCGACGAAGGGGACGGTCTCGCGGCTTGCGGCGATTTCATGATAGCCGGCGACTCGCAGCGCCAGATAGAGCTGGAAACGCGTGCCCTTGGAAAGGTCGCGCGCCAGTTTGGAACCGCCGCCGGCGGCGTTGACCACCAGAAACTCGCTGTCCTTTTCCATCACCGTCGACAGGCCGGTATATTGGCCGCCGGTAATGATGTGGAAGGTCTCCGAGGCGCGGTCCATCATGACGCTGCGATGCCGTTCGCGATAAAGACGCAGGGCCTGCTCGGCGGCGAGCGCGCCGGCGCGCATCGCCAGATAGCGCCGCGAACCTTCCGCCACTTCGAGCAAGGCGGTGCGGCGGCGCTCCTCCAGCGCGGCGGCGGCATCGCTGCCGGCCACGCCCGCCAGAGCCTCCTCCGCCCGCACCCGTGCCGCATGGTGACGCTCGACCTCGCCTTCGGCCGCCTCGGCCTGCGTGGCAAGATCGAGACGTTCCGCGGCCAGTTGCGCCTCGTCGACGCTGGAGAGCGCCGCTTCGGCCTCCTCCACCGTCTCCGTCCGCATCTTCCGCATGAGATCGCGCGCCGTCTCGTCCACCCGCTCGATGATATCCTGCCGGCGGCGATGGGCGTCCAGCAGGCGGTCGGCTTCGACCAGCGAGCCGCAGCCGAGCCATTCGAACATCTCGGCAAGCCGCGCCTCCAGGATCGAACGGCGTTCTTCCAGATCCGCCTCGTCCCCGGCAAGGCGCTCGAACGCCGCTTCCAGTTCCTGCCGCCGCTGCCGCCCGGCCCTTGCCGCCTCCAGTCGCCGGCCGATGGCGGCCATGGTTTCCGCCGGAGCCCCGGCGTCCATGCCGAGACGCGCGGCAAGGTCGCCGGCTCCGCGGATATAGTCGTCCCGGTCGTTGCGCATGGCGCGGATACGGTGTTCCAGTTCCTCGCGCTGCTCCAGCCGCTGCGCGAGCGTTTGCAGGACGGGCAGCAGCCCGCCGACGCGCTCCGGATCGGCCGGCGCCAGCGGGCCGGAAAGCCAGGTGCCGGCGATGACGCCTGTCCAGTTGTCCTGCCACAGGGCGGCCGCCTTCCCGGCTTCGTCGGCTACGCGCCGACGCTCCGTCAACCGCTCTTCGGCCCGTTCGGCCGCGTCCCGTGCGGCATGGCGTAGCGCCCGCGCCTCCCGCAGCGCCGCCAGCCGATCCTCGGCGGCCAGCAGTATTTCCTCGAAGGATGCGCCCTCCGGCCCCGGCCATTCAAGGAGGCCGGCAAGGCGTGCGAAGGCCGCGCGTTCTTCCTTCGTCGCCAGTTCCTCGTCGATGCGCAGCCGCGCCAGCGTCTCCTGCGCCGTTAAGGCCTCCTGCCGGTGCGTCAGCCATGTCTCAATGGAATCGACCGTCGTCTCCAGCGGCAAACCGAGGTCTTCCGCCAATCGTCCGATTTCCGCCGCGACGGCGCTCCGCGCCGCCTCCACGCGCTCGCCGTCTTCCCGAAGCGCGTCGCGCCGCGCCTCGGCCTCGGCGGCCGCCCGTTCCACAAGCCGGATTTCCGAGAGCCGGTCCGCATGGGCGAGCCGCGCGTCGACCGCCCGGTCGTCCGCCTGCAATGCCCGTTCGAAGGTTGCCGCGCTTTCCGCGTCGAGCCGGGCGCGGTGACTGCGCCAGGCCTCGTCGCGCGCCCGACGCAGGCTCTCCCCTTCGCCGGAGCCGACAACGCCGGCGGTCTTCAGCAGCGCTTCCAGCGCCGCACCGCGCATCGCCGCTTCCCGCTCCCGCTCAAGCCGTTCCCGGTCGGCCTGCCGGCACGCGTCGACCGCCGTCTCGAAACGGGTCCGCAGATCCTTGAGAAGCGCCGCGGAGGGGACGGCGAGGGTCGGCAATGCCGCCGGATCGCCCGCCCAGGGATGCAGACGCCGGCCGGCCGCCGCAAGCGCCTCTTCGGCCAGCGCCACCTGCCGACGCGCCTCCCGTCGCCGGGTGACAACATCGCCGGCCCGCGCCGCCCGCACCGCGAGCGACAGGGCGTCGAAGGCCCGGTCTTCGGAAGAATCGCCCTGCCCGTCGTCGACACCCGCCGCCCGACGTGCTTCGGCAAGCGCCCGCTCCGCCTCGTCCCGCTCGGCGCAGGCCGCATCCAGGCGCTCCAGCAGGCCGGAACGCCTTGAAAACAGGGTGCTCAGGCGTTCGACAGCGCCGGGTGGCAGAAGCGCCGTTCGCGGATCGGTTTGCGGGGGAAGCCCGAGGCTTGCGAGCAATGCCGCAACGGCCGCGTCCAGCCGGTCCCGCTCCGCCTCGCGCGATCCGAGGTCGAGGTCGGCCGTGCGGAAACGGGCTTCCAGATCCGAGCCGGACAGGCTGGCGATCTCCGGCTCCGCCTCCAGTACGGCCGGATCGTCGGGAAGGGCGGCGAGCGTTTCGCAAAGCCGCAGGCGCTCGGCGTCCATGCGGGCGGCCCGCGCGCCGATTTCCGCTTCCTCGCGCGCCAGTTCCCCGCTCAGGGCCCGCCAGCCGGGCGGCGGCGGCTCGCCGAGATCGAAGGTTCCAAGCTGTTCGCGCAGCAGGCGCAGCCGGGCAAGCAGCGGCAGCGCGTCAAGGCTGCGTTCGAGCGCGGCAAGCCGTTCCCGCAGTTCGTTGCGCCCCTGCAAGGCCGTCGCATGGCCGGCGGTCGCGTTATCCCGTTCACGCAAAAGCACGCCGTAGTCGCGCGCCGCCACGTCCAGCGCCTTGCGTTCCTCGCGCAGCGCCTCGATCTCCCCCTTCAGCGCGCCGAGCCGGTGCTTGCGGGCCTGCGGCCGGTAGAAATCATCCGCCTCGCCTTTCAGCGCCGCAAGGCCCGCGGCAAGATCCGAAAGACCGGAACTGGCGGAAAAGAGCATCGCGCCCAGTTCCCCCTCGCTGCGCAGGATATCCTCGCCGCCCTTCTCGATGCTCTCGTCGTCGAGCGAGAACATCGCCCGATAGGCCGGACGATCCATGCCGCCGAGCACGGACGAAAACAACGTATCGGGCAGCGCCCGTTCGTCGCCAGTCACCAGCGATCCCTGATTGCGCTTGATGCGATAGGCCTCCTGGACCACGCCCGCAACGGTCAGCCGGCCGCCGACGCGCATCACCGGATAGGGATGCAGGAAGCCATAGGCGCTCGACTTCTCGATGCCGAAGAGCAGGTCGAGATAGGCAGAAAAAAGCGTCGACTTTCCGGCTTCGTTGGGTCCATGCACGAGATGGAAATCCGGCCGCCCGGGTTGCCGCGCGCCGAAGTCCAGGCTGCGGTCGGTGAACTTGCCGTAGCGGACGAGATCCAGCCGGTCGAGCCGCATCAGCCTTCCGCTCCTTCCGCGCCGAGCCGGGCGAGCACGGCCGCACAGCCGTCCGTGACGATGTCGTCCAGCAACGCATCCTCCGCCGCCTCGTCGGCGGCAAGCAGCGCGCGCGCCTCGCGCGGCAGTTGCCGCAGGAGATCGGCGAGCATCCCCCGCAGGTCTTCACGATAGGCATGGGCCTGCACGACATCGTCGCGCATCAGCCGGCCGAGCTCGGCGACCGGGCCGGCCATGTCCGTCCGCTCGTCGACCGGCGCTGTGACCGCCAGTTCAGCCGCCTCGACCCAGCATTCTCCCAGCGATGCGGCAAGGTTCTGCAATTCGCCGACGACCAGATCCTCGTCTCGTCGCAGCCGCCACGCCAGCGGCGTGGCGCCCGTCAGCGTCAGCCGCCCGATGAGCGGCGCGCCGGCCGCCTGCCGGCCGGCCGCCAGCGCCGCTTCCGCCCGCTCCAGCATCTCACGCCAATCCTCGACGCCGGCAAGGTCGACCGTCAGCCGTTCGAAGACGGCGATCGCCACGGGGCGCTCCTCGCAGGCGATGCCGCCGTCGTCGGCCACCGTCGCCAGCGTCACGCTCTTGGGACCGTTTTCGTTGATGTCGCGCCCCTGCGGATTGCCGGCCATGACGATCCACGGCTTTTCACGATGCACGCGGCGCTGGTGGATATGGCCGAGCGCCCAGTAATCGAACCCGTGGGCTTCCAGTTCCGCCACGCTGCAAGGCGCATAGGGGTCGTGCCGCGAGGCTCCGGCGAGGCTGGTGTGCAGGAGGCCGATATTGACCGCATCGGCGACCGGCGCCCGGAACGACGGCAGCAGCGAGGACGGCGCATGCGGCTGGGCAAAGCTGATGCCGTGAACATGAACCTCCCGGCCGCCGGCAAGCCGGCCGGCCAGCACGGGTTTGCCGCGCCCGTCGAAAACGTGGACATTCGGCGGAAAGGTCAGCTCGCGGGTGATCTGTGACTGGGCGTCGTGGTTGCCGCGAATGAGGTAGACCCGGATGCCGGCCTGATCCAGCCGGCGCATCTGCTCCATCAGGAACAGCGCCGTCGCCATCGAGGTCTGCGATCCGTCATAGAGATCGCCGGCGATCAGCACGGCGTCGACCGTCTCGGCGATGGCGAGATCGACGATCCGCTCCAGCGCCATGCGGGTGGCGCTGCGTACCCGTTCGCCGAGGTCGGCATTGCGCAGCGCCAGCGACGCAAGCGGCGAATCGAGGTGCAGGTCGGCCGTATGGATGAAGCGGAAAGGCATGGCGCGACAATCGCCCCGCCAGGAGCCGGGGTCAATGCCTCCCGCCCGCCGAGACCGCAAACCAGCCGGTTATGCCCGGGAATTCAGCGGCTTGACCCGTCTTCCGACGATCCGCCCGCCCGCATGCGCCCGGCCGCCGCAATCGCGACCGGCCAGACGCCGGCGCCCGGACGGCAAACATCCGGGAATGTCATGGGATAATTTGACATGGTCCCTCACAAAACCTATATTAACCCTCATGAATAAGACGATCGAAATCTCCCAGAGCATGTTCAAACTCTACCATCAGGTCAGCCGCCTGATAAACGAGTGCATGATGGACGAAGGCGTGTCGCTTGCCCGCAGCAAGTTTCTGCTGCTCCTGGAATGCCAGGGACCGCAACGGTCCACCGACATCGCCTCCGCGCTGGGCTTCGCCCCGCGCACGGTCACCGAGGCCATCGACGGGCTGGAGCGGGACAAGCTGGTGAAACGCGCCCCCGATCCGCGCGACCGGCGTGCGAAGATCGTCTCCATCACCGAGACCGGCCGCAACGTGATCTCCGCCGCCCAGCAACCGCAGCACAAGACCATCGAAGCCATCTTCGAGGTTCTCGACGAAACGCAGAAGCAGAATCTCAGCGAGATCATTCATTGCCTCAGCGAGCGCACGGCGGAAGTGCAGCGCGAGCGCGACCGTCGCGCGAACGATTCCACCGTTTCAGCGCTGCGCGCCACCGGCTGACATTCCCCTACCACAAGAAAAGGCCGGGATCGCAGGATCCCGGCCTTTCGTCTGTCGATTTGCCAGCGCTTACATGGCGTTCATCGGGCCGATGCCGAAGAACAGCGTTTCGCCGGAAGAGCCGTCCACGCCGTCATTGTCGGTGACGACATAGCCGTTGCCGGCGGCATCGACGGCGAAGCCTTCCACCTTGTCGACGACATAGCCGTTGGTGGCCGACTTGAGGTCGGGAAGGAGATCGCGCACTTCCTCCTTCGTGACCACCGGCAGTTCGCCACCGAGCCCGGCCGGCTTCAGATCGGCGAGCGCGACGCGGTAGATCTTCTTCAGCTTCGCTGCCTGGCCGATAAGGTTGTCCCGCTCGATGATATAGGCGTGATCGCCGTGCACGGTGATTTCGGAAAGACCGACCCAGCCGCTTTCGGTCGTTTCGAGCGGGTAGCGCACCGCGCCCCATTCCCCGGAGGACGGCTTGTAGGAGACGAGCTTCACGAAGCCCTTCTCGTCGTCGCCCCATTCGCGCTGGACGGCCATCCACAGCACCGTGTCGTCACCTTCGCCGACGCTGGTGATACCTTCGAAACCGAAGCGCTTCTCACCGGCGCGAAGCTCGGCGGGAATGGCGATCTCCTTGTCGATCTCGCCCTTGGCGTTCACATGGATGATGGCGTGGCTGTAGAGCTTGTCGGCATCGCCCTCGTTGGCGAGCCAGAAGCCGCCCTCGCCATCCGTCGTCACGCCTTCGCTGTCGAGCTTCTGCGCGGCGGCGCCGTTGCGGGTGATGCGCAGCGCGTCGACGATCCGCGCCGGCTTCGCGGTGGCGTCGATCGTGAAGATCGTCGGCTGCGAGGCGTAGAAGGAGTCGTTCACCGCATGGAGCATGCCGGGCTTGTCCTTCATCGGAGCAAGACCCGAAAGCGCGCCGAAGCCGATCAGCTCGCCGTCCTTTTCGGTGGAAACGAGTTGCGGATAGGCCATCTCCCCTTCCGCGCGCTCATAGATCATGACGTGCGAGCGGGCGCCGCCGTCCTCGACGAGATCGGTCTCATTGGCCGTCACGAAGAGATTGCGGCCCGGGATGGCGACAGCGCCTTCCGGACCCACGCCCGACGGCAGAAGCTGGAGAAGTTCAGGCTCCGCGCCGGTGTCCTTGTAGACGCCGACGATCGAGGCGCGTTCCGCCAGCACGAAGAACAGATTGTCGTCACCGAACGTCGCGGCTTCCAGGCCTTCCGGCTCGACGCCCTTCTTGTTGCGCTTGTCGGGGTAGTGACCGATCTTCGCGATCTCGCGTTCGAAGCCGGCGCCGTTCTCGTAAAGAACCTGGCCTTGCCGGTCGAAGATGGTGAAGCCGCGCGCGCCGCCCTTCCAGTCGCCTTCATTGGCGACGACCAGACGGTCGTCATCCAGCCACTTCACGGCGTCCGGCTCGCGGGCGAGACCTTTCATCTCGCCGGTGAACGTCAGCGCGCCATCCTTCTTCGTGTCGATGCCTTCGAGGTCGACCGTGCCGGCGGAGAAATGGCTCTTCACCGTGCCGGTCCTGCCGTCGATGATGACGATATGGTTGTTTTCCTGAAGCGTGAGCGCGATCTCGTCGCGACCGTTGAAGTCGACGAATTCGGGCTCGGGATCTTCCGGCGCGACATCCGCCAGACCGGTCAGCGGCACATGCTTCAGGCTGGCGCAGTCGACGACGCCATCCTTCAGCGAAACGATCACCAGATCGCCGGCCGGCATCTGCGGCAGTCCGCCGTCGCCAAGGTCTTCGTCGCGCTCGTTCTCGATGGCGACCGCGGCGAGCGTGCCGTCCCTGGAGACCGCGATGGAATCCGGCTGGCCGCCGAGATCGCAACTGTTCTCGACCGTCCTGCCGGCGATGTCCACGGTTGCCAGCATGCCGGAAGGCTTGACAAAGCTTTCGCGCGTATTGACGGCGACGAGCGCCTTGCCGCCGACCACCGCCACCGACGTCGGCTCGCCGGAAAAGGAAACGATTCCGGCGGGCTTCGGCGCTCTCGGATCGGCGATATCCACAAAACCGATCGCCTTCAGCGGGCTGTCGGAATAGACGAGCATCGCGCCATCGGGTGTGGCGACGATGATTTCGGCGGAGGTCGCGGTCGCGGCATCCGTGCCCTGCGGCAGGTTGTCGGCGACCGGGAAGGAGGCGATGCGGTTAAAGACGGGCTCGGCCGCGGCCGGGGCGACCGATGCCGCCAGTACGGCCGCGAGCGCGGCGATCAGGGAACGGGTTTTCACGAAAATCTCCGGATCCGGTTTCTGGGAACCCGGCGGTTCTGCGCTCCCCCTGTAACAGGGGGATGACAATGCCCCCCAATCCCCGGAAATGAAAAAGGGGCCCGGCGAAAGCCGAACCCCGATCCCGGTAAACGAGCCTGGCGGCGGAGTGGGAGCCGCCGTTTCGTGCGGCACCGCCATCGCCGTATATGCATCCGGTGGGGCGCCGGCCATCCGCATGCCGTCGGGCGGCCCGCAGTCCCGGCAACCCCGCGCCGAAGAAGGGATCAGCTGTTGACGGCGTCCTTCAGACCCTTGCCGGCCGAGAATTTCGGCACGTTGCGCGCCGGGATCTCGATTTCGGCGCCGGTCGAGAGATTGCGGCCCTTGGAGGCTTCGCGACGCGAAACGGAGAAATTGCCGAAGCCGACCAGACGAATGTCGCCGCCCTGCTTCAGTTCCGACTGGATGGTTTCGAAAACGGCGTCGACTGCCGACGCGGCATCGGTCTTGGACAGACCGGACTTCTCTGCAACCGCGGAGACGAGTTCATTCTTGTTCATGTTTCCACCCCTTTCATTCGGTTCGAAACGACTCATGACAAGTCCGGGGCAGAATACGCATCGGCTTTTCCCTCGCAACCGAATTTCGGCTGCATCCCTTGGGAATCCGGGCTTTTCGCACGATTTTCCATAAAAAAGGCCGGCACAATGGCCGGCCTTTTTCCATTCTGAGGCAAAATCGGGCGATTTTCGCGCCCTTGCCCGTTAGTGGGCGATCGCGCCGGTTCCGTCGTCGGCGGATTCGACCGGAGCGACCTTGGCCGCCTCCATCGATGCGTCCCACTCGATCGGTTCGGGCTTGCGCAGCAAGGCGTGCTCGATGACCTCACCCATGCGCGAGACGGGAACGATCTCCATATTGTTCTTCACATTGTCCGGAATATCCGCCAGATCCTTGGCGTTTTCTTCCGGGATCAGCACCTTCTTGATGCCGCCGCGCAGAGCGGCGAGCAGCTTTTCCTTCAGGCCGCCGATGGGAAGAACCCGGCCCCGCAACGTCACCTCGCCGGTCATCGCGATGTCCTTCGACACCGGAATGCCGGTCATGATGGAGACGATGGCGGTCGCCATGGCGATGCCGGCCGACGGACCGTCCTTGGGCGTCGCCCCTTCCGGAACGTGCACATGGATATCGGTCTTGTCGAAGCGCGGCGGCTCGATGCCGAAATCGACAGCGCGCGAGCGGACGTAGGAGGCCGCCGCCGAAATCGATTCCTTCATCACGTCCTTCAGGTTGCCGGTCACCGTCATCCGGCCCTTGCCGCCCGGAAGGCTGACGCCCTCGATGGTGAGCAATTCGCCGCCGACTTCCGTCCAGGCGAGCCCCGTGACGACGCCGACCTGATCCTCGCGCTCGGCTTCGCCGTGGCGGAAGCGCGGAACGCCGAGGAAGTCGTGGATGTTGTCCGCCGTCACCTCGACCATCTTCGTCTTGCCCTTGATGATCTCGGTCACCGCCTTGCGGGCGAGCTTCATCAGTTCGCGTTCGAAGTTACGGACGCCGGCCTCGCGGGTGTACTGCTGGATCACCGCCATCAGCGCGCCGTCCGTGACGGAGAATTCCTTCGGTTGCAGCGCGTGGTCGCGGATCGCCTTCGGCAGCAGGTGACGCTTGGCGATCTCCAGTTTCTCTTCTTCCGTATAGCCGGCGATGCGGATCACTTCCATGCGGTCCATCAGCGGCGCCGGGATATTCAGCGTGTTCGCCGTGGTGATGAACATCACGTTGGACAGGTCGTATTCGACTTCCAGATAGTGGTCCATGAAGGTCGAGTTCTGTTCCGGATCGAGCACCTCGAGCAGGGCCGAAGACGGATCGCCGCGGAAATCCATGCCCATCTTGTCGATCTCGTCGAACAGGAAGAGCGGGTTGGACTTCTTCGCCTTCTTCATCGACTGGATGACCTTGCCGGGCATCGAGCCGATATAGGTGCGGCGATGACCGCGGATCTCGGCCTCGTCGCGCACGCCGCCGAGCGCCATGCGGACATACTCGCGGCCGGTCGCCTTGGCGATCGACTTGGCAAGCGAGGTCTTGCCGACGCCGGGCGGGCCGACGAGGCAAAGGATCGGACCCTTGATCTTGTTCGAGCGCGCCTGCACGGCCAGATATTCGACGATGCGCTCCTTGACCTTGTCGAGGCCGAAATGATCCTCGTCGAGGATCTTCTCGGCGTTGTTGAGGTCGGTCTTGATCTTCGACTTGCGGCCCCACGGGATGCCGGTCAGCCAGTCGAGATAGTTGCGCACGACGGTGGCTTCCGCCGACATCGGGCTCATCTGGCGCAGCTTCTTCAGCTCGGCGTCCGCCTTCTCGCGCGCTTCCTTGGAAAGCTTGACCTTGGCGATCTTCTCTTCCAGCTCGGCCATCTCGTCGCGGCCGTCCTCGCCGTCGCCGAGCTCCTTCTGGATGGCCTTCATCTGCTCGTTGAGATAGTATTCGCGCTGGGTCTTCTCCATCTGGCGCTTGACGCGCGAACGGATACGCTTTTCCACCTGGAGAACCGAGATCTCGCCTTCCATGAAGCCGAGCGCTTTTTCAAGCCGCAGCTTGACGCTCGTCGTCTCCAGCATTTCCTGCTTCTCGACGATCTTGATGGAGAGATGCGACGCGACCGTATCGGCAAGCTTCGAGTAATCCTCGATCTGGCTCGCGGCGCCGACGACCTCGGGCGAAATCTTCTTGTTGAGCTTCACATAGTTCTCGAACTCGGAGACCACCGAGCGCGACAGCGCCTCGATCTCGACCGGGTCCTCCTCCGGCTCGGCCAGCACATGGGCCACCGCCTCGTAGAACTCCTCGCGATCGGTATAATTGTCGATCTCCGCGCGGGCGCGGCCCTCGACCAGCACCTTGACGGTGCCGTCGGGCAGCTTCAGCAGTTGCAGCACATTGGCGACGGTGCCGATGCGGTAGATCGCATCGGTTTCGGGGTCGTCGTCGGAGGCGTTGATCTGGGTCGCAAGCATGATCTGCTTGTCCGTGCCCATCACTTCCTCGAGCGCGCGGATCGACTTCTCGCGGCCGACGAACAGAGGCACGATCATGTGGGGGAAAACCACGATGTCGCGAAGCGGCAGGACCGGGAATGCGGTGCTCTCTGGCGGCGCGGACGTCTTCTTCGTCATTTCAATTCCTTTCAAACGTCCCGTTTCCGGGAACCGGGCCGGCCGGATCGCCAGCGCTTGCCCGATATGCCTAGTCCACCCACAAGTGGCGTTCTGTTAACACTTTTTCAAGCCCGCCACCTGGCCGCTCCAGCTTCGACCGAACCGTAAAGGATACCCTAGTCCGCCGCGCTGTCGCGGGCCTTGCGCCGGTCATGCCGAAACGGCCGGCCGTTGCCGCAGCCCTGCCCCGGCGGCCAGCGGGCCGGCCGCAAAAGCCAAGGATAAAACGAAAAGACCCGCCGGCGGCGGGTCCTTCCGGATCGACCGACCGTCAGGCCGAAGCGGTGGTCTTCTCTTCCCCGCGTTCGGAATAGATGTAGAGGGGGCGGGCCGATCCCTTGACGACTTCATCCGAGATGACGACTTCGCGCACGCCTTCCAGCATCGGCAGCTCGAACATCGTGTCGAGCAGGATCTTCTCCATGATCGAACGCAGGCCGCGCGCGCCGGTCTTGCGGACGATCGCCTTGCGGGCGATCTCGCGCAGCGCATCCTCGTGGAAGGTCAGTTCCACGTCCTCCATCTCGAACAGGCGCTGGTATTGCTTGACCAGCGCGTTCTTCGGTTCGGACAGGATCTGGATCAGCGCATCCTCATCGAGGTCTTCCAGCGTCGCCAGGACCGGCAGGCGTCCGATGAATTCCGGAATGAGACCGAATTTCACCAGGTCCTCCGGCTCGAGATCGCGCAGCACTTCGCCGACGCGGCGCTCTTCGGGCGCGCGCACCGTCGCGCCGAAGCCGATCGAGGTCTTCTCGCCGCGAGCGGAGATGATCTTGTCGAGACCGGCGAAAGCGCCGCCGCAGAGGAACAGGATGTTCGTCGTATCGACCTGAAGGAATTCCTGCTGCGGGTGCTTGCGGCCGCCCTGCGGCGGAACGGAGGCCACCGTGCCTTCCATGATCTTCAGAAGCGCCTGCTGCACGCCCTCGCCCGATACGTCGCGGGTTATCGACGGATTGTCCGACTTGCGCGAGATCTTGTCGACCTCGTCGATATAGACGATGCCGCGCTGCGCGCGCTCGACATTGTAGTCGGCGGCCTGAAGCAGCTTGAGGATGATGTTCTCGACATCCTCGCCGACATAGCCGGCCTCGGTCAATGTCGTGGCGTCGGCCATCGTGAAGGGCACGTCGATGATCCGCGCCAGCGTCTGGGCAAGATAGGTCTTGCCGCAACCCGTCGGGCCGACCAGCATGATGTTGGACTTGGCCAGTTCCACATCGGTGCCCTTGGCGGCATGCGCCAGGCGCTTGTAGTGGTTGTGCACCGCCACCGACAGGATGCGCTTGGCCTGCTGCTGGCCGATGACATATTCATCAAGGACCTTGATGATCTCCTGCGGCGTCGGAACGCCATCGCGGGATTTCACCATCGAGGTCTTGTTCTCCTCGCGGATGATGTCCATGCACAATTCGACGCATTCATCGCAGATGAACACGGTCGGGCCGGCAATCAGTTTGCGGACCTCGTGCTGGCTCTTGCCGCAGAAGGAGCAGTAAAGGGTATTCTTGGAGTCGCCGCCGTTGCTGCCGCTGACCTTGCTCATATCACTTTCCTTCCAGCACACCGCTCATTCCGCGGGGAACGACCGGACCACTCAAACCGCCTTGCGGGAAGCGCTTGCGCAAAAGCGCATCCCTGGAAGGCTCCGGAGGTACTGACCGGCGCCGGGCCATGCCCTTGACCGGTGGCAACGAATCCCCCGACGAACTGACAAATGCTAGGTGGTTACACATCAACATAGCATTAATGCCCAATATTAACGGCTTTGCCGCCCGGATAAAGCCCCACGAGCATTACAAATGCGTCACATTTGTGCGTTGCCGTACACAAAACCTTGATTCTCACGCGCTCTCGGCGCCTTCGACCGCCTCGCGGCTGGTGATGACGCGGTCGACAAGCCCCCAGTCCTTCGCCTCGTCGGCGCTCATGAAATGGTCGCGGTCGAGCGTCTGCTCCACTTCCTCGTAGGTGCGGCCGCAATGCTTGACATAGACTTCGTTCAGCCGGCGCTTCATCTTCAGGATGTCGCGGGCGTGACGGTCGATATCCGACGCCTGGCCCTGGAAGCCGCCGGACGGCTGGTGCACCATGATGCGGGCGTTCGGCGTGGCGAAGCGCATGTCCTTATGGCCGGCGGCCAGCAGCAGCGAGCCCATGGACGCGGCCTGGCCGATGCACAGCGTGGAGACGGCCGGCCTAATGAACTGCATCGTATCGTAGATCGCCATGCCGGAGGTGACGACGCCGCCCGGCGAATTGATATAGAGCGCGATTTCCTTCTTCGGATTCTCGGCTTCGAGGAAGAGAAGCTGCGCGCAGACGAGCGTGGCGATATGATCTTCCACCGGGCCGGTGAGGAAGATGATGCGCTCCTTGAGGAGGCGCGAATAGATGTCGTAGGAACGTTCGCCGCGGTTGGTCTGCTCAACGACCATAGGCACCAGAGCCATGGCGGTATCTACGGGATTTGTCATATCAATCCTTCATCTCAAGTGGCCCTGAAACCCGCCGCGCGGGTTGGGAATCAGCAAATTTCATCTCCCTTACATAGAGGTTCCGCCCTGCCCACTTCAAGACGGGCGCGCGTTTTGCGGCGCTCTATGCCACAATGGGGTTAACCGGCGCGCCAGCAGAGGAGGATTTCCACAATTGCCTCCGGCGCAGGGCGCTCCGGACCGGCGGATTTCGCCCCGGGTGCGCCGCCGCGCTTTCCCGCCGCAGCGAAATCCGCTAGGCCTTCGGCCATGACCCAGTCCGTGATCCAGCCCCTGCCCTTTCTCTCCATCGACCCGGCCAGCCGCGCGGTTTCGCTCGACGGACGCAACCCGGAGTTCTACGCCGATCCCAATCCGGTCTATGCGGCGCTGCATGCGCACTGCCCCACCTTCTACTGGAAGGAGCAGCGGCTCTGGACCTTCACCGGTTACGACCAGGTCAACAGCCTCTTGCGCGACCGCCGTTTCGGACGGCAGATCCTGCATGTCGCCAGCCGCGAGGAACTCGGCCTGCCGGACCCCTCGCCGCACCTGAAGAATTTCGACGCGGCGGAGGCCTGGTCGCTGCTGGAGATCGAGCCGCCGGAACATACCCGGCTGCGCACGCTCGTCAACCGCGCCTTCGTGTCGCGCCAGATCGAACGGCTGACGCCGGAGATCGCCACGCTTTGCCACAATGCGATCGACACGTTCGAAAAGGACGGGCGCGTGGAGCTGTTGTCGGCCTTCGCCGATATATTGCCGGTCACGATGATCGCCCGGATGATCGGCATTCCCGAAGAAATGGGGCCGCAACTCCTGAAATGGTCGCACGACTATGTGCGCATGTATATGTTCGGGCGGACGCAGGACGACGAACGGGCCGCCGACCGGGCGGCAGCCGAATTTTCCGCCTATGTGCGGGACGTCATCGCCCGGCGGCGGGCGGAGCCGCGTGACGACCTGCTCTCGCATATGATCCATACGGAGCATCGCGGGCAGCTGCTCACCGAGGACGAACTGGTCTCGACGACGATCGTGCTGCTCAACGCCGGCCATGAGGCGACGGTGCACCAGATCGGCAATGCCGTGCGCACCCTCCTCGAAAGCGGTCTGGCGCCCGCCGCTTTCTTCTCCGACGCGAAAGCGACGGAACGCACGATCGAGGAATGCCTGCGCATCTCCGCGCCGGTCCATATGTTCCAGCGCTGGGCGCTGGAGGACGTGGAACTCGACGGCGTCCCGTTCCGTCGCGGCGACAGGGTGGCGATGATCCTGGCCGCGGCCAATCTCGATCCGAAGAAATTCACCGATCCGCTCGCCTTCCGGCCGGATCGCGACGAAGGCCCGAATGTCTCCTTCGGCGCGGGCATTCATTTCTGCATCGGCGCGCCGCTGGCCCGGCTCGAACTGAACGTCGCCCTGCCGATCCTGTTTGCGCGGCTGCCGGGTCTGAGGATTTCGGAAAAGCCGGTGGTGAAGGACGTCTACCACTTCCATGGACTGGAGGCGCTCCACCTCGAATGGTGAGAGACCGGATCAAAGACGGATGACATAATCCTTGCGAGTCGTTTCAATGACTTCCCAGGTTCCCTTGAAGCCGGGTCTGAGGATCATCCGGTCTCCGGCCTTGAGGTAAAACGTCTCGCCGGTTTCGCAGGTCACGACGGAGCGGCCTTCGAGGATGTGGAAATATTCCCACTCGTCGTATCGAATGCGCCATTTCCCCGGCGTCGATTGCCAGATCCCGGCATAGAGGCCGCCCTCGGCCTCCTCGATATTCCAGGTGGTGAAAACCGGATCGCCGGCGATCAGCCGGTCGGTGGCCGGCCGGCCCTCTTCCGGCGCGATGCCCGAAATATCGAAATCCGCTGCCTTGCTCATGACCGCCCTCTTTTCCGCGCCCACAGGGATTGCCCGAAAGACATCTCCCCTCCCTCCCGGCGGAAGAAGGGGAGAGCGTCCTCACGCAATCGATGTTTCCGGGCCGGCAGGATAAGGCCGCCCCGGCTTTCGCATCAGGCCTTGGCCAGCGATTGCTCCAGGTCGGCGATGATGTCGGCCACATCCTCCAGCCCGACGGAAAGCCGCACGACTTCCGGTCCCGCCCCGGCGGCCGCCAGTTGCTCCTCGTTGAGCTGGCTGTGGGTGGTGGAAGCCGGATGGATGACCAGCGAACGGGTGTCGCCGATATTGGCAAGGTGCGAGAACATCTCCAGCCCCTCGACGAAACGCTTGCCCGATTCGTAGCCGCCCTTGAGGCCGAAGGTGAAGACCGCGCCGGCGCCCTTCGGCGAATAGCGCTGCTGGAGCGCGTGGTTCGGATCGTCTTCAAGGCCCGGATAATTGACCCAGGACACCTTGTCCTGTCCCTTCAGCCATTTGGCAACGGCAAGCGCATTGTCGCAGTGACGCTGCATCCTGAGCGGCAGCGTCTCGATGCCCGTCAGGATCTGGAAGGCGTTGAAGGGCGAAATGGACGGGCCGAAATCGCGAAGCCCCAGCACCCGGCAAGCGATGGCGAAAGCGAAATTGCCGAAGGTCGCATGCAGCACCATGCCGGCATAATCAGGCCGCGGCTCGGAGAGCGCCGGATACTTGCCGGAGGCCGACCAGTCGAAGGTGCCGCCGTCGACGATGACGCCGCCCATGGAATTGCCGTGGCCGCCCATGAATTTGGTGAGCGAGTGCACGACGATATCGGCGCCGTGCTCCAGCGGGCGCAGCAGATAGGGCGTCGCCATGGTGTTGTCGACGATGAGCGGCAGGCCGTGGCGATGCGCGATCTCGGCAATGCCGGCGATATCGACGAAGGTTCCGCCGGGATTGGCGAGGCTCTCGACGAAGATCGCCTTGGTCTTGTCGTCGATCTGGCTTTCGAAGCTCGAAAGATCGGCCGGATCGGCCCAGCGCACATGCCAGTCGAAGGACTTGAAGGCATGGCCGAACTGGTTGATCGATCCGCCGTAGAGGCGGCGTGCGGCGATGAAGTTCTCGCCGGGGCGCATGATGGTGTGGAAGACGAGAAGCTGCGCGGAGTGGCCCGAGGCGACGGCGAGCGCCGCCGTGCCGCCTTCCAGCGCCGCCACCCGTTCTTCCAGAACCGCCTGCGTCGGGTTCATGATGCGGGTATAGATATTGCCGAACGCCTGGAGGCCGAAGAGCGAGGCGGCGTGATCCGTATCGTTGAATACGAAGCTCGTCGTCTGGTAGATCGGCGTGGCGCGCGCGCCGGTCGTCGGATCCGGTTGCGCGCCGGCATGGATGGCGAGCGTTGCGAATCCGGGTTTCTTCGTGGTCATGAAAGGCCTCCCTCACTGAAGTCGGCCGCACTATTCCAGACCCTTAAAGGCCCGTCAAAGAAAGTTTTTTCATTTCCCATGCCGATCGGGCGAAACGGTGCCTCAACCGATGAGACGCGGAAATTCGATGGCCGGGCAGCGATCCATCACCACCTTGAGGCCGGCGGCTTCCGCCGTTGCCGCCGCCGCGTCGTCCCGGACGGAAAGCTGGCCCCAGAGGACCTTCGGCCGCGGCGTCATCGCCAGCGCCTCGTCGACGATCCCCGGCAGCGCCTCCGGCGCGCGGAAGATATCGACCATGTCGACCGGCTCCCTGATGTCGGAAAGACGGGCATGAACCGTCTGCCCGAGGATTTCCTTGCCCGCCTGCCCCGGATTGACCGGGATGACCCGATAGCCCTTGCCAAGCAGGAACGCCATGACCCGATGGCTCGGCCGGTCCGGATTGGGCGACGCCCCGACCAGAGCGATCACCCGGGTATCGCGCAGGACGCCCTCGATATAGGCGTCGGTATAGGTATCGTGTTTCATGGCTCTCCTCCTGCGCTATGCCGGCAGCAGAGCGGCGGGACGCGGCGAAGTCAAGACGCTTGCGGCGGAAGCCTGAGACCGGAAAGAATCGCAATTGCCAAACCATCGCTTTCAGAGAATGGTACGGGCATCTTCCCACAGCTTCCGTCCTGCCGAGGTCCCGATTGCCCCTTGACGTCCTCTTTCTCGTGCTGTTCGGCGCGGCCCTGCACGCCACCTGGAACGCCATCGTCAAGGCGGGGACGGATAAATCGCTCGACGCGGCGATGATCGCGCTTGGCGCGGGCGCGGTGGGCCTCGTCTTCCTGCCCTTCGTGCCGCTGCCCGCCCCCGGAGCCTTTCCGTTCATCCTCGTCTCGGCCTTTCTACAGTTCGCCTATTTCCAGCTTGTCGCCGCCGCCTATCGCGCCGGCGACATCGGTCTCGTCTATCCGCTGATGCGCGGCGGCGCGCCGCTGATCGTCGCGGCAACGAGCGGGCTCGTGCTCGGCGAACATCTTTCCACGGCGTCCATGGCCGGCGTCCTGGTGATCTCGCTCGGCGTCCTGACGCTCGCCTTCGAATCGCGCCATGGCGACCGGCGCGCGGTATTGCTGGCGCTCGCCAATGCCGTCGTGATCGCCACCTATACATTCGTCGACGGCGCCGGCGCGCGCATTTCGGGCAACGCGATCTCCTACACACTGTGGATGTCGCTGCTGCCGCCCGTCCTGCTGTTCGGCTGGGCGGTTTTCCGGCGCGGCGCGGCTGCGGTCCGCCACCACGTCCGCCACAACTGGCGGCGCGGCCTTTTCGGCGGCGCGGGCTCCATCGCCTCCTACGGGCTGGCGCTCTGGGCGATGACAAAAGCCCCCGTCGCCACCGTCGCGGCGCTACGGGAAACGGCGATCCTCTTCGCGCTGCTGATTTCCGTCTTCATCCTGCGGGAAAAAGCGAGCGTCTGGCGCTATCTCGCCGGCGGCGTGATCGCGGCCGGCGTCCTGGTGCTGAAGCTCGCATGAACCGTCACGGCCGTTCCAGATCGGAATAATTTGAGGTATCAGAATACCGCAATACTAAGCTTTTGTTTTCATTTGATTATTATTACAAAGCCCCTGATCCGATCACTTGACGTAAAATCCATGCGCCCTTATAAGCCGCACGGATCGGGGTCCGCATCGGGCTCCGGTCTTTCTTGAGGTCCCCGGACACTCAAGCCAAGCAACAAGAAACGCCCGATCCCGCAAGGGCCTGGGTTCCAAAGAAAGAGCACTTCCCATGGCAACCTTCGTACAGAAGCCCGCCGAGGTAGAGAAGAAGTGGATCCTCATCGACGCCGAAGGGCTCGTTGTCGGTCGCCTCGCTACCCTCATCGCCAATCGCCTGCGCGGCAAGCACAAGGCCACCTTCACGCCTCACGTCGACGACGGTGACAACGTCATCGTGATCAACGCCGAGAAGGTCGCCCTCACCGGCAAGAAGTATTCCGACAAGAAATACTACTGGCACACCGGCTATCCGGGCGGCATCAAGGAGCGCACGGCGCGCCAGATCATCGAAGGCCGCTTCCCC
This sequence comes from Shinella daejeonensis, assembly GCF_024281235.1. Lineage (GTDB taxonomy): Bacteria > Pseudomonadota > Alphaproteobacteria > Rhizobiales > Rhizobiaceae > Shinella > Shinella daejeonensis. The sequence goes on from NZ_JAHWXY010000003.1 coordinate 261,313, forward strand.
GAGCGCGTCCTCGAAAAGGCCGTCGAGCGCATGGTTCCGCGTGGCCCGCTCGGTCGCCGCCAGATGAAGAACCTGCGCGTCTATGCCGGCCCGAACCATCCGCACGAAGCCCAGCAGCCCGTCGTTCTCGACGTCGCCAAGCTGAACAGCAAGAACACAAGGAGCGCCTGATAATGGCCGATCTCTCCTCGCTCAAGGATCTGGGCGTCACCGGCGAAGCCGCTCCGGCCGCCGCTCCGGTTCACGTCAAGAAAGTTGACGCCCAGGGCCGCGCCTATGCCACCGGCAAGCGCAAGGACGCCGTCGCCCGCGTATGGGTCAAGCCGGGTTCCGGCAAGTTCACCATCAACGGCAAGCCCTTCGACGCCTATTTCGCCCGTCCGGTCCTGCAGATGATCCTGCAACAGCCGATCATCGCGGCGGCCCGTGAAGGCCAGTTCGACGTCGACGCCACCGTCGCCGGCGGCGGTCTTTCCGGACAGGCCGGCGCCGTTCGTCACGGCATCTCCAAGGCGCTGACCTACTACGAACCGGCGCTGCGCGCGGTTCTCAAGAAGGGCGGCTTCCTGACGCGCGACTCGCGCGTCGTCGAGCGCAAGAAGTACGGCCGCGCCAAGGCCCGCCGTTCCTTCCAGTTCTCCAAGCGCTGATTGCGCGCCAGTTCTCCAGGCGCTGATTGCGCCTGCCGAACGAAACCATCGCGAAAGGCCGGGCTTGCCCGGCCTTTCCGTTTTCCGGCCGCCGAAATCCCCTTGCCTTCCTCCCGCCGATTGGCCAACCTCCGGCAAAATCCGGAGAAAGCCATGGCCAACAAGAGCATCGACCACGCCGTCACCGCACGAAGCCTCAAAAGCGCCGCATCGGACCCGACCTATGCCGGCGTGCTGTCCTTCATGCGCCGGCGCTACACGAAGGTGCTGAAGGATGCCGACGCCGTCGTCTGGGGCATTCCCTTCGATGCCGCGACATCCAACCGGCCCGGAACGCGCTTCGGCCCCCAGGCGATCCGCCGCGCCTCGGCGATCATGGACAACGATCCGCAATATCCTTTCGCGCGCGACCTGTTCGAGCACATGGCGGTCATCGATTACGGCGACTGCCTGCTCGACTACGGCAACCATCAGAAAACACCGGCGACCATCGAGCGCGAGGCGCGCAAGATCCTGAAGTCCGGAGCCTATCTGCTGACGCTGGGCGGCGACCATTTCATCACCCTCCCCCTGTTGCGCGCCCATGCCGGGACCTACGGCCCCCTCGCGCTCGTGCAGTTCGACGCCCATCAGGACACCTGGCCGGATGAGAAGGGCCGGATCGACCACGGCTCCTTCGTGGGCACGGCGGTGCGCGAGGGGCTGATCGACCCGACGCGCTCGATCCAGATCGGTATCCGCACCCATGCGCCGGAGGATTGCGGCATCCGCATCGTCTACGGCTACGAGGTGGAGGAGATGAGCACGACCGAGCTTGCCGACACCATCCTGCGTCACGTCGGCCCGGCGCCGGCCTATCTGACCTTCGATATCGATTGCCTCGACCCCGCCTTTGCGCCCGGCACCGGCACGCCGGTCTCCGGCGGCCCCTCCAGCGCGAAGATCCTGTCCGTGCTGCGCAAGCTCGGCGGATTGCAGGTCACCGGCTCCGACGTGGTGGAAGTCTCGCCCGCCTATGACCACGCCGATATCACGGCAATCGCCGGCTCGTCCGTCGCCATGTACATGCTCGGCCTTCGCGCCGAATGGCTGGCCGGGCGGCGTTGAAGCGCATTGAACGCGGCCCGCCGAGGGTCTATATCGGGCCGGGCTTCACGGACAGACCCGTGAAGCCGGCAGGATAGTGCGTTTCCGGCAAATTTCCGGGGTTTTCAGGATTGGACACGAGATGAAACCGAAGATCTTCATCGATGGCGAACACGGAACGACGGGGTTGCAGATCCGCACCCGCATGACCGGCCGCGCCGATGTGGAGCTTCTGTCCATCCCCGAAAGCGAACGCCGCAATGCGGCGCTGCGCGAAGAGCTGCTGAACAGCGCGGATATCGCGATCCTCTGCCTGCCGGACGATGCCGCGCGCGAAGCCGTCGCCATGGTCGCAGGCAACAACAGGCTGCGGGTCATCGACACCTCGACGGCGCACCGCACCGACCCCGACTGGACCTACGGCTTCGCCGAGATGGATCGCGACCAATCCGCGAAGATCGCCGCCGCCAGGCTCGTCGCCAATCCGGGCTGCTATCCGACGGGCGCCATCGGCCTGCTGCGGCCCTTGCGCATGGCCGGGATCCTGCCGGAGGACTATCCCGTGACGGTCAACGCCGTTTCCGGCTATACGGGCGGCGGCAAGCAACTCATCGCCCAGATGGAAGACCCGGCGCACCCCGATCCGCTCGACACGCCGCACTTCCTCTACGGGCTGCCGCTCAAGCACAAGCATGTCCCCGAAATGCAGATCCACGGCCTGCTTTCCCGCGCGCCGCTGTTTTCGCCCTCGGTCGGCCGATTCCCGCAGGGCATGATCGTGCAGGTCCCGCTGCATCTCGCCGATCTTGCGGCAAACGCGTCGCTCGGCTCCATTCACGAAGCCCTGGCCGATCATTACGCCGGGCAGGACATCGTGGAAGTGGTGCGCCTGAAGGACAGCGCCGCACTCGCCCGGATCGACGCCACCGAACTGGCGGATACCGATCGCATGAAGCTCTATGTCTTCGGCACCGCCGGCGCGCCGCACGTCAATCTCGTCGCCCTGCTCGACAATCTCGGCAAGGGCGCATCGGGGGCGGCGGTGCAGAACATGGACCTGATGCTCAAGGGATGAAGGGACAGGCGGAGCAATCCGCCTGCTTGCCTATCTCTCATACTCTCCGAGAAAGCCGCGCCAATGCGCGACGGCGAAGCCCAGCACGACCAGCGCGCCGCCCTGATGCGCGAGCGCCCAGCCGAGCGGAACCTGCCAGACGAGGGTCAGGATACCGATCACCGCCTGCATGAGGACAAGCGCGAAGAGGACAACGGAGCGGCGGGCATGGGTCGTACGCGGCGCGGCGCGCAGCGACGAGATCATATGCACGAGCGCCAGCGCGAAGAGGACATAGGCCCCGATGCGATGGACGAATTGCACCGTCTTGGGATTTTCGAAAAGATTGATCCACCAGGGTTGTTGCAGGAAAAGCCCGCCCGGCACGATCGCGCCGTCCATCAGCGGCCAGCTATTGTACGAAAGCCCGGCATGAAGACCGGCCACAAGTGCCCCCAGATAGATCTGGAAGACCGCCATACAGGCGATTGCGACCGCCATGCGCCGGGAAGACGCCGTCGGGGCGGGGTCGTCGCTGTGCGGCGACAGCGCCCGCATGATCCACATGGTGACCGCGAAGATCAGACAGGCGACGACGAGATGGGCGGCAAGGCGATACTGACTGACGGAAACCCGTTCGGCGAGCCCCGAGGTCACCATCCACCAGCCGATGAATCCCTGAAAACCGCCAAGCGCCAGAAGCCCGACCAGCGGCCAGCGCGTCTTTTTCTCGATCCGGCCCGTCAGCCAGAAAAAGGCGAGCGGCAGCGCGAAGACGAAGCCAATGGAGCGGGCGAGCAACCGATGCGCCCATTCCCACCAGAAGATGACCTTGAATTCCTCGACGCTCATGCCCTTGTTGATGTGCTCATATTGCGGAATCCGCTTGTAGAGTTCGAATTCCTCCTGCCATTCGCTCACCGACAACGGCGGGATGACGCCATGGATCGGCTTCCATTGCGTGATGGAGAGGCCGGATCCGGTCAGCCGCGTCGCGCCGCCGACCAGCACGAGACAGAAGAGCAGGAAGAGCACGAAGCCGAGCCAGCGACGCACCTGACGACGGTTGCGTTCGATCTTGTCCGGATCGTTGAAACTGCGGTATGCGGTCGCGGTCGTGACGCTCATTTTCTCGGCTCCTGTTACTGGCGTTGATTTGCCCGACCCGGCCGTGCAAAACAAGGTCCGAACCTTTGCGTCATGCCGTCGCGCCCTTGTCGCCCGCATGTTTAATGGCCGCAGGCCACAGATTGGAAGATCGTCCATGCCCCCTCGCCTCCGAAAGCTGATCGGCACGGTCCTGATCATCGTCCTCGTCATCGTCTATGCGCTGGTGGCGACCACCGTCGCTTCCGCCACGCTCGGACAATCGCCCTGGTGGATCCACCTGCTCTATTTCACGTTCACGGGCCTGCTGTGGATCCTGCCGGCGATGGCCATCATCAAATGGATGGAAAAGCCGCGCCGGCCGAAGGATCGCTGATATCGCCATCGTCACCGTCTCGGCCGTTATGACCTTGCTAACCGCGCTGGCTGTTTTTCCACGCACCGGCGCGGTCTCGGCCGACACCTTAAACCTTTCTTCCATGGCCTGCCCCTATCCTGCCTCACGCCGGCAGGGCTGGCGACGTCGTCGACAAAGGTCACGCCATGGGAGCGGTGCAGTTCACTGTCCAGATCATGCCGTTCGAGCGTAAGAGCATTCCCGGCCCCTCCGGAGCGTCCGGCGGCGACGACAGGCGCACGGCGGCGGACCTGCGTATCCGCCTGCATCCGCGCATGGAGCCGCTGGAGGAACGCTGGCGGCGGCTTGAAGCCGAAAACGTCCTTTCGCTCCATCAGGGATACGACTGGTGCCACGCCTGGGCGCACAGCCGCGGTTGCCGCCTTCTGATTGCCGAGGGCATCGCCGACGGACAAACCCAATTCCTCCTGCCGCTGGAAATCGCACAGCGCGGACCGGCGCGGATCGCCCGCTTCCTCGGCACCCGCTTCAGCAATATCAACACGGGGCTCTATACGCCCGGCTTGCACGCGCTTGCCGCGCGGATGCCCTTGCGCCGGGCTTTCGACGAGGCGCGCGATGACTTCGCCCGCCACTTCGATCTTTTTCTTCTGGAGAAAGTCCCGCTCGACTGGCGCGGTGAGACGACGCCCTTTTCCGGCCTGCCGGCCGCGCGCAACCAGAACACCGCCTTCCAGCTGCCGCTCCATCCGGATTTCGAGCAGACGCTGGTGCAGATCAACGCCCGCCATCGGCGCAAGAAATTCCGCGTATCGGAACGCCGGCTGATGGCGCTCGGCGGCTATGATCATGTGATCGCCGGAACGGCCCGTGAAAACCGCCTGTTTCTCGAAGCCTTTTTCCAGCAGAAAGCCATCCGGTTCGACGCCATGGGACTTCCCGATGTCTTCCGCGATGCGGCGACACGGGATTTTTTCCGCACGCTCGCGGATCTGCCGCAGGAAGCGGACGCCTATCCGCTGCGTCTGCACGCCATTCGGCTCAAGGGACGACACGAGGGACGGATCGCGGCGATCGCCGGGCTCTCGCGCAAGGGCGACCATGTCATCTGCCAGTTCGGATCCATCGACGAAGGCCCGGCCGCCCCTGCAAGCCCCGGCGAGTTTCTCTTCCATCTGATCATTCAGAGGCTTTGCGGCGAGGACGTCCGGCTGTTCGATTTCGGCATCGGCGACCAGCCCTACAAGCGTTCCTGGTGCTCCGTCGAGACGACCCAGCACGATCTCCTCTGGCCGGTCACGCCGACGGGCAGCGCCGTGGCGATGCTGCACCGTTCCAAGGCCGCCGCCAAACGGCTGATCAAACGGAGCCCGCCGCTCTATTCCTTCCTCCAGCGCCTGCGTTCCGGCTGAACCGCGGCAAGCCGCCTATGCGGCGGCGCGGCCGGGCGAAGGCAATCCGCCCTCTCCCGTCATCAGCACGATCTCGCTGTAGCCGGCATCGCCGAAGGCGCCGATCAGCTCGACGATCTCGTCCTCCTGCGATCCGGGCAGGCAGAGGATGATGTCGGTGTCGCGCTCGCGCGTCAGCCGGCGCACCCCGCTGACGTCCGCCGGGCCGCATTCGACGATCACGGTGTCATAGGCGTCGGCGAAGGCGTCGATCACCATCGACAAGCGGTCGATGCCCCGCATCGCCCGGCGAATGTCGCCGTTGCCGCGCGGGATGATATGGGCGTCCGAAAGGCGATCGCCGTGGATGATATCGCCAAAGGCCGCCTCGCCCACCAGAAGCTCGGTGATGCCCGGCAGATTGTCGGCGCGGGCCATCAGCCGTGTCGGGCAGGCCGAACCGGTCAGGTCGATCAGCAGCGTCCGCCGGCCGGCTTGCGCGATGCGCCGCGCCAGCATGACCGTGACGGTCGAGCCGCGATCGCCGGAAGGAGAAACGGCAATCGCAACCGGAACGCCGTTGTCCTCCACGTATCGCGCCACCGCCGCCACCGAAAAGTCCGCCTCTTCGTCCACGTCCTCGGCGCTACCGAGTAGCGACGCATGCGCCTGCGAAGGCTCGGGGACCGGCGACGGAATGCCGGCGAGAAGCGAGGCCGCCGCAAAAGGCGTTTCCCGCTCCCGGCCGGCGGCGTCTACCGCCTGCGGTTCGGGTTCGAATGCCGGGACAACCGCGACAGGCGGATCCGGATCCTCGTTTTCCTCCTTGCGCCGCGCCGCCGGGGCAGCCGCCGGAACGGTCGCGCCGACAGGCTTCAGCGCCCGGCCGCTGAACAGCTCCGCCAGCAGCACGGCGATGGCGCTCAGCGCAAACCCGGCGACACCGCCGACGATGGTGATCGGCAGCACCTTGGGAAAGGCGGCTTCCGTCGGCTCCACCGCCGCCGAGATGACTCGGGCATCGGCCGGGGCGGCGCTCCCGTCCTGCCGCGACATGGCCTCGCGATAGCGGGCAAGATAGGTTTCAAGCAGCTGGCGCTGCGCCGCCGCCTCGCGCTCCAGCGCCTTCAGGCCGACCTCGTCCTCGCCGGCGCGCGCCGTGTCGGCCTTCAGCGCGGCAAGTTGCTCGATGAGCTGGGTCTCGCGCAACGTCGCCGTCTTGGCCTCATTGGCGAGACTGCCGAGGATCTTCTGCGTCTCCGCCTTGATCTGCTGGCGAACGCCCGCGAGCTGTGAACGCAACCCCTTGAGCCGGGGGTGCTCTTCGAGCAGCGACGTCGAAAGGTCGGCGATCTGCGCCTGCACCTGCGCTTCGCTCTCCTTCAGCCGCTGGATCATTTGCGAACCGACGACATCCGTCAGCGTATCGGGTGCGCCGCCGGCCTCCAGCACCGCGCGGACACTCGCCGCGCGCGCTTCGGCATTCGCCCGCTCGCCACGCACCCGCGCCAGTTCCGCGGAGATGTCGCCAAGCTGCCGGACGGCGAAGGTGGCATTCTCGCCGGTCGGCAGGAGATCGGACTGCCCGCGATATTCCGCGACCTTCTGCTCCGCCTCACGCACCTTTTCGCGCAGATTGGCGATTTCCGGCTCCAGCCAGCGCGTCGCCTCCGAATTGGTGTCCAGCTTGGCGCCGCTTTGCAGCGACATGTAGACCTTGGCCATTTCATTGGGGATTTCCGCCGCCAGACGCGGATCGCGCGAACTGAACTCGATGGCGATGACACGGGAGCGCTCCACCTGATAGACGCGGAGCTTCTCGTTGAATTCCTTCAGCACCCGCTCCTCCGGCTCCAGGTCGAGCGGGTCCTTGCCGGCGCCGAGCAGGACGAGCAGGTCGGACAGCGCCGAGGGCTTCGCGGTCGGGTCGAACTCCTCCAGTTCGTAGAGCTTCATGTTGCGTGCGACCTGCTTGATCAGATCGGCCGATCTCAGAAGCTGGACCTGACTGGCGATACCGGGCTCGTCGAAGGGCGGCTGATCCCGCCCCTGCGCCTGATCGGCACCCGTCGTGAAAGCCGGTTCGCGTGTTTCTATGATCAGCCGCGCCTCGCTCCTGTAGGTCGGCTTGACCAGGCTTGCCGCGGCGAAAGCGATGCCGGCGCAGGCGACGGTCGCCAGCAACACGCGCCTGCGGTTGCGCCAGATCGCGCCGAAAAGACCGCCGAGGTCGATATCGACGTCCTGCTGGCTCGCGTGATGGCCGGCCATATACCCACTCCAGACAATAAACTCGACCGGAAGGTAAACGAGCATGGTAACCTAAGGGTTAATCTCCGCTGCTTTCACACCCGTAAAATCCGTAACCGCAGCCGGACGGCTTTCCCGTGATCGTCTATTCCCGGAGCGCCCTTTACCAGCCGTTAACCCTAACGGATCGATAAGGAAGGCACGACTGAGGTATTCCGGATTGGGAAAGCGAATGGCATTCGCAACGTTCAACAAGGGCGTTCTGCTCGCGCTGGCGCTGATTGCGCCGGCGATTGCGGGCTGTAGCGGCTACCGGCCCGCCCCCAAGGCGTTTCACGAAGCGACGATCCAGCCCTACCGGCTCGACAGCGGCGACCGCCTGCGCATCACCGTCTTCGAACAGGCCGGCCTCAGCAACACCTATTCCGTGGACCAGGCCGGCTATATCGCCTTCCCGCTCGTCGGCGCGGTGCCGGCGCGCGGCCGCACGCTACAGGAACTGGAAAGCATCCTTGCCGCCAAACTGCGGCAAGGCTATCTGCGCGATCCCGACGTTTCGATCGAGGTCGACCGCTACCGCTCCATCTACCTCATGGGCGAAGTGGGCCAGGCCGGCCAGTACAGCTATGTCGCCGGCATGACCATTCAGAACGCCATCGCGGTGGCCGGCGGCTTCTCGCCGCGCGCCAATCAGGCCGATGTCGACATCACGCGCAAGATCAACGGCAAGATCATCACGGGGCGCGTTCCGATTTCCGATCCGGTCCTGGCGGGCGATACGATCTACGTCCGCGAACGGCTGTTCTGACCGTCATGGCGGGTGACGGGCCGTTGCGCATCATCCATTGCTTCCGCTCCCCCATCGGCGGGATCTTCCGCCATGTGCGCGATCTCGCCGAATTCCACGCCCGGGCCGGTCACGACATCGGCATCGTCTGCGACAGCCTGACGGGAAGCGATTACGAGGACGCGCTGTTCGACGACATCCGTCCGTTTCTGTCACTCGGTCTCGTCCGCCTGCCGATCAGCCGCTCCATCGGCTTTTCGGATCTTGGCACACTCCGGAAATCTTTTTACGAAATCAAAAGCTTACAGCCGGATATCCTGCATGGGCACGGCGCCAAGGGCGGCGCCATCGCCCGGCTGGTCGGCTCAGCCCTGCGGGTGAACAGGTATCGCGTAGCCCGTCTCTATTCGCCGCACGGCGGCAGCCTGCATTATGATCGCGGCACGTTATCGGGACTTTCCATCCATCTGGCCGAACGCGGCCTCGAAACGCTGACCGATGCGCTTGTTTTTGTCTGCGACTACGAGAAGGAGGCCTATCTGCGCAAGGTCGGCAAGCCGCACCGCCGCTTCGAGCGCATCTACAACGGCATTCACGACCGGGATTTCGGCGCCGTCCATACCCGGGCCGACGCCGTCGACTTCCTCTACATCGGCATGCTGCGCGACCTGAAGGGGCCGGACCTCTTCATCGACGCCTTCGCGCTCGCCGAACGGCTGGTCGGCCGGCCGCTCTCCGCCATGATGGTCGGCGACGGGCCGGAGCGCGACAAATACGCCGCCATGATCGAACGCCAGGGGCTCGGCCGGCGCATCGCCATGCTGCCGGCCATGAAGGCGCAGGACGCCTTCGCCTTCGCCCGCACGGTCGTCGTTCCCTCGCGCGCCGAAGCCATGCCCTATATCGTGCTGGAGGCGATCGCCGCCCGCAGACCGGTGATTGCAAGCCGGGTCGGCGGCATTCCCGAGATCCTCGGCGCCGACAGTCCCGCGCTGGCCGAACCACAGGACATCACCTCGCTGGCCGCAATCATGCAGCAGGCGATCGAGGATCCCGGCTGGCGCGACAGCGTCATGCCCGATCCGTCAGCCTTTCAGGATACCTTCTCCGCCTCCGTCATGGCAAACCGCCTGCTTGACCTCTATCGGGACATTCTCGACGGAAAACCGGCCGGTTCGCACGCGTCCGACGGGCCCTTGCGCTCTCCCGCGTAAGCGTTTCTTAGGGGCTTCATGCTATCCCCGGGCCAGGATTCCGGAGGTGCCCCATGAGCCAGGTCGAAAAGCCCGTTGCGTTCGACGCCGATGCGTTGCGACGCAAGGTCACGGAAATCCGCACCATGCCGTCCCGCGAGGGCGAGCAGATCGACGGCGGCAAGACGGCCGACCTCAATCCGCTGGCGCAGCAGATCGCCCTGCAATTCCGCGACGACACCTATTCGCCGGCGATGATCATCGGCCTCCTGCGTCTTCTCGAAGGCGTCATGCTCTTCGCCATCGGATATGCGATCAACATGTTCTATGTGCAGCCCGACCGGGACATGCTGTTCTTCTATTTCTCCCTGCTGATCGGCGGGCCGATGCTCGCCGTCCTGCTTCTCCAGCTTGCCGACACCTATCAGGTTCCGGCCCTGCGTTCGCCATGGCGCACGACGCCCCGCCTGCTGCTGGCCTGGGGGCTCACCTTCGCGGCGATGACGCTGATCCTGTTCTTCCTCAAGAGCAGCGAGGATTACTCGCGCGTGTGGTTTGCCGCCTGGCTCGTCATCGGCGGCCTCTATCTCGTCGCCGAGCGGCAGTTCATCGCCTATTCGATCCGCCGCTGGGTGCGCGACGGCACGATGGAGCGACGCGCGGTGATCGTCGGCGGCGGGGACCCCGCGAAAGACCTGATCCGCGCGCTGGAACGGCAGCCGGAAAACGATATCCGCATCTGCGGCATCTTCGACGACCGCGACGAACGGCGCTCGCCGTCCGTCATCGCCGGTTATCCCAAGCTCGGCAATATCTCCGAACTGGTCGAATTCGCGCGTCTTGCCCGGATCGACATGCTGATCATCGCGCTGCCGCTGTCAGCCGAAGCGCGCATCCTGGCGCTTCTCAAGAAACTCTGGGTGCTGCCCGTCGACATCCGCATCGCCGCCCATGCCAGGGGCCTGCGCTTCCGGCCCCGCAGCTACTCACAGGTCGGCAGCGTGCCGATGCTCGACGTTTTCGACAAGCCGATCGCCGACTGGGACAATGTCGCCAAGCGCATCTTCGACGTCGCCTTCAGCGTGATCGCGCTGCTGCTGCTGTGGCCGGTCTTCATCGGCGCGGCGCTGGCGGTCAAACTCTCGTCCCCCGGCCCTGTTCTCTTCAAGCAGAAGCGGCACGGCTTCAACAACGAGATCATCGAGGTCTACAAGTTCCGCTCGATGTATACGCATCTGTCCGACCCGTCGGCGCGCGCCGCCGTGACCAAGGGCGACCCCCGCGTGACGCCGGTCGGGCGCTTCCTGCGAAAGTCCTCCATCGACGAACTGCCGCAGATTTTCAACGTGCTCAAGGGCGAGCTTTCGCTCGTCGGCCCGCGGCCGCACGCCATCCAGGCGCAGTCGCACAACCGCAAATACGTCGATGTTGTGGAGAGCTATTTCGCGCGCCACCGCGTCAAGCCGGGCGTCACCGGCTGGGCCCAGATCAACGGCTGGCGCGGCGAGATCGATCACGACGACAAGATCCGCTACCGAACGGAGTTCGACCTCTATTATATCGAAAACTGGTCGCTCTGGATGGATCTGAAGATCCTGTTCGTGACACCGCTGCGGCTTCTGAATACGGAAAACGCCTATTGAGCGACACGGTCCTCATCGCCGCGCCACCGTTCCGGCCGCATCTTGCGGCGCTTGGCGTCCTGGGGTCGGCGCTGGTCGCCTTCGGCGTCTTCCTGTCGGGTTTCGTCATCAGCGAGCCCGCGCCCTACGAGTTGTTCATGGCCGGGCTCATCGGCCTGTGGGCCATCGTCGGCTTGCGCATCTCCCGCCCGGTCGCGCCGCTCCTCGTGCTGCTCGTTGTCTTCAACATGGGCGGCATGCTGTCGCTGACGGTGATGGAGGATCTTTCGGGCGGCCCGATGTATATCGCCGTCTCCCTGTTCCTCGCGCTTTCCAGCGTGTTCTTCGCCGCCATCATCGAAGCGCGATCCTCGCGGCTGGACCTGATCTTCCGCGCCTGGGTGGCGGGCGCGCTGATGACGGCAAGCCTCGGTATCCTCGGCTATTTCCACGCCTTTCCCGGCGCGGAGGTATTCACCCGCTACGATCGCGCCATGGGAGCATTCCAGGATCCCAACGTCTTCGGCCCCTATCTCGTCGCGCCCTCGCTCTATCTGCTGCACGGCCTGCTCGCCGGCCGCCTTCACGGCGCACCGCTCAAGATCACCGGTCTGCTGATCCTCGCGCTGGGGGTGTTCCTGTCCTTCTCGCGCGCCGCCTGGGCGCTTTATCTTTTCTGCGCCGTGGCGCTGGTCTTCGTCATGCTGCTCAAGGAGCGCACGGGAGCCTTCCGGCTGAAAATCCTCATCCTCAGCCTCTCTGCACTGGCGCTGATGATCGCGGCGCTCGTCGTGGCGCTGCAATTCGACAAGGTCGCGGACCTTTTCTCCAGCCGCTCCCAACTGGTGCAGGAGTATGACGGCGGTCACCTCGGCCGGTTCGAGCGGCACCGCATCGGCTTCCTCATGGCCATGGAAAAGCCGCTCGGCATCGGGCCGATGGTGTTCAGCACCATCTTTCCCGAGGACGAACACAATATCTGGCTGAAATCGCTGACCACCTACGGCTGGCTCGGCTTCCTGTGCTATCTGACGCTGATCGTCTGGACGCTTGCAGCGGCTTTTCGCGCGCTCTTGCGCAACCGGCCCTGGCAGCCGTTCCTGATGATCAGTTTCATCACGCTCATCGGCCACACCGTGATCGGATTCGTGATCGACACCGATCACTGGCGGCATTTCTATCTGTTGCTCGGCATTCTATGGGGCTGCCTCGCGCTGGAATGGCGGCACAACCGCGCCGCCCGGACCGCCGCTCCATGAATGCCCTGCCGGAACGATCCCTGCGCCCGCTGCGGCTGCTACAGGTGCTGGAGCCGAGCGGTGGCGGTTCGGGACGGCATTTCATCGATCTGTGCCGGGGTCTCGGGGCACGCGGTCATCACGTCGAGGCGATCTATTCGCCGCTGCGGGCGGAACCGCGTTTCATCGAGGAATTGCAGTCCCTCGGCCTTCCCGGCGTCCATTCCCTCGCCATGCGCCGCGCGCCCGGCCCTTCCGATCTTGCCGCCTGGCGCGGGCTGGCGCGGATCATCCGGAGCCATGGCCCGTTCGACGTGGTCCACGGGCACAGCTCCAAGGCGGGCGCGCTCTGCCGCCTGCGGTTGCCGGGCGATCGCGCCGCGCGGGTCTATACACCGCACGCCTTCCGCACCATGGACCCCGGTCTCGGGAGCGCCGGCCGCTTCGTCTATGGCGCCGTCGAAACGATACTGGCCCGCTTCTTCACCGGCCGGGTGATCTGCGTATCCGCCGATGAATACGAACATGCCCGCAGGCTTGCCATACCGTCCCGCAAGCTCGACCTCATCGTCAACGGCGTCGCAACGCCTCCACGGGGAGCGCGCACGGCGATCCGGTCGGATATCGGCATGGGCGAGCGGGACCTACTTTTCGGTTTCGTCGGGCGGCTTTGCCCGCAGAAGGCGCCGAAGCGCCTGCTCGACGCTTTCGGCCTTGTGGCCGACCGCCTGCCTGCGGCAAGGCTGCTGATGATCGGCTCGGGGGAGATGGAAGCGGAGGTCCGCGAACGGATTGCGCGCTCCCGCCATGCCGGGCGAATCCACCTCACCTCCGCTCTCAGCGGTCCGCAGGCGATGGAGGCCATCGACGTGCTGGTGATGCCGAGCCGCTACGAGGCCATGTCCTATGTGATGCTGGAGGCCGCCGCTGCCGGCAAGCCGATGATCCTGACGCGGGTGGGAGGCGCCTCGACGGTGCTGGCCGACGGCGTCAACGGCCTTATCGTCGAAAACGACGACGATCCGCGCCCTCTTGCCGAGGCGATGATCGCGGTCGCCGACCCGGCGCGCCTCCAGCGCTACACCGGGGCCGCCCGCGCGCGTAGCGGCGGCTATGGTGTCGGCCGGATGATCGGCCAGACGGAAGCGCTCTATCGGGCGCTGGCCTCCTGAAGCGGCGAAGGGCGGATGGCAAAAGACCGCGCCCCCTTCCGGGATGCGCGGTCTTTCATGGCGGCGCAAAACCGGCAATCGGGCGCGTCGCCCGATCGCAGGAGAGCGTCCAGAGCAATCCCGGTGAGCCGGATTTCACCGGGTTGCTCTGATATAACGTTCTTGCCGCATTATCCGACGCCGAAGCGATCTCGCTTCGGCTGGAAATGCTCTAGCGTTTGATGGCCCGGCCGATCGCAATGAGGATGCAGGCCCCGATGAAGCCGGCGATGAGATAGCCGATCCAGCCGCCGAGCGACACGCCGATCAGGCCGAGCAAGAGGTTGGCGACCGCCGCCCCGACGATGCCGAGAATAATGTTCATCAGCACGCCCATGTTGCTCTTCATGAACATTTCGGCAAGCCAGCCGGCAAGGCCGCCAATGATGATGGCCGCAATCCAGCCGATTCCTGCTGCGTCTTCCATTCCCGTCTCCTTGTTCAAGCAAAACCCGTCCCCCAATGGCCGGGTTCGTGCAGAACGTGGAGAGGTGGCGGCTGGTTCCATCGGAAGGCGAAGAATTCCGACGCTTCGCGCCGGCGCGGCGGCGGTGGTTGCTCGAAAACGGCTTCCGACAGACCGCGGGAAACAAAAAAGGTCGGGGCGAAACCGCACCGACCTTCTTCTCATCGTCTACTCACCAGTGCCAGTACATCCGTGGTCAAAAGCAATAAACGATGGCGGCGATTGCGAGCGGCAGAAACGTTCCAGCGCTCATCAGCAATGCCGATGACAGGGATATAGGAGGCCATTGTGTTCAAATCAAGGGCCTGACATTTCTTTCCGCCGCCGCCTCACGATGGCGGAAAGAGCGGCGGTCGCGACCTGCCCTGCCGTCAGCGCACCGTGACGGTGATACACCCCGAAAGCGTGGCGCGCGGCACCTTGGGCGCGGAGTTCCTCGTGCAGACGGTGTCGCGCCCCTTGAAGCCCTTGGCCGGCGTATAGATGAGATCCTTGCCCGTCACCGCTACCTCGCCCGATTTTGGCGCCGGGGTTGCAACGACCTTCGTTACCGCGATCTTCGTTTTCTTGCGGTCGTCGATAATATTGGTGAAACCGATATGGCAAGCCTTGTCGGCCGTCGTCATCGTGAACTTGCCGGCTTCCCTGCCGCTGCCCCAGCGGCGGCCGGATCGTCACATCATCATGAGAAGGATTGGTGTCTTCCACTTCCGCGAGGAAGGAAGAAAATGGTCGGAGCGGCGGGATTCGAACCCACGACCCCTTGACCCCCAGTCAAGTGCGCTACCGGGCTGCGCTACGCTCCGAACCGCCGAAACCCCTATAGTCTCGGGCACTTGCTTGCAAGCTTAAAATGCGAAAGTAGGGACAAAATCGGGGTTGAGCCTGGCTTCCCGTTCGCCGGCCGGGAAAAGGACGCGTTCAGCGCACCTGATCGAGCAGGCGCTTGCATTCCAGCAGATCGTAAAGCGCCTCCTGGAGCAGCGCCCGATCCTCCTTGCCGACGCTCGACGTGCCGATGGAGACTTCCGGAGCATCGTCCCCGCCGCCGACGAAAGAGAAGAAACGGCGGCTGGCCGGCGCCTTGGCCCGGCCGACGATCTGGTCCTCGTCGCTTCCGGCCTTCGGCGGCTGCGGTTCCTCGTGGCTGGCGGCCGCCAGCGCCTCGACCGTCGCAAGGTCGCCGCTGGCGATGGCCGCCACGAACTTGTTGCCATTGTTCCTGAGAAGCTTCTGGACGCCCTTGATCGTATAGCCGTGGTCGTAAAGCAGATGCCGGATGCCCTTGAGCAGTTCGATATCGTCCGGGCGGTAGTAGCGCCGCCCGCCGCCGCGCTTCATCGGCCTGATCTGGTTGAAACGCGTTTCCCAGAAGCGCAGCACATGCTGCGGCAGGTCGAGTTCGTCGGCGACCTCGCTGATGGTGCGGAAAGCGTCCGGGCTCTTGTCCATTCTACCCCCTGTCGGAACCTATGGTGCAGCCTGCAAAGACGCACCAGCGAATCGCATATATTTCAGCGGGTTATCAGCCGTCATTCAAGCTCTCAGGCCCGAGACCGGCATTTCCTCCGGCTTTCCTCAACTGTCCGGCGATTGGGGCTTTTGCTTCGCCTTGCGGACGAGATGCGCCTTCAGAACACGCTGTTTCAGAACATTGGAGGCCTTGAAGGTCATGACGCGCCGCGGTGAGATCGGAACTTCCTCGCCGGTCTTCGGGTTGCGTCCGATCCGCTCATTCTTGTCGCGCACCTGGAAAGTGGCGAAAGACGACAGCTTGACGCTCTCTCCACGCACGATGGCGTTGCAGATTTCGTCGATCACCGTCTCCACCAGTTCCGCCGATTCGGTTCGGGACAGACCGACTTTGCGGAAAACCGATTCGGCCAAATCCGCACGTGTCACCGTTTTGCCGCTCATCTTCTCCTCGCCGATTTCCTATAGAAAGCGCATGGTTAGTCGCGAAAGACTATTGTCCTTGCCCCGGCTGGTCAAGCGGCGTGACGTGTGAACCCGGCACAATCGCCTATGCGCAACGCGGCCGTTCTCCCCTTCTCCCCCGCCGGAAAGAAGGGGACCCGAAGGTCGGGACGCCGAGCCCGCCGCTACGCTACCAGCGTAGCAGCACCGCGCCCCAGGTGAATCCCCCGCCCATCGCCTCCAGAAGAACGAGATCGCCCTGCCTGATGCGACCGTCGCCGGCGGCTGCCGCCAGCGCCAGCGGAATGGAGGCGGCGGAGGTATTGCCGTGCAGATCCACCGTCACCACGACTTTCTCGGGCGCGATACCGAGCTTCTTCGCCGAAGCGTCGATAATACGCTTGTTCGCCTGATGCGGCACCATCCAGTCGATATCGTCGCTGGAAAAGCCGGTGGCGTCATAGGCCGCGACGATGACGTCGGTGATCATGCCGACCGCGTGCTTGAAGACCTCGCGGCCCTCCATCCGCAGATGGCCGACGGTGCCCGTGCTGGAAGGACCGCCGTCGACATAGAGCTTGTCGCGATGCGCGCCGTCGGAGCGCAGCTGCGCCGTCAGAACGCCGCGGTCCGCGTTGGTGCCGGCGCTTTCCTGCGCCTCCAGCACGATCGCCCCCGCGCCGTCGCCGAACAGCACGCAGGTGGTGCGATCCGTCCAGTCGAGAATGCGCGAGAAGGTCTCCGCGCCGATCACCAGCGCGCGCCGGGCCAGCCCGCCGCGAAGATGGGCGTCGGCGGTCGCAACCGCATAGACGAAGCCGGAACAGACCGCCTGCATGTCGAAAGCGAAGCCGTGATGCATGCCGAGCCGGTTCTGGATATCGACGGCGACGGCCGGGAAGGTGTTGTCCGGGGTCGATGTGGCGACGATGATCAGGTCTATATCCGCCGCTGTCAGTCCGGCGCGGTCCAGCGCCTGCTGCGCGGCGGCGGCCCCCAGCGACGCGGTCGTCTCGCCCTCGCCGGCGATATAGCGCTGGCGGATGCCGGTGCGCTGCACGATCCATTCGTCGGTCGTATCGACCATGCTTTCCAGCTCGGCATTCTTGAGCACCCGCTTGGGAAGCGCTGTTCCGAAGCCGCGAACCACTGAACGGATCATCTTCATACCCCACCGCTCACGCCGGGAGCCTCGCCTTCGACGGGGCGGCCGGCATGATACTTTTGCAAATCTTTTTCGATCTTGTCCTTGAGCCCGTTGCGGGCCATGTCGTAGCCGACGTCGACGGCGGCGGCGAACCCCTCGGCATCCGTGCCGCCGTGGCTCTTGATCACGATACCGTTCAGCCCCAGGAAGACCCCGCCGTTGACCTTGCGGGGATCCATCTTCTCGCGCACCCGGTCGAAAGCGCTCTTGGCGAGAATATAGCCGAGACGGGCGAGCAGCGTGCGCGACATGGCGGCGCGCAGATAGGTCGCGATCTGGCGTGCCGTTCCTTCCGCCGCCTTGAGGGCGATATTGCCGGCGAAGCCTTCCGTGACCACGACGTCCACCGTTCCCTTGCCGATGTCGTCGCCTTCGACGAAGCCGTAATAGTCGATGGCCTCGAAGTTGGCCTCGCGGATGAGCTGGCCGGCGGCCTTGACCTCTTCCTGCCCCTTGATCTCCTCGACGCCGACATTCAGGAGGCCAAGGGTCGGCTTCTCGATATCGAAGAGCGCCCGGGCCATGGCGCCGCCCATCAGCGCGAAGTCGAAAAGCTGGTTGGCGTCGGCGCCGATGGTGGCGCCGATATCGAGCACGATGCTTTCGCCCTTGAGGGTCGGCCAGATCCCGGCGATCGCCGGCCGCTCGATATTGGCCATCATGCGCAGGCAGAATTTCGACATCGCCATCAGCGCACCGGTGTTGCCGGCCGAAACGGCCACGTCGGCCTCACCCTTGGCGACCGCGTCGATGGTCCGCCACATGGAGGATTTCCCCCGGCCGCGACGCAGCGCCTGGCTGGGTTTTTCGTCCATGGCGACCGCGACGTCGCAATGATGGAAGGTACTCGCCGCCTTCAGCTTCGGATGCCGATCCAGGAGCGGCTCGCACTGGGCGGCGTCGCCGTAGAGAATGAAGCGTATGTCGGGGTGTCGCTCCAGGGCCTTGGCTGCGCCGGGGATGGCGACATTCGGACCGAAATCGCCACCCATGACATCAACGGAAATCGTGACCACGCGTGTATTGCCTTGTTCTGTTTCCGGCGACGGGGAACCGGTACGACGGAATTGCGTCAAAATACTGCTTTTCGCAGGGGTGACAACTGAATTATCCGCCGCCCCGATATTATCGTTCAGTCTTTTTTCCAGTCCTTGAGCACGGCGAAGGGAGACGGCTTGCGGTCGTCCTTTTCGGTGCTCTCTATATGGCCGGAAAAGGTCACGTCCACCTTGCGCGGGTAAGGGTCTATCGCCAGGGCGACATGTTCCGCCGCCACCGCCCCGACATCGATGCTGTCGCCGGAAAAGCTTTCCGGCGCGTCCGGACCTTCCGGGTCGAGCAGCATCTCGCCGCTCTCGATCGCCGCCGGCATGCGCGCCAGTCTGGAGCCTTCCGGCACGAACACCACTTCGACCGCCTCGTCGATATGGGCGTCCACCGGCTCCAGCGTCACCACGCAGGCCTGCACGATATCGGCCGAGACCCGGCCCTTCAGGCGCACGCCGTCGCGCTTCCAGCGCTGCAACTGGAAGCTGGCCGACAGCGCCTTGACCTCGAGGATGTTCCAGAGGGCCGCAAGTCCCGCCCGCTCCTCCGCGTCGGCCGCGATCGTGACCTCGACCGGATTGGCCGAGACATGCCCGACCCGCACGGGATAGGAAAAGGGAGTATCGTCGTCTTTCTTCATGATCGCTTTCCGGACGCCGGCGCGAATTTCGATTCGCCGGCCGGTCCATTCTTCATTCTAGAGCATTTCCGCTTTTCACCGAATCGCGAAAACGCTCTATCTGTTTGTTTTCATGCGATTGCCGGCGCACAGACGCGCCGCAACCTCAGCCGGGACGGGTTTCGGGAGGCGGCGACAGGCGCAGCGCCCCGATATCGATATCCTCTTCCGGCACGCTCGCCAGGGTCCACTCGACCGCCATCAGGTGGTCGGCAAGCGCCTCCATCGAGGGCGCGTCGTCGCCGGCCTCGGGATATATATTGCGGCGCAGCGCCAGCGCCAATGCCTCCCGGTCGGCGGCATCGAGAGCCGCGGCATAGGATTCCAGCCGGCCGTAGAACATGGCGGCGAATTTCTTCATCCGCTTCGGCACGCCGACGTCGCTGACGCCGAGTTCGCGAATGGAATGATCCACATCCTCGAAAAAGGCGTCGATGATCTCCTGGGCGATCTCCTGGCCGGAGGTGGCGCAACTGCGGGTGCGCCGGAAATAGAGGATGAGAACGGCCGACAGCATCTCGAAACGCCCCATCACGGTATCCGGAACGCCCAGCGCCTCGTAGAGGCCGGGCTCGCGCGCCGCCGCCGTCAGATGCGCATATTGCCGCTCGACAATTCGCCGGTTGCCGTTTTTTTTCCCGAACAGGCCGAAAATCATCATTAAGCCCAGTTTTGCCCGTTTCAAACTATCGAGCCGTCGCATGTCATGTTGCATGACGGTCGAAGCTGGTTTACCCAAGCAGGCACGAATTGCAATGGCTGTGCGGCGAACACAGTCCGGGGACGCCGTTGAAGAGAGATGCGTTGAATATGAAGCTGCTGCGTAACACCACTCTTGCCGCGGGCCTCTCCCTCGCCATCCTGTCGGGCTGCAACACCGGCGAAGTCCTGCATCAAGGCTACGTCGTCGATCAGGAAACGCTGGCGCTCGCTCCCGTCGGCTCGTCGCGCGAGCAGGTGCTCCTGTCGCTCGGCACGCCCACTTCCACCGCGACCTTCGGTAACGAGGTCTTCTACTATATTTCGCAGACGCGCTCGCGCCCCGTCGCCTTCATGAAGCCGAAGCTCGTCGAGCAGAGCATCCTCGCCGTCTATTTCGACAAGGACGGCAATGTCGGGCGGCTGGCCCATTACACGCTTCAGGACGGCGCGGTCTTCGATTTGATCTCGCGCACGACCCCCACCGGCGGCGCGGAACTCAGCTTCCTCGGCCAGTTGCTGCGTGGCGGAGCCAACCCGGGCATGATGCTCAAGAACGTGCTCGGCAACGGCTCCTGACCGACGCGGCCGTCTTGCCGGACGTCCGCAATCATCGGAAAAATCGACGAAAAAACCGCGGGGATGACGATCCCCGCGGTTTTTTTCCTGCTTCCCCTCCTCAGGCGAGGATGGCGAGCAGCAGGAGCGCGACGATATTGGTGATCTTGATCGCCGGATTGACGGCCGGGCCGGCGGTGTCCTTGTAGGGATCGCCGACCGTATCGCCGGTGACGGAGGCCTTGTGGGCTTCCGAGCCCTTCAGGTGACGGTTGCCGTCCTTATCGACGAAGCCGTCCTCGAAGCTCTTCTTCGCGTTGTCCCAGGCGCCGCCGCCCGAGGTCATGGAAATCGCCACGAAAAGGCCGTTGACGATAACGCCGAGCAGCGAGGCTCCGAGCGCCGCGAAGGCGGAGGCCTTCGAACCGGAGATGAGCAGCACGCCGAAATAGACGACGAACGGCGCCAGCACCGGCAGCAACGACGGCACGATCATCTCGCGGATCGCCGCCTTTGTGAGAAGGTCCACGGCCCGCCCGTAATCCGGCCGCTCGGTCCCCGCCATGATGCCGGGCTTCTCGCGGAACTGCCGCCGCACTTCCTCGACGATGGCGCCCGCCGCACGGCCGACGGCGGTCATCGCGATGCCGCCGAAGAGATACGGAATGAGACCGCCGAAGATCAGTCCCGCCACCACATAGGGATTGGAGAGATCGAAGGAGATCGCGCCGACATCCGCGAAATACGGATATTTGTCGCCGTTCGCCGCGAAATAGGCGAGGTCGTTCGAATAGGCGGCGAAGAGCACCAGCGCGCCGAGACCGGCCGAGCCGATCGCATAGCCCTTGGTGACCGCCTTCGTCGTATTGCCGACGGCGTCCAGCGCGTCGGTGGACTTGCGCACCTCCGGGTCGAGGCCCGCCATTTCGGCGATCCCTCCGGCATTGTCGGTGACCGGACCGAAGGCGTCGAGCGCCACGATCATGCCGGCGATGCCGAGCATGGCGGTGACGGCGATGCCGGTGCCGAAAAGGCCGGCGAGCTGATAGGTGGAGATGATGCCGCCGACGATGACGATGGCCGGCAGCGCCGTCGATTCGAGCGACACCGCAAGGCCCTGGATGACGTTGGTGCCGTGGCCGGTGACGGAGGCCTGGGCGATGGAATTCACCGGGCGCTTGTTGGTGCCGGTGTAATATTCGGTGATCACCACGATCAGCGCGGTAACCACGAGGCCGATCAGTCCGCAGGCGAAGAGCGCGCTGCCGGTGATCTCCATGCCGTTCACCGTGCCGATGACACCCCAGCCGACGGTCGCCGACGTGGCGGCGGCAAGACCGAGGATCGACAGCACGCCCGTGACGATGAGTCCCTTGTAGAGGGCGCCCATGATCGAGCCGTTGGAGCCGAGCTTCACGAAGAAGGTTCCGACGATGGAGGTGATGACGCAGGCCGCGCAAATCGCCAGCGGATAGGCCATGGTGCTGGCCAGGATCGGCGTGCCGGCAAAGAAGATCGCCGCGAGCACCATGGTGGCGACCACGGTCACCGCGTAGGTCTCGAAGAGATCGGCCGCCATGCCGGCGCAATCGCCGACGTTGTCGCCGACGTTATCGGCGATGGTGGCCGGGTTGCGCGGGTCGTCCTCTGGAATGCCGGCCTCGACCTTGCCGACGAGGTCGCCGCCGACATCGGCCCCCTTGGTGAAGATGCCGCCGCCGAGGCGGGCGAAGATCGAGATCAGCGACGCGCCAAAGCCGAGCGCCACGAGGGAATCGATGACCTGCCGCGAGGCGGTCTCATGGCCGAGCGGGCCGGTGAGCACCCAGTAGTAGATCGACACCCCGAGCAGCGCCAGACCGGCGACCAGCATGCCGGTGATCGCACCGGACTTGAAGGCGATATCGAGACCGGAGGACAGGCTGGCGGACGCGGCCTGCGCCGTGCGGACGTTGGCGCGCACGGAAACATGCATGCCGATGAAGCCGGCGACCCCCGACAGCACCGCACCGATCAGGAAGCCGATCGCGGCCGTTGCGGACAGAAGGAGCCAGGTGCCGACGAAGACGACGACCCCGACGATGGCGATGGTCTTGTACTGCCGGGTGAGATAGGCCTGCGCCCCTTCCCGGATGTAGCCTGCAATTTCCTGCATGCGGGCATTGCCCTGATCCGCGGCAAGCACCGACCGTATCGCCCAGATGGCATAAACCACCGAGAGCAATCCGCATGCAATCACGCCCAACAATATGGTCATTTAGCTCTGTCCTCCTTAAGGGCCGCAAAACCCTCTCGCCGCGGCCGTGACGCGCCGATACCGCCTGCCTCCTCACAGACGATGCCGGTGCGGGGAGAGAGTGCGTTTGAGAATCGGTTGCGTCAAGTCGCCGCGGCAGGACAGCACTCCTGCCGGGAAGATTTCACGCTCCGGCGGGAACCCGGCGCGAGCGCAGCAGCAGAAGAACGATCAGGAGAAGGCTGACGCCCGTCACCGGCCAGAACACCAGATTGATCGTCTGCCAGCCATAGGCGTTGAACACCTTGCCGGACGCGAAGGAGGCGAGCGCCACCGTGCCGAACAGAACGATGTCATGGAAACCCTGCACCTTGTCGGCCTCGTGCGGGCGATAGCTGGAGGCGACGATGGCCGTCGCGCCGATGAAGCCGAAATTCCAGCCGACGCCGAGCAGGATCAGCGCCCCCCAGAAATTCCAGAGTTCGATGCCCATATGGGCGACACCGGCGCAGGCCATGAGGATGATGAGGCCGGCGGCGACCACCTTCTCCGTTCCGAACCGCTGGATCAGCATGCCGGTGAAGAAGCTCGGGGCGAACATGGCGAGCACATGCCACTGGATGCCGAGGGTCGCAAGCTCCGTGGAAAAGCCGCAGCCGATCACCATGGCGAGCGGCGCGCCGGTCATCATGAAGGTCATCAGCGCATAGGAGGAAATGCCGCAGACCATGCCGGTCATGAAGCGCTGGGTCAGGACGATCTCCCGCAACGGTCGCGCCGTCTCGCCGGCGGCGACCGCCTCCGCCTTGCGGTCGGGCAGGCGCAGCAGGAGGAAGAGCACGATGGCGGCAAGGCAGATCGGCGCGAAGGCGAGGAAAGCGCCCGCGAAAAGCACCGGGAAGAACAGGTCCTTGGTGAAGATCACCACCTGCGGGCCGAGGATGGCGGAAACGACCCCACCGGCCAGGATCCACGATATGGCGCGCGGCTTGTAGAAGGACGGAGACGCATCGGCCGCCGCAAAGCGGATCTTCTGCGTAAAGCCCCCCGAAATGCCGATCAGCACGAAGCCGGTAGCGAAAAGCCAGAAATCGCCGCGAAACAGCGCGATGGCGGCAAGGATGCCGCCTCCCGCGCCGAGAAGCGCCCCCACGATGAAGCCGAAGGCGCGGCCGAGAAGACGGGCGGCGATGGCGACGAAGACCGCGCCGAGCGCCACGCCGACGTTGAAGCCGGTCAGCGGCGCGGTGGCGAGCGACTTGTCGTCGCCGAGCAGATCGTAGCCGGCCAGGCCGCCGATCGAAAATGCGATCGGCCCGGCGGAAGACAGGAGTGCCTGCGCGGCCGTCAGCAGGAAGACGTTACGGCGCGCGGCGGAGAGTTCCCGCCCGAGCCCATCGACCGCGATCGTACTCATCGTGACACCGCTCCTTATCGTCGCTGGATTTTCGCGTTGACGCGCCTATTTGCGCGCATCCGGGCGAAGCTGGCGGGCGATGCGGTCGAGGACCGCGTTCACCAGCTTCGGTTCCTCGTCCTCGAAGAAGGCCTTGGCGATCTCGACATACTCCGTGACGATGACCGCAATGGGAATGTCCTTGCGTTCCTTCAACTCGAAGGTTCCGGCGCGCAGGATCGCCCGGACGGTGGAATCGAGCCTCGACAGCGCCCAGTCGTCCTGGAGCGCGGTGCCGATCAGCGGGTCGAGCAGACGCTGGTCGCGCACCACCCCCGACACGATCGAGCGGAACCAGCCGGCGTCGGCCTTCAGGTAGGTGTCGCCGTCCAGTTCCTGGCCCAGGCGGTGCGCTTCATATTCCGCGACGATCTCGAGCAGGCCGGTGCCGCCGACGTCCATCTGATAGAGCGCCTGCACGGCGGCAAGGCGCGCTGCCCCCCGCTGATTGGCCAGTCTGACCGGCGGCTGCTGATCCCGGTCCGCGTTCACTGTTCACCGCCCAGTTTCTGTTTCAGCGCGATCATCGTCAGCGCCGCGCGCGCCGCAAATCCGCCCTTGTCGCCCTCCGAGCGGCGGGCGCGCGCCCAGCCCTGCTCGTCATTTTCCACCGTCAGGATGCCGTTGCCGATGGGCAGGCTTTCACTGACCGCGAGATCCATGAGGGCGCGGCTCGATTCGTTGGCGACAATGTCGAAATGATAGGTCTCGCCGCGGATCACCATGCCGAGGGCGACGAAACCGTCGTACCACGTTCCGCCGTTCTCCATGCCGTCGAGCGCCATGGCGATGGCGGCGGGAACTTCCAGCGCGCCCATCACCGTCACGACATCATAGGTCGCGCCGGCCGCATCGAGCGCCTGCCTGGCGCCATCGAGCATCGCATCGGCCATGTCGTCGTAAAAGCGCGCCTCGACGATAAGAAGATGAGGATTATCGGGGTTGGCCATGGTTCACCTGAAAAACTGGACGTGCCGCATCGATCGCGGGCGGAACGGGGGTCAAACCATGCCCGCGCCGCCTTGGCAAGTGCTTTCCACAGCATGCCGCCATATCGCCGGCGGCTCAGGCGATGCGCAATCGCTCCCGGGCCTGCGAGATCCGGTTGCGGCCTTCCTGTTTCGACAGATAGAGCGCCTTGTCGGCGGCGTTGAGAAGCACGTCGAAGGAAAACCGCTCATGCTCGGCGAAGGCGACGCCGGCGCTGACGGTGCAGGAGACCGCATCGCCATCCGCCGGGATGGTCTGCATGGAGAAATCGGTGCGGATGAGTTCGGCAAGCAGCATCGCCCGGTCCGGGGCGACGCGCTCCAGGACAAGGGCGAATTCCTCGCCGCCCAGGCGGGCGGCGACGGCGGCGGCCGGTGCATGACCGGTCATGACACGGGCGAAAGCGCAAAGCACCGCATCGCCGACAGCGTGACCGTGGCGGTCGTTGACCGCCTTGAAATGATCGAGGTCGAAGGCGATCACCGCGGCATGCGCTTCGACGCCCTTCTCACCGTAGCGGTCGAACAGGGCCCGACGGTTCAGGAGGCCGGTCAGCGCATCCGTCATGGCTTCGCGGCGGTTGCTGGCGGCGACACGCCACTGGTTGAGCGCCAGCGACATCGCCCCGATACCGGTAATGCCGACGATGGCCACGATCAGATTGAGATCCTCCGCCCAATTGTCCGGCGCACCTTCCAGAACCCAGGCGCCATCGTGGATAAGAACCAGCGCGCAGAGCAGAAAGGAGATCGTCGTCAGGACGTAGAGCAGCGAGATGCCGGTGAGCGGGAGGGGCGCTTCCGCGCGGCTGCGCCAGTATTCCCAGGCCGTCATCGCAAGAAGCGCGGCCAGTAGCACATTGAAGGCGATGAAACCGAGGCCGCTGTAGCCGGCGACCATGAAAGGCAACGTGAATGCCGTCGAAACGGCGAAAGCGGCGAGGATGCGGTAGCGTCCCGGGCGACCGGTGCGAAAGCGCCAGGCCGCGCCGTAAATAAAGGAGAAGCTTGCCAGTTGCAGGGCGAAGCAGAGGCACCCCAGCAACACATCCGGCCGGGTCACATAAGCATTATAGACCGCAACGGCCGGGACCGTCAGGCCGATACCGATGGCCCAGGACAGAAGGAACCGCTCAAGCCGGGAGGAAAGCCAGGAGGCGAACAGGGTTCCCGCCAGGCAGAAGCCCGACAGACCGATCGCCAGCAGTAACGTATGATAGTCGGGAGCCATTCGGCCGCAATCTCCAGGAGGCCCTTGCGGGGGCAACCTAAACTGCAAGAGGTATCATTATCGTTACAGCGGCGCAGAGCGGCGCGGGAATTTTCGCTTGCTGGCCGGTTCACGCGCCAGCGGCGGGAAATTCCGCAAGCCGCGCGGCATAACGCGCCATCGTGTCGACCTCGAAATTGACGAAATCGCCGGCCTTGCGATCTCCCCAGGTCGTGACCTCCAGCGTATGGCGGATGAGCAGGACATCGAAGACCGTCCCGTCCACGGCATTGACCGTCAGCGACGTGCCGTCGAGGGCAACCGAGCCCTTCGGCGCAACGAAACGTTCGAGCCCCTCCGGCGCGCGAATGCGGAAGCGGGTCGCGTCTCCCTCCGCCTCGACCGAGAGGATTTCCGCCTTGCCGTCGACATGACCGGAGACGATATGGCCGCCGAGTTCGTCGCCGATCTTCAGCGAGCGTTCGAGGTTGACCCGGGTGCCGGCCTTCCAGCCGGCGATGGTGGTGAGACGCAAGGCCTCTTCCCAGGCCTCGACCTCGAACCAGCGCTCGTTCGAACCCTTCTCCGGCAGGGCCGTCACCGTCAGGCAGGTCCCGGAATGGGCGATGGAAGCGCCCATCGCGATGGTGGCCGGATCATAGCCGGTGCGCAGGCGCAGACGCACGCCCTCGTTCATGGGCTCGACCGTCTCGACCGTTCCGATATCCGTGACTATGCCCGTAAACATCCATCGCCTCTTTCATATTCTTCCAGATTGTCCGCACCGTAGCCGGCTGTGCGACGAAGTGTGAAGCCTTCCGGCATCCGGCCGGATACACATGGGGATTCGATCCCGTCCTTGCCAAGGACCACAGGCCCCGTGAACAGGAGAATGCGATCGACAAGGCCCGCGTCGAGGAAGGATCCGGCCGTCCGTGCGCCGCCTTCGACGAGCAGCGAGGACATTCCGCGCGTAGCGAGCGCCATCAGCAGGTCGTCGAGCCGGCGCGGATCGCAGCGCAGGATTTCGACGCCCATGGCCTCCAGGGCGGCGGCGCGGGCAGCGCGGGTGCCGGGGTCCACGTCCCCGACGAGCCCGTCCTGCGCTTCCGTCGTCACCACCATGACCGGCACGTCTTTCGCGGTCCGCGCCAGTCTCGACGCCGGTGAAAGCTCGAGCCGCGGATCGAGCACGATGCGCGCCGGCGAACGGTCCTGAAGCCCCGGCAGGCGGCATGTCAGCTCCGGATCGTCGGCAAGCGCCGTGCCGATGCCGACGAGGATCGCGTCCGTCTCCGCCCGCAGGACATGCACCTGTCCGCGCGAGACCGGTCCGGTGATCGCCACCTGCCCCGTTCCCGCCCGCCCGATCATGCCGTCGGCCGAAACCGCAAGCTTCAGAGTCACATGCGGCCGTTTCCTTGTCTGGCGGATGAGATAGGCGGCGAGCGCATCGCGGCCTTCCGCCTCCAGGACGCCGGTCCTGACGACGATGCCGGCATTTTCGAGGATCGACAGCCCCCTGCCCGCGACCCGCTCGTCCGGATCGGTGACGGACACGACGACGCGCGCGATGCCGGCGGCGACCAGCGCCTCCGCGCAGGGCGGCGTCTTGCCGTGATGGGAACAGGGTTCCAGCGTCACATAGGCGGTTGCGCCGCGCGCGGCGGCGCCGGCTTCGGCCAGCGCCTGCGTCTCGGCATGCGGCCGCCCTCCCGGCGCGGTCACGGCGGAAGCGAGCACGACGCCGTCACGAACGATCAGGCAGGCGACGGACGGATTGGTGGCGGTCAGGCCGAGATTGCGGCGGCCGAGGCGGAGCGCCGCCGCCATGAAGCGCGCATCTTCCCCGGCCGCCGGCATCTAGCCTTCCACGCCCGGATCGCGGGCGATCTTGGCGGCGACTTCGGCAAGGATCTTCTCGAAGTCGTCGACATGGGAGAAATCGCGATAAACGGAAGCATATCGAACGAAGCCGACGTCATCGAGCGCCTTTAGCGCCTCCAGAACCTGAAGGCCGATTTCCTCGGAGGAAATCTCCGTCTCGCCGGAGCTTTCCAGCCGGCGGACGATGCCCGAGACCGCGCGTTCGATGCGGTCCCGGTCGACGGGGCGCTTGCGAAGCGCAATCTCGAAGGACCGGGAGAGCTTGTCACGGTCGAAACGGGCCTTGCGGCCCGTCTTCTTGGCGACCATCAGCTCGCGCAACTGCACCCGTTCGAACGTCGTGAAACGACCGCCGCAATCCGGGCAGATACGGCGGCGGCGAATGGCCACTCCGTCCTCGGCCGGGCGGGAGTCCTTCACCTGCGTATCTTCCGAACCACAATAGGGGCAGCGCATGCCGGCTCTGTCTCCTCGTCTTCAGGCAAGCGGGAGCGGGAAACCGCCAGGCGATTTCCCGCAGGCCGCTCACATATAGGGGTACATGGGGAAGCGGTCGGTGAGTTTCACCACCTTTTCCCGCACGGCCGTCTCGACCGCCGCATTGCCCTCGTCGGAATTGGCGGCCTTGAGACCGTCCAGGACCTCGACGATCAGGTTGCCGATTTCCTGGAACTCGGCCTCCTTGAAGCCGCGGGTCGTGCCGGCCGGGGTGCCGAGGCGGACACCGGACGTAACGAAGGGCTTCTCGGGGTCGAACGGAATGCCGTTCTTGTTGCAGGTGATATAGCCGCGGCCGAGGGCTGCTTCGGCGCGCTTGCCGGTCGCGTTCTTCTTGCGCAGGTCGACCAGCATCAGGTGGTTGTCCGTGCCGCCCGAAACGATGTCGAGGCCGCCGGCCTTCAGCGTCTCGGCAAGCGCCTTCGCGTTCTTGACGACCTGAGCGGCATAATCCTTGAATTCCGGCTGAAGCGCCTCGCCGAAGGCGACAGCCTTGGCGGCGATGATATGCATCAGCGGGCCACCCTGAAGCCCCGGGAACACGGCCGAGTTGATCTTCTTGGCGATGTCCTCGTCGTTGGTCAGCACGACGCCGCCGCGCGGGCCGCGCAGCGACTTGTGGGTCGTCGTCGTGGCGACGTGGCAATGCGGGAACGGCGAGGGATGCTGGCCGCCGGCGACGAGGCCGGCGATATGGGCCATGTCGACCATCAGATAGGCGCCGACCTCATCCGCGATCTCGCGGAAGCGCTTCCAGTCCCAGATGCGGGAATAGGCGGTGCCGCCGGCGATGATGAGCTTCGGCTTGTTCTGGCGCGCCTTCTCGGCGACGTCGTCCATGTCGAGCAGGTTGTCGCCCTCACGCACGCCGTAGGAAACGACGTTGAACCATTTGCCGGACATGTTGACCGGCGAACCGTGCGTCAGATGGCCGCCGGAATTCAGGTCCAGTCCCATGAAGGTGTCGCCGGGCTGGAGCAACGCGAGGAAGACGGCCTGGTTCATTTGGCTGCCGGAGTTCGGCTGCACGTTGGCGAAATTGACGCCGAAGAGCTTCTTGGCGCGCTCGATGGCGAGTTCCTCGGCGATATCGACGAACTGGCAGCCGCCATAGTAGCGCTTGCCCGGATAACCTTCGGCATATTTGTTCGTCATGATCGAGCCCTGCGCCTCAAGCACGGCGCGCGAGACGATATTCTCCGAAGCGATCAGTTCGATCTCGTGACGCTGGCGACCGAGTTCCTTCTGGATGGCGCCGAAGATATCCGGATCGGCATCGGCAAGCGTACGGGTGAAGAAAACATCGGTGGCGGAAGACTGGCTCATCCTCGAGGCTCCTTAAGGTCCAAGTGACACGGTGTTTATCGTCCTCGCATGGGCAGGGCAAGACACGCTCCACGGTTTGCGCCATTTGCGCACGCCTTATGGAACAAAAACGACAGAGGCCGCCGGCGGCTTCGGGCGCGCTCTTCACCGGCGACGCCGGCCCGTCAAACCCGCCCCCATCCGGGCGGCATCTTCCGGTCGTCATCTCCGGCTGATAATCCGGTCGGGACCGACAGTTCAGGAGCAGCCGATGACCGACCATGCCGCAGACCGGAAGGCCGCCTCCGGCCGGGGAAGCGCGACGGAAGTTTTTGCCGTCTTCCTCAAGCTCGGCCTGACGTCCTTCGGCGGCCCTATCGCCCATCTCGGATATTTCCGGGACGAACTGGTGGTGCGGCGGCGCTGGCTTGACGATCGCGCCTATGCCGATCTCGTCGCGCTCTGCCAGTTCCTGCCGGGTCCGGCGTCGAGCCAGGTCGGCTTCGCCCTCGGCATGATGCGGGCGGGATGGCCGGGAGCGCTTGCGGCCTTTACGGCCTTCACCCTGCCGTCCGCGCTCGTCCTTATGGCTTTCGCACTGACCGCCGCCACGGCCGCCGCCGGGCCGGGCGGCGGCGCGCTGCACGGCCTCAAGATCGTGGCCGTCGCCATCGTGGCGCAGGCGGTATGGGGCATGGCGAGGAACCTCTGTCCGGACCGCGCGCGCGCCGCCATCGCGGTTCTAGCCGTCGCGATCGTAGCCTTCGCGCCGGGGGCTTTCGGCATGGTCGGCGCCATCGCGGCCGGCGCGGCGCTCGGGCTCCTCCTCGGCCGGGCAATGCCGCGGCCGGCGGACAACCGCCTTGCGCTCCCCGTTTCCCGAAGCGTGGCCGTCGCGGCCATCGTCGCCTTTTGCGCCCTGTTGATCCTCCTGCCGCTCCTGGCGGAGCAATCGCGGGCGCTGGCCGTTTTCGACAGTTTCTATCGGGCGGGCGCGCTGGTGTTCGGCGGCGGCCACGTCGTGCTGCCGCTTCTCGACGCCGAGGTCGTCCAAAGCGGGCAGATCTCGTCCGACGTCTTCCTCGCCGGCTATGGAGCCGCCCAGGCGGTGCCGGGACCGCTCTTCACCTTCGCCGCCTATCTCGGCGCGGTGTCCGGTTTGCAGCCGAACGGCGTGATCGGCGCCGGCCTCGCACTCGCGGCGATCTTCCTGCCGGGTTTCCTCCTGCTGGTCGGCGCCCTGCCCTTCTGGGACCGGTTCCGGACCATGGCGAAGGTGCGATCCCTGATGCAGGGCGCAAACGCCGCCGTCGTCGGCATCCTCGCGGCCGCGCTCTATTCGCCGGTTTTCACCACCGCGATCGGCAACCCCCGCGATTTCGCCCTGGCGGCTGCGGGTTTCGTGGCGCTGACCGCCTGGAACGCGCCGCCATGGACCGTGGTCGGCCTTTCGGCCCTCGGCGGCGCGGCTCTGGCGTTGATCGGCTGACGACGCAAACGCGAAGGCCGCGCCTTCCCGCAAGAAGACGCGGCCTTTTTCATTGGTGACGACGATGCCTTATTGCGGCAGGAAATCGCTTTCGACGGCCCCGACGGCGACGCCGCCTTCCTGGCCGTAGCCAGTTTGCAGCGCCAGTTCCGTCGCGCCGTCCTTGTGGTAGATGTCGTCGCGGAACTGGATCGCCCGGTCCGACGCCGCCCAGGCGGTGATATAGGTGAAATAGACCGGCACTTCCTCAGCGAGCCGGATCGGCGTGTTGACCCCGCTCTTGATCGTCGCCTCCATCTGCTGGCGCGACCAGTCGGGCGTTTCCTTGAGCAGCCAGACGGAAAGATCGCGCACGTTCTGCACGCGCACGCAACCGGACGATTCAAACCGCATCAACTTGTTGAACATGCCCTGCTGCGGGGTGTCATGCATATAGACCGCATGCTCGTTGTGGAAGTTGATCTTCGTCGAGGACATGGCGTTGATCTTGCCCGGATCCTGGCGGAACATCAGGTTCGGCGCCTTCTCGGCGTTCCAGTCGATCGTTTCCGGTGCGACCTCGTTGCCCGAGGCGTCGAAAAGGCGGATCGCGTTTCGCGACAGATAGGTCGGATCCTTGCGCATCAGCGGCATGATATCCTTCTGGATGATCGAGCGCGGCGCCGTCCAGTAAGGATTGAGGATGACCTCGTAGATCTTCGAGTTGAGGACCGGCGACTGACGGTCGATCTTGCCGACGATCGCGGTGTGGCGCAGCGCGACGCGGCCGTTTTCCACAGCCTCGATATAGGCGGCGGGAATATTCACCACAACGTAGCGGCGGCCGAGATCGCCCGACATCGATTGCAGGCGCACGAGGTTCGTCCGCAACTGGCCGAGACGGATATTGGCGGAAACGTTCAGCGCCTTCAGCGTATATTCGCCGACCGCCCCATCGGCCGGAAGCCCGTGGCGGGCCTGGAAGCGCTTCACCGCGCCATCGACATAAGAATCGAAAGCGCTGGAAATGCCGGCCGAACGCGACAGGTCGCCGGAGATGATCAGGCGCTGGCGAAGCTGCTGGACGGCGGGATCGTTAACACCGATCTGGAGCTTCTGCTGGGCGTTGACCATCGGCCAGCCGCCATTGGCGACAATGTCCTGATACTCCACGATCGCCTGCTGGAGATTGGCCGCGCTGTCCGCGCCGAAGATCGGATTGTTGGAAACCACGGCGGTGGCGCTGCGCGACGCCCTGGCGTCGAACTGGTCGTCCCAGTTGCCGCGGCGCGACGAGCCGAGAATCTCATCGATCGCCGACTGCGCGGAGGCCGAGCCGGCCACCGCGGCGGCGCCGAGCGTCACAGCGGAGCGCAGGAATTTACGGCGCGAGAACACATCAAATCCGGTTTTGCGAGACATCTATCCTACCATATCCAGAAGGCGCCTTCGGGAGGCCAGGGGGCATGGCGCACCATGCGGTCGTTCCCATGCAGCTATCACGGATAGGGTTAACAAACGCAAACCGGCCCTGCCGCTTCTAGACTGCACTGCCGGATGTCACAGTAATATGGCCAATTCGTGGTCCGGACAATGTCGCCGTTCAAGCCGCGAAAACGACCGGACCGGATGCGCAGGGACGCACCCGGTCTTGCTGGAGGCCGGCCGGAACGCCTTCTTACAGGCGATAGAGGATCGAGTCGTTCCAGAAGCGGTCGAGACGCTGCAACAGCTTGTTCATCTGCGAGAATTCGCTCTCGCCGATGCCGCCGACCTGCTCGATCGAACCGATGTGTCGTTCATAGAGCTGCGCCACGGTCTCGGCGATCTCCTGGCCGGCCTCGGTCAGGCTGATGCGGACCGAGCGACGATCGATGCGCGAGCGCTGATGGTTGATGAAGCCGAGATCGACCAGCTTCTTCACGTTATAGGACACGTTCGAACCGAGATAGTAGCCGCGCGAGCGCAGTTCGCCGGCCGTCAGTTCGGAATTTCCGATGTTGAACAGCAGCAGCGCCTGGATGGCGTTGACGTCGGAGCGACCGGCGCGGTCGAATTCGTCCTTGACCACGTCGAGCAGACGGCGATGCAGGCGCTCGACGAGATGGAGGGATTCCAGATAGAGGGAACGGATCGCCTCTTCCTGCGGTTCAACGGCGACGGCCTGCGGCTTCATCTTGGTGTTCATCGTACTGCCTCACTGTTTCGTTTGGCGGCGTTGGTTTGGTTTCCCGCCTTGAGTGAGACCCTATCGAATGCATCTAAAATTCTACTTAAACCGCAGCCTTAACAGCACCTTACCGGAAATCGATCCTGTTTCAGGGTGAATCAGACCTTACCGCTCTCGCCTGCTTGCGGCGCATGACGAAGATTGCCGCCCGGAACAGGACGAAAACCACCACCACCGCGATGTGCAGGAAGACGACGCCCCGGTTGGCGCCGAAGATCGACGGGAAGACCTCATGCATGACGATTTCGGTGGCGGCGGCGATGAGCCAGACGACCGGCCCCCAGGACACGAGAAGCCACAGGCCGACGGCCGCGACCGGGAAGAGCACGGCAAGGGCCGTTGAAGCCGCCTTCCAGGCCGGCGGCAACAGGTCGAACCGCCCCCTCCCCTCCAGGCTGAACCCGGTGACCATCGCCCAGTATTGCAGCGCGTACCACAGGCCCACGACCGCCACGAGCCGCAGGAACAGCGCAAACGATCTTTCCAACAGCCCCGCTTTCGGAGCTTTCGCAGAATCAGCAACCATGGTGCGAACAGTAAGGGCAAGGCGAAGCCGCATAAAGCCGTAAACGGGCGAGGCCCTCCTTCTGCCGCAGAATGCCGCAGCGCCTGCCGGCCGCAACATGGTTTGATCGGCCGCGCCTGCGTGATAATAGGCGCCTACCGACAGCGCAAGGAAGACGCCTCATGACCGCCCGCACGAATATCGTCGATGAAATTACCGGCCATCGCCGCATGCGCCGCAACCGCAAGGCCGACTGGACGCGACGGCTGGTGCAGGAAAACCGCCTGACGGTCGACGATCTCATCTGGCCGGTCTTCATCGTTCCCGGCTCGAATATCGTCGAGCCCGTCTCCGCCATGCCGGGCGTCGACCGCATGAGCGTCGACAAGCTGGTGGAGGCGGCACGGCAGGCCGCCGATCTCGGCATTCCGGCCATCGCCACCTTCCCCAACGTCGATATCGGGCTGCGCGATGAAACCGGCTCCCACAGCCTTGCCGCGGACAACCTGATCAATGCGGCGACCCGCGCCGTCAAGAAGGCGGTTCCCGGCATCGGCGTCATCACCGACGTCGCGCTCGACCCCTTCACGAGCCACGGCCACGACGGGATCCTGCGCGGCGGCGAGATCGTCAACGACGAGACGGTCGAGCAGGTGGCGCGCGCCGCCGTCATCCAGGCCGATGCGGGCTCGGACATCATCGCGCCCTCGGAGATGATGGACGGCCGGATCGGCGCGATCCGCCGCGCCCTCGACGCCGCCGGCCACCAGAATGTCGGTATCATGTCCTATGCGACGAAATTCGCCTCGGCCTTCTATGGCCCCTATCGCGACGCGATCGGGACCGGCGGCCTGCTGAAGGGCGACAAGAAGACCTATTACATCGATCCCGCCAACGGCACCGAGTCGGTGCGCGAGGCGGCGCTCGACGTGGAGGAAGGCGCCGACATGCTCATGGTCAAGCCGGGGCTGCCCTATCTCGACATCTGTTGGCGCATCAAGGAAGCCTTCGGCCTGCCGGTCTTCGCCTATCAGGTCTCCGGCGAATATGCCCAGATCAAGGCCGCCGCCCTAAACGGCTGGATCGACGGCGAGAACGTGATGATGGAAACGCTGCTCTCCTTCAAGCGCGCCGGCTGCGACGGCATCCTCACCTATTTCGCGATGGACGCCGCGCGACGGCTCGCCCGCGACGGCTGAGATCCGGCCGTTGTTTTTCATCGCGCCGTTCCCATATCAAGGCCATGAACCACACGGGAGACCGCTCGATGAATGCTGATTTCAACGATACGACGCGGATTCCGTCCACGGACTGGCGCGCCTATCGCGGCGTGCTTTCGCGGCGGATCTTCGCCTTCCTGATCGACTATGCGATCATCGCCCTGCTCTGGATCCCGGCGGCTGTCGTGGTGTTCTTCCTCGGCATCCTGACGCTCGGCCTCGGCTTCTTCCTCTATCCGGCGCTCTTCGCCATCGTCGCCATGGCCTATTTCGGGCTGACCATGGGCGGGCCGAGCCAGGCGAGCGTGGGGATGAATGTCATGGGATTGAAGCTGGCGCGGGTCGACGGCCGGCCGATCGACATCCTGACGGCGGTCGTGCATCTCGTGCTCTTCTGGATCGGCAACGCGCTGCTGACGCCGTTCATCGTGCTCATCGGCCTTTTCACCGATCGCGGGCGCCTGCTGCACGACCTGCTGCTCGGCACCGTCATGATGCGGCGCGACGTCTTATGAGCGGACGGGCGTCGCACCCGATTGACCTTTACGCGAAGTCCGCCGATTCTAGGTGAATGCGAAACGGCAAACCGATGGAGTCGCCCGACGCCCGATGAATACGCAGGTATCCCCCTCACCCCAATTCTATCTTACCGCTCCTGCGGCCTGCCCCTATCTGCCGCAGGAGATGGAGCGGAAGGTCTTCACCCATCTCGTCGGCGAGCGCGCGCCGGAACTGAACGACCTTCTGACGCAAGGCGGCTTCCGGCGGTCCCAGAACATCGCCTACCGGCCGGCCTGCGAGACCTGCCGCGCCTGCATCTCGGTGCGCATCCTCGTCAACGAGTTCGAGGCGAGCCGCTCCATGCGCCGCGTGCTTGCGGCCAACGCCGATCTGATCTCCAGCGAGTATCCGGCCGAGCCGTCGAGCGAGCAATATTCGCTCTTCCGCCGCTATCTCGACGCCCGCCACCAGAAGGGCGGCATGTCGGACATGTCCGTTCTCGATTATGCCATGATGGTGGAAGACACCCACGTCCAGACGAAGGTCATCGAATATCGCCTGCGGGAGGAAGGGGCCGGCCTCAAGGACCGGCCGCAGGGCGAACTGCTCGCCGTCGCGCTGACCGACCGGATGGGCGACGGCCTGTCGATGGTCTATTCCTTCTACGATCCGGACAAGACCGGCCGCTCGTTCGGCACCTTCATGATTCTCGACCACATCCGCCGCGCCCGGGCGCTCGGCCTGCCGCATGTCTATCTCGGCTATTGGGTCAAGGGATCGCGCAAGATGGACTATAAAACAAAGTTTTTGCCGCAGGAGCACCTGATGCCGCGCGGCTGGGAACGCTATAAGGCGGAATAGTCCAAACCGCCCGCAAGGCATGATTCGAGTAAGCGCTCCCCGTGTCCAGGACAATCAATCCGGCCCTTCATCGCAAAGGCCTCCTCATCACCGCCATCGGCGGGCTCTCGCTCTCCTTCGACATTCCGCTCGTGCGCTCCGCCGACGGCGAGGTCTGGTCGGTGCTCGCCGTACGCTGCTTCTCGACCTTCGCCGTGGCCATCCTCGCCTGGGGCGTGCTGCGCTTCGCACTCGGCAAGCGCATCGCGCTCATTCCCGGCTGGACGGGCCTGCTGATCGGCCTGTGCTACGGCGGAAACTCGCTGGCCTTCATGCTGGCGGTCTTCAATACGGCGACCGCCAATGTCGTCTTCATCTACGCCTTCACCTCGATGTTCGCGGCGTTGCTCTCCTGGATATTCCTGCGCGAACGCCCCTCCAATGCAACGCTGGTCACCATGCTGGTCATGGTCGGCGGCATCGGCCTCATCGTTCATGACGGCCTGCAAAGCGGGAACTTCTTCGGCGACGCCATGGCGGTCTGCGCGGCCTTCATGGTCGCCTGCGCCATCACCATGAGCCGGGCCCACGGCGGCGACCTCGGTCTCGTGCCGCTGGCCACATCCGTCGTTCCCGGCATCGCCGCGCTCCTGCTGTTGCCGGCAGGCGGCCTTGCGATCGCCAATCCGGGCTTCATCCTCTTCGACGGCCTCATCATGATCCCGCTGGCCTTCTGGTGTCTGGCGACGGGACCGCGCTACCTCTCGGCGCCCGAAGTCGGCATGTTCTATCTGCTGGAGACCGTGCTGGCGCCCATCTGGGTGTGGATCGTCTTTTTCGAAACGCCGACCGTCCAGACCCTCGTCGGCGGAACCATCCTGATCCTCGCGCTGCTCGGCCATTCGCTCTGGCAGATGCGCTCGAAGGCGCGCGCCGCCCGCGCCGATGTGGCGGCGGAGTTCCCCTTCTCCGGATAAGAGCATTTCCAGCAAAAGTGCGAAGCGGTTTTGCGACCCGAAATGCGGCTCAGACAAAGAGAGTGAGCGGCCCTGGCGATTTCGTGGACACCGGAGCCGCGCTAGGTTCCGCCGTTATCCGCCGAACTTGCCGCTGCGCGGGAATCCCTTCGGCACGGTGCGGCCGGCGCTGGCCCGGTCGCCGATCCATTCGGCCAGTTCGGCCTCGCTGCGCACGAAGGTGCGGCCGGCGCTGTCGTCCCACGAAAGCCCTTCGCTCATGGCGAAGCAGCGGATGTCGGAGACACCGCCATCCTTATAGCGTTGCAGGCGAACGCCCTTGCCGCGCGTCATTTCCGGAAGCTGCGACAGGGCGAAGATCAATAGCTTGCGGTTCTCGCCGACGATGGCGACATGATCGCCGCGCACGGGAACCACCAGCTTGGCCTCGTCGGGCATGGAGACGTTCATCACCTGCTTGCCCTTGCGCGTATTGGCGACCATGTCGGTCTCGGCGACGACGAAGCCGTTGCCGGACTGCGAGACGATCACGAACTTCTGCGCCGGATCGTGCGGGAAGGCGGTGAGCACATCCTGATCGTTCTCCATGTCGACCATGAGACGCAGCGGCTCGCCGTGGCCGCGCCCGCCCGGCAGCTTGTCGGCGCCGAGCGTATAGACCTTGCCGCCGGTGGTGACGATGAGGACCCGGTCCGTCGTCTGCGCGGGGAACGCCACCTTGAGCCCGTCTCCCTCCTTGAACTGGAGGCCGGAGGTATCGGACATATGGCCCTTCAGCGCGCGCACCCAGCCTTTTTCCGAGATGACCACCGTCACCGGTTCCTTCTCGATCATCGCCTGCTGGATGGCCTCCATGTCGGCCTCGGGCGCGGAGGCGAACTGGGTGCGGCGGCGACCGATCTCGGTGGCCTTGGCGAACTTCTTGCGCACTTCGCCGATTTCCCAGGCGACGGTCTTCCACTGCTGCTCGTCCGACGCCAGCAGCCCCTCGATTTCCGCTTTTTCCTTCGTCAGATTGTCGAATTCGGTGCGGATCTCGAATTCTTCCAGCTTGCGCAGTGAACGCAGGCGCATGTTGAGGATCGCCTCGGCCTGCACATCGGTCAGCGAAAAGGTCCGCATCAGGGTCGGTTTCGGTTCATCCTCTTCACGGATGATCCGGATCACCTCATCGAGGTTGAGATAGGCGACGAGATAGCCGCCGAGAATTTCCAGCCGCCGCTCGATGGCCGCCAGCCGGTGGCGCGACCGGCGCTGGAGGACCTCGCGCCGGTGGTCGAGCCACTCGACCAGAACGTCCTTCAGCCCCATGACGCGCGGCACGCGACCCATGGAGAGCACGTTCATATTGAGCGGGAAGCGGCTTTCCAGATCGGAGAGCTTGAACAGCGATTCCATCAGGATCGTCGGATCGACGGTGCGGCTTTTCGGGACCAGAACGAGGCGGACGTCCTCCGCCGATTCGTCACGCACATCCTCCAGAAGCGGCAGCTTGCGGGCCAGCAGCAGTTCGGCGATCTTCTCGATCAGCCGCGCCTTCTGCACCTGATAGGGAATTTCGGTGACGACGATCTGATAGCCGCCGCGCCCGAGATCCTCCGTCTCCCATTTCGCCCGGATGCGGAAACCACCCCGCCCCGTCCTGTAGGCGTCGATGATGCTCTCGCGGTCGTCGATGATGACGCCGCCGGTCGGCAGGTCCGGCCCCTGCACGAATTCGACGAGCTTTTCCACATCCGCGTCGGGATGGCGGATGAGATGCAGGGCCGCGTCGCAGATCTCGTGGACGTTGTGGGAGGGGATCGATGTCGCCATGCCGACGGCGATGCCGGAGGAGCCGTTCGCCAGCAGGTTCGGGAAGGCTCCCGGCAGGACGACGGGTTCCTCGTCTTCCTCGTTGTAGGTCGGGCGGAAATCCACCGCGTCCTGATCGATGCCTTCGAGCAGCAGCGAGGCGACCTCGGTCATCCGCGCTTCGGTGTAGCGATAGGCGGCCGCATTGTCGCCATCGATATTGCCGAAATTGCCCTGACCGTCGACGATCGGATAGCGCTGGGAGAAATCCTGCGCCAGCCGCACCAGCGCATCGTAGACGGACTGGTCGCCGTGGGGGTGGAATTTACCGATCACGTCGCCGACGATGCGGGCGCATTTCTTGAAGGAGGAATTCGAGCGAAGGCCCATCTCGCTCATCGCATGGATGATCCGGCGATGAACCGGCTTCAGTCCGTCGCGAACGTCCGGCAGGGCGCGTTGGGTGATGGTCGACAAGGCATAAGCAAGATAGCGCTCTTCCAGCGCCGCCTTGAGGTCGATCGGCTGAATGTGGTCGTCTCCGCCATCAGGCGGCAAGCTATTCTGTCCCATGGGCCTTGACTAACCTTTCAGCCGATTCGCGGCAAGAAATCCGCGCAAGGCGGCTGTGGAAAGAAAGCGCCGCGACAGGCTTGTCCTCTTTCACGCCTCACAAAGCCGGTGAAATCCATTGCGCGAGCGAATATAGTCGCCTCGCCGCCCGTCCCGGGAGCCGTAACGGCAAGGCACGTCGCCAGGACCAATGAGAAAGATACAGACCATGATCCGAACCTCCCGCTTCCGCTCCCTTTCCGCCGGCGTCGCGCTGGCCTTCCTGGCCGGCCCGGCCTTCGCCCTCGACGGGGCGGACCTGATGACCAAGCTGAATGCCGCCTATGCGACGAGCGGCGTCACCATCGGCTATTCCGACGTCAGGGTCGACGGCTCCACGGTCACCCTGGAAGGGGCCGAACTGAAGACGACCGGCGCCGAAAGCCCTGCGAAGATCGGCACCGTCGCCATGAAGGGCGTCGAGGAGGACGGCACGGGCGGCTACAGGATCGAGACGGTCTCCTTCGACGACATCGACCTCACCGCGGAAGGAACGACATTCAGGGCGAGCGATCTTGCGCTTTCCGGCGTCACCATTCCGTCCGATGCCGAGGCTGCCGCCGGCACGCTCGATTCGGTATTGATGTACGAATCCGCCAGCGCCGGGCCGATTTCGGTCGCCAAGGGCGGCAAGGAGCTGTTTTCGATGTCGGGCGCGAAAGCCGATATCGCCCGCATGGACAATGACGCCGGCCTGACGTTCGACGCCGTGGCACGCGACCTCAAGGCAGACCTCACGGAGGTCGAGGACCCGCAGACCAGGGCCGCGCTCGACACGATGGGGATCCGCTCGCTGAATGGCGAAATCACCATGTCGGGAAGCTGGGAACTGGCCAGCGGCAAATTCTCCTTCGATGAATACGCTATCGATTTCGTCGATCTCGGCCGCCTCGATCTTTCGCTGGAGTTTTCCGGCTACACGCTCGAATTCCTGAAGGGCATG
Organism: Shinella daejeonensis; assembly: GCF_024281235.1. Classification (GTDB taxonomy): domain Bacteria; phylum Pseudomonadota; class Alphaproteobacteria; order Rhizobiales; family Rhizobiaceae; genus Shinella; species Shinella daejeonensis. The sequence goes on from NZ_JAHWXY010000003.1 coordinate 302,504, forward strand.
CAGGACGCGCTGAAAGCCGTGGAGAATAACGACGACAAGGATCAGGCCAATGCGGCGCTCGGCATGTCGATGATGGGGCTGATCCAGCAACTCACCTTCAACAGCGCTTCCATCTCCTTCAACGACGCGTCGCTCACCCGCAAGCTGCTCGACTACGCCGGCTCGCAGCAGGGCGTCAGCGGAGACCAGATGGCCCAGTCGCTGAAGGGCCTCGTGCCGATCATGATCGCGCAGCTCAACCTGCCCGAATTGCAGAACCAGATTTCCGAGGCCGTCACCACCTATCTCGACGACCCGAAGAGCCTGACGATCAGCGCCCGGCCGGCAAAGCCCGTTCCCTTCCCGATGATCATGGGCGCGGCGATGGGCGCGCCGAACACCATCCCGCAGGTTCTCGGCGTCACCGTTTCCGCAAACGACTGAACGCCACCCACCCGCCGCCGGCGAAATCCGCGGCGGGCGGGGGCCCTCGCCGCAGCGCGGACGGCCGGTTGACAGTACGCCGGCGGTCGCTAAACCTGAAGACGCAACGAGGCGGGCCGATACCCATGCTTTCATCATGGCTGCAACAACCGGTGAAGATCCGGGAAGTCATCTCGGACGACATCTTCGAACCGGCGCATGCCGAATATTACGACGGGCCGCCCGGCAAGCCGCTGCGGCTCCTGTTGCAGGCCCGCAGCGATTTCCTGTCCATCTGGCGGGCCTCCGACTATGCCGAGAAGGTCTCGCAGATCCGCATCCTCGGGCGTCAGGTCGTTCTGGTCAATTCGCCGGAGCTGATCCGGCAGGTGGTGGTGAAACGGCAGGAGAATTTCGAGCGCAAGAGCCCGCAGATGCGCCGTGCGCTCGAATATCTGCTCGGCGACGGCCTGTTCATTTCCGATGGCGAGACATGGCGGCAGCGGCGGGCGCTGGTGGCCGATATCGTGCATATGAACCGCGTGCCGGCCTTCGGCCCGATCATGGAGAAGACGGCGGGCGAACTGGTCGAGCGCTGGAGCCGCATGCCGGCCGGCACGACGCTCAACGCCCTGCACGAAATGGCGGGCCTGACGGCGGAAATCATCGCCCGCAGCGTCTTCGGCAACCAGCTCGGCGAGGACAGCGCCAACGCCGTCACCGATAGTTTCACCAGCTACCAATCGCTGATCGATTCCATCAACCTCGGCTATTTTCTCGGTTTCGACGAGGGCCTGCCCGTTTGGCGCACGCCGTCGCTGCGCCGTTCGGTGAAACGGCTGCACGGCATCATCGACACCGTGGTGGAGGATCACCTCGCCGGCCGCGGCGATCACAATTCCATGGTCGAGCTGCTGATTCGCAGGCAGCAACGCAATCCCGAGCTGAAGCTCGACGTCGTCGCCCTGCGCAACGAGGCGGCGACGATCTTCATGGCCGGCCACGAGACGACCGCGGCAACGCTCACCTGGGCCTGGTATCTGCTTTCCCGCGCACCGCAGGTCGAACGGCAGGTGCATGCGGAACTCGACCGCACCTGCGGCGACCGCGCGCCGACCATCGACGACGTGCCGAAGCTCGAATGGTGCAAGGCGGTGATCGAGGAGACCCTGCGCCTCTATCCTCCGGTGCCGATCCTCGCCCGGCAGAACCGCAAGGCCGACACGATCGGCGACGTCGATATCGCGCCGGCCTCGCTGATCCTCATCGTCCCCTGGCTATTGCACCGCACGCCGAGCCTCTTCGAAGCGCCGCACGAATTCCGGCCGCAACGCTTCATGGCCGGCCGGCGGCCGACCCCCTATAGCTATATCCCCTTCGCCAGCGGGCCGCGCGTCTGCCCGGGCCTGCATTTCGGCCTCACGGAGGCGATCCTGTGCCTGGCGGTGATTGCCCAGCGGTTCCGCGTCAAGGTGCCGGAAGCCCACAAGGTCGAGCCGATGTGCCGCCTGACGCTGCGCCCGCGCGGCGGCCTGCCGATAACGATCGAACCACGCTGAGGAGAGGCTGGTGACCGAGGATCGTGTAAAATCACCCTCCCCCGGACGTCGCCGGGCCTGGGTCTATGCCGGCCGCGACCGGCCAGGCCTGCGTGACCTCTTTTCAGGCGGGACGCGGCGCAAGGCCTTCGTGAATTACTGGCTGCGCGACAATATCGGGAACGCTCTCGATCTTCTCGGTCATTTTTCGCTCAAGCTCCTGCCGATGGACATGTGCTCGGCTTTCGGCGCCCGGCTCGGCGTCTTCGCCATCCCGCGTTTTTACCCCAAGGCCGAAAGGCGCGCGCGCGCCACCATCGCCGAACTCTGCCCGCATCTGAGCGAGGCGGCGCGCGAGGCGCTGTTGATCGAAAACTGCAAGGCCCAGGGGCGGCTGATGACCGAATTTTCGGTCGTCAACCGGATTGCCAGGCATCCAGACCGCCTGTCGCTCCACGGACTGGAGATCATCGAGCAGGCGATAGCCGAAGGTCCGACGATCATCGTCGGCCTTCATCTCGGCAACTGGGAAATCGGGCCGATCATCCTGAAACGCATCGGCGTTTCGCCGCATTCCTTCTACGTGCCGCCACATGGCCGGGCCAAGGAATGGATCGCCGAGCGCGTGCGCCGCAAGGCGGGCCTGCAATTCCTGCCGCCCGGCCTGCATGGCATACGGCCGGCCGTCAAAGCCCTGCGGGAAGGCGAGGCCGTCAGCATCTTTTGCGACGAAGGTTTCGGCACTGTCATTCGCGGGCCGTTCTTCGGACGGCCGGCGCATATGGAAGGCAATATCGCGCTTGCCGTCCGTCTCGCCCGCATGACCGGCGCCACCATCTGCCCTTGGTATAATATCCGCACCGAGGGGTTCCGCTTCGAAGCCCATGCGCTTCCCGCGATCAAGCTGCCGCCGGAAACCACGCCGGGCGAGCGCGCGCTGGCGGACATGCTGCTGCTCAATTCGGTGATCGAGCCGGTCGTCCGGGCGCATCTCGACCAGTGGTATTTCCTGGACAACTCCCTCCGGCCTTCGTGAAGCGGTTACAGGGCGTCGCGCCCTATTCGACGATCTGGACGATCGCGCGGGTCTGCGGATCGACGATCACCCGCTGTTCGTTGACCACGGTGTAGGCATAGTCGTCGTAACCGTCGATCCGGTGGATCTCGACGATTTCGGGAAGCGGTTCGCCAACGACGACATCCCCTTCGTAGACGACCGAAGGCACCCGCTGCTCCAGCACGTAGAGACGGACGGCTCCGGGCACCACGACCGTGGACCCGGTGACCATCGGATCGGCTGGCTCGATGATGACCCCTTCCTGGGCCAGTGCGGATGCCGACAGCGTCAAGGCCGCGGCCGCTGTAGCGATGCATAGCTTGCGCATGATGGTTCTCCTCTGCTTGAAGTGTCGGAAACGGTCAAGCAGAGGAAGGGTTCCGTCGCGCGCCGGACGGCTGCGCCCGCTCAGTCCTTTTTCGGGGACGGAATGACGCGCAAGGCCAGTTCGCGCAGCTGCGTCGGCGTGGCCGGGCTCGGCGCGCCCATCAGCAGGTCCTGCGCCTGCTGGTTCATCGGGAACAGCGAGATTTCGCGAAGGTTCTTCTCGCCGACGAGCAGCATGACGACGCGGTCGATGCCGAAGGCGCAGCCGCCATGCGGAGGCGCGCCATACTGGAAGGCGCGATAGAGACCGCCGAACCGTTCCTCGACATCCGCCTGGCTGAGGCCGACCTTCTCGAAGGCCTTGACCATCAGCTCCGGCGACTGGTTACGGATCGAACCGGAGGCGATCTCGAAGCCGTTGCAAACGGCATCGTACTGATACGCCTTGATGGCAAGCGGATCGTCGCCCGCCAGAGCCTCCATCCCGCCCTGCGGCATGGAGAAGGGGTTATGGGCGAAATCGACCTTCTTCTCGTCCTCGTTCCACTCGTAGAAGGGGAAATCGACGATCCAGCAGAGTTCGAAACGGTCGCGGTCGACGAGGTTCAGTTCCTCGCCGGCGCGCGCGCGGGCCTCGCCGGCAAACCTATGGAATTTCGCCGGATCGCCGGCGACGAAGAAGCAGGCGTCGCCGTCGTCGAGGCCGAGCTGGGTGCGGATGGCGTCCGTGCGCTCCTCGCCGATGTTCTTGGCGAGCGGGCCTGCGCCTTCGAGCTTCTCGGCTTCCTTGCGCCAGAAGATATAGCCGAGCCCGGGCTGGCCCTGGCTCTGCGCCCAGGCGTTCATGCGGTCGCAGAAGGCGCGCGATCCGCCGGTCTTCGCCGGAATGGCCCAGACCTGAACCTTGGGGTTCGAGGCGATCATATTGGCGAAGACCTTGAAGCCGGAACCGGCGAAATGCTCGGTGACCGCCTCCATGACGATCGGGTTGCGCAGGTCCGGCTTGTCGGTGCCGTATTTACGGATCGCCTCGTCATAGGGAATGCGCGGCCAGGCCTTCGTCACCGGCTTGCCTTCGGAAAATTCCTCGAAGACGGCCGTCATCATCGGCTCCATGGTCTGCCAGATGTCTTCCTGGGTGACGAAGCTCATTTCGACGTCGAGCTGGTAGAATTCGCCCGGCAGGCGATCAGCCCGCGGATCTTCGTCGCGGAAGCAGGGCGCGATCTGGAAATACCGGTCGAAGCCGGCGACCATGAGAAGCTGCTTGTACTGTTGCGGCGCCTGCGGCAGGGCGAAGAACGTGCCTTCGTGGATGCGCGAGGGAACGAGGAAGTCGCGCGCGCCCTCGGGAGAGGAAGCCGTGAGGATCGGCGTGGCGTATTCGGCAAAACCCGCCTCCCCCATGCCCTTGCGCATGGCCGAGATGATCTGCGTGCGCTTGACGATATTGCGGTGCAGCGTCTCGCGGCGAAGATCGAGGAAGCGGTATTTTAGCCGCACGTCCTCGGGATAGTCCGGCTCGCCGAAGACCGGCAGCGGCAGCTCCTTCGCCGCCGACAGGACCTCGATCTCCTGCGCGTAAAGCTCGACCTCGCCGGTCGGCATGGTCTTGTTGACGGTGTCTTCCGTACGCGCCTTGACGTGGCCGTCGACGCGGATCACCCACTCGCCGCGAACCGTTTCAGCCAGTTTGAACGCCGGCGAATCCGGATCGGCCACGACCTGCGTGACGCCGTAGTGATCGCGCAGGTCGATGAAGAGCACGCCGCCATGGTCGCGGACGCGGTGGACCCAGCCCGAGAGGCGGACGGTCTGGCCGACATCGGACTTGCGGAGGGCGGCGCAGGTGTGGCTGCGGTAGCGATGCATCGTCTCATTCCTGAAATGCTGATGGCCGCGCCGGGATAACCCGCGCGGCAACGTCGCGAAAATTCGCGCGGAAAAGCGCATGGACCGGCAGATTTGTCAAGGCTTCGACGCCTTTCGGCAGGAGCAGCGCGGTTTTCCGCCGATGCCGGCCGCCGGCCTGTCATCCGCGTGTCACCGGGCGGTGATGTTGCTTACGCGAAGAAACAGGGCGTCGCCGGTGGCGAATCGGCAGGCGATGTCCAAGCGGAGGTGTGATGCATGCAAACGGCCCTGGCTCTCGTTGCGGGTGCGCTCGTCGCGGCCAATCTTATCAGTATCCTGCTTGCCGGCCGGCGCATCGCCGCGCGCCGCAGCAAGGCTCCGCCGCTTGCCGCCACGCCGCCCGTTTCCATCATCGTGCCGGCGCGCGGCGTCGAGGCCTTCACGCCGGAAACGGTCCGCCATGCCCTGCGGATCGACTGGCCGGACTACGAACTGATTTTCTGTGTCGCCGATACGGACGATCCGATCATTGCGGAAATCGAGAAGGCCGCGGCTCTCCACCCGGAAATCCCGGTTCGGATCCTGACCGGCGATGACCGCATCAGCGCCAATCCCAAACTCAACAACTGCGTCAAGGGCTGGCGGGCCGCCCGGCACGACTGGGTCGTGCTTGCCGATTCCAACGTGCTGATGCCGCCCGATTATATCCGGTCGCTTCTATCCGCATGGCGGCACGACAGCGGCCTCGTCTGCTCGATGCCCATCGGCGCGCGGCCCGAGGGCTTCTGGGCGGAACTGGAATGCATGTTCCTCAACACCCATCAGGCGCGCTGGCAATATGCCGGCGAAGCCGTCGGCCAGGGGTTCGCGCAGGGCAAGACCATGCTCTGGCACAAACCGCTGCTCAATGCCCATGGCGGTATCCAGGCGCTGAGCGCGGAGATCGCCGAGGACGCGGCCGCCACCAAGCTCGTCAACCGGATCGGACGCAAGGTGCACCTCGTCGCCCTGCCCTTCGAGCAGCCGCTCGGCCGCCGCAAGGCGCAGGACGTATGGGCGCGCCAGTGCCGCTGGGCGCGGCTGCGCCGCGTCACTTTCCCCGCCCTCTTCGTTCCGGAAATCCTGCTCGGCGCGCTTCCGCCGGCGCTGACCGCCACGGCGGTCGCCCTCATCGGGGGCGTCGGACCGCTCCCCCTCGTCGGCGGCGTGCTTGCCGGGATCTATCTGCCGGAAATCGCGCTCGCGGCGGCCAAGGGCTGGCGTCTTTCCCTCTGGTCCCTGCCGGCGATGATCGTCCGGGACATGATGATGCCGGCGATCTGGATCCGGGCCTGGAGCGGCGCGAGCCTCGCCTGGCGCGGCAACCGGATGACCATCGGCACGGACGCCTGCGAACTGGAAGAGGCGCCTGCGCTGCGATAGACGCCGGGCGGCGGGAATTTCGACGCCGACCCGCTCGCATTCCGCAGCGCCTCGGTCATAGTGACGTCATGTCGACGATTCGCCCGCTCATCCCCCTGCTCGTCACCGCCGGCATCCTGATCGGCGGCAACGGATTGCAGGGCACCTTCATCTCGCTGCGCGCCGCAGAGGAAGGGTTCTCGACCTCGCTCATCGGGCTGGTCGGCGCGGGCTACAGCCTCGGCTTCGCCATCGGCTGCATCTATGTGACCCGCGTGCTGCGCGAGATCGGCCATATCCGCGCCTTTTCCGCCATGGCGGCGATCGCCGCATCCGCCTCGCTGGCCATGGTGCTCTTCATCGACCCGCTGTTCTGGTTCCTGATGCGGGTTCTCTCCGGCCTCTGTTTTGCCGGCCTCTTCGCCACGGTGGAAAGCTGGCTGAACGCCGCCGTGACCAACGGCAACCGGGCGCGCACCCTTTCCATCTACCGGGTCATCGACCTCGGCTCGGTGACCGCCGCGCAATATCTCATTCCGGGCGTGGGGCTCGGGGGATTCCAGCTCTTCGCGATCATTTCGATGGCGCTGACCCTCTCGCTGGTGCCGATCTCGCTTGCCGACCGCTCGGGCCCGATGGTGCCGGAGGCGATCCGCTTCGACATCGCCAAACTCTGGAACATCTCGCCGCTGGCCACCATCGGCTGCGTCGTCGTCGGCCTCACCAACGCCGCCTTCCGCAATCTCGGGCCGATCTACGGGCAGGAGATCGGACTTTCCATCACCGCCATCGCCAGCTTCATGAGCGCCGGCATCATCGGCGGCGTGGTGCTGCAATATCCGCTCGGACATTATTCCGACCGGCTCGACCGGCGCCTGGTCATTCTCGTCTCCACCCTCGGTTCGGCGCTCGCCGCGCTCTATCTGGCCTTTCTCGCCGGCAGCAACGAGTGGACGAACCTCATCGGCATCTTCATCTTCGGGGCCTTCGCCATGCCGCTCTATTCGCTGTGCTCGGCCCATGCCAACGACCACGCCGCCGAAGGCGAGCATGCGCTGGTTTCGGCTGGCCTGTTGTTCTTCTGGTCCTGCGGGGCGATCATCGGCCCGCTCTTCGCCTCGATCCTGCTCGATCTGTTCGGCCCTTCGGCGCTCTTCCTCTATACCGCCGTCGTGCTCATCGCCTTCATGATCTATACGGCGTTGCGCATGGGAGCCCGGCCGGCCGTTCCCGCCGACGACACCCGGCGCAGCCGTTTCCGAAACCTGCTGCGGACCTCGCTGTTCTTCAACAAGCTCGCCGGACCCGACGAGGATCGCAAGCCGCCGCGCTGACGGGCGCGCCAACATGTCTCTTCCGCGCGTATTGCTGAATATGGCAGTCAGGTTTAGAACGCGAAGGACAGTCGGGGAGATCGTCCATGCTGAAGAGACGCGCATTGCTCAAGGGGGCTCTGGTGGCCGGAGCCTACGCCGGCGGGATCGGGCTTGCGGCGCGCCATTCCGGCGCCAGCGCCGCCCCGGCGCTCCACCTTTCAGCCCGGCCGACGGAGGCCCATCTCACCGACGCCGGCGTGACCAGAGGCGCCATGACCTATGGCGACGGCGAAGTGCCGCCGGTCTTGCGGCTTCGCCGCGGCAAGGCATTCTCGCTCAGGCTCGACAACCGGCTCGACGAGCCGACGACGATCCACTGGCACGGACTGAGGATCGAAAACCGCATGGACGGCGTCCCCTTCCTGACCCAGCCCTATGTCTATCCCGGCGATGGTTTCGATTACGCCTTCACCCCGCCGGACGCCGGCACCTTCTGGTATCATCCCCATTGCAACACGCTGGAACAGATAGGCCGCGGACTGGCCGGCGTCCTGGTGGTGGAGGATCCGGACGATCCGGTCTTCGACGCGGAGATCACGCTCAACCTGCGCGACTGGCGGCTCGGCGGCGACGGCCAGTTCATCGCCCAGTTCCGTCCGCGCGACGCGGCGCGCGCCGGCACGTTCGGCACCGTGCGCACCGCCAACTGGCGGCAGGCGCCGCAGCATGACGCGCCGGCCGGCGGCCTCGTCCGCCTGCGGCTTGCCGCAACCGACGTGACGCGCATTCTCGATCTCGTCGTCGATGGCGCGGAGGCGCAGGTGATCGCCCGCGACGGCAATCCGGTCGAGGCGCGCTTTGCGCTCGACGGGCTGACGATCGGCCCCGGCCAGCGGCTCGATCTCGCCCTGCGCATGCCCGACGGCGAAGGGTCCGTTGCCGAACTGCGCGACCGCCGCGGCACCCGGCCGGCCGTGCTCGCCACCTTCCGGTCCGTCGGACGCTCGCTGAAGCGGGAGATCGGCGACCTGCCGCCGCTTGCCGCCAATCCCCTGCCGGATCCCGACCTTTCCTCGGCGACCGAAATCCCCTTCATCCTCAGCGCCTCGGCGGAAGAGCGGCCCAAGGACGGGATCTGCGGCTCGCTCGGCTATAACTTCTGGGCCATCAACAAGGTGCCATGGGCCGACGACACCGGCGATCCGACCGCGCCGCTGGCGGAGATGAAGGCCGGCAGGACCTATGTCTTCAACGTCGAGAACCCGACGCCACAGCTTCACCCGCTGCATCTGCACGGGCTCGTGTTCCGGCCGATGAACTCCAACAAGCAGGCGATCCGGCCGCATGTCACCGATACCTATCTCATCCTGCCCGACGAGAAGGTGCAACTGGCACTGGTGGCGGACAATCCCGGCGACTGGGTCTTCCATTGCCATATCATCGAGCACCAGAAGACCGGCATGACCAGCTATATCCGCGTGGTATAGAGCAATTCCGGAAAAAACGGGAACCGGTTCGTGCGGCCGCCTGCCGCCAAATCCGCCTTACGGTTGCAAAAGGGGAAATTTTCGATTGTGACGAAAGAGTGGAACGTTTAAACCAACCGCAACGAAAAAACCGAAAGTTCCGCCGAGCCGGCCATGCAGATCATCGAAACTACAGAAGCCCTTGCCGCAGCCTGCCAGACACTCGCCCGTTCCGACTTCCTCACCATCGACACGGAGTTCCTGCGGGAAACCACCTTCTGGCCCGAGCTGTGCCTGATCCAGCTCGCCGGCCCGGAAACCGAACTGATCGTCGATCCTCTTGCCCCCGGCATCGATCTTGCGCCCTTCTTCGAACTGATGGCCGATCCGGCGGTGCTGAAGGTGTTCCACGCCGCACGGCAGGATATCGAGATCATCGTCAACCGGGGCGATCTGGTGCCGCAGCCGATCTTCGATACGCAGGTCGCCGCCATGGTCTGCGGCTTCGGCGACAGCGTCTCCTATGACCAGCTCGTACAGAAGATCAAGGGCGTGCAGATCGACAAATCCTCGCGCTTCACCGACTGGAGCCGCAGGCCGCTTTCCGAAAAGCAGCTCGAGTATGCGCTGGCCGACGTCACCCATCTGCGCGACGTCTATCTCTCGCTCAAGGAAAACCTGGAACAGGCCGGCCGCTCGCTGTGGCTTACCGGGGAAATGGCGATCCTCGAATCCCGCGCGACCTACGACCTGCATCCCGACGACGCCTGGAAGCGCCTCAAGCTGCGCGTCAAGAAGCCGATCGAGCTTGCCATCCTGCAAAAAGTCGCCGCCTGGCGCGAGCGCGAGGCGCGAGGACGCAACGTTCCGCGCTCCCGCGTCCTGAAGGACGACACGATCTACGAGATCGCCCAGCAGCAGCCGGCGGACGCCGAAGCGCTGGGCCGGCTGCGCACCATCCCCAAGGGCTGGGAACGCTCGCAATCCGGCGCGGCCCTGCTGGAGGCCGTCCGGGAGGCGCTGGCCATACCGAAGGCGGAACTGCCCCGCCTGCCGCGCCAGCAGCATGTGCCCGAAGGTGCCGCGGCGGCCACCGAGATGCTGAAGGTTCTCCTCAAGCTGGTTTCGGAAAAACAGGGCGTGGCGGCGAAGATCATCGCCAATTCCGACGATCTGGAGAAGATCGCCATCGATGGCGAAAGCGCCGACGTTCCGGCGCTGCATGGCTGGCGTCGCGAGCTTTTCGGCAATACCGCGCTCGATCTGATCGGCGGCAAGGTCGCGCTTCGCTTCGTCGACCGCAAGATCGAGGCCATCGCGCTTTAAGCGCCTCCGGAAAGCCGACGTTCATCGGGCGCTGCGGGTTCCCCTCAACAAGGCCCGGCGCTTTACCGACGATATTTTCCCGAGCCGGCGCGCCGGCTCGGCTGCCGTATTCATGCTGGGCAACGGGCCGGCAAGCAGCGCCTGCCGGCCCGCGCGGTTCAGAGGATGAAATCGGTCGCCTTGAGGTTGATCAGCGAATCGAGCTTGATCGTGAGATCAGCGTTTCCGTCGCCATCGACATCGGCGTGGATGAACGTTTCCGACCCGATCTTCTCATAGCGAAGCTCGCCGGCCTGCTTGCGGAAGTCCTTGAGGCCGATGAACTTGAAGGCCTGATTTCCGGCCGCAGTGGTATTGGCGTCGATCGCGCCGAGATCGATCTTGTCGCCCTGGCCACGATTGAAGTCATGGATCGTATCGTAGCCTATGGTAACGGGAGTGGCAGGGGTCGCCGGCGTGATGGTGGCGGGGGAATCGGAAACCGACTTGAAGATGAAAGTGTCGGCGCCCGCGCCGCCGTAGAGACTGTCCGCCCCCGCTCCCCCGTAAAGCGTGTCGTTGCCGGCGCCGCCCCGTAGCGTGTCCTGACCGGCGCCGCCTTCGAGCAGGTCGTGACCACCGCCGCCGTTCAGCGTATCGTTGCCGACGCCGCCGTAGAGCTTGTCGGCACCTGCCCCGCCGTTCAGCGTGTCGTGACCAGCGCCACCTTGCAGCGTGTCGTTACCGCCGCCGCCATTCAACGTATCGTTGCCGGCACCGCCGTTCAGCGTATCGTGTCCCGCGCCGCCATAGAGCTTGTCCGCCCCCGCCCCGCCGATCAGCGTGTCGTTGCCAGCGCCGCCGTCCAGCGTATCGTTTCCGGCGCCGCCGTTCAGCCTGTCGTGGCCGCCCTCCCCCCTGAGCGTGTCGTTGCCGGCGCCGCCGTTCAGCGTATCGTTCCCCGCCCCGCCGTTGATATTGTCGGCATATTTCGTCCCGGTGATCGTATCGTTGCCCGAAAGAAGATAGGCCAGCGCGCCCTTGGAGTTTCCGGCGACGTAGAAGTCGAAGATCTTCGCTGCCGAAAGATTGAGCCCTGACACATCGGCATAGATGACGCCGTCGATCGAGACCTTGAGCTTCGTGACCGTGCCTGCGGTGACATCGGTGACCTCGTCACCTTTGGTCTTGAAGACAAAGCCCGAGCCCTGGAAGAGCGTATAGTCCCGATTGTTATCGTAGAATTTAACCGAGGTTCTGTTCCCCGTCATATAGTCATAGTCTGCGAGCGCGGTGATGTCGAGCGAGGAAAAATCCACCCCCGTCGTGCCGACCGGCTTCGTCTTGAAGATCGCCATGGTGAAACTCTCCCCTGTCATCACCGAGTGCCCGGAAACGGACGGGAAATACTACCTTGGGTTATGAGAAAAGAAAAGTGTCGGTTACTCAGGATTGACCAGCGCGAGGATCAACCGATGAACATTGCCGCCATCGCCCATTTCGACCCGGTCGAACTCGCGGCTGCGCGCCCGCTGGGCCTGCGACAACGCGCCGAGGCGGGTCTGGAGCTCCCGGCGGGTCTTGCCGCAATCGGGATCGTCGTCGACGGTGAGACCGACGCTTGCGGCCTCGATCTCGCGCACCATGTCCCGGATGAAATCGCCATGAACCTTCTCGTGCGCCGCGACGCCGGCGAGAAAGGTTTCCCAGCGCGTCTTCAGGGGCTCGGCGAGCGTCTTTTTCACGGCCGGCAACATATAGGTGATGACGAGCTTCGGCCGGTTGACGGCGATGACGCAGGCGGCGCCGCGCTTTTCATACTTGCGCGTCCAGGTGAGCTTGAACGCGGTGTGCGCGATAGCCCGCACCGGCCCGAGCTTCGGTCCGCGCGCGCCGATCGAGCGATAAAGCTCCAGGCCGCTCGTCCCCTCCACCGTATAGGTCCGCACCTCCTCGACCGCCTGCCAGTCGGATGCCGATGCGGCCGCAGGCGCCGCGCCCGTCAGGGCGAGAACGAGGAGAAGCAGCCGCACGCCCGCCATGCCGCCCTCAGAGAAACCGGAAGGCGAGCTTCTTGCCGGTCAGCTTGGCAAGCTGCTGCAAGCGCCCGTTGAGACGTTCGCCGGCCAGTTCCGAAAATTCCGACGGCACGGTGAGTTCCAGATCGATATCCGGCTCGGCGGACGGGCGGAAGGCAAGTTTCGGCACGACGCCCGGCATGGAGGCCGAAAACAGATAGGCGATGCGCAGCAGGCCGCCCAGAAGCTTGGCCAGCGCCCGCAGGCGCGGCGTGGCGACGCCGGCGAGAGCGCCGGTCTCGCCATCGTCGTTCAGCCCCTCGAAGCGATAATAATTGGCAAGCGCAATATAGGCGCGGCCCGGATGGCTGATACCGGTGAACGTGCCGTGGGCGATGATGTTCAACGCCTGAAGGCCGCGGTAATCCGGATGCGCGCGCCAGCTGATGTCGGCCAGCAGACAGGCGGCCTGCCGATAGCGGGCCTCCTCCTCGCTCTCCTCGATGCCGAAGCAGGGCATCATGCGGCCGGTCCAGGCGGCCGTCTCGCGAGCATGCTCGGGTGAACGGGCGCGAAGGATCGCCAGTTCGCCTGCCGCCGCCAGCAGCGGGTCGCGCCCCTTCTCCCGCTCCGGCAGCAACGAATAGAGATAGCCCTCGCGCACGCCCTGCGCCGAAAAGAAGATGCGCGACGGCTTCATGAGGGCGATCACCTCCTGCATCGCCACCGCTCCGAAGGGCAGCAGGTTGCGCCGCACCTTGGAGATCGCCGAATAGGCGGAATCCTTCGTATCCTTGGCCGTCACCACGTCCGTCAGGAATTCCATCGCTTCGGCATAATCGATTTCGTAGCCTTGCAGCATGTGCAGCGGATAGCCGCGCATCTCCATATGCAGCTTGGCAAGCGCGCGCCAGGTTCCGCCGACCGCATAGAACGGATGGCCGCTCCCCGCCCGCAACACGTCCGCCCGATGCAGGTGGCGGCGGGCGACGAGGCGCGCCTGGGCGGCCGAGCCGCCGGAGGTTTCCGAAAGCCGGATGCCGCCGAGCGGCAGCGTGACGCCCCGGCCGATCCGGTCTCCGGCAATATCGACCAGTTCGAGCGAGCCGCCGCCGAGATCGCCGACGACGCCCCGGGGATCGTGAAAGCCGCTGACGACGCCGAGCGCCGAGAAATGGGCTTCCTCCTCGCCGGTCAGCACGCGTATCTTGCGTTCGAGGATCATTTCCGCGCGGTGGATGAAATCGGGGCCGTTTTCCGCCTCGCGGGCGGCGGCGGTCGCAAGCGCATAGACCGTCGAGGCGCGGGCCTGATGCGACAGCGCCCTGAACCGGTGCAGCGCGGCCAGCGCCCGGGCGACGCTCGCCTCGTCCATACGGCCGGTTCTGGCGAGCCCCTTGCCGAGACCGCACATCACCTTCTCGTTGAAAAGGATGGCGGGGGTGCGGTTCATGCCTTCGTAGATAACCAGCCGAATCGAGTTCGACCCTATATCCACGACAGACACGGGGGCAATTCCAGGCAAACGCCCCTGCGCTTCTGATTCAACCATGCAGGTCCAGTTACTTCTTCCGGCGGCCTTGCCAGCCCGCGATCGCCTTCGGTGCGCTGGACTTCAGGGCCTCGCCCCGGCCGGACAGGCTGGGGTTGGTCATGAAGTAGTGCTGAGCGTTGAACGGCTCGGCCCCGGACTGCACTTCCATGCGCCGGGACGTTCCGTCCGGAAGAATCTCGTAGCTCTGCTGGTTATCGATGAGATTGCCCAACATGATCTGCGAAAGAACCTGCTCATGCACAGTCCGGTTGATCAGAGGCACGAGTGTCTCGACCCGCCGGTCCAGGTTACGCGGCATCATGTCCGCGGAGCCTATATAAACCAGCGCCTTGTCCGATGGAAGCCCATGGCCGTTGCCAAAACAGAAGATACGGGAATGTTCGAGGAAGCGCCCGACGATCGACTTCACGCGGATATTGTCGGAAAGCCCCGGGACCTGCGGACGCAGGCAGCAGATGCCGCGCACCACCAGATCGATTTCCACACCCGCCTGGCTCGCCCGGTAAAGCGCGTCGATGATGTCCGGGTCGACCAGCGAATTCATCTTCATCCAGATCGCCGCCGGCGCGCCGTTCCCGGCGTGCGCGATCTCCTCGTCGATGTGACGCAGGATGCGCGGGCGCATCGTATAGGGCGAGAAGGCGAGCTTCATGCCCGCTTCCGGCTCGCCGTAGCCCGTGATGAAGTTGAAGATGTTCGCCATGTCGCTGGCGATCGTCGGGTTGCAGGTGAAGAAGGACAGGTCGGTGTAGATCTTCGCCGTGACCGGATGATAGTTGCCGGTGCCGAGGTGGCAGTAGGTGCGAAGCCGGTTCTCCTCCCGGCGCACCACCATCGACATCTTGGCATGGGTCTTCAGTTCGATGAAGCCGAAGACGACCTGCACGCCGGCGCGCTCAAGGTCGCGCGCCCAGCGGATATTGGCCTCCTCGTCGAAACGGGCCTTCAGTTCCACCAGCGCCGTCACCGACTTGCCGGCCTCCGCCGCGTCGATCAGCGCACGCACGATGGGGCTGTCGTTCGATGTGCGGTAAAGCGTCTGTTTTATCGCCAGAACGTCAGGGTCGCGCGCAGCCTGGAGAAGAAACTGCACCACCACGTCGAAGCTTTCGTAGGGATGGTGGACCACCATGTCCTTCTCGCGGATGGCGGCGAAGCAGTCTCCGGCGTGTTCGCGCACGCGCTCGGGAAATCGGGCGTTGTAGGGCGTGAACCTCAGGTCGTCGCGCGGCGCCTTGGTGATCTCCGCCAGCGTGTTGAGAGCGAGCAGGCCGGGAAGGACGGCGACGCGGTCGTCCGGCACGCCGAGTTCCTGCACCACGAAACGGCGCAGCGAATCCGGCATTTCCGAATCGGTCTCGATGCGGATCACCGAGCCGCGGCGGCGGCGCTTCAGGGCGGTCTCGAAGAAGCGGACAAGATCCTCGGCCTCCTCCTCCACTTCGATGTCGCTGTCGCGAATGATGCGGAACGTCCCCAGACCGCGCACGATATAACCCGGGAAGAGCTTACCGATGAAAAGCCCCACCGCATCTTCCAGCGTGATGTAACGGATAGTCCGCCCGGCATCCGGCAGGCGGATGAACCGGTCGAGCGCGACCGGCAGGCGCAGGAGCGCCGTCATCGGCTCCTTGCCCATGGTGCTGTCGAGCTGGAGGCCGATGGAAAAACCGAGGTTCGGGATGAAGGGGAACGGATGGGCCGGATCGATCGACAGCGGCGTCAGCACCGGGAAGATCGACTGGGTGAACTCCTGTTGCAGCCAGACCTTGTCCTCGTTGGACAGGGCCGTCGGACGCACGATGAGGATGTCTTCCTTCGCCAGATACTGCTGGAGAACGGCAAGCGAGGCCTGCTGTTCCATCTGAAGATTGTCGATCTCCTTCAGGATCTCGTCGAGCTGTTCGGCCGAGGTCTTGCCGTCGGGACTGCGGATGGCGATCCCCTGACGCACCTGGCCTTCAAGGCCGGCGACCCGCACCATGAAGAATTCGTCGAGATTGGCCGCCGAGATCGACAGGAAGCGGATGCGCTCCAGGAGCGGATGCGCGGTGTTCAGCGTTTCCTCAAGGACACGCCGGTTGAATTGCAGCCAGGAGAACTCGCGGTTAACGAAACGCTCGGGGCTCGCCATCAGCCCTTCGACATCGGGCTGGGCCTCCACGACCGTCTCGGCCGTCTCCACCGTCCCGGTCGAATCCTGCGAAGTCACTGTGTCCATGTCGTCCCGCCCGCCATTCGGTTTCCGGTCGCCCTGCGTTTGCCCGGCTCCGGGCGGAAATCCGCTTTCCGCTTTACCTGGAACCGCTTAGCGCAGTTTGACGACGGAACTGTGACAGTCAATGCCGTTGCGAGACCTAAGGCGCGGATTCCTCGCCATCCACCATCTCGCCGAGAACTTCCTGCGCGAGCCGGCGGGTGATGCGGCTGCCGCGGGCAAGCGCCAGCCGGTCGAGCCGCTCCACCAGCGTCTGCGCCGCCTCCATCGAGCGCTCCATACGCGCAACCATATAGGCGACCAGCCGATCGTCCACCTGGAGCTGCCGGTCGGAGAACAGCTTCACGATCACCTGCGACAGCAACCCGTCGTCCGGCTCGCCGATTTCCGCCACCGTCGCGGCCTTGAGGCGCGAGCGCAGGTCCGGCAGGTCGACCGGCCAGGACATCGGCCAGAGCCGGCCGGTGAGCAGCATGGTGTGACCGTTCTGGCGGATATTGTTGATCATGTGGAAAAGCGTGTGGTCGTCGAAACCGTCGCGATCGGCGTCCTCGACCAGCACCGGCCCGCGCGCCGCCGCCTCCTCGGCGCCGACGCCCGGGCGCGCCGTCACCAGCGCGGCGGTCGACCTTTCCCGCCAGACGGCGGCGATATGCGACTTTCCCGACCCCGCGGGACCGGCGATCACCGCGACCGGCGACGGCCAGTGCGGCCAGGCGTCGACCAGCGACACCGCGGCGTTGACCGGTCCGGCGACCAGAAGGTCGTCACGCCCCGTCGCGGGGTCGTGCCCGAAGGCCAGCGGCAACTGTTCGGCGGACTTGCGCGATGTCATTGAACTCTACTCGTGGTCTTCACGGATCGCCTCACGCATCGCCATCGTCGCGCGGGGCGGGCCGACCCCGAAGAAGCGGCCCGGCCTGGCTGTGGCCATGATAGAGATCGCTGTCAAGGTATCGCTCCACCCCGAAGCGGACAAGCACGCCGACGGCCGCCGCCGCCGGCACCGCGACCAGCAGCCCGACGAAGCCGAAGAGCGCGCCGAAGGCGAACAGCGCGAACATCAGCCAGACCGGATGCAGGCCGACCCGGGAGCCGACCAGTTTCGGCTGGAGGATGTTGCCCTCCAGGAACTGCCCGGCGAAGAAGATGGCGACGACGATGCCGATGGAGATGTAATCGGGCCAGAACTGCACGACCGCGACGCCGATCGACAACAGCAGGCCGACCAGCGACCCGACATAGGGGATGAAACTGATGAGGCCGGCGAAAAGGCCGATCAGCAGGCCGAAGTTGAGCCCCGCGAAAGACAGGCTCACGCCGTAGAACAGCCCGAGGATGATACAGATCGACCCCTGCCCGCGCACGAAGCCGGCAATGGCGTCGTTTATCTCGCGCGCAAGGCGCCGCACGGTGTCGAGGTGGTCCCGCGGGATCATGTCGTCGACCCGCAGCACCATCCGGTCCCAGTCGAGCAGCATGTAGAAGGCGACGACCGGCGTGATGACGAGCAGGGAGGCGACATTGACCAGCGCCATGCCCGAATTCCAGATCTGCTTGAGCAGCGTGCCGAGGAAGCCCGCCCCTTCGCCGAGGATGGTCGAAAAGCTCTGCTTGATCGTGTCCATCTGGCCGCTGATCCAGCCCGGAAGCAGCGACGGGTCGAAACTGGTGACGAGCTGCTGCAACTGGGTGATGTAACCCGGCAGGTTGGCGAAAAAATCCGCCGCCTGCGTCGCCAGAAGCGGGATGACGATCATCAGCGACAGGGCGAAGACCACGAGGAATGCGAACAGGATGAACACCGTCGCCATGGTGCGGCTGAGGCCCAGCCGTTCCAGCCGGTCGGCCACCGGATCGAGGAAATAGGCCAGCGCCAGCCCCGCGATGAACGGCAGCAGGATGTTGCTGAAAACGAACAGGAAAAGGATGAAGGCCGTAAGCGCCAGCAGCCAGAAGACGATCTGCCGCTTCAGCCCCGCGCCGCTGACGTAACCTGTCATGCGATTTTTCCCGTCTTCCGGCCCGGCCGGTCCGTCGCTCGTCATCCGCAGGAGATATGACGGGGGACGGGACGGGTCAAGGCTGCGCGGCCGGGCGGTTACGGACAGCGGGCAAATCGGTGAAAAAATCCCGGGTTTCCCGGCATTGCGCTTGCGCTTGCGGCCCCGGCGTGCCAATCGGGCGCGGACAATCCGGAGCGGAGATGCGATCATGAGCCAGTCTGACGGGAACGGCCTGACCTATAGCCAAGCAGGCGTCGACATCGACGCGGGCAACCTGATGGTCGAGAAGATCAAGCCCGCCGTCCGTTCCACGCGCCGGCCGGGCGCCGATGGCGAGATCGGCGGTTTCGGCGGCCTGTTCGACCTTCGCGCCGCCGGCTTCACCGATCCGGTGCTGGTCGCCGCCAACGACGGCGTCGGCACCAAGCTGAAGATCGCCATCGACGCCGACCGCCATGATACCGTCGGCATCGATCTCGTCGCCATGTGCGTCAACGACCTCGTGGTGCAGGGCGCCGAGCCGCTGTTCTTCCTCGACTATTTTGCGACCGGCAAGCTCGATCCCGAACAGGGCGCGGCCATCGTCGAGGGGATCGCGGAAGGCTGCCGACAGGCCGGCGCGGCGCTGATCGGCGGCGAGACGGCGGAAATGCCCGGCATGTATGCCGGCGGCGATTACGATCTTGCCGGTTTCGCGGTGGGTGCGGCCGAACGCGGCCGCCTGCTTCCCTCCGGCGATCTCGTCGAGGGCGACGTGATCCTCGGCCTCGCCTCCTCCGGCGTTCATTCCAACGGCTATTCGCTGGTGCGCAGGATCGTCGCGCTCTCCGGCCTCGGCTGGGACGCGCCGGCGCCGTTCGAGCCGCAAAAGAGCCTCGGCGAAGCGCTGCTGACGCCGACACGGATCTATGTGAAGCCGCTTCTCAAGGCGATCCGCGAGACGGGTGCGATCAAGGCGCTGGCGCATATCACCGGCGGCGGCTTCCCGGAAAACATTCCGCGCGTGCTGCCGAAGCATCTGGCGGCCGAAATCGACCTTGCCGCGGTAAAGCCGCCGGCCGTCTTCTCCTGGCTTGCCCGCACCGGCGGCGTCGAGGCGACGGAAATGCTGCGCACCTTCAATTGCGGCGTCGGCATGATCGCCGTCGTGCCGGCCGACAAGGTCGACACGGTCTGCGCCGTCCTTGCGGACGAAGGCGAGCGCGTCTTCCGTCTCGGCCGCATCGTCGCGCGCGCGCAAAGCGATGCCGGCACCCTCTACAAGGGCAGCCTCGCCCTATGAGCGGAGCAGCGCGCAAGCGGGTCGTCGTCTTCATCTCCGGCGGCGGATCCAACATGCTGACGCTGGCCGGGGCTGCCGCCGCGCCGGACTATCCGGCGGAAATCGTCGCGGTCTTCTCCGACAGAGCCGATGCCGGCGGGCTTGCGAAGGCCGAAGCCCTCGGCATTCCGACCCGTGTCTTCGCGCGCCGGAATTTCGTCAGCAAGGAAGCCCATGAGGCGGCAATCGTCGAGGCGCTTTCCGACTTTTCGCCGGACCTCATCTGCCTTGCCGGCTACATGCGGCTGCTCAGCGCAACCTTCATCCGCCCTTACGAGGGCCGCATCCTCAATATCCACCCCTCGCTGCTGCCGCTGTTTCCCGGCCTCCACACCCACCAGCGCGCCATCGACGCCGGCATGCGGATCGCCGGCTGCACCGTGCATTTCGTGACGGAAGGCATGGACGAAGGGCCGGCCATCGTGCAGGCAGCCGTGCCGATCCTGCCCGCCGATACCGCCGATACGCTCGCCTTGCGGGTGCTTGCGGTCGAGCATCGCAGCTATCCGCTGGCGCTCGATCTGGTCGCCGGCGGCAAGGTGCGGATGCAGGAGGGCAAGGCGATTTTCGCGACACCCCTGCCGATCGCCGACGGCGCGCGATTGATCTCGCCCGAAATCCTCACGCCGGACCGGCCGGCATAAGACCGGCGCGCTCGAGCATCAGCCATTGCAGCAGCAGGATCGTCTTGGCGTCGACGATACCGCCGGAGGCAATCAGGGCGCAGGCCTCGTCGACCGGCATTTCGACGATTTCGATATCCTCACCCTCGCCTTCCACGCCCCCGCCCGCTCCGTCCGGCCGGCCGGCATCGACCGTCGCCACGAAGCAGCTCACCCGCTCGGTGAGCGTGCCCGGACTGACATAGGTGTCGAACAGGAAGCGGACGCCGGAAACGGCATAGCCGGTCTCCTCCATCGCCTCGCGGCTCACCGCCGCCTCCGGGCTGTCGCCATCGAGCAGTCCCGCCGGAACCTCGAGCAGATAACCGTCCGGATGGCCGCCGAGGAACGCGCCGGGGCGGAACTGGCGCACCAGCACCACCGACCGGCGGGCCGGATCGACCAGGAGAACGGCCGCGGCGTGGCCGTGATCGTGCACCTCCCGGTCGAGACGCTCGATACGGCCGTCCGCGCGCCTCTGTTCCAGCACCAGCGTCTGGAGATGGATGAAGCGCTTCCAGACCGTCTTGCGGTCGAGGATGCGGATCGTGGAGGATGTCTCGGCCATGATGGAAGTTCCTGCCTGTGACGCGGCGTCAGCCCTTGCGGAGCCAGACGCGATTGTCGTGAAAGGCCGCCCCGCCATAGGGCGCGATCGGGTCGGCCCCGGTCAGCACATTGATGCCCTCGCCGTCGAGATGGGCGTCGTTCGGCCAGACCCCTTCGGCGATGAGGACGCCGGCTTTCGCCGCATCCGTGACCTTCGCATGCAGGCGGATATCGCCGCGCCCGTTGCCGAGGCGCACGATCTCGCCGTCATCGACGCCGCAGGCGGCGGCGTCCTCGGGATGGATCATCACCTCCGGCCGGCCTTCCCGCTGGCGCGAGCCCCGGGTTTCCGTGAAGGACGAATTGAGGAAGTTGCGGGCGGGCGATGTCGCCAGCCGGAACGGATGGTCCGCGTCAGCAGTCTCGATCACCGCCACATAGTCGGGAAAGACCGGCAGGGCCGCGTGGGGACCAAACGCGCCGAGCGGTTTCGGCGGCTTGTTGGGCGCGGGCGTATTGGTCCAGTCCGGGCGGAAGCGGAACCGGCCGTCCGGAAAACCGAACCCCTTCAGGAAATGCGCCGTCTCGAAATCCGGCTGGCAGTCGATCCACTTCTCTTGCCTCAGGCCGTCGAAGTCGATCTCGTAGAACGGCAGCATACGGGTGATATGCTCGCGCTCCGTCAGCCCGAATCCCGGCAGGTGGCCGACGCCCAGCCGGCGCGCAAGCTCCTCGATGACGAAGAGATTGCTGCGCACGAGCGGCGGCGGCTCGACCAGCCGGGGGCCGAGAACGATGTGCTGCTGCCCGCCGCCGCGATAGATGTCGTCATGTTCCACGAACATCGTGGCCGGCAGGACGATATCGGCAAGCTTCGCCGTATCGGTCATGAAATGCTCGTGGACGGCGACGAACAGGTCGTCGCGCAGGAAGCCCCTTTTCACCAGCCGCTGCTCGGGCGCGACATTGGCCGGATTGGTATTCTGGATCAGCATGGCGGTGACCGGGCCGCGATGGCGCAGGGCAACGGCGTCGCCGGTCAGCACCCGGCCGATCTGCGACTGGTCGAGCATGCGGATATCGGGATCGGCGAGCGTTTCGCCGGTCAGTTCGCTCTTGCGCAGGCGGAAGATATCCGAATTGCTGTGGAACGCCCCGCCGCCTTCATATTGCCACGAGCCGAGCACGGTCGGGACGCAGAGCGCCGCATGCATGGAGACGGCGCCGTTACGTCCGCGCGTGAACCCGTAGCCGAGGCGGAAGAAGCTGCGCTTCGTGCGCCCGACCAGCGCCGCGAAGGCCTCGATCTCCGCGATGGAAAGCCCGGTGATCTCCGCCGCCCAGGCGGGGTCGCGCGTCGCCAGATGCGCTTCGAGCCCGGCCGGATCGTCGGTGAAGGCCGCCATATAGGCGCGGTCGGCATGGCCGTCGCGGAAGGCGACATGCATGGCGGCGCAGGCAAGGGCCGCATCCGTGCCGGGCCGCAGCTTCAGGGCCATGTCGGCCTGCTTCATGGTCGGGTTGTCATAGACGTCGACGACGACGATCTTCGCGCCCCGCTCCTTGCGCGCCCGGATCGCGTGGGTCATCACGTTGACCTGGGTCGAGACCGGATTGGTGCCCCAGATGACGATACAGTCCGATTTCGCCATTTCGCGCGGGTCGGAGCCGCGCAGCGTCCCGGCCCCCATGGTATAGCCGGTCCAGGCTGTATTGGTGCAGATCGAGCCGAAGAAGCCGGAATAGCGCCGCGCATGGCGCAGGCGATCGATGGAATCGCGCTGCACCAGCCCCATCGTGCCGGCGTAGTAATAGGGCCAGACCGCCTCGCTGCCATGGGCCTGCTCGGCCCGGACGAAGGCCTCGGCGATGGCGTCGAGCGCCGCCTCCCAGGAAATCTCGCCCCAGCCTCCCTCGCCCTTGCCGCCCCGGCGCACCCGCGGCTTGAGAAGCCGGGCGGGATGATAGAGCCGCTCGGCGTAGCGGGCGACCTTGGCGCAGACGACGCCCGAGGTGTAGCTGTTTTCCGGATCGCCCTTCACCCGGCCGATCCGTCCGTCCGCATCGATCTCGATATCCAGCGCGCAGGTGGAGGGGCAATCATGCGGACAGGCCGAATGGCCGATCCGGGCTTTTGCGGGATTCGGGGTCGCAACGTTCATGGGTTTTCTATATGGCAGTGCGCAAGCGGCCAAAAGCCCTATATTGCCGCCACGGCGGGAATCGATCGCCGGCCAGAGCGGAGAAGGCATGAACTATCGCCACATCTATCACGCCGGCAATTTTGCCGACGTCCTCAAGCACGCCGTCTTCGCCCGCCTGATCACCTATATGCAGGGCAAGGACAAGGCGTTCCGCGTCCTCGACACCCATGCCGGCACCGGCCTCTACGACCTTTCCAGCGAAGAGGCGCAGAAGACCGGCGAATGGCGCGAGGGGATCGGCCGTCTTCTTGACGGCGACATGCCGGCCGATGCCGCCGCCCTGCTTGCACCTTATCTCGAAGCGGTTCGCACACTGAATCCGCAAGGCGGCCTAACCTATTATCCGGGCTCGCCAAAACTGGCGCGCCTGCTCTTTCGCCCGCAGGACCGGCTGTCGGCGATGGAACTGCACCCGGATGACCACGAGACGCTGCGGCGGCTGTTCGACGGCGACTTCCAGAGCCGGGTGACCCAACTCGACGGCTGGCTGGCGCTCGGCGCGCATCTGCCGCCCAAGGAGAAGCGCGGCATCGTTCTCGTCGATCCGCCCTTCGAGATCGAGGGTGAATTCGAGCGGCTGGCCGAGGGGCTGGAAAAGGCCTGGCGCCGCTTTTCCGGCGGCGTCTACTGCCTGTGGTATCCGCTGAAGAAAGGCGCGCCCGTCTCTGCTTTCCACAAGGCGCTGAAGCAGACGGGCATCCCCAAGATCCTCTGCGCGGAGCTTTCCGTGCGAAGCGATCGCCACACGACGGGACTTGCCGGCTCGGGCCTGATCGTGGTCAATCCGCCCTATACGCTGAAGGCGGACCTCGACACGCTGCTTCCCTTCCTCAAGGGACGGCTGGCGCAGGATCGCTTCGCCTCGGCGCGCGCCTTCTGGATCGCCACCGAAGACAAGGCCGCCTGATCCTTCGCAGCCCCGTCCGGGCAACGAAGGGCCACCGGAGAAGACCATGACGCGACATTCCCCTCTTCCGGCAATCCGCAAGCTGGCCATTGCCGGCTTTTCGGCCCTCGCGCTGCTGGCGGCAGCCGGCTGCGAGGAGAAGACGCCCACGGGCAGCCGCAGCACGACAGGCAGCATCTCGTCGGAAAACGCCGCCCCCGTTCCGGCCGGCAGCGGCTTCGATTTCTACGTGTTGTCGCTGTCGTGGTCGCCCAGCTGGTGCGCGGAAAACGATCCCGGCGGCGACGGCGCCCAATGCCGGCGCGGCGCCGGCCACGGTTTCATCGTGCACGGGCTCTGGCCGCAGTACGAGCGCGGCTATCCGGAATTCTGCCCCTCCCGCCAGCCGGAGCGCGTTCCCGCCGACCTCGGCCGCGCCTATCTCGACATCATCCCGTCGATGGGGCTCATCGGCCATCAATGGCGCAAGCATGGAAGCTGTTCGGGTCTTGGCCAGAAGGATTATTTCCAGACCGTGCGCCGGGCCTATGAAGGGATTTCCATTCCCGCCGGGCTGGCGCAGCCGCGCAATCCGCGCCGGATCAGCGCGGAGGCGGTGGAGCAGGCCTTCATCGCCGCCAACCCCGGGCTGTCCCGGCAGGGCATCGCCGTCACCTGCGAGGCCGGCCGGCTGGCGGAAGTCCGCATCTGCCTCACCGCCGGCCTGTCCTTCCGGCCCTGCGCCGAAGTCGACCGCGCCGCCTGCCGCGCAAAGGAGATCGGGCAGCCACCCGTCCAGTGACGTTCCGGCAGGACAAGGCCGGCCCCTCAACGCCAGACACCATCAAGGAACAGGAGCTATCCGACATGAAGATCTTCTACGCCGACGCCTCCCCCTATTCCGTAAAGGTCCGCATGGCGGCCCATTATGCGGGCCTTGCGGCCGAGAGCATACCGACCGACACGGCCAGCGATCCCGCCGGGCTTCTGGCCGCCAATCCGCTCGGCAAGATCCCGACGCTCGTGACCGACGACGGGCTCGCCGTCTACGACAGCCGCGCCATCATGCATTACATGGACCGCCAGACGCGGGGCGCGCTCTATCCGCGCAATGCGGCGAAGCGCACGGAAGTCGACATCCTGGAGGCGACGGCCGACGGGGTCTGCGACTGCCTGCTCTCCATCGTCTACGAGCGCCGCCTGCGGCCGGAAGAAAAAGTGCATCAGCCGTGGATCGACCGCCAGTGGGCGAAGGTGGAGCGCGCGCTCGACCATCTGGAGGCCAATATGCCCCGCCTCGGCAGGAAGCCCCATGCCGGTCATTTCGCGCTGGCGGCGATGCTGCGCTATATCGAGCTGCGCTTTCCCGGCCAGTGGCAACGCGGCCGCCCGAAGCTGAAACGCTTCCCCGGCCGTTTCGAAACGATATTCCCGGACTATGCGCTGTTCAGGGACTGACACGGAAACGCGAAAGGGCCGGGTTTCCCCGGCCCTTCCTAAAGCTTGCAGGCGATCGGCTCAGAACTTGACGCCGAGGCCGAGACGGACGCTGTGGTCCTCGAAGCCGCTGGTGACGCCGGCGCCGCGGAAGTTCTTCGTGCCGTAGTCGCTGTAGCGATATTCGAGGCGGGCGGTGACATTGTCCGTGACGAAGGTCTCGGCGCCGACACCGGCCGTCCAGCCGAGAAGCGTCGCGTCGTCCTTGCCCACGGGGCTCTTGACCTCGACGCCCGAGGCGGCGATGCCGGCCGTGCCGTAGAGAAGAACCGGGTTCAGGTCGACACCGACGCGGCCACGGATCGAGCCGTTGACGCCCTGCTGCGCCTTGAAGCCGTTGGCCGTGGCGTCGACGCCCGAGTAGTTCACGTCGGCTTCACCGCCATAGACCATCTGGCCATCCTGAATGTTGTAGCCGCCGTAGACGCCGCCGCCGAAGCCGTTGGCGTGCTTGTTGCCCTGGCGATTGAACTTGCCCTTCTGCCAGGAAGCGGTGCCGCCGAGATAGGCGCCCGACCAGTCCTTCACGACCGGCGCGGAATAGTCCGCAGCCGGCGCTTCCGGGATGTCCATGACCGCGTCGGCGGCCTGCGCGCCCTGGAAGGCGAAGAGGGTAACGGCCGAAGCGGCCAGAGCGGTGATGATGACGTTGCGCATGTTGTTCTCCTTGGTGCTAAACGATGCCGGCGCTGGGAGGCTGGCCGGAACAGCGTTATGAGTTTCGTGCCCCATCCGATTGAGGCGAACTTGAATAAAGATTGAGGAGATGGAAGAGCCAAATTGTGAAATATTCGTGGCGGCGACGTGTCACAAATTGGATGCGTCTTTTGAGCAACAGGCAATTCGTTAACCATAAATTCAATAACGGCCAATTCAATGAAAGTAATACTCAAAAATACTTCAAATATCCTTTCCCTGTTAACTTTTTGGCAATCCACCGCCATGGGGAGTTCAAGCCGCCGCGTTCCAGACTATATTCAGGTTGGTTGAACGACAGATTCGGCAGGATGGACATTTCTTGAAGACGCCCCTGAAAAAAGCCCTTGTGACGGGCGGCGCGAAACGCATCGGACGGGCCATCGCGATGGATCTCGCGCAAAACGGCTTCGCCGTGGCGATCCACGCCAACCGGTCGCTCGCGGAGGCCGAGGAGATGGCCGCCGCCCTTGCCGCCGACGGCGTCGAGGCGGTCGCGGTGCAATGCGATCTTTCCGACGGCGCGGCAACGGCACGGCTGATGGGCGAGGTGAACGCGGCGCTCGGTCCCATCGATCTCCTCGTCAACAACGCCTCGCTCTTCAAGCCCGATACCGCCGCGGATTTCTCCGATGCGCTGTGGGACCGGCATTTCGCCATCCACGTCAAGGCTCCCTCCATCCTGGCGCGGGACTTCCTGCGCCAGTTGCCGGGAGAGCACGGCGGGTCGATCGTCAATATCATCGACCAGCGGGTCTGGAACCCGACACCGCGCTACTATTCCTATACACTGTCGAAATCGGCCCTATGGATGGCCACGCGCACCATGGCGCAGAGCTTCGCGCCGCGGGTGCGCGTCAACGCCGTCGGCCCCGGCCCGTCGCTTCCCAACGAGCGGCAGGACGATGCGGCCTTCCAGGCGCAGGTCGGCGGGCTTATCCTCAGGCGCGGGCCGGAGCTTGCCGAATTCGGCCGGACGGTGCGCTTCCTGTTCGACAGTCCCTCGATCACCGGACAGATGATCGCGCTCGACGGCGGACAGCATCTTGCCTGGGAAACGCCGGATGTGGCGGGGATCGCGGAATGAACGGACAGAAGGTCAAGGACGGCGGCATCCTCTACGACGAGAACGAGACGGACGAGGAAGACGAATTCGCCCCTGAAAGCGCGGTGGAGAGCGCAACCTCCGCCACGCCCGGGATCGACTGGAACGAGGGCGGCGCGCCGCCGGAAGGGCTCACCGGCGCGGAACTGATCCAGGGCTTCGTCAAGCGCCTGCCGAACAGCCCCGGCGTCTACCGCATGTTCAACGCCGAGGGCGACGTGCTCTATGTCGGCAAGGCCCGCAGCCTGAAGAAACGCGTGACGAACTACGCACAGGGGCGCGGCCATTCCAACCGCATCACGCGGATGATCCGCGAGACGGCGAACATGGAGTTCGTCACCACGCGCACGGAGACCGAGGCGCTGCTGCTGGAGGCGAACCTCATCAAGCGGCTGCGCCCGCGCTTCAACGTGCTTCTGCGCGACGACAAGTCCTTTCCCTATATCCTTCTCACCGGCGACAGCCGGGCGCCGGCGATCTTCAAGCATCGCGGCGCGCGAAGCCGCAAGGGTGACTATTTCGGCCCTTTCGCCTCGGCCGGCGCGGTGGGACGCACCATCAACTCGCTGCAACGCGCCTTCCTGCTGCGCACCTGCACCGACAGCGTGTTCGAGACGCGCACGCGGCCCTGCCTGCTCTACCAGATCAAGCGCTGCTCGGCCCCTTGCACCCATGAGATCAGCGACGCCGACTATGCCGTGCTGGTGCAGGAGGCCAGGGACTTCCTCTCCGGCCGGAGCCGGAACGTGAAGGCCCGCATCGCCGAGGCGATGAATGCGGCGGCCGAAGACCTCGATTTCGAGCGGGCCGCGGTCTATCGCGACCGGCTGGCCGCCCTGTCGCATGTCCAGAGCCATCAGGGCATCAATCCGGCGGGCGTGGAAGAGGCCGACGCCTTCGCCATCCACCACGAGGGCGGCATCTCCTGCATCCAGGTGTTCTTCTTCCGCACCGGGCAGAACTGGGGCAACCGGGCCTATTTCCCGAAGGCCGATCCCCAGCTTTCCGGAGCGGAGGTGCTGAACGCCTTCCTCACCCAGTTCTACGACGACAAGCCCTGTCCCCGGCAGATCCTGCTCTCCGAAACGGTGGAGGAGATCGATCTGCTGTCACGGGCGCTTACCGAGCGATCGGGGTACAAGGTCACCATCGCCGTGCCGCAGCGCGGCGAGAAGAAGGACCTCGTCGACCATGTGGTGGCGAACGCCCGCGAGGCGCACGGACGCAAGCTGGCGGAAACGGCGTCGCAATCGCGTCTGCTGGAGGGTTTCGCCGCGACGTTCAAGCTGCCTTACGTGCCGCGCCGCATCGAGATCTACGACAACTCCCACATCATGGGCACCAATGCCGTCGGCGGCATGGTGGTGGCGGGGCCGGACGGCTTCGTGAAGGGCCAGTACCGCAAGTTCAACATCAAATCGACCGACATCACGCCCGGCGACGACTTCGGCATGATGAAGGAAGTGATGACCCGGCGCTTCACGCGCCTGATCAGGGAGGAAGGCCTGCCGGACAGGAGCGCGGAGGCAGGCGCGGAGGCGGACGACCTGCCCTTCCCCGCCTGGCCGGACGTGATCCTGATCGACGGCGGACAGGGGCAGATGACGGCGGTGCGCGCCATCCTCGAGGACCTCGGCATCACCGACCAGGTCATCGCCATCGGCGTCGCCAAGGGGGCCGACCGCGAGGCCGGGCGCGAACGCTTCTTCATGCGGGGGCTGGCGGACTTCTCGCTGCCGCCGCGCGACCCCGTGCTCTATTTCGTACAGCGCCTGCGCGACGAGGCCCATCGCTTCGCCATCGGCTCGCACCGTGCACGCCGCAAGAAGGAAATGGTCCGCAACCCTCTCGACGAGATCGCCGGTGTCGGCCCGGCGAGGAAACGCGCCCTGCTCCAGCATTTCGGCACCGCCAAGGCGGTCTCGCGCGCCGCCATGGCGGACCTCACCGCCGTCGACGGCATTTCGGAAAGCGTCGCCCGTCTGGTCTACAACCATTTCCACGAGGATGCCGGCTCGTAGAGCGTCGCTCCCGCGCCGATCCGGCCGCGACGGCCCGGCCGGTCCTCGCGGCGGTTCCGATCCCGGCGGTTATGGGCTAGCATGCCCGCATTGTCCTTCCGTCGATGCGCGAGGTTTTCGATGTTCACCGCAAGAAGCAGCCTCCCGGCGGCGGCATTCGGCGGCATACCGTAAATTCAACCGAAATTGCCGGAAACAAAGGTTGACGGCGCGTCAGCAAAGACCTCATCTACCCCAAACAATCGAGACTGAAGATACCATGGCCTCCCGCACATACAGCATCCCCAACCTCCTCACCTACGGCCGGATTCTCGCCGTTCCGCTGATCGTGCTCTGCTTCTTCGTGGAAGGACGGCTGGAGCCCTCGGACTTCGCGCGCTGGGCGGCCTTCTGGATCTTCGTCGCCGCCTCCATCA
Source organism: Shinella daejeonensis (assembly GCF_024281235.1). Taxonomy (GTDB): domain Bacteria; phylum Pseudomonadota; class Alphaproteobacteria; order Rhizobiales; family Rhizobiaceae; genus Shinella; species Shinella daejeonensis. The sequence continues at coordinate 332,324 of NZ_JAHWXY010000003.1, forward strand.
CCGACTATCTGGATGGCTATCTCGCCCGCATCTGGAACCAGACCTCCAATATCGGCCGGATGCTCGATCCGATCGCCGACAAGCTTCTCGTCGCCTCGGTGCTGCTGCTGATGGCGGCCGACGGCACCATCGGCGGCTGGTCGATCTGGGCCGCCATCATCATCCTGTGCCGGGAAATCCTCGTTTCGGGCCTGCGCGAATATCTCGCCGACCTGAAGGTCAGCGTTCCGGTGACCCGCATCGCCAAATGGAAGACGACGATCCAGATGCTGGCCATCGGCTTCCTGCTGGCGGGGCCGGCCGGCGACAAGATCCTTCCCTATACGACGGAAATCGGCATCGGCCTTTTGTGGATCGCGGCGATCATCACCATGTATACCGGCTACGACTATTTCCGCAGCGGCCTGAAACACATCGTGGGGGAGTGACATGACCCGGATCGTCTATTTCGCCTGGGTTCGCGAGCGTATCGGCAAGAACGAGGAGCAGATCGAACTGCCGGCCGGCGTGCGCACCGGGAGCGACCTGCTTTCGCATCTGAAGTCGCTCGGCGACGAATATGCCTATGCGCTGGAACATGAGACGGCGATCCGCATCGCCGTCGACCAGGAGCATGTCGAACACGACGAGCCGCTTGGCAGTGCGCGCGAGATCGCCCTCTTCCCGCCGATGACGGGCGGCTGAGATGCCGGCCGGGGCCGCCGTTGCGCTGACTGTCCGCATTCAGACGCAGGATTTCGATGCGGCGGCGGAATGCGCCGCCCTCACGGCCGGCCGCGCCGATATCGGTGCGCTCGTCACCTTCACGGGCCTGTGCCGCGACGAAGGCGGAACGCTCGCCGCCCTCGAACTGGAGCACTATCCCGGCATGGCGGAGGCGGAGATCACCCGCATCTGCCGGACGGCGATCGAACGCTTCGGGCTTTCCGGCATAACGGCGGTCCACCGGATCGGACGCATCGCGCCGGGCGCCAATATCGTGCTCGTCATCGCGGCGGCTCCCCATCGCCACGCCGCCTTCGACGGTGCGTCCTTCGTCATGGACTTCCTCAAGACGTCCGCCCCCTTCTGGAAGAAGGAACATCGGGCGGACGGGCGCGCAGGCGACTGGGTGGACGCCCGGGAAAGCGACGCGCGCGCACGCGCGGCATGGTCCCGCCAGCCGTCCGGCGGCTGACCGGGAGACAAAAAAAACCGGGGCGCAAACCCCGGTTTTACTATCTGTCGCAATGGCTTCCGGCAACCGCCGGAGAAATTGATTCAGCCGACGACCTCGGTGCCGGAGAACCAGTAGGCGATTTCTTCCGCGGCGGTTTCCGGAGCGTCGGAGCCGTGAACGGAGTTTTCGCCGATCGACAGGGCGTGAACCTTGCGGATGGTGCCCTCGTCGGCGTTGGCCGGATTGGTGGCGCCCATGACTTCGCGGTTCCTGGCGATCGCGTTCTCGCCTTCCAGCACCTGCACGACCGTCGGGCCGGAGGACATGAACTCGACGAGTTCGCCGAAGAACGGGCGGTCCTTGTGAACGGCGTAGAAGCCTTCGGCCTCGCGGCGGCTCATCCAGACGCGCCTGGATGCGACAACGCGCAGGCCCGCATCCTCAAGCATCTTGGTGATGGCGCCGGTGAGATTGCGCTTCGTGGCGTCCGGCTTGATCATCGAAAATGTGCGTTCAATCGCCATGTTTCCCGTTTCCCTTGGTTTCCGGTGAAAGTGGCGGTTCCTTACCTTCCAATGTCCTGCAAAACAAGGGGGACCGCCACGAAAGGCGCGCCCCACGCCCTCCCGTTTCCATTCTCCCGTGGCCTTTCCGGGACGCGGACTTCCGGGCCTTGCGGCGGTTTTTCCGCAAGAACGCAAAATTAACGGCCGGAGCCGATAGTTGCAGCATTCACTCCAACCAGGGCGTCGGCCGTGCGCGGCCGCCTGCTTCACGGCGCATCATGACCAGCAAAGCCGCTTTGCCTTCCCACGATCCCGCCCTCGCGCAGCCGTCCGTCATGGCGCGTATCGGTCAGTTGATGGCCGATCGCGGCATCGCCGGGCTGCCGCGCAACTACGAACTGCTGTTCGAGGCCCTGACCGGCAACAGCGTCATCGCCCGGGAGATCGGCGCGCTCGGCAGGACGCCCGCCCAGTCCGCGCTCGACGCCATCGCGCTGCGTCACGGTCTGCCGGGCCACAACGCGCTTGCCGCCGGACAGGCGGCGGCGGAGGCGGCACAATTGCTGGCGACGGCCGCGCAGGTGGGCGCAGCCAGCCATCGGGACCGGGGCGCGATGCTGCTGGAACTGGAAGAGGTCGCCGCGCGCATGGGCAAGGATCCCGTGCTCGGTCTTTCCGATTTCGCGCAGGATGCCGGACGGCTCCTGTCGCTCGCCCGCGACCTGCTCAGCGCCGATCGGGCGGCCACCGCGCGCATCGGCGATCTTCAGGCGCGTCTCGATGTCCTGCGCGGCGGCCTTGCGGCAAGCCGCGACGCGCTGATGCACGATCCGGCGACCGGGCTCGGCAATCATGCCGCCCTGCTCGGCCGGATCGACGCGCTTTTGCGCGACGAAACGGCGAATCCGGCGGCGCTCGTGCTCTTTCGCGTCGAGCGGCTGAACGACTTTGCCGGAACCCATGCGCCCGGCGCGGCGGGCGCCACGCTGGAGCGGCTGGCCGCCCTCTTCCGCCAGTCGGTGAAGAAGAACGACTTTGTCGCCCGCACCGGCGCGGACCTCTTCTGCCTGCTGCTGGCGGACGTCGACCGCGCAATCGCCGCGACGATTGCGGACCGGATCGCCGCGAAGGTCGCCGAAACCGCCTTCCCCTTCCAGGATCGCGCATTGCCGGCGGGTTTCCTGACACTGACGGCCGGCATCACCATGAGCGACGCCGCCGATACGGCTTGCGCCCTGCACGATCAGGCCGTCCAGGCCCTCGACGCGGCGCGCGAAAGCGGAGCGGCGATGCGCTTCTATTCCGCCGAGGTCGCCGCGCGGCGTGCGTCCGCCTATCGTTCCGGACGGGCCGGATGATGCATGGAGGCCTGTGGGGGCCTTGCGTTGGCGGCCCGCACCGCCCTATAGACCCGGAATGATCACGATTTCCGGCCTTACCGCCCGCATCGCCGGGCGTCTTCTCATCGACAATGCTTCGCTGTCGCTGCCGAGCGGCACCAAGGCGGGTCTCGTCGGGCGCAACGGCACCGGCAAGTCGACGCTGTTCCGGATCATCACCGGCGAGCTTGCGCCGGAGGCGGGCGCGGTGACGCTGCCGAGAAACGCCCGCATCGGCCAGGTGGCGCAGGAGGCGCCGGGCACCGACGAAAAGCTGATCGAAATCGTGCTGGCCGCCGACAAGGAGCGCGCGGCCCTGATGGCGGAGGCCGAGACGGCGACCGACCCGCATCGCATCGCCGAGATCCAGACGCGGCTTGCCGATATCGGCGCGCATTCGGCCGAAGCTCGGGCCGCCGGCATTCTCGCCGGCCTCGGCTTCGACCAGCAGGCGCAACAGCGCCCGGCGAAAAGCTTTTCCGGCGGCTGGCGGATGCGGGTGGCGCTCGCCGCCGTCCTGTTCTCGGAGCCGGACCTGCTGCTGCTCGACGAGCCGACCAACTATCTCGACCTCGAAGGCACCTTGTGGCTGGAGGATTACGTGCGGCACTATCCGCATACGGTGATCATCATCAGCCACGACCGCGACCTTCTCAACACCGCCGTCAACGCCATCGTGCATCTCGACCAGCAGAAGCTCACCTTCTATCGCGGCTCCTACGACCAGTTCGAGCGCCAGAAGGCGGAGGCCGACGAATTGCAGACCAAGGCCAAGGTCAAGAACGAAGCCGCCCGAAAGCATCTCCAGAGCTTCATCGACCGCTTCCGCGCCAAGGCGACGAAGGCCCGGCAGGCGCAAAGCCGCATCAAGGCGCTGGAGCGCATGGGCACGGTCGCCGCCGTCGTCGAGGCCCATGTGCAGCCGATCACCTTTCCGAAGCCGGAAAAGCAGCCCGCCTCCCCCATCGTGGCGATCGAGCGCGGAGCCGTCGGCTATGCACCGGGCGCGCCGATCCTGCGGAACATCGACCTGCGCATCGACAATGACGACCGCATCGCCCTGCTCGGGGCCAACGGCAACGGCAAGTCGACCTTCGCCAAGTTCATCTCCGGACGGCTGGAGGCGGAAGCCGGGACCGTCAGGCGCGCGCCCGGCCTGAAGGTCGGCTTCTTCGCGCAGCACCAGCTCGACGACCTCGTGCCGGAGCAATCGGCGGTCGACCATGTCCGCCGGCTGATGCCCGACGCGCCGGAAGCCAGGGTGCGCGCCAGGGTGGCGCAGATGGGACTTGCCACCGAGAAGATGGCGACCGCCGCCAGGGACCTGTCGGGAGGCGAGAAGGCGCGCCTGCTGATGGGCCTTGCCGCCTTCGACGCGCCGAACCTGCTGATCCTCGACGAGCCGACCAACCATCTCGACATCGACAGCCGGCGGGCGCTGATCGAGGCGCTGAACGACTACGAGGGCGCGGTCATCCTGATCTCCCACGACCGTCACCTAATCGAGGCCACCGTCGACCGGCTCTGGCTCGTCAACGACGGCACGGTGAAGAGCTACGACGGCGACATGGAGGAATATCGCGGCCTGATCGTGCAATCGGCGCGCGGCAGGGGCGAGAAGGAGAAGACCGCTCAGGCAGCCGGCGAACAGGCCAGCAAGGCCGGGCAGCGCAAGGCAAACGCCGACCGGCGCGCCCAGCTCGCGCCGCTGAAGAAAAAGATCAATGAAATCGAGTCCCTGACGGCAAAACTGCACAAGCAGATTCAGCTTCTTGACGGAGAACTTGCAGATCCCGCGCTTTACGGCAAGAACCCGGAAAAGGCCGCCGAGAAGGCGCGGCTGCGCGCCGCCGCCGCCGACCGGCTGAACGATGCCGAAGAGCAATGGCTGGAGCTTTCGGCCGAATACGAGGAGGCGATGACCCTCGACGCCTGACCGCGTTCCGCACCCCCTCGCGCAACGCCCTTGCCCGCCGCATCTGTTCTGATACAACAGGCCGCAATTATCATACTAATGAAGGGCGGAGCCATGTCACCGATCAATCTCGCAATCGTCGGCGTCGGCAAGATCGTGCGCGACCAGCATCTTCCCGCCATCGCGAAGAACCCGGATTTCCGGCTGATCGCCGCCGCCAGCCGTCACGGCACGGTTGACGGCATCGACAATTTCCCGTCGATCGAGGCCATGCTCGCGGCCGTCCCGGCCATCGACGCGGTGGCGCTCTGCATGCCGCCGCAATATCGCTACACGGCGGCGCAAAAGGCGCTTTCGGCCGGCAAGCACGTCTTTCTCGAAAAGCCGCCCGGGGCGACGCTTTCCGAGGTCGCGGACCTCGAGGCGCTGGCCGCCGGCCGGGGCCTGTCGCTTTTCGCAAGCTGGCATTCCCGCTATGCGCCGGCCGTCGAGGCCGCCAAGGCCTTTCTCGCCGGCACGACCATCCGCTCGATGCAGGTGATCTGGAAGGAGGACGTGCGCCACTGGCACCCGAATCAGGACTGGATCTGGCAGCCGGGCGGGCTCGGCGTCTTCGACCCCGGCATCAACGCGCTTTCCATCGTCACCCATATCCTGCCGCGTCCGGTCTTCATCACCGCCGCGACGCTGGAATTCCCGGAAAACCGCGATGCCCCCATCGCCGCCTCCATCCGCTTTTCCGATGCGGACGAACTCGATCTCTCGGCGGAATTCGACTGGCGGCAGACCGGCCGGCAAAGCTGGGACATCGTCGCCCGGACGGATGCGGGAGAGATGGTCCTGTCGGAGGGCGGCGCGAAGCTTTCCGTGGACGGCCGGACGATCCACGCGGAGCCGGAACAGGAATATCCGATGCTCTACCGCCGATTCTCCGAGATCGTGGCGGCCGGCATATCCGACGTCGACCTCGCGCCGCTCCGCCATGTCGCCGACGCCTTCATGCTCGGCCGGCGGAAACCGGTCGCGGCATTCCACGATTGAGGATGCGGCGGAAACGCCGCTCCCCTGCCCCTCGGGCGCTCAAGCCTTCTTCGTCCACCGCCTGTCGCTGTCCTGCTGCCAGTAGGTGAGCTGGTGGCCGCCGGTCTTCAGGCGCTTCCAGTGTTCGCGCGCGGCCTCCACCTCGGCCTGATCGTACCCATCGAACATGAAGATCACGCGCTCGTAGGCGTCCAGCGCCGGCGGTTCGGCGCCATAGACCAGAAAGCGCACGGTCGCAGCGTTCAGGTTGTCCGGCGTCGCCGTCAGGAGAATCGGCTGTTCGGCCGGAAATGCCTGCTCGTCGGTTCCGTGCGGCAGGAAGCTGTCGTCCCGATAGGTCCACAGGTGGGTGTCCAGCGCATCGCGCTGCGCCGTATCGCCCGTCTGCACGACGACGCGCCAGCCGCGCTCCAGGCTCTTGTCCAGGAGCGGCGGCAACGCATCCTCCAGCTTCGATTCGGTCAGGTGATAGAAGAGGACCTCGCTCACCGTTTCCTCAGCCCTCGTAGTTGGCGCGCACCAGTTCGTCGAGCAGTCGCACGCCATAGCCCGACGCCCAGGTCCGGCTGATCTCGTCGGTGGGCGAGCCCATGGCCGTTCCGGCGATATCCAGATGCGCCCAGGGCGTATCCTCGACGAAACGTTGCAGGAACTGCGCGGCGGTGATCGATCCCGCATAGCGCCCGCCGGTATTCTTCATGTCGGCGAACTTGCTGTCGATCATCTTGTCGTACTGGCTGCCGAGCGGCATGCGCCAGACCCGTTCGCCGGTCACAAGGCCCGCCGCGGTCAGGCGCGCGGCAAGCGTGTCGTCGTTGGAAAACAGGCCGGCGTGATGGCTGCCGAGCGCCACCATGATCGCGCCGGTCAGGGTCGCAAGGTTGACCATGAACTGCGGCTTGAAGGTCTTGTTGCAATACCAGAGCGCGTCGCAGAGCACGAGGCGGCCCTCGGCGTCGGTGTTGATCACCTCGATGGTCTGGCCCGACATCGACGTCACGATATCGCCCGGGCGCTGCGCATTGCCGTCCGGCATGTTCTCGACCAGGCCCAGGATACCGACGACATTCGCCTTGGCCTTGCGCGCGGCAAGCGCATGCATGAGGCCGATGACGGCGGCCGCGCCGCCCATGTCGCCCTTCATGTCCTCCATGCCCGACGCAGGCTTGATGGAAATGCCGCCCGTATCGAAGACGACGCCCTTGCCGACGAAGGCGATGGGCTGCTCCTTCGCCTTTCCGCCCTTCCACTGCATCACGGCAAGGCGCGGCGGCCGCACCGATCCCTGGGCGACCCCGAGAAGCGCGCCCATGCCGAGCTTTCGCATATCCTTCTCGTCGAGGATCTCCACCTCGACGCCGAGCTTTTCCAGCGCCTTCGCGCGGTCGGCGAATTCCACCGGCCCGAGAACGTTGGCCGGCTCGTTGACGAGATTGCGGGCCAGAATCACGCCCTCGGCGATGGCGTCGGTGACCGCCTTTTCCTTTTTCGCAGCCGCAGCCTCGGCGGTGACGAGGGTCACCTTGACGGATTTTCCGGTCTTTTCCTCGTCCTCATCGCTTTTCTTCTTCGTCTTATAGCTGTCGAACCGATAGGCGCCGAGGCGCATGCCCAGCGCAAAATCGGCGGCGTTTTCCGCGGACGGATCGACGCCCGGCGCGTCGAGATGGATCGTCGCCTTTTCAACCCCGCGCAATTTCGCCACCGCCGCGCCGCCGGCCTTCAGCCAGTCCTGCGCGGTCAGCTTGTCGGCGGAACCGAGGCCGAGCACGATGATCCGGTCGGCGCTTGCGCCATGGGGCGCCAGCACGTCGAGGCTCTTCAGCGCCTTGCCCGAAAATTTCGCAACCTTCGCCGCCTGCGACAGAACCCCCTGCGGGTCCACCTCCGCCTGCGCCGCCGCAGGCTGGCCGGCGGCCTGAAGAAGGATCGTCAGGCCGTCCCTGGACGGGGCCGTTTTCGCAAAACCGATGTCGAGGCTCGAAACCATGATCTACTCCAAAAAAGCGCGGCCGGACAACGCATCTGCGAATGCCGGCGGCAAGTCTGCCCCATTCCTTGTCGGTTTTACGACGCTTGGCAAGATGCGAGCCCTTGTATAGAGAATGACCTTCGAGCCTGTACGCCATGTTTTTTTCCATGCGGCCGGCATCCTGGCCATGGCGCCGGCCTGAAGCAAAGCCTATATGGCCGTTGCGGCCCGGCGGGCGCGCGAGCACGAAACCGGGGCTGCCGGAACGCGGACACGAAGATGAAGCTGATCGAGCGCTATATATTGCGGCGGGCGTCGCTGATGTTCGTCGCCACGCTCCTGCCCCTGCTCGGCATCGTCTGGGTGACCCAGGCGCTCACCAGCATCAATCTCGTCACCGACAGCGGCCAGTCGATCTTCGCCTTTCTCAAGCTGGCGACGATGATCCTGCCGTCGGTCGTGCCGATCATCCTGCCCTTCGCCTTGGTCATCGGCGTCGCCCAGACCCTGACGGCGATGAATGCCGATTCGGAACTGACGGTGCTGAATTCCGCCGGCAGCTCGCGCATGACGATCATCCGGCCGGTGATGATTCTCGCGATCTCGCTGAGTTTCGTCTCCTTCGCGGTCGACAATTTCGTGGAGCCCTATTCGCGCATGGCGGTGCGCAAGATGATCGCCACCGCGCATGCCGACATGCTGTCCTCCGTGGTGCAGGAAAATACGTTCCGCAAGATCGCCGACGGCCTTTACGTGCAGGTGGCCGAACGGCGCAACAACGGCGTGTTGCGCGGCCTTTTCGTCGCCGATACCCGCGATCCGCGTTTCGAACTCGTCTATTATGCGCGCGAGGGCGCGGTGGACGAAAACAGCGCCGCGCTGGTCATGAAGGAGGGCGAAGTCCACCGCAAGCTGCCGGATGGCAACGTCTCGATCATCCAGTTCGATTCCTACGCCTTCGACCTCGCCGACCTGACGCAGAGCGCGGGCGCGGCCAACCTGCGCGCCAAGGACCGCGATCTCTTCTACCTCCTCGATCCCGACCCCGAGGATCCGCAATACAAGCGAAATCCCCAGGCCTTCACCGCCGAGATGCACCGCCGCTTCACGGAATGGCTGTTTCCGGCGGTCTTCGGCCTGATCGCGCTCGTCGTCAGCGGCGATGCGCGCTCGCATCGCGAGGCGCGGGTCCATCCGATGATCACGGCGCTCGTCACGGCGCTCGTCGTGCGCTGGGCGGGCTTCTACGCTGCCAGCCGGGCCGAGGCTTCCGGCTATTTCATCCCGCTCATGTATCTCATTCCCATCGTGGCCGGCGCGCTCGCCGTGCGCTATCTCGGGCGCAACAAGAACCTCGATATCCCGGTCACCGCCGCCGGCCGGCTGATCGAGCTGCGCGACCGTATCACCGCGCGCCTCGCACGGCTCTCCTCTCCCTCCTCCGATGGACGGAGCCAGTCATGATCCCCACGCTCGGCCGCTATTTCTTCCGCCGCTATGTGATCACCACCTTCTGGTTCCTCGTCGGCATCTTCTCCCTCATCTTCATCATCGACTTCAGCGAAATGGCGAATCGCGTCGGCGTCCTCCCGGACTACACGATCGCCAGCGGCCTTCTGGTGACGGCGCTGCGCATTCCCATGATCCTGGTGCAGACGGTCCCCTTCGTCGCCCTTTTCGCGGGCATGGCCTCCCTGATCTCGCTCAACCGCCGCTATGAACTCGTGGTGACGCGCGCCGCCGGCATCTCGGTCTGGCAGTTCCTGCGGCCATTCGCGATCGGCGCCTTCCTTCTCGGCGTGCTGACCGTGGTCGCCATCAACCCCGTCGCCGCCTGGGGCAACAGGAAGTCGCAGGAGCTGGAAGCCTCCTGGGGAGCGACCAATGCCTCGCGCGTCGAAACCGCCGTTCCCTGGATCCGCCAGATCTACGGAGACGACCAGGCGATCATCGGCGCGAAGGCCGTCCTCGACAACGGTACGCGGCTTCTCAACGTCTCGATCCTGCACTTCGACGCCGACAATCGGATCTCCCTTCGCCAGGACGCTGATTCGGCGACTTTGGAAGATGGTTACTGGCTGCTTAAGAACGTCGTGGAGACCCGCATCGGCGAATTGCCGCAACGTCTCGCCGAGGTGCAGCTTCGTACCAATCTGAAACAGGAATTCGTTCAGGAAAGCCTCGAAAAGCCTGAATCCATTCCATTTTTCAGCCTTGGGCGGAAAATCGAGGCCGCCCGTTCGTTCGGTTTTCCAACCTATGCGATGGAAACGCAGTTCCACTCGATGCTGTCGATGCCGCTGCTTCTGGTTGCGATGACGCTGATCGCGGCCTGTGTATCGCTGAAATTTAGCCGGTTTAACCAATCGCGCGCGGTGATTCTGGGTGGAATCCTCTCGGGCTTCATGCTTTATGTCGTGACCGTGCTTGTAAAGGCATTCGGAAGCAGCGGTGTCGTCCCTCCGTTCGTTGCGGCTTGGCTCCCTGTGGTCGTCGCAATGTCCCTCGGAGCGACGATTCTTCTGCATCAGGAGGACGGCTAGTGGCGGCAGGCGACCGCAAATTGACCCGGTGGCTGAAGATCGCCCTGCTTGCAGGCGCGGCTTGCTGTACCATCGTGTCCGCCGGCGCCCTGCCGGCGCGTGCCCAGGCCCCCGATCTCGACGCCATGGAGCCGAACATCCCGCAGGATGCCAGGCTGATGCTGGCGGCCAACGAACTCGTCTACAACCGGGACACCAACAAGGTGATCGCCCGCGGCGCGGTGCAGATCAACTACGGCGGCTACCAGCTCGTTGCCCGACAGGTGGAATACAATCAGGAGACCGGCCGGCTGACAGCCTTCGGCGACATCGAACTGGTGGAGCCCTCCGGCAATCGCCTTTATGGCGACGAGATGGACCTGTCGGACGATTTCGCCAACGGCTTTGTCAATGCATTGCGAATCGAGACGACGGATCTCACCAAGCTGGCGGCGGAGAGCGGCGAGCGCGTGAACGGCGAGGAGATGATCCTCAACAATGCCGTCTACACGGCCTGCACCCCTTGCGCCACGGACCCGACACACCGCTCGCTCTGGCAGATCAAGGCCGAGCGCGTCGTGCAGAACGGCCGCACGCATACGGTTCGCCTCGAACGCGCGCGCTTCGAGATGTTCGGCAAGCCGATCGCCTATCTGCCGGTGCTGAGCCTTCCCGACCACACGGTCAAGCGCAAGAGCGGCTTCCTGTTCCCGCGCTTCAACTACGCGCAGAAGCTCGGCCTCGGGGTCGGCACACCCTATTACTTCGCCATCGCTCCCGACATGGACGCGACGGTGACGCCGACCGGACTGACCCGGCAGGGCTTCATGCTGGAAGCCGAGTTCCGCAAGCGTTTCCACAATGGCGAGGTGACGCTGCGCGCCGCCGGCATCAACCAGAACAATCCCGACAGCTTCTCCGCCGGCACGAGCGACCAGCTCGAAGAGTTCCGCGGCATGGTGGCCTCCGAAGGCCGTTTCCAGATCAATCCCCGCTGGGCCTTCGGCTGGGACGTGATGCTGCAAAGCGACAACAACTTCTCGCGCACCTACGATCTCGACCGGCTGGACGACCGCATTCAGGCCAATCAGGTCTATCTGTCAGGGCTCGGCCGCCGCAACAGCTTCGACCTGCGCGCCTTCTATTTCGACGTTCAGGACGCCGATCCCGGCGACCAGCTGGAACGCCAGCAGGCCATCGCCCAGACCCTCGATTATCAGTATATCGCGCCGCAGCCGGTCTTCGGCGGCGAGCTCAGCGTCACGACCAATCTCACCAATGTCGAGCGCGATCTGGCGGACACCTATTTTCTCGGCGTCACCGACCGGTTCCCCGGTCTCGAAGGCGGAACGACGCGCCTGACGAGCGAAATCGAGTGGAAACGGCAGTTCATCGTGCCGGGCGGCCTCGTGCTGACGCCGATGCTGGCGGCGCGGGGCGATGTCCATCGCCTCCAGATGGCCGCGCCGACCAGTTACACCGGCATTTACGAGACGGACGATTCGGCGACCCGGGCCATGCTGACGGCGGGCCTCGAGGCGCGTTATCCGATCCTCGCCACCACCGCCAACAGCACCCACCTCTTCGAGCCGATCGCCCAGATCTATGCGCGGCCGGACGAGCAGCTTGCCGGTCGCCTGCCGAACGAGGACGCCCAGAGCTTCGTGTTCGATGCGACCTCGCTGTTCGAGCGCGACAAGTTCTCCGGCTTCGACCGGATCGAGGGCGGGACACGCGCCAATCTCGGCCTTCGCTACACCGGCACCTTCGACAACGGGGCGCAATTGCACGGTATTTTCGGCCAGTCCTTCCATCTGGGCGGCCTGAATTCCTTCGCCACCGCCGATCTCGTGCACGCCGGCGCCAATTCCGGGCTGGAGAACGACGCTTCGGACTATGTCGGCCTGGCCGGCTTCGGTCTTCCGAACGGGCTTTCCCTGACGTCGAGCATGCGGCTCGACAAGGACGACCTGGCATTGCGCCGGACCGACACGTCACTGCGCTTCGACGGCGCACATTTCGAATCGCAACTGACCTACACCCGCATTGCCCGGCAGCTCGACTACGGCTTCGACCGTGCGCAGGACGAGATCCAGACGGCGGCGGCGTTCAAGTTCCGCGACTACTGGTCGGTCTTCGGCGCGCTGACCTACGACATCAATCAGGATATCGTCTCGCGCAGCGGCATCGGCCTGTCCTATGACGACCGCGATACGATCTTCTCCATCGTCTATGAGGAGACCCGCGACAAATCGGGCAGCGTGGCGAACGACTGGTCGATCGGCGCGCGGCTGGTCTTCCGTACGCTCGGCGACATCAAGGTGGGCGACACGACGATCGAAGGCTTCGACTGAGCGCCCCGTCCGGCCGGCGAAAGCCGCTTTGTGCGCTCTTGTCATCGTTTGGCCGCATGTATTATGCACGTCGGGGGGAGGCCCGCGGCCCGACGCCGCCAGGCGGCGCAACCGCGAGGCACGGTTTTGGAAAAAGGGACTGGCATGATGGGCAGCAAATCTTGGATGCGAGGCATGACGCTGGCGGCCGCGATCGCGGCCTGCGCGGTCGTTGTCACGCCGGCCGGGCAGGTGCAGGCCGCAAACGGCGTGATCGCCGTCGTCAACGACACCGCAATCACCTCCGGGGACCTGAACCGCCGGATCGCCTTCCTCAAGCTGCAGAACACCCGTGGCAACCTGCGTGCGGTCGCGCGCGAACAACTGATCGAAGAGATGCTGAAGCGCACGGAAATCACCCGCGCCCGCATGTCCGTCAGCACCGGCGACGTGGACGCCGCCTATGCGCGCTTTGCGGCCTCGAACAAGATGAGCACCACCCAGCTCGGCCAGCTCCTCGACCGCGCGGGCGTCGGCGCGGAACATTTCAAGAAATATATCGCCGTCCAGATGAGCTGGCCGCGCGTCGTCTCCGCACGCTACGGCAACAGCTCCAAAAAGACCTTCATGCAGCGGGTGCAGGAAAACGGCGGCAAGAAACCCGTCACCACGGAATATCTGCTGAAGCAGGTCATCTTCGTCGTGCCCGAAAAGCGCCGGAACGCCATTCTCGGAAAACGCAGGCAGGAGGCGGAAGCCTCGCGCTCGAAATTTTCGGGATGCGACAATATCAAGGCTTTCGCCGCGACCATGCATGACGTTTCCGTGCGCGACCTCGGCCGCGTTCTCGCGGTGGAAATGCCGGACGACTGGAAGCCGCTCATCGAAAAGACGACCGGCCAGACGACCGGCACCCGTGTCACCGAGCGCGGCGTCGAATATCTCGCCATCTGCAACAAGCGTGAAGTCAACGACGACTATGCCGGCGAAATGGTCTTCCGGGCCGAGGACCTCGAAAAACAGACGAACGACAACGACGAGAACAGCAAGAAGTATATCGCCGAATTGCGCAAGAATGCGACGATCATCGAGCGCTGAGACGCACGGCGCTTCTTTTCCGCTCTTGCAGGCCATGCGGCAGGTTTACCGATGACGACGACATATCCGCCGCTGGCGCTGACCATGGGCGATCCGGCAGGGATCGGCCTCGACATCACGCTCGCTCTGTGGGCGGAACGGGAACAGCTTTCGCTGCCGCCGTTTCTGTTCATCGGCTGCCCGGCGGCACTTTCCGGGCGCGCCGCCACGCTCGGCCTCGACATTCCCCTTGTCCGGGCGACACCCGAGAATGCAGCCGGACATTTTTCCGCAGCACTGCCGGTGCTCGCCGTCCCCTGCCCGGCGGAAGCCGTCGCCGGCGTGCCGGAACCACGCAACGCGCCCGCCGTCACCGATGCGATCGAGACGGCGGTATCGCTGACGCTGGCCGGGCGGACCGCGGCGGTCGTCACCAATCCCATCGCCAAGGCCATGCTCTATGACGCCGGTTTCTCCTATCCCGGCCATACCGAATTCCTCGCCGCCCTTGCGGCGCAGGCGACGGGACGGGCCTTCACGCCGGTCATGCTGCTTGCCGGGCCGAAGCTGCGCAGCGTTCCCGTGACCATTCATATCCCGCTCAAGGACGTTCCGGCAGCGCTTTCCGAGGACCTCATCGTCGAGACGGCGGTCATCACGGAGCAGGATCTGCGCCGGCGCTTCGGCATTGCCCGGCCCCGGCTCGCCATCGCGGGGCTCAATCCGCATGCCGGCGAAGGCGGCGCGCTCGGCGCGGAGGACGACGCCATCGTGCGCCCGGCCGTCGAGCGGCTCGTCGCACGCGGCATCGCGGCGATCGGGCCGCTTCCGGCCGACACCATGTTCCATGACGCCGCGCGCGCCACCTACGACGTGGCGCTCTGCATGTATCACGATCAGGCGCTGATCCCCGCCAAGGCGCTCGGCTTCGACGATTCCGTCAATACGACGCTCGGCCTGCCGTTCATCCGCACCTCGCCCGACCACGGCACGGCCTTCGCCCTCGCCGGCAAGGGCGGCGCGAAACCGGACAGCCTGCTTGCCGCGCTCCGGCTTGCGGCCGCGCTCGCCCTCAACGAGCGGACGGAAGGGGTTGCGGCCTGATGGCGGCGCTCGACGGCCTGCCGCCGCTGCGCGAAGTGATCCAGCGCCACGCGCTCGATGCCCGCAAGGCGCTCGGGCAAAATTTCCTGCTCGATCTCAACCTGACGCAGAAGGTCGCCCGCACGGCCGGCAATCTCGAAAACCAGACGATCATCGAGGTCGGCCCGGGTCCCGGCGGGCTGACGCGGGCGATCCTGGCGCTGGGCGCAAAGCGGGTCATCGCCATCGAGCGGGACGCGCGATGCCTGCCGGCGCTTGCGGAAATCGCCGCTCATTATCCGGGCCGCCTGACGGTGATCGAGGGCGATGCGCTGAAGACGGACTTCGAGGCGCTGGCGGCCGGCGAACCGGTCCGCATCATCGCCAACCTGCCCTATAACGTCGGTACGCAACTGCTGGTGAACTGGCTTTTGCCGAAGGTCTGGCCGCCGTTCTGGCAATCGTTGACGCTGATGTTCCAGCGCGAGGTCGGGCTGCGCATCGTGGCGCGGGAAGGCGACGGTCATTACGGCCGCCTCGGCGTGCTCTGCGGCTGGCGGACCGAGGCGCATATGGCCTTCGACATTCCGCCACAGGCCTTCACGCCGCCGCCGAAGGTCACCTCTTCCGTCGTGCATCTGGAGCCCCGCGCCCATCCCCTGCCCTGCGAGGCCGCGGCGCTCGAACGGGTGACCCAGGCCGCCTTCGGCCAGCGCCGCAAGATGCTGCGTCAAAGCGTGAAGCCGCTCGGCGGCGAGGCCCTGCTGGCGCGCGCCGGCATCGATCCGCAACGGCGCGCCGAGACGCTGAGCGTCGAGGAATTCGTCCGGCTGGCGAACGCGCTTTAAGGCAGACCGGTTTCCGCCGGGATCGCCCCTATTTCCCTTACCCGATGATCAGGATGACCCGATGGTCAGGAAGGACGCTCCGGCGTTTCCGTCACCAGCTGGGTCACGAAATCGAACAGGCCATGGCGCCGGTCACGGCGCAGGCGCTCGGCCTTGACGATGCTCTGCACGGCGTCGAAGGCGACGGAAAGATCATCGTTGAGGATGACATAGTCGTATTCCCGCCAGTGTTCGATCTCCGCGCGGGAATTGGCGAGACGTGTCTGGATGACGTCTTCCGTATCCTCGGCACGCCGGTGCAGGCGCGATTGCAGTTCGGTCATCGAGGGCGGCAGGATGAAGATCGAGACGACGTCGGCCGGCATCTTCTCCTGCAACTGCTGCGCGCCCTGCCAGTCGATATCGAAGAGCATGTCGCGGCCGGCGGCCATCGCCTCCTCCACGGGCTCGCGCGGCGTTCCGTAGAAATTGCCATGCACTTCGGCGTCTTCGAGCAAGGCGTCGGAATCGCGCAGCCGTTCGAACTCGCGCTGGTTGATGAAATGATAATGGCGGCCGGCGATCTCGCTTGCCCGGCGCTGCCGCGTCGTGACGCTCACCGACAGGCTGAGGCCGGGGTCGGCTTCCAGCAGGTTGCGAGCGATGGTGGATTTGCCCGCCCCGGAGGGAGAGGAGATCACCAGCATCAGCCCCCGCCGGGCGATCTCGATATGTTTTCCCGTTTCGGCCATGATCCTACTCCAAATTCTGAACCTGTTCGCGGAACTGGTCGATGACGACCTTCAGTTCGATGCCGGCCGCCGTGATGGCGGCGGCGTTGGACTTGGAACAGATGGTATTCGATTCCCGGTTGAACTCCTGCGCGAGAAAATCGAGCTTGCGCCCGACCGGCCCGCCGTTGCGGATAAGATCGCGCGCGGCGCGCACATGCGCCTTCAGCCGGTCGACCTCCTCCCGCAGATCCGCTTTCGTCGCAAGCAGCGCCGCTTCCTGATGCAGGCGATCGCGGTCGAGCGCCGTTGCGCCCTGAAGAAGCTGTTCGACCTGCGCCGAAAGGCGTTCCGCGATCGCCGCGACACTGCGCGAGGGATCGCTTTCGACGGCAAGCGTCAGCGTTTCGATGCGGCCAACCTGGTCCAGCAGCACGTCCGCCAGCGCCGCACCTTCCTGGCGGCGCATGGCGGCAAGCCGCTCCACCGCTTCCGCAAGGCCGGCCTGGATATCCTCGTCGCGCCTTACGCGTTCGTCTCCGCTTTCCTCGACCTCCCGGAAATCGACGACGCCGCGAAGGGACAGCAGCGCATCCAGCCGGAGCGGGGCGGGATCGACGATGCCCGCCAGCCGCTCGCGCAGGGCGACCACGGCGGCCAGCGCCTGCTCGTTGACGACCGCTTCCACCTGCGGCTCGCTGATGCTGACGCTGAGCGCGACCTGCATGTTGCCGCGCGTGAAGGCCTCGCCGGCCAGTCGGCGGGCCTCCACCTCCATCGCCTCGAAACCGGGCGGCAGCCGCAGCCGCAGATCGAGGCCCTTGCCGTTCACCGAGCGCAATTCCCAGGCCCAGCGCGTCCGGCCGCTGGTGCCTTCGGCCCTCGCAAAACCGGTCATCGACTGCAATGACATTTCACCCTCCATCGGCTGCGCTTCTCCCCCGGCCGGATGGAGGGGACAGGCGCGGCCATGCCCCCCACGGGCGTCCGGCCATACGGTTCCCGGGTTCAAAGTGCAGCAATTTCACGGGGTTGGAAACGGGTTTCGGGCCGCAAAGCGCGACGATCCACATCAAAGCACGCCTGTGGCCGCAACGGCCGGCCGCCCTTTCACTGGGGGGCCTCCTGCGCCTGCCGGGCGGCCTCCGCCGCCTTCTCGGCCTCGATCTTGCGCCAGCGGCGGACATTCTGGTTATGCTCGTCGAGCGTCTCGGCGAAAGCATGACCGCCCGTGCCGTCCGCCACGAAATAGAGGTCCGCGGTGCGCGACGGGCTGGCGACCGCCTCCAGCGCCGCGCGCCCCGGATTGGCGATCGGCGTGGGCGGCAGGCCGTTGATGACATAGGTATTGTAGGGCGTCCGCTTTTCGAGATCCGATTGATAGATCGGCCGCTCGGAAGGCTTTCCGTCGCCGCCGAAGATGCCGTAGACGATCGTCGGATCGGACTGCAATCGCATGCCCTTCTCCAGCCGGTTCAGGAAGACCGAGGCGACGCGCGGGCGCTCGTCGGCGCGGCCCGTCTCCTTCTCGACGATCGAGGCCAGCGTCACGAATTCCTCGCGCGTGGCGATCGGCAGGTCGGCGTCCCGCTTTTCCCATATCTGGTCGATCAGCGCCTGCTGGGCGGCGAGCATCTGCTGGAGGATATCGGCCCGCTTGGTCCCGCGGGAAAACTTGTAGGTATCCGGCATCAGCGAGCCTTCCGCCGGCAGGTCGCCCGGCAGGTCGCCTTCCAGAACGGGGTCGTCGGCAAGCCGCTTGAAGATCTGCTTGACCGTCAGGCCCTCGGGCACGGAAACGCTGTAGAGGATGGACTTGCCGGAATGCAACAGGTCCATGATGTCATGCATGGACGCGCCGGCCTTGATCTCGTATTCGCCCGCCTTCAGCGTCTCCCCGTCGAGATAGATGCGGGTGAGGACGCGGAAGACCCGGCTGTCGGTAATGATGTCGTTACGCTCCAGGCTGGCGGCGATCTCGTTGAGGCCGGCGCCATTGCGGACGATGAAATTGCTGTTGGCGACGAGCGGACCCGGCTCCTGGAAGCTCTTCAGGCCGTAATAGAAGACGCCGACGGCGGCGATCGTCACGAAGACCAGCACGGTCATCACGAAATTCAGGAAGATCACCACCTGGCTGCGCGCCTTGCGCGACCGGCGCGGCGGCTGCGGCACCTTTTCCGGGCGCAGGGCCTCGCTGGCTGATTTCGGGATGATCGGTCCTCGCGCGGCATTGTCGCCGCGACCAAACTGCGTCTCGCCGGAATCGTTCGTCTCGCTCACGGATTTTCCTCATTCATTCAGGCATCGCTCGATGTGTCTTGCAACAGAGCAATGCGGCAAAAAGCAGGATCGGCCCGCCTGTCCAGCAGGTCGCGGCGTCACCCCGTTTCCGGCAGTCAGCCCCATCTTTTCGTTTCAAACAGGCTGCGGGCCGGTTTCCACCGGCAACGCCGGCCCGGCTCAGGCCTCATAGCGCCTGAGAACCAGCGACGCATTCGTTCCGCCGAAACCGAACGAATTGGATAGCGCCACGTTGATCTCGCGCTTGCGGGCCTTGTGAGGCACCAGATCGATCGCCGTCTCGACATCGGGATTGTCGAGATTGAGCGTCGGCGGCGCGATATTGTCGCGAATGGCCAGCGCCGTGAAGATCGCCTCGACCGCGCCGGCAGCCCCGAGAAGGTGGCCGATCGCCGATTTGGTGGACGACATGGAGATGCGCGGAGCGGCGTCTCCGACCAGCCGTTCCACCGCGCCCAGTTCGATCGTGTCGGCCATCGTGGACGTGCCGTGGGCGTTGATGTAATCGACCTCGCTTGCGGAAATTCCCGCGCGCTTCAGCGCCATCTGCATGCAGCGATAGGCCCCGTCGCCGTCCTCGGAGGGCGCGGTGATATGGTAGGCGTCGCCGGACAGGCCGTAACCGACCACCTCGGCGTAGATCTTCGCGCCGCGCGCCCTGGCGTGTTCCAGTTCCTCCAGAACGACGATACCTGCCCCCTCGCCCATGACGAAGCCGTCGCGGTCGCGGTCATAGGGGCGCGACGCGGCGGTCGGATCGTCGTTGCGGGCGGTGGAAAGCGCCTTGCAGGCGGCAAAACCGGCAAGCGAAATACGGCATACGGGCGATTCCGTGCCCCCTGCCACCATCACGTCGGCATCGCCGAGCGCAATGAGGCGGCTGGCGTCGCCGATGGCGTGCGCACCCGTGGAGCAGGCGGTCACGACCGAATGGTTCGGCCCGCGCAGCTTGTGGCGGATCGACACCTGGCCGGAGGCGAGATTGATCAGCCGCCCGGGAATGAAGAAGGGGGAAACGCGGCGGGGACCTTTTTCGCGCAGCGTATAGCCCGCCTCGACGATGCCTTCCAGGCCGCCGATGCCGGAGCCGATAAGCACGCCGGTGGCGATCTGGTCCTCGTCCGTCTGCGGATGCCAGCCGGCGTCGTCGAGCGCCATATCGGCCGCCGCCATCGCATAGACGATGAACGGATCGACCTTGCGCTGCTCCTTCGGTTCCATCCACTGGTTGGGATCGTAGGTGCCGTCCGTTCCGTCGCCGGTCGGAATCATGCAGGCAATCCGCGCAGGCAGGTCGTCGACCTCGAAGCCGGTCACCTTCACGGCGCCGCTGCGACCCTCGAGAAGCCGGGACCAGGTTACCTCGGTTCCACAGCCTAGCGGGGATACCATGCCGGTACCCGTGATAACGACACGCCTCATCGTCCGTGATCCACCTTACCTGTTCGGTTGCTCTTCCGGCGGGAGCCGGTGCGGCCTCCCCGAACGGAAGACCGGGACGGGCCGCCTGGCGGCCCGTCGGGCATCATGCCTGGATCAGGCCTGCGCCTTTTCGATGAACTTGACGGCGTCGCCGACCGTCAGGATCGAGTCAGCGGCATCGTCGGGGATCTCGACGCCGAATTCTTCTTCGAACGCCATGACCAGTTCGACGGTGTCGAGCGAGTCCGCGCCAAGATCATCGATGAAGCTTGCGCCTTCGCTGACCTTTTCGGCGTCAACGCCCAGATGATCAATGACAATTTTCTTTACGCGTTCTGCGATATCGCTCATGTCGGATTCCTCGACCTTTGTTTTGATCGACGTTCCTTGCGGAACGCCGGACATTTACAACGCCGGACATGCCTTGTGGCACATCCGGCAAACCCTTCAACCGGCAATGCGGCTTCGGCGATAGGCTTGCGCTTCGCCCGGCAGCACCGGCATTCCACGGTCGACTGCTGACAGTCATGGCCCGATTAACACGGTTTATGTCCGCCGCAAAGCCTCAAATTGGCGGGCAAGGCGATGGTCAACATGCTATTTCCGCAAGCCGGACGGGCCTTTGTCCCGGCTGTCAGATCATCGCCATGCCGCCGTTGACGTGCAGGGTCTGACCGGTCATGTAACCGGCCTCGTCGGACGCCAGATAGATAACGGCGGAGGCGACTTCCGCGCCGCTGCCCATGCGCTTCATGGGGATGGCCCCCATGATGGCCTCCTTCTGCTTGTCGTTCAGCTTGCCGGTCATCGCGCTTTCGATGAAGCCGGGCGCAACGCAGTTCACGGTGACGTTGCGGGTCGCGATTTCCTGCGCCAGCGACTTCGTGAAGCCGATCATGCCCGCCTTGGAGGCGCAATAGTTCGTCTGGCCGGGGTTGCCGGTGACGCCGACGATCGACGTGATGTTGATAATACGGCCGAAGCGGCGGCGCATCATCGGGTGGGTCAGTTCACGCGTCAGACGGAAGACCGCCGTCAGGTTCACTTCCAGAACCGCGTCCCAGTCGTCATCGCTCATGCGCACGAACAGGCCGTCCCGGGTGATGCCGGCGTTGTTGACGAGAATGTCGACGCCACCGAGTTCGGCTTCCGCCTTCTCGGCGAGCGCCTTGACCTCGGCGCGGTCGGACAGGTTGGCCGGGAAGATATGAACGCGCTCGCCGAGGTCCTTCGCCAGCGCTTCGAGCTTTTCGACACGGGTTCCGTGCAGGCCGACGATGGCGCCGCGAGCGTGCAGAAGACGGGCGATTTCCTCGCCGATGCCGCCGGATGCGCCGGTAACCAGGGCCTTGCGGCCGGAAAGATCAAACATGGTCCAGTTCCTGTTGTCTTGAGCGGATCAGCCGAGAAGCGTCGCAAGCGCGCTGTCGATATCGGTCGGCGTATTGACGGCAAAGCCGGTGAGCGACTTGTCGATGCGGCGGGCAAGGCCCGTCAGCACCTTGCCGGAGCCGATTTCATACAAGGTCGTCACATCGTTCCTCGCGAACCATTCGACGGTCTCGCGCCAGCGCACCTGGCCCGTCACCTGTTCGACGAGGAGATCGACGATTTCCTGCGGGTTCCCGACCGGGGCGGCGCGCACGTTGGCGATCACCGGCACGACCGGAGCCTTGACCGCAACGCCCGACAGCGCATCGCGCATCGCCTCGGCGGCCGGCCCCATCAGGGCGGAATGGAACGGCGCGGAGACGGACAGCATCAGCGCGCGCTTTGCGCCCTTTTCCGTCGCCAGCCGCGCAGCAACCTCGACTGCCGGCCTGGAGCCGGAAATAACCAGCTGGCCGCCGCCGTTGTCATTGGCGATCTGGCAGGTTCCGCCCTTCGAGGCCTCGTCGCACACCGCCTCCACATCGGCCTGTTCGAGGCCGATGATCGCCGCCATCGCGCCTTCGCCCACCGGGACGGCCGATTGCATGGCGTTGCCGCGGATGCGCAGGAGCCGCGCCGTATCGGCAAGAGAAAAGGAACCGGCGGCGCAAAGCGCGGAATATTCACCGAGCGAATGGCCCGCGACACAGGCGACCTTGCCGGCCAGCGACAGGCCGCGCGCCTCAAGCACCCGCATGACGGCGATCGACACGGCCATCAGCGCCGGCTGGGCGTTCGCCGTCAGCGTCAGCGTCTCTTCCGGCCCGTCGAACATGACGGCAGAGAGCTTCTGGCCGAGCGCCTCGTCGACTTCCTCGAACACGGCGCGGGCCTCGGGGAAGGTCTCCGCAAGGTCCCTGCCCATGCCGACGGCCTGGCTGCCCTGGCCGGGAAAGGTGAATGCAACGCTCATCTGGGGCTGTCTCCCGTCTTTCATTTTCCCTTTCCTTCACATTCCTCTTTGCCAAGTCAAGGCGTCGTGCCGCCGGCAGCCATGCATGAAGCACCATTCCACCGGCCTTGCACAGGGAATCCGCGCCGATATCGGCTTTCGCCTTGCACTTCCCCGCCCGCGCCGTACATTCGCGCCGCTTTAGCGAAGGAAATATCCGCCCATGAAATACAATCCGCTCGGCAGATCCGGTATCCGCGTGTCGGAAATCTGCCTCGGCACGATGACCTGGGGTTCGCAGAACGACGAACGCGAGGCACATGCGCAGCTTGACCATGCTCTCGACCATGGCGTGAACTTCATCGACACGGCGGAGCTCTATCCGACGACCCCCGCCGGAGCTAAGACCTACGGCGACACCGAGCGCTTCATCGGATCCTGGCTTGCAGGCCGGTCCGACCGGGAGCGCATCGTGCTGGCCAGCAAGGTCGCCGGCCCCGGACGCGACTATATCCGCGATGGCGCGCCCGCCAGCCGGGCCGGCACGATCGCCGCGCTCGACGCCAGCCTGTCGCGCCTTCGCACCGACTATGTCGATCTCTATCAGCTTCACTGGCCGAATCGCAGCCACTATCATTTCCGCCGTTCGTGGACATATACGCCCTTCACGCAGGACCGGCGGAAAGTCGAGGACGAACTGCTGGAACTGCTCGAAGCGCTGGACGAACTCGTCAAGGCCGGCAAGGTCCGCGCGGTCGGGCTTTCCAACGAGACCGCCTGGGGCGTGATGCGCTTCCTGCGGCATTCGGAGGAAAAGGGGCTGCCGCGCATGGCCTCGATCCAGAACGAATACAATCTCCTCTATCGCACCTTCGACCTCGATCTCGCCGAGGTCGCGCATCAGGAAGATGTCGGCCTGCTCGCCTATTCGCCGCTTGCCGTCGGGCTTCTCACCGGAAAATACCTGGACGGCCGGCTGCCGCCCGGTTCCCGGCGCAATTACAATGCCGATCTGGGCGGCCGCTACCAGCCGCATCAGGAACCGGCGGTTCGCGCCTATGTCGCGCTTGCGGCCGAACACGGGCTGGACCCCGCGCAGATGGCGCTGGCGTTCTGCCTGAGCCGATCCTTCACGACGTCGGTCATCATCGGGGCCACATCGCTGGACCAGCTCGCCACCGACATCGGCGCGGCCGATCTCACGCTTTCGCCGGAGGTGCTGGAAGGGATCGCCCGCATCCATCGCCTCTATCCCGCGCCCATCTGAACACGCCGGAAACGGCGGCGGAAAATCCGTCGCCGTTTCCTCTCGTCCATGCATCGTCACGACGTCGCTTACGGCGTCGTCGTACCGCCGTCCGGCTGGCTTTCGGTCGGAGCCGGAGCCGTGTCCGTCTGGCCGGCCGGAGCTTCCGGCGCGGTCTCGGCGGGAGCCGGCGTCGTCTCAGCCGGCGCGGGCACGCTCTCCGTCGGCGCGGGTGCGCTTTCGGTCGGCGCCGGAGGATTTTCCGTCGGAGCGGGAGCCGTGTCTGTCGGAGCGGGAGTGGTGTCCGTCGGAGCGGGGGCGGTCTCTTCCGTGCCGGCGGCCGGCGCATTCGCGCCCGGCTCCACATCCGTGCCGGATGTGCCTGCCGCGAAATAGTAGATGCCGATCACGACGAGCACGGCAAGGATGACGGCGATCACCCATCCCCCGGTATTGCCGCTGCTCTTCTGGGTGGTGACGACGGTCGGGCCTGCCCCTTCCCCCGGCGGCGGCGTCAGACGGTCTTCCGGCGGACGAGTGGGATTCGGGTCCTGCATGGTTGATACTCCATCTTGGTTCCATCCGTCGGCAAACGCATCCCGCGCCGTTAGGTTCCCGTGACGGCCGGAAATGGGGCGGATCGGGGAGCGGGCCTTGCAATCGCCGCCAGAATGCGTATAAGCGCGCTGTTCAAAACACCCGGTCTGCCGGCTGGTGGCTGAACGGAGGGCTGCCGATCTTCGCGGATCGCCGCTCGGGGCCAAGGGCTCCAGCCTCCCGTGTCTCCGCTCTCGACCGTCTGGATGAAACGCTTTTCTTGCCGGGGCAGACGCCCTTGAGAACTGTCGTTGAGGCTTGGCGCCGGCTTCGGGTGGATAGCAAACGCAAGAAAGGCAAAGCCACATGGCTCTTTACGAACATGTATTCCTGGCCCGCCAGGACGTGTCCGCCCAGCAGGTCGACGCTCTCGTCGAACAGTACAAGGGCGTGATCGAAGCGAACGGCGGCACGGTCGGCCGGATCGAGAACTGGGGCCTCAAGTCCCTCACCTACCGCATCAAGAAGAACCGCAAGGCCCATTACGCGCTGATGGACATCGACGCTCCGGCCGCCGCCATCCACGAGATGGAGCGCCAGATGCGCATCAACGAAGACATTCTTCGCTACATGACCATTGCGGTCGAAGCCCACGAGGAAGGCCCGTCGGCGATGATGCAGAAGCGCGACCGCGACGACCGTCCGCGCCGCGATGGCGACCGTCCCGATCGCGGATTCGGCGATCGTGGCCCGCGCCGCGACAACGACCGTGGCCCGCGTCGCGATGGCGACCAGCGTCCGCCGCGCGAAGAACGCGCTTAATCGAAGCTGAAGGAGATAAAGACAATGGCTGAAGTTTCTTCCGCTCCGGTTCGCCGCCCGTTCCACCGCCGCCGCAAGACCTGCCCCTTCTCCGGCGCCAACGCCCCGAGGATCGACTACAAGGACGTCCGTCTGCTGTCGCGCTACATTTCCGAGCGCGGCAAGATCGTCCCGTCCCGCATCACGGCGGTTTCCCAGAAGAAGCAGCGCGAACTCGCCAAGGCGATCAAGCGCGCCCGCTTCCTCGGCCTGCTGCCCTACATCGTATCGTAATCGATGGACCGACGCGGCCGGCCCCGCCGGCGGCGAGATCTTCAAGGGACGGCGGTTCTGCCGCCGTTCCCCTCCCTTCCGCGATGGGCGCGGATCGGAACCACCCGCATCGCCCGGCCGGGCGGCGCGCAAACCCCATGTTGGGGAGCCTTTCCTGAAGCGACGCTTTAGAAAACTCCTCTAACTGTCTCGACGGACAGGACAGCGAATCGTGAAGACCCTGACGCCAGCCTCGATTGCGACCGGCCTTGTCGCCGGTGTGACCGCCGCTCTGCTTTCGCTGAGCGCGAATGCGCAATCGTCCTTCGCGATCGTGCTCTATGCGGCCTCCGCCCTGCCCGTCCTGATCGCCGGCCTCGGCTGGGGCAACGCCAGCGCCGTGATCGCCATTCTGGCGGCCGGCGCGACCGCCGCCACGATGGTGTCCTCGCATTTCGCGCTGCTGATCACCATCATCACGCTCGTTCCGGCCGGTTGGCTCAGCCATCTCGCCAATCTTGCGCGTCCCGCCGCAGAACTCGGCGGCCCCGAGGATGCGCTCGCCTGGTATCCGCTTCCCAATATCCTCGTCCATCTGGCCGCGCTCGTGACGCTCGGCATGATCGCCGTCGGGACCATCGTCGGCTACGACAGCACCATGGCGGGGCGTCTCGTCGAGATCGTCATCGAGACCCTGAAGGCGCAGGAGCCGCTCTACGATCCGGACGCCGCCGCCATTGCCCAGCTCAAGGCCGCCTTCGCGCTGGCGCTGCCTCTCGTCCAGGGCGCGCTGTGGGTGTTCCTGCTGTTCGCCGCCTATTACGTCGCATCCTTCATCCTGCGCCTGTCGGGCCGCAATCTGCGCCCGCGCGAGGACATGCCTTCCGCGCTGCGCATGCCGCGCAACGCCATTTTCGTCTTTCTCGCCGGGCTGGTGCTTGCCTTCCTCGGCGGCGTGCCTGCGCTTGTCGGCGCGCTCGCATGCGGCGCCTTCGGGGCCGGATTCGTTCTCGCCGGCTTTGCAAGCCTGCATTTCCGAACAAGAGGCAAACCCTGGCGGCTTGCTCTCCTGTGGCTTGCCTATCTCTCGGTACTGCTCTTCACGGTGCCGCTCATCGCCATCCTCATTCTGGGCCTGACGGACACACGGCGCACCATCGCGCTGACGCCCGGCGGCCCGGCGGCAAACGACAACCCAGACAATTGAACCCAGGAAAGGAACCTCACGATGGACGTCATTCTTCTCGAACGCATCGCCAAGCTCGGCCAGATGGGCGAGACCGTAAAGGTCCGCGACGGCTTCGCCCGTAACTACCTGCTGCCGCAGGGCAAGGCGCTGCGCGCCAACGAAGCCAACAAGAAGCGCTTCGAAGCCGAGCGCGCCACGCTCGAAGCCCGCAACCTCGAGCGCAAGTCGGAAGCCCAGAAGGTTGCCGAACAGCTTGACGGCAAGTCCTTCATCATCGTCCGTTCGGCCGGCGAAACCGGCCACCTCTACGGCTCGGTCGCCGCCCGCGACATCATCGAGGCGCTGGCCGCCGAAGGCTTCAACCTCGACCGCAACCAGATCGAGCTCAACACGCCGATCAAGTCCATCGGCCTGCACAAGGTCGCCCTTCACCTCCATGCGGAAGTCGAGATCGCGATCGAAGTGAACGTCGCCCGCTCCGCCGACGAAGCGGAACGCCAGGCCAAGGGCGAAAGCCTGACCTCGGCCGACGCCATCTACGGTGTCGACGAAGACGCCCTCACGGCAGAAGACTTCTTCGATCCGGACGCCGACCGCGACGACGATCGCGACGACGCCGAAGCCTGATACCGATGACGGGCCGGCCCCGGCCGGCCCGTTGTTCATTACAAAAAAATGCGGGTTGAAATCCGTATTTTTCCGCTATTATCTTATCCATCATTAAGCTGGATTGGCGGTCGGGCCGCTTCCAGGCCGGTTTCCGACCAGACCCGCTCCGCCACCAATTGCGTGACGGAGTTAGCGGATGAAATTTCTTGTCGATAATCTAGCGTCCCGTCTTGTCCGGACGGGCAATCTCACGATCTCCTATCCGGATGGGTCCAGCGGCAGCTACGGCGACGGCAGCGGAACGCCCGTCCATATGCGGCTGAAGACGCAAAGGGCGGTGCGGGGCCTGGCGATCGATCCCGCCTATTATCTCGGCCATTATTACGGCAGCGGCGATATCGAGCTTGCGGAAGGCGACATGTATGCCCTTCTGCGGACGATCTTCACCGGCAATCCCGATTTTCGCTATTACGACACGGCCTGGAACAAGGTTCTGGAGCGCCTGCGCTACGTGCTGCGCTGGTTCCGCGAGAAGAACAGCATCGGCCGGTCGCGCCGCAACGTCCAGCATCACTACGACCTGACCGGCGCTCTCTACGATCTCTTCCTCGACGAGGACCGGCAATATTCCTGTGGCTATTTCGAGCGGCCGGACCAGACCCTCGACGAGGCGCAACTGGCCAAGAAGCGGCACATCGCTTCCAAGCTCTGCATCAACCGGCCGGGCCAGACCGTGCTCGACATCGGCTGCGGCTGGGGCGGCATGGCGCTTTATCTTGCCCGTCATCTCGGCGCGAAGGTGACAGGCGTCACGCTTTCCGACGAGCAGCATGCCCTTGCCCGCCAGCGGGCGACGGACGGCGGGCTCGACGATACCGTCCATTTCCTGCTGCAAGACTACCGCAACACCGAAGGTCCGTTCGACCGCGTCGTTTCCGTCGGCATGTTCGAGCATGTGGGACGGCCGAACTATCTCACCTTCTTCCGCAAGAGCGCATCGCTTCTGAAGAAGGACGGCGTCATGCTGCTGCATACGATCGGCCGCACCGACCAGCCGACGGCCAACAATCCCTTCATCGAGAAATACATCTTCCCCGGCGGCTATATCCCGGCCCTGTCGGAAGTCATGCAGGCAATCGAGAAAAGCGGCCTTGCCATCACCGACATCGAAATTCTCCGCCTGCACTACGCCGAGACGCTGCGCCACTGGCGCGAGCGCTTCATGGCGCGACGCGAAGAGGCGAAGGCGCTCTACGACGAACGCTTCTGCCGTATCTGGGAGTTCTATCTGGCGGCGTCCGAAAGCGCCTTCCGCTGGCAGAACCTCGTGGTCTTCCAGATCCAGCTCGTCCACGATCAGGAGGCGGTGCCGCTGCTGCGCGACTATATCGGCCGGGGCGAAGACTGCCTGCGTCAGCACGAAGCCTCTTCGAAGGGCAGGCCGCAAGGCGCACGGCAGTTCCCGCAGGAAGCCTCGCTCTGATCCAGGAGCGCCGGCGGAAACAGGGCTCATGTGGAAATCGGAGAAGCCCCCTGGAACGGTTGCGGGGGGCTTTCGCCCCGGCTCTCAGAGCCGGGCGATGATGCCGGGCTCTCCCTCGCGATCAATCTCGCTTGCCCAATGGGCCTGAAGCGTCAGCACGATTTCTTCCGGCTCGTCGATGACGAGCGGTTGCACGAGATGCGCCGCGTGAACGAAACCCTCGTCCGACATGTGACGGATGAGCTTCAGCATCGGGTCCCAGAAGCCGCCGATATTGGCGAAGATCATCGGCTTGCGATGGCGGCCGAGCTGCGCCCAGGTCATGATCTCGACGATCTCTTCCAGCGTGCCGATGCCGCCGGGCAGCGCCACGAAAGCGTCTGCCCGTTCGAACATCTTGTGCTTGCGCTCATGCATGTCCGGTGTGACGATCAATTCGCTCAACTGGCCGAGAGACTGACGCGTCGCCTCCATATCCATGAGGAATTGCGGTATGATGCCGGTGACGCGGCCGCCATGGGAAAGGACGCCGCTGGCGACCGCGCCCATGATGCCTTTGGTTCCGCCTCCGTAAACGAGGTGGAAATGATTCTCGGCCATGGCCTTGCCAAGCGCACGGCCGGCCGTCACGTAAGCGGCATCGCGGCCCGACTGGGAGCCGCAGTAAACACAGATGGATCGAATCGGCAGATTTTTCTCGTTCATGACCGGATTCAGCCATCACACCGGGTGACCGTCAAGGATAATGGCGGAAAAAGCGTCCCGCCCGCGCCTGAACGCCCCCGGACGCTTGTGGTGGGCCATGGAAATCGGTAGCAATTTCTAAAGCAACCCCGGAAATCCGGGCCAAAGAGAGAGTGGACGATGCGCAACAGGACGGGTCTCGTGACCTTGATCGTGCTGGCGGTGGCGACGCTGCTGATGGTTTTCTTCGTGCTGCCCAACATGAAGGAGGAAAAACCGGCCGAGACACCTGTTGCCGCGGGCGCCGATACGTCGACGCAGGCGGCGGACGACATCGCCCCGGCCGACGGGAAGCAGGCGCGCGCGCCGCAGGCCGTCGAGGCAACCGAAGCCGGCGACGGCGCGCTTCCGCCCGATAGCGCAGCGCAGGACGCTCCCCTTTCTCCGGACACGGCGGACGCAAGCGCCCAAAACGACGCGCAGACCGTTACAACGCCCGAAACGGAAACGACGCCCGCCGCCGATCCGACGGCCGACTGGACCGAGCCGGCCTTCGACCTGCTGCGCGTCGAACCGGACGGCTCCACGGTGATTGCCGGCCGCGCCGAGCCCGACACCACGATCGACGTACACAACGGCGAGACGGTGATCGCCACGGCCGACGTCGGTCCCTCCGGCGATTTCGCGGTGGTGCTCGACGAGCCGCTTGCCGCCGGCGACTATCAACTGACCCTGACGGCGCGCGACGACAAGGGCGCGACGAAAGCCTCCGAGGAGGTGGCCACCATCTCCGTGCCGCAAAACGCCCGGGGCGACCTTCTCGCCATGGTCTCCAGACCGGGCGAGGCCAGCCGCCTGATAACCGTTCCGGAGACGGAAGCGGCACCGGAGACGGCGCAACCGGCCACACAGGTCGCGGAAGCGGCCGGCAGCACGCCGACGCCGGCCGGCGGAGACGCTTCCGCCAGCCAGACGACGACCGATGCCGCGCCTGCGACGGCGCAAGGCGATCCGGGCGCTACGGAGAATGGCGCGGCGGCCGGCGAAGCGCCGGTCCGCGTCGCCGCGGTGGAGCTGGAAGGCGATCGCATCTTCGTGGCCGGCAACGCCCGGCCGGGCGCGCTCATCCGTATCTACGCCGACGACAGGCTGATCGGCGAACAGAAGGCGGATGCCGAGGGCCGTTACGTCATCGAGGGCACCATCGATCTTTCCGTGGGCCGCCATACCATCCGCGCCGATGTGATGAGCGCCGGGGGCGACAAGGTCGCGTTCCGCGCGTCCGTTCCCTTCGACCGGCCGGAAGGCGAGCAGGTCGCCGTGGTGGCGCGAACGGACGCCTCCGCGCAGGCGGCGCCGACGCTCGGCCCGGTGGGCGACGGAACGTTCGACAAGCTGCGCGACGAGGCCGGCATGGCGCTGGCGCTTCTCAAGGGGCTTTACGCCGACGGCCGGACACCGACGGCCGAAGAACTGGCCGCCGCCCGGTCGGCGACCGAGATCGCCCTGAAGTCTCTCGCCGAATTCAAGCCGGGCGTGAACGAGGGCTCGGCCGCGAGCGAAATGGCAGGCCGCGCCGCGACCGCCGCCGCAGCAGCACTCGCACGCTTGCAGGCGCTGCCGCAGGATGCCGAAAGCATCCGCACCGCACTGGACGCCATCGAAACATCGGTCCAGACCGTGCTGACGCCGGCGCTTGAAAGAGACGACACCGAGGGCCAGGCGGTTGCCGCGGGCGAAACGGGCGAAGTTCCCGCGCCGCCGGCCGGCACGGCGACGTCGGGCGCACCCGCCGTCACTTCCCCGGGCGACGCCGTAGCAAGCGCCGACGCGAACGTCGCGCAGCCGGAGGCCGCCGACGAACCGGAAACGGTCGAGCAAGCGCCGCTACAGCCGAGCAACTCCTCGGTGATCATCCGGCGCGGCGACACGCTGTGGCAGATTTCCCGCCGTATCTACGGCAAGGGCATCCGCTATACGACGATCTATCTCGCGAACCAGAGCCAGATCAGCAATCCGGACCTGATCATTCCCGGCCAGATTTTCGGGGTGCCGGAAGAGACGACGGAATCCGACGCCGACGCCGAGGCGCTGCACCGCAAGCACCTTCACGGCGACTGACGGGCACGGCGACCGACTGGCACGGCGACCGACGGGCATGGCAACTGACGGGTAAAACCTTTCCGGCCGGTTGCAGCCGTCGCTGCCAGCCCCTATCTCATAAGTACGGCGTCCGTTGGGCGCCGTATTTTCATTGGATGACAGAACATTGAACGACAAATCCATCAAGGCCGGGGCCAACGCGACGGCCGCGGCGCGCAAGACCGTTTCCTCCGATACCAGCAACCTGCTGGCGACCATCGTCAACCTCTGGCCCTATATGTGGCCATCGGAGCGGCCGGACCTGAAGCGCCGGGTGGTCTGGGCGACGGTGTTCCTCCTCGCCTCGAAGGTCGTGCTGCTGCTGGTGCCCTATTTCTTCAAATGGGCGACCGATGCGCTGGCCGGCACGCCGGACACCGTCACGCTGCTGCCCGGCTTCATGCTGGGCGCGGTGATGCTGGTCTTTGCCTATAACGGCACCCGCGTCCTGCAAGCCGGCCTCAACCAGCTTCGCGACGCGCTCTTCGCCAGTGTCGGGCAATATGCGGTCCGGCAGCTTGCCTATCGCACCTTCGTCCACCTGCACAGGCTTTCGCTGCGCTTCCATCTGGAACGGCGCACCGGCGGCCTTTCCCGCGTCATCGAGCGCGGCACCAAGGGCATCGAAACGATCGTTCGCTTCACCATCCTCAACAGCGTTCCGACGCTGGTGGAATTCCTGCTGACGGCGATCATCTTCTGGTGGGGTTACGGCTTCGACTACCTGCTCGTCACCGCGATCACGGTCTGTCTCTACATCTGGTTCACCGTGCGGGCGAGCGACTGGCGCATCGCCATCCGCCGCGAGATGAACGACAGCGACACCGACGCCAACACCAAGGCCATCGATTCGCTGCTCAATTTCGAAACCGTGAAGTATTTCGGCAACGAGGACATGGAAGCGCGCCGTTTCGACCGGTCGATGGAGCGCTACGAAAAGGCCGCGACCCAGGTCTGGACATCGCTTGGCTGGCTGAACTTCGGCCAGGCGCTGATCTTCGGCGTCGGCATGGCGGTGATGATGGCCATGTCGGCGCTCGCCGTCGGGCGCGGCGAACAGACCGTCGGCGATTTCGTCTTCATCAACGCCATGCTGATCCAGCTCGCCATTCCGCTCAACTTCATCGGCTTCGTCTATCGCGAAATCCGTCAGGGTCTCACAGACATCGAGCAGATGTTCGATCTGCTGGAGGTCGAGGAAGAGGTGAAGGATCGGCCGGACGCCGTCGAACTCGATGTCGGCAAGGGCGCGATCGCCTTCCGGGACGTGCACTTCGCCTATGATCCGGCACGGCCGATCCTGAAGGGCATCAGTTTCGATGTTCCGGCGGGAAAGACCGTGGCGATCGTCGGCCCTTCCGGCGCGGGCAAGTCGACGCTGTCGCGCCTGCTGTACCGCTTCTACGATGTGCAGGAGGGCGCGATCACCATCGACGGGCAGGATGTGCGCGACGTGACGCAGAAAAGCCTGCGGACCGCCATCGGCATGGTGCCGCAGGACACCGTGCTCTTCAACGACACCATCGCCTATAACATCCGCTACGGCCGGCCTTCGGCGACGGAAGCCGAGGTGGAGGCAGCCGCCGAGGCCGCGCAGATCGGCAATTTCATCCATCACCTGCCGGAGAGCTATCGCTCCATGGTCGGCGAGCGCGGCCTGAAGCTGTCGGGCGGCGAGAAACAGCGCGTCGCCATCGCGCGGACCATCCTGAAGAGCCCGCCGATCCTGATCCTCGACGAGGCGACCTCCGCGCTCGACACGCGCACCGAACAGGAGATCCAGGCGGCGCTGGACGTGGTGTCGCGCAACCGCACCACGCTCGTCATCGCACACCGGCTTTCCACGGTGATTTCCGCCGACGAAATCATCGTCCTCAAGGACGGAACGATCGCCGAACGCGGCACGCATGGCGAACTCATGCAGCGCGAGGACGGGCTCTACGCATCGATGTGGGCCCGCCAGCTCGAAGCCGTACAGGCCGAGGAGCGGCTGAAGCAGGTGCGCGAAAGCGACGATCTCGGCCTGGTGGTGCGCCATCCGCCGGCCGGACAGTGACCGGCCGGCCGGAAACGGCCGGCCTACACGAAACCTTGATGCCCGCTCCGCCGGCGCCGATGCGGTTCCTGCCCGGAAAACATTGCTCCCGCCGTCAATTCAGGCTAGTTCAGGGCGAAATTCAGTCAGGAGATATCGGCAATGAGCTTGGTCAACACGATACGCAGCACGTTTGTCCCGATCCATCGGGAAGGCTGGAAATTCGTGGCCGCCTTCTTCGTCGTCTCCCTCGTGCTCGGCTTTCTGTGGGAACCGCTGATGTGGATCGGCTTCCTGCTCACGGCCTGGTGCGCCTATTTCTTCCGCGATCCGCAGCGTTTCACGCCGCAGGACGACGATCTTGTCATCAGTCCGGCCGACGGACGCGTCTCGGCGATCGTCCATGTCGTTCCGCCGCAGGAACTGGAACTCGGCAGCGAACCGATGTTGCGCATTTCGGTTTTCATGAACGTCTTCAACTGCCATGTGAACCGCGCCCCGATGCGCGGCCGGGTTTCCTGGATCTCCTATAGCCCGGGCAAGTTCCTCAACGCCGAACTCGACAAGGCGAGCGAGGAGAACGAGCGCAACGCCATCGTCATCGACACGCCCGCCCATGGTTCCATCGGCGTCGTCCAGATCGCCGGGCTCGTGGCGCGCCGCATCCTGTCCTGGACAGCCATCAACGATCATCTGGAAGCCGGGGAGCGTTTCGGGCTCATCCGTTTCGGCTCCCGCCTCGACGTCTTCCTGCCGGCGGGCGCGGAACCGCGCGTCAGTGTCGGCCAGACGGCGGTCGCCGGCGAGACGGTGCTTGCGGAATTCGGCTCCGCCAAAGGCCCGGTGATCAGCCGCCGCGGATAAGCTGCGACGGCAAGACAAGCGAGGAACGATGGAAGCGCCCTTCCCGCCTTTTGAACCCAATGGACCCAACGACGAGGCGCGGGGTCCACGGCTGCGACAGATCCCGTTGCGGCTCGTCGTTCCGAACGTCATCACGGTCCTTGCGATTTGCGCCGGCCTCACCGGCGTCCGTCTGGCTTTCGAGAACCGCTACGAGCTTGCGGTCGGCATGGTACTGCTCGCCGCTTTCCTCGACGGCATCGACGGCCGCGTGGCGCGCCTGCTGAAGGCCACCTCGAAGTTCGGCGGGCAGATGGATTCGCTTGCCGACATCGTCAATTTCGGCGTCGCGCCCGCCCTCGTCCTCTATGTCTTCATCCTCGATCAGGCCCGCTCCTTCGGCTGGATCGCGGCGCTGATCTACGCCATCGCCGCCGGCCTCCGGCTCGCCCGCTTCAACGTGATGGCCGAACGGGAGACCAAGGCGAACTGGCAGACGGAGTATTTCGTCGGCGTTCCCGCGCCGGCCGGCGCGATGCTGGTGCTGCTACCGGTCTATCTCGGGTTTCTCGGGCTTGCCCCTTCCGCCCTCTTTGCCTTTCTTTCCTCGGCCTATACGGTGCTGATCGCCTTCCTGCTGGTCAGCCGTCTGCCGGTCTGGTCCGGAAAATCGGAAGGGAGCCGCATCCGCCGCGATCTTGTTCTGCCGGCCATCCTGCTCGTCGTGCTCTATGTGGCGATCCTCATGAGCTTCACATGGGAAACGATGGTGATCACGGTCGTCGTCTACCTGACCACCCTGCCCTTCGGCGCCCGTTCCTGGCAGCGCAAATACGGCGGCTGGACCGCGCCGCCGGCAAATTCCTGCGCCAGTGAATTTCCCGAAGAACACGACGGCCCCTGAGGCCCGTCCCGCCTGACGGATATTTCTTTCCAAGCCCCGCCCGGTTCCACCGTTCCGGTTTTCACCGGTACGGTGGAGCCGCTCCAGCTCTTTGTTCCAGCCGCATTTCCGGACGCAAGACCGCTGCGCATTTTTGCTGGAAATGCTGTGGCAGGGCTTGATTTTCGCCGTTTCGCAAATTAAATAGCGAGCGTATAGATAGCATGCTAATAATAATTCACCCAACTTGAATTCCGGATACCCATGACGACGATCGAAAACCGCGAGCGCGTCCTTGACGACCTCTCCCGTGTGCAACGCAAGATGCGCGCCCTTTTCGACGCCCGCGTGAAGGAACAGGGCCTGACGCTGCCGCGCGCCCGCGCCCTGCTCGTTCTCGGGCGCAGCGCCAATCTCAACCAGCGCGAACTTGCCAAGGAACTGGACATCGAGACCCCAACGCTCGTGCGCCTGCTCGACGGCATGGAAAAGCAGGGGTTCATCGAACGCCATGCCGTGGCGGGCGACCGCCGCGCCAAGCAGATCGTCCTCACCGGCCATGGCGTTCATGTCGCCGAACAGGTGCAGACGCTCGCGCGCGCGTTGCGCAGCGATATTCTCAAGGGACTGAGCCCCGACGATCTCAACGCCACCGTGCGGGTCTTCGCCACGATGACGGCGAATATCGCCTCATCCTGCCGGGAAAGCGTCGATCCATGACATCTGAAGCCGCGGCGCCGGCCGTGCCGGCCGCGACGGGGAACGTCTCCCCGCCCGCGCCACCGCCGCCACCACTGCCGATGCCGGCGCGCCGGGCCGCCGCCTATATGGCCGCCGCGACGCTGCTTGCCATGACGCAGGGCTTCGGCATGAACCTCGTGACGGCCAATCTGCCGCAACTCCAGGGGCCGTTCGGCGCAACGGGCGCGGAAGCGCTCTGGCTGATCGCCGCCTATATGGCGCCCAATGTCTCGCTATCGCTCGCCCTCCTGAAGATCCGCAACCAGTATGGCCTTCGCCACTTCGCCGAACTCGGCATCGCGGTGTTTCTCGTCGTCTCGGTGATGCATCTCTTCGTCACCGATCTGCGCAGCGTCATCGTGCTGCGTTTCTTCGCCGGAATCGCCGCCGCGCCGATGTCCTCGCTCGGCTTCCTCTACATGCTGGAAGCCTTTCCCCCTGCCCGCAAGCTGACCGTCGGCCTGTCGCTGGCGCTCACCAATATCACGCTTGCGCCATCGCTCACCCGCCTCGTCTCGCCGCCGCTCATCGATCTCGGCGGCGTTCCCGCGCTGTTCCACTTCGAACTGGCGCTCGCCCTTCTGTCCTTCGGCGCGATCTACCTGCTGCCGCTGACGCCGCCGCCGCGCGTGAAGGTCATCGAGCGGCTCGATTTCCTGAGCTATCCGCTGATCGCCATCGGGCTCGGCGCCTTCGCGGTCGTGCTCGTCGCCGGCAAGCAATACTGGTGGACCGAAGCGCCATGGCTCGGGGTGACGCTGGTCGTCGGCATCGCCGCCCTCACGGTCGCCGCGCTGATCGAGCTCAACCGCAAGACGCCGTTCATCGACCTGCGCTGGCTGGTGAGCCCACAGATCCTGCATGTCGCGGCCGTGCTGCTGATCTTCCGGCTGATCCTGACGGAACAGACATCGGTCGCCGGCAATTTCTTCCAGACCATCGGCTTGCAGAACGCCCAGCTCACCGGTCTTTATACCGTCGTCACGCTGGCGACCGTGGCGGGCGGCCTGTTTTGCGCCGCCACCTTCCGTCCGGGACGGGAGCCGGCGCTGCACATGCTGGCGCTGATCCTCATCATGACCGGCGCCTGGCTCGACAGCCGCGGCACCGGCCTCACGCGGCCGGAACAGATGTACTGGAGCCAGGCGATGATCGCCGCCGGCGGCAGCCTGTTCCTGCCGCCGGCCATCGCCTCGGGCTTCACCATGACGCTGCGCAAGGGAACGCAATATATCTTCAGCTTCATCATCGTGTTCCTCATGACGCAGAGTCTCGGCGGACTTGCCGGTTCGGCGCTTTTCACCTCCTTCATCACGCTGCGCGAGAAATTCCACGCCAATATCCTCGCCGCGCATATGACGCTTGGCGATCCCCTCGTCGCCGCGCGGATCGGGCAGCTTTCCGCCGCCTATGGACACACCGTCACCGATGGCGCGCTGCTGCGCTCGCAAGGCGTGAGCCTGCTTGGTCAGCAGATCACCCGCGAGGCCAATATCCTCGCGCATAACGATGCCTTCCTGATGATTTCGCTGATGGCGGCGACGGCCGCCGTCGCGCTCGCCATCCACATGATCGTTCTTCGCATCAAGGAAGCCGGGTCCCGCAACGTCGGCGAAACGGCTCTACAAGGTTGATCCCATGAAGCAGTATATCCGCAACACCGCCACCGCCACTGCCGTCCTGCTCGGGCTCGCCGGCATTGGCGCCGTGCTTTACGCGTGGCAGCTTCCGCCCTTCTCCAGCAGGTCCCAGACGACCGACAACGCCTATGTGCGCGGCTATGTGACCCTGATCAGCCCGCAGCTTTCGGGCTATGTCACGGACGTGCCGGTCAAGGACTACGAGACGGTAAAACAGGGCGCGGTGCTCGCCCGCCTCGACGACCGCATCTACCGGCAGAAGGTGGCGCAGGCGCGGGCGACGCTCGCCGGCCAGCAGGCCGCCCTTTCCAACTCGGCGCAGCAGGAAAAATCCGCCGAGGCAGGCATCGCCGCCAGCCAGGCGGCGCTCGACAGCGCACGCTACGCCTTGCGCAGGGCGAAGGAAAACTGGCACCGGGTGGAGACGCTTTCCGGCAAGGGCATCGTCGCAGAAAGCGGGCGCGAACAGGCGCGCACCACGCTCGATCAGGCGGAGGCGGCCGTCTCGCAGGCCGAAGCGGCGCTGGAAGTGACCCGTCAGGACCTGCAAACGATCATCGTCGGCCGCGATTCGCTGAAAGCCGCGGTCGCCGGCGCCGAGGCGGCCGTGGAACTGGCGGCGATCGACCTTTCCAATACCGTCATCACCGCGCCGCGCGACGGCATCGTCGGGGAAGTCGGCGTGAAGCTCGGCCAATATGTCTCCGCCGGCAGCCAGCTCATGGCCGTCGTGCCGCACGACACCTGGGTGATCGCCAATTTCAAGGAAACCCAGCTCTCGCGCATCCGGCCGGGACAGAAGGTGATCGTCAGCGTCGACGCGCTGGATCATGTGGAACTGGCCGGCCACGTCGAGCGCTTCTCACCGGCCGCCGGATCGGAATTCAGCGTCATCAAGCCGGACAACGCCACAGGCAATTTCACCAAGATCGCCCAGCGCGTGCCGGTGCGCATCGCCATCGACGCCGGCCAGGAGCAGGCGGTACGCCTCGCGCCCGGCTTTTCGGTCGAAGTGCGAACGGTCGTGGAGGACTAGGAGCCCTGACAAAACCTCTGGGCGGAGGATGACCGACCCGCGCCGTCTATTCGGGCAGGCGGTAATCCAGCAGGCGGCCCTTGCGCATCTCGTAGAGCTTGCCGGTCTCGCTGAAATCCGCCGAGACCAGCGGCAGGATGGCCTTCGCCACATCGCCGGGATGCTGCACCGTCATCGGGTCCTCGCCGGGAATCGCCTGCGCGCGCATGGCCGTTCGGGTGCCGCCCGGATCGAAGGCGGTGACGCGCAGCGGCGTGCGCTGCGTTTCCGCCGCCCAGGTGCGCGCCAGCGCCTCGACGGCCGCCTTGGACGCCGAATAGGGACCCCAGAACGGCTTGCACTTGTGCGCAGCACTTGAGGACAGGACAACGGCGCGGCCGGCGTCCGACTTCAGAAGCAGCGGCTCGACCGAGCGGATCAGCCGCCATGTGGCGGTGACGTTGATCGTCATCACCTTCTCGAAAACCTTCGCCTCGACATGGCCGATGGGCGAAATGGTGCCGAGGACGCCGGCATTGGCGACGAGGATGTCGAGCTTGCCCCAGCGCTCGAAGATCGAGCCGCCGAGCTTGTCGATCGCCGCCATGTCGGCGAGGTCGAAGGGAACGAGCGTCGCCGTGCCGCCTTCCGCCCTGATCGCGTCGTCCAGTTCCTCCAGGCCGCCGACCGTGCGGGCGCAGGCGACGACATGCGCTCCCGCCTTCGCCAGTTCAAGGGCGGTGAAATAGCCGATACCGCGCGACGCGCCGGTGACCAGCCCGATGCGGCCTTTCAGATCGATGCTCATGCTTCTTTTCGCTTATCCGTTGCTTGCCAGAACCGAGACCTTCCGTCCCATCGTCTCGCCCTCCTTGTCAAGGAGGCGCGTCGGATAGTCGCCGGTGAAGTAATGGTCCGTGAACTGCGGCCGGGCGGGATTGCGGGCCTCTCCGCCGACCGCGCGATACAGCCCGTCGATCGACAGGAAGGAAAGCGAATCCGCGCCGATATAGTTCGCCATCGCCTCGACGTCGGCATATTGGTTGGCGAGCAGCTTGTCCTTGTCCGGCGTGTCGATACCGTAGAAATCCGGATAGAAGATCATCGGGCTGGCGACACGGACATGGACTTCCTTCGCACCGGCGTCGCGGACCATCTGGACGATCTTCAGCGAGGTCGTGCCGCGCACGATGGAATCGTCCACCAGGATGACACGCTTTCCGGCGATCATCGCGCGGTTTGCGGAATGCTTCAGCTTCACGCCGAAGGCGCGGATCTGCTGCGTCGGCTCGATGAAGGTGCGGCCGACGTAGTGGTTGCGGATGATACCGTATTCGAAGGGGATGCCGCTTTCCTGCGCATAGCCGAGCGCCGCGGGCGTGCCGCCGTCGGGCACCGGAACGACCACATCGCCTTCGACCGGGGCCTCGCGGGCCAGATTTGCGCCCATGTTCTTGCGCGCGACATAGACGCTGCGGCCGCCGACCACGGAATCGGGCCTTGCGAAATAGACATATTCGAACAGGCAGAGCCGCTCCGGCTGCGCATTGCCCGATTTCATCGCCTCGGTGGTGATCGATCCGTCCGGCTGGATTTCGCAGACAATGATCTCGCCGTTCTCGACGTCGCGGACGAATTTCGCCCCGATGATATCGAGCGCACAGGTTTCCGAGCAGAAGATCGGCCGGCCGTCCAGTTCCCCCATGACGAGCGGGCGGATGCCCGTCGGATCGCGCGCGGCGATCAGCTTGGTGCGAGTGATGGCGACCATCGAATAGCCGCCCTCCATCTGGCGGATGGCGTCGATGAAGCGATCCATCGTGCTGGTGTAGCGCGAACGGGCGATGAGATGCAGCACGACCTCGGTATCGGAGGTGGACTGACAGATCGCGCCGCCGGCGATCAGCTGGCGGCGCAGCGTCAGCCCGTTGGTGAAATTGCCGTTATGCGCAACCGCGATGCCGCCGACCTCCAGCTCCGCAAAGAGCGGCTGGACGTTGCGCAGCGCCACCTCGCCGGTGGTCGAATAGCGGGTATGGCCGATCGCCAGGTTCCCCGGCAGCTTGGCGATCGTCGCCGGATTCGTGTAGTGGTCGCCGACGAGCCCCATCTGCTTTTCGGTATGGAACTGCCTGCCGTCGAAAGAGACGATGCCGGCCGCCTCCTGCCCGCGATGTTGCAGCGCATGCAGCCCGAGCGCCGTCAGCGTAGCGGCCTCCGGATGGCCGAGAATGCCGAAGACGCCGCATTCCTCATGCAGCGTGTCGCCGTCGAGATCGTTGCCAGGATCGTCATGGGAGGGGCGGACGGGAAACTGGAAATCGCTCATTGCTGCAAGCCTTTGCTCGGGACGGTATGCGGTTGCGCGGGATCGTGACGCCTGGCGGGAGACGGCGCGAGGAGCGGGAACAATGACGCCGCGCCCGTCTTCCTTCTGTCGATCCCGTTCATATGGATATGGCCTAAAGCATCTGCCACCGCGGTTGCAACCGTCGGCGGCGTCGGGTTCATTCTAGCAGAAAAGCCGAAGCCCCGCCCGCCCTTTCGCAGACGGCGCAAGCGCGGCCCTGATCATCCGTTGGTCGCCGAGCCGTCTTCGGCCGGCGGCTGTTCCCCGCCGCCGGGAGCGGCATCGGGATCCTGCAC
Source organism: Shinella daejeonensis (assembly GCF_024281235.1). Lineage (GTDB taxonomy): Bacteria > Pseudomonadota > Alphaproteobacteria > Rhizobiales > Rhizobiaceae > Shinella > Shinella daejeonensis. Next base: position 373,685 of record NZ_JAHWXY010000003.1, read on the forward strand.
GCCTTCATCCGCACGCTTGCCGCGCAGGCGGTCGAGAATCGTCGCATCGGCGTCTTCCGGCAGCAGCGCGACGAGGCGCGCGCCGAGATTGTCGAGCAGCGGCTTGGATTTGGCGGTGGTGATCCATACCGGCTGCTGCTGCGGCGCGACCAGCCAGTTGAAGAACAGCATGGCGACGACGACCAGCAGGATGCCGCGCGCCGCGCCGAACAGGAAGCCCAGCGTGCGATCGAGCGCGCCGATGCGGCTGTCGATGATGAAATCGGCGATCCGCATGGTGATGAAGGACACCACGACGAGCGCGACCAGGAAGACGGCGGCCGCCGATCCCACCAGCGCGACCGTGTCGCTGGTCGTGTAGTTCTTCGCATAGGGCAGCAGCACGGGATAGAGGAAATAGGCCGCGGCCGCCGCGCCGATCCAGCTTGCGACGGACAGCACCTCGCGCGAGAAACCGCGAACCATCGCCAGCACGGCCGAAAACAGGGCAACGCCGATGACGATACCGTCGAGAATTGTGATGGGCATGTTCGTCCTACTCCAAACCCGGAATATGCTCGGGCGCCCCCGCGATGTCCGGCGGCGGCGCATTCCAGAGCGCCGCGCGCCGGTCCCGACGCGCAAAGGACGCTCTACCTCCTTCAATCCGGGTATCCTGTCTACGGCCGGATGCTTCCACCCGATCACAGAATTCCCCGGCGGACGCCGTTTCCACGGAACCGCCAACCGGCGGCGGCGTCAAACGTCCTCGTCGCTCTTCCCGAGAGCGCCGCGCGAACCGGCGATGCGCGCCACCAGATCCGGCAGGCCTTCGATCTCGGTCCACCGGCCGCCGCCGCCCTTGGGCAGATCGGCAGCACCGGCAGGCAGAACGGCCTGCGAGAACCCCAGTTTTTCCGCCTCCTTGAGACGCTGGGCAGTGTGCGCAACCGGTCGGACGGCGCCCGACAGGCTGACTTCGCCGAAATAGACGCAATCCGCCGGAAGGGCAAGACCGGCAAGCGATGAAACGAGCGCGGAGGCAACGGCAAGATCGGCCGCCGGCTCCGAGATACGATAGCCCCCGGCAACGTTGAGATAGACGTCGTGACTGCCCAGCCGCACGCCGCAATGGGCTTCCAGCACGGCAAGGATCATCGAGAGGCGCGGCGAATCCCAGCCGACCACCGCCCGCCGCGCCGTGCCGAGCGAGGTGGGAGCGACCAGCGCCTGCACCTCCACCAGCACCGGCCGGGTCCCTTCCATGCCCGCGAAGACGGCGGCACCGGGCGCTTTCGCATTGCGCTCGCCCAGAAAGAGCTCGGACGGATTGCTGACTTCGCGCAGGCCGATATCGGACATTTCGAAGACGCCGATCTCGTCGGTCGGGCCGAAGCGGTTCTTGACGGTGCGCAGGATACGGTAATGGTGGCCGCGATCGCCTTCGAAATAAAGCACGGCGTCGACCATATGCTCGACGACGCGCGGGCCGGCGATCTGGCCTTCCTTGGTGACATGGCCGACCAGAACCATCGCCGCGCCCGTCTGCTTGGCAAAGCGGATCATCGCCTGCACGCCGGTCCGGACCTGCGTCACGGTGCCGGGCGCCGCCTCGGCCGTGTCGCTCCACAGCGTCTGGATCGAATCAATGATGACGAGATCGGGCCGGCGGCCCTCCCCGACCGTCGCGAGGATATCCTCCACATTGGTCTCGGCGGCGAGCAGAACGTCGGTCTCGGCCGCGCCGAGACGCTGGGCGCGCAGGCGCACCTGCGCCACCGCCTCCTCGCCCGAGACATAGATGACGCGATGCCCCATTCTGGAAAGAGCGGCCGCCGACTGCATCAGCAGCGTCGACTTGCCGATACCGGGATCGCCGCCGATCAGCACCGCCGAACCGCGAACGAAGCCGCCGCCGGTCGCCCGGTCCAGTTCGGCGATGCCGGTATGGATGCGTGGCGCTTCCTCGGTCTCGCCCGACAGCGTCGTCAACGCGACGGGCCGGCCCTTCTTCGGCACCCGGCCCGGACCGGCGCCGATGCCGCCCATCGGGTCCTCCTCGACGACGGTGTTCCATTCGCCGCATCCTTCGCATTTCCCGACCCAGCGGGAATGGACGGTGCCGCAGTTCTGGCAGACGAATTGGGTGCGGGCTTTCGCCATTGGATCTCGCTTTCGGCGCGTATGGGGGAATCGCTCCGAAGCCATTAGCACAAAACAGGAACGCCGCCTATTTCCGAACGGCCTGATAATAGCGTTCGTAGCGCCGGCCGAGCCCGGTCAGCAGTTCGTAATCGACGGTGCCGCTGGCGATGGCGACATCCTGCAAGGGCATGTTCGGGCCGAACAGCTCGATGAAGTCTCCGGCGCGCACGCTGCCCGGCGGCAGATCGGTCACGTCGAACTGGGTGAGATCCATCGTCACCCGGCCGATCAGCGGAACCGGCCGGCCGTGCAGCACCGCGCTCGCGCCGGCAAGCCCGGTGCGCCGCAGCGGCACGCCCGCCCCGGAGAGGCTGCGCATATAGCCGTCCGCATAGCCGATCGCGGCGATGGCGATGCGGCTGTCGCGCGTCAGCACCGCGGCGGCGGCATAGCCGACGCTTTCGCCTGCCTTCGCCTCGCGCACTTGCAGGATGCGCGCTTCCGCCGTGACGACGCAGCGCATCGGATTGGGCACGCCGTTGACGGCGGCCCCGCCATAAAGCGAAATGCCCGGCCGGGTGAGGTCGAAATGATAATCCTCACCAAGAAAGACGCCGGCCGAATTGGCAAGGCTCGCCTCGATCCCGTCATAGGCCGCGACGACGGCGCGGAAGCGCTGGAGTTGCTGGCGGTTGTGGGGATGGGAGGGGTCGTCGGCGCAGGCAAGATGGCTGAGCAGCAGCACCGGCGAGAAACCGGCGGGCCGCGCCGGATCGCCCGCCAGCGCCAGGGCATCCTCGCTACGAAGCCCGAGCCGGTTCATGCCGGTATCGACATGCAGCGCGCAGGGGTGCTCCCGCCCGTCGGCGACCGCGGCCATGAAGACGGCGATCTGTTCCTCGGAGGCGAGCACCGGCACCAGATCGAAATCGAAGAACAGCCGCTCGGCCCCCGCCCACAGGCCGGACAGGACGAAGATACGCCCGTCCGGCACCAGCGGCCGCAGCGCCGCGCCCTCGCCGGGGGTCGCCACGAAGAAGTCGCGCGCACCCGCCTGATAAAACGCATGGGCCGCCGGTTCCAGACCGACGCCATAGGCATCGGCCTTCAGCACCGCGCCGGCCCGCGCCGCGCCCGAACGCCGGGCCATGGTGCGCCAGTTCTCCGAAAGCGCCGCCAGATCGACGGTCAGGCGGGCATGCTGCTCGCCGGCAACCGGAAGCGTGGCGCGGGAGAAGGTGTGGCTCTTCGTCATGACCTTCAGATACAGCCAGTTCTTTCCGGCAGCAATATGGAGCCGGCCGTTGTCGCGGCGGGCTGTCGCGGATATGGTTCGCGCCCGACAGGGGGCGGAACGATGCTGTGGACGACAATGATATTGCTTGCGGCCGGTCTCGCCGCGACATCGGCTCCGACCGCAGCGCAGGAAACGGCATCCCGGCCGGACATGCGCGAGGTCCACGCCATCCTTCTCGGCCTTGCCATCGACGGCGAGACGCCGCTGCCGGACGGTGCGGCCGATATCTATACGTCAGTCCTCGACGACCCCGCCGCCCCGCGACTGGTGACGCGGCTGGAGGTCGCCATCGATCCCTGCCGGTCGCGGACCATCGCGGCGCTGCAATTTCCCGGCCAGTGGGCGGGCCTTACGCTGGCGCTCGCCGACCTGCGCCGCATCACCGGCGTTGCCGCCTATGCCTCGGTGGACGACATGATCCGCAAGCGCAATCCGCTGCGCTACGACGATCCGCGCGCCGCGCAGGTCGTGCTGACGGGCGACGGCCTTTATTGCGGCAGCCGCATTCCGCTTGCCAATGACGAAGGGGCAAGCCGCACCACATGCGGCGATCGCATAGACCTGTCCATGATCGACGAGGAGCAGCGCGCCCGCGGCCGCGCGGCTCTTGCCGCCGCCGGCCGGACCTGCCGGATCACGGCGCTACAGCCCGGGTGACGGCGCGGCCGGCCGGCCGGTTCAATGTTCGTACTGGACGAACGACGGATCGGCCAGATCGCTGAAGCGGGTGAATTCCGACTGGAAGGAGAGCTTCACCGTACCGGTCGGACCGTGGCGCTGTTTGGCGATGATCACGTCGGCCGTGCCCTTGACCTTCTCGAACTGCATCTTCCATTCTTCGTATTTCGGATCGAACTCGTCGCGCGGCTCCATGTTCTTCACATAGTATTCCTCGCGGAAGACGAAGAGCACCACGTCGGCGTCCTGCTCGATCGAGCCCGATTCGCGCAGGTCGGAGAGCTGCGGACGCTTGTCCTCGCGGCTTTCCACGGCACGGGAGAGCTGGGAAAGCGCGATGATCGGCACGTTCAATTCCTTGCCGAGCGCCTTGAGGCCGGTGGTGATTTCCGTGATTTCCTGCACGCGGTTCTCGCCGGACTTCTTGGAGCCCGTCATCAACTGGACGTAGTCGACGACCAGCACATCGAGGCCGCGCTGGCGCTTCAGCCGGCGGGCGCGGGCGGCAAGCTGGGCGATGGAGATGCCGCCGGTCTGGTCGATATAGAGCGGAACCTTCTGCATCATCTGCGAACAGGCGACGAGTTTTTCGAAATCGGCCTCGGAGATGTCGCCGCGGCGGATCTTCGAGGAGGAAACCTCCGTCTGCTCGGAAATGATACGGGTGGCGAGCTGTTCCGACGACATTTCGAGCGAGTAGAAACCGACGACGCCGCCGTTTTTCGCCTTATAGGAGCCGTCCGCCTGGACCTCCTGTTCGTAGGAGGCGGCGATATTATAGGCGATATTGGTGGCGAGCGACGTCTTGCCCATGCCCGGACGGCCGGCAAGGATGATCAGGTCCGACCGTTGCAGGCCGCCCATCTTGGAATCGAGCGAATGGATGCCGGTGGACACGCCCGACAGGTGGCCGTCGCGCTCGAACGCCTGGCCGGCCATGTCGATCGCCAGCGCCACCGCATCGTTGAACGACTGGAAACCGCCGTCGTAACGGCCGGTCTCGGCCAGTTCGAACAGGCGCCGCTCGGCGTCCTCGATCTGGTTTTGCGGCGGCATGTCGAGCGGCGCGTCATAGGCGATGTTGACCATGTCCTCGCCGATGGTGATCAGCGAGCGGCGCAGCGCCAGGTCATAGATCGCGCGGCCGTAGTCCTCCGCGTTGATGATCGTCACGGCCTCGGCGGCCAGCCGCGCCAGATATTGCGGGATCGTCAGATCCCCTACCCGCCCGTCGGCCGGAAGATGCGTCTTGAGGGTGATCGTCGTGGCGATCTTGCCCATGCGGATCGTATCGCCCGCCAGTTCGAAGATCTTGCGATGCAGCGGCTCGTAGAAGTGGATCGGCTTGAGGAAATCCGAGACCCGGTAATAGGCGTCGTTGTTGACGAGGATGGCGCCCAGCAGCGCCTGTTCGGCCTCGACGTTGTTCGGGGCTTCGCGATGATGCGGCTCCGCGGCGTCACGCTGCGGCTGGCTGAGTTTTCGCGCGGCCTCGTTCATGGTTCCGAATCTCTCCCTGCCCTGTCTCGAAAGACGCCGGTTTCGACCGTTTGCCGACGGGGGTCAAGCGCTTCGTCCGGCTGAAACGGGTTAAGCGCGTTGTTAGACTTTTCCACAGACGTCGAAAGGCCACAAGCCCCACAAATCGGCGACGGCCGCCGGCGCGGGCTTGACCGCCGGGGCGAATCCCCGGCCGGCGGCGCTACTGCGCCGCCTCGACCCGGGACAAGCGACGCCGGCGCGCCGAATGGAGCATGGAACCGGAATAAAGCACGAGCGCCGCCCAGATGAAGGTGAAGGCGATGAGTTTCATCGTGCCGAAAGGCTCGCCGAAAGCGAAGACCGCGATCAGGAAGATCATGGTCGGCGCGATATATTGCATGATGCCGATGGTGGAAAGGCGCAGCAGCTTGGCGCCGTTGGCGTAGACCATCAGCGGCACGGCCGTCACGAGGCCGCAGGATAAAAGCAGCGCCACGTCGCCCGCCCCGGTATCGCCGAAATGGCCCTGCCCCGTGGCCTCGAGCCAGACGATATAGAAGAACGCCGGAATGCTGAGCAGGAGGACTTCAAGGAAAAAGCCCTGGTTGGGGCCGATCGGCAGCGTCTTGCGGAAGAAAGCGTAAAAACCCCAGCTGAAGCAAAGGCCGATGGACACCCACGGCAGGCCGCCGGCATCGAAGGCGAGAATCGCCACGGCGCAGGCCGCCAGAGCGATCGCCACCATCTGGGCGCGGGTCGGCATCTCCTTGAGCAGGACCGCGCCGAGGAAAATCGAGAAAAGCGGATTGATATAATAGCCGAGCGCCGTCTCGATCGCCCGGTCGGCGGCGATCGCCCAGACGTAGATGCCCCAGTTGATGGTGACCAGCACGGCGGTCAGCGTGGCCATGGCGAGCATGCGCGGCGAGCGCAGCGCCACCTTGATGTCACCGGTGCGCCCGAACCAGAAAAGCACGGCGGCGGCGATCGGCACCGACCAGACGATGCGATGCGCCACCACTTCCGCCGCCGGTATATGGGCGACCGCCTTCATGAAGAAGGGCAGGAAGCCCCACAGCAGATAGGCCGTCAGCGCGAAGGCGAAGCCGCGCGGCGTGTCACCGTTTTCCGGCGCTGGGGTCGGGAGTTGATCAGCCATGGGTCATTCCGTCGTTTCCGGAAGGCGGCGGCGGTCGCCGGCCTCTCCATCCGTCCATGCCTCTATCCCAAGGGGCGTGAATAGACCAATTCATTCCGGTGAAGGTTGGATCAAATCCGGCCGGACGGCCAGGATGCGCCTATTCGGCGGCGATCCTGCCCGCCGCGCCGCGATTCTTCAGCAGCTTGTAGACGATGGAGTCCATCAGCGCCTGGAAGGACGCGTCGATGATATTGTCGGACACCCCGACCGTCCACCAGCGCGCGCCGCTGCCGTCGGTCGATTCGATCAGGACGCGGGTGATGGCCTCGGTGCCGCCGTTGAGGATGCGCACCTTGTAGTCGCTCAATTCCAGATCCGCGATCTCGCCCTGATATTTGCCGAGATCCTTGCGCAGCGCCAGATCGAGCGCGTTGACCGGGCCCTGCCCTTCGGCCACCGACATCATCGTCTCCCCGTCGACGATCACCTTCACCACGGCCTCCGAGACCGTCTTGAGATTGCCGTTGGCGTCATAGCGCCGCTCGACCATCACGCGGAAGCTGTCGACGTGAAAGAACTCCGGCACGCTGCCGAGGGTGCGATAGGCAAGCAGCGCGAAGCTTGCATCCGCTCCTTCGTAGGCATAGCCCGTCGCCTCGCGCTCCTTGACGATCTGGATCAGGCGGTCGAGCTTCGGATCGTCCCTGGCCACCGCGATGCCGCGCAGCTTCAGCGCATTGATGAAATTGGCCTTGCCGCCCTGATCGGACACCATGACCTTGCGCAGGTTGCCGACGCTTTCGGGCTCGACATGCTCATAGGTGCGCGGATCCTTCAGGAGCGCCGAGGCATGGATACCCGCCTTGGTGGCGAAGGCCGAGGCGCCGACATAGGGCGCCTGCTGCTCCGGCGGGCGGTTCAGCAGTTCATCGAAGGTGTGGGACAGTTTCGTCAGGCCGGAAAGCGCATCGCGATCGATGCCGATCTCGAAGCGGTCGCGATAGGTGTCCTTCAGCGCCAGCGTCGGGATCAGCGTCACCAGATTGGCGTTGCCGCAACGCTCGCCGATGCCGTTCAGCGTGCCCTGGATCTGACGCACGCCCGCCTCGACGGCGGCAAGCGAATTGGCCACGGCCTGTCCGGTATCGTTATGGGCATGGATGCCGAGACAGTCTCCCGGCACGCCGGCGGCAATCGCCGCCGCGACGATCGCCCGGACCTCCGAGGGCTGGGTGCCGCCATTGGTGTCGCAGAGAACGACCCAGCGCGCGCCGGCCGCAAAGGCGGTTTTGGCGCAGGCGAGTGCATAGTCCGGGTTCGCCTTGTAACCGTCGAAGAAGTGCTCGCAGTCGACCATCGCCTCCCGCCCCGAAGCCGTGACGGCCTTCACCGATTCGGCGATGGATTCGAGATTTTCCGCATTGGTGCAGCCGAGCGCGACGCTGACATGATAATCCCAGCTCTTCGCGACGAGACAGATGACATCGCTCCTTGCGGCGAGAAGCGCTGCCAGCCCCGGATCGTTGGACGCCGAGACGCCGGCCCGTTTCGTCATGCCGAAGGCGACGAAGCGGGCACGCTGCGTCCGCTTCTGCTGAAAGAACGCCGTATCCGTCGGATTGGCCCCCGGATAGCCGCCCTCGACATAGTCGAGCCCGATGTCGTCCAGCATGGCGGCGATGGCGATCTTGTCCTCAAGGGAAAAATCGATACCCGGCGTCTGCTGGCCATCGCGCAACGTGGTGTCGAAAAGGTGGATCCGGTCTTTTTTCATGTCGTCTCTCCCGGCGGACGGTCATTCATGGCGGCGGCCCTGCCGCCTGCGGCGCAAAAGCCAAAGGGGGTGAAAGCGGCGGGCACGAGGCTCACTGTTTTCCCGCGAACGTGTCGGTTGCACGGATCAGGCGATCCAGGATCCCCGGTTCCGAATAGGCGTGGCCCGCCCCCTCGATGAGATGGAACTCCGCGTCCGGCCAGGCCTTGTGCAACGCCCAGGCCTGTCTGGCCGGACAGGGCATGTCATAGCGGCCGTGGACAATGAGGCCGGGGATGCCGGCGAGCCGGTGGGCGTCACGCAGCAGTTGCCCCTCTTCCAGCCAGCCGGCATTGACGAAGAAATGATTCTCGATACGGGCGAAGGCATGGGCGTAATCGTCCTCGCCGAAGGGGTCGCTGGTCGACGGTTCGGGAAGCAGGGTGATCGTCTCGCCCTCCCACAGGCTCCAGGCCCGGGCGGCGGCGACGCGTGTGGCCCGGTCTTCGCTCGTCAGCCGGCGATGGTAGGCGAGCACCATCTCGTGGCGCTCGGCAGGCGGGATCGGCGCGACGAAACGCTCCCATTTGTCGGGAAACATTTCCGAGACACCGAACTGGTAATACCAGTCGAGTTCCGCCTTCGTCAGCATATAGATGCCGCGCAGGACCAGTTCGCAAACCCGCTCGGGGTGCTTTTCCGCATAGGCCAGCCCCAGCGTCGAACCCCAGGAGCCGCCGAAAACCAGCCATTTCTCCACGCCCGCCATCTCGCGCAAACGCTCGATGTCGGCGACGAGGTGCCAGGTCGTATTGGCGTCGAGACAGGCGTTCGGCGTGGATTTGCCGCAACCGCGCTGGTCGAAGAGCAGGACGTCGTAGAGCGCCGGATCGAACAGCCGGCGATGGCTCGGTGAAATCGTGCCGCCCGGTCCGCCATGCAGGAAGACCGCCGGCTTTCCGCCCGGCGTGCCGACGCGCTCCCAATAGACCGCATGACCGTCGCCCACGTCGAGATGGCCGCGAGCATAGGGCTCGATTTCGGGATAAAGGGTGCGCAAGTCTTCGCTCATGATGTCGGTCCCTCGCAAGGCCATTGGTCGGTGTCGTGATCGGGATGCTGATAGGAAACGAGATCGGCAAGGAAGGACGCCGCCTCCGCATCCGCCATCGTGTCCTCGCCCGGAAGACGATGGATCGTGTCCACATAGGGAAGTTTCGCCTCGACGCCCCACTGGATGCGCGGCGCGATCCCGGCGGGATCGTCGAAGGCGGCGATGGTCAGCGCCAGCCCGTCGGGCGCTTCGTAGGTCAGCGGCGTGCCGCATTCCGCGCAGAACCCGCGAAAGGCGATACTGGAGGAGCGGAAGCGTTTCGGCGCGCCGCGCGTCCAGATCAGCCGCGCCTGACGCACCGACACGAGCGGCAGATAGAAATTTCCGCTCGCCTTCTGGCACATGCGGCAATGGCAGACCGAGGCGTCGCCGAGCGCGCCTTCCACCCGGAAGCGCACCGCGCCGCACTGGCAGCCGCCGGTATAATGGGGCGTGCTCACCGCTTCACCTCCCAGGTCGTCACCCGTTCACCGGTCTGCGGGTCCTTGCCGTCCTTAAGCTGGACGCCCCGGCCCGAGAGATCGTCGCGGATCCGGTCGGCCGCGGCGAAATCGCGGGCCTTGAGCAAGGCGAGGCGGGCGGCGATGGCCGCCTCCACCTCCGCCTCCAGCGCGCCGGAGACCTCGACCTTGCGCGGCACGACGCCGAGCAGGGCGGCGCTGGCGGCGAAATCGTCGAGCAGCGCGGCATCCTGGGCGGCGCGGCCGGCCAGTCCGTGCAGCGCCTGCACGGCGGCCACCGTGTTGAGATCGTCGCAAAGCGCGGCAAGCACGGCGTCGTCCACCCGGCCGCGCTCCGCCCTGCCCTCCGCCGGCCAGCGGGCGAGCAGCCGCTCGGCCTCTTCCAGCCGCTTGACGCTGAAGTCGATCGGCTCGCGATAATGGGTCATCAGCATGGCAAGCCGCAGCACCTCGCCCGGCCACTGGCGCGCACCGAAGCTGTCTTCGTGCAGAAGTTCATGGATGGTGACGAAATTGCCCTCCGACTTCGACATCTTGCGGCCCTCGACCTGCACGAAGCCATTGTGCATCCAGACATTGGCCATGACGCTGGTGCCATGGGCGCAGCGCGACTGGGCAATCTCGTTTTCGTGATGCGGGAAGATGAGATCGAGCCCGCCGCCGTGGATATCGAAGGTTTCACCGAGATAGGCGGCGGACATGGCGGAGCATTCGATGTGCCAGCCCGGCCGGCCGCGACCCCAGGGAGACTCCCAGCCCGGTTCCTCCGGCGAAGAGCGTTTCCACAGCACGAAGTCGCCGGGGTTCTTCTTGTGTCCGTCGACGGCGACGCGCGCGCCGGCCTGCTGCTCGTCGAGATTGCGCTTCGACAGCTGGCCATAGTCAGCCATGGAGCCCGTGTCGAACAGCACTTCTCCGGCCGCCTCATAGGCATGGCCGCGCTCGACGAGGCGGCCGATGAGGGTGATCATGTCCGCCTTGCCGTCGTCGCGCGGCTGCACGAATTCGGTGGCGCGGGGCTCATGGGTCGGCGCAAGGCAGCCGAGGGCGGCGACATCGGCGTGGAACTGGTTCGCCGTCTTCTCCGTCACCTGGCGGATCGCCGCGTTGAGGGAGAGCCTGCCGCTTTCGATCTCCGCGCCGAAATCGCGCAGCGCCCGCGCGTTGATCTTGTCGTCGACGTCCGTGATGTTGCGCGCATAGGTGACGGCGGTCTCGCCAAAGACATGGCGCAGCACCCGGAACAGGACGTCGAAGACGATGACCGGCCGGGCATTGCCGATATGGGCGAAATCATAGACCGTCGGCCCGCAGACATACATGCGCACGTTTTGCGGATCGATCGGCGTGAACGGCCCCTTCGTCCGCGTCAGTGTGTTGTAAAGCGTCAGGACCGGCGTGTCGGCCATAGGAATCTCCCGAAATGCATAGACCCGGCTGGCCGGGGCGTTTGTCATCCGGGGATTTTGAAGGACGAAAACGGCCGGGCCAGCGCGGGCGCTAGCGAATAATGCTCCGGCAAATGCAGAGTACCGTTTTCATGTCCGCTTTATCGCGCCGCCGGCGCGCCCGGTCAAGCCGGCTTGCCCACCGCAAACGCGAAATCCTTGTGACGGCCAGGAACGGGATTGTTAGAGACCGTCACAATTCTTGATCGCAAGCGGCCGGAAAAGCACGGTTTTTGCCCCCTTGAAACCACCTTTCCGGCATAGTTTGGACCAGTGTCGCAGGCATAAGCCCGTCGTCCGCCGCGCAAGGGGAAAAATGCGGGAATGGGCGGGCAGCGCAGACACTGGTCAGGAGGATCGAAATGAAGCGCATGGGGAAGAAACCAATCAGGCAGCCGGCCGAGATTTCTCCGAAGCTGGAGGACCGCTACAAGCCGCTCGCTCTGCGGGCCGTCGTGGCCGCCGCCTTGCAGGCCAAGAAGGCTCCACGCCGCGAGACCGAGGCCGGAAAGCACGAACTTCCCGCTATCCTGCGTCCTCTTCCCAAATAAGAGACAAGCCGCCGGGCGGCATGCCGGCGATCAGAACAGCGAAAGCTGGGCGGGATCGGGCTGGCTCTTCATGTCCGCCTTTGCGGGAGCGGGAACCTCCCGTGAGCGTTCTTCTGCCGGCTCCAGAAGATCAGGCCCCATGTTTGCGACCTTGTTCACCTTGTCGGAGACCGGGATCGCCTCGAAGAAGCCCTCTTCGGCCGGCTTCATGAGATCGGCGACATCGCGCGGCTCCTGCGTCTTGCAGTCGAGCCAGCGGGAAAAATCCTCCGGATGGATCACCACCGGCATGCGTTCGTGTATCGGGGCGATATCGCCACTGGCGGCCGTGGTGAGGATCGCGCCGGTGTCCACTTCGGAGCCATCGGGCGAGGACCAGGTCTCCATCAGGCCGGCGAAGGCGAGAATCTCTCCCTTGCGCGGGCGAATCCAATAGGGCTGCGGCCGTGCGCCCTTGCCCTCTCCCTTTCCCTCCGGCCGACGCCATTCGAAGAAGCCGGACGCCGGCACCAGAATGCGGCGGTGGCGCATGGCCGCGCGAAACGACGCCTTGCCGATCGCCGTTTCGGCGCGGGCGTTGATGAGAAGGGGAAAGTCGCGCGGATCCTTGACCCAGCCCGGCAGGAAACCCCAGCGCACCAGAACGGCCCGGCGCTCGGGCAGGTTGCTGCGGGGATCGGCCCGCTCGCCGGCAACCACCACGAGAATCGGCTGGGTGGGCGCGATATTGTAGCGGGGCGCGAAGTCGCCGAAATCGACACCGCCGAAATAATCGCGCGCCGCATCCGTTTTCGCCACCAGTGCAAACCGTCCACACATGGCGTCGTCATCGCACTTTGCCTATAAAGGGTCAATCGAGCCATGCAAACGGGAGCCCCGATGCCGCACAAGAACGCCAAGCCCGCCTCCTCCGCCATCGTCGAACGCGACGGGCGCTACCTGCTGGTCCTCCGGCGCAATCCGCCGGCCGCGGAAATGTACGCCTTCCCCGGCGGACGCGGCGAGGCGGGCGAAACGGCAGCCGAGACGGCATTGCGCGAACTTTTCGAGGAAACCGGCATCAAGGCCTCCAATCCGCGGCTCTTCGAAACCTATCTGCTGCCCGGACGGCGCAAGGACGGACCGGCAGCCCCCACCTATTTCCTGTCGGTATTCCGGGTCGAAGCCGACGCTTCGGCGCAGGCCGTGGCCGCCGACGATGCCGTCGAGGCCGGCTGGTACACCGCCGACGAGATCGCCCGCCTGCCCGCCCCCGAAAGCGTGCGCGAATGCATTCGCCGCCTGGAAGAGGCACGGGTGACAATCGCCTCATGAGGATGATTCGCGCCCTTGCCTGCATGATACCGCTGTCGGTCCTTGCCGCGCCGCCGGCGCTTGCCCAGACGCCGGGCGAGACGGCCGAGGCTCCCGCGCCTCCCCCCGCCCCCTATGACGACCGCCTGGAGCGGCTTTCGGAAATCCTCGGAGCGGTGCATTATCTGCGCAACCTGTGCGCCGGCGGCGAGGAAAACGACTGGCGCGTCTCCATGCAGAAACTCCTCGATCTGGAGACCGCCGGCGAACCGGCGCGGCAGGAGCGGCTGACGGCGTCCTTCAACCGCGGCTATCGCTCCTTCGCCGCCATCTATACCGCTTGCACGGAATCGGCGGTTGTCGCAGAAGACAGATACCGTAACGAAGGAGCAACACTGGCCCTCGAAATTACCACCCGTTTTGGAAATTAGGGGTTAATTAACCTCTTTTCGCGGGAGCCGGTGCCGTTTTGGGAAAAGGCTGCTAAGGTCGTTAACAGTGCAGTAAGGTTTGATGCCCTCATGGACCGATCGATGGAACCCACTCTGACCGATATCGACGAGATGATCGTGCACGAGAAGATGCAGGCCGCTCTGGAGTACCAGAACGAAGCCTGGGCCGACGGTATGGCGGACGGCATCGAGCCGGAAATCATCGCCGACGCGGCAATCGCTCTTGCCATGCGCGAAACCATCCGCATCCACGGCGAGAGCGGCGCGGAAGCAATGCTGGAATCGCTGCGCGAGCGCATGCTGACCGGCGAGTTCTCTCCCGAGCGCAAGCTGCAATAGGCAGGAAGACGGAACGATGGTCATGTCTGGCGCAAAAAGGCTGCGACGCGGCAGCCTCATCCTGTGCCTTCTTCTGGCCGGGGCGGCGCTTCCCCTGACGCCGGCTCCCGTCCTTGCGCTCAGCGAACTCCAGCAGATCCCCGGCGAGACGGCCGGAAATCCCGACGCCGGAAGCAAAACCGCTCCCCCGGACGCCTCTTCCGACCCCCTTCAGCTGCCGATGCCCGATCCGCTCATTCGCAGGGAGGAAGGATCGGCGCAGCAACCCGTCGAGGATGCGCCGGACGCGGAGGGTGACGACGCCGACCAGCCGCAAACGCCGGTCGAGGTGCTGTACGACATCGAGAAGGCCCCCGAGCCGGTGCGCCGCATGCGCCAGCTCATCGTCGAGGCCGCCGCATCCGGCGACATCCAGCGTCTCGAACCGCTGCTGGGCAAGGGCCTGACCGAGACGCAGGTTTCCGGCGTGGAGACGAACGAGAGTCCCGTCGACACGCTGAAAGGCCTTTCCGGCGACCCCGAGGGAATCGAGATCCTCGCCATCCTGCTCGACGTCCTGGCGACAGGTTTCGTGCATGTCGGCGAAGGCACGCCCGACGATCTCTATGTCTGGCCCTATTTCGCCGAAAAGCCGCTTGCCTCCCTGACGCCGCCGGAAAAGGTCGAGCTTCTGCGCATCGTCACAGCCGGCGACGTCGCCGACATGCAGGAACTCGGGGCCTATAATTTCTACCGTGTCGGCATCACGCCGGACGGGCAGTGGAAATTCTTCTTCGCCGGAGACTGAAGCAGGCCCGCCGCATACGGCTGAAGCGGCATGGTCCTCCGACCTTGCGAAAGCGGACCGGGCGTTCTACCTCTGTTTCAACGGGCGCTTTCATGCGCCGCCGCCGCCGGACCACCTGCGGCCGAGAACCTGGACCGAACCATGCCCTCCGTCACGCTTTCCGACCGCGCGTTTCTTCGTCTTTCCGGCACGGATGCCGAAAGCCTGCTGCAATCGCTGATCACCACGGACCTCCCCTCCATGCCCGTCGACGAATTGCGGCCCGGCGCATTGCTCACGCCGCAGGGAAAAATCCTCTTTTCCTTCCTGATCCGCCGCGACGGGCCGGACGCCTTCCTGATCGAGACGGATCAAGGCGATCGCGACGGCCTTGCCAGACGCCTGACGCTCTACAGGCTGCGCGCCGCCGTCGAGATCGCGCCGGTCGAAGGAGACACGGTCACCATATGCTGGGAGCCTGCGGAAGCGGAAAGCCCGCGCGACGCCCGGTTCAGCCGCGCCGGTCTTACGGTAACGCGCCGGCCGGGCGGCGGCGGCGCGCAGGATGCAGCGCTTTACGACGCCCTGCGCATCGAGGCCGGCCTGCCGGAAGCCGGACGCGACTTCGCCCTTGCCGACGCCTTCCCGCATGACGTCCTGCTCGATCTGACGGAGGGGCTCTCCTTCCGCAAGGGCTGCTATGTCGGACAGGAAGTCGTCTCACGCATGCAGCATCGCGGCACGGCCCGCCGCCGGCCGGTGATCGTCACCGGCGAGACGGCGCTTGCGCCGGGCGGAACGGAGCTGCTGGCCGGCAGCAAGCCCGTCGGAACGCTCGGCACGGTTCACGGCGAAAAGGGCATCGCGCTGGTGCGCCTCGACCGCGTGGCCGACGCCCGGCAGTCCGGCACGCCGATCACCGCAGACGGCGCGCCGGTGAGGCTTGCGCTTGCCGACTGGACAGGGCTTGCCTTTCCCGACACGGCGGCGGAGGAGACCTCCACGCCATGAGCGGAGCGAGCCGCCCGAAAGCCGCACCGCGCGCCTGGCAGCGCATGCTGTCCGGCCGCCGGCTCGATCTGCTCGATCCCTCGCCGCTCGACGTCGAGTTGTCCGACATCGCCCATGGCCTTGCCCGCGTCGCCCGCTGGAACGGCCAGACCCATGGCGACCACGCGTTTTCCGTGGCGCAGCACTCGCTGCTGGTCGAAACGATCTTCCGGCGGCAGAACCGCTGCGACGCCGGGGACTGCCTCATGGCGCTGCTGCACGACGCCCCGGAATATGTGATCGGCGACATGATCTCGCCCTTCAAGACCGTGGTCGGCGGCGGCTACAAGGCGGTCGAGAAGCGGCTTGAAGCCGCGGTGCATCTGCGTTTCGGCCTGCCGGCCATCACGCCGGCCGCGCTCAAGGCGAAGATCAAGAAAGCCGATCAGGTGGCCGCCTTCTTCGAGGCGACGGAACTGGCCGGCTTTTCCCGCGAGGAGGCGACGAAATTCTTCGGCGCGCCGCGTGGCGTCACGCTGGAGATGATCGGAATCGCGCCGCTGCCGGCCGTCGAGGCCGAACGATGCTTCGTGGCGCGCTTCATGGCCCTCGACCGGGAGCGCGGGCCGCGTCCCGCCGTGGCGGAGGTGTGACCATGGCGACGATCGTCGTTTCCCCGCTCGGCAAGATCGCGGAACTGGCGGTTCGCCATCGCTGCCGTGAAATGGTGAGCCTCATCGCGCCGAAGCAGGATTTCCACCGCCCGGCGGTCATCGACGCCGGCCGGCACCTGATTCTCGGCGTCAACGACATCACCTTTGCCGGCACCGGCGACCTCGTCGCCCCCGGAGAAGAACATGTGGACGCGATCATCGGTTTTGCGTGCGGCTGGCAGCAGGGCTCGCCGCTGCTCGTCCACTGCCTGATGGGCGTATCCCGCTCGCCGGCGGCGGCGCTGATCGCCGCCCTTGCCGTCGCGCCGGAGCAGGACGAGGGGGCGCTTGCCGAAAGACTGCGCCGCGCCTCGCCGCAGGCCACCCCCAACGCCCGGCTGATCGAGATCGGCGATCACCTGCTCCACCGCAACGGACGGCTGGTCGCCGCCGTCAGGACAATCGGCCGGGGGGCGGACTACAGGGGAGACAGCCCCTTCACCTTCTCCATCCTGCCGGAAGGGCCGGTGAAATGAACGAGGCCGCCGGCAGGCCGCCGGTCGAAATCGGCCTCAACGCGGCGATCGTCGCGATTCGTGGCCGCAGCCCCTGCATCCTGGCGATCGGCGACGGGGACGCGACCCGCGACGCATTGCCCTTCGGACCCTTCGATCCGTACCACCATCGCACCTTCGAAACGAGCCTTCAAGCGAGCGTCGAGGCGCAGACCGCGTTGAAACTCGGCTATATCGAACAGCTCTACACCTTTGGCGACCGGGGCCGCCAGAAGCTGCCCGACGAGGCCGGGACGCACATGGTCTCGGTCGGCTATCTTGCGCTGACCCGCACGGACGCCGAGGCCAGCCGACGGCTGGAGGACGCCGGCGCGCACTGGCGCGACTGGTACGCCTATCTGCCCTGGGAAGACTGGCGGCAGGGACGGCCTGCGGTCATCGACCAGATCATCCTGCCGGCGCTTGCCGCCTGGGTCGCCGACCCCTCGCGCGAGGACCCGGCCGGCCCGCTCACAGCGCGCCGGCGGCGGCTTCGCCTCGCCTTCGGCCTCGACGATTTTCCCTGGGACGAGGAACGGGTGCTCGAACGTTACGAACTGCTCTACGAGGCCGGTCTGGCGGAAGAGGCGGTGAACGACGGCTGGGCGCAGCCGGGCCAGCCCTCGCCGGGGGTCGCCATGCGGCATGACCACCGGCGCATCGTGGCGACCGCGATGGCGAGGCTGCGGGCGAAGATCAAGTATCGCCCGGTGATCTTCGAACTGATGGCGCCCGAATTCACGCTGACGGAATTGCAGGCGACCGTGGAGGCAATTTCCGGCCGCCATCTGCACAAGCAGAATTTCCGCCGCCTCGTCGAGGGAGCGGAGCTCGTCGAGCCGACGGGGGCGACGACCAGCGCCACCGGCGGCCGTCCCGCCGCGCTTTTCCGCTTCCGCCGCCGCATCCTCGAGGAACGGCCCGCGCCGGGCCTGAAGGTCGGCGCGCGATAGGCTGGCGGCGGGTTCCTACCGGATCTCGGCGCAGGCGACACGATCGCCCGCCCCGCCCGCCGGCCCCGTGCGATAATCGTCCGATCCCGCATGCAGGACCAGCGCCCGGCCGCGAATGCCGCGTTCGGCATCGTCGAGACGGACGAGCGCGCTATGGATCTGGGCGCGCAGCACGCCATCGTCGCCGACATACTGGTTCGGCAGATCGCCGGCATGGGGACCGTCGGCGGCAAGGAAACCATGCTCCCGGCCATCCGGATTGAAATGGCCGCCGGCCGATTCGTGGCCGTGCGCCGCATCGCACGTCCCGGTCTCGTGGATGTGGAGCGCCATCCATTTGCGCGGTTCCAGGCCCGAAATCTCCACTTCGAACAACACGCCGTTGCTGCCGGCGGTCAATTGGGCGCGACCGGTCTCCTTGCCGTCGCGGCCGATGAAATCCGCCCGCGCGGTATCGCTTTTCTGCTGCGCGAGGGCGGCCGGAACCGGGCCGGCCAGCATTCCCGTCGCAATCGCCACGGTGAGCATAACCATCCTCTTCATGATGCGTCCTTCCGGTCATCCATTGTCCATGGAAGCCGAACGCGTCGCCCTGCGCGGTGTTCCCGCCCCGTCAGCCGACCACCACGTCAAGGCCGATATCCAGCGTCGGCGCGGCCATGGTGATCTTCGAGGTGGAGATATAGTCCACGCCGGTCTCGGCAATGGCGCGAACGGTATCGAGGTCGACGTTGCCGGATGCTTCAAGCTTCACACGGCGCGGATCGGCGGCATAGGCCGCGTCATCGAGGCCGGCGCAGTCGCGGTTGATCTCGACGGCGCGGCGCAATAGCTCCGGCCCCATGTTGTCGAGCAGGATCACGTCCGGGCGCGCCTCCAGTGCCTGTTCGAGTTCGTCGAGCGTCGTCACCTCGACCTCGACCTTCACCAGATGGCCGGCGAAGGCGCGGGCCGCACGGATGGCGCCGCCGACGCCGCCGGCGACCGCGATATGGTTGTCCTTGATGAGGATCGCATCGTCGAGGCCGTATCGGTGAGACGAGCCGCCACCCATGCGCACGGCGTATTTTTCAAGCGCCCGAAGGCCGGGGATGGTCTTGCGCGTACAGCAGACCTTTGCCGGCGTATCGGCGATGCGGCTGGAAAAACGGGCCGTATGCGTCGCCACGCCGCACAGATGCATGAGGAAATTGAGCGCCACGCGCTCGGCCGAGAGCACCGCGCGCGCCGGTCCGGAAACCCGGGCGATCGCCGTGCCGGGCGCAAGCCGGTCGCCATCCTCGGCGAAGGCCTCGAAACGGATCGTCGGATCCATCAGGCGGAAGGCGGCGCGGGCGAGATCGAGGCCGGCAAGCACGCCCTCCTCGCGCGCGTTCATATCCGCCTGCGCCTGCATGTCCGGCGCAATCGTCGCCTGGCTGGTGATGTCGCCCGCCCGCCCCAGGTCTTCGGCCAGCGCCGCGCGCACCTGTTCCTCGATCATGATCGGGGAAAGAACGGGACGGTAGGAGGTTGTCATCGGATCGATCCTTTTCGGGTTGGCGAAAGCGCCGGACCTGTCTCCGGCATGGCGGCGGCATGGCGCAATCTTCTGCCCCACGCCGTCGGCCGCATCGTCGTCATCGGCTCAGGCCGCCGCCGTCTCCGCCAGTTCGGCGACGATACGGTCGGCGTCGGCAAGCGTCAGGAAGGTGCGGTGCTGCCAGCCGGCCTTCTGCTCGGGAAAATCCGAACGGAAATGGCCGCCCCGGCTTTCCTCGCGCAAGAGTGCGCCGACGGCGATGAGCTTGGCGGTCGTGACGATATTGTGGAAGCGCATGCGGCTGTTGTCGCGCTCCAGCGCGGCGATTTCACGGATCGCGTAGAGCAGGCCCTGGCGATTGCGGATGACGCCGACGTTATCGCTCATGACCCGGCGCAGATGCGTGAGCGCGGGGCTGTCCTCGACGGTCACAAGGTCGTCGCTCTCGCCGGCATTCTTGCCCCAGTCGTTGGTCTTCGGCTCGGGCAGGATGCCCTTGATGTTCTCGGCGATGCGGCCGGCGAAGACCACCGCCTCCAGCAACGAGTTGGAGGCGAGGCGATTGGCCCCGTGCACGCCGGTCGAGGTCACCTCGCCGGCCGCCCAGAGCCCGTCGATGGAGGTGCGGCCCTCGCCGTCGGTCAGGATGCCGCCCATATGGTAATGCACGGCGGGGACCACCGGGATCGGCTGCGTCACCGGATCGATGCCGGCAGCCATGCAGGAGGCGTAGACGGTCGGGAACATTTCGGGGAAATGCGCGCCGACCGCCTTGGTGCAATCGAGGAAGGCGCCGCCGCCGGACTGGACCTGCGCGAAGACCCCGCGCGAGACGATGTCACGCGGCGCAAGCTCGCCGTCCTGGTGGATATCCAGCATGAAGCGGCGGCCGGCGGAATCGACGAGATGCGCCCCGTCGCCGCGCAATGCCTCGGTGGCCAGCGGCGCGGGATCGCGGCCGATATCGATAGCGGTGGGATGAAACTGCACGAACTCCGGATCCGCGATGATCGCGCCGGCGCGCGCTGCCATGCCGACGCCCTGGCCGCAGGCTTCCCACGGATTGGTGGTGACGGCATAGAGATGGCCGACGCCGCCGGAGCACAGAACGACGGCGCGGGCCGGAAAATGCACACGCTTCTTCGACTGGCCGGCATCCGGACGCGCCACGACGCCCGAGATGAAACGGCCCTCGCGCACCAGTTCCTCGACGACATAGCCTTCCAGCACCCGGATCGACGGCGTCTTTCGCACGGCCGCGATCAGCGCCTCCATGATGGCCTTGCCGGCCATGTCGCCCTTCACCCGCACGACGCGGCGCTCGGAATGGGCGGCCTCGCGGGAAAGCAGCAGCTTGCCTTCGAGGTCGCGGTCGAAGGGCACGCCGTATTCCAGCAGGTCGTGGATGCGCGCAGGCCCCTCGGCGACGAGAGAATAGGCCATCTTGCGGTCGACGATGCCGGCGCCCGCCTCCAGCGTATCGGCCACATGCTTTTCGAAGGTGTCGCCGGCGCTCATCGCCGCGGCGATGCCGCCCTGCGCCCAGGCCGAGGACGCGCCCTGGCCGATCGGTGCGGCGGCGAGAATGGTCACCGGGCGGGGGCTCAGCTTCAGCGCGCAGAAGAGACCCGCAAGCCCCCCGCCGACGATGACGATATCGTCGATGCCGTTCCAGGATTCAGGGCGGAAACTTTCCATGGGCATGTCGTTCTCCTCCGGCGCTCGTCGGTCTTCCGCCTCGCCTCCGGCCGCCTTGCCGCATCCTCTCCCCACAAGGAGGCGAAGGAGAGGCCGAAAGATGCCTGATCGCAAACCGGCTGTTTCGTCGCGCCGCCTCTTACCAAATCGCCTGCGGAATATGCCGCATCACTGCTTCAGGTTCACCATCCGCTCGACGGCAAGCCGGGCGCGACCGGCGATGAGCGGGTCGACCGTGACTTCCTCCGTCATCGTCACAAGGCTGTCGAGAATCTTCGGCAGCGTGATGCGCTTCATATGCGGACAGAGGTTGCACGGCTTGACGAAGTCGACGCCGGGAAGTTCCGCCTGGATGTTGGACGCCATGGAGCATTCCGTGACGAGCAGGACGCGCTGCGGCCTGTTGTCCTTGACGTAGTTGATCATGCCGGCCGTGGAGCCGGAGAAATCGCAGACGGCGATGACATCCGGGTGGCATTCGGGATGGCCGATGATCTCGATACCGGGATGGGATTCCTTGTAGGCGAGCAATTCGTTTGCGGTGAAGCGCTCGTGCACCTCGCAATGGCCCTTCCACGTCAGGATCTTCTTGTTGGTCTGGCGGGCGACGTTCAGCGCCAGATATTCGTCCGGGATGCAGAGCACCGTGTCGCTTTCCAGGCTTTCGACGATCGCCAGAACGTTCGAGGACGTGCAGCAGATATCCGTCTCCGCCTTCACCTCGGCCGATGTGTTGACATAGGTCACCACCGGAACGCCGGGATAGCGCTCCTTGAGCAACCGCACATCCGCGCCGGTGATCGAATCGGACAGCGAGCAGCCGGCCTTCGCGTCCGGGATGAGCACGGTCTTTTCCGGGTTGAGCAGCTTGGAAGTCTCGGCCATGAAATGCACGCCGCACTGGACGATGATCTCGGCGTCGACCCTGGTGGCGTCACGGGCGAGTTGCAGCGAATCGCCGACGATATCGGCCACGCAATGGAAGATCTCCGGCGTCTGGTAGTTATGCGCCAGAATCACCGCGCCGCGCTCCTTCTTCAGCCGGTTGATGGCGTGGACATAAGGCGCGTAGACCGGCCATTCGAAAGCCGGGATGAACTGTTTCACGCGCTCGTAGAGATGCTCCGTCTCGCGCGCGACAGCCGGCGTGAAGGAAAGATCGGGCTTCTCGACGACGCCGAAACGTTCCGCCGCCGTGAGCGGATGGCCGCGTCCGGCCGTTGCGGGCGATTGGGTCAGGGTAGTCATGGAGCCCTCCATTTCACCGCATTTCAGGCGGCTGCGCCATTTTGCTCAAAATGAGCATAATAGCGGTAAAACAAAACCGGCTCTGCCGGTGGCTTCGATTTAAAAACTTTTGTGACGGTTTTCAAGCAGCCGCGTCCGAAAAGATCGCAAAGGGCGATCATTTTTTAGGCCGCCGCCGGCCGCAGGACGCCGCGCTCCTCGATCGGCCAGTGGACGACCGCCGCGACGACGCCGAGCACCACGCCGAGCCACCACACCGGATCGTAGGTGCCGAAACGGTCGTAGAGATAGCCGCCCATCCAGACGCCGAGGAAGGAGCCCACCTGATGCGACAGGAAGACGACGCCTCCCAGCAGGCCGAGATGGCGCGTGCCGAACATGATGGCGACGAGCGCATTGGTCGGCGGCACCGTGGACAACCAGAGCAGTCCCATGACGATGGCGAAAACGACGACGGAGGCCGGCGTCTGCGGCAGCAGCAGGAAGGCCGCCACCGCCACGGAGCGGGCCAGATAGATGAACGCCAGGAAATACGGCTTCGAATAGCGCTGGCCGATGAAACCGGCGGCAAGCGAGCCGATGACGTTGAAGAAGCCTATCAGCGCCAGCGCGATCACCGCATAGCGGGCGTCGATGCCGATATCGCCGATATAAGCGGGGAAATGCGCGGTGATGAAAGCCACCTGATAACCGCAGACGAAGAAGCCGGCGGTCAGCAGGAGGTAGCTTCGATGGCCGAGAGCCTCCCGCAGCGCCTCCGCCACGGTCTGCCGGTTCCCCACCTCGGCGGTAAGACCCGAGGCGGAATTGCCGCGCAGCGGAATGGCGAGCAGCGGCACGGTGAGCATCATCACGCCGAGCCAGACGAGACTGTCCGACCAGCCATAGGCGGAAATCAGGCCCTGCGACAGCGGCGCGAAGAGGAACATGCCCGCAGAGCCCGCGGCGGTGCAGATGCCGAAGGCCAGCGAACGCTGCTCCGGCGTGACATTGCGGGCGAAGGCCGAAAGCAGCGTGCCGAAGGAGCCCGCCCCCACGCCGAGGCCGACGAGCACGCCGCCGCCGACATGCAGCGTCATGGTCACCGTTCCGAAGGACATGAGAACCAGACCGGCGGCGTAGAGAAGACCGGCCATCAGCAGCACGCGCCAGGTGCCGTATTTGTCGGCGATGGCGCCGAAGAAGGGCTGGCCCAACCCCCAGCAGAGATTTTGCAGCGCCATGGCGAGGCCGAACGTCGTGCGGTCCCAGCCGGTTTCCTGCAACATCGGCAACTGGAAGAACCCCATGGCCGAGCGGGGGCCGAAGGTCAGCATGGCGATCAGCGAGCCTGCGGCAATGATCAGCCAGGGCATCGGCCGGACGGCCGGGGATGAGAGCATGGGGTTTCTCCAGAATGTCGGGCGCAAGCTATGTCCGGCCACCCATGAATGAAAGTCAATTAATTTGAGATACCGATCAATCCCGCTGATAAATCATCCACCCGCCGCCAGCCGCCCCCTGTCGCCGGATCGTCACACGATACATATGATGAACAGGTAGGACGATGCGCCCCGGCTTGCGGGACGACGGCCAGAAGGAGCGATACATGTTGCATGTCTACGCGCGCAAGGCGGAGCGTTTCTGCCGTGTCGAATTCACCAATGCGGCGATCGAGCAGACGATCACGCCGGCGCTCTGGTACGACCTGCTCGAACCCACGGCGGAAGAGGTGAAGGACCTGGAGGCGGCGCTGCGCCTTTCCCTGCCGACGCGCGAGGAAATGGAGGATATCGAACTGTCCGCCCGGCTCTATCAGGAGGACGGCGCGGAATTCATGACGATGACGGCGCTCGCCCATCTCGATACGGACGAACCCGCCAAGATGCCGGTGACCTTCATCCTGCGCGGCGGAACCCTCGTCACGGTGCGCTATGGCGACGCCAAGCCCTTTTCCGCCTTCACCCAGCGGGCGCTGCGCGGCAACGGCCACAACCTGGCGACCGGCGAGGACGTGATGCTCGGCCTGCTCGAATCGGTGATCGACCGGATGGCCGATGTGCTGGAACGGCTCGGCAACGAGATCGACGTCATTTCGCGAGAGGTTTTCCGCAGCAAATCCGTTTCCTCCAGCAAGAAGACGCGCGACCTGCAATCGCTGATCGAACAGCTCGGGCGCAAGGGCGATTTCCTGAGCGGCGTGCGCGAAAGTCTCGTCAGCATGTCGCGGCTGGCGGCCTTTCACGCGGCGCTGGACAATCCGCTGCACCGGCCGACGAAGGAACTCCGCCAGCTCGTCAAGCTGCTCCAGCGGGATGCCGCCTCGCTTGGCGACCACGCCGCCTTCCTTTCGGGCAAGATCAATTTCCTGCTGGACGCCACGCTCGGCCTCATCAACCTGGAGCAGAGCCAGATCATCAAGATCTTCACGGTCGCCTCGGTGGTGTTCCTGCCGCCGACGCTGGTGGCCTCGATCTACGGCATGAACTTCGCGCTGATGCCGGAGCTGCAATGGTCCGCCGGCTATCCCTTCGCCATCGGCATCATGTTCCTGTCGGCGCTGATGCCCTTCCTCTATTTCCGCCGGCGCGGCTGGGTCTGAGCGTCAGCCCCGCTGCTTCATCGGCCAGCGTTCAGAACGGCGTGCGGCGACGGTGACGCCGTCACCAAGGCGCAGTCGCCCCTCCCCGCGCGGCACCGCGTTCCAGCCGAACAGCACGCCGGGAACGCGGCGGTCGGCCGACATGCGCTTTTCCGCAAGACCCTGGATCGGATTGCCGCCGGTGCGTTCTCCCGTCTTCTGATCCTGCGTGGTGATGATGCAGCGGGCGCAGGGCTTGACGAGATCGAAAAGGACGCCGCCGATCTCCAGCGTCTGCCACCAGTCTTCCTCCCAGGGCATGTCGCAACCGATGAGGATATTGGTGCGGAAACGATCCATGCCGACCGGCTCCTGCCCCTTTTCGGCCAGCGTGCGGTTCAGATCGGCAAGCGATCCGGTGGTGGTGACGAGGACCGGGAAGGCGTCGTTGAAGGCGACGGGCACCGGCGCGCCGGCCCATTCGGCGCCTTCCAGGCGGCGGGCCTGCGCATCCATATGGACAAGCTTCACCGGTCGGGAAAACCAGTCCGAAAGCACATCGTTCACCGCCGCATCGGCGACCGCCGCGCTGACGGCGCTGTCCCAGACGGTGACCTCCATGCGATCGTCCGGATCGAAGCTTGCCAGCAGCACCCGCTCGTCCAGGGCAAGGCGGACGCCGCCGGCCATTTCCTCCGCTTCGACGCGCGCGAGCATCTGCAACTCCCGCTGCGAGATGAAACGGCCGCCCGGCTCGACCAGCATGAAGCGGCGGTCGCCGGCCAGCCCGTCGCGGCGCAGTTGCGCGCTCCCGACCGCGACCGCGCGGCCGCTTTTCAGCGGGTGGATGTTCAGCCCCTCGACCTTCATGCTGCGTCCTTTTCGTGATTTCGATTCAACGCCTTGCCGAACCGATTCAAGCGGCCGGCACAAAAGCATGTTTTCCTTCGGCTTTCAGCCGGTTTCTCCACCCGTTGGCCTCGCCGACAGGATCTTCTGGTAGAACAGGCCGATGCCGATGAGAACCGCGCCGAGGCCGATGAAGGAGAGCGCCCGCAGGAAGCCTTCGAGGTTCGACATGTCGATGAGGAAGACCTTCACCACGGCGATCAGCACGAGACCCGCCGAGGCCAGCCGGATGCTCTTCGAATCGAGCCGCGAGCCCAGCGCCAGCAGGGCCACCCCGAGCAGCAGCCACACCACGGAATAAGTATAGGTCTCCGGCTGGAGGAACCCCTTCCAGTCGGCGATGCTTTCGCCCTGCCAGTAGCGGCGCACGGAAAGCGTGATCCAGGCGAAGACGAGCGCGACACCGGCCAGCGCCAGCATGACGACATAGGGCTGCGGCCGGCGGCCGCGCGCATGGCGGGCAAGCCCGGCATAGGCCACGCCCGGCAGAAGATAGCCGATCAGCAGTAGGTCGAAGACGGGGATGCGGCCGAGCAGTTCGCCGCTGAAATAGGGATTGAGTGCGATGAAATGGGCGCTTGCGACCGACAGCACCGAGACCACGCCCACCGCCATGGAGCCATAGCGGAAGACGGGGCTCGGCGATTTCAGGTCGAGCGACATCATGATCGCCGAGGCGCCGATGACCAGCAATGTGTAGATCGACTGTTCACCGAGCGTCGGCACCGCGCTGTCGAGGACGCCGCCGTTCATCGCATGGCGCACGAGGATCGCCGCGGTCAGCAGTACGAAAAGGCTCGCCAGCGCCTGGAGCAGGTTGCGCACCCGCTCGTCCGGCCAGCGCCGCAGTTCGAACGCCGACAGCGCGAGAAGGGCTGCCGGAACGCCATAGCCGGCAAGAAGCTGGTTGAGGACCGGCATCCTCGAAAGGTTTTCCGCACCGACGATGGTGGGCTCGATGGCGATGCGGACGGCGACGACGACGCCCGCCCCGACCATCAGCCATGGCAGCACCGGCCAGCGGCGCAGCCGCGTCGCGAAGACGGCGAGCGCCCCGAGAACTGCAACGCCGAGCGTCGTTGCAAGGCCGTCGCTCAGCGCATGCAGCGCCAGCAGCAGGAAGGCGAACCCGCCGGCCGCGAAGGTCCATTGCGGCACGAAGGCCCCCGCCTCCGTCCTTTCCCGCCGCGACAGCATCTCCGCCGCCGCAAGGAACGCGAGACCCAGCGCGAGGGCGAGCAGGCCATGCCTGAAGTCCAGCGAGAAGTTGCCGAAAACGGCGAAGCTCCCGGACAGGACGCAAAATGGCGCAGCCGGGGCAAGCACGCTCCAGAGCGCGGAGAACTCCCGCGATCTGGCCGCCCGCAGCCGGACGGCGGCAATCCCCGCTAGCGCATAGGCGACGGCGAGGCCCAGAAGAAGATTGACGGGGGCCAGCGCCGAAAGCGGCACCGGCGTTCCGCCTTCTCCTCCCGGCGGGGCAAGGCTGAACGTGTCGAACAGCAGCCCGGCCGGCAGGGCGGTGACGATGCCCGCGCCGAGCACGACGGCGGCGGCGGAAAAGATCGCCGGATAGACCGCCCAGCCGCGCGATGCGCCGAGCACGGCAAGCGCCAGCGCCAGAACCGCGAAACCATAGTCGGCGTGCACCACGTCCGATACCGCCCCGGCAAAGGCGAGCGCGGTGAAAAACAGCGCCAGTGCGCCGGAAAGCGAAACGGCCATGGCGGGCGGCGAAAGCAGCCGTTCCCAGACATCGGCGACATGCGTTTTCCCGGCCGTCGACGCTTCGGCGAAGGCGGCCCCGCCCGGCCAGACGAGCCCGAGGCCGGCCGCAAGGACGAGCAGGGAGAAAGCGACCGGCGCGACCTCGACTGCGGCGGATTGCGTCAGATAGAGGATCGCCCAGCCGGCAAGCGCGAGATTGGCGAGAGCCGGCACCACCTGCCAGCGCCGCAGCCGGGCGGCGGTCAGCGTGGCGAGCCAGGCCACGGTCAGGAAACCGAACAGGATTGAGGGGCGCGACTGGCCCGTCGCCACCAGCGCCGGCGTGATCATCGACGCCAGGAGACCGAGGCCCGCCAGCGCCTGGCCATGCAACAGCGACAGGCCGATCGCGATGAAGGAGACCGCCGCCAGCAACAGGAACGCGCTTGCCGGACCGAAATAGCCATAGACGCCATAGGCGACGAAGGAGACGGCGAAGAGCGTCACCACGCCCGCCGCCGTCAGCACACCGGGGATCATGGCGTTGCGGAAGGCGTCGGCAACGAGCGGCTGGGCGCGACGGCGCACCACTTCCCCCGCGGCAATCAGCAAAGCCGCAAAGAGCGCGGCGAGCGTCAGGCGGACGGCGGGGCTGAGCAGACCGGCCTCGATCGAATATTTCACCATGAAGATGCCGCCGAGCGCCAGGGCGACGCCGCCGACCCAGACCGCCCAGCGCGCGCCGATGCGGCTTTCGAAACTTTCCCGCTGGACCGGCGGCGCGGCGACGGGCGCCTGCGCCGTTTCGCGCACCGCCGCATCCTGCGATGCCTCGCCGCCGAAGAGGGCCCGGCCGGCCGCCGCCTCGCTATCGACCTCCGCCGGCGGACCCCAGGGTCCGGTTGTTACCGCAGCGCCGGTCGGCTCCGCCTCTGCGGCCTGTGGCTCGGCGCTGGCCGCCGGCTCTTCCGCCAGCGCCGCGCCGCTCCCCTTCAGCATTTCGACCTCGCGCGCCAGCCGGCGGATTTCCGCCGCCATCTTCTCGGCGCTGCCGCGTTGGGCGTTGAGGGTAAAGAGCGCCACGCCGAGCGCAACGAGGGAAAGAATATCGAGCATTGCGACTCCGGCGCGATACGATCCGCAACGGCGGACCGACGACAGGGACAGGGCGGAAAGAGTATCCGTTTTTTGCCGAAGGCCAAACGCAGACGCGTCTCAGGCGGTCTTTTCCACCGGAGATGCAAGCGCCTTCAGCGCCGCCTGCACAAAACCCTCCCGGGAACTGGCCAGTTCCAGTCCGCGCGGTTCGCAGACATGGCGGTTCAGGAAAAAGGCGGTCAGCCGGAAGCCCTCCGCAAGCGCCGCCCTGTCGGCGGCGTGCCGGCTTTCTTCACCGAGGAACGCCGGCAGCGCCAGCATGCGGTCGGCCCAGGGCGCGCCGGCATCGCGCGAAACGGCGCGGCCGGATTTCGGCGAGACGTAGCAGAGATCCTCCTGCCCGCCCGTCGCGGCGCATCGCGACAGATCGAGCCCGAAACCGAGATCGTTCAAAACCGCAAGCTCGAAGCGGATGAGAAGCTCCCCCGCCTCGGCCGGTTCGTGCAGATGCTCCAGGATGACGGCAAGCGCCTCATAAAGATGCGGATGCGGATCGCGTTCGGGAAGGAAACGCAAGAGCGCCGCCATCGCCTGCACGCCGTAGACGGCGGTCGCCGTCTCCATCAGCCGGCTGGCGCGCAGTTCCACGGGCTCGATGCGGAATTCGCCCAGATGCTCGTCGAGGCGGGCCCGCCAGGTCACCTCCACGGAATTGCCCGGCTGGAGAACCGGCTGCATGGTGCGCGAGCGGCCGCCGCGCACCATGCCGAGATGGCGCCCGCGCCCACGCGTCATCACCTCGGCGATCACCGATGTCTCGCCGTGGCGCCGCACGCCCAGAACGATGGCCTCATCACTCCATTGCATTGCCCTGCCATACGCCCTTGCGACGGGAGCGGCAAGCGTGGGCGCGCGCAGCCTGCGGCAGAAGGTCGCGTGGCCCGGCGGGCACACCTGGGGCTTGCCACAATTTTGCTTTCTTCTCGCCAAGCACTTGCCGGCTTTGCGCTTGAATAACCATCCGAACGGTCGTACCGCCGTTTCCAAACAGTCTTCAAGAACCCAGGTGCCCGACTGATGTGTGTGTCCGCGACCCGCAGCCGCCTTGCGCTGCGCAGCCTTGCTCTTCTCTCCCTCGCCGCCATTCTGGCCGGATGCGTCACCACGCATCAGCCGCCCCGGAAGAAGGGGCCGGATCCCATGTATCTCACGATGTACGGGCCGCAGCCGGACGAACGCTTCCCGCTGCCGGCCATGGACATCCGCAAGGTCGATCCGAAATATTTCCGTCAGGTCGTGCCCTATCAGACGGCGGAGCCGCCGGGCACCATCGTCATCGATACGCAAAACCGTTTCCTTTATCTGGTGCAGGAAGGCGGCATGGCGATGCGCTACGGCATCGGCGTCGGCAAGGCCGGGCTGGAGTTCGAAGGCACGGCGCGCGTTGGCCGCAAGGCGGAATGGCCGCGCTGGACACCGACGCAGAACATGATCGCCCGCGAACCGGAACGCTACGGCCCCCTGGCCGGCGGCATGGAGCCGGGGCCGACCAACCCGCTTGGACCACGCGCGCTCTATCTCTTCCAGGACGGCAGGGACACGCTGTTCCGCATCCACGGCACCACCGAAGCCTGGACGATCGGCAAGGCGGTGTCGAGCGGCTGCATCCGCCTGTTCAATCAGGATATCATCGATCTTTACGGCCGCGTGCCGCCGGGAAGCCGGGTCGTGGTGCAGCAACACGAACGACCGATCGAGGACCCCGCGCCCGTGGCCGCCTACGACGGCATCATGCCGCGCGCCGCCATCTGAGGCGGCCGGACCGCAAGCAGCCGGAGCCTATTTCCGCTTCAGGGCCTCGGCGAGCGCCGCCCCCAGCGCGCCCTGTGATGCGGCGGGCTGCTTCGGAGACGGCTTTTGGCCGTGCTTCTGCCTTGCCGACGAATTGCGGTCGTTGCGGGAATCGGTGTCACGGGCGGCCGGCGCGCCACCGTCCTTGCGCATGGAAAGGCCGATGCGCTTGCGCGCGACATCGATCTCGGTGACCCGCACCTTCACCACATCGCCGGCCTTCACCACCTCGTGCGGATCCTTGACGAAGCGGTCGGCGAGTTGCGAGACGTGGACGAGCCCGTCCTGATGCACGCCGATATCGACGAAAGCGCCGAAGGCGGCGACATTCGTCACCGTGCCTTCCAGCAGCATGCCGGCTTTCAGGTCCTTGATGTCGTCGACACCGTCGGCAAAGGTCGCGGTCCTGAATTCGGGGCGCGGGTCGCGACCGGGTTTTTCGAGTTCCGCAAGAATATCCTTCACCGTCGGCAGGCCGAAGCGTTCGTCGACGAAGAGCGCGGCATCGAGCCGCTTCAGCGTCGCGCTGTCGCCCATCAGCGCGCGCACGTCCCGGCCGCAGGCCGCGACGATCTTCTTGGCGACGCCATAGGCTTCGGGATGGACCGAGGACGCGTCGAGCGGCTCCTTGCCGTTGGCGATGCGCAGGAAGCCCGCGCATTGCTCGAAGGTGCGCGCACCGAGACGGGAGACCTTCATCAGTTCCTTCCGGCTTTCGAAAGGACCATTGGCGTCGCGATGCGCCACGATCGCTTCGGCCGAGGACCTGCCAAGGCCGGAAACGCGGGCGAGCAGCGAGGCGGACGCCGTATTCAGGTCGACGCCGACGGCATTCACTGCGTCCTCCACCACCGCATCCAGCGAACGGCCGAGCCGGCCCTGATCGACATCGTGCTGATACTGGCCGACGCCGATCGACTTCGGCTCGATCTTGACGAGTTCGGCAAGCGGGTCCTGCAAGCGACGGGCGATGGAGACGGCCCCGCGCAGCGAGACATCGAGGCCGGGAAATTCCGCCGCCGCCGTTTCCGAGGCGGAATAGACGGATGCGCCGGCCTCCGAAACGATGACCTTGGTGGGTTTGGGCGCGGGCAGTTGCGCCAGCATGTCTGCAACGAGCCTCTCCGTCTCGCGGCTACCGGTGCCGTTGCCGATGGCGATCAGTTCCACCTTGTGCTTGCGGATGAGGCCGGCAAGGTCCGCCTGCGCGCCGCGCACGTCGTTTCTCGGCGGAAAGGGATAGACCGTCGTCGCATCGACCAGCTTGCCGGTATTGTCGACGACGGCGACCTTGACGCCGGTGCGGATCCCCGGATCGAGCCCCATCGTGGCGCGCGTTCCGGCGGGCGCGGCGAGCAGAAGGTCCTTCAGATTGCGGGCGAAGACGCCGATCGCCTCCTCTTCCGCCCGTTCACGCATCTCGCGCATCAGATCCAGCGAGAGCGACAGGGAAAGCTTGACCCGCCAGGTCCAGCCGATCACCTCCGCAAGCCATCCGTCACCGGGCTTGGTGCCGAGCGCATGGAAGGCGGCCATGATGCGCTCGACGGGCTTTACCGGCTCCGTATTGTCCTGGTCGACGACGATGTCGACCGACAGCACCTCCTCGTTCCAGCCGCGCAGCATGGCGAGCGCGCGATGGCCCGGCACCGTCGCCCAGCGTTCGGTGTGATCGAAATAGTCGGAGAATTTCGCGCCGGCGTCCTGCTTGCCCTCCACCACGCGGGCGCGCAGCACGGCATTGTCCTTCATGTAATCGCGCAGCCGCTTCAGCAGATCGGCATTCTCGGCGATCTGTTCGGCGACGATGTCGCGGGCGCCTTCCAGCGCCGCCTTGACGGTCGGCACATCGTCGGAGAGGAATTTTCCGGCAAGCTCCGCCGGCGCCACGGCCCGGTCGGCGAGGATCTGTTCGGCAAGCGGACCAAGGCCGCGTTCGCGGGCGATCTCCGCCCGGGTGCGACGCTTCGGCTTATAGGGCAGATAGATATCCTCCAGTTCCGCCTTGGTCGTAACGGCGGCGATCCTGGCGGCAAGCTCGTCCGTCAGCTTGCCCTGCCCGGCGATGGACTCGAGGATGGAGCCGCGCCGCGCCTCCAGCTCGCGCAGATAGCCGAGCCGTTCGGACAGCGTGCGAAGCTGCGTATCGTCAAGGCCGCCGGTCACTTCCTTGCGGTAGCGCGCGATGAAGGGAACCGTCGCCCCCTCGTCGATAAGCCCGACCGCGGCGGACACCTGGGCGGCGGTCGCCCTGATCTCTGCGGCGATCAGGTTCGCGATCTTCATCGATGTCGGGGCCATGGCGTATTCCTCTGCGGTTGGCGCGCGGGTGGCGACCATAGTGCGGCCGGTCGGGCGCGCCAACCGCCCAGCCGGGGCAAGTCCACAGGTATCGCATGTCCGGGACGCCGGCCGCTTCGCGCATCGCGGGCGCGGCGAAGACGCCGCCTGCCTGCCGGTTGTAACAATTCCTAAAGTGTTGGTCCCTATCGTTCCTCCAGGTCATGTCGGGGAGGACGGGGATCGGATGCGAAGCGCATTTCTTGCAGCAGTGTCGCTCGGCGCGCTCACCGTCAGCGCTCCCGCCCTTGCGAATCCCGTCAACCTGCTGATCTGGGAAGCCTATCTCGATCCGCAGATCCTCGTCGATTTCACGACGGAAACCGGTATCGAAGTGCGACAGACCTATTACGACAGCGGCGACGCCCGCGACAAGATTCTTTCCGATCCCTCCAGCAATGTCGACGTGGTGGTCAGCAGCGAGAACGGCGCGCGCCTTTACGGCAAGCGCGGCATTCTCGCACCGCTCGACACGCAGGAACTGGCGTCCGCCGCCGACTATCCGGAGGAATGGATCAGCCGCTGCGGCGGCTACGGCCTGCCCTATCTGTGGGGCACGATGGGCATTCTCTACCGCTCCGACATGGTTTCGCCCTCGCCCGGTTCCTGGGCGGACCTGATGCGCCCCGCCGAGGGGCTGCGCGGCCATATCGCCATGTATGACGATCATGCCGAAGCCTTCGTCGCGCCGCTGGTCATGCTCGGCAAATCCGTCAACGCCAATGACGACGAGTCGCTGCGCGAAGCCTATGCGCTGATGAAGGCGCAGTCGCCCTATGTGCTGACCTACAACTACGTCATCACCTCGATCCAGAGCCCCACCCACGGCCCGCACATCTATATGGCGCTCGGCTACAGCGGCGACCAGCACGTGCTCAACGAAAAGGCGGGAACACCCGGGATCTGGCGCTACGTCGTGCCGACCGAGGGAACGCTTTCGTGGCTCGACTGCATCTCCGTCAACGAACGCTCGAAAAACAAGCCGGATGCGCAGCGCCTCGTCGACTTCATCTCCAGCGCGAAGAACGCCGCGAAGAACGCCCTCCATCTCAGCATGCCGACGCCCAACAAGGCCGCGCTCGCCCTCATCCCGGAGCACATCCGCTCCGATCCCGAAATCTATGCCGCCCCGGAAATCCTGGCGAGAAGCCAGTTCCAGCAGGAACTGACCGTTCACTCGGTGCAGGCCCGACGGCGCATCCTCAGCAGCTTGGCCCAGTTCAGTGACGCTCGATAAACGCGCCCTCGCCCTCATCTTTCCGGTCATTCTGGCGGGCTACGTGCTTGCCGCCGCGCTGATCTATTTCGTGCAAAGCACCTCCGTCCTCGGTCTCGAACGGGCACGGCTATGGCAGCAGATGGGCCTGCTGAACGCCCTCTTCCAGAATGAAGTGACGCAGAACCGCAGCCTGATCAATTCGCTGGTCGAGGGCAACGCCGTGCGCCTCTTCGTCAACGAGCCCAACGCCAGCTATCGCAGCAACGCGCTCGGCGTGCGCCTGCAACAAAGCATCACCTCGCTCACCAACGACCGCAGGAAATTCGTTTCCGTCGCCATCATCCGACCGCCGGACACGGTCGACTACTATTACGAAAACAGCGACGATCCCTTCGCCCAGATCACCCCGCAACAGACGGAACATGCCCGCGCCATTATCGACAGTCCGCGCATTTCCCACTGGACCTATCTCGACATGCAGGGCATCGAGCCACTGATCGTCCATTCGGAGTTCATCGATCCCCTGACCTTCAACCGCCCGGTGGCGAGCGCCAAGAAGGATTCGATCCTGATCCAGACCGCCGTGCGGCCTGTCCCTTTTCTCCAGATGAAGGAAACGCTGGAGAAAGAATATGGCGCACCGCTGGAAATCTCCCTGCATCCGCTTGCAGCGGAGGGAACGCTTTCGGCGACCGCCACCCTCAGTCCGCGCCTGTTCATCCGGCTGACGCCGCAACCCGGCTACCTCGATCAGCGTCTCGGCACGCTGAAATCGCTGCTGGCGCTCGGCGCGCTGGCGCTCAGCCTGTGCACCATCGGCCTCGTGCTCTATCTGGTCCGCCGCTACATCACCGAACCGATCGCCCGCCTCGACCGCCGCCTGACCGACGTGATGGACGGCAATCTCGCGGTTCTGCCGGAAACCAGCGAGGCCGGGGAGATCGGCCGGCTGTCGGCCAACGTCAAGCGCCTGCACGACACCTCGCTGCATTCCTTCGACCTCGTACGCAACGCCTCCTGGACCGATACGCTGACGGGCATCAGCAACCGCGAACATTTCAACCTCCGCTCCATCCAGCTCCTGGAAGAAGCCGCAACGGCGCAGACCGGCTGCGCGCTGTTCTTCATCGACGTGGACAATTTCAAGTTCGTCAACGACAAGCACGGCCACAAGGTCGGCGACGAACTGCTCAAGACCATGGCCGTCCGCGTCTCCGCCATCGTCACGCCGATCATCCGGGCCAGGAACCTGCCGGAAGGACTTTTCGCCCGGCTTTCCGGCGACGAGTTCGCCATCATGCTGCACAACCGGCCCGGGGCCGGCGTGCTCGCCGAAATCTCCAACGCCATCCTCGATCTCTTCGCCGAGGGGTTCTCGGTGCTCGATAAATCCTACCCGGTGACCGCCAGCATCGGTATCGCCACCTATCCGGAGGATGCCGGCACGCTTCCCGAACTTCTCGCCAATGCGGACGCCGCCATGTATCAGGCGAAATCGCTCGGCAAGAACCGTTCGGCGCGCTATTCGCGTTCGCTGCATTCCCGGCGCAC
Source organism: Shinella daejeonensis (assembly GCF_024281235.1). GTDB lineage: Bacteria > Pseudomonadota > Alphaproteobacteria > Rhizobiales > Rhizobiaceae > Shinella > Shinella daejeonensis. The sequence continues at coordinate 409,437 of NZ_JAHWXY010000003.1, forward strand.
CCGCCAGCGCCGCATCGAGGAAGAACTGCGCGTGCTCGATCCCGACGAGGAGTTCGATCTCTTCTACATGCCCATCGTCGACGGCCATGGGAAAGTCACGGGATGCGAGGCGCTGCTGCGCTGGACGTCGCCCACGCTCGGCCAGGTGACGCCGGACGAATTCATCCCGATCGCGGAGACGACGGGCCTGTTCAGCAAGATCGACTGGTGGGTGATAGACCGCGCCATGGCCGAATGCGGCCATCTCAAGAAGCTCTTCGGACCGGACACCATCCTCTGCATCAATATCTCGTCGGCGGAACTCTATACGAAATCGATCAGCGACCATTTCTGCGCCTGCGTCGACCGGCACGGCGTCGATCCGCGCTCCATCGAGATCGAGCTGACGGAAACCTTCGCCGTCAAGCTCGGCGAGCAGCTCAGCCGCAATATCGAGGTGCTGCGGGCTCGCGGTTTCCGCATCTCGATCGACGATTTCGGCGCCGGCTATACCTCGGTGCAGCAGATCATCGAATATCCGGCCGACACCATCAAGCTCGACCGCTCTCTCGTCGACAGCCTGGCGATCGGCGCTTCCCTGCCGACCCTGAGGGCGCTGATCGCGCTTTGCCATGCCCAGGACATGTCGGTGGTCGCCGAAGGCGTCGACACGCCGGAGAAGATGACGCTGCTGGCGGCGGCGGGCTGCGATCTCTATCAGGGCTACCTGATCACCCAGCCGCTCGGCCTGGAGGACATCGGCGTCTGGGCGATGCAACGGCTGATGACGCAGGCCCGCGAAACGGCGGCGGCCGACGCCGGCCGGATGCGCGCCTGAAGACGGCAGCCGTCTTCACGAGGTGGGGAAATCGAGCCCCATCTCACGGAAACGCGCGGGATCGTCGCCCCAGTTTTCCCGTACCTTCACGAACAGGAACAGATGGACGGGCTGCTCCAGGATTTCCGAAAGCTCCTTGCGCGAGGCCATGGAGATCGCCTTGATCGCCTCGCCGTTGCGGCCGAGCGCGATCTTCTTCTGGCTGTCGCGCTCGACGTAGATCACCTGTTCGATACGCACCGAACCGTCCTTGCGCTCCTCCCAGCTCTCCGTCTCGACATGAGAGGAATAGGGCAATTCCTGATGCAGGCGGAGGAACAGCTTCTCGCGCGTGATCTCGGCGGCAAGCTGGCGCATCGGCAGGTCGGAGATCTGGTCTTCGGGATAGTACCAGGGGCCTTCCGGCAAGGCTTCCGCCAGATAGTCCATCACGTCGTCGCAGCCCGAGCCGTTGAGCGCCGAGACCATGAAGGTGCGCTCGAAGGAAATGGCGTCATTGGCGGCGGCGGCAAGCTTCAGCAGGTCCTCGGGCTTCACCCGGTCGACCTTGTTGAGCACCAGCACCTTGCGCTGCGGCACCTCCTTCAGACCCTCCAGGATCGTCTCGGCATCGCCCTTCAGGCCGCGCTCGGCGTCGATCAGGAACAGGATGAAATCCGCATCCTTCGCCCCGCCCCAGGCCGTGGTGACCATGGCGCGGTCGAGCCTGCGGCGCGGCTTGAAAATGCCGGGGGTATCCATGAAGACGATCTGCGCATTGTTGTGGATCGCGATGCCGCGCACGATGGCCCGCGTCGTCTGCACCTTGTGACTGACGATCGTCACCTTCGCGCCGACGAGGCGGTTCACCAGCGTCGATTTGCCGGCATTCGTGGCGCCGATCAGCGCGACGAAACCCGAGTGCGTCGCGCCGGCTTCTCCGGAAGCGCCTTCGGCGGCCATGTCGTTGTTCTCTGTCATATCGTCAATCCGCCGTATCGGCCTTGCGCCAAACGCCTTCGCGTTCGAGCACCCTGGTTGCGGCCGCCTGTTCGGCGGCCCTTTTCGAGCGGTCACGACCCGTTTCCGGGGCAGCGCCCGCAATCTCGACCGTGACGGTGAAGAGCGGGTCGTGATCCGGGCCGGAGCGCTCCGCCACCCGGTAGACGGGGGTCGTGGCGAAACGGGCGTGGGCCCACTCCTGCAACTCCGTCTTGGCGTCACGCCGCGCGCCCTCGGCGCGCGCCGCCCTGCCCTCCCAGTTGCGCAGGATGAAAGCGCGGGCGGCCTCCAGCCCACCATCGAGATAGATGGCGGCGATCAGCGCCTCCACCACATCGGCACGCACGTTGAGCATCGCCTTGCCGGTCAGTTTCTTCACGTCCGCGCCCGTGCGGATGAAACGATGCAGGCCCAGGGCATCGGCCACCATCGCACAGCTTTCGGCGCTGACGAGCTGGTTGAGGCGCACCGACAATTCCCCTTCCTTCGCGTCGCGGAAGGTGAGGAAAAGCAGTTCGGCGACACAGAGCCCGAGCACCCGGTCGCCGAGGAATTCCAGCCGCTCGTAGTTCACGTCCTTGCCGGGACGGGCGCTCGAGTGGGTGACGGCACGATCGAGGCGCTCCTGCTCCTTGAAGACATAGCCGATCTCGGCTTCGAGCAGCGTGCGGTTCGCCTCGTTCAGCGGTTTGGCGCCTTTCATTCAACCACCTTGAACAGGCGGTCCCAGCGAAGGTTCGTCGGCCATTTCCAGATTTCGCGGAAGGCGGTGTCGTTGCCGAGCGAGAAGAAAATCAGGCTGGCGCGGCCGATGAGATTTTCAGCCGGAACGAAGCCGACGTCGAAACGGCTGTCGGCAGAATTGTCCCGGTTGTCGCCCATCATGAAATAGTGGCCCTCGGGCACGAGGAATTCGCGGGTGTTGTCGCCAATGGTGCCGGGGCGGGTGTCGAGCGTGTCATAGGAAACGCCGGTATCCAGCGTCTCGCGGAAGATCGGGATCGGCTCGCCGGTATCATACTGGTCGTCGGCGCGGAAGAGACCGTCGGCCTCGCGCTTCACCACTTCACCGTTGATGTAGAGTTCCCCGTCGCGCATCTGCACGCGGTCGCCGGGCAGCCCGACGACGCGCTTGATGTAGTCGATATCCGGATTGGGCGGGAAGCGGAAAACCGCGATATCGCCGCGGTCGGGCTCGCTTGCGAAGATACGGCCGGAAAACAGGTTCGGCGAGAACGGCAGCGAATAGCGGGAATAGCCGTAGGAGAACTTGTTGACGAACAGGTAGTCGCCCACCAGAAGCGTCGGCATCATCGAACCGGAGGGAATGGTGAAGGGCTGGAACAGGATCGTTCGGATCACCACGGCGAGCAGAAGCGCCTGGACGATGACTTTCACGTTTTCCCAAAGGCCGCCCCCGGCCTTGTCACTCTTCTCTGCCACGCGGGATTTTTCCTTATCTGCGAACATGCGGCCCTCTATAGATCAAAGGACGTCCATTGGAAATCGAAAGCATGAAAAAGACGGTTTCCGGCCGGAACCTCAGGCCGCGACCGCCTCGATGATGACGAAAGCCTGCGCCAGCGGATGATCGTCGGTGATCGTGATATGGATGCGCGGCTCATGGCCTGCGGGGACAAGCGCGTTCAGCCGCTCCAGAGCGCCGCCGGTCAGGCGCATCGTCGGCTTGCCGCCGGGAAGATTGACGACGCCCATGTCCTTCCAGAAAACGCCCTGCGCCAGCCCCGTTCCAAGCGCCTTGGAACAGGCCTCCTTGGCCGCGAAGCGCTTGGCGTAGGAGGCGGCGCGATTGCGCCGGCCATCGGACTTCGCCCGCTCGATCTCGGTGAAGCAGCGCTCGGTGAAGCGCGTGCCGAAGCGTTCGAGCGATTTCTCCACCCGGCGGATGTCGATGAGGTCGCTGCCAATTCCGATGATCATGGGTTGTCGTCTCCGTGCGGTGGAAGGGGGGCGGCCCCGGTTGTCGAATGGGCCGGCGGCAGGGCGGCGCGCGCCAGAATGCGCGCCCGGCGGCGCGTGGCGAAGGCGCTCACCGCGATGCGCGTGCCGCCGTAGGCGACGGACGCAGCCCCGAAACCGAGGGTGAGCGATCCGGCGAACATCGGCTTCAGGAGCGGCGCCCACAATTCCGAAAGGCGTAGATGCTCGAAGCGGTCGAGCAATTCGGCCGTCGAGAGCGTGCGGGCGCTTTCACCGCCGAGCAATCCCTCCCCCACCCGCAAGGTGGCGAGCATGATGATCGGGATCGTCACGGGATTGGCGATGGCCGTCGCCAGAACCGCGGCGATCAGATTGCCGGACAAGAGCCAGGCGAGCGCCAGCGCCAGAAGGGCGTGGAAACCGAAAAGCGGGGTAAAGGCGGAGAAGGTGCCGGCCGCGACACCGGCGGCGACGGAATGGGGACTGGCCGACAGGCGCAGGATGCGCTTGGCCAGATAGCGCAGCGGACGCGTCAATCCCTTGCGCGGCCAAAGGAATTCGCGCACACGCTCTTGCCATCGGGGCTGTTTTTTCCGTCTGAACAACATGGTCCAGACATAGCCGATCCGCACATGTCAATTCAATGCCCGCAACCGGGGCCTGAACCGGGACCGGAACTGGCGGCCGGAAGAGGCGCCGCGCAAGCGAACCGTGGCACAGGCAGGCTGCGCCACCCGCTCGCGGCTACTCAGTAGGGCATGCGGAACAGGCCACGGTCGATCTGACGCTGGCGATATTCCAGGTCGACCCGGTCGACGGCGCCGTTCAGATAGGCCATTTCGCGTTCTGCCGTGGTCGGGATACGAAGAGCGCGCGTGAAATTCCTGATTTGCTTCAACATTGTCAAACCTTTCCTGTTTGACCTCCCGATGCTGAAGATAGGCGTGACGGCGCTCCGAAACCAGCGCCACTATACAAGACCAGCCATGCGTCCTGCGCATATCGACTGGTCAAAAATTAGGCAGACTTGCCTCAATTGCCGCAAGCCTGCCCGATTTCGCATGGAATGCCTACTCGAAGACGCGCTCCACCGTCGAAACGCATTGCAATTCCTTGAGATGGCCGAGCAACTGGTTCAGTTGCCGCAGGTCCCAGACTTCCAGATGAATCTCGACTTCGGTGAAATCGGCGGCGACCCGGGTCATCGACATCGAGCGAATGTTGATATCGCTGGTGGCGATCGTCTGCGTCACTTCGGCAAGCGTGCCCGGCTCGTTCAGCGCATTGATGATGATGCAGGCCATGAAGCGCGTGTTGTTGGCCTCGTCGAGATCCCAGCGCACGTCGATCCAGCGCTCCGGCTCGTCGTCGAATCGCTGGAGCGCCGGCGACTGGATCGGATAGATGGTGATGCCCTTGCCCTTCTCCATGATGCCGACGATCCGGTCGCCCGGAACCGCGCCGCCCGCCGAAAAGTGCACCTCGGCATTGCCGGACAGGCCACGGATCGGCAGCGCCTCCGGCCCCGCGCCGGACTGCTCCTGATCTTCGAGGGCCGCCTTGGTGCGGCCCGGCAGCTTGAAGACCATCCCGGCGGCGCTGCGCATGTTGAACCAGCCGTCGTCGGGGCTCGGCTTCACGGTCACCCGCTCGTCCTGGTAATCGGGGAAGGCCGCGCGCAGCACATCGAGCGAGGAGAGTTCGCCGCGCCCGACGGCGGCGATCGCGTCTTCCACGTCCTTCTGTCCCAGCCGGTGCAGGACGGGCTTCAGCCCTTCGCGCGAGAAGCTCTTGCCGGCCCGATCGAAGGTGCGCTCCAGAATGCGGTAGCCGAGACCGGAATACTGCTTGCGCACGGCGGCGCGGGTGGCGCGCCGGATGGCGGCGCGCGCCTTGCCGGTGACGACGATCTCCTCCCAGGCGGGCGGCGGCACCTGAATGCCGGAGCGGATGATCTCCACCTCGTCGCCGTTGTTGAGGCGGGTGACGAGCGGCATGATGCGGCCGTTGATCTTCGCGCCGACGCAGGTGTCGCCGACGTTGGTATGCACCGCATAGGCGAAATCGATGGGCGTGGCGCCGCGCGGCAGGTTGATCAACTGTCCCTTCGGCGTGAAGCAGAACACCTGGTCCTGGAAGAGTTCGAGCTTGGTATGCTCCAGGAATTCCTCCGGGTTGTCGCCTTCCGCCAGCGATTCGATGGTCCGGCGCAGCAACGCATAGGCGTTGGAATGGGGAGAATCGCTCTCGCCGTTTTCACCGTCCTTGTAGAGCGAATGGGCGGCGATGCCGTATTCGGCGATCTCATGCATGCGCTGCGTGCGGATCTGCAACTCGATGCGCTGGCGCGACGGGCCGACGATGGTGGTGTGAATCGACTGGTAGTCGTTCTGCTTCGGCGTGGAGATATAATCCTTGAAGCGGCCGGGCACGACGCGCCAGCGCGTATGGACGATGCCGAGCGCGCGGTAACAGGCGGGAATATCGCCGACGATGATGCGAAAGGCGTAGACGTCGGAAAGCTGCTCGAAGGAGAGCGACTTCGACTGCATCTTGCGGAATACCGAATAGGGCGTCTTCTGCCGGCCGGTGACCTGCGCCTCGGCAAGCCCGTTGGCGGCCAGCAGCTCGTCGAGTTCCTGCTCGATCTTGCGGATCAGGCCCTCGTTGCGCTCCGACAATTCCTTCAGCTTGCGGGTGACGGTCTCATAGGCCTCGGGGTTGATGTGGCGGAAGGAAAGGTTCTCCAGTTCCTCGCGCAGGTCCTGCATGCCCATGCGGCCGGCAAGCGGCGCATAGATGTCCATCGTCTCTTCGGAAATACGGGCGCGCTTTTCCGGCGACATATGGTCGAGCGTGCGCATGTTGTGCAACCGGTCGGCCAGCTTGACCAGCAGAACGCGCACATCGTCGGAAATGGCCAGAAGCAGCTTGCGCAGGTTTTCAGCCTGCTTGGCCTTCTTGGAGACGAGGTCGAGCTTCTTGATCTTGGTCAGCCCCTCGACCAGCGCGCCGATATCCTCGCCGAACAGTTCGTCGATCTCCGCGCGCGTGGCGCTCGTGTCCTCGATCGTATCGTGCAGCAGCGCGACCGCGATGGTCGACTCGTCGAGGCGCATTTCGGTGAGGATGGCGGCGACTTCGAGGGGATGGGAGATATAGGGGTCGCCGCTTGCCCGCTTCTGCTGGCCATGCTTTTGCATCGCATAGACATAGGCCTTGTTCAGCAAGGCCTCATTGGCATCGGGCTTGTATTTCTGAACCCGTTCGACGAGTTCATATTGACGCATCATCCTCGGTCGGCTCCTGTCCCGGCAGGCGGGCAAACAAAAAAATGCGCCCCTCGTTCAGGGGCGCACCAACATTCGCAATATCAAGGACTTCGGTAAAGACCGAAATCAGAAATCGTCGCTTTTTTCCGGCGGCACCAGACCTTCGATACCGGCCAGAAGCTCTTCTTCCGACATGCGGTCGAAAGCGATCGCCTCCGGCTGGTCGTCGCCATCCTCGGCGGCGGCGAAACCGGCATCCGGTTCGTCGCCCGCAAGGCTTGCCGGATCGGGTTCCGGCTCGTCCACTTCCACATGCTTTTGCAGCGAATGGATCAGGTCTTCCTTGAGGTCGCCTGGCGAAAGGGTCTCGTCGGCGATCTCGCGCAGCGCGACCACCGGGTTCTTATCGTTATCGCGGTCGATGGTGATGGCCGCGCCCTGCGAGATGAGGCGGGCGCGATGGCTGGCAAGGAGAACCAGCTCGAAGCGGTTGTCCACCTTGTCAATGCAATCTTCAACGGTGACACGGGCCATTGCCTGTCCTTTATGGTCGAGAATTTCAGGAAGTCCCCCGCCGGATACTATCAATGGAACGAAAATTCAAGTTTTTCCTGCCCGCACGCTCCACAGGCATCGCCCCGCAGCCGCGTGCAGGCCCGTCTCCGGACGGGAAAAAGGCGTGCTCAACCCGGATTTGATTGGAAAGGAACTGCACCTGCCCTAAATGAACTGTATATGAAGAAGAGGTAATGCAACCGCACGCGTTGCGATCGGAAGCGGCAATTTCCCGCCGCGAAACAATTTGCCCTTCAATCCCTTTGCAAGGAATGCGTTCCATGTTCGACTCCCGCGAGAAAATCGCCCTTTTCATCGACGGCGCCAATCTTTACGCAGCGTCGCGCGCGCTCGGCTTCGACATCGATTACCGGAAGCTGCTGAAAGCCTTCCAGAAACGCGGCTATCTGCTGCGCGCCTATTATTATACGGCGCTGGTCGAGGACCACGAATATTCCTCGATCCGGCCGTTGATCGACTGGCTCGACTACAACGGATACAAGGTCGTCACCAAACCCGCCAAGGAGTTCACCGACTCGCTCGGCCGCCGCAAGATCAAGGGCAACATGGATATCGAACTCGCCATCGACGCCATGGAGCAGTCGGTGAGCGTCGACCATCTGGTGATCTTTTCGGGCGACGGCGATTTCACCACGCTGGTGGAGGCGCTGCAACGCAAGGGTCGCAAGGTTTCCGTCGTCTCGACGCTGCAAACGCAACCGCCGATGATCGCCGACGACCTGCGCCGCCAGGCCGATTACTTCATCGATCTGGCATCGCTGAAGGCGGAAATCGGCCGCGACCCCTCCGAGCGGCCGGCACGGACCGCCGACCCCGACGAGGACGAAGCCGACTAGCGCGGGACAGGGGAAAGTGTGAAGCGGTTTTCCGTCCGCACACCGATCGTTAAGCTTTAAATCAAATTGCAGCGCGGCCGCTCGGCTTTCGTCAACAGACTGCTGCTACTGCGGATCGGTGGACGGGCACTTTCCTCGCATCGGGACAATCGGGCAATGATGGACGCGATATCGCGCAGCAACGGCACATTCATAATGGCGACCGCGCACAAGGCGCCGGCGACCGCAGTCGAACGCCTGCCTGCCGCCCCCCTGTCCACCCGATCGGCGGGCCTCCTGCCGCCGGCCGCGCAGGTCGCGTCGCTTCTCTCGCCGCAAGAGCCGGTTTCCCGGATATCGCAGGTGCGGGTGATCGACGAGCACCCCGCTCCCGGCCGCATTCCGGTGGAAAGCCGGGCGCTCGAAGCGATCATGTCCTCGCTGATGCAGATAAACGCCGGCAAGGGCGCGGAAGCGGCCGGACCCGCCCGCCCCTCGGTGATCAGCCAGTTTTACGAACAGTTCTGAAACGGGCCTCCGCAAGCCCGCCTGACGGCAAGACGCAGCCCGGCCTCCGCCTCAGCCCTTGTCGCGCAGCAGCCGCGCCTTCTGCCGGTTCCAGTCGCGTTCCTTCTGGGTTTCCCGCTTGTCGTGCAGCTTCTTGCCCTTGGCCAGCGCCAGTTCCAGCTTCGCCCGGCCGCGATCGTTGAAATAGATGCGCAACGGCACGAGCGTCATGCCCTCGCGGTTGATCGCCGCGCGCAGCCGGTTGATCTCCCGCTTGGACAACAGCAGCTTGCGCCGCCGGCGGGTCTCGTGATTGAAGCGGTTGGCTTGCAGATACTCCGGCAGATAGGAGTTGATCAGCCAGATTTCGTCGCCCTCGTCGGACGCGTAGGATTCGGCGATATTGGCCTTGCCCTCGCGCAGGGACTTGACCTCCGTGCCGGTCAGGACGAGACCGGCCTCGTAGGTATCCATGATCTCGTAGTTGTGGCGGGCCTTGCGGTTTTCCGCCACAACCTTCCCGACCGTCGTGGGACGCGCCTTGGTCGCCATGGTCAGTTCAACAGCCCGGCATGGCGCAGCGCCACGTCGATGGCCGCCTCGGTGGCGGGTTCCAGCGCCGACAGCAGCGGCGACCGCACGGTGCGCCCCATGCGGCGGGTCCGATGGAGAGCGTATTTCGCACCGCAGACGCCCGGTTCGAGGAAGATCGCCTTATGCAGCGGCATCAGCCGGTCCTGATAGTCGAGCGCTTTGGTGAAATCGCCCGACAGCAGGGCCTGCTGGAACTCCGCGCATAGCCGCGGCGCGACATTGGCGGTGACCGAAATGCAGCCGACGCCGCCGTGGGCGTTGAAGCCGAGCGCCGTCGCATCCTCGCCGGAAAGCTGGACGAAGTCCCTGCCACAGGCGATGCGCTGCTCCGAGACACGCTCGATCCGGCCCGTCGCATCCTTCACGCCGATGATGCCCGGATGCGCCTTGTGCAGGGCGCCCATCGTCTCCGGCGTCATGTCGATGACCGAGCGGCCGGGAATGTTGTAGATGATGATCGGCAGGCTCACGCTCTCGGCCACCGCTGCGAAATGGGCGAAAAGCCCCTTCTGCGTCGGCTTGTTGTAATAGGGCGTGACGACGAGAAGTGCGTTCGCGCCGGCCTTTTCGGCGTGCTGGGCCAGATCGATCGCCTCGCGGGTATTGTTGGAGCCGGCGCCGGCGATGACCGGAACGCGGCCGGCGGCGACCTCGACGCAAAGCTCCACGACGCGTTTATGCTCGTCATGCGACAGGGTGGGCGATTCCCCGGTGGTGCCGACCGGCACGAGGCCGTGACTGCCCTCGCTGATCTGCCATTCCACATGAGCGGCGAAAGCACCCTCGTCGACAGCCCCATCCTCGGAAAACGGGGTGACGAGCGCGGGCATGGATCCCTTGAACATCCAGAACTCCTGAGACCAGAGCCGCCCGGAGGCACCCATGCTTTGGCCGTATTCCATGGTTAAAAACTGCCGCACAATAATCATGTGACAGTTCTGCGGCAAGCGCGCGGCAGGCGATTTTAACGGGCTTCGCGCCCTTTGCTCCCCGCCTGGCCTCACGGGCTTGTGAGTATGACAGGTAACCTTCCGTTAAGACAACGAAGGATTAATGTTTATCGAAGATCGAGCCGGACACGATATCGTCAAAGCAAGGCCCCGCGATGTCGGCCGCGCCCCGAACCGCGGGACATGAAATGATCTCGAAAAGTGCTTTTCTCCTTTCCGCGACACTGCTTGCCGGCATGGCCGGGCTTGCGCTGCGTCCCTCGCCGGTCGAGGCGGAAAGCGGCACGCCGGCGGTCACCCCGCTCGGCTTCGCCGCCGAAATGCCCGCACGCGATTTCCCCGCCGCCATCGCCCGGGGCGAACCGCCGCAGGCCGTCGCCCCCGACCTCAAGGCGGGGCTCGACGCGCTTTCCAACCGCGACCCCGCCGCCGCGCTCGCCGCGCGCGACCGGCTGCCTCTGAAAAGCCTCGACCGGCATATCCTTACCTGGTCGATCGCCGTTTCGGGACAGAGGGGCGTGCCGTCCTTCGAAATCGCCGCCGCGCAGCGCGAACTGAAGGGCTGGCCGGGCCTTGCGACCCTGCGCGCCCACTCCGAGCGGGCGCTCGCACGGGAAAATCCGCCCGCCCGGGACACCATAGCCGCTTTCGGAACGACCCGGCCGGAAACGGCGGAAGGGGCGATCGCCCTTTGCCGCGCCCTCGTCGCGACGGGCGACAGCGCCCGCGCCGGCAAGGTGCTGCGCTCCTACTGGCTGAAGGAGCCGCTATCGAAGGATATCGAAAGCCGCATCCTCGATGAACTTGCGCCCCTGCTGACCGCGGCCGATCACAAGGCGCGCATGGAGATGCTGCTTTATCGCGGCCGCATCGATCAGGCCGCCCGCTTCGGCGATCTCGGCAAGGCGCAATCGCTCTATCGCGCCTGGGCGGCCGTGCTGCGTCAGGCGAAGAACGCGCAAGCCCTGATCGGCGCCGTGGATGCGCGCTGGGCCGACGACCCCGCCTATCTGTTTCTGCGCGTCCGCCACCTCCGCGACAAGGAGGCCTATCGGGAGGCCGCAAAGCTTCTCGTGGCGATGCCCGACGATCCCGCCCGCCTCGTCAATCCCGGCGCATGGTGGAACGAACAGCGCATCATCAGCCGCGGACTGGCCGATCTCGGCGATTACCGCGACGCCTATCGCGTCGCGGCGCGCCACCATGCGGACGATCCCACCGACATCGTCGAGGCGGAATTCCACGCCGGCTGGTATGCGCTGCGCGATCTTGGCGAGGCGGAAACGGCGGCCAGGCACTTCCGGGCGATCCTGCAAGCCTCGAGCCGGCCGCTTTCTGTCTCGCGCGCTTGGTACTGGCTGGGACGGGCGGCCGAAAAGGGCGGTCCGGGCGAGGCAAAGGATTATTTCACCAAGGCGGCGGTTTTTCCCGGCACCTTCTACGGCCAGCTGGCCGCCGCGCGCCTCGGGCGAAAAACGCTCGACGTCGCCTATCCGAAGCCATCGCCGGAGGAGCGCGCCCGCTTTTCCGCCCGCGAGGCCGTGCAGGCGATTGCCCGGCTCAAGGCCGCCGGCCACGGCTGGCGGGGCGACAGCCTCTATCGCGCGCTGGCGCGCGACCTCGTCAATCCCGGCGAACTGGCGCTGCTGACCGCCGAAGCGGAGCGGGACGGCAACCACCAGCTTTCGCTGCAAATCGGCAAGATCGCCTTTTCCAACGGCATCGACGTCGCCGCCCTCGCCTTCCCGATCGGCGTCATTCCCCAAAGCGCCGATATCGCCGGCTCCGGCAAGGCGCTTGCCTATGCCATCGCCCGGCAGGAGAGCGCCTTCAATCCGGCCGCCGTCTCGCCGGCCGACGCGCGCGGCCTGCTGCAACTCATGCCCGGCACGGCGGCGGGCGTGGCGAAACGGCACAGTCTTGCCTATTCGAAAGAACGGCTGACCAGCGACGCCGCCTATAACGCCACGCTCGGCGCGCATTATCTCGGCGAACAGATCAGCAATTTCGGCGGCTCCTACGTCCTGACCTTCATCGCCTATAACGCCGGCCCCCGCCGGGTGCCGCAATGGATCGCCCGCTACGGCGATCCCCGTGGCAAACCGGTCGACGCCGTGGTCGACTGGATCGAGCGCATTCCGTTTTCCGAAACCCGCGGCTATGTGCAGCGCGTGATGGAGAACTACCAGATCTACAAGGCCCGCCTGGGACAGGTTGCAGATATCCAGCACGACCTTACGATGGGTCGCTGACGGCGGCCGCCGGACCGCGCCGCCGCCAGACCGTCTTTCCGCCAGCAAGGGGCGCGCCGATGCAGGACTTCGAACACCGCTACGTCTCCGCCGGAGACGGCCTGCGGCTTCATGCCCGCGATTATGCTCCCGAAAACGGAGAAACGACACGCCTTCCCGTCGTCTGCCTGCCCGGCCTCAGCCGTAATGCACGCGATTTTCACCATCTTGCCCGGCAGATCGCAACGCATCCGACGACGCCGCGCCGGGTGATCGCCGTCGACTATCGCGGCCGGGGGCGTTCGCAATATGATGCCGATCCCGGAAATTACACCGTCGTCACGGAATGCCGCGACCTTGTCGCGCTTTGCGAAGCGCTCGACCTGCCCCGCTGCGTCTTTATCGGCAGTTCGCGCGGCGGCCTCATCCTGCATGTGCTGGCGGCCACGCAACCGGAGCGGATCGCCGCCGCCGTTCTCAACGATATCGGCCCGCAGATCGAGGCGGCCGGATTGCGCGAGATCCGCGATTATCTCGCTCAAGCCCGCTCTCCGGCGAGTTTCGAAGCCGCCGCAGACGATCTTCGGGCTCTCCACGGCAGGAGCTTCCCGGCGCTTGCGGCGGACGACTGGCTGGACATGGCCCATGCGATCCATGTGGAACGGGACGGCCGGCTTGCCGCGGACTACGATCCCGCGCTGCGGCTCCAGCTCGACGCCATCGATTTCGACGCACCGCTTCCCACCCTCTGGCCGCAATTCGACCGGCTGGCGCAAGGGCCGCTTCTGGCCATTCGCGGCGAGCACTCGGCGCTGCTCTCGGCCGGGACTTTCGCCGCCATGGCGCGCCGCCCCGGCGTCCTCGCCCTGACGGCGCGGGGTCAGGGGCACGTTCCCCTGCTCCACCGGGCGGATATTCTGGCGCCGCTGCTCGAATTCCTCAACCGCCATTGAGGCCGCCGCCCGATGCGTTTCATCCGGACCGGCATTTTCGAACGGCCGGCTTGAAACGAAAAGAGCCCGGCTCGAAAGCCGGGCTCCCCGTCACTGACAGATGTCAGATCAGATTAGAAGTCGCGCTGCAGGCGGAGGAAGCCGCCGACAGAGTCACGCGAGTCGTTGTAGTTGACGGTCGCGAGGGTCGACAGGTTGTCGGTGACCTGGTAGCCGGCAGTTACGCCAACGGTCCAGTCGTCGTCACCCGTGATGTTGTGATCCCAGTCGTACTGGAATGCCGGGGTGATGGTGAAGCGGTCCGTTACGTTGGCTTCGTAAGCAACAACAGCCTGCCATTCGTAAGCATCGTTGAAGAGAACGCTCTGCGCCGAGTAATTGGAGTAACCCGAGTTGTAGATGATACCAGCCTGGAGCGAGCCCGGGCCGAGTTCAGCGATGATGCGAGCCTGGATCGTGCCTTCTTCATATGCGGTGTCATACGAACCGATAACGTCGAAGGTAGCAGGGCCGAATGCGAACTGGACCTTGCCGTTGATGCCAACGTTGTCGCTGCCGCTGCTCGTGCCGACCGAGTCAGCCAGGGTTTCAACAGCTACGCCGGCGCCGAACTGGCCACCGTCGTACCAGTAGCGGATGGCGACGTTGTTGGTGTCGGGGCCGCCGATGGAGTTGAAGTAGCTGTCGGTTTCGCCAGCGAAGCCGTCATCCCACCAGTTGAGCATGTAACCGACGCGCAGGCCGGCGATGTCGATGTAGGCTTCGTCGAGGTAAGCGGAACCGCCGTTGGCGCCCGAAGCGTCGATCTGCATAGCGATGAAGCTGCGCAGCGTGCCGTATTCGGTGTCTTCGCGGGCGTCGAAGAAGACGCGGGCGCGAGCGAGGGTCGACCAGTCGTTGCTGCCCGGATTGTCGCTGTACTCAAGCTGCGTACGGACATAGCCGCCGATGCGGAGGCAGGTTTCGGTGCCCGGGATGTAGAAGAAGCCGGTGCCGAAAGCGTCGCAAACGCGAACGTATTCCATGGGCTCGGGCTCGGCAGCGACGATAGCGTCGGCGGCCTGAGCGCCGGAAACTACTGCGAGAGCAGCAGCGGAGCCGATGAGAAGGCTCTTGATGTTCATTTCTGACCTCCAGTCAAAAAGTTTCATGCGGGTCTGGGTTTTTTTGCTGAAGGACAGCGTTCCCTGCCCCATACCCTGGTTCCAGGAAGCGGACGAACAACCGCCCCTGCTTCCGAAGCTGAAAATACAAGACGCGACCGGGTACGCAATCGCCAAACTGAATGCGGGGGCCGTTCCTTGCCGCCTTCGCCCCGCCCTGTTGCCCAAAGGACACAAAATCATGGCACGGATCGTTAAAAATTTACGTTCTGTTAACGAAATCCCTTATCTCATCGGCACTTAGCGCTTCACGGAAATCACGCTGAATTGCCGCATACGCGGCCAAACGGTGGCAAATCACCCGTTTTGCCCGCACAGGACGCATCGAAAAAGTCCGTTTCCAAACATCCGCACGGCGAATCCAGGAACGGGAATCGGCGTTCGCGCGACCGGCCCGGAGAATCAGCCGGGGCGATTCCCGTTTCACCGCCGCTGCCGCCTACGCCGCCGGAGAAGCCGCAGGAACAGCACGCCCGCGAGGCCGCCGGCGATCACGCCCCCCATCTTGGCCAGCGCGTCGATCATGCCGGGATGACGCGTCGGCGACAGATATTGCAGAAGCTCGAACGCCGCCACGCCGGCGAGCATGGCCACGCAGACCCGGAGCGCGGCGCGCGGATAGGCAAGGACGAAAAGGAAGCTCATCCCGGCGAAGGCCAGCGCGCGATCGGCATTGACGGAGAGGGTTACGGGCGGCCTCAGGCCGATCGGCGAGACCGTTGCAAACAGGATGCCCGCCAGGACAAGCCAAGCCAGAATACGTATCGTCATGATGTCCTGCATAGCAGCCGGGGGCAGGACGGCAAGGAAAATGCGCCGCTCCGCGCCTTACGCCGGCCCTGTCCCTCGCCGAGGTTCCAGCCGCCGGGTTTTCCTTCGGACGATCAGGGCGGCGGCAATGAGCAGCGTCGCCGCCGCGCCGATCACTCCGACGAAGGCCTGATCGAAAGCCGCACGCGCCAGCCGGGTCAGTTCCGCCGCTTCGGCGGACGACAGCGCACCGGCTGCGAGAAGCGCCTCGTCGAGACTGTCGCCCGCCCGCGCGGCGACGCCTGCGGGAAGGACCAGCGCCCGTGTATAGAGTGTCGACATCAGACTGCCGAGGACGGCGATGCCGAGAGCGCCGCCCAGTTCATAAGAAACCTCCTCGATGGAGGCCGCCATGCCGGCGCGCTCCTCCGGCGCTGCGAGCATGACCACGCTCGATGCCGCCGTCATCGCTCCGCCGACCCCGAAGCCCATGACGGAGACGGCGGCAATCCACATCCACGACGCCGACTGGTAGCACGCAAGATAGACGCCGAGCGCCGCCCCCGTGAGCAGCAACAGGACCCACAGCATTCGCTCCGCACGGAAATGCGGGAGCATCAGGCCGACCAGCGGCCCGGCGACGAAGGCGGAAAGGGGAATCGGCAGGATCAGCAGGCCGGCCTCCAGAGGCGAATGGCCAAGCACGAGCTGCAATCTCTGGCTGAAGACCAGTTCCACCCCGACCAGGGCGGCCGAGGCCACCAGCGCCGTTGCCGCGCCCGCCGAAAAGCGCGGGTCGGCAAACAGCGAGAAGTCGATCAGCGGCGCGGAACTTGCAAGCTGGCGGCGGATGAAGACGACCATCGCCACAAGCCCCACGGCGAAGGCCAGCCCGGCGACCGGCAGGGAGGGATCGCGCTTGCCGAATTCCTTGACCGCATAGGTCAGGCCGATCAGCCCGACCATCACCTGGACCGAGCCGTAGAGATCCCAGGGATGAGAGCTGTTGCCCGGCCGGTTGGCAAGCATAACCGCGCTGGCGACGAGCGCGAGGACCACGACCGGCACATTGATCAGGAAGACCGATCCCCACCAGAAATGTTCGAGCAGCACGCCGCCCACCACGGGACCGAGCGCCGCCCCGCCGGACGCCACGGCCGACCAGATGCCGATGGCGAAGGCGCGCTCCTTCTCGTCGCGGAAAGTCAGGCGGATCAGGGACAGGGTGGCCGGCATCATCATCGCCGCACCGGCCGCCAGCACCACCCGCGTCGCGATCAGCACGGACGGATCGGGCGAAAAGGCCGCGCCGAGCGAGGCCAGGCCGAAAACCACAAGGCCCGCCATGAACATCCGTTTGTGGCCGAGGCGGTCCCCCAGCGTTCCAAGGCCCGGCAGGAGCCCCGCGACGACCAGCGGATAGGCATTGACGATCCACAGCTTTTCCGTCGCGGTGGCGGCCAGATCGCGGGTGAGCGCGGGCAGCGCGGTGTAGAGCACCGTCATGTCGATGACGATCAGCAGCAATGCGCTCGACACAATGGCCAGAACCAGCCAGCGGCCCCCGGTCGACATCGTCATGATCCTTCGGCAAACAAGAGGAACGCGGACTTGCCCGCATGCGGCGGGATATATAAATACACACGTATTGAAATGGAAGAAAAAAATGGCCGGCCGTCCTCGACGCATCGACCGCGACAGGGTACTCGACGCCGCCGAGGCGGTGGTGACACGGATGGGCGCGGCGCGACTGACCATCGATGCGGTGGCCAGGGCCGCCGGCGTCACCAAGGGCGGCGTGCAATATTGCTTCGGCACCAAGGAAAACCTGATCCGGGCGATGATCGCCCGCTGGAGCGACGCATTCGACGCCGAAGTGGCAGGCCTTGCCGGGCCCGATCCTTCCGCGCGGGCGACCATCCGCGCGCATCTGGAGGCGACCCGCGCCGACGATGAAACGGATCATTCCCGCTCCGCCGCCATGATGACGGCCCTGCTCGAAGCGCCCGACCAGGTCGCCGACAGCCGCGACTGGTACGACGCGCGGATTACGCCGCTCGACCTGACGGATCCCGCCGACCGGAAAGCCGCCATCGCATTCCTCGCCTGCGAAGGCGCCTTCCTGCTCCGGTCTTTCGGCCTGATGGGGCTGGACGAGGCGCAATGGAACAGCCTGTTCGGGGAGATGCTTGCGATGGCGAGCGATCCCCCTGCCCGCAAGTAACGCGCACATCCCGGACAAAACCGCGCCACGACGGAAAGCGACGAAAGAACAGGACAGTACAGCGGGCAGATCGCCGAATAACGCAACCCCGGGACACAAGTTTTCGGCTGCCTGATCCGCAGGGGCAGAGACCTTTTTACGAGGCCCGGTGCCGATTGACCGTATCCAGCCGAAACCTTATGGAAACAGTGTAGCAAGACGAAGAATGACCGATACTCGGGATGAAGGTCTTTTTTCGGATCCGTCATCGCGGCGCCGGCGGTCGTTTAAGGGGAAAAGATGAACTACGCATCCTCGGGACGTCGACCGGATATCGATGGATTACGAGCCCTCGCCGTCCTTCTCGTCGTTCTCTATCATGCGCAGTTAAAAGACTTTCGCGGCGGCTTCATCGGTGTCGATGTCTTCTTCGTGATATCGGGCTACCTGATCATACCGATGATCTGCTCCGCCCGGATCGCCGGAACGTTCTCCTACAGGCAATTCATGCTGCGCCGGCTGCGGCGGCTGGTTCCCGCGATGATCCCGCCGATGGTCGTGGCGGCGGCCGCGGGCTTTCTCCTGCTGGGGCAGCAACGTTTCCTGGAAACGCTGGACGGCCTCCTCGGCGCCGCGTTCTTCGTTTCAAACCACGTTTTCCTGAATGCCTCCGACTACTTCGGCACCGATGCGTCGGAACTGCTCTTTCTCCACACATGGTCATTGGGCGTGGAGTTCCAGTTTTATGTCGTCACGCCCGTCCTCATCGGTCTTTGCGGCCGGAATCGAAACCGTATCTCCCTGATGCTTCTTGCGCTTTCCGGGCTGTCGTTCCTCGCGGCGGAATACCTGATGACCGTCAGCCGCGAGGCGGCGTTCTTCCTGACGGCGCCGCGCTTCTGGGAATTCGCGGCCGGGGGCCTCGTCGCCCTGTGGGTTTCGGACAGGGGCGATACGCCCGCCTGGAAAACCGCGCTTGCGCGCGCCGCCGGTCTCGGGCTGATCCTCTGGACCGCTTTCACGCTCGATCGTTACAGCTATTTTCCGGGACACGGCGCCCTGCTTCCGGTCATCGGCTCCATGCTGTTCCTGGCCGCGCCCCACGCCGCGCGCGATCCGGTTCTCCGGCTCATGTCATCGCGGCCCGCAAGCTGGCTGGGATTGCGCTCCTACTCGATCTATCTCTGGCACTGGCCTCTCATCGTCATCGCGGTCCTCTACGCCGACCGCGTAAACGATGCGGTGCTCCTCAGCATGGCGGCGCTGTCGATCGTGCTTTCGGCGGTGAGCTATCGCTATATCGAACGGCCGCCCCAGATCAGGCCGGAATGGCGTTCGCCGCCACGGATCATCGCCGTCTCGTCGCTTCTGCCGGCCGCCGCCGTCGTCGCCTTCGCCGCCCAGAGTATCTATGGCCAGCAGCTCCGCGAGGGGCTTCCGTTTTCGGATTACCGCGAGCGGCACGATATCGTCGGCCGGGAAAAGGAACGGTATCTCAAGCTCGTCCACATGTCCGGCGACGATCTGGCCGGTTACCAGTGCTCGCTTGACGGCGTGGCTGCGGACGCCGCGGCGGCATCGGCCATCCGCTGCATATCCTCCGCGCCCTACCCGTCTGCCGTGATGGTCATCGGCGACAGCCACGGCCGGGACGTCTATCATGCGCTGCGCCGGGCGTTTCCCGAGACCGATTTCATCCTCTATCACGCGTCGGGCTGTCCGCCGGCGACCATGCCGGGATGTTTTCCCGGATTGCGCGCCACCCTGGAAGCCACCGTCGCGGGGCGCGTGTCCGCCATCGTCCTGGCGTCGAGCTGGCCGGAACGGGGGCAGCCCTATCTGGCCGACACCGCCGAGATCCTGAAAAATCTCGCCGTACCGGTCGCCGTGATCGGCGCGTCGCCGATTTCGAGGACCGCGGTGCCGAACATGGTGTTTCATCATCGGGAAAGCCGCGAGGAAGACGGCGCGATCTATCTCGGCTACAAGGCGGTCAACGCCCGCAGCGACGCCCGCGCCAAGGAGACCTGGCTTGCTGCCTGGGCGGATGAAAACGGATGGCCGTTCATTCCCAAGCTGGCGCGCTTCTGTAGCCCGCAATGGTGTCTGGTCGCGCAACAGGACGAAGCGCTCCGGCTGCTGTTCTGGGACAACCAGCACCTGACGGACCGGGGAATATCCTTCCTCGCGGATTATTTTTCAGCCGAGCCCGCGCTGGTGGCGTTCATGGGGCATGACGATCCGCCCCAGGCCGCAAAGGCCCGGCTCGAACCGGACGCCGTTTCGGACCGGCCCTGAGAAACGGCCGGTCAGTGCCGCAGTTTCTGACCGAGGGTCTTCTCGATCTCGGTATCCGGAATTTCCTCGCCGAGGAACCGGTAGATCTGCTGAACGTAGCTTACGCCTTCGGCATAGCGTTCGTATTCGATCGTAAAGCAGATTTCAGGATTCTGCTCCGAAAACTCGGTGAACATCTTCTCCGCGTTGCGCAACTGTTCGAGCACCCGAGGTTTGGGTGTCTTCGCCCACCAGCTGGATTTACTGACGGCTTCGTGATCGCGGGTCTGGAAAAGAAAGCGGGCCTTGGGGAAGCTATTGCGCAAATAGGCCATGTGGCTTGCAAAAAAGCGTGGATCCGAATGAAATCGGATTTCTTTGAAACCACTCACCCGGCAGCCTTTTTCAGGCTGAAGAATTTTTTCCACAAACAGGTTCATAAGCGACAGGCGGAAGTCGTCCGGGTCCACGCTTTCCGCTCCGGCCCATGGATCGAATACTTCTCCCAAAATATTCTTCAGATAGTCACGGCGCTCCTCGGGCGTCTTCGCGCGATCTTCACGGCGCCATGTGTACATGTCGTTCTGGTCGACCATATAAATGGCTTGCGAAAGGAAATAGGTCAGATTTCCGTTCTCTCCCCGGATGCTGTAGCCCGGAATGGCATTGAGCAGATTCTGCGTCAACGTCGAGCCCGAACGCCCATAAGTGACGACGAAGACGTAACCGTCCTTCGGCCCGTAGAGAGCAGGATAAAGTTGTGAGGACATATTTCTCTCTTAGAGTGTTTTTGCCCAACCACGCGCATGGTGAGAAGCGACGCGATTACGGAGTCATCCGTTCCATTCCAGTCTCGTACTCTTGTGTCAAGCAGGACACATTACGAAGTGCGGTGGTTGTTCGCCGCATTATGCCGAAACAGTCGCACCACAAAACAGGGGAAAGTTTAGCAACATAACCCCTTTAAATCCGCAAGCAGATTCTTGGAGACAATCGAATGCGCGATCAATAATTCCAAGGAATTCCTTTACCGTCAATGGCGGGCCATGCGGGATACCGATGGGCACGATACCTACTCCATAGCCCTCTATATCCCTCCTAAATAAGGACTTCTGCTTTGCGCCTCCATTCTTGCCACTCGCTTACGGGAACCGTGGTGACGCTCCAAGCGGAAAGCTCTGCCGTAATGACAGAGTTCGGGACCGGGCTGTCCAAGGATGCTCGTCAGCCTATTGATTATTGAGGCGCACCGCGCTTTGCCTCATGATCGTGTTGAACTCGGCCTATGCCATCCTTTCTTTGAGATGGCGGTCTGGAGATCTGTGTCAGGAGGATGATTTCTTCGCTGGGATTTTCAGTCGAGGGGTACGCAACGCCATTCTGGACGAAGCCATGATGCTTGAGGATGCGTTGTAATTTCTCATTCGCCTTCCGCGTCGTCGCGTAAACGAGTTTGGCACGCGCCGCATCTAGCAGGCTCGTGATGAGGTTCCGGGTCTGCTTTCCGCGATGCTTTTGCTCGACGAAGAGCCATCCTATTTCACGCGTGAAGTCACCAGAATTGGCCGTAGCCTGCGCCTTCTGAAAAACACCGTTTCGGTAAGCGAGAGCCGGTTTCTTAAGAGCCCCGACGCCAACAATTGCCTTCTCATATCGAATGAAGCCCAAGACATCCGCCCTCTTGAGACGAGCCTCAATGCCATCCGCGACTTCACCTCCCTTCTTTACGAGGAGCGCGAAATCATCGAGTTCGTTTTTGGTACATTCGCCGGGCTTCTTGATTTGAACCGAGTATTTCTCCTTCTCGACCTTGTCGACGGCGATCTTGAGCGCGCCCTTGAAAATTGGGTGGAGATCTTCCTTCGTCAGCTCTTCTGCGGCCTTACCCTTAGCATTGATCGTGAAGTTGGCGGTGCCTTTCGCGATGACGTCCAGAAGCTTTCTATCGTTTAGAAGTTGGTCGACTAACTCGTCACGAAGCTTGGTCCGCTCACGCTCCGTGACGGGATCATCGCGCTTGTCCTGACGGAAAATCGTTCGAAGTCTCGAGGCAATATCGTTGGTTTCTGAGTTGATGCGAGTGACGTAAGCTTGGATGGTGTCGAGAGCGCTTTCGGTATCGCCAAGCTTGCTGTCAGCCCAGCCGAGTTGATCGGCCATGCTCTGGATGCTGACATCTAAAGAAGCTTCGAGCTGACCGAGTTCCTTTGTTATACGGCCTGCTGCGGCCTCAAACCGCTCGGCGAATGCGCGCGCTTCGCTTTCGAGGAAGATTTTCAGAAGCTCGGTTGGATGCAGTGCGCGATTACGTCGCCCATCACGCGTGCAGTAGATACCCTTGGGAGTGCAGTGTGGCTTCGTGGCGCTGCTCGGGATATCGATTCGCAAAAACGGCTTGCCGTCGTCATTTTCGATGCTGACATCGATAGCGACCGGAGGGATGCACCCCAAAGCTTTGTTGGCTATCTGGAGTATCGTTCCATCGCCAACATCACATCCCACCACGACGCCGACCTGTGCGCCTCCATCGTTGGCGCGTTCGTCGACGCCGGCAAGGATGGCTCCGCCACCCGCGTTGGCGAACGCGACCAAGTCTTCAGCAGACACTCCGTCAGGGCCGCGCTTGAAGTCCGCGCGATCACCTTCCCCTGCCTGCAGCAGAGTTGCGGTGTCCGCAGTTACTGTCCTAGTGATCTTATTTGAAGGCATTTCTAACACTAGCATATCGCGGTCTTCGAAAACACTGGAAGCTCCGCATTTTGCCTGAACTTCCTGCGTTTTCCGAACGCAGGCTCCGTCAGTGATCGTAGATCACGCCGATGATCGGCCGAGCATATGCCATGATCGGCATGTTCGGTGCTCCCTCAATGCTTTCGGTCGCAATGACGACAGATTCGCCGAGACCGCCGATCGTCTCAAATTGGCGCAGATACGGGAAGGCGGAGGTCACTTGAGATCCGACCCGCTTCAGGATGCTCGTGCCGTCATCCAGAGTTAGCGCGACGACCTGTCCCTCAAGCGCCGACAATTCCCCCGCCGTCAGCACTTTTCCTCCCAGTATCGTCTGACCCGGAAGCGCAAGTGGAACCGCGCTTTCTTCCCGCACCCGATAAGCCACCTCTACTTTGGCGAGGATCGGATCGCTTTCGATTTCGATGGCCTCTTCACGGCCATGGGGCGGCGGCAGATGACTGAGCAGAAGGCCTACGACACGATGCACATCAATACCATGATCCTCGAAGGCTAGGGTAGGACGACTTTTCCTTGGGTCGGTCGCTTCGGCAGCGAGTGAAAAGCCCTCGCCATTTCTGGGACGCAGGAGACGACGGGCATAAGCCTGCTTTCCACGCCGAGCGACGACCAAACTATGGTCGCGCGCTGGCGAAGGCTCCGCCTCGACGATAGCTACGGATCCAGCCGGCATCGCGAAACCCATCGTGTCGTGCCTTATGTAAAACAGGGCCTTATCGTCGAACCAACTGCTCGAAAAAATTTCGCACTCGGCTACCTGGCTTTCTCCCAACGGGAGATGGCCGGTGAACGCCGCGATATCTTGTCTGACGGGAATGCTGAACGCCGGTACCTTGACCGGGATTAACGTCACGACATTAGTTGGTAGCGCTTCGGTCAGTGGCTCACGCCAGCGATAGCGGCGGAATTCGCCGTGAACGCGCTCGACGCCAGCACGGAGACGCTTCAGGTCGCCATCAACACGCTCGACATCAGCATAGCTGATCGACGCCTTGTCGTGGTGTGAAGTGTTCAGGATGCGCCGTGTGTCGGCGCCAGCAGTCATCGCCTGATCGTTGCAAAAATCATTCAACACCGGGCTGCGGAACAATTCATTCGAGCGACCGCTGACCAATGCTTTCAGTCGGTCGAACAGCGGCACCAGTGTCGGTGCCTTGGTCGGCGCGGAGTGTGCAGGATAGGCAGGATCATCAAAGAGGTCACCGAGTCTTGCTTCGATGAAGATCCTGGCTTCGTTCGCATAGTCCTGCGCGTAAGATGCGACGTCGGGATTTGCGATGAATAGCTGACGTTTCCGGTCCAGTTCATCGACAGCAAGCGACGTCTCGAGCGTGGCACGCGAGATATTCACCGGGTGGACGGACCGATGCGCGATCAAATCGGCGGGCCGGGATTCCTGTACCAGCGTCCGCGCAAAGCTGCGATCATGTGTCGTGGTGACAATCTGAGCGCCGTCACTCGCGAGTTGGGTAAACGCTCGGGCTAGACGCTGTCGATTATCATAATCGAGCAGATCCTGCGGGTCATCGAGCACCAAGATCGTTAGGCCACCACTGGTCTTCAGCACATATTCCCGGAACGCGAGGTAGAAGGCCATCAACCCCGCGCGCAGCGCAGAGGAATTTGACACGTGTTGGGCAGGAGCGCGAACAATACCTCGCCCCACTTGAATGTCGATGACGCCCTGTGCACTCATCCCTGAGGCTAGTGGCTTAGGCGCAAACGACGTGGCGTTCTGGTAGATCTGATCACGCCAATATTCCGCGCGATCATGGAGTTGGCGCCGCAAGCCCTCCACTTGCTCCTGTGCCAGCGCGCCGATGGGAACAATTTCGTCTAGCGCCTTGGCACACTGGCCACAAGCCTCGATCCGCGCAAGTTTTGTCTGCCGTGACTTGAGCGAAGCGTCGAGCCGGTCTGTGAGGGTGATCGCGGCCGAGATAGGTGCTACTCCTTTCACGATCTCGTCAAGGCGACTGAGGCTTCCGCCGATAGAAGCGGCATGTTCCTGCATCCCCACAACGACTTCCCCTGCTGCCGTGCCTCCACCATTGCGAACCTTCTCTAATGCAGACCGCAAGGCACCAGGATTTGCTGCCATCCACTCGGCAAAGGCCAAGGCGCGTTCGATTCTGGCGATCATGATCGGGAGCTTGCCAACTTCGGCGACCATATTTTCCGGCAGGGCCTCGCTCTCCGGTTCTTCAAACGGCGGCAGCGCAGCCGTTGCCGCCTCAACCAGCTCTTTGGCTAGAGGTTGTAACGCCCGCAGCGTGCCGCGGAAGCCGTCGGTGGCGAACAGTTCTTCTTTGAGTCCCGTATCGAGCAGTGCGCCAGGGTGCTTTGGCAGATCGCGCTCCATCTCTGCGCGAAGCGCTTCCGGCAAGTCGCGCGACAATGTTCCCGACCATCGACGTTCCCACTGGGCGATCGTCTGCGCGACGAGTTCGCCATCGTCGCGCACTTGTCGTATATGTTCCGCAACTGCCATGTTGGTATCGGGATCGATCACGCCCGCAAGTGAATGCCGACAGACGGCGCAATGGTCTTCCTGCGTCTCCCCCTGTTCGGCCATCCAGGTCGCGACGCGCGCATAGAGCTGGGTTCGACGGGCCAGCGTCGGATTGTCCGCAAGTTCCGAAAGCATCGATGCCTCGGTTCGCAGTGTCTTGAGCAAATCGCGAGCCTTCGCGATTGCCTCAGCGTCCAGCACGAGTTTCCCGATCCGCTCGATGCTGGGAAGCGTGCGCACCATCCGGAGTTGCTCGATCGCCGGCCCGATATTCTCCTCCAGGTCCTTGCGTTGGCTGGCGACCTCCGGATCAAAACTATCTCCCAAAACCTCCCGTGCGTCGGCGAGCCCCTCGGCCTTAAGTTTCTCGAAATGGATCTGAAGTCGAATAACGACTTCCGCTGCACTCTCGTCTGCTGCGTTGGGAAGAGCATCTGCCGGTCTCATCGCCGGAAACTCCTCGATCCGCGCTTCGAGGTCACGCCTGTGCTCGGCAAAACCGTCGTCGATCCGATCGAGCTCATTCTTGCGCTCTTTCGTTATATCACCGGCGATCTTCTTGCTCGCTTTCCCCGCATGACGTGCCAGATCGACTAAGTCCGCGAGCCCTGTCAACTTGGCAATCGCGACACCCAGTTCAGAGCTGCTACCGATTTGGAGAAAGGGAAGAATCCCCGGCATAGAGGTGCCCAGCCGAAACGCGATAGGGTCGACACCAAGGGTCGCGATGTCCGGCCCCTCCTCAACCAACTTTCCGTTCGTCTTACGGGTCTGCGTGCGCCGCACCGGCGGAAGCAGGTTACCGCCCACATCGGCGAAGGTTAGTTCTACCCAAGTATCCGCCGGGATCGACTTTGCCGATGCGTCGGGCGTCCAGTCGTTGGCATGCGGCAGCGGAGTAACAGGGCTGATTATATGCTTGGTCGGGTCCACATCCCGATCAATGATGCAATCAAAATCGCGATCACCGCCCTCGGGCAGCCGCTGCGGGCGCAGCAATTGCCCTGTCAAGCACCAGATTATGGCATTCACAAGCGAAGTCTTGCCGGATCCGTTCCACCCTTCAAACATAGTGATGGGTTTCACTGGCTCGAAAACAAAATCGTCGGGTGCGCTGGTGGCGGTCCCATAGGCATGAAGGCCGGCAAAGCGATGTGCCACGAGCTTTACCAGCTTCAGGTGTTGCACTGCTCGGCTCGAAGCCGAAACCGGGGTAGCAAGTGTGGGAGCTACGTTGGCAATAGCGTCGATGATCGCCTCGCAGTCGGTGGCCATCACGTTGCCAGCCCACTTGCGGTTGCTTCGATACCAATTGAGTACTGATCGGGCATGGTCCGTCGCGACAGCTAAAGAGTGCCCCTCGTTGGTGGAAATCGCTCGTCCCGAAATCAGGTCGGCTAGCAGGATGTCGGTGGTCAATAGGTGCAGAGGCCGGACTGTTGTCGACACCGCACCATCACTGCCCTTATTAACTCCCATCTCACCTCCCCCTAGCTCAGCGCTTACCAGATTTTCGCAGCGATACTGACCTTTGTATAGACTACGACAGTGAACGTGCCACCTCCTCTTGGAAAATCGGCGATGCAGTCTTAGCGCTGATCTTCCTCTCACGCGATCATGACGGCCGATCGTGAAAAAGTTTTGATTGGGAAGCGATGAACAGGCTTCATGAGAAGGGGTTCATCAGCAATCCAGTCGGCGAAGCAAAATCCGTAGTCTTGACCATCGAAGGCGTCAGGCAGCCAGAAAAGCTGTTCCGCGCGATTTTTCAGGCCCACGAACAGTGATGATCTGTAAAGACGCTAAAGAAGCCGCAGGCTGAGCTGTCGATCATTTTGCTCAGCGCTGCTCTGCATCAGTGATGACAATGTGACGCCCAGCAGGCGGATACCTTTCACTGTCGGGAACAGCGGGGTGAGGAGCTGAGAGGCTACGCTCTCAAGATCCTTGTCGTTTCGGATGGGTATTTCAGCGGTCCGGCTGCGCGTGATCTGCTGGAAATCAGCATATTTCACCTTCAACGTCACCGTCCGCCCGGTCAACCCCTTGGCCTCACAGCTTCGCCAGACCTTCGCTGACAGTGCGGCGATCTCCGCCTTGGCCTGGTCGAGCATGAAGATGTCCGCGTCGAACGTGTCCTCGGCGCCAATCGATTTTCTTTCGCGATTCGGCTCCACCGGCCGATTATCGATGCCTCGCGAGACACGATAGTACCAGCCGCCGGATTTCCCGAAATGCTCCCGCAGGAATTCCGGCGATTTCTCCCTGAGATCAGCGCCGGTCACAATGCCAAGGCGCTCCATCTTCGCTGCCGTGGCAGGGCCGACCCCGTGGAATTTCTTGACCGGCAGCTCGGCCACGAACTGCGGGCCGCGCGCCGGAGTGATGACGGCCTGGCCGTTGGGCTTGTTCAGGTCGCTCGCCATCTTGGCGAGAAACTTGCAATAGCTGATCCCGGCTGATGCATTGAGGCCCGTCACCTCCTTGATCCTGTTGCGGATTATCTGAGCGATCTCGGTTGCGGCAGGGATGCCCTGCTTGTTCTCGGTGACATCGAGATAGGCTTCATCCAGCGACAGGGGCTCGATCAGGTCGGTGTGCTCAGCGAAGATCTCACGGATTTGCGCCGAGACGGCGCGGTAGACTTCGAAGCGGGGCTTCACGAAAACCAGATCGGGGCAACGCCGCTTCGCCGTGACCGACGGCATCGCCGATCGCACACCATATTCGCGCGCTTCATAACTTGCTGCGGCCACCACGCCGCGCGCGGCTGAACCGCCGACCGCGACCGGCTTGCCGCGCAGCTCGGGATTGTCGCGCTGTTCGACCGAGGCATAGAAGGCATCCATATCGACATGGATGATCTTGCGGACCATGCCCTCCCGATCATCCCTCTCCTCGATCTGTTCTGCGTGCCCCGACATGGAAAATGCTCAGCCAGCCTCAGGAGTGGGCTTTTCGATGAGCTCAAGCAGGTCGTCATCGAGCGGGCGTTGCAGCGTCTTTGCCTCATGCCAGTCTGCCCCCAGCCAGGTCTCGACGTCCTCCCGGCTGGTCAGGATCACAGGCATGGCTTTGGGGTGGATCGGCTTCACGATGTTGTTCGGCTCGGTGGTGAGAAAGGCGAACAGTTCATGCTGGCCGGGACGCGGGGTCCGGTTCGATCCGCGAACGCCTTCCCAACGCGTCCAGATGCCGGCGAAGAAGAACAGCGGCTGGCTGTCGTCCAGAGCGAACCAGTAAAGCGGTTTGCGCCTCGTCACGGGGTCAGGCGTCTGTCCGTATTCCGAGAAGGCCGTGGCCGGGACCACGCATCGGTTTTCGATTCCAAGCCATTGCTGCCAATGTCTTATCCACGTCTTGCGGACATTGGTGACGCCTGTGTCGGGCGCCTCGGGTGACTTCAGGTGTTCGGCCGGTGTCGGCATGCCCCAGGTCAGGGAGGCCAGTTCTCTGTTGCCGTCGATGTTGCGAACAACCGGCGCCGGACGATCAGGATAAACATCCAGCGACGGTTCAAGATTGCCGAGGCTGTCATGGGTTGCTGCCACGAAATCCCGGATCGCCTGCTGGTTCGTCGTCAGATTGTAGAGATTACACAAGCCCGATCCTCCGGTTTTACTCTGCTCCCATAATAAAGACCTCGAACGGGCCTGTCGTTCACATCTCGCCGGACTCAGATTGACTCCTGGCGAAAATGAGAACAAATAAGGAACATAACAGCGAGAATCCACAGTGACAACCCTCGGAGCACCAAACGCGCATGACTACGCGCCCCCTCAATCCAGCCATTCTGGCGCTGCGTGAACGTATCACGCAGTTGGAGGGAGATGGTGCGCGCACGCGGGAGGTTCTGCCCTTCGGCGTGCCGGTTCTGGATCGGAGGTTGCCGGGTGGCGGACTGGCGCTTGGCTGCCTGCATGAGGTGGCGGGCGGCGGGAATGGCGCTGTCGACGGTGCGGCAGCCGCCTGTTTCGTGGCCGGGATAGCCGCTAGAACACCTGGCAAGGTTCTGTGGTGTGTCGCGCAGCAGGATCTGTTCGCGCCGGGACTGGAACAGGCTGGCCTCGCCCCTGATCGCGTCATCCATGTCGAGGCCGGGGACGACAAGTCGGTTCTTGCCTGCATGGAGGAAGGGTTGCGGCATGGCGGACTCGGCGCGGTGGTCGCCGATGTCGCCCGCCTGCCTATGACCGCTTCGCGGCGGCTGCATCTGGCCGCGAAGGAGAGCGGGACCATAGGCATCGCCCTGCGGCGCTGGCGACGGCAAGCCGAGGCTAGCGATTTTGGGCAGCCGACGGCGGCGATGACGCGGTGGCGGGTGTCAGTGCTTCCGTCGCAACCCTTGCCGGTTCCGGGCGTCGGACGCGCGCGCTGGCTCATCGAGCTGATCCGCGCCCGTGCGGGGGAATCCCTCGATATTGAACTGGAGGCGTGCGATGGCTCGGGTCATCTCGGTCTTCCTGCCGACATGGCCGACAGACCGGCTGCGGCGGAAGACTGGCGACACAGCGCTGCCGGTTGAAGCGCCTCTGGTCCTCGTCGGGCGAGACCGGAACCGGCGCATCGTCACTGCGGCAGATGCGGCGGCAAAAACGCTCGGACTGCGGGTCGGGATGCCTGTCACCAAGGCGCAGGCGCTGGTGCCGGGGCTGGCCATCGAACCCGCCGACCCCAAGGCCGATGCGGAAGGCCTGGAGCGTCTCGCCCTCTGGGTATTGCAGCGCTTCAGCCCCATCGTTGCTGTCGATCTACCGGACGGCATCGTCATTGAGTCCACCGGCGCCGACCATTTACACGGCGGCGAGGCTGCCATGCTGGATGCGCTTATCGGTCGGCTGACCCTTTCGGGTGTTGCTGCCCGCGCCGCCATGGCCGACACTTGGGGCGCCGCCCATGCGCTCGCCCGATACCGGGCCGATCCGATCCTGATCTCCGAGCCGGGAAAGGCAGAGGCCATGTTGGCGCCTTTGCCGCTGGAGGCGCTTCGCCTGCCGCCTTCCATCCCGGCTGGGCTGCGCGATCTGGGTTTCAACTCCATAGGTGATCTGATCGGTCAGCCCCGCGCGCCGCTCACCCGCAGGTTCGGTCCGGAACTCGGACGCAGGCTCGACCAGGCGCTTGGGCTGGCCGCAGAGCCGATCACGCCCGTCCGTCCCGAAGACATGATCGAAGCGAGGCGCAGTTTTGCCGAGCCGATCGGTGCGGCCGAGACCATCGCGCGCTATATCGGCAAGCTAGTTGTCTCCCTCTGCGCTAGTCTGGAAGAACGCGGCCTGGGCGCGCGCAGGCTCGATCTGCTGTGCCATCGCATCGACAACCGCATCGAGACGGTCCGCATCGGGCTGGCCCGGCCGGTTCGCGATCCGAAACGGCTGACCCGGCTGCTTTGCGACAAGATCGAAACCATCGATCCCGGCCTCGGCATTGAGATCATGTCGCTTGCGGCCACCATCACCGAGCCTCTGGAGGCGCGGCAGGCGGTCACTTCGCTGATCGATACGCCGGAATCTGATCTTTCGGGCCTGATCGACACGCTGGCCAACCGGGTCGGAGCGCGAGCGATCTATCGCTTTGCCCCCGTCGCCAGCGATGTGCCGGAACGATCTGTCCGCCGCATCCCGGCCTTGGCCGAGGAGACAGGCGCAAGCTGGCCGGATCACTGGCCGCGTCCGTCGCGGCTCTTGATGCGGCCAGAGCC
This sequence comes from Shinella daejeonensis, assembly GCF_024281235.1. Lineage (GTDB taxonomy): Bacteria > Pseudomonadota > Alphaproteobacteria > Rhizobiales > Rhizobiaceae > Shinella > Shinella daejeonensis. Next base: position 440,431 of record NZ_JAHWXY010000003.1, read on the forward strand.
AATCGAGACCATGGCGCTTCTGCCCGACCATCCGCCGAACTGGTTCTCCTGGCGCGGTGTGCGTCGGCGGGTGCGCCGGGCCGACGGCCCCGAGCGGGTGTTCGGCGAATGGTGGAAGCGCGACGCCGAACTGGTTGCGGTGCGCGATTATTTCCGCATCGAGGATGACGCCGGCGAGCGTTTCTGGATCTTCCGCGCCGGCGATGGCGAGGATGCTGCCACCGGCTCGCATCGCTGGTTCCTGCATGGAATCTTCGGATGACGGACGCTCCGAACAATGGCCCGCGCTATGCCGAATTGCAGGTGACGTCGCAATTCTCCTTCCTCCGCGGTGCTTCCTCGGCCGAGGAGTTGTTCGCAACCGCCGCCCTCATGGGGATCGAGGCACTCGCTGTCGTGGACCGCAACTCCGTCGCAGGGATCGTCCGTGCGCATGAGGCGGCGAAGGCCACCGGAGTCCGGCTGATCGTCGGCTGTCGCCTTGATCTGGCCTGCGGCATGTCGGTGCTGGTCTATCCCACCGACCGCGCGGCCTGGTCGCGGCTGTGCCGTCTGATGACGCTCGGCAAGGGACGGGCCGGTAAAGGGGGATGCCATCTCGAATGGGCTGATCTCGTCGCCTATGGCGAGGGTCTGATCGCGGTACTGGTACCGGACCTCGCCGATGAGGACTGTGCCCTGCGCCTGCGCCGCCTGCGCGAGGCGTTCGGGGACCGCGCCTATCTGGCGCTGACACTGCGACGCCGCCCCAATGACCAGATGCGGCTGTGGGAACTGTCACAACTGGCGCAGCAGGCGCGGGTGCCGACCGTCGTGACCAATGACGTGCTGTTCCACGAGCCCGGTCGCCGCATGTTGCAGGATGTGGTGACGGCCATCCGCCACAGCACGACAATAGACGCCCTCGGTCTTCGGCGGGAGCCCCATGCCGACCGCTATCTCAAGCCGCCCGCCGAGATGTACCGCCTGTTCGCCCGCTGGCCCGAGGCTTTGGCGCGAACGCTGGAGATCGCGCGGCGCTGCACCTTCAGTCTTGACGAACTCCGCTACCAATATCCCGAGGAACGGGCCGATCCGACCCTGACCCCGCAGCAAACGCTGGAGCGCCTGACCTGGGAGGGCGCGGCAACCCGATATCCCGAAGGCGTTCCGGATGAGGTGACGGCGGCCCTGCGCCATGAGCTGACCCTGATCGGCAAGCTCGAATATGCTCCCTATTTTCTGACCGTGAACAGCATTGTCCGCTTCGCGCGTTCGAAGGGCATCCTCTGCCAGGGGCGTGGCTCGGCGGCGAACTCCGCCGTCTGTTATGTTCTGGGCATCACCGCCATTGATCCCGGCCGCAACGATCTCCTGTTCGAGCGCTTCGTTTCCGAAGAACGTCGCGAGCCACCCGACATCGACGTGGATTTCGAGCACGAGCGACGCGAAGAGGTCATCCAGTGGGTCTATAATCATTATGGCCGAGAGCATGCCGCGCTGACCGCCACCGTCATCCGCTATCGCTCCAAGGGAGCGCTGCGTGATGTCGGCAAGGCCATGGGCCTGCCCGAGGATCTGATCCAGTCCCTGTCCGGCCAGCTCTGGGCCTGGTCGGAAACCGGCGTCTCGGATCAGCAGATCCGTGAGCTGAACCTCAACCCCGAAGATCGACGCCTGCGTCTGACCCTGGAACTGGCTGCCCAGCTCCGCGGTGCGCCGCGCCATCTGTCGCAGCATCCCGGCGGTTTCGTCCTGACCCACGACCGGCTCGATGATCTTGTGCCGATCGAACCTGCCGCCATGGCGGATCGCCAGATCATCGAATGGGATAAGGACGATATCGACGCCCTGTGTTTCATGAAGGTGGATGTGCTGGCGCTCGGCATGCTGACCTGTATGCGCAAGGGGCTCGACCTGATTGCGGAGCACAAGGGGATCGAACTCGATCTGGCGACGATCCCGGCCGAAGACCCACGCACCTATGCCATGATCCGCAAGGCGGACACGCTCGGCACATTCCAGATCGAGTCTCGCGCGCAGATGTCGATGCTGCCTCGCCTGAAACCACGCACCTATTACGACCTCGTGGTGCAAGTCGCCATCGTCCGGCCCGGACCAATCCAGGGTGACATGGTTCATCCCTATCTCCGCCGCCGCGAAGGGCTGGAAGAGGTTCATTACCCAACGCCGGAGCTGGAGAAGGTGCTGGGAAAAACGTTGGGCGTGCCCTTGTTTCAGGAACAGGCCATGCGCGTGGCCATCGAATGCGCGGGCTTCACCCCCGGCGAAGCCGACCTGCTGCGCAAGAGCATGGCGACCTTCAAGTTCACCGGCGGGGTCTCGAAGTTCCGCGACAAGCTGATCGAGGGCATGGTGGCCAATGGCTATGAACAAGAGTTTGCCGAACGCACCTTCCGGCAGTTGGAGGGCTTCGGCTCCTACGGTTTCCCCGAGAGCCATGCCGCATCCTTCGCACTCGTGGCCTATGCGTCGGCTTGGTTGAAATGCTGGCACCCCGATGCCTTCTGCGCCGCGCTTTTGAACTCTCAGCCCATGGGCTTCTATGCCCCGGCGCAGATTGTTCGCGATGCGCGCGATCATGGCGTCGAGGTGCGTCCGGTCTGCGTTAATGCCTCCCGCTGGGACTGCACGCTGGAGCCGGCCGGCGACGAAACTCGCTTCGCGGTGCGCCTTGGTCTGCGCATGGTCAAGGGGCTGGCCAATGCCCATGCCGGCGCCATTGCCGCCGCACGGGCCGATCAGCCCTTCACATCGGTTGACGACCTTTGGCGCCGTTGCGGCGTTCCGGTCGCGGCATTGACGAGAATCGCCGAAGCCGATGGTTTTCGTCCGGCCTTTGGCCTCGCCCGTCGGGAGGCGCTTTGGGCCATCAAGGGCCTGCGCGATGAAGAACTGCCGCTCTTCGCCGCCGCCTCAGCGCGGGCGGGCGCGACCATTGCGGAGGTCAAAGAGCCTGCGATCAGCTTGCGCGCCATGGCTGCCGGGCGCGAGGTGGTCGAGGACTACAGCCATACCGGCCTGTCGCTGCGCCGCCATCCGGTTTCCTTCCTGCGTGCTGATCTCGCGAGACGTCGGATCGTCTCCTGTGCCGAGGCCATGGGGTCACGCGATGGGCGATGGCTGGAAGCGGCCGGGATCGTTCTCGTTCGCCAGCGTCCCGGCTCGGCCAAAGGGGTGATGTTCGTAACCGTGGAAGATGAAACCGGCATCGCCAATCTCGTCGTCTGGACCAAGGTGTTTGAGAAGTTCCGCCGTATCATCCTGTCCTCGGGCATGATCGCCGTGAAGGGCCGTATCCAGCGCGAGGGCGAGGTTGTGCATCTCGTCGCGCATAGGATCACCGATCTGTCACGGGAACTGGCGAGCATCGGGCAGCGGGACGCCGCCTTTCCGCTGCCGCATGGTCGTGGCGATGAATTCCACCACGGATCGTCCTCGCCAGATCCCCGCGGTCAGCCACCCAAGGTGTCGAGAACGCGCGATATGTATGTGCGCGACCTGCATATCGACGCCATCAGGGTCAGAACGCGGGATTTTAAGTGAAATCGGGACTGCCGGGATAATCAGATCAGCGGCGGCGCACCAAGCTTGACCGCATACGGTCACTAAATCATCGCCGTTGCTTCCGCCGACTCTATTCAAAGGCTTGGGGACGCCGCCCCCGAGCGCGGCGCAAGGGATCGCTGACGCTCGACCGGGACGGTTTCCCCGGCCTTCCTCCACTTCGTTCCTCCGTTACGTGCAGGCCGGGTGATCCCCCTCCATCCCGATCGCTCTTGCACCTTTCACCCCCCGGTCTCGCCGACGGGCAAGGGTTCAGGAGCGCGCGCTTCGCGGCTCTGAACCCAAACCGGAAGGATTAGAGATATGACCAACACAGCCAACACCCCCAGCAATGTCATTTTCAATGGCGATTGCATCGACGTGATGCGGTCCTTTGACCGCGCATCGGTGGATTTCATCCTGACCGACCCGCCCTATGTGACGAACTTCCGCGACCGGCAGGGCCGCACTATTGCCAACGACGATAACGGCCGCTGGCTTCGCCCGGCGTTCACTCAGATGCACCGCGTTTTGAAGGACGGCGGCTTTTGCGTCAGCTTTTATGGGTGGAACAAAGTCGATCTTTTCATGGACGCATGGAAGGCGGCAGGCTTCCGAGTTGTCGGGCATCTTGTTTTCCGCAAGCGTTATGCGTCATCAACGCGCTTCCTTCGCTATCAGCACGAACAGGCTTATTTGCTGGCAAAGGGTAATCCGACTTTGCCCGCCCAGCCTATCCCTGACGTGCTGGACTTTCCTTATACCGGCAACCGGCTGCATCCGACGCAGAAACCCGTCGAAGCCTTGACGCCGCTTATCGAGGCGTTCACGAAGCCCGGCGATTTAGTGCTGGACCCGTTCAGCGGCAGCGGTTCGACCCTGGCGGCCGCGCAGCAGACTGGGCGTAACTGGACCGGCATCGAATTGGACAACGCCCACTATCACACCGCCAGAAAGCGCCTTGCGGAGCTGCAACACCACCGGGTGGCCGCATAGCCCCTTTGCACCGGCGCTCGTCGATGGGGCGGGCGCCATCATGCCACCATTTTACGAAAAGGACCTCACAATGCGCCGGATTGTTACGGTTGATCACCATGGCGGCTGCATAGGCTTGGGCGAGGACGCGAATGGCATTCCGGCACGCGGAGAACCGAAACAGGCCGCAGCCCTTCCGATGGATTTCAGGCTTCACCTCGCAAGCGGAGAAGTGCTGTTCGAGGGCCGTTGCGGTGACATCGATGCCGATTGGTGGAACGGTTTCGAGCCGCTGAATTACCTATGGCATCCGTTCCATTGCCGCCGCCTGTCATACCGCCGTGCAGGAACTCAAGACGCCTGGCGCTCGCTTCGCCCATAAAAAAATTGTATGGCCGCAAGTCGCCGCCGCCGTCCCAGCCGGGACGGCGGCTTTCGCGCGTCCATTCGGCATCGCGTTGGAAAAACACGCTCGCCGGGCGGGGCCCGGCTCGCAGGACAATGCAAGCATTGTCGGAACGCATTGGGGCACTGATCGGGTTACGCGGACCAGTTATCTCTCAACGAGGGCTACCCCTGTGGCCGGACGTACCGAATGATCTTTATGCGGGCAGCGCTTGCGCGCCCGACATAGGGAGGAAGCGCCATGCTCAGCATCGATTGGCGTACTCCGGCGGCTTACAGGCACACTAGGAATCTGCCGGCCGCCGGTTTCGCCTGGGAATACCTTCGCCGCAACAACGAATACCGCCAGGAATACAGGGCTCTGGCGGCGAGTAAGCAGTCGGCTTCCGGACATCTGGAGGCGTTCGTCGAGCGTTGGGGTGTGCGATTTCCCCAGCAATCCCGACGAGCCGCATGAACAGCAGACCATAATATGGTCGCCAAAACTCCAGCCACAAGCAGTGAGGTTATCAGAGGTCGAGGCCGATGGAGCTCACGGCAGCTCCTTGTTCACGCTGGCGCATCTTGATGGTCTGGAGCTTCGCCGAGCGACTGACGGCTGGCACGGCATATGGCGTCTAGACGGAATAGCGCACCAATTCTGGTTGCCGGATGGCACACCGGACACAGCAGCCAGCTACGCGGTGACTTTGCCGCTGGACAGCTTTCTGGAATTGCGTATCCACGCGGCAAGACGACTGTGGCGCTCCCTGACACGCCGCCCGCCAGGCCCGGCCATCGGCACGCTCCCAGATCAATTGCGCGAATGGCACATCCTGTCCTTGCGCGCGCTGGACGCGAAACTGCGCGGTGAGAGCTATCGCGCCATTGCCGAAGTCCTGCTCGGCTTTCAGGGGACGAAAGAAGATTTTGAGAACGACCCGCGCAAGAACAAGGCGCGCCGTCTGGTCAAGCATGGCATCAGGATGATGCGGGGAGGCTATCGTCTGCTGCTTCACTACCCGGTCAAGCCGGGCAAGTCCTGACACTGGGATCTCAGCATCACGCCTTGTTTGCAGCGGCCTGCTCCAGAATCCGTTTATAGCCTTCACGCGAAAGCCATTGCGCGCGTTCCAGGTGGCTTTGCCAGCAGCGGTAGGTTTGAAGCTCCTCGGCAGCAGGATCGCGGTGCAGAACGATCTGCGCCACTTCCTTCCAATCGGCATCTTCGGCCTTGGCATCGAGCAGCCGAAGGTAGGTCACAAAATGCTGCTCGTCATACGGCGTGATCTGATCGCCGGTCGGCGCGACGTCATCGACATCGGGATCGAGTTCAGTGGGTGTTTTCATTTCACTCCCCATCCGAAGAATTGCCTTGCTTGCGGTGCGCCCCCGCAACTGGCCCCTTTGACCTGGTGATCGGGAAGTTCGAAACCGTGACTAGACGGCCCCATGGCCTTTAGGCGGGTAGCCCTGGACATACGCCATGGGCTCCCCGACCATAGGGTCAAGGAGTTTGGTGTCGTCACGGCCGACACCAACCGCTAGTCAGGGGTTTCGACGCCCCCGGAGCAGTGCGTCTGCTCCATCTACATTCATAGCTGAACCGCGCAGGATTGTCTTCGGCAATTCGACGGGGCAGCCATCTCGCCTCTGAAATCTCACGTCTTTTTCCGTGCCAGCCCCGTCTTGGAGGGGGTGCCGCCAGCGAGTGGTCGCAAATGCGGCACGCTACACGCCGCCGGTGCCTCGCCATGGTTCGCCACAGTCCGCCGTCCCCGCGACGGCCTGTCTGTCTGACCAACCGGAGGCGATCCCATGACCCACGGCCGCAAAGCCGACCTGCCGCCGCGCCTGCTTCGCACCCAGGAAGCTGCACGCTTCCTCGGTATCTCGCTGCGCACCCTCGAAAAACACCGGACCTATGGAACTGGGCCCGTCTATCGGAAGATCGGCGGGCGCGTCCTTTACACCCTGCACGATCTGGAGGCCTGGAGCGCAGTCGGCTCGCGGAAATCCACGCGCGACCAAAATGCCGGTACGGTCTTTCCGGCGCGTCCGCTCACCCCTGCCGAGAGGGGTGAACTCTGAATGCTGTGCACCAACGATCATAAACCGTCGAGGCGCGATGCTGTCAGCGAGCGCAGCCACCTCGACCCATTCGTCGTAGCCACCGGAGACGCCGCGCCGCGCGATCAGCGCGACCTGATGGAACGACCGTTCTTCTCGCTGGCCAAATCCCCGCGCACCAGGCCCATTCTCTACAAGGCCGCCGATGTGGAGGTGCAGGTGCTCGCCATGCCCGAGCACGGCATGGCGACCATCTGGGATGCCGATGTGCTGATCTGGGCGGCGTCCCAGATCGTCGCGGCCGAGAACGCCGGCTTTCCCACCTCGCGCTTCTTTCGCTTCATGCCCTATCAGCTCCTGCGCGCGGTCGGCCGGTCCACCGGAAACCGCGACTATCTTCTGCTGAAGGCCGCACTCGCGCGGCTGCAATCGACCGTCATCGCGACCAGCATCCGCAATGGCGCGCATTGGCGGCGCCGCCAATTCTCATGGATCAACGAATGGGAAGAGATGACGACGCGCAGGGGCCGCGTCGAGGGCATGGAGTTCGTCCTGCCCGAATGGCTCTATCAGAGCGTCATCGATCGCTCGCTGGTTCTGGCAATCGACCCGGCATATTTCCGGCTGAAAGGTGGCATCGAGCGCTGGCTCTATCGCGTCGCCCGCAAGCATGCCGGACATCAGCCCGAGGGCTGGGTATTCGAGTTTTCTCACCTGCACCATAAATCTGGCAGCCTCGCACGGCCGTCTGACTTCGCGCTCGATCTGCGCCGGATTGCAGCCCGCCAATCTCTGCCCGGTTATCGTCTCCAGATCGAGTGGCAGGACGGGCGAGAACTGCTGCGCTTTCTCCCCGCAAAACTATCCACAGGCACTGTGGATAACCCTGTGGACGCAATCGGGACATCAGGCGCACGCAGTATCGGGACATCAGGCGCAAATCGGCACCGACACTCTATAGAAGACTCTTCTTTAACTGTTTCTGTGGGTGTGAAGCACGCGCCCAGTGCCACCCGCGATCATCTTGCCAATGATCC
>NZ_JAHWXY010000004.1 GCF_024281235.1 Shinella daejeonensis
GACAAGTTCGTCGGCCGCCAGAAGCGCCCAACGCCCTCGTCGATGAGCGGCGTTATAAGCCCACCAACCATGAACAGTCAACACCGCAAAACTGAAAAAAACAAATATATTTTAAGTGGCTGAAATCATTGGGGATTTCTAAAATGAAGCGAGAATGGAAGCCGAGGCGGCCTTCCCACGGCGGCAGGCCGAAGCCGACGGCTTCCCCGACGCCGACCGGCCAAGCGCTCTTTTCGCCGGCGCGCGCACAGGCTATGCACGAAACGATGGCACGAGCGGCATACAGAGGCGCGACGGCATGAAAGACGCAATCTACAAGGCAGCGGCGCGATTGCCGATCGCATCGGCCCTCGATCCGCTCGCCGCCGTACTTTCCGCCGGAACCCGGGCGATCCTGTCGGCGCCGCCCGGCGCCGGCAAGACGACCGTGGCGCCGCTCTTCCTGCTCGATCAGCCCTGGCGGGGCGATGGCCGCATCATCCTCCTCGAACCGCGCCGGCTGGCGGCGCGGGCGGCGGCGGGCCGCATGGCCGCGCTGCTCGGCGAGACGACCGGCGAAACCGTCGGCTACCGTATGCGTCTCGACAGCCGCATCTCGCAAAGGACCCGTATCGAGGTGGTGACGGAAGGCGTTTTCGCCCGCATGATCCTCGACGACCCCGAGCTGGACGGCGTCGCCGCCGTGCTGTTCGACGAATTCCACGAGCGCTCGCTCGACGGCGATTTCGGACTGGCGCTGGCCCTCGACGCACAGGCCGCCCTGCGCCAGGACCTGCGCCTCCTCGTCATGTCGGCGACGCTCGACGTGGAACGGGTCGCCGCGCTGCTCGACCATCCGCCGGTCATCCGCAGCGAGGGGCGAAGCTTTCCCGTCGAGATCCGGCATGTCGACCGTCCGGGCGGGGAGCGCATAGAGGACGGCATGGCCCGCGCCATCATCGCGGCGCACCGCGGCGAAACCGGGTCGATCCTGGCGTTCCTGCCGGGACAGGCGGAAATCGCCCGCACCGCGGAACGGCTCGAAGGGCGGTTCGGCGAAGATACGGTGATCGCGCCGCTCTACGGAAGCCTGACGCAGCGGGAGCAGGATATGGCGATCCGGCCCGCGCCGGACGGCCAGCGCAAGATCGTGCTGGCGACCTCGATCGCCGAGACGTCGCTCACCATCGACGGCGTGCGCATCGTCATCGACAGCGGGCTGCAACGGCTGCCGGTCTTCGAGGCCTCGACGGGCATCACCCGGCTGGAGACGACGCGCGTCTCGCGCGCTTCCGCCGAGCAGCGCGCCGGGCGTGCCGGGCGCACACAGCCCGGCATCGCCATCCGCCTCTGGCACGCCGGCCAGACTTCGGCGCTTCCCGCCTTCACACCGCCGCAGATCCTGTCGAGCGACCTGTCCGGCTTCCTGCTCGACCTCGCTTTCTGGGGCGTAACCGATCCCGCCGCCCTGCGGTTCATCGACCAGCCGCCGGCGGCGGCGGTGGAGGAGGCGCGGTCATTGCTGAAGCTGCTCGGGGCGCTGGACGATAGGAACGCCCTGACGCCGGCGGGACGGCGCATCCGCACGCTGGCGCTGCCGCCGCGCCTCGCCGCCATGGTCCTTCACGCCGGCGGCGGGGCGGCGCGAGGGGCGGCGGAGCTTGCCGTACTGCTGACGGAGCAGGGTCTGGGCGGCAATGCCATCGACCTCGAGGAGCGGCTGCGGCGCTTCCGAAGCGAGAAAGGCGAGCGGGCGGACGCCGCCCGGCGGTTGGCGCGACGCATGGCAGGCGATGCCGGAAGGCCCGATGGGGCGGGAGGGCCGTTGCCCGGACAACTACTCCTTCATGCCTTTCCCGACCGGGTGGCGATCCAGCGCGGCGGGCGCGGGCGCTTCGTCATGGCGAACGGCCGGGGCGCGGAACTGCTGGAGACCGAGCGGCTGGCCGGCTGCGAGACGATCGTCATCGCCGATCTGACCGGCCAGGCCGGCCGTCAGCGCATCCTTGCCGCCGCCGAGGTCGACCGCGCCACGATCGAGGCGACGCTAGCGCGGAATATCGTGCGTGAAGACCAATGCGTGTTCGACCGGTCGAGCCGGCAGGTCCGCGCGCGCCGCGTGACCCGGCTCGGGGCAATGATCCTCGACGAAACGCCGCTGCCGCGCCCCGCCGGCCCGATGGCCGCGAAAGCCCTTGCCGACGGGGTCCGCCAGCTCGGGCTTCAGGCCCTGCCCTTTTCTCGCGAGACGGCGCAATTGCGCGAGCGCATCGGCTTTCTGCACCGCTCCATCGGCGCGCCCTGGCCGGAGACCGGCGACGCGGCGCTGATCGACCGGCTGGAGGAATGGTTCGAGCCGTTCCAGCAGGAGGCGCGCGGCCTCGACGACATCCAGCCTGCGACCCTCCAGCATGGCCTCATGGCCTTGCTGCCTCCCGGCGCCGACCGCGATCTGGCGCGGCTCGCCCCGACCCATTTCGAGGCGCCGACCGGCCAGCGCCATCCGATCCGCTACGACGGCGACGAACCGGCGCTGGCGATCCGCGTGCAGGAGCTGTTTGGCCTGCGCCAGCATCCGACGATCGGCGGCGGCCGCCGGCCGCTGCTGCTGGAACTGCTTTCGCCCGCCCGCCGCCCGCTCCAGACGACCCGCGACCTTCCCGGCTTCTGGGCGGGCTCCTGGCGCGACGTGCGGGCGGAGATGCGCGGGCGCTATCCGAAACATCCCTGGCCGGAGGATCCGGCCGCAGCCGCCCCCACCACACGCACCAAGCCGCGCGGCGCATGAGGGTTGCCGGCACGCTACCCGCAACGCAAGGAGATCCGCCATGACATCAGCCTCTATGGACATCGGCTTCGAAGCGGCCGGGCGCAGGCTCCGGCTGGAGACCCTCATCCGCCTGCGCTGGCTGGCGGTCGCCGGCCAGGCCGTCACGGTGGTCGTGGTGGCGGTCTGGCTCGATTTTCCCATGGCGCTTTTACCGGTCATCGCGCTGATCGGGCTGCTGGCGGCGGTGAATTTCTTCCTGGCGCTGCGCTTCGCGCCGGCCCATCGGCTGACACCGGCGGCGGCCTGCGCGCTGCTCGGCCTCGATCTCAGCCAGCTCACCGCGCTGCTTTTCATAACCGGCGGCCTTGCCAATCCCTTCGCGCCGCTCGTCTGCGTGCCGGTCATCATCTCCTCGTCGCTGCAACCGGTCCGCTACAGCCTGACACTCGGCCTCATGGCCTTTCTCGGCATCACGGCGCTCGCCTTCACGCCCTTTCCGCTGCCGTGGTTTCCGGGCGAAACGCTGGTGATACCGTCGATCCTGACGGCCGGTTTCTGGTTCGCCATCGTCTCCACCACCGCCTTCGCCGCCTTCTACTCCTATCGCGTATCGCAGGAGGCGGCCGAACTGTCGGACGCGCTGGCGGCGACGGAACTCGTGTTGCAGCGGGAAAAGCACCTGTCGCAGATCGACGGGCTGGCGGCGGCGGCGGCGCACGAACTCGGCACGCCGCTCGCCACCATCAGCGTCGTGGCGCGGGAGATGGAGCGGGAGCTGGGTGAAGACGACCGCTTCGGCGAGGACGTGCAGCTGCTGCGCAGCCAGAGCGAACGCTGCCGCGACATCCTGCGCCGGCTGACCACGCTCTCCTCCGAGGACGAGGCGCATATGCGGCTTCTGCCGCTCTCCTCCCTCCTCGAGGAGGTGATGGCGCCGCACCGGGAATTCGGCATCCGCATCACGTTCAGCGAAACCAACGGACGCGAGAACGAACCGGTCGGCCATCGCAATCCCGGCATTCTCTACGGGCTCGGAAACCTCATCGAAAACGCCGTCGACCACGCGCGCGCGGAAGTGACCGTGACGGTGGGCCACACGCCGGACCGGGTGACCATCGTCATCGAGGACGATGGCGAGGGGTTTGCCGCCGACATCCTCCACCGCATCGGCGACCCCTATGTCACCAAGCGTCAGCGCGATGAACGGGCAGGCGGGCTCGGGCTCGGACTGTTCATCGCCAAGACCCTGCTGGAACGCTCCGGCGCGCGTCTCGCCTTCGCCAATCGCACCGGCGACCGGCCCGGGGCGCGCGTCACGGTGGAATGGCCACGCGCACGAATGGATACAGCGCTCGCAAAATGACTTTACCCGTCATATCTTAAGGGCGATACAGTCGTCCCGACGAAAGAGACGCAGGTATCTTGAAAAACGGAAATGGTGAGAACGATGATTGAATCCGGCGACGGAAGCAATACGGACGCAGGCGAGAGCATGAGGGACGATATCGGCCCGGATCGCTCGCTGCTGCTCGTCGATGACGACGGCCCCTTCCTGCGACGGCTCGCCCGGGCGATGGAAGCGCGCGGCTTCGAGGTGGACACCGCCGAGTCGGTGGCCGAAGGCATCACCAAGACGCGGGCCAACACGCCGAAATATGCCGTCGTCGATCTCCGGCTCGGCGACGGCAGCGGGCTCGACGTCATTGCGGCGATCCGCCAGCGGCGCGACGATACGCGCATCATCATGCTGACGGGCTACGGCAATATCGCGACCGCGGTGAATGCCGTGAAGCTCGGCGCCGTCGACTATCTCGCCAAGCCGGCCGATGCGGACGACATTTTCGCAGCCCTGACCCAGCGGCCCGGCGAAAAGGCGGAACTGCCGGAAAACCCGATGTCGGCCGACCGGGTGCGCTGGGAGCATATCCAGCGGGTCTACGAAATGTGCGAGCGCAACGTCTCCGAAACGGCGCGCCGGCTCAATATGCACCGGCGCACGCTGCAACGCATCCTCGCCAAGCGCGCGCCGAAGTAGGATCGGAGCCCCCGCTCCCCGACACCCGGAGCATCTCCAGCAAACGTGTGAAACGGTTTTGCGTCCGGAAATGCGGCTGAAACAAAGAGATAGAGCGGCTCTGCCGAACCTGTGAAAGCCGGAACCGCTCGATATCAGACGGGCTCATCCCGCCGGCCTGCGACAATGGCGGAAAGCTCCGGCCCGTCGCGCCGGGGATCGGTGGCAAGCTCGGCGGCCAGCAGCCGGCCCGCCGCCACGCGTGCGAAAGCGAAGGTGACGCTCTTTCGCGTCGGCGCGGGCAGACGATGTTCCGGCGCCTCACGCAGGATATGCGCGCCATAGCCATCGGAAAGCATGAGGCCGCAGTCCTCGGGAAAGATATCGAGCGGCACGTCCTTGTGGGTGGCGAAGAACAGCCGGTCGCAATGGCGGCGATAGTCGGGCCATTTGCGATCGACACGGAAATCCTCCACCGACGTCTTGATCTCGACGATCCAGATTTCCCCCTTCACCGACAGGCTGACGAGATCGGCGCGCCGGCCGCCGGCAAGCGTCAGCTCGGGCAGAACCGCATGGCGCATTTCCGCCAGCATGCGCTGCACGCCGCGGCGCACCATCATCGCCCGGTCCGACTGACGGCCGTCGATCAGCGGATTGTCGTTATGGATCGAGACGATCGTCATGGCCGTGACCTTTCCTGCTTATCGCCTCCCGCCGCACCTGCGCTCCCGAAAGACTTTTTTAACCCTGTTGCGTGGATTGCGTGCAGGGCCGGACGAGACGTCCGGCCAACCGTTGCACGGCGCACGCCGGCGTGCTTGGCATCGAACGGACGTGTTGCGGGCAACCGGCATCCGGGCCCATTGTTGCAAAAAAGCAATGTGCCGGCTTTTTGCTCGCGGGCAGGCCCGTGCCGAAGCGCACCCGCTTGCATTGCACGGTTTAATCGAAAATAAACCATGATCGGTGAAAGTTCTGCACCCTTGAGCTTTCCAATCCCTTTTCAAGAGAATCCCATGCGCCTTCGCAATGCATTCCTTCTGTGCGGCCTCGCAGCAGCCGTCGCGCTTGCCGGATGTTCTTCCGCCACGACCGGCGGCGCACCCGGCGAGAAGGTCGCCACCGACGCTATCTTCACATCGGAATATGGCCCTGTCGAGGACAACGGCTATGCCCTGCCGGCTGTCCCGATCACCAAGGTGAACCCGAAGTTCCATCGCCAGATCGTCGACTACAAGACAAGCGAGAGGCCCGGCACGATCGTCGTCAACACGCCGAACCGCTTCCTCTATTACGTTCTGCCCGGCGGCAAGGCCGTGCGCTACGGCATCGGCGTCGGCAAGGCCGGCTTCGCCTGGCAGGGCGAGGCCTATGTCGCCTGGAAGCAGGAATGGCCGAGCTGGCATCCGCCGCAGGAAATGGCGGTGCGCAGGCCCGAGGTCGCCCGTTACGTCAAGGACGGCATGGGCCCCGGCCTCCGCAATCCGCTTGGCGCGCGCGCGCTCTATCTCTTCAACGAGAAGGGGCAGGACACGCTGTTCCGTCTTCACGGCACGCCCGAATGGACCTCGATCGGCACGGCGACCTCTTCCGGCTGCATCCGCCTGATGAATCAGGACATCATCGACCTCTACAAGCGCGTCCGTCCCGGCCGGGGCGCCCGCGTCGTCGTCCAGCAGTAGGCCGACACACCGCCATTACAGGAAACGGAGAAGCCGCCGGAGCGATCCGGCGGCTTCTTCGATCATGATCCGGCCCTGTTTCAGCCTCGAGCCTTCTTTTCCAGGCGGCGGCGGTGCAGCACCGGCTCGGTATAGCCGTTCGGCTGCTCGCGCCCCTTCAGCACCAGGTCGAGCGCGGCCTGGAAAGCGATGGAAGCGTCAAAGCCGGCGGCCATCGGCCGGTAGTCGGGATCGCCGGCGTTCTGGCCGTCGACCACCGCCGCCATACGCTTCATCGTCTCCACGACCTGCACCTCGGTGATGACGCCGTGATGCAGCCAGTTGGCCATGTGCTGGGCCGAGATGCGCAGCGTCGCCCGATCCTCCATCAGACCGACATCATGGATGTCCGGAACCTTGGAGCAGCCGATCCCCTGATCGATCCAGCGCACGACATAGCCGAGAATGCCCTGGGCGTTGTTGTCGAGTTCGTTCTGGATCTCTTCCGGCGTCCAGTTCGGCCGCACGGCCACCGGCAGCGACAGGATGTCGGCGAGCTTCGCGCGCGGGCGGTCGCGCAGTTCCGCCTGAACCGCCGCCACATCGACCTTGTGGTAGTGAGTGGCGTGCAGCGTCGCCGCCGTCGGCGAGGGGACCCAGGCGGTATTGGCGCCGGCCCTCGGATGGGCGATTTTCTGCTCCAGCATGGCCGCCATCAGATCCGGCATGGCCCACATGCCCTTGCCGATCTGCGCATGGCCGGACAGGCCGCATGCAAGGCCGATATCGACGTTCCAGTTCTCATAGGCGCCGATCCAGGCCGCCTGCTTCATGTCGCCCTTGCGGATCATCGGGCCCGCCTCCATCGACGTGTGGATCTCGTCGCCGGTGCGGTCGAGGAAACCGGTGTTGATGAAGACGACGCGGGCGCGGGCGGCGCGAATGCACTCCTTGAGGTTCACCGTGGTGCGGCGCTCCTCGTCCATGATGCCCATCTTCATGGTGTTCGGCGCCATGCCCAGCACCGTTTCGACACGGGCAAACAGCCGGTCGGCGAAGGCGACTTCTTCCGGCCCGTGCATCTTCGGCTTGACGACATAAAGGGAGCCGGCCGGCGAATTCCGGCGAGAGCCGGCCGGGCCGATGTCATGCAGCGCGATCAGCGCCGTGACCATCGCGTCGAGAATGCCCTCGGGCACCTCGTTGCCATCCCGGTCGCGCACTGCCGGATTGGTCATCAGGTGACCGACATTGCGCACCAGCATCAGCGAGCGGCTGCGCAGCGAAAAGCCCGAGCCGTCGGGAGCCTGATAATCGACATCGGGATTGAGGCGGCGGGTGAAGCTCCGGCCGCCCTTGGAGACCTCCTCGGCAAGATCGCCCTTCATCAGGCCGAGCCAGTTGCGATAGGCCGCCACCTTGTCGGCGGCGTCGACGGCGGCAACCGAATCCTCGCAGTCCACGATCGTGGTCAGGGCGGCCTCTAGCCGGACATCGGAAATATGAGCCGGATCGGCCTTGCCGATCACCGTGGTGGCGTCGATGCGGATTTCCACATGCAGGCCGTGGTTGCGCAGGAGCACATGGCGCGGGCCGGCCGGCTCGCCAAGATAGCCGGCGAACTTCGCGGGATCGGCAAGCCCGGTCCTGACGCCGTCGCCGAGCGTCACCGCCAGCGCGCCGCCTTCCACCGCAAGCCCGGAGACATCGCGCCAGGAACCGCCGGCCAGCGGAACGCTCTCGTCGAGGAAGGCGCGAACCCAGGCGATCACCTTCTCGCCGCGCAGCGGATTGTAGCCGCGCCCCTTTTCGGCGCCCCCGGTTTCGGGGATCGCATCCGTGCCATAGAGCGCATCGTAGAGCGAGCCCCAGCGCGCATTGGCGGCATTGAGCGCATAGCGGGCGTTCGTCACCGGGACGACGAGCTGCGGCCCGGCAAGGCTGGCGATCTCGGGATCGACATGGGCGGTCGTGACGGCAAAATCCGCGCCCTCCGGCAAGAGATAGCCGATTTCGCGCAGGAAGGCCTCGTAAGCGGCAAGATCGGCAGGCGCGCCGTGCTGGCGATACCAGCCGTCCAGCTGCTGTTGCAGGCGATCGCGGGTTTCCAGCAGCGCCC
This sequence comes from Shinella daejeonensis, assembly GCF_024281235.1. Taxonomy (GTDB): domain Bacteria; phylum Pseudomonadota; class Alphaproteobacteria; order Rhizobiales; family Rhizobiaceae; genus Shinella; species Shinella daejeonensis. The sequence goes on from NZ_JAHWXY010000004.1 coordinate 8,547, forward strand.
GGTTCTCCGGCGCGAGGTCGTGCACGATGGCGGCGAAGCCGGTGAAAAACGCCTCGGCCTCGACACCCGTGGCGGGAAGCGCCTCGTTTACGATGAAATCATGCAGCGCGCTGTCGACCGAAAGGCCGGCTCGTTCGATATAACTCATTGGCATAGCTCCGATCTGGCAAGGGGGAGAGTTCTCGGATAGTGCCACTTTCCAGAGCTTTCAGTTCCGGTCAATGCGGAAATGGCATGAATGATTTATTCCATTTCGTATAAGATCGCCCGGCAAGCTGCGGGCTTACCGTGCGATTTCGTGAAAAATGAAACGGTTTCACGCCTCTTGCGCGATACGCGGCCGGCCGCTGGCGGTGGCGATGAATCGGGCCTCGACCAGCTTGCGCCGGCCCCTGATCTCCGGCGCGTCGATTTCCTCGACGAGACTGACGGCCGGTTCGTCCGCGCCGTTTGCCCGGGCAGCGGCAAGCGCTGCGGCAAGCGCGCGCTCCCGGGCGACGGAAAAGGCTTCCGCCTCGTCACTCAGCCGTGCGCTTTCCCCTGCCCCGTTGACGATGAAATTACCCTCTTCCGGCATGGTGACGAAGACCGTGACCGCCGCCCGGACCCGCCCGACCACCGCGCCGACGGCATTGGCGACGCCGGCGTCGGCCGGAATGACCGATTGCGCGCCGAGCATATCGGCGATCGCCGGATAATAGACCGGCGCGGATGCGCCGAGGCCGATCAGCGACCGGTCGAGACCGACGCGGAACTGGACGATACCGGGCCGGCGATGGAGCGCCCTGTCGACGGGCTGCGAGCGCACCGGATCAATGCCCTCGGCCCCGTCGCTGTCGAGACAGGCCGAAAGCACCGCGTCGGAGGACTGGCGGGTCAGCCGGTCGACGATGCGCCGCGCCAGCGCTTCCGCCCCTTCGGCAATGGGAAAGCCGGCGCCGTCCTTCGTGCGGGCGGCAAGCTCAAGCCCGAGGCGGGCGGCCTCGCCGTCCCACTGGCCCTGTCCACCGAGCAGATGCATGGCGTCGGAGGGCGTGACGGCGCAGATATGCACGAGCCCGCGCGCCACCAGCCGGTCGAGCGTCACCCTTTGCAGCGTCGAGGCGAGCAGGTCGGCAAGCGGCGCCGGGGTCGCGCCGATGCGATCGTAAAGCGCCTGTTCCTGCGGTTGCAGGCCGCTCGCCAGCCGTGCGGGGACACCGGTCCTGACGGCGAAGCGGCCGTCGTAGCGGCCGGCGTGAAGAGCCCGGAGCTGGCGTTCGAGCACGGGGACGATGGTTCCCGGATGCTGGGTGGAGGCAAGCGAGAGTGGCAGGAAACGGCGCGGCCCGAGATCGAGCTTCGCCAGCAGGCCGCGATCGTCGATCCGCACTTCCGAATCGCCCCCGAGCCCGAAGGTGCGCATGGCCACGGCCTCGACCATGGTGCGGTAACCGCCGACCACGGCGCCCTCGACATCGAGCTTCGGGCGGCCGCCGTCGAGAACCGCCACATCCGTGGTGGTGCCGCCGATATCGGAAACCACCGCCGCATCGAGGCCCGTCAGGTGCCGCGCGCCGACGAGACTTGCCGCCGGGCCCGACAGGATGGTCTCGATCGGCCGCAGCCGCGCCTCCGCTGCGGCGATCAGCGCGCCATCGCCGCGCACCACCATCATCGGCACATCGATACCCCGACGCGCCAGATAATCCTCGCAAGCGCCGATCAGCCGGTCGATCATCGAGACGAGGCGCGCATTGAGCAGCGTGGTCAGCGCCCGCCGGGGGCCACCGAGCTTGGACGTCAGTTCGTGGCTACAGGTCACCGGCAGTTGCGAGACGGCGCGGATATGATCGCGCACCTTCTCCTCATGGGCCGGGTTACGCACCGCGAAATAGCCGGCGACGGCGAAGGAGGACACGGTCTGCGCCAGTTCCGGCAAGGCCGCGTCGAGCGCCGACAGGTCGAGCGGCCGCTCGTCGCCATGCACGTCGTGACCGCCCGGCAGGAACACGACCGGATCGTTGCCCAGCGCCTCGGCGAGGCCGCCGCGCGTCAGGTCGTCCTCGCCGAAACCGATCATCACGAGAGCGGCCCGGCCGCCCTGGCCTTCCACCAGCGCATTCGTGGCAAGGGTCGTCGAGAGCGATACGAGGCTGATCGCCGAAACGGGAGCCTGCGTTTCTTCCAGCACCGCCTCGACGGCGCCGGAAATGCCGACTGCAAGATCGTAGCGGGTGGTCAGCGCCTTCGCCCGCGCCACCACGCCGGCCGTCTCGCTATAAAGAACGGCGTCCGTATAGGTCCCGCCGGTATCGATTCCAAGCAGCAGTTGTTCCGTCACATCAGGTCTTCCATTCACCGGCCGGCTTCTCCCCGGCGTTATGGCACGGCCGGACCCCGGCCATCGTTCTGCCGGCGACATGCCGGTGCAACAAAGAGGCAGTCTGCGATGGAACAGGAGGGAAGGAGCCTGCTTGCGCGACTCAGATCAGGCCCTTCAGCTCATCGAGCCGGTCATTGACCAGCCAGCCGTAATAATTCTCTTCCGGCCAGTTCGCCTCTCCGGCCGCCCGCCGCGACACGAAGGCGCGGGCGCGGGATTCGGGACTGCCGAGATTGTAGAGCGTGGCGGTAAGGCCGGGATTGCCGGAAATGTCGACGCCGGCGATATCGCGATAGGCCTGGATCGACCGGCGGATCGCCGCCGCCATATAGGCAAGCGAGATGTCCGGCTCCATGATCGCCTTGTAGACGCCGGCCGCATCGTTCTCGTCAAGCGGATCGTAGCCGGAGATCCGGGCGACGTCGTCGGTCAGCATCAGCGCGGTCAGCGGGTTGATCTGGCCGAGCCCGAAGGTCTGGCCGGCATAGAACGGCTGGAAGAAGACGGCGCTGAAACGGTTGTTCGGATAGGTCTTGCCGCCGACGCGCCGGCCCTTGAAGGTGGCGTTCCACACGCCTTCGCGGCAGGTCCACAGCGCGTAGGAGCCCTTCTTGCCGGCGCAGCGGGAAAACTCCGGCCGGGCGACGAAATCGCCGATCGACTCGCGCTCGTAGGCGAAGCGGAAATTGCCCGCATAGGAGGCCGCCTTGACATAATAGCTCTGGAGCCGGTCGTAGGCGTCGACGTTGTAGGTATGTTCGCCGACGATGGCGCCGACCATGTGGATCGGCGCGATGCCGTATTGGCCGGCGATCTTGCGGATCTTGCCTGTCAGGGCGCGGTCGCTGGCCAGCAGGTCGCGCACCTTGTCGTATTTGGCATCGAAGGACGTGCGGCCCGCCCGGGTGCGGCGCAGGGAGGCGCCGGGAACGGCCGGCTGCTCGGCATTGCGGTTGCCCGGCGGAACCGGGTCGGCGGCCGAGGCCGCCGGCGGGTTCTGCACCAGGAGGACGGCGGCAAGGGCAAGCACTAGAGAGAAACGTCGCACGGTCCGGATTCCCGTCTTGTCGCGATCTCCGCGATGGTCTCGATCGATGCAGGTCGGCCATGGCGAAGCGATGGCGAACAGGCTCAGCCTTAAGGCCGCGACAGCGCGGCTGTCGAGAGCGCTGCGCTTCAAAAAGGCCGGCGTGGCGGCGGCTTTCGCCGCCGCCGGTGCCGAAACGTCACAGAATGTAGCGCGACAGGTCGGTATCGGCGGCAAGCGCCCCGACATGCTCGCCGACATAGGCAGCGTCGATGACGAGCTTGTCCCCGGACTTGTCCGGCGCCTCGAAGGAAATTTCGTCGAGCACCCGTTCCATCACCGTCTGAAGCCGCCGCGCGCCGATATTCTCGACGCTGGCGTTAAGCTGCACGGCGACGTCGGCAAGCGCGTCGATTCCGTCCTCGGTGAATTCCAGCATGACGTTTTCCGTCTCCATCAGCGCCTTGTACTGGCGGATGAGGCTTGCCTCGGTCTCCGTCAGGATGCGCCGGAAATCCTCCTTGGTGAGCGCGCGCAGCTCGACGCGGATCGGCAGGCGGCCCTGCAATTCCGGCAGCAGGTCCGACGGCTTCGACACGTGGAAGGCACCCGAGGCGATGAACAGGATATGGTCCGTCTTGACCGGCCCGTATTTGGTCGCCACCGTCGTCCCCTCGACAAGCGGCAGCAGGTCGCGCTGCACGCCTTCGCGGGAAACGCCGGCCCCCAGCCCACCGTCGCGGGCGGCGATCTTGTCGATCTCGTCGATGAAGACGATGCCGTCGTTTTCGGCAGAATGGATCGCCTCGCGCTGGATCACCTCATTGTCGAGGAGCTTGTCGGATTCGTCATCGATCAGGATCTTGTAGCTGTCCTTGACCGTCGTCTTCACCTTCTTCGTGCGCCCGCCCATCGCCTTGCCGAAAATCTCGGACAGGTTCAGGACGCCGATATTGGCCCCGGGCATGCCGGGGATATCGAAGCCGCCCGGCAGGCCGCCGGTATCGGCGACATCGACCTCGATTTCCTTGTCGTCGAGTTCGTTGTTGCGCAGCTTCTTGCGAAAACTGTCGCGTGTCGCCGGAGAGGCGGTGGCGCCGACCAGAGCCTCGAGCACCCGCTCCTCGGCGTTCATATGGGCCTTGGCCGTCACCTCGGCGCGCTTCTTCTCACGCACCAGCGCGATGCCGACCTCGACCAGATCGCGCACGATCTGCTCGACATCGCGGCCGACATAGCCGACCTCGGTGAACTTGGTCGCCTCGACCTTGACGAAGGGCGCGCCGGCAAGCTTGGCGAGACGGCGGGAGATCTCCGTCTTGCCGACACCGGTCGGGCCGATCATCAGGATATTCTTCGGCATCACCTCGTCCCGCAGATCCGGCGAAAGCTGGTGGCGGCGCCAGCGGTTGCGAAGCGCGATGGCGACGGCGCGCTTGGCGTCCTTCTGGCCGATGATATAGCGGTCGAGTTCGGAAACGATCTCGCGGGGGGAAAAACTAGACATAAGGTTCCAATTTCTGGCGACGGTCCCGGGCCATCATCAGCGCCGGGCCGTCCCCTACAGGTCATTTATCATCGACCCATACAGGTCGTTTATCACAGACATGACGCCGGGCTTCTCAGCGGTCGGCATCCATCGTCTCCACCACGATATTGTGGTTGGTGTAGACGCAGATGTCGCCGGCGATCTGCATGGCGCGGCGCGCGATCTCCTCCGCCGACTTGTCGCTGTCCATCAGCGCGCGCGCGGCGGCATAGGCATAATTGCCGCCAGAGCCGATGGCCATCGTGCCATGCTCTGGCTCCAGGACATCGCCATTGCCGGTGAGCGCCAGGGTGACGGACTTGTCGGCGACCAGCATCATCGCCTCGAGGCGGCGCAGATAGCGGTCGGTCCGCCAGTCCTTGGCAAGCTCCACGGCGGCGCGCATCAACTGATCGGGATATTGTTCGAGCTTGGCCTCCAGCCGTTCGAGCAGGGTGAAGGCGTCGGCGGTCGCGCCGGCGAAACCGGCGATCACGTCGCCCTTGGCGAGGCGGCGCACCTTGCGGGCGTTGCCCTTCATCACCGTCTGGCCGAGACTGACCTGGCCGTCGCCCGCCATCACCACCTGGCCGCCCTTGCGGACGGTGATGATCGTCGTGGCGTGCATCTTCGCATAGGGATCATGTTCGCTCATCAGCATACCTTCGATGGCCCGCAACCGGGCAATACGCCGTCGAAAGGACGGCTTCGCCCCTTCTATTTAAGCAGCGTTCCGGCAATTGCAAACGGGCGGGAAACACAAGCGGCACGGGCCTGGATACTGGTCTTTTGCCTGGAGCCCTGTTATGGAGCGGCAATCGCAGACCGGAGAATCCGATGAGCCGCACAGCCAGCGTTTCGCGCAAGACGAACGAGACCTCCGTTTCGGTGACCGTCAACATAGACGGCACCGGCGCGTCGACCATTTCGACGGGCGTGGGTTTTTTCGACCATATGCTCGAACAGCTGTCACGCCATTCGCTCATCGACATGCAGATCCGCACCGAGGGCGATCGTCACGTCGACGATCACCATACGGTGGAAGATACCGGCATCGCCATCGGGCAGGCCATCGCGAAGGCGCTCGGCGACCGGCGCGGCATCACCCGCTACGCCTCGCTCGACCTTGCCATGGACGAAACGATGACGCGCGCCGCCGTGGACGTCTCCGGCCGGCCGTTCCTCGTCTGGAACGTCGACTTCTCGGCCCCGAAGATCGGCACCTTCGACACCGAACTGGTGCGCGAGTTCTTCCAGGCGCTGGCCCAGCATGCCGGCATAACGCTGCATATCCAGAACATCTACGGCGCCAACAACCATCATATCTCGGAGACGTGCTTCAAGGCCGTCGCCCGCGTGCTGCGCAGCGCCACCGAGATCGATCCCCGCCAGGCTGGCCGCGTTCCCTCCACCAAGGGCACGCTGGCCTGACCATCAGGAGGCCTGCGAATGGCCACGACGTTCCTCGTTCTGACACCGCCGGGCGCCGCGACGCGCGATGAGAACGCGCGCTTCCTGCGCGACCGCTTCTCCTGGCTCGCCTTCTTCCTGCCGGTCGTCTGGCTGCTGTGGCGCCGGGCCTGGCTTGCCGCCGCGCTCGCCTTCGCCGTGCAGTCGCTCGCCGCGGCTGTCGGCGGCCATCCGGTCTTCGGGCCGGCAAGCCTCGGTCTTCATCTGGCCGTCGGACTGCTGGTGGCGCTGGAGGGGCCGTCCATGCTGCTCGCCCGGCTGGAGCGGAAAGGCTGGACGCTCGACGCGGTGATTTCCGCCGACGACCGGGATACGGCCGAGGAAATCTATTACGACGACACCGAAACCGCGCAGGCCCGGCCGGAAACGCCCCGACCCGGGATGCCGGCATCCACGGCTTCCGCCGGCCGGCATGATCCCATGCTCGGGCTGGTGAGCTTCGGGGAAGGGCGCTGACATGCGCGTTGCGATCATCGACTACGGATCGGGCAATCTCCGTTCGGCCGTCAAGGCCTTCGAGCGGGCCGCGCGCGAAAGCGGTCTCGACGCCACAATCGACCTGACCGACAGGGCCGAGCGGGTCGCCGCCGCCGATCGCATCGTCCTGCCCGGCGTCGGCGCCTATGCCGATTGCCGGCGCGGCCTCGACGCCGTGCCCGGGATGGTGGAGGCATTGAACGAGGCGGTCGACGCCGGGGGACGTCCCTTTCTCGGCATCTGCGTCGGCATGCAGCTCATGTCCGCGCGCGGGCTCGAAAAGTCCGTGACGCCGGGGCTCGGCTGGATTGCGGGCGACGTCGTCAGGATGACGCCGGCCGACCCGGCGCTGAAAATCCCGCAGATCGGCTGGAACACGCTCGACTACCGGCGGCCGCACCCCCTTCTTCATGGTATTTCACCGGCGCTGCACGCCTATTTCGTGCATTCCTATCACCTTGCCGCAGAACGTCCGGAAGACGTCGTCGCCACGGTCGACTACGGCGGGCCGATGACCGCCTTCGTGGCGCGCGACAACAAGGCCGGCGCGCAGTTCCACCCGGAAAAGAGCCAGGCGCTCGGCCTTTCCCTCATCGCCAATTTCCTGCACTGGAAACCCTGACATGATCCTCTTTCCCGCCATCGACCTGAAAGACGGCCAATGCGTTCGCCTCAAGCTCGGCGACATGGATCAGGCCACCGTCTACAATCCCGACCCGGCCGCGCAGGCGAAGGCCTTCGAGGACCAGGGCTTCGAATGGCTGCATGTCGTCGATCTCAACGGCGCTTTTGCGGGTGAGAGCGTCAACGGCGCGGCTGTCGACGCGATCCTCAAGACGACGAAGAACCCGGTGCAGCTCGGCGGCGGCATCCGCACGCTGGATCATATCGAAAGCTGGCTTTCGCGCGGTCTTTCCCGGGTCATCCTCGGCACCGTCGCCGTGCGCGATCCGGCGCTGGTCATCGAGGCCTGCCGCAAATTCCCGGGCAAGGTCGCCGTCGGCATCGACGCCAGGGGCGGCAAGGTCGCCGTCGAGGGCTGGGCGGAAGCGTCCGAACTCGGCGTGATCGAGCTTGCGAAAAAGTTCGAGGGCGCCGGCGTCGCCGCCATCATCTATACCGACATCGACCGCGACGGCATCCTCACCGGCATCAACTGGGCCTCGACGCTGGAACTGGCGGACACCGTCTCCATCCCCGTCATCGCCTCCGGCGGGCTCGCCTCGATGGACGATATCCACCGCCTCGTCGCTCCCGACGCAAGCAGGCTCGAAGGCGCGATTTCCGGCCGCGCGCTCTATGACGGCCGCATCGATCCCGCCGAAGCGCTGGCGGTCGTCCGCGCCGCGCGGGGAGAAGCCGCATGACGCTCGAGACCCATGTCCTCCCCTGCCTCGATGTCAAGGACGGCCCGCGACGCCCGCAGCCGCATCGCGGCGAGGACGCGCCAAACAACGAGAAGGAGGCCGTCCTTTGACCCTCAAGGCCCGTGTCATCCCCTGCCTCGACGTCAAGGACGGCCGCGTCGTCAAGGGCGTCAGCTTCGTCAATCTCGTCGACGCCGGCGATCCGGTGGAATCGGCCAAGGCCTATGACGCCGCCGGCGCCGACGAGCTGTGCTTCCTCGACATCACCGCCTCTTCCGACAATCGCGATACGATCTTCGACGTGGTGGCGCGCACCGCCGACCATTGCTTCATGCCGCTCACCGTCGGCGGCGGCGTGCGCGCGGTCGCCGATATCCGCAAGCTGCTTCTGGCCGGCGCCGACAAGGTGTCGATCAATTCGGCCGCCGTCGCCAATCCGGATTTCGTCGCCGAGGCCGCCGACAAGTTCGGCAACCAGTGCATCGTCGTCTCGATCGACGCCAAGCGGGTCTCCGCCGAAGGCGAGGAAGGCCGCTGGGAGATCTTCACCCATGGCGGCCGCAAGCCGACCGGCATCGACGCCGTGGCCTTCGCGGAAAAGATGGTGGAACGCGGCGCGGGCGAATTGCTCGTCACCTCCATGGACCGGGACGGCCAGAAGAGCGGCTACGACATCGCGCTGACACGCGCTGTCGCCGACCGGGTGTCCGTGCCGGTCATCGCCTCCGGCGGCGTCGGCACGCTGGATCACCTGGTCGAGGGCGTGCGCGACGGGCATGCGACTGCGGTGCTGGCCGCGTCGATCTTCCATTTCGGCACCTATACGGTCGGCGAGGCCAAGCGTTACATGGCTGCGCACGGTATCGCCATGCGGCTCGACTGAGGAGAACAGCGATGAGCGATTTCACCCTTGCCGATCTGGAGCGGATCGTCGACGCCCGGTCGCAGGCCGCGCCCACCGAGTCCTGGACGGCCAAGCTGGTCGCCGCCGGACAGGGCAAGGCCGCCAAGAAGCTGGGCGAGGAGGCGGTCGAAACCGTGATCGCGGCGATCGAGGGGGACCGTGGAGCGCTTGCCAGCGAAACCGCCGATCTGCTCTATCACCTGATGGTCGTCTTGAAAATCGCCGGCGTGACGCTACAAGACGTCATGGAGGAACTGGAGCGGCGCACGAGCCGGTCCGGGCTTGCCGAAAAGGCCGGTCGACAAAGCCAGTAGACAAGGCCAGCGATGCAGCAGACGCTCGACAAGGAACAGGCGGACATTCCGGACGATTTCGGAAATCACGACTATTCACCCTATCGTTTCTTCTCGGCCGAGGAATGGGCGCATTTCCGGGCCGACACGCCGCTGACGCTGACCGCCGACGAAGTGCGCCGGCTGCGCTCGCTGAACGACCCGGTCGATCTCGACGAAGTGCGGCGCATCTATCTGTCGCTGTCGCGCCTGCTTTCGGCCCATGTGGAATCGTCGCAGATATTGTTCGAGCAGCGCAAGCGCTTCCTCAGCCTCTCCGACGAAGCCAAGACGCCCTTCGTGATCGGCATCGCCGGCTCCGTTGCGGTGGGCAAATCGACCACGGCGCGCATTCTCGCGGAACTGCTGTCGCGCTGGCCTTCCAGCCCCAAGGTGGACCTCGTCACCACCGACGGTTTCCTCTATCCGAACGCCGTGCTGCAACGTCTCGGCCTGATGGAGCGCAAGGGCTTTCCGGAAAGCTACGACATGGGTGCGCTGCTGCGCTTCCTCTCGGCGATCAAGGCGGGCAAGCCGAATGTGCCGTCGCCGACCTATTCGCATCTGAGCTACGATATTCAGCCCAATACGTTCCGTTCCGTCGACCGGCCGGACATCCTGATCTTCGAGGGCATCAACGTCCTGCAATCGCGCAATCTGCCGGAGGACGGCAAGATCGTGCCGATGGTCTCCGATTTCTTCGACTTCTCGATCTATATCCACGCCGAGGAAGACCTGATCCACAACTGGTATGTCCAGCGCTTCATGCGGCTCAGGGACACCGCCTTCCGAAATCCGGATTCCTATTTCCACCGCTATGCGGCGATCAGCGAGACCGAGGCGCTGGAGATCGCCGAACATCTGTGGCGCGACATCAACCTGAAGAACCTGCGCCGCAACATCCTGCCGACGCGCCCGCGCGCCGATCTCATCCTGCAAAAGGGCGAGAACCACCTGGTCTCCACCGTCGCCCTGCGCAAGCTGTGACGGGCTTGCCGCAAACCGCGCCGGAAACCCGCCTCAGGGATTGACCCGCCGCAGCGTCAGATTGATGCGTCCGCCGTTCTTCAGGAGCGTCGAGGTTCCGGGATAGATGCGGTCGACGCCGTGGAAGACGAGACGGCTCTCTCCCCCGAGCACCACCACATCGCCGCTCGACAGGCGGAAGGAACGGGTCGGATCGCCGCGCTCCAGCCCGCCGACCCGGAAAAGGCACTGGTCGCCGAGGGACACCGAGACCACCGGTGCGGAAAACGCGCTTTCGTCGCGATCCTGATGCAGGCCCATGCGGGCGTCCGCATCGTAGAAATTCACCAGGCAGGCCTCCGGCGGGCCGGCGTGATCGGAAACCGCCTGCCAGAGCCGGAGAAGGCTTTCGGGAATGGCAGGCCAGGGGTTTCCGGTCGCCGGATGATGAGCCTGGTAACGATATCCCCCCTCGCGATCCGTGACCCAGCCGAGCGGGCCGCAATTGGTCATGCGCACCGAAAGCGGCTTTCCGGTCTTCGGCATGCGGGGCACGAAGAGCGGCGCATCGCGGACGATCGCCCGGACGGCCTCGACGAGGCCTGCCTGCGCCTCGCGGTCGAAATGGCCGGGCAGGTAGCGAAGGCCGGGAGGAAGCGGACGGACGGCGGGCGAAGTCACGATCAGTCTCCCTGCGGCTTGCCGCGCAGCCGCTTGACGTCGGAGCGGCCGGCCTTCGCCTTGAGCCTGCGCTCGACGGAACCTTTCGTCGGCTTTGTCTTGCGGCGTGGCGGCGGTGGCGGCTCCATCGCCTCCAGCAGCAGCTCCCGCAGACGCTCGCGCGCATCCTCCCGATTGCGCTCCTGGCTGCGGAAACGATTGGCCTCGATCATCAGGACACCTTCCTTCGACAGCCGGCGTCCGGCCAGCCGCCCGGCATTCGCCTTGACGCGGTCGCCGAGCGACGGCGAGCCCCGCAGGTCGAAGAAGAGCTGAACGGCGGTCGAAACCTTGTTGACGTTCTGGCCGCCGGGCCCGCCCGCCAGAACGAACTGCTCCGTCAGCTCCCAGCCGGCGATGGTGATCGAACCCTTGATGTAGAGAGGAGCGCTGGCCATGGGAATTCCTTTCCCGGCCGTTCTAGCCGATATCCGGCCATGACGGGAATGGAGATCCGTATGAAAACCGAAAACCCGGCGTTGCAGCCGGGTTTTCTGGACATCAGATCGGCAGGATCATGCCGCGACGATTCTCAGCCCCGGCGCAGCGCCGCGGACACCGCCATCGACATGGCCTTCGAATTTCTCGAAGTTGTCGACGAACATGTCCACGAGCCTGCGCGCCTGCGCGTCATAGGCGGCGCCGTTCGCCCAGGTCGAGCGCGGATCGAGGATCTTCGTATCCACGCCCGGTACGCAGACCGGAACCTGGAAGCCGAAATTGTCGTCGCGACGGAACAGCGCGTCCTTCAGCGAGCCGTCGAGGGCGGCGGCCAGGAGCGCCCGCGTCGCCTTGATCGGCATGCGCCTGCCCTCGCCATAGGCTCCGCCCGTCCAGCCGGTGTTGACCAGCCAGCAATCGACGCCATGCTCGGCGATCAGCTCCTTCAGCAGATTGCCGTAGACCGTCGGATGGCGCGGCATGAAGGGCGCGCCGAAGCAGGTCGAAAAGGTCGCCTCCGGTTCGGTGACGCCGCGTTCCGTGCCGGCCACCTTGGCGGTGTAGCCGGAAAGGAAGTGATACATCGCCTGGTCGGGGGTCAGCCTGGCGATCGGGGGCATCACGCCGAAGGCATCGGCCGTCAGCATGATGATCGTCCTCGGGTGGCCGGCACGGCCGGTCTCGCTGGCGTTCGGGATGAAGTGCAGCGGATAGGCGCAGCGGGTGTTCTCCGTCAGCGAGCCGTCATCGAAGTCCGGACGTCCGTCGGCGTCGAGAACGACATTTTCCAGAACGGTGCCGAAGCGTTGCGTCGTGGCGTGGATTTCCGGCTCGGCCTCCGCCGAAAGCCGGATCGTCTTGGCGTAGCAACCGCCTTCGAAGTTGAAGATGCCGTTTTCACCCCAGCCATGCTCGTCGTCGCCGATCAGCGTGCGCTTCGGATCGGCAGACAGCGTCGTCTTGCCGGTGCCGGAAAGACCGAAGAACACCGCAGCATCGCCATCGGGACCGACATTGGCCGAGCAATGCATCGGCATCACCTTTTCCGACGGCAGCAGCCAGTTCAGCACGGTGAAGACCGACTTCTTCATCTCCCCGGCATAATAGGTGCCGGCAATCAGCACGATGCCGCGCGAAAGATCGCAGGCGATCATCGTTTCCGTACGCGCGCCGTGGCGGGCCGGATCGGCCTTGAAGCTCGGCAGATTGAGGATGGTCAGTTCCGGAACGAAGGTCTCGAGATCCTTTTCCTCCGGGCGGATCAGCAGGTTGCGGATGAACAGCGAATGCCAGGCAAGCTCCGTGATCACCCGCGTCGGCAGGGCATAGGCCGCATCCGCGCCGCCGACCAGATCCTGCACGAAGAGGTCGCGATCGGCCGCATGGGCCAGCATGTCGGCGTGGAGCACGTCGAAATGCTCCCGGGTCAGCGGCTTGTTGTTGTCCCACCAGACATGATCGGCGGTCAGCTCGTCGCGCACGACGAACTTGTCCCTGGGGGAACGGCCGGTGTGCTGGCCGGTCAGGGCGCGCAGCGCGCCGTGGGCGGTCTTCACCGCCTCGTTCCGGCCGAGCGCCTCGTCGTAAAGGGCGGCGGCGGTAAAGTTGTATCGAACCGTACCGCTCGTCTGGATACCCATCGCTTCCGACCCCTGGGCGGGGTTGCGAACTCCAAGTTCCTGCATGGCCCGATTTTCCTCCGTAACGACAAGACCGGCGTGAAAGTTGCGCGAACCTAGTCGCACTCCTTTGCAAAGACAAGAAGAAATTTCAAATTCATCAACAATATCAATTAATTAATCGATTTAAAGAATTGTCTTACTTTTTAAATCGTTTAGATAATCGATTTAAAAAGCATCCCGCCTGCGGCGCGTGAACAGCGCTCTTTATCTTCGCCACAATTTGTTCCACCTTTATCCCCAGAGAGGCGCTTCGAGACCGGGACGGACGGAACAGGATTCGGATTCGGGAAAGGCGCCCATGATCACGGAGAGCACAAGAATGCAGACGATCGCGCTCGTTGACGACGACAGGAACATCCTCACCTCCGTGTCGATCGCCCTTGAGGCGGAGGGCTACAAGGTCGAGACCTATACCGACGGCGCCTCCGCGCTCGACGGGCTTGTCGCCCGGCCGCCGCATCTCGCCATCTTCGACATCAAGATGCCGCGCATGGACGGGATGGAGCTGCTGCGCCGCCTGCGCCAGAAGTCCGATCTGCCCGTCATCTTCCTCACCTCCAAGGACGAGGAGATCGACGAGCTGTTCGGCCTCAAGATGGGGGCGGACGATTTCATCACCAAGCCGTTCTCGCAACGCCTGCTGGTGGAGCGCGTCAAGGCCATCCTGCGGCGCGCCTCGAACCGCGAAGCGGCCTCCCCGGGCGCCGCAAAGGGAAACGACGCGCCCTCCCGCTCGCTGGAGCGCGGCCAGCTGGTGATGGACCAGGAGCGCCATACCTGCACCTGGAAAGGCGAGCCGGTGACGCTGACGGTGACGGAATTCCTGATCCTTCATTCGCTCGCCCAGCGTCCCGGCGTGGTGAAAAGCCGCGATTCGCTGATGGACGCCGCCTATGACGAACAGGTCTATGTCGACGACCGCACCATCGACAGCCACATCAAGAGGCTGCGCAAGAAATTCAAGATGGTCGATTCCGACTTCGACATGATCGAGACGCTCTACGGGGTCGGCTATCGCTTTCGCGAATCCGCCTGAGGGCCGCCGACGGCAATTTCGCTTGCATCGATTGCGGCCCCGGTGCATGCCGCAATCCCGGAGGCGGGGCCACGACCCCCGCGGGCTCCGTCCACAGGATGAAACCGCTTGTCGCAAACCGTGCTGGAAAGGGAAGAAAGGGAGATCGACGACCGCGCCGTGCCGCGTTCGCTGCGCCGCCGCTGGACCCATCCCTTCACGCTCGCCCGCCGCCTGTTCGGCAATGCGGTATTTTCGAGCCTCACCCGGCGCATCCTGTTCTTCAACCTCGTCGCGCTTGTGGTGCTGGTCTCCGGCATCCTCTATCTCAACCAGTTCCGCGAAGGCCTGATCGACGCGCGCGTCGAAAGCCTGCTGACGCAGGGCGAGATCATCGCCGGAGCCATTTCCGCCTCCGCCTCGGTCGACACCAATTCGATCACCATCGATCCGGAAAAGCTGCTGGAGCTGCAAGCGGGCCAGAGCATCACGCCGCTTCCCAACGACGAGGACCTGGAGTTCCCGATCAATCCCGAACGGGTGGCGCCGGTGCTCCGGCGTCTGATCTCGCCCACCCGCACCCGCGCGCGCATCTACGACACCGACGCCAACCTGCTGCTCGATTCGCGCCATCTCTATACGCAGGGCCAGGTGCTGCGCTTCGACCTGCCGCCGGTGGCCACCGAAAACCCCGGCTTCCTCGACACCATGAGCATCTGGTTCAACCGGCTGCTGCAACCCGGCAATCTGCCGCAGTACAAGGAAGCGCCCGGCGGCGACGGCTCGATCTATCCCGAGGTGATGAACGCGCTGACCGGCGTGCGCGGCGCCGTGGTGCGCGTCAACGACAAGGGCGAACTGATCGTCTCCGTCGCCGTTCCCGTCCAGCGTTTCCGCGCCGTGCTCGGTGTCCTGCTGCTGTCCACGCAGGCCGGCGATATCGACAAGATCGTCCATGCCGAGCGGCTTGCCATCATGCGGGTCGCGGGCGTGGCGGGCCTCGTCAACATCGCGCTGTCGCTATTGTTGTCCAGCACCATCGCCACACCGCTCCGGCGGCTGGCGGCGGCGGCGATCCGCGTGCGCCGCGGCGCGAAGGAGCGCGAGGAGATCCCCGATTTCTCATCGCGGCAGGACGAGATCGGCAATCTTTCGATCGCGCTGCGCCAGATGACCACCGCGCTCTACGACCGGATCGCCGCCATCGAGAGCTTCGCCGCCGACGTCAGCCATGAACTGAAGAACCCCCTCACCTCGCTTCGCAGCGCCGTGGAGACGCTGCCGCTGGCCCGCAACGACGAATCGCGGACCCGGCTGATGGATGTCATCCAGCATGACGTGCGCCGCCTCGACCGGCTGATCAGCGACATTTCCGACGCCTCCCGCCTCGATGCGGAACTGGCGCGCAGCGACGCCCGCACGGTGGATCTCGAAAAGCTGCTTGGCGAGTTGGTCGACGTGTCGCGCCAGGTCAACCGCCGCAAGAAAGCCGTCACGCTCGATTTCATCGTCGACCGCAAGGACAACCCCAAAACCCGTTTCGAGATCAGCGGCTACGAGCTGCGGATCGGCCAGATCGTCACCAACCTCATCGAGAACGCGCGATCCTTCGTGCCGGACGCGGACGGGCGGATCGTCGTGCGCCTGTTTCGCGGCCGCAACGACCATTGCATCGTCCAGGTCGAGGACAATGGGCCCGGCATCCAGGCGGAAGACATCGACCGCATCTTCGAGCGCTTTTACACCGACCGGCCGGAAAGCGAGGCCTTCGGCCAGAATTCCGGCCTTGGCCTGTCCATTTCCCGCCAGATCGCCGAAGCCCATGGCGGCACGCTGAGAGCCGACAATATCGTCGATCCCGAGACGGGCGCGATGCGGGGCGCGCGCTTTACCCTGTCGCTGCCCACCGGCGCGCCCAAATGACCGCCGCCGGCGCAAATGCGCATGGCACGGCGATCGTGATCGGCACGACGGGGCTCTTCTTCACCGGACCTTCCGGCAGCGGCAAGAGCGCGGTTGCGCTGCACTGTCTGCAACAGGCCCGCACACGCGGCCTGTTCTCCGCCCTCGTCGGCGATGACCAGGTGCTGCTGTCGCGAGCGGGAGACCGTATCGTCGCCCGCGGGCCGCCGGCCATCGCCGGGCTTGCCGAATTGCGGGGAACCGACATCCTTGCGGCGGCGACCATCGAGGCGGCCGTGGTGTCCCGGGCGATCCGCCCCGTCCGCCCCCCCGTCGAGGAACGCCTGCCTGCGGCGGGAGAGATGATCGAGCCGCTGCCCGGCCTCCTCCTGCCCCTCACGCGGCTGCCGCTCTTTCCCGGATGCGACGCCTTTGCGCTTCTTCTGGCGATACACCCCGAAATCGCCGCCGGTTGACGCCGTCCGGCGCGCCGAAAACGGAAAAACGGCTATTTTGGGCTTGCACTTGCCCTTTTCATTGACATGATGACGGCCCCGGCGGTGGACGGAATTGTTGCGTTGCGGTATGCCGCTCGCTGTTTGTGTTGGGAAACTGGAGCGTCTGCTTATGATCGGACTGGTGCTTGTCACCCATGGCAAGCTGGCGGAGGAATTCCGCCTCGCCCTCGAGCACGTCGTCGGTCCGCAAAAAGCGATCGAGACCGTCTGTATCGGCCCCGAGGACGACATGGACCAGCGCCGGCAGGACATCGTCGAGGCCGTGGCGCGGGCCGACGAGGGCCATGGCGTGATCATCCTCACCGACATGTTCGGCGGCACCCCCTCCAATCTCGCCATTTCGGTGATGACCGGCGAGGGCATCGAGGTGATCGCCGGCGTCAATCTCCCCATGCTGATCAAGCTTGCCGGCGTGCGCGGCGAGAACAACATGGAAAAAGCCCTCGTCGACGCCTCCGAGGCCGGCCGCAAGTACATCAACGTTGCAAGCCGCGTGCTGAGCGGCAAATAGGGACTGGCAACGCCCCCATGACCGTCACGAAGGAACTGCTGATCATCAACAAGCGCGGCCTGCATGCGCGAGCCTCCGCCAAATTCGTCCAGACCGTCGACACCTTCGACGCCGAAGTCACCGTCAGCAAGGACGGCATGACCGTCGGCGGAACATCCATCATGGGCCTGATGATGCTCGCCGCGAGCCCCGGTTGCAGCGTGCTGGTGACCGCCAGCGGCAAACAGGCGAAAGAGGCGATCGCCGCCCTCGACCGGCTCATCGCCGACCGCTTCGGCGAGGAAATGTGACCCGCCACGGCGCGGCGCCCCCTTCGAAAAACATAAGGATATAAAGACTTCTTTATGTTTTGTTGCTCCGGCAGCCTTTTCCTGATAGAGCACCGCGATCAGTAGAGGCCAGAAGAAGGCTGGAGAACCGCATGACCACCACGAAGGACTACCACGTCGCCGACATCGGCCTTGCCGAATACGGCCGCAAGGAAATCGCCATCGCCGAAACGGAAATGCCGGGCCTGATGGCCTGCCGCGAGGAATTCGGCGCGTCGAAGCCTCTCAAGGGCGCGCGCATCACCGGCTCGCTGCACATGACCATCCAGACCGCCGTCCTCATCGAGACGCTGGTGGCGCTCGGCGCCGACGTCCGCTGGGCCTCGTGCAACATCTTCTCCACGCAGGACCACGCCGCCGCGGCGATCGCCGCCGCCGGCGTCCCGGTCTATGCCGTGAAGGGCGAGACGCTGACCGAATACTGGGAATATACCGACAGGATCTTCCAGTGGAGCGACGGCGGCCTCTCCAACATGATCCTCGATGACGGCGGCGACGCCACCATGTACATTCTGCTCGGCGCGCGCGCCGAAGCCGGCGAGGACGTGCTGTCGAACCCCGGTTCGGAGGAAGAGGAAATCCTCTTCGCCCAGATCGGCAAGCGCCTTGCCGCCTCGCCGGGCTGGTTCACCAGGCAGCGCGACGCTCTCAAGGGCGTGACCGAGGAAACGACGACCGGCGTCAACCGCCTCTACCAGCTCCAGCAGAAGGGCCTCCTGCCCTTCCCGGCGATCAACGTCAACGATTCGGTCACCAAGTCGAAATTCGACAATAAGTACGGCTGCAAGGAATCGCTCGTCGACGGCATCCGCCGCGGCACCGACGTGATGATGGCCGGCAAGGTCGCCGTCGTCTGCGGCTATGGCGACGTCGGCAAGGGTTCGGCCGCGTCGCTTGCCGGGGCGGGCGCGCGCGTGAAGGTGACCGAGATCGATCCGATCTGCGCCCTTCAGGCCGCCATGGACGGTTTCGAGGTCGTGCGGCTGGAGGATGTCGTCTCGACGGCCGACATCTTCATCACCACGACCGGCAACAAGGACGTCATCCGCGTCGAGCACATGCGCGAGATGAAGGACATGGCGATCGTCGGCAATATCGGCCACTTCGACAACGAGATCCAGGTCGCCGCGCTCAAGAACTACAAGTGGACGAACATCAAGCCGCAGGTCGACATGATCGAGTTCCCCAAGGGCAACCGCATGATCCTGCTGTCGGAAGGCCGCCTGCTCAATCTCGGCAACGCCACCGGCCATCCCTCCTTCGTGATGTCCGCCTCGTTCTCCAACCAGGTCCTCGCCCAGATCGAACTCTTCACGAAGGGCGAGAACTACCGGAACGAGGTCTACGTTCTGCCCAAGCAGCTCGACGAGAAGGTGGCCCGGCTGCATCTGGCCAAGCTCGGCGTGAGGCTGACGGAACTCTCCGAAGAACAGGCTTCCTATATCGGCGTGACGCCGCAGGGGCCGTTCAAGGCGGAACACTACAGGTATTAACCATACCGGTAATTATCCACAACATGTAGGGGCCGCGCGCTTGACAGAGTGCGCGGCCCCTTTATTTGGCCCCGTCCCTTTCCGCCGATTCGGGAAACAAGTATCGTTTAACCAGTTGATTCGGCGTGCAGATGCGGATTCGTCACGTCGGATCGTATGTCTTGTCGATCATGCGGCAACCTGAACGGAGACATACCGGGGATGATGTCTGGATTGAAACGAGGGGTGTCCGGACCCGCCGACGGCGAACCGGAACAAGACAGGCCGGTTCATATCGGCGCATGGACGGGGAAGGCCATACGGGCACTCTTCGGCAAGCGGCACGGGCGGTTTCTCACGCTTCTCGCGACGGGTTCGGCGCTGGCCGGCCTTGCCGGTCCGGCCTATGCCGCGGCCGGCGGCCGCTACCTTGCGACCGGCGAGATCGTCACGTTCTCCATGGCGCTCGGCGTGCTTTCGGCCGCCATGGTCTGCGCCATCTGGATGGTGCGCCAGCGCGGCCGCATGGAGGCCGAAAACCGTGATCTCAAGACGCATCTTTCCGACGCCCGCCACAATATTTCCCGCCTGCAAGCGCTGATCGGCGACAAGAACCGGCGCATCGTCGTCTGGGACGGCCTGTCGCAGCGGCCGGAATTCCTCGGCCAGTTGCCGCCCGAGACCGGGGCGCCGGCGGCCGACCGCGATTTTCTCGCCTTCGGACGCTGGCTGAAGCCGACCGCCGCCGCCGAGATCGAAAGGGCCATCGAGAAACTGCGCTCGCAGGCCCAGAGCTTCGACCTCATCGTCGAGACGACGCGCGGCGAAATCCTCGAAACGCAGGGGCGCGTTTCCGGCGGGCAGGCCTTCCTCCGCTTCGTCGCCCTCAACAACCTGCGGGCCGAAGCGGCCGAACTCAGGATCGAGCGGGACCGGCTTTCCTCCGCGCTCGCCACATTGCAGGGCCTGCTCGACCAGATCGGCCTGCCGGTCTGGCAGCGCGGCCCCGACGGCGCCCTCGTCTGGGTCAACCGGGCCTATGGCGAGGCCGTGGAGGCCGGCGACGCGGAAATCGCCGTCCACGAGAACCGCGAGCTGCTGCCGACCGTGACACGGGAGAAGATCCGCGCCACCAGCACCTGCGATATACCGTTCCGCGACAAGGTCTCGACGGTCGTGCACGGCAACCGCAGCTTCTTCGACGTGGTCGACGCCCGCACGCCGCAGGGATCGGCCGGCATCGCCATCAATGTCTCCGATGTCGAGGCCGTGCGCGAGGAACTGGCGCGCACCCTGAAGAGCCACGCGGAAACGCTGGATCATCTCGCGACGCCGGTGGCCATTTTCGACGGCGACCAGCGCCTGCAATTCTACAATCAGGCGTTCCTCGGGCTGTGGACGCTGGAGACCGCCTTCCTCGAAAGCAAGCCCGGCAACGGCGAGATCCTGGAACGCCTGCGCGCCGCCGGCCAGCTGCCGGAACCGCTCAACTGGAAGCAGTGGAAGGAAAACGCCCTTTCCGTCTACCGGGCGATCGACACCCAGACCGACCTCTGGCACCTGCCGAACGGCCAGACGTTGCGTGTCTTCGCCACCGCGCGGCCGCAGGGCGGCGCCACCTGGGTGTTCGAGAACCTCACCGAAAAGGTGGATCTCGAAACGCGCTACAACACGCTGGTGCAGGTGCAGGACGAGACGATCGACCATCTTGCCGAAGGGGTGGCGGTGTTCAGCCCGGACGGTCGTATCCGCCTGTCCAATCCGGCCTTCCGCGCGCTCTGGGGCATCAGCGAGGCCCAGGCGAAATCCGGCACCCATATCCGGGCGATCGAGCAGGCCTGCGCGCCTTCCTACGACCGGCCGGACGGCTGGAAGCAATTTGCCCATATCATCACCAGCTTCGACGACGAACGGCCCGGCTGCCAGGGGGTTCTGGAGCTTCATACCGGCCTGATCCTCGATTTCGCCGTCATCCCGCTGTCCAACGCCCAGACCATGCTGACCTTCGTCAACGTCACCGACAGCGTGCGTGTCAGCCGCGCGCTGACCGAGAAGAACGAGGCGTTGCAGAAGGCCGACGCGCTGAAGAACGACTTCGTCCAGCATGTGTCCTATGAGTTGCGCTCGCCGCTCACCAACATCATCGGCTTCGCCGAGCTGCTCAAGACCCCCACGATCGGCGACCTGACGGATCGGCAGGCCGAATATGTCGATCATATCGCCACGTCCTCGGCACTGCTGCTGACGATCGTCAACGACATTCTCGATCTTGCGACGGTGGATGCCGGAATCATGCGGCTCGACCATGAGACCATCCTCCTCGCCGGCCTCATCGACGAGGTGTCACAGCAATTCACCGAGCGCCTGCGTGAAAGCCACGTCACGCTGGAGATCGCCACGCCGGCCGATTTCGGCACCATCGTCGCCGACCGGCAGCGCCTGAAGCAGATCCTCGTAAAGCTGCTCGGCAATGCCGCCAATTTCGCGCCCGAAGGCAGCGCCATCCGGCTGCGGTGCTGGCGGGAAGGCAGCGACCTGCTTTTCACCGTTTCCGACCTCGGTCCCGGCATTCCCCAGGACGTGCTGAAGACGGTCTTCAACCGCTTCGAAAGCCACGGCGGCCACGGCGGCGCGGGCCTCGGCCTGTCCATCGTTGAAAGTTTCGTCAGCCTGCATCACGGCACCGTCACCATCGACAGCCGCGAAGGACGGGGAACGGACGTCACCTGCCGCATTCCTTCCGCGCCCCTGCCGGCGATCGCCGCCGCGGAATAACCCGATGACGGACGGCTCCCTCTACCTGCCGGACGAGGCCGCCACGATCCGCTTCGGCGAGGATCTGGCGCGGGCGCTGCGTGCCGGCGACTATGTGGCGCTGCACGGCGATCTCGGCGCCGGAAAATCGACCCTTGCCCGCGCGGTGATCCGCGCGCTGGCCGGCGACGACGGGCTGGAGGTGCCGAGCCCGACCTTCACGCTCGTTCAGAGCTACGCGCTCGATCCGCCCGTCGCCCATTTCGACCTCTATCGCATCGCCGATGCCGCCGAGCTTGACGAACTCGGCTTCGACGAAGCCCTTGCGGACGGTATCTGCCTCGTCGAATGGCCGGAAAAAGGCGAAGGCGTGCTGCCGGCGAAAGGGATCGCCCTGCACGTCCGGCACGAGGGCGACGGTCGGCGCATCGAGATCGAGGCGACCGGTTCCGCGCAGCTGCGTATCCGCCGCTCGCTCGGCATCCGCGACTTCCTCCGCAAGGCCGGCCATCCGGAAGCAAAACGGCGGCATCTGACGGGCGACGCCTCGACGCGGGCCTACGAGCGGATCGATGCCGGCATGCAGCACTTCGTTCTGATGGACGCGCCCCGCCATCCGCCGGGACCGATCCTGGCGCAGGGAAAATACTATCAGCAGATCGCCCATATCGCCGAGGATGTTCAGCCTTTCATCGCGGTTGCCCGGCATCTTCGCGACCGCGGCCTGCGCGCGCCGGAGATCCATGCGGCCGATATCGAGCAGGGCCTCCTGCTGATGGAGGATCTCGGCGACGAAGGCATCCTCGACGCGGCCGGCGCGCCCGTTGCCGAACGTTACCGCGAAAGCGCCGCCTGCCTCGCGACGCTTCATTCCACGCCGTTCCGGCGCGATCTGCCCGTGACCGGCGACAGTGTCCACCGGGTGCCGGACTTCGACCGTGACGCGATCCGCATCGAGGTGAGCCTGCTTGTCGACTGGTATCTGCCCTGGAAGCGCGGACGCACGGCCAGCGACGCGGAGAGACGCGATTACAATGCGCTCTGGGACGCGCTGATCGACAGCCTTTCCGGGAGCGAGCACAATCTGCTGCTGCGCGATTTCCATTCGCCCAACATCCTGTGGCAACCTGCGGCCACCGGCACCGGCCGCGTCGGCCTCATCGATTTTCAGGACGCCATGATCGGCCCGTCCGCCTATGATCTGGCGTCGCTGGCGCAGGACGCCCGCGTCGATCTTCCGCCGGCGCTTTCCGACGATCTGCTCGACCACTATCTTTCGCTGCGCGGGCGCGAGCCCGGTTTCGACCGCGAGCGGTTCCTGCGCGACTGGCACGTCATGGCGGCGCAGCGCAATTGCAAGCTCGTCGGCCTCTGGGTGCGGCTGATGCAACGGGACGGCAAGCCTCACTACATGCGCCATCTGCCGCGCACGATAAGGAATCTCGAACGGGCGCTTATCCATCCCGATCTCGCCCCCTTGCGCGACTGGTGCGGAAAGGCTGGAATCCTCGCGACCGAATCATGAGGATGCGGCCGGCGCGATTGCGGCGCAGAAGCGTTTCGCACTCTTGCCGGGTTTTGTCCTGTGGAGCCGGACGAAGGGGAACCGGATGAAGATCGAAAACGCCATGGTGCTGGCCGCCGGGCTCGGGACCCGCCTCAGGCCCGTCACCGACCGGATGCCGAAGCCGCTGGTGCCGGTCGCCGGCAAACCGATGATCGATTACGGGCTCGACGCGCTGGCGACGGCAGGCGTGCGGCGGGCCGTCGTCAATGTACACCATTTCGCAGACCGGATGATCGCCCATCTCAAGGATCGCCGGGAACCTGAAATCCTGATCTCCGACGAGACCGGCCGACTGATGGATTCCGGTGGCGGGCTTGCCCGGGGCCTGACGCTTCTCGGCCGCGATCCGGTCTTCGTCATGAACGCCGATCTCTTCTGGATCGGCGAAAGAAAGGGCGCGCCGACCAATCTGGAGCGCCTCGCCGCCGGGTTCGATCCGGCCCGCATGGATATGGCGATGCTCTGCGTCCGGCTTGCCGATACGACCGGCCACAACGGACGCAACGATTTCTCGATGGACGGGGAAGGACGGCTCGTGCGCTATCGCGAGGGTGAAGGCACACCCGTCGTCTATGCCGGCGCGCTTGCGACGATGCCGGCCCTTCTCGACGACGCGCCGCCGGATCCCTTCAGCCTCAACATCTATTTCGACCGGGCGATCAAGGCCGGCCGGCTCCATGGCATCATGCTGGAGGGTCACTGGATCACCGTCGGCACGCCGGAGGCGATCGAAGCCGCGGAAGCCGCCATCGCCGCCTTGCCGGACGCGGCAGCCTGACGATGCGCAAGGAAAGTCGCGTCCTGACCATCCCGGCCGGCCTGCCCTTCCTCAGGACGGTGGCGCAGGCGCTGCTTTCCGGCGACCTCGTGTCCGGTTTTCGCCATGACCCGGCCGACCCGCTCGCACTGGCGGATGTCACCGTCTATGTGCCGACCCGGCGCGCGGCGCGGGTGCTGCGTTCGGAATTCGTCGATCTTCTCGGCGGGCGCTCGGCCATCCTGCCGGTCATTCGCCCGCTTGGCGAAACCGACGACGACAGCGGCTTCTTCGACGAGACCGCACCGGCGCTCCTCGATATGGCGGAGCCGCTGTCCGGCCCGATACGGCTCATCGAGCTTGCGCGCCTGATCCTCGCCTGGCGCAACCGCCTGCCGGCCGCCATCACCGCCGTCCATGCGGAAAGCCCGCTCGTCGCGCCCGCAAGCCCCGCCGACGCGATCTGGCTTGCCCGCAACCTCGCCGAGATCATCGATGCGATGGAGACGGAGGAACTGGACTGGAGCGCGCTCGACCGGCTGGATATCTCCGGCCACGCGCTCTGGTGGCAGCTGACCGCCGAATTCCTGAAGATCGCCAGTGAATACTGGCCGGCGCGCCTTGCCGAGCTTAACCGCTCCTCGCCTTCGCTCCGGCGCAATGCGACGCTTCATGCGGAAACCGAACGCTACCGTCGGGCTCCGCCGTCCGGCCCCGTGGTGATCGCCGGATCGACCGGCTCGATCCCCGCCACCGCCGGGCTCATCGCGGCCGTCGCGCGGCTGCCGCACGGCGCGGTCATCCTGCCCGGCCTCGACCGCACCATGTCGCAGGACGAATGGCGGCTCGTCGGCCGGCAGGCGAAGACGGAGGGATCGCCTGGAAACGATCCGACGGCGCGCAGCCATCCGCAATACGGGCTCCACCGTCTTCTCGAACGCATGGGATGCCACCGTGACGACGTGCAGACACTCGGCAGTCCGTCCGACGATCTGGAGGAACGCGCAGCAGTCTTCTCCAGCGCCTTCCTGCCAGCCCAGGCCACCGCCGGCTGGAGCGCGGTGCGATCGGCTCTCGATTCCGCTCGCGTCGAGGCGGCTTTCCGCGATGTCGCCCTGGTCGAGGCGGCGAACGAGCGCGAAGAGGCCATGACCATCGCGATCGCGCTGCGGCTGGCGCTGGAGGACGGCGAGGAGGCGCAAGCCGCGCTGATCACCCCCGACCGCAAGCTCGCGCGCCGGGTCGCCGCGGAACTGGCGCGCTTCGGCATCGAGGCGGACGATTCGGCCGGTACGCCGCTCCTTTCCACACCGCAGGGCACGCTGCTCCGGCTTCTCGTCGAAACGACGCTGCGGCCGGGCGATCCGGTGCCTCTCGTCGCCCTTCTCAAGCATCCACTGGCCCGGCTGGGTCTTTCCGGCGCCGACATGCGCCAGGCGGCGGCGGCGCTGGAACTGCTGGCGCTTCGCGGCGGCACGGGTACGATCGACGTCGGCACGCTCGAAGAGCTGCTGGACACGGCGCTTGCGGCGCAGGCCGGCGACCGGCATCCGCCAGCCTGGCGCTCGGCGCTGCCGGCGCAGGCCGCCGGTCAGGCCCGTGATCTGGCGCGCCGTCTTGCCGCCGCCGTGGAGCCGCTGGCCGGCGCACTCGTCCATGAGGGAGGAACCGCCCGCCGCCTCGCCACGAAAAGACCGCTCTCCGACTGGGCGGAGCGGAGCGGACGGGCGCTGGAGGCCATCGCCGTCGACACGGAGGGAAACCTCGCGGCGCTCTGGTCCGGCGAGGCCGGTGACGCGCTTGCGAGCCTGTTGCGCAGCGTGATCGAGACCGACGGGCAGATCGAGGCGAACGGCCCGCAATGGTGTGATATCGTGGATGCGCTGGGTGCAAGCGAAAGCGTCAAGCCGCGTTCGATGCGCCATCCGCGCGTCTTCATCTTCGGCGCGCTCGAATCGCGCCTCCAGAGCGTCGATACGGTGGTGATCGGCGGCCTCAACGAGGGCGTCTGGCCCGGCCCGACGAAGAACGACGCTTTTCTTTCCCGCATCATGAAGGTGGATATCGGACTGGAGCCGCCGGAGCGGCGCATCGGCCAGCTCGGCCACGACCTCCAGATGGCGGTCGGAACGCGCAAGCTTTTGATGACGAGGGCGCTACGCAGCGGCACAGCACCGACCGTCGCCTCCCGCTGGCTGCAACGCCTTCTCGCCGTCGGCGGCCGGACGCTCGGCGATGACCTGCGGGCGCGCGGCCGCCGGCTGATCGACTGGGCCGATACGCTGGACAAGGCAACCCCGGTTCCGGTCGCAAGCAGACCCGCGCCGCATCCGCCGGCGGAGCTGCAACCACGCAAATACTCCTTCAGCGAGATCGGGCGGCTGCGGCGCGATCCCTATGCGATCTACGCCCGCCATATCCTGCGCCTCCACCCGGTGGCCCCCTTCAATCTCGATCCCGGCCCCGCCGAACGCGGCCTCCTCTATCACCGCATCGTCGACCGCTTCGTGCGCGAGGACGGAAGCGGCGAGCCTTTGTCCCGCATCGCGCGCATCGTCCGGGAGGAGTTCGACGCCGCCCTTCTGCCGCTGCACATCGACGCGGTCTGGCGGCCGCGCTTTTCCGCCGTCGCCCGCGCCTTCGTCGACTGGCATGAAAAGCGCGCGCCGGACGTGCAGGAATGCCTGACGGAAGTTCCCGCCGCGCTCGATCTGTCGGTCGGCGGCATCCGGCTCACCGGCGTCGCCGACCGCATAGACATGCTTTGCGGCGGCGGTGCGGACCTCATCGACTACAAGACCGGCAGCAATCCCTCGCTGAGGGTGGCCCGGTCGCTGCTCGATCCGCAGCTCGCGCTCGAGGCGGCGGCGCTGCGCCGGGGCGCATTCCGGGGCGTCGGCAATCATGAGCCGGCGAACCTTCTCTATGTCCGCCTCAAGCCCGGCGAGCGCTTCGACGTCGACCAGGTCAACAGCGGAGGAGCGAAAGCCGCGAAGGAGACCAGATCCGCCGCCGAACTCGGCGAAGAGGCGCTGTCGGAGCTGGAAAAACTGCTGACCGGGCTGATCGAGGGGCGCTACGGCTTCGCCTCCCGGCTGATCCCGGAGCAGGAACGGGACTATGGCGGCGAATACGATCATCTGGCGCGCGTCGCCGAATGGTCGTCTGCGGAAGGTGGCGGGGAGGATGAGGATGGGTGAGACGATCGAAGACGACCGCCCGGCCTCCGGCGAACCGGCCGTCTGGCTGAGCTGGACCACGCAAAAGCAGGCGACGGCCTCCGACCCTGTGCGTTCCGCCTGGGTTTCGGCCAATGCCGGCTCGGGCAAGACGCATGTGCTGACGCAGCGCGTCATCCGGCTGCTGCTTTCCGGCTGCCGGCCATCGGCCATTCTCTGCCTCACCTACACCAAGGCCGCCGCCTCGGAAATGTCGAACCGCGTCTTCGAACGGCTCGCCGAATGGGCGACGCTGGCGGACGAGGCGCTGGCCGAGCGGGTGGAGGCGATCGAGGGCGCGCGGCCGGACGCCTTCAAGCTCGCCGAGGCGCGCCGGCTCTTCGCCCGGGCGCTGGAAACGCCGGGCGGCCTGAAGATCCAGACCATCCATGCCTTTTGCGAGGCGCTGCTGCACCAGTTTCCGCTGGAAGCCAATGTCGCCGGCCACTTTTCCGTGCTCGACGACCGGGCGGCGGCCGTCCTGCTCGCCGACGCCCGTCGCACGCTGCTGACGGCGACGGCGAGCGAGGAGGACGCAGCCCTTGCGACCGCTTTCGCCAGCGTTCTCGATATCGCCGACGATACCGGGCTCGACCGGCTGATCAACGATATCGTCGCCAATCGCGGCCCCTTGCGGGCCTTTCTGGAAGCGGCCGCCACGTCCGGCGGCGCGGACGCGTTGATACGGCGCGAGACCGGTCTCGGACCGCACGAAAGCGCCGACGACATCCTCGCGGCATTCTGGCCGCTCGACGGTCTTCGCGACGCGACGCTCGACACCTATCTGACGCTTGCCGAAAGCCTCGGCAGCGAGACGGTGAAGGAAACGGCGGCCGGCCTGCGCAGGATTGGCGCAATGGCGCCGGACACGGCGCGACGCGACGCGCTCTGCGCTCTCTTCTTCACCGCCGCCGGGGCGCCGAAGAAGCTCGACCGGGCGTTCTTCTCCAAGAAGCTGCGGGACGCCGCGCCGGACCTGGAGAGCCCGCTTCTCGCCGCACAGGCCCATGTCATCGCCTGCGACGACCGGCTGCGGCGGCTGCGCATGGTCGAGGCGACGACCGCGGCACTCGTCATCGCCGACCGGCTGATCGGCGACTATGAAGACCTGAAGCGCGCCCGCAGCCTGCTCGACTTCGACGACCTGATCGAGCGCACCGCCGCGCTGCTGACCCGCGACGGGGTCAGCGCCTGGGTGCATTACAAACTCGATCAGGGCATCGACCATATTCTCGTCGACGAGGCCCAGGACACCAGCCCGCATCAATGGGACATCGTCAAGGCATTGACCGGCGACTTCTTCGCCGGCGAAACGGCGCGGAACGCCCGGCGCACCCTGTTTGCGGTGGGCGACGAGAAGCAGTCGATCTATTCGTTCCAGGGCGCGCGGCCGGAACGCTTCGCAGCGGAAGGACGCGACGTCGCCCGCCGGACGGCGGCGGCCGGGGCCGCCTTCAGTCCGATCCGGCTGCTGCTGTCCTTCCGGTCGACGCGCGACGTCCTTTCGGCGGTCGACCGGGTTTTCACCGATCCCGATAACGCGAAGGGGCTGTCGCCAGACGGCGAGGGCATCGTCCATGCGTCCAACCGCGGGCGCGAACCGGGCGCCGTCGACGTCTGGGAGGTGATCGCCGCGCCGCCGGGCCTTGACGAGGAGGATTGGACCGCCCCCTTCGATGCGGTCGCCGAGGAAGCCCCGATCAACGTGCTCGCCCGGCGGATCGCCGACACGCTCGCCCGATGGATCGGTCGCGAGACCGTCACGGAAAAGGGCAAGGCGCGGCCGATGGAACCCGGCGACGTGATCGTGCTGGTGCGCAAGCGCGACGCTTTCGTCAATGCGCTCACCCGCACGCTGAAACAGCGCCACAACCTGCCGGTGGCCGGCGCCGACCGGCTGGTTCTGACGAAGCATATCGCCGTGCAGGACCTTCTGGCGCTCGGCCGTTTCGCCGTCCTGCCCGAAGACGACCTGTCGCTTGCCGCCGTTCTGAAAAGCCCGCTGTTCGCGCTTTCCGAGGAACGGCTGCTCGATCTCGCCGCCCGGCGGGAGACAAGAGAAAGCCTGTGGTCGCATCTGCGCCGGGCGGCGCTGGCCGACGAAGCGCTGCAACCGGCGGTTCGCCGGCTCGCAGACCTCGTCACCGAGGCGCGCGACCAGCCGGTCCACGATTTCTACGCCCGCATTCTCGGCGCCGGCGGCGGACGCCGGGCCTTTCTCGCCCGGCTCGGCGCGGAGGCTGGAGAGATCATCGACGAATTCCTCACCTTCGCGCTCGATCAGGAGGAAA
The DNA here is from genome assembly GCF_024281235.1 of Shinella daejeonensis. Lineage (GTDB taxonomy): Bacteria > Pseudomonadota > Alphaproteobacteria > Rhizobiales > Rhizobiaceae > Shinella > Shinella daejeonensis. Next base: position 38,160 of record NZ_JAHWXY010000004.1, read on the forward strand.
ACGGCCTGCCGGGCCTTCAGGCCTTCGTCTCGACGCTGGAACTGGAGGCGCCCACCGTCAAGCGCGAGCAGGACAAGGCGCGCGGCGCAATCCGCATCATGACGGTGCATGCGGCAAAGGGTCTGGAAGCGCCCGTCGTCTTTCTCGTGGACGGCGGCGCAAAACCCTTCAGCCACAGCCATATGCCGAAACTGCGTTTCCTTCAGGCTGCGGGCGGCGGACTGCCGGTCTGGCTGCCGCTCAAGGAGCTTTCCAACGAGATCAGCGAGGCGGATGGGGCACGGATTCGCGAGAGCGCCGAGGAGGAATATCGCCGCCTGCTCTATGTCGCGATGACCCGGGCGGCGGACCGGCTGGTCGTCTGCGGTTATCGCGGCAAGATCGAAAACAGGGGCACATGGCACCAGATGGTCAGCAGCGCGCTCGCCGCCGATGGGGAGCGCTGCGCGGAAACGACCTTCACGACGGCGGGCGAAAGCTGGCCGGGGCGCATCTGGCGGGAGAAGGATGCGCACGCCGCCCTTTCCGAGGCACCGCCCGACAGGCAGCAACGGGACACGCCCCCCCTGCCCGAGGCGCTGCATCGTCCCCTGCCGCCGCAAAGGACCCTGCCGCGCCCTCTCAGCCCCTCCGGAGCCGCCGCCGTCATCGAGACGGATACGGCCGATCTGCTCACGCCGTCCGCACTTTTCGCAACGCGGCCGGCCGCCGGTGAACATGCGCTGGAGCGCGGCCGCATCCTGCATCGCTTCGTCCAGGTTCTGCCCGCCCTCGATCCCGACGACCGGATGGCGGCGGCGCGGCGCTACCTGGAACGGGCGGCGGCCGGCTGGCCGGAAAGCGAACGGACAGCGCTGATCGACGCCGCGCTCACCGTCATCGCGGATGAAAGCCTCGCACGCATCTTCTCGCCTGCGGCCCGGGCCGAGGTTTCCATCATGGGCACGCTGGCGATCGGCGACCGGGAACATGCGGTTTCGGGACGGATCGACCGGATGGCGGCCGGCGACGACCGGGTGGAGATCGTGGATTTCAAGACCAACAGGATTCCGCCGGCGACGATGGCGGAAATCCCCTTCGAGCATCGCGTGCAGCTTGCGATCTACCGCGCCATTCTCGCGCCGCTCTATCCCGGCCGGACGATCCGCTGCGGGCTCATCTACACGGAAGGGCCGGCCAGCTACTGGCTCGACGGGACGCTTCTGGACGCAAGTCTTGCCGAACTGGCCGCGAAGTGAGATACGAGGCGGAGCCCGCCCGCGCTCCGGGCCATTTGCCGCCGCCCCCTTGAACGCGGGTGACGGCGGCATCACATGTGAAACAACCGATCACCACATCCAAGGAGCAGCCCCTATGGCTACCATTAAAGTCGACAAGTCCAATTTCCAGGCCGAAGTGCTGAATTCCGCCGAACCGGTGGTCGTCGATTTCTGGGCGGAATGGTGCGGACCGTGCAAGATGATCGCACCGGCGCTGGAAGAGATTTCGGCCGAAATGGCAGGCAAGGTGAAGATCGCCAAGCTCAATATCGATGAGAACCCGGAACTCGCCGCCCAGTTCGGCGTGCGATCCATTCCGACGCTCGCCGTGTTCAAGGGCGGTGAAGTCGCCGACATCAAGGTGGGCGCCGCGCCCAAGACGGCGCTTTCCTCCTGGATTTCCGGCGCCGCCTGATCGGGCCGCGCCCCGTCCGTTACCCTCGAAGCCCGGCCTTGCGCCGGGCTTTTTCGTTTCAGAGCGGCGGTGTGCCATTGTCGGCGAGAACGTCGCCGACCAGATAGAGCGAGCCGCCGATGAGAATGCGGGGCGGGCGCGGATTGTCGGCCGTGAGGCGGCCGATCTCGACCAGCGCCTCGCCGACCGTTTCGCGTGCGCCGGCCGCAAGACCCGCCTCAATCGCGTCGCTGGCAAGCGCAACCGGATCGATCCCCGCATCGGAACCGTGGATCGGCACCGTGAAGACGCGCTCGGCAATATCACGGAACGGTTCGAAATAGCCGACCGGCTCCTTGGTGTTGATCATGCCGGTGATGAGGAACAGCGGCCGGGGATCCCGCTCCTCGAAGGTCACCATCGTTTCCGCAATGACCCGGCCGGCGCCCGGATTGTGGCCGCCGTCGACCCAGATCTCGCTTCCCGCCGGCGCGAGCCGGACGAGCGCGCCTTCGGTCAGCCGTTGCAGGCGGCCCGGCCATTCGACGCCGGCAATGCCGGTTTCCAGCGCCCGTTCGGACACGGAAAGGCCCGCCGCCTTGATGGCGCGGATCGCCGCTGCGGCATTGCCATACTGATGGCGGCCGGGCAGCCGCGGCAACGGCAGATCCATCAGCCCGAACTCGTCCTGATAGACGAGGCGGCCGAATTCCTCATGCGCCTGGAAATCCTGACCGTAGACGGCATAGGGGCAGCCGGTCCGCTCGGCGGTGGCGACAAGCACCTGCCGCGCGGCGTCCTCCGGCTGATAGCCGATGATCACCGGCACGCCGCGTTTCATGATTCCCGCCTTCTCCGCCGCGATCAGTTCCACCCGGTCGCCGAGATAGGCCTGATGATCGAGCGACACCGGCATGACGATGCAGGCCGCCGGACGCGGCATGACGTTCGTCGCGTCGAAACGGCCGCCAAGTCCGACCTCGACGATCGCCACATCGGCCGGCTGTTCGGAAAACAGCAGGAAGGTGACGGCGGTGAGAAGTTCGAAAACGGTGATCTTGCGCCCGTCATTGGCCGCCGCCACGCGCCGCACGGCGTCGGCGAGCATCCCGTCCTCGACGAAACGGCCACGGCCGCCGGAAACCCCCAGCCGATAGCGCTCATGCCAGTTGACGAGATGCGGCGAGGTATGGACGTGGACGGCAAGCCCCTCCGCCTCCAGAATGGCGCGGCAGAAGGCCGTCACGGACCCCTTGCCGTTGGTTCCGGCGACATGAATGACCGGCGGCAGCCTCAGATGCGGATCGCCGAGCGCGAACAACAGCCGCGTGATGCGATCGAGCGACAGGTCGAAACCCTTGGGATGGAGGGCGAGAAGCTTCTCGATCTCCTGCGCTGCCTCGCCGGCGCCCGTCCTGATCATCTCCGCGCCGCCCGCTTTCAGGCCGGTACGGCGCCGTTGGCGGCGATCGCCTTCAGCTCTTGCGCGGCCGGCTGCTTTTGCAGGATCCTGAGAAGGCGGGCCAGCGTATCGGGGATGTCGTGCCGCCGGACGACCATATCGATCATTCCGTGCTCGAGCAGGTATTCCGACGTCTGGAAACCCTCGGGAAGCTTTTCGCGGATCGTCTGTTCGATGACGCGCTTGCCGGCGAAGCAGATTTCCGCCCCCGGCTCCGCCATATGGATATCGCCAAGCATCGCGTAGGAAGCGGTGACGCCGCCGGTGGTCGGATTGGTGAGGACGACGATATAGGGCAGGCCCGCTTCCTTCAGCATTTCCACGGCGACGGTGGTGCGCGGAAGCTGCATCAGCGACAGGATGCCCTCCTGCATGCGCGCGCCGCCCGAGGCCGGGAACATGACGAGCGGGCATTTTTCGGCAATGGCGCGCTCGAAAGCCTTGACGATCGCCTCGCCGGCGGCAAGGCCGAGGGAACCGCCCATGAAGCTGAATTCATGCACGACCGCGACGAGCTTGACGCCACGCACCTGGCCGACGCCGGCCAGGATGGTGTCTTCCATTTCCGTCTTGGCGCGGTTGTCGCGCAAACGATCGATGTATTTCTTGGAATCGCGGAACTTCAGCGGATCCTGCGCCACTTTCGGCTGCGGCAACGCTTCGTAGACGCCGTCATCGAACAGGTCCCTGAGGCGCGCCCTGGCCGGCATCTTCATGTGGTAGCCGGAAGCCGGGATAACCCACTTGTTCTCCTCCAGATCGCGATGGAAGACCATCTCGCCGGTCTCGGGGCATTTGATCCAGAGATTTTCGGGAACGTCCCGATTGGGGCGGCCGAGCATGGAATTGATCTTCGGCCGAACGTAATTGGTGATCCAGTTCACGGTTTAAACTCCCGACTTGTCGGTTCCCATGTGGGCATTTCATTCCGCCGCCGCAAGGCGCGCGGCGCGCACGCCGGAGGCGAGGCTCATCACGAGCGTCTCCACGCCGGCGACGGTGGCCGCACTCGCCTGGCCGTCGGCCGTGAGGCTCGAGGCGATCTGGTTGACGATGGCCGTTCCGACGACGACGCCGTCCGCCGAAGCGCCGATGGCGCGCGCGTGCTCGGCCGTCTTGACGCCGAAGCCGACGCAGACCGGCAGCTTCGTATGCGCCTTGATGCGCCCCACCGCCTCCGAGATCAGCGACGGATCGGGCAGCGCCGAACCGGTGATGCCGTTCATCGAGACGTAGTAGACGAAGCCGGAGGTGTTTTCGAGAACCACCGGAAGACGCTTTTCGTTGGTGGTCGGCGTGGCGAGGCGGATGAAGCTGACGCCCTTGCGCACGGCCGGGATGCAGAGTTCATCGTCCATTTCCGGCGGCAGATCGACCACGATAAGGCCATCGATACCGGCATCGAGCGCCTCGTCGAGGAAACGCTCCACGCCATAGATATAGATCGGGTTGTAATAGCCCATGAGAACGATCGGCGTGCGATCGTCGCCCTTGCGGAAATCCCGGGCCATCTGCAACGTCCGGGCGAGCGTCTGGCCGCCCTTCAATGCGCGCTGGCCGGCCGCCTGGATCGCAGGCCCGTCGGCCATCGGATCGGAAAAGGGCATGCCGAGCTCGATGATATCCGCGCCCGCCTTGGCGAGCGTCGTCATGATTTCCAGCGAGCTGGCGTAATCGGGATCGCCGGCCATGAAATAGGTGACGAGCGCCGGCCGGCCTTCCGTCGCCAGTTCCGCAAAGCGTTTGTCCATGCGTGCGGTCATCTCAAAGCTCCATTCCCAGGATCCGGCCGACAGTGAAAATGTCCTTGTCGCCGCGTCCGGACAGGTTCATCACGATGATCTGATCCTTGCCCATCTTCGGCGCGCGCTTGATGACTTCGGCAATCGCGTGGCTCGGCTCGAGCGCCGGAATGATGCCTTCGAGCCGGGTCAGAAGCTGGAAGGCCTCCAGTGCCTCGGTATCCATGATCGGCACATATTCGACCCGGCCGGTGTCGTGCAGCCAGGCATGTTCCGGGCCGATGCCGGGATAGTCGAGACCGGCCGAGATCGAATGGCCTTCCTTGATCTGCCCGTCGCCGTCCTGGAGAAGATAGGTGCGGTTGCCATGCAAAACGCCCGGCGATCCGGCCGTCAGCGAAGCACAATGCTCCTCGCCGTCCAGCCCCTTGCCGCCCGCCTCCACGCCGACGATCTTCACGTCCTTGTCGTCGAGGAAGGGATGGAAGATGCCGATGGCGTTGGAACCGCCGCCCACCGCCGCGACCACGAGGTCCGGCAGGCGGCCTTCGGCGGCAAGAATCTGTTCCCGGGCCTCCACGCCGATCACCGACTGGAAATCACGGACGAGTTCCGGATAGGGATGCGGGCCGGCGGCCGTGCCGATCAGGTAATAGGTGCTGTCGACATTGGTGACCCAGTCGCGCAGCGCCTCGTTCATGGCGTCCTTCAGGGTGCCGTTGCCGGCCGAAACCGGGCGAACCTCGGCGCCGAGCAGCTTCATGCGGAAGACGTTCGGCGCCTGGCGCTCGACATCCGTCGCCCCCATGTAGACGATGCAGGGAAAACCGAAACGGGCGGCGACGGTGGCGGAGGCCACGCCATGCTGGCCGGCGCCGGTCTCCGCGATGATGCGGGTCTTGCCCATGCGCCTGGCAAGCAGGATCTGGCCGATACAGTTGTTGATCTTGTGCGAGCCGGTGTGGTTCAGTTCCTCGCGCTTGAAGTAGATTTTCGCGCCGCCGAGATGCTGCGTCAGCCGTTCGGCATAATAAAGCGGACTCGGACGGCCGATATAATGCGCGCCGAGTTCCTTCAGCTCCGCCTGGAAGGCCGGATCGGTCTTCGCCCGGTTCCATTCTTCTTGCAGGTCGAGGATCAGCGGCATCAGGGTTTCGGCGACGAAACGGCCGCCGAAAATGCCGAAACGGCCTTCCTCATCGGGGCCTTCGCGAAACGAATTCAGGTGTGGCGACTGGTTCACTTGACCCTCCCTGCGGCGGCGATCCGGGTTTCCGCCTTGCGCACCGCTTCAAAAAACGCTTCCATCATCGCGCGGTCCTTGACGCCCGGAGCGCTTTCGACGCCCGAACTGACGTCGATCCCCGGCGCAGCGGTAAGCTCGATCGCCGTGGCGACATTGTCCTTGTTCAAGCCTCCCGAAAGCATGTAATCCACGCCGCCGTCAAGCAGATGCATGAGCGTCCAGTCGAAGGAGACGCCGTTGCCGCCGGGAAGATCGGAGCCTGCCGGCGGCTTGGCGTCGAACAGGAAACGGTCGGCGATACCGATGTAAGGCTCGATCTTTTTCAGATCGTCCGCCTCACGGACGGAAAAGGCCTTCATCACCGGCAGGCCGTAGACCGCCTTCACCGTCAGCACGCGATCGGGGCTCTCCCCGCCGTGAAGCTGGAGAATATCCGGCCGCAGCATCGCGACGATCTCGTCGAGATCGTCATTGTCGGCATTAACCGTCACCGCCACGATCTTCGCCCGTCCGCGGATACGATCGGCCAGCCGCCCGGCATCGGACGGATCGATATTGCGCGGACTTTTGGCGAAGAAGATGAAACCGGCATGGCTGGCGCCCAGCGCCACCGCCCTGTCGACGGCTTCTTCTGTCTTCAGGCCGCAGATTTTTATGTCGAGTGTCATGGGGAGGGAAGTCGCATGAATTTCCCGAAGAGTCGAGCCGAAAGACGGTGGCGGAGCGGTGCAGGCCCACCCCTTGCGGCCACGTCCGGCAAGCCCGATATGGAGGAAGATCAAAGATCGGAGACCTCCATGCGGCTCATCATCGCCATCGTCCTGCCATTTCTCGCCTTCTTCACCATCGGGCGGCCCTTCGCCGGCATCATTTGCCTGATCCTGCAAATCACGCTGATCGGCTGGCTGCCCGCCGCGATCTGGGCGGTCTATGCGCTTGGCCAGTACAATACCGATCGCAAGATCGATGCCGCGCTCGTCGGGCGCGATCGGTGATATCCGCCGGCAAATCGCGGCGTCCCTCCTTCTTCAGTCGAAATCGATGGCGTGAAGCAGGCTGCCGTTGCGCCTGAGCCAGCGCTTCGCCTCTTCCATGTCGGGGCAGAGAGACGCGCAAAGCGCCCAGAAGGCCGGGCCGTGGTTCATTTCCCTCAGATGCGCCACTTCATGGGCGGCGAGATAGTCGATCACCATGGGCGGAGCCATGGCGATGCGCCAGGAAAAACTGAGCGCTCCTTCCGCCGAGCAGGATCCCCAGCGGCTGCGCGTATCGCGCAGCGTCAGCGATTTCGCACGGCAGCCGATGCGTCCGGCATGGACGGCGACGAGCCGCTCCAGCTCCAGCCGCGCCTCCTTCTTGAGAAAATCGGCGATGCGACGCGGCAGGCTCTCCACCATGCCGCCGACGCGAAGCACCGGCTCGCCCTCGATGAGAAGGGCTTCGGCAAGGCCGCGCAGCCGACCCGTCGCCTCGATCCGATGCGAAACGCCGCGGATCATCACATAGCCGCCGTCGACGAGCGAATTGTCCGACCGGAAGCGGGAAAGCCTGGTCATCAGCCAGCCGTGATGGCGTTCCAGGAACGCATCGATCTCCCGTTCCGGGACACGGACCGGCACCGTGAGCCGCAATGCGCGGCCGCCGGGCTCGATGCGCAAGGTGAGGCGGGTGGCGCGCGGATCGCGCCGCACGGTCAGCGGCAGGCGGCGGCCATTTACCTCGATCTCCCGCGCTTCGGGCGCAGGCGGCGTCTTCAGGGCCTTGCGGGGGGTCCGGAGCGAAGAGAACATGGTGTCCTTCATAGCCGATTCGGCCGCGGCTGAAACACCGCAATGAAAAACCGGCGCTTGCGGCGCCGGCCGGCTTGCCGACAGGTCATTTCCGGATGGCGGGCCTGCCCGATACGTCGTTCGCCGGAAGCCGGAACCCCCTTCCCGATGGAAAGAGGGGTCCGGTAGGGTCCCTTCAGGTGGCCGGGAAACCCGGTTCGTCATCCGGGGTAGCGGAACGACGTTCGCGCATGAAGCGGTCGAACTCCTCCCGGTCCCTGGCGCGACGCAACTCATGGACATAGGCGTCGAACTCGGCGCGCATCCCGTCGAGCTTGCGACGCTCCTCGTCGAGCCGCGAAAGCTCGGCGTCACGCCATTCATCGAAGGCGACATTGCCGGTGGCGGCGCGGAAAGACGGACGGCCGCGCCCGGCGCATTTGCCGCGCCAGGAGGCAAACAGACCGTCGACGCTCTCGTTGGCGTCCTTCTTGAAGGTTTTCAGGCGATCACCGAAGATGATGTAGGCGAGCATGGCGAGGCCGAGGGGCCAGAACACCACGAAACCCAGCACCATCAGGGCGATAGTCGCAGGCGTCCAGTCCGGACGGATCAGGGCTGACTGGTTCATGTGCTTTCATCCTCACGATCGGCGGAGGACCTCATGACCTCCGGTCCTATCGATGTGGGCAGCACAGCCCGGCGGTTCAAGAAAACGCGCCGCAAAATCGGTCAAGTACCTGAAAGCGGCCCGGAAATTCAGGCCGCTCCCCCGGCTTTCCTGCGGGCTACGCCGCGCGCGCGCGGCGCAGATGCGGCCCGGCGCGGATGATCCGCGATGAAAGCCCGGATACGCGGCGCGATCTCGCGGCGGAAGCGCGAACCGTTGAACACGCCGTAATGGCCGACGTCCGGCTGGACGTAATGCATGCGCATGGCGTCGGGAATGGCGGTGCAGATCGTCTGCGCCGCTTCCGTCTGGCCGACGCCGGAGATATCGTCGTTCTCGCCCTCGACGGTCAGCAGCGCCACCCGGCGGATCGCCGCCGTATCGACGGGACGGCCGCGATGCTCCATCTCGCCTTTGGGCAGCGCGTGGCGCATGAAGACGGTTTCGACCGTCTGGAGATAGAATTCCGCCGTCAGATCCATGACCGCCAGGTATTCGTCGTAGAAATCGCGATGCTTCTCGGCCGCGTCGCCGTCGTTCTTCACCAGATGGGCGAAAAAATCGTTGTGGGCGATGACGTGTCGATCCAGATTCATCGACATGAAGCCGGAAAGCTGGAGGAAGCCCGGATAGACCGGCCGCATGAAGCCCGGCTGCGGCCAGGGCACCGGCATGATGACATTGTCGCGGAACCAGTCGAGCGGCTTTTCCTTGGCCAGCGTGTTGACGGCCGTCGGATTGATGCGCGTGTCGATCGGACCGCCCATCAGCGTCATCGTGGCGGGGGCGAGCGGGTCCCTGTCCGCCTCCATCAACGCCACGGCGGCCAGCACCGGCACCGCGGGCTGGCAGACCGCGATGACATGGACATCGGGACCGAGGGCATGCAGCATCTCGATGACATAGTCGATATAATCGTCAAGATCGAAGTGTCCCTGCGCTAGCGGCACCATGCGCGCGTCGACCCAATCGGTGATATGGACCTCCGCATGGGGCAGCATCGCCTCGACCGTGCCGCGCAGCAGCGTGGCGTAATGGCCCGACATGGGGGCGACGATCAGCACCCTGGGATCGGCCTTCCGGTTTGCCGGAAGAGCCCTCTCGAAACGGACGAGATTACAGAAGGGCCGCTGCCAGACCGTCGTTTCGTGAACGGCCACGACGCCGCCGTCCACCTCGGTCTGCGTGAGACCGAAAGCGGGCTTGCCGTAGCGCCGGGTGGTGCGCTCGAACAATTCGAAGCCCGCCGCCGCGACGCGATTGAGACAGCTTTCGGCAAAGGGATTGAACGGATTGCGCGCGGCAATCCGCATCTGGTCCGCAGCGGCGCGCCAGGGCGCCATCATCGCATGATTGAGTTCGTAGAGTTGATAATACATGGCGCGTGCTAACCCCGTTCTGGACGCGGGACGAGGGTCCGCCCTCCACGCCGGCGCATTGCTGCTTTCGCAAGAGCGAAAAACTAGTCTTTTTTTGTTGCAGGACAACATAGCTGCGGATGATTTTTTGTCTTCCGTCCATTCTAGGACCGAAGACCTTTAACAAAGAGGGCATGAGAGCGTCTTTTTCCTCAGCGGCTGCTTCTGCGGCGCAACTGGTCGAAATAGACGATCACGATGATCAGCAGCCCGGTGACGATGCGCTGCCAGAAGGAGTTGACGTTGAGAAGATTGGCCCCGTTGTTGATGGTCGCCAGGATGAAGGCGCCGAGCAACGGGCCGTGGACGGAGCCGACGGCGCCGAACAGGCTAGTGCCGCCGATGACGGAGGAGGCGATGGCCTGAAGCTCCCAGCCTTCCGCCTGGGTGGCGTTGCCGATGCCGATGCGGGAGGCGAGCAGCAGGCCGACGAAGGCGGCGCAGGTCGAGGACAGGATATAGGCGAGATAGAGCGTGCGGGTGACATTGACGCCGGACAGGCGCGCCGCCTCGCTGTTCGAGCCGACAGCGAAGAGATAGCGGCCCCAGCGCGAGAGGTGCAGGAAGACAAAGGCGGGGATCGCCACCAGCACGACCATCCAGAACAGGCTCGGGATGCCGAGGAAATCGGCGCGCGAGAAATCGGTGAAACCCTCGTGGTTGATCGAGATGGTGGAGCCGTTGGTGAGAAGCAGGCCGATGCCCCGCAGCGAGGTCAGCGTCGCCAGCGTGATGATGAAGGGCGGCAACCCCATGCGCACGATGCCGAAACCGTGGAACGCGCCGATGGCGACGCCGATCAGCAGCGTCAGCACGATGGACGCCCAGAGCGGCACGCCGGCTTGCAGGAGCCAGGCGACGATGACGCTGGTGAAGCCCACCACCGCGCCGACGGAGAGGTCGATGCCGGCCGTGATGATGACGAAGGTCTGGCCGACCGCCAGGATCGCCGTCATCGATCCCTGCCGCAACAGGTTGCTGATATTGTTCGGAGTCCAGAAACTGTTGGTCGCAAGCCCCAGCAGCAGCCAGAGGAACAGCAGGAGACCGAGGAGGGTCAGGCCGAACAGGATGTTCATGCCCCTTTTCGGTGCCGGTGCCGTTTCAGTCGTCTCCACGCTCATGCTTCCTCTCCCATGATGTCTTGGCGTCTTCCGGCGTGCGCCGTTCAGATACCGATCGCCTCGGTCAGAACGTCCTCGTGCGATGCGCCCCGGAACGGATGGCTGGCGACCAGCCGCCCGTCGCGGAAAACGTGCAGCCGGTCGGACAGTTCATAGACCTCCGGCAGGTAGGACGAGATCAGGATGATGCCTGCGCCGTTCTTCAGCAATTGCCCGAACAGGCGGTAGATTTCCGCCTTGGTGCCGACGTCCACGCCGACGGTAGGCTCGTCGAAGACGAAAAGACGCGCGCCGTGGCTCAGCCATTTTCCAATGACGATCTTCTGCTGGTTGCCGCCGGACATGGCGGAGGCCAGCACCCGGCGCGACGGCGTCTTGATGCGCAGGTCGCGGATCTGCCGGTCGGCATTCGCCGCTTCCTCCGACCGGCGGATCACGATCCCGGAACTCAGCCGCCTGAACACCGGCAGATTGATATTGAGCCCGATGGGCAGGTTCAGGCACAAGCCCTGGTCGCGGCGGCTTTCCGGCGCAAGCGCGATGCCGAGATCCATCGCCGCCCGTTCGCTGCCGATCGTCACCTTGCTGCCGTCCCAGTAGATCTCGCCGCCCGACAGCGGCTGACGGCCGTAGAGACCGAGGGCGAATTCGCTGCGTCCCGCCCCGATCAATCCGTAGAGGCCGACGATCTCGCCCGCGCGCACGCTAAGCGACACGTCCTCGAAGCCGGGGCCGGACAGGCCCCGCGTCTCCAGGATGACATCGCCGAGCGGAACCTTCTCCTTGTGATAGATCTGCTCGATCGACCGATTGATCATCAGCGCGACCAGTTCGGCCTCGCTGGTCTCGCCGATCAGGCGGGTGCCGACATGGGCGCCGTCGCGCAGCACCGAGACGCGGTCGGCGAGCTCGAACACTTCCTCCATGCGATGACTGATATAGACGATGGTGACGCCCTGTTCGCGAAGGCGGCGGATCAGCCGGAACAGTTCCGCCGATTCCTGCCGCGTGAGATAGGCGGTCGGCTCATCGAAGATCAGGAAACGGATGCCGCGCATGGCCGCGCGGGCGGTCGCCACCAGCTGCTGCTGGCCGATGGTCAGGCGGCCGAGCGATATGCGGGCGGGAATGTGAAAACCGAGATCGTCGAGCACGGCCTGGGCGGCGCGTTCCATCGCGCCCTGCCGCATCAGGCCGTTGCGGCTCATCTCGTCGCCCAGAAACATGTTGGCGGCCACGCTCAGATGCGGGCAGAGGACGACTTCCTGATGCACCGCGTTGATGCCACGCGAAATCGCCTCCGTCGGCGTCGCCAGCTGGACCGGCCGGCCGCACCACAGGACTTCGCCGGCCGTGCGGCGGATGACGCCGGTCAGAAGCTTGATCAGGGTGGATTTGCCCGCCCCGTTTTCGCCGACGATCGCATGGATCTCGCCGGACAGGAACGTGACGTCCGCCGGTTTCAGCGCCTCTACGAGACCGTATTTCTTCTGGAGCCCGCGCAATTCGAGAATGGGCGCGCCGCGCGGCACGCTATCCGGCTCCGCCATCCTCGCTTCGTCATCGTGCCGGTGGCTCAGTTCCTCAAAGCTGCTCATCGCATGCTCCCGCCTGATGGCCCGGATACCACCCCGCCCGGATCCGGGCGGGGTGGTTGGAATGGTTCGACGGCGCCGGTCAATCGACCTTCGGATTGAGCAGCGCGTCGATCTTCGGGTCCGCCATGTTTTCCTGCGTCACCAGGTTCGCACCGGTATCGACGAACGCTTCGACCTTCTCGCCTTTCGAGACGGCCAGCGCCGTCTTGATGCCGTCATATCCCATGCGATAGGGATCCTGCACCACGAGGCCGGCCAGCACGCCTTCCTTCAGGAAGCCGACCGTCTTGTCGTCGCTGTCGAAGCCGATGACCCGGATCTTGTCGCCGAGCTTGTTTTCGGCGATCGCCTGTCCAACGCCCTGCGCCATGATGAGATTGGAAGCGAAGACACCGACGAGGTCGGGGTTGGCGGTGATCAGGTCGGTCATGATATTGAGGCCGGTGGTGGCCTGACCGTCGGCATATTTGTCGGCGATGACCTTCAGCCCCGGATATTTGGTGGCGACCTGATCGAGGAAACCTTCGCGGCGCTGGTCGAGCGAGCCGACGCCCGGCAGGCTGGTGATGATGGCGATCTCGCCTTCCTCCTTGCCGGTCGTCGCCTTTATGGCGGCGGCGAGACCGTCCGCGGCAATGCGGCCGCCCTCGACGTTGTCGGTGGTCAGGAACGATGTGAAGGCCTTGGAATCGGCCGACGAGTCGATACCGATGACCGGAACGGACTGCGCTGCCTCGTCGACGGGCTTGCCGAGCGCCTTGAATTCGGTGGGCGAGATCACCACCGCCGCCGGGCTGCCGGCGACCGCGTTTTCCAGAATGCTGATCTGGCCGTTGATGTCGGCCTCGGACTGCGCGCCGAGTTCCGGCACGTTGACGCCGAGATCCTTGCCCGCCTGACGGGCGCCGGCAAGCACGATCTGCCAATAGAAGGACGTGGTGTCCTTGACGATGATCGGAATGGTGACGTCCTGCGCGAAGGACGCGACGGGACTGGCGGTGGCGAGGGCTGCGGCGCCCGCAAGCGCCACGAAGGCGCGACGGGACATAAGCGATCTTGCAATGCTCATCTGGGTTCTCCTCTTCCTGTGCCTCCCGTTGCTTGTCCGGATCGCGTCGCGGGAAGCGGCAACGCGATCTTTGACGGGCGGGCAAGCCGGCGGGGGCGTATTTTCCAAGCCACCCGCAGCCTTCCCGTTCCAGTCCATGACCGCGCATCCTCCCAAACGGCGGCCGCCGGGCGCTCAGGCCCGGAAAATCTCATGCGGATGCACGACTCCCTTTTTCAGGATGATATTGCCGTAAAGGCGGAACTCGGTCGTCGCCACGATGCAGGCCGCCTTGCGCGCCATTTCGTAGAAGGCGAAACGCTCCACCGAATGAACCTTGAAGTCGCCGGCAAGACGATGGACCGCCTGCTGGAAGGCGACGCAGACCTCCGGTTCGGCGCCGGGGTCGCCAACCACTTCCATACGCCAGGCCGCCTCGGCCACGAAGGTGTCGAGCGGCATATGGGCAAGGATCGCCTCGGTCATCGATACCGCATCGACGCCGTCGGCGCGCACCACCTTCGGCCCGAGAAAGGCCGCCGGGAAATTGGCGTCGACGATGACGATATCGTCACCATGGCCCATGCTCCTGATCGCATGAAGAAGGTCCGGGCCGAGAAGCGGATGAATACCTTTCAACATGATCGGGCAGGTCCTTTTCCTGATAGACTATTCCCGCACGGCCTCGCGTCCGAGCGGCGGCGCGACGAGCGTGTGGGGTTCGAAGGCCCCGTAGACGTTCTGCGGCAGGGGTCGGCGGGCAAGTTCCATGTTGCGGCGCAGACTTTCCGGCCGGGCGGTGCCGAGAAGCACGGAGGCGACTGCCGGATTGGCCAGCGGAAACTGTATCGCCGGCGCGGCAAGCGGCAGGTCCCGCGCCCCGGCGAGCGCCATCATCGCCTCGACCTTGCCCGCGACTTCCGGGGTCGCCGGCCTATAGTCGAAATGCGCGCCCGCCGCCGGGCCCGTGGCGAGGATGCCGGAATTGAAGACGCCGCCCACCACCAGAGAGGTGCCCTTCTTCTCGCAGAGCGGCAGCAGTTCGGCCTCCGCCGAACGGTCGAGCAGCGTATAGCGGCCGGCAAGCAGGATGCAGTCGAGATCGGCTTCCCGCATCACCTCAAGGCAGACGGGAACCTCGTTGACGCCAAGGCCGACGGCCCCGATCGTCCCGGAGGATTTGAGTTCCGACAACGCTTTCAGGCCGGAGTCGAAAAGCGCGCGCAGGTGGACTTCGTTGCGGTCCGCGCCATGGGTGTAGACGCCGATATCGTGCACATAAACGATGTCGATCCGGTTCAGGCCGAGCCGGGCATAGCTCATCTCGATCGAGCGCATGATGCCGTCGTAGCTATAGTCGTAGCGTCCGTCGAAGGGCAGCGGATCGACGAAACCGTAATCCGGCATCCTGTCTTCCGGGACGGGAAACAGCAGCCGTCCCACCTTCGTCGACAGGATATAATCGCGACGGCCGCGCAGGAAATCGCCGGTGTAGCGCTCCGCCAGACCAAGGCCATACCAGGGCGCGGTGTCGAAATAGCGCAGGCCCTCGTCCCAGGCCGCCTCCAGTGTCGCCATGGCGGCGTCGCGCGGACAGGGGCGGTAAAGCCCGCCCAGGGGCGCCGTCCCGAAACCGTATTCCGTCACGGCGACGCCGGTCCTGCCGATCGTCCTCGTCTTCATGGCTCCTCCCGGCCGGCGTTCCTCAGCGCCGGCATTTGTCTTTTATCGACAATAGACAGTTCGTCGTCAACGGGTAATATTCATCGGAAACGAGACGGGGGACCCGCGACAGCCATGGCCAGGCAGAATACCGTCTTCAAGGACGCGTTCAACCGCTGCGTGAAAATGCTGGAGGAATGGCGCAGCCTGCCCTCGGAAATGGAACTGGGCGTGACGCTCGGCGTCAGCCGCACCACGGTGCGCGCCATTCTCTCGCGTCTCGAAGCCGTCGGGCTGCTGGCCTGGGAGAAACGGCGCAAGATCGTGCTGCGCAAGCCCGTGGCCAGCGACTATTTCCCGGCCGAGGAAACGGACCCGCTTTCCGAAATCATCGAACGCAGCTTCATGCGGCGGATCCTTGCCGGCGGCGCGGAGCCGGGCATGCAGATCAACGAACTGGAGCTTGCCCGCGAGGTTGGCGCCGGCACGACGAGCGTGCGCGAATTCCTCATTCGTTTCAGCCGCTTCGGCCTGATCGAGAAGCGCCCGAACAGCCACTGGATCCTGAAGGGTTTCACCCGCGACTTCGCGCTGGAACTGACCGAGGTACGGGAAATGTTCGAACTACGCTCGGCCGCCGCCTTCGCCCATCTTCCCGACGACCATCCGGCCTGGCCGGAGCTTGACGCCATCGAGGCGCGGCATCACGCGATCCTCAGGGATATCGAACGGCGCTATCTGGAATTCTCCGAACTCGACGAACGCTTCCACCTGCTCGTCCATAAGGCGTCCCGCAACCGCTTCATCGTCGATTTCTACGACGTCATCGCCCTCGTCTTCCATTATCACTACCAATGGAACAAGGCGAATGCGCGCGCCCGCAACACGCTCGCGCTCAAGGAGCATCTGGTCTATATCGCGGCGCTGCGCTCGCGCGATCCCGCCGCAATCGAGGAAGCCTGCCGCCATCATCTGCGTTCGGCGCGGGAAACGCTGCTGCAATCCATCCCTTAAGACCAGAGAGCGGAACGACGCAATCAGTAACCGCCCCCTCCGGCCGGTTCCGCTTCGCCGAGGAAGCGGCGGCGCAGGCCATCGGCCGCCTCGACGAGGCAGTTCACATCCGTGCCGATGGCCATGAAATCGGCGCCGAGGTCGCGATAGGCCTGCGCCTGCGGCAGGGAGACGGTCATGATGCCCCGCGCCTTGCCCATCGCTTCGATACGACCGAAGGCGTCGGCGATCGCCGCCTGCACCGCATCGGCGCCGGGATCGCCGAGATAGCCCATGTCGGCGGCAAGATCGGACGGGCCGATGAAAATGCCATCCACGCCGTCGACCGCGGCGATCTCGTCGATGGCGGCAAGGCCGGCGCGGTTTTCCACCTGCACCAGAAGACAGATTTCCGCATCGGCGGTGACGAGATAATCCGGGACGCGATTGAAATCGCTGGCCCGGCCGAGACCAGCACCGACGCCGCGAATGCCGTGCGGCGGATAGCGCAGCGCGCGCACCAGCGCTTCCGCCTCGGCGGCGCTCTCCACCATCGGGATGAGGAAGGTCTGCACGCCCTGGTCGAGCAACTGCTTGAGCAGCCAGGCCTCGCCCATCGGCGGACGAACGATGGCATGGGCGGCGCTTCCCCGCAACGCGCCGACCTGCTCGCCGAGACGCGGCATGTCGTTCGGCCCGTGCTCGCCATCGATCAGCAGCCAGTCATAACCGCTGCCGGAAAGGATTTCAGCGACATAGGGACTGCCGAGAGCGACCCACAGGCCAAGCTGGAAACGGCCTTCGCGCAGCGCGGCCTTGAACGGATTTCGGGGTGCGGCCACCGGTTCTTGTCCTTTTCAATTCTTGCGGGGGGCCGGCCGGAGTTGCGGCCGGCCATGCCCTTGCCCGTCAGCCGATGCCGCCAAGGCAGACATATTTGATCTCGGTGAAGTCCTCGAGACCGTATTTCGAGCCCTCACGGCCGAGGCCGGAAAGCTTGATGCCGCCGAACGGCGCTTCCGCCGTCGAGATGAGGCCGGTGTTGACCCCGACCATGCCGTATTCCAGCGCCTCGGCGACACGGAAGACCCGCGACAGATCCCTGGCGTAGAAATAGGAGGCAAGGCCGAACTCCGTGTCGTTGGCCTGCCGGACGACATCGTCCTCGTCGGTGAAGCGGAACAGCGGCGCGACCGGACCGAAGGTCTCCTCGCGGGCAACCGCCATGTCTGCGGTCACATCGGCGATGACCGTCGCCTCGTAGAAAGTGCCGCCGAGCGCATGGCGCTTGCCGCCCTGGATGACGCGGCCACCCTTCTTCACCGCATCCGAGACGTGTTCCTCCACCTTCTCCAGCGCCGCCTTGTCGATCAGCGGGCCCAGGATGACACCCTCGTCGAAGCCGTCGCCGATCTTCAGCTTGCCGACGGCGGCGGCGAGCTTTTCGGAAAAGGCGTCATAGACGGCGTCCTGCACGTAAATGCGGTTGGCGCAGACGCAGGTCTGGCCGTTGTTGCGGAACTTGGCGATCAGCGCGCCCTCGACCGCCGCATCGAGATCGGCGTCGTCGAAGACGATGAAGGGCGCATTGCCGCCCAGTTCCAGCCCGAGCTTCTTGATGGTGGGCGCACATTGCTTGTAAAGCTCCGCGCCGATTTCCGTCGAGCCGGTGAAGGTGAGCTTGCGCACGACCGGATTGGCCGTCAGTTCGGCGCCGATCTCCCGGGCCGACCCGGTGATAACGGAAAAGAGACCGGCCGGAAGACCGGCGCGTTCGGCGAGCACGGCGATGGCGATGGCCGAAAAAGGCGTCTGGGAGGCGGGCTTCAGCACCATGGCGCAGCCGGCGGCAAAGGCCGGACCGGCCTTGCGGGTGATCATCGCGTTGGGGAAATTCCACGGCGTGATGGCCGCCACGACGCCGATCGGCTGCTTCATCACGAGGATCCGCTTGTCCGGCTGATGGCCCGGCATGATATCGCCATAGAGGCGGCGGCCTTCCTCGGCGAACCATTCGACGAAGCTTGCACCATAGACGATTTCGCCCGTCGCCTCGGCCAGCGGCTTGCCCTGTTCCATCGTCAGGATGCGGCCGAGATCGTCCTTGTTCTCGATCATCAGTTCGAACCACTTGCGCAGGACCGCCGCCCGGTCCTTGGCGGTGCGTGCCGCCCACGCCTTCTGGGCCACGGCCGCCGCTTCGATCGCCTCGCGCGTTTCGGCGGCGCCGAGCTTCGGCACGTAGCCGACAAGAGCGCCCGTCGCCGGGTTCTTAACGGCGATGCCGCTTGCCGCATCCGCCTCTATCCAGCGGGCGCCGACAAGGGCTGCCTGGCGCAGCAGGCTTGGATCTTTCAGGCTCATCAGTGACCTCCACTCTCGATATATGCTCGTGGAGGGTTATATTGCGTCCGCCATCGGTTCGACAATGCGGCATCGCATTGTTTTGCCTTTATCCATCAAAACCCCTTCCCCGACCGCGATGAAGCGATCGCCGGCGCGGCAGGGAAGGCCCGCAATAGCTTTCAACCGTGAATTACGAGGTATAAATGACTGACGAAACCGGACGCCGGGCGGACCATGCCGTCGACAGGCTGTTTCTCGACCGCTGGTCGCCGCGCGCCTTCACCGGCGAACCGATGCCGCAGGAAACGATGCTGACGCTCTTCGAAGCGGCGCGCTGGGCGCCTTCGGCGGGCAACAGCCAGCCCTGGCGCTTCGTCTACGGCCATCGCGGCACCGAGGCGTTCCAGCGTATCTACGAGACGCTGGACGAGGGCAACCGCCGCTGGACCCATATGGCCTCGGTGCTTGCCGTCGTGCTCTCGCAGACGCATCGCAAATCCGCATCCGGCGAGATGCGGCCCACCCATACCCACGCCTTCGACACCGGCGCCGCCTGGGGCTACCTCGCGCTTCAGGCGCGGCTTTCCGGTTATTACGCCCATGCCATGGGCGGCATCGACCGCGACAAGGCGATGACCGATCTGGGTGTTCCGGACGGTTTTCGGGTGGAAGCCGCCATGGCGATCGGCAGGATGGCCGCCAGGGAAACACTGCCGGAGGACCTCATGAAGCGCGAGGTTCCGAGCGACCGCAAACCGGTCTCCGAGTTCTTGTCGGAAGGACGGTTCGCCCGCTGATCCGGCCAGGCGGGAGGTACGACAATGGCGACAATCGATGAGGACACCCTGTGGCGGGCGCTTGTCGCACGGAATGCGGAAAACACCGGGGCGATCGTTTATTCGGTCGCCTCCAGCGGGATCTATTGCCGGATCGGCTGTCCGTCACGGCCACCGCTGCGCCGAAACACGCGCTTTCATGCATCGGCAGCCCATGCCCGGCAAGCGGGCTTTCGCCCGTGCAAGCGCTGCAAACCGGACGGGCCGGCCCCTTTTTGAGGGAACCGGCCCGCTTTCCGGGAGCACCATTGGTTTTTCCGCCTGCGCGGGACGACCTCAGATATCGAGATTGGCCACGCTCAGCGCATTTTCCTGGATGAAGTCACGACGCGGCTCCACCTCGTCGCCCATCAGCCGGGCGAAAAGCCCGTCTGCATCCGTCGCATCGGA
Source organism: Shinella daejeonensis (assembly GCF_024281235.1). GTDB lineage: Bacteria > Pseudomonadota > Alphaproteobacteria > Rhizobiales > Rhizobiaceae > Shinella > Shinella daejeonensis. The sequence goes on from NZ_JAHWXY010000004.1 coordinate 58,117, forward strand.
AACGCGCACCTGCAACAGCGTCCGGACGTTGGGATCGAGCGTCGTTTCCCAGAGTTGCTCGGCGTTCATTTCACCAAGGCCCTTGTAGCGCTGCATGCTGAGGCCCTTGCGACCGGCCGCCAGAACCGCCTCGAGCAGGGCGCGCGGGCCGGTAATTTCCGTCTGGCCGTCCTTGCGCCGCAGCACCGGCGGCTTGGTGTAGATATCGACGAAGCGGGCGGAGAGCTGATCGATGTGGCGCGCGTCGGCCGAGCCGATCAGCGCCATGTCGAGATGGGCGGTTTCCTTGACGCCGCGCACCGTGCGCTCGAACCTCAGACCGCCATCGCTCGCCACCGTTCCTGTCCAGCCCCGTTCGGTTTCCTCGGCGATCAGATCGAGACGGCGGGCGACATCCTCGGCCTTGGCGGCATAGGCTTCGCGGTCATGGCCGAGTTCGGAATTCAGGGCGCCGGTGATCGCCGCCTGTTCCACGATGGACCGGCTGTAGCGCGAATGCAGCCCGTCGAGCAGCGCGCGCAGGCGCAACGCATCCTGGATCAGTTCCCGTATATCCTGCCCGACGCGTACCTCGCCCGACCCCAGTTCCAGCGCCGCATCGTCGAGACCCGTGGCGATGAGGAAGTCCTCCAGCGCCTTCTCGTCCTTGAGATACTGGCTCGATTTACCGCGCGACACCTTATAGAGCGGCGGCTGGGCGATATAGAGATGGCCGCGCTCGATCAGTTCCGGCATCTGCCGGAAGAAGAAGGTGAGAAGCAGGGTGCGGATATGGGCGCCGTCCACGTCAGCATCGGTCATGATGATGATCTTGTGGTAGCGCAGCTTGTCCGGATTGAACTCGTCTTTGCCGATGGACGTGCCGAGCGCGGTGATCAGCGTGCCGATTTCCTGGCTCGACAGCATCTTGTCGAAGCGCGCGCGCTCCACGTTCAGGATTTTCCCGCGCAACGGAAGAATGGCCTGGTTCTCGCGGGACCGGCCCTGCTTGGCCGAACCACCCGCCGAATCGCCCTCTACGAGGAAAAGTTCGGCCTTGGCCGGATCGCGCTCGGAACAATCGGCAAGCTTGCCGGGCAGCGAGGAAATATCAAGCGCGCCCTTGCGGCGGGTCAATTCGCGCGCCTTGCGGGCCGCTTCGCGGGCGGCGGCGGCCTCGACCACCTTGCCGACGAGCGTCTTCGCCTCGGCCGGATGCTCCTCCAGCCAGGTGCTCAATCCATCGTTGACGAGACTTTCGACAACGGGCCGCACTTCGGAGGAAACCAGCTTGTCCTTGGTCTGCGAGGAGAACTTCGGATCCGGCGCCTTCACGGAAAGCACCGCCGTCAGGCCTTCGCGGCAATCGTCGCCGGTCAGCGAGACCTTCTCCTTCTTCATGATGCCGGAGCTTTCGCCATAGGAGACGATCTGGCGCGTCAGGGCGCTGCGGAAGCCGGCCAGATGGGTGCCGCCATCGCGCTGCGGAATGTTGTTGGTGAAGCAGAGCACGTTCTCGTGATAGCTGTCGTTCCACCACATGGCGACTTCCACCACGATGCCGTCACGCTCGCCCCGGATCGAGACAGGCTTGTCGACGAGCGGCTTCTTCGCCCGGTCGAGAAAGGTGACGAAGGCCTCAAGGCCGCCATCATACATCATCTCGTCCTGCTTGACGTCGGAATGCCGCCGGTCGGTGAGCAGGATACGCACGCCGGAATTGAGGAAGGCGAGTTCGCGCAGGCGGTGTTCGAGCGTCGCATAGCTGAACTCGATGTTCGAGAAGGTGTCGGGTGACGGCAGGAACGTCACTTCCGTTCCGGTCTCCTCACCGCAATCGCCGGTGACGGTCAACGGGCCATCGGCGACCCCATGGGTGAAACTCATCTCGTGGATATGACCGCCACGGCGGATCTTCAGCTTCAGCTTGATCGAAAGCGCATTGACGACGGAAACGCCCACCCCATGCAGGCCGCCGGAGACCTTGTAGGAATTCTGGTCGAACTTCCCGCCGGCATGGAGCTGGGTCATGATGACCTCGGCGGCCGAGACGCCCTCCTCCTTGTGAATGGCGGTGGGGATGCCGCGCCCGTTGTCGGTGACGGTCACCGAGCCGTCCGCATTCAGCGTGACGGTGACGATGTCGGCATGACCGGCCAGCGCCTCGTCGATGGCGTTGTCCACCACCTCATAGACCATGTGATGCAGGCCCGATCCGTCATCGGTGTCGCCGATATACATGCCCGGGCGCTTGCGCACCGCATCGAGGCCCCTGAGGACCTTGATCGAATCTGCGCCATAGTCGGCCGGGCCGGTGTTTTCGGTCTCGGGTGTATCAGTCATTCAGAAGGTCTTTCCAGATGTCTCGCGAGGGGCGGGAAGCGCGGCGAATCACGAATTTCCAGCCTTAGGACTATAGGTATTTTGCCCGCTTGTTCCAAACCGCAGAGCAGCGAATCACGGCAGAAATCAGGGGATCAGCGCAGTTTTGCCCGCGAATTGCATGCCTTTTCCAAAATGCCGGCCAGACGGCGCACCGTTTCGGGCGGCAGACCACGGATCTCCGCCGAAAGCCGGTTGGCGAAAGCGGTATATTCCGGCGGCAGGCCGGCCGTATCGATCACCACGCGGGGGTCGGAAATCTGCGCGATGCGGAACAGGTCCTCCGCCTCGTCCCAGATGATGTTGAAATAACCGGCCACCCTTTGCAGGAAGTCGAAGCTCGGCATGCCGCGGCGGCCGTGCTCGAGCGCCGAAAGATAGGCCGCGCTGACGCCCAGCGCCAGGGCCATCTCCTTCTGGGAGACGCCCTTGCGCTCGCGCAGATGCCGCACCGCCTTGCCGAAGGGGGTCGTCACCGCCGCTCTCCCGACGGTCGGCTCAGCCGCACGTAGAGCGCGCCCTCCCCGCCATGGTTGCGCGCCGCCGTCTCGTAGGACGAGATCAGCGAGCGGAATTCCGGTAGTGAGAACCAGAGCGGCACCGCCCGTTTCAACGCGCCGTCGCTCCCGAAGGAAGCCCCCTTGCCGGTGATGACCAGCACATGGCGCAATCCCCGCTCCTGCGCACGGATGAGGAAACCGAGGAGAAAGCCGTGCGCCTCGCTCTGGATCATGCCGTGCAGGTCGATGCGCGCTTCGAGCGGCAGGCGTCCACGGGCGATCTTGCGCTTGACCGGCAGTTCGAGCGGATGGTGACGGCGTTCCTGCCCGCCCGGCGCGACGGTAAGCGCGATGGCCGTTTCCGTCCTGAGGGCCGCCTTTGCGGATTTTTCCGGCTGAACCGGCTTTTCCGGTTCCGCCGCGGCAAAAGCCGCCTCGAATTCGGTCAGCGCCTCGAGCCTGCCCGGCAGGGGCCGCGCGCTGCGGGCGACCTTGCCCCAGAGGATACGGTCGATAGTGGAAAGCGGCTTATCCCGGGCCATGGAGATATCTTTCCGCCGCCGCCCTGGGGATCAGCACATAAAAATCCGCCGCTTCCCGCACCGCGCCGGCAAGCGCGCCCGCCGCATCGCCCGAACCGGTGAAGACATCGCCCCGCGCGGGACCGACGATGGCCGTTCCGGTATCGAGCGCCAGCATCAGCCGGCGGAAGGGCCGCCCGCCATCCATATGGGTCAGCGTATCGCTGGCGATGAAAAAGGGCAGGCCGAACGTATGGATATGCCGGTCGACGGCCAGCGACCGCCCGGAAACGAGCGGCACCTTGGCGGCGGCCACCGGCCCGAGCGAGAGGTCCTCCACGGCCGCCTCGCGAAAGAAGATGAAGGACCGGTTCTGCCGTAGCACCCCGTCCACCTCATCCTCGTGCCGGTCGAGCCAGTCCCTGATCGATGCCATAGACACCGTCACCGCATCGATTTCGCCCCGGTCGACCAGCAGACGGCCGATCGCCGAAAAGGGGTGGCCGCTCTTGGCGGCATAGGTGATGCGGGTGACCGATCCATCCGGCCCGACGAGCCGCGCCGCGCCCTGCACATGGGCGAAAAAGACGTCCGCCCGGGAGCGCGCCCAGGCGATCTCCAGCCCGCGTCCGGCAAGAAAACCGCGTTCGATCTCGCCCCGGTCGGCATATTCGACGATGCGTCCATCCTCCAGCAACCGTCCGAAGGCGAAGGACGGATCGAAATCCGCCGGGCGATTGCCGTCGTCGACCGCCACCAGATCGGCCGGGCGGCGATAGAAGGGATAGCGATATTCGGCGCCCGGCACGGGCTGCACCTGAACGTCCGGCTCATAGAAGGCCGTGATGAAGCCCCGCGCACCATCCGTTCTGTCGATACGGAAGGCGACGCAATGGCTCTCGAAAAAGGAGCGCGCGGCGGCGGGACTTTCCGGGCGAGCGCCAGCGGCGGCGTCAAACAGCGTCAGCAGATCCGCCGCCGTCACACCGAGCGACCCGGTGCGATAGGGCTTGACGTCGAGAATATGACGCCGACAGCGCTCCATCGCCGCAAAAAGCGGGCGGGGGTCGTCCGTCTCCCAGCCCGCAAGCGCCGCAAACCGGACAGGGACAAGCCGGCAGTCCATTGCGGCGGCCTCGCTCAGCCTTCCGACTCGGTCGCGATCAGCTTCCAGTTCGGATCGCGGGAGCGGATATCGCGGGCGAATGTCCACAGGTCGTTGACCTCGGCGACGGTTTCGGCGTCACCGTCCACCAGCGCGCCGGCCTTGTCATAGGTGGCGGAAATCAGCTGGCTGACGATGCGGACCGTGATATTGGCCTCGAAATCCTTGACCTCGACGCTGGTGATTTCCGCCTTGTCGATGCCGACGAAACTGGAGCGGACCACTTCGCCCCTGGATTCGCGTTCCGAGATCGCCGCGTCGAACCCCTCATAGACCTCGGCGGAAAGGAGGTTCTTCAGGGCCTTGCGATCGCCGTCGGCAAACGCGGCGACGATCATCTCATAGGCCATGCGCGCGCCGTTGACGAATTCCCTGGGGTCGAAGGCCGGGTCGGATTTTGCGACCATGCGCAGCGATTCGTTGAGCGGCGTGCCGGCCGGCGTGAAGGCGTCGATCGCGGCGAAGGGGTTTTCGGCATCCTCGCTGCCATCGCGGCGCGGCAGGGTCACCACCTTGCCCCGGTCGGCCTGGTCGGCCGGATCGGCGGTCTCCCGCCTGGAATAGGGATCGAAAGGCGGACGCTCCTGGCCGGTCCTGCGGCCGAGCACGCTGCGCAACTGCAGGAAGATCACCACCGCAGCCACGAGAAAGAAAATCGTTACGAAATCGAATGAGCCCATTATCCGCCCGCCGCTGCGGTTCCTATTTGCCGTTCCTTTCCCATATAGTCTGCAAAGACGCATCATTCAAATGGCGATGACGTGAATGCGACGAAGATCATCGGGGCCGGAGATGTCCCGCAACCCGCTTCAAATCGAAAACACTCGCCATCACGGAACAGCATGACGAGACTTCTGCCGCTTTTCGTTCTTCTTTTGCCGCTTGCCGAGATCGCCGGCTTCATCGTCGTGGGGCAGCATATCGGATTATGGCCGACGCTGTCGCTCGTCATCCTTTCGGCGGTGGCGGGCGTCGTCGTGATGCGCGCCCAGGGATTCGGCGCGCTTGCGCGGCTGCGGAAAACGGCCGGCGAAGGTGTCCTGCCCGGCAAGGAACTGCTGGACACCGCGGCGATCGTGCTCGGCGGCCTGCTGCTGTTCATTCCCGGCTTTCTCACCGATCTCGCCGGTATCGCGCTGTTTTTTCCGCCGGTGCGCCATTGGCTATGGAACCGGCTCAGGCGTAGTATCGTTGTGGTGGACATATCCGGCGGACGCGATCCTCGTCGCGACGGGCGCGACGCGACGCGCACGATCGATCTCGACAGCGACGATTTCCACCGGGACGACCGGCCGTGACCCTGTCGCGATCGGCGCCCGGAATGGCTTGTCCGGCAAGCGGTTCCTCAAGGGCGCAAGGGTTGTAAGCCCCCGATCGAAATGGTAGATGGCCTCACTTTTCCGATACCCGAGGACCAATCATGACAACCGACGCAGCAGCATCCAGCAAGCCCGCGGAGAGCCCCTCGCTCAATATCCTGGCGCAATACATCAAGGACTTCTCCTTCGAGAATCCGGGTGCGCCGCGCTCGCTCCAGGCGCGCGAATCGGCGCCCTCGATCAATATCAACGTCAACGTCAATGCCAATCCGCTGGCCGAGAACGACTTCGACGTCGTGCTTTCCCTGAACGCGGAAGCCAAGGAAGGCGACAAGGTCCTGTTCAACGCCGAACTGGCCTATGGCGGCGTCTTCCGCGTCACCGGCTTTCCGCAGGAGCACATGCTGCCGGTGCTGTTCATCGAATGCCCGCGCCTGCTGTTCCCCTTCGCCCGCCAGATCGTCGCCGACGCCACCCGTAACGGCGGCTTTCCGCCGCTGATGATCGACCCGATCGACTTCGCGCAGATGTTCGCGCAGCGCATGGCCGAAGAGCAGGTCAAGGCCAAGGTGAATTCCACCGCCAACTGACGCGGGATTGTCTGCAAAATACCGAAGACGCCCGGTCCGCAGGATCGGGCGTCTTCGTTTCAGCCGATTGGTTCGCGTTTCAGTCCCGCAGGACGAAATCGTAAGCCGGATTCATCCGCTGTATTTCGTCCAGATCGCCTTCTCGCCCATCTTCTCCACCATCGCCCGGTGCAAGGCGCGGTCCTGCGGGGAAAGGCGTGGGGACAGCGGGCGCGGGCGGGTCGCCAGCGGGGCGAAAATCCCGTCTTCTTCCTCGACCGGCAGCTTTCGCCCGTTATCGGACATCCCGAGGCCAAGGGCTGCCTGGCGGCCGCCGAGCATCTCGATATAGACTTCCGCCAGCAGTTCGGAATCGAGCAGCGCGCCGTGCCTTTCCCGGTGGGAGTTGTCGATGCCATAGCGGCGGCAGAGCGCATCGAGGGAATTCGGTCCCATCGGATGCTTGCGGCGGGCAAGCGCCAGCGTATCCGTCACGCGTTCGCCGGATATGGGCGGCAGGCCGATCCGGTCGAGTTCGGCATTGACGAAGCCCATATCGAAGGTGGCGTTATGGGCGACCCAGCGGGCGTCACCGAAAAAATCCAGGATCTCTTCCGCCACATCCGCGAACGTCGGCTTGTCCTTCAGGAATTCATCGGTGATGCCATGCACCGCCAATGCATCCGGATGAACCTTGCGGTCGCCGGGGCAGATATAGAGATGAAGGGTGCGGCCGGTTGGAAAATGGTTTTCCAGTTCCACGCCGCCGATCTCGATTACCCGATCCAGCTTGCTGTCGAGACCGGTCGTTTCCGTATCGAAGATGATTTCACGCATCAGCCGGCAATTCCTCTCAATCGTTCGACCAGTTCTTCCACCTGACGGCGGGCCGAAGCAAGGCCGTGATCCGTTTCGATCAGGAAGTCGGCGCGGCGGCGCTTTTCCGAATCCGGAACCTGCCGCGCGAGGATAAGGCGAAAACGCTCCTCCGTCATGCCCGGCCGGGCGAGCACCCGGCGTCGCTGGGTTTGCGCATCGCAGGTGACGACAACGACCTTGTCGACGCGCGTTTCCCCCCCGGTTTCGTACAAAAGCGGAATATCGAGAAGAACGAGCGGTGTCTTGCGTTGGCGCTCGGCCGACAGAAACGCCTCCTCGCGGGCGCGCACCAGCGGATGAACGATCGCCTCCAGTTCGGCGAAACGACCCGGCGCATCGGCAAGCAGCGCGGACAGGGCCGCGCGGTCCACGACGCCGTTGACGATCGCTTCGGGGAAACGCGCCGACACGGGGCCGACCCCTTCGGAGCGGTAAAGCTCATGCACGGCCGCATCGGCATCATGCACCGGCACGCCGAGATCGCGAAACATCGCGGCCGTCGTCGACTTGCCCGTTCCGATCGAACCGGTAAGGCCGAGCACGATCATCCCTCACCCTCCATATCGGCAAGAATGCGCCGGCGAAGCGTCTCGTCCACGACAGGCCGGACGCCGAACCATTTCTCGAAGCCGGGAACGGCCTGATGCAGCAGCATGCCGAGGCCGTCGACCGTCTGGAAACCCTGCGCGGCCGCCTGTTTCAGGATCGGCGTCGCGAGAGGCACATAGACGATGTCGGTGACGACGGCGCCGCCGGCGAGCGGCGAGAAATCGATGGCCGGCGCAGGAGCCCCGTCCATGCCCAGCGACGTCGTGTTGACGAAGAGGCCCGCCCCTTTCGAGACCTCGCCAAGCGCGGCCATGGGATGGGCGTGGACCTTCGAACCGAAGCGATCCGCCAGTTCCCGGGCCCGTTCCGGCGTGCGGTTGACGATATGGATGGCGTCGAAGCCGCGATCACGCACCGCCTGGACGATCGCCCGGCTGGCACCGCCCGCCCCGAGGATCACGGCCGTGCCGGTCCGGTCCCATCCGGGCGCCGCCGCATCCAGATTAGCCAGAAAACCGCGGCCGTCGGTATTGGTGGCGTGCAACAGCCCGTCCTCGAGCCAGAGCGTATTGGCCGCGCCCAATTCCTCGCTGAGGGCGTCGGGCCGGTCCGCCAGCCGGAAGGCCGTCTCCTTATGGGGTATGGTGACATTGCCGCCGCAATAGCGGGTCCCGCCTCTCTTGAGCCGGCTTATGAAATCCGGAAAATCGTCCGGCGAGACTTCTTCCCGCCGATAACTGCCGGCAAGGCCGAGCGTTTCCAGCCAGTGGCCATGGATCAGCGGCGAGCGCGAATGGCGGACCGGATAGCCCGTCACGAAGGCATGGCGCGCGGATGTTTCACGTGAATCAGGCATCGATCACACCGAATTTTCTCAATTGTTGCAGAAGCGGCAGAAGCGGAAGGCCGAGGATGGTGAAGTAGTCCCCGTCGATAGCCTCGAAAAGCTGCACGCCCTCTCCTTCGAGTTGGTAGGCGCCGACGCTGGCCAACACTCTTTCGCCGACCCGCTCCAGATGGCGCTCGATGAACGGCCGGCTCAGCGGCCGCATCGTAAGCCGCGCGATGGAAACATGACGCCAGAGCGTTTCACCGTCCCGCACCAGCGCGATGCCGCAATTGAGAGCGTGGGTGCGCCCGGACAGGGCTTCAAGATGACCCCTTGCCTCCGCCATGTTGCGCGGCTTGTGAAAAACCCGCCCGTCGAGCGAAAGGGTCTGGTCCGATCCGATGACGTAAGCGCCGGCGGCCCGGCCGCTGACGTCACGCGCCTTGGCCAGCGCCAGTTCCCCGGCGATATCCACCGGCGAGATATGGGATGCGGCGATGGCCGCCTCCACGGCACGCTCGTCGATCTGCGCCGGACGGGCCTCGAAGGCGAGGCCGGCATTTTCCATGAGCATGCGGCGGAACGGGCTTTGCGAGGCGAGGATCAACGACGGGGTCATGCATTTCTCCGATTTCCGCCACCGGGTTAGCGGAGCTTCGGGCGAAGAGCAACGATCGCCGCGGCGGTTTCCTCTATCGAGCGGCGCGTGACATCAATCAGCGGCCAGCTGTTTCGCGCGCAGAGGGCGCGCGCATATTTCAGTTCCTCGGCGATCTGGACGCGGTCGACATAGTCGTCGCCGCGAAAATCCTCGACCTGACCGAGAATCCGGTTCTGCCGCACCTGTGATATCCGGTCGGTCGTCGCGACGAGACCGACGATCAGCGGGCGGGTGGCCGTCGAAAGACGATCCGGCAGAGGTACGCCGAGCACGATCGGCACATTGACGGTCTTGATGCCGCGATTGGCGAGATAGATGCTGGTCGGCGTCTTGGAGGTACGGCTGATGCCGACGATGATGACGTCGGCATCGTCAAGATCGGCGGGCAACTGGCCGTCATCATGATCCATCGTGAAGTTGAGCGCGTCGATACGGGCGAAGTAATCGGCATCCATGACGTGCTGCGCACCGACGCGGCGAAGAGACGGCGCGCCGAGATAGGATTGAAAGACATCCATCACCGGCTCCAGAACAGAAACGCACGGCACGCCCATTTCCCGGCACCGCAGATCGATGATCTGCGAAAGCTCGCGGTCAACCACCGTGTAGAGCACGATGCCGGGCGCGCCGTCGATCGCTTCGAGCACGGGCATCAGCTGCTTGCGATTGCGCACCAGCGGATAAACATGTTCCAGCGCCTGGGAAGACTGGAACTGGGCGGCAGCGGCACGGCCGGCGGCGATCAGCGTCTCTCCTGTCGAGTCCGAAATCAGATGGAGATGGAAGTAGTTTTTCATGCTCTCCCCAATATCCTTCGCCCCCTGTTGATAGGCCGGGACAAAAGGAGCTAATGCCGCCGCCGCCGGACAGGCAAGGGGATAAAGGCGAAGTTTTCCACAATTGGCGTTCGCCGGAACGCCGGGAGGCCAGCCTTGTGGACAAGACTCATGAAAAGGCAAAGTGTCGCGGTAATCCACCGATGATCCACAGGAAAACGATAATATCCGGAAAACATAAGTAATTGATTACTATATGATAATATCATTTTCCCCGGATTTTTCCCTGAGAGGATCCATTTTTTCCCGCTTGATGGCCTCCCCAGCCGGGCCGTGGGGAATTTGTGGATGGGATTTAATCCTTGATAGTCACCGACTCTAAGAAATAGAAACCTCTTTAAAGAGATTGTTTTATATTTAGGAGAACTGCCGAAGTGTCTGCGAAAAGCCGGAAGATGATCGACGTCCTGAATGGAAAGACGATGTCTCCTCCACCGCTCTGGCTTATGCGGCAGGCGGGACGCTATCTTCCCGAGTATCGGCAGACGCGCGAGAAGGCCGGAGGTTTTCTCAATCTCTGTTATACGCCGGAACTAGCGACCGAAGTGACCTTGCAGCCGATCCGGCGGTATGGTTTCGATGCAGCGATCCTGTTTTCCGATATCCTGGTCATTCCGGATGCGCTGAAACGCAATGTCCGTTTTGAGGAAGGGCACGGCCCACGTCTCGATCCGATCGACGTCACGGCGATCCGCGCTCTGAAACCGGATCACGTTTCCAGCCATCTGAAGCCGGTGATGGAGACCGTGACGCGGCTGCGCGCATCGCTGCCGGAGGAGACCACCCTGCTCGGTTTCTGTGGCGCTCCCTGGACGGTCGCCACCTATATGATCGCCGGACAGGGCACGCCGGATCAGGCGCCGGCGCGGCTTTTCGGCTATCGCGAGACGGCGGCCTTTACCTATCTTCTCGATTTTCTGGCGGATGTCTCGGCGGATTATCTCGTCGAGCAGATCGATGCCGGGGCGGACGCCGTGCAGATTTTCGATTCCTGGGCCGGCGTTCTCGGCGAGCGGGAATTTGCCGATTATGCGGTCCGGCCCGTGCGGCGAATGGTCGATTCCGTGCGGGCGCGCCGGCCTGGCGCAAAGATCATCGCCTTCGCCAAGGGAGCGGGCCTCCGCCTCAAGACCTACCGCCGGGACACCGACACCGACGCCATCGGCCTCGACTGGTCGGTGCCGCTTTCCTTCGCCGCCGAGTTGCAGAAGGACGGGCCGGTTCAGGGCAATCTCGATCCGATGCGCGTGGTGGCCGGCGGGGCGGCGCTGGACGAGGGTGTGGACGCCATTCTCCAGGCGCTCGGAAACGGACCGCTGATCTTCAATCTCGGCCATGGCATCACGCCGCAGGCGGATCCCGACCATGTCACGCGGCTGGTGAAGCGGGTGCGCGGGGAGGCCCTGTGACCCCTGAGCGGCAGACCGGTGAAGGGCCGGGCCGCCGCGCTCGCCTGCGGGTCGCCCTGGTGCTTGCCGTCCTTGCCGCCGTCATCGCCTTGCTGGTGTTCTATCCGCCCGACGAACTTTATCTCTGGCTGAAGGCGCTGCACATCGTCGCGGTGATTTCCTGGATGGCGGGCCTGCTCTATCTGCCGCGGCTTTTCGTCTATCACACCGATGCGCCGGTGGGATCCGCGCAATCCGAAACCTTCAAGATCATGGAACGGCGGCTTTACCGGATGATCATGCAGCCCGCGATGGGGCTGACATGGCTGCTCGGCCTTTATCTGGCGTGGTCGGTCTATGGCTTCAAGGGTGGATGGCTGCACGCCAAGCTGTTGCTGGTGCTGCTGCTTTCGGCCGTCGATCAGTATTACGGCCGTGCCGTCGCGGCTTTTTCCCGGGACGAGAACCGCAATACGGGCCGGCAGTGGCGGATCTGGAACGAGGCGCCGGCCGTGCTGATGGTCCTGATCGTCATTCTCGTCGTGGTGAAGCCCTTCTAGCGGTCTTCGGCGCACGGACCTTCGTCCGACGTTTCGATGCGGGTTCGTGATCGCAAGGATGGCTGTGACGCAGGAAATTCCGCCGCCCCCTTGCGGGCATCGGCAGGAACCGCTATTTTCTATCCATCCCATCTCTCGTGGCATGTGTATTCGTTCATTGGACTGCATCGAACCCCGCGCAGCTCCGTCTTGGCCCGCATGCCTTTTTCCATTCCCCAGACTGATCAGCATGGACCGTTCATGGCCGAAATGAAGCTTCAAGAACTCAAGAACAAGACTCCGACCGACCTCCTGGCCTTTGCCGAATCACTCGAGGTCGAGAATGCGAGCACGATGCGCAAGCAGGAACTGATGTTTGCGATCCTCAAGATGCTTGCCGAGCAGGAAGTCGAGATCATCGGCGAAGGCGTTGTGGAGGTGTTGCAGGACGGTTTCGGCTTTCTTCGCTCGGCCAATGCGAACTATCTGCCGGGTCCCGACGATATCTATATCTCGCCCTCGCAGATCCGTCGCTTCTCGCTCAAGACCGGCGATACGGTCGAAGGCCCCATTCGCGGACCGAAGGAGGGCGAACGTTATTTCGCACTCCTCAAAGTCAATACGATCAATTTCGACGATCCCGAGAAGATCCGGCATAAGGTGCATTTCGACAACCTGACGCCGCTCTATCCGAACGAGCGCTTCCGCATGGAACTCGACGTTCCGACGTCCAGGGACCTGTCGCCCCGCGTCATCGATCTCGTGGCGCCGCTCGGGAAGGGCCAGCGCGCGCTGATCGTTGCGCCGCCGCGAACGGGCAAGACCGTTCTCTTGCAGAACATCGCCCATTCGATCACCGCCAATCATCCGGAATGTTATCTGATCGTTCTCCTCATCGACGAGCGTCCCGAGGAAGTGACGGATATGCAGCGGTCGGTGAAGGGCGAAGTGGTCTCCTCGACCTTCGACGAGCCTGCGACCCGCCACGTGCAGGTGGCCGAAATGGTGATCGAAAAGGCCAAGCGCCTCGTCGAGCACGGTCGCGACGTGGTCATCCTGCTCGATTCCATCACCCGCCTCGGACGCGCCTATAACACCGTTGTGCCGTCCTCCGGCAAGGTTCTGACCGGTGGCGTCGACGCCAACGCCCTCCAGCGGCCCAAGCGCTTCTTCGGCGCCGCACGCAATATCGAGGAAGGCGGATCGCTGACGATCATCGCCACCGCACTGATCGATACCGGCAGCCGTATGGACGAAGTGATCTTCGAGGAGTTCAAGGGCACCGGAAACTCGGAAATCGTTCTGGACCGCAAGGTCGCCGACAAGCGGATCTTCCCGGCCATGGATATCCTGAAATCGGGTACCCGCAAGGAAGACCTGCTGGTGCCGCGCCAGGACCTTCAGAAGATTTTCGTTCTTCGCCGTATCCTCGCCCCGATGGGTACGACGGACGCGATCGAGTTTCTGATCGACAAGCTGAAGCAGACCAAGAGCAATGGCGATTTCTTCGATTCGATGAATACCTGATTGGAACGTCCGGGAATTCGGACGCTATCCATGGTCTCGCCCCGGAGGCGAGACCATTTTTGTTTGATATGGAGAGATCGATTCTGAATTGAAACGAATCAATCGATTCGCCTCCGAAATTAAATCGGATATCGAATGATCATGCAGCAGGATACGATCTTTGCCCTGTCCAGCGGCGGCCTGCCTTCCGGCGTGGCGGTGATCCGGATCAGCGGTCCCGCCACAGGCGCCGTTCTGGAAACGATCTGCGGCCAGATTCCCCCCGCCAGACAGGCGACACTGCTTTCGATTCGGAATCGAAACGGCGAACGACTGGATCGTGGTCTGGTTCTTTTCTTTCCCGGTCCGGCGTCCTTTACCGGAGAAGATAGCGCCGAGTTGCAGGTCCACGGTGGACGCGCCACCGTGAAAGCGATCCTCGATGCGTTAAGCGATCTGCCATTGTTAAGAGCGGCGGAAGCCGGCGAGTTTTCACGTCGGGCCTTTCTTCTGGGTAAAATGGATCTGGTGGCCGTGGAGGGGCTTGCCGATCTGATCGCCGCGGAAACCGAGATGCAGCGTCGATTGGCGGCGGAACATGCCTCCGGCGGCCTGTCGCGTCTTTACGAGACCTGGGCGCGCCGGCTGACCCATGCGCGCGCGATGATCGAGGCCGAGCTGGATTTTTCCGACGAGGACGATGTTCCGGGCTCCGTGGCGACGACCATCTGGCACGATATGACGGAACTGCGGCAGGAAATTATTAACCATCTTTCCGGCGCCGATCTGGGAGAAATTGTCCGGGACGGGCTCAAGGTGGTGATCGCTGGCCCGCCCAATGCGGGAAAATCGAGTTTGCTCAATCATCTCGCCCGGCGGGATGTCGCCATTGTAACGGATATTCCAGGGACGACGCGGGACGTGTTGCATGTCGATCTGGATCTTGGCGGATTCGCTGTCCGGCTTTATGATACGGCGGGATTGAGAGACACCGAGGATCTGATCGAGCAGGAAGGAATCCGGCGTGCTCGCCGCTCACTGGCGGATGCGCATTTGGTCCTGCTTCTTTCCGATTGTCCGGCGGTCACGGACTGGCAAGACCTGATCGGGGATTATACCGGTGCGCTATTGCGGATCGGCACCAAGAGCGATCGGTCCGATCGGGATTGGCGGAAGAGTTCCGCCGATGTCGTGATCTCGACGAGAACCGGAGACGGGATCGCAACTCTGTTGCAACGCATCCAGGATCACCTCCCCGATCTTTCCATGGCGCTGGCGCTGGCTTTGCCGACCCGGCGCAGACATATTGAAAGCTTGCAGTTGGTCGTTGCGGAAATCAGCCGTGCTTTGGAAAGCGACGCTTTAGAACTGGATATCCGGGCGGAGCATCTTCGGTCGGCTGGCCAGGCGCTCGGCCGGATCACCGGGCGGGTGGATGTTGAGAATCTTCTCGATGTGATTTTTTCCGAATTCTGCATCGGGAAATGATTCACGTGAAACAGTGCAACGTGAGCGAGTCGTTTTGAACGTTTCACGTGAAACAGGCAGGAACCCATGAAGGATAAACAGCGTTACGATGTCATCGTTATCGGTGGCGGTCATGCGGGGACCGAAGCCGCGGCCGCGGCTGCGCGTCTGGGCGCCAAAACCGGTCTGGTCACCCATCAGAAGGCGACCATCGGGATTATGTCCTGCAATCCGGCGATCGGAGGGCTTGGTAAAGGCCATCTGGTTCGCGAGGTCGACGCCCTGGATGGCCTGATGGGGCGCGTCGCCGATAAGGCGGGAATCCAGTTCCGACTGCTGAACCGCCGCAAGGGGCCGGCGGTTCGCGGGCCGCGCACGCAGGCGGATCGTCATTTGTATCGGGATACCATGCAAGGCGAGATTGCCGCCGTCGCCAATCTCGACGTCATCGAAGGCGATGCTTTCGATATTGATCTCGCCAACGGGCGCGTCGAAGCGGTCATCATGAAGGACGGCCGGCGGCTGGCCTGCGGTGCGGTTGTGGTGACCACCGGAACCTTTTTGCGCGGCCTTATTCATATCGGGACCGAAAAGATTCCAGCGGGGCGCGTCGGCGAAGAACCGTCGCTCGGCCTGTCCGCGACCTTCCAGAGGCTCGGCCTGACACTGGCGCGGCTGAAAACCGGAACGCCGGCGCGGCTGGATGGCCGTACGATCGATTGGTCCGGGGTCGGGCGGCAGGCTGCCGATGATGAACCGGTGCCCTTTTCCTTCATGACGGATCGGATCGAGACGCCACAGATCGAATGCGGTGTGACCCGCACGACGGCGGAAACCCATCGGATCATCGAGGAAAATATTGGCCTGTCGGCGATGTACTCCGGACAGATCGAGGGTGTCGGGCCGCGCTATTGTCCGTCCATCGAAGACAAGATCGTGCGATTCGGCGAGCGGGACGGTCATCAGATCTTTCTCGAACCGGAAGGGCTGACGGATCATACGGTCTATCCGAACGGCATCTCGACCTCGCTGCCCGCCGATATTCAGGAACGTTTTATCCGGACGATTCCCGGCCTCGAGCGTGTGCAGATCCTTCAGCCCGGTTATGCGATCGAATATGATCATGTCGACCCGCGCGAATTGTCGCCGACACTGGAAGTCAAGCGGACCGCCGGTCTTTTCCTGGCCGGGCAGATCAATGGGACGACGGGCTATGAGGAGGCGGCCGCGCAAGGGTTGGTCGCGGGGCTGAATGCCGCCTATCGGGCGGCCGGTCAGGAGGGTTATGTCTTCAGCCGCACGGAGAGCTACATCGGGGTGATGATCGACGATCTCACCTCCCGGGGTGTGAGCGAGCCCTATCGGATGTTTACATCGAGGGCCGAATATCGCCTGTCGCTTCGCGCCGACAATGCGGATGCGCGGTTGACGCCGTTGGGACTCGACCTCGGCCTGGTACAGTCGGCGCGCCAATCCCGGTTCGAGGCGTGGTCCGGGGAAATGACCGTGCTTCGCGAGCGGCTGTCGTCCTTGCGGCTGTCTCCGAACGAAGCGGCCGCTCACGGTATCCGGATCAATCAGGATGGCGTGCGCCGCAGCGCTTACGATTTGCTTGCCTATCCGGACATCGACTATCGCCGTCTGGCCGCCATCTGGCCGGCCGAGCTCGGAGGCTTTCCGCAGCGTCTTCATGAGACGATGGAGATCGAGGCCGGCTATGCGGTCTATATGGAGCGCCAGCGGAGCGATATTCTCGAGACCCGCCGGGAGGAGCAACGTTTGATTCCGGCCGATTTCGACTATTCGACCTTACCGGGTCTGTCGATCGAACTGCGGCAGAAGTTGAAGACCGCGCGTCCCGCGAATCTGGCACAAGCCGCGCGGGTCGAAGGTATGACGCCGGCGGCGCTGACATTGTTGCTGGCGCATTTGCGGCGTCTTCCGGAGGAAAAGGTAGCGCGAATGGTGCAGCAATGACGAGTCTTCTCCCGGAGTTCTACAACCTGACTGTTTCACGTGAAACGCACGACCGTCTGACCGCTTTCGTCGCACTGTTTCAGAAATGGGCAAAGGCGATCAATCTTGTCGCCCCGTCGACGATGGAGGAAGTCTGGCAGCGGCATATCGCGGATAGCGCGCAGATCTTTGCGCTCTATCCCGGGCCGAAAACATGGGTGGATCTCGGCAGCGGGGGCGGGTTTCCCGGCGTCATTACGGCAATCCTGCTTTCCGGACAGGGGGACGGATGGGTTCATCTGGTGGAGAGCAACAACAAGAAAGCCTCTTTCCTGCGTACGGCGATACGCGAGACCGGCGCGCGGGCATCCGTCCATGCGATGCGGATCGAGGAAGCGTCCGCAGAGATTCCCTCCTGTGACGCCCTGTCCGCCCGGGCGTTGGCGGATCTCGATACCCTTCTGGCTTTTGGCTTCCCCTGGGCTGGACAGAACCCCGATCTGCGGTTTTTTCTGCACAAAGGCCGGGATTATCAGAAAGAGATCGATAAAGCCGTTGGTCGCTGGGAATTCGATCTGGTAAAACATCGAAGCATCATCGAGCAGGATTCGTGCGTGCTTGAGATTTCAAATCTGTCGCGAAGACCCTCGTAGAACTGGCGGATATCCATGGCAGGCGAGAAAAACAGAATTATCACCATAGCGAACCAGAAGGGTGGCGTCGGCAAGACCACGACAGCCATCAATCTCGCGACAGCGCTCGCCGCAATCGGCGAGCGGGTTCTGATCGTCGATCTCGATCCGCAGGGCAATGCCAGCACGGGGCTGGGCATCGATCGCCGCAATCGCGCGCTGTCGTCCTATGATCTGATTGTCGGTAGCCACAGCGTTGCGGAAACGGCGCTGGATACGGTCGTTCCGAATCTCTCCATCGTTCCTTCGACCATGGATCTGCTGGGGGTGGAAATGGAGATCGCCCAGCAGGCCGACCGTGTTTTCCGCCTCAAGAATGCCCTGGCTGCGCCCGAAGCCCGCGCCTACTCCTACGTGCTGGTGGATTGCCCGCCGTCCTTCAATCTTCTGACGATGAATGCCCTGGCGGCGGCCCATTCCGTACTGGTGCCGTTGCAATGCGAATTTTTCGCGCTGGAAGGGTTGAGCCAACTGCTGGAAACCGTCGATCAGGTGCGGCGGACGGTCAATCCCTATCTCGATATCCAGGGGATCGTGCTGACCATGTTCGATTCCCGCAACAATCTGGCGCAACAGGTTGTTAACGATGTTCGCACCCACTTGGGTGAAAAAGTCTATCATACACTCATTCCGCGCAATGTGCGGGTATCCGAGGCCCCTTCCTACGGCAAGCCGGCGATCCTTTACGATCTCAAATGCGCCGGAAGTCAGGCCTATCTTCAGCTGGCGTCCGAGGTGATCCAGAGAGAGCGGCAGCGCAAGGCCGCTTGATGGCGGAAAGTGTGAGTAGAGTCCATGAATGAAGACAACTCGAAAAGGCGACTCGGTCGCGGTCTTGCAGCGCTGATCGGCGAGATGGACCAGATGCCCGCGGCGGCCGGTGCAAGCCAGCCGCTCAATCCCGATCGCATGGTTCCGATAGAGTTCGTCGGCCGCAATCCGCGCAACCCGCGGCGATATTTCGACGAATCGGAATTGCAGGATCTTGCCTCCTCGGTGCGCCAGCATGGCATCGTGCAGCCGGTCGTGGTGCGGACCATCGCGGAGAGCCGCTATGAGATCATCGCCGGCGAGCGGCGTTGGCGCGCAGCGCAGCTTGCCGGACTGATCGAGATTCCGGTGATCATTCGCGATGTCGACGACCGGACGGCGCTGGAAATCGCCATCGTCGAGAACGTCCAGCGCTCCGATCTCAATCCGCTGGAAGAAGCGATGGGCTACGAACTGCTCATCGCCGATCATGGCTATACGCAGAACGATCTCGGCGAAATCATCGGCAAGAGCCGCAGCCATGTGGCCAATAGCCTGCGGCTTCTCAAATTGCCGGAGCCGGTGCGCGATATGCTGGCCTCGGGAACGCTTTCGGCGGGACACGCCCGCGCCCTGGTTCCGACCTCCGATCCGATCAGCCTTGCCCGTACGATCGTGGCCAAGGGGCTATCGGTCAGGGATACGGAACGGCTGGCGCAAAACGACATCAAGGCGCAAGCCGATCCCGCTCATGGTGTCGCGGCAACGCGAACGCCGGAAAAGGACGCGGACACACTGGCGCTTGAACGCAGCCTTTCCGATGTGCTCGGCCTCGATGTCAGCGTCAATCACAAGGGTAACGGCGGTTATCTGCGCATTTCCTACAAGACGCTCGAACAGCTTGAGGAAGTTTGCCGGCTTCTGGAGCGCCGCTGACGTTCTTCCGGGACATGGGGCCGGTGTTTCCGCGAAGAACGGCTTTAGAAACAAGAGGATAGAGCAGCGGGGGTAATTTTTCGATATCCCGCCTGCTCTTTCTTATTTAGTCGGATTCAGCCGCCTTTTCGCGCGGATTGCAGAACGGTCGCGAGCATGGTCTGCATGGCGATCGTATCTTCGAGCGCGGGTCGTCGCCGACTTTGCAGGATTGCCGCCTGAAGACGCTTCGCCTCGCGGCGGATGGCGGCGGCCGACCAGTTTCTCAGTGCATTCTCGATGACCGGCTTGCGGCGGAAGTGCAGATGGCGACCGAGCGTCGCAACGGCCTGGGCGGCCGGCAGCCGCTTTTCGTCCATTTCCGCACGCATCAGCTCGAGAAGCTGGAACTGACGCAGGCACCCCTGCAAGACGAGGAAGACCGGCGTTTTCGAGGACACGATCTTCTGGATGGCATGGAGAAAACCGTCGCGATCGCCCTTCAGGATGGCGTCGACGGCTTCGTCGGTGGAGATCGCGCTGGCGTCACCGACGATCTCCATCACGTCGGCTTCCTCGATCAGTTCCCTGCCCCGGCAATAGAGCGCAAGCTTGCGCAATTCGTTGCGGGAGGCGAGGCGGTCGCCGCCGATCACGTCCGTCAGCCGCTGGCGCGCCGCCGGAGCGATGCGCAGCCCGGCCTCTCCCAGTTCCTGGTCGATCAATGTCTGAAGGGCGCGACCGTCATCGGCATAGCAGGGAATGGCGATGGCGGCGGCGGATGATTCGGCGATCTTGCGTAGCGTGGCCCCCTTTTTCAGGTCGCCCGCCTCGACGATCAGAGTGGAAGGACCGGCCGGCGCGCCGGCCAGAAAAGCAAATGCGTCGCAAAGCCCCTTCTCGCTGGCTGCTCCCCGGACCCAGACAAGGCGGTCGCCGCCGAACAGGCCGATGGCATTCATCTCGTCGATCAGACGGCCGGTATCGTGGGAAAGGTCGGTCGCGTCGAGCTTGACCACCGAGAAGGCATCGGCAAGATCGACGCCGCTTGCCGCCGCAAGCGTGGCGGCCCGTTCGGACACCAGCCCGCGATCGGGACCGTAGATCAGGATGAGCCGCGCGGCTAAGGGGCGCTTCCCCGCGAAGCGCTCGAATTCGTACGACTTGATCTCCGCCATGGCCCGTTCAGCGCCGCGCGAGCGCGGCGGCGATATCGGCGCGAATGATTTCGGCAAGCTCACGTGCGGCACGGTTTTCCGCATCGCGGATGGCGCGCAGCTTGGCGAACTCCTGGACCGGGAAATCCACCGGAGAAAGCGTCGAGCGCTTGCCCGAGGCCACGGTCTCACCGGTGTCGATCCTCGCCAGATTATAATCGGCGGAGACGACGACCCGACCGGCGCGCGCCATATCCGTCCGGATGTTGAGCAGCGCGCCCACCGTGCGCGAGGCGACGTTGAGATCGAGCTGATAGGTCGCCGATGCGGGCTCGCCCGCGCCGCCGGCAAGCAGGAAGACGAGGTGGTTGCGAACCTGCTGCTCGACCCGGTCGCGGGATTCGGAGACGGAAACCGAGGCCAGTTCGCTCCCGACCGCCGATCCGGTGGAATGGAGCGGACGCACCTGGCATCCCGCCAGGAGAACGACGAGCGCGAGCCCGGCGGCAATCCGGACGGACCGCTTGAGGACTGTTCGATCAGATGACGACATTCACGATCCTTTGCGGCACGACGATGATCTTCTTCGGCTGCTTGCCGGCAAGCACCGCCTGAATGGCTTCGAGGCCGAGCACCGCCTGCTCCACGGCACTGTGATCCGCGTCGCGGGCGATTGTCAAATCCGCGCGCTTCTTGCCGTTGATCTGCACCGGCAGCGTGATTTCGTTCTCGGCCACCAGGTTCTCGTCATAGGTCGGCCAGGCAACGGTCGCGACGATCCCCTCGCCGCCGATGATCCGCCAGCATTCCTCCGCAAGATGCGGCGTCATCGGCGCGACGATCCGCACGAGGATGCCGACGGCCTCGCGAAGCGCGGCGGCCAGGTCCTCGTCCAGCTTGCCGGACGCGGCATTCGTCAGCGGTCCTGCCAGCGTATTGACGAATTCGTAGATATGGGCGACGGCCTTGTTGAAGGCGAGCTTGTCGTAATCCGCCTGCACGGCCTTCAGCGTCCGGTGGGCGGCGCGCGAAATGACAAGGGCCTCGCCGCTCGAACCGGGCCGGTTATCGGCCGATTTCAGCGTCGGAGCGGCTTCCGAAACGAGACGCCAGACGCGCTGGACGAAGCGGAGCGCGCCTTCGACGCCTGCTTCCGACCAGATGACGTCGCGATCCGGCGGCGAATCGGACAGAACGAAGAAGCGGGCGGTATCCGCGCCATAGGAAGCGATGATGTCATCGGGATCGACGACATTCTTCTTCGACTTCGACATCTTCTCGATGGAGCCGATGGCGATCGGCTCGCCGGTTTCGAGATGGACGGCGCGGCGCGTTCCGTCGGCGTCGTCGATGCGGATTTCGGCCGGCGTGACCCATTCGCGTTTCGCGCCCTCGCCGCGGCTATAGGTCTCGTGCACGACCATGCCCTGGGTGAAGAGACCCTTGAAGGGTTCCTTGAGGTCGAGATGACCGGCGACCTGCATGGCGCGCGTGAAGAAGCGCGAATAGAGCAGATGCAGGATCGCGTGTTCGATGCCGCCGATATATTGATCGACGGGAAGCCAGGCATCGGCGGCGGCCGGATCGGTGGGCGCATTTTCCCAGGGTGCCGTGAAGCGGGCGAAATACCAGGACGAATCGACGAAGGTGTCCATCGTGTCCGTCTCGCGGCGGGCGTCCTTGCCGCAGGCCGGGCAGGCGACATGACGCCAGGTCGGATGGCGATCGAGCGGATTGCCGGGCTTGTCGAAGCTGACGTCGTCGGGAAGCCTGACCGGCAGGTCGGATTTGGGAACCGGGACGATGCCGCAATCGTCGCAATGGATGACCGGGATCGGACAACCCCAGTAGCGCTGGCGCGAGATGCCCCAGTCGCGCAGGCGGAAATTCACCTTGCGCTCGCCCTGCGGGGCGCCGGCGAGCATTGTCGACGTCAGTGTCTTTGCCACGGCGTCGAAGGCGTCGCCGGTGGAAAGCCCGTCGAGGAAGCGGGAATTGATCATCACGCCGTCGCCGGCATAGGCTTCGTCGCCTATTGTGAAACTGGCGGCGTCACCGTCCTTCGGCATGACGACGGGCACGACCGGAAGATCGTATTTGCGCGCGAAATCGAGGTCGCGCTGGTCGCCGGAGGGGCAGCCGAAGATCGCGCCCGTACCGTAGTCCATCAGCACGAAGTTGGCGATATAGACGGGCAGTTCCCAACTGGCGTCGAGGGGATGGCGCACGCGGATGCCGGTGTCCATGCCTTTCTTTTCAGCGGTTTCGAGCGTGGCGATCGAGGTGCCGGCGCGGCGGCATTCTTCCGCAAAGGATTCGATAGCCGGATTCTGCGCCGCCGCCTCGCGGGCCAGCGGATGATCGGCGGAAATGGCGAGGAAGGATGCGCCGAACAGCGTATCGGGTCGCGTCGTGTAGACGGTCACGTCCTTTTCAGCCGTCAGGCCGGCCGTGTCGGAGATTTCCCAGCGCACGAGCATGCCCTCGGAACGACCGATCCAGTTTTTCTGCATCAGCCGGACTTTTTCCGGCCACTGGTCGAGTGTTTCCAGCGAATCCAGCAGGTCCTGGCTGAAATCGGTGATGCGGAAGAACCATTGCGTCAGTTCCCGCTGCTCGACCAATGCGCCCGACCGCCAGCCGCGCCCGTCGATGACCTGCTCGTTGGCGAGAACCGTGTGATCTACCGGATCCCAGTTCACCTTGGACTGCTTGCGATAGACGAGGCCCTTTTCCAGAAAATCCAGGAAGAGATGCTGCTGGCGGTGGTAATAATCGACGTCGCAGGTTGCGAATTCCCGGGACCAGTCGAGCGACAGGCCCATCGACTTCAGCTGGCTGCGCATGGTTGCGATATTCTGGTAGGTCCAGTCCTTGGGATGGACCTTGTTCTGCATGGCGGCGTTTTCGGCCGGCATTCCGAAGGCGTCCCAGCCCATCGGATGCAATACGTTGTAGCCGCGGGCGCGCTTGTAGCGCGCGACGACGTCGCCCATCGCATAGTTGCGCACATGGCCCATGTGGATGCGGCCGGAGGGATAGGGGAACATCTCCAGCACATAATACTTCTCGCGCGGGTCGTCGTTTTTTGTCACGAAGACATCTTCTTCGCTCCATTTCGCCTGCCAACGGGGTTCGACGTCGCGTGGATTGTAGCGTTCACTGGCCATGTTCTTGATGTTCCGGAAGTCTTGAGGGACGATGCGCCCATGCAAATAAGGTCGCCTGACCTTCATCACGAAACCGGGGAAGCGTCAAGTTTTCCGGGCCCGGAATGAAGGGTCCGGCCGATGTCCCGGCTTGGCAAGACGAGCCCGTTTCGCTAGGTCCGGGGAATAGATACAGGCGACGGAGAATGAATATGGACCTTTGCGACCGGTTGACGGATGTGCGGACGCGGATTGAAAAGGCGGCGCAGGAGGCGGGCCGCCCGTCCGGCCGGACAACGCTTGTCGCTGTTTCCAAGACCTTCGATGCGACGGCGATCCGTCCGGCGATCGAAGCCGGGCAGCGTGTTTTCGGTGAGAACCGGGTGCAGGAGGCCCAGGGCAAATGGCCGGGCCTGCGCGCCGAGACACCCGACATCGAACTGCATCTCATCGGCCCGCTGCAATCGAACAAGACGGCCGAGGCCGTGGCCCTGTTCGACGTGATCGAAACGGTCGACCGGGAAAAGATCGCGCGGGCCATCGCCACGGAAATGCAGCGTCAGGACCGCAAGCTGCGGCTCTATGTGCAGGTGAATACCGGGCTGGAGCCGCAGAAGGCCGGTATCGCGCCGGATGACGCCGAGAAATTCGTCGCGTTCTGCCGTGAGACGCTCGGGCTTTCCATCGAGGGGCTGATGTGTATTCCGCCGGCCGATGAGAATCCCGGCCCGCATTTCGCGCTTCTGGCCAAGCTTGCGCAACGCTGCGGCCTCGACCGGCTTTCCATGGGCATGTCGGGGGACTATGAGACCGCAGTCGCCCTTGGCGCGACCAGCGTGCGGGTCGGCTCCGCCATTTTCGGCATGCGCTGAGAAGACACCGGCCGGCTGCGATTTCCAGCTCCCTGCCGGATGCAGGAATGTGGCGGGAAAAGCGGAATGTTTCACGTGAATCACCGCCTGGCGCGTCCGGCACGGCAGGGGTTTCCGGCCGCCGCCGCCCGGAAGGCATAAAAAAACCCGCCGGGGTGTGGCGGGTTTTTTGGGGATCGGCCTTCGAAGGCGGTCAGAACTTGTCGTCCTCGTCCTCCTGGGGATCGGCGGACTTGAGCGACTTCAGCTTGGCGAAGACGGCGTCGGCGTCGATCTCCTTTTCATCGTCCCGGTCGCTATAGGGCAGCTTTTCCGTTTCCTGCGCGGATTCCAGCGTCGCGCCGGCTTCCGCCGCCGTCGGCAGCGGCCGACCCTTGGAGGCGCGTTCGACTTCCAGGTCGAGGTCGATCTGCGAGCAGAGACCAAGGGTGACCGGATCCATCGGCGTCAGGTTGGCGGAATTCCAATGGGTGCGGTCACGGATCTGCTCGATCGTCGACTTGGTGGTGCCGACGAGGCGGGAAATCTGCGCATCCTTGAGTTCCGGATGGTTGCGCACGAGCCAGAGGATGGCGTTGGGGCGATCCTGACGCTTGGAGACCGGCGTGTAGCGGGGGCCCTTGCGCTTGGATTCCGGCACGCGGACCTTCGGTTCGGAAAGCTTCAGCTTGTAATTCGGATTCGATTCGGCGCGCGCGATCTCCTCGCGCGACAGCTGACCGGTGGCGATGGGGTCGAGGCCCTTGATCCCCTGAGCGGCTTCGCCGTCGGCGATGGCCTTGACCTCGAGCGGATGCACCTTGCAGAACTGCGCGATCTGTTCGAACGACAGGGCCGTATTGTCGACCAGCCAGACGGCAGTCGCCTTGGGCATGAGCAGTTGTTGAGCCATGGGTATAGTCCTCTTGTACGTCCGCGCCGGTGTCGCGGGCCGTGGATAGTAACCACTATGTTCCGGGAATTTTCCAGTCAATAACGCCAGTGCGGCGGAAATGCAATTCTTCAAGCGCCAAATGATCGACGTCTAATTGCCCTGAAGCCGTGACCTGCTATGAATGGCGCGAAAATACGCGAGAGGCGTTGCGTCGCCGTAACCCTCCCTGCGATTTGCATAGAGATGGAGGAGTTCATGTCCACGAAGACCTACCCGGTCCTGAAATCCGCAAAGAGCCGGACGCTGATCGACAACGACACCTATGAGGCGTGGTATCGCGAGAGCGTCGAGAATCCGGAGCGGTTCTGGGACAAGCACGGCATGTGCATCGACTGGTTCAAGCCTTATACGAAGGTCAAGAACACCGCTTTCACCGGCAAGGCGCAGATCAAGTGGTTCGAGGACGGCATCACCAATGTGTCCTATAACTGCATCGACCGCCACCTGAAGGCGCATGGGGATCAGGTCGCCATCATCTGGGAAGGCGACAATCCCTATATCGACAAGAAGATCACCTATAACGAACTCCACGAGCATGTCTGCCGTCTCGCCAACGTCATGAAGAAGCATGGCGTGAAGAAGGGCGACCGCGTCACCATCTATATGCCGATGATCCCGGAAGCGACCTACGCCATGCTCGCCTGCGCGCGGATCGGAGCGGTGCATTCCGTCGTCTTCGGTGGCTTCTCGCCGGATGCGCTTGCCGGCCGCATCGTCGACTGCGAATCGACCTTCGTCATCACCTGTGACGAAGGTGTTCGCGGCGGCCGGCCGATCGCGCTCAAGGAAAACACCGATACCGCCATCGATCTTGCCGCCAAGCAGCATGTGCTGGTCAACAAGGTGCTCGTGGTGCGGCGCACCGGCGGAAAGACCGGCTGGGCCCCCGGCCGGGACCTCTGGTATCACGAGGAAACCGCCAGCGTTGCGCGCGATTGTCCGCCGGCGAGGATGAAGGCCGAGGATCCCCTCTTCATCCTCTATACCTCCGGGTCGACCGGCAAGCCGAAGGGCGTTCTGCATACGACCGCCGGCTATCTGGTCTTCGCCGCGATGACGCATAAATATGTCTTCGATTACCGGGACGGCGATATCTACTGGTGCACCGCCGACGTCGGCTGGGTCACCGGCCATTCCTATATCGTCTACGGTCCGCTCGCCAACCGCGCCACCACGCTGATGTTCGAGGGCGTGCCGAACTTCCCGGATGCCGGCCGCTTCTGGGAAGTGGTCGACAAGCATAAGGTCAATATCTTCTATACTGCGCCGACGGCGATCCGCGCGCTGATGGGCGCCGGCGACAGCTTCGTCAAGCGTTCGTCCCGCTCGACGCTGCGGCTTCTCGGGTCGGTTGGCGAACCGATCAATCCCGAAGCCTGGGAATGGTACTATACTGTCGTCGGCGAGGAACGCTGCCCCATCGTCGATACCTGGTGGCAGACCGAGACCGGCGGCATCCTGATCTCGCCGCTGCCTGGCGCGACGACGCTGAAACCCGGATCCGCGACCCGCCCCTTCTTCGGTATCAAGCCGGAAATCGTCGACAGCGAGGGGCATGTTCTGGAGGGCGTGGCCGATGGCAACCTTTGCATCGCCGACAGTTGGCCGGGCCAGATGCGAACGGTCTACGGCGATCACAAGCGCTTCGTCGAAACCTATTTCTCCACCTACAAGGGGAAATATTTCACCGGCGACGGCTGCCGGCGCGACGAGGACGGCTATTACTGGATCACCGGCCGCGTCGACGACGTGCTCAACATTTCGGGCCACCGCCTCGGCACCGCCGAAATCGAATCGGCGCTCGTTTCGCATCACCTTGTCTCGGAAGCCGCCGTCGTCGGTTATCCGCACAGCCTCAAGGGCCAGGGCATCTATTGCTATGTCTCGCTGATGGCCGGCGAGGAGGGCAACGACGCCTTGCGCCAGGACCTCGTCAAGCATGTGCGCAAGGAAATCGGCCCCATCGCCACGCCGGACAAGATCCAGTTTGCGCCCGGCCTGCCGAAGACCCGCTCCGGCAAGATCATGCGGCGTATCCTGCGCAAGATCGCCGAGGACGATTTCGGGGCGCTCGGCGATACGTCGACGCTCGCCGATCCGTCGGTGGTCGACGATCTGATCGAGAACCGGCAGAACAAGGCCGGTTGAGGACATTCGCGCCGCCGGCTGCAGCCGGCGGCGATCTCCTTGCGGCAGGGTGCGCGGTTTGCGGCGATCCCTTCGGCAAGGATGAGGCCGGTTGATCGGCGCAGGCCCCTTTGGCATAAAGTCCTGACCTTTGACGATCAGGGGGAAGACAGTGCGATGTTTCGTCCCGGCAACAGGTATCGGCATTTCATTCATGGCGCGACCTGCGCCTGCCATAGCGCGCAGGCCCAATCGCTGTTCGCCCGGATTGATCAGGGACTGTCGCGCCGTTCGGTGCTGAAGGGTGTTGCGGCGAGCCTTGCGACCTCCGCTCTCGGCCTTGCCGGCCCGGCCTTCGCCGAAGCTCCCTCCCGGCCGGTCCTTATCAGCAACGTCAGAATATTCGACGGGGTGAACGGCAGGCTTGTCGATGGCAAGGGCGTCCTCGTGGTGGAAAACCGGATCAGGGCGCTGGTCGCGGCCGCCGATACCGTCGCAGACGCCGATGTCATCGACGGCGGCGGCCGGGTGCTGATGCCCGGCATGATCGACGCCCATTGGCATTCGATCCTCGCGGGCATTTCGCAGATGGCGGCGATGACTGCGGATATTCCCTATATCCATCTGGTCGCCGCGCAGCAGGCCGAACGGACGGTGTTGCGCGGCTTCACGACGGTTCGCGACGTGGGCGGTCCGTCCTTTGCCCTCAAGCGGGCGATCGACGAGGGGCGTATCCCCGGCCCGCGCATCTACCCGTCCGGTGCGATGATCTCGCAGACCTCGGGACATGGTGATTTCCGCATGCGTACGGATCTGCCGCGCACGCCGCAAAGCGATCCGAGCGTCGCCGAGCGGGCGGGGATTTCGGCCATTGCCGATGGCGAGGCGGAGGTTTTGCGCTGCGTGCGCGAGCAGCTCATGCTGGGCGCAAGCCAGATCAAGATCATGGGCGGCGGCGGGGTCGCCTCCAGCTACGACCCGATCGACGCGCTGCAATATTCTGTGGCCGAGATGCGGGCGGCCGTCGGGGCGGCGGCGGACTGGGGTACCTACGTCTGCGTCCATACCTATACGTCGGCGGGAATCCGCCGGGCGCTCGACAGCGGTGTGAAGTCGATTGAGCACGGCCAGCTTGCCGACGAGGAAACCGTGATGCGCATGGCGGACGCCGGGGCCTGGTGGAGCATCCAGCCCTTTCTCGCCGACGAGGACGCCAACCGCTATCCTTCGCCCGAGCAGCAGGCGCAGCAGAAGAGCATCGCGGAGGGAACGGCGCGGGCCGTCGAACTGGGACGCAAGCACGGCGTCAAAATGGCGCTCGGCACCGACATCCTGTTCAATCCCGCAGGGACCCTTACCCAGGGCAGGCAACTCGCCAAGTTTTCCCGCTGGTATGATCCAGCGGATGTGTTGCGGCTCCTGACCAGCGGCAATGCCGAACTTGCCGGTCTTTCCGGGCCGCGCAACCCCTACCCCGGCCCGCTCGGACGTATCGAAGCCGGCGCCTATGCGGATATTCTGGTGGTCGACGGCAATCCGCTTGAGGATATCTCCGTCATCGCGGACCCCGAACGTCGCATGAAACTGATCATGAAGGACGGGCGTGTGCATAAGAACATGCTCGTATCACGAGAGGACAGGATCCCTTGAACAGCCGCCATGCCTGCGCCGCCGTCCTTTTCCTTGCGGCCCTTTCCGGCGGAAAGGTCGCCCAGGCCGCCGAACCGGTGATCTATCCGCTGGAGGAACCCGTTTCGCTCGAAACGGAGCCGCCTGCCTTCGTCTTGCAGATCACGCCCTATCTGTGGGCCGCCGGCTTTACAGGCGATATCTCGCCCTTCCGGCATGGTCCGACGATCGGTATCGAGAAGCGGTTTTCCGACATCATGGACGACCTCAATTTCGGCGGCTTCGTCAATCTCTGGGCGCGCCAGGAGAGTTTCGTCCTTTCGGCCGACGTGATGTATGTGAATACGACCGATAGCCGCACATCCGGCCCCTTGCCTCCCCTGCCGCTGCCCATTCCCATCCCCCCGGGAACGACTGTCAGCGGCAGCGTGGACAGCACCCAGTTCATGGCGACGGTGCAGGGTGGCTATCGTCTGGTCGGGACGCCGGAATTCACGCTGGACGTCCTCGGTGGCGCGCGCTTCTGGCATATATCGAACGATGTGACGGTCAGCGCCAGCCGGCTCGGTATCGCACGCCGCTACGGCGAGCGTTTCGGCTGGGTGGATCCGGTCGTCGGCGCACGCGCCTTCCTGCCCCTCACGCAGGCGTTTTCCTTACAGGCGCAGGTGGATATCGGCGGCTTCGGCGTGGGGTCCGATTTTACGTGGTCGGCGCTGGCGACCGCCAATTACATCGTCAACGATCAGTTTTCCTTCTCGGCCGGCTACAAGGTGCTGGACGTCGATTACCGCAATGGCGGACATGTCTACGACACGCGTCTGCACGGTCCGGTTCTCGGCATGACCTGGCGCTTCTGAGCACCGGCGCTACACCCGTTCACTCCGGGCGTAGCGGTTCGGGCAGCGCCAGGGCGGCGGCGCCGATCAGGCCGGAATTCTGGCCGAGGGCGGCCCGCACGAGTTTCACCTCCCGGAAAGCCGGCATCGCCCGTCTGGCGATATACCTCTGGATTCCCGGCAGCAGACGGGAAAACTCGTGGGAAAGGCCGCCTCCCATGATGAGGATATCCGGGCTGAACACATGCAGCAGGCTCACGAAGCCGCGGCCGAGGATTTCGGCTTCCTCGTCGACAAGCCGCCCTGCGAGAGGATCGCCGTTTCTGGCTGCCGCGAAAACACTCCGGCTGTCGATCCTGGCGCCATGTCCGCCGAGAAGGGACTTGCCGTGCCGTCGGGCGGCCGTCTGCGCCCGACGGGCGAAGGCTGTTCCCGAGCCATAGGCCTCGAAACAGCCGCGGTTGCCGCAGGGGCAGGGCAGACCGTTCGGCACGAAGGCCATATGCCCGATATGGCCGGCCATTCCCATGCGGCCGCGAAGGACCCGGCCATCCGCGATCACCCCGCCGCCGAGGCCGGTGCTGACAGTGACATAGACAAGATTCTCAAGTCCCCTGCCCGCTCCGAAGCGCCATTCGCCGATCGCCGCGGCGATGCCGTCGTTCTCCAGACGGACAGGAAAGGCAAAGCGCCTTTCCAGCTCCGCCTTCAGGGGAACGCCGGCAAATCCCGGGAGCGTCGGAATCTCCATGGCGACGCCGGCGACGGTATCGATCGGCCCGGGCAGGGAAACGCCGATGCCCTTGAGGCAAGGCGTGCGCGTCCCGTCGATCAGCCGGCCTGCCAGATCTTCGATCTGCGAAAGGATGCGTGCAGGGCCGCCAAGGGCCTCGGTCCGTTCCTCCGCCCGCCTGAGCACTCGTCCTCCCGCCGTCACGAGCGCCGCCCTCACCCGCGTTCCGCCGAGGTCCACGCCGAGCGCGATATCCGGGGCTTCGGCGGCAAGCCCGAAGGCGTTCATCGGCTTGCCCCGGCGGTCCGGAGCCGGTCGCGGAGAAAGGCTGCGACGCCGGGTGCTTCCTCCGGTAAAAGCCCGTGAGCGATCAGGGGCCCGTCGAAACCGGCCGCCGCAAGCCCGGCGATATAATGGCCGTAGTCGAGAACGCCCGTTCCGGCCGTGGCGAAACCGCCGTCCGCCGTCCGGTCCTTTGCATGGGCCATGACGATCCGGTCGGCGAGGAGATCGATCGCCGCGGAGACGGTCCTGCGCTGCTCGTCGAGTGTCGCCTTCTCGAAGAGATTGGCGGGATCGAGCACGATCCTGAGGCGTGGGCTCTGCATCTCGTCGATCAGCCGACGGGCCTTTTCCGCCGAGTTGACGACATTGGCAAGTTCCGGCTCGATGCCGAGATCGACGTCGTGGCGTTCGGCGATGCCGATGGCGATTTCCATGGCTTCGAGGAGATCGCGCCAGGCCGCTGGCGTGTCATTGTCTGGATGCGCCTTCCACTGGTCGAACGGATCGCGCGTGCCCGTGCAGAGTGTGATCAGACGGGTCGACATGACATGGCTGCGTTCCGCCAGAACGGCAAGCCGGAAATGGCCGGCCTCGCGCACCGCCTGATCCGGATGGATCATGTTGTAGGTGCCGGAGACGGCGGCGATTTCGACGCCGGTCTTTTTTGCCGCTTCGGATACCGCACGCGCCTCTGCCTCGTCGATGACATCGGGCATGGCGGCAAGGCCCGAGCAGGTCATATTGTATTGCGCGACGGAGAAACCCGCCCCGGCCACGGCATC
This sequence comes from Shinella daejeonensis, assembly GCF_024281235.1. GTDB lineage: Bacteria > Pseudomonadota > Alphaproteobacteria > Rhizobiales > Rhizobiaceae > Shinella > Shinella daejeonensis. Next base: position 90,026 of record NZ_JAHWXY010000004.1, read on the forward strand.
GAGTACCGCCCCCGGCTGCGTTCCCTCAAATGTTCTGGCGAAAATCCCGAGCTTCATCAGACGCCACCGATGACATCGGCGAGCGCGACGGCCCTGCCGCTTTCGACCGAACGGGCGATGGCGACCATGGCGCGCACCGAGGCGAGGCCGTCGTCGATATTCGCGCCTTCCATGGGCGCGCCATCGAGGATGGTGCGCGCAAAACCCTCGACCTGTCGCCGGTAGAAATGGCCGTCCGCGCCCAGAACGCGGTGCGTCGCGCCATCGGCTTCGCGGAAAATGTCGACCTCGCTGGTCTTGTAATACCAGGGGTTATAGGTCTTGCCGAGAATGCTGCCGTTCTCGCCGTAGATCTGGAAGCCCTCGTGCCAGTCCATGCGGACCTGCACGGTGAGATCGAGATGACCGAGCGCGCCGGAGGCGAATTCCAAATCCACGAACCAGCATCGGATGCCGGCGCGTTCCAGAAGGCGCGCCCTTACCGAGACGATGTCGCCGGCAAGATAGCGCGCCGTATCGATCAGGTGGCAGCCGTGCGCCAGCATGTAATAGCGCCGCCGGTCGGCCTTCGGGTCGGCGGCGGGCTTTTTCGCATGGCCGCTGGTGACGATCAGCGGCTGGACGGCGTCGGTCATCGGGTAGCGATGGGTGCTGTCGCAATACCAGGCCTTGAGTGCGATCATCCCGTCCATCTCATCGCGTATGAAGGCTCTTGCGGCCTGGAGCCCGGCGTCGAAGCGCTTCATGTGACCGACCTGAAAGATCTTGCCGGATTTTTCCGCAGCGGCCTTCAGGTCCAGACATTCTTCGACGGTGACGCCCATCGGCTTTTCGCAGAGAACGTGCTTGCCGGCCTCCAGCGCCCGCAGCGCGGCCGGGACGTGGAAGGCGTCAGCGGTTGCGACGATGACGGCGTCGATCTCGGGATCGGCCAGCATCGCGTCGTAGTCGCCATAGGTCTTGCGGGCGCCGTGGACGATCGCCATGCGCTCACGCAGGTCGTCGGCGACGTCGCAGATCGCATGAAGGTCGGCATTGGCCGCCTTGGTGCAGCTTTCGAAATGGGCGGCCTGTGCGATCTGGCCGGCGCCGAGAACGCCGATGCGGAGCCGTCGATCCTGTTTTTGAGGCATGGCGAAACCCTTCAGGCCGCTTTGTGTCTGTGCGTGGACGTCAGATTTGCAGGATCTCGGCCAGTTCCCGGTAAACATCCTCATTGGCGGCGATCAGCGGATTGCCGCGGGTGAGGCCGTCGCCGGCGAGAAAGTCGCTGGTTTTCAGGCCGGCGGCGCGGATGACGGCGAGCGCGCCGAGACAATCCCAGGAATTGATGTGCATCTCGGCATAGCCGAGCAGCCGGCCGGCCGCCACATAGCACAGGCCAAGCGCGCCCGAGCCGTCGCGGTAGAACATGCCGCCACGTTCGAGAAAGCGGGAAAAGGCCGGCAGGAAACGGCTGGCCGGCAGGCGCGTCGAATAGCCGAAAGCGATCATGCCGTCGCGGATGCTGCGGCCGGGATGCCTGCCGACCGGTTCACCGTTCAGCGTTGCCGGAAAGCCGATGCCGCCTGCAAACAGCTCGCCCCTTTCCGGTGCATAGACCATGCCGAACCGCAATTCTCCTTCCTGCACGAAGGCGATCGACACGCACCACCCGGACAGCCCGGAAATGAAGGGTTGCGTTCCGTCGATGGGGTCCACCACCCAGATGCCCTGCCCCGGGCCGAAAGCGGTCTGTCCCGTCTCCTCGCCGAGAAAGGCATCCTGCGGAAAGGCTTTTTCCAGGCGCTCGCGGATCAGCAGTTCGGTATTGAGATCGGCTTCGCTCGCCATGTCCTGCACGCCCTTGCTGTGGATTGTCAGGATGTCCCGCTTGCGGAAATAGCCGCGTGCGAGATCGCCGGCATCGGAAATGAGCCGGAGGGCGAAATCGTAGCGGGCGGAAAGGCCGGCGGTGTCGGGCATGGCGGAAGCTCCTTGCACAGGGATCAGGCCCAGAGACGGGCGGCACCGCGCACGCCGCTCGCATCGCCATGGACGGCGCGGCGGATCGGCGTGTGGAAGACGGTGGAGAAGATGCGCCTGCCGAGCGCTGCCGGCAGATCGTCGTAGAGTTCGTCGATATTCGACATGCCGCCGCCCATGACGAGCACATCCGGATCGAGAGTGTTGACCACGCTCGCCAGACCGCGCGCCAGCCGGTCGACATAGCGCTCCCACAGCATCCGGGCCAGCCGGTCGCCGTTGCGCATCCTGTCGACGATGTCGCGCGCCTTCGAAGCCTCGCCGGCATGGCGGGCATATTCGGCTTCGAAAGCGCGGCCGGAAACCCAGGTTTCCATGCAGCCGTGACGGCCGCAATAGCAGGCCCGGCCGGGTATTTCCGTCACATCGGGAAAGGGCAGAGGATTGTGCCCCCATTCGCCGGCGCTGTTGTTGGGACCGTGATGCGCCTTGCCGCCGATGGCGATGCCGGCGCCGGCACCGGACCCCAGGATGACGGCGAAAACCACATTGTGGCCGACGCCCGCGCCGTCGGCCGCCTCGGAGGCCGCGAAACAGTCAGCGTCGTTTTCGACGCGGATCTCGCGCCGGATGGCCTCGCGCAGATCCTTTTCCACCGGCTGGCCGAGCAGCCAGGTGGAACTTGCCCCCTTGCCGCGCCGGCTTACCGGTTCGAGGCTGCCGGGAATGCCGATGCCGATCGTTCCGTCACGGCCGGTTTTGGCCTCCAGCGCATCGATCAGCTCCACGATGATGCGGATGCAGCCGGCATAGTCGTGACGGGGCGTATCGCGGCGCAGCCGCGCCAGTTCGCGGCCGTCCCGCTCCATGGCGACGGCCTCGATCTTCGTACCACCCCAGTCGATCCCGATCAGCATCCTCTTCCTCCCCCGCTTTCTTCGGCGGCCCGGAAGCGATTCCGGAAACGCATGGATGATCTCCCTTCGTCGTCGCGGTGGCGGCCGATCAGATATCCTGGCTGGCGGGCAGGATGACGATATCGCGAATGGTGACGTTGCGCGGGCGCGTCAGCATGAAGAGCAGCGCCTCGGCCACTTCGGACGGCTCGATCAGGCTGCCGTTGGCCTTCGCCTTTTCAAGATTTTCCTTCGGCCAGTCCTTCAGGAGGCCGGTGATGACCGGGCCCGGCGCAATCGAGCCGACGCGGATGCCGTGTTTGATCAGCTGGCGGCGGAGCGTATAGGCAAGCGTCAGCACGGCGTGCTTGGAGGCGGAATAGACCGGCTCCCAGGGGATGTGCTCGTAGCCGGCGACCGAGGTGGTGATGACGATATCGCCCGTCTTGCGGCCGATCATGTGCGGCAGCACGGAATGGACGCTGCGATAGACGGCGTTGATGTTGAGTTGCAGCATCCGGTCGAAAGCGTCCGGATGGCCGTCGACCAGGTCGCCGCCGATATAGCTGCCGGCATTGGCGTGGAAAACGTCGAGCCGCCCCGCCCGCTCAAGGATCGCCGGCATCATCCGGTCGATGCTGCCGTTGTCGAGCAGGTCGACGGTAAGCGGGATAGCGCCGGCGCCGAGCTCCGCGCAGGCCGTCGCCAGTTCCTCTTCCGCCCGGTCGATCAGGATGACCGTCGCCCCCGCCTCGATACAGGCCCTTGCGCAGGAAAGGCCGATACCTCCCGCTGCGCCGGTGATTGCGACCACTTTTCCGTCAAGCGATTCCGCCATGTTCATATCTCCTCCCGAAATTCGTTGCCCGCCGGCCGATGCCGGTCAATCAGCGCCCGTGCAGGCGACAAGGCCGGTGCCGCCGCTGCGCATCGACTGATGAAAATTGCCGGTGCATCGCCGGCGTAAGGGCCGCTCAGCACCAGCGGCCGACGGAATCTCCCCTCTTTTTCAAGAGCCATGATCTCGACCGGGATCTCCCTGATCGTGATCGTCGGTCCGAGGTGGTCGGAACCCGGTCCGCTATTCCGGTTTGGCTGGTCGGCATGCATGGGCGTCACGTCGATCTTGCGATTTCATCCTTTTGGTAAAACCATGTTAGTCAAATTGTATTTTTAAGCAACATATTGTGCGGATGAAAATGCAATGCGGAGAAACAGGCCTGCCACAAGCGGCAGAATGGGGACCGCAATGCAGTATTTTATGCTGCATTGCGTCATATCACAACAAATAGATGTTTTCACCCGTCGCCGTAGAGACGGGGACTTTCCAGCGAAAGATAGCGCTGATGCATGAGGCAGGCGGCGCCAAAGGCCGAGCCGAGGTCGGCGCGCGGGTTCAACTGCACGACGGGCAAGGGAAAGCCGCTGCTCTGGGCCGCCTGCATATGGGCGATCAGGCGGGCTGCGACCAGCGGATAGAGCTGGGCGACGGAGCCGCCGAGGACGATGCGGTTGGCGTCGACGATGCGACAGGTCTGCACCAGCGCATAGGCAAGCGCCTTCGCCCATCCTTCCGCGATGGAGACGGCGTCGGGCGCGCGGTCGCGCACGTCGGCGAGGAAATCGTCGAAACTTGCGGCCGGACGCATGGTCACCGTCCGGTATTCGGCAAGAATGCTCGTCAGCCCGACGATCTGCTCGAGACTGCGGCCCTGCCCGGGCTTGCCTTCGGCGTGCATGTGGCCGATTTCGCCGGCAAGGCCGTGACCGCCGCGAAAAAGCTTGCCGTCGATGAGGATGCCGCTTCCGACGCCGCTTTCCATGACGACGAACAAGGTGACGCCGCTATGGATTTCGGCGTCGTCATAGGCGGCTCCGATGGCGAAGGCGTTGGCGTCGTTTTCCACATGCACCGGCGCCTGGAAGGGAAGATGGCGCAAGGCGAGTTCGGTGAGGTTGACGTTTTTCCAGCCGAGCAGCGGCGCAAGATGGACGATGCCGTCGAGGGTGAACTGGGCGGGCGTGGAAATGCCGATCCCTTCGCATTGCGCCAGACGGTCCGGCGGAAGATCGGCGCATGCAAGCTTCACCGCGTGGCGGATGGCGTCCTCGACGCTGTGGGTGGGACCGTCGAAAGGATCGGTGCGGGTGCGCACGATATCGGCGCGCAGATCGATCTCCACGGTGCTGATATGCTCGACGCCAAGCTCGATGCCGAGAAAGAAGACCGCGTCGGGCACCAGCTCTAGCATGACGCCGGGGCGGCCGACCCGGGAACGGCCGGGTCGCGCCTCGCGCGCCTCCTGGACTTCCCGCACCATGCCCGCCGCCGTCAGTTCCGCGATGATGTGGCCGGAAGACGAGCGATTCAGGTTGAGGATCCGCGCCAGATCGGCGCGGCTCAACTGCCGGGCGCGATGCAGCGCCTGCAAGGCGGCGATCTCGTTGGCCTGGCGTATCTTCCGCGGTGAACTGGCGAGAAGGTTCGGTTCTATCACGGTCTGCTTTCGTTTCTGGCAGAAGGGTCCTGCGGGCCGCCGCCGGTTCGGGATCGGAGCGGACCGCCGCATCATGCGCGTTGCATCTATCGTTTTTGGCGCTATCCGTCAGCCCTTATTCCTCAGGGCCGCGCATTGGTTTCCCGCCGTCGCCGGGCCTCGGCCATCTTCTGGTCGATGAACTGCTTTGCATGGGCGGCAAGCGGGCCGTTGTCCGTCCAGGTGTCGCGCCAGATCGCGCAGGCGACGGTCAGAGCCTCATCGACGACCGCGCCGGAGAAGGATTCGAAGGTGATGTCGCGCCGATAGCCGATGTCGAGCAACGCATCGAAGATCCGGTCGAAATCGATGACCCCGTCTCCAAGATAGCCGCGGTTGCTCTCGCCGATATGGAAGTAGCCGATCTTGTCGCCGGCAAGCCGGATGGCGGCGGCCGGATTGGCCTCCTCGATGTTCATATGGAACGTGTCGAGATGCAGGCGCACCGTATCGGAGCCGGTTTCCGCGATGAAGGCCAGGCCCTGGGCAGCGGTGTTCAGCAGGTTGGACTCGAAGCGGTTGACGATTTCCAGCACCAGATCGACGCCGGCCTTGTCCGCGATCTCCGCCGTTCCGGCGATGGCGGCGACACTGTTGCGACGGCCGCGATCGCTGGGGGTGCGGGCATATTTCGTATGGGCGGAATAGAGGATGCCGCCGAGCTTGGAGCCGCCGATGTCGCGCACCGCCCGCACCGCATCCGCAAGAACGGCCTTCCCCCGCTTCACCACGTCCGGATCCTCGCTCGATACGTCGGCGGCCGGCGGCAATCCCATGGTGACGGCGATATCCAGATCGAGCGCCTTCGCCCGCTGGCCGAGCCGGTCGAGATTGAACTTCTCCGGCTTCAGATAGGCCAGCTCGATCAGCCGGTAGCCGCTGGCCGCGGATTTCTCCATCGCATCGATCAGCGAATCCTCCGTTCCCCCATCCGTCCAGACGAATGAATGAATGCCCAGTCGCGCCATGGTATCCTCCGGCTCCATATTTGATGTTATACGCAACAAAATATCTTTACGGAGATGTGTCAAGCGTTCTTCCGCGCTTGCCGAAGATCTTCCCCCTGTTGGAAATGGGGGTGGGAGGGCGCTGGAATCCGTGCGTTTCAGCCGGTTGGCGGCATTTTCTCTGAATTGGCGAAAGCTCTCCGATCGGGCAAAGGCTCATATACTCCCGTCCTTCGGCGGGAATTCATAGGGCAATCCTCATTTGAAAGTTTAGGCAACAAATATTGCACCGATCATCAAGATCGGTTACACCCGATGACAGGGCGTTCCGGCTGAGAGGAGCTGTCGGAGCGCGCCCGGCGATCCGCCGCTTCGACAGGCGTGCGGATGTGCTGCCGCAATCCTTATCGTTGTCCTGGGAGGAAACAGATGAATATGAGATTGAGAATGGGCATGGTCGCGCTCGTCGCCGGCCTGATGGCAAGCACGGCGCCCGCGTTCGCCGATTTCTGGTCGGATGCGGGGGCGAAGTTCAAGGGCGTCACCCTGCACGGCGTCACGGAGAGCACGCCGCCCTCCAACTATATCAAGGATGTCCTTGCGCCCGAATTCGAGGAGAAGACCGGCATCAAGGTGGAGATCGAGACGACGTCCTGGGACCAGATGTACGACAAGGCGATCAAGGACATGGAAGCCAAGACCGGCATCTATGACATGATCTACATCGAACAGGATATCGTCTACGCCTATCTCGCCCGCAACTTTCTCGTCGATGTCACCCAAAGCCTGAAGGACGATCCCTCGCTGAAGGCCCCGGGATTCGATGAATCGCATTTCACGACCTTCGCGAACTATTTCCGGGGCGAGAACGGCGACCTCTTCGGCGTGCCGATGGAGGCGTTCATCAAGATCTATCTCTACCGCAAGGACCTTTTCGAGGATCCGAAGATCCAGGAGGCTTTCAAGGCCAAGACCGGCAAGGATCTCGCGCCGGCCAAGACCCATGAGGACTATACCCAGATCGCCGAGTTCTTCACCGAATACGGCAAGGAGAACGGCCTCGACCTCTGGGGCACCACCGCCCAGGCCCATACCGGGCATCCGGCGTCCTGGTATGAATATGTCGAATCCGTCGCCCCGACCTTCGGCGTCTACAACTGGGGCATCAACGCGGAGAAGAACTATGCCGCCACCGTCGAGAATGGCGGCTCGATGAACAGCGACGAGGCCAAGGCCGCGTTGAAATACTGGCTGCATCTGCGCGATATAGCGCCGCCGGAATCGGCCGCCAGCACCTGGACGGAGGTCGCCAGCACATTTGCCGCCGGCCGTGCCGCGCAGGGCCTGGTCTATGGCGAGAACGCGGCCTGGATCGCATCGGACGCCGAAAAGTCCAAGGTTGTCGACAAGGTCGGCGTCGCCCTGCCGCCGGTCTCCGATGGGGTGATGGCCGACGCGGAATCCGGCAAGGGCTATATCGGCTATTACGACGGCGGCGCCTTCGGGCTTCCGGTGACGTCGAAGAACCGTGATGCGGCTCTGCTCTTCCTGCAATATATCGGACAGGATTCCGTCCAGAGCGGCTGGGCCGTCGCCGCGCCGCGCATCACCAACACGGCGACCTATGACGATCCGGCCGTGAAGGAGATGGATGCCAGGCTCGGCGGCTACTACACGATGCTGAAGGACGAGGGCAAGCTTTTCGCCGGCGCGCCGCCCTTCCCCTTCCATGCCCAGGTCCGCGAGGTCTGCGCGTCGATCTTCTACAAGATCCTGACCGGCCAGATCGGTCCGGACGAGGGTCTGGATCAGATGGCGCAGGCTACGGAAAAGGAACTCACCAACCTCGGTTACCGCAAGTAAGACACCAACCGTCCGGGATCGCCGCCGTCATCGGCCGGCGGCGATCCCGCCTTGACCGGAGGCGGCGGCGCGAGGGATCGCGGTGGCGCTCTCCTTCATCACAAGGGGAGAGTCTTCTTCATGGGATCGAACAGAACCGGCTGGTTGCTGCTGACGCCGACGCTCGTCATCCTCGGCGTTTTCGGTATCCTGCCCTTCATCTACGTCCTCTGGGTTGCGTTTCACCAATGGAACGCCTTCGGTGCAAATCCGTACATGATCTACAACGGCGCGGACAATTTCCGCCGCCTCGTCTTCGACACGGAATTTCTCGAATCCATCTGGTTCACCTTCCAGTTCGGTTTCTTCGCGGTGGTCAGCGAAATCGTGCTGGGCTATTTCCTGGCCCAGTTCCTGATGCGCGATTTTCCCGGCAAGGCGGTGTTCCGCACCCTTCATACCCTGCCGCTGATCGTCGCGCCGATCGTCGTGGGGTCGGTCTGGCGGCTGATGATGACGCCCAGCATCGGCATCATCCCCTATTTCCTGGATGCCTGGTTCGGCTATCAGCTCAATATCGGCAGCAATGCCGGCGCCGCCTTCGTCGTCACCGTCATCATGGACATCTGGCACTGGACGCCGCTCGTGACGCTGACGCTGCTGGCGGCGATCGTCGCCCTGCCGAAGGACCCGTTCGAACAGGCGCAGATCGACGGCGCGAACCGCTGGCAGATCTTCTGGCACATCACGTTGCCGATGATCCGCCCGGCCATCCTCGCCACTGTCTTTATCCGGCTCATGGATGCGCTGCGCACGGTGGACGAGATCTGGATGCTGACCGGCGGCGGCCCGGGTTCGGCCACCCGCTACATCGGCCTGCATATCTGGAAGGTGGTGTTTCCCAAGACGGATTACGGTTACGGTTCGGCGATTTCCGTCATCGTGCTCTATCTCACCCTCGTCCTGTGCTGGCTGCTCTATGTCGGTCTCGTCGCCCCGCGAAACGGGAGGAGAACGTGATGCGCAAGAGCAATCCCCTTCTCATGACGCTGTTCTGGCTTCTGCTGAGCATCGCGACACTGTTTCCGATCTACTGGCTCTTCGTCATTTCGGTGAAGCCGGCCGTGGACCTGTTCACGGCCCCCAGCGTCATTCTCGATTCCTTCTACTGGAACAATTACGCCAAGGTGCTGACGGACGACACGCTGCGCCGCTACATGCTCAACTCGGTAATCATCTCCAGCGGCAACGCCGTGCTCGTCACCGTTCTGGCGTTCATGGCCTGCTATGCGCTGTCGCGCTACGATCTTGCGGGCAAGGAGAATATCTTCTTCTGGACGATCACCAACCGCATGGCGCCCGCCGCCGTGTTTCTGCTGCCGTTCTTCCTGCTGTTCACGCAGGTTTTCGCCATCGGCGATTTCCGGCTCTACGATACCCGCATCGGCATGATCCTGCTCTACTGCACGTTCAACCTGCCCTTCGCCATCTGGACCCTGCGGCCGACGATAGACGCGATCCCGCGCGAACTCGACGAGGCTGCGACGGTCGACGGGGCGTCCTCCTGGCAGGTCATCACCGAAATCGTCTTCCCGCTCGCCCGTCCCGGCCTCGCCGTGACGCTGATCCTTACCTGGGTCTTCGCCTGGAACGAGTTCCTGCTGGCGGCGACGCTGACGAGTTTCAACGCCCGCACCATCACCACGGGACTTTCGGAATATGTGACCACGACCGGCACGGAATGGGGCACGATGGCGTCCATCGCCATCATCACCCTCATCCCGGCGATCGTCGTCTTCGCGGTCGTCCAGCGGCACATCGTCGCCGGCCTGACCTTCGGCGCGGTAAAGGAGTGATCGATGAGCCAACGATCCGACGAATCCGACGCATCTGCGCCCGTGCGCCCGGCGCGTCGCGGCTTCCTGCCCATCGTGACCAACTGGTTCGATCGGCTTTTCATCGGGATCTACCTGTTCGTGGCGCTTGAACTGCTGTGGATGCGCTTCCTCGAACAGTCGATCCCTCTTGCCGTCTGCCATGTCCTGGCGATCGCGCTTGCGGCGTTGATCGTCTGGAAGGGTTGACCGGCCCGGACGAGAGAGGTGGGTGATGAAGGCGCTGGTGCTTGAAGAAAAACGGAAACTGTCGCTACGCGACTTCCCGATCGAACAGGAGGAGACGCTTGGACCGCATGACGTCCGCATCAAGCTGCATACGGTCGGAATCTGCGGATCGGACGTGCACTACTATACCCATGGCGGCATCGGCGTCTTCCAGGTGAAGGCGCCGATGATCCTCGGTCACGAGGCGTCCGGCACGGTCATCGAGGCCGGCGGCGAGGTCACCACGCTGCGGGTCGGCGATCGTGTCTGCATGGAGCCCGGCATCCCCGATCCGATGAGCCGCGCGACCCGGCTCGGCCTCTACAATGTCGATCCGGCGGTGCGCTTCTGGGCGACGCCGCCGGTGCACGGCGTACTGCGGCCGACGGTGGTCCATCCGGAAGCCTTCACCTTCAGGCTGCCGGACAATGTTTCCTTCGCCGAGGCCGCGATGGTCGAGCCGCTTGCCGTCGGTGTCCATGCCGCGACCAAGGCGCAGATCCGTCCGGGCGACACCGCGCTGGTCATCGGAGCCGGTCCGATCGGCCTCGTCACCGTGCTGTCGGCGCTTGCCGCCGGTTGCGCCCGCGTGTTCGTCACCGATGTCGACGACGGCAAACTGGAGCTTGCGTCCCGTCTCGGCGCCGTCACGCCCGTCAATGTTTCGCGGGACGATCCCGTAAAGGCCATCATGGCGGCGACGGAGGGCTGGGGCGTCGAGATCGTCTTCGAATGTTCCGGCAGCCCGAAGGCGGCGGCGGGGGTCTTCGATCCGCTCTGCCCGGCGGGCCGGGTGGTGTTCATCGGATCGCAGGTGCACGACATCGCCTATAGCGTCGGCAAGGCGATGGTGCGGGAGGCGCGGGTGGAGCATGTCTTCCGCTATGCCCACGTCTTTCCGCGCTGCGTGGCGATGCTTGCCTCCGGCGCAATCGACGTCCAGCCGCTGATCACCCGCACCTTCGGCTTCGAGGACAGCGTCCGGGCCTTCGAGATCGCTGCGTCGGCGCCGAAGGGGGAAGTCAAGATGCAGATAGAACTGCCGCAATAAGGGGAGCGACAATGGCAGAAGTCACAATCAGGGACATCGTCAAGCGCTATGGCGAAGTGGAAATCATCCATGGTGTGAACGTCGATATCCGCGATGGCGAGTTCGTCGTTCTCGTCGGTCCCTCCGGCTGCGGGAAATCCACGCTTCTGCGGATGATCGCCGGGCTGGAGGAGATTTCCGGCGGCGAGATGCGGATCGGCGGCCGGATCGTCAACACCGTGCCGCCAAAGGACCGCGACATCGCGATGGTGTTCCAGAGCTATGCGCTCTATCCGCACAAGACGGTGGCGGAAAACATGGGCTTCTCCCTGAAGATCAAGGGCGCTTCAAAGGCGGAGATCGACGCCAAGGTCCGGCAGGCGGCCAGCGTCCTCGACCTCGAAAAGCTGCTCGACCGCTATCCGCGGCAGCTTTCGGGCGGACAGCGCCAGCGGGTGGCCATGGGGCGCGCCATCGTGCGCGATCCGCAGGTGTTCCTGTTCGACGAGCCGCTCTCCAATCTCGATGCGAAACTGCGCGTCGCCATGCGCGTCGAGATCAAGGAACTGCACCAGCGCCTGAAGACGACGACGATCTATGTCACGCACGACCAGATCGAGGCGATGACGATGGCCGACAAGATCGTCGTGATGAAGGACGGCTATGTCGAGCAGATCGGCGCGCCGCTGGAACTTTACGACAAGCCGAACAACGTGTTCGTCGCGGGCTTCATCGGCTCGCCGTCGATGAATTTCATCCAGGGCCGCATCCGGAGCGAGGGCGGGGCGCAGCGGTTCGTCTCCGACCACGGCACGGTGCTTCCCGTCCGTCCGTTGCCGGTCGAGGACGGTCATCCGGTGATCTACGGGGTGCGTCCGGAACATATCGCGCTCGGTGCCGAGGGGGTGACGGTGCGGGTGGCCGTGGTCGAGCCGACCGGCGCGGAGACGCAGCTTTTCTCGCGGGCGGGCGAAGACGTCATCGATGCGCTTCTGCGCGACCGCGTCGACGTGCGCGCCGGCGACACCGTCCATTTCGTCATCGATCCCGGCCGCGTCCATATCTTCGACGCACAGACGAAGCGGCGGCTCACCTGAAACCCCGAGACAAGAGGAGACGAGCGGATGGATTTTTCGGGCAAACGCGTCATCGTGACCGGGGCCGGCAAGGGCATCGGCCATGCCACGGTCCGCATGCTGGCGGAACGGGGAGCGGAGGTCGTCGCCCTCTCGCGCTCCAGGGCCGATCTCGATGCGCTGGCGGCTGACACCGGATGCGCGATCATCGCGGTGGATCTTGCCGACGCCGATGCGACGCGCGCCGCGGCGCTGAAAGCGCTGCCGGCCGATCTTCTCGTCAATTGCGCCGGCACCACGGCGCTCGAATCCATATTCGACGTCACGGTGGAGAACTTCGACCTGCTGATCGCGGTCAATACCCGCGCCCCGCTCATCCTGACGCAGGAATATGCGCGCGACAGGGTGAAGCGGGGGCAAAAGGGTGCGGTCGTCAATGTCTCCAGCATGGCGGCCTTCCAGGGGGTGATCGACCATGCCGCCTATTGCGCCTCCAAGGGCGGGCTCGACGCGATGACCCGCGTCATGGCCAACGAGCTTGGCCCGCACGGTATCCGGGTGAATTGCGTCAATCCCATCGTCACCCTGACGCCGATGGCGGAAAAGGCCTGGAGCGATCCGGAGAAGGCGAATTTCATGCTGTCGCGCATCCCGCTCGGCCGTTTCGCGCTGCCGGTCGATATCGCGGAGGTGATCCTGTTCCTGCTCTCCGACGCCGCGGCCATGGTCACCGGCCAGTCGCTGATGGTCGACGGCGGTTTTCGCGCCGCCTGACCGGGCGCCGGTTTCTCCGGCAAGGCCCGATGCCGAAGGCGGGGCGCGGCGAGGATTCTCGACGATTGCCGAAACGGGGAAAAATGGCTATATGCGGGTCATGGAATCCAAGTTCGGATGCACATATTCGCAGATTGTCGTGTTGCAGGACCACAAGCGCCTGCCGGCACGCTTCTTCGCGCGTGTATTCGGGGCGCCCACCGGTCGCCTATCCTGATCGCTTCTGCGATCGCCGGCACCTGCCGCCCCTTTTTCATTGTCCCGATCCCTCTACACGGATGAAGAGCCATGAGCGCACCCCGTACTCTCTATGACAAGATCTTCGACGACCATATCGTCAGCCGCCAGGAAGACGGCACCTGTCTTCTCTATATCGACCGCCACCTCGTTCACGAAGTGACGAGCCCGCAGGCTTTCGAAGGGCTGCGCATGGCCGGCCGCAAGGTCCGCGCCCCGGGAAAGACGCTCGCCGTCGTCGACCATAACGTGCCGACCTCGGCGGACCGCCATCTCGGCATCAAGAACGAGGAAAGCCGCATCCAGGTCGAGGCGCTGGCGAAGAACGCCGCGGACTTCGGCGTCGAATACTATTCGGAAAAGGACAGGCGCCAGGGCATCGTGCATATCGTCGGCCCCGAGCAGGGTTTCACCCTGCCGGGCATGACCATCGTCTGCGGCGACAGCCATACCTCCACGCATGGAGCCTTCGGCGCGCTGGCGCATGGCATCGGCACCTCGGAGGTCGAGCATGTGCTCGCCACCCAGACGCTGATCCAGAAGAAGGCCAAGAACATGCTGGTGCGCGTCGACGGGAAGCTTCCCGAAGGCGTCACCGCCAAGGACATCATCCTCGCCATCATCGGCGAGATCGGCACGGCCGGCGGCACCGGCCACGTCATCGAGTTCGCCGGCGAAGCGATCCGTTCGCTCTCGATGGAAGGTCGCATGACGATCTGTAACATGACGATCGAGGGCGGCGCCCGCGCCGGCCTCATCGCGCCGGACGAGACGACCTTCGAATATATCAAGGACAAGCCGCGTGCGCCGAAGGGCAAGGCGCTGGAGATGGCGCTCGACTACTGGAAGACGCTGCATACCGACGAAGGCGCGCATTTCGACCGGGTCGTCGTGCTCAACGCCGCCAATCTGCCGCCGATCGTTTCCTGGGGTTCCTCGCCGGAAGACGTCGTCTCCGTGCAGGGTATCGTGCCGAACCCGGACGATATCGAGGACGAGACCAAGCGTTCGTCCAAGTGGCGGGCGCTCGACTACATGGGCCTGGAGCCCGGTACGAAGATCACGGATATCGCCCTTGACCGCGTCTTCATCGGTTCCTGCACCAATGGCCGCATCGAGGACCTGCGTGCCGTCGCCAAGGTCGTCGAGGGTCGGAGGGTCGCCGCCACCGTCGACGCCATGATCGTTCCGGGCTCCGGCCTCGTGAAGGAACAGGCGGAAGCCGAGGGTCTCGACAAGATCTTCAAGGAGGCCGGTTTCGACTGGCGCGAGCCGGGCTGCTCCATGTGCCTGGCCATGAACGACGACCGCCTGAAGCCGGGCGAGCGCTGCGCCTCGACCTCGAACCGCAACTTCGAGGGCCGCCAGGGCTTCAAGGGCCGCACGCATCTCGTGTCGCCGGCCATGGCCGCCGCTGCGGCGATCGCCGGCCACTTCGTCGATATCCGCGACTGGACGTGATCCCATAAGGCCGCCGCCGCCCATCGCGGCGGCGGCCCCCGTCCCGCTGCGACGGGCGGGGCTTGTTCCCGGCGGGTGGCGATCTCTAGATTCTTGTTTTTACGCATTGTCCGACGCCGCAGCGATTTCGCTTCGGCTGGAAATGCTCTAGCTTCGCCTCGCCTGGACGCAATGCGCGGCCGGGCCGATTCGAGGCGGGATGGCGGACGGAACGCAGAGCGGACAGAGACGGGCGGGGCGGCTCGGCATCGGCGGCTGGATGCTGTTCGACTGGGCGGCGCAACCGTTCTTCACGGTTGTCACGACCTTCGTCTTCGGCCCCTATCTCGTTTCCCGGCTGGCGGACGATCCGGTCAGCGGGCAGGCCGCCTGGAGCTATACGCTGACCATCGCCGGCGTCGCCATCGCGCTGCTTGCGCCGGCGCTCGGGGCGATCGCCGATGCCTCGGGCCTTCGCAAGCCGTGGATCGGCGTCTTCGCCGTCATCAAGATCCTGTCGCTTTCAGCGCTCTGGTTCGCGGCGCCGGGAAGCGGTCTCGCCTTCGCCATGACGATGATGGTCCTGGCCACGGTCGCCGCGGAATTCTCCATCGTCTTCAACGATTCGATGATGCCGAGGCTCGTTCCTCCCGCCGAGACCGGACGGGTTTCCAATATCGCCTGGGGGCTCGGTTATCTGGGCGGCATGGTCGTGCTGATCGCCGTCGTCGGCTTTCTTGCGACCGATCCGGAAACCGGGCGGACGGCCCTCGGGATCGAGCCGCTTGTCACCCTCGACGCCGCCCGGGGCGAAGACGCCCGCATCACCGGGCCGATCGCCGCGCTGTGGTATCTCGTGTTCGTGATACCGATGTTCCTCTTCACGCCCGACGGCGACAGGGGCCTGCCGGCGCTGGCGGCGGTGCGCACCGGGATTGCCGAGATGACGGGGACGCTGAAGGACCTGCGCCGGCGCAGCGGTATCCTGCGCTTTCTCATCGCCCGCATGGTCTATCAGGACGGCGTCAACGGATTGCTCGCGCTCGGCGGCACCTTCGCCGCCGGCATGTTCGGCTGGCGTACGATGGAACTCGGCATCTACGGCATCATCCTCAATGTCGTGGCGATCGGCGGCTGCCTCTACGCCAGCCGGCTCGACCGCCGCCTCGGCTCGAAGGTGGTGGTGGCGGCGAGCCTCTTCTGCCTCGTCGTGGCGACAGTCGGCATCGTTTCGACCGGCCCGGGCTTCACCCTCTTCGGTCTGGTGCCGCTGCCGCCGGGCGACAGTGGCGGCCTGTTCGGCACGGCGGCGGAAAAGGCCTATATTCTCTTCGGCCTGCTGATCGGCGTCGCCTTCGGCCCGGTGCAGGCTTCCGCCCGTTCCTATCTGGCGCAAAGCGTGCATCCGGACGAGGCCGGGCGCTATTTCGGGCTTTATGCGCTGTCCGGCCGCGCCACGTCGTTCCTCGCGCCGCTTTCGGTGGGGCTCGTCACGACGGCCACCGGCTCGGCCCGTCTCGGCATGGCGATGCTGATCGCCTTCCTCGTCGCGGGCCTCGTGCTGCTGTTGCGCACGCCCTATCCCGCCGATCGCGAACGGTCCTGAACGGCGCTCGACGTTGACGCCGAGCGCCGGTTTGGAAGGCCCGGCTGAGAGCGGTTCTGGTTTCGCAGAACTACCCTATCTCTTTGTTTTGGCTATATTTCCGGACGCATAACCGTTTCACGCTTTTGCGGGAAATGCTCTAATGCCGGAAATGGCGCATGCCGGTGAAGACCATGGCGACGCCGGCCTCGTCGGCCGCGGCGATCACTTCGGCGTCGCGCATCGAGCCGCCCGGCTGGATCACCGCGGTCGCTCCGGCGGCGATGGCCGAAAGCAGCCCGTCCGCGAAGGGCAGGAAAGCCTCGGAGGCAACCGCCGAGCCGCGCGTCAGCGGTTCGGCAAGGCCCATGCTCCGGGCCGCCTCCTCCGCCTTGAGGCCGGCGATACGAGCGGAATCGACACGGCTCATCTGGCCGGCGCCGATGCCGGCGGTCTGGCCGTCCCGGGCATAGACGATGGCGTTCGATTTCACATGCTTGGCGACCTTGAAGGCGAACTTCATGTCCTCCAGCTCCTGAGGTGTCGGCGTGCGCTTCGTCACGACCCGCAGTTCCAGGTCCTCGACCATGCCGTCGTCGCGCGTCTGCACCAGCAGCCCGCCGGCCACCGTCTTGGCGGCAAGGCCGGGCGTGCGCGGATCGGGCAGCGCGCCGGTGACGAGAAGCCGCACGTTTGGCTTGGCGGCGATGACGGCGCGCGCCTTGTCGTCGGCCTCCGGTGCGATGATGACCTCGGTGAAGAGCTTCACGATCTCTTCCGCCGTTTCGCCGTCAAGCGTCGAATTGAGCGCGATGATGCCGCCGAAGGCCGAAACCGGATCGCAGGCGAGCGCGCGGCCATAGGCTTCCTTCAGCGTGCGGCCGACCGCGACGCCGCAGGGGTTGGCGTGCTTGATGATCGCGCAGGCCGGGCCGTTTTCCGGCCGGAATTCGGCCACCAGCTCGAAGGCCGCGTCCGTGTCGTTGATATTGTTGTAGGAGAGCTGCTTGCCCTGGATGAGGGTGGCCGTCGCCACGCCGGGCCGGTTTTCGCCGGTGAGGTAGAAACCCGCCTTCTGATGCGGGTTCTCGCCGTAGCGCATCTCCTCCTTCAGCACGCCGCCGAAGACCCGGTGACGCGGCATGGCGATCGCCAGCGCCTCGGCGAACCAGCTGGAGATCGCCGCATCATAGGCGGCGGTGCGCGCGAAGGCCCTGGCGGCCATATGCTGGCGGAAGCCATAGGACGTGGAACCGTCTGCCAGTTCGTCGAGCAGCGCGGAATAGTCGGCCGGGTCGGTGACGATCGTCACATAGGCATGGTTCTTGGCCGAGGCACGGATCATCGCCGGTCCGCCGATATCGATATTCTCCACGGTCGTCGGATAATCGCCGCCCTTGGCGCGAACGTCCTCGAAGGGATAGAGATTGATGACGGCAAGGTCGATCGCGCCGATGCCGTGCGCGGCCATGGCCTCGACATGATCCTCATCGTCGCGGATCGCCAGCAGGCCGCCATGGACGGCGGGATGCAGCGTCTTTACGCGCCCGTCCATGATTTCCGGAAAGCCCGTGACCTCGGAAACGTCGGTGACGGCGAGCCCCGCCTCGCTCAACGCCTTGTGGGTGCCGCCGGTCGACAGAAGCCGGACGCCCTTTTCGGCAAGCGCGCGCGCGAGATCGACGATGCCGGCCTTGTCGGATACCGACAGCAGCGCGGTGCGGACGGCGACGCGGTCGGGAGCGGGAATCTTCTTCGAGATGACGGCCATGGGACACTCCGTTCTGGGGGCCCCGAGCGGGAGGAAAGAAAATGGGGCCGGGTGGTCATGCGCCCGGTTACCACAGGCCGGACCGTGAGAAAACCTCGAAACCGCAGCGTTCTCAGCGCTGGCGGATCAAAAGCCATTGCAACTCGGAAATCCTTGCAAGCGGCATTGTCAGCATCAGCTGGCGGGACGGCCGTATGCCGGAGGGGTCGGCGAAAAAGACGTCTTCTTCCTCCTCCACCGGGGCGTCGATGCAGCTCAGGGACCAGCTTTCCCCATCGGGCGCGACGAGCGACGTCTCGTTTTGCGAAATGCGGTCGAGCCGGATCGACGGGTGGATGTGAAAGCGCACCACCGCGACGCCGCCGGAAAGAGGCGCGTCCGGGGCATTCGGCCGGAAGAAACGCTCGCGCCCGCGCAATTCGTCGCCGGAGGCGGCAAGCCGGATATCCCGCTCGTAAAGCAGGCCGAAGGCTTTCAGATAGCCGTCGTGGGTCGCGATGACGCCGTCCGCGCCCGCCTGCGGCTCATAACGCGATGCCTCGACCTTGCGCACGCCGCCGATGAGGATCGGTCCGAGAAAGGACGAGGTGGAGATACGGGAGGAGGACGTGTCGTTGAGTGTCGCGACGGTATGGGCAGCCGTCATGCGCGACATCCGGCGGATCGCTTCGCCGGCGAAGCGCGGCCGGCCCGCATTGACGATGAAGCGGTTGCGTCCCGAGGACATTTCGAAGGACAGCGTGCCGGCCGCAGCCGTTGCCGAAAGCGCCACGGATTGCGGCGCGCCGGTATCCATCAGCACCACCGTTTCGCCCGCCGCCAGCCGGTCGTAGCGTAGCGACGGCAGCGCCTTGAACGGCGCGCCGCCGGTCTCGTCGTAGCGCAGCGCCGACATCAGCTCGTTGGCGAGCGTATAGGTGGCGCCGTTGAAAAGCGCGAGTTCGCCGCCCTGATGCCGGAAGAAGCGCAGCGCCGGATAGATGCGGTCGATACAGGGGATCAGCTGGGCCGGAACGTCGTGGCCGAGGTTCACATAGGTCTGGCGCAGCGGCAGCAGGTCGAGAAGTAGATCGAGCGCGGCGCGGGGATTGCGCGAACAATGGCCCCCGTCGGCAAGGAACTGGCGGATGAGTTCGGCATCGAGATTGCGCGCGGCGCGGCGCATGGCGGAAGCGGGGGCCGGCATGGCGATGGACGCCATGGAAAGCGCGATGCGCACGCGCAGCTTCTGCTCGCCATCGCGGGTCGTATCGGCGACATGACGCAGATAACGCACCTGAAAGGCCAGCGATTTCAGGAACCGGCGGTAGAAGGCGTAATCGGCATCCTTGAGCACCACCGGCGAATGGGACAGCCAGGCGATGATGCGCTGGGCAATGACGTCCGGCCGCCAGGCGAGGCCGCCGATCGTCTTGCCGTGGCTGTGCAGCCAGTCGTCGACGAGGAAACGGGCGGTCGCCGCCGCTGTCGCGGGATCGATCAGCCGCAGATGGCGCAGCCAGCGGAAGGAATGGAGCCTTACGGCGAAACGCTCCGACGGCAGTTCGAGCGCAAAAGGCGACTCGCCGTCGCAATCGAGAACCCGTCCGGCGAGCGGAAAACGGCCGAGGGCGATTTCCTCTCCGGCGAAGGAATCGGCCGGATGGAGGTCCGTCGGCGCGACGATCAGGCGATCGGGCGTCGAGCCCGAAAAACGCAATGTCGAGACCCGGCCCACGGCGAGCCTGCGGGAGAAACGCCGCCATCCCTCACGCATATACAGATAGAGAAGCCGCTGCCCGTCGGAAAGCTGCATTGTCGAGAATGCCTCCTGCGCTATTGGTGTAGGCGCAGGACGGGAGTCCCGTCAATTCGCATCCGGCAAGGGCCTGTTGATGACCGTCAAGGAACGGGTAGGTATCGGCCAGGCTTTTGGGGGCTGTCAGCCGGCTTTTTGCAACCGCACCGCGTAAAACCCGTCGAGACCGCCGGTGAAGCCCTCTGTCGGGGCAAGCATGGCCGGCGTCGTTCGAAACTCGCCAAGCGGCGTCACGGCTTCTTCCAGTCCCGGCCAGTCCGCCGGGTCGACGGGAACGCGCTGCCAGTCGGGATTGTCCGCGAGCACGCGTCGCGTGACGTCCTCGCCTTCGGCCGGATCGAGCGAGCAATTGGAAAACACCACTTCGCCGCCCGGGCGCACCAGCGTCAACGCGTGGCGCAGCAGCTTTTCCTGTAGCCGCGCCAGCTTCTCGATGTCCGCCGGACCCTTGGTCCACAGGACGTCCGGATGCCGCCGGATCGTTCCGGTGGAAGAGCATGGCGCGTCGAGAAGGACCGCGTCCAACGGGGTGTGCGGCCGGAAATCGACCATGTTGATTTCGATCATCTCGACCGAAAGACCGAGCCGCTCCAGATTGCCGGAGAGCCGCTTCAGCCGGTTGGCGGACTGGTCGAGGGCCGTCACCCTGGCGCCGGCCAGCGCCAGTTGCGCCGTCTTGCCGCCGGGCGCGGCGCAGAGATCCGCGACGCTGCGGCCCGCCAGATCGCCGAACATGCGGGCCGGCAGCGTAGCGGCCGCGTCCTGCACCCACCAGGCGCCCTCTGCAAATCCTTCGAGCGACGGGATCGCCCCGGAAGACGGGCGAAGCCGCACCGAACCGGTCGGCAGCACATGTCCGTCGAGCCGCTCCGCCCATGCGCGAGGGTCGGATTTCACCGTCAGGTCGACGGCGGCGGGATCCAGCAATGCGGCGTCGATCTGCGCGGTATGGTCGGCGCCGTAAACGGCGACCAGCCGCTGGCGGAACCAGTCGGGAATGACCGGCACGACGCCGATGGCTGCAAGATGCGCGCCCTTTTCGCGCGAGAGGCGGCGCAGGACGGCATTGGTGAGGCTGGCGAAGCGGCGGTTGCGCGGGTCGATCTGCGCCTGTTCGACCGCAAGGTCGACCGCCGAATGGTCGGGAATGTCCAGATAGAGGATCTGCGCCGCGGCGACCGTCAGCACGTGTTGCAGCGCGCGCGCGCCGTCGGGCAGTGGCGTGCCCACGAGGGAATCGAGGATCGTCTCGATGCGGGGCAGATGGCGCAGCGCCGTGTTGAGGATGGCGCGCACGAGCGCCCGGTCGGCCTCGGAAAGCTGGCGGTAGACGGGCGTGCCGTTTTCGGCGTCGAGCATGCCGTCGAGCGACGTCTTGCGATCGACCACCGCCGCCAGGATGCGGGCGGCGGCCTGCCGCGCCCTCAGGCCCGGTTTTTCCGGCCGGGCGTCCTCGGCCTCTCGCCGGCCGGACGGCCTGCGGGCTTTGTGTTTCGGGTGCGTTCGTCGTTCGTCATCTGTCAAGACCAGGGACCCTTGGGTGGTTTGGAGCCGCGCCCCCAGCCCGTCGTCGGAACGGAGCGCGATTTGCGCACCGGATTATCAGCCCTGACCGGCGCCGTCGAGCGCGCGTGCGTGTTCCGCGCCATTTCTTCGAGCGCGGCGATGCGGTTGCCGGTGTCCGGGTGGGTCGAGAACAGATTGTCCATGCGCTCGCCCGACAGCGGGTTGATGATGAACATATGCGCGGTCGCCGGGTTGTGTTCGGCGGCCGCGTTGGGAATGCGATCGGCCGCAAGCGCGATCTTGCGAAGCGCCGAGGCAAGCCAGAGCGGGTTGCCGCAGATTTCCGCGCCGCGGCGGTCGGCGGAATATTCCCGGGTCCGGCTGATCGCCATCTGTACCAGCATGGCGGCGAAGGGCGCGACCACCATGGCGATCAGCACTCCGATGAAGCCGAGCGGATTGCTGTTTTCCCGGCTGTTGCCGCCGCCGAAGAACAGGGCGAAATTCGCCAGCATGGAGATTGCGCCGGCGATCGTCGCGGTCAGCGTCATGGTCAGCGTGTCGCGGTTCTGCACATGGGCAAGCTCATGCGCCATCACGCCGGCGACTTCCTCGTAGCTCAGCGCGCGGAGAAGACCGGTCGATGCGGCGACGGCGGCGTTCTGCGGGTTCCGTCCCGTGGCGAAGGCGTTCGGCTGCTCGCTGTCGATGACATAGACGCGCGGCATGGGCAGCCCCGCGCGCCGGGCCAGATCGCGCACGATGCCGTAATATTCCGGGGCAGAGCGCTCGTCGACTTCCTTCGCGCCGTACATGGACAGCACCATGCGATCGGAATTCCAGTAGGAGAAGAAGTTCATGGCGATGGCGATGACGAGCGCGATCATCATGCCGCCCTTTCCGCCGATCAGCAGCCCGACGCCCATGAAGAGCGCGGTCATGAAGGCGAGAAGCATGGCTGTGCGAACGATATTCATCCTGTGTCGGTTCCTTCAGAGGGCCGGCGATATCCGGAATTTCACGTGAAACGGTCCTTTCCTGCGGGCGTCCCCGCCCTTATATGATGGGAAGCCAACAGGAATTCTTCAATATCGGCAAGGAACGGCGATTTTCATGCAAAGCGATAACGACAATCGCGCCGACGGTCGCAAGGCTCTCCCGCCGGCGGCCGTGCGCGCGCTGAAGGAGGCCGAGGCGCGCCGGCAGGCGGCAAAGCCATCCCCGGCCGCGCCAGAGTTCGGCGGCCGCGGCGGCGCCGACCCGGCCCGCTTCGGCGATTGGGAAATCAAGGGCCGAGCAATCGATTTCTGATCCCCGGCTGCGGGTAGGGCTTCCGGCTGGCCGGCCGCCGCCCGATATCGTCGGAGACGCGATCCCAACCATGGGGATCGCGTCTGTCCGTTATCGGTGTTCCTATTTTGCCCGTTCCTGCACGAAATCGCTCAGGATCCCCGCGGCGACCGAGATCTTGGCGAGTGTCGCCTCGCCGGTCTCCGTCAGCGCCGAAAGCCGGCTGGTGACGCGCGCCAGCCGCTCGCTGTCGGCCTGCTGCCAGCCGGCAAGCGGATGCTTTTCGTCCTTGTGGCGGGCGAGCACCGTCGTGGCGAGATCACGGCGCGCATTGGTGATATCCCGCAGGGCGCGCTGGAGCGCGAGCGCTTCGTAGAGGTCGCCGGCCGGGGCGCGGCTTGCGGCGACCAGCAGCCTGCCGATATTGAGCGAGGTGCTGATGCCGGCGAAGGCCTGCGCCGTCCTGACGAGCGGATCGCCGGTCCTTGCGGCGATCAGCATGACGTCGGGAACGAAGATCATCGACGCAAGCAGGGTGACCTCGTCGGCAAGATCGGCCGGGACGCCGCTGTCGCGAAGCGCCTGGGCCCGGCGGCGAACCTCTTCGCCAGCCTGTTCCGGCATCAGGCTCTCGATATGCGGGCGAAGCTGCTTCAGGGCCTTCTGCAACCGTTGAACCGTCTCATCCATCGGCCCGCTGATCGTGCCGGTGGTCAGGAGCAGGCCGGTGACGGCGGCATGGATGCGGCCGATCTCCTCATAAAGATCGTTCTGCACCGCGCCGTGCACCAGGGTATCGAGGGCGTCGACGCGGTCGTAAAGCGCGTTGAGACCGTAGCCGTCCCGGGCGATCACCGCGGCCTTCACCACATCGGCGGTGACGAAACCGGTGCCGTCGGTCAGCGTGCTGACGAAAGCCGGTCCGCCGCGGTTGATCACCTCGTTGGCGAGAACCGTGGCCACGATCTCGCGCCGCAGCCGGTGCGAGCGGATGTCTCCGGCATAGGCCTTCTGCATCTTCACCGGGAAGTAGCCCATCAGCGTCGGCTCGAAATAGGGCTCGTCCGGCAGGTCGCTGAGGATCAGCTCGTCGAAAAGCGCCAGCTTGGAATAGGACAGCAGCACGCCGATTTCCGGCCGTGTGAACGCCTTGCCGGCCTGATAGCGCTCGTTGATCGCCTGATCGTCCGGAAGCATCTCGACCTTGCGGTTGAGCCGGCCGGTCGCTTCGAGACGGCTCATGAGCCGGCTCAGCGGCGCGCGGTTTGCCGCCGCCTGTCGTTCGGCAAGCGAGAGCGCCAGCGACTGGAGGTAATTGTTGGCGAGCACGAGATGCGCCACCTCGTCGGTCATCGCGGCCAGCAGCACGTTGCGCTTGTCGCGCGTCAGGCGGTTTTCGCGCATGGCCGGGGCGAGCGCGATCTTGATATTGACCTCGAGGTCCGAGGAATTGACGCCGGCCGAATTGTCGATGGCGTCGGAGTTGCATCGCCCGCCCTTCAGGCTGTAGGCGATCCGGCCGCGCTGGGTCACGCCGAGATTGGCGCCCTCGCCGATCACCCGGGCGCGAACGTCCTCGCCGACGACGCGGATCGGGTCGTTGGCGCGGTCGCCCACCTCCGCGTCGGTTTCCGACTGGCCGCGAATGTAGGTGCCGATGCCGCCGAACCAGAGCAGGTCCACCGGCGCCTTGAGAATGGCGCTCATGATCTCGAAGGGTGTCGCCTTCTGCTTCTCGATGCCGATCGCCGCCATTGCCTCGGGCGTGAGCGTCACGGATTTTTCCGAACGCGAGACGATCATGCCGCCTTTCGACAGGAGCGAGCGGTCGTAATCCTGCCAGCTGGAGCGCGGCAGCTGGAACAGGCGGCTGCGTTCGCCATGGGCGGTCTCGGGATCGGGATCCGGATCGAGGAAGATATCGCGATGATCGAAGGCGGCGACAAGCCGGATCTTGCGCGACAGCAGCATGCCGTTGCCGAAGACGTCGCCCGACATGTCGCCGACGCCGGCGACGGTGAAGGGCGTGGTCTGGATGTCGATGTCCAATTCGCGGAAATGCCGCTTGACGGTTTCCCAGGCGCCCCGGGCGGTGATGCCCATGCCCTTGTGGTCGTAGCCGGCGGAACCGCCGGAGGCGAAGGCGTCGTCCAGCCAGAAGTGGGCTTCCTGCGCCAATGCGTTGGCGGTGTCGGAGAAGGTCGCCGTGCCCTTGTCGGCGGCGACGACGAAATAGGGATCGTCGCCGTCGCGGCGCACCGTGTCCGGCGGGGGCACGATCTCCTGGCCGACGATATTGTCGGTCACCGAAAGCATGGTGCGGATATAGGTCTTGTAGGCCTCCGCGCCGGCCGCAAATACCGCCTCGCGGCTGCCGCCGGCCGGGAGCTGCTTCGGATAGAAACCGCCCTTGGCGCCGACGGGAACGATGACGGCGTTCTTGACCTGTTGCGCCTTGACGAGGCCGAGCACCTCGGTGCGATAATCCTGCGCCCGGTCCGACCAGCGCAGGCCGCCGCGCGCGACCTGGCCGAAGCGCAGATGGACGCCTTCCACCTCAGCGCCGTAGATGAAGATCTCGCGATGGGGACGGGGTTCCGGCAGGCCGTCGAGATGCTCGGGATCGAGCTTGAGGGCCAGCGTCGCTGGCGGCTTGCCGTCCGCGTTCCGCTGGAAATAATTGGTGCGCAGCGTCGCCTCGATGGCGTTGATGTAGCGTCGCAGGATACGGTCCTCGTCGAGGCTGGGCACATTGGCCAGCGCCTCCTCGATGGCCCCATTGATTTCCGCCGGCTTGCGTTCGCGCTGGCGTGCCGAAAGACCGGGATCGAGCCGGGCTTCGAACAGCCGGAAAAGGCTTGCCGCGATCGCCGGATATTTGTTGAGCGTATCGGCGATATAGTCCTGGGAATAGGCAATGGCCGTCTGGCGCAGATAGCGCGCATAGGTGCGCAGCGTCGAGATTTCCCGGACGTCGAGGCCGGCGGTCATGGTCAGGCGATTGAACGTGTCGTTGTCCGTCGTGCCGTGCCATGCCGAGAGGAAGGCTTCCTCGAGCATGGCGTTCAGCTTGCCGAGGTCGATTTCCAGCCCGTCACGGTGGCGCAGCTCCATGTCGTGCAGGACGACCTTGCGCATGCCGCCGTTCAGTTCGGCCAGAGCCAGCTCGTGGGTCTGTTCGCTGACGACGCTGAAGCCGAGGTTTTCCAGCAGCGGCACGCGGCGCGACAGCGAGACCGCGGCGCCGGCGTGGAAGATCTTCAGCCCCAGGACATGCGGGTCGCTGATGGCGGTCTTGCGATAGAAGGCGATGCGGATCGGATCTTCCGGCGTCGCGCCGGTGATGAAGCCGAGGTCCGCATGGGCTTCGGAAGGCGTGAATTCGGCCTGATAGCTGGCGTCGGCGATGAGGCGGACGCCATCGAGGCCGGCCAGCGCGACGAAGCGGTCGCTCCAGCGGGTGGCGAGATCGCGCACCGCCTGTTCGAGCTGGGCCTGCGGGATATGGGGCGTCTTGCCTTCGGTGCGGCCGATAATGAAATGAATGCGTGCCAGCCCGCCGTCCGGGAAGGCCGGATAATAGGCCGAAAGGCGGCCGTCATAGACCGTTTTCAGATAGTCGCCGATCTTCTCGCGCACATCGGAATCATATTGCTCGCGCGGAATGTAGACGAGCACGGACACGAAGCGGTCGAAACGGTCGATGCGCGGCAGCACGCGGATGCGCGGACGGTCGGACAGCTCGTTGATCTGCTCGCAGAAGGAGGCCAGCAGTTTCACGTCGATCTGGAAGAGGTCGTCGCGCGGGTAGGATTCCAGCGTGTTGGTCAGCATCTTGCCCGAGTGGCTGTGCGGGTCGTAGTCGAAATGCTCGACGATGCGGGCGACTTTCGAGCGCAGCAGCGGAATCTGCGCCGCCACATGGGTATAGGCCGTGGAGGTGAAGAGGCCGACGATCCGCAATTCGCCGATCACCTTGCCGTTCTCGTCGAAACGCTTCAGGCCGACGTAATCCATGTGGGCGCGGCGATGCACCACGGATTTCACATTGGCCTTGGTGACGATGAGCAGATCGGGTCCTTCGAGGAATTCGACGATTTCCGGCGTGGTCGTCACCGCGTCCCGGCCGAACCGCAGGACGCGAACGTCGGGGTCGGACAAGATGCCGAGGCCGTCGCCGCTGCGCTCCACATTGGCGGTCTCGCCCTTGCCGCTGTAGGTATGTTCGCGCATCCCGAGGAAGGTGAAATTATCGTCGCGCAGCCATTGCAGGAAGGCGAGCGCCTCCTCCTTGTCGGCCTTGCGCCTTGCCGCGGCATGGCGGGCCAGTTCCTCCATGGCCGAATCGAGCCGCGCCAGCATATGCGGCCAGTCGCTGACGGCGAGATGAACCTGGTCGAGCACGGCGCGGATACGCTCGACGATCAGCGCCGCCTCACCGGGCGCAAGCTGCGGCAGATGAATCTCGATGTGGCTGACACGCTGTTGCGGCGTGCTGTCGTCATCCGGCGCGAAGAGTTTCGGTTCCGCCTTGCCGTCGATGACCAGAATCGGATGGATGGCGAGGTAGATGTCGCGATAGGTGCTCGTGACCTCTCCCATCACCGAGTCGTAAAGGAAAGGCTGGTCGTGGGCGGTGACGCAGAGCACGCTGACGGGCTCGCCTTTCAGCGCGAGACCGGCCGGCGTGGCGACGGTCACCCGCGGGCTCTTGCCGTCCCAGGCTTCGATTTCCTGCCGGGCATGGGCGGCGGTCAGCGCCAGCATCCCGCCATCGTAACGCTCGAGGTCGTCCTTGCTGGCGCGACTGAAAAGAATGGCCGGGTCCAGCGTCCGGCTGCCGCTCTCGTTTGCCGCCTGTCTGGCTGCATCGATATATTTCTCACGCTTCATGTTCATTCTGGCACCCAATGGACTGCTTCCCGAATACGATGCCCGGACGTTAGCAGAAGAAAATATGGGCGCAGTGAAAATTGCCCGGCTCGAAGAAAATTCAATCGATTTTGTTCAGGAAAATGCCAAGTCACGGAAAAATAACGGCTCCTTGGGTGTCTTTTGCATCCGCAACCCCGGGAAACGGTGTGAAGAGAAGGCATTTTCCATTCCCTTGCCGACTCCGTCGGCGTCGAGGGTTGACAGGTTTCGCCGTGCTTTGCCATCACTCGGCGCGAGAGTGCAAAAGCGGACAGGGCCGGCATGGACGAGAGCGAAAAAGGAACCGTCATCGTCATTGCGAGCCATGTGGTGCGGGGGTCCGTCGGCAACCGGGCCTCGGTCTTCGCACTCGAAACGCTCGGTCATCCCGTCTGGGCGGTGCCGACGGTGATCCTGCCGTGGCATCCGGGCCACGGGCGCTCCACGCGGATCACCATCGCGCCGGAGGAATTCGATTCCATGATCGGCGATCTCATCCGCGCGCCGTGGCGCGGCCAGGTGCGGGCGGTGCTGTCCGGTTATCTCGGGAATGCCGCGCAGGCCCGTTCGGTCGCCCGGCTGGTGACCGCGCTGCGCGGCGAGCGGCCGGACCTCCTCTATCTTTGCGATCCGGTCTGCGGTGACGGCGACGGGCTCTATGTCCCGGAGGAAACGGCGCTGGCGATCCGCGATCATCTCGTTCCGCTCGCCAGTATCGCGACGCCGAACCGCTTCGAGCTTGCATGGCTTTGCGGGCGGACGCTCGGCACCAATTCCGAGATCGCGGAGGCGGCGCTTGCGCTCGGCCCGGCCCGCATGCTCGTCACGTCCGCCCTGCCGATGATGGCGGGCTGTACCGGTAATCTCTATCTGTCCGGCCGCGATGCGCTGCTTGCGGAGCATCGGCTGGTCGACGATCCGCCGAGCGGGACGGGTGACCTGCTCGCCGCGATCTTCCTTTCCAGGCTGCTGGAGGGAACGGCGGAAGATCAGGCGCTGGCGCTGGCCGTCGCGAGCGTCTTCGAGATCGTCGCGCGCTCGGCAACATGCGGCGCGGACGAACTGATGCTGGAAAGCAACGCCGCCAGCATCGTTTCGCCGATGGCGGCGGTGCAGCTTCGCCGGCTCATGCAGCCGGCACGATTGCGCCGGCCGTGACGTCCATTCTTTCTTGCGTCGTGGTCCCCGGGTGATTTATGCAGGCGCGAACGGTCGCCGGCCGGCCGATGGCTCACAAAGGATCCGCACGACATGAACCGCTTTCCCGAACGCCTCCTCAATGGCTATCGCAACTTCATGTCCGGACGCTTCAGCGAGCAGCAGAAGCGCTATCGCGCGCTGGCGGAAACCGGGCAGAAGCCGAAAACGCTGATGATCGCCTGTTGCGATTCGCGCGCGGCGCCGGAAACCATCTTCGATGCCGGCCCGGGCGAGCTGTTCGTTATCCGCAATGTCGCCAATCTGGTGCCGCCCTACGAGCCGGACAGCCAGTATCACGCCACGTCCGCCGCGCTCGAATTCGCGGTGCAGTCGCTGAGGGTAAGCGATATCGTGGTCATGGGGCACGGTCGCTGCGGCGGCATCAAGGCGGCGCTCGATCCGGACGCCGGACCATTGTCGCCGGGCGATTTCATCGGCAAATGGATGGGCATGCTGAAACCGGTCGCCAAGCAGATCCAGGAGGCGGGCATCCTGACGGCAGGCGAACGCCAGCGGGCGCTGGAACGGGTTTCCATCCGCAATTCCATTACCAATCTGCGGACGTTTCCCTGCGTGCGCCTGCTCGAGGAGCGTGGCCGGCTCACCCTGCACGGGGCCTGGTTCGACATTTCGACCGGTGAGTTGTGGATCATGGACGCCGGGACCGGCGATTTCCTGCGGCCCGACCCCTGAGACCACGCAGAGGAAAAACCCGGTGCGCGGTCGCACCGGGTCAGATCAAGCCCGAATTGTCCGGATGGCGGCGAGGTCTGGAGCGGTTCCGGGTTTCACAGAAACGGTAGAACCGCTCTATCTCTTTGTCTTAGCCGCATTTCCGGATGCAAAACCGCTTCGCGCTTTTGCTGGAAACACTCTAGCGGCCGTCGATTTCCGCGCCGATGATGGCGATCGCCTGCTGGTAGACGCTTGCGGCGTTCCAGCCCTGGAGCGCGGCGAAATTCGGCTGGCCCGGCTGATAGCCGGCGCCGGGCGCCCAGCCGTGGCCGCGCAGGAAATTCGCCGTGGAGGCGAGCGCGTCGGCGCGCGAGCCGACGAGGTCGATACGACCGTTGCCGTCGCCGTCGACGCCGTATTTCAGCACGTTGGCCGGCAGGAACTGGGTCTGGCCGATCTCGCCATGCGCCGCGCCGCGCGCGGCGGGGCTGAGAACGCCCCGCTCGACGAGCTGTACGGCGGCGTTGAGCTGGGTGGTGAAGAATTCCGGACGGCGGCAGTCGTAGGCCAGCGTGGCGACGGCCGAGAGCGTATGCTCCTTGCCGAGGAAGCCGCCAAAGCCCGTCTCCATGCCCCAGATGGCGAGCAGCGGTCCCGCCGGCACGCCGTAGCGTTGCTCGATGCGCTTCAGAAGCGTGGCGTGCTGCTGTTTTAGGCTCTTGCCGCGACGGATGATTGTCGTGGCGCCGCGCTTCTGCATGAATTGGTCGAGCGAGAGCCTGAAGCTCTTCTGGCCCCGGTCGGCGCGGATCGTCGCCCGTGCGTAGCTGACATTGGCAAAGGCCTTGTCGAGCGTCGAGCGGCCGACGCCCCGGCCTGCGGCGTCGCGCTTGTAGGCTTCGATCCAGGCGGGAAATCCGCCGGCATCGTTGCCGCATGCCGCCGCCTTGGCGGCCGCCGGCAACATCATCATCGCCATCAGTGCGGCCGCCGTGCCGGCCAGGCCCTTTTTCATCCTCATGAGAAACCCCGTGATCCGTATCGCCATCATGCGATACTGCGCCAAATCTGTCACAGCATTCCCGCTCTTGGCCTACTTCCGGTGAAGCCGGCCCGAAGGGGAACCCCGCCGTTTCCAGGAGGAAACAGCGGGATATTTATTTCAAATTGCTTACGAAAATCTGATCAGGCAGCCTGCTTCTTGGCTTTGATGAGGCCGCGGGCGACCAGAAGTTCCGCAATCTGGATGGTATTGAGAGCCGCGCCCTTGCGCAGGTTGTCGGAAACGACCCACATGTTGAGGCCGTTTTCGACCGTGGCGTCCTCGCGGATGCGCGAGATATAGGTGGCGTCCTCGCCGGCCGATTCGTAAGGCGTGATGTAGCCGCCGTCCTCCGGCTTGTCGATGACCTGGCACCCCGGCGCCTCGCGCAGGATGTCGCGGGCCTCGTCGGCGGTGATTTCCTTCTCGAACTCGATGTTGACCGATTCGGAGTGGCCGATGAAGACCGGCACGCGCACCGCGGTGCAGGTGACCTTGATCCTGGGGTCGAGCATCTTCTTCGTCTCGGCCAGCACTTTCCACTCTTCCTTCGTGTAGCCGTCCTCCATGAAGGAATCGATATGCGGAATGACGTTGAAGGCGATGCGCTTGGTGAATTTCTTCGTCTCGATCGGGTCGGCGACGAAGACGGCGCGGGTCTGGTTGAAGAGCTCGTCCATGCCGTCCTTGCCGGCGCCGGAAACCGACTGGTAGGTCGATATGACCACGCGCTTGATGGTGGCGCGGTCATGCAACGGCTTCAGCGCGACGACGAGCTGGGCGGTCGAGCAATTCGGGTTGGCGATGATGTTCTTGCGGGTGAACTGGGCGATGGCGTCCGGGTTGACCTCCGGCACGATCAGCGGCACGTCGGCGTCGTAGCGCCAGGCGGAGGAATTGTCGATGACGACGCAGCCCTGCGCGCCGATCTTCGGCGAATACTTCTGGGAAATCGTGCCGCCGGCCGACATCAGGCAGATGTCGGTGTCGGAGAAATCGTAGGTTTCGAGATTCTGCACCTTCAGCGTCCTGTCGCCGAAGGAAACTTCGGTGCCGATGGAACGGCTCGATGCGAGGGCGACCACCTCATCGGCGGGAAACCCGCGTTCGGACAGGATGTTCAGCATCTCGCGGCCGACATTGCCGGTCGCGCCGGCGATTGCGATCTTGAAACCCATTGCAAAGCTCTCTTTCTCTGTCTCTCCGCGGTTTCAGGAGGGGAAACCCGCTGCCCAGGACGCGGGATCCGGTCCCCGGCCTTGCCGGGGAGAGAGCGGCGGGCCAGAGACGTCAGACGGCTTTCGTCGTCGTTTTGGCCGTTGTTTTGGAAAACGATGCGCAATGGCGGGCCCGCCCGGCGTTGAAGGCCGGGGCGATCATGCTGGCGATGGCTAGACCAAGGCGAAACACGGGAGCTCCTTTGCGTGGGTGCTCAATACGCCGATCGCCGCAAGAGTCAAGTCCCGGCGGGAGGATGCGGCGAAAAGCCTTCCGGTTTCGGCCAGCCCCGGTCGAGGCGGAAGAGGACGTTCCGCCGGGCGAAGAGGAAGGCGATGGCGATCGCCGTCCAGAGCCCGAGGAGAAGGCCGGCGGCGACATCGCTTGGATAATGCGCGCCGACCACCACCCGGGAGACGCCGATCGCCAGCGCGCCGAGGACGAAGAGCGGGCGCAGGCGCGGCGCCAGCATGGCCAGCGCGCCGAACAGGGCGCCGACGGCGGCGGAATGGCCGGACGGAAAGCTGTGATAAAGGTTGTCGGGCGTGAAAGGCGCCAGACTATAGGCGCCAAGTTCGGCAAAGAGTTCCGGCCGCGCCCGGCCGATCAGCAGCTTGGCGGCATGGACCAGCGCGCTGGTCGCGCCGATGGTCAGGAAGACATAGAGCGAGGCGCGGGCGATGGCCTGCATGGTCGCGGCGAACGGGCCGTTGCGGCCGATCCGATGGAGGCCCCAGGCGAGGAGAGCGACGGCCGCCGAAGCGCCGATCATCCAGCGGAAGGTGCCGAAATCGGTGATGGTCCGGTTGAAGGCGACGATGGCGTCGGGTAGCGCCTGCGCCCGCATGGAGAGTACCGGATCCAGCGGCGCCAGCGCGGGAATGAGAATGAGCGTGGCGGCGAAAAGCCAGAGCGGCGACGTGGCGAAGGGACGTTTCATGGGGCCTTCCGGTTGGTGGAAGGCTTCATGGCCGGTCAATCGGCGCTTTTCAAGGGCGCGGAAACGCAAAAAGCTCCCGGCCGGGGCCGGGAGCTTGCGAAGGGAGGCGTTTCTTCAGGCCGAAAGTCGCCGGAAGGCGGCGAGAATCGCGTCGCCCATCTCGACGGTGCCGACCTGGCGGCAACCCTCGGCCATGATGTCGCCGGTGCGAATGCCGCCGTCGAGAACCTCGGCGATCGCCTTTTCCAGATTGTCGGCTTCCCGGACCAGGTTGAAGGAGTAACGCAGGCACATGGCGAAGGAGGCGATCATGGCGATCGGATTGGCGATGCCCTTACCGGCGATATCCGGCGCCGAACCGTGCACCGGCTCGTAAAGCGCCTTGCGCTTGCCGGTCCTGGCGTCCGGGGCGCCGAGCGATGCCGAGGGCAGCATGCCGAGCGAGCCCGTCAGCATGGCGGCGACGTCGGAGAGCATGTCGCCGAACAGGTTGTCGGTGACGATGACGTCGAACTGTTTCGGCGCGCGCACGAGCTGCATGCCGCCGGCGTCGGCCAGCATGTGATCGAGCGCCACGTCGGAATAATTGCGCTTGTGCGTGTCGCTCACGACCTGGTGCCAGAGCACGCCGGACTTCATGACATTGCGCTTTTCCATCGAGCAGACGCGGTTGCCGCGGGTGCGCGCCAGTTCGAAGGCGACGCCGGCGATGCGCTCAATCTCGTAGGTATCGTAGACCTGCGTGTCGATGCCGCGCTTCTGGCCGTTGCCGAGGTCGACGATCTCCTTCGGTTCGCCGAAGTAGACGCCGCCCGTCAGTTCGCGGACGATCAGGATATCGAGGCCCTCGACCAGTTCGGCCTTGAGCGACGAGGCGGCGGCGAGCGCCGGATAGCAGATCGCCGGACGCAGGTTCGCGAAAAGCTTCAGGTCCTTGCGCAGGCGCAGCAGGCCGGCTTCCGGGCGGACTTCATAGGGAACGTCGTCCCATTTCGGACCGCCGACCGCGCCGAACAGCACGGCGTCGGCGGCGAGCGCCTTTTCCATGTCGCCTTCCGAGATCGCCGCGCCATGGGCGTCATAGGCCGACCCGCCGACGAGGCCCTCGTCGGTCGTGAAGCCGGCATCGTGCTCGGCGTTCATATAGGCGATGATCTTGCGGACTTCCGCCATGGCTTCCGGGCCGATGCCGTCGCCTGGCAGGAGAAGAAGATTGCGGGTCGTCATGGGATTTTCCTTGATATACCGAAGGTCACGGAAGGGTTGCGGGCTTCTTAGCGCAACTTCCGTTCAAGGAAAATCGCCGGAAAGAAAGATTTTTGCGCGGGCTTCACGCCCGCTCGATTTGCGCAAGGCGCCGCGACGTCCATCGCGACCGGCATTTACCGGCCGGATGGGCGTTCAGGCGATGATAGCGGCGCGGAGAAGGCTCAGGCCCAGGGGCGGGACGCCGCGGCCTGCTTTTCGAAACCGTCGATGGCGGAGACCTTTTCCAGCGTCAGGCCGATGTCGTCGATGCCGTTCAGCAGGCAGTGGCGGCGGAAGGCGTCGATCTCGAAGCCGATGCGGCCGCCGTCGGGGCCGGTGATTTCCTGGGCTTCCAGATCCACCGTCAGAACGGCATTGGAGCCGCGGTCGGCGTCGTCCATCAGCTTGTCCAGCTCTTCCTGGCTGACGACGATCGGCAGGATGCCGTTCTTGAAACAGTTGTTGTAGAAGATGTCGGCGAAGCTCGTGGAGATGACGCAGCGGATGCCGAAATCGAGCAGCGCCCAGGGCGCGTGCTCGCGCGAGGAGCCGCAGCCGAAATTGTCGCCGGCGACGAGGATCGACGCGTTCTGGTAGGCAGGCTTGTTCAGCACGAAATCCGGATTCACGCTGCCGTCTTCATTGTAGCGCGCCTCGGCGAAAAGACCCTTGCCGAGACCGGTGCGCTTGATGGTCTTGAGGTAATCCTTCGGAATGATCATGTCCGTGTCGACGTTGACGACGGGAAGCGGCGCGGCGACGCCGGTCAGCCTGACAAATTTGTCCATGCGGATATCCTCGAAATCGGTAATGTCGGTTGATCCAAGCGTTTAGATCAGTTTCCGCGTGATTTGAAGGGGAAACTTCCCGGCAGCGGGCGGGCGGACGCAAAAAGCCGGGCGCGCGCTGCGCCCGGGCGGTGCCTGCCTGGCAGGGCGAGCCGGCTTAAAGGTCGATGATCGTTCCCCGGCCGTCGTTCCAGATGCGCGGTTCACGCTGTCCGGCGGCATGGCGACGGGCGGTGGCCCGAACGGGTTTCGGCTGGAGGCGTGCGGCAAGCATGCTGCCGATCACGACCACGGCGGCGATGCCCGCAAGGGCAAGGCCCAAGGAGGCCGCGAACAGGAGCGTCGCGCCGGCGATCAACATGGTGAAAACGGTGAAGGCGATGGAACGGATACGCTGCATGGTGGAGCCCTTTCTCTGAAGAGCAATGTGGGGGGTGATTTTGTCCTTTGCAAGGCTCGATCGCAAAGCGCTTGCCGGCTGCGGCAAAGCACGGCAAAAGAGTGCATGAACAGAACGTCCCGTCACCATCCGCTGCGTCTGCGCCGTTCGCTGCTGAGCGTTCCCGCCGGCAATGCGCGGGCGCTCGCCAAATCCGCCGGGCTCGACTGCGACGCGGTGATCTTCGATCTGGAGGATTCGGTGCTTCCGGAGAGGAAGGCCGAGGCGCGGGAAGCGCTTGCCGCCCATTTCTCCGCTCTCGACCGGTCGGGCGCGCGCGAGCACGTCATCCGCATCAACGCGCCTTCAGGGCCGGACGGGGCTGCCGATCTCGACCTGGCGCTCGCCTGCCGGCCGGATGCCGTGCTGCTGCCGAAAGTGTCGACGCCGCAAGAGGTGCTCGCCATCGCCGACTGGTTCAGCGAGGCCGGAACCGACGACGGGCCGCGACTGTGGGCGATGATCGAGACGGCGGCGGCGCTCCTCAATCTGGCGGCCATCGCCGAGGCCGGGCGCACCCGCGGCAGCCGGCTCGATTGTTTCGTCGTCGGCCTCAACGACCTGCGCAAGGAAACCGGGATCGCCGATATTCCCGGCCGTCCCTTCCTCGTCCCCCTTCTCCTTCAGGTTATCGTGGCGGCGCGGGCGTCCGGGCTCGACGTTATCGACAGCGTCTTCAATGATTTTTCCGACACGGACGGGCTGGAGGCGGAATGCCGGCAGGGCCGCCTGATGGGTTTCGACGGAAAGATGCTGATCCACCCGGCGCAGATCGCGGCGGCCAACGACGCCTATGGCGTCGGCGAGGCCGAGGCCGCGGAAGCGCTTGCCATCGTCGCCGCCTTCGGCGCGCCGGAGAACGCCGGCAAGGGCGTCGTCAGCCTGCGCGGCCGCATGGTCGAGAAACTGCATGCCGAACAGGCCGAGCGTGTTCTCGCCAGGGCCGACCTGATCAACGAGAGGAAGAAGAAATCATGAAGGTCTATCGTTTCCTCACCGGGCCGGACGACGCCTCCTTCTGCCACAAGGTGACGCTGGCCCTGAGCAGGGGCTGGGAACTGCACGGCTCTCCAAGCTATGCCTATAACGGCGCGGCGCGGCAGATGCAGTGCGGTCAGGCGGTGGTGAAAGACGTTCCGGGCCGGGATTATTCGCCGGATATGAAGCTTTCCGAGCAATAGAGCATTTCCCGCAAAAGTGCGAAGCGGTTTTGCGTCCGGAAATGCGGCTAAGAGAGGTTCTGCCGAACCTGGGAAAACCGGAACCGGCCTCGGCAGACGGGCGGCCCGAGGCCGGAAAGCCCCTCCTCCGGATTTTTACCCGTGACGGCGCTGGTGGCGCGCGTCAGCCCGCCGCAATCTCGGCGCTTGCCTCGATACGCTCCATGTCGTCGTCCGACAGGCCGAAATGATGGCCGATCTCATGAATGAGGACATGGCTGATGATATCGCCCAGCGTTTCCTCGTTTTCCGCCCAATAGTCGAGGATCGGGCGGCGGTAGAGCGTGATGCGGTTTGGCATCTCCCCGGTCTCGACGGTGAAGCGCTCGCCGATGCCGCGACCTTCGAAAAGGCCGAGAAGATCGAAAGGGGTTTCGAGCGCCATGTCGTCGAAGACGTCGTCGCTCGGAAACTCCGAAATCTCGATGATGAGGTTGCCGGTCAGCGCGCGGAAATCCTCCGGCAGATGGCCATAGGCCTCAAGCGCCAGCGATTCGAACGCGCTGATCGTCGGGGCATGACGCGTGCGCCAATCGTCGGTCAGGTCAATCTGGGCCATAGATACTCCTTATGCCCGTCATATAGACGATTTCTCCCGTTTTTCGAGAGTTGAATTCATCTCTTCCAATGCTTGGCGGCATCGCGCCGGCGGCCCGTCCGGGAATCCCCTCGAAAGGGGCGATGCAACAAAATGTGATCGGCGACCGAAAATCCGCGGAACCCGGCTTTTGGACGAGAAACCATGCTCTAAGCGCATGAAAATACGATATCTTTTGTCAAGTTTAGAAGCAATCTAAAAAACTGTGTCAACGTTGCTGACATGTTTATTCTTGACAGGAAATATCTTCTTTTGCTTAATCCCGGAAATTCAGACGGTTGCGCATGGCAGGCAAGACAAAATGCTGGTTTGCAGTTGTAACTTCATTACCGAACAGGAAATCATCGAGACGATCGACAGCCTCCTTGATGAGGACTGTTGGCAGCTCATCGTGCCGGCAAAAGTCTATCATGCGATGCAGAAGCGCGGCCGTTGCTGCGGCTGTTTTCCCAACGTCGTCGACATCATTATCCGCACCACCGAGAACTATCACGCCCGTCGCCACTCGACGGATGACGAGATATTTGATTTCATGACCCGCCTCAAACAATTCCATGAAGAAAACAGGAGAGCGGATCTTGAAAGGCGACAAAAAGGTCATCGAGCAGCTTAACGAAGCGCTCTATCTCGAACTGGGCGCCGTCAACCAGTACTGGCTCCATTACCGCCTTCTCGAAGACTGGGGCTACACGCTTCTCGCCAAGAAGGAGCGCGTGGAATCGATCGAGGAGATGCACCACGCCGACAAGCTGGTCACGCGCATCATCTTCCTTGAAGGGCACCCCAATCTTCAGACGGTGGCTCCGCTTCGCATCGGCCAGAACGTCAAGGAAGTGCTGGAGGCCGACCTTGCCGGCGAATACGACGCCCGCACGGCCTACAAGAAGTCTCGCGACATCTGTCACGAGGCGGGCGACTACGTCAGCATGAAGCTGTTCGAGGAGCTTCTAGCGGACGAGGAAGGCCATATCGATTTCCTCGAGACGCAGCTCGAATTGCTGGACAAGCTCGGCGAGGAAAAATACGGCCAGCTTAACGCCGCTCCGGCCAACGAAGCGGAATAGGGTCTTCCGGACCTATTTGCAGATTGCGAAATCCCCGGCTTGTCCGGGGATTTCCTGTTTGGGGGGCGTGAAAGGCTGGCCGGCCGCCGTGATCGCTCGCCGCCGGCAGGACCGGTTCAAGGGGCAAGATGCGCAAAGGTCGCGACGACGTCCTCATAGACCTTGCGCTTGAAGGGAACGATCAGCTCCGGCAGGTCGCGCATCGATTTCCAGTCCCAGGCGTCGAATTCCGCCGTATGGCCGCCCGGCGGCGGATTGATGGCGATCTCGTTCTCGCTTCCTTCGAAACGGAAGGCGAACCAGCGCTGGGTCTGGCCGCGAAACCTGCCCTTCAGGCCGATGCCGACAAGCTCCGGCGGCAGGTCGTAATTGATCCAGCGTCCGGCATCCGCGATGAGCGTGACGCTTTTCATGCCGGTTTCCTCGTAGAGTTCCCGATAAGCGGCCTCCAGGGGGTCTTCGCCCTTGTCGATGCCGCCCTGGGGCATCTGCCACAGTTGCGGCGAGCCGTCATATTCCGAATTGCCGACCGGTATGCGCCGACCTGCCCAGACCCTGTTGGCGGCGTTCAGCACCATGATGCCGACACAGGGGCGGTAGGGCAGATCCTCGGCCCGAACCGCCTTGCGCTTTTCCTTGCCCGTGAAATCCTTGCCCATGAAAAATTCCTATCGTTTCGCGGGGATTCCGGCCAGTGCGGCCGCGCCGACGATCTCGATTCCGCGGCCGCTCGCCTCTTCGCACCAATCGCGGATCGCGTCCACGCTTTCATCGAAGGCGGACGCGATGCCGATCGCCGTGCCGTTGCGCCGTGCCAGCCGCTCCAGTTCGTCGAGCTTGCGCAGGATGGTGTCGTGCGAAAGCTCGCCGTCGAGCTGGAGATCGGCAACAGCGTAGGGCGCTTCGATCGCCCCGGCGATGGTGCCGGAGAGCGATTGCGCCGAACTGCCGTCGTCGAGGAAGAGCAGGCCGCGTCCGGCGATGTCGCGCATGACCGGCTCCAGCGCGTCGGCATCGGCGAGGAAGCGGCCGCCCATGTGATTGACGATGCCGGTATAATTGGTGAGGCGTCCCATGGCGCGATGCAGGTCGGCCAGGTTCCGTTCCGCCTTGCGGCCGACCTGAAGCGTATAGGGACCGGGATCGCTGTCTGCGGCGTCGAAGGGCTCAAGCGGCATCTGCAACAGGATCTCGTGGCCGCCGCGCCGGGCTTCCTGCATCCAGCGCGGCAGGCTGTTGCCGCTGGCGGCGAAGGCCAGCGTGACCTCCCCCGGCAGTTCGCGAATGGCGCGTTGCGTGCCGGTCTGGCTGAGGCCGAGGCCGCCGACGACGATGGCGATCCGTGTCGCCCGCGCGCCGGACCAGGGGCGGGCGTATTGCTCCATCGGGCGCGTGCCGTCGCTGCCGACGATCGGCAGGCGGCCCTCCGGCGTATCCTCCAGCAGGTCCTCGTTGGGGAAGGCGGCGGATCGCGGATCCTGTCCGATGCGGCTCGCCTCGATGACGAGCGGTCCATCGCCGTTGCGCGGGCGTGGCTTGAAGGTCCGGACGATCGCGCCGTCGTCGGTCACCGTGCGCTCGACGCCTGCGCCGGAAAGTCCCGTTTCCCGCCGCACCCCGCCGGGGCCGCTGTCAGGCCCGCCCGGCGGTGTCGCCGCCTCGGTCCCGGGGCCGGGAACTATGGCGGAAATTTCCGGCAGGGCGGTGCGCAGCCCGCTCGGAAGGAGTGCCGTCCAGGTCGAAAAGCCGATCATTGCGATTGCGGCGGCGGCGAAAAACACCCCGCCCGCTGACAACCGCGAGGGGGCCGGGGCCGGCCTTGGCTTGCGGTCCTGGCCGAGAGGTGCGTGGATGTCTGTGCCCAAGGTCGGTCCGTGCCGGCGCGGGATGGGAAGCGAAAGCCGGTCCGTCGGCGGCGGACCGGCTCCCGGTGTCAGGGTTTCGGCGTCAGGGTTCCAGATCCGCCTTCTTCAGGGCGGCGTTCTCGGGGTTCGGCGGAAAGGACGGGTCGGTCTTCTCGCCGCGCAGCAGTTGCAGCGCATACTGAAGCTGAAGGTCGTCCTCGGCTTCCGGCGGCACATAGGCCGAGGAGCCGGAGCCCTCTTCCGTCTCGTCCTGACCTTGGATGTGTCCGCGCAGGTTGGATTCGCCGGCATTTTCGAGCTTGCCCTGCAATTCGGCCGGCAGCGGTTGATCGATCTTGACGTCGGGGGTGATGCCGGTGCCCTGGATCGACTTGCCGGACGGCGTGTAATAGAGCGCCGTCGTCAGGCGCAGCGCACCCGCCTCCCCCATCGGGATGATGGTCTGCACGGAGCCCTTGCCGAAAGATCGCGTGCCGACCACCGTCGCGCGGCGCAGGTCCTGAAGCGCGCCGGCGACGATCTCGGAGGCCGAGGCCGAGCCGCCGTTGATCAGCACGATCACCGGCTTGCCGTCGGAAAGGTCGCCCGGCGAGGCGTTGAAGCGGCGCGTTTCGTCCTCGTTGCGGCCACGGGTCGAGACGACCTCGCCGCGCTCCAGGAAGGCGTCGGAGACATTGATCGCCTGGTCGAGCAGGCCGCCCGGATTGAGCCGCAGGTCGAGCACATAGCCCTTCAGCTTGTCGGCCGGGACCTCCTCCTTGATCTTGAGGATCGCCTTTTCGAGATCGTCATAGGTCTTTTCGGTGAAGGAGATGACGCGCAGATAGCCGACGTCGTTCTCCACGCGGGACTTCACCGCCTTCACGGAGATGATGTCGCGCATGATGGTCAGTTCGATCGGCTTGTCCGCGCCCTTGCGGATGAGCGTCAGCTTGATCGGCGTGTTGACGGCGCCGCGCATCTTCTCGACGGCTTCCTCGAGCTTGAGGCCGCGCACGTCCTTGCCGTCGATCTTCGAGATGAAGTCGCCGGCCAGAACGCCGGCGCGCGACGCCGGCGTGTCGTCGATCGGCGCGATGACCTTGACCAGTTCGTCCTCCATGGTGACCTCGATGCCGAGGCCGCCGAACTCGCCGCGGGTCTGCGTGCGCATGTCCTCCGCGTCCTTGGCGTTCATGTAGGAGGAGTGCGGATCGAGCGAGGTGAGCATGCCGTTGATGGCGTTCTCGATGAGCTGATCTTCCTTCGGCGGCGTCACATATTGCGCGCGCACGCGCTCGAAGACGTCGCCGAAGATGGAAAGCTCGCGATAGGTCGACGAGCCGGCGGCTTCCGCGGGCAGCGTTGCCGTATAGATGACGCTCATGGCGGTCGCACCCATGAGTGCACCGACGAGAACGAGTGAAGCCCTACGTATCATTGCGTGCCTTTCCAGATTCCCTGACGGACCACCAGGGCCGGGAATCAACCGGTTTTCCGTTCTTTCGAAATTCAATGTAAAGTGTCGGCCTGTCGGTTTCCAGCGCCAATGCGTTGACGCTCGCCACCCTCTTTTCTCCCATCACCGCGAGCGGCTCGCCCGCCACGACGAACTGACCTTCCCGCACGCTCACCCGATCCATGCCGGAAAGGACGAGATGATAGCCCTCGCCGGCGTTCAGAATGATCATTCGACCGTAACTGCGGAACGTGCCCGCAAAGACGATCCAGCCATCGGCGGGAGCCGTCACCAGTGCGCCGGGATTGGCCGCCAGGATCATGCCCTGCGAATCATGGCCTGTCCCGTCCGCATCGCCGAAGCGGCGCAGAACGTCGCCAGCCACGGGATGGTCGAGCCTGCTCTGCAACTGCGAGAATTCATATGCCGGCGCAATGCGGTTTTTGTCGGGCACGCTGTCACGGGCGCGCGCGCGCGCCCTCTCGCGCTCGGCCTCGCTCTGGTTGCGCCGCTCCTCCTCCTTCGCCCGGGCGAGGGCGGCGGCGTCCCGCACCGAGCCGATTTCCCGCTCCAGGCTGCCGATCAGGCCTTCGAGGCTTGTCGCCCGGGCGGCGAGTTCCTCCGCGCGGCGGCGCTCGGCGGCCAGCGTGCGGCTGTTCGTTTCGGCAAGCGCCTCGTTTTCGGCGACCAGAAGCTCGGAGCGTTTCTCCTCCTCGGCGCGCAGGCGCATGGCCTCCGCCAGTGCGCTGCGCTCCTTGCCGATTTCCACCTTCACCGCGGCGAGCGCGGCAAGATCGGTCGCCAGTTCCTCCGTCTCGCTGCGGATGCCGGGCACCACCGCGCCCAGCAGGATGGCGCTGCGCACCGAGGCAAGCGCGTCCTCCGGCTTCACCAGCAGCGCCGGCGGCGGATTGCGCCCCATGCGTTGCAGCGCGGCCAGCACTTCGGCAAGCAGGCCGCGACGTTCGTGGAGCGAGGCGCGCACGCCCGCTTCCCTCTCGCGCATGCCCTCCAGTCGCTTCTCCCCGGCGAGGATTTTTTCCTCCATGTCCTTGCGC
Source organism: Shinella daejeonensis (assembly GCF_024281235.1). GTDB lineage: Bacteria > Pseudomonadota > Alphaproteobacteria > Rhizobiales > Rhizobiaceae > Shinella > Shinella daejeonensis. The sequence goes on from NZ_JAHWXY010000004.1 coordinate 132,529, forward strand.
AGCGCGGCCGAGCGGACGATGGCGTCGCGCAGCGACTGGCGGGTCTTTTCCAGAGCGGCGATCTCCGCCTCGAGCTGCCCGGTCTTTTTCTCGGACAGGGTGATCGACTGCGACAAGGCCTCCAGCTCGCGGCGCGTGCTGTCGCGGCGCAAGGCAAGTGCGGCAGCCGGATCGCGCTCGGTCGCCGGCAGCGACGCGGTTTTTTCAAGCGTAACGCCGGGCTCTTCCGGTTCGGCGGCCAGGGACAGGGAGACGGCAAGCGCCGTCAGCGCGGCCGAAAGCGCCGCCAGCCGCCATAGGCGGCCGGGCCTTGCTTCTCGACAGGATCTGCCGGCCTTAGTCATCGCGCTCCGAAGCATCCGTTTCTTCCGCTCTATGCTGATTTGCGGATTTCGCCAAGAAACCATGCCAAAATTACGGAGCGGTGGCCGGCAGAGCAGAATGCGGAAAAACGCAGAGCGGCTTTTTCCGCCTGCATCCCGCTCTAGAATCGATGAGCCTCCATTTCGGCGGCTTCGCCGGCCGGGCGGGTTTCGTAGAGAGGGAAGATCTCCTCGGTGAGATAGGGGCCGCCGCCGACCGATTCCTTCGATGACATCAGCACGAAGCGGCTGGCCGTGAAGGTCGCGGTGTGGAAATCGCCGCGTCCGGAAAGATAGCGCGCGACATCCTCGGTGCGGGCGTTTCGCAGCCGCGCGATCGTGACATGCGGTGTGAACTTGCGCGGATCGGCGGGAAGGCCGAGACGCTGGCAGAGGCGCTCGATTTCCCCCTGGAGGGCGAACATTTCCGGCGCCGGGCTCACGCCGGCGAAGATCGAATGCGGCTTCTTGGAACCGAAGGAGCCCATGCCGGCCAGCGCGAGCTGGAACTCGGGGCGCTCGATGCGGTCGAGCGCGTCGACCACCTCGTCGGCGGTGCGGCCGTCGATATCGCCGATGAAGCGCAGGGTGATGTGGAAGTTCTCCACGTCGATCCAGCGGGCTCCCGGAAGGCCGCCTCTCAGGAGAGAGAGGCTCAGCGCCGCATTGCGCGGCACTTCGAGGGCAACGAAAAGTCTCGGCATGGCGAGCTCTCCCCTGACTGGACAGTGGGTGCAGCGAATCATGCCTTGCCGATTTGCGCAACCCCTATTTCGCAACCGCAAAAATCGTCAGGGAGACGCCGCGAGCGAGCGGACGAAGGCTTCGGCCGTCGGCAGGATGGAACGGACCATGACGTCCACGCCCTCGGCGTTCGGGTGCATGCCGTCCTCGAGCTGCCTCTTCGCCTCTCCCGCGACGCCGTCGAGGAAGAAGGGGTAGAGGGGTACGCCGTGTTTTTCGGCAAGCCGGTGATAGATGCCGTTGAAGCGCTCCTCGTAATCGGGACCCATGTTCGGCGGCGCGAGCATGCCGGCGAGCAGGACCGCGATGCCGCGCTCCTTCAGCCGCGTCACCATGGCGTCGAGGTTCTTCTCGCTTTCCTCCGGCGCGATGCCGCGCAGCGCGTCGTTGGCGCCAAGTTCGAGAATGACCCCTTTCGTGCCCTCCGGCACGGACCAGTCGAGACGGGCGAGCCCGCCGGAGGTGGTGTCCCCCGACACGCCGGCATTGGCGATCTCCACGTCATAGCCCTTCTCGCGCAGCGCCGCCTCCAGGCGAACCGGAAAGGCATCGTTGGCCGGCAGAAGATAGCCGGCCATCAGGCTGTCGCCGAAACCGACGAGCCGCAGCGGCTCCGCGCGCGCGGCGCCGACGGATAACAAAGCTGTGATCGCGAGCGCGGCGAAAATACCGCAGGCGGCTTTAAACGGCATGGGGCTGATCCTAGATTGCAAGCATTCCGATTCTTATCCGCATATAGGGCAGAATTCCTTGGCCAAAACCATGATCGACCTGAAAAAAGCCGACCTGACGCTGGGCCGGGCGGCCGCCGCCGTGCATGTCCTCAAGGAGATCGACCTCCAGATATCGGCAGGCGAATCGGTCGGCATCGTCGGTCCCTCGGGCTCGGGAAAGTCGACGTTGCTGATGGTTCTGGCCGGTCTGGAACGGCTGGATGGCGGCGAGATCGTCATCGACGACGTGAACCTCACGCATTTGAGCGAGGACGCGGTCGCCGATTTCCGGGGACGCAACATCGGCATCGTCTTCCAGTCCTTCCACCTCATTCCGAACATGACGGCGCTGGAGAACGTGGCGGTGCCGCTGGAACTGGCCAATGTGCGCGACGCTTTCGCCATCGCCCGGCGCGAGCTGGAGGCCGTCGGCCTTGGCGAGCGGCTCACCCATTATCCCGGCCAGCTTTCCGGCGGCGAGCAGCAGCGCGTGGCGATCGCCCGGGCGCTGGCGCCCATGCCGAAACTGCTGATCGCCGATGAGCCGACCGGCAATCTCGACGGCGAGACCGGTCGCCAGGTCGCCGACCTGCTCTTTTCGAAACAGGCCGAGCGGGGCATGACGATGGTGCTGGTGACCCATGATCCGGCGCTCGCCGCGCGCTGCGGGCGGCAGGTGCGGATGCGCTCGGGCGAGATCGTCGCCGCCGGGCAGCCGGCCACGCCCGCGCAGACGGTGCCGGCATGAGGATCGCCGCGGCGTTCGCGCGGTTTCCACTTGCCTTCCGGCTGGCGCTTCGCGAAATGCGCGGCGGCCTTCACGGTTTCTATATCTTTCTCGCCTGCATCGCGCTCGGCACCGCGGCGATCGCCGGCGTCAATTCGGTTTCCACCGCCATCACGCGCGCGCTCGCCAGCCAGGGCCAGACGCTCCTGGCCGGCGACGTGCGCTTCAAGCTGACGAACCGTACCGTCACGCCGGAGGAGCGCCGTTATCTCGACGGTCTCGGCGCAGTCGCGGTCTCCACGGGTCTGCGCTCCATGGCGCGCCGTGCCGACGGCTCGGACCAGACGCTGGTCGAGGTCAAGGCTGTCGATGACGCCTATCCTCTCTACGGCGGTCTGGAGACCGCGCCGCAGCGGCCGACCGCGGACCTGCTGGCGGAAAAGGACGGCGCCTATGGGGCCATCGTCGCGCCGCTGCTTCTCGACAGGCTGGGCCTTGCGCCGGGCGATACGTTTCTCGTCGGAACCGCCCGGCTGACGGTGGCTGCGACGCTTGTGCGCGAACCCGATGCCGTGTCGGAGGGTTTCGGGCTTGCGCCGCGCCTTGTCGTCTCCGGCGATGCCCTTGCGGAAAGCGGGCTCGTGCAGACCGGCAGTCTTGTCGAACATGCGTATAAGATCCGTCTTGCCGATCCGGCGCGCGAACTGCCGGGGCTTCAGGATCGGGCGAACGCCGCCTTCCCCGAGGCGGGCTGGTCGATCCGCACCGCCGCCAATGCGGCTCCCGCCCTTGCCAACAATATCGCCCGCTTCTCGCAGTTCCTGACGCTGGTCGGGCTGACGGCGCTGATCGTCGGCGGCGTCGGCGTGGCGAATGCGGTGCGCGCCTTCCTCGATTCGAAGCGGCCGGTCATCGCCACGTTCAAATGCCTCGGTGCGCCGGCCTTTCTGGTCGTGACGATCTATCTCACGCAGATCGTGCTGATCGCCGCCATCGGCATCACGATCGGACTGGTTCTCGGCGCGGTGGCCCCCTTCATCGCCATGGGTTTCCTTTCCGACGTCCTGCCGGTGCCGGCCGAAACGACGCTCTACCCGTCCGCGCTGATGGCTGCCGCCGTCTTCGGCCTCGTGACGGCGCTGGCGTTCGCCATCCTGCCGCTTGGTCATGCCCGCGAAGTGCCGGCGACGGCGCTCTTCCGCGAGCAGGGCTTCGAGAAGGCGCGGCTGCCGGGGTGGCCCTATCTTCTCGGTGCGGCGGCGCTTATGGCCCTGCTGGCAGCGCTTGCGATCCTTACCGCCTATGACCGCTTCATCGCCGTCACCTTCCTTACGGCGATCGCCTTCGCCTTCGTGGTGCTGCGCAGCGTGGCATGGGCGGTGACGGCGCTCGCCCATCGGGCGCCGCCGGTGCATTCGCCGGCGCTGCGGCTCGCCATCGGCAATATCCGCCGTCCCGGCGCACTCACCGCCTCCGTCGTGCTGTCGCTCGGGTTGGGGCTGACCCTGCTGGTCACGCTGGCGCTGATCGACGGCAACCTGCGGCGGGAGCTGACCGGCAACCTGCCCGACCGCGCGCCCAACTTCTTCTTCGTCGATATCCAAGGCAGCGAACTCGACGGGTTCCGCGAACTGGTGCAACGCTCCATGCCGGACGGCAAGCTCATCGAGGTGCCCATGCTGCGCGGCCGCATCGTCGCCCTTGATGGCGTGGACGTGGCGAAACGGGACATACCGCCCAAGGGCCAATGGGTGCTGCGCGGCGACCGCGGGATCACCTATGCCAAGCGCACGCCGGAAAATTCGCAGCTGACGGAAGGCGCTTGGTGGCCGGAGGACTATTCCGGCGAACCGCTCGTCTCCTTCTCGCAGGAAGAGGGACGTGAACTCGGCCTGAAGATCGGCGATACGGTGACCGTCAACGTGCTGGGCCGCAACGTCACGGCGCGCATCGCGAGCTTCCGCACGGTCGAATGGGAATCGCTGTCGATCAATTTCGTGATGGTCTTCTCGCCGAACACCTTCGCCGGCGCGCCGCACGCCTGGCTCGCCACGGTGATCGATCCCGCCGCCAGCGCCGCCGAGGAGGCGGCGACGCTGAAAGCCGTCACCAGCGCCTATCCGACGATCACCAGCGTCCGGGTGAAGGACGCGCTGGACGTGATCAACGAACTGGTGGGGCAATTGGCGACCGCCATTCGCGCCGCCGCCGCCGTCGCCCTCGTGGCGTCCGTGCTGGTGCTCTCCGGTGCGCTCGCCGCCGGCAACCGGGCGCGCGTGCATGATGCGGTGGTGCTGAAGACGCTCGGCGCGACGCGCGGCAAGCTCATGCGCGCCTTCATCTATGAATATATGATGCTTGGCCTTGCCACCGCCGTCTTCTCGCTTCTGGCCGGTGGCGTCGCCGCCTGGTTCGTGGTCAGCCGGATCATGACGCTGCCATCGCATTTCCTGCCGGACGTGGCGCTGGCGACCCTCGGCCTTGCGCTCATCGTGACCGTGGGAATCGGGCTGGCCGGCACCTGGCGCGTCCTGGGGCAGAAGGCCGCGCCGGTGCTCAAGGAATTGTGATCGGTGTCTTAAGCACTTGTGCAGGAAACAAATCATACTCATATTTGCGGCAGGCAAGCTGAAGCCCCGCAGCGGCGCCTGGGCGCTTTCCCGATCCGTCGGTGGAGCGCGCCCGACACCGTAGATACCCCACGGGACTTTATTGAGAGGAAAACATGGCAGATCTCCGCAACTATCAAACCCGAACGGCGAGTCCCGGCGCGCGGGCCGGCGCCGTCATCGACGAGGGCCTGCGCACCTATATGCTGCGGGTCTACAATCTGATGGCGCTCGGTCTGGTGATCACCGGCTTTGTCGCCTATTTCGCTTCGCAGGCGGCCTTCTCCGGCGGCCAGCTCACGGCCTTCGGTCAGGCGATCTACGTCAGCCCGCTGAAATGGGTGGTGATGCTCGCCCCCCTCGCGCTCGTCTTCTTCATGAGCTTCCGCATTCATACGATGAGCGTTCCGGCCGCCCAGACGACGTTCTGGGTCTATGCCGGGCTGATGGGCCTGTCGCTTTCGTCGATCTTCCTGGTCTATACGGGCGCCAGCATCACGCAGACCTTCTTCGTCTCGGCGGCGGCTTTCGGCGCACTATCGCTCTTCGGCTACACGACGAAGCGTGATCTCTCCGCGATGGGATCGTTCCTGATCATGGGCCTGTTCGGCCTGATCATCGCCTCGCTCGTCAACCTGTTCCTTCAGTCCTCGGCGCTCGATTTCGCGGTCTCCGCCATCGGCGTTCTGGTCTTCGCAGGCCTCACCGCCTGGGATACGCAGAAGATCAAGGAAATGTACTTCGAGGCCGATGACGACGTCGTGGCCGGGCGCAAGGCCATCATGGGCGCGCTGACGCTCTACCTCGACTTCATCAACCTCTTCCTGTTCCTGCTGCGCTTCCTCGGAAACCGCGAATAAGCGTTTCAGGTCACGAATGAGATAGAAAAACCCCGTCGGAAACGGCGGGGTTTTTGCATGAAGCCCGCGGTTTTTCGGGTGCGTCTCCACCGGCGCGGTCTGCCAGGCGCAAATTCCTCCGTTGACGCCCATGCCGATTCATGCAGATTGTCGCCGGATTGTGCATAATCGGGCGTTGTCATGTCAGGGCAGGATCTTCTTCTCGGCGAAAGGCAGGATCTTATCTGCCAGCGCCTCGATCATTCCGGGCGGGTGATCGCCGCCGAACTGGCGCAGGAACTCGGCGTGTCCGAGGACACGATCCGCCGTGACTTGCGCGAAATGGCGGCGTCCGGCCTCTGCCGGCGGGTCTATGGCGGCGCCTTGCGCGTTGCGCCGGCGCGCCTGTCGATCCGGCCGCAGGCCGGCGACGGCAACCGCAAGGCCGCCCTGGCGCGCGCGGCGGCGCGCGCGATCCCGGCGGGCTCGGCCGTCTTCCTCGACGCCGGCAGCACCAATCTCGCCATCGCGCGGGCGCTTGCGGCTTCGGACGATCTCACCGTCGCCACCAATGCGCCGGCCATCGCCGCCGTTCTGATCGAGCGCGGCATCGCCACCATCCAGATCGGCGGGACGATCGATCCGCGCGCCGGCGCGGCCATCGGCGCGAAGGCCATGCGCGACTGCGAGAGCTTCCGTCCCGACGTCTTCGTGCTCGGCGTTTGCGGCATCGACCGGGAAGCGGGCGTCACGGCCCACAGTTTCGAGGAAGCCGAGTTCAAGCGCTTTGTCGCTTCGCTGAGCCGCTGGCTTCTCGTGGCGCTCACCAACGAGAAGTTCTCGACCGCCGCGCCCTATCCGGTGGTTTCCCTGACCGGCGTCGCCCGCGCAGTGCTCGAGAGGGACGCCGATGCCGTCGCGGTGGCCCGGCTTGCCTCCGCCGGTATCGAGATCCTTCGCGCCAAATGAAAGCCCGCCGGGAAAACGGTACGACCGCCCGGCGTTACGGCGGGGATAGCGCCGGAAATCTGAAAGACGAACACGCAGCCGAACGATCGCCCGACGCTTGAGCATTCCTCCCGAGATATCGATGGACAACACGATGACATCTTCCGAAACGCCCCTGGCCGGCCAGCCGGCTTCCCGGACGGCCTTTCCGCCGATCCGTCTGGCCATTTCAGGCCTGTTTCTGCTGAACGGCACTTTCGCCGGCGCATGGGCGCCGAAGATCCCCGAATTCGCCAGCCGTCTGTCGCTTTCCGAATCCGGTCTCGGCCTGATGATCATGTGTTTCGGCATCGGCTCGCTGGTGCTGATGCCGGTCGTCGGCGTGCTGATCGCCCATTTCGGCAGCACCCGCATTCTCCGGGGTGTGACCGTGCTGTTCCTCACCACGATGTTGCCCCTGTCGCTGGCCACCTCGGTTCCGGCGGGGGCCGTCGCCATCTTCCTCTTCGGCGGGCTGATGGGCGGGATGGATGTGGCGATGAACGGCAATGCCGTCGAGGTGGAGAAAAGGATGCGCCGGGCGATCATGTCCTCCTGCCACGCCTTCTGGAGCCTCGGCGCGTTCATCGGCGCCATCACCGGCGGTTTCCTGATCGAGACGGTCGGCGTCCTCGGCCATGCCATCCTGCTCACGCTGGCCGGCGTCGCCATGCTGGCGGTGATCTGGCCCGCCGTCCTGCCCGACGCGCCGCATCCCAGCGAGGAGCGGCAGAAAGTGCGCCTGCCGCTGACGCCGCTGCCGTGGCTGATCGGCGTCATGGCGCTGTTCTCCATGGTGCCGGAAGGCTCGATCCTCGACTGGGGCGCGCTCTATCTGCGTGAGGAGCTTGGCGCGTCGCTGGCGCTTTCCGGTTTCGCGTTCGGCGCGTTCTCGCTCACCATGGCCGTCATGCGCTTTGCCGGCGACCATGTGCGCGACCGGTTCGGTGCGGTCAGGACGCTGCGCTTCTGCACCCTGACGGCCGCCGCCGGCATGATCATCGCGGGCACGGCGCCCAACGCCTGGATCGCCATGGCGGGTTTTGCGCTTTGCGGTGTCGGTATCTCCAATATGGTGCCCATCGCCTTTTCGGCCGCCGGCAACCTGCCGGGTTTCGCGCAAGGGGTGGCGCTTTCCGTCACGACCGTGATGGGCTACTCCGGCTCGCTCTTTGCTCCGTCCGTCATCGGCTTCGTCGCCGAACACACCGGCTTCGCCCTGATCTTCACCATGCTGCCGGTGCTGTTCATCGTGGTGCTGTCGCTATCGCATCACGCCGTCCATGCGGATGTGGCGGACCGGAACTGAGGACAGCGGCGCGGCGGATGGCGCGATCACATCCTCGCGTGCCGGCCATCTCCAAGGTTGACAAGGCTACGATCCTGATCCACGTGAAGGCAAAGGCCGCGCCCGGCCGGCGCATGGCCGCCTTCGCAAGCCAAGAGGCTCCTCGTCATGTCTTTTTCCTTCGACTTTGAACCGAAGCCGCGGCGTCCGTCCGTCGGCGTCGATGTCGGCGGCGTCATGGTGGGAGGCGGCGCGCCCGTCGTCGTCCAGTCGATGACCAATACGGATACGGCGGATATCGACGCGACGGTGGCGCAGGTCGCCGCTCTTTCCCGCGCCGGATCCGAGATCGTGCGTATCACGGTCGACCGGGACGAGAGTGCGGCGGCGGTGCCGAAGATCCGCGAGCGGCTGCTCCGTCTCGGCATGGACGTGCCGCTGGTCGGAGACTTCCACTATATCGGCCACAAGCTGCTCGCCGACCATCCGGCCTGTGCCGAGGCGCTGGCGAAATATCGCATCAATCCCGGCAATGTCGGCTTCAAGGACAAGAAGGACAAGCAGTTCGCGGCGATCGTCGAAACGGCGGCCCGCTACGACAAGCCCGTACGCATCGGCGTCAACTGGGGCTCGCTCGACCAGGAACTGCTCACCCGCCTGATGGACGAGAACCAGGCGGAGGGGTTTCCGCTGACCGCCCAGGAGGTGATGCGCGAGGCGATCTGCCAGTCGGCACTGCTGTCGGCGGCGCTTGCCGAGGAGATCGGCCTGCCGCGAAGCCGCATCATTCTTTCGGCCAAGGTGTCCGCCGTACAGGACCTCATCGCCGTCTACGCCATGCTGTCGGCGCGTTCGGACCATGCGCTGCATCTCGGGCTCACCGAGGCCGGCATGGGCACCAAGGGCATCGTCGCCTCCTCGGCCTCGCTCGGCATCCTGCTGCAACAGGGGATCGGCGACACGATCCGCATCTCGCTGACGCCGGAGCCCGGCGGTGACCGCACCCGCGAAGTGCAGGTGGCGCAGGAACTGTTGCAGGTCATGGGCTTCCGCCAGTTCGTTCCCGTCGTTGCCGCATGTCCAGGCTGCGGCCGCACGACCTCCACGGTGTTCCAGGAACTCGCCCAGAAGATCCAGGACGACATCCGCAAGAACATGCCGGTCTGGCGTGAGAAATATCCGGGCGTCGAGGCGCTGAAGGTCGCCGTCATGGGGTGCATCGTCAATGGACCCGGCGAAAGCAAGCATGCGGACATCGGCATCTCGCTGCCCGGCACCGGCGAATTGCCGGCCGCTCCGGTGTATATCGACGGCCGGAAGGCGATGACGCTGCGCGGCACCGATATTGCCGGCGAATTCGAGAAACTCGTCGGCGCGTATATCGAGAAACGTTACGGCGAGGGCCGGGCGGCGGCCGAATAGCCGGCGCGCCGGCGGCGATCCGCCGCCATCACGATGCCATCGTCAGGCAAGGCGACGGCGATCGCTCCCCGTTCCGTCTTTCAGACGATTTCGTCCAGCGCCGCGATCAGCCGGTCGCATTCCGCCGGCGTGCCGATGGTGATGCGCAGGAAATCGGCGATGCGGGGCCGTGCGAAATGGCGCACCAGGATCGCGCGCTCGCGAAGCGTCTTCGCCAGCGCCGCGCCGTCATGATCCGGATGGCGGGCGAAGACGAAATTCGCCTGCGAGGGCAGGACTTCGAAACCGTGCTGGCGAAGGACTCCGCTCACCCGTTCGCGCGATTCCATCACCTTGTTCCGTGTGGTGTCGAACCAGTCCCTGTCCTCGATGGCGGCCGTCGCGCCGGCCTGGGCGATGCGGTCGACAGGATAGGAATTGAAACTGTCCTTAACCCGCTCCAGCGCCTCGATCAGCGGTCGCTGGCCGATGGCGAAGCCGACGCGCAAGCCGGCCAGCGAGCGCGATTTGGACAGGGTGTGGATGACGAGCAGGTTCGGGTAAGTGCGGGTGAGCGGAATGGCGCTCTCGCCGCCGAAGTCGATATAGGCTTCGTCAAGCACCACCGGCCGGTCGGGATGTCCGGCGACCAGCGCCTCGATCTGCGACAGCGGCAGGCCGATGCCGGTCGGCGCATTGGGGTTCGGCAGGATGATCGCGCCGCAGCGCCGCCGGTAATCGGCCGGATCGACGGTGAAATCGTCCTTCAGCGGAATTTCCTCGGCCTCGATATCGAACAGGCGGCAATAGGTGGGGTAGAAGCTGTAGGTGATATCCGGATAGAGAAGCGGTTCGTCCTGCTTCAGAAGCGCGACGAAGGCATGCGCCAGGACCTCGTCCGAGCCGTTGCCGACGAAGACTTCGTCGGCGGCAACGCCGTGGAGGCGGGCGATCGCCTGGCGCAACGCCAGTGCCGCCGGATCGGGATAGAGCCGCAGGCTGTCGGCGATGGCCGCCTGCATCGCCCCGATCGCCTTCGGAGAGGGGCCGTAGGGGTTCTCATTGGTGTTGAGCTTGAGCAGGTTATCGATGCGGGGCTGTTCGCCCGCCACATAGGGGCTGAGCCTGCCGACGACGGGGGACCAGAACTTGCTCATGCGGTCAGTTCCTGCGGTTTGCGATGAAATGCGCGGCCTCGACGAGAATGCCGGCCCGTGCGCCAAAGGGAGAAAGCAGCGCCTCGGCTTCCGCCGCCAGCTCGTCGAGGCGGGTCCTCGCCCAGTCCTGCCCGCGCCGCGAGACGAGCGTGGCCTTGCCGCGCCGGGCGTCCTTGCCGGTCGCCTTGCCCATGACCTCGGCGTCGGCCGTCAGGTCGAGAAGATCGTCGGCAATCTGGTAGGCAAGGCCGATGCGCTCGCCGTAACGGCGCAGCGTCGCGCGGTCCCCGGCCTCCGCGCCGGCGAGGATCGCCCCCGCCTCGCAGGCGAAGCGCAGGAGCGCCCCGGTCTTCATCGCCTGCAAGGTGACGATGCCGGCCTCGTCCGGGGCCTTCGTCTCGGCGGCAAGATCGAGCGCCTGGCCTCCCGCCATGCCGCCGACGCCGGCGGCGCGCGCGAGTGCGAGCACGATCTGCGTCTTGATGCCGTCGGCAAGCGGGGTTTCCGGAGCGGCGACGATATCGAAGGCGAGCGTCAGCAGGCTGTCGCCGGCAAGGATCGCCGTCGCCTCGTCGAAGGCGACATGCACGGTCGGCTGGCCGCGCCGCACGGTGTCGTCGTCCATGGCCGGCAGGTCGTCATGCACCAGCGAATAGCAGTGGACGCATTCGAGCGCCGCCCCGATGCGCAATGCGGCCTTGCGGTCGGCGCCGGCAAACAGCGCCGCCGTTTCGATGACGAGGAATGGGCGAAGCCGCTTGCCGCCGTTCAGGGCTCCGTGCCGCATGGCCGCCAGAAGGGACTCTGGCCGGGCGATCTCGTCATGCCGGATCTGCGGAGAAAGCATCGTGGACAGCGTCGCCTCGATCGCCGCCGCATTGGCCCCGAGGCGGGCCTGGAACTCTTCGTAACGCGCACTCATGCCTGCTCTTTGGCATGGCTTCCCGCCGGAGGCAACGGCGATGCCGGGACCGCAGCAAAGAATCGCCCCTCGCACTGGTTTTCGCGCGCTCGAGCGGTTATGAAGGCGCAATCATGGAAGGACGGGCGCCCGCTTTTGGAAATCGCACCGGAAACACGCACGGACAGGCAGTTGCGGGGCGGGAGGGAGGCCGGCTCGGCGAAACGGCCCCGCCGGCTCCTGCGGCGCCTCGCCCTCGCCTTTCTCGCGTTTCTGGCGCTGCCCTATGTCGTCATCCTCCTCTATGCGTTCGATTTCGTGCGGCCCGTCTCGACGCTGATGCTGCGCGATCTCGTGCTGTTGCGCGGCTATGATCGCCAATGGGTGGATTTTCAGGATATCTCGCCCAATCTGGTGCGGGCGGTGATGATGTCGGAGGACGGGCAGTTCTGTCGCCACGCGGGCATCGACTGGGGCGAGATGCGCGCCGTGGTCAATGACGCGCTTGCCGGAGAAACGACGCGCGGGGCGAGCACCATCCCCATGCAGACGGCGAAGAACCTGTTCCTGTGGAACGGCCGGTCGTTTCTGCGCAAGGTGATGGAAATGCCGCTCGCCGTCGTTGCGGATTTCGTCTGGAGCAAGCGGCGGCTCATGGAGATTTATCTCAATATCGCCGAATGGGGGCCGGGCATCTACGGCATCGAGGCGGCTGCGCAACATCATTTCAAGGTCCCCGCCGCCGGGCTTTCGCGCCGCCAGGCCGCCCTTCTCGCCGTGTCGCTGCCCAATCCCTACGAGCGCAATGCCAGCAAGCCCGGCCGCGGCCTGCAACGTCTCGCCGCGCTGATCGAGCGCCGCGCCAGCCGTTCCGGCGATTATGTCAAATGCCTTTATGATTGAGGCGGGACCGGTTCATCCCGTCGGCTTCGCCGCCCGGGCCGGACGGCGGCGATGGCGCGGGCGCGGGGAGCGCGAAAAAATCTGCCCGGGGACTGGTCAAACGTTGCCCGGCCATGTATAAGCCCGCCAAATTTCCGAGAAAAAGACATGTCTTTGCCGGCCGCGCCAAGGCCACGGACAGGGTCGTCGATACCGTGGAGTAGTGAAATGGCTGTACCGAAAAGAAAAACGAGCCCGTCCAAGCGCGGCATGCGCCGTTCCGCGGATGCTCTCAAGGGTTCGACCTACATCGAAGACAAGAACTCCGGCGAACTGCGTCGGCCGCATCATATCGACCTGAAGACCGGCATGTATCGTGGCCGTCAGGTGCTGACGCCGAAGGAAAGCGCATAAGCGCCTCCACCGCATTTAATCGAGATCGGGGCCGGTTCGACCGGCCCCTTTCTTTTTCGGCCGACATTTTCCTGCCCGTCTTCATGGGGTAAGGCAGGGTCGGCGAAGGCGTGCGGCGATCCCGCCCTGGCCGGTGGAAACTTAAAGTAGGGAGCGTCCCGTCTTGTTTTTGGCCATACCGCTGCTGATCGTTCCCTTCGCCCTCTACAATCTCGCCATGGGCGGGCTGTCCGGCGGCGGCATCGCCGTGCTGGGCGGTCCCGTGCTGGCGGTGGACATGCTTTCCGGCGCGACCTGGACGCTTTCCTTCGGCGATCTGCTGATCGTCATCGCGCTGGCGCTGCTTTTCGTGGAGATCCTCAAGGCGACGCGGCCCGGTTCGCGGGCGCTTGTCGACCACATGCTGTCGATGGTGCTGTTCGTGGTCTTTCTGGTGGAATTCCTGCTGGTGCCGGGCGCCGCCACGCAGGTCTTCTTCATCCTGATGACGATATCGCTGATCGATGTCGTCGCCGGCTTCGCCGTCTCCATCCGCACCGCAAGCCGGGATGTGTCGATCGGCCTCTAGGCCGATCCGGGTTCTCAGCCGAAATCGTCCAGCTTGGCTTGTAGGGCGCGAAGCTGCGCCTTCAGTTCGTCGATGTCCTTCGCCTCGGCCTTGCGGGGTTCCTTCGGCGGTACAGCGCCGGCGGCGAAGGGCGAGAACATCCGCATGGCCTGCTGGAATATCTCGGTATTGCGGCGCACCTGTTCCTCGACGAGTTGCATCGGCGCTTGCAGGTTCTTGCCGACCGGGGTGTCGCCGAAGGCCTTGCTGATCTGCTCGCGCATCTGGGTCTGCTGATCGGCAAAGGCCTGCATGGAATGTTCCAGATAGGTTGGAACCACCATCTGCATCTGGTCGCCGTAATAGGAGATGAGCTGGCGCAGGAAGGAGATCGGCAGCAATGTGTTGCCGGTTTTGGTTTCCTGTTCGAAGATGATCTGCGTCAGCACGGAATGGGTGATGTCATCGCCGGACTTGGCGTCCTGGACGATGAAATCCTCCCCTTTCTTGACCATCACGGCGAGATCGTCGAGCGTCACATAGGTGCTCGTCCCGGTATTGTAGAGCCGGCGATTGGCGTATTTCTTGATGACAATCTGCCCGTCGTTCTTCGCCATCCCCGGACCTCCTCGTTCCCGTATCTCGTTTTTATAAGGATCGTGCCGAGTATCCGCAAAAAAGGCGACCTGACAATCGATATTGTGCGTTGCGGCGTGTTTCCCCGACACCGATGACGACTGCCGCCGCGGAAACCTTCGCCGAGGCGACATCCCGTTTGACTCTCCCCTGCGGCTTTGCCAGTTTCGATCACAGGGAGAACTGCCCGGCGCTTCCCGCGCCCGGACCTTTGCCCGCCAGACGGCAACAAGAACTGAGGAAGCATTCCATGAGCACTCCGTCCATCGTCATCGCCAGCGCCGCCCGCACGGCGGTCGGCTCCTTCAACGGGGCTTTCGCCGGAACGCCCGCCCATGAACTCGGGGCGACGGCCGTCACGGCCGTTCTGGAGCGCGCGGGCGTGGCCGCGGGCGAGGTCGACGAAGTCATTCTCGGTCAGGTCCTGTCGGCCGGCGAGGGCCAGAATCCGGCCCGCCAGGCGGCGATGAAAGCCGGCGTGCCGCAGGAGGCGACCGCCTGGGGCATGAACCAGCTTTGCGGTTCGGGCCTGCGCGCCGTCGCGCTTGGCATGCAGCAGATCGCCACCGGCGACGCCCGGATCATCGTGGCCGGGGGAATGGAATCCATGTCGATGGCCCCCCATTGCGGCCATCTGCGCGGCGGCGTGAAGATGGGCGACTACAAGCTGATCGATACGATGATCAAGGACGGCCTGACGGACGCCTTCTACGGCTATCACATGGGCATCACCGCCGAGAATATCGCCCGCCAGTGGCAGCTTTCGCGTGACGAGCAGGACGCCTTCGCCGTCGCCTCGCAGAACAAGGCCGAGGCGGCCCAGAAGGAAGGCCGCTTCAAGGACGAGATCGTCCCCTTCGTGGTGAAGACGCGCAAGGGCGACGTGACCGTCGATGCCGACGAATATATCCGTCACGGCGCGACGCTCGAGACCATGGCGAAGCTGCGTCCCGCCTTCGACAAGGACGGCACCGTCACGGCCGCCAATGCCTCCGGCATCAACGACGGCGCGGCGGCCGCCCTGCTGATGAGCGAAGCCGAGGCTTCGCGGCGCGGTATCGAGCCGCTCGCCCGCATCGTGTCCTGGGCGACGGCCGGCGTCGATCCGAAGATCATGGGCTCCGGTCCCATCCCGGCTTCGCGCAAGGCGCTGGAAAAGGCCGGCTGGAAGATCGGCGATCTCGATCTTGTCGAGGCCAATGAAGCCTTTGCGGCGCAGGCTTGCGCCGTCAACAAGGACCTCGGCTGGGATCCGGCGATCGTCAACGTCAACGGCGGGGCGATCGCCATCGGCCACCCAATCGGCGCATCCGGCGCCCGCATCCTCAACACGCTTCTTTTCGAGATGAAGCGGCGCGGCGCGGCGAAGGGTCTTGCAACGCTTTGCATCGGCGGCGGCATGGGGGTCGCCATGTGCGTCGAGCGGCTCTAGCCGTCCGCCGCCGTTCTTGCCAGGGCCGGTCGCCCGTCGGGCGGCCGGCCGCACCGACGAGCAACCCGAGGGGGAGGGACACGGTATGAGCAGGGTAGCACTGGTAACGGGCGGATCACGGGGGATCGGAGCGGCCATCTCGGTCGCTCTCAAGGCGGCGGGCTACAGCGTCGCCGCCAATTACGCCGGCAACGATGCGGCGGCGGAGGCCTTCAGGGCCGAAACCGGCATTCCGGTCCATAAATGGGATGTTTCCGACTACGAGGCCTGCGTGGCGGGGATCGGCCGTGTGGAGGCCGACCTCGGGTCGGTGGACGTGCTCGTCAACAATGCGGGCATCACCCGTGACACGATGTTCCACAAGATGACGCCGGACCAGTGGCGCGCCGTTATCGACACCAACCTGAGCGGCGTCTTCAACATGACGCATCCGGTCTGGCCGGGCATGCGCAATCGCAATTTCGGCCGTGTCGTCAACATCTCCTCCATCAACGGCCAGAAGGGCCAGATGGGGCAGGTGAACTATTCCGCGGCCAAGGCCGGCGATCTCGGCTTCACCAAGGCGCTGGCGCAGGAAGGGGCGGCCAGGGGCATCACCGTCAACGCCATCTGCCCCGGCTATATCGGTACGGAAATGGTCCGCGCCATCCCGGAAAAGGTGCTGAACGAACGGATCATTCCGCAAATCCCCGTCGGTCGCTTGGGCGAACCGGAGGAGATCGCGCGTATCGTCGTCTTCCTCGCCTCCGACGAGGCCGGCTTCATCACGGGTTCGACGATTTCGGCGAACGGCGGCCAGTTCGTCGTCTGAGGGCGGGCTGTTTTCTGGGAAGCGTGCTATCGTGGCCTGAAAACGGAGACGAACGATGAAGCAGGAACGACTGGACGAGACGGCGATCCGCACGGCGCTGGAGCAGCTTGCGGGGTGGACGCTCACCGAGGACGGGATTGCCATCTCCAGATCCTACCGGTTCAAATCCTTCCGCGCGGCCTTCGGTTTCATGACGGAGGCCGCGCTGGCGGCGGAGAAATTCAACCATCATCCCGAATGGTTCAATGTCTATAACCGGGTCGATGTGCGGCTTACCAACCATGATGCGGGCGGGCTGACGGAACTCGACTTCAAGCTTGCCGCCGCGATGGAGACGGCGGCCGGTGCGCGTGTGGCTGGTTGACGGGTTGGCGGTTGACGGGGGGACCGGCGCTTCCCATATGCGGATCGACCGGAAGGTTCCGGTGTTGCCGCCCGAAGGAGGCCGCAGGCTATGGACGAGGTGAAGATCGGCGAGATTCTACTGCCCGGTGACGATGAGGAACAGGCGCGCCAGAGCGAGCGTGTGCGCCAGCGTTTCTGGCCGGTGCTGAAGCGCGCCTTGCGGCAGGTTCCCTTCAGCCGCGATCTCGTGGCGGCCTATTACTGTGCGCTCGATCCACGCACGCCGACGCGGGTGCGCGGCATCCTGCTCGCCGCGCTCGCCTATTTCGTGCTTCCCCTGGATGCGATCCCGGACATTCTGGCGGTTGTCGGCTTTTCCGACGATGTCGCGGTTTTGACCGCGGCTTTCGCGGCCATTCGCGGTCATATCCGCGAAGATCATTACCAGGCCGCGGACCGGGCGCTCGACGCCGACGGCGAAACCGCGCCGGCCCGCTAGGGTCCGGCCGGGAAAAGCCGGCCGGTTTGCGGCGGCGGGTCAAATTCTTGCCCAATTCGTTCGGCCATTAGTCGCCGACCCGTTCTTCCGGCCGCAAGGCTTTCGGGCCTCGAACGCCGGAGGACGGCCCTTCTCCTGCCATGAGGGCAGCGATGGCATTTGCCTTCGGCGATCTTCGCGTCCGTCCCATCCGGCGCGCAAACCCGGCGAAAAAGGGATATGTTGACGGTTTGGTAACCTGAATTAAGTCAAAATAAATCAAATCGTCCTAATGGCATTGCCCGCCGCCTCTCCGGTCGGGCGTTCACTGGCAAGACAATCGGCAGGAAAACATGTTCGTAAGAAAGCTCGCAACCGCACTCGCCCTTGTTCTCGCGACGGCAGGCGTAGTTTCGGCGCAGACGCCGACACGCATTCAGCAGTTCAATGCCTGGGGCGCCTATTCGTATCAGGCCGGCAACGGCAAGGTCTGCTATGTGCTTTCCGTGCCGAAGGACAAGGCGCCCGCCGGCGTCGACCACGGCGATATCTTCTTCCTCGTTTCCCAGCGCCCCGGCCAGAACATCAGCTACGAGCCGCAGGCGATGATGGGCTACCCTCTCAAGGAGAGCTCCAAGGTCACCGTCAACATCGACGGTCGCAACTTCGTGATGTTCACCAAGGGCAATTCCGCCTGGGTCGAGAATGCGGCCGAAGAACCGGCGCTGGTCGCCGCGATGAAGGGTGGTCGCGACATGAAGGTCGAGGCGACGTCGCGCCGCGGCACCAATACGTCCTATTCCTATTCGCTGTCGGGGATTACGGCGGCGCTCAAGCAGATCGAAACCTGCCGCTGAACGCTGGCGCGTTCCGCATCCTGCATCGGGGCCGGCTTTTGCCGGCCTTCGGCATTTCCGGCGATGGCTTCCCCGGACATCGAGGGCAGGTGACTTGCGGGCGGAACAATGCTAAAGGGCCGCCCATACGGGCGTGATCCCGTCCGGCCCGCGCCGATGGGCCGCAATGAACGTCAGTCGAGCCAGGACCGTTTTTCGCACGCCCATTTGTGCAGGCCCGTCCCGCTCAACAGGATGAACCGATGGCAACTATGGATTTCCTCGACACGGCCGCGCCGGTGAAGACGCCGCCGGCGCGCAATGTCCCCGCCGCCGAAAAGCCCTCGCTCATCGGGCTTTCGCGCGAGGAAATGGCGCGCGCTCTTGCCGGAACGGGTGTTCCCGAGCGGCAGGTGAAAATGCGCGTGAGCCAGTTGTGGAACTGGCTCTATGTGCGCGGCGTCTCCGATTTCGACGACATGACCAACGTCTCGAAGGACATGCGGGAGACGTTGAAGACCCATTTCACCATCGCGCGCCCGGAAATCGTCGACGAGCAGATCTCCAGCGACGGCACCCGCAAGTGGCTGCTGCGCTTTCCCGCCCGGGGCGCCGGCCGGCCGGTCGAGATCGAGACCGTCTACATTCCCGAGGAAGGCCGCGGCACGCTGTGCATTTCCAGCCAGGTCGGCTGTACGCTCACCTGTTCGTTCTGTCACACCGGCACGCAGAAGCTGGTGCGCAACCTGACGGCCGAGGAAATCCTCGCGCAGCTCCTGCTGGCGCGCGATCGCCTCGGCGATTTCCCCGACCGCGACACGCCGGCCGGCGCCATCGTGCCCTCGGAAGGCCGCAAGGTCTCCAATATCGTGATGATGGGCATGGGCGAGCCGCTCTACAATTTCGAGAACGTCAAGCAGGCGCTGCTGATCGCCACCGACGGCGACGGCCTTTCGCTTTCCAAACGCCGCGTTACGCTGTCGACCTCTGGGGTCGTACCGGAAATCTACCGCACCGGCTCCGAGATCGGCGTCATGCTGGCGATCTCGCTGCATGCGGTGCGCGACGAGTTGCGCGACATGCTGGTGCCGATCAACAAGAAGTATCCGCTGAAGGACCTGCTCGACGCCTGCCGCGCCTATCCGAGCCTTTCGAACGCGCGGCGCATCACGTTCGAATATGTGATGCTGAAGGACGTCAACGACACGCTGGAGGACGCGAAGCTTCTCGTAAAGCTTCTGAGGGGCATCCCCGCGAAGATCAACCTGATCCCGTTCAACCCGTGGCCCGGCACCAACTACCAGTGTTCGGACTGGGAGCAGATCGAGCGCTTCGCCGACTTCATCAACCAGGCCGGCTACGCCTCGCCGATCCGCACCCCGCGCGGCCGGGACATCCTCGCCGCCTGCGGCCAGCTCAAGTCGGAATCGGAACGTATGCGCAAGGTCGACCGCATGGCGTTCGAAGCGATGATGATCGCCGGTCACGGCGAGGACGACTGATCGACAAATATGACTGCCGGCCGCGGCCCGAGAGTTGATCTGGGGTCCTGTTTCTCCTAGAAACTGTCGGAAAGCCATTCAGGGAGGACTTCCATGCGCTCACTTCTGCTCGCTGCCGCGGCCACGCTGGCGCTTGCCTTGCCCGCTCAGGCGGAGAACGTCACCGTTTCGGTCACCGCGATCGTCGAGCATCCGGCCCTCGATGCCGCCCGTGACGGCGTCAGGGAGGTGCTGGAAGAGGCGGGATACAAGGAAGGCGAGAACCTGAAGTTCGTCTATGAGTCCGCCCAGGGCAACCCGGCGACGGCCGCCCAGATCGCCCGGCAGTTTGCGGGCGACGACCCGGCGGTGATCGTGCCGATCTCCACGCCTTCGGCCCAGGCGGTCGTTTCCGCCACCAAGGATATTCCGGTGGTCTTCACGGCCGTCTCCGATCCTCTCGGCGCGCAGCTCGTCACCGATATGGAAAAGCCCGGCGGCAATGTCACCGGCCTGTCCGACATGTCGCCGGTTGCCGATCACGTCGCGCTGATCAAGGAAATCCTGCCGGAAGCCAAGACCATCGGCTATCTCTACAATTCCGGTGAAGCCAACTCCGTCTCGCTGCTCGACGTGCTGAAGGCCGAAGCGGAGAAGGCGGGCCTCTCGGTCATCGAATCCGCGGCCATCAAGTCCGCCGACGTGCAGGGCGCGGCGCGCGCGCTGATCGGCCGCGCCGACGTCATGTATGTGCCGACCGACAATACCATCGTCTCGGCGCTCGAGGGCGTTGTCTCCGTCGCCGAGGAAAGCAAGCTGCCGCTCTTCACCGCCGACACGGACTCCGTCTCGCGCGGGGCTCTGGCTGCGCTCGGCTTCAACTACAAGGATGTCGGCCGGCAGACCGGCGAGATCGTGGTGCGCATCCTCAAGGGCGAGAAGCCCGGTGACATTCCGGTGCGCGTCGCCGTCGGAACCGACCTCGTGATCAACAAGGCCGCCGCCGCCAAGATGGGCGTGACCGTTCCCGAAAGCGTTCTTGCCCGCGCCACCAATGTCATCGAATAGCCACCGGGCCACCGAAACCGACACCATTGCGATCAACCGCTGCCGGCAGTTCCGGCGGCGGTTGATCCGTTAGAGCCCTTCCCCCCGGCGGCGGAAGAGACAAGCCAGGAGAGCCGAACCGTGAGCCTGATTGCCTTCTGGGGCGCCGTGGAACTGGGGCTGGTCTATGCCTTCGTCGCGATCGGCGTTTATCTCACCTTCCGCGTGCTCGATTTTCCCGATCTCACCGTGGACGGATCCTTTCCGCTCGGCGCCGCGGTGACGGCCGTCCTGATCATTTCCGGCGTCAATCCATGGCTCGCCGCGACCGTCGCCATGATCGCCGGCGCGATCGCCGGCCTCGTCACGGCGCTGCTCAACGTGCGCTTCCGCATCCTCAACCTGCTTGCCTCGATCCTGACGATGATCGCGCTGTTCTCCGTGAACCTGCGCGTCATGGGTAAGCCGAACGTGGCGCTGATCAATGCCGATACGATGCTCAGTCCCTTCTTCGGCCTCGGTCTGCGCGACTTCTACGTCCGCCCGCTCTTCGTCGGCCTGCTCGTCCTCTTCGCTGTGGTTCTCGTCTGGCGCTTCCTGGAAAGCGATGCCGGCCTGTCGATGCGCGCCACCGGCGCGAACGCCCGCATGGCGCGGGCGCAAGGCGTCGACACCAACCGCCAGATCTATCTCGGCATCGCGATCTCCAACGCGCTCGTGGCGCTCGGCGGCGCGCTCTTCGCCCAGACCAACGGCTTTGCCGACGTCACCTCGGGCGTCGGCACCATCGTCGTGGGGCTGGCCGCCGTCATCATCGGCGAGACGCTGTTCGGCGCGCGCGGCATCCTGATCGCGCTGATCGGCTGCGTGCTGGGTTCGATCCTCTATCGCATCGCCATCCAGCTGGCGCTTTCTTCCGATATTCTCGGCCTCAAGGCGTCCGACCTCAACTTCGTGACGGCGCTGCTCGTCACCGTGGCGCTCATCCTGCCGCGCCTGCGCAGGGGAGGAGCCGCGTCGTGATCTCCGTTTCCGACATCAAGGTCGTCTTCGGCAAGGGAACGCCGTTGCAGAAACAGGCGCTGAACGGCGTCAGCCTCACCATAGAGGAAGGCCAGTTCGTCACGGTCATCGGTTCGAACGGCGCCGGCAAGTCGACGCTGCTCGGCGTGCTGGCCGGCGATGTCATCGCGACCGAAGGTCAGGTGCGGATCGGTACGGCGGATGTGACGCGACAGGGGACGGCGGCCCGCGCCGGACGGGTCGCACGGGTCTTCCAGGACCCGCTCACCGGCAGTTGCGGCTCGCTCTCCATCGAGGAGAACCTCGCGCTTGCCGCCCGGCGCGGCGAGCGGCGCGGCCTGTCGGCATCCCTCGGCCCACGGCGGCGCGCCCATTTCCGCGAGCGCATCGCCGAGCTTAATCTCGGTCTCGAAAGCCGTATGCGCGACCGCATGGACCTGCTTTCCGGCGGCCAGCGCCAGGCGGTCTCGCTGGTCATGGCGACGCTTGCCGGCTCCGATGTGCTGCTGCTCGACGAGCATACCGCGGCGCTCGATCCGGGCATGGCCGAATTCATCATGACATTGACGCAGAAGATCGTTTCCGAGCGCAAGCTGACGACGCTGATGGTGACCCACTCCATGCGCCAGGCGCTCGACTACGGCCACCGCACGGTCATGCTGCATGCCGGCGAGATCGTTCTCGACGTCGCCGGCGACAGCCGCAAGGACCTTCAGGTGGAGGACCTGATCGCCATGTTCCGCAAGATGCGCGGCCAGACGCTCGACGATGACGCGCTTTTGATCGGATAGGGCGGCTCAGCGCCCCTGCGCGAAGAGTATCTTCACGGCGAAGGCGGAAAAGACCGTGGCGAAGGCATAGTCGAGGCCGCGCAGGACCTTCCTGTTTCGTTGTAGCCAGCCCGAAAGCCGGTCGGCGGCAAGGATGACGCCGGCAGTCACCGGAATGCCGACGCCGGTGAAAAGCAGGCCGAGGAAGACCAGCTTGCCCGTCACATGGGGATCGCCCGCCGTCACGAACTGCGGCAGGAAGGTCATGAAGAAGATGATGACCTTGGGATTGAGCAGATTCACCCAGAAGCCGGTGGAAACATTGGAAAGCGCCGTGCCGCGCGGTCCGGCGGCCGTCTTCACGGTGATCGTCGAGCCGCGGCGGATCGCCTGTATGGCGAGCCACAGGAGATAGGCGGCGCCGCCGGTCTTGAGAATCGCGAACGCCGCCGGCGAAGCGGTGATGAGCGCGGATACGCCGAAAGCGACGAGCAGCGTATGGGCGATGAGGCCAAGGCTGGTGCCGAGCAGGATGAAGAGCGCGGCCGTCCGCCCCTGCGACACCGCCCGGCTGATCGACAGCGTCATGTCCGGGCCGGGCGTCGTCGCCAGCAGCAGGCTTGCGGCGACGAAAGCAAGAAGCGTCGGCAGGGTGGGCAGAAAATCCATGTTGGCGGGCTCCGATGGCGCTTTATGTCGGTTTCGATAGCGCGGACCTCGATTTTTTGAAAGCGGAATCGCCCTGACCTCCGGAGCGGCGCTTGTTTCAGCTGGCGTTCTGGCTAAAGTGCGCGCCACTCCCGGGCGATCCTCTCGCCGCATCAACCAGACGGACAACAACCATGGCATCGCACAAGCAAGTGAAGAAGGTCGTTCTCGCCTATTCCGGCGGCCTCGACACCTCGATCATCCTGAAATGGCTCCAGACCGAACTCAATGCGGAGGTCGTCACGTTCACCGCCGATCTCGGCCAAGGCGAGGAACTGGAGCCGGCGCGCCGAAAGGCCGAGATGCTCGGCATCAAGGAAATTTTCGTCGAGGACGTGCGCGAGGAATTCGTGCGTGATTTCGTCTTCCCGATGTTCCGCGCCAATGCCGTCTACGAAGGCATCTATCTGCTCGGCACGTCGATCGCCCGTCCGCTGATCTCCAAGCACCTGATCGAGATCGCCGAGAAGACCGGCGCCGACGCGATCGCCCATGGCGCGACCGGCAAGGGTAACGACCAGGTGCGCTTCGAGCTGTCCGCCTATGCGCTGAACCCCGACATCAAGATCATCGCGCCGTGGCGCGACTGGTCCTTCAAGAGTCGCACGCATCTCCTCGAATTTGCGGAAAAGCACCAGATCCCGGTCGCAAAGGACAAGAAGGGCGAAGCCCCCTTCTCCGTCGACGCCAATCTGCTGCACTCGTCCTCCGAGGGCAAGGTTCTGGAAGACCCGGCCGTCGAAGCCCCCGAATATGTGCATATGCGCACGATCTCGCCGGAAGCCGCCCCGGACAAGGCGACCGTCATCACCGTCGGTTTCGAGCGCGGCGACGCGGTTTCCATCAATGGCGTGCGCATGACGCCGGCGACCCTGCTTGCGGCGCTCAACGACTATGGCCGCGACAACGGCATCGGCCGCATCGATCTTGTCGAGAACCGGTTCGTCGGCATGAAGTCGCGCGGCGTCTATGAGACACCCGGCGGGACGATCCTGCTTGCCGCCCACCGGGCGATCGAATCGATCACGCTCGACCGGGGTGCGGCGCATCTCAAGGACGAACTGATGCCGCGCTACGCGGAACTGATCTACTACGGTTTCTGGTTCTCGCCGGAGCGCGAGATGCTTCAGGCGGCGATCGACCGCAGCCAAGAGCATGTCGAGGGCGAAGTGACGCTGAAGCTCTACAAGGGCAACGTCATGGTCACCGGCCGCGAGAGCCCGAAGTCGCTCTATTCCGACACGCTGGTCACCTTCGAGGACGACCAGGGCGCTTACGACCAGAAGGACGCCGCCGGTTTCATCAAGCTGAACGCGTTGCGCCTGCGCACGCTTGCCGCCCGCAACCGTCGCGGCTGACCGGTCTTTCCTCGATGGGGAAACAAGGCCCGCTACCCGGCCGGTGGCGGGCCTTTTGCTTGCGGGGCCTGTCCTATTGGCCGGGCTGGATCGCCAGGCGGGCGGCGGGCGGCGAGGCTGCGCGGAACCAGAGATAGCTCAGGATGGCGAGAAGGCCCATGGCGGGGACGACGATGCCGAAGGCGACGAGCGGCGCGCCGATGGCGGCGGCGATCGTTCCCGCCAGGAAGCCGGAGCCCATCTGCACGAAGCCCATCAATGCGGAGGCCGAACCGGCGATGCGCGGGAAGGGCTCCATGGCCGCGGTCATCATATAGGGCATGACGAAGGCGATGCCGAAGGCGTAGAGCCCCACCGGACCCATGACGCTCAGGAATCCCGGCGTCACGAGGTTCGAGGCGGCGGCGATCAGGATGCTGCCCGCGCCGATGAAGGCGAGGCCGGGAGGAACGAGCCGCGCGGGCGTCACCCATCGCAGGGCAAGGCGGAAGCAGACTGTGCCGAGGAAGAAAAAGCCCGACTGCATCAGCATTCCGATGCCGAACCGGGTGGGCGTGAGGCCCACCTCGTCGATCAGCACGAAGGGAAGGATGGTCGCCTGTCCGTAGAGCGCGCCGACGGCGCCCGCCATGACGAGCGTGGCGGAAACGAAATGGCCGCTTGAAGCAAGGGCGGCATAGCCTTGCAAGATGGGGGCGATGCGTCGCTTCTCCGGATCCGGAACCGTCGTTTCGGCCATGAAGACGATGACGACGAAACAGGCGACGAGCGCAAAGCCCACCATGAGGAAGAAGATCGACCGCCAGCCGAACAGGCCGAGGGCGAGGCCGCCGAGCGTGGGCGCGATCGCCGGACCGAGCGCGAGCATCATGCCGACGCCGTTCATGATCCGGGCGGATTGCAGTCCGGTGAACTGGTCGCGCACGAGCGCCCGCGAGACGGTCATGCCGACCGAGGCGCCGATGCCCTGAACCAGCCGGCCGGCGAGCAGGATGTCGACGGAAGGAGCGAAGGCCGCCATCAGGCTTCCGGCGAGA
Source organism: Shinella daejeonensis (assembly GCF_024281235.1). Lineage (GTDB taxonomy): Bacteria > Pseudomonadota > Alphaproteobacteria > Rhizobiales > Rhizobiaceae > Shinella > Shinella daejeonensis. The sequence goes on from NZ_JAHWXY010000004.1 coordinate 158,062, forward strand.
TAGATCATCATGAAGGCAAGCGTCGCGGGCCGCCGGCCGAAGGCGTCCGAGAGGGTGCCGGAGACGAGCTGCGACAATGCGAAGCCGGCGAAATAAACCGAAAGCGTCAGCTTGATCATCGATTCCGTGGAGGAGAAGGCGTCGACCAGTTCCGGCATGGCCGGCGTATAGAGCGCCATGGACACCGGCCCGAGCGCCACCAGGAAGGCGCTGATCATGCTGGTGCGTCGCTCGCTCATGCGCGGCGTCGTCATCGGGCGGTCTCACGCGAATGCGAGATCGCCCGCTGGTCTTCCTCGATCGCTGCGAGATTGCCGCGCATCCGCTTCAACTGGTCGCGCAGGCGCTCCTTTTCCTCCGGGGCGATCCCCTGGGTCACCTGCGCCATCAGTTCGACCTGTTCGACCCGCACCGCCCGGATCAGCGCGTCGGCCGCCCCGGTGGTGAAGATCAGCTTGGCGCGCCGGTCGCCGGGATCCGGCCGGCGCTCGATGAAGCCGAGGCTTTGAAGCCGGTCGAGATAGACCGAAAGCGTCATCGGCTCGATGCCCATGCGATGGGCGATGTCGTGCTGGCGGCTGCCCTCCAGCGCCGCGACATGGACGAGTGCGCGCGCCTCGCCCGGCGTGACGCCGAGACCGGCGGTGGCGATGCACCGCTCGAACGCATGGCGCAGCATGCGGGAGACGTCGAGAAGAACGAAGCCGAGGGCGTCGGGATCGGGGCGAAAGGACATGGCGGCTTTCGGGGTGGCTTCCGGGATAAATCGTAAGCCTAGCTTATTATGTGTCTCCACGCGCCGCAAGCCCCGGCGCTTGTCGCGGAAAGGGCGCAGAATATCTGCGAACAGGCGCAACCCGGCCTTGACGGCGCGCTGCCGCTCGCATCGAATGCGCCGATCCAGGGGGGACTTCTCGATGACCGGTTCAATGCTCTTCGGTGCGTTTTTCGCTGCCGCCTGCTATGTGCTCATTCCCGGCCCGGCCTTCCTGGCGCTGCTTGGCATCGGGGCGGGCCAGGGCCGAAAGGCCGGCGCATTGTTCCTCGGCGGCCATCTGGCCGGCGATCTGCTGTGGTCGTCGCTGGCGCTGGTGGCGATCATCGGCGCGCAGACCATCGGCGCCACGGTCTTCGACGTACTCGGGCTTCTGTGCGGCGTCTATCTCGCCTGGATCGGCTGGAAGGCGCTTCGCGCCCGGCGGGGGCTGGAGAACGGGGCGGTGCTGACGGTGGCGCGGCCGCTGCGGCGCGGCCTGCTTTTCGGCCTCACCAATCCCAAGGGGTATCCGGTGGCGCTTGCGACCTTCACGGCGTTGCTCTCCAGTTCCTCCAGCGCACTCGATTTCGCAGCGCTTCCGCCGCTGCTCGGCGCTTCCCTCATCGGTTTCCTGATCGCCGACGGCGTGCTGGTGGCAATCATCGGCGCGGGGCTCGTCCGGCGCTTCTATCGCCGGCACGAACTGGCCATCGTGCGCCTTTCCGGCTTGCTTTTCCTCGGTTTCGCCGCGCAGGCGATCTGGCATGCGGCCCCCGGCCTTCTCGGCTGGCGGCGCGCCTGAGCCGCGGTAGTCGCGGCCGTTTCACGGGAGCCATGCAAGCAGGACATTGGCCGGTTTGCGTTCAGCGCATGGCTGCGGTGAATTTCCGTCTCTTGTCCTTTGCCTGCGAAAGCGTCATCTCCAAGGTGCAGGATAGTAGAAAGAGAGATACACAATGACCTCCCTCCGCAACTCCTTCGCCCAGGGCTTTTTCGGCCGGGCTTTCGCCGTATTGAGCGCTGCCCATGCAGCCGCTGCGGCGGTCGAGGGGATTTACCCCCCGAAGGAACGTGATCCGCGCATGGCCGGTGGCAAGTCCGCCGATTTCCGGCGCGCCTGACGCGAAGCATCCATTCCAAAAAAGGAACCCGCCGGTCGCAGGACCGGCGGGTTCTTTCATTTCCGGCCGTATCCGGCCCGCGACGGTATCTCCGCTGGCCGGACGATATGCCTTCGTCAGGCCCGTTCGGTGGCGCAGCCGGCCTCTTGCGGATCGCGACGGCGGCGTTCGCGCCGGTTGTAGCGGATCGACGACAATAGCGAGATGCCGATGAGGCCCGCGCCGCCAAGCCCGGTGATCACTTCCGGAATATGGACCAGTGTCTGGCAATACATGATGACCGAGAGGATCAGGATGGCATAGAAGGCCCCGTGCTCCAGATAGCGGTATTCGGCAAGCGTGCCCTTTTCGACCAGCATGATCGTCATGGAGCGCACATACATGGCGCCGATGCCGAGGCCGATGGCGATGACGAAGAGGTTCTGCGTCAGCGCGAAGGCGCCGATCACGCCGTCGAACGAGAAGCTTGCGTCCAGCACCTCCAGATAGATGAAGGCGCCGAGACCACCCTTCGCGGCCTCCGTCAGGCTTTTCTGCGACGCGTCGAGGAGACCGCCGATAACCTCGACGGCGAGGAAGGTCAGAAGACCGTAGATCGCCGAATAGACGAAAGTATCCGCCGCCTCACCTTCGAGCAGATTGGAAAAGACGAGGATGAGGATCAGAACGAAGGCGATCTCGATGCCCTTGATGGTCGCCGAGCGCGCCATGTATTTCTCGATGAAGCCGATCCAGTGCACGTCCTTCTCCTGGTTGAAGAAGTAGGTAAGGCCGACCATCATCAGGAACGTGCCGCCGAAGGCGGCGATCGGCAGATGCGCCTCGTGCATGATACGGGAGTATTCCGCGGGCTGGCGCGCCGCCAGAAGGATCGCCTCGATGGGGCCGATGCCGGCCGCAATCACGACGATCAGCAACGGGAAGACGATGCGCATCCCGAAGACCGCGATGACGATGCCCCAGGTCAGGAAGCGGTGCTGCCAGACCGGCGTCATGTCCTTCAGCTTGTTGGCGTTGACGATGGCGTTGTCGAAGGACAGCGAGATTTCCAGCACCGCGAGAACGGCGCAGATGAAGAAGACGGTCGCCATTCCGCCGATCGTGCCGTCCATCTGCCAGCCGAGCCAGGCGCCGAGCGCCAGGCCCACGGCCGTGAAGATGAACGCCCATTTAAGGTAGGAAAGGGTGGATTTTCCCGTACCGTCGCCGATCATGACGTCACCTCGTCGTTGGAGGCGGCATGGGACCGGATCGAGGGGGAAAGGAAAGCGCGCATGCCGGAAAAGGCATGCGAACGAGGCATGGTGAGGATTTTCATGGGTTTGAATCCGCCGGCTCATTTGCTGGCGGTACCGACATCACGAGAGCGCCGTAAACTCTCGCCAGAGGGGCCCGGCACCAAAATTGACCGCGGCTATCGGTGGCCAAGGCCGCGGATAGCCCGTGTTGTCCCCGAAGTTTTGCTGTCCGTCAAGGGGGATGTGGCGAGCGCCTCCGCTGTCGGGGCCGATTTGCGCGAAAGGCGGCCTGCGGACTGGCGCAACTGCCGTGACAGTTCCTATATTCCTCCTGCAACGATTTGCCTGAAAGGACCAGCCTCAAATGACCGACATGCGCCCCGATCCCGCCTTCGTGGAGTGGAGCGGCCTGAATGGCCTGCCGCGTTTCGATCTGGTGCGCGATGAGGCCTTCGCCGGCAGTTTCGACGCAGCGCTCATGGCGCATGAAGCCGAAATCGAGACGATCGCCGCCAATCGCGAGCCGCCGACCTTCGATAATACGGTGGTCGCGCTGGAGCGTGCCGGCAAGACCCTTTCTCGTGTTTCAGCGCTGTTCTGGAGCCGCGCCGGAGCCGACACGAACGACAGGATCCAGGCGCTGGAACGCGAGATTGCGCCGCGGATGGCGCGGCATGCTTCGAAGATCGGAACCAATCCGGCGCTTTTCGCGCGGATCGACGCGCTTTGGGAAAACCGCGACAACCTCGGCCTGACCCTCGAACAGACCCGCGTGCTCGAACGCCACTGGAAAAGCTTCGTCCGGTCCGGCGCGAAGCTGACCGGACCGCGGCAGGAGCGGTTGTCCGCCATCAACGAAAGGCTTGCCGGACTGGGCGCAACCTTCGGCCAGAACGTGCTTGCCGACGAAAAGAGCTGGTCGCTGTTGCTCGACGGGGACGACGCGCTGGCGGGACTCCCCGATTTCCTCAAGGATGCGATGGCCTCCGCGGCCCGCGAGCGCGGCGCCGGCGGACGCTATGCGGTGACCCTGTCGCGCTCGATCATCGAGCCCTTCCTCACCTTTTCCGCCCGTCGCGATCTGCGCGAAGAGGCCTTCCGCGCCTGGGTGGCGCGCGGGGAGAACGACGGTAAGACGGACAATCGCGGCATCGTCAAGGAGACGCTGGCGCTACGCGCCGAAAAGGCGAAGCTGCTCGGCTATGACAGTTTCGCCGCGCTGAAGCTCGACAACACCATGGCGAAGACGCCGGACGCCGTGAACGGTCTCCTGATGCAGGTCTGGGACAAGGCGTTGGCGCGGGCGCGCGAGGAGGAGAAGGAACTGACGGCCCTCATGGCGGAAGAGGGCTTCAATCACCCGATCATGCCGTGGGACTGGCGCTATTACGCGGAAAAACTGCGGACGCGGAAATTCGACTTCTCCGAGGCGGAGCTGAAACCCTATCTCCAGCTCGAGAAGATCCTTGCGGCCTGTTTCGATGTCGCCGAACGGCTCTTCGGCATCCGCGCCGTGGAGAAGCCCGGCCTGCCGGTCTATCATCCGGATGTGCGGGTCTTCGAGATCCGTGACCGGCAGGACCGGCTTGTCGCCATGTTCCTCGGCGATTACTTCGCGCGCTCCTCCAAGCGCTCGGGCGCGTGGATGAGCGCCTTCCAGAGCCAGCACCGGCTGACCCTGTCGAATGGCGAGACGGGCGAAATCCCGATCGTCTACAATATCTGCAACTTCGCAAAGCCCGCAGAGGGCAAGCCGGCGCTGCTGTCGCTCGACGATGCGCGGACGCTGTTCCACGAGTTCGGCCATGCGCTGCACGGCATGTTGTCCGATGTCACCTATCCCTCGGTCTCCGGCACCGCCGTCTCGCGCGATTTCGTGGAGCTTCCTTCGCAGCTCTACGAACACTGGCTGACCGTGCCGGAGATACTGGCGCGCTACGCCGTTCATTATCGCACGGGAGAGGCGATACCGCCGGCGTTCATGGAAAAGGTGCTGGCCGCCCGCACCTTCAACGCCGGCTTCGCGACGGTGGAATTCACCGCCTCCGCGCTTGTCGACATGGCCTTCCACACGCGCGCGGCGGTGGACGATCCCATGGCGGTGCAGGCGGAGGTGCTGGAGACGATCGGCATGCCGGCCGCGATCGTCATGCGTCACGCCACCCCGCATTTCCAGCACGTCTTTTCCGGCGACGGCTATTCCGCCGGCTATTATTCCTACATGTGGTCGGAAGTGCTCGATGCCGATGCTTTCGCAGCTTTCAGCGAAACCGGGAATGCGTTCGATGCGCAGACGGCGGAACGATTGAAGGCGCATATCTATTCGGTCGGCGGCTCGGTGGATCCCGAGGATGCCTACAGGGCCTTCCGCGGGCAGCTTCCGGGCGTGGAGGCGCTGCTGGCGCAGAAGGGCCTTGCCGCCTGAACAGACGGACGGCGTTCCGCCCTCTGTCGACGGCGAGAAGGGCGCCGATTGCCCGTCACGCCGCGCCGGCCGGCGCGGCGGCGGCGGTTTGTCGGGTCGAGCCCCTTTTGCATTAGCGGAAAAACCTGTATGAGCGCCCCATTGAAGACGGGCGCCCTTTGTCTTGACGGCGCGCCCCCGAACCTCAGAGATAGACCATGACCATCCGTAATATCGCGATCATCGCGCACGTCGACCATGGTAAAACCACGCTCGTCGACGGGCTCCTCAGGCAATCCGGCGCGTTCCGGGACCACCAGCGCGTCGTCGAACGCGTGATGGATTCCAGCGACATCGAAAAGGAACGCGGCATCACCATCCTCGCCAAGGCCACGTCGGTCGAATGGAAGGGAACCCGCATCAATATCGTCGATACGCCCGGCCACGCCGATTTCGGCGGCGAGGTCGAGCGCATCCTCTCCATGGTGGACGGCGCCATCGTTCTCGTCGATTCCGCCGAAGGGCCGATGCCGCAGACGAAATTCGTCGTCGGCAAGGCGCTGAAGGTCGGCCTGCGCCCGATCGTCGCCATCAACAAGATCGACCGGCCGGACGGCCGCGCCGACGAGGTGGTGAACGAGGTCTTCGACCTTTTCGCCAATCTCGACGCGACCGACGAACAGCTCGACTTCCCGATCCTCTACGGATCCGGCCGTTCCGGCTGGATGAACTACGATCCCGCCGGCCCGACGGAGGACGGTCTTGCGCCACTGCTCGACCTCGTCGTCAAGCATGTGCCCGAGCCGAAGGTCGAAGAGGGGCCGTTCCGCATGATCGGCACCATTCTGGAAGCCAACCCCTTCCTCGGCCGCATCATCACCGGCCGCGTGCATTCCGGCTCCATCAAGCCGAACCAGGCGGTCAAGGTTCTCGGCCAGGACGGCAAGCTCATCGAGCAGGGCCGCATCTCCAAGATCCTGGCTTTCCGCGGCATCGAGCGCCAGCCGATCGAGGAAGCGCATGCCGGCGACATCATCGCCATCGCTGGCCTTTCCAAGGGCACCGTCGCGGACACGTTCTGCGATCCCTCCGTCAGCGAACCGATGACGGCCCAGCCGATCGACCCGCCGACCGTCACCATGACCTTTCTCGTCAACGACAGCCCGCTGGCCGGCACGGAAGGCGACAAGGTGACGAGCCGCGTCATCCGCGACCGCCTGTTCAAGGAGGCGGAGGGCAATGTCGCGCTCAAGATCGAGGAAAGCTCCGACAAGGATTCCTTCTACGTCTCCGGCCGCGGCGAACTCCAGCTCGCCGTGCTGATCGAGACCATGCGGCGCGAAGGCTTCGAACTGGCCGTCTCGCGCCCGCGCGTCGTCATGCACAAGAACGAGGCCGGCGAGCTTCTCGAACCGGTGGAAGAGGTCGTCATCGACGTGGATGAGGAGCATTCCGGCGTCGTCGTGCAGAAGATGTCCGAACGCAAGGCGGAAATGGTCGAGCTGCGTCCCTCCGGCGGCAATCGCGTTCGGCTCGTGTTCTTCGCCCCGACGCGCGGCCTGATCGGCTATCAGTCGGAGCTTCTGACCGATACGCGCGGCACCGCGATCATGAACCGGCTGTTCCACGACTACCAGCCCTACAAGGGCGAGATCGGCGGCCGCGTCAACGGCGTTCTGCTCTCCAACGAATCCGGCGAGGCCGTCGCCTATGCGCTCTTCAACCTGGAAGATCGCGGCCCGATGATCATCGAGCCCGGCGAGAAGGTCTATGAAGGCATGATCGTCGGCATCCATTCGCGTGACAACGATCTCGACGTGAACGTGCTGAAGGGCAAGAAGCTGACCAATATTCGCGCCGCCGGCAAGGACGAGGCCGTCAAGCTCACGCCGCCGATCAAGTTCACGCTGGAACGCGCCCTTTCCTGGGTGCAGGACGACGAACTGGTGGAGGTGACGCCGAAGTCGCTGCGCCTGCGCAAGCTTTATCTCGATCCGAACGATCGCAAGCGATTCGAAAAGCAGCGCGCTGCCGGCGCTGCCTGAACGCAACCATCCGCAATCACACTCTTTCGACCCCGGCCTCACCCACCGGGGTTTTTTCATGTGTGCCGCTTTCCGATCGCTGGTGACATTTGTTAAAAAAGCGTTAACCTTTCGGTTCGCCGCGTGGAACTTGCCTGTGGGCAATCAAGCGCGGCGTTGCCAACGGGATTCCGGCAATATCAGTGCGGGAATAGAGTCGTGTTATGAAAACACTGTCGATCGATGTGCGGCGCGCCGAGCCGCAGGATGCCGGAGCCATTTCCGAGACCCACCGGGTTTCCTGGCTGCACGCCTATGGCGGCCTCATCCCGCACAGGCCGCTGGTGCGCATGGTCGACCGCCGCGACGAGACCTGGTGGCGCAAGGCCACCCGCGGTCCCGCGACGCTTCTCGTCCTGGACGTTGCGGGAACCATCGCCGGCTATGCCACCCTCGGCCTCAATCGCGCCCGCGCGATGCCGCAGGAGGGCGAGGTCTATGAGCTCTACCTGCGGCCGGAATATCAGGGCCTCGGCCTCGGCCGCCTGCTGTTCGGCGAAGCGCAGAGACTGCTGAAATCGCTCGGCTGCAACGGCCTCATCGTCTGGTGCCTGGAAGACGGCGAACAGGCTCAGGCCTTCTTCCGCGCCGCCGGCGGCGACGACATCGCCGAAGGGATGGAGGACTTCGGCGAAAAGGAGCTGAAAAAGATCGGCTTCGTCTGGAAATAACGCCGTTCGCCTGTTCCGCCGGCCTGCCGGACGATGCGCGTTAGGGCCTCTCCGACCGGCTGCTGCCGGCCCCCTGAACGAAAGTCATATTGCGCCGCACACGGTTTCGCATTAGGAAGCGCACGAGCAGCAATCCCGTCCCCTCTTAAGGAAGCCTCATGCGCATCGATGCTATTTCCATCGGCAAGAATCCGCCGGAAGACGTCAACGTCATCGTCGAGGTCCCGGTCGGCGGCCATCCGATCAAATACGAAATGGACAAGGACGCCGGCGCGCTCGTCGTTGACCGTTTCCTCTATACGCCGATGACCTATCCCGGAAACTACGGTTTCGTCCCGCATACGCTTTCCGAGGATGGCGACCCGATCGACGTCCTGATCTGCAACACGCGTCCGCTGGTGCCGGGCTGCGTCATCAACGTGCGGCCGATCGGCGTGATGGTGATGGAGGACGACGGCGGCAAGGACGAGAAGATCCTGGCCGTTCCGGTGCCGAAGCTGACGCGCCGCTACGATAAGGTCGAGAATTACACGGATCTGCCGGAAATCACCCTGAAGCAGATCGAGCATTTCTTCGAGCATTACAAGGATCTGGAGCCCGGAAAATGGGTCAAGATCGGCGGCTGGCAGGACGTTCAGGTCGCCAAGAGGCTCATCGTCGAGGCGATCGACCGCTACAAGGCGCAGAAATAGGCGTTCAGCCTTTCAGCGCCGCTTCGAGCCTTGCCATGATCTCCTCCGGGTCGCCGTCGATCCGGAGGATTTTCTTTCTCCGGGTGTCTCCGCTCAACAGCGAAACGGCAGATTTCGCGACGCCGGCCCATTTCGCCACCAGTTCCGCAAGCGCCTTGTTCGCCTTGCCTTTTTCCGGCGGGACGCTCACGCGCACCTTGAGGTGGCTTTCGCCATCCGCGCCGGTCTCCAGCCCTTCGATAGCATCGCGCCCGCCGTTCGGCGTCAGCCGCACGGTGAGGCGCACATGGTCCTCATGGCGCGTCAGAGCCGCCATGACGGCGCCGCTCAGCCGAGCAGCGCCGGGGCGAGAACGGTGCGGATGATCTGCTCCAGGAAGAACAGGATCACGAGAACGACGAGCGGCGACAGGTCCACGCCGCCGAAATTCGGCAGCACACGGCGGATCGGCCGGTAGACCGGCTCGGTGAGCTGGTAGAGCGAGCGGCCGATGGTGGCGATGACCTGATTGTTCGTATTGATGACGTTGAAGGCATAGAGCCAGGAGAAGATCGCCGAGGCGATCACCAGGAACCACGCGATGCTGATGATGAACAACAGGGTATTAATGACCGCGATCATTGTCGTCTCCAGTTCTTTTCGAACTGACATTTAGCCATTGCCGGTGCCGCCAGCAAGGGCGGTCTCCGCGAGGACCGCAAGATGTTTAATGGCTCGAGCAATTCCGGTGAAATCCGGCTCACCGGGATTGCTCCCATATATTTTCCTTACCGCATTATCCGACGCCGAAGCGATCTCGCTTCGGCTGGAAATGCTCTCGGCCCGCCGCTGCGTCCTCACCCTTCCCGGAAGATGCGATCGAGGAAGGCACCCATCCAGCGGTGCAGCGCCGCATCGTGCAACAGCCGGCCGTCGAGATGGGCGCGGCCGATCTGTGCGCCGGGGAGCCCGAAACGGTTGGCGCCGTGCACCACCCAGCGGTGCATCATCGCCAGCGTCAGTTCGCCATGGAACTGGATGCCCCAGGCGTTGTCGCCATAGCGAAAGGCCTGGTTCTCGTAGTGATGACCGGTGGCCAGCAGCGTCGCGCCCGAAGGCAGGTCGAAGCCCTCGCGGTGAAACTGGTAGACCATGGCGGGCCATTCCATCAGCGCGGCGCCCGCCGCCGTCGCCGACAGCGGATACCAGCCGATTTCGGTCAGCCCCTCTTCATGGCCGGAAACCAGCCCGCCGAGATGCTTCACGAGCATCTGCGCGCCGAGACAGATGCCGAGAAAGGGGCGGCTCTCGCCAAGCGGGACGGAAAGCCAGTCGATCTCCGCCCGCATGTAGGGGGCGTCGTCATTGACGCTCATCGGCCCGCCGAACACCACCGCGCCGGCATGATCGGCGAGCGTTTCGGGCAGAAGGTCGCCGAGCACCGGGCGGCGGATATCGAGGGCGTGGCCCATCCGTTGCAGGATCTGGCCGACCCGTCCGGGACTGGAGGTCTCCTGATGCAGGACGACGAGAACGGGGCGCTTGCGGCGCGCTGCATGGGGAAATTCCAGCATGGTCAGCCTTCGTCGGGCTCCTCGCGCGGGATGATCGTCGTGACGCGCTCGGCGACCTCCTGCCGCTTCATGATGCGTTCGCGCCCCGAGACGCCGAGCAGGTCGGCGATCCGCCAGATCGCGTGGTCCTCCATCTCGCTGCGTTCGCCGTCGGCATAGACGATTTCCCAGAGCAGGCCGATCAGATCGACGCGCTGCTCCTCGTTCAGCTGGCGTTTCAATTCCGATGTGAAGCGGAAGAAATCGATCGCCTCGCTCTCCGCGTCGCTTCCCGCCGCGAAGATTGCGTCGAGTTCGACATTTCCGATGCCGTAGAGGGCCTTGAAGCGGCTTCTCAGCGTTTCCTTCTCGACGTCGAGCACCCGGCCGTCCGCCTCCATCACCTGGATGCACAGCGCCATGACGGCGATACGCGGATCATCGACGGCAAGGGTGCGCTGGTCATCGCCCCCGGCCAGGCTCGTGAGAAAATTTTGCAGTCGCTCAAACATGAATGGTCGTTTCCGGCCTCTTGCTTCTGTTCAAAACAGGCGGAAGCTGCCGGCTTCCTCCCGCTTTGCGCCTTGCTTGACGCCGGGATCGTCCGGCAGGCCATAGAAAGGGGGTGTTTCGTCGGGGTTTTCGGCCGGGCGCGGGCCGCCGTCGGGGGCCGGCTTCGGCGCAGCGGCCGGCTTTACCGCTATGGGCGGCTTTACCGCCGCGACGACGACCGGCGGTCTTTCCGCCACGGCTTCGACGGCCGGTTCGGGGATTTCCCGAGCCGGCTTCGTTTCGGTGGCGACCGGCGGCAACGTGCGGATCGCCTCATCCGCCACGGTGGCCGCCGCGTCCTCGATCGGTCCGTCGATCCGGCTGACCGGCGTCTTCCATTCGAATGCGTCGAGACGGCCCGTGACGGGGGAAACCGCACGCCATTCGGGCGAGGTGATGCCGTCGGCGGTCCAGGCCGGATCGCGCGGGGCCTTCAATGCCTGGTTCATCCAGTGGCGGATACGGCCCTGATCGCCCGTTTCGGCATCCTCGATATCGGCAAGCAGCAGAAAGGCGCTTTCGCGCGGCGAGAGGCGCGCGCTGGCCTCGGCCTTCGCCCGCGCCAGGGGAAAATCGCGCGCCTCGAGCGCGGCTTCGGCCAGCGTATAGAGCGCTTCGGGATTGTTGGGGCGCATGGCCTCCAGCTTCCCGGCGCGTTTCAGCCGGTCAGCGGCCGAATCGCCGCTGCGCGCCCGCACGTAAAGCCGCGCCACCTCGGGATGCGCTGTCGCCCTGAAAAGCCTTTCGAGGATTGCCGCCGCCTTGCGCAGGTTGTCCTCGCGCAGCCAGGCCCGGGCGGCGACAAGGCCCGCGGGGACGAAATCGTCGACGAGTTTCAGCGCCTGCTGTGCGTCTTCCCGCGCGCCCTTCGGGTCGGCTTCGAGCCGTTCGGCGGCGCGGGCGGTGAGAAGCACGGCCTTGCGCCGGGCGTAGGTCTTCCTGTCCTCCGGCGAGCCGGAGCGCCCGTCGCCGAGAAGCTTCAGCGCTTCATCCCATTGGCCGGCCTGCGAGCGATATTCCAGCGTCGCCATGGCGGCCCAGGGAAGTTGCGGCGCGTTTTCGGCCGCCCGTTCCGCATATTGCCGTGCGGCTTCGTTCGCGCCGAGCCGCCGGGCCTCCAGATACAGTCCGCGCAGGCCGAGTTCGCGCGTTTCCGGATCTTCCGCCATCCGCTCGAAAAGGGTTCGGGCCTCGTCGTGGCGACCCTCGATCATCGCCGCCTGCGCCTCGAGGAGATGGATCAGCGGCTCCTGATCGGCGCTGAGCAGGCCGCGGGTGCGGGCGTGCATCCGGCGCGCCGCCGCCGCATCGCCCGAACCGGCGGCGATGAGGCCGGTCGACAGCGCCTGATAGCCGCGGTCGCGCTTGCGGGCGCGGAAATAGCGCTGGATCGTATGGGGCGACGTCCAGATGACGCGCAGGATCCACCAGCACAGCATGATCGCCGCCACCAGCGCAGCGACCATCGTCGCCGCCACCATCAGGCTCATGTCCGCCCGCTGGCCCTGCCAGACGATGGACAATTCGCCCGGTCGGTCGGCAAGCCAGGCAAAACCGCCGGCCAGTGCGAGGACGAGAAGGATGAAGGCGAGAATGCGAATCATGACATGCCTCTCCTCAGCCCTGCTTGCCGCCGGCCATGGCGCCGGCGACGGCTGCCCCGGCCAGGTCCTCGACCGTCACGCGCGCGTCGAGCCTGTGCTTGAATTCCGCTGCCGCCGCCTGTCCGGCTTCCGGCAAGGCCTGCCATTCGATCCGGGCGCCGGCGAAATCGCCGTTCTGAAGCTTGTTCTCGATCCGGGCGACCACCGCTTCCGGCGTGTCGCCCTCGATGCTGCCGACCGGCCGCACGCGGATGGCCGAGGTCGCGCTCGAAAGCAGCCGGCTGAAAACGCCCTGGTCGCCCTGCGGCTGATGAACCGCGTCGAGTATGGCGTCGGCCGTTTCGGGAAAGGCCCGCACCAGATCCGAGCGTGACGGAACGCCGGCCGCGGCATGCTCGCGCAGACCGGCGACGGAGGGGTCTTCCGGGGCGATGCTGGCGAAGGCTTCGAGTTCGGCGAGATAGGGTCCGCCCCGATCGATCGCCGTCTTCAGGGCGCTGGCGGCCACGGCCCGCGCCATCTCGATGTCGCTGCGCGGTTCATCGAGCTTCTGCTCGGCGGCGGCGATCCGCTGGGTCAACTGGTCTTCCGTCGTGCTGACGGCTGCACCCGTCCGGGCGATCTCCTCCCGGGCGGCGGCAAGATCGCCGCTCAGCCGGGCGATTTCGCTCTCCAGCCGGTCGACCGTCTCGGCTTCCGCCCCGCCGGCCGTTTCGGGTCGGGCCTGTTCCAGGGCTGCCAGCCGCGTTTCGAGCGGCGACAGGTCGATGCGCGCACCGGCGGCCTCCGAAAACTGCCGTTTCATCGCCTCGATTTCATTTTGCAGCGCAATCAATGCGCCGTCGTCGCCCCGCTGCGGACCGGGGGCCGGCAGGAAGCCGCCATATTGCAGGCTGCCTGCGCCGATGAGCGCCACAAGTCCCCCGACGATCCCGGCTGCCAAAGCGCCGGAGCGGCCCGGTCGGGGCTGTATCGCCGGCCCTTTCGGCGGCTGGGAAGGCGTTTCCTCGTTCGCCTCGGCCGAGCGGACGGCAGGCTCCCGGTCACCAGGTCGCGAATGCACCGGCCTTTCGCTCGCGTCGGCGGGTTTTTCGGGCGCGTCCGTGGCGGATGTTTCGGGGGGCGGCCCGGAGACTGCGGCTTCACCCGTGTCTCCCGCCGGCGTGGAGGCGGCTTCGAGATCGATCGTCACCGGCGTGTCGTCGGTTTTCTTGCGACGGGACGGGTTTTCCGGATCCATGGGGTCTCCTCGCAAAGGTATGCACTGCACTCAAAGTAGACAGGGAAGCCGGTGAGGGAAAGACCCTTGCGGCAATTTACTCCACCGGCGGGGCGGCTGCGAGCAATGCGAGAAGGCTTTCCTCATCCGGTGCGTCGGCGATGGCCACGGCCGTCGCAAGGTCCGGCGGAACGGCGTCTGCGACATTGGCGCTGATGCAGAAAAGCCGCATGCCGGCAATCCGTTCCGGGGCTCCGGCAAGCGGCGGCAGCGCGAAGAAGCGGCGTACGCTCTCGCGCGAGTGGAAGAGCACGGCGTCGGGCCGGGGAGCGGACAGCCGTCGCTCCAGTTCCCCGGGCGGATGGGCGATCGGCTCCATGCGATAGCATTCGACCGTATGGTGCGGCACATCCAGTTCGGCAAGCCGGCGCTCGAACGGCGGCGAGCGCGGGAAGCCGGCGAGATAAAGAAGCGGCGCGTCCGCCGAAAGACCTGCCGGACGACGGGCGTCGATAAAGCCCGCAAGCGTCCAGCCGTCGCTTCCGGGCGTCGTCACGGATCGGAAACCGGCCTCGCGTGCCGCCGCCGCCGTGGCGTGGCCGACGGCGAAGAGCGTCGCGTCCCGATGCCGCTCGACGAGGTCCGGCCGGCTGCGCAGGACGGCCGCCGCCTCGGCGCTGGTGAGGACGATGGCCGCATGCGGCGCGGCAAGGCCGGCTTCCAGAGCGGCCGCGTCGTGCCGGGCGCGCGCCAGCGGCAACAGCACCGGCGTATGCCCGAGCGCGGCAAGCCGCGCGGCGGTGCGCGGCGCGGCGTCAGGGGAGCGCAGCACGAGGATCCGCATGCCTATATCCAGCTTTCGAAGAACGCCGCGCCGGCCCTTTCCCGGATCGTGCGGCCGGCCGTGGCGCCGAGATCCGCCGCGTCGGCGGCCGGGCCGGTCGCCTCGATCTCGTGGAAGGTGCCGCCGTCCGGCGTGAGGATCATCCCCCGGAAGCGCAACTGTCCGTCCCCGATCGTCGCAAGGCCGGCGATCGGCGTACGACAGGAGCCGTCGAGCGTTTCGAGGAAGGCGCGCTCGCAGGTGACGGCCGCGCGGGTCGGCGCGTGGTCGATGGCCGAAAGCAGCGCGTCGATGCGCGCATCGCCGATCCGGCTTTCGACGCAGATCGCCCCTTGCGCCGGGGCCGGGGGGAAGATTTCCGGATCGAGGACTTCGGTCGGCACATCCAGCTTGCCGAGGCGCCTGATGCCGGCATAGGCCAGGAGCGTCGCATCCGCCTCGCCCCTCGCGAGCTTTTCGAGGCGGGTATCCACCTGGCCGCGGAAGACGATGACGTTGAGGTCGGGCCGCAGCCGCCGGATGAGCGCCTGGCGGCGCAGCGAGGCCGAGCCGACGGTCGCCCCCCGAGGGAGGTCGAGAAGGCGCGGCGCGACGGGGCTGATGAAGACGTCGCGCACGTCCTCACGCGGCAGGAACACGGAAAGATGCAGCCCGTCCGGCAGCTTCGTCGGCATGTCCTTGGAGGAATGCACGGCGAAATCGATCTGGCCGGAGGCAAGCTGGGCCTCGATCTCCTCGGTGAAAAGGCCCTTGCCGCCGATCAGCGCCAGCGAGCGGTCGGTGATGCGGTCGCCCTTCGTCGAGAGCACGACGATCTCGAACATCGACTCGGGCAGGCCATGGGCCGCCATCAGCCGGGAACGGGTCTCCCGGGCCTGGGCGAGAGCGAGCGGGCTGCCGCGCGTGCCGATCCTGAAAGGTTTTGTTTGCATCCACCTTGATCCGTTGTTACCGGGGTGTCTCGTATCCGCCTTTCGGGGCTTTCGCAATCAACCCGCGTGCTTCATGTCGTCCCATCTGACCATTCTCGGCATCGAAACGAGCTGCGACGAGACCGCCGCCGCCGTCGTGACCCGTGATGCGGAGGGGCGCGGAACGATCCTCGGCGAAGTGGTCCTGAGCCAGCTTGAGGAACACAGCGCCTATGGCGGCGTGGTGCCGGAGATCGCGGCGCGCGCCCATGTGGAGGCGCTGGACAGCCTGATCGGCGAGGCGCTGCTGCGCTCCGGGCGCTCCCTTTCGTCCCTCGACGCGATTGCCGCGACCAGCGGGCCGGGGCTGATCGGCGGGCTCATCGTCGGGCTGATGACCGGCAAGGCGATTGCCCGGGCGACCGGAAAGCCGCTCTATGCGATCAACCATCTGGAGGGCCATGCGCTGACCGCGCGGCTGACGGACGGTCTCGCCTTCCCCTATCTCATGCTGCTGGTTTCCGGCGGCCATACCCAACTCGTCCTCGTGCGCGGCGTCGACGACTACGAGCGTTGGGGCACCACCATCGACGATGCGCTGGGCGAGGCCTTCGACAAGACCGCCAAGCTTCTCGGCCTGCCCTATCCCGGCGGGCCGGCCGTCGAGCGCATGGCCCGCAGCGGCGACCCGAAGCGCTTCATCTTCCCGCGCCCGCTGCTCGGCGAGGCGCGGCTCGATTTCTCCTTCTCCGGCCTCAAGACGGCGGTGCGGCAGGCCGCCCAGGCGATCGAGCCGCTGAGCGAGCAGGACGTGGCCGATATCTGCGCTTCCTTCCAGCGGGCGGTGTCGCGCACGCTGAAGGACCGCATCGGCCGGGGCCTCGAACGGTTCCGCGCCCTCCATCCGGAGAGCGCGGCGCGTGCGCTGGTCGTCGCCGGCGGCGTCGCCGCCAACGGTGAATTGCGCATGACGCTGCAAGCGCTTTGCGAGAAACACGGCTTCCGTTTCAGCGCGCCGCCGCTTGCCCTTTGCACCGATAATGCGGCGATGATCGCCTGGGCCGGGCTGGAGCGCATGGCGGCGGGCCTTGCGGCGGACGACCTGTCCGTCGCTCCGCGCTCGCGCTGGCCGCTCGACCGGGAGGCCGCGGCGCTTCTCGGATCCGGCAAGCGGGGCGCCAAGGCATGAGCACGACGCCCGATATCGCCGTGGTCGGCGCAGGGGCCTTCGGGACGGCGCTTGCAAGCATGGCCGCCGGCGCCGGCAGCACCGTGACGCTGATCGGCCGCGATCCCGACGCTGTCGCCGCCATGCGGGCGACCGGCCGCAATGACAAGGCGCTTGCCGGTATTCCGCTTGCGCCGCAGCTTCGCTACAGCGCCGATATCGCGGCGGCGGCAGGGGCGGGGATCATTCTTTTCGCCATGCCCTCGCAGGCCCAGCGCGAGGCGGCTCGTGGGATCGCGCCCTATCTGTCGGCCGACGCCGCCATCGTCATCTGCGCCAAGGGCATGGAAAGGACGACCGGCAAGCTGTTGACCGAGGCGGTGGAAGAAGAACTGCCCGGCCATGAGATCGCCGTCCTGTCCGGGCCCGGTTTCGCGGCCGATATCGCCCGCGGCCTGCCGACGGCCATGGTGGTCGCGGCCCGCACGGAACGGGCGGCAGCAAGGCTTGCGGAAGCGCTTTCCGGCCCGACCTTCCGGCTCTATCCCTCGGCCGACCGGATCGGCGTGCAACTCGGCGGGGCGCTCAAGAACGTTCTGGCGATCGCCTGCGGCATCGTCGAGGGGGCGGGGCTCGGCGATTCGGCGCGTGCGGCCCTCATTTCGCGCGGGCTGGCCGAACTCGGCCGCTTCATCGCCGCCCATGGCGGCGAGGCGGCGACGGTGGCGGGTCTTTCCGGTCTCGGCGACCTCGTGCTGACCGGCACCAGCCACCAGTCCCGCAACCTGCGCTTCGGCATCGCGCTCGGCCGCAACGGCGCGGCCGACGCCAGTTCCGGCGATCTCGTCGAGGGGGCCGTCGCTGCCGGCGTCGTCGCCCGCGTCGCCGCCGACATGGGCGTCGACATGCCCATCACCGATGCGGTGGCGGCCATCGTCGACGGGTCGCTGGACGTGAGGACGGCAATCGGGCAATTGATGACGCGTCCCATTACCACGGAATGACTGAACGGAAGGACCGCTCGATGTTTTACGCTTTCGTCTGCGCCGACAAGCCCGGCGCGTTGCAGATCCGCCTCGATACCCGCCCCGAACATCTCGCCTATCTGAACGCGCTCAACGACGCCGGCAAGCTCGGGTTTGCCGGACCCTTCCTCGGCGAGGACGGCAAGCCGAACGGCAGCCTCGTCGTCGTTCGGGCCGAAAGTCTCGAGGAGGCGAGCGCCATGGCCGCCGAAGATCCCTACGCCAGGGCGGGGCTCTTCGCCTCCGTCGCGGTGAAGCCGTGGAACTGGGTCTTCAACGGTCCGGAGGCGTAAGACGCATGGCATACTGGCTCTACAAGTCCGAACCCTTCAAGTTTTCCTGGGAAATGCTCAAGGCGAAGGGCGCGCAAGGCGAGGAATGGGATGGCGTGCGCAACTATCAGGCGCGCAACAACATGCGGGCGATGACGCTTGGCGACAAGGGCTTCTTCTACCACTCCAACGAGGGGCTGGAGGTCGTCGGCATTTGTGAAGTCTGCGCGCTCGCGCATCCCGATTCCACCGCCGGCGAGGACCTGCGCTGGGAATGCGTCGACATCCGGGCCGTCTGCGACATGCCGAAGCCGGTCTCGCTCAAGGCGGTGAAGGCCAATCCGAAGCTTTCCTCCATGGCGCTGGTCACGTCCATGCGCCTTTCCGTGCAGCCGGTGACGGAAGACGAATGGCTGGAAGTCTGCCGCATGGGCGGCCTCGACAACCCCCCGCGCTGAATTCCCGTGCGGACCGAACCCGAGGCCTTCATTCGCGCCAATACCGGGATTCTTTCGCCGCCGCATGTGCCCGAGGTGCGGCTGCATCTCGCCACCGAGGCGCATGATCTCTGGCTGAAGACCGAGGAGGAACTGGAAGGGATCGGCCTGCCGCCGCCCTTCTGGGCCTTCGCCTGGGCGGGCGGACAGGGGCTCGCCCGCTATGTGCTCGACAGGCCGGAAACGGTCCGGGGACGCTCCGTGCTCGACTTCGCCAGCGGCTCCGGCCTTGTCGGCATCGCGGCGCGCCTTGCCGGCGCGGCAAGCGTGCTGGCCGCCGATATCGATCCCTGGAGCGCCACGGCGATCCGTCTCAATGCGGGCCTGAACGGGGTCACGCTCGACCATAGCGGTGAAAACGCCATCGGCACCGACAGCGGCTGGGACGTGGTGCTGGCCGGCGACGTCTTTTATGACAGTGCTTTCGCCGGGGCGATCATCCCCTGGTTTGCCGAACTCGCCGGGCGGGGCGCTCTGGTGCTCGTCGGCGATCCGGGCCGCGCCTATTGCCCGCGCAGCCGCATGCAGGCGCTCGCCACCTTCGAGGTGCCGGTGACCCGCGCGCTGGAAGACAGCGAGGTCAAGCGCACGACGGTCTGGCGTTTTCCGGGTTGAGCGGCCGCCGGGGCGTCAGCGCCGGATGACGCAGACTCCGCTTTCGAAGGCGCAGCCGTTTCGGCCGGGCGCGACCTCGATGACCCGGCCGTCGCTGCCACGGTGGTCGTATGAACCGTCGCGGCGCTCGCGGTAAGGGCCGTCGTTCTCGACATAGAGATAGCGGCCGTTGCCGCGCTCGCGGTAGACCGAGATCGCGCCGCCGTAGAAGGCCCCGCCGTCGCGTCGGTCACGTCTGCCGTCGCGCCGGCCGGCATGGCCGTATTTCGGCCGGACGCGCTCATGCCGCCAGTCATGGCCGTGGCGGCGCAGCGGTTCGGTGACCATGCCGCCGAGCGGCTCGCCCGAACGCCCGGCGGAACGCCGGTGATCGTGGTGGCGATCGCCCGCTTCGGCGGCGATGCCGAACGACAGGCCCAGCGCCATGACGCAGGCGAGGACCTTGCCGGTATGAGAGACTGAAAATACGGTCATCCCGTTTCTCCTTGCAGGGAGCGCTTAACGGATCCTTAACCTTCAAACTGGCGCAGTCGCGGGCAAAAGTCACGGCAAAGGCGGGATTTTCCGCGTTTATCGTTAATGGCGCCTGCCATGCCCGCATCCGCGCGAGGCCGATTGACCTTTAATCGATTAAATTAATTTTGCACCGCAATGAGACTTGTGGTTCGGCGCTGCGGTGATTAAACGTCGCAATCACTGCAATGTGCACAACATACTGCAATTCCGGAGAAAATTCGTCCAGATTTTGGCTCTCCGGGGTTCCGTGAGGTTCAGATGACGAATGTCACTCGAAGCCGGCCGCTTTCGCCGCATCTCCAGGTTTACAAGCCGATCCCGACGATGGTCATGTCGATCGTCCACCGCATTACCGGCGGCGCGCTCTATTTCGGCACCGTGCTCGTCGCCTGGTGGCTGATCGCGGCGGCCATGGGAGAGAGCGCCTTCGACACGGTCAGCTGGTTCTTCGGCACGCTGGTCGGGCGGCTGATCCTCTTCGGCTACACCTGGGCGCTGCTGCATCACATGCTTGGGGGCTTGCGCCATTTCATGTGGGACATCGGGCGCGGCTACGAGAAACATTTCAACACGAGACTCGCCATCGCGACCCCCTTCGTCTCCGTCGCGCTGACGGTGCTGGTGTGGATCGCCGCCTATCTGGCGCGCTGAGGAGGACGGAAACATGGATATGCGCACGCCCCTCAGCCGCGTTCGCGGCCTCGGTTCGGCCAAGGACGGCACGGAGCATTTCTGGCGTCAGCGCCTGACGGCGGTCGCCAATGTTCCCCTGCTCCTGTTCTTCGTCGGCTTCCTCGTCTGCCACAACGGCGCTTCCTACGCGGAGGTGACGGCCTCGCTCGCAAACCCGCTCGTGGCCGTCCTGATGGGGCTCGTCGTCATTTCCGGCCTCATTCACATGAAGCTCGGCATGCAGGTCATCATCGAGGACTATGTGCATGGCGAGGGCGCGAAGATCGCGCTCCTCATGCTCAACACCTTCTTCGCGATCCTGGTCGGCGGACTCTGTCTCTTCGCCGTCCTCAAAATCGCTTTTGCAGGATAATCCAATCATGGCAGCGATCTCCTCTCCGGCGGCCAACGGCAAGGCCTATCAATATGTGGACCATTCCTTCGACGTGATCGTCGTCGGCGCCGGCGGCGCCGGCCTTCGTGCCACGCTCGGCATGGCCGAGCAGGGGCTCAAGACGGCCTGCATCACCAAGGTCTTCCCGACCCGTTCGCATACGGTCGCCGCGCAGGGCGGCATCGCCGCCTCGCTCCAGAACATGACGCCGGATTCGTGGCAGTGGCACCTTTACGACACCGTCAAGGGGTCCGACTGGCTCGGCGACGTCGACGCCATGCAGTATCTCGCCATGGAAGCGCCAAAGGCGGTCTATGAGCTGGAGCACTACGGCGTACCCTTCTCGCGCAACGAGGAAGGCAAGATCTACCAGCGGCCCTTCGGCGGCCACATGCAGAACTACGGCGAAGGTCCGCCGGTGCAGCGCACCTGCGCGGCTGCCGACCGCACCGGCCATGCCATCCTGCACACGCTCTACGGCCAGTCGCTGCGGCACAATGCGGAGTTCTTCGTCGAATATTTCGCGCTCGACCTGATCATGTCGGCCGATGGCCGCTGCACCGGCGTCGTCGCCTGGAATCTCGATGACGGCACGATCCATCGCTTTTCCGCCAAGATGGTGGTGCTGGCGACCGGCGGCTACGGCCGCGCCTATTTCTCCGCCACCTCGGCGCATACCTGCACGGGCGACGGCGGCGGCATGGTCGCGCGCGCCGGCCTGCCGTTGCAGGATATGGAATTCGTGCAGTTTCATCCGACCGGCATCTATGGCGCGGGCTGCCTCATCACCGAGGGCGCGCGCGGCGAGGGCGGCTATCTCGTCAATTCGGAAGGCGAGCGCTTCATGGAGCGTTACGCGCCCTCGGCCAAGGATCTCGCCTCCCGCGACGTCGTCTCGCGCTGCATGACGATGGAAATCCGCGAGGGCCGGGGCGTCGGCCGGAACAAGGATCACATCTACCTGCATCTCGACCATCTCGATCCGGCCGTGCTGCACGAGCGGCTGCCGGGCATTTCCGAAAGCGCCAGGATCTTCGCCGGCGTCGATGTCACGCGCGAGCCGATCCCGGTGCTGCCGACCGTCCATTACAACATGGGCGGGGTTCCCACGAACTACTGGGGCGAGGTGCTGAACGCCAACAGCGAGAACCCGGAGCGCATCGCGCCCGGCCTGATGGCTGTCGGCGAAGCCGGATGCGCCTCGGTGCATGGCGCCAACCGCCTCGGCTCCAACTCGCTGATCGACCTCGTGGTCTTCGGCCGGGCCGCCGCCATCCGCGCCGGCCAGGTGATCGACCGCGACGCGGCCGTGCCCGCGCTCGACGTCGCTGCCTGCGACAGGATCATGGACCGCTTCGACCGTCTTCGACATGCCGACGGCGGCACGCCGACGGCCGTGCTGCGCGACAAGATGCAGCGCACCATGCAGGAGGACGCCGCGGTGTTCCGCACCCAGGAATCGCTTGAAAACGGCTGCCGCCGCATCAGCGCGATCTGGAAGGAACTGCCGGACGTCAAGGTCACCGACCGGTCGATGATCTGGAACTCCGATCTCGTCGAGACGCTGGAACTGGAAAACCTGATGGCCAATGCCATCACCACCGTCTATGGCGCCGAGGCCCGCAAGGAAAGCCGCGGTTCGCATGCCCGCGAGGACTATGCGGACGGCCCGCTCGGCGGCCGTGACGACGTCAACTGGCGCAAGCACACGCTGGCCTGGGTCAACGAGGTGGGCGAGGTCACGCTCGACTATCGCCCGGTTCATACCGAACTCATCGCGGACGGGATCGATCCCAAGAAGATCGAACCCAAGGCGCGCGTCTACTGATCCCGAGGAGAACAGGACATGGTTGAACTCGCTCTCCCGAAGAATTCGCAGATCACCGAAGGCAAGGTCTGGCCGAAGCCGGAAGGCGCGACCAACACCCGCGAGTTCCGCATCTATCGCTGGAGCCCGGACGACGACAGCAATCCGTCGGTCGACACGTTCTATATCGATGTCGACGATTGCGGCCCGATGGTGCTCGATGCGCTGCTTTACATCAAGAACAGGATCGATCCGACGCTGACGCTGCGCCGCTCCTGCCGCGAGGGCATCTGCGGCTCCTGCGCCATGAATATCGACGGAACCAATACGCTCGCCTGCACCAAGGGCATGGACGAGATCAAGGGCGCCGTGAAGGTCTATCCGCTGCCGCATCTGCCGGTGGTCAAGGATCTCGTTCCGGACCTTACCAATTTCTACGCGCAGCACCGTTCGATCGAGCCGTGGCTGAAGACCGTGTCGCCGACGCCCGAAAAGGAGTGGCGGCAGAGCCATGACGATCGCCTCAAGCTCGACGGCCTCTACGAGTGCATTCTGTGCGCCTGCTGCTCGACGTCCTGTCCGAGCTACTGGTGGAACGGCGACCGCTATCTCGGCCCGGCGGTGCTGCTTCAGGCCTACCGCTGGCTGATCGACAGCCGCGACGAAGCCACGGGCGAGCGTCTCGACGATCTGGAAGATCCCTTCCGCCTCTATCGCTGCCACACGATCATGAATTGCGCCCAGGCCTGCCCGAAGGGTCTCAACCCGGCCAAGGCGATCGGCGAAATCAAGAAGATGCTGGTCGAGCGCCGGTTCTGACCCATATGAACCGCCATTTACGAAACGTGAGAGACCGGTCCGCCGATTCGGGCCGGCCTGACTTGATTCAGGCAGGCATTTCACGTTAATTCGGGAAAAATTGCTGCGGGGCAGCAGAATCCGGCAGAACAGCAGGAGTTTCGACATGCGAATTATACATGTGGCGGGCGGACTTATGATGGCGCTTGCTCTGGCCGGCTGCCAGCGAACCTCCACCACGACGATCAATACCCGGCCGTTGACGCCGCTGGAAGCGCAGCCGATCGGCGCGGTCTCCTCGAGCCAGCTTCCCGATCCCACGACGAGCGCGACGCAGTTTCCTGAAAAGCCGATGACCGGCGG
Organism: Shinella daejeonensis; assembly: GCF_024281235.1. Lineage (GTDB taxonomy): Bacteria > Pseudomonadota > Alphaproteobacteria > Rhizobiales > Rhizobiaceae > Shinella > Shinella daejeonensis. The sequence continues at coordinate 181,818 of NZ_JAHWXY010000004.1, forward strand.
CACGGAGATGGCCTCGATCGATGGGGCCGAAGCCTCCGGCGCGATGGACGTCACCAAGGAATCGATGGTCGGCAACTGGCGCGTGACCGCCGGCCCCTCCACCTGCGATATGTTCCTGACGCTGACTAATCTCGGCAGCGGCTCGCGCGGCGGCACCCGGGGCTGCGCCGGCGAACTCACGACGATGGGTTCCTGGGAAGTGGCCGGCAAGCAGGTGGTTCTGAAGGATCGCGGCGGAAACGCCATCGCCCGCCTCTACAAGACCGCCGATTCCCGTTATAGCGGAACCACCACCTCCGGTCAGCCGATCAGCCTTGGCCGCTGATTTCGTCTTCTGCCGGAAGGATGGCGCAGCTTGCCCATGAGCAAGGATTGGGAGAGGGCCTCCAACCCCTCGGAACACGGTGTTTCCGCCCGGCTGGAAACCCTGATCGCCATGGGCGAGTTGAAGCCGGATCCCGCACAGGCGGCGATGGCGCGGCGGTTCGACCGCCTGCTCCGCGAGATCCGCGACCAGCGCCCGGCGCGCAAATCGAGCGCGCTCGGCTGGCTTTTCGCGTCCCGCAAGCCGCAAACCGTCGCCGCTCCGAAGGGTCTTTACATTCATGGCGGTGTCGGGCGCGGCAAGACCATGCTCATGGACATGTTTTTCGAGCGCGCGCCGCTGAAACGCAAGCGTCGCGCCCATTTCCATGAATTCATGGCCGATGTCCACGAGCGGATCCACCGCCATCGCCAGGATCTCAAGGCCGGCAAGACGCGGCAGGCCGATCCGGTCCCTCCCGTTGCTGCGAGCCTGATCGCCGAAGCGCGCCTGCTCTGCTTCGACGAATTCTCCGTCACCGATATTGCCGATGCGATGATCCTGTCGCGGCTGTTCGGTGAACTTTTCGCCAGCGGCTGCATTCTTGTCGCCACGTCGAACGTCGAGCCGGACGATCTCTATCGGGACGGTCTCAACCGCGGCCTGTTCCTGCCCTTCGTGGGGCTTCTGAAACAGCATGTTGAGATCCTGCCGCTCGATTCGGTGACCGATTACCGCATGGAGAAAGAGGCGGGCCTGCCCGTCTTCCGCCATCCGATCGGACCGGAAGCCGATATGGCCATGGAGGCGGCCTGGCAGCGCGAGGTCGCGGACCTGCCGGTGGCGCCGGCCACGCTTTCGTTTCGCGGCCGCGCCATCGCCGTGCCGCTTGCGGCCGGCCGCGCCGCCCGTTTCGATTTTTCCGATCTTTGCGAGCGGCCGCTGGCCGCAGCGGACTATCTCGAAATTCTCGGCCGTTACGATACGCTCTTCGTCGAGAACATCCCTTTTCTCGGCGCGGAGAAGCGCAACGAAACCAAACGCTTCATCAATCTCGTCGATGCGGTCTACGATCGCCGCGCCCGGTTTTTCGCCTCCGCCGCCGCTGCGCCGGACAGGCTGCTCGTGACCCGCAGGGGCACGGAAGGCTTCGAGTTCGACCGCACGGTTTCCCGTCTGACGGAGATGCGAAGTGCGGAGTATCTTGCCGAGCATCAGCGAAAATACGACCATCCTGTCGTGGAAGTGTCGTAAAATTCTTACGTAAACGTAAGAATTTTTATATCTAACCGATTGAAATATCTTGCTTTAAAAGTATCGATTGAATTTTTAACCAGAGAGGGCTAATCCCTTGCGGCGAAAGGTCTCGCGTTTGCGACACGGGGCCGGTGTCCAACTCAAGAGGAAGCTCTCACATGGCCCGCAGCAAGATCGCACTTATTGGTTCCGGAATGATCGGTGGCACGCTGGCGCACCTCGCCGGCCTCAAGGAACTGGGCGATATCGTCCTGTTCGACATTGCTGACGGCGTTCCGCAGGGCAAGGGTCTCGACATCGCCCAGTCGTCCCCGGTCGAGGGCTTCAACGCCTCCTTCACCGGCGCCAGCGACTATGCGGCGATCGAAGGCGCCGACGTCTGCATCGTGACGGCCGGCGTCGCGCGCAAGCCCGGCATGAGCCGTGACGACCTGCTCGGCATCAATCTCAAGGTGATGGAGCAGGTCGGCGCGGGCATCAAGAAATACGCCCCCGACGCCTTCGTCATCTGCATCACCAACCCGCTCGACGCGATGGTATGGGCCTTGCAGAAGTTCTCGGGCCTTCCGAAGAACATGGTCGTCGGCATGGCCGGCGTGCTCGACTCGTCCCGCTTCCGCCTGTTCCTCTCCGAGGAGTTCAAGGTTTCCGTCCAGGACGTCACCGCCTTCGTTCTCGGCGGCCATGGCGACACGATGGTGCCGCTCGCCCGCTATTCGACGGTCGCCGGAATCCCGCTGCCCGACCTCGTCAAGATGGGATGGACCAGCAAGGAGCGCCTGGAGGAAATCATCCAGCGCACCCGTGACGGCGGCGCGGAAATCGTCAGCCTGCTGAAGACCGGATCGGCCTATTACGCCCCGGCCGCTTCCGCCATCGAAATGGCCGAATCCTACCTCAAGGACAAGAAGCGTGTCCTGCCCTGCGCGGCTCATCTGTCGGGTCAGTACGGCGTCAAGGACATGTATGTCGGCGTGCCGACCGTCATCGGCGCAGGCGGCGTCGAGCGCATCATCGAGGTCGAGTTCAACAAGGCCGAGCAGGAAGCCTTCGACAAGTCGGTCGGCGCCGTCGCCGGCCTTTGCGAAGCCTGCATCAACATCGCGCCCGCGCTGAAGTAATCCCGGCATCAAGACAGGACTTTTCCCATGAACATCCATGAATATCAGGCCAAGGCTCTCCTGAAGAGCTACGGCGCGCCGGTCGCCGAGGGCGTGGCCATTTTCTCCGCCGACGAGGCGGAAGCCGCCGCCCGCAAGCTTCCCGGGCCGCTTTATGTGGTCAAGAGCCAGATCCATGCCGGCGGGCGCGGCAAGGGCAAGTTCAAGGAACTCGGCCCCGACGCCAAGGGCGGGGTGCGCCTTGCCCGAAGCGTCGAGGACGTCGTCGCCAACAGCCGGGAAATGCTCGGTAACACGCTGGTCACCAAGCAGACCGGCGAGGCCGGCAAGCAGGTGAACCGCCTCTATATCGAGGATGGCGCGGATATCGACCGCGAGCTTTACCTGTCGATCCTCGTCGACCGCTCGGTCGGCAAGGTGGCCTTCGTCGTCTCCACCGAGGGCGGCATGGACATCGAGGCGGTCGCCGAGGAGACGCCCGAGAAGATCGTCACCGTCGCCATCGATCCCGACGCCGGCGTCACGGCCGGAAACCTCGCGACGCTGGCGGATGCGCTCAAGCTCGAGGGCGAGGCGCGGGCCGATGCGGAAAAGCTCTTTCCGCTGCTCTACAAGGCCTTCGTCGAGAAGGACATGAGCCTGCTGGAAGTGAACCCGCTGATCGTCATGACGAACGGCCGGCTGCGCGTTCTCGACGCCAAGGTCTCCTTCGACGGCAACGCGCTGTTCCGCCATTCCGACATCGTGGAGCTGCGCGACACGACCGAGGAAGACGAGAAGGAGATCGAGGCCTCCAAATACGATCTCGCCTATGTCGCGCTCGACGGCAATATCGGCTGCATGGTCAATGGTGCGGGCCTTGCCATGGCGACCATGGATATCATCAAGCTCTATGGCGCCGAACCCGCCAACTTTCTCGACGTCGGCGGCGGCGCGAGCAAGGAGAAGGTGACGGCCGCCTTCAAGATCATCACGGCGGATCCGGCGGTGAAGGGCATCCTCGTCAACATCTTCGGCGGCATCATGAAGTGCGACGTCATCGCCGAAGGCGTGATCGCCGCCGTCAGGGACGTCGGTCTCAAGGTTCCGCTCGTCGTGCGCCTCGAGGGCACCAATGTCGAACTGGGCAAGAAGATCATCAACGAAAGCGGCCTGAACGTGATTTCGGCCGACGACCTCGATGACGCCGCCCAGAAGATCGTCAAGGCCGTCAAGGGAGCCTGAGAATGTCCATCCTCATCAACAAAGACACCAAGGTTCTCGTCCAGGGCCTGACCGGCAAGACCGGAACCTTCCACACCGAGCAGGCGCTTGCCTATCACGGCACGCAGATGGTCGGCGGCATCCACCCCTCCAAGGGCGGAACTCAATGGACCGGCGCCAGGGGCGAGACGCTGCCGATCTTCGCCAGCGTCGCCGAGGGCCGGGACGCCACCGGCGCGAACGCCTCCGTCATCTACGTTCCGCCGGCTGGCGCGGCGGCGGCGATCATCGAGGCGATCGATGCGGAAATCCCGCTCATCGTCTGCATCACGGAAGGCATTCCGGTCGCCGATATGGTGAAGGTCAAGGCGCGGCTCGATGCGTCGAAGTCGCGTCTCATCGGCCCGAATTGCCCCGGCGTCCTGACGCCGAACGAATGCAAGATCGGCATCATGCCGGGCAATATCTTCAAGAAGGGCTCGGTCGGGGTTCTTTCCCGTTCCGGCACGCTGACCTATGAGGCGGTCTTCCAGACCACGAACGAAGGCCTCGGCCAGACGACGGCCGTCGGCATCGGCGGCGACCCCGTCAAGGGCACCGAGTTCATCGACGTGCTCGAAATGTTCCTCGCCGACGACGAGACCAAGTCGATCATCATGATCGGCGAGATCGGCGGCTCGGCCGAGGAAGAAGCGGCGCAGTTCCTGAAGGACGAGGCGAAGCGCGGGCGCAGCAAGCCGACGGTCGGCTTCATCGCCGGCCGCACCGCTCCTCCCGGCCGCACCATGGGCCATGCCGGGGCGGTGATCTCCGGCGGCAAGGGCGGCGCGGAAGACAAGATCGCGGCGATGGAAGCGGCGGGTATCCGCGTTTCCCCCTCGCCGGCGCGGCTGGGCACGACGCTGGTGGAAGTCCTCAAGGGCTGAAACGAACGAAAGGGACAGGCCGGCGACAAGCCGGCCGATCCATATCTCCCCGGCGCATGCGGTCATGCGTTCGCCGGGCGGCAAGCCGGGAAAACCCCGGTCAACACGATCGCTCGGGAGGCGGGTGCGATACCCGCAAGATACCATGGCACGGCAAGACGCTAACGAACAATTCCTGGCCACTTCCTTCCTCGACGGCGCGAACGCGGCCTATATCGAACAGCTTTACGCGAAATACGAAGCCGACCCGTCCTCCGTCGGCGAGGAATGGCGGACGTTCTTCGAGGCGCTCGCCGACCAGCCCTCCGACATCGTGAAGGCGGCAAGGGGCGCGTCCTGGAAGCGCGAGAACTGGCCGATCCCGGCCAACGGCGAGCTTGTCTCGGCGCTCGACGGCAACTGGGGCGCCGTCGAGAAGGTCATCGGGAAGAAGGTGCAGGCCAAGGCGGAAGCCGCCGCCGCCGCAACGGGCGCGCCGGTCGATGCCGCCGACGTCCGGCAGGCGACGAACGATTCGGTGCATGCCATCATGATGATCCGCGCCTATCGCGCCCGCGGCCATCTCCATGCCAAGCTCGATCCGCTCGGCATCGCCGCGCCGGTCGAGGATTACGACGAACTGTCGCCTTCGAACTACGGCTTCGAGGAGAAGGATCTCGACCGCAGGATCTTCATCGACAATGTTCTCGGCCTCGAATATGCGACCGTCCGCGAGATGGTCGATATCCTCACGCGCACCTATTGCTCGACCATCGGCGTCGAGTTCATGCATATCTCCAACCCGGAAGAAAAGGCCTGGATCCAGAGCCGGATCGAAGGTCCCGACAAGGGCGTCGGCTTCACGCCGGAAGGCAAGCGCGCGATCCTCCAGAAACTGATCGAGGCGGAGGGCTTCGAGCAGTTCATCGACGTCAAGTACAAGGGGACCAAGCGGTTCGGCCTCGACGGCGGCGAGTCGCTCATCCCGGCGCTGGAGCAGATCATTAAGCGCGGCGGCCAGCTCGGCCTCAAGGAGGTCGTGTTCGGCATGGCGCACCGCGGCCGCCTCAATGTCCTTTCGCAGGTGATGGGCAAGCCGCACCGCGCCATCTTCCACGAATTCAAGGGCGGCTCCTTCGCGCCGGACGACGTCGAGGGCTCGGGCGACGTGAAGTACCATCTCGGCGCGTCCTCCGACCGGGAGTTCGACGGCAACAGCGTGCATTTGTCGCTGACGGCCAACCCGTCTCATCTGGAGATCGTCAACCCCGTGGTGATGGGCAAGGCGCGCGCCAAGCAGGACGTGATGGCCACCGTCTTCGAGGGCGACATCATCCCCTTGCGCGAACGCGTCAAGGTGCTGCCGCTGCTGCTGCACGGCGATGCCGCCTTCGCCGGCCAGGGCGTCGTCGCCGAATGCCTCGGCCTGTCGGGCCTGCGCGGCCACCGGGTCGGCGGCACGCTGCATTTCATCATCAACAACCAGATCGGCTTCACCACCAATCCGGCCTTCTCGCGCTCCTCGCCCTATCCGTCCGACGTGGCGAAGATGATCGAGGCGCCGATCTTCCACGTCAACGGCGACGACCCCGAGGCCGTCACCTATGCCGCCAAGATCGCCACCGAATTCCGGATGAAGTTCCACAAGCCGGTCGTCGTCGACATGTTCTGCTATCGCCGCTTCGGCCATAACGAAGGCGACGAGCCGGCGTTCACGCAGCCGAAGATGTATAAGGCGATCCGCGCCCACAAGACGGTCGTGCAGCTCTATGCCGCGCGCCTCATCGCCGAAGGCCTTATCACCGAGGGCGAATTCGAGAAGATGCGGGCGGACTGGCGCGCCAATCTCGAACAGGAATTCGAGGCCGGCCAGTCCTACAAGCCGAACAAGGCCGACTGGCTCGACGGCGCCTGGTCGGGGCTTCGCACGGCCGACAATCAGGACGAACAGCGCCGCGGCAAGACCTCGGTGCCGATGAAGTCGCTGAAGGAGATCGGCCGCAAGATCTCGACCATCCCGGAAGGCTTCCGCGCCCATAAGACCATCCAGCGTTTCATGGACAATCGCGCCCAGATGATCGAGACGGGCGAAGGCATAGACTGGGCGATGGGCGAGGCGCTGGCCTTCGGCACGCTCTGCGTCGAAGGCACGAAGATCCGTCTTTCCGGACAGGACTGCGAACGCGGCACCTTCTCGCAGCGCCATTCGGTGCTCTACGATCAGGAGACCGAGGACCGCTATATTCCGCTCGCCAACCTCTCGCCGACCCAGGCGCGCTACGAGGTCATCAATTCGATGCTGTCGGAAGAGGCCGTGCTCGGCTTCGAATACGGCTATTCGCTTGCCCGGCCGAATGCGCTGACGCTCTGGGAGGCCCAGTTCGGCGACTTCGCCAACGGTGCCCAGGTCCTCTTCGACCAGTTCATCTCGTCGGGCGAACGCAAGTGGCTGCGCATGTCGGGCCTCGTCTGCCTGCTGCCGCACGGCTATGAAGGCCAGGGGCCGGAACATTCTTCCGCGCGGCTGGAACGCTGGCTACAGATGTGCGCCGAGGACAATATGCAGGTCGCCAATGTTACGACGCCGGCGAACTATTTCCACATCCTGCGCCGCCAGGTGAAGCGCGACTTCCGCAAGCCGCTGATCATGATGACGCCGAAGTCGCTGCTGCGCCACAAGCGCGCGGTGTCCTCGCTGTCGGAAATGGCGGGGGAAAGCTCGTTCCATCGCCTGCTGTGGGACGATGCCGAGGTCATCAAGGACGGTCCGATCAAGTTGCAGAAGGACGCCAGGATCCGGCGCGTCGTGATGTGCTCCGGCAAGGTCTATTTCGACCTTCTGGAAGAGCGCGAGAAGCGCGGCATCGACGATGTCTACCTGCTGCGCCTGGAACAGCTTTATCCGTTCCCGGCCAAGGCGCTGATCAACGAGTTGTCGCGCTTCCGCAACGCCGAGATGGTCTGGTGCCAGGAAGAGCCCAAGAACATGGGCGCCTGGGCGTTCATCGATCCCTATCTCGAATGGGTGCTTGCCCATATCGAAGCCAAGTACCAGCGCGTGCGCTATACCGGGCGACCGGCCGCCGCCTCGCCGGCCACGGGCCTGATGTCGAAACATCTGGCGCAACTCGCCGCCTTCCTTGAGGATGCGCTGGGCGGTTGATCCGCCCGGCAGCCTTTCGCGCAATTCCGGACGAAGACCCGCATCACGGTCTTCCCGGTCTTGCTCCGGTCACAGCGACAAAGACACGAACGAACGGAACTTAAATCATGGCTACCGAAATCCGCGTCCCGACCCTGGGAGAATCCGTCAGCGAAGCGACCGTCGGCACCTGGTTCAAGAAGGTCGGCGACGCCATCAAGGTCGACGAGCCGCTCTGCGAACTGGAAACCGACAAGGTGACGATCGAAGTGCCGGCGCCCGTTTCCGGCGTGCTGTCGGAAATCACCGCCAATGACGGCGAGACGGTCGAGCCGGGCGGCCTGCTCGGCCAGATCGCCGAGGGCGCTGCCGCTCCGGCCGCCGGGGCGGCTGAAAAGCCCGCCGCCGCAGAGGCCGGGCAGACCACAGCAGAGGCGAAGCCGGCTGCCGGATCCACCATGCCGCCGGCGCCCGCCGCCGCCAAGATGCTTGCGGAAAACAACCTTTCGGCCGATCAGGTCGACGGTTCCGGCAAGCGCGGCCAGGTGCTGAAGGGCGATGTGATCGCCGCCGTCGCCAAGGGGATCACGGCTTCGGCCGCCGCCGAGCCGGCCAAGGCCGCCGCCCGTGCGCCGTCTTCCGAGGCCGATGCGCCGCGCGAGGAGCGGGTGAAGATGACGCGGCTGCGCCAGACCATCGCCAGACGCCTCAAGGATGCGCAGAACACCGCCGCCATGCTCACCACCTACAATGAGGTGGACATGAAGGCCGTCATGGATCTGCGGACCCGCTACAAGGATCTGTTCGAGAAGAAGCATGGCGTGAAGCTCGGCTTCATGGGCTTCTTCACCAAGGCGATCACGCATGCGCTGAAGGAACTGCCGGCCGTCAACGCCGAGATCGACGGCACGGACATCATCTACAAGAACTATTGCCATATCGGCGTCGCCGTCGGCACGGACAAGGGCCTCGTCGTGCCGGTGGTGCGCGATGCCGATCAGATGGGGATCGCCGAGATCGAAAAGGAGATCGGCCGTCTCGGCCGGGCCGCCCGCGACGGCGAGCTTTCCATGGCGGACATGCAGGGCGGCACCTTCACCATCTCGAACGGCGGCGTCTACGGCTCGCTGATGTCCTCGCCGATCCTCAATGCGCCGCAATCCGGCATTCTCGGAATGCACAAGATCCAGGAACGTCCGGTCGTCGTCGGCGGCCAGATCGTCATCCGGCCGATGATGTATCTGGCGCTCTCCTACGATCACCGCATCGTCGACGGCAAGGAGGCCGTGACCTTCCTCGTCCGCGTCAAGGAAAGCCTGGAAGACCCGGAACGGCTGGTTCTGGATCTCTGAGAGCGGGATATCGCAGGCGGCGCGGCCATGGGCGTCGCGCCGCCTTATCCATCCGCATACCGATCGCCGGCGATCTCTGCTAGGAATGAGGTCGGGGCAAGCGGGCGGGACGCGGCGTTCCGGGGCAGGGCAGGGCAACAGGTCCCATGAAAACGATACTCACCTACGGCACGTTCGATCTTCTCCATGTGGGCCATATCCGGCTTCTGGAGCGGGCTCGCGGGCTGGGAGACCGCCTCGTCGTCGGCGTCTCATCGGACGAGTTCAACGCCGTCAAGGGCAAGCTCAGCGTCATTCCCTATGCCCACCGGGCGGAAATCCTTCAGGCGCTCACCTGCGTCGACGAGGTTTTTCCCGAACACGACTGGCAGCAGAAGGAGGACGATATCCGCCGTTTCCAGGCGTCGGTCCTCGTCATGGGCGACGACTGGCAGGGGAAGTTCGACCATTACGGCACGCTTTGCGAGGTCGCCTATCTTCCCCGCACCGGCGGTATTTCGAGCACGGAACTGAAAGCGGCGCTCAGCGCCTTCAAGGGCGACAAGATCGCGGAACTGCACCGCGGTCTCGAGGCGCTTCGCACGATCATCACCCAGCTGGATGCATGAGCGGAAGGGACGGGCTTGGTCGATACGGCGATATTGCAGACCTGCCGGCAGCGTCGCATCCGAAGCGGGCGCGGCGGCGGGTACTTCCGGAATATCTTCCCCTTGAAAGGATATGACGCATGAGCACAGCCCGGGTTCTTCTCGTCACCGGCGGCAGCCGTGGCATCGGCGCAAGCGTATGCCGGCTGGCGGCGGCCGCCGGCTGGCAGGTGGCGGTAAACTACGTCTCGAATATCGAGGCCGCCGACGCGGTGGTGGCGGATATCCGCGCGGCCGGAGGGTCGGCGCTTGCCGTCCAGGGCGACGTCGGCTCGGAACCCGGCCTCGCATCGATCTTCGCCGCCGTCGACGGAGCCTTCGGCCGGCTCGACGGGCTTGTCAACAACGCCGGGATCGTCGCCCTGCCGCAACGGGTCGACGAGATATCCGCCGAACGGCTGGAGCGCATGTTCGCCGTCAACGTCATCGGCTCGATCCGTTGCGCGCAGGAGGCGGTGCGCCGCATGTCGACGCGTCATGGCGGACGGGGCGGGGCCATCGTCAATCTTTCCTCCATGGCGGCGATCCTCGGTGCGGCCGGCCAATATGTCGACTACGCCGCCAGCAAGGGGGCGATCGAGAGTTTCACCGTGGGGCTTTCCCGCGAGGTGGCGGCGGAGGGCATCCGCGTCAATCTCGTGCGTCCCGGCGTGATCGAGACCGATATCCATGCGGCCGGCGGCCTGCCGGACCGGGCGCGCGAAATGGCGCCGCTTATCCCCATGCAGCGCCCCGGCACCGCCGACGAGGTCGCGCATTCCATTGTCTATCTTCTCTCCGATGCGGCATCCTATGTGACGGGTGCCGCCCTCAACGTCAGCGGCGGCCGCTAGGCGCCCGTGCAGGAAGGACTTGTCATGGCATATGATCTCATCGTTATCGGCTCCGGTCCCGGCGGCTATGTCTGCGCGATCAAGGCGGCCCAGCTCGGTCTCAAGGTGGCGGTGGTCGAAAGGCGCGCCACCTACGGCGGCACCTGCCTCAATATCGGCTGCATTCCCTCCAAGGCGCTGCTGCACGCCTCGGAGACCTACGCCCATGCCGCCCACGGCATGGAGCCGCTCGGCATCGAGGGCGTGAAGCCGACGCTCAACCTTGCGAAGATGATGGGGCATAAGGATGCGACGGTGAAGGCCAATGTCGACGGCGTCGCCTTTCTGTTCAAGAAGAACAAGATCGACGGTATCCGCGGCACCGGCAAGGTGCTGGGCCAGGGTAAGGTTTCCGTCACGGGCGACAATGGCGAGGAACAGGTGCTGGAGACGAAGAGCATCGTTATCGCCACCGGCTCGGACGTCGCCGGCATTCCGGGCGTTCCCGTCGAGATCGACGAAAAGGTGATCGTGTCCTCGACCGGCGGCATCGCGCTCGAAAAGGTGCCGGGCCATCTCGTGGTCGTCGGGGGCGGGGTGATCGGCCTCGAACTCGGCTCCGTCTGGGGCCGCCTTGGTTCCAAGGTGACGGTGGTCGAATATCTCGACACGATCCTCGGCGGCATGGACGGCGAGGTTTCCAAACAGTACCGGCGCATGCTGGCCAAGCAGGGCATGGACTTCAAGCTCGGCGCGAAAGTGACCGGGGTGGAGAAGGGCGGCAAGGGCGCGAAGGTGACCTTCGAGCCGGTCAAGGGCGGCGAGGCGACGGTGCTGGACGCCGATGTCGTGCTGATCGCCACCGGCCGCAAGCCCTATACGGACGGTCTCGGGCTCGCCGAGGCCGGTGTCGCCATGGACAGCCGCGGCCGCGTCGAGATCGACGGTCATTTCCGCACCAGCGTCGAGGGCGTCTATGCGATCGGCGACGTGGTGCGCGGGCCGATGCTCGCCCACAAGGCCGAGGACGAAGGCGTGGCGCTCGCGGAGATCCTTGCCGGCCAGGCCGGCCATGTGAACTACGACGTCATCCCTAGCGTGGTCTATACCCAGCCGGAAGTCGCGTCCGTCGGCCAGACGGAGGAAGAACTGAAGACTGCCGGCGTCGCCTATAAGGCGGGCAAGTTTCCCTTCACGGCCAATGGCCGCGCCCGCGCGATGATGGCGACCGACGGTTTCGTGAAGGTCCTGTCGGACAAGGAGACCGATCGGGTGCTCGGCGTGCATATCGTCGGCTTCGGTGCCGGCGAGATGATCCACGAGGCGGCCGTGCTGATGGAGTTCGGCGGCTCGGCGGAGGATCTCGCCCGCACCTGCCACGCGCATCCGACGATGTCGGAAGCCGTGAAGGAAGCAGCGCTCGCCGCCTTCTTCAAGCCGCTTCATATGTGAGGCGGCCGTAGTACGGAGCTTGTGAAGAATCAGGCGGCCTGCCGTTCGCCGGCCGCCTTCGGGCGGCTGCGACAACGGGCCGCCTGTTCCGCCGCCGTAAACGGGCACACCATGGGACCTCGCAAAGGATGGTTCATATGTCCCCCGTTTCGAGGCCTGTCTTTCTTCCTCACCCGCTGCTGCCGGATGCCGACTGGGCCGACCGTTTCACCCTGCGTCTGCCGGCCGGCGGCCTGACGGCGCGGCACGCGGCCCGTCTGACGCTGGAGCGTCCGCCGTTGCGCATCCGCGCCTTCCTCGTCTCGCGCAACCGTCTGGTCGCGCCCTTCGGCTGGAAGAAAACGCCCGCAGAGGACGGCGCGACGATCGGCGGGATCCCGGTGATCAGCGCCGGCGACGACCGTGTCGTGCTCGGCGCCGATGGCCGGCATCTGGATTTCCGCATCGTCATCGATGTCCGGCAGGACCGGCCGCGCGGCCAGACGCTGAGCTTCATGACGTTGCTGCGCCGCAGGAGCCTGCCCGCAAGGCTCTATCTCGCCGCCGTCCTGCCTTTTCACAAATATGTGCTGCGCGGCCTGCTCGCCGGGATCGACCGGCCCGGGCCCCGCGAACGGAAGAGGACAGGCGAAGCCTATGGAGATGGCGACGCGGCGCTGACGCTCACTCGACGCGGGAAAGGGTGAAACCCTGCCGGCGGAGGAGTTCCACGACCCCTTCTTCGCCCGGCAGATGCAGCGCGCCGACCGCCATGAAGGCATTGCCCCGCGCAAGCATCGGTGCGGCGCGTTCGGCCATGAGATGATTACGGTCGACGATGATGCGCTGCTCGAAATCCGCATAGGCTTCGGCGTCATCACCGGTGGCTTCGGCGCCGTCGGCGGTTTCGGGCGTTGCCGCGCGCATCATCGGCATGATCGTTCCGGTCTCGCCAGCGAGGTAAAGCTGGATCATCGTCTCCGTCACGTCTTGCAGGGCGTCGCCGAGCTTCAGCGTCTGGATCAGTCCCTGGACCTGCGGCTCCATCGGTAAAGAGTCGAGCGCGGAAATCTGCTCGACCAGCGTTTCCAGCCCTTGCAGCGTCTTGCCCTCGGCAAGCGCGTCGCGCGCAAGACGCTGATCGAGAAAGGCGATGCCTTTCGCCTTGCGGGCCGTCTCGCAGGCCGGCAGCGCCACGAAGCTCATGATCATCCAGGGTTTCATGCGCACGACGGCGGAAAGGGGAATGCCGCGCTTGCGAAGCCCTTCGGAAAGCACCTCCGTTTCCCTGGCGTCGATAAGATCGGTGATGCGCCCTCCCGCCGCGAACATCGTGAGGTCGGGACGGGCGAGGATGGCCGCTCCGGCCTTCTTCTCGTCGGCGATCTCGTCCGATTCGATAATAACGGTTCCGGCGGCGGCGAAGGCCGCGCGGGCGGGCTCCGGCATGGCGACCACCCGCGGATCGGTTACATGCATGGTGCCGAGCAGCCAGGAGGGCTCCACGCCATCCTTCTCGATCTTCCAGAAGATGCCCTTGCCGTTTCGGACCGCGTCCGCTTCGGCGCGCACCGTCGCGAAGGCGGTGGGATCGTCCTTCTCCATCCGGACGAGCAGGTTGTCGCCGCCGCATTCCGCCGCCGTCTGCGCGCGCGCCGGCGAGAGGGAAAACAGCACGATGAGGACGGCGAGCGCGGCAAGCACATGGACGGCGGCCAGCATCCCGAGCGCCGCGTCGGCGAGCCGGTCGGCAAGCGGGCCGCGCTGGCGTGCGAAGGATCGAGCGGTCATGGAGACTCCTGTCGTTTCGCGGCGATGCCAGAGCACTTCCGCATTGCCGGACGCAAAACCGCTGCGCACCTCTGCTGGAATGACCCTAGCGTCCGATTTCTTATAATGTCTTAAATGCGGGCGCATCCGGGCGGGGCTTGCGCACCGGTTCAGGCGCGTGGATGCGCGCGGTCGTAGATCTCCAGCAGCCGCGCCGAATCGACGCCCGTATAGACCTGGGTCGTCGACAGGCTGGCGTGGCCGAGCAGTTCCTGGATGGTTCGCAGGTCGCCGCCGCCGGCCAGCAGATGCGTCGCGAAGGAGTGCCGCAGCGCATGGGGCGTGGCGCTGTCGGGCAGGCCAAGCGCGCCGCGCAGCTTCTGCATCTCGCGCTGGATGATGGCCGGCTGCAACGGGCCGCCGCGCGCGCCGCGAAAGAGCGGCCTGTCTTCGGCAAGCACCATGGGGCAAAGGCCGAGATAGAGGTCGACGGCGGCCCGCGCCGCCGCGATCAACGGCACGATGCGGGTCTTGCCGCCCTTGCCGGTGATGCGCAGCGCCGTCGGCGCGCCGGAAAAATCGACGGGCGTCAGCCCCAGCGCCTCGGAGATCCGCAGGCCGCAGCCGTAGAGCAGCGTCAGAACGGCGGCGTTGCGCGCCCGGATCCACGGTTCCTCCGCAAGCTGTTCGCCGGCGTCGACGACGGCGACGGCCTGCCGGTCGGTCAGCGGCTTCGGCAGGGACTTCGGCTGTTTCGGCGATGTGATCGCCGCCGCGCCCGCCGCATTGGCGAGCCCCTTGCGCTCCAGATAGCGCAGGAAGGAGCGCAGGCCCGCAAGTCCCCGCCCCAGCGTGCGCGCGCCGGCGCCGTCCCGCCGCCGTGCGGCAAGAAACCCCCGCAGGTCCGCCGGGCGAAGCGCGCCGATATCCTGGAGCCGCGCCGGCTGGGCAAGATGGCCGGTGAGGAAGGTGAAGAACTGCCGGGTGTCGCGCTCATAGGCGTCGAGCGTGTGCTTCGACAGGCGCCGCTCGTCCGCAAGCGTTGCAAGCCAGGCCTGCCGTTGCGCCAATAGCGCCGGATCGGCGATGATGAGAAATTCGTTCATTGCATGTGCGAATTCGTTGACAAGCGCTCGCGCCTTTCCGCCGGCCTCGCGATCGAGGCGCCTTTCCGATGATCGCCGGTTTCCGTTAGGGATTTGCTAACGCTTGCCGCCCTCCCGGCAAGAAGGCCGGCCATCCATTTATCCTCCGTCAGGAAGACGGAAATCTTTACGGTTTCCTTCCGGTCGCGACGGGGGCATCTTCGCCGCGCATGAACAAGGACATGACCAGCGATTCGACCGATCTTTTCGGGGAGAAGCTCTTTCCGCGCACCGTGCCCGTACTGGTGCCGGTGCCGACGCCTGCGCCCTATTCCTATCGCGTGCCGGACGGCATGGCGGTCGAGCCCGGCTCGATCGTGCAGGTGCCGCTCGGGCCGCGTCTGGTGGCGGGCGTGGTCTGGGAGGGCGGCGACGACGGCGGCATCGATCCAAAGAAGCTGCGACCCATCGAGAAGGTGTTCGATTGCCCGCCGCTGTCGAGGGAGATGCGCGACTTCCTCGACTGGGTCTCCGCCTATACGCTGACGCCGCCCGGCCTCGTGGCGCGCATGGCGTTGCGTGCGCCGGCCGCCTTCGATCCCGAACCGATGATCGAGGGGCTTCGCTATACCGGCCACCGGCCGGAACGGCTGACGAGCGCCCGCGAACGGGTGCTGGAGCTGATCGGGGACGGCGCCGCCTGGACCCGCTCCGGCCTTGCGCACGCCTCCGGCACGTCGGCGAGCGTCATCGACGGGCTTGTGAGACAGGGCACGTTCGAGACCGTCTTCCTGCCGCCGCCGCCGGTCGTCGCTCCGCCCGATCCGGATTACGTCGCGCCGCGCCTCGAAGGCCCGCAGACGCAGAGCGCGGCGGAACTGGTCGAGAGCGTGCGGACGGGCGAATTTTCCGTTTCGCTGATCGATGGCATCACCGGCTCGGGCAAGACGGAAGTCTATTTCGAGGCGATCGCCGAGGTGCTCAGAAAGGGCCGGCAAGTGCTGATCCTCCTGCCGGAGATCGCGCTGACGGCGAGCTTCCTGGAGCGTTTCCAGGACCGTTTCGGGGCAAAGCCCGCAGAATGGCATTCCGACCTTGCGCCCCGCACCCGCGAAAAGGTCTGGCGGCAGGTGACGACCGGCGATGTGCGCGTGGTGGCCGGTGCGCGCTCGGCGCTCTTCCTGCCGTTTGAGAACCTCGGGCTCGTCATCGTCGACGAGGAGCACGATCCGGCCTACAAACAGGAGGATCGCGTCTTCTACAACGCCCGCGACATGGCGGTGGTGCGCGCGCGCATCGGCGATTTCCCCGCCGTCCTCGTCTCGGCGACGCCCTCGGTGGAAAGCCGGGTCAACAGCGACGTCGGGCGCTATCGCAAGCTGCATCTGCCAACCCGCTACGGCGATGCGGCGCTCCCCGACCTCCATCTCGTCGACATGCGCCGCCATCCGCCGGCGCGCGGCGGCTTCCTCTCTCCGGTCATGCTGCGCGGCATTGCCCGCACCATCGAAAAGCGCGAGCAGGCGCTGCTGTTCCTGAACCGTCGCGGCTATGCGCCGCTGACGCTCTGCCGGGTCTGCGGCCATCGCTTCCAGTGCCCGCAATGCTCAAGCTGGCTGGTCGAGCACCGTTTCCGCGGCCAGATCCAGTGCCATCATTGCGGCTATGGCGAGCGCACGCCGGAAGCCTGTCCGGAATGCGGCACCTTCGACCATCTCGCCGCCTGCGGGCCGGGTATCGAGCGCATCGCTGAGGAGGTGGAGCGTCACTTCCCCGAAGCGCGCACCATCGTTTTGTCGTCCGACCTGATGGGCGTGAAGCGGCTGAGGCTGGAACTGGAGGCGATCGCCCGGGGCGAGGCGGATATCGTCATCGGCACGCAGCTCGTCGCCAAGGGGCACAATTTCCCGCGGATGTCGCTGGTCGGCGTCGTCGATGCGGATCTCGGGCTTTCGAACGGCGATCCGCGCGCGGCCGAACGCACCTTCCAGCTGCTTTATCAGGTGACCGGCCGCGCCGGCCGCGCCGGGCTGAAGAGCCATGGCCTCATCCAGACCTACCAGCCGCTCCACCCGGTCATGCAGGCAATCGTCTCGGGCGATCCGGACGCCTTCTACGATCGCGAGGTCGGGGAAAGGGAAAAGGCGCTGCTGCCGCCGTTCGGCCGGCTGGCTTCGGTCATCGTCTCCGCCGACAATCGCGGCGAGGCGGAGACCCACGCGCGCGCGTTGCGTCAGGCCGCGCCCCAGGCCGACGGCATTTCCGTGCTCGGGCCGGCGGAGGCTCCGCTGGCGCTGATCCGCGGCCGTCATCGCTTCCGGTTGCTGGTGCATGGCCGTCGCGGCAGCGACATGCAGGGTTTCCTGCGCCGGATGCTGGCGCAGGGACCGAAGGAACGGGCCTCGCTCCAGGTTCAGATCGACATCGATCCCCAGAGCTTTCTGTGAGGGCTTTGCGGCGGCCGGGCGCTATGCGATAGACAGGTGAAAGCGGACGCCGACAGGGGGAGACGCGGCATGGAATTTTACATACCGGAGGAAACCGGCGAGCTTCTGGCCTTTTGCGCGGCCCTTCTGACCGGCGTCATCGGACTTTTCGGGCTCTTCGCGCCGCGCCTGACGTTGCGGCTGGCCGGCCTTTCGCTTGCCGGGCCTTCCCGCGAGGGGCTGGCCTTCGCCCGCTCGGCCGGCGGCTTTCGGGCCGGGCTCGCCGTCGTCGCGCTGCTGATGGCGCAAAGCTGGATCTATATGGCGATCGGCGGCGCTTTCGCCCTTGCCGCCTTCGGCCGCATCCTGTCTTTGATGTCGGACGGTTCCGCCTCACCCGGCAACCTTGCAATCCTCGCCGTGGAGATCGTTCTGGCCGGCCTGCCGCTCGGCTATGCCTTCGGTTTCCTGTAGGGGCAGCAGCGGGGCGCGGAACTTTTTGTGTCCTCCAGGCCCGAGTTAGGCGCATTCCTTCGGCAGGCGTGTTGCGAGTCCGCACGTCCTATGCTAGACGAACCGCGAAATTCAGGAAAAGCGGACCTAAAGACCTGTAATACCTGAAAATTACCGCAACGATGTCAACATCTTGGAACAGCAGCCTCGCTGCCGCCGGGGCTGTTGATGAAAAGAAGAGAAGCTCGAGCCCGTGGCAGACACATCCCAGCTTGTTTCCGGTGTTGCAGAAAGATACGCATCCTCGCTTTTCGACCTCGCGCTGGAAGCCGGCTCCGCCGACAGCGTCGGCGCTGAACTGGACCGGGTCCAGGCGATGATCGACGAGAGCAGCGATCTCAAGCGGCTGATTACCAGCCCCGTCTTTTCCGCCGAAGAGCAGACCAGGGCGATCGCCGCCGTCGCCGCCAAGGCAGGCATTGCGGGCCTCGTCGGCAACTTCCTCCAGGTGGTGGCCTCCAACAGGCGTCTTTTCGCCATTCCCGGCATGATCAAGGCCTATCGCGCTATCGCGGCGCGCCATCGCGGCGAGATCAATGCCGAGGTCACCTCCGCCCATGCGCTTTCCGCAGCGCAGGAAACTGAATTGAAGGCGGCGCTGAAAGGCGTCACCGGCAAAGACGTGGCGGTTTCCGTCACCGTCGACCCGTCCATTCTCGGTGGCCTGATCGTCAAGGTCGGTTCCCGCCAGATCGACACTTCCCTTCGCACCAAACTCTCTACCCTTAAGCTTGCACTGAAAGAGGTCGGCTGATGGATATCCGCGCCGCGGAAATTTCCGCAATTCTCAAAGATCAGATCAAAAATTTCGGCAAAGAGGCGGAAGTCTCGGAAGTCGGCCAGGTGCTCTCCGTCGGTGACGGCATCGCCCGCGTTTACGGCCTCGACAATGTTCAGGCCGGTGAAATGGTGGAGTTCCCCGGTGGTATCCGTGGCATGGCGCTGAACCTGGAAAGCGACAACGTCGGTGTCGTTATCTTCGGTTCGGACCGTGACATCAAGGAAGGCGACACCGTCAAGCGGACCGGCGCCATCGTTGACGTCCCGGTCGGTCCGGAACTGCTCGGCCGCGTCGTCGACGCGCTCGGCAACCCGATCGACGGCAAGGGCCCGATCAACGCCAAGCAGCGTTCGCGTGTTGACGTGAAGGCTCCGGGCATCATTCCGCGCAAGTCGGTGCATGAGCCGATGTCGACCGGCCTCAAGGCCATCGACGCCCTCATCCCGGTCGGCCGCGGCCAGCGCGAGCTGGTCATCGGTGACCGCCAGACCGGCAAGACCGCGATCATTCTGGACACGATCCTGAACCAGAAGGCGATCCACGACAACGGCCCGGACGGCGACAAGCTCTTCTGCGTCTACGTCGCCATCGGCCAGAAGCGTTCGACCGTCGCCCAGTTCGTGAAGGTGCTCGAAGAGCGCGGCGCTCTCCAGTATTCGATCATCGTTGCCGCGACGGCGTCCGATCCGGCGCCGATGCAGTATCTCGCACCGTTCGCCGGTTGCGCGATGGGCGAATACTTCCGTGACAACGGCCAGCACGCCCTCATCGGTTACGACGACCTTTCCAAGCAGGCCGTTTCCTACCGTCAGATGTCGCTGCTGCTGCGCCGCCCGCCGGGCCGCGAAGCCTATCCGGGCGACGTCTTCTATCTGCACTCGCGTCTTCTCGAGCGTGCTGCAAAGCTCAACGACGACATGGGCGCCGGCTCGCTGACGGCCCTTCCGGTCATCGAGACCCAGGGCAACGACGTTTCGGCGTTCATCCCGACCAACGTGATCTCGATCACCGATGGCCAGATCTTCCTTGAGACGGACCTGTTCTACCAGGGTATCCGCCCGGCCGTGAACGTCGGCCTGTCGGTTTCCCGCGTCGGCTCGTCGGCCCAGATCAAGGCGATGAAGCAGGTCGCCGGCTCGATCAAGGGCGAGCTTGCCCAGTATCGCGAAATGGCCGCCTTCGCCCAGTTCGGCTCGGACCTCGACGCCGCCACGCAGCGCCTCCTCAATCGTGGCGCCCGCCTGACGGAACTCCTGAAGCAGCCGCAGTTCTCGCCGCTCAAGACGGAAGAACAGGTCGCGGTGATCTTCGCCGGCGTTAACGGCTATCTCGACAAGATCGCCGTCGGCGATGTCGGCAAGTTCGAGCAGGGCCTGCTCGCCTACCTGCGTTCGGAAGGCAAGGCCATCCTCGACACGATCCGCACCGAAAAGGCGATCAGCGACGAGACCAAGGGCAAGCTCAAGGACGCCCTCGACGCCTACGCCAAGAGCTTCGGCTGAGGCGACGCCTCTCGTCAACGTCCTGCGCGCTCGGCGCGCGGGATCGCCCGGGAACTTTGATTGACGCATGATCCAGGCCGGAGATTTTCTCCGGGATCGTGTTACAGGACGGAAACGGATGCCTTCACTTAAGGATCTGAAAAACCGGATCGCCTCCGTCAAGGCGACGCAGAAGATCACCAAGGCGATGAAAATGGTCGCCGCGGCGAAGCTTCGACGCGCCCAGGAAGCGGCCGAGGCCGCCCGGCCCTATTCGCAGCGCATGAACGCTGTTCTCGCCAATATCGCCCAGGCCGTCGGCCAGGACGATGCCGCGCCGCGCCTGATGACCGGCACCGGCAAGGACGACGTTCATCTTCTGATCGTCTGCACCGCCGAGCGCGGCCTTTGCGGCGGCTTCAATTCGCAGATCGCCCGTCTGGCGCGCGACCATACCCGCAAGCTTCTCGCCGAGGGCAAGACGGTCAAGATCATCTGCGTCGGCAAGAAGGGCTTCGATATCCTGCGGCGCGAATTCGCCTCGCTGATCATCGACCGTGTCGATCTGCGCGAAGTCAAGCGTATCGGCTTTGCCAACGCCGACCAGATCGGCCGGAAGGTTATCGAGCTGTTCGGAAAGGGCGAGTTCGACGTTTGCACGTTGTTCTATTCCGAGTTCAAGTCGGTCATTTCGCAGATTCCGACCGCGCTCCAGCTCGTGCCCGCCGCCGCTCCGGCGGTTGCCGACGAGACGACGGGCGCATCGGCGATCTACGACTACGAGCCGGATGCCGCCGCGATCCTCGACGATCTCATTCCGCGCAACATCTCCGTCCAGATCTTCCGGGCCCTGCTCGAGAACGTCGCGGGCGAGATGGGCGCCAAGATGAGCGCCATGGACAATGCGACGCGAAATGCCGGTGAAATGATCGACAAGCTGACGCTCAACTACAACCGTCAGCGTCAGGCTCAGATCACCACGGAACTCATCGAAATCATTGCGGGCGCTGAAGCGCTCTAAGGACCAGGACAAAGAGGGTAAGAGATATGGCTAAGGCAGCTACCCCGAAGGAAACCGCAGCGGAGAAGAAGCCGGCTGCACGCAGGCCGGCGGCACGCACCGCTGCTGCAACCAAGGCCGCAGCTCCGGCAGCCGCCGGGGCGACCGGTCGCGTCACCCAGGTCATCGGCGCCGTCGTCGACGTCGCCTTCGATGGCGATCTGCCGCTGATCCTGAACGCGCTGGAAACCGACAACAACGGCAACCGCCTCGTTCTCGAAGTCGCCCAGCACCTGGGTGAGAACACGGTTCGCACGATCGCCATGGACTCGACCGAAGGTCTCGTGCGCGGCCAGCCGGTCAGCGATACCGGCGCTCCGATCTCCGTTCCGGTCGGCGACGAGACTCTCGGCCGCATCATGAACGTCATCGGCGAGCCGGTCGACGAGGCGGGCCCGCTCGTCACGTCGGCAAAGCGCGCGATCCACCAGGACGCCCCGGCATACGTCGAGCAGTCCACGGAAGCTGAAATCCTCGTCACCGGCATCAAGGTCGTCGATCTTCTCGCGCCCTACGCCAAGGGCGGCAAGATCGGCCTCTTCGGCGGCGCAGGCGTCGGCAAGACCGTTCTGATCATGGAACTGATCAACAACGTCGCCAAGGCGCACGGCGGTTACTCGGTGTTTGCCGGCGTGGGCGAGCGTACCCGCGAAGGCAACGACCTCTACCACGAGATGATCGAATCCGGCGTGAACAAGCTCGGCGGCGGCGAAGGCTCCAAGGCCGCGCTCGTCTACGGCCAGATGAACGAGCCTCCGGGCGCCCGCGCCCGCGTCGCGCTGACGGGTCTGACGATCGCCGAGGACTTCCGCGACAAGGGTCAGGACGTTCTGTTCTTCGTCGACAACATCTTCCGCTTCACGCAGGCCGGTTCCGAAGTGTCCGCACTTCTCGGCCGTATCCCCTCGGCCGTGGGCTATCAGCCGACGCTCGCCACCGACATGGGTTCGATGCAGGAGCGCATCACCACCACGACCAAGGGCTCGATCACCTCGGTGCAGGCGATCTACGTTCCCGCCGACGACCTGACCGACCCGGCGCCGGCGACCTCGTTTGCCCACCTGGACGCCACGACGGTTCTGTCGCGCTCGATCGCCGAGAAGGGCATCTATCCGGCCGTTGACCCGCTCGACTCGACCTCGCGCATGCTCGACCCGATGGTTGTCGGCGAAGAGCACTACGAAGTCGCCCGCAAGGTTCAGACGACCCTGCAACGCTACAAGGCGCTTCAGGACATCATCGCCATCCTCGGCATGGACGAACTGTCGGAAGACGACAAGCTGGCCGTCGCCCGCGCCCGCAAGATCGAACGCTTCCTGTCGCAGCCGTTCTTCGTCGCCGAAGTCTTCACCGGCTCGCCGGGCAAGCTCGTCGCGCTCGAAGACACGATCAAGGGCTTCAAGGGCCTCGTCAACGGCGAATACGACCATCTGCCGGAAGCGGCCTTCTACATGGTCGGCTCCATCGAGGAAGCCGTCGAGAAGGCCAAGAAGCTGGCTGCCGAAGCCGCTTGACGAACGACGGGCGTCCGCAGGCCGGGCGCCCTTTCCTGCTGTCGCAATTCCGGGTGGAAAACCGCGCGGTATTTTTCCCGGAATTGCTCCCGGCCGTATGAAATCAGAAGAAGTGAATGGTCATGGCTGACAATTTCAACTTTGAACTCGTTTCTCCCGAGCGCCTGCTGGTTTCCGGCAGCGTCAGCGAAGTCGTCATCCCGGCGAGCGAGGGCGAGATGACCGTCATGGCTAATCATGCGCCGACGATGACGACGATCAAGCCCGGCGTCGTCACGATCAAGTTCGCCGATGGCAAGAACGACAGCTATGTGGTTTTCGGCGGTTTCGCGGATATCGTCCCGACCGGTTGCACGCTGCTGGCCGAATCGGCGGTCCATATCGAGGAGGTCAAGAGCGAGGACATCGTGCGCCGTATCGAAGCCGCGCGGGCCGAGCTGGAGAACGCCAGGGAAGACGACCACAAATACGGTCTTCAGAGCTACCTCGCGGAGCTTACCACGCTACAAGGTATCGTCGTCCCGGTCTGACGCCGGCCGGAACATGCCTGCCTTTCCCGACAGCCCGCCTTTGGCGGGCTGTCGCCTTTTCGGGCAAGGAACCGATGCGCCGGGGAAAGATTTCGACTTCTTCGCTTGCATCCTCCGCTTGCATGATTCCTTAATCGGATTCCGCTTTAAAATCCTGAACAGACGGACGCGGACGAAGGGCAAGGAGAGCCGGATCATGACCAGCAAGATCGTACCCGTAATCATGGCAGGCGGTAAGGGAACCCGTCTGTGGCCGCTTTCCCGCTCTTCCGCGCCGAAGCAGTTTCTCGAGTTTCTCGGGGAAAAGACGCTGTTCCAGAAGACGCTGGAGCGCGTGTCGGACCGCAAGCTCTATAGTCCGGCGATCGTCGTGACGAATGCCGACTTCCGGTTCCTCGTCGCGGAACAGGCGCGGGCTGCCGGCGCGGCGCTTGCCACCATCCTGCTCGAACCCGTGCCGCGCAACACCGCCCCGGCGCTTGCCGCCGCGGCGATCGTGGCGGAGGCCCGCCACGGCGACGACGCCATCATGCAGGTTCTGGCCTCCGATCACGAGATCGACGCCGGCGAGGCCTATTTCGACTGCATTCTCAAGGCGCGCGATGCGGCGCGGGACGATCACCTCGTCACCTTCGGCATCGCGCCGACGGAGCCGGCCACCGGTTACGGCTATATCGAGATCGGCGAGGCTGTCGGCAATGGCGCACATGCGGTTCGCCGTTTCGTGGAGAAGCCTGATCGGGAAAATGCGCAAGCCATGCTCGATCAGGGCGGCTACCTCTGGAACTCCGGCATGTTCATGCTGCCGGTCGGCCTGTTTCTCAGCGAATTGCGCCAATATGCGCCCGCCGTGCTGGACGCCGCCCGCTCCGCCGTCGAGAAAGCCCGCCACGATCTCGATTTCGAGCGTCTGGACGAGGAGGCCTTCGCCCGTGCGCCGGATATCTCCGTCGACTACGCGATCTTCGAAAAGACGCCGATTGCCGCCGTCGTTCCCTCGCCTTTCCGGTGGTCGGACCTCGGCAGCTGGGACGCCGTGTGGAAGACCGGAAAGCGCGATGAGGCCGGCAATGTCGCGGACGGCAGTACCACCTTGCTCGATACGCGCAACTCGCTGGTCATTTCCCGCGATATCCATGTCGCCGTGCAGGGGCTGGACGACCTCGCGGTGATCGCCAGCGAGGACGCCGTCTATGTGGGGCGCATGGAGGACAGCCAGGACGTCGGAAAACTGGTCAAGCATCTGGCGGCGGCCGCCAGAACCTCGAAGCTCACCGAGACCCATCCGACGTCCTATCGCCCCTGGGGCGGCTATACGTCGGTGCTGAACGGCGAGCGGTTTCAGGTGAAGCGGCTGTTCGTGACGCCCGGCAAGCGGCTGTCCCTGCAAAAACACCATCATCGCTCGGAACATTGGGTCGTGGTGCGCGGTACGGCGGAGGTCACCATCGGCGACAGGACCATGTCGCTGCGTGAAAACGAGTCGGTCTATATTCCCCAGGGCGAGATGCACCGGCTGGCCAATCCGGGAAAGATCCTGCTCGAACTGATCGAAGTCCAGACCGGATCCTATCTGGGAGAAGACGACATCATCCGTATCGAGGATGAATTCGGCCGCGGCTGATCTGGACGGCGTTCAGCGTTTTTCGCCCGGCGGGCATCGCCGGGTTTCGCGGCACCGCGCGTCGGCCCAGATGCCCTTGCGCATCCGCATGGCCTCTTCCTGCGCTGCGGCCAGCGCGGGCAGGGCGGCCCATCCGGCGCCGTTCTCGATAATGACCGTGGCAAGATCCCGGCCCTGCCGGCGGCAGGTGACGAAGGAGACCGTTGCGAGACGGAAATCCTCCTCACAGGCGAGCGCCACGTTCTGGACGAGCCGGCGCAGGAGCACCCGGGCCTGCTGTCCGCAGATGGCGAGGCCGCCATCCGCCTGCCGGCAGCGCCGCCCCGGGTCGACCGCAACGACGCCCGTCAGGACGTAGATGCGCCCGCCGTCGCGAAAGGACGCGCTATCGAAAACGGTGGCGCGGGATGATATCCGCAGCGGGAAGCGCTCCGGCAGGCGCTCGACGGCGATACGCTCGTAGGGCTGGTTGTTGCGATCGATGCGTATCGGCCGGTCGGTCCAGACCGGCTCGTCGTGTCGCAGGTTTCCGCTGTCGCCGGCCCAGGGCGCGCCGGCGGGCGGGAGACTGAGAAGAATGAGCGCGCAAACGGCATGAACGCCGCCTCGCCATCTCCTTCCGCGTTTCCCCGTCCGGCAGGTCATCGTCCTGTCCTCCTGCTCCGACGCCAAGGCAATTCCGGTGAAATCCGGCGCATCGGGATTGCTCTATAGCGGTTCCGGTTTTCACAGAATCGGCAGAGCCGCTCTATCTCTTTGTTTTAGCCGCATTTCCGGACGCAAAACCGTTTCACACTTTTGCTGGAAATGCTCTAACATATCGCTTCTACCGGCTTCACCTACGGCCCTTCGCGAAGCGGCAGCCAGCGGCTGCGGTCGAAGTAATCCGGCAGATAGCTGCCGCGATTGCGCTTGCGGTCGGGCGTCACGATGAAATTATAGCGCGGCGTTTCCGAAAATTCCTTGCCGAGCCGGATGCGATTGCCGAAGCGGATGAGATCGAACTCCTTAAGGGCGCGAAGGTCGGCAAAAATGTCCGGCGCCTCTTCCCAGCGCACCTCGTCGAGGAAAACGCCGATGGCGGCAAGGGTGACGTCGATCACGCGGTCCCGGGTCTGCGGGTTCTCGATATTGAGCTTGATGCGGAAGGAGGAGATCCGCGTCTCGGCATTGCCGCGGATCGACAGGAACGCCGAGGAGGGAGCGGTGGTGTCGCTGTCTGCGGGGAAGTCGCGATAGGACTGGCACTCCCAGCTTTGCTTGTCGAAAACGCCGGTCCGCCAGCCGGAATTGGGAAAGCCCGCCTCCGTCAGCGCCGCGCAAAGCCGTTCGGGCGGCTGGCGGATAGTGCGCACGAATTGGGCCGGCGCCATTGCGACCGGCGCGAAGAGACGATCCGGCAGCAAGCCGCGCGGGCGAGGCATGCGGTTTCCCCGCAGTTCCTGCGACGGCGGATCATCCCGGCTTCGTCCGACCTCGATCGGCGGGAGATCGAAAGAGAGCAGCAGGCGGTTGAGGTTGCGATAGCCGTTGGCCATCAGCACGGTCGCGCCGATCGCGCCGACGAGAAGGGTCGCCAGCAGCGCAAAGACGGTCAAGCCCGATCTGCCCTTCGTTCGCGTCGTCATGCCGATCGCGACCTCGTCCCAAACGCTGCGGCTTGCGGCATTGCGGATGTTCACCCCGAACGGCGCGCCGGCAAGCCTTCGATCCGCCGATCCCTCGCTTTCTGATAGGCTACAAGCGCAGGGCTCGCAAGCGTCACCGGCCGCGCCCCCTTGACATCCGGGGCCGCCGGGTCGACTTCACAGGATGAAGCGATGCGAGGGAGACCGGACCATGAGCGAAGAGACAGCAGGCGAAGGCGCCACCAGGCAAGCGCCCCGCACCACGATCGATCCGGCGGAAGTCGAGCGTTTTTCGGCCATGGCGGCGGAATGGTGGGATCCGACCGGAAAGTTCCGGCCGCTGCACAAGTTCAATCCCATCCGCCTTTCCTATGTCCGCGATCTCGTTTCCGCCCAGTTCGGCCGCGACCCGGCGTCGCACCGCCCGCTGGAGGGCCTGCGCGTTCTCGATATCGGCTGTGGCGGCGGGCTCCTTTCCGAGCCGGTCGCCCGCATGGGCGCGGATGTGCTGGGGGCCGACGCCTCGGAGAAGAACATCGGCATCGCCCGGACCCATGCCGCCGGCAGCGGCGTGCCGGTCGACTACCGCGCGGTGACGGCGGAAGCACTCGCCGAAGCCGGGGAGACCTTCGACGTGGTGCTCAATATGGAGGTCGTCGAACATGTCGCCGACGTCGACTTCTTCCTCACCACCTGCGCCTCCATGGTGCGGCCGGGCGGCATGATGTTCGTCGCAACGATCAACCGCACGATGAAGGCGGCGGCGCTTGCCATTTTCGCCGCCGAGAACGTGCTGCGCTGGCTGCCGCGCGGCACCCACCAATATGAGAAGCTGGTGCGGCCGGAAGAGATCGAGAGGCCGCTTGCCGCTTCCGGCCTGACGATCACCGACCGGACCGGTGTGTTCTTCAATCCGCTCGCCAACCAGTGGAGCCTCTCGAAGGACATGGACGTCAACTATATGCTCGTCGCCCGCCGCCCGGCGGTCTGAGCCGGGCGGGGGAGCGGCGGCGTCAGCCGCTGATCAGCTTGACTTCCATGAAGTCCTCGAGACCCCAGGCGCCGCCCTCGCGGCCGACGCCGGACTGCTTGTAACCGCCGAAGGGCGTTCCCGGCGCGCGCGAGGTTCCATTGATCTGCACCATGCCGGTGCGCAGCCGCCGCGCCACCCGCTGCGCCCGCTCCGGCGAGCCGGTCTGGACATAGCCGGAAAGGCCGTAGACCGTATCGTTGGCAATGCGGATGGCGTCTTCCTCGTCCTCGAAGGGGATCATCGCCAGAACCGGCCCGAAGACTTCCTCGCGCGCGATGGTCATGTCGTTGTCGACGTCGGCGAAGATCGTCGGGCGGACGAAATAGCCGCGTTCGAGACCGTCCGGACGCCCCGGGCCGCCAAGTACGAGGCGCGCGCCTTCGGCAATGCCCTTGTCGATCATCGAGGAGACCTTGTCGAACTGCGCCCTGGAGGAGAGCGGGCCGATATGGTCTCCGTCCCGGGCCGGGTCGTCGACCTTCACCTTCGCCCCGGCCTCGATGGCGAGCCGTACGGCCTCGTCGTAGACGGAGCGCTCCACCAGCATGCGCGTCGGCGCGTTGCACGACTGGCCGGTGTTTTCGAAGCAGTGCTGGATGCCCCGCTCGATCGCCGCCGGCAGGTCGCAATCGGCAAAGACGATATTGGGCGACTTGCCGCCGAGTTCCAGGGAAACGCGCTTGACGGTTGCCGCCGAGGCCCGGGAAACGGCGGTGCCGGCCCGGGTCGAGCCGGTGAAGGACATCATGTCGACGTCCGGATGGCCGGACAGCGCCTCTCCCACCACCACGCCTTCGCCGTTCACGAGGTTGAACACGCCTTTCGGCAGGCCGGCCTCGTCGACGAATTCGGCAAAGAGCATCGCCGAGAGCGGTGCGATCTCCGATGGCTTCAGCACCACCGTGCAGCCGACGGCGATGGCCGGCACCACCTTGAGGGCGATCTGGTTCATCGGCCAGTTCCAGGGCGTGATGAGGCCGCAGACGCCGATGGGCTCATGGACGACGCGCTGTTCCGACTGTTCGGGGTTGGGCTGCCGCTCGAAGTCATAAGCCTTGAAGGCGCGGATGAAGGCTTCCAGATGCGAAAGGCCGACGGCGGCCTGGGAATTGCGCGCAAGCCTGATCGGCGCGCCCATCTCCAGACTGATCGTCTCGGCCATTTCGTCCATACGGCGGCGATAGATCGCCGCAAGCCGTTCGAGGAAGGCGACCCGCTCCTCGCGCGCCGTGGCGCTCCAGCCGTCGAAGGCGCGCCGCGCTGCCGCCACGGCCTGATCGATATCGGCCGCAGAACCCGCCGAAATCCGCGCGAAGGCCGCCTCGGTCGCCGGGTTCACCACCTCGATCACCGGAGCGTCGGCAGGCCGCACCCACTGGCCATCGATGTAGAAATTCAGTCTGTCGGTCATTGCGTTCTTCTGAAGCATGCTGCTTTCCCGTCTGGCCGCCCTCCTCCGGGCGATTGTTTCCTCACGAAGCCGCCCGCTGCGGCCGGACAATTTCAGCATATTCCCGTCCGGGCCGCCAGTCCGCCCGGTTCGTTGCCGGACTATCGGTTAGCCTTCGCGACCGCGGAAACGCCGCTGGTAGGCCGGATCGTAGAGCGAGCTTTCCCGGAAATCCGCCGCCGCCAGCGTTTGGCCGACGAAGATCAGCGCGGTGCGCTCGATCGGATCCTCGGCGACCCTTGCCGCGATATCGCCGAGCGTTCCGCGCAGGATCCGCTCATCCGGCCAGGAGGCCTTGACGATGATGGCGACCGGGCAATCCGCGCCGTAGAGCGGCGTCAGGTCACGCACCACGTCCTCCAGCGCGTGGATGGCGAGATGGATGGCGAGGGTTGCTCCCGTCGCGCCGAACGCCTGCAAGGTCTCGCGATTCGGCATCGGGGATGCCCGTCCCGAGACCCGGGTCAGCACCAGGCTCTGGGCGACGGCCGGAATGGTCAGTTCGCGGCCCAGCGCGGCGGCGGCGGCGGCGAAGGAGGGCACGCCCGGCGTCAGCGTATAGGCGATGCCATGGCGCTCGAGTCGCCGGATCTGCTCGGCCACGGCGCTCCAGACCGAAAGGTCGCCGGAGTGCAGACGCGCCACGTCCTCGCCGGCTTCGGCCGCACGCAGATATTCCGCCTCGATCTCGTCGAGCGCCATCGGGGCGGTGTCGACGATGCGCGCGCCGGGCGGGCAATAGGCGAGAAGTTCCGGCGAGACGATGGATCCCGCGTAGAGGCAGACGGGGCATCGGCCGATGAGATCGCGCCCGCGCACCGTGATGAGATCGGCGGCGCCCGGTCCGGCGCCGATGAAATGGACCGTCATGTTCTTTCCTCGATTTTCCGCACAGATTGATCCCCGTTCTTTCCGCCAGTCCGCCCGTCGGCCCGCCCTTACGGGCTCTCGCCGCTCTCCGGTTTCCTCCAGCGCCATTGCGTGACCGGCATGGCCGGCCGCCAGCCGGTCATCCGCCCTACCGGCGCGGCGCGGGCGATGTCGATGCGGATGAGGCTGCCGCCGAGGCGGGCATGATGGTCGAGAAGCACCCTCTCCATTTCGGTTGTCACCGCATTGGCGACGAGCCGCCCGCCCGGCCTGAGGCCGGCGAGCGCCGTCGCCATCACGCCCGGCTCGCTGCCGCCGCCGCCGATGAACACGGCGTCCGCTGCGGCAAGCGCCGCCAGCGCTGCCGGAGCCGCCCCTTCCACGACCGCAAGCGCCGGCACGCCGAAGCGGCCGGCGTTATACCGGATGCGCGCGGCGCGCGTCGCATCGGCCTCGATGGCGATGGCGGTGAGCGACGGATCGGCCAGCATCCACTCGATGCCGATGGAACCGGAGCCCGCGCCGATGTCCCAAAGCCGCTCGCCGCGTCGAGGGGCGAGCGCGGAAAGCGTCAGCGCCCGCACCTCCCGCTTGGTGATCTGCCCGTCGTGTTCGAAAAGGTCGTCGTCAAGGCCCGGCGTCAGCGCGAGCACCCGCGCGTGGTCTCCGGCTTCGACCTCGATGGCGCAGACGTTCAGCATGTCGGCGCCGGACAGCGCGAAATGTCCGGCGCGGTGATGGCTCACCCGTTCACGCGGTCCCCCGAGCGCTTCCAGCACGCTGAGCGCGGATCCCCCGAAACCGTTCTCGACGAGAAGTTCCGCCAGCGCCGCCGGCCCGTCGCTGTCGGACGTCAGCGCCAGAATGCGGCTTTGCGGATGGAGATGGGGACGGATGAGATCGAGCGGGCGGCCGTGAAGCGAAAGGCAGATCGTATCCTGCAAGGCCCAGCCCATGCGGGCCGCCGCGAGGCTGAAGGCGGAGGGCGCGGAGAAAACCCGCATTTCCGCCCGCGGAACGCACCGCGACAGCGTCACCCCGACACCGTAGAAGAAGGGATCGCCGGAGGCGAGCACGGCGACCGGTTGTCCGCGCGCGGCAAGCACCGCTTCGACGGAACGCTCGAACGGGCTGAGCCAGACGTGACGCTCGCCCCGGATCGCGTCGGCGGCCAGTTCCAGATGACGCGCGCCGCCGAAGACGATCGCCGCTTGCGCGATTGCCGCCTTGGCCGCATCGCCGAGACCGGCTAGACCGTCCTCGCCGATACCGATGACGGCAAGCCACGGCGGAAGGGACGCATCAGCATTGGACAAGGCACGGATCCTCATTCTGGGCGGCACGGCCGAAGCCCGCGCGCTGGCGGCCCGCTTCGACGCCGGCGGCGAGCACCGCGTCACGCTGTCGCTGGCCGGCCGCACGCTCGATCCCGCCCGGCAGCCCGTTCCGGTCCGGACCGGCGGTTTCGGCGGGGTGGCCGGACTGGAGGCCTATCTCCGTCAGGAGCAGATCGACCTGCTGATCGATGCGACGCATCCTTTCGCGCGCCGGATCTCCGAAAATGCGGACGCGGCGGCGAAGGCCGCCGGCGTGCCGCTGCTGCGGCTCGAACGGCGCGGCTGGGAGGAGACGGAGACCGACCGCTGGATCCGGGTCGGTTCGATTGCAGAAGCGGTGACCGCCCTCGGCGAAAGGCCGCGCCGCGTTTTCCTCGCCATCGGCCGGCAGGAGGCCGGCGCCTTCGACGCCGCGCCGCAGCATCACTATCTCGTGCGCAGCGTCGATCCGGTCGTTCCGCCGCTTGCCGCGCCGCATGTGGATTATCTGCTGGCGCGGGGACCCTTCGCGGTGGAGGCGGAGGTCGATCTCCTGAAGCGCCGCCGCATCGAGATGATCGTCAGCAAGAACAGCGGCGGCGAGGCGACGGCGGCAAAGATCGTCGCCGCCCGCATCCTCGACCTGCCCGTCGTGATGATCGATCGTGGGGCCTCCGGCGGGGAAAACCGCGCTGAAACGGTGGGGGAGGCGATGCGGCTTGCCGGTCATCTGCTCGCGGCCCCCAGGAAGCGCGGCGTATAGACGAGGTCGGGGCGGCCGGGACGGGCGATCACGCGGGTTTCCGGCGAGCCGATGACCACGCAGGTGGCCATGTCCGCCCGCTCCGCCTCGGCCAGCGCGAGCGGCATCACCAGCATCTGTTCGTCCGGCCGGCCGGCGGCGCGGCCGAAGACGACCGGGGTTTCGGCCGGCAGTACCTCGCGCAGGATCTCGAAGGCGCGCCCGAGCTGCCATGGCCGCGCCTTGCTGATCGGATTGTAGAGCGCGATGACGAGACCGGCTTGCGAGACGAGCCGCAGCCGGGTCTCGATGACCTCCCAGGGCTTCAGGTTGTCGGAAAGCGAAAGCGCGCAGAAGTCGTGGCCGAGCGGCGCGCCGATGCGGGCCGCGACCGCCAGCATGGCGGTGACGCCGGGGACCACGACGAGGTCGATGGCCTTCCATTCCTCCGGTCCCGCGTCGATCGCCTCGCAGACGGCGGCCGCCATGGCGAAGACGCCCGGATCGCCCCCCGAGACGACGCAGACGTCGACGCCCGCCGCCGCGCGCGACAGCGCGGCCTGCGCCCGGTTCAGTTCCTCGCGGTTATCGGAGGCGACCCTTCGCTGATCGGGGCGTAGTTCCAGCCGGTCGATATAGGGGAAATAGCCGAAGAATTCGCGCGACGCCGCAACGGCCTGCCGCGCCTCCGGCGTCATCTGGTCCGGATTTCCGGGGCCGGTGCCGATCACAAACAGCCTGCCGGTCATGGCCTTGCACTCCAGCCGGGAACCAGCACCAGCGAGAAATAGGGCGCGATGTCGTCCGGCTTTTCGGCAAGGCGCAGCGAATGGCCCGCCGCCATGGTGCCGCGCTCCACATAGATCGCCTCGCCGAGCCGGCCGGCGGCGGCCAGCGCCCGGCGGATCTTCGGCAGGTTGCGGCCGACCTTCATGATGACGGCGGCCTGGGTATCGCCGAGCCGGCGCTCAAGATCCGCCTCGCCCATCGTCCCCGGCAGCACGCTGAGCACGTCGTCGCCCTGCACGATCGGCAGGCCCGAAAGCGACCAGCAGCCGGACATTGCCGTGATGCCGGGAATGACCTCGGTCGGGAAGCGATGCGCCAGCCGCACATGCAGGTGCATGTAGGAGCCGTAGAACATCGGATCGCCCTCCGAGAGGATCGCCACGGTGCGCCCAGCCGACAGTTCCGCCGCCACGGCGGCGGCCGATTCGTCGTAAAAGGCGGTGATCGGCCGGGTGTAGTCCTCGCGGTCCTTCTCCACTTCCGTGGTCACCGGATAGTAGAGCGGCAGTTCCGCAAGGCCCGGCTTCAGCAGGCCCTCGACGATGGCGCGACCGTTTCCGTTGCGCCCGGCCTTGGCGAACCAGGCAAGGACATCCGCCTCGCCGATGGCGCGCACGGCCTTCAGCGTCAGCAGCTCCGGATCGCCGGGGCCGGTGCCGACGCCGTAGAGCTTCCCCGCGCCGCTCACAGGCCGGGCCTTGCAAGCGCATTGAGGGCGGCGGCCGTCATGGCGCTGCCGCCGAGCCGGCCACGCACGATGGCGAAGGGCACGCCATAGGCGTTTTCGGCAAGCGCCTCCTTCGATTCGGCCGCCCCCACGAAACCGACCGGCATGCCGAGGATGGCCGCCGGCTTCGGTGCGCCGTCGCGCAGCAGTTCGAGCAGGTAGAAAAGCGCGGTCGGCGCGTTGCCGATGGCCACCACCGAGCCCGCCATGCGGTCGAGCCAGAGACGGATGGCCGCCGCCGAGCGGGTGTTGCCGATCTCATCGGCCAATTGCGGCGTGCGCGGATCGCGCAGGGTGCAGAGAATATCGTTTTCCGCCGGAAGCCGCGCCGCCGTGACGCCGCGCGCCACCATTTCCGCATCGCAGAGGATCGGCGCGCCGGCGACAAGCGCTCCGCGCGCCGCCGCCACGAAATCCGGCGAGAAGACGAAATGCTCCGCCGCCTCGACAAGGCCCGCCGCATGGATCATGCGCACGGCGACATCGGCTTCGGCTTCGGAAAAGCGCGCAAGGTCGGCCTCCGCGCGGATGATGGCGAAGGAGCGCTCATAGATGGCCGCGCCATCCTTGATATAGTCGTAGTGGATCATATCCTGCCCTGAAATGCGGTTTCAAACGGCTTTTCGCCCAGTCGGTCGTAAAGCGTGGAAAAGGTCTCGTCCGGCCGGCGTTCGCGCCGGACGAACGCGTCGAGGCGGGCAAGCGCGGCGGACAGATCGCCGGAGGCCACGACGGCGGCCGGTGCGTCGCCCGCCCTGCCGGACAGCACAAGGCCCGTTCCCTCTGGCGTGCCGACCAGCGTCAGCGACGCCCTGGCGGGATGGGCGCAGCCCTTCGGGCAGCCGGAGATATGGACGGACGCCGTGCCGTCGAGAAGCGTAGGCGCGGTTGCGCGAAGCGCGTCGGCGACGGCATGGGTGTCGAGCTTCGCCGCGGCGCAGCCGGCCGAGCCGGCGCAGACGGACAGCGCCAGGCCGGGATCGTCGGGATCGGTGCAGAAACCCCGGCCCTCCGCCCGTCGCCGGGCCGTGGCGATCTGCGCCTGGGCCAGTCCCCGCGCCAGCAGCGCGCGATGCGGCGCAAGGCGCATATCGGTGACGCCGAGTTCTTCGAGATCGTCGGCCAGCCCCGCCAGCCGGTCAGCGTCGACCTGGCCGTAGGGCAGGCGCAGGCCGAGTACGAAGGCGTCGTCCAGTGCGATCACGCCGACCGGCGGGCGAGGGGAAACGGGCCTCCATGCGGGGTCGTCCATGCGCTCTCCCGCCAGATCACGTCCCCGCGCGGCGGGACCACGCGCGTCGAGCAGGCGGAGAAGACGCAGAACCTCTTTAATAGCCTGCGATGCATCGAGCAGGGCGACGGGGCGGGCGGAAAATGCATTGCCTGCGATGGAAATCCGCCACCGCACCGCGTCTGCGCACCTGACGGCATCGAGACGCAGGTCGGCAACCATATCGGCAAGCGACAGCACGCCGCCGCCATCCACCACGATGGCGAGTTTCGGTGCAAGCGTCAGCGGCGGCTTGCAACCGGCGATCGCCGCTTCGAGGGCGGTGGCCAGAGGCCCGGCGTCCGCCGTCTCGGACGGGTCGAGCCCCGAAAGCGGCGGGGTCTCGATGGCGACCCCGGACCGCGGCGCGATGCCGGCTGCGTCGAGTGCTGCCCGAAGCTTCGGTGCGGTTTTGGCGGTGAGCCCCCGGATCTGGAGATTGCCCCGCGCGGTGATGTCGAGAATGCCGTTGCCGTGGCTGCGGGCAAGCTGCGCCAGGGTGCGCCATTGCGCGGGCGCAAGTCCGGCCGCCCGGGGCCTCAGCCGCACCAGCAATCCGTCGCCGGTTGGCATCGGCGTCAGGACCGAGGGGCAGGCGCCCCGCCGGAACGGGACTGTCAGGTCGGAGGCCGGGTTCATTCGCCCTCCTCGCCGCCGCTTTCGACAGGGCGGCGGATCAGATAGGTATCCATGATCCAGCCATGTTCGGCGCGGGCGGCCCGCCGGGTTTCGGCGATCGTGCCGGCGATCTCGCAAAGTCGGCCCGACAGCGTGATCTCCATCGGCGTTCCCAGATAGGCGCCCCAATGGATGACCGCATCGGGATCGTCCACCGTCTCGAAGGCCTGCACGCCGTCGAGCATCACCGCGATGTCGCGCACGCTTTCCGGCCAGCCCGCGGAAAGCCGGCGGCCGGTGGTGACCTGGACGGGCAGGCCGATCCGGTTCAGCGGGATGCGGTGGCTGGCGCAAAGCGCCTGAAGGCTGGTGATGCCGGGAATGACGTCATAGTCGAAGGCGACCCGCCCGGCGGTGCGTACCAGATCGATGATGCGGATGGTGCTGTCATAGAGCATCGGGTCGCCCCAGACGAGCAGGCCGAGGGTCTCGTCCGCGTCGAGATTTTCCAGCAGCATCCGCTCGTAGATCGCGGCGATTGCGGTGTGCCAATCGGTGACGCCGGCGCCGTAGTCGCCGTCGGCGCGCCGTTTGGGAACCGGGAACTCGTGGATACGGGGCATCCGGCCGGTGATGAAGCGCTCGCAGATATCGTGACGCAGCGTCGCCAGAAAGGCTTTCTCGTCGCCCTTGGTCGGAATAAACAGGACGTCGCAGGCGTTCAGCGCATCGATGGCCTGAACGGTCATGTGATCGGGATTTCCCGTTCCTATCCCGATGATGCGAATGCGTCTCGTCACGTCTGCCTCCGTGCGCTCTTGCGCTGCCGGCTGTTGCCGCGTCCCGGAATGGGTCCCGCTTCTCCTTCCTAATCTCAAACGGTGGTGGAAAACAGCCCCTGAAACGCGTCCTCGACCGGTCTTTTTGAGACTCAGGCCCCCTGGCGGTTGTGGAAATAGAGTTTCGGGGCGCTGCCGAGCATGCGCTTGAACATGGTGGTGAAGGCGGGAACGCTGTCATAGCCCGCCTCCAGCGCCACCTGGGTGACCGGCAGGCCGGCGGCAAGCTTCGGCAGGCAGGCGAAAATCACCGCCTGCTGACGCCAGGTGGAGAAGCTGACCCCCGTCTCCTCGCGAAACAGCCGGGTGAAGCTGCGCCGGCTCATGTGCAGGCGGGCCGCCCAGTCGTCGATCTTGGCGTCGGGCGCCGGATCGTCCATGAAGCGGCGGCAGAGCGCGGCAAGCCGGGCGTGGGAGGGAAACGGCAGACCCAGAGGCCGATCGCGCAGCCGGCCGATCTCGTCGAGGAGCAGCGCCATGACCAGTTCGGCCCGCCGGGAATCCGCTTCCATCGGCGTGAGCCGCACCGCCTCCGTCAGGAGTTGCTGCGCCAGTTCCGTCACTTCGAGCACGGCGGGTTCGGGCGAGGCCGCCAGTCCTTCGCCCGACATGACGTAGACGGAGCGCATCGTCACGTCGCTATGCATTTCCACCGAATGCTCCAGCCCTCGCGGAATGAGCAGCGCGTGGCCCGGCGGGATCATCCAGCGTCCCCGCACCGTCGCCACTAGGACGACGCCCGCGAAGACGCAGAGAAACTGCGTGCGGCGATGCCGGTGCGGCGGAACGATATAGCCATGCGGCACTTCGGAATTATGCACGATGACGTCGGCGTTCGATTGCTCCACCCGGACGAGGTTCCGCAGATGATCGTCGTGAAGCGTGGCGTTGCGGCTGTGCGTCAATCTGTCCATATTGGCCCGATCAAGAAAGAAATGGACCAGAACACGAAAGCAGGCCGTCTACAATCCCTGTATGGATGACGGCTGACAATTCCGTCCCTGACATTCGAGGTCCAGATGTCGGCAGTCGCTCCTGCCGCGCCGTCTCCTGCGCGAACCACCTTCTCCATCATCCTCGCCGTCAGCCTGTGCCACATGCTGAACGACATCATGCAGTCGTTGCTGACGTCCCTTTATCCGTTGCTGAAGGAAAACTACGCGCTCGACTTCGTGCAGATCGGCCTTCTCACCATGGCTTTCCAGGTCACGGCCTCGATGCTCCAGCCGGCCGTGGGCATAGTCACCGACCGCTGGCCGATGCCCTTCTCGCTGCCCGTCGGCATGGGCAGCACGTTCTGCGGCCTGATCCTGCTCGCCTATGCGCACAGTTTTCCCGTTCTCGTCTTCGGGGCGTGCCTGATCGGCTTCGGCTCGGCGGTCTTCCATCCGGAGGCCTCGCGCGTGGCGCGGCTTGCCTCCGGCGGCCGGCACGGCTTCGCGCAATCGATGTTCCAGGTCGGCGGCAATGCCGGCACGGCGATGGGGCCGCTGCTTGCGGCCTTCATCGTGCTGCCTTTCGGCCAGACCAGCCTTGCCTGGTTCTCCGCCATCGCGCTGATCGGCATGGGGATCCTGAGCTGGGTCGGCAACTGGTATGCCGGCGAGCAGCGCCTTTCGGCCGGGCGGCCCGCCGCAAGCCGCGCCCTGCCGCTGCCGGGCGGCAAGGTCGCCTGGGCACTTGCCGTGCTGGTGCTGCTCACCACCACCAAGAACGTCTATCTTGCTAGCCTCTCGAGCTATTTCACCTTCTACACGATTGAGCATTTCGGCCTCAGCGTGCAGCAGGCGCAACTGATGCTGTTCCTGTTCCTCGGCGCTTCGGCTGTCGGCGTCTTTCTCGGCGGGCCGATCGGCGACCGCTACGGCGCGCGCTTCGTGATCTGGCTGTCGATCCTGGGCGTGATCCCGTTCACGCTGATCCTGCCCTATGCCGATCTGTTCTGGACCGGCGTGCTGACGGTGCTGATCGGCCTGATCTTCTCGTCCGCCTTCTCGGCCATCGTCGTCTTCGCGCAGGAGCTGGTGCCCGGCCGGGTCGGCCTGATCGCCGGCATCTTCTTCGGCTTCGCCTTCGGCGCGGGCGGTCTCGGCGCGGCGGTTCTAGGCCTGTTCGCCGACAGCCACGGCATCGACTTCGTCTACCATATCTGCTCCTATCTGCCGCTGCTCGGGATCCTGACGATCCTGCTGCCGCGTCTGCCCGGCCGGCATTGAGGGCTCAGACGCCCGGCTCCGGCCGGGCGTATCCACAAGCAGGACAGGCAGCTTCCGGTGGCCGGGTCAGATCCGCGCGCCGGCGAAATGCGCGATCTGCGCACCGAGTTCGTAATAGCCTTCCCGCAGGGCAAGCAGGGAGCGGGCCTCGGGGTCGCTCACCGGCAGGGGCAGGTCCTTCTCGGTGATGTCGCCGGAAATCAGTTCGGCGAG
Organism: Shinella daejeonensis; assembly: GCF_024281235.1. Lineage (GTDB taxonomy): Bacteria > Pseudomonadota > Alphaproteobacteria > Rhizobiales > Rhizobiaceae > Shinella > Shinella daejeonensis. Next base: position 220,487 of record NZ_JAHWXY010000004.1, read on the forward strand.
CGTGCGGCCGAAGACGGTGCCCGGCGCGATGCCGCGCCCGTTATAGCCGCTGAAGCCGACGACGTTTTCCGCCAGCCGGTGAAAGCGCGGCAACGAATCGGTGGTCATGCCGATCTTGCCGTACCACTCCGCCTCGAAGGCGATGTTTCCAAGCGCCGGGAAGAGTTTCGCCAGCGCCCGCTGCGCCCAGGCCCTGTGGATGCCCGTGCCCGGGCCGCGCAGCGCCCCGACGCTGCCGAACACCAGCCGGCCGCGTTTGTCGAAGCGGAAGGAGGAAAGCACCTCCTTGGTATCCCAGACGCCCTGCCGCTCGGGCAGGATCTTCGCCTGCATTTCGGACGGCAGCGGCACGGTGGCGAAATTGAAATAGGGCAGGTGGACAAGCTCGGCGCGCACTTCGGGCCAGGGCGCGTTGGTATAGGCGTTGGTGGCGACGACCACCCAGTCGGCCGTGATCTCTCCACGCGCCGTCTTCACGGTCCAGCGCCGGCCGTTGCGTTCCGCGCCGATGACCGGGCTTGCGGTGAATACCTGCGTTCCGGCGGCGATCGCCGCGCGGGCAAGGCCGCGCACATAGGCAAGCGGCTGGATCGTGCCGGCCCGCAGGTCGAGCAGCGATCCGGCGTAGGCATCCGTCCCGACCTTCTGCGCCGTCTCGGTGGCATCGAGCAGGCGCACCGGCGCGCCGCGCCGGCTCCATTGCCCGGCGCGTTGCTCCAGCTCCCGCAAGCCGCTCCGGCCCACCGCGCAATGCAGCGTGCCGACCGGCATCGCCTCGCAATCCATGCCATGCTTTTCCACGAGGTCGAAGACCAGGCGCGGCGCATCGCCGAGCAATGCGAGAAGCCGCCCGCCATAGACCTCGCCGAGCGCTCCCGGCAGTTCGTCCGGCATCACCCACATGCCCGCGTTGACGAGGCCGACATTGCGTCCCGAGCCTCCGAAGCCGATCTCGGCGCCTTCCAGCAGCACGACGCGCGTGCCGCGTTCGGCCAGATGCAAGGCCGTGGAAAAGCCCGTGAAGCCGCCGCCGACGACAACGACATCGGCCTCGGCACGGCCTGAAAAGGCGGCGGTTTCGGGAGCAGGCGGGGCGGTCACCTCCCAAAGGCCATGGGAGCGCGGATCGTTGAGCATGATCGTCTGTCTTTATTTCCGGAGAGGCGGTTGCGATGGCGCCACATTCCGGCATCGCGCGCAAGGGGAAAAACGAAATTTCGGAACCGGGTCATGCCCATGCGGCATGACGGACCGCATCGGAAGCCGGATCCCTCATTCCACCTCGGCGGCGATCCAGGCGCGAAACGCCTGGCTGAGCGGATTCTCGAGCTTGCCCTCCGGTACGACGAGATAATAGCTGTTCTCGGTCTGCATCGGCCTGTCGAAGACGACCGACAGCCGGCCGGCGGCCAGTTCCTGCTCGATCAGATAGAGCGGAAGCAGGGCGAAGCCGAGGCCGCCGATGGCCGCCTCGATCACCATGGAGAACTGGTCGAAACGGTGGCCGCGATAGGCCGTCTCGGTCGCGCCGCCGTTGAGATCGAACCATTGCGCCCATAATTTGGGGCGGGTCGCCAGATGGAGAAGCGGCGCGTGCTCCAGTTCCTTCGGCTCGGCGGGCGTCGAGCGTTCAAGCAGCGCCGGGCTTGCCGCCGGCAGGATGATCTCGCTGCACAGATAGGAGCAGGAGGCCCGCGCCCAGACCGGCTGGCCGTAGTGGATCGCCAGGTCGAAATTCTCCTCGTCGAAATCGAAGGGCGCCGAGCGCGAGGCGATATTGAGGACGGTGCCGGGATGCTGCGCGAGGAAGCGGGGAACGCGCGGCGTCAGCCAGCGGCTGCCGAAGGTCGGCAGCGTCGCCACGCTGAGGCTGTGATCGGAAGAGGCCGACGCCATGGCGCGCAGCATCGTTTCCTCGGTCTGATGCAGGAGCTTGCGGACCTCCGGCAGGAACCGGCGGCCGTCGTCGGACAGGACGACGCGCTGGCGCACGCGCTCGAAAAGCAATACGCCGAGCTGTTCTTCCAGATCCTTGATCTGCCGGCTGACGGCGCTCTGGGTCAGGTTCAGCTCATGGGCGGCCTGGGTGAAGCTGCCGTGGCGCGCCGCACATTCGAAAGCCTGTAGCGTGGTGACGTCCGGAATCAACCGGCGACTGAGCTTCATTCGTTCCTCGCATCAACATAGTCAAAACGGTCGCAATCGCGGGGTAGAACGATCCGGTATGATCCGTTTTGAGAATGATCAGGGCCTCCCACCCTTCTAAAGCAATTTCGCGAAAAGTGTGAAGCGGTTTTCCATCCGGAATTGCGCAACAATGAGACGAGACCGTTTGTCATGACAGAAAATCCACACGTCCACGCCGACGATATCCGCTCCCGCTTCTCGGCGGCGATGTCCGCGATGTATCGCGACGAGGTTCCGGCCTATGGTACGCTGATGTCGCTGGTTGCCGCCGTCAACGCGGAAACGCTTGCCGCCGATCCGGTCTTGCGGGAGCGGCTGGAAGCCACCGGTTCGCTCGATCGCATTTCCGAGGAGCGCCATGGCGCGATCCGTCTCGGCACGCCGGCGGAACTGTCCATGATGCGCCGGGTCTTCGCGGTGATGGGCATGGACCCGGTCGGCTACTACGATCTTTCGACGGCCGGCGTCCCCGTCCATTCCACCGCCTTCCGCCCGGTCGGGGAGGAGAGCCTGAAGCGCAACCCGTTCCGCGTCTTCACCTCGCTGCTGCGTCTCGACCTCATCGCCGACGAGGCGTTGCGGGAGGAGGCCGCCGCCGTGCTCGCTACCCGCAGGATCTTCACGGACGAAGCCGTCGCGCTCGTCGAGAAGGCCGAGCGTGACGGCGGCCTTGATGAGACCGATGCGGCGCGCTTCGTCTGCGAAGTGCTCGAAACCTTCCGCTGGCACGATCATGCGATCGTCAGCGCCGGGATGTACGGGCGCCTGCACGATGCGCACCGGCTGATTGCCGATGTCGTGTCCTTCAGGGGGCCGCATATCAACCACCTGACCCCGCGCACGCTCGATATCGACAAGGTGCAGGCGCGGATGCCGCAAGAGGGTATCGCTCCCAAGGCCGTCGTCGAAGGGCCGCCGACCCGGCGTTGCCCGATCCTGCTGCGCCAGACCTCCTTCAAGGCGCTGGACGAAGCCGTCTCCTTCGCCGGTCCGGACGGCAGCTGGCAGAAGGGCTCGCATACGGCCCGCTTCGGTGAGATCGAGCAGCGCGGCGTAGCCCTGACCCCGAAGGGCCGCGCGCTCTACGATCAGCTGCTGAGCGAGACCCGCGCCCGTGTGCGCCCGGCCGCCGACGGCTCCAATGCGGCAGAATACGAAGCAGCGCTCGCCGATGTCTTCAAGGCGTTTCCGGACGACTGGGACGACATGCGCAAGGCCGGCCTCGGTTACTTCAGCTATTCGCTGACGGAGAAGGGTAGGGCGGCCTCGGGCCGCAAGGCCGATCTCGAGACGGCCATCGAGGCGGGCCTCATCCGGTTCGATCCGATCGTCTACGAGGACTTCCTGCCTGTCAGCGCCGCCGGCATCTTCCAGTCGAACCTCGGCGATGACGCGACGCAGGAATTTGCCGCCAGCCCCAACCAGCTGATGTTCGAGCGCGATCTGGGCGTGGCCGTGCTCGACGAGTTCGCGCATTATGCCGGCATCGAGCGTGCATCGCTTGAAATCTGCCTCACCATCGTCAACATGGCCGTCGCCGCGGAGTGACAGACAAGAGAATGATCGACGCCCATATCGAGGCATTGCAGAACCTGCTCGGCGAGAAAGGCCTTCTCGCTACGGCCTCCGATATGGCGGCCTATGAGACGGGCGCGCGCTACGATCACGGCGCGGCCGCCTTCGTGGCGCGGCCGGCCTCCACCGGGGAAGTCTCGGCGGTCGTCTCCTACTGCGTTCGAAACGGCATCGCGCTGATACCGCAATCCGGCAATACCGGCCTCGTCTCCGGCTCGACGCCGGACGATAGCGGCCGGCAGGGCGTCTTGAGCCTCGACCGGCTGACCGCGCCCTTCGCGCTCGACCGGGTGAACCGCACGGTGAAGGCCGGGGCAGGGCTTCGCCTGTCCGACCTCAACGGCAGGCTGGAGGAGGCCGGTCTTTTCTTCCCGATCGACCTCGGGGCGGATCCGTGTCTCGGCGGCATGATCGCCACCAATACCGGCGGCTCGCGTTTCCTGCGCTATGGCGACGTACGCCGCAATACGCTGGGCCTCACGGTCGTGCTTGCCGACGAGGACGGCACGGTGCTCGACCTGTCCTCGGGCCTGCGCAAGAACAATACGGGCATCGACTGGAAACAGCTGTTCATCGGCACCTCGGGCGCCTTCGGCATCGTCACCGAATGCGTGCTGAACCTCGAGCCCCTGCCGCGCCAGACCGCGACCGCGCTGCTCGTGCCGGCCTCGACGGAGGCGGTTCCCGCCCTGCTCGTGGCGATGGAGGAGGCTCTCGGCAGCTATCTTTCCGCCTTCGAGGGCATGTCCGGCAATGCGGTGCGCGCGGCGCTTGACCATGTCGCTTCGCTCCGCAATCCATTTCAGGGCGGCATCGTTCCGGATTTCGTGATCCTTGCCGAGATTTCCCGCTCCAGCCCGCAGCGCGAGGGCGAGCAGCCGCTCGACGCGGTGCTGGAGGACGTGCTGGCGGCAATCTGGGAGCAGGAAGGCGCGCCGCTTGCCGATGCCTTCGTCGGTCCGCCGCACGAGATCTGGGCGCTGCGGCATGGGCTTTCGGAAGGTGTCAAACATAGCGGGCGATTGATCGCCTTCGATCTATCCTTCCGGCGGGGCGACATCATGCGTTTCCTCGACCATATGAAGGCGGAGATGCCGAAACGCTTTGCGGATGTGACCATCTGCGACTTCGGCCATATCGGCGACGGCGGCGTGCACTTCAACCTCGTTGTCGCCTGCGACGACCGGCGGCTTGCCGATCCGGGCTTCGAGCCGGGTTTGCGCGAATGGGTGTTCACGGCCGCCGTGGAAACCTTCGGCGGCAGCTTCAGCGCGGAACATGCGATCGGCCGCAAGAACCAAGGCTTCTACGACAAATATACCCCGGATGAGATCCGCAAGCTGGCGGCCGGGCTGAAATCGATCACCTCGCCGGGTCCGCTCGGCGCCATGACATTCTGACAGGACAATAGGGAGACATCTCATGACGACAGTCGACGTGAAAAAGGAAACCGCAGCTCTTCTCGACAAGCTGGGCGTGCCGCGCGCGGCCTGGGAAGGCGGCGACATGGCCTCCTTCAGCCCGGTGAGCGGCGAGGAGATCGCCCGGCTGAAGACCGTTTCGGCCGAAGGCGCCGCCGGGGCGATCGACGCCGCCCATGCGGCCTTCAAGGAATGGCGTCTCGTGCCTGCGCCGAAGCGCGGCGAACTCGTACGCCTGCTCGGCGAGGAATTGCGCGCCGCCAAGGACGATCTCGGTCGTCTCGTCTCGATCGAGGCCGGCAAGATCACGTCCGAGGGCCTCGGCGAAGTGCAGGAAATGATCGACATCTGCGATTTCGCCGTCGGACTTTCCCGCCAGCTCTACGGCCTGACCATCGCCACAGAGCGCCCCGGCCACCGCATGATGGAGACCTGGCATCCGCTCGGCGTCGTCGGAGTCATCTCGGCCTTCAACTTCCCGGTCGCCGTCTGGTCGTGGAACACCGCGCTGGCGCTCGTCTGCGGCAATGCCGTCGTCTGGAAGCCCTCCGAAAAGGCGTCGCTGACCGCGCTCGCCAGCCAGGCGATCCTCGAGCGCGCCATCGCCCGCTTCGGCGACGCTCCGAAGAACCTGTCGCAGGTTCTCATCGGCGACCGGGCGATCGGCGAAGTCCTCGTCGATCATCCGAAGGTCGCGCTCGTCTCGGCCACCGGCTCCACCCGCATGGGCCGGGAGGTCGGCCCGCGCCTGGCGAAGCGTTTCGCCCGTTCGATCCTCGAACTCGGCGGCAACAACGCCGGCATCGTCTGCCCTTCGGCCGATCTCGACATGGCGCTGCGCGCCATCGCCTTCGGCGCCATGGGCACCGCCGGCCAGCGCTGCACGACGCTGCGTCGCCTGTTCGTGCATGACAGCGTCTACGACCAGCTCGTGCCTCGCCTGAAGAAAGCCTATACGAGCGTTTCCGTCGGCAACCCGCTGGAGACCTCGGCGCTGGTCGGCCCGCTGGTCGATAAGCAGGCCTATGACAACATGCAGAAGGCGCTGGAAGCGGCGAAGGCGGCGGGCGGTTCCGTCACCGGCGGCGAGCGCGTCACGGACGCCGGCAAGGACACGGCCTACTATGTGAAGCCGGCGATCGTCGAAATGCCGAAGCAGGCCGGACCGGTTCTCGAAGAGACCTTCGCGCCGATCCTCTACGTCATGAAGTATTCCGACTTCGACAAGGCGCTGGAAGACCATAACGCGGTGGCGGCGGGCCTCTCCTCGTCGATCTTCACGCTGAACATGCAGGAGGCCGAGCGCTTCCTGTCGGCCGACGGCTCCGATTGCGGCATCGCCAATGTCAATATCGGCACATCGGGCGCGGAAATCGGCGGGGCGTTCGGCGGCGAGAAGGAAACCGGCGGCGGCCGCGAGAGCGGGTCCGACGCCTGGAAGGCCTATATGCGCCGCGCGACCAACACCGTGAACTATTCGAAGGCGCTGCCGCTCGCCCAGGGCGTCTCCTTCGATATCGAGTAAGCGGTCATGACGATCACACCCAGGATTGAGGAGGCGGGCTTCCGGCCCGCCTCGCGCATCGCCTCCGTCGGGGTCTCGAAGATCCTGCAAATCGGCGCGCGCGCCGCCGCCATGAAGCGGGACGGCCTGCCCGTGATCATCCTTGGCGCGGGCGAGCCGGATTTCGACACGCCGGCCAACGTCAAGGAGGCCGCCAAGGCGGCGATCGATCGCGGCGAGACCAAATATACGGCGCTCGACGGGACGCCGGAACTGAAGAAGGCCGTGGCGGAGAAATTCCGCCGCGAGAACGGCGTCGACTACGCGCCCGACGAGGTGACGGTCGCGACAGGGGCGAAGCAGATCCTGTTCAACGCCTTCATGGCGACCATCGACGCCGGCGACGAGGTGATCATACCGACGCCCTACTGGACCTCCTATTTCGATATCGTGGAGATCTGCGGCGGGGTGCCGGTGCTGATCCCCTGCGATGCGGAAGCCGGCTTTCGCCTGAAGGCCGAACAGCTGGAAAAGGCGATCACGCCGAAGACCCGCTGGGTGCTTTTCAATTCCCCGTCCAATCCGTCGGGCGCGGCCTATGGCGAGGCCGATTACCGGCCGCTCCTCGACGTGCTGCTGCGCCATCCGCATGTCTGGCTGATGGTCGACGACATGTATGAGCATATCGTCTATGACGACTTCCGCTTCGTCACGCCCGTCGCCATCGAGCCCCGGCTGAAGGACCGGACGCTGACGATCAACGGCGTTTCCAAGGCCTATGCGATGACCGGCTGGCGCATCGGCTATGCCGGTGGCCCGAAGGCGCTGATCAAGGCCATGGCGGTGATCCAGAGCCAGGCGACGTCCTGCCCTTCCTCCGTCAGCCAGGCCGCCTCCGTCGAGGCGCTCAACGGCCCGCAGGATTTCCTGAAGGAGCGTCAGGCAAGTTTCCGGCAGCGCCGCGACCTCGTCGTCTCGGGACTGAACGCCATTCCCGGCCTCTCCTGCCGCACGCCCGAAGGGGCTTTCTACACCTTTGCCGGCTGCGGCGGGATGCTCGGCAAGGTGACGCCCGGGGGCAGGCGTATCGAGGCCGACAGCGACTTCACGGATTATCTCCTGGAAGACGCACATGTCGCCGTCGTCCCCGGCTCGGCCTTCGGCCTATCGCCCTATTTCCGCATCTCCTACGCAACGTCGGAAGCGGATCTCAAGGAGGCGCTGAAGCGGATCGGCGAGGCCTGCGCCCGGCTCTCCTGAGCATTTCCAGCAAAAGTGCGTAGCGGTTTTGCGTCCGGAAATACGGCTACGAGAAAGAGAGAGCGGCTCTACCGAACCTGTGAAAAGCGGAATCGCTCTCAGCCGATGGCCAGACGACGGGCAAACAAGAAAAGGGGGGCGCTGGCCCCCCATTTTTATTGGTCCGCGCCCTTGGCGGGCGTTCTCTCTTCCCCGCGGAGTGAGCCGCAGACAGGCGAACGCCCCGGCTGAAACCGGGGCGTGTCGGAAGATTCTGGCAATCAGGCGGCGCGCGCGCCGTGATGCTCCTGCGCGTAGTAACGGCCGAAGCGGTTGGCGAGGAAGGCGGACAGCGCGATTTCCTCCTGGCGGACGAAGCCCCTGGCGCCGAGCGTTCCGTCGGCCAGCATGTCGAGCACGGCGCAGATCGAGCCTGCGGTGGTGATCTGGATCGCCGAGTGCAGGCGGCCGGCGACCGGCGCGCTATAGACCTTGTTTGCGTAGGTTTCCTGCACGAGGCGGCCGGCCTTGCGGCCGGAGACGGTCACGAAGATGATGACGACGTCCTGCGTGGTGGTGGGCAGGGCGTTCTCGAAGATATCCTTCAGCACGTCGCGGCGATGGCGAAGCCCGAGATCGTTCAGGAGCGCCTTCATGATGGCGACATGGCCCGGATAGCGAATGGTCTTGTAGTTCAGCGTGCGGACCTTGTCCTTCAGCGTGTCGCAGAGCGTGCCGAGGCCGCCCGATGTGTTGAACGCCTCATAGGTCACGCCGTCGAGCGAGAACTCCTCGCGTTCCTCCAGCGCCGGCACCTCGATCAGCGCGCCTTCGACGATCGCCTCGCAGGGTTCGATATATTCGTTGATGACGCCGTCCGTGCTCCAGGTGAGATTGTAGTTCAGCGCGTTGGACGGATACTGCGGCAGCGCGCCGACGCGCATGCGCACGCTGTCGAGCGTATCGAAGCGGCTGGCGAGATCGTTGGCGACGATGGAGATGAAGCCCGGCGCAAGGCCGCACTGGGGAATGAAGGCGGTCTTCGCCTCTGCGGCGATGCGCTTGACCTGACGGGTGGATTCGACGTCTTCGGTGAGGTCGAGATAGTGCACGCCGGCGTCGGCGGCCGCCTCGGCGATGGCGACGGTCAGGTGATAGGGCGCGGCGGAAAGGACGGCGAACCTGCCGGCAAGCAGCTTGCGCATGGCCGCCCCGTCCGCGATGTCGACGACTGCCGTCGATATGGCGTCGTGCTGCTCGATGGCGGCGAGCTGTTCTTCCGCCCGGTCGGCGATCGTAACCCGATAGTCGCCGCTATGGGCCAGAATCCTGGCGATGGTGGAACCGATCTTGCCGGCGCCGATGACGACGATATCCTTCATGCTTTCCTCCAGAATGCAGTTCGCATGGAGTCTGATGATAAAGGCCGTCGATTTAAAGCGCCGTTTCAGGCATAATGAATGATCGATATCGGCATAATGACGGTTGTCATGGACATTAAGACGATAAATCCCAAGGATCGCGAACTGCTGGCCATCCTCAGCGAAAACGCCCGCGAGCAGACGGCGGCCATTGCGCGCCGGCTCGGTCTGTCGCGAACCACCGTGCAGGCGAAGATCGAACGGCTGGAACGGGAAGGCATCATCGAGGGCTATGGCGTCAAGCTGTCGGCGGCTTACGAGAGCGGTATGGTGAAGGCGCATGTGCTGATCACCATCGCGCCGAAGACGCTTGCCCGGGTAACGGCGGAACTGCACGGCATTTCGGCCGTGCGCACATTGCACTCCGTCAGCGGCAGCTTCGATCTCATCGCGGTGGTCGCCGCCGCCTCGATTGCCGAACTCGACCATCTGATCGACCGGATCGGCGAGATCGAGGGCGTGGAGCGAACGCTCTCCTCGATCATCCTGTCCACCCGGATCCGCCGTTAGCGCGGTCTTCCGGACGCAAAAGCGGGGAACCGGTCTTGCACCCGGAGTTATCCGGCGTGGATCAGTTCACGTCTTCCGGCAGGATCGGAAGGGGAGTGACCTCGACGCCTTCCTCCAGCAGTTCGCGCGCCTCATCCAGCGTCGCCCGGCCGATCAGGCCGCGCTGCTCCGCCTCGCCGTAATGGATCTTGCGGGCTTCCTCGGGGAAGCGGTCGCCGACATCCTCCGAATTGGCGCGGATCTTCGCGACGGTCTCGCGCAACTGCGCGACCGCCTCCCGGCGTCCGCTCTGCGACCTCTCCTCCCGGCGGCGAGCCGTCGATACGGAGGGCGCCATCAATTGCTTGACGACATGCGGCGAGCCGCAGGTCGGACAGGTGACGAGCGCCATCGCCTGCTGCCGGTCGAAATCCTCGCCGGAACTGAACCAGCCCTCGAAGACATGGCCGTTATCGCAGGAAAGACCGTAGCGGATCAAAGGCCTACGCCTCCTCTCGTGCCGGCTTCCACCGTTTCGAGCGTAAACGACCGTCCGTTGCGCAGATTGGGGATCCTGTCGCGTGCGGCCTTGACCGCGGCGATGTCGATTTCCGCCAGCACGACCGCCTCGCCGGTGCCGCCGGCCGCCGCCAGCACGCGGCCCCAGGGGTCGACGATCATGGAGTGACCGAAGGTTTCACGACCGTCTTCATGACGGCCCGCCTGGGCGGCGGCGACGATATAGACGCCGTTTTCGATGGCGCGGGCGCGCAACAGCGTTTCCCAATGCGCTTCGCCGGTCTGGCGGGTGAAGGCGGCGGGAACGGAGATCATCTCCGCGCCGGCCTGTGCCTGTGTCTTGAAGAGTTCGGGAAAACGCAGATCGTAGCAGATGGTGAAGCCCAGACGCGCGAAGGGCAGCGTCGCCATGCGCGCGACCGCGCCCGGCGAATAGACCGCGCTTTCACGCCAGCTCTCGCCATTGTCCAGATCGACGTCGAACATGTGGATCTTGTCGTAGCGGCAGACGCGTTCGCCATCCGGCCCGAACAGGAAACCGCGATTGGCCACCCGGCCATCGGCAAGCGCGATGGCGGTGGAGCCGACATGAACATGGATGCCGAGTTCGCCGGCAAGGGCGGCGGCGGCGCGCACGACGGGATCGTCGTCCTCGGTAGCCAGTACGGAACGCAGGCCCTCGCGATCCCGCTGCACCGCGCCGGTCATTTCCGGCGTCTGGACGTAGATCGCGCCGCGTGCGGCGGCGTCGCGGACGAGCCGCTGCATCGTCGCGACGTTGCGATGGGGATCGATGCCGGAGCACATCTGGAGGGCGGCGATCTTGATGGGCATGATCCGGTCTCCCCTTCAGGCGGCCAGCAGGGCGTCAAGCTCGCCCGAGCGGTCCAGCGCATGCAGGTCGTCACAGCCGCCGACGTGGCGGTCGCCGATGAAGATCTGCGGGAAGGTGCGCCGTCCGTTGGTGCGCTGGGTCATCTCCTCGCGCAGCGCCGGCGCATGGGTGGCGTCGTGTTCCTCATAGGCCACACCCTTGGAATCGAGAAGCCGCTTGGCGGCGCTGCAATAGCCGCAGAACTGGCGCGTATAGATGACAACCGAAGCCATGAAGAGACACCTGCTCCAACCGTTAAAACCGTTCCCCTCATATAGGGGCCGCCAAGGCCCTTGCAAAGGTCAAAACAGTCACGTCGACGGCACCTGCCCGCCGTATCGCGCGCGTGACGGCGGCGACGGTCGCCCCCGTCGTATAGACATCGTCGACCAGTATGACGCGGCGGCCGAACAACGCCTCCCGACCCGCCGGCGTCACCGCGAAGGCGCCGCGCACGTTTTCCTCGCGCGCCCGCTGGCGCAATCCGACCTGGCTGCGGGTATGACGGACGCGCCGCACGGCGTCGAACAGCACGGGACGGCCGGCGAGCATGCCGAGCGCGCGGGCCAGTTCGGCCGACTGGTTGAACTTGCGCCGAACGAGACGGAAAGGATGCAGCGGCACCGGCACGATCGCGTCGGCCTCGCCCACCGCGCCCTCCGCCGCCCGCAGCATCCAGCCCGCCATCATCGGCGCGAGGTCCGTCCGGTCGCGATATTTCAGCGCCTGCACCAGCGCCCGCGCGGTCTCGTCATAAAGGGCGACGGAGCGCAGCCGCTCGAAAGGCGGCGGATCGGCGATCGCGCCGGCGCTGAGGATGCCGGGGCCGAGATCCTGCGAAAAGGGCGTGCCCAGTATCTCGCAGAAGGGACGCTCGATGAGCGACATATGCGACCAGCAGCCGGCGCATAGTCCCACCCGGCCGCCGAGCAGCACGCTGCAACCGGGGCAGGCCGGCGGATAGGCAAGGTCAAGCAGCCTGCCGGCGAAACGGGAAAACAGCCCCGCCGCCCTCCGAAATCCTGCCGTAGACGCCCGGATCCGCTTTCTCGTTTCACGCATGCGGTTGACAATAGCCCGTCCAGGCGGCCAAAGCGATGCTGGCCGCATTCAAAAGCGGCGACGGAGTCCCGACAGATGGAAACGCTCTTCGACCACGGTCTGATCGACGCCAACCGGCGGCGGGCGCTCGCCGGCGCCCCGGCCGATTTCCTGCTGGAGATCGTCGCAGACGAACTTTCCGAACGGCTCGCCGCCATCGAGCGCCGCTTCGAGCGGGCGGTCGAACTGCATGGGCATACCGGCGCCGTCGCCCGCGCGCTGCGGGAAACAGGCAAGATCGGCGCTCTGGAGCGGATCGAGAGCGATCCGCGCTTTGCAGCGCCGGGCGAGACGCTGACCGTGTCGCCGCTTGAAACGGTGCCGCTGGAGCCGCAATCGGTCAATCTGATCGTGTCGCCGCTCTCCCTCCATCTCACCAACGACACGCCGGGCGTCTTCGTCCAGATCCGCCGGGCGCTCCAGCCCGATGGCCTGTTTCTGGCCGCCATCCCCGGCGGCGGCACATTGCAGGAATTGCGCGAGGTGCTGCTTGCCGCCGAAAGCGAGCTGACAGGCGGGGCCAGTCCGCGCGTCATCCCCTTTCCCGACGTGCGCGACGTCGGCGCGCTTCTCCAGCGCGGTGGCTTCGCCCTGCCGGTCACCGACCGGGAGACCTACACCGTTCGCTATGACACGCTGTTTGCGCTGATGCGCGACCTGCGGGCGATGGGCATGGCCAATCCGTTGCGCGGCCGCAGCCGGCGTCCGCTTTCCCGAAGCGTGCTGATGCGGGCGGCGGAGCTTTATGCCGAACGCTTCAGCGATCCGGACGGGCGCGTGCGTGCGACATTCTCGATCATCTATGTTTCCGGCTGGGCGCCGCACGAAAGCCAGCAGAAACCGCTGAAGCCCGGTTCCGCGCGGATGCGCCTTGCCGATGCGCTGAAATCCACCGGCGGCGAATAGGCGCTCTGTCTCCCGCCCTAGGGGACGGTGATCCGCTCGCTGACGGTGGTGAATATCAGACTCAGGGAATCGCTGAAGATCGTAAGCCCGCCGATCAGGCCGATGGCGATCAGGGAGACGATCAGCCCGTATTCGATGGCGGTCGCGCCGCTGTCATCGAAGAGGAATGCTTTCAGCCTGTCCATGCCATTCCTCTTCTCTTTTGCCGGCCGCGGGCCAGCCGAGGCTCAGCAGCCGTTGTCGCGTCCGCTGCCATCGACGATGCAGACGGAGCCCGGCATTTCCTGAAGCACGGAACGGCGCACGGTGTAGCGCTTGCCCTGCCCGGCGGGGATGGAGCCGGTCGAGATCATATCGAATTCATCCGGCATGTTCGCCATGATCCGCCGGTCGGTTCCCGATGACAAGAGCGGCGTCATGATGAGCGCGAGCGCGATGACGGCGGTTCCGAAAAGCAGCGCGAGATTCAGCGCGCCCGTGCGGGTCGTCCCGCCGGATCCGAGGTCTTTCTCCTGTACGGTTTCCCAGAAGTCTTCGTCACGCATCGCAAGGTCTCGCAGGCAACAGTGTTCCATGCCGATATTTGACCGATGGTGATAAACTTTTGCTTAACGGGATGTGGAATTTACTGCCGCAGCAGTTCACAGCAGGTCCATCAGAAAGGGAATGAGCGGTTCGTCGGCGGGCGGCATGGGATAGTCGCGCAGCGCCTTCGGCCGCACCCATTTGATCGCCTGTCCCTCGCGGCCCACGGCCGTTCCCTCGAAGCGGCGGCAGATATAGAGCGGCATCAGCAGATGGAAGGTCTCGTAGGTGTGGCTGGCGAAGGTCAGCGGAGCCAGGCACGGGATGCGGGTGTGGATGCCGAGCTCCTCCTCCAGTTCGCGGATGAGGGTTTCCTCCGGCGTCTCGCCCGGCTCGATCTTGCCGCCGGGAAACTCCCAGAGGCCGGCAAGCGCCTTGCCTTCGGGCCGCTGCGCCAGCAGGACGCGGCCGTCGGCATCGACCAGCGCGCAGGCGGCGACGAGCAGGATCGGATGAGTTTTCAGCCGTGGTTCGCTCATCGGGCGTCCGGCCCCCGGTAGCTGTAACGATAGATCTCGTGGAAGCCGGCACGGCGATAAAGCGCCAGCGCCGCCGTATTGCAGGCCTCTACCTGCAACCATGCATGCCGCGCGCCGCGCAGCCGCGCCCAGCGCAGCGCCGCATTGAGGATGGCCGCGCCGATGCCTTTGCGGCGATGCGAGGGAGCGACGCCCATTTGCAGGATGCCGGCAAGATCGTTGTCCTGGACGACGAGCGCGACGGCGGTCGGGCCGTGGCCCGGTTCCTCGAAGATGAAAAGGCCCGTCTCCGGCCTGATGGCGTTGATGATCTCGGTGAGGCCGGGCTTCAGTCCCGCATCGTCGCCGGTCACGGCAAGGCGCGCATCCACGAAACGGCCGACGTCGCGTGTCGGAAGGTGCTCGACGACCTCGTCGCGCGGCAACGTCGCGAGATCGGCCATCATCACGGCGGTCTCGCCGATGTGGTCCCAGCCGGCCTCGTCCATGAAGGCGACGAGCTTCGGCGGCGTCAGCGGCGTCTGGCGTACCAGAAGCGGGCGTCCGTAATCGGAAAAGCGCTTGGCGGCCTTTTCGAGGCGGATGGCGATATCGCGGATATCCGAGGGATCGAGAGGATTGATCGAATTCAGCCGGCGGGACGGATGCCCGGCCGTCAGCCGGCAGAGCCAGCTTCCGTCATATTGGACGACCGCCGCCGGCCAGGCGCGGAAACCGACGGCCTCCAGCCGGCGGACTTTCGGAAGATCGCTCATGAGGACGGCTCCGTGCGGGCGAATGGCCTGTGCTGCGGCTCAACTGCGGTAATCGCCATTGATCTCGACATATTCCTTCGTCAGGTCGCAGGTCCAGACGGTCGCCCGTCCATCGCCGAGGCCGATATCGACCCGGATCGGAATGTCCTGCTTTTTCATCACGGCGCTGGCCGCTTCTTCGCTATAGACGGGGTCGCGCTCGCCGTCGACGGCAACGCGTATATCGCCGAACCAGATGGCCAGCCGGTCGCGGTCGGCCGCCTCGCCGGATTTTCCGACCGCCATGACGACGCGGCCCCAGTTGGCGTCTTCGCCGGCGACGGCGGTCTTGACCAGCGGCGAGTTGGCGATGGAAAACGCGATGCGCCTGGCGGCCGCGTCGTTTTCAGCGCCCTCGACGGTGATTTCCACCATCTTGCGCGCCCCTTCCCCATCGCGCACGACCTGAAGCGCCAGATCGCGCAGCAGATCGTCGAGCGCGGCGCGGAAGCCATCGAGCGCGGCGTCGTCCGGGCTGCCGGTCACCGGCTCCTGGCCGTCGGCGGCCGCGGCCCCGGTGGCGAAAAGCATCAGCGTGTCCGACGTCGAGGTATCGCTGTCGACGGTGATGGAATTGAAGGTCGGGCCGACGCCGGCCGAAAGCAGCGACTGGAGCACCGGTGCGGGAATATCGGCATCGGTGACGACGAAGGAAAGCATGGTCGCCATGTCGGGCGCGATCATGCCCGCGCCCTTGGCGATGCCGTTCAAGGTGACGGTGACGCCGCCGAGGTCGGCGCGGCGGGTGGCGACCTTCGGATAGGTAT
Source organism: Shinella daejeonensis (assembly GCF_024281235.1). Lineage (GTDB taxonomy): Bacteria > Pseudomonadota > Alphaproteobacteria > Rhizobiales > Rhizobiaceae > Shinella > Shinella daejeonensis. Next base: position 236,348 of record NZ_JAHWXY010000004.1, read on the forward strand.
CGGTGGTCATGATCGCCCTGGCGGCCTCGACCCAGAAATCCTCGCTGCCCGAAACGGCGAGGCCGTCGAGCACGCCGGAAAATTTCGCGGCGTCGAGCGGCTCGCCGATAACGCCGGTCGAGGCGAGGAAGACCTCGCCTTCATCGCAGCCGACGGCCTTTGCGGCGGCTGCGGCCGTCATCGCCGTCGCTTTGCGGCCCTTGCGGCCGGTAAACGCGTTGGCGTTGCCGGAATTGACCACCACGGCCCGGGCAATGCCGCCGGGAAGATTGGCGCGGCAGAAATCGACGGGAGCGGAGGGGCATTTCGAGCGGGTGAAGACACCGGCGACGGCGGCGGGCCGGTCGAAGACCATCATCAGCACGTCCGTCCGGTCCCGGTACTTGATGCCGGCGGCGGCCGTCGCCATGCGCACTCCGCGAAGTGCTGGCATCTCTACGGGGCGTTCGGGAGCGAGCGGGGAGATGGAACCGGACATGGTCGTGACCTGCTTTACGGGAACATCGTTTGGAAGAATGAATGAAATTGCAAGAACCGCCGCCGGATCGGCGGCGGTCCCGGCCGTCTTATTCCTGTTCCTGGGCTGCCGGGGCTTCCGGCTCGCCTTCGCCTTCCGCTTGCGGATTGCTCACCGCCTCATAGGCGGTCTTGAGGGCCGGATCGGCGATCTCGACCGACGATGCAGCCTTCGCCTTTTCGAGGAAATCCAGATACTTGTCGCGCATGACGAGCTGGCGGACCTGTCTTTCGACCTGATCCAGCGCCGGGGGCTGCTGCTTGCGCTTGTCCTCGATGCGGATGACGTGATAGCCGAACTGGGTCTTCACCGGCTCCTTCGAATAGGCGCCTTTTTCCAGCGCAAAGGCAGCGGCTTCGAATTCCGGCACCATGCGACCCTTGGAGAAATAGCCGAGATCGCCGCCTTCCGACTTGTTCGGATCGGTGGATTTCTCCTTGGCGATTTCGATGAAATCCTTGCCGGCGTCGAGATCGGCGATGATGACCTTGGCCTCTTCCTCGGTTTTCACGAGAATATGGCGGGCGTGCACCTCGTCCTCGGGGACGATCGTCGCGATTTCCTTGTCGTAGCGCGCCTTGACCTCCTCGGGCGTGATCGAATCGATGACATGCTTCTTGAAGAAGGCATTGTGCAGCTCGCGCTCGGTCAGATAGCCGATGCGCTGCTTGAATTCGTCCGTCTCGTTCAGGCCTTCTTTCGTGGCGTCGGCCGCCAGAAGCTTGATGTCGATGAGCGAGGACAGCGCCGCCACGCGCTTCTGTTCGTCCGGCAGGTTGGCAAGCTGCGGGTCGAGGCCGGCGATGGCCAGCTGCATCTCGGATTCGCGAATTTCCGCCGGTCCGATCGTGGCGACGACCGGATCGGCGGCGTCCTCGGCCTGCACCGCGCCGGTGGCGGCAGCCAGTGCGATCAACGCGGCGGCGGCGAATCTGCTGTATTTGCGCATACTGAAAGACCTTTCAAATCCTCGCCGGAATCGGGCCGATATCCGGTGTCGACCGGCTCAACACCACGGGAATGTGGCGGTTCTAGAGCTGCGTCAGCCGTTGACATCATTCGACCCCCCTCTTATCTGTCACGCAATCCTGCGTCCAGAACAGTTTCGGGGCGTTTCACGGGTTTGCGCGCAATCGTGCGCCCTGACACGCGCCTGGAGCCCCACGAAAGAAAGGACCATCGCGATGGTCAGCCTTGGCGGTCTCGCCCGCAAATTGTTCGGCTCCTCCAACGAACGCCGTGTCCGTTCCTATCGATCCCGTGTCGAGGCCATCAACGCGCTCGAGCCGCAGATGAAAGCCCTGTCCGACGACGCGCTCGCCGCCAAGACCATAGAGTTCCGCGAGCAGCTTGCCGCCGGCAAGACGCTTGACGACCTGCTGGTGCCGGCGTTTGCGGTGGTGCGCGAGGCGGCGCTGCGCGTGCTCGGCCTGCGTCCCTTCGACGTGCAGCTCATCGGCGGCATGATCCTGCACGAGCGGGCGATCGCCGAGATGAAGACCGGCGAAGGCAAGACGCTGGTCGCCACGCTTCCCGTCTATCTCAACGCGCTCGCCGGCAAGGGCGCGCATGTCGTCACCGTCAACGACTATCTCGCCACGCGCGACAGCGATCTGATGGGCAAGATCTACGGCTTCCTCGGCATGACGACCGGGGTCATCATGCACGGGCTCGACGACGAGGAGCGCCGCGCGGCCTATAACTGCGACATCACTTATGCCACCAACAACGAACTCGGTTTCGACTATCTGCGCGACAATATGAAATACGAGCGCGGCCAGATGGTCCAGCGCGGTCATTTCTTCGCCATCGTCGACGAGGTCGACTCGATCCTGGTGGATGAGGCGCGCACGCCCCTCATCATTTCCGGCCCGCTCGACGACCGCTCCGACCTGTACACCCGGGTCGACGCCTTCATCCCGATGCTGGACGAGGCCGATTACGAGATCGACGAGAAGCAGCGTTCCGCCAACTTCTCGGAAGTGGGTACGGAAAAACTGGAAAACCTCTTGCGCGAGGCGGGCCTGCTCAAGGGGGAATCGCTTTATGACGTGGAGAACGTCGCGATCGTCCACCACATCAACAACGCGCTGAAGGCGCACAAGCTGTTCTCCCGGGACAAGGATTATATCGTCCGTGACGACGAGATCGTCATCATCGACGAATTCACCGGCCGCATGATGCCGGGCCGGCGCTATTCCGAAGGCCAGCACCAGGCGCTCGAGGCCAAGGAGAAGGTCACGATCCAGCCGGAAAACCAGACGCTGGCCTCGATCACCTTCCAGAATTATTTCCGCATGTACGAAAAGCTCGGCGGCATGACCGGCACGGCGGCGACGGAAGCGGAGGAGTTCGGCAATATCTACGGCCTCGACGTCGTGGAGGTCCCGACCAATCTGCCGATCCAGCGCCTCGATGAAGACGACGAGGTCTACCGGACGGTCGAGGAGAAATTCACGGCGATCATCGCCGAGATCAAGGAAGCCAAGGCCAAGGGTCAGCCGGTTCTGGTCGGCACGACGTCGATCGAGAAATCCGAATATCTCGCCGAGCGGCTGAAGATGTCGGGCTTCAAGGGCTTTCAGGTGCTGAACGCCCGCTATCACGAGCAGGAAGCCTATATCGTCTCGCAGGCCGGCGTTCCCGGCGCCGTCACCATCGCCACCAATATGGCCGGCCGCGGCACCGACATCCAGCTTGGCGGCAACCTCGATATGCGCCTCGACCGCGAACTGGCCGAGATGGAGCCGGGGCCGGAGCGCGACGCAAGGCGCGAGGCGATCGTCGCCGAGGTGAAGACGCTCAAGGAACAGGCGCTCGCCGCCGGGGGTCTTTACGTTCTGGCCACCGAACGCCATGAAAGCCGGCGTATCGACAACCAGCTTCGCGGCCGCTCCGGCCGCCAGGGCGACCCGGGCCGCTCCAAGTTCTTCCTGTCGCTGCAGGACGACCTGATGCGGATCTTCGGCTCCGACCGGATGGAGTCGATGTTGCAGAAGCTCGGCCTGAAGGAAGGCGAGGCGATCGTCCATCCCTGGATCAACAAGGCGGTGGAGCGCGCGCAGAAGAAGGTCGAGGCCCGCAACTTCGACATCCGCAAGAACCTGCTCAAATATGACGATGTGCTGAACGACCAGCGCAAGGTGATCTTCGAGCAGCGCATCGAACTGATGGACGCCGAAAACCTGACCGACGTCGTGGAGGACATGCGCCAGGACGTGGTCGAAAACCTGGTCCGGCTCCATATCCCGGAACACGCCTATGCCGAGCAGTGGGACGTCGACGGCCTCAAGAAAGGCGTGCTGGAGCAACTCAACCTCGACCTGCCCATCGACGAATGGGCGGCGGAAGAGGGGCTTGACGAAAAGGATATCCTCGAACGCCTCCAAAAGGCGACGGACGAGGCGGCTGCTGCCCGCGCCGAGCGTTTCGGTCCCGAGATCATGACCTATGTCGAGCGTTCCGTGCTGCTTCAGACGCTCGATCACCTGTGGCGCGAGCATATCGTCAATCTCGACCATCTGCGCTCGGTCATCGGCTTCCGCGGCTACGCCCAGCGCGACCCGCTTCAGGAATACAAGTCCGAGGCCTTCGAGCTGTTCCAGGCGCTGCTCGCCAACATGCGCCAGACCGTCACGGCCCAGCTCATGCGCGTCGAGCTCGTGCGGCAGGCTGCGGAAAGCTCCTCGCCCGATCTGCCGGCCATGGAGGGTCATCACGTCGATGGTACCACCGGCGAGGACGATTTCGGCGCGCCGCAGACGCGCGATCCCGATACGCCCTCCACCTGGGGCCGCGTCGCCCGCAACGAGCCCTGCCCCTGCGGCTCGGGCAAAAAATACAAGCATTGCCACGGCGCCTTCGAGCAGGCCTGACTTTTCTCAAACCTCCCGGCAATGCCGCCTTCGGGCGGCATTTTCGCGTGGTCTTCCTGGGGGCCGGTCTCACGCTTTGTTAACCGTGACCTGACAAGAGTGGGCTCCTCGAGTTCTGCGTTGCGTACGGGTATCAGTGTTGATTGCGGTCCTTCAGTCGGCGGAGAAATTGCTGCCATCCGCTCTGCGTGCGAAAGCGCAGGGTGCGTTGGGCCGGGTCGCGGCTGCCATCGGCGGGGACGATCCGCAGGCCCTCGTGCAGCGCATGGCGCTCATCGCCTTCGCCATCCGTGTCGCCAGCGCCGCGATCGCCTTCGTCTCGCAGATCGTGCTCGCCCGCACCATGGGCGAATTCGAATACGGCATCTTCGTCTTCGTCTGGGCGCTGGTGGTGATCTTCGGCGATCTGTCCTGTCTCGGCTTCCAGACCACGGTGATCCGCTTCCTGCCTGATTATGCAGGCCGTGCGGCCTATCCGGAAATCCGCGGCCTCACCGCGACCGCGCGGGTCTTCGCCATCCTGTCGTCCACCCTGCTGGCGCTGACCGGCGGGCTCTGGCTCTGGTTCCTTGCCGATTCGATCGCCTCCTACTACGTGATCCCGCTCTTCCTCGGTTTTTTCTGCATGCCGATGATCGCGCTTGGCGACGTTCTGGAAGGCACCGCACGCGCCCATGGCTGGGCCGTCGTGGCGCTGAGCCCGACCTATATCGTGCGGCCGCTGCTCATTCTCGCCTTCATGCTGGCCGCCATCGCCTGGGGCGCGCCGCATACCGCCCTGACCGCCATGGTCGCGGCCCTCGCGGCGACCTATGTCACGACGGTCGGCCAGTTCCTCAATGTCGTGCGGCGGCTCGGCCGGCGCTATCTGGCCGGTCCCAGCCGGCTGGAATTCTCTCTCTGGCTGAAGGCGGCGCTGCCGATCTTCCTGGTCGAAGGCTTCGGCTTCCTTCTGACCAATTCCGACGTCATCGTCGTCGGCTTCTTCCTCGACCCGGAAAGCGTGGCGGTCTATTTCGCGGCGGCCAAGACGATGGCGCTGGTGCATTTCGTGACCTTCTCGGTCAAGGCGGCCGCCGCCCCGCGTTTTGCCGCCCTGTTTTCCGAGGGCGACCGGCCGGCGCTGGCGCGTTTTGCCGGCGAGACGGCGCGCTGGAGCTTCTGGCCGTCGCTGGCGCTGGGCCTTGCCGTCCTTGCCGCCGGCCATATGCTGCTGTCGCTGTTCGGCCCCGCCTTCACCGCCGGCTACAGCCTCATGGCCATCCTGTTTGCCGGCATCATCGCCAAGGCGCTGGTGGGGCCGGGAGAGACGCTGCTCATCATGGTCGGTCAACAGAGGCTGTGCGTGGTCGTCTATGCCGCAGCGCTTGCCGTCAATATCGGCTTCAACGTCACGCTCATCCCGATTTTCGGCCTGACGGGCGCGGCCGCCGCCACCGCCGGCGCAATGGTGGTCGAAGCCATCCTGCTGCACATCGCCGTGCGGCGCAAACTCTCGATCGTGCTCTTCGCCTTCGCCAACCCGCGACAGGGGCACGCGCAGCAACGGAACGCGATACCATGACCGACAGCCACGGCCTCGACCACGCTTTCGCCGGGGGACGCGCCCATTCCGCCATCCCGGTCGCGCCGCAGCCGCCGCCGCTGGCGCCGGCCGATGCGCAGATCTCCGTCGGTCGGCCGGGGCGCTCGCTCGCCCTCTATCCGGCGGCGGCCGGCTACGACCTGCAACAGGAACTGGATTTCCTGTCCAACCGTGCGATGGAGCCGAACGTCTTCTTCACCGGCCGTTTCCTGGCTCCCGCCATGCCGCGCCTCGAAGACAGGACCGTGCGTCTTTCGGTGCTGCGCGACGAGGGCGGGGGGCGCAGCCGCATCCGCTTCCTCATGCCGTTCTCGGTCGAAAAGCCGGGCTTTTCCATCGGCTCCAGCATCCTGCGCGGCTGGTCCAATCCGTTCGGGCCGCTCGGCACGCCGCTGGTCGACGTGGAGGACGCCGCCGAAACGCTGGACAACGTGCTGGATGCGGTCGCCGCCCCGGCCTTGCGGCTGCCGCAGGTGCTGGTGCTGCCGGATCTCCGGCTCGACGGCCCGTTCGCACGGCTGATGCGCGCGGTGGCGATCGGACGCAACCTGCCGCTCACCGTGACGGACACCTATCGCCGGCCGATGCTGGAAAGCCTGCTCGACGGAGAAACCTATCTGCGCCGGGCGATCTCGCCGGCTCACTTCCGCGAGCTGCGCCGTCAGTGGCGCAAGCTCGACCGGCTCGGCGCGCTGCGTTACAACGTCTCCCGCCAGCCCTCGGAAATCCGGCTGCGCATGGAGGAGTTCCTGCTGCTGGAGGCCGCCGGCTGGAAGGGGCGCGCGCGCTCGGCGATGATCAACGATCGCTATCGCGCCGCCTTCGCCCGTGAGGCGGTGACCAATCTCGCCGAGATGGACGGGGTGCGGATTCACACGCTCGACCTCGACGGCCGCGCCATCGCCTCGATGATTGTCTTCATGATGGGCGGCGAGGCCTACACCTGGAAGACGGCCTATGATGAGGCCTACGCCGCCTATTCGCCGGGCAAGCTTCTGGTCGCGGAACTGACGGAATGGCACCTCGACGACGCGAATATCTCCCGTTCCGATTCCTGCGCCGTGCCGGACCACCCGATCATGAGCCGCTTCTGGGAGGAGCGCGAGGACATGGGCACGCTGGTCATCGGGCTCCAGCAAAACCGCGACCGCGAGGTGCGGCAGGTGGGAGCCCAGCTTCACCTTTATCGCAACACCCGCAATGTCGCGCGGCGGCTGCGCGAGCGTATCCGCTCGCTGGCGCGGCGCTGAGCAGGACGGGCGTCCTACGCGGAGGCGGCGAGCGTCGCCTCCCGCGCCGCCTCGCTGCGCAGCAGGTGACGGATGACCTTGCCGGAGGTCGTCAGCGGCAAGGCGTCGATAAAGGCCACCTCGCGCGGATATTCGTGCATCGAAAGGCGTGATTTCACCCATTCGCGGATATCGGCGGCCAGTTCCTCCGATGCGGAAAAGCCCGGCCGCAGAACGATATAGGCCTTGACGATCTCGGTGCGCAGCGGATCCGGCTTGCCGACGGCGGCGGCAAGCTCAACGGCGGGATGCGCGGCCAGGCAATCCTCGATCTCGCCCGGCCCGATACGATAGCCGGAGGAGGTGATGACATCGTCGTTGCGGCCGAAGAAGGTGACGTAGCCTTCCTCGTCCATGCGGGCGAGATCGCCGGTCGTCATCCAGTCGCCGACGAATTTCTCCGCCGTCGCCCTTTCGGCGTTCCAGTAGCCGAGGAACATTACCGGATCGGGCCGCCGGACGGCCAGTTGCCCCACCGTTCCGGGCGGCAACGCGCGTCCCGCGCCGTCGATGATCGCCACCTCATGGCCCGGCACCGGCCGGCCGATCGGCCCCGGCCGGGAAACCCCGAGCCTGCCGATGGAGCCGAGGACCATGTTGCATTCGGTCTGGCCGTAGAATTCGTTGACGGTGACGCCGAGCGCGTCGCGCACCCATTCCCAGGTCTCGCGGCCGAGCGATTCGCCGGCCGAGCCGATGGTGCGCAGGTTCAGACGGTATTTCCCGCGCGGGTTTTCCACCGTCTTCATCAGCCGCAGCGCCGTCGGCGGAATGAAGGCGTTGCGCACCTGCATCGCCTGCATGATCCGATAGGCCATTTCGGGATCGAACTTCTGCGCGGGGGAGGAAACCACCGGCACGCCGAGAAGAAGAGCCGGCAGCAGCACGTTGAGCAGGCCGCCGGCCCAGGCCCAGTCCGAAGGCGTCCAGATGCGGTCTCCGGGCTGCGGCAGGAATTCGTTGTACATCTGGAAGCCCGGAACATGGCCGAGCAGCACGCGGTGGCCGTGCAGGGCGCCCTTGGGCGGCCCGGTCGTGCCGGAGGTATAGATCATCATCGCCGGATCGTCCGGCCCGCTGTCGATGGCTTCGAACGACCCCGCATGCGCCGCCTCCAGTGCGGCGAAGGAGGAGACCGCCGGATCGTCGACGGGATCGGTGGAGATGACGAGATCGAGACCCGGCAGGTCCGTGCGGATGGAACGCAGTCGCTCCAGGCCGAATGTGTTCGTCACGATGGCGCGTGCGCCGGAGTCGAGAAGCCTGAAGCGCAGTGCGTCCGCGCCGAAGAGGAGCGCCAGCGGCAGCGCGATGGCTCCGAGCTTGTAGATGGCGACATGGGCGATAACGGTCTCGAAGCCCTGCGGCAGCAGGATCGCCACCCGGTCGCCGGGCTTGACGCCGGTTGCGGCAAGCGCCCGCGCGAAAGCATCGGAGCGGGCGGCAAGTGCGCCATAGGTCAGCGAAAGCGCGGGGGCCTCCGGCAGGAAATGCTGGAGGCAGGCCCGGTCCGGCTCCTGCGCCGCCCAGGCGTTCGAAACCGCCGTGCCGATATTGAAGCGTGCCGGGATCTGCCAGCGGAAGTCCCGGTAAAGCGCCTCATAGCTGCTGGTCTCGACGAGCATCCGTCCCATCGCTCCGGTTTTGCTGCGCCGCACATAGCATTTTACGCCGCCGTGCGCCAAGCCGGATGCGCTATTGTCCCGCCAGCCGCAGCAGGTTTTCGATCGCCGAGCGTTCGAGGCCGCCGATGCCTTCGCAGATATCGGCGTTGATCGCCGCGGCCACCGCATCCTCGTCCCGCTTGCGCAGGGCGGCGATGGCTTCCTGGTGGCGGTCGACGAAATAAAGCTGCGCCACATGTTCCATGGCGATGCCGAGGACCGGGCCGAGTTGCAGCCATGCGCTCTCCACCATCGGCATGACGACCTGCTCGGGGTTGGCGGTATAAAGCATGCGATGGAATTCCTGGTTCAGAAGCAGGGCCGTCGTATTGTCCTTGCGGGCGATCGCCTCGTCCTGGGCCCGGTCGATTTCCACCAGCTTGTCGATCCGGCGCTCGGTGATGAAGGGCACGGCGCGCCGCGCCGCATGCTGTTCCAGAAGGCCGCGCAGCGAAATCAGCTCGCTGAAACGGTCGGCCGTCATGCGCGGCACCATGATGCGGCGATTGTCGAGCACGCGCAGCGCCCCTTCGGAACTCAGCCGTCGCAGCGCCTCGCGAACCGGGGTCGGGCTCGATTCCATCGCCTCCGCGATGCCGCGGATCGTCAGGGATTCACCCGGCCGGATCGAGCCGACCATGATCGCCTGGCGCAGCCGCCGATGCGCATACTCATGGGTCGTCATGCCTTCCGGCCGGTCCAGCGGCTCCAGCGCCAAGGTGCCCAATCCAATCCTCCTGCGGCCCTGCCGGCCAATTCATGTGCCAATCTTCGGCTTTTAGCAGCTTGACCGTCGACAAGAAAGTGTGCATATCCTAGAAATGTGATCACAAAAATACTTATGTGATATGGAAAAACAATGGTTTTGAACGAAGTTTCCAGCTGGCTGGCCAACGCGGAAGGCGTGGAAAGCATCCAGGCGGTCGTCTGCGACCTGAACGGCATCCTGCGCGGCAAGCGCGTTCCGGTCGGACAGGTCGAAAAGGTCCTGAAGGGCGGGATCCGCATGCCGCTTTCCATCGCCGGCGTCGATGTCTGGGGAGAGGATATCATCGGTTCGAGCCATGTCTTCGCCAGCGGCGATATCGACGGCGTCTGTAGCCCGACGGGGCGCGGCATCCTGCCGATCAACTGGACGCTGAAGCCATCGGCCGTCGTGCCGCTCTGGCTGTTCAAGGAAAACGGCGAGCCGTTCCTTGCCGATCCGCGTCAGGCGCTTGCCGAGATCGTGCGCCAGTATCGCGAACTCGGGCTGCGCCCGGTCGTCGCGTCCGAAATGGAATTCTACCTCATCGACGCCGAGCCGGATCATGCGGAGCCGCCGATCTCGCCCTACACGGGAAAACGGCTCGATTCCGACGCCATTCTCTCGATCGACGAACTCGACGACTTCGGCGAATTCTTTTCCGACGTTTACGCCGAATGCGAACGGCAGGACGTCCCGGCCGATTCCGCCGTCGCGGAAAACGGCATCGGCCAGTTCGAAATCAACCTGATGCATTGCGACGATCCGCTGAAGGCGGCCGACGATGCGCTCTATTTCAAGCGCATCATCAAGGGCGTCGCCCGCAAGCACGGCTTCGCCGCCACCTTCATGGCCAAGCCCTACGGCCTGCGCTCGGGTAGCGGCATGCACATGCATTTCAGCCTGATCGACGAAGACGGCCGCAACGTCTTCGACGACGGTACGGCGGAAGGATCCGACATCATGCGCCACGCCGTGGCCGGCATGATGCGCGGCATGGCGGAATCCACCCTGCTTTTCGCCCCGCACTACAATTCCTACCGGCGGCTGCGGCCCGACACGCACGCTCCGACCTCGATTTCCTGGGGGTATGAGAATCGCACGGCGGCTATCCGCATTCCGGGCGGCAGCCACAAGGCCCGCCGCATCGAGCATCGTGTCCCCGGCGCCGATTCCAACCCCTATCTGGCGATGGCCGCCATGCTCGGCGCAGCGCTGGTCGGCATCCGCAATGCCTGGGAGCCGCCCGCGCCCGTCTCGGGCCGCGCCTATCTCTCGGAGCTGCCGCGCATCCCGAGCGAATGGGGCTCCGCCGTCACCCTGTTCGAAAACGGCCCGATCATCTCGGAGATCTTCCACCCCGACCTGCGGTCGATGCTGATCGCCTGCAAGCGGCAGGAGATCGCGGGCTTCGCCGAACAGGTCACGGATTTCGAATTCAGCGCCTATCTGGAAATCGTCTAATGGCTCGTAACGCATCCTATGCCGGAAACGGCGCCTATCCCGACAGCTATTATGCCGCCTCGCGCAACATCGTCCGCACTCCGAAAGTGCTGGAAGGCGCGACGACGGCGGATATCGCGGTGCTGGGCGCCGGCTATTCCGGTCTTTCCACGGCCATCCATCTGGCCGAGAAGGGCTACAAGGTCGCCCTGATCGAGGGCGCCGGCATCGGCTGGGGCGCATCGGGGCGCAACGGCGGCCAGATCGTCAACGGCCTCAACGCCAGCCTCGACACCATCCGGCGTCGCTACGGCGACGCGGCGGGCGCCTTCGTCGGCGGTCTGGTGCAGGAAGGCGGCAAGATCATCCGCCGCCTCGTCTCGCAATATGCCATCGACTGCGATCTCAAGGACGGCAATATCTATGCCGCCTATACGCCCGCCCATATGAAGGAGCTGGAGCACAAGAAGGCGCTGTGGAAGAGCTACGGCATGGACGACCACCAGATGCTCGACAAGGCGGCCATCCGCAAGCTCGTCGACACCGACGCCTATCTCGGCGGCATGCTGGACACCACCGGCGGCCACATGCATCCGCTCAATCTCACGCTCGGCGAGGCCCGGGCGCTGGAAACGCTCGGTGGCGTCATCTACGAACAGTCGCCGGTCATCCGCGTCGAGCACGAGGCGGAAAAACCCGTCATCCATACCGCCCGGGGCAGCGTGACGGCCAATGTCGCCGTGCTCTGCGGGAATGCCTATCTCGGCCATGTGGTGCCGAAACTCGTCTCGCGCGTCATGCCGGTGTCGACCCAGATGATCGCCACGGAACCGCTCGGGGCCGAACGCGCCGACGCATTGATCCCCTCCGACATGTGCGTCGAGGACGTGCGCTACATTCTCGATTATTTCCGGCTTTCGGCCGACAAGCGCATGATCTTCGGGGGCGGCACCGTCTATGGCGGCACCGATCCGGCAGACGTGCGCGCCAAGCTTCGCCCGAACCTCGAAAAGGTCTTTCCGTCGCTGAAGGGCGTGAAGATCGATTATGCCTGGAGCGGCAATTTCGCGCTCTCCTTCTCGCGCGTGCCGCAGATGGGCAAGATCGGCAAGAACACCTATTTCGCCCATGGCTACAGCGGCCACGGCGTCACCGGCTCGCATCTCTTCGGCAAAATCCTGAGCGAGGCGATCGATGGCGATCTTTCCCGTTTCAGCCAGTTCGAGAAACTGCCCTGGATCCCCTTCCCGGGCGGGCGGATGTTCCGCGCGCAATATTCCACCATCGGTTCCTGGTGGTATCAGTTCAAGGACGCCTTCGGCCTTTAAGGCCGCATCCCCGATACAGGAAGGCCGGCATGATCGCCGGCCTTCGTCGTTTCAGCCCATGCGTTCGGACTTGTAGGTTCCCGGGCTCGGCGGGAAGACGATGGTCTTGTTGCCGTTCATGAAGACGCGGTGGTGGATATGGGCGTGCACCGCGCGGGCCAGCACCTGGCTCTCCACGTCGCGGCCGATCGAGACATAGTCATCCGCCGATTGCGCATGGGTGATGCGCGCGACGTCCTGCTCGATGATCGGACCCTCGTCGAGGTCCTCCGTCACATAATGCGCCGTCGCGCCGATCAGCTTCACGCCGCGCTCGAAGGCCTGCTTGTAGGGGTTCGCGCCCTTGAACGACGGCAGGAAGGAGTGGTGGATGTTGATGATCCGCCCCGACATCTTCTTGCAGACCGCATCCGACAGCACCTGCATGTAGCGGGCGAGCACGATGAGGTCCGCGCCGGACTGCTCCACGACGTCCATCAGCCGGGCCTCGGCCTGCGGCTTGTTTTCTTTCGTCACCTTGATGTGGTGGAAGGGGATGTCGTGGTTGACGATGACCTTCTGGTAATCGAAATGGTTGGAGACGACGCCGACGATATCGATCGGCAGCGCCCCGATCTTCCAGCGGTAGAGCAGGTCGTTGAGGCAGTGGCCGAAGCGCGAGACCATGAGCAGCACCTTCATGCGCTCGCTGCTGTTGTGGAACTGCCAGGTCATCCCGAACGTCTTGGCGACCGGTGCAAAGCCCGCCGTCAGATCCTCCTCCGTCGCGCCCTCCTGGCTGACGAAGGTCAGGCGCATGAAGAACAGGCCGGTCTCCAGATCGTCGAACTGGGAACTGTCATGGATGTTGCAACCCTTTTCGGCGAGGAAGCCGGTGATTGCGGCGACGATGCCGCGGGTCGATTTGCAGGATACGGTCAGCACATAGCTCGTCATCGATCTTTGTCTCGCGTTCGGCCGGTGCGTGTTCACACGCCGGCGATCCCCTTGTTCTTGCCGCCGCAGGACTGCGACATGGCGCATATCTCAGGCCGCTTGCCTTCGCGCAAGCCCCTGCAATGGTCAGAAGCTACGATGCCGTATTCAAGCAGACATTCCGGTTCGCGACATGGAATGCATGGAAAATGCCAAGCCCCTGAAGTTCTGGTCGATTGCGCCGGCCAGCCGGCCGCCACGCCCGTCTCTTCCTGAAAGCCCGCCGGGCCGAATCTTGCACGGATGCGAGGCGTGTCGTGGCGGAGACGGTGGTGCGGGAGGCTCGTTTTCAGCCGAAGCTGGTAAGGTGGGCCGTCGTGACCGTATGGTCGGGATCGAGCCCGTAGAGAATGGCGTGGCGGTCGAGGCAGGTGCAGGGATGCGAGATGCCGAACTCGACCACGTCGCCGATATCCGGCTCATGGCCGGCCACCACCGCGACGAAGGCGTGCTGGTCGTTGAGGCGCAGAACGCGGGCACCGATCAGATCGTCCAGGCGCGTCCCATCGCGATAAAGCGCGAGCGGGCGGGGCAGATCCTGATCCATCGCCACATCGCGCATGCCCATGCCGCAGATCGCCAGCCCCGGCTCGGGGCGCGACAGCACTTCCGCCCAGACGCGCAAAGCCGGCCGGAAGGCGGCCGCTGCCGAAACTGTGCGGCCGTCCACCACGAAGCCGTCGCGTGCGTCGAGACCGGCAAGCCCCCGCTCGTAGATACCGTGATCGTGGAAGAAGATCGCGCCGCTGCGCAAGACCAGCCGGCAGGCGGGATCGGCAGCGACGGCGGCGGCAAGCCCGCGCACGACCGCATCGAAAAACACCGAGCCGCCCGCCGTGACGACAAGCGGGCGATCCGCCCCGACGCGGGCGCGCGCCACCGGCAGAAAATCCGCCGTCATCGCCATCAGATCGTCGATGCGGCGCATCGTCTCCACCGGATCGGCCGTGGCGGCGGCGCCCTCATAGGCGGCCAGGCCGGCCAGCCGGAAGGTCGCCGTCTCGGCGGCCAGCACCGCGTCGAGCACCGCACCGGCTGCCTGCGGCGAGCGTGCGCCCGAGCGGCCCGCGCCGAGTTCCACCAGAAGCTTGAGCGGCGGCAGGTCGGACCGCTCGCTCCAGGCCCGGCCGAGAGCTTCGACGAGAGCGACGGAATCGACGAAGATGAAAAGCTCCGCATCGCCATGGCCGGACATCAGGCCGGCCAGCCGGCGCGCGGCGGCGAGCCCGCCGATCTCGTTGCCAAGGATCAGTCGCCGCTGGCCGGCCTTCAGCAGCACGCTGGCCTGCCGGATGTCGGCGACGGTCGTGCCCCAGGCGCCGGCCGCCACGAGTTCATCGGCAAGATCGGTCGCCATCGGGGTCTTGGCATGGGGCGCGATCTCGATGCCATGGCTTTTCACATAGGTCATCATCGCGGCGATATTGCCGGCGAAGGCCTGCCGGTCGAGCGAGATCAGGGGCAGCGCCATGCGGCCGTCATAGGGTTTCCAGCCCTGCCGGCCGATTGCCCGAAGCGGCAGCGGCGCGTGACCCGGCGGAAAGCCACGGATCCGATCGTCGATCACCCTCTCTTCAGCGTCGATATGCAGGTCGGACATGGTGTTCTCCAGTGGTTTGCGTCGGATCGTCGAGATCGAGGCGACAGGCAGGGTTGGCGGTGGCGGGAAACGCGCGGCATCGCCGTCGGGTGAGCCGGTGAGGCGGCCCGGAAGGTGGCACGGACCTTTCTGAACGTCATGCCTTTCTTGTCCCGCGCCGTTCTAGCCACCCGTCGATGCCGCGGGCGGCCGCCCGTCCGGTCGCCAGGCAGGCGGTCAGCAGATAGCCGCCGGTCGGCGCTTCCCAGTCGATCATTTCGCCGGCGACGAAGACACCGGGCAGAGCCTTGAGCATGTAGTGCTCGTCGATGGCTGCAAAACCTATGCCGCCCGCCGTGGAGATGGCTTCGGCGATGGGGCGCGGCCGGCGAAGCGCCAGCGGCAGCGCCTTGACCAGTGCGGCCAATGCCTCCGGTCCAAGGCCCGGCGTGTCGGGGCGGCTTTCGCGCAGGAGCGCGGTCTTGACCGGGTCGAGCCCCGCGCCCTTGCGCATCCGGTTGGAGAAGCTCGCCCTGGCGTTCTGGCGGGCGAGATCGCGGGCAAGCCGGGTGGCCGATCGTCCCGGGGCAAGATCGAGGACAAGCGTCGCCGCTTGCTCCCGGTCCAGCCTGTCGCGCAGCGAAGCCGAATGGGCGTAGATCAGGCTGCCTTCGACACCGTGCGCCGAAATGACGAATTCGCCCGGCACCGACACGCCCGTCGATCGCGCCGTCACCCCCTTGAGCGGTGCGCCGGCGAAGCGTTCGCGAAAGAGCGGGCTCCAGTCGACATCGAAGCCGCAGTTGGCGGGGCGAAAGGGCGCGATGTCGACGCCCTTGTCCGCAAGCAGGCCGGTCCATCGGGCATCTGAGCCGAGTTTCGGCCAACTGGCCCCGCCGAGCGCCAGAAGCACGGCGTCGAAGGCGAAGGCGCGGGTACCCTCGGGTGTCTCGACGGCGATCCCCTCGCCGGTGAACCCGGTCCAGCGATGGCGGGTGCGGATATCGACGCCCTGCGCGGCAAGGCGCGCGCGCCAGGCGCGCAGCAGCGGCGAGGCCTTCATGGCGGTCGGAAAGACACGGCCGGAACTGCCGACGAATGTTTCGCTGCCAAGTCCATCCGCCCAGGCGCGCAGATCGTCGGGGGTGAAGGCGTCGAGCGCACGCAGGAGACGCGGATCCGCCGTTTCGAACCGGGTGACGAAGCGCGCATAGGGCTCGGAATGGGTGAGGTTCAGGCCGGACTTGCCGGCCAGAAGGAATTTCCGGCCGACCGTCGGCATGGCCTCCAGCAGCGTCACCGCATGGCCATGCGCCGAGAGAACCTCCGCCGCCATCAGGCCGGCAGGTCCGCCGCCGACAATTCCGATCCGTCGTCCGTTCATCCGCTTTCCCGTGCTGTCGGCCAAGGCCGATCGAACGGTTCCCCTCCCGTTTTCCCGTCGGTCTGTCAAGCGGCAAGGGGAGGGGGCGGCTCAGGCGGCGTGGGGAAAGATCTTCCAGCGGGTCGGCCGGAACCGGAGGGAAGCGCCGGTGCGCACCGTCGTTGCGAGCGGAATCTCGATTTCGACATGGTGGGGCGCGCCGGGCGGGCCGATATCGAGATCTGCGATACGGGTTCCGGCAAGGCGGCGGCAGGCGGAAAGCCGTCCCTCCAGCGCCGGCTCGCCGGGCGGGGGAAGCACCACGTCCTGCGGCCGGAAGAACAGCGTTCCCGCGTCGATGTCGCCGGTCGACGGCGTAATGCCGATCGCCTCGCCCCGGAAGCGGATCGTCTCGCCTTCGACCGTCACCGGCAGGCTGGCGCTGTCGCCGATGAAGGAAAAGACGAAGGGGGAATTCGGCCGGTCGTAGACGTCGTCCGAGGATCCCACCTGTTCGATCTGTCCCTGACTCATGACCACCACCCGGTCGGCAAGCTCCAGCGCTTCCTCCTGGTCGTGGGTCACGAAGACGGTGGTGTGCCCGGTGCGGTCGTGGAAATCGCGCAGCCAGCGCCGCAGTTCCTTGCGGACCTTGGCGTCGAGCGCGCCGAACGGCTCGTCGAGCAGCAGCACTTTGGGTTCGATCGCCATGGCCCGGGCCAGCGCCACGCGCTGGCGCTGGCCGCCGGACAATTGGTTCGGATAGCGCTTTTCCAGCCCCGACAGGTGCACCATTTCGAGCAGATCGGCGACCCGGCGGCGGATTTCGGCCTTCTGCGGCCGCAGCCCGCGTGGCCGCACCGTCAGGCCGAAGGCGATGTTTTCCGCCACTGTCATGTGGCGGAACAGGGCGTAATGCTGGAATACGAAACCGATATTCCGCTCCTGCACCGTCTTCAGCGAGGCGTCGTCGGCGCCGAAGAAGATGTTGCCGGCCGTCGGCTGCTCGAGACCGGCGATCAGTCGCAACAGCGTCGTCTTGCCGGAACCGGACGGCCCGAGCAGGGCGATCAGTTCGCCCGAGCGGATGGAAAGCGAAACGTCGTTGAGCGCCGGATAGCGATCGAATTCCTTGCGGAGGCTGGAAACCCTGACGTCCATGGGGGACCTTTCAATGTTTGCGACCGGCGGCGATCTCTGCGCCGTAGTGAAATTCCAGAAGCGTCTTGACGAGAAGAGTCACCAGCGCCAGCGCCGCCAGCAGCGAGGCGACGGCGAAAGCTGCGACGAAATTATATTCGTTGTAGAGGATCTCCACATGGAGCGGCATCGTGTTGGTGAGGCCGCGGATATGGCCGGAAACCACCGAGACCGCGCCGAATTCGCCCATCGCACGCGCATTGCAGAGCAGGACGCCGTAGAGCAGCCCCCATTTGATATTGGGGAGCGTGACATGGCGGAATGTCTGCCAGCCGCTTGCACCGAGCGAAAGCGCGGCCTCCTCGTCGCCGTTTCCCTGTTCCTGCATCAGCGGGATCAGTTCGCGCGCGACGAAGGGGAAGGTGACGAAGACAGTGGCGAGCACGATGCCGGGCACCGCGAAGAGGATCTCGATCCCGTAGCTCCTGAGCCAGGGGCCGAGCAGGCTGCCGGAGCCGAACAGCAGCACGTAGACGAGGCCGGAAATGACCGGCGAGACCGAGAAGGGAAGGTCGATCAGCGTCGTCAGGAACGCCTTGCCCTTGAATTCGAACTTTGCGATGGCCCAGGCCGCCGCCACGCCGAACACCAGATTGAGCGGCACCGCGATGGCCGCGACGAGAAGCGTCAGCCGGATCGCCGCGATGGTGTCCGGATCGCCGAAGGCGGCGAGGAACTCTCCAGCCCCCTTGCGGAAGGCCTCGATGAAGACCGCGGCAAGCGGCAGCAGCAGGAAAAGCGCCAGAAACAGGAAGGCGATCGCCATCAGCGCGTAGCGGGCGAAAGGCGCTTCCGTGGTCGGCGGGCGCAGGCGTCTTGTTGCAGGATCATGCGCCATGACCGTACCTCCTGCGGCTCCAGGTCTGGATCAGATTGATGACGAGCAGCATGGCGAAGGAGATGCACAACATGATCGTGGCGATCGCCGTCGCAGCGGCATAGTTGAATTCCTCCAGCCGGATGACGATGAGCAGCGGCGCGATCTCCGACACATAGGGAATATTGCCTGCGATGAAGATGACGGAGCCGTATTCGCCGACGCCGCGGGCGAAGGAAAGCGCAAAGCCCGTCAGGATCGCCGGTGCGAGGCCGGGCAGCAGGATCCGCCCTATCGTCTGGAGGCGGTTCGCCCCCAGCGTCGCGGCGGCCTCCTCGACCTCCCGGTCGAGTTCCTCCATCACCGGCTGCACGGTGCGCACCACGAAGGGCAGGCCGATGAAGACCAGCGCGATCACGATGCCCGTCGGGTTGAAGGCGGCCTTGATGCCGGCAAGACCGAGGATGTGGCCGATCCAGCCGTTTGGCGCGTAGAGCGCGGCCAGCGATATGCCGGCGACCGCCGTCGGCAGCGCGAAGGGAAGATCCACGAGCGCATCGACGATGCGTCGGCCGGGAAAATCGTAACGCACGATGACCCAGGTGACGACGCAGCCGAAGACGACATTGATGAGGGCGGCGGCCAGCGCCGTTCCGAAGCTGATCTTCAGCGCGTTGAGCGTCCGGGGATCGGCAAGGATGGCGAGGAATTCGGGCGCACTCAGCGAGGCCGTGCGCCAGACGAGACCCGACAGCGGGATCAGGATGATCAGCGTCAGATAGGCGAGTGAAAAGCCAAGCGTCAGCCCGAAGCCCGGAAGGACGCTTGGCGTCTTCAGCCGCCATCGCGGCGAAGAGGCGGAAAACCCGTTCAAGTGGTCAGTTCCCCGGCCGGTAGATCTGGTCGAAGACCCCGCCGTCGCCGAAGTGTTCGGGCTGCGCTTTGGCCCAGCCGCCGAAGATCGGATCGTCGATCGTCACCAGTTTGATGTCGGGAAGCGTGGTCAGCAGGTCGGGTTCAACCAGTTCCGGTTTCGACGGCCGGTAGAAATGCCGCGCGGCGATGGTCTGGCCTTCTGCGGAATAGAGATACTCCAGATAGGCTTCCGCCTGCTTGCGCGTGCCCTTGGCGTCAACATTGCCGTCGACCACGGCGACCGGCGGTTCGGCAAGGATGGAGATCGGTGGTGCAACGATGTCGAAAGCATCCGCGCCGAACTCCGCGCCGGCCAGATAGGCCTCGTTTTCCCAGGCGAGCAGAACGTCGCCGATCTCGCGCTGCGCGAATGTGGTGAGCGCGCCGCGCGCACCCGTGTCGAGCACCGGCGCCCGCTTGAAGAGTTCGGCGATATAGATCCGGATCTTCTCCTGATCGCCGCCGAATTCCTCATTGGCCCAGGCCCAGGCGGCCAGATAGTTCCAGCGTGCGCCGCCCGAGGTCTTCGGATTGGGCGTCACGATCTGCACGTCGCCCTTCACCAGATCGCCCCAGTCGTGAATGCCCTTGGGATTGCCCTTGCGCACCAGAAAGACGATGGTCGAAGTATAGGGCGCGGAATTGTTCGGTAGCCGGCCGCGCCAGTCGGCGGCGATCTTGCCGGACTTCTCGGCGATGGCGTTGATATCGCTTTCGAGCGCCAGCGTCACCACGTCCGCCTCCAGCCCGTCGATCACCGCGCGGGCCTGCTTGCCGGAGCCACCGTGCGATTGCTGGATGGCCACGTCCTCTCCGGTCTCAGCCTTCCAGTGCCGCGCAAAGGCTTCGTTATAGTCCTTGTAGAGTTCGCGCGTCGGGTCGTAGGAAACGTTGAGGAGCGTCGTCCGGGCGAAGGCGGGGGCAAGCCCGCCCAGCGCCAGCCCCGCCCCAAGAACGAACGTTCCGAGATATTTCGAAATCCCTGCCATGTCGGCCTCCCTCGTTTCGAGGAGGAAAAGCTATCAATTTAATAGACTATGTCAACAATAAGCGATCGTTTGAAAAACTTGTTCCCCCGCGGCTGGCGGGAACGCAAAGCTTCCGCCGGAAAATCCATATGGCAAGAAAAGCCGTGTCTGCGCCGTCGCGTCATGGAGACAAATTCTTCCGGCCGGACCGGGGCCTTTTGATGCCGGAAAGCGGAAAAGGCCCCGGATAGGCGGGATCCGGAGCGTTCGGGAGCATTTCCAGCCGAAGCGGGATCGCTTCCGCGTCGGATAACGCGGTAGGACACTATATGGGAGCGATCCCGGTGAGCCGGATTTCACCGGGATCGCTCTGGCCGCCGGTTTCCGCCGGGCGGCTGGCGCGGCTCAGCGCATCTCGCCCCAGTTCTTCAGCGAGACCCATGTCTTGCGGTCGAGACGGTACCATTCCACCGGAACGGTGCTGCCGACGGCCCGGCTCTGCATCATGCCGGTCGCCTGGAACTGGAAACCGCATTTCTGGATGACACGGCGCGAGGGAAGGTTGGTGACCCGGCAGCAGGCGTCGATCTGATCGACGTCGCGTGTGCGGAACACCATGTCGATCAGCACATGGGCCGCTTCGGTGGCATAGCCCTCATTCCAGAACGGCTCGCCCAGCCAATAGCCCAGTTCGACCGTGCGGGCGTCTTCCTGCGTCTCGATCCCGCAGCAGCCGAGAAAAGCGCCATTGTCGGCTTTCGTGATCGCATAGACGCACTTGCCCATCTCGCCGGCGTTGCTCCGTCGCACGAAGTCGGCGGCATCCGCGGCCGTATAGGGATGCGGCATGCGGGCCACCATATTGGCGATTCCGGCGTTGTTGGCGAGATGGGCAAGGGCGTCGATGTCGTCTTCGTGCGGCGGGCGCAGGACAAGCCGCCGGGACAATAGTATCGGGCAGTCGGTTCTCGACCGGACGGCGCCCGGCCTTTGCCGGAAAGACCGCGGCCGGTCCTCCCTGGTGATGTCACGTTGCATGGTTCGTTCCTCCGGAAATGGAAATGGGGAGACAAGGACTGGCCTCATCTCCCCATTTTTCCGTCAGGTCGGAACCTGCAACGCCAGCCGGGTCGATGAGACACCGGCTGTTTTAGAGCGCTGCCGGCTTATTCCGCTGCTTCCGCTTTCGGCATCACGGACACGTAGACGCGACCGTTGGCCTTCGTACGGAAATTCACATTGCCGGCTGTCAGGGCAAAAATCGTATGATCCTTGCCAAGGCCGACATTGGTGCCGGGGTGCCACTGCGTACCGCGCTGACGCACGATGATGTTGCCCGCGATGACGGCTTCGCCGCCGAACTTCTTCACGCCGAGGCGCTTGGACTCGGAATCGCGACCGTTGCGCGAGGAGCCGCCAGCTTTTTTGTGTGCCATGGGAGTTCTCCTTTACCTGTCCTGATCTTATTCGGCTGCTTCGGCAGCGGCTTCCGGCTTCTTCGAAGCCTTCTTGGCCTTGCCGCCGGCGGCTGCGATGTCGACGATGCGGACGATCGTGTGATGCTGGCGATGGCCGCGCGAACGCTTGGAATTCTGGCGACGGCGCTTCTTGAAGGCGATGACCTTCTTGCCGCGGCCGTGTTCGACGACTTCCGCGCTTACGACGGCGCCCTCGACGAAGGGCGCGCCGATCGTGGCGTCGGCGCCGACGCCGACCATCAGCACTTCGGTGAATTCGATCTTGTCGCCAGCTTCGCCGGACAGTTTCTCAACCGTCAGGACATCGTTGGCGGCCACGCGGTACTGCTTACCGCCGGTCTTGATGACTGCGAACATTCTTTATTCCTTTCATGTTCGGTTCGGCTCTTTGCGCGCAGGCAAGGCCGTCTTTTTACCAGTCGTTACGGGAGCGATGCGCAAGGGCGCCGCCGGTTCGAAGGCGTTTGCACCGGGCGGAAGGCACGTCGCAAAGCCGGGCGGATGGAACAGGCCCACGCCACCATGCCGCGCGCAATAGGCGAGACGCGCATCCCTGTCAAGTCTGCTGCCGGAAAGCTGCCGCCAGGCAATGCATTTTCCGTTCCCCACCCCTTGCCAGCCGACCCGGCACCCGCTATGTACCGCCCGCGCTTTCGAAGCGCCGACCGACGATGCGGAGAGGTGGCAGAGAGGTCGAATGCACCGCACTCGAAATGCGGCATACCTGCAAGGGTATCGTGGGTTCGAATCCCACCCTCTCCGCCATTTCGGTCCGCTTCTGGGCACGCCAATCGCCGCCGATGGCCGCACGTTCTCAGTAAAAAGCGTTCTCAGCAGTTCCGTCTTCGATCCCATGATACGAACGGCATCGTCCGCGACCTCGACTCGTTGCGCCAGCGCGCGCAGGTGATCCCGCCGATAGCCGCCCTCACGGTTGCGGATACGATCGCGCGCAATTTTCGAAAAGCGACGTATCATCTCGGGGCTGATTGCAGAGTGACCGGGACTATCGAGCATGGCTTGAGCGCGATCAGCATCCACACGGGCCTGGTCGCGGATAACCTTGAGACCAACGATCCGCTCCTTCAGCGCCGGATCGTCCAGATCGGCTACACCTGCCTCGATAGCGTCGTAGAGCCTCTTCAGGCGCAGTTCCGATTCTGTGGCCCGTCGTTCCAGCTCATCAATGTGTTGCTTGCGCCGCTCAGCCTGTTCAGAGCGGCGGCCGAGAACGCTGCCAAGGAGCTCCTCAAGCCGTTCAGGATCGAGTAGTCGATCTTCGATGTGGTTGACGACCATGGTGTCGAGCTTGTCCATCGGGATCGCTCGCCCCTTACAACCCGTTTCGCCCTGCCGGGCCTTTATGGAACAGGCATAGTAGCGGTAGCGGCCGCTTTTACCGGTGCGGATGGTCATCGCACCTCCGCAGTTGCCGCAATAGCAGATGCCGGTCAGTAAGGTCGGCCCGACGACCACGCGAGCTGGCAGTTCGGTCTTAGGGTTGCGCGCCTGTAGTAGTGCCTGAACCTGATCGAACGTTTCGCGCTCTATGATCGCCGGGACAGGCACGATGACGATTTCACCCGGTGAGCGCGCATCATTATGCTTGCTGCGCTTGCCCCACTCGTGTTCACCGATATAGGTGCGGCGCGTCAGAACGCGATGGACCTGACCGATACCCCAACGGCCCCCGTCGCGCGTGAAGATGCCTCTCGCATTGAGATATTTGACGATGGCCTTCACACCCATCTGGCCGCTATCGCCATCGCCTTCCAGCGCGAGCCGGTAGATCAAGCGGATCGTGTCGGCATGCAATGGGTCGATCTCCAGCTTTTTCTTGGTCTTGGCACCGCGTTGCTCGGCACCCACGACCCGATAACCAATCGGTGGCAGCGAACCATTCCAGAAGCCCTGACGGGCATTTTCCTTCAAGGCACGGGTGACGTGCTTGGCGTTTTCCTTGGATTGATATTCATCGAACAGCGCCATGATCTGCCGCATCATGACGTGCATGGGATCATCGCCCATTTCCTGGGTGATGGACACCAGCTTGATGCCATTCTTGGCGAGTTTCCTGACGTAAAACTCCAGCTCGAAGTGATCGCGGAAGAACCGGCTGAACGAATGGACCACGACAATGTCAAAGGGCGCAGGCTTGGACGTACCCGCTTCGATCATGCGCTGGAACTCAGGCCGCCGGTCATTGGTCGCCGAGGCACCGGGCTCGACGAAGGTTTCGACAAGCTGAAAGCCGCGCGCTTCGCACCAGGCTTCGCCCTGCCGCTTCTGGTCAGGAATGGAAACATCGTGTTCGGCCTGCCGCGTGGTCGAGACGCGCAGATAGAGAGCGGCCCGCACGGCAATGGTTGGCGATTTAGCATTCATTTGCGGGTTCCTTTCGTCTTGCGGCGTTCGACCAATGGTAGGACCAGCTCTACCCGGTCATGGATGAGCCTGGGCACCAGCCTGAGACCCTTGCCCTTCTCCATGCGGACAAGGCCATAGGCCGCCATGGTTTTGAGTGTTCGGGACAGGTTGGACTTCGCGCGCCCCGTGATCTGTGCCAGTTCCTCTAGCGAATCCGGCTCCTGTTCACGAATTAGGCGAAGCAACTCGCAATTGGCTGGTGAGAGGAGCTTCGCGAATGACATGGTCGAAGAAAACCACACTGTTGGCTCGCCGGGCGTGGGCTTTTCCTCACCCTTGGCGATCCGCATGGTTCGCGCTTTCATTTCCTCTGGATCGGCAATACCGACCTTCAATGTTGACATGGTATCGCCCGATCATCCGGTTAAGGCTTTTCGTTATCATAATACGATAACCTCCTTAAGTCATCGGGCAGATCGACCGGGCCGAACATATCGTCGAACACATCGCCGAACCAACGCTCGAAGACCTGGATCTCGGCCTCGGTGATCGGCACATACTCCGGCCAGTCGTCGATGACGGGGAGCCTTTCGACATCGAAAACGTGCGACGGGCGTCCTCGCGACGGACTCATACGAGGCGCAGGATCGTCGGCGTAGTCGAACAGATCGTCGGGAATTGGTTTGTGGATCGGTCGTCTCGGACATCGTCTCTGGGCCCTATGGTGTTTTTCGTACACGGAAACCTCCTTGGTTCTGGTGGCTCCGGAGCATCGCGGCCCCGCCATCAGTCGAACCATGGAGGGAAGTCGGCGGGCTGTAGCGTGCCGCATTTGTGCCTATGCGCTGGCGGCACCCTTGGACTCACTTCTATGGCAAGTGTGGGGTGGATTCCTGACTGTCCGCTTCTGGGCCACGGAGTTAGGAAAGCAACCATTCAGGTGGCCGCACTTCGGCAGTAGGGTGCACTTAGTGGATGGACGCTCTGAAAACGGACTGCTCGTCTGACTATAATCTAGTGTTATGTTCGCAAGCCTCCCCAGGAAAGAGCGGATCAACGAGATCGATCGGAAATCCGTAGCCAGCACCTACTCTTGCCGACACTTGTGCTTACGCATTTTTGCATTATTAATTTAATATTACGCCGCTGCGCCAAAAATACTGTGTTGGGCGGAACAGACCACATTCCAAGGGGGATCTATGAGGCTCAATTCGGTCGCGATCCGCAATTTCCGACGCCTCGAGAATGTGCTGATCGACATTGAGGATCAGGACACGCTCTTCGTTGGTCCCAACAACAGCGGGAAGACCTCCGCGACGGCGATATTTCGCTGCTTCCTCGGAGGGCGAGAGTTCAGGATCCACGATTTCTCGGTGTCGCGTATGTCCGACTTTGAGGCATTTTCGGCCAGCGGGGACCCATCGAACCTGCCCGAGATCCAACTGGATCTTTGGTTTGCGATCGACCCCGACTCGGTCGCTTACGGCCGCGTCTTTTCGCTTCTACCCAATCTTGAAGACTTCGAGAGCGTCGGCCTTAGGCTGTCTTTCGGCTTCGCGGACCCGGCGAAGCTCCGGACGGCCTACAATGCCGCCTATCCTCCCGAGGAAGATGGCAGCCAGGGCAAGACCCTTTTCCAGTATCTGGCGATGGATACCAACCTCGCTCGGCACAGCATCGTCCGCTTCGCATCCTTGGTGCGGCAAACGGACGAGGAAAATAATGAGTCGATCCATGCTGCCGCGATTGAGCCGGAAGAAGGCAAGCGGCTCCTGAAGCACCTAGTCCGGGTCGAGTTTGTCGACGCGCAGCGCAACATTAACGACGATGAAAGCAGCCGGAGCAACCGGCTATCGTCGGCCTTTGCTGCCTTCTACCGGAAGAACCTTCAGGACGCAGGTCCCGCGGCCGATGCTCACAAGGTCATCGACGAGAACAACTCGCGCTTGACCGATCATTACGAGATCCAGTTTGCGCCCCTTATCGACCTGATAAAGGGCCTGGGCGTTCCCTCCGTCAATGACCGGGACCTCAGGATCATTTCGTCACTCAGTCCGGAAACGGCCCTCAAGGGCAATACCGAGCTTCTGTACGTAGACCCGGCCCGCAAGCACGAGTTGCCTGAACTCTACAACGGCCTAGGGTTCAAGAATCTCATCTATATGGCGATCCAAGTCCGCCATTTTCACTCGCAATGGCTCGCGACGCCTGAAAATCGGCCGCTGTGCCTCCTGATTTTCATTGAAGAGCCCGAGGTCCATCTGCACGCTCAGGTGCAGCAAGCCTTCATCACCAATATCTGGAAAGTGATCAAAGATTCCGCCGAGGCTGCTGGGCTTTCCGACGCAGTCCCCCAGATTGTCGTGACCACTCACTCATCCCATATCCTCGACGCCGTCGATTTCGCGAAGGTGCGCTATTTCCAGCGCTGCCACTCGGCGAACGACGATGCGCCGGGCGGCATCCGTAACGTATCGGACGTTCGCAGCCTTCGCGCGTTCCAGCCGGAAGGGGACATCGTCGATGGGGTCGTCGTGTCGTCCCAGGAAGCTCTCGATTTTCTAAAGCGCTATTTGCGCCTGACTCATTGCGATCTCTTCTTCGCTGACGCCGCGATCCTCGTTGAAGGTGCGGTCGAAAAGTTGCTTCTCCCTATAATGATCGAGAAGTCGGCCAACAAACTGCGCAGCTCCTATCTGACTGTGCTCGAAGTAGGCGGTGCCTATGCCTACCGGTTCGAGGGTCTACTCTCGTTCCTGCGCATTCCCTATCTCGTAATCACCGACCTTGATTCGGTGACGCCGGACGCTGCCGCCAGCGCCTGTCGCGGTGATACGCAGGACGCCCGAACCTCGAATGCGAGTCTCAAGAATATTCTGGGCAAATCGACCGTCGACGAGCTCATGGCCTTGGGAGCAGACGAAAAAATCAGCGACGAGAAAGACTGCTGCATCGCCTTCCAGTGCGATATCACCGTCACCGATCAGGGCAGCCAGCGCGTGATGCGGCCGCGCACGCTTGAAGAGGCGTTCGCGTACGATAATTTCTCGTTGCTACGCGAAGGGAAAATCACGATCGGCAAGGCGATCCCGCACGACCTCGATGCCGCATACCAGACGATTTACGACCGAATCCGTTCCAGCACCTTCAAGAAGACTGATTTCGCCATGAGCCTGCTTGCTGGCGATGAGCTCTGGCAGACTCCAGCCTACATCGCCGAAGGCTTGGTCTGGCTGGAGGCGAAGCTTTACCCGCCGATCGCACAGCCCAACGGGCCTCTCGGTGTAGAGGAGCCAGCGCCCGTTCCGCCTGGCGACGCGCCCGCCGCTCCGCTTGGGCATGGCTGACATGGCGAAAGTTGAAACCCAAGCCGACAAGGATGTTCAGGCATGCCTGGAGGGCGCGGTAAGCTTTGCGCTCGTCGCCGGTGCCGGGTCCGGCAAGACGTCCTCTCTGATCGATGCCCTGGAATGGGTGCGGGAGCACAAGGGAAAGGCCTTGCGACAGAACGGCCAACGCGTCGCCTGCATCACCTATACCAAGCGGGCAGTGGCGGTAATCAGCGAGAGGCTCGGCTTCGACGACCTCTACGCCGTATCGACCTTGCACAGCTTTCTATGGGCGCAGTTCGGACGTTTCCATCTGGACATCCGCCAGGCCCTAGAAAAGCGCCGCCTGCCGGATCTGATCGCGAAGGAGCGCACGAAGGATAACGGCGGCCAGAGCAAAGCAGCGCGCGAGGCCCGGGCAAAGGCCGAACGTTACGAATTGGACCTTGCGGCGCTCGCGGCTGTCGAGCAATTCGATTATGGCGATGCCGTCTATGGAGACTATCCCAATGGCGTCCTCGGGCATGACGATATCATAATCATCGCGTCCTACCTCCTTGAGGAAAATGCAACCTTCCGCCGTATCCTGGGACTGCGCTTCCCGTACATCTTCGTGGACGAGGCCCAAGATACCGCCGAAACAATCGTTCGTGGCCTTAACCTCGCGTGCGAAGACGAGGGTCTGCCGATCGTGGGTTATTTCGGCGATCCCTGGCAGCAGATCTACGATGAGACCAGTGAGGACTTTGCGCCGCCTCTGGCGGGCAAGACGATCACCAAGGTTGAGAATTTTCGCTGTTCGAGGAGCGTGATCCGCTTGCTCAACGGCTTCCGCACGGATGTCGCGCAGGTGCCGGCGGGCAAGAACCAGGATGTGGAGGGCAGTGTCGTCTTCCGCCTGGTGAAAGCGGAGGCTCCGGAAGAACCGCGGAACCGGTATTCAGACGCTCAGACCGAACGCGCACTCGCGCAGATGGATCAGGCAATGGCGGACTGGGGTTGGACCGATCGCGACGACGTCGTGAAGCTTTTTCTCGTTCGCCAGATGATTGCCCGGCGGATGGGCTTTGCCACGCTCAATCGGCTGTTCTCCGGGCAATTCGCGTCCACGCGTGCGCAGGATGCCTTCGAGCGAGGCGAACACTTCCTACTTCTGCCGCTGACGTCCACCATCTGGCCGCTCGTCGAGGCGCACCGCGCTGACAACAGTCGGCGAGTGATCGATATCCTCAGGCAGCAAAGCCCCGCGTTTGCGGTGGATGGCATCAATGCGTCCAAGAGCCTGCGATCCATGGTCGACACGTCAATCGATATCGTCGCCGAGTTGGCGACGCTCTGGGAGGCGGCGACGATCGGCGATATTCTGCGCTGCGCTGCTGACAAACAGATTATCCGGGTCGGCGAGCGGCTACAGGCTAACCTGGTCCGCGATCCCCGCGCCGAAATCTATGATGCCGAGCAGCACGGACTGGAGAAGGGCGACTGGCTCGCCGATACTTTGTTCGGGATGACGACGAGCGAGGTCGCTGCCTACACATCCTTTGTTGGCAAGAACACCGCATTCAGTACCCAGCATGGTGTAAAGGGCGAGGAATATCCCAAGGTACTCGTGGTTTATGACGACGTCGAAGCCGCTTGGCACAACTACAATTTTGGGAAGCTTCTGACGCCTGGGATTTCAGGGGCCGGAACGGATAAGCAAGAGGCCCGTGGCCGCAAGCTCGCTTATGTGTCGTTTTCGCGGGCGCTTGAGGATCTACGGGTCCTGTTCTTCACGACCGATCCTACGGCTGCCCGCGCTGAACTGATCGCGAAAGGCTTGCTCACCGCAGACCAGATCGAACTCATCTCCTGAGTTTGCGGCACGTCGTCTTGCCCCAGCCGTCGGTACGAGCCGGAGCTTGTTCGCGACGCGGGAAAGTACTCTGTCTGCTATCGGCTGAAGTGCCCCAAGCGGAGAGTGCTGTATAGGATGTGCAATTTGGCAACCTTTATGTTGGCAACCGGACCGGCAACTGACGATCTCGGCTCTGCCGATAATGTAGGTCGGTTACCTCATCTTGAAAAACTCGCGTGTTTGAAGGAGCGTGTGAAGAATGCTCCGAGCCGCTCAAGTCGAATGGGAAGCGTTGCGCATGGTGCTCGATCAGGGATGCCGATCGAATGAATGCCGCCACTAACAATCCATTCAGAATCTTGGAAAACCACGGGCTTCTCGAGGGATACTTTAAAAATTTCCCGCGGAGACCGCGCGTCCCGTACAAGTAGGCCCTCTCCGTCGACTTTTGAACTGGCAATACCGGATATACTCGCATGCGTAGTCAGACATGCCACGTTAGCCTATGGCAGCTTTCGGGCGTTCAAGATCCCATAGCGAATGACCGAAAAGGCGTCGGAGGCAGCCGATCACCGCTTTATGAAAGTTCCCGTCGTGCCTTGGCGAACCCGCGATCCGTGGCGATGAAGCGCTCCAGCATGGGCACGATAAGCCTGACGGGATCGGCGGCGGGCTGGCCGCTCTCGCGGGCCAGCACCTCGGCATAGGCGACCAGATCGCGGTTAAGCGGCGCGGGCAGTTCCACCGTCACCTTGACGGGCTTGTCGTCGGGCAGCGGGCCGAGTTTCAGTTTCGTCATGGTCAACCTCCAGTCGGCTCGAACACAAGGTCGCGGGTGACGATGATCCTGACCGGGAAACCGGGCCGGATGGTGAGCGTCGGCGCAACCTGCAACTGACGCTGCACGATCTGCTGGCCTGCCTGATTGACCGTATCCTGCGCCCCGTCTCGGATAGCTCGAACAAGCCGGTCCTCGTCGCTCGTCGCCAGCTCCGTGCCGACTGCGAGCAGCGTGGACAACCCTGCGGCCTTCATCAGGGCCCACCAATGATAATCGACGCTATCCTCAAGCCCGGCATAGCCGCTGGCGTCCGCGCCCGGGAGGCGCTCAAGGACGATGGAACGACCACCGGGCAGGATCAGGCGATTCCACACCAGCAACACGCGGCGCTGGCCGAAGGTCACGCCGTCATCGTATTGGCCGATGATGCGGGTGCCCTGCGGGATCAGCAGCATCGAGCCGGTGGGACTGTCATAGACGTTCTCGGTGACTTGCGCCGTGATCTGCCCCGGAAGGTCGGAACGGATGCCGGTGATGAGCGCGGCCGGGATCACGGCTCCGGCCTGAAGAATATAGGGCGATGCCGGCGGCGCAACGCGATCCGGGGCGACGGTCTGCCGGTCCACCGGCCTGTTGAGGAAAGCTGCATGGCCGTTCTGGTCGTCCGACTGCCCGCCGAAGCCAAGCCCTGCAAGGTCGGGCATGGCGGTGCCGGCTGGCGCTCCCGTGCGCGGACCGAACTGGAAAAAGACGTTGCTCAAGCGCGCGGCTTCTTCCTCGGCCCTGCGGCGTTCTTCCTCTGGATCGACGGCGGGCGTCGCCATGACGGGCGGTGCAACCGGCTGGCCCCTGTTCTGAGCATCGAGGATGGGGCGGCCCAAATCTCCGGGCAGCGCGGGGCCGAGAACCGGGCCGGTATAGTCGCGTGGCAAGCCGGACAGGCCGTCCGCCGTGGGCCGGTTCTCGGTAGAATAGAGTTCCTCGCCGCCCGGTCCTACATCGCGGGTCTGGAGAGCGTAGATGAGCGCCCCGCCGATGCCGAGCAAGGCGACGGCACCGACGCCTGCCAGTATCTTGCGGGACAGGCGGGTGACGCGGGGCGATTCAGCGCGCAGGCGCATGGGGGCGGCGGTATCGGTATCGCTCATGAGGACGATCCTCCCGAGGTCGTGCTGGCTGGCTCTGCTGCGGCCTGCGTGGGGTTGGTGCGGACGATCCTGACGACCTGCTGGCGGTTGCCGCTGCCAAGGCGCAGCTCGGCCGCGCCGAACAGGCGGTCCACGATCAGGACGTTCTGGTGGATGCGGGAATTGACGATTTGCGGCTCGCCGTTCGCGCCAAGCACGAAGATGGGCGGCATCTCGCCCTGCACGATCCCGGCCGGGAAGACGACATAGACGCGCCGTCCATCGTCGAAAACGGAAACCGGCCGCCATGGCGGGCTGTCGCCCTGCACCTGCAAGGCGTAGCGATAATTCCGCGCCGCTTCGGCCGGAATGATCGGCGCGGCCAGAACGGCTCGGCGCTGGCCGGGCGTTGCGGGATAGGACCATGCGACGGAAGGCATGTAGAGTGATTCCCGCGCGCGCAGCTCGATCATGTAGGTGCGCCGGTCGGTGGTGACGACAAGGTTGGTGGAAATGTCCGGGCGTGTCGGCTTCACGAGGATATGGACACGGCGGTTTGCACCGCTGCCGCTCTCGGTGTCGCCGATGATCCAGCGGGCGGTGTCGCCCGCCGCAATCGGCCCCGCGCCTGTCAGGCTCTCGCCCGGCTCCAGCGCTATCGTCGTGATCTGCCCGACTGCGGCATAGACCTGATAGAGCGCGCCTTCCGACCACGGATATATCTGGATGGCGTTGTAGTAACCGGCGCGGCGCGGCTCGACGCGGGCGGCGGCATTGGCGTTCTCGACGCGGCCGGTCGGCGTGCCGGCAGCCGTGCCGCCGCGTGCGACGGTCCATGCCGGGGGCACATGCAACGGCCGGGGCGTGTTGTCGGCTGCTGCCGCCTGCACGGTCGGCAGCGGCGGCACGCTGGCATCGTAGCTGAATTGCGGCGTCCGGTTGGTGGCGCAGCCTGCGAGCATGGTGGCCAAAAGCAGCACGGCCGCGATTGTCGGGGTGCGGGTGATCGTCCTCATTGGCTCATCTCCCGCGACCACGAAATTGCATTGACATAGATTCCCAACGGGTTGGCGCGCAGGCGCTCGGCGTCGCGCGGTGGCTGGATGACGATGGTGAGGATGGCTGTCCATCGCTCGGTCGTGGCGAGCTGGCCGTTCTCGAAATGGCGTTCGGTCCACGCCACGCGGAAACTGTTCGGCGATGCGCGGATGACGCTCGAGACTTCGACGGCGACCTGCTGACGGCCGACCTTGGCGAAAGGATCATTGGCGCGGGCGTAGTCGTTGAGCGCCGCCGCGCCGCGATCCGTGGTCCACTCATAGGCGCGAAGCCAGTTCTGGCGGACAATGATCGCGTCGGCCGGGATCGCGCGCACCTGCTCGATGAAGCGGCCGAGATGGAAAGCAATCTGCGGGTCGGTCGGGCGATAGTCGGCGGCGGCCGGTGCGACGGTCTGCGCCTGCCCGAGATTATCGACCTGCACCACCCACGGCACCACGGTCCCGCGTGCGGATTGCCAGACCAGCGCCGAGGCGAAGGCGGCCGAAAGGATCAGCGAGCCGAAGGCCATGAGCCGCCAGTTTCTCGCCTGCACGCGGGCCGATCCGATGCGCTCGTCCCATGCCTGCGCGGCCTTCTGATAGGGCGTCTCGGGTTCCGGCGATTTGCCGTAGTGGGTTGCTGGTCGTTTGAAGATGCTCATGAGCGGTCACTTTCGGAAAGGTTGACGGAGGAACCGGAGCCGTGGCTGTCGCCGGAGCGGACGGCATGGGCTGTCATGGTGGTGCCGTGGTTGAGGGCTTGCCGGCGCTGCATCCGCTGCGCCCAAGCCGGAGGACCATCGGGGGAAGTCGGCGGCGCGGCGGCCGGGGCGGCGCTCGCGCCGCCGACCGTGCCCATGGTCGAGCTGCCGCCGGTCGAGCCGAAGCCGGCCTTTGCGCCAGCGGAGAAGCTGGACTTAACGCTTTCGCTTGCCTGGGATGTTGCGCTGGAGGCTGCGCGTTTGAGCGGCGAGACGACGGCCGAGCCTGCCGCTCGGGCGACACCGCCGAGGCCGGAGGCAACGCCCGCCGCCCCGGTCTGGCCGAGCGAGCCGAGGCTATAGGCAGCGGTCGCCGCGCCCGCGGCCGTTGCGCCTCCGCGAACGGCCGCGGCTCCACTGGACAGGGCAGCAGCGCCACCCTTCGCGGCAAGCATGGCCCCGCCACCGGCCGCCGCGCCGCCCGCAAGCACCATGCCGCCAGCAGCGAGGCCGGTTCCCACGGCTGCGCCCGCGCCGAGCTGCGGGCCGCCCGAGACGATGCCGCTGGCGATGCCGGGGCCGAAGATGCCGAGGCCGAGCAGCGACAGCGCGGCGAGCACAATCGCCATGGCGTCGTCGATGGTCGGGGTTGCCCCGCCGAAACCGGCCGTGAATTGCGAAAACAAGGTGCTGCCGATGCCGATGATGACGGCGAGCACCAAGACCTTAATGCCGGATGACACCACGTTGCCGAGCACCTTTTCGGCCATGAAGGCGGTCTTGCCGAAAAGGCCGAAGGGGATGAGGACGAAGCCGGCTAGCGTGGTCAGCTTGAACTCGATCAGCGTCACGAAAAGCTGGATGGCGAGGATGAAGAAAGCCAGCACGACCAGCGCCCATGCGAACAGCAGGCACGCGATCTGGATGAAGTTCTCGAAGAAGGCGATCCAGCCCATCAGGTCGGAAATGGAATCGAGCAGCGGGCGGCCGGCGTCGAGGCCGGTCTGCGCCACGCGGCCCGGCCGCATCAGGTCGGTGACAGAAAAGCCGGTGCCCGACGCCATGAGGCCGAGGTCGGCGAAGCTCTCAAAGACGATCCGCGCTAGATTGTTCCAGTTGGAAATGATGTAGGCGAAGACGCCGACGAACAGGGTCTTTTTGACCAACCGGGCGATGATGTCGTCATCCGCGCCCCATGCCCAAAACAGTGCGGCGAGCGTAATGTCGATGACGATGAGCGTCGTGGCTATGAAGGCGACCTCGCCGCTGAGCAGCCCGAACCCGCTGTCGATGTAGGAGGTGAAGACCCCGAGAAAATTGTCGATGACGCCCGTGCTGCCCATGGTCAGCGCGCCCCGCTGCGGTCACGGCCGAGGAAACGGTCGCGGGATTCAGCCCATGCGGCGAGGCAGTCGGCGTCACTCGCCGCCGCCTCGCCGAGCTGTTGGCAATGGCGCAGGTTCTCGCGCAGGGGATCGGCCGGCGGCTGGAGGGTCGGCGCGGGTGGTGACGCGGAAGGTTCGTCCTTCCGCGCCATGTCGATTGCGGTCGCCGTGACGGCGATGGCGATGAATACAACGGCCCCGAGCCGCGCCAGCATCTTGCCGTCCATGGCGAGCCTCCCGTCAGTTGTTGCCGTTGTTGAACATCTGCGCATTGCCCGGCTGGTAGCCGGTGCTCGGCGTCAGGAACCGCTCACGCTGGATGCGGCCTTGCTCTGCGGCGGTCGCGCGCTCGGCCTCGGTGAGCGCATCGGCCCGCCCGTTCGCCGAGATGACCGCGATCAGGTCGGAAAGCTGCTGCGACTGGAGGGCAAGGAGCTGGTTGCCGGCCTGCGTGGCTTGCAGCGCGCCGGTCGCGCCTTGGCTCTGGCCGACAAGCGCGGCCATCTCGGCGCGATTGCTGTCGATATTGCCGACCGCGCCAGCCTGCACGCGCATGGCGTCCTGCAAGCCGCCAACCGTATTTTCCCAACGGCCGCGCGCATCGGCGACCAGTTGTGCGCCGGTCGCCGATAGCGAGACATTGCCGTATTGGCTCTGGAACGCTTGGTCGATCTGGCCGACCTCGAATGCGAGATTTTGGGCCTGCCCGAGAAGCTGCTGCGTGCGGCTCACGTTCTGCTGGAGCTGCTGGAGCGAGTTATACGGCAGGCTCGCCAGATTGCGGGCCTGATTGATGAGCATCGTCGCCTCGTTCTGGAGGCTCTGAATCTGGTTGTTGATCTGCTCCAGCGTGCGCGCGGCCGTAAGCACGTTCTCGGCATAGTTGGAGGGATCGAAGACGATCCGGCCGAAGCCGAATTGCGCATGGGCCGGACTTGCCAGCATGGGCGAAAGCGCGACGGGCACGGCGAGCGCCAGCGCGAGGGCCGAAGCCCCGACGATCTTGGGATAGGTCATGGAAGAATCTCCTGTGTGGGGTGGGTATCGAGCCGGGCCGGCGCGGCGGACTCCGGCCGGTCGGCAAGATTGGTGAGGTTCGGGATCAGGTCGGCCGCCCACTCGACGCCGCGATGGCGCAGCCAGCCGGCGAGGAAACCGGCGCGGCCGTGCTCGGCATGGATGCGCGCGATTTCGGTCTGGTCGGATTTGGCGGATGCGGCGCAGAGCGCGAGGCCGACTTCGGATAGGCCAAGCTCGAACAGGCGATTGCCCCTGCGGCTTTGGCAGTAATAATCCCGCTTGGGCGTGGCCCGTGCGACGATTTCGATCTGCCTGTCATTGAGGCCGAAGCGGCGATAGATGGCCGTGATCTGCGGCTCGATGGCGCGCTCGTTCGGCAGCAAGAGCCGCGTCGGGCAGCTCTCGATAATCGCGGGCGCGATGTTGCTGCCGTCGATGTCGGACAGGCTTTGCGTGGCGAAGATGACGCTGGCGTTCTTCTTGCGCAGCGTTTTCAGCCATTCGCGGAGCTGGCTGGCGAAACCCTCGTCGTCGAGCGCAAGCCAGCCTTCATCTATGATGAGCAGCGTGGGGCGGCCGTCGAGCCGGTCGCCGATACGATGGAACAGATAGGCGAGCACGGCGGGAGCCGTGCCGGTCCCGACCAGCCCCTCAATCTCGAACGCCTGCACATCGGCCGAGCCGAGATGTTCGGCTTCGGCGTCGAGAAGCCTGCCATGAGCACCGCCGACGCAGAACGGCCGGAGCGCCTGTTTCAGATCGTTGGATTGCAGCAGCACCGCAAGGCCGGTGATCGTGCGTTCCTCGACCGGGGCCGAGGCCAGCGAAGTCAGCGCCGTCCAAAGATATTCCTTCACCTCGGGCGTGATGGCGATGCCTTCGCGCATGAGGATGGCGGCGATCCAGTCCGCCGCCCATGCGCGTTCATAGGTGTCGTGGATGCGGGCAAGTGGCTGGAGCGAAACGGACGCCTCGTCCCCTTCCGTGAGACCACCGCCCAAATCGTGCCAGTCGCCGCCCATGGCGAGCGCGGCGGCGCGGATGCTGCCGCCGAAGTCGAAGGCGAAGACTTGGCTGGCCGTATAGCGCCGGAACTGCAAGGCCATGAGGGCAAGCAACACGCTCTTACCCGCGCCCGTGGGGCCAACGACAAGAGTGTGGCCTACGTCGCCGACATGGAGACTTAGCCGGAACGGGGTTGAGCCTTCGGTCCTAGCGTATAGCAATGGAGCGTCGCCGAAATGCTCGTCCCGTTCCGGCCCCGCCCACACCGCCGAAAGCGGGATCATGTGGGCGAGATTCAAAGTGCTGATGGGCGGCTGGCGGACATTCGCGTAGGCGTGTCCGGGCAGGCTGCCGAGCCACGCGTCCACCGCGTTGACGCTCTCGGGCATGGCGGTGAAGTCACGGCCCTGAACGATCTTCTCGACCAGGCGCAGCTTCTCGTCGGCAAGGCGCGGGTCGGCATCCCAAACGGTGACGGTCGCCGTGACGTAGGCCATGCCCGCCACGTCCGCCCCAAGCTCCTGCAACGCCATGTCGGCGTCGAGCGCCTTGTTGGCGGCGTCGGTGTCCACAAGCGCGGACGCCTCGTTCGTCATGACCTCTTTCAAGATCGCGGCGACGCTCTTGCGCTTGGCGAACCATTGGCGACGGATGCGGGTCAGCAGCCGGGTCGCATCGGTCTTGTCGAGTAGGATCGCGCGCGTGCTCCACCTGTAGGGGAACGGCAGCCGGTTCATTTCGTCGAGCAGGCCCGGCGTCGTCGCGGTCGGGAATCCCACGATGGTCAGCACGCGCAGATGCGCGTCGCCAAGGCGCGGCTCCAGCCCGCCGGTCAACGGTTGGTCGGCGAGCAGCGCGTCGAGGTGCATCGGCACCTCGGGCACGCGCACACGATGCCGGTTGGTCGAGATGGTGGAATGGAGATAGGTCAGCGTCGCGCCGTCATCCAACCAACGGCACTCCGGCATGAAGCCGTCGAGCAAGGCCAGCACGCGGTCGGTGCGGTCGATGAAGCCGCGCAGCAACCCCCACGGGTCCACGCCCGTTTTCTCGCGGCCCTCGTAGAGCCATGTTTCCGCGCGGGCGGCTTCCTCGGACGGAGGCAGATAAAGGAAGGTCAGGAAGTAGCCAGACACGAAATGCGCGCCCGCTTCCTCGAAACCGGCTTTCCGCTCCGCATCGACCAGCGCCGACGCGGGATCGGGAAAGGTGCTGTCGGGATAGGTCGCCGCCTCGCTGCGCTGCGCCTCCACGAAGATGCTCCAGCCGGAGCCGAGGCGGCGCACGGCGTTGTTGATGCGGCCGGCGACGGCGACCAGTTCGGCCGCCACGGCGGAATCCAGATCGGGACCGCGAAACTTCGCCGTCCTCTGAAAACTCCCATCCTTGTTCAAGACGACGCCGGAGCCGACCAATGCGGCCCATGGCAGATAATCGGCGAGCCGGGTGGCGGTGCGGCGGTATTCTGCAAGGTTCATCATGGCCGCGCCCTCACACCGACAGAAAAGCCGGGATGCGGATATGCTGCCGCCCGACCTCGACGAATTGGGGATCGCGTTTCGCCGCCCACACGGCCGCGAAATGCCCGATGGCCCAGATGGCGATGCCGACAAGCCAGAGGCGCAGGCCGAGGCCCACGGCCCCGGCCAGCGTGCCGTTCATGATGGCGATGGCGCGGGGAGCGCCGCCGAGCAGGATATGCTCGGTCAGCGCCCGATGGACGGGGATCGTGAAGCCCGGCACCGCGTCGAGCTGTTCGAGGCCGCCCGCCATCAAACGAGCGCCCCGCCGCCGAAGCTGAAAAAGCTCAAGAAGAACGAGCTGGCCGCGAAGGCGATGGACAGGCCGAATACGATCTGGATCAGGCGACGGAAGCCGCCGCTGGTGTCGCCGAACGCGAGGGTGAGGCCGGTCACGATGATGATGATGACGGCGATGATCTTGGCGACCGGCCCCTCGATGGACTGGAGGATTTGCTGCAAGGGCTGTTCCCATGGCATCGACGAACCAGACGCATGGGCGGCCGGGGCGAGCATGAGACTGATGGCAAGGGCGGATGCGGCGGTCGCCATGCGGCGATAGCCGCGCGAAGGCGTGCGGATCATTGGGGTTCTCCTGTGCTGGTTTGAATTGCGGGGGTGATGCGGTAGTCGCCGTCCGGCCCCAGCCCCTCGACGCGGGCGAGTTCGGCCAGCCGGCGCGCGGAACCGCGCCCGGAAAGGACAGCAACAAGGTCGATGGTCTCCGCGATCAGTGCGCGGGGGACGGTGACGACAGCCTCCTGAATGAGCTGTTCGAGACGGCGCAGCGAGCCGATGCCGGTGCCGGCATGGATGGTGCCGATGCCGCCGGGGTGCCCCGTGCCCCACGCTTTCAGAAGGTCGAGAGCTTCCGCGCCGCGCACCTCGCCGATGGGGACGCGGTCGGGGCGCAGGCGAAGCGAGGACCGCACCAGATCGGAAAGCGTCGCCACGCCGTCTTTCGTCCGCATGGCGACAAGGTTGGGCGCGGCGCATTGCAGTTCGCGCGTGTCCTCGATGATGACGACGCGATCCGCCGTCTTCGCCACCTCGGCGAGCAGCGCGTTGGTCAGGGTGGTTTTGCCGGTCGAGGTGCCGCCCGCCACGAGGATGTTGGCGCGGGTTGCGACGGCTTCACGCAGCGTTTCCGCCTGATCGGCGGACATGATGCCGGCTGCCACATAGTCGTCGAGCGTGAACACCGCGACGGCGGGTTTGCGGATGGCGAAGGTGGGCGCGGCGACCACGGGCGGCAAAAGGCCCTCGAACCGTTCTCCGCTCTCGGGCAGCTCGGCCGAAACGCGCGGGCTGCGGGCATGAACCTCTGCGCCGACATGATGCGCGACCAGCCGCACGATGCGTTCACCATCGGCGGCCGACAGCCGTTCGCCCGTGTCGGAAAGCCCTTCAGACAGCCGATCCACCCAAAGGCGGCCGTCCGGGTTCAACATCACCTCGACCACGGCCGAGTCTTCGAGCAGCCGGGCGATTGCGGGGCCGAGCGCGGTGCGCAACATGCGCGCGCCGCGCGCAATGGCTTCCGGTCTTTGGTGGTTGGTGGTCATGTCGGCCCCGGCTTCTGGCGGGGCGCAACAGGCGGTCCCCGGACGGGGTCGATTAAGAGAGACCGAAATGCGGCCGGTTCAACAAGTATCTAACTGTGTGCGGTGATCGGCGGCTATCGGCGGTAAATAGGATGGGTGCGCGCAACTGGATTGCGCTACACGCTACCATGTCGATGGTAACTGCGAATCCTGAAGTGTGATGATATGCAAGCAGAGAAGAACCAAGAACAGATATCAACAGTGGTAGCAGCGCTACGCAACATTTTTGGAAATAGCCTGATCGCTGTTTATCTTCATGGCTCAGGGGTTTCAGGCGAACTCCGACCGCAAAGCGATATCGACCTCCTTGCAGTCGTGGATCGTGGCATGACTGAGGATGAGCGGGCCGTGCTTCTCGCATCGTTGCTTCCACTTTCAGGTCGCCATCCGGCGGTTCCGAACGGACCACGTTGTCTAGAGGTGATGGTGTTTTCCCGGTTCGATCTTGCCCGCCGCCTGTACCCGGCTCGGGCCGAGTTCGTTTTCGGCGAGTGGCTGCGTGACGCATTCGAAGCAGGTGAAACACCGATGCCTCAACATGACCCCGAGTTTACGTTGGTCCTTGCACAAGCTAGGCAAGAAGCCAGTCCCCTGTTCGGGCCGCACGCGAATGAATTTTTGCCCGACGTTCCAGAACAGCTCGTCCGCGAGGCTATTCGCGACTTGCTCCCAACGTTGCTGGCTGCCTTGAATGAGGACACCCGGAATGTCTTGCTGACGCTTGCAAGGATGTGGCGCACCGCTAGCAGCGGAGCATTCGTTAGTAAGAATGAGGCCGCGATCTGGGCGCTCCCTAAACTCAACGAGCAGGACGCTTCGACACTGGATTATGCGAGACAAGCATACCTTGGCGAAGTCCAAGACAATGACTGGCAGAACCGCCGAGATGCAGCCAAGCGGCTAGCCGAACAACTGGCGCTGAATGTTACCGAGGCTATGGCAACCTAGGACTAAACGCCGATAATTCAGGCCGTATTCTGTTCAATCGGTCCATCCTGTGTTGGCTCGCCAGGTATGTCCCGCGACAGCTCCTTGAGAAACCTGTCGCCTGTCGCCAGACGCCGGCCGAGGGTTTGCATGAAACCCTCGAAGCGCTCCGCGCCTTTGGCGCGGGCAGCGGATTGTGCGGCTCCCGTAAGCGGCGGCGTGATGG
This sequence comes from Shinella daejeonensis, assembly GCF_024281235.1. Lineage (GTDB taxonomy): Bacteria > Pseudomonadota > Alphaproteobacteria > Rhizobiales > Rhizobiaceae > Shinella > Shinella daejeonensis. Next base: position 276,958 of record NZ_JAHWXY010000004.1, read on the forward strand.
TCATCCAGAAATGGATGAACTGCGCGACCGTCTCGCCGAGGACGGCGAGGTCCAGGTCGAGCGTGTCGATCTGGCGGCCGAGCTTATCCAAGCGGCGCGACATGGCAGCTTCGAGCTGGTCGTCGGCATCGCCGGACAGGTAGGACATGACCGCCGCCTCCACGATGGCGGATTTCGAGACATTGCGGCGCAACGCCACCGAGCGACGCAGCGCTATCGCCTCGATCTGCGGAATGAGCGCGGGGTCGAAATAGAGATTCAGGCGGGTTCTGGTTGCCATGGGCGTATCCTCAAAGCTCGATTCCATCATCGGGGTTCATCGCCACCTGCCGCGCCACCATCCTCATGCGCTGGCGCATGGCACGGGCTTTGGCTGCGTCAACGTCTGGCTCGTCATCCAGAAACTCGAACTCCTGTTCGGGCGACGGCGGCGAGGCGACGATTTCCTCTTGGCTTGGCAATTCCGGCTCGCGGCGGATGCCGGCATTGGCCGGATCGCCCTCGGTCCCGTCTGCCGCGTCGGTCGCGGAACGGCTTTCCGCCGCGACCACGCGGCCGGACCAATCATCGGCGGATGGGCTGGGCGCCAGCGGAGCGGCGACCAGATCGGGCGGGGTCAGGATGCGCTCCTGAAACCGAGCATCTTCGAAATAGCGCGCCTTGGTCGCGCGGATCGGCGGCGTGCCCGCAACCATCACGATTTCCTCGGTAGGCGGAAGCTGCATGATTTCGCCCGGCGTGAGCAGTGGCCGGGCCGTCTCCTGCCGGGAAACCATCAAATGCCCGAGCCATGGAGCCAGTCTGTGCCCGGCATAGTTGGTGGAATCGCGCAGCTCGGTTGCGGTGCCGAGCGCATCGCTCACCCGCTTGGCGGTGCGCTCGTCGTTGGTGGCGAAGCTGACGCGCACATGGCAGTTGTCGAGGATCGCGTTGTTTGGCCCATAGGCACGCTCGATCTGGTTGAGGCTCTGCGCGATCAAAAAGCTCTTGAGGCCGTAGCCCGCCATGAAGGCCAAGGCGGACTCGAAAAAATCCAACCTGCCCAATGCCGGAAACTCGTCGAGCATCAACAGCAAGCGATGGCGCTTGCCGGAGTTGGTCAAGTCCTCGGTCAACCGCCTGCCGATCTGGTTGAGGATCAGGCGGATGAGCGGTTTGGTGCGGTTGATGTCGGATGGCGGCACGACCAGATAGAGCGTGACGGGCTGGCGGCTGCCGACCAGATCGGCAATGCGCCAATCGCAGCGTGCCGTCACCCGCGCCACCACGGGATCGCGGTAGAGGCCGAGAAACGACATGGCGGTGGAGAGCACGCCCGA
>NZ_JAHWXY010000005.1 GCF_024281235.1 Shinella daejeonensis
GGCCGCGGCCGTCCGCGGCGGCGCGACCGCCGCGGGCGCGGCAACCGCAGCCTATAGCGTCGGCGCGCTCGGCCAGACCGGCGCGGCCGGTGTTGCTTCCGGCCTTGGTGGTGTTGCCCGCGCCGCAGGCTCGGCCGCCGTCTCTCCCTTGAAGCGTGCCGTCTCGAAAGCCACCGAATCCGTCAAATCCAGCTTTTCCGATGGCGCAAAGGCCGGATTCGGCGTGACGGGCGGCAGTTCCACCATGGGCACGGTCAGCGGCGCAAGCGCCGATCCCGCAGCCGCGCCATCCAGCCCCACCGGCAGCCCGCCCGCATGGGCGCAGCGGATGCGTCGCTCGCAAGCCATGAACCACGGCACGACCATGGCCGCCCATGCGGTGCGCTCCGGCGACAGCCACGGCTCCGGTTCCTCCATCAACCTTTCCGAAAGTGACCGCACATGAGCATCTTCAAACGACCAGCAACCCATTACGGCAAATCGCCGGAACCCGAGACGCCTTATCAGAAGGCCGCGCAGGCATGGGACGAGCGCATCGGCTCGGCCCGCGTGCAAGCAAAAAACTGGCGCTATATGGCGTTCGGTTCGCTGATCCTGTCCGCCGGATTCGCCTCGGCTCTGGTCTGGCAGTCCGCACGCGGGACCGTGGTGCCTTGGGTTGTGCAGGTGGATAATCTCGGACAGGCGCAGACCGTTGCGCCGGCCGCCGCCGACTATCGCCCGACCGACCCGCAGATCGCTTTCCATCTCGGCCGTTTCATCGAGCAGGTGCGTGCGATCCCGGCCGATGCGATCATTGTCCGCCAGAACTGGCTTCGCGCCTATGAGTGGACCACGGATCGCGGCGCGGCGGCGCTCAACGATTACGCCCGCGCCAACGATCCCTTCACCAAGGTCGGCCGCCAGCAAGTCGCCGTTGAGGTGTCGAGCGTCATCCGTGCGTCCCCCAACAGCTTCCGCGTGGCGTGGACGGAAAGGCACTTCGAGAACGGCCAGCTTTCCACCACGGAGCGATGGACGGCCATTCTCACCATCGTCATCCAGCCGCCGCGCGACGCCGAGCGCCTGCGCGCCAATCCGCTGGGAATCTACGTCAATGCAATTTCGTGGTCGCGGGAGATGAGCCAATGAGGACGATCACCCGCATCCCGACAATCGCGCCCATGCTGCTTTCGGCCACCATGCTCGCAGGCTGCGCCACCAACCGGACGCCGCAATTCAGCTACGATGCCAGCGTGCCGCCGCTGCCGACCGTGCAGGCGGCAGCAACCGACAACACGCCCCGGCCGCTGCATGTGCCCCCGGCATGGACCGTGGCGCGCGGCGGCACGGCTGCCGGCACGCCGACCGGCCGCGTCGAGAACGCCAATGCAGCCGCCCGCGTCGAGCCGCGCCGGGAAGGTTACTACAACGCGATCCAGATTTATCCGTGGTCGGAAGGCGCGCTCTATCAGGTCTATGCCGCAGTCGGGCAGATCACGACGATCGCGCTGGAGCCGGGCGAGAGCCTGACCGGCGCGGGGCCGATTGCGGCGGGCGATACCGCCCGCTGGATCATCGGCGACACCGAGAGCGGCAGCGGTGCAAACCGCCGTGTCCATATCCTCGTGAAGCCGACACGCCCGGACATTTCCACCAACCTTGTCGTCACCACCGACCGGCGCACCTACATGATCGAGCTGCGCGCGCGGGAATCGCTCTACATGCCGGCCGTGGCATGGGCCTATCCCGCGCCGCCAGCAGGCCAGCGCCAGACCGTCCCGGCCGCGCCAATCATCCCGGCCGAGGCTGCGCGGAACTATCGCTATGGCTTGCAGGTGCAGGGCGACAGCCCGCCATGGCGGCCCGTCTCCGTCTTCGACGATGGCAGGCGCGCCTATGTCGTCTTCCCGGCCGGGATCGTGCAGGGCGAAATGCCGCCGATTTTCGTGCTCGGCACGAATGGCGAACCGCAGATCGTCAACAGCCGAGTCCACCAGAACGTCCTGATCGTGGACCGTCTGTTTGGCGCGGCCGAGCTGCGCCTTGGCAGCGGCAACCGCCAGCAGGTCGTCAGGATCGTTCGCATCAACCCGACGCAGGCCGCCGCCGCACAGCCCGCCAGCGCGACCGGAGATTCCCCGTCATGACAGACAACACCATCACCGATACCGGCGCGCCCATGCGGCTGCGTGCCGAGCCGCCGCGCGTCACCCGCCTGTCCCGCAAAGTGCTTGCCGGCGTCGGCGCTGTCGCCTTGCTCGGCATCGGCGGCGCGCTAATCTACGCGCTCCAGACCCGCGATGCAGGGCCGGGAGGCGAAGAACTCTATTCGATCAACAACCGGCAAACTGCCGATGGGCTGGCGGGCTTGCCGAGCGACTATAGCGGGCCGGTGCTCGGCCCCGCGCTGCCCGGAGATTTGGGCCGACCCATTCTCGACGCGCAGAACCGGGGACAACCAGTCGTGCCGCCCGTCATGGCGACGCCCGCCGTCGATCCCGAGGAGGAACGCCGACGCGCCGAGGAAGAAGCCGCGCGCTTGAGCAACGTGTTCTTCCAGTCCGGCCCGCGCACGGGAGCGCCGGCAGGAACGGCCATGCCCGGCCTTGCCGGTCTTGGCCTTGGTGGACAGCCCGCGACGCAGGACCGGCACGCGGCTTTCCTCAGTGGCCCCGTGGACCGGCAGACCGTCGCGCCGGATCGTGTCGCGCCGCCGGCATCGCCCTATATCCTTCAGGCCGGGGCCGTGATCCCGGCTGCGCTCATCACCGGCATCCGCTCCGACCTTCCGGGGCAGGTCACGGCGCAAGTAACCGAGAACGTCTATGACAGCCCGACCGGTTCGCTGCTGCTGATCCCGCAGGGAACGCGCATCATCGGCCAATACGATGACGGCGTGACCTTCGGCCAGCGCCGCGTGTTGCTGGTGTGGAATCGCCTGATCCTGCCGGGCGGCCGTTCCATCGTCCTTGAGCGCCTGCCGGGCGCGGACGCCAGCGGCTATGCCGGCCTTGAGGACGGCGTCGATTATCATTGGTGGGATCTGATGAAGGCCGCAGGGCTGTCCACGTTGCTTGGCATGGGCACGGAGCTGGCGACCGACGACGAGGACCGGCTTATCCGGGCAATTCGAGACGGGGCGCAGGATACCGTCAATCAGGCGGGACAGCAGATCGTGCAGCGCCAGTTGCAGGTCGCGCCGACGCTGACCATTCGGCCGGGCTTCCCGGTCAGGATTATCGTCACCCGCGACCTTGTGTTAGAGCCGACAGGAGGTTGACCGTGACCAAGCTGAAACTCGGACCGCTCCCCGACGACAAGCCGGTCAAGGTGACGGTGGAGCTGCCCGCGTCGCTTCACCGCGATCTGGTCGCCTATGCCGAGGTGCTGGCCCGCTATTGCGGCCAGCCCGCCGCCGACCCCATCAGGCTCATCGTGCCGATGCTGGAGCGGTTCATCGCCACGGATCGCGGTTTCGCCAAGGCACGACGCGCTGCAAGCTAAGTCCCAACCCGCAGGGGTGCCGCCAGCGCATAGGCGCAAATGCGGCACGCTACAGCCCGCCGACTGCCCTCCATGGTTCGATTAATTCCGGGGCCTTGAGCGTCCCGGAGTCCACACCGAACCAAGGAGGATTCCATGTGCGCAGAGCGCCGCCGCGCCCGAAAAGGGCGACCGCGACAGTCGATCCCCGAACCACTTCCCGACGATCTTTTCGATTACGCTGACGATCCCACGCCGGACGGCCGAACGCGAGCCAGCGACACGCCACTTCTCGGCCCGGATGGACAGAGGATGCGTGTCACGGACGATTGGCCGGAGGACATTCCCGTCACCGAGGCCGAGATTGACGTGTTCGAGCGTTGGTTCGGCGATGTGTTCGACGAACTCTTGAGCCCGCGAAAGCCGGATGACAGCTTGTATTTCCTATCACAGATTGATAGGAAAAAGGCGTGAGCGGTCATCGTGATCCGGGCCTCGACACGCTTCTGGACCTCGACGGACAGATGCTCTTTGTCGATCCCGAAGGCGGCTATTGGGTGAAGTTTGTCGTCACCCGCGTTCCGGCCTCGCCGGAAAAGCCGCATGGCCTCGATTATTCGCTCACGCTTCACGGGCCTTCGGGCGAACGGCTGGTCGGCCTCGACAATGCCCATCCGGTCGGCCGAGGCAGACGCGGCGAACCGATGGACCATCGGCACCGCCTCCAGACCGTGAAGCCTTACGCCTACGAGGATGCGGCCACGCTGCTGGCCGACTTCTGGCAGGCGGTGGACGCGGTTTTGAAGGAGCGAGGTGCCCTATGACCACATTGAAAGTCGGGATTGCCGACTATGAAGAAATGAAGGCCCGCACCATGCGGATTGCCAAGGGCGAGGAAAAGCCCGCGCCCGGCGACCCGAAGGTGTGGTTCACCTCGACCGAATCCTTCGCCAAGGTGCTGTCGGCCGGGAACCGCGAGTTGCTTCGCGTCATCGCCGAGAAAGCCCCGGCATCGCTGGAAGAACTGGCGGAAATCACCGGCCGGGCCGGCTCCAATCTGTCACGCACCCTCAAAACGATGGAGAGCTACGGCCTTGTGCGGCTTGAGCCGGGCCACGGCCGCAAGCTTGCGCCCAAGGTGGTTCATGACCGCGTGGAGCTGGCGCTGCCCCTGATCGACCGCCCCAAGGCGAAGAAGGCTATGGGAGACCGGCCATGAACATGCACAGCCCAACCGTTACCGCCCGCGCCGCGCTTTACCTGCGCGTCTCAACTGCCCGGCAGGCCGAGCATGACATTTCCATTCCCGACCAGAAGCGGCAGGGCGAAGCCTATTGCGAGCAACGGGGCTACCAGCTCGTTGAAACCTATGTCGAGCCCGGCGCAACCGCCACCAACGACAAGCGCCCCGAGTTCCAGCGCATGATCGAGGCCGGTACGTCCAAGCCCGCGCCGTTCGACGTGGTGGTGGTCCATTCGTTCAGCCGCTTCTTCCGCGATCACTTCGAGATGGAGTTCTACGTTCGCAAGCTGGCGAAGAACGGCGTCAAGCTGGTGTCCATCACGCAGGAGATGGGCGACGACCCCATGCACCAGATGATGCGGCAGATCATGGCGCTGTTCGACGAATACCAGTCCAAGGAGAACGCCAAGCACGTCCTACGCGCCATGAACGAGAACGCCCGCCAAGGCTTCTGGAACGGCGCACGACCTCCTATCGGCTATCGCATCGTCGCGGCCGAGCAGCGGGGATCGAAGATCAAGAAGAAGCTCGAGATCGACCCGCTGCACGCCGACACCGTGCGGCTGATCTATCGGCTCTATCTCGAAGGTGACGGCAAGTCCGGCGCAATGGGCGTCAAGGCTATTGCCACTTATCTCAACGAGCACGGCTTCTTCACCCGTGATGGTGGCAAATGGGGTCTAGCGCAAATCCACGCCATCCTTACCCGCACCACCTATATCGGCGAGCACAGGTTCAATACGCGCTCGCACAAGGACCGGGAGAAGAAGCCGGAGAGCGAAGTCGCCATCATGGCCGTTCCACCTCTGATCGAACGCGAAATATTCGACGCTGTGCAAGCGCGTTTGAGGTCGCGCGATCCTTTGGTGACGCCAGCCCGCGTATCCAGCGGCCCCACGCTGCTTACCGGCATTTGCTTCTGCGCCAAGTGCGGAGGTGCCATGACACTACGCACTGGAAAGGGAAGCGCTGGGCAGACATACCGCTATTACACCTGCTCGACCAAGGCGCGGCAGGGCAAGACCGGCTGCAAGGGCCGCACGATCCCGATGGACAAGCTGGACCGTCTTGTCGCCGATCATATCGGAGATCGGCTGCTCCAGCCCAAGCGACTGGAAACTGTCCTCGCCAGCGTCATCGACCGGCGGCAGGAGCGAGCCGAGCGCCGCCGCGAGCATCTTGCCGAACTTCACAGGCGAATCACGGAAGCCGACCAGCGGCTCGGTCGTCTCTTTGACGCCATCGAAGCCGGTATGGTGGACAAGGACGACGCCATGGCAAAAGAGCGCATGGCGAGCCTAAAGGCGTTACGGGATCAGGCCGCTGCGGACGCCGAGCGTACCCAGCTCGCGCTCGACAGTTCAGGCAATCAAGGCGTCAGCCCGGAAATGCTCAAGGGCTTCGCCCGCAAAGCCCGCGAACGGATACGACTCGACGATGGCGGCTACCGACGCGACCATCTGCGCGCTCTGGCGCAGCGCGTCGAGGTCGCCGACGACGAGGTTCGCATCATGGGATCGAAGTCGGAACTGCTGCGAACGCTGGTCGCCGCTTCAAGCGTAGAAACGGCGGCGTTCGGCGTTCATAGTTCTGTTCTGAAATGGCGCACCCGACAGGATTCGAACCTGTGACCTTTGGAATCGGAATCCAACACTCTATCCAGCTGAGCTACGGGTGCAGCCGAGTGGCCCGTTTGAGCGAGCTCGGGGTTCATAGCGCAGCTTGAAGGCGGGTTCAATGGTTCTCTCGCCTTTAGACGCGGGGAAATCTCAAGGAAACACGAAAATTTTCCGACATGGCCTGGGGCGGCTTTGCCGATGCCTTTTTCGGCGTCTTTCTAGTCAGAAACAGACGAGGTGATGCAGTGCCATGGCCTTGGACGGTACGGACCCATGCCAAGGGTCGGACAGTTTGCCGGCGGAACCGGCGGCCTTCTAACATTCCAGCTGCGCTTTTAATTTGAGGTGTGCTTGTCGTGCCGCGGCTGGATGTGTCCGTCGCCAGAGCGCCCAGGCGATGACATAGGAAGGTTCGATGCGCGCCCGTACGATGCGGGTGGCGATGCGGCGGGTCCCCATCAGGGGGTGCTGACCTCGATTCAGGCCAGCGCAAACTCCACCGGCAAGACCTTTTCGCAGCCACGGGTATTCCTCGGTGTGGCCGGCGCTGGCGCCAATGGCACCTTGGTCGCACGCTTACGGCCCGCAAGACCACGAATGTCTAACCGACACGATCCGACGCTCCTGCGACGATCGATTTCTGCTTCCTTTGCTTTCCGGGCGCGCACGGAAAAGTTGTCGGGCAACATGACGGGGGTGCGTCTGGAATGCCGTGTTGTTCATACCTGCCTTGAAACGGAGGGTGCCTCCGATTATATGCGCTCTTGACGGCTGGCGAGGTATTCATGCGGGCGCAGACGAGCAAAAGGACAGACGCCAGGCGCAATCGCGGCCTGATCCTCGAAGCGGCGAAGGCGGCGTTCGGGCGCGATGGCGTCCATGCTTCGCTTGACGAGATCGCCCGTTCGGCCGGCGTCGGACCCGCTACGCTCTATCGCCACTTCCCGACACGTGAGCATCTGCTGTGCGAGGTGTTGCACGAACGGCAGGCCGTTCTTCTGGCCCTGCGTGACGAAGCTCTGGCGCTGCCGGATGCAAAGAGCGCTCTTTACGGCTGGATGACGGCGCTTGGAGATTATCTCGGCGCTTTCAACGGCCTGCCTCAACCGTTCATCGATGCCTTCGAGGCCCAGGCGTCGCCTTTGGCCGTCACGTGCCGCACACTTGTTGCGATCACCGACGAATTTCTCGCGCGCGCCAAGGCTGACGGTGCTGCCCGGCAATCGGTTTGCGCGCCGGCCCTGTTCCTGAGCGCGCTGGGCGCCGCCTTCGTTCACGACAAGGCCGGCCGATACGGCACCACGCCGGAGCAGGTCGAGGCGATCCAGGCCTTCGGCTACCTCACCGGCCATCCGGCCGTCGATACATCCCATTCAATTCGCAAGACTGGAGCATTTCATGACTGACGAGCCGATCCGCGTCGGGTTCATCGGCCTCAATCCCGGCATTCACTGGGCCGCGACGGCCCATATTCCGGCGCTGAAGGCGCTGCCCGGCGATTATGAAGTGGTCGGCGTAGCAAACACCAGTCTCGCCAGCGCGCAGAAAGCCGCCGACGCCTTCGGCCTGCCACATGCCTTCGAGACTGCGCAGGCGCTGGTCCATTCGCCGGAGATCGATCTTGTCGTGGTCACCGTCAAGGTGCCGCACCACCGCGATTTGGTGAGCGCGGCGCTGAACGCCGGCAAGCATGTCTATTGCGAATGGCCGCTCGGCAACGGGCTGGCCGAGGCGCGCGAACTGGCGGAACTGGCCGAGGCGAAAGGGGTCGTCGCAGCGGTCGGCACACAGATGCGCGTCGCCCCGGAGGTCGAATATTTGCGCCAGCTCATTGCCGACGGCTACGTCGGCGAGGTGCTGTCGACCACGCTTGTCGGCAGTGGCGGCCAATGGGGCGCCGAGACAGATGCCGCCCATGCCTATCTCTTTGACAAGAGGAATGGCGCAACGCTGCTCAGCATTCCGCTCGGGCACACGCTGGCCGGCATGCGCGAGGTGCTGGGCGGCTTTGGCGACCTCACCGCACGCATGATCGCCCGCCGCAAGACCGTGCATGTCACGGATACGGCGGAGACGGTTCCAACGACCTCTCACGATCAGGTTCTGGTTCATGGCGCGCTGGACAGCGGCGCGGCGGTCTCGATCCATTATCGCGGCGGCCTGTCGCGCGGAACCAACCTCTTGTGGGAGATCAACGGCACCGAGGGCGACATCCAGGTGACCGGCGCGACCGGCCATGCCCAGATCGTGCAATTGTCGATCCGGGGCGCCAGGGGCGAGGCAAAAGAGCTTGCGTCGCTAACGCCGCCCCCTTCCGCCTATGAGGGCTGGCCGGACAGTTCCGTCGCCCGCAATGTCGCGCGACTCTATGCCCTGATCGCGCGGGATATCCGTTCGGGGACACGTTCCGCACCCAGTTTCCGCGATGCCGTCGCACTGCATGAGACGGTGGACGCGATTGAACGCTCCGCTGCCGCAAAGGAACCAAAATGACCACGCTTTCCATTCTCGAACTCGTCCGCGTCACACAGGATACGGACGCCGGCACCGCTCTCGACAATGCGCGGGACCTTGCGTCCCATGCGGAGAAGTGGGGATACGGACGCGTGTGGGTGGCCGAGCACCACAACATGGCCGGGATCGCCAGCGCGGCGACCTCGATCGTCATCGCCCATATCGCCGGCGGCACGAAGACGATCCGCGTCGGGGCCGGCGGCATCATGCTGCCGAACCACGCACCCTATATCATCGCCGAACAGTTCGGCACGCTGGAGCGGCTTTATCCCGGCCGCATCGATCTCGGGCTCGGCCGCGCGCCGGGCACCGACCAGATCGCGGTGCGGGCGATGCGGCGCTCGCCCGAGGCCTCGGATCAGTTTCCGCAGGATGTGCTGGAGCTTCAGGCGTTTCTCGCGCCTGCCGGCGAAAACCAGCGTATCGTCGCCGTGCCGGCCGCCGGCACCAATGTGCCGCTGTGGATATTGGGCTCCAGCAATTTCGGGGCGGCGCTGGCAGCCGAACTCGGCCTGCCCTATGCCTTCGCGTCGCATTTTGCGCCCGACATGCTGTTGCCGGCGCTCGACCTCTATCGCAGCCGCTTCAAGCCGTCCGAGCAACTCGACCGGCCCTATGCGATGGCGGGCATCAACGTCATCGCCGCCGATACCGACGCGGAGGCAAGACGGCTGGCGACCACGCAGCAGATGTCCTTCGCCGATCTCTTCAGCGGCCGGCGCGACCTCAGCAAGCCGCCCATCGACGATATCGAAACCTATTGGTCGCCGCATGAAAAGGCGCAGGCCATGCGCATGCTGGCGCGTTCGGTCATCGGTTCGGCCGATACCGTGCGCACAGGCCTGCAAGGCTTCATTGCCGAGACCGGCATCGACGAGGTGATGATCGTCTCCGACGTCTATGACCATCAGGCGCGACTGCGCTCGATTGCACTGATCGCTGAGGCGATGAAACGATAGAACGCGATGCAAGGTCGCCGGGGTATCGCCGGACTCTGGCCGGGGCGGATCTCCAGCCAGGCGCTCGTGGTTTTCATTTGCCTTCCGACGGGGTTGTCAGCACCAATCGTGCGCCGGGCGTGAGCGTTCCTTCGTTCAGCGCGTTGATATCGGCAAGGGTGAGTTTGCCCTCCGCGATCCCGTTGGTCATGCGTGTACACCACGCTTCCGCCGTTTTCTCTACCGGCAGGCTCATGAGCTCGGCCAAGCCGGTCGGATCTGCACCGACGCCCTGGGCGATACAGGTGTTGATCGCGGACCGCCGCTCGACGTCGTCGGCCTTGAGGGCCGCGGCCAGCTGTTGGAACTCCTGTTCGCCGGTCGCTATCTGCGACCATGCCGGGCCGACCGGCAGGCAGCTTGAAAGAATGAGCGCTGCGGCAATCGATTTCATGGACATGGCATTCTCCCTGGTGCGCCATTGGCCGGTTCATTCGCCGTTTGTCATTTCACCGTCGAAGCCGCAGATCGCCTTGTCGATCTGGCGCGTAGCCCCGGCGCAATCGAAGCTCGGGCCTGAAGCGCGCGCCGGGATCGCCGGCAGCAGGCCGGAAACGAGAAGCAAATATCGGATCGCGCGCTTCATGATCATTCCTCACCGCCGGACGGTGCAGTGTTCTCATTCATGAAAAGCAGGATGCCGATGCCGTGTTCGGGGGTGAAATTGGTGGTTGTCCACTCGAATGCCGTCGGCGAGATTTTTGTCGCCGCCAGCGGGCAGAAGGCAACGAGATTGTCGGCAGCCCCCTTGTCGACCACCAGCCGATAGCGACCGATCGGTCCGCGCCATCCATCCGATGGGGCAAAGAGATGCGTGACGGTGTAGATATCGTAGGAAAAGGGCGTGCGGAAGAAGGCACGGCGCAAGGCGTCGTCGATGCAATAGGCGCGCGTCGCCGGACCGCCGGGGGCGATCTCGGGAAAATGATCGACGGTAATATCGCTCCAGTAATCGGCGAGCGCGGCATAGCTGACCTCGATGCGCGTTTCTCCCGGTTCGAAAGACTGATCCCACGCGAAATCGGCCTGATAGGTCCAGGCCGCCGCATCGAGAGAAAGCAGGCCGCTCGCTTCAAGCTTCGCCCGCACCTCCGGCGGTGGATTTCGCCACATCGGCTCGTCATCGGAGCCGGAGAGCAACGGGACGCCGGCGTCGAGCAATGTCCGGGTCACGTCCTTTCCGTCGAGCAGCGCCCGGCCACGGCCGGCGAGCGCCACGGGCCGGTCGTCCACACGCACCGCAAGGCGCAGGTAATTGGCAGGTTCGATGTCGGCGGCGAGCCCTGCGGCGTCCGAGTTCTCATCGAGCGTCGCGATATCTTCTGCGGCATCGACCGGCATCTCGGGCAGGGAGAAGCTGAAATGCACCATCTGGCGGGAGGCGGATTTGAAGACATAGGCAAGGCGGACGGAATAGAACGAGACATGCACCTCCAGTTGCTCCACGCTCATGCCGGACGGCAGGTCGAAAACCGGACCGGTCGCCGCATAGCCGATGCCACGTCCTTCATCCTGTGCGGCGGCCGGGCCTGTCGCAAGGGCGATCGCAAAACAGATTGCCGGAGGCCAGGCATGCATCATCCGCTTCTCTCCCGTTCTGGCAGATAAGCGAGGCAAGAATGCTCCGGCGCGCCCTCTCCTATCCTGCTCTCCGCCTTCGCGGGGGCAGACGAGGCCGTGGCGAAGGCAAGCAGAACACCAAACGCCACGCCCGCGCGCCCGAGATTTGGAAATCCAGTCATGCCGGAAACCTAGCCATGGACAATAAACTCGCTGTTTTCGCACAGGTTCTGCGTGCCTGCCGGCTCGCCCATGCTGCAACATTCCGCGTCGTCCTCTTCGGTAAAAATCACCGCTATATCGAAGGTGCAGATGTTGCGACCACCGGGAATGGTGAACGTCCGGCTCGCTCCCGTTGCCAGCGGCTCATAGCCGAACTCATCGCTGTCGAAGGCGTTTACGCCGGCTTGCGAATAGGACAGACTCTGTAGCGGCCGCGTGGCCCTGTTTGTCACCGTCACGTCGAGATCACTGGACGGTCCGGGGGAATCGCAGGCGGCGATCATGGCCCTCGCGGGCGCGGCTGCGCCCTTCATATCATAATGCTGCATATGTCCGTCGACGACGATCTCCAGCGGGCCTTCACCGCTCAGGATGCGCCGAAGGGTTCCATCGAGAGGCAGGTCGGCATGCAGTTCGACGCCGCCGGAATCGTGGTTGAACGCCGCCTTGTCCGAAAATTCGATGCCCAGCCCGCCCGCCGCAAGGCGAACGCGCAGCAGATCGCCATCCTCCGCGCTGCTTTCCTCGTCCTGTATGCCGATTTTCACGAGGGACGCGCCGGGTTCGCACGAAAAGGACAGCATGATGTAATCGCTGTCCGGCATGCCGTAGGCAAGCACCGTCGTCCCACCGTCAAAACTGCCGCCAAACCAGCGTGGGCCCCCCTCCTCCTGTGCTTCGGCCGGCGCGTGTATCGGCGGCAGGAGCACGCTCATGGCCGCCACAAGAAAAATCCGGTAAATCGCACTTGCGAAACGGGCTGCTTGCCTGGCTTTCTTCATGTCGGCTCCTGTTCCCGCCCCTGAATTGCAGGCCGAAGACCCAACCATAGTGCCGTCTCAACGACCATCCGTCATGGACAGGAAGGAACCGGATGCGGACCAGACGGAACCAGATTGACGATATGCCACGGCCGTTGCCTCTTTGTCAGAGGCGGAAGCTGTGAAAGGCGACCCTCAAGGAGGCGGACACATATTGCCGTCGTCGCTGTTCCTATCGGTGGCAGCGATATAGGCGCAAGACCGTCTTCCCGTCCGGCACAGGGCGTTCGGATGGGGGATTACGCTCGCGGTCGACCGACAACCGCGCCGGGAAGCGGTATGAAGGCCAGTTCCGAGAATGTGTGGTCGATCGCCTCTGTATTCGGCTCGTGCGTGGTCTGGACCGGCTCGGCCCCGGTTCGGAACAGTGCTTCCGGGAAGCCTGATTTCGTGAGCGCCTCGAACTCGAGAAAACGGACGCCGCGTTTCAGCAGATATCGGGCGATCGTTCCCAGGGCCCTCTGAAGGAGTTGCCTGTCGCGCGCCAGAATCACGCGCATGCCGGGAATTCCGCGCCGGCTGCTGGGAACCAGAATCAGCGGATGGCAGATCCCCTCGAGTTCGATCCCGATCGCCATACAGCCCAATCGGGAATGTTCTTGCAGAATATCGAGAAGATCAGCAGCCAACATCCCGGGAGGGACATCGTCCAAGGGAAGAATCCGGGTTCCGCGCGAAAAGCGCAATGCCGCCAGGGCGAGCGGCACCACGACCGCTCCTCGCGACCGATCGGCAAACCCCAGGAGCCGGTTGAGCTTCCGCATGGATTCGGTCGCCGTCAGATCGATATATTCTACCGCCGCGTCTGCCATCAGGCGGCGCATGAAGAGGGTCGCCCTCCATTCATTCCCCGGCCGCAGATAGAATGCCGACAGGTTCACCGCCTCCCGGGGACTGTCAGCGTAAATCGCTCGACACGAGGGGATGGTCAGGCATATGCCGATTTCGCTCCCATTGGCTGTCGCGAACTGGCCGATGGAATCGCGCCCGAATCTCTCGCAATGACCGAAGATATTGGCAAGGCACGCCAACCATATCTCCGGGGAATGCTCGGGAAAGCCCTCCGCCAACAAAGTGACGGCCCTGGCGGTGTCACCTCTGTGGATGGGTTGCAGTTTCACCGGCCGGGGCTTCCAGCGCCGCTGCTTGCCGCCGCGCCGGACGAAACGAGCTTCTCCAGATCATGAAGCGTATCGATCTGAAGGATGTCGAAATTCTCGTCGGCCAGATCGACACCGTAATCCGTCTCAAGAAGAATCAGCACCTCCGTCGCAGCCAATGAGTCGAGACGTCCGCTGGAAAACAGACGCTCGTGCTCTCCGACGGATGATACGCCGCGTGTCGACAGGATCGAGAGGACGAAGTCTCTTATGTCCGTCCTTGCCGGTTTCACCATCTATCTTGCTCCTGCCGGCTCGGCGATCACGGCGGACCCTGCCCGCCTTGGCCCATCACTTTCTTCACCCTCGCGCAGCCTTTCGAGCAGGGCGCGGCGGTCCACCTTTCCATTGATGTTTACGGGCAGCACGTCAAGGACATGAATGGGATCGGGCACCATATAGCGTGGCAGTGTCTTCAGCATCGATGCCGCGATCGTTTCGGCAGGAAGGGTGCTGTTGCAAAAGCCGACCAGTCCCTGCACGGAGGCATCCACGACCGGCCATCCCACCACCGCGACCATGTCGGTTTTGGACGCCCGGCGCAGGTGCACCTCTATTTCCTCCAGCTCGATGCGATTGCCCTTCACCTTGATCTGGTTGTCGGTCCGGCCAAGATGATGGAATACGCCGTCGCCATCCCGCATTCCCAGATCGCCGGTCAGATACCAGCGGCGGCCGTCAATCACCCTGAAGCGATCCGCCGTCAGTTTCGGCTCGTTGAGATAGCCGATGGCGAGTTGCGGGCCTGACAATGCAATCTCGCCCGGTATCCCGTCCGGCACCGGTCGCTGACGTGTATCGAGAATGGCAACATCCATCGTATCATATGGCGTTCCGATCGCGACGATTTCCCGGCCGGGGGTCAACGCACCGGGACCCGTCAGGCTTTGGCGCATGCAGATTACCGTTCCCTCGGTTGGCCCGTAGATATTCTCCACGACACCGTTCGGGGTTGCTTCCGCCCATGCCTGCGCCGCTGCGGCAGGAAGCGGCTCGCCGCAGAATATGGAAAGCCTGAGACTTGGGAAGATATCGGGCTTGAGGGAGCCGTTCCTGCGCATCATCGATATCAGCGTCGGAACCGACATCCAGACGGTGATGCCGCGGCTTCGCACGAAGCGGCCGGGGGCCAGCATTTCCAGCGCGGACATCACATGCAACGAAGCGCCGGCTTCCACGCACAGGAAGAGATTGTGGACGGACAGATCGAAGGTCACGTCGCAGGTTTCAGCCAATCTGTCGGCGGGCGTCAGGCAAGTCCAGCGCTTGCTCTGGTCGAGATAGCTGCGCAGCGATCCCGCCGAGATCATCACGCCCTTCGGCAGGCCCGTGGTGCCCGAAGTGAAGATGACATAGGCGAGATCATCCGCGTCAACCTGCACAGGCTCGCGGATGGGTTCGTTGTCGATGGCGCCGACACGAACGATCCGCTGCCCATCGCGCGCCTGGATATCACCCGCCCCATCCGCGATCACGATCCGATCCGGAGCGGCAACCAATATCGCCGGCGTCAGCAGGTCGGCACCGTCGGCATCGACGACCAGAGCGTCCAGTTCCAGCGACTGCAACAGGGCGACGATGCGCTCTTCCGGCCATTTGAGGTTCAGCGGAACGTAAGCTGCTCCCGCAAGGCCGGCAGCCAATATACCGGCATAGGCTTCAAAACTTCGCGTCGCCAGGATGCCGATTTTGCGTGGGCGATGGCCGCAAGACAGGAAGGAAGCGAGCCTTGCAACCGTTTCGCTCATCTCGCCATAGGTGACGTCCATGTTCCGGTCGGAATAGAAAATCCTCTCGGCATGGATCCGCGCCGAACGAAAGAACCCCGCCGAAAGGTTGTAATTTACAGACATTCCGCCCCTGCTTGCTCCTATTTCGAATGAAATACGCCAGAGGATTACTATTCTGTCAATTATTACGGCCTTTTAACCTTAATCGATGTTCGGGATGCTTAAGGCCATCCGCATGGCAGCCACAGCTGTCAAATCTGCGACTGACAGCAGCCTGCTGAATACACATCGATCAAAATGCCCTCCCCCCTGAGACCCCGGCCGGCGATGAAACGGGGAAGGCATTTGCCTTGGTTTCCGACACGCGTAGAATATCGGTTCGATGGAAAGGACGTGTCCCGTGACGATCCGTGTCAAACGTGTCTATGACGCGCCGGCGAAGGAGGATGGCGAGCGTATCCTCGTCGACCGCCTCTGGCCGCGAGGAATGAACAAGCAATCCGCAGCGCTCACCGATTGGATGAAGGATATCGCTCCGAGCACCGAATTGCGAAAGTGGTTTCACAGCAAGGAGGGCGACTGGGCCGAATTTCAGGAACGGTATCTGAACGAGTTGCACCACAATCCGGACGTCGAAGCGCTCCGCCGCCGCGCGGACGCCGGCACCGTGACGCTCCTCTATGCCGTTCGTGACGAAGAGCACAATCACGCACAAATCCTTGCCCGCTTTCTCGCTGAGAAGCAGAAAGGGTGATCGGCGCTGCCTGCGTTGTGCCGAGCGACGCCTGAAAAAGCGCCTTCAGCCTCGCGCGCATTATAAATGCGCGTTCGCCACGGCGCGGCGCAGGTCTTCGATCGCGTCGTTCGAGGCGGCCGCGGGGCCGTTGTCCTCCATATCCGGCGGCATTTTCCAGCCCGGATCGATCCCCCTCATGTTTGGCAGTTCATGCGCGATGCCCTTGTGGCAGTCGATACAGGTCGCCTTGCCCGGCAAAAGGAATTTCGAATGAATGTCGGCCGCACGCTGCGTCTGCTTGGTGAAGTCCATGGCGACCGAGGAGTGGCAATTGCGGCACTCCAGGCTGTCGTTCGCCTTCAGGCGCGCCCATTCGTGCTGGGCAAGCTCCAGCCGCTTGTCGAGAAATTTTTCCCGCGTGCTGATCGTGCCGAAAATCTTGCCCCACACTTCCTTTGAGGCCTGCATCTTGCGGGCGATCTTGTCGGTCCATTCGTGCGGCACATGGCAATCCGGACAGGAGGCGCGCACACCGGAACGATTGGTGAAATGCACCGTTCGGGTCAGCTCCTCATAAACATTGTCCTTCATCTCGTGGCACGAGATGCAGAAGGCCTCGGTGTTCGTCACTTCGAGAGCCGTGTTGAAAGCGCCCCAGAACATCACGCCGCCAACGAAACCGCCAAGCGTGAGGAAGGCAAGGCTCAGGGTCGCCGCCGGCGTCGTCAGCAGACGCCAGACCCAGAGCAGCATGGTCTTGATTCGCGCCGCCATCATTCGCTTCCCGCCTGGGTGACGCCCATCTCGCTCATATCCTTGAACGTGTTGGATACGAGCGGCTTCGTATCGGCCTGCGGCACATGACAGGCGGTACAGAAGTAGCGGCGCGGCGAGACGTCGGCCAGCATCTGACCCTCACGCGTCATGTAATGGGTGATGCTGATCATCGGTGCGCCCGCATCCTGCGAGAACTCGCGCTTGTGGCAGGAAAGACAGCGATTGGTGTTGACCGACAACTGATAGCCGTCGATCGAATGCGGGATGACCGGCGGCTGTTCGGGATAGGCGCGCATCTTGCGCAGGTCGTCGACGATCCATTTCGGCAGCGGATCGGCCGGCAGGGTCTGCATCCTGTCGCCCTGCGGGCCGGAAAGCTCCGGAACCGTCTGCGCCATGGCGCCGGTGGCGATGATGGCGGCGCCGATCATCGCTGCGATCCATCCTTGCCGGACGATCAGGCGACGGGTTCGATCTTGACTGCGCATTTCTTGAAATCCGTCTGTTTCGAGATGGGATCGGTGGCGTCGAGCGTGACCTTGTTGATGAGCTGGCTGGCATCGAACCAGGGCACGAAAATCACGCCGGGCGGCATGCGGTTGCGGCCGCGCGTCTCGACGCGCGAGCGGATTTCTCCGCGCCGCGAGACGATACGGATTTCCGAACCCTGATTGAGGCCGCGCTTGCGGGCGTCGTCGGCATTCATGAAGCAGCGGGCGCCGGGGAACGCCTTGTAGAGTTCGGGAACCCGCATGGTCATCGAGCCCGAATGCCAATGCTCCAGCACACGGCCGGTCACCAGCCAGACGTCGTATTCGTCATCCGGCGATTCGGCCGGCGGCTCGTAGGGCACGGCGATGATCGCCGCCTTGCCATCCTTGTTGCCGTAGAACTTCACGCCTTCCCCGGGCTTCACATAGGGATCATACCCTTCGCGGTAGCGCCAGAGCGTTTCCTTGCCGTCGACGACCGGCCAGCGCAGGCCGCGCACCTCATGATACGTATCGTATGGCGCCAGATCGTGACCGTGTCCGCGGCCGAAAGCGGCGTATTCCTCGAAGAGCCCTTTCTGAAGATAGAAGCCGAAGTGGCGGGCCTCGTTGTTGGCGTAGTCGGGGTCGACTTCCGTGACCGGAAACTTCGCGACGTCGCTTTCGGCAAACAGCACCTGATAGAGCGTCTTGCCCTTGTAGGCGGGATTGGCGGCCAGTATCTCGGCCGGCCACACTTCGTCCGTGGTGAAGCGCTTGGAGAATTCGACCATCTGCCAGAGATCGGAACGTCCCTCGCCGGGCGCCTGAACGAGCTGGTGCCAGACATGGGTGCGCCGCTCGGCGTTGCCGTAGGCGCCCTCCTTCTCGACCCACATGGCGGCCGGAAGGATCAGGTCCGCGCTCATCGCCGTGATCGTCGGATAGGCGTCGGAGACCACGATGAAGTTCTCCGGATTGCGGTATCCCAGATAGGTCTCGTTGGCGGTATTCGGGCCGGCCTGGACGTTGTTGTTCACCTGCACCCAGTAGAAGTTGAGCTTGCCGTCCTTCAGCATGCGGTCCTGCTCGACGGCATGATAGCCGGGCTTTTCCGGAATGATGCCATGCGGCACCCGCCAGATTTCCTCGGCGTGCTTGCGATGCTCGGGATTGGTGACCGTCATGTCGGCGGGCAGCCGGTGGGCGAAGGTGCCGACCTCGCGCGCCGTGCCACAGGCCGACGGCTGGCCGGTCAACGAGAACGGGCTGTTGCCGGGTTCGGAAATCTTGCCGGTCAGCAGATGGAGATTATAGACCATCTGGTTGGCCCAGACGCCGCGCACATGCTGGTTGAAGCCCATGGTCCACAGCGACATGACCTTGCGGTTCGGATCCGCGTAAAGCTCGGCAAGCTGCTCCAGGAAGCCGGCCTCGACGCCGGTCATCTCGACCGCCTTCTCCAGCGTGTAGTCAGCGACGAACGCCTTGAAGGCTTCGAAGTCGATCGGCTCCGTCTGGCCGGGGTCGGCGGAATTGGCCGCATCGACCTCGGCGGGATCGTCCGGGCGAAGCCCGTAGCCGATATCGGTGACGCCGCGCACGAACTTCGTGTGGTTGCGCACGAAATCCTCATTCACCCGGCCGGTCTGGATGATGTGGTTGGCGATATAGTTGAGGATCACCAGATCGCTGCCCGGCTTGAAGACCATCGGGATATCGGCGAGGTCCATGCTGCGGTGGGTGAAGGTGGAAAGCACCGCCACGCGCACATGCTCGTTGCCAAGCCGCCGGTCGGCGATGCGCGTCCACAGGATCGGGTGCATCTCCGCCATGTTCGAGCCCCAGAGCACGAAGGCGTCGGCATGCTCGAAATCGTCGTAGCAGCCCATCGGCTCATCCATGCCGAAGGTGCGCATGAAGGCATAGGCCGCCGACGCCATGCAATGGCGTGCGTTCGGATCGAGATTGTTCGAGCGGAAGCCGGCGCGCATCAGCTTGGTCGCGGCATAGCCTTCGAAGATCGTCCACTGGCCGGAGCCGAACATGCCGAGCGCCGTCGGTCCCTTTTCCTTCAGCACCTTCTTGGCCTGTTCGGCCATGACGTCGAAGGCTTCTTCCCAGGTGACGGGCTCGAATTCGCCGTCCTTGGCGTAGACGCCGTCGCGCTTGCGCAAGAGCGGACTGGTCAGGCGATCCGCGCCATACATGATCTTCGACAGGAAATAGCCCTTGATGCAGTTGAGGCCGCGATTGACCTCGGCCTGCATGTCGCCGTGGGTGGCGACGACCTTGCCTTCCTTGACGCCCACCATGACGCCGCAGCCCGTGCCGCAGAACCTGCAGGGCGCCTTGCTCCATTTGATCTCCAGCGCGCTGACCCCGCCGGGGATCGGCTGGGCGGCGGCCGGGAGCGCGATGCCGGCCGCCGTGGCCGCCACACCGGCCGCCTGGGCCTTAAGGATGTCACGCCGCGTCAGTTCGCTGCCCATGCACCTTTTCCTCTTCCATTTCGACGTGTTCAAAGACCATGTTTGCGGCGATCACGCCCTCGAGGACGGAGATGCGCATCAGCGTATCCCCGAGAACGCCGGTAGTCGGTCCCTCGATGACGATGACGATCTTGCCCTTGTCCGCGCCGTAAACCTCGACATTGGCGAAGCCGGCAAGCGCCGCGAGCACGCCGTCGAGGCAGCCCGGCTTCGTGGCCACCACGGCGCTTGAGATGTGATGATGTCTTTCTGCGTCAGGCATAGACGACCTCCACAGGACGCGACGCGACCGCAGTCGCGCCGACCGGACAGATCGCGATACAGGCTCCGCACCCCGTACAGGAGGCCGCCGCCAGTTCCGGAACGAAGGGGCCGCCGCGCCTGGGGCGAAAACGGATCGCCCCGGTGGGACAGGCGTCGCGGCAGGCCTGACAGTCGATGCCATGAAAGGGCAGACAGGAGGCCGCGATCGCGATCACATGGTCGAAGCGCCCTGCCCTTTCTTCCGTGAAGACCGGTTCCGGACAGTTTTCGGCGCAGGCGCCGCAGAAGGTGCATTCGCCGGCCGCAAGGTTAACCACCGCCAGGCCGTCTGCGAGGCTGACGATGCCGGCGGGACAGTGCCTGACGCATTCACCACAGCCCGTACAGGCGGAAAGCGCCTGCTCGCGAACGCCCGGCGGCCGGACAGGGGCCGTTTCGGCGCGCCAGCCGGCTCTCAGGAAGTTCCTTCGGGAAAGGCTTTGCTGCTCCATTTCCCGGCCCTCACTGACCGGGCGGGCCGGGAGGCCCATAGAGGATCTGGAACATCCAGACGAGGAAGCCGTACCCGCCGACCACGCCGACGGCGACGATGGGCCAGATGCCGAAAGCCAGAACGAAAAACGTGAGCAGTTCGCGGCGCCGGCGCTTTCCTGACGTTTCCGGAGGTAGGTGGTCTGTCGAAACTTCGGACAAGGCGCGCTTCCTCCGACTGCAAATCATGCCGGCAATAGTAGCATCGCGAACGCAGAAAGAAAGTATAATAAACTATACTTTTATAGTCATAAATTTACTTGCACAAAGTCAATTTCGTTATATATACAAGAATATATCGATTTCACGAGATCTTGCTACCTATATTCCGCGAAACTGAATAAAGCGGCGAAAGCCCGAATATAGACTGCAAGTCACTTGCCTATCGTTGCAAAGACGAAGGAGCCCGCGCGAAACACGGGCTTCACAGTGGAAGCCCGCTCTTGCGCAGGGCGGCGAGGAGCGGCGCATACCAGCGCGTATCCTTGACGAGGCGGAAGCCGACGTTATCCGGCGGGACGCCGACGGCGCAGCCGCCGCCCTTCGGGTTGCGTACGAACGAACTCATCGCCGCCCGGTGCTTGCCGCTCGCGACATAGATCCCGCATGACGAGGTGTCGTTCACCACGTTGCCTGCCCGGTCGAGATTGACACGACGGTTGCAGGTCGATGTCCATTCCCAGACGTTGCCGGCGAAATCGGCAAGTCCGAACTCGTTCTCGCCAAAGCGGCCAAGTGGCTGCGGGACGGGATCGCGCGACGCCTGGCGCGCCGCTTCGCGACGGTAGTCGGCCAGCCACCGGTCGGCGGGATTGGTGCTGTTGATATCGACGCCGAGTGCGTCGTCGGGAAAGCGTGTGCCGGCCGCAAACGCCAGATCGCGATCGTCCGGCAGGGTCCAGATCTGGCCAGTCCGGGCACTGAGCCAGCCGGCATAGGCCATCGCATCGTCATAACTGACGCCCGTTGCCGGCGTGTCGGCGGGATCAGTCGCCACAAAGCCGGGCTCCGCCGGAGCACACGCGCCATCGGCTACGCAACGTCCGTAGTCGGCGGCGCTGACCTGATACTTCATGATCGTCAGCGGGCGCCGCATGGTGACGGCGCGAACCGGACCATCGACGGCAAAACCGTTGCGGAAGAATTCGCCGTTATCGCGATATTCGAAGCGGCGCGGAGCGATTTCCACCGTCGGCGGTTCCGCCAGTACGGAACCGGGGGCCGGACC
Organism: Shinella daejeonensis; assembly: GCF_024281235.1. Lineage (GTDB taxonomy): Bacteria > Pseudomonadota > Alphaproteobacteria > Rhizobiales > Rhizobiaceae > Shinella > Shinella daejeonensis. The sequence continues at coordinate 21,831 of NZ_JAHWXY010000005.1, forward strand.
GCCGATCAGATCGGCCTTCACCGCCACCGCGCCGACGAGAACGGCCAGCAGCAGGACGGGAACGGCAAGCGATGGCCAGGGATTTCCGGGTTTTAAAGCAAGCGCGACCATTATGGCCTCCTCGCGCATCGACCGGATGGCTTCGTCTGCACCCGGACGGTCGCCGGTTGGGAACCGGGCCGCCGGGGCGGCCCGCCGGAGAGGGCACGCCCGCCTTGCGGCCGGCGTGCCGGCATCGTGGGCGTCAGACGCCGCTCGGCATGGTGACCGAGGTCATCAGGTCGTCGTTCCACTCCCCGGTCACCGTGAAGTGAGCGGCAGCCCCCAGTTCGAAAGCCTCGATCAGGTTGTGGTTGACATAGGCGTAAATGCCCGGCTGCTCGAAGGTGTAGAAAGCCGCCCCCGCCGTGCCGCCGGGAATGAACCAGGTCTCCTGATCGAGATCCGGCGGGTTGCGGAACTTGCCGGTCGCCCAGACATAGTCGCCATGCCCGCCGATCAGGTGCGGACGGGTGTCACGGTTGGCCTGCGAATGCACGATCAGCACTTTCTCGCCCACCTCGGCCTGCAACGCGTTGTCGCCGGTCAGCGCGCCGACGGCGCCATTGAAGACCACATGGGTCGGCGTGAGCGTGCGCATGACCTCCAGCATGTCGGGATAGGCGTCTCCGGCGGTTTCGTACTTCTTGAAGTTCCCGTCGGCATCGCGCGGAATGTAGAAGTCCTGCTCGCCCACATAGTAGACGCGGTCATAGACAAGCTCGTTGCCCTGGCCGTCGGTGAGCCCTTCCCGCGGCAACACCATGATGGCGCCGTTCATGCCCGAAGTGACATGCCAGGGGACCATGCCGGGAGGTGCGCAGTGATAGACGAAGACGCCGGCCTTGGTGGCCTTGAAGCGCAATACGGTCTGCTCACCCGGGTTGACGATGGTCAGCGCACCGCCGCCGAGCGCGCCCGTCGCCGAGTGGAAATCGATATTGTGCTGCAACTCGTTGGTCTCGGGGTTGATCAGCGTCAGTTCGACATAGTCGCCCTGGTGCACGACCATCAGCGGGCCGGGAACCGAGCCGTCGAAGGTCATGGCGTGGATCTCCGTTCCCTTGTCGTCGAGGATCATCTTCTTTTCCTCGATCGTCATGGTGAATTCGTAGATCTTCGGACCGCTCTCGGCCTTCTGCGTATGGGCGTGGACGAAAGGCGGCTTCACCAGTTCGACCTTCACGCGTTCCAGCGTCGAGATATCGACGGGCGCGGCGGCCGCGCTCACCTTGACGGGGGTTTCCTCCGCCCGGGCCGCCGACCCTGCAATGATCGGCGTCAGCACGCCGGCAAAGGCGGCGCCGCCCAGAATGGTGCGGCGGGTCATCTGAAACTGCTCAGTCATTGCTTTTCTCCTTCTTGAAGGACGGAGCGCGGATCGCCCCTGTCGTCTCTGTTCTAGGAGCATCCCTGACAACCTCTTTGAGATGGGACAAATATACATGCCGCAGGGGTGCGGCATCTTGGCAGGGAGGCTTTTGTTCTTTGTCACCTCGCAAAGAAGCAAGCCGCCGCCGTCACTATAAAGAGCTGGAAAACCCCGGAAACCGAGGCCGTCATGAATGCAGGACAAACCGGCGCACATACGAACGATGGCGCGCCGCGCGGCGTTTCCCGCATCGGCCCGGTCCTGTTCTCCTACGGCTTTCGCCCGTTCTTCCTAGGAAGCGGCCTCTGGGCTATCCTCGCCATGGCGCTATGGCTCGCCCTGATCACCGACCGCATCCTCTTCATGGAAAGTTATGGCGCATCCAACTGGCATGCGCATGAAATGCTCTTCGGCTTTGCTCCGGCCGTGCTCGCCGGGTTCCTGCTGACGGCGGTTCCGAACTGGACCGGCAGCCTGCCGCTTTCGGGCATGCCGCTTGCAGCGCTCTTCACGCTCTGGTGCGCCGGGCGCATCGCCCTGCTGGCTTCGGACAGCGCCGGCGTCATTGTCGCCGCGGCGATCGACGGTCTTTTCCTGCCGGCGCTATTGGCCGTCTGCACCCAGCCGGTCGTGGCGGCGCGCAAATGGAAGGACCTGAAAGTGCTCGGCGGTCTGCTGGCGCTGGCGCTCGCCAATGGCCTCTTTCATATCGCGGCGATTGGCGGTGGCGATGCCGCCGTGGCGAGCCGGCTTGGCACGGCGGCCTATGTCGTTCTGGTGATGATCGTCGGCGGGCGCGTCCTGCCGGCTTTTACCCGCAACTGGCTCGCCAGATCCGGCCGCACCGACTTCCCCGTGCCTTACAACCGCTTCGACAGCATCGCCCTTCTTGCGGGCGTCGGCGCGTTTTCGGCCTGGACCTTCGCCCCGTTGCATCCGGTGACGGCGGTGTCGGGCCTCATCGCCGCCACCCTGCATGGCATCCGCCTTTATCGCTGGCGCGGCTGGACGGTGCTGCCGGAAAGGCTGCTTGCCGTTCTGCATGTGGCCTATGCCTTCGTTCCGCTCGGCTTTCTCGCTGTCGCCCTTGCGGCCTCCGGCCTCATCGGGGAACGCTCCGCGCTGCACCTGCTTTCCGTCGGCGCGATCGCCTGCATGATGCTGGCGATGATGACCCGGGCAAGCCTCGGCCACACCGGCCGCGCGCTCGCAGCATCGCGTCCGACCGTGATGTCCTACGCGGCGCTGGTCCTTTGCGCGCTGCTGCGTCCCTTCGGAGAAATCCTTCTCGAGGCGGGCGCCGCGATCCACGGCGTCTCCGCGTTGCTATGGATCGCCGCCTTCAGTCTTTTCTGCCTGGAATACGGGCCGATGCTTATACGAAAACGCCGCACGCCTTTCTGAAGGCGCGGTCGTTCTTCCCCTCACTCGCCTCCGACCGGCCTGGAAATCGCCTCGAAATGACCGGCTGCTTGGCCTTTCGCAAAGAAAGTCCTCCCTCCCGCGCCTAGCCTGCCGCCATTCACCGAGCCGGACAAAGGAATATGCGATGCAACAGGCCATGATCGAGAAACACGGCGAGGCACGGCTTCCTCGCTACACGAGTTATCCCACAGCTCCCAGCTTTTCCCCCACCATCGGAACCGGGACCTATGGCGACTGGCTCTCGGCCATCAGACCCCAGGAGGATGCCTCGCTCTATCTGCATATCCCCTTCTGTCGCTCGATGTGCTGGTATTGCGGCTGTCACACCACCATCACCCAGCGCGACGAACCGATCCTCGACTATATCGACGTGCTGCGGAAGGAGATCGCGCTGGTTTCCGACAAGATCGGCAATCAGCCCCGAATACGTCATGTTCATTTCGGTGGCGGCACGCCGACCATCATGCAGCCGGAGGAATTTCGCGACCTGATCGGCCTCCTGCGCGCCCGTTTCTCCTTCGCGGCGGGGGTGCAGATCGCCGTCGAGATCGATCCTCGTACGCTGTCATCCGAAATGGCCGGGGCGCTCGGCGAAGCGGGCGTCACCCGTGCAAGCCTTGGCGTGCAGAGTTTCGACCCCGTCGTGCAGAAGGCGATCAACCGCATCCAGAGCGAGGCGCAGACGGCGGACGCCGTGGCGCGACTGCGCGAGGCCGGCGTGAGGGGCATCAACTTCGACCTCATCTACGGCCTGCCGCATCAGACCGTCGCTTCCTGCGTCGAGACCGCGCGGGTGGCGGCACGGATGCGGCCGGAGCGGTTCGCGGTTTTCGGCTATGCCCATATCCCGTCCTTCAAGAAACACCAGCGGCTGATAGACGAGCGCGCCCTGCCGGATGCGGCGATGCGCATCGAGCAGGCGGAGGCGATTGCCGAGACGCTGGCCGCCGCCGGCTATATCCGCATCGGCCTCGACCATTACGCCCTGCCCGACGACGACCTCGCACGGGCCGCCAGACAGGGCAAGCTGCGGCGCAATTTCCAGGGCTATACGACCGATGCCTGCACCACGCTGATCGGTTTCGGAGCCTCAGCGATCGGCCGGACGGCAGAAGGCTACATCCAGAACGAAGTGCCGCCGGGCCTCTACGCCCAGCGTATCGCATCCGGCCGGCTTGCGACCGCGAAGGGCTACAGGCTGACCGCCGACGACCGGCTGCGCGCCGAGATCATCGAGCGACTGATGTGCGATTTCCGCGTCGACGTCACATCCATCGCCGCCCGTCACGGCTTCGATGCAGCCCCGCTTTTCGAGGGGAACGAACGGCTGGCGGCGCTGAAGGCGGACGGGGCTATCGATATCCGCGGCGGCACGATCACCGTGCGGCAGGAGCATCGCTTCATCATCCGCGCGGTTGCCGCCGCCTTCGACGCCTATCTCGACCGTTCGACCCGCACGCACAGCAAGGCCGCCTGAGAGACGAGACGAAAAAGGCCCGGCATGGGTGCAACATGCCGGGCCTTTCCTCGCGGTCCTGCGCCCTCTATCCCACAAGACCACGATAAATCGCCGGCAGCGCAGCCGGCAGCCGGGCGATATTGCTGACAATGGCATAACCGTTGTGGCCGAAGATCGCCGGCACATAGGCCTGCGCCTCCCGGTCGACGGTCACCCCGAATACGCTGACGTCCGCGCGGCGCGCTTCCGTGACCGCCCGCCGGCTGTCTTCCAGCGCGAAGCGGCCTTCGTAATGATCGACGTCGTTCGGCTTGCCGTCCGTCAGGACCAGCAGCAGTTTCCGCCGGTTCGGCTGTTCCTTGAGCTTTGCCGCCGCATGGCGTATCGCCGGTCCGATCCGGGTGTAGAATCCCGGCTTCAGCGCCGCGATGCGCGCCTCGACGCCCCGGTTCATCGGCTCGCCGAAGTCCTTGACCGTTTCCACCCGCACCCACGAGCGCCGCCGTGACGTGAACGTCAGGATCGAATGGCTGTCGCCGCAGGCGGCAAGGCCATGGGCGAGCACCAGCAGCGCCTCCTTCTCCACGTCGAGCACCCGACGGTCGTCGAACCAGGCGTCGGTCGACAGGGATACGTCGACCAGAATGGTAACGGCGAGATCGTGCACCTGCGGCCGGCTCATCAGATGAATCCGGTCGCTGCCCTGGCCGCCGGCGGCAAGGTCGCTTCGCGCCCGCACGACGGCGTCGAGGTCGAGGTCTGGACCATCGATCTGCGCCCGCAGCATCTCGTGACGGGGGCGCAGCACCTCGAACTGCCGGCGCACCCGGCGGATGAGGCTCTTCGTGTCCGCATCGGCGTCCGGCGCCGCGGCGGCGTCCGGGGCCGGCGAGGCGAACACCCGGCAATGATCCGGCAGGTAGGCGGCGGTGCGGTAATCCCACTCCGGATAGGTGTATTCCCCAGTGAGCCGCGTATGATCCAGCGCTTCCGGCGGCAGATCGAGATCGAAGCGGAAGCGGGCGGCGGGGCGTCCCTTGCGCTCGCCGAGCGTCATGTCATCCAATTCGTCGGCAGCCGATGCGTCATGATCGTCGCTGTCGTCGCCGGGACGATCGACATTGACCATTTCCGCCATGGCGAGGATCTTCTCGAACCGGTTGAGGATGAAAGGGCTACGCTCGGTCGTGCGGTTTTCCGCCTTCTCGCGCTCCGCCATATGCCTGCCGTTCTCCAGGCCCTGCGGGTCGCCGCCGGTGGCCGGCTGATCCTCATCTCCCCGTCCCTCGCCTTCCGCGCGCAGCAACGCGTCCGGCCAGAGCGGCACGGGCAGCATCGGCAGATAGCCCGGTGGCGCACGATGCGGAAAGATCACCGGCAGCGTGTTCTCGGTCTGCCCCGCGCCCTTTTTCAGCAGGCTGAGGATACGGTTTTCGACATGCCGTTCGACGGATGGCAGCGGCCGGCTGCGACGCGCCGCCAGTGTCGCCGCACAAAGCCGGGCGTAGCGGCGAGCCAGTCCCGGAAAGGCGGTGAGGACAAGTTTCGCGGTCACTTCCGCCCGCTGGAGGATGGCCAGGTCGCGCTGGAGCGGGTCATCCCTGACGATCCGGTCGAGCGGCATCGTCGCCATGGCGGCGGCAAGCCAGATATAGAGGTCGCGGTTGAGATTGCGGTCGGCGAAAAGATCGATTTCGCCCGGCAGCATCAATGTCGCATGGTCGCGACCGGGCTGCACCAGCTTCTCCTCGCCGAGTCCCATGCGTTCCCGAAGCCTCAGGCGGTGCGTCGAGCTGCGCCCGCGGGCCGGCGCGATCTGCACCGCGCCCTGCCCGCCGAAGCCGCGAAAGCAGACGGCGAGCATGGACCTTACATCTTCCAGCCGGACCGCATGATCCGGATGGCGCGGCCAGGTTCCGGCCTTGCCGACCAGCCGGTGCCAGGCCCGGCCGACGGTTTCCTCAAGCTCCAGGAAATCCAGCATGGCGGCCTCAGCGGATCATCGCGTCGGCGATTTCCAGGAGCGCCGTCCTGACGTCGGGCTCGTCGGTGAGCGGTTCGATCATCGCCGCGCGCACCGCCTCGCGCATCGTCATGCCGCTGTCGATGAGGCAGGCGCAATAGACCAGAAGGCGCGTCGAGACACCCTCCTCCAGATCATGGCCCTTCAGCGCCCTCAGCCGATGGGCAAGCTCGACGAGCGGCGCGATACGGGCCTCATCCAGTCCGCTTTCCATCGCCACCACGGCGATTTCCGCCGCCTTCGGCAGGAAGTCGAACTCGATCGCCACGAAGCGCTGGCGCGTCGAGGGCTTCAGCGCCTTCAGCAGGTTCTGATAGCCCGGGTTGTAGGAAACCACGAGCATGAAGCTCTCCGGCGCTTCCAACACTTCGCCGGTGCGCTCCAGCGGCAGGATGCGGCGGTCGTCGGTGAGCGGATGCAGCACCACGGCGACGTCCTTTCGCGCCTCGACGATCTCGTCGAGATAGCAGACGCCGCCCTCGCGCACCGCACGGGTCAAAGGACCGTCCACCCAGACCGTATCGCCGCCCTTGAGCAGGTAGCGGCCCGTCAGGTCGGCGGCGGAAAGGTCGTCGTGGCAGGAGACGGGTGCAAGCGGCAGGCCGAGCCTTGCGGCCATATGGCTGACGAAGCGGGTCTTGCCGCAGCCGGTCGGCCCCTTCAGCAACAGCGGAAGCCGACGCTCCCAGGCTTTCTCGAACAGCGCGCATTCGTTGCCCGAGGGGCTGTAGGCCGGGACGGACGGCGTCGCACGCGGGGTATCCTTCAGGATGACATTCATTTCTATCTCCACGAATCTCCAGGAAGAAATACCGGCCCCGCGGGAAGGCGGGGCCGGCCTCGGCTCACTCCGCCGGCTGCACCATGCGGGTGAGGCTGTCCGATCGCTCCCGTCCCGGCACGAGCACGGCCCAGACGAACATCAGCGCCGATATCAGCACCGCAGCACCCGAGCCGAGGCGGACCCAGTAGAACAGGGCGAGCTGATCCTGCACGTCCATGAAACTGTCGCCCAGAACCCGCTGGAGATGAATCTGCACGACGCCTGCGAAGGTGAGTGCGAAAGTCATTACCGACATGGCCGTGCACATGATCCAGAAGCTGGCGATCGAGAGCCACTGGTTGAAGGGCGCGCGACCACGGATCTCCGGAATGGCGTAGGCCATGATGGCGAGGTTCAGCATGACGTAGGCGCCGAAGAAGGCGAGATGGCCATGCGCCGCGGTGACCTGCGTGCCGTGGGTATAGTAGTTGACCGACGACAGGGTGTGCAGGAAGCCCCAGACGCCTGCACCGAAGAAGGCCATGACCGAGCAGCCGATCGACCAGAGCAGCGCCGCCTTGTTGGGATGGTTGCGGCCGGCTTTCCAGGTCATCACGAAGGTGAAGATGACCATGGTGAAGAACGGCGCCACTTCGAGCGTCGAGAACAGGGAACCGATCCACTGCCAGTAGCCCGGCGCGCCGATCCAGTAATAGTGATGCCCCGTTCCGAGAATGCCCGAAAAGAGCGCCAGGCCAACGATGACATAGAGCCATTTTTCCACGACCTCGCGGTCGATGCCGTTGAGCTTGATCATCAGGAAGGCCAGAACCGAGGCCATGATCAGTTCCCAGACGCCCTCGACCCACAGATGGATGACGTACCACCAGTACAGCTTGTCGAGCGCGAGGTTGGTCGGATTGTAGAAAGCGAAGAGGAAGAAGAGCGCGAGCCCCCACAGGCCGAACAGCAGGATGTTGATGACCGTCGTCTTGCGGCCCTTCAGCGCCGTCATGGTGATGTTGAACAGGAACATCAACACGACGATGACGATGCCGACCTTCGCGGCGAAGGTCTGTTCCAGGAATTCGCGCCCCTCATGGATGCGGAAGAGATAGCCGACCACCGTCAGGCCCGCCGCGACGAAGAACAGCCAGAACTGGATCACCGCGAGTTTCGGACTGTAAAGCTCCGTTTCGGTTTCCTCCGGGATCATGTAGTAGGTCGCGCCCATGAAACCCATGAGCAGCCAGACGACGAGCGCATTGGTGTGGATCATGCGCACGATGTTGAAAGGCAGCAGTTCGGAGAGCGTGTTCGGCAGGACATAGATCATGCCGGCCAGAACGCCGAAGAGAACCTGGGCGAGGAAGAGGCCGAGCGCGCCGTAAAAATACAGCATGGCGACCTTCTGCGTTTGATACTTCATGTCTTGTCTCCTGAACGCAATCGGTCAGCCGGCATCGTTCGGTGGCCAGTTCTGGGTGTTGATCCGGCTCGTCCATTCGAGAAAATCGGCCAGATCGTCGAGTTCCTGTTCGGTGAGATTGAATTGCGGCATCTGTCGCCGGCCCTCTATCCCGCTCGGCTGCGCAGCCATCCAGGCCTTCATCGTTTCGCGCGCGCCTTCGGGGTCCTCCACGCCGCCGTAGCGTTTCCAGACATTGCCGAGTTCCGGCGCGAAATAGGCGCCCTCGCCGAGAAGCGTATGGCAATTGATGCAGGCGTTCTTTTCCCAGACGTGCTTTCCACGCGCGACGCTGTCGGTCAGCGTCGACTCGTCGGTGGAGGACGTCCGTATGTGGTAGTGACTGTGTGCCGTAAGCCCCACGAATATCGTGAAGAAGAAGATGGACCCGCCGTAAAAGACGTTGCGGGCCCCTGTCTTGGTTAGGCGCTCTGCCATCCCCAGGTCCTTTCCCTAGCCGTAATCCCGCCGACTGTGTCGTCGGCGATCCCCTCGCCGGCAGTGCGGGACGTCGTCGTTCTAACGGTGCGGAGAAAATCGTCTTTGCGCTCCGGCAAAGAGCGCAATTCATCAGCCCATCAGCGTTACGGTGACGGTGCGCAGAAGAGCGAGCAGGAGCAGCAGCGCCGGCCATGCAAGCAATGCGGAACGCATCAGGCCGCCGCTTTCGCGCAGTTCCATGAAATCGAGGATGACAAAGCGGCCCTTCGCATAGGCCATGATGAGCACGGCGATGATCGGCACCAGAAGGCCGCCGCTCAGCCCCCCGACAAATGCGCCGCCGACGGCGAGCGTCAGCAGCATGGCGAGCGTGGCGATGAACTGTTCACGGGCCTGTCGGGTCATGGGCGCCTCAGGTGAGATAGACGATCGGGAACATCACCAGCCAGACCAGATCGATCGCGTGCCAGAGCGTGGCGATAAGAACGACATTGCCCCGCGACGGCCGCCAGGCGACGAGGCAGAGAATGCCCGAGCCGAAGACGACATGCAGCAGATGGAAGCCGGTAACGAGGAAGTAGAGTTCCGCAAGCGCCCCCGCACCACCGATGCCGGAACGCGCCTCAAGTGAATATTCGAAAAGCTTCACCGCGGCGAAACCGAGGCCGAAAAGCGCCGCAAGCACCAGAGGCCGGCGCACCGGCCCGTCGCCGAGACGCACCGCGAGCGCCGCCTGCCAGCCGCTGAGAAGAAGGAGCACGGTATTGAGCGCCGCAAGCCCCGGATGGAGATGGGAGCGCAGGAGCGCCGCACCCTCCACATCGGCCACCGTCATCACCATGAAGGCGACGAGCAGCGCGCCGAAAGCGATGAGTTCGCTCCATACCAGAATCCAGAGCAGCAGGGAATCCGCATCCCCGCCGCTCTCCGTCTTGCCGACCGACAGGCCGATATCTTCCGTCGTTGCCATGCCGACCGTCTACCGGAGCGGCCCGCCGGGTTCTTTGCGCGGGCGCAAAGAGATGTCTGCCCGCCTGCGGCAGGATGGCTGTGAAAGAAAGGAACTCTTCCATGACGGATGCACAGTTCGGCCTCGTCGTCGCCGCGCCGGTCATTGCCGGTTTTGCGCTGATGCTCTATCGCATGGGCGTATTGCAGGGAGCCGGAACGCTTTCTGCGGTCGCAGCCTCGGCGGCGATCGCCGTCGTGCTTTTCTTCGGCCAGTAGAGGACGGGACGATGAACGGACCGACCTTTGCCGCCGCCGATATCGGTCGGCTGGAGACCCTGCACGGCAATCTGCTCGATCTTTGCCTGCGCCTTGAGCAGGTGGCGGGCGAGCCGGATGTCGCCGTTGAATTGCGGGCGCTTGCCGACGCGATGCCGCCGCTTCTGAAGGCCGTCCACGATCTTGAGGAACGGCTGCTTTTTCCGGACTTCGACCGTCATGCCGGCTCCGCCTTCGCAACGACCGCGATCGCGCAGTGGAAAGCCGAGCACCGCTGCGACCGGATGGCGGCGGAAGAACTGGCCAGCACGCTGAAAGCGGTCGCGGAGGATCGTTGCGCCCTGTCTTCCGAGACGGTCTTTCGAATGATCGTCGGCTTCCAGGAGGCCCTGCGCCGTCATGTCTTTTCGGAAAAGATGATGCTGGAAGCCTTGCTCTCGGCAAGGGCGGAAGATCGCAACGTCTTTGCGTGAGAGGCGCGCTCAGTCGCCTCCCGATGCCGCGTTCCGGCCACGCGAGACCCAGGCCGCGCCCTCCTGATGGTGGAGGAAGCCGTTCGAGAATCGGACGCCGGGATAGACCCTGGCAAGGTCCGCAATCGCTCCCTCGCCGTCGATCCGGCCATCGAGAACGCCGCGATAGAGATCCGCCACCCGCACCATGTCGCAATCCTGCGGCGAGAGGCGCACCCGGTTGAGGCCGGCTTTCACCAGCGGCGCCAGATCGTCGAGAAGCACCGCGCAGCTGTTGGACATGGTCTGCACGCCGTTCAGCACGAGAAAGGATTGCCGGTCGAGCGTACGCAGCGGCAGGCCGTCCGGCTCATCGCCGCAGATGAACTGGCAATTGTCCTTCGTCAGCCCCTTCGAGCGCGCGTGGGCGCAGCGCGCCGAGATGGCGAGCGGCATTCGGCCGAAGGCGAAAATCTCGAAGGAGAAGCCCGGCATGGCCGCCAGAATTCCTTGAATGGAACTGGCCGGGAGTTCAGGCGGCAGACAGATGTTTTCCGCCCCGCGAGCGGCAAGCACGCGCGCCGTCGCGGCATTGTAGACATTCACCAGCGGGCCGATCGAATGCGGCCGTCCCTTGAGAAGGCCGAGCGCGGAAAGGTCGTTCGCCTCGACCGGATGGACGCTGTCGCGAATGAGATCCCTGACATGGCGGCTCTCCCGCTCCAGCGTCACCATGGCGAGCGTCGAGAACGTCACGGTCTTGCCCCCCGCCTCCAGTCTTTCGACGACCTCGGCGATATGCGGCTCGCTGAAATGCTGGCGCTTGGAACAGACCGTCTCGCCGAGCGTGACATGTTCGACCGCCGCCTCATCGGCGATCCGGAAATAGAAGTCCCGCCATTTCGGTCCGTCCCAGAGAAAATAGACCGGCCCGAGGCTGAGTGCGGCTGTTGCTGTCACCGTCATGTCTGCTCCTGGATTTCGTCTAGAGCGGCTCTGATTTCCACAGGTTCGGCAGAACCGCTCTATCTTATTGTTTTAGCCGCATTTCCGGACGCAAAGCCGCTTCGCACCTTTGCTGGAAATGCTCTAGCGCCAGCGCTTTTCATAGGCGCCTGCGGTGGTGCGCTGACCTTCGCTCATCGTGCGCAGCCGTGCGACGAGCGCCGCGCGTTCCTCGGGACTTGCGACAAGCGCCTTCTTCAGCGAGGAAACGACTTCCGCCACATAGGCCTTGCCGCGCTGCCGCCCCTCGATCTTGAGCGCCGAGACGCCGGCCGCCTTCAGCGCGTCGATCTGGTCGACGACATCGAGCGACACGGGATCCTCGAAAGCGTAGCCCTGGACGTCGCCGATCTCGAAACGCCCCTTGCAGAGGGTCGGATAGCCGGAGGCCTCGCCGGGGCCGAAGCGGTTGATCGTATAGGCCCCAAGCTCCGAAACGAGGTCCGTCCCGTCCTGCCGGTAGCGCACATGGCTGGCCGGCGAGCAGACGCCGTTCATGTTGGGCGACTTTCCCGTAGCGTAGGAAGACAGCGAGCAGCGCCCTTCCGCCATGACGCAGAGCCCGCCGAAGGCGAAGACCTCCACCTCGCAATCGATCTGCCGCGTCAGCCGGGCGATATCCTGCACGGTGAGCACGCGCGGCAGCACGACCCGCTTCGCCGCGAAGGCCTCGATAAGGAAACGGATCGCATCGGGGTTGGAGGCTGACGCCTGGACGGAGACGTGCAGGCGCTGGTCGGGATATTTTTCGGCGACATAGGCCATCAGGCCGAAATCGGCGAGGATCAGCGCGTCGGCCCCCATCGCCACGGCATCATCGGCCGCCGAATACCACAGCGCCTCGGCGCCGGCCCGCATGAAGGTATTGAGCGCGACGAAGGTCGAAACGCCCTTGCCGCGGGCAAGCCCGATCGACTGGCGCATCTCCTGGCGGCTGAAGTTCAGGCCCGGAAAATTGCGGGCGTTGGTTTCGTCGCGAAAGCCGCAATAGACCGCATCGGCGCCCGCTTCGACCGCCTCCCGGAAGGCCGCGGGTGTTCCGGCCGGGCAGATCAGTTCCATGTCACGTCCCTTCCTTCCAGTGCCCGGGCGCGGATATAGCGCGCGGTGCCGGCGACCAGCGGCGAAAAGGGGCCGGCCAGAGCGCCGATCTCGCGCGGCAGGTCGATGGTGCTGTCGTCGAGCGCATTGCGCAAAGCCAGCATGGCTTCCATGTCGCCGGTGACCGCCAGATCCCGCGAGAAGAACAGCGCATCCGCATCGCAGCGGCCTTCGAGCAGACCGAGCAGGAGCACCAGCGGCCCTTCGATGCGGGCGTCGACGGGCTGGGACTGTCCGCGCCGGGAGACGATCAGGCTTTGTGTCGCCGGAACGACGGCGAAATGCAGCGGCAGATCGACGGGCGCGAAGCCGTATCGGGTCTGCCGGTAGTCGCCCAGCCGTTCGAAAAGATCGGGATGCGCCCTGAGGACGCCGGAAAAGATCGTCCGCGCCACCCGCTCCACCAGCCACAGCGGCGTGACGTCGATCGATCTTGCAAGAAACGGCGGAAAGGATGGCATGGACCTGGCCTGTGTCGGAAACGAATAAGCGGAGCCTATGGAGCCTTGCCGTCGCCGAGTTTGTGCCAGGTCAAAGACCGAAAGATTTTTCCCCGGCAAGCAGGCCGCATGAAAGCAGACGCCTCCATTCCACGCCGTTTCGACGGCCTCCAGGATTTCGTCGCGCTGCTGGAGCGGCGGGCGCGGCTGAAGCGCATTTCCGAACCCGTATCGCTCGTCCACGACATCACCGAGATTCATCGCCGCGTGCTGGCCGAGGAAGGGCCGGCGCTGCTGTTCGAACGTCCGATGGACGCCGCCGGCCGGATCCAGCCCATTCCGCTTCTCGCCAATCTGTTCGGAACCCGTGAACGGATCGAATGGGGCTTCGGCCTCGAAGCCGGCGGCCTGCCGCAACTTGCCGCCTTCCTTGCCGATCTGCGCGATCCGCAGCCACCCGGCTCGATGCGCGACGCCTGGCGGAAGCTGCCGCATCTCAAGGCGGCATTGTCGATGGCCCCGCGCGAGAGACGTCGCGCGCCCTGTCAGGAAATCCTCTGGAAAGACGACGACGCCAGCCTCGACCGCCTGCCGGTCCAGACCTGCTGGCCGGGAGAACCCGCCCCGCTCGTCACCTGGCCGCTTGTCATCACACGGGCGCCGGACGATCCGGCGGATGTCAATGTCGGTATCTACCGGATGCAGAAGCTAGGGCCAAAACGGCTCGTCATGCGCTGGCTGGCGCATCGCGGCGGCGCGCGTCATCATCGTCTCTGGCAGGCGCTTGGCCTCGATATGCCGGTGGCCGTCGTCATCGGCGCCGATCCCGCGACGATCCTGTCGGCCGTCATGCCGCTGCCGGACGGCATGAGCGAACTCAGTTTCGCCGGCGTGCTCGCCGGCCGGCGGCAGGAGACGACGCGTGGCGTGACCGTCGCGCTACCTGTCCCCGCCAGCGCGGAAATCGTGCTTGAAGGCAGCGTATCGGCAAGCGAGACGGCCGATGAAGGCCCCTATGGCGATCATACCGGCTATTACAACGCCGTCGAACCGTTCCCGGTGATCACGCTTTCGGCAATCACCATGCGGAAAGCCCCGCTTTATCTTTCCACCTATACCGGCCGCCCGCCGGACGAACCGTCACGGCTCGGCGAGGCGATGAACGAGCTTTTCGTACCGCTGGTGAAGCGGCAGTTCCCGGAGATCCGCGACCTCTGGCTGCCGCCGGAGGCCTGCTCCTATCGCGCCATGGTCGTTTCCATCGACAAGCGCTATCCGGGTCAGGCGCGCCGGGTCATGATGGGCCTCTGGTCCATGCTGCCGCAGTTCAACTACACGAAACTGATCATCGCCGTGGACGAGGACATCAACGTGAAAAGCTGGCCGGACGTGATCTGGGCGCTTTCCACCCGCTTCGACGCGAGCCGCGACATGATGGTCGTGGAAAACACGCCGATCGACTATCTCGATTTCGCCTCCCCGAAATCCGGCCTTGGCGGCAAGCTCGGACTGGATGCCACCACGAAGATCGGCGGCGAGACCGACCGCGAATGGGGCCGTGTGCTCGCGATGACGCCGGACGTGATCGCCCGGGTCGACGGTCTGTGGACCTCCCTCGGCCTGCAAGAGACGGCGCGATGAGCGTCGAGCGGGTTATCGTCGGTATTTCCGGAGCCTCGGGGGCTGCCCTCGGCAAGCGGGTCGTCGAGCGGCTTGCCGCCCTGCCGGGCATCGAGACCCATCTCGTCGTTTCCGACGCGGCGCGGCGTACGCTCGATCTGGAATGCGGAGCAGGCGCGCTTGCGGCGCTTCTGCCTCTCGTCCGCCATCATCATCCGATCGGCGATATCGGCGCGTCGATCGCCAGCGGTTCCTTCCCGGTGCGCGGCATGATCGTCGCTCCCTGCTCCATGCAGACGCTTTCAGCGGTCGCCACCGGCCGCACCGATACGCTTTTGACGCGCGCCGCCGACGTGCAACTGAAGGAGCGTCGTCGGCTGGTGCTCATCGCCCGTGAAACGCCGCTGCATCTCGGTCATCTGCGAAACATGTGCGCGGTGACGGAGATGGGGGCCATCGTGATGCCGCCCGTTCCCGCATTCTACCATCGCCCGCAGTCGGTCGCCGAGATCGTCGACCATATCGCCGCACGCGCCATCGACCTCCTGGCCCTTGGCCGCTCCCCTCTGGCAAGGAGCTGGGAAGGCGGGGATTTCCATTCCGATCCGGAGAATGTCCGGATCAGTGATTCATGGCCTTGACGATATCCTCGGTCATCTTCTTCGCGTCGCCCAGCAGCATCATCGTGCCGTCCTTGTAGAACAGCGTGTTGTCGATGCCGGCATAGCCGGAGCCGAGGGAGCGCTTGACGAAGAGGCAGGTCTTGGCCTTGTCCACGTCCAGGATCGGCATGCCGTAGATCGGCGAGGTCTTGTCGTCGCGCGCGGCCGGGTTCGTCACGTCGTTGGCGCCGATGACATAGGCCACGTCGGCCTGCGCGAATTCCGAGTTGATATCCTCCAGCTCGAAAACCTCGTCATAGGGCACATTGGCTTCCGCCAGCAGCACGTTCATATGACCCGGCATGCGGCCTGCGACCGGATGGATCGCATATTTCACCTCGACGCCCTGCTCCTTGAGCTTGTCGGCCAGCTCGCGCAGCGCATGCTGAGCCTGCGCCACCGCCATGCCGTAGCCCGGCACGATGATGACCTTGGAGGCATTCGCCATCAGGAAGGCCGCATCGTCGGCCGAACCCTGCTTTACACTGCGCTGGATGCCGTCGTCGGCCGCCGCCGCCGTCTCGCCGCCGAAGCCCCCGAGAATGACGGAGATGAACGAGCGGTTCATACCCTTGCACATGATGTAGGAGAGGATCGCGCCCGACGATCCGACGAGCGCCCCGGTGATGATCAGCGCGAGATTGCCGAGCGTGAAGCCGATGCCGGCCGCAGCCCAGCCCGAATAGGAGTTCAGCATCGAGACGACGACCGGCATATCCGCGCCGCCGATCGGAACGATGATCAGCACGCCGAGAACGAGCGCGAGGACGACGATCAGCCAGAAGTCGAAATGACTTTCCGACAGCGTCAGCCCGACGATGAAGAAGACGATCGCCGCAAGCAGCACGACATTGATGACATGCCGGAAGGGCAGCATGATCGGCTTGCCGGACATACGCCCGTCGAGCTTGAGGAAGGCGATGATCGAGCCGGTGAAGGTGATCGCGCCGATGGCGGCGCCGAGCGCCATTTCCACCAGCGCCTGACCGTGGATGGAACCGATTTCGCCGATGCCGAAAGAGACCGGCGAATAGAGCGCGGCGGCGGCGACCAGCACTGCGGCAAGGCCGACGAGCGAGTGGAAGCCGGCGACGAGTTGCGGCATGGAGGTCATCGGGATCGAACGGGCGATATAGGCGCCGACCCCGCCGCCGGCGGCAAGGCCGAGCACGATCAGCGCAAGGCCGCCGAAGGACGGCATGGCGAGCAGCAGCGTCGTGCCGATGGCGATGGCCATGCCGGTCATGCCGAGCATGTTGCCGCGGCGGCTGGTCGTGGGATGCGACAGGCCGCGGAGCGCCATGATGAAAAGCACGCCGGAAACGAGATACAGGAAGGCTGCGAGGTTTTCAGACATCGGCCGTCCTCACTTCTCTTTTTTCTTGTACATGGCCAGCATGCGCTGGGTGACGAGGAAGCCGCCGAAGATATTGACGGATGCCAGAACCAGGGCCACGAAGCCGAAGCCCGTGGCCATGCCGGAAAGCGAGATGCCGACGGCAAGCAGCGCGCCCACCACGATCACCGAGGAGATCGCGTTGGTAACGGCCATCAAGGGCGTATGCAGCGCCGGCGTCACCGACCAGACGACATAATAGCCGACGAAGATCGACAGCACGAAGATCGCAAAACGGAAGACGAAGGGATCGATTGCCCCGCCCGATACCCCATGCGCCATCACGCCGGTCGCATCCGGAAGATATTCCGATGCGACGCGTACGGCTTCGACGGCCCGTTCGAGTTCGACGATCGCCTTGTCCAGAAGTTCGTTGGCCATCATGCGATCTCCCTGCTCACCGCGCCAAAATTCGGATGGACGACGGCGCCGGCGTGCGTGAGCAGCGTCGCCTTCACCAGTTCGTCCTCGAGATCGAGCGAAAGGGCCTTCTTTTCCTTGTCGACCATGGTCTCCAGGAAAGTGACGAGGTTCTTGGCGTAGAGCAGCGAGGCGGAGGCGGCGATGCGACCGGCGACGTTGAGATGACCGATCACCCGGACCCCTTCCACCTCGACGATCTCGCCGGCAATCGCCCCCTCGACGTTGCCGCCGCGTTCGACGGCAAGATCGACCGCGATGGAGCCGGCCCGCATCGACGCCAGCATCTGGCGCGTGACAAGACGCGGCGCCGGACGGCCGGGAATGAGCGCCGTGGTGATGACGATATCCTGTTTTGCGATATGGGCGGCGACCAGTTCGGCCTGCCGCGCCTGATATTCCTTCGACATTTCCTTCGCGTAACCGCCGGCGGTCTCCGCCGCCTTGAACTCCTCGTCCTCGACGGCGATGAACTTCGCGCCGAGCGAGGCGACCTGTTCCTTGGCGGCCGGGCGAACGTCCGTCGCCGAGACGACGGCTCCGAGCCGGCGCGCGGTCGCGATGGCCTGAAGGCCGGCGACGCCCGCGCCCATGACGAAGATCCGCGCCGCCGGCACGGTGCCCGCCGCCGTCATCATCATCGGCATGGCGCGGTCGAATTCGTAGGCTGCGTCGATGACGGACTGATAGCCCGCAAGGTTGGCCTGCGAGGAAAGGACGTCCATCGACTGCGCCCGGGTGATGCGCGGCATCAGTTCCATGGCGAAGGCGGACAGCCCGGCCTCGGCCATCGCGGCGACGGCCTCGTCATTGCCGTAGGGATCCATGGTGGCGATGACGGTCGCACCGGACCTGTAACCGGCGATTTCGGATTTCACGGGCCGCCGCACCTTCAGGATGACATCCGCCGCCGCTCCGTCCGCGGCCGAACCGATCCGCGCACCGGCGGCCTCGAAATCGGCATCGAGGATGCGCGAGCGCAGGCCTGCGCCGGCTTCGACGACCACGTCGAGGCCAAGGGCCTTCATTTTTTTCACGCTGTCGGGGGATGCCGCAACACGCCCTTCCGCAAGGTCGAATTCCTTGGGCACGAATACGCAATCAGTCACAAACCGCTCCTCCTCGAGTCTGGTCGTGATGGGTCAGGACCCCGGAACCGGGCGTCCTCGGTCCGCCGCCGGAAAGCCGGTATCAGCGCAGGATGAAATATCCCAGAACGTTGAGGATGATCATCAGCAGCAGCGCCGAGAAGAAGCCCGCGCTGGTGAAGAAGGCGGCCGCCATGGCGATGAGAATGGTGACGCAGAACAACGTGCCGAACTTGGCGGCGTTGATGAAGAAGTTATAGGTCTTCTCATGCTCGGGATAGTCCATCGGCGCGCCGAGTTCGGCCGGTCCGCCATGATGTTCAGCCATATTCGTCTCTCCTAAAAACCTGCCGCGACATGCCCGAAAGCCGACAGGACACGACGATCCTCCGAATCCGACAGGCATGCTCCCTCATATCGCTCAGGCCATACACAATGGCGGCGCAAAGCGCAACGGCAAGCTGCGGAACCGTGCCGATTGGGCGCAGATGAAAACAGGGCGGCCATGAGACCGCCCCGCTGGCACAAAACCGGTTCCCGCTTTCGCCGGAATTGCTTCAGCCGCCCTGCGACAGGCCGGAAATCTGAATGCGATCGCTGCCGCCGAAGTGGGCCCGGCGCGCCGTCGGCCGCACGGTGAGCGGGCTGAAAGGCGCATCCGCGCCCCGGGCGAAAAGCATGCGCCGCTCATAGGGTTCGGACTTGAAGAAGGGAAAGCGCCTGTAGAGCGGCGGCAGGGTTTCCTTCGTGCGCGTCGCCATCAGCGTGAGATCGATATTGTAATCGCCGCAGTTTCCCTGCGGAGAAACGATTGTGTCGGCGTCGAACACCCGCTTGTAGAACGCCGCATGCTGGGGCTTGACGAGTTGCAGGCAACGGTCGACCTCGAAATAATCCGTCGCCATCGTCGCGATGCGCAGCGTCAGATAGGGAATGGCCGGCATCTCGCTCAGCACTTCGGGATCCGCGGCAAGCCGCACCGGATCGATCAGCGACATTCCCGCATCGAGAAACGCGTTGATCTCGTTCGGGAAGATGGAGCCGGACGAGCTGACCCGGTGCTCCGGCGTTACATGGTGCAGCCGCACGGTCGAGATCAGGCGCTCGTCGTAGTAAATCCCGAAAACATAGGCGTGGCTGTCGAAGTCGATGTCGTCGACGAGCGTATTGCCCTTGAGCGGCAGGATATCGGCCATCTTGTAGGCCTTGAAGCGGATGCGCGCCACATCCTCCATGTCCTCGCCGGTCTCAACCCGACGGTATTCAACCCGGTCGAGAAGTTCGAGAAGCTTGTCCGAGAAGCGATTCATCCTCGCTTCCACGCCGATCATTGTCCCCATGAGCCCCACTGCCTCCACGGCGTCATCGCGCCATAAGGCATACAATCTCCCATTCGGGACAATTTGTGTAAATTACTATTTATTAAGGTTAACAGATCGTTAACGCTAAATTAGAATTCCGTTTGTCAGCATCCGGCCATGGAAGGGTTCAGGCGATCTGATGGCGGCGGCGGGCGGGCGGGCGGCCCTTGCAGGCCAGCGTTTCCTGGAGATCCCGGATCGCCTCGACCGGCATTGGCGCGGCGAAGACGTAGCCCTGAACCAGATCGGCACAATCGTATTTATTGAGCAGCGCAAGCTGCTCGCGCGTCTCAACGCCTTCCACCACGATGCGCAGATCGAGTTCCCGCGCCAGGTTGACCGTGCCGCGCAGAAGCTTGAAACGACGCGCGTCCTCACTGATGTTGCAGACGAAAGACCGGTCGATCTTGATGATGTCGAGCGGCAGCTGGTCGAGATAGCTGAGGCTTGAATAGCCCGTGCCGAAGTCGTCGATGGCGATGGTGATGCCCCGCGCCCGCAGTTCCTGGAGGATCATCCGTACCTTGACGGGCTCCTCCATGAGACAACTCTCCGTCACCTCCAGATGCAGCCGGTGTGGCGCAAGTCCCGCCTTCTCCAGCGCCTCGGTCACGAGATCGATCAGCGTGCTGCTGTGCAGGTCCTGCACCGACAGGTTCACGGAGACGCTCATATGCTCGGGCCAGCCGACGCAATCCGCGCAGGCCCGCAGGATCACCGACCGGGTGATCTGGGAGACGATCCCCATTTCCTCGGCAACCTTGATGAAAAGGCCCGGCGGGACCGGCCCGCGTTCCGGATGCGTCCAGCGCGCCAGCGCCTCGCAGCATTCGATACGAAGACCGTCGGGCCTGAACATCGGCTGGTAGGCGACCGAGAGCATGTCGCCGGCCAGCGCCTCGCGCAGATCCTCCTTCAGCTTCTGCCGGTCGACGTAGCGGGCGTCCATCTCCTGCTCGAACAGCGTGAGGCCGCCCTTGGCGCGCGATTTGGTCTCGAACAGCGCAAGGTCCGCCCGGATCTGCATTTCCTCCAGCCGGAAATCGGCGCTCTGCACGGTCACGCAACCGGCACTGAAAGAAACCTGAAGGGTCGCCCCGCCGACCTCATAGGCTCCGCGAAGGTCGGCATGGAATTGCCGCATGCGGTTCTCGAGGTCGCGCCGGTTCGTCTCGTTCGGAAAGAACACGAAGAATTCGTCGCCCATCAGATGGGCGGCGATGATCCTGTCGCCGCAGGCCCGGGCGATGCGATCGGCGATCGCACAGAGCAGCCGGTCGCCGGTGACATGACCCCGCATGTCGTTGACATGCTTGAAATCATCGACATCCAGAACCATGAGGCCGACCGTCCCGGATTTCTTGCGCGTATTGAGCGACGTCTGGACCAGTTCGGCAAACCAGGCGCGGTTCGGCAGACCGGTCAGACTGTCGAAACGCACCATGTGCAGGATCTTGTTTTCCGCGCGTACCCGGGCCGTCACATCTTCGAAGATCAGCACGGCGCCGCCGCTTTCCCGCCGCGATGCGGTGAATTCGAGATGGAACCCCTCGACCACCTCGACAAGCGCCCGCGAGCGCTCCCCGCGCAGCAGTTCGTCGAGCTGACGCAGGACCGCGTTGCTCTGCTCCGCGCTCAGGAATGCGTTGCGCACGCCGTAGCGAAGCACCACGTCGAGATGACAATCCTTGAGGCGATCCTGATTGCCGAGATGCAGCAATTCGCAGGCCCGCCGGTTGGCGACGAGGATGCGATGGTCGGCATCGAGCATGAACAGCCCGTGCGGCATGTTGTTCAGCGCGGTGTCGAAACGATCGGCGATGACGGCGATCTTGCGGGCGGCCAGCACGTTCTCATAGAGGAAGGTGCGCACGCCGTTGGCCATCGCGCGCGTCGTCAGGATGAAGGGGAGGATCAGCACCGCAAGGACGGCGTGATAGAAATCCTGAAGGGCCAGGAACCCCGCGACCATCGGAATGCATGCCGACAGCGTGATATAGTCCACGGTACGCCTGGAGCCGTAATTGCGGCCGACGACCGAAACCATCGTGGCCAACGTCACCGAAATGCAGGCGAGTTCGGCAAAGGCATCGCGGCTGACGAGGAGGCTGTAGGTACAGGCCGATCCCAGGACGAGCGTCGTGGCGACCGCACCACTATTGTACCAGTTCTCCCAGTAGCGAATGCCGCCCATATCGAGCTCGGCGGTATTCACTCTGTCGAAGCGCCGCATGCCGAGCGCCCGCAAGGACCACACAAGCATCACCAGAGCGCTGCAAACCAGAAAAAACGGATCGGAGGTCTTCGTATAGACGAAGGAAAACGTGATGACATGCGAGATCATGCCCACGAACAGGGTCTGGCGATTTCCGTAAAGAGAACTGACGAACGACAGATAAACGTCGGCCGGCAGTACGGTTTGACCCTGGTCTTTCATGGGCTCAGCACCCCCTTTTGATCGTTGAGGGTTACCGGCCAACATTTAATGAATGATTTCGGGAAATTATCCGATGCGAAGGACAATCGTCCTCCTTGCCGGGGCATTTGCAACCAGCCTCCGGTACGCGCAACTTTCTCTTGTAGTATTGCCATTGTCGCGAGCAATACACAACCCATCATAGGCTGTTTATGCAACTTCATGAGCTTTCGACGACAGGAGTTGAATTATTCGTCAGCAGAATTTTTACAGTGCATAAGCGTATTTAAGGCCCTTTGGTTAACCGTTCTTCCATGGCGCATGCCAAGATTCCGGGGTTTCGCGCGTCGCGGGAAACGGACCGCGTTCTTCCGGCGCCGGAAGATGCCGTCTTTTCGCCGGAAATAAGGAATTGACTGTCCCTGGATTTGATATCAAATCTTCATTTCGTATTTCATTTTCCGGAGACCCTCATGTCCAAACCCGTCGTCGCGATCCCGGCCGATATCCGGGAGATCGAAGGCAATGTCTGGCAGGCGACACCCAACCAATATGTCCGCGCCGCCGTCAATGGCGCCGACGTCATGGTGTTTCTCGTGCCCGCGCAGGAAACGGGCAATGACATCGATGGAATTCTCGACCGTGTCGACGGGCTTCTGCTGAGCGGATCGCGCACCAACCTGCACCCCTCCCTTTACGGCGAGGCGGCTTCGGAGGCCGACGGCCCGTTCGATCCGGCCCGTGACGCCACCAGCCTGCCGCTCATTCGCCGTGCACTGGAGCGCGGCATACCGCTTCTGGCGATCTGCCGCGGTTTGCAGGAACTCAATGTCGTCCTCGGCGGAACGCTGGCCAGCGAAATCCAGGAGCAGCCGGGCATCTGGGATCATCGCAAGCCCGATACGCCGGACCTCGACGTGGCCTATGGCATTCGCCAGAAGATTGTCGTCAAGGAAGGCAGCTGTCTCGCCTCGGTGCTGGGCGCCGGCGAGATCAGCGTCAACTCCCTCCACCGTCAGGCGATTGCGAAAACGGCTCCGGGGCTTGCCGTCGAGGCGGTCGCCGAAGACGGGACGATCGAAGCGGTCTCCGTCATTGGCGCGAAGGCGTTCGCGGTCGGCGTGCAATGGCATCCGGAATACTGGGTCGGTTCCGATCAGCCTTCCAACCGTCTGTTTGCGGCTTTCGGCAGGGCCGCACGCGATTATGCGGCGACGAAACGCGATGCTGCGCGGCGCGCGGCCGCGGAATAGCGCCGCCGCGCAAACACGCTGCGGCGGCTTCAGTCCGCCGGAACGAAGGTCAAGAGCGCGTCGAGCGGCTCGACCGCCTCATAGGCAAGCCCGTCGCCATCCGCCACGGTGAGGATCGCCTCGCCGTGCGTATCGGCCACATCCATCGTGCCGTCGCCATTGTTGATCCATGTCCGCGCCCTCGACAGGCCCGGCCATACCGCATCGCAATCCGGGCCGGCGGTGAAAGCCTCGCTGCGACCGGAAAGCTTTTCGCCCCGCTCGGCAAGACAGGCGGTCTTCGCCACGATATTGGAGATCGTGTAGGCGTGCGTATTTGCGTGCGCGGGCACCGAATGGGAGACGATCGGGTCGATGGCCGGCTCCCCGGAACCGGCCATCAGCCAAGTGCCGAAAGAGGCCACACCGGCCACGGCGACGACGGTCAGCGTTTTCATGCGGAAGCCTCCATGGCGATTCGACGGTCTTTCGACCATGCGCCCGGAAACTTGCGGGAAGGTTAACGAAAGCTTGCGCCTGGTTCACCCTCTCGCCGAGACGGGCGTTTCCGGTACGGGCGTCACCGGCCCGCCCCGCTCGAACCAGCCGATCACGTTCTCCGCCACAAGCCCGGCCATGGCGTCGCGCGTCACCACCGATGCGGAGGCCACATGGGGCAGAAGCGAGATATTGGGCAACTTAAGGAAAGCTTCCGGCACATTCGGCTCGTCCTGGAAGACATCGAGGCCGGCCGCGGCGATGACGCCCTTTTCAAGCGCCGAAGCGAGCGCTTCCTCATCCACGGTCCAGCCCCGCCCGACATTGATGAACACGCCGTTCGGCCCGAGCGCCTCCAGGATGTCGGCGTCGACGGTCTTATGGGTGTCCGGCGTCTTCGGCACGATGGCGATCAGGATATCGACCGCCGCCGCCAGTTCCTTGAGCGTCGGGTGATAGGCATAGGGCACGTCGTCCCGTTTGCGCCTGGTATGATAGGCGATCTCGATTCCGAAGCCCTTGAGACGCTCGGCGATGGCGCCGCCGATCCGGCCAAGGCCATAAAGACCCGCCTTGCGGCCGCGCAGGCTGAGCGGCGTCAGCGGAAAGGCGCCTTCGCGAGCCCAGCGACCCGCGCGAAGCCACGCCTCGGCCTGTGGAAGCTGCCGTACGGTATTGATAAGCAGGCCGATCGTGGTGTCGGCAACCTCGTCATCGAGCACGTCGGGCGTATTGGTGACCACGACGTCGTGGGCCGCCGCCGCCTTGACGTCCACGCCATCGTAGCCGACGCCGAAGCTCGCGACGATCTCCAGATTGGGCAGATGGGCGAACATCGGCGCGCCGAACGTACCGGAAACAGCCACGCCCCGGATCGTCCCGGCGACATCCGCCGGCACGAGTGCGGGATCGGCCCGGTCGATCCGGATGATGTCATACCGGTCGTAAAGCGCGTCCAGAACGCGGGCGTTGATTGCGCCCGGCACGAGGATGCGGACTTTTTCCGCCATGAAGCGTCTCCTGTCTTTAGGGGCGTTAGCCGTCGGATTGCGGTTTCAGCGGCTCGGTGGACTGCCGGATGCGCATTTCGGGCTTGATGAGATGGATTCCGTCCGGCTCGTGGCTTCCGGACAGCTTGTCGAGCAGTGCACGCGCCGCGCTGCGCCCGACCTCGGACTGGCCATTCCAGACGGTGGTCAGGGCCGGTGTGGCGATCGACGCCTCTTCCAGATCGTCGTAGCCGGTGACGGAGACGTCACGCCCCGGAACGAGGCCCGCCCGGGCGATGCCGTTCATCAGGCCGATGGCGACGAGATCGTTCCAGCAGACGGCCGCCGTCGGTTTTTGCGGTAGCGAGAGAAAATGGACCGCCGCCTCGAAGCCGCCCTGCTTGGTGCGGGGGCCGGGGATACGCAAATCCGGATCGACCTCGATATTGGCCTTGCGCAGGGCATTGACATACCCCTGGTAGCGGTCGCGGCCGGTGGACGTCTGATCGGTGCCCCCGATCATGGCGATGACCCGGTGTCCCAGCCCGATCAGGTGATTGGTGGCGAGCGAAATCCCGTAGGTATCGTCGCCGCGGAAGATCGGCACGTCCAGGCCGTCGACCGAGCGGGCGATCAGGATCGCCGGCATGCCGTTGTCCTCGGCCAGCCGGATATCCTCCGGCGGCGTGCCGATGGCCGGCGACATGATGACGCCGTCGCCGCCGAGTTGCAGCAGCGTCTCCACGAAATTTCGCTGCTTTTCGACCGAGTCGTAATGGTTCGACAGGATGAAGGTCTGCCGGTCACGGTCGAGTTCGCTTTCGATGGCCTTGAGAATTTCGGCATAGAACGGGTTCATGATGTCGTGCACCACGACGCCGATAATGCCGGAGCGCGACGTGCGCAGACTGGCGGCGCGGCGATTGTAGATATAGCCGAGCGAGCGCGCCTGCTCCTTGATCCGTTCCCGCGTCGCCGCGGCGACCAGCGGACTGTCCCTCAGCGCAAGCGAAACGGTAGCCGTGGAAACGCCGAGCGTTTCCGCGATGGTCGATAGCTTGACCTTCTGTGCCACAATCTCCCCCCAGCGCGTGACGGCCGTTTAAAATCGCTATTTAAATAGTTTAAAACTTCTCCGCAACCGTCTTGCCGCCGGCGCGTGGTGCATCGGGGAGGCTGGCCCGCAGATTTTCGTCCATCGCCCGCAAGAGCTTGATGACGGCACGCACATCCTTGTCGTTGAAACCTTCGGCGGCCTGCCGTTCGCTGAGCCTGGCGGCCTCGGCGATGCGCTCGACGGACGCCTTACCGGCTTTGGTGAGATGAACGACGGTCAGCCGCCCGTCCGCCTCGTCGGGCCGGCGTTCCACGAACCCCTGCGCCTCCAGCCGCCCGATGGTGCGGGTCATCGTCGGCGCCTTGACGCCGAGGCGGCCGGCAAGCGCGCCGGCGGTCAATCCCCCCTCTTCCGCCAAAGCCAGGATAACACCGTCCTGCCCGGCATAAAGACCCGTCGCCAGAAGATTGCGCGACAGCACCGTCCGCAACGAACGGGAGGCGTTGACGACGGCGCTGGCCAGACCCGCGCCGCTGGCCGGCTCGCGCTGCTTGTCCTTGCCCGTCCTGTCCTTGCCCGCTTTGTCCTTCTTGCCGTCCTTGTTCTTCTTGCCCATCGATCCTTGCCTCTTCCGAACGTCGTCGCGCCCTTGCATCGCAAGCAATGCCTTGTATGACAGAGGAAAGAGCGATGCCGCAAGTCAGGAACGGAGCGGGCGCGATGGCGCATCCCCAAAGGCGATGGGAAGACAACGACCCGGCTCTTGCGCCGCAGGAGCGCGCAGGCTGGATCGCCGTATTGCCGCTCGGCGCGCATGAGGGTCACGGACCCCACCTGCCGCTGGAAACGGACACGCTGATTGCCGAGGGTATCGCCGCCCGCCTTGCCGCGGCCTTGCCGCAACGCCTGCCGGTCACCTTTCTGCCCACCGAGCCGGTCGGCTATTCGCCGGAGCATCTCGATGTGCCGGGAACGCGCTCGCTCGGTTATGCCGAAGCCATCGACCGATGGATTGGCATGGCGGGAGACCTTTCCAAGCTCGGCATTCGCAAATTCGTGATGCTCAACGCCCACGGCGGCAATTCGCCGCTGATGACGATCGTCGCCACGGAGGCGCGGATACGTTTTTCCATGCTGGCGGTCGCGACGAGCTGGACTCGCTTCGGCCAGCCGGAGGGCTGGATCAGCCCGCAGGACAAGGCGCTCGACATTCACGGCGGCGATATCGAGACGTCCGTCATGCTGGCGCTTCATCCCGGATTGGTGCGCATGGAACATGCGGAGCGCTTCGGCTCGCGGCAGGCCGAGTTCGCGCGCCGTTTCACGCATTTGCGCGCCTATGGCCCGCATGCCTTCGGCTGGAAGATGTCCGACCTCAACGCCGCCGGCGTCGCCGGCGATGCAAGTGCCGCGACCGCCGCCAAGGGGGAGCAGTTGCTCGCCCATGCGGTGAGCGGTCTCACCGCCCTTTTCGAGGATGTGGCCGCCTTCGACACCGACATGCTTCGCTGAGAAGGCGTCGCTTCCCGCAAGCGAAAAACACGGCCCCTCCTGTTTGCGCTCGCCGGCCCGATCTCCTATATCAATCGCAACCGGACGCCAGAAGCGTCCCGACATCGCGCGAGGCTCCCATGACCGAAACCGCATCCCCCCGGCCCATTCCCGTCACCGTGCTCACCGGCTATCTCGGCGCCGGCAAGACCACGCTTCTCAATCGCATCCTGACGGAAAATCACGGCAAGAAATACGCCGTCATCGTCAATGAATTCGGCGAGATCGGCATCGACAACGACCTCATCGTGGAATCCGACGAGGAAATCTACGAAATGAACAACGGCTGCATCTGCTGCACGGTGCGCGGCGACCTGATCCGTGTCGTCGAGGGACTGATGCGCCGGCCCGGCCGATTCGACGCCATCGTCGTGGAAACCACGGGGCTTGCCGATCCGGTTCCCGTGGCGCAAACGTTCTTCATGGACGACGACGTCCGCGCCAAGACGGAGCTTGACGCGGTGGTCGCCCTTGTCGACGCCAAGCATCTGCCGCTGCGCCTCAAGGATTCGCGCGAGGCCGAAGACCAGATCGCTTTCGCCGACGTCGTGCTCGTCAACAAGACCGATCTCGTGACGCCGGAGGAACTGGCGCAGGTCGAGGCGACGGTACGCGCCATCAATCCCTCCGCCCGCATCCATCGCACCACCCGTTCCGAGATCGACCTGACGAAGGTTCTGGATCAGGGGGCGTTCAACCTGGAACGCGCCCTCGAGAACGATCCGCATTTCCTCGACCACGACCATCCCGATCACGTCTGCGGGCCGGATTGCGATCATGATCATCACGGCCACGATCATCACCACCATGACCATGACCATGACCATGACCATGACCATGACCATGATCACGGCCACCATCACCATCACGACGCATCCCCCATTCATGACGTCACGGTGCAGTCGATCTCGCTGCGCGGCGGCGAGATGAACCCGGAGCGGTTCTTCCCCTGGATCCAGAAGATCACCCAGACGGACGGACCGAACATCCTGCGCCTCAAGGGCATCATGGCCTTTACCGGCGACGACGAACGCTATGTCGTGCAGGGCGTGCATATGATCGTCGAGGGCGACCATCAGCGACCCTGGAACGAAGGCGAGAAGCGTGAAAGCCGGCTCGTCTTCATCGGCCGTGACCTGGATCGCGAGAAGATCGAGCGCACCTTCAAGGCCTGCGAGGCGCAAGCCCGCTGATGCCGACCGTCGCCCCGCTCGATATCGAGGGCCATGTGCTCTCCGCCGCCTTTCTGGGCGACATTCCGTTCTTCGCCGCCGCCAGCGGCGCCATTCACCGGCTGGATCACGGTCATAAGGTGACCGAGGCCCATGAAGGGCTGCTTGCCTGCGCGCGCGACGGGGCGAGCAATACGCTCGTCACCGGCGGCGAGGATGGCCGTGTACTGCGCATTGCCGCCGATGGCTCGGTCGAGGAACTGGCCAGCGTTCCCCGCAAATGGATTTCGGTCGTGGCCGCCGGGCCGCAAGGCGCCGTTGCCTTCGCCGAAGGCCGCACAGGCCGGGTTCGCCTCGCCGATGGCACCGTCAGGGAGTTTCCCGAAGCCCGGACGGTGGAAGGTCTCGCCTTCGCGCCCAAGGGTCTGCGGATCGGCGTGGCACGCTACAATGGCGCGTCATTGCACTGGGTGGCCGCGGCTTCGCCGCCTGTCGACCTCGAATGGAAGGGGGCGCATAACGCCGTCACCTTCTCGCCCGACGGTCGCTTCCTCGTGACCAGCATGCAGGAAAATGCGCTGCACGGCTGGAAACTCGACAGCAAGCCGGATGCCGATACGCGCCACATGCGCATGACCGGTTATCCGGCGAAGGTGAAATCGCTGTCCTGGTCGGCCAGGGGAAAATGGCTGGCCTCGTCCGGCGCACCGGCGGCAATCGTCTGGCCTTTCTCCTCCAAGGACGGGCCGATGGGCAAAGCCCCGCTGGAACTTGGCACCCGTGGCGAGGTGATGGTCACCGCCGTCGCCTGTCATCCGGTCGAGGATGTGGTCGCCATCGGCTATTCGGACGGGATGGTGCTGGCCGCCCGCTTCACCGACAGCCGCGAGGTACTGCTGCGAAGACCCGGCAAGGGCGCTATCACCTCGCTTGCCTGGAGCGGTAACGGCAAGCTGCTCGCCTTCGCCAGCGAGGCGGGCGATTGCGGCGTCGTGGACATCGCCGGATAGAACCGCCGGCCATTCGACGCGATCGTGTCGGGATTTTTCAACGGGAAACCCGGGAGAGCACCTGCTCTCCCGGGTTTCCTCATTCCGGCTGCCGCACGGACGATCAGCGGCGACGCTTCTTGCAGCCGCAGTCACCGCTGTCCTTGCTGCTGCTGTTGAGGATGCCGACCCCGTTCAGGATCCCCGACAGGTTTCCGCTCAGAACCCCGTTCAGGACGTTGGTGTTGTTGCCCTTGTTGTCGCTGAGAATGTTGCCGACACCCACGCCGACATTCGGGGCGACAATGATGCCGCCCGTCTTGTTGCCGAGGATGCCGAGGCCGAGCAGGCCGCCGGCGGAAGCCTGGCCGGCAAAAGCGACAACCGCGACGGTGGCGATGATGAGGGTCCGGGTCTTCTGCATGGTCTCTCTCCTTAGGTTGTGCGATCCATTTCGCACAACCGAGAGTATATGTGATGCAGATTTACTCAACCGCTTTCCCGGATCATAGGAAACAGTTAACCATAACGTAGACAAGTTTAACGATTTACTATGAAATACTCTCATTGCGGGAAATTTATCCATAGAGAACCAATAATGCTACCCATGGTAGTTTATTAACCATCTTCCCGCAGGATTTCCTCCCGGAGACACGGAAGGAAATCGCGGCCATGCGGGTGAACGGCGGTGTGATGGGGATGATGCTGGCCTTCGCGGCAAGCACTTCGGTGCAGGCCGAGCCGGCAGTGAACTACCATTACAGCGTGGGCGGTGGCGGCAGTTCGAACATCTTCCAGGACACGACAGCCTTGTCCGCCGGCTATGGCGAGACCAGGCTTGGATTGCGTGGCACCCTGGAACTGGAAGATTCCGGTTTCGACTATGCTATCTCCGCAAGTGGACGCCGCGTGCCGCGCTATCGCTTTGCCGACCAGCAGACCATCGGGGTCGAAAGCGGTTACCGTCGGGATCTTGCCGGGGACATCTCCCTGACGCTGAAGGGCGGCCTCGAATATCGCCGCAGCGGCGATGTCTTCCTCGCTCTTCCCGGCGCGCTTATCGGCTATCGCAAGACGGATGTCGCTCATGCGGCGAGCGCCGGCCTTTCCGTCGAACGCGGCGGCGGAAAGAGCCATTTCACCGCCGCCTTTTCAGGTCTGGATCGTCATCGCGCACGTTTCACCCTTGCCGCCCTGCGTCCGACGCAACTGGAAGCCGACGAAAACCTGCTGGACATGACCGCTGGCCATATCCGCCCTCTCCTCGGCGGAGAGATCGGAGCGACAGTGCAGTATCGCGCCAGCCTCATCGCAAGCGGCGAACGGGAACGCCACGACCGCTTTCCCGCGCAAGCCCTGCGCGGTTCCCTCGCCTACGGCCGCCAGATCGGCGACAGCCTGACGCTGCTGGGAGAAATCGGCGTCGTGAATGTCGACAGCGATTATCTCGGCAAGAGCGTGCGCCGTATGCGCCCCTTTCTCAAGGCCGAGGCGACCTGGCGGCCGCGCGAGGGACTGGCCCTGACCGCGCGGTTCGGCGAGGATACGCGCTTTTCCGATCTGGACGATGCGCTAGGCGAGCATGTCCGCAGCGCCGGCCTTTCCATCGAGACCGCCCTGACGGATCGCCTGAAGGCGGGCCTCGCCTTCGAACAGGCGGATAGCGACTGGCTCTATTATGCCTATGGCACGCGCACCCGCACGCTGGCTGCGACGCTGACCCTCGGGTTCGACGACAGGCATGCTCTCCTCCTCGAATACAGCCGCCTCATGCGGCGCGAAAGCGACCGGGCGGCGGACTTCAGGAGCGATGCCCTGACCGCGCGGATCGCCGGCGCTTTCTGAATTCCCGGCACGCTCGCCCGGCATTTCCGGATCGAAGGGGTCCGATCGTCCGCCGCCGCTTGCGCCTGCGGGCGGCGAAGGGTCACATCGCCATCCTGTCCTGCCTTCCAAGGGACGACAGGCGCGTCCCGTTCGCAACCAGCATTCCCGCCCCACCTTCCAGCCATCCTTCACGCAATTCCAGCGCAAGAAAACGATGGCGCTCGAAAGGAGCCGGCATGACGAAATGACCGGCGTTCTCGGCGAAAAAGCCAAACCGCTGGTAATAGCCGGGGTCGCCCACGAGGAATACGGCGCCGTGCCCCCTGTCGCGGGCCTCCCGGAGCGCCGCGCGGATCAATGCGCCGCCGATTCCCCTGCCCGCATTCTCCGGGCAAACCGCAAGCGGGCCGAGCAGCAATGCCGGCACGGCCTCGCCATCGCCGCCGACGCCGGCCGCGATATGCCACAACCGGACCGTTCCGATGACACGATGCTCCGGATCGCGCGCGACCAGCGCCAGCCCTTCAGCAGGCAGGCGGCCAAAGCGCAGCTTTTCCGAGGACTTGCCAAACCGGCCTTCGCCCATGGCGCGATCGAGCAGGCGCTCCCGCGCGACCACGTCGCCGGCGTTTTCGGCATCGATCGTGAAGGTCTCCGCGAAGAGCGCGCGAACAGACTCAAGAACAGCGGCCATCCCGGCCTCCTCTGCCCAAAACCGTTTCAGACGGCGTCCGATGAAGGGATGTACGGCGCTTGCCTCGCAGCGGAAGCGCCGTCGTTCAGATGACGTAAGCCTTCAGCGGTTCGAAACCGTTGAAGGCGACGGCCGAATAGGTCGTCGTATAGGCTCCGGCGCCCTCGATCAGCACCTCATCGCCGATCGAAAGGGTGACCGGCAGCGGATACATGTTCTTCTCATAGAGCACGTCGGCCGAATCGCAGGTCGGCCCTGCGAGCACACAGGGTTCCATCCGGTCCTCGTCGCGCGGCGTGCGGATCGGATAGCGGATCGCCTCGTCCATGGTTTCGGCGAGGCCGCCGAACTTGCCAATATCGAGGAAGACCCAGCGATGGCTGTCGTTATCCGACTTCTTCGAGACGAGAACGACCTCCGCCTTGATCACGCCGGCGTTGCCCACCATGCCGCGGCCGGGCTCGATGATGGTTTCGGGGATACGGTTGCCGAAATGCTTCTTCAGCGCCGCGAAGATCGCCTTGCCATAGGCTTCGGCCGTCGGCACGTCGCGGAGATATTTGGTCGGGAACCCGCCGCCCATGTTGACCATCTTCAGTTCGATGCCCTGCTTGGCGAGTGAGACGAAGACACGGCGGGCGTCGGCAAGCGCCGCATCCCAGGCGTCGAGCTTCGTCATCTGCGAACCGACATGGAACGAGACGCCATAGGAAACGAGACCGAGCTGATGAGCATAGACGAGAACGTCGACGGCCATCTGGGGCACGCAACCGAACTTGCGCGACAACGGCCATTCCGCGCCCTCGCCGTCCGTCAGCACGCGGCAGAAGACGCGCGCGCCCGGGGCCGCGCGGGCGATCTTCTCGACCTCTTCGTGGCTGTCGACGGCGAAAAGGCCGACGCCGAGCGCATGCGCCCTGGCGATATCGCGCTCCTTCTTGATCGTGTTGCCGTAGGAAATGCGGCGAGGCGTGGCGCCGGCGGCAAGCGCCATCTCGATTTCGGCGACGGAAGCGCAATCGAAGCTGGAATCCATGCTGGCGAGAAGCCGCAGGATTTCCGGCGCGGGGTTGGCCTTGACGGCATAATAGATGGCGCTGTCGGGCAGCGCATGACGGAACGCCGTGAAATTGTCGCGCACGACATCGAGGTCGACCACAAGGCAAGGGCCTTCGGGACGTCGGGTGGCGAGGAAATCGGCAATGCGTGCGGTGGTCATGGCGGTGTTTCCCTGATCCAGACTGCTCCGGAAAACCGGAGGACAAAGGGCATATGCGATCACGCTCTGGAACCAGCCGGTGGAGACCCCGGAACCAGACGTGCGCATGCTGCGCGAACGATGGATCGAAGCCCGCCTAGGCTTCAATCCGGCTTTGTCTGCCATGGATTGGTGGGAAAACCCGACCGCACGTCCGGCAATGAAGGTGTGCCTCTTCAGTAACGCCGACGGATGGAAAGTCGACAGAGACCAGAAAGGCCCGCACCGTCGTTGCTTCAAGGTGTCCTCAACTTTTCCGGTTGGCCGGAAGAGCGACTGGAGCGGTTAGGTCCAGGTACCTTACCGATGATCCTCACCAAATCGAGGGTCGGCGGACACCCACAGGCACGTGCGACTTTGGGCAAATCGGGAGATAGGAAAATTCCCTGTCGCAATCAAGCGTTTTTTGCCGCCCGCTATTGAAAAATCATGGCCGGCCGCGACAATCGCCCGACAGGCCTCACCCCGCGCCGCATACCCGGCGCCAACAATCGAGTGGAAACCCATGGACACCCTGACCCGCATCCGCGCTTTCATCGACGTCGTGGATGCCGAAGGCTTTTCCGCCGCCTCGCGCAAGACCGGCCGTTCGAAGGCCCTGCTTTCCAAATATGTGCGCGAACTCGAGGATGACCTCGGAGCGCTGCTCATCAATCGCACGACGCGCCAGTTCTCGATGACGGAAGCCGGCCACATCTATTATCGCACCGCGTCGGATATCCTGAAGGAGATCGATAATCTCGCCGATCTCGTGCGCAAGAACAACACCGACCTGCGCGGGCGGCTGAAGGTTTCCGCGCCGCGAACCTTCGTCGATGCCGAAATCGGCCAGTCGCTGATCGATTTCGGCAAGGAACACCCGGAATTGTCACTGGAAGTCGTGGCGGACGATCGCTTCGTGGATCTCGTGGAGGAAGGGTTCGATATCGCGATCCGTATCACCCGGCTGGAGGATTCCGCCCTGATCGCCCGCAAGCTCTGCGATTTCCACCTCACGGTCTGCGCCTCGCCGGAACTGCTCGAACAGA
This sequence comes from Shinella daejeonensis, assembly GCF_024281235.1. Classification (GTDB taxonomy): domain Bacteria; phylum Pseudomonadota; class Alphaproteobacteria; order Rhizobiales; family Rhizobiaceae; genus Shinella; species Shinella daejeonensis. Next base: position 56,304 of record NZ_JAHWXY010000005.1, read on the forward strand.
TCGGCTCGATCGACCATCCATCGGCGCTTTCCCGCCTGCCCTGCATTATCGACACCAACGGCAAGTCCTATAACAACTGGCGTTTCGTCGATGAAAAGGGGCAGAGTTTCAGCGTGCCCGTCAGCGGCCAGATCGAAGTCAACAGTCCGATAGCCAGCGTCCGCGCCGCCATAAGCGGCATCGGCATCACCCAGGCGCCGGCCTTCATCACCCGCAGCTATATCGATTCGGGCGCGCTGATCCCGCTGCTGGAAGATTTTCGGCCCACCGATCGCGGCATCTACGCGATCTATCCGCATCGGCGCTACCTGCCCGCGAAGGTCAGGACACTCGTGGACTTTCTTTCGAACTGGTTCCGGCGCAATGCCGGCGTCGAGAAATGAAACGGCTTGCCGAGAATCCCAATTCCGACCCATTTGCAGGGCATTGAAGCTTGCGATTCGTCGCTCCACCCGCCGGGATCCATGATCATGAAGCGCCTTTTGCCGGTCGTTGCCGGTCTTTCCCTCCTTGCGCCCGCCGTCGCCGCCGCGCATCCGCATATTTTCGCCGAGGCCCGGCTGGAAGTCGTGGCGGGAGAGGGCGGCACGGTCACGGAGCTGCGCAACGTCTGGCGCTTCGACGAGATGTTCTCCGCCAGCGTCGTGATGGATTTCGATACGAACTCCAATCTCCAGCTCGACGCCGATGAACTGGCGGAAATCGGCCGGACGGTTCTCGAATCGCTTGAAGAATTCAGCTATTACACGTCGATCACCGAAGACGGAAAGGCCATAAAGGTCGCCAAGCCGGACACCATCCATGTGGATTACAAGGATGGCCAGCTCCTGATGTTCTTCACGCTGAAACCCGCCGAGAACATGCCGCTAAAGGGCAAGCTGACCTTCGGCGTCTACGATCCCACCATGTATGCATCCATGGATTTCGTGTCGGACGACGATCTGGTGACCGTCGGGGATGAATTCACGGCCTGCCGCACGACGGTCGTGCGACCCGATCCGGATGAGGTTCTCGCCGAAAACCAGGCAAGCCTGACGGAAGCCTTCTTCAACGACCCGATGGGCACCGACATGTCCAAGCTTTTCGCCACACGGCTGGAGGTTACATGCTGATGCGCAGGAGCGCCCTTTTCGCCACAGGTCTTGCCCTTGCCTTCGCCGCCGGCATCAGCATGGCCTATGCCCAATCGCCGCTGGGGATCGGCACTGCCGAACCGGGCCTCAATCTCGGCGGCCCCTTCGGCGGGCTTTTTGCCTGGATCAATGCCCAGCAACAGGGCTTCTACCGGATGATGACGGGCGCGCTGAAGGAAATGCGCGACAACCCCATGGCGGCCTCGACGCTCGTCTTTCTGTCATTCGCCTATGGGGTCTTCCACGCCGCCGGCCCCGGCCACGGCAAGGCCGTCATATCCTCCTACATGTTGGCAAACGAGCTGGAGCTGAAGCGTGGCGTGACGCTGTCGTTTCTTTCCGCCTTGCTGCAAGGTCTGGTCGCGATCCTGCTGGTCGGGGCGGCCTATCTGTTCCTGCGCGGCACCACCGTCTCGATGACCGACGCGACACGGGCGCTGGAAACGGCGAGCTATGCGCTGATCGCCCTTTTCGGAGCCTGGCTTCTCTATCGCAAACTGCGTCCGAGGCCACAGGAGACCGCTTCCGCGGGGCATGATCACGACAATCATCACCACCATGCCCACGGCGAGATCTGCACGACCTGCGGCCATGCCCATGCGCCGGATCCGAGCCTCCTCAAGGGAGACCGTTTCGCGTTGCGCGAGGCATGGTCGGCCATCATCGCGGTCGGCCTCAGACCCTGCTCCGGCGCGCTGATCGTGCTCAGCTTCGCGCTTCTCAACGGTCTTTATCTGGGCGGGATCCTGGCCGTCGTCGCCATGTCCATCGGGACGGCGATCACCGTTTCCCTCCTCGCCACGCTCGCCGTCACGGCGAAAGGAGCAGCCGTTCGTTTCGCCGGCACGGGATCGGCTGCGGCCAGGGTCGGATCCATCATCGAAATCGGCGGCGCAGCGCTTGTTCTGGTGCTCGGCCTGCTGCTGCTCGGCGCATCCCTGCAACTATAGGGATCAGCCGCGATCCATCTCTTTTCCGTTCTCCCGCCGGCGCTGGTAGCGTGCCCGCAGCCAGAACAGCAGGAAGAAGCAAAGCACCAGCAAGGCCCCGAAGCCGCCGGCGATCCAGGGCGAAAGCGCTCCGAGCAGGTTCATCGCCCGCGGCAGGAAATAGAAAGCGATCCCCGTACCGAAAAGGATCAGGAAGGCTGCAAGTGCAGCCGAAGAATTCTTGCGGTCGGAACGTTGGGTCACGGCTCGCTTGCTCCGGAAGTCCCGGCGCGAATATCCTCGAGTCGCCGCTTCTGATTGCCCTGCTCATCGAAGTTGTCCGGCGCCAGCCATGCATCGAAGGCCTCGCGGACGGACGGCCACTCGCCGTCGATGATCGAAAACCACGCCGTATCCCGGTTCTCACCCTTTGAAAGCATGTGCTGGCGGAAAACGCCCTCGAAGGTAAAGCCGAGGCGGGCTGCCGTCCGCCTGCTCGCCAAGTTGTCGTTGTGGCACTTCCATTCGTAGCGGCGATAGCCGAGATCCTCGAAGACATGCCGGGCAAGCAGATAATGCGCCTCCGTGGACAGCGGCGAGCGCGCCATGCCGGGACCATGGGCGATCCCCCCGATCTCGACGACCCCGTTCGCAGGGTCCGGCCGCATGTAATGCGCCATCCCCATGACCTCGCCGCTCGCCTTGTCGACGATCACTTCCCGCACCCAGCCGGACGCGAGCATCTTCTGCGTCCAGGCGTCGAAATCCTCGATTCCCGCAAAATCGTCCTGCGTGAAATACAGCAGCAGCGGATTGATCGCCAGGCCGCCGAAAGCGTCCCAGAGCGCCCGCAGGTGGCTGTCGCGATCATAGGGCTCCAGACGGACGAAGCGGCCTTCGAGCGCGACGGGCGCCGGCGGCGGGCATCCTTCCCAGTTCTTGAGATCGCGCATGCGGGCTCCTTCCTTCGGTATCGGACCAAAGGCATAGAACAGCGGGGAACGAAGCGCAATGCGGCATGCGGGCTCGATAGGCGCTTGCAGCCGCCGGCCGGCGGCGCGCTATGCGGCTGCGGCCGAAACGGTGGCTTCGATATGATCGACGAGCCCATCCGCCAGCCCGAGACGCCCGGCAAGAAGGTCGAGATAACCGCGCTCGGCACGGCTTTTCGGCTCGATAGCCAGCCGCGACGCGGTATAGACCTCGACACGCCGTTCATCGCTGGTGGCCGCCGCGACGATCGCATCGAGATCGACCGGATCGGCAAGCTCCCGTTCGAGGAAGGCTGTCGCATCCGCACCGAGGCCGGAAACCTTCAGCTTGTCCACGATGCGGGCGCGCTCGGCGACGTCGATATGCCCGTCGGCGCGCGCGGCCGCAATCATCGCCCGCACCAGAACCAGGGCGAAATCACCATCCACCGCTTCCGGATGGAAGCCGGAATCAGTCGGCGGCGGCAACAGGTCCGGCGTGCCTGACGTCGCCGTCTCGGCCGGGCTCTGGCCATCCCGATAGTTCTTGTACGCCTGATAGCCGAGGCCGGCGATAGCGGCGAGGCCGCCGATCTTCAGCGCCGAACCGGCAAGCTTGCGACCGCCCTCGGTGCCGAACACCGCACCGGCGACGGCGATCGTCGCGAGAGGGTTGTCTTTGGCGAGTTGGGTGACCTGGCCCGCACGGTCCCGCACCGTTCCGCCCGCACCCGGTATACTGGAACCGAGGAACTGGTCGAGCAACTTCTTCGCGTCAAACATCGGGCGTCTCCGTTTCTTGGGCTGGCTGGAGAGCAAGATAGGGAGGCAAAACCACAATTACAAACGCGTGAAGGGACCGCGCGATGACGGCCCCTTCACAAAAAGATGATGCGTTTGTCAGCCGCGCAGCGCCGCAGCCTCCGCGGCGAGCCGGGTAACGGCCGCCCAGTCTCCCTTCGCCACGAGGTCTTTCGGCGCGACCCAGGAGCCGCCGACACAGACGACGTTGGGCAGGGAAAGGTAATCCCGCGCATTCGACAGCGAAATGCCGCCGGTCGGGCAGAACAATGTGCCGGCGAGCGGCGAGGACAGCGATTTCAGATAGGCCGCGCCGCCCGCCTGTTCGGCCGGGAAGAACTTCATCACCTCGTAGCCTTCCTCGCGCAGTCCCATCACCTCGCTTGCCGTTGCCGCGCCGGGCAACAGCGGAACCTCGGAATCGGCCGCCGCATCGATCAGTTCCTGCGTCGTGCCCGGGCTGACCACAAACTGCGATCCGGCCTCAATTGCCGCCTCGAACTGCGCGGCGTTGAGGACCGTTCCCGCGCCGGCGACGGCGCCTTCGACCTCGTTCGCCACGGCGCGGATCGCTTCCAGCGCAGCCGGGGTACGCAGCGTGATCTCGATGGCCTTGAGGCCGCCGGCCACCAGCGCGCGCGCGAGCGGAACCGCCGAAGCGGCGTCTTCAACGACCAGCACCGGAACGACCGGCTGCAATTTGAGGACAGAAAGGAGCCGTGCGTTTTTCTCGCTCATGATACCAGCCTTAAACCGATTGAATTTCCCCATGGAATACAGCTTCCACGATGATGTGTCGAGCCAAAAGCATCCGTCCGCATCTTGCCGGGCCGGGTTTATCGTGCAAGTCTTTCCTGTCCGAGCCTTTCCCGAAAGAGAAAACGGCCCCATGGCGAAAGAGATCGAACGGAAGTTTCTCCTATCCGGGCCGCGTTGGCGGGCCTTGTCCGATCAGGGCATCACCATCCGGCAGGCCTATGTCATCGCCCAGGACGATCGATCCTTGCGCGTGCGTCTTTATGGCGACGGCCGCGCCCATCTCACGCTCAAGGTCGGCAATGCCGCCCTTGTTCGCGACGAATACGAATTCGAGATCGACCGCGGCGAGGCGGAGGATATGGTCCGTCACGCCGTTGGAACGGTGATCGAAAAAGTTCGCTACAGGATTTCCCATGAAGGGCATCTTTGGGAAGTCGACGTCTACGATGGCGTCCATCGCGGCCTAGTGATCGCGGAAGTGGAACTGGCCTCGATCCATGACAAGCCGGTCCTGCCGGACTGGGTGGGCCGGGAAGTGACCGGAGACAACCGGTATTCCAATCAGGCACTGGCGCTCGGCTTCAGCGACGGAGCGCGCCTGTTTCGCCTCACCTGAAGCGTCCCGGACAAGCCGATTGCCTCGCGCGCCCCGAAATTGTATGTGGCGATGATGACGAACGACATCTCTTCCGACCCGGCCAACGACGGGACCTTTCTGGTCGCCGCGCTCTACCATTTCGTCGCGATGCCGCATTTCGCCGCGCTGCGCGCACCGTTGCAGGCGCTTTGCGAGGAAAACGGCGTGCGCGGCACGCTGCTTCTCGCCCGGGAAGGCATCAACGGCACGATCGCCGGCCCGCAGACGGGCGTCCGCGCCGTTCTCGCCTTCCTGCGCGCGCAACCGGAATTCGCGGATCTCGAGCACAAGGAAAGCCGGGCGAACGAAATGCCCTTCCTGCGCATGAAGGTGCGTCTCAAGAAGGAAATCGTCACGATGGGCGTCGAGGATATCGATCCCACCCGTTCTGTCGGCACCTATGTCGCGCCGGACGACTGGAACGCCCTCATTTCCGATCCCGATACGATCGTCATCGACACGCGCAACGACTACGAAACGGCCATCGGCATGTTCCGGGGCGCTCTCGATCCGAAGACGAAAACGTTTCGCGAGTTCCCCGACTGGGTCCGCCAGAACGCGGGCCTCCACAACAAGCCGAAGATCGCCATGTATTGCACCGGCGGCATTCGTTGCGAGAAGGCGACCGCCTTCATGAAGGAACAGGGGTTCGAAGAGGTCTATCACCTGAAGGGCGGCATCCTCAAATATCTTGAGGATATTCCGGCGGAAAACAGCCTGTGGGAAGGCGCCTGCTTCGTCTTCGACGAGCGTGTCTCGGTCGTGCACGGTCTTGCGGAAGGCGAGCACAGGCTTTGCCGCGCCTGCCGCCATCCCCTGAGCGCCGAGGAGGTGACGTCACCGCTTTTCGAAGCCGGCGTCTCCTGCCCCCACTGTCACGGGGAGCGCGGCGAGGAGGACCGGCAGCGTTTTCGCGACCGGCAAAAGCAGATGGATCTGGCGCGCCGGCGCGGCGAACGCCACCTCGGCAAATAGCCGCGGCAACGAGACCTTCAGAGCGCCTGGACGGTCTTGATCCGACCGGCGCCGACCGTTGGCGCGAATTCGTCCCAGACGCCCTGCGCGCCGGCCTGCCATTCCTCGTAAGCCTCCGGCTTCAGAAGTTCACCGCCGTTTTCAAGCGCCAGAGCGACCGACGCCGCCTCGTCCTCGACGATCAGCTGATTGAAATAGGTTGCCCCTTCCGCGGAAGCCTGCCGGAAAACCGCCTTTTCCTCCTCATCGAGCCCATTCCAGAAACCGGCAGCATAATAGACGACGCCGGAGGCCCAGATGTGGTTCGTCTCCGTCATGAAGGGCACGACCTCGTAGAGCCTGAAGCCGGCGTAGGCCGATTTCGTCAGGTCCATCGCGTCCGCGACGCCGGTCGACAACGCATTGTAGGTCTCGGTGATGGGGATGCCGACGGGCGTGCTGCCGAAGGCCCCCCACAGGCGGGTGTGAAGGGGGCTCTGGATAACGCGGATCTTCTTGCCCTGAAGCTGTTCGGGGCGGGAAACCGGCTCCTTGGTGAGAAGATGGCGTGCGCCGTAATTGATGAAACCGCCGGTGACGAACTGCTCGGCGGCAAGCTTCGCGGTCAGTTCCTCGCCGATGGTTCCCTCGACCGTCTTGCGGACGTGGCCGGCGTCGCGAAACAGGAAAGGCAGATCGAGGATCTGCAATTCCGGCACCCAGCCGGAAAGCGAGGACACCGTCGCCAGGCTTGCCTGGATCGATCCGAGGCGAACCCCTTCCGCGACTTCCTTTTCTCCGCCGAGCGCTCCGTTGCGAACGATATTGAAGCGGAAGCGTCCGGGTAGTCTTTCCTCGACAAGAGCGCCGATCTTCAGCCAGATCCTGGTTTCCGGCTTGTCATCGCCCAGAAGCGACGCGACGGTGAGCGTTCGCACGCGCGCATGCGCCGGACGGAGAAACGCCGGTGCCGACAGCACGGCGGCGGCCGAGCCCATTGCCTTCAGGACCGAGCGGCGATTTCCATTCATTCTCATCAAATCCCTCCTCCACAGCGGTTGCTGGCTACAGCATAAGGAGGGGGATTGCCAGAGCGGGACGGATATTGCCGCCGCGAGGCTCTTGCTTGCGTGACACTTTTCAGCCCGTGGGGCGATAGGGTCGCTCGGCGGCCACCGGCTTTGCAGAGCTGCCATTCAGGGCGGCAAGGAAGCTCTCGAGCCAGGCCCTGGCGTCCTGCCGGACGACATGTTCGAAAAGCGTGGCGTGGCGGCGGCGGCGCTCCTCCAGCGGCATGGTGAGCGCGATATGAAGCTGCCGCGCCATGTCGTCCGTATCGTAAGGGTTGACGATCAGCGCATCCTGCATCTCCTCCGCCGCGCCGGCAAATTTCGACAGCACCAGCACGCCCGGATCTTCGGGATCCTGAGCCGCGACATATTCCTTGGCCACGAGATTCATGCCGTCCCGCAGCGGCGTGATGAAGCCGACATGGCTGCCGCGGAAAAGCGGCGCGAGCTTGCGCCGGGACACCGAGCGGTGGATGTAGCGGATCGGCGTCCAGTTGAAATCGGCAAAACGGCCGTTGATCGATCCCGACAGGGTCTCCAGTTCGGTTCGGATATCCGAATAGGCGTCGACTTCCTCGCGGGTGGGTGGCGCAATTTGCAGAAAGCTGACCGCCTTTTCCATTTCCGGATGCTGTTCGAGAAGCTGTCCGAAGGCCTTGAAACGCTCGGGCAGCCCCTTGGAATAGTCCAGCCTGTCCACCCCGATCACCTGACGACGGCCCAGCACGCGCTGACGGATAAGATCGATCTCCACATCCTCGTCGGCCTCGCGCGCCATGGCCGCGAAACCCGCCGCGTCGATACCGATCGGAAAGCGGTCGATCAGCACCGTCCGCCCTTTGAACCGGAAGCGGGTCTCGTCGACCTGATCGACCGGATTATGCTCGGCCAGATAGAGCTTCAGGTTCGCGGCATCGGTATGGCTCTGGAAGCCGACCACGTCGTAGTCGAGAAGGGCCTCCACCAGTTCCTCGTGATTGGGCGAGGCCGCAAGAAGATCGGGCGGCGGAAACGGAATATGGAGGAAGAAGCCGATCCGCTGGCGGCATCCGAGTTTGCGCAGGTAGCCGGCGAGCGGGATGAGATGATAGTCGTGGACCCAGATCAGATCGTCGTCTTCCAGAAACGGCAACAGCTGGCGCGCGAACGCCTCGTTGACGTGACTGTAGCTTGCGAAGAACGCCGGCCGATAGTCGACCAGATCGAGCCGGTAGTGAAAGAGCGGCCACAGCACGCTGTTGGCGTAGCCGAAATAGTAATCGGCCACATCCTCCGGCGAAAGCGGCGCGGCGACGCGCTTCACCTTGTCGATCATTTCGACCTGAGGCTCACCGCCCGTCACGCCGTCGGGCTCGCCGTTCCAGCCGAACCAGACGCCGCCCCGTTCCTTCAGGGCGTCCGCCAGTCCGACGGCAAGGCCGCCCGTCTGCGTCGTGGCGCGCAGATCGGCGACCCGATTGGAAACGATGACAAGCCGGTTCATGCGGACATCCCTCCCCCGAACGGGCCAACCGGATAGAAAGCCCGATCAATCGGCGTCCCTTCGAACTGTTCCGCTGCCGGGGACATTGCGCAGACCGCATTCTTTTTCATGAGCGGAGTGTTTTCCTCTTTTCAGAATTTCCATCAACAAGGCCGAACGCTCCCGCGCGGCGTTTGTTCCACCACGCAGGAGTTTATCGACCGGCATGTATCATGGCGCGGCGACCCGAAGGCTCCCCCCTCACTTCGCGAGCAGTCTTTCCAGCCAGACGGCAAGGGCGGCGGGATCGGCAAGACGGTGGCGCGCCCGCGTCTCGCCGGCGCCGATCTTGAGCGACAGCCCCCCTTGCGCGTTGACGAAGTCGAAGCCGTTCTCGTCGGTGACATCATCGCCGGCGAAAAACGGCCGGCGGCCCCGAAAAGGCGGCTCGGCCATGAACGCGGCAAGCGCGGACGCCTTGTCGCGGTCGCTGAGCTTCATCTCGACCACCTTCTTGCCGCAGACGAGATGGATACGGTTGTCCTCGCGGGCAAGCGCCTTTGCGAACCGCAGGCAATCCTCTTCCATCTCCGGTCGGCCGCGATAGTGCAAGGCCACCGATCCCGGCTTGACCTCGGCCAGCAGGCCGGGCGTCTTGCCGGCGAACGCGCTCACGGCTGCGCCGAGCCGCTGTTCGGCTTCGGTGTCGATAGCCACGCGGCGGATCTCTCCGTGAATGTCGCGGTGTTCAAGCCCATGCACGCCGGCAACGGGAAAGCGCAACGGCGTCAGCAGATGATCGAGCTGGGCAATGCTGCGCCCGGAGATTATGGCGAGAGCGCCCCCGGAGGCCTGTTGCAGCTTTTCCAGAAGCAGGAGCGTCCGGGACGGAACGGCCGCCTCCTCGGGATTGGAGACGATGGGCGCCAGCGTGCCGTCGAAATCGAGGAAGAAAGCAGTATCGTTCGGAACGGGATGATCGAGAGAGGAAAAGTCGGGTGAAGGCAAGGACACGCTCCGCAGTCTGTACCTCCGAAACGCTCACCACGCCCTGAAGTTCCCTCGCGCCGATAGCCGCCCCTAAAAAGACTTCGGCGGGGCTGTATTCGTCCCCGCCGAAACCGTCATGACAATGGCGAGCAGCCGCGCCGATCAGAGATCGGCGTCGTCTGCGCCCTCCACCAGAAGGTCGAAGGCATAGGGAGCAAAGCTCCGCCAGCATTCCACGCGATAATCATCCTCCCCGGTCCGGAAGAGTACGACTTCCGCCTTGCCGAGAACGGTGCGCGCCGCGGCGCCTGCCGGCAAACGGGTCAGGTCGAGCGGGCAGCCGACGGCAATCGCCGTCGCAGCTCCTGGCCCCGAAACGAGGATCGCCACGTTGCGGTGAGAAACATCGACCGCCGAATGCATGGCCGGGACAGCAGCGGCCAGCGCCATGAGGTCTGCGCCCGTTTCATCGATCAGCAGCCATTCATCCGGACCGATCCAGAGCCCGTGGCGACCACCGGCGGATGCGGCACCCTTCGGCCGGACCGGCAAATCCAGACCGAAAGCGGCCGAAAGCGCCGGAACGGCGTCCGCTCCCGCACGAAGCGAAAGCCGCGTTGCAGGAGCCGCCATGGAAATGCGGGCGGCGGCGGATCCGCCCTGACGGCCGGCAAGCGGCGGGCGGCGAAGGGTCTGATCAGCCATTGAGGCGCTCTCCATTCTTGTCGATGAACACCATGTCGCTGACCTCCACCGCGATGGTCCGGTCGGCGGTCGGCGCATATAGCGTCTGGCCCATGCGCGCCTGTCCACCGGCGATAAGCGCCATGGCGATGGAGCGGCCGCAGTTTTCCGACCAGTAGGACGAGGTCACATGCCCGAGCATCGTCATGGGTTTCGGCTCGTTCGGATCGGCGACGATCTGAGTGCCTTCCTCCAGCACCACGCCCGGATCCTTCGTCACCAGGCCGACGAGCTGCTTGCGCCCTTCTTTCACGAGATCCGGGCGCTTCAGGCCGCGAATGCCCACGAAATCCGCCTTCTTCTTCGAGACCGCCCAGGCCAGGCCGGCATCATAGGGGGTGACCGTACCGTCGGTGTCCTGCCCGACGATGATATAGCCCTTTTCCGCACGCAGCACATGCATGGTCTCGGTGCCATAGGCGCAAGCGCCGAGCGGCTCGGCCCGCGCCCAGACGGCTTCCCAGACCGCCTGTCCGTAATCGGCCGGTACGTTGATCTCATACCCAAGCTCGCCGGTGAACGACATGCGGAACAGCCGGGCGGGCACCCCGCAGACCGTCCCCTCCCGCACGCTCATATGCGGAAACGCTTCGTTCGAAATGTCGATCCCCTCGACGAGCGGCTCGATGATCTCGCGCGCCTTCGGCCCCTGAACGGCGATGACCGCCCATTGCTCGGTGGTCGATGTCAGCCAGACCCGCAGATGCGGGAATTCCGTCTGGAGATAGTCTTCCATATGGTTCATGACACGCGGCGCGCCGCCGGTCGTCGTGGTCACATGGAAGCGGTCCTCGGCGATGCGGCCGACGACGCCGTCGTCATAGACGTAGCCGTCCTCGCGCAGCATGATGCCATAGCGGCAACGGCCGGGCTTCAGCGTATCCCAGGCGTTCGTATACATGAGATTGAGGAATTCGGCCGCATCCGGACCGACCACCTCGATCTTGCCGAGCGTCGAGGCGTCGAAGACGCCTGCGGCATTGCGCACGGTGCGGCATTCGCGGTTGACCGCATCCTGCATGGTCTCGCCGGACCGGGGATAATACCAGGCGCGCTTCCAGTTGCCGACGTCCTCGAAGAGCGCACCCTGCGCCACTTCCCACTCATGCATCGGCGTCTTGCGCGCCGGGTCGAAGAGATCGCCGCGCGAATGGCTGATCAGCGTACCGAAGGTCACCGGCGTATAGGGCGAACGGAACGTGGTGAGTCCGATCTTCGGGATTTCCCGGTTCAGCACCTCCGAGGCGATGGCAAGGCCGTGGATGTTGGACAATTTGCCCTGGTCGGTCGCCATGCCGTTGGTGGTGAAACGCTTGATATGCTCGATCGAATGCATGCCCTCGCGCACGGCAAGGCGGATGTCCTTGGCGCAGACGTCGTTCTGGAAATCGACGAATGCCTTGACCGTTGTGTCGGCCCCTGCACCTTCGCCCGCACCGGCCATGCCGCCGGTCCATTCGAAGGCGTTCTCGCCGCGAAGCTCGACCTTGTCGCCGCCGTCGTAACCGGTGGCCCGCGCCATCAGTTCGCCGGCTGCAAGGCCTTCCTCGATGCTCGCCTGCAAGGCGTCGGTGCCGTTGCACGAGCCGACGGAAAGGCAATCCTGCGCATAGGCGCCCGGCAGGAAGCGGCCGCTTTCCGCATCATAGGCCACCTTGCCGCGGGATTGCGAAAACAGGTGGACGGACGGCGTCCAGCCGGCCGACATCAACAGGGCGTCGATCGCGATGGAGCGTCCCGAACCGCCGCCGTTGCGGGCAACCTTCATGGAGGAAACGCGACGGTGGCCCTTGGTGTCGACGACCGAATGGCCCGCCAGCACCTCGATGCCGAGCTTGCGGGCTTCCGCCACAACCGCCTCGCCCGGCTTTTCCCGGTTGTCGACGATAGCCGCGATGGCGACGCCCGCCCGCTTGAGATCGAAGGCCGCCTCATAGGCCGAATCGCTTGCCGTATAGACACCGATCCTGCGGCCGACAGCCACCCCGAAATGGTTGAGATAGGTGCGCGCGGCGGAGGCGAGCATGATGCCGGGCCGGTCGTTGTTGGCGAAGACCATGTGGCGCTCGATGGAGCCGGTCGCCAGAATAACGCGCCTGGCGCGCACCTGCCACAGCCGTTCGCGCGGCAGCTTCCTCTCCGGCCGCGCAAGGTGATCGGTCACCCGTTCGACGAGGCCGACGAAATTGTGGTTATAATAGCCAAACGCCGTCGTGCGGGAAAGAACGGTGACATTCTCCATGGCGGCAAGCCGCGCCGTCGTGGCCTGGGCCCATTCGTAGCCCGGCTGACCGTCGATGGTGACGGAACCGTCGAAATGCAGCGCGCCGCCCGCTTCGGGTTGCTCGTCGCAGAGGATGACGCGCGCACCCGTTCCGGCGGCGGCAAGAGCCGCGGAAAGGCCGGCGACCCCCGCCCCCACCACCAGCACGTCGCAAAAGGCGAAACGGCCGGCGTAACGATCGGGATCGGCTTCCGTCGGCGCGACCCCGAGACCGGCCGCATGGCGGATGACGGGCTCATAGAGCTTGTCCCAGGCGGCCTTCGGCCACATGAAGGTCTTGTAATAAAAGCCGGCGGCGAAAAGGGGCGAGAGAAGATTGTTGACGCCACCCACGTCGAAAGCCAGCGACGGCCAGCGGTTCTGCGAGGAGACGATCATGCCGTCGAAAACTTCCTGCACGGTGGCGCGCACGTTCGGCTGCCGGCGGGCCTTGTCGCGGGCGACATCGATCAGGGCGTTCGGCTCTTCCGCACCGGCGGAAAGAATGCCGCGCGGACGGTGGTATTTGAACGACCGTCCGACGAGATGCACGCCGTTGGCGATGAGCGCGGAAGCGACGGTATCGCCTTCCAGAGCTTCATAGCTCCTTCCGTCGAAGGTAAAGCGCGCCGTTCTGGCGGGTGTCAGGCGACCCTGACCGGCAATGCGATTGGCGCCGCTCATTTCGCGGTTCCTTCCGTGGTTTCATCGATCTGGGCTGGCGGTTCGGCCAACTGCGCGCTGGCGGGGCTCGCGCCGGATAGCGCCGGTTTCGGTTCGCCGGTCTTGTAGCTCGCGAGGAACCGGTCGCTCACGGTGTCGCGAGCGGCGTTGAAGAAGCGGCCGCAACCATGGATATGGCGCCAGCGTTCGTAAATCACGCCCTTCGGGTTGTCGCGCAGGAAGAAGAATTCCTCGAATTCCTCGTCGCTGATATCCGCCATATTGGTGGGGCGGACGATATGCGCATCGCCGCCGTGGCGGAACTCCAGTTCGGAGCGGTCTTCCTCGCAATAGGGGCAATAGATGAGAAGCATCGGATCTCTCCTGTCCCGCCCGGCTGCCGGCGGCGGGAATGAACGGGTTAGTGCGCCACCGCCGCAGCGGCGGCCTCGTCGATCAGGCGACCGGTGCGGAAACGGTCGAGCGTCAGCCCTGCCGCCAGCCTGTGCGGTTCGCCCTTGGCGATCAGATGGGCGAGAAGATGCGCCGATCCCGGCGTCGCCTTGAAACCGCCGGTGCCCCAGCCGCAGTTGACGAAGAGATTCTTCACCGGCGTCACGCCCTGGATCGCCGAGCGATCCGGGGTATTGTCCGTGATGCCGCCCCATTGCCGCATCATCTTCACCCTGCGGAACATCGGGAAAAGCTCGCAGATGGCGTCGAGCGTATGGGTGACGATCTGCAAGCCGCCGTTTTGCGAATAGGAGTTGTACTGGTCGGTGCCCGCACCGATGACCAGCTCGCCCTTGTCCGACTGCGAGATATAGGCATGCACCGAATTGGACATGACCACGCAGGGGAAGATCGGCTTCATCGGTTCGGAGACGAGCGCCTGAAGCGGCGTGGAATGCAGCGGCATCCGTACGTCCGCCATCGCCATGATGACCGAGTTGTGGCCGGAGGCGGAGACGGCGATCTTCTTCGCGCCGATGAAGCCCTTGGTCGTCTCGACGCCGGAAACCGAGCCGTCCGGCCCGCGGCGGATGCCCTTGACCTCGCAGTTCTGGATGACATGAACGCCACGGTCGGAGGCCGCGCGGGCATAGCCCCAGGCCACCGCGTCGTGCCGCGCCGTGCCGCCGCGTCGCTGCAACGTCGCACCGTTGATCGGATAACGGGCGGTCGCCGCGATATCGAGCGGCGGGCAATAGGCCTTGGCCTGCTCGGGCGTCAGCCATTCGTTGTCGATGCCGTGCAGGCGGTTGGCGTGAATGTGCCGCTGGAAGGACTGCTTGTCGTTGATATTGTGCGAAAGCATCATCACGCCGCGCGGCGAATACATGACATTGTAGTTGAGATCCTGCGACAGCCCTTCCCAGAGCTTCAGCGAGTGCTCGTAGATGTTCATGCTCTCGTCATAGAGATAGTTCGAGCGGATGATGGTCGTGTTGCGGCCGGTATTGCCGCCGCCGAGCCAGCCCTTCTCGATCACCGCGACATTGGTGATCCCGTGTTCCTTGGCGAGATAATAGGCCGCGCCCAGGCCGTGCCCGCCGCCGCCGACGATGATGACATCGTATTCCTTGCGGGGTTCGGGAGAGGTCCATTGCGCCTCCCATCCCTTATGGCCGCGCATCGCCTCGCGTGCGACGGCGAAAATCGAATATTTGCGCATCCCTTGTCCTTAAGGTCTCGCCGGCCCGCGGCCGGCTGGTTTCCATGGGCGATAGAAAGCAAATCCTACATTGCCGCGCCATAACCAATGCGACGCATTCAGTCTCCCCTTGTAACACATGCGACATGCCCCGGCGGCAAGGTTCCGTGAAAGGAACGGCGACCGGAAAATATCCGCCGGATCGGCGCGAGAAACGCTGGACTCGACATGGTCGATCTGATATCGGACGCGCCAATCGCCAAGCCTGTCGGGTTGGGTGAACGTGACCCATTTGCCTGGCGGCCTCACAGATTCGCACGGCTTACAACACAACTGAACAAAGGAACGGGATTCTCGTGCAGGTACTTGTCCGCGACAACAACGTTGATCAGGCTCTCCGCGCTCTCAAAAAGAAGATGCAGCGCGAAGGTATTTTCCGCGAAATGAAGATGCGCGACTATTATGAGAAGCCGTCGCAGCGGCGCGCGCGCGAAAAGGCCGAGGCGGTCCGTCGCGTTCGCAAGCTGGCACGCAAGCGCGCCCAGCGCGAAGGCCTTATCGGCGGACGTCCTGGCGCCCGTTGATCGGTCGTTTTTTCGACGTTTTCGGATGCAAAACCGGGCGGGGGCGATTTGATCGCCACCCGCCTTTTTGTTATGACGCCGGGGTACGGTCGCCTTCACCGAAAAGGGCAAAGCGACCAGTTTGAGGACGACATTTGGATATGGCAGCACTTTCCGGGATTTCCACCGAACGTTCGACCCCCTCGTTCGCGCCGGGAAAGTTGTGGCGTCCCTTCGCCGCCGCGGCCCTGACCGCCTGCATGGCGGGGCTGATCGCCGGCTGCCAGACGGCTGCACCTTCGAGCGATGTGCTCAAGGTCGAGCAGGCGCAGGGATCGCAGGAAAACATCGCCTCCCTGTCGTCTGTGATTTCCGCCAATCCGCAGGATCCCGAAGGCTATAATGTCCGCGGCTCCGCCTATGGCCGCGCCGGCCAGTCACGCCGCGCGCTTGAGGACTTCAACAAGGCGATCTCGCTCAACCCGCGTTTTTATCAGGCCTATGCCAATCGCGCGCTGGTGCAGCGCAGTCTCGGCAGCCAGGCGGAGGCGCTGGCCGACTACAACATGGCGTTGCAGATCAATCCACGCTACGACGTCGCCTATATCGGCCGGGGCAACCTCTATCGCCAGGCCGGGCAACTCGATGAAGCGTTCCGCGATTTCAACCGCGCGATCGAACTGGATACCACCGATCCCCGCGCCTACCACAATCGCGGTCTGATCCAGCAGGCGCGAAGGCAGCATGCCCAGGCCATCGAGGATTTCTCCAAGGCCATCTCATTGTCCGCGAACTCGCCCGAGCCCTATAACGGACGCGGCCTTTCCTATGCCGCACTGGGCGACGACGACAATGCCTTCTCGGATTTCAACACCGCCATCTCGCTGAACAACAAGATCGCCGAATCCTGGGCCAATCAGGCGCTGATCTACGAGCGACGCGGCGACATGACGCGCGCCGCCCGCTCCTATTCGCAGGCGCAGCGGCTTGATCCCAATTACAAGCCGGCCAAGGACGGCCTTGCCCGCACGCGCGGCAAGACGGCCTGATCCTTCAACGCAACCGATCGTTCCCGAAAGCGCCCTCCCCCGCGTGCCAATGCGGGGGGATTGCCTATCGGATTTCCCGCCCCAGCGACTGGAGCCTGGTGAACGCCTCATAGCGCCGGGCGTGCAGCGCGGCGATCCCGCCAGCGGCCGGTTCGTAGCGGCGGTCAACGGCGGAAAGAGCGGCCATCGCCGCCCGTACGTCCGCGAATGCGCCGGCCGCCACGCTGCCGAGGATGGCAGCCCCGAGCAACACGGGCTCCTCGCAAGCCGTCGAAAGCACCGGCTTGCCGGTGGCGTCGGCCAGCAACTGGCGAATCAGATCCAGCTGGCCCGCCCCGCCGCTGATAGCGATCGTATCGACCGGCGCACCGGCCTTTTCCTGCGTTTCGACGATCTGCCTGAGACCGTAGCCGATACCGCAGAGCCCGGCGATATAAAGCGCAACGAGATTATCGATATCGCGCTCCATGCCGAGGCCGGCGACGATGGCGCGCGCCTGCGGATCGGCGAAGGGCGCGCGATTACCGAGGAATTCGGGAACGACGTGCAAGCCCTCGGCAAGCGCCGCCACCCCTGAAAGGGTCGTAGCCTTCTGCGTGGCGAGCCCGGCGAGCAGGAGCGTCAGCGGCACTTTCTCCGTCTTCGCCCGCGCCTCGGCCTCCGCCGCAGCCGGGTGGAAGGACAGCAATTGATCGATCGCGGCCCCCGCCGCCGACTGGCCGCCCTCGTTGAGCCACATGCCCGGAACCATCGCCGAATAATAGGGACCCCAGACACCCGGCACGAACACCGGCTCGCGCGTGGAGGTCATCGTGCACGACGAGGTGCCGAAGACATAACCGAGCGTATTCTCAGGCGGCCCGTCCACCCCGACAGTTCCGATCCCGCCCGCATGGGCGTCGATCATGCCGGCGGCGACGGGTGTACCCGCCGCTAGCCCGAGTTCGCCCGCTGCCGCCTCGGTCAGACCGGCGCCAAGTGCGGCGCCCGGCTCGACGACTGTCTGGCCGATGCGGGCAAATCCCTCGTCCGCGAGAATCCCGAGACCGACGGCATGGAAATAGGCGGGATCCCACCGCTTCTCATGGGCGAGATACGTCCATTTGCAGGTCACCGTGCAGGTCGAACGCGAAAGGTCGCCGGTGGCGCGCCAGGTGAGAAAGTCGGCAAGGTCGAAAAACTGCCAGGCGGCATCGAAGACCTGCGGCCGGTTTTCCCGCAGCCAGAGAAGCTTCGGCGTCTCCATTTCCGGCGAAATCCGGCCGCCGACATAGCGCAGGACGGCGTGTCCGCCGGCATTGATCCGCTCGGCCTGCTCCACCGCGCGGTGATCCATCCAGACGATGATATCGCGCGCGGGATCTTCCGAAGGGCCGACCGGCAGGGACGCGCCGTCCGGCCCCAGAACGACGAGCGAACAGGTTGCATCGAAGCCGAGACCGGCGACCCTTGCCGGATCGATCTCCGCGCTCGCGACCGCATCGCGGACGGCGTCGCAGACGGCGGACCAGATCTGCGTGCTCGACTGCTCGACGATGGACCCTGCCTCCCGGAACAGCGCGATGTCGCGTTTGGCCGATGCCAGCATCCGTCCGGTGGAATCGAAGACCCCGGCCCGGGCGCTGCCGGTTCCGACATCGACGCCGATGAAATAGCCTTCGCCACGCACGGGGCGTGCGGAAACGGAATTGGTCATGGTTTTACCGCCTGCACTTAAGGATGTTGTCGGCGCGCGGCGTCATGCCGCCCGCCCGGCCCGGCTCACAGGTCGACGCTGTTGGGCAGAATCACCAGATCGCGAACCGTGACATTGCGCGGCCGCGTCAGCATGAAGAGCACCGCATCGGCGACTTCCTTCGGCTGCATCAGGCTGCCGTTGGCGAGCGCCTCATCCATCTTCTCCTTCGGCCAGTCGTCGAGAAGAGCCGTGACCACTGGCCCCGGCAAGACCGCGCCGACACGCACACCGTGCTGCGCCACCTGCCGCCGGGTACTGTGCACGAAGGCCTGCACCGCGAATTTCGAAGCCGTATAGATCGGCTCCCATACGACGGGAACGACACCGGCGATCGAACTGGTGAAGAGGATATCCCCCGTCTTCTTTTCGATCATATGGGGCAGCACCGCATGGACGGTGCGGAAGGCCGCGTTGATATTGAGGTTCAGCATGCGGTCCCAGGCGTCCGGATCGCCCTCCGCCACCGCGCCGCCGATATAGGCGCCGGCGTTGGCATGGAAGATGTCGAGCCCGCCGGCGATGTCGAGGATACGCGGCAACATGCCGGAAACCTCGGCCGGCTTCAGGAGATCGACGACGAGCGGCAGGGCGTTCGGGCCGAGTTCCCGGCAAAGCTGTTCCAGCCTGTCCTGCGCCCGATCGACGAGCACGACCTTCGCGCCCTCACCGATGAGGGTCCGCGCGCATTCGAGACCGATGCCGGAGGCGGCGCCGGTTATGGCGGCAATCTTGCCTTTCATGAGGTCAGCCATATTCAAAACTCCATTCCGGTATCTGTCAGGCGCGGCCGTGGCTGACACGGGAGCGACGGGCAAGCGAATCGACGATGACCGCGATGGCGAGGACGCCGCCGGTGATCATATAGCGCAGAGACGAACTCAGGTTCAGCAGCGTGAGGCCGTTGGAGATCGCCTGGATGACGATGATGCCGAGCAGTGCCGAATAGGCGCTGCCGCGCCCGCCGAAAAGGCTGGTGCCGCCGATGACCGCCGCGGCGATCGCATTGAGATTGACGTCGCCCGCGCCGGCCTGCTGGCTGGACGAGGCGAGCCGTGACGCCGAGAGAACGCCGCCCAGCGCCGCCAGCGTCGAACACAGCACGAAGGCGCTGGTGTAGATACGGCGGACATTGATGCCGGAACGTCGCGCGGCCTCCTTGTTGCCGCCGACGGCGAACATCGAGCGGCCCCATTTGGTGCGGGTCAGCGCATAATTGAGCACCACCGCCAGTCCGACGAAAAGCGCGAACATCCACGGAACGCCCCGGCCGAGATTGAGATAGAAGACCGCGATTTCCAGCGCGATCGTCAGCACGGCGGCCTTGAGGATCAAGGCCCGCATCGGCTGGGCGGAAAGATTTGCCGCGAGGCGCTGGCGGCGGGTGCGTATACCCTTGCCGACCATGATCAGTCCCGGCAAAAGCACCAGCGTATGCGACAGCCAGTCGGGCATGATCTGGATCTGGCCGAAACGGACAAGCGAGGAGGCATAGGGCAGATTGATGGAGCCGGACGGCCCGAGAATATAAAGCTGCATGCCGAGCAGCGCCAGCAAGCCGGCCAGTGTCGCCACGAAGCTCGGCATGCCGAGCCGGTTGTAAAGGGCCGCATAGAGCAGGCCGACGCAAACGCCGGACAATAGCGCCGCAAGGATCGCGCCGGCGACCGGCCAGCCCGTGTTGACCCAAAGCACGCCGACGATGGCGGAGGCGAGCCCGCTCATCGAGCCGACGGAAAGGTCGATCTCGCCGAGCACCAGCACGCAGACGATGCCGAGTGCGATGACGCCGACGGTCGCGCAGTCGAACAGCAGGTTCACCAGGTTGTTGGGCGCGAGGAAGACGGGATTGAGGGTCGAGAAGACAACCGAAATGACGACAAGGCCAACGGCGACCGGCAGCATTCCCAGATCGCCGGAACGCACCCGGAGGAAGAAACCCTTCGCCATGGCGGCAAGACTGTCGTCGTGACGGACCCGCTCATCGCTGCGGTCGAGCGTCGGCTGCGGAGTGCCGGAAGGATTCTGGTTCATGGGGCTCCTCCATTGTTATCGTGGGCATGGCCGGCCTTGCGCTCCAGCCGACGCGACACAGAATTGTCCGTCGCGCCCGTGATGGCCGAGACAAGCTCCTGACTGGAGGAATCGGGCAGGAAAACGCCGTTGTTCCGCCCGAGCCGAAGCACGACGATACGGTCGGCGACAGCGCGTACATCTTCCATATTGTGGCTGATGATGATCACCCCGAGGCCGCGTTCGCGCACCCGTTCGATCAGGTTCAGCACCTCCGCCGTCTGCGCGACGCCGAGCGCCGCGGTCGGCTCGTCCAGCATGATCACCTTGGGATCGAGCAACAGCGAGCGGGCGATGGCGACCGTCTGGCGCTGGCCGCCGGAAAGCGAGGCCACGGGCTCGCGGACGGAGGGGATGCGCGCGGCAAGCTCGCGCAGGAGCGTCCAGGCCCGCACCTCCATGGCGACCTCGTCCAGCGCCCAGGGGGTCAATTCGTGACCGAGAAAGAGGTTGGCGACCACGTCGAGGTTTTCGCACAGCGCCAGATCCTGGAACACGGTGGCGATGCCGAGTTCCAGCGCCTTTGCCGGATTATCGAGCGACACCGGCTTGCCGCAGAACTCGATGCTGCCGGCGGAAGGCTGGTGCACGCCGGCAAGCACCTTGACCAGCGTCGATTTGCCGGCGCCGTTGTCGCCGACCAGCGCAACCACTTCGCCCGGGTTCACGTCGAGTTCGATATCCGTCAAGGCGGATACGGCGCCGAAATTCTTGGAGATGCCGCGAAGACGCAGCACCGGCTCCCGTTCCGCGGAAGCGCTTTGAAGCGTGGCTGTCATATCCACCGACCTTTTCAACTGAGCGGGATGCCCGGCCGTGCGAGAGCGGCCGGGCACGGGAATGACATCAGTTGATGATGCCCAGCTTTTTGCAGCCGTCAGCATATTCGCCGGTGCAGACTTCGTCAGGCGTGTTGATGCCCTTGTCGAAGATCTCGGCCTTGATGTTTTCCGCCGTGACCACCGCCGGGACGAAGAGCTGCGAGGGCGTGTCGTAAAGCGTATGGGTCGCCTCCGGCGTTTCGCCCTTCAGCAATTGCACGGCGACGTTCGCCGCCGCGGCCGCGACGATTTCGGAAGGCTTGGAGATCGTGTTGTACTGATCGCCCGAAATGATGAGCTGGAGCGCCGCGATGGTCGCGTCATTGCCGGTGACAGGCGGCATCTCCTTGACGCCGGCCGCCTTCAGCGCCGCGATGGCGCCGCCTGCGGTGCCGTCATTGGCGGCGACGATCCCCTTGATCTCGTCGCCGAAACGAGTGATCTGGCCGGCTGCCCATTCCTGCGCCTTCGGCGGCGCCCAGTCCGGCGTGTCGAACTCGGCCAAGGTCTTGTAGGCCGATGCGTCGAGCGCGGAATCGATGCCGTCGCGGATGAGACCGGCGGCCGCATCGGTCGGCGAGCCGTTGATCTGCAACACGCCGGAACCATCCGGCACGCCCGTTGCCTTCAGATGATCGACGAGCGATTGCGCAATGGCCCGGCCAATGCCCTCATTGTCGAAGGAAACATAATAGTCGGCCGGCTTGTCGGGGATCGGACGGTCATAGGCGATGACCTTGACGTCCTGCGACTGGGCGATCTCGACCAGAGCGGCGGCGGCCGCGGAATCGACCGGATCAAGCACGACGATCTTCGCGCCCTGGGCGATGACCGAGTTGAACTGCTGCTGTTGCAGCGCCACATCCGCATTGGCGTTCTGGTAGATGACCGTGCAGCTTGCGCAGAGTTTTTCCATCTCGGCCTTGAAGCCCGGATAGTCGTGCTGCTCATAGCGGGTCGAAGCCTGGTCAGGCATCAGGAAGGCGACGGTCGCGGCATCCTGCGCCATCGCCGCACCGCCGAGCGACACGGCCAGGCCGGTCGTGGCGAGCAAATAGGTAAGCGTCTTCATTGGTTTCCTCCACAAACGATTTAGGCCGGCGCGTTGCGCTTTCGAAAGATGACGTCCAGACCGGATTGGCGTTCGCCCTGTCTCCACAGGACCGATGAGATCGCCCGTCGCAGCTTGCGCCACCACGTCGTCCACTCCGCTTTCCGATCCGACTCCTCCCTGAGTCAGCTTCGCTATGCTGGCGACTTCATCGATTGAGCAAGACTGCTCAATCGATGAAGCAGAATTGCCACTTATCGCCATTGGTGTCAAGGTGACGCGCGAAAGCGGAGAGTAAGTAGTGAAACGTGCGACCCAGGCGAAAAGAACGACAATCTACGATCTGGCGGAACTGGCCGGCACCTCCGCCAGCGCGGTCAGCGCCGTGCTCAACGGGAACTGGAGGAAGCGGCGCATCAGCAGCCAGCTTGCCGAGCGTATCACCCGCCTTGCCGAGGAACAGGGCTATGCCCTCAACATGCAGGCAAGCGTGCTGCGCCGCGAGCGCTCCAAGATCATCGGGATGATCGTGCCCAAATACGACAACCGGTATTTTGGCTCGATCGTCGAGCAATTCGAGACGCTGGCGCGCAAGAGGGGACTGTTTCCCATCGTCACCTGCACCCGGCGCGACCCGGAACTGGAGATCGAGGCGGCGCGCGCCATGCTGTCCTATCAGGTCGATTGCCTGATCGCGACCGGCGCGACCGATCCGGACCGCATCGGCGACTTATGCGGCGCAGCCGGCGTGCGGACCGTCAATCTGGATCTGCCAGGCTCGTGCGCGCCCTCGGTGATCTCCGACAATTTCGGCGGCGCGCTGGAATTGACGCGCCGGGTGCTGGCCAATTGTGAAAAGGAATTCGGCGAACGCTTCCCGCTTCTGTTCATCGGCGGGCGCGGTACGGACCACAATACGTCGGAACGTATCCGTGGCTTTCGCGCCGCCCATGCCGAGGCGAACGTCGAAGTCGACGAGACCCTTATCCTGCCTTGCGGCTACGCGCCGGAAAAGGCGGAAAGCGCCATGCAGCAGCTTGCCGAAGGCGGCCCTGCCCTGCCGCGAGGCATGTTCGTCAACTCCACCATCTCGCTGGAAGGCGTCATGCGCTGGGTCCGCCGGTCCGGCCATTATGCCAAGGGCGTGCCGCACCTCGGCTGCTTCGACTGGGACCCCTTCGTGGCGATGCTCGGCGACCATATCGAAATGGTCCGCCAGGACGTGCCGGGCATGCTTCACGCGGTATTCGAGATTATCGATTCGGGAACCGCGGAGCCGAAAGTCGTGCACATTCCGCCCATCGTCGAAAAAATCGGCTGAGCGGCGACCGGCTTTTCCGGACAGGCTTTTCCCTGATCGCAGCAGTTATCCTGGTCGGCCTGTGACGGCGCGCCGAACGGAGCGTCACGGA
Source organism: Shinella daejeonensis (assembly GCF_024281235.1). Lineage (GTDB taxonomy): Bacteria > Pseudomonadota > Alphaproteobacteria > Rhizobiales > Rhizobiaceae > Shinella > Shinella daejeonensis. The sequence goes on from NZ_JAHWXY010000005.1 coordinate 80,038, forward strand.
TTGAAGGAGAGCCGTGACCAGCCCAAAGCCGACGAATGGCGGGGGCCGGCCACGCAAGTCATCCGTCAGCCGGCCCGGCGCGCGATGACGCGCTTCTTCGGACCCGGGATCAGGCCTTCCCGCTGCGCTTTCTTCCGGGCGGCCTTCCGCGCACGGCGGATCGCCTCAGCCTTTTCGCGGGCGCGCCGCTCAGAAGGCTTCTCGTAGCTCCGGCGCATCTTCATCTCCCGGAAGGTGCCTTCGCGCTGCAACTTCTTCTTCAGAACACGAAGAGCCTGATCGACATTGTTGTCCTTGACGAATACCTGCAAATCAATTCTCCAATCTATTGAAAGCTCATGGTCTTTCAAGTTCGACGCCATGAAGGCGCCATGTTTTCGAAACCGTCTCGTGCGTTGCTCCCATCTGTCCGGCAACAACAAAAAGGCCGGGAGCGGAACCCGGCCGTCCTTCAGCACCGTTCAGCCACATCCCCAATGCCGTGCCGTTTCCAACGAAGCCGTTTCTATCGCCAACGACTCGTCTTTCGCAGAACTGTCCGTCGGCACAGGCCACTCACCGCCCAAGAATTAGGACGATGACGGAAGGCTTATGACAACCTTCTCTCAAATCGAACGGAGAGGAAGCCAAATTCTTTCGCGCCATAACGAGAATGGCGGAAATTCTGATCGACCGGGCGCGACGTGGATGAAGGTCTTGAAGCAAGGTTCGATAGGGTCAATTTATGCCGCCATCGTATCTTTATCAAGCGCCATGTTCACAAAAGACGGACATCATCGCCGGAACAGGCGTCTTACCGCCGGATTTACAACCGGATTACACGGAATATCTCAACCGTCCCGCGACCAGGAACATGCGACGGGCGCAAACAGGCCCTCGATGCGCTCAGTGGCCGCTTCGGGAGGAAGCCACCGCCAGAAACGCACAAAGCATGACCGCGGAGGCAGCTATGGCGGCGACGAGAATCACCTGCACGAACCCGAAAGCCAGGCCGGCGGCGACCAATGCCGCGACAAACAACAGGATCGGCACTGCGACCGGCGTTGAAGAAGAAATCGAACCCATCTGATCACTCCTTTTGCAGACGTGAAAGCACGACCGACATATAGGATGGCCGAGGGCGCTCCGCTTTGCGGCATATCGCCACCTTGGCGATAGCGCGGCTTCCTATCGCGATACGGCTACGGCCAGCCCGCTGAGGATCACGAGAGCCACGAGAAGAGAGACAAGATAGGGAACCACGGCGCGGAAAAGGGCCGTGGCGGAGACGCGGGTCACACCGCTGACCACGAAAATCAACATACCGACAGGCGGGGTCAGGCCGTGGATCATCAGGTTCACCACCAGGATGACGCCAAAATGGATGGGGTCGATCCCCGCCGCCACGGCGGCCGGCAGCAGGATCGGGCCGAAAAGCAGGATGGCCGCCCCGATATCGAGCACCAGTCCCGCCACGAAGAGGATGAGATTGGAGAGAAGCAGCACGGCCAGCGCGCTGCCGCCCAGCAGCATCACGAAATTCGAGACGATGCCCGACACATCATCGACGGCAAGCAGGAAGGCGAAGGGACCGGCCGCGCCGATCAGCAGGCCGATGGCCGCCGCCTCGACCGCCGACTGGCGGAATGCACCCAGCGTGCGCTCCGCGCCGATCCGGCCGTAAAGGCCGAGAACCAGCGTATAAAGCGCGGCGAGTGCGGCCGCCTCGGTCGTCGTGACGATGCCGATGCGGATGCCGACCACCACGATCACCCCCAGACCGAACGCGGGGATCGCGGAAATCGCGGCTTTCCGGCGCTCGGGAGCCTTTGCCCGCGGGTGCGTCTTCACGTCCCCGACCGTCAGATGAATGGCGACGGCAAGGCAGAGCGCCATTACCGCGCCCGCAAAGAAGCCGCCGACCAGCAGCGATCCGACGGAAAGATTGGTCGCCGCCGCAAGAATGAGGAAGGCGATCGACGGCGGGATGATATTGTCGAGAACCGAGGTGGCGGCGATGATCGCCCCGGCCTGGGGCGGCGGATAGCCGTGCCGGACCAGTTCCGGCTGAAAGGTCGCCGCGCCGAAGGCCGCGTTGGCGACCGAAGACCCGGATGCGCCGGAAAGCAGCACGCTCGTCAGCAGGGTGGTTTGCGCCAGACCGGCACGGCGATGGCCGACCATCGCCGCGGCGAAGCGGACCAGCCGGTTCGCCACGCCGGATTCCGTCAATAGTGCGCCGACAAGCAGGAAGAAGGGGATCGCCAGCAACAGGAATTTCGACATGCCGGTGACCGTCGAGGAGACGATGGCAGGTTCCGGCAGGGTGCTTCCGAAAGCGATCGCCACATAGGCGGCGGCAAGGAAGGCATGGGCCAGCGGCGCCGCCAGCAGAAGGCCGAGCGCCGCCACAAGACCCAGGAAGAAACTCGCGGGCAGGGTGTTGTCGATAAAGACTTCCGGCAGGCCGAAATAGGTTCCGGCCGCAAGGAGAAGCGACAGCAGGGCGGCAACACCCCTCCCCTCCACCAGCCTTTGCAGGAACAGATAGACGAGGATCAGGCCTCCGCCGATACCGAGAAAACTGAACCGCACCCATTCCGGCAGGCCCAGCGTCGGCGAAACGCCGCCGAGCATGGCGGCGATCTCGACGCCACCGAACAGGAGAATGAAGGCGGCGACGAAGGAGAAGGCGTCGGCGAATATTTCCGCCGCACGCTTCGGACGTGATGGCAGCAACCGGACGAAAACATCGAGCCGCATCGCCAACGCGCTCTTGAGGCTGAGAGGCGCGCCGACAGCGATCATCGCGACATGCAGCCAGATGCCCAGGTCTTCCGCGCCGATAAAGCCGGTGCTGAAGGCATAGCGCAGGACGACGCCGGCGAGCACCACCATCAGCAGCGCAGCCAGCAACCCTGCCGCCAGAAAGCCGAGCACCGCATCGAGACCACCGAGCACCGACACCGCCACGCCGCGCAGACCGGGCGATGATTGTCTCATGATATCCCGGCTTACGGTCACGTCGTCGTCTCCAAGCGCTCAAGCCCCGGATCGGACCGATCGGGAGCCGCCGCCCAGCGGCGCTACAAGCCCTTTTCGCCGAAACGGCAGGATTATGCCAGCAACGGCAGGGTGAACGCCGGGAGATTCGCTCATCCGGCGCATCCCCGCCTGTCCCGCCGCCACCCATTTTTACAGCGTCAGGCCGCAAGCGCGGCCACACGAACGCGGGTCGGATCGCTTCCATATCGCGCAGGCTTCCATCAGCCGGAGAATGAATCGGGAGCACAAGCGGCAATTTCGCGATTCATTCGTTTGACATTCGATTCATTTTCGTTTTAACTCATAATGCTTTCGCACACGCAATATCTTTGTGCAGTGCGATGCGGGAGGGGCACTTGAACGACAGCGCGGTCCACGACATCTTCGTCATCGGTGGCGGCATCAACGGTTGCGGCATCGCGCGCGATGCGGCGGGGCGCGGCTATTCGGTCGTCCTGGCGGAGATGAAGGATCTCGCGGCCGGCACATCCTCGGCATCGACGAAGCTCATCCACGGGGGCTTGCGCTACCTCGAACACTACGAATTCCGGCTGGTGCGAGAGGCGCTCATGGAGCGCGAGGTGCTCTGGACGATGGCCCCCCACGTCATCTGGCCGATGCGTTTCGTGCTGCCTTTTCACAAGGGCGGGCCGCGGCCGGCCTGGCTCATTCGCCTCGGCCTGTTCCTCTACGACCACATCGGCGGACGCAAGCTCCTGCCGCCGACACGGACCCTCGATCTCACCCGCGATCCGGCTGGCGGACCGCTGAAACCCCTCTTCGGCAAGGCATTCGAATATTCCGACGGCTGGGTGGACGACGCCCGGCTGGTGGTGCTCAACGCGCGCGATGCAAGCCGGCGCGGCGCGGATATCCGGATCGGCGCGCGCGTCACCTCCGCCCGGCGGGAAAATGGTCACTGGACCATCGAAACCCGGCAGGGGGACGCCGCACCGAAATCGACGGTGCGCGCCCGCATGCTGGTGAACGCGGCCGGCCCTTGGGTCGACAGCATTCTCGTCGACGTACTCGGCCTCAACGACACGCACAATGTCCGCCTCGTGCAGGGCAGCCATATCGTCGTGCGGCAGAAGTTCGCCGACCCACGCGCCTATTTCTTCCAGAATCCGGACGGGCGTATCATCTTCGCCATTCCCTATCAGGAGGAATTCACGCTCATCGGCACCACCGACAGCGATTACCGGGGCGACCCCGGCGAGGTGGCGATCAGCGACGAGGAGATCGATTATCTCTGCCGTTCCGCCAGCGATTATTTCGCCGCGCCGGTGACGCGCGAGGACATCGTCTGGTGTTATTCCGGGGTGCGTCCCCTCTACGACGACGGCGCGAGCAAGGCGCAGGAAGCCACGCGCGACTATGTGCTCAAAATGGAGGCCGACGGCGGCAAGGCGCCGCTGCTCAACGTCTTCGGCGGCAAGTTGACGACCTACCGCCGGTTGGCGGAACATGCCCTTGAACATATCGGCGAGGCGATCGGCCCGAAGGGCGGCAGTTGGACGGCCGGCTCCCATCTTCCGGGCGGCAACTTCCCGGTCGAGGGCTTCGACGCGCTGGTGCGCGCGCTGGCCGAGCGTTACCCGTTTCTCGCGCCCCCCCACGTCCGGCGGATGGCGCGGCTCTACGGCACCGACGCCACGGCGATCCTCGCCGATGCGAAAAACCCCGCCGATCTCGGCCGTTATTTCGGCGGCGACCTCTATGAGGTGGAAATCCGCTGGCTAATGAGGGAAGAATGGGCACGTCACGCTGAAGACGTGCTGTGGCGGCGCACGAAACAGGGCCTGCATCTTTCGAAAGAAGAGGCCCGCACGCTGGAGGATTTCATGATTACGGTGCCACGGCACTAGCGCCGATCCGATGGCTGGGAGGAACGTTGGAGACATGAATGCTTGAACTCAGGAACATCACGAAGGCGGTGGGTGGCGAAACGCACATCCATCCCACGAGCCTCGTGCTGGAGCGCGGTTCGCTGAACGTATTGCTCGGCCCGACGCTGTCGGGCAAGACCACGCTAATGCGGTTGATGGCCGGCCTGGACCGCCCGACCTCCGGCTCGGTCTGGTTCGACGGCAAGGATGTGACGGGACAGCGCGTTCAGGATCGCAGCGTCGCCATGGTCTATCAGCAATTCATCAATTATCCGGCGCTGACCGTCTACGAGAACATCGCCTCGCCCCTGCGCCTGAAAAGGACGGATGCCGCAGACATCGACCGCGAAGTACGCGAGGCGGCGGACCTGCTCAAACTCACGCCTTATCTCGACCGTACGCCGCTCAATCTCTCCGGCGGCCAGCAACAGCGCACGGCGCTCGCCCGCGCTATCGTCAAGCGCGCCAGTCTGGTGCTGCTCGACGAACCGCTCGCCAACCTCGACTACAAGCTGCGCGAGGAACTGCGGGAGGAGTTGCCGAGGCTCTTCGCCGAGGCCGGGGCGATCTTCGTTTACGCCACGACCGAACCTTCGGAGGCCTTGCTTCTCGGCGGCAATACGGCGACGCTTTCGAAAGGCCGGATCACCCAGTTCGGCCCGACGATCGACGTCTATCGCCGGCCGGTCGATCTGCTGACGGCCCGCACCTTCGCCGACCCGCCGCTCAATACGATAGCGGTCGTCAAACAGGACGGCCGCTTCATCATCGAAGGCGTGCCCGTGCTGCCGGTGCCCGCCCATCTGTCCGCTATGGCGGATGGTCCCGCCACCGTCGCCTTCCAGCCGCATCATCTGGCGCTCACCGGCAGCGGCGAAAATACGGCGGCGCTTTCCGTGCGCACCGCGATTTCGGAGATCGCCGGATCGGAAAGTTTCGTTCATGTGGAATTCGCCGGCACCCGCTGGGTCATGCTGGTTCCCGGCATCCACAACATCGAGCCCGACAGCGACATCACCGTGCATGTCGACACGCGCCACCTGATGGCGTTCGACGAAGCCGGCCGGTCGGTCGGCGGACCGGCGGGCTGAGGAGGAGACATGGCCAGAATCGACCTTGAACATATCCGTCACGCCTACGGCGAAAAGCCAGCATCGGCGGCGGATTACGCCCTGAAGGAAGTCCATCACGAATGGAGCGACGGCGGCGCCTATGCGCTGCTCGGGCCTTCCGGATGCGGCAAGACCACGCTGCTCAATATCATCTCCGGCCTGCTGCAACCCTCGGAAGGACGCATCCTTTTCGACGGCAAGGACGTGACCGACCTGCCGACGCAGGAACGCAATATCGCGCAGGTCTTCCAGTTCCCGGTGATCTACGACACGATGACCGTCTATGACAATCTCGCCTTCCCCTTGCGCAACCGCAAGGTTCCGGAAGCCGATGTCGACCGGCGCGTGCGCGAGATCATCGAGATGATCGGTCTTGGCGACTGGGCCAGGCGCAAGGCGCGTGGTCTCACGGCGGACCAGAAGCAGAAAATCTCGCTTGGCCGCGGCCTCGTACGCTCCGACGTCAACGCCATTCTCTTCGACGAGCCGCTGACCGTCATCGATCCGCATATGAAATGGCAGTTGCGCTCGCAGCTGAAGAAGCTGCACCGGCAGTTCGGCTTCACCATGGTCTATGTCACGCACGACCAGACCGAGGCGCTGACCTTCGCCGACAAGGTCGTGGTGATGTACGACGGCGAGATCGTGCAGATCGGCACGCCGGCGGAACTGTTCGAACGGCCGAGCCACACCTTCGTCGGCTATTTCATCGGCTCCCCGGGCATGAACGTGCTGCCGGTCGCGATCGACGGCAGCCGGGCGCGCATCGGCGAGACCGAGATCGTGCTCGACCATGCGCCGGCTATCGCCGCAGGCGCCAAAACCGAACTGGGCATCCGGCCGGAATTCGTGCGGCTCGGCCGGGACGGCACGCCGGTGCGCATCGCCAAGATCGAGGATATCGGTCGTCAGAAGATCGTGCGGGCCGAATTTTCAGGCCAGTCGATCGCCATCGTCATACCGGAGGACGGCGAGATTCCCGCAGAGCCCCGTGTTACCTTCGATCCGGCCGCCGTCAATATCTATGCCAATTCCTGGCGCGTCGGCGGGGAGGGCTGACAATGAACAAGACCTGGAACAACAAGGCCTGGTTCATGGTGCTGCCGATGCTGGTGCTGGTGGCCTTCTCCGCGGTGATCCCGCTGATGACCGTCGTAAACTATTCCGTTCAGGACACATTCGGCAACAATGCGTTCTTCTGGGCCGGAACGGACTGGTTCCGGCAGGTGCTGGAATCGGACCGGTTCTGGGCCGCGCTCGGGCGCAACCTGCTCTTCTCGGCCATCATTCTCACCATCGAGATCCCCCTCGGCATCCTGATCGCGCTCAATATGCCGAAGAAAGGCATCGGGGTTCCCGTCTGCCTCGTGCTGATGGCCCTGCCGCTGCTCATTCCGTGGAATGTGGTCGGGACGATCTGGCAGGTCTTCGGACGCGTCGACATCGGCCTGCTCGGCTACGGCCTCGCCGCGCTCGGCATCAACTACAACTACGTCAACAATGTCTTCGACGCCTGGGCGACGCTGATCGTCATGGATGTCTGGCACTGGACCAGTCTGGTGGTGCTTTTGTGCTATGCTGGCCTCGTGTCGATCCCGGAAGCCTATTACCAGGCCGCCAAGATCGACGGCGCCTCGCGCTGGGCCGTATTCCGTTACATCCAGCTTCCGAAGATGAAGCGCGTGCTGCTCATCGCCTTTCTGCTGCGCTTCATGGACAGCTTCATGATCTATACGGAGCCCTTCGTCATCACCGGCGGCGGGCCGGGGAATTCGACGACGTTCCTGTCCATCGACCTCGTCAAGCTGGCGATCGGCCAGTTCGACCTCGGCCCGGCCGCCGCGATGTCGCTCATCTACTTCCTCATCATCCTGCTGCTGTCATGGATCTTCTATACGGTCATGACCAGCGGCGACGAGACGGCGTAAGGAGGACATCATGGCTGCTCACACCCGCAAGCGGAACCTCTCCTTCCTCGTCCCGACGCTCTATATCCTCTTCCTGCTCCTGCCGATCTACTGGCTCGTCAATATGAGCTTCAAGACGAATACGGAGATCACCGGGACGTTCTCGCTCTGGCCGGTCAATCCCACGCTTCGCAATTACGCGGTGATCTTCACCGATCCCGCCTGGTATTCCGGCTATATCAACTCGATCATCTATGTGGTCCTGAACACGGTGATCTCGGTGGCGGTGGCGCTGCCGGCGGCCTATGCCTTCTCGCGCTACCGCTTCCTCGGCGACAAGCACCTGTTCTTCTGGTTGCTCACCAACCGGATGGCGCCGCCCGCCGTCTTCGCCCTGCCCTTCTTCCAGCTCTATTCCGCCTTCGGCCTCATCGACACCCATATCGCGGTGGCGATCGCCCACTGCCTGTTCAACGTGCCGCTGGCAGTCTGGATTCTCGAAGGCTTCATGTCCGGCGTCCCCAAGGAAATCGACGAGACCGCCTATATCGACGGTTATTCCTTCCCGCGCTTCTTCGTGAAGATCTTCATTCCGTTGATCGCGTCCGGGATCGGGGTCGCCGCCTTCTTCTGCTTCATGTTCTCATGGGTGGAGCTGCTGATCGCCCGTACGCTGACGACGACGGACGCCAAGCCGATCGCCGCCACGATGACACGCACGGTCTCCGCCTCCGGCATGGACTGGGGCGTGCTCGCCGCCGCCGGGGTTCTCACCATCATTCCCGGCGCGCTCGTGATCTACTTCGTCCGCAACTATATCGCCAAGGGCTTCGCCCTCGGGAGGGTCTGATGACGACTGTCGCCAATCGCAACAAACGCTGGCCCGTAGTGCTCGCCGCCGTGCTCGTCCTCTATGTCGCGGTCACCGGCCTGCTCGTCATGGCGCTTCCCCTCAAGGACGGCGCGCGCGACTGGTTCGCGCCGCTCGTTCCTGGCGGCTGGATGGCCTGGTCTTTCCCCTCCGCCCTGTTTTTCCTGACGATCGTCACGCTGATCACGCTGATGGCGGTCTGGGAATACGCCCGGCCGGGCGGCAGTCCGCGGGTCGGCATCCTGCGTTTCGAGACGACGCGCGGCGACCGGCTGTTCGTGTCGCTGCTCGGATCGGCATTCATTCATCTCGCATGGCTGGGCCTTGTCGGCTCCAACCTGTGGTGGGCTCTCGCCTTGTCCATGGTCTACGCCATTGGCGTATTCCGTCTGGTCTGAGGCAATCCGGAATGGAGGTCCCGGGGAGAACAGGACCTTCACAGATGCAATCGCAACTCCAGGGAGGATCATTATGCGAAAGCAACTCTTGACAACGACGGCAGCCATGCTGCTCGCGTTCACCGGTTCCGCATTTGCGGATATGGATGCGGCCAAGAAGTTTCTGGACGACGAGATCGGTGACATGTCCTCGCTCGACCGCGCGGCGCAGGAAGCGGAGATGCAGTGGTTCATCGACGCCGCCAAGCCGTTTGCCGGCATGGACATCAAGGTCGTCTCCGAGACCATCACCACGCATGAATACGAATCGAAAGTGCTAGCGCCGGCCTTCACGGCGATCACCGGCATCAAGATCACCCATGACCTGATCGGCGAGGGCGACGTCGTCGAAAAACTGCAAACGCAGATGCAATCGGGCGAGAACATCTACGACGCCTATATCAACGACTCCGACCTCATCGGCACCCATTGGCGCTACCAGCAGGCGCGCTCGCTGACCAAATGGATGGAGAACGAGGCCAAGGACGTCACCAATCCCGACCTCGATCTGGAGGATTTCATCGGCCTGAAATTCACCACCGCTCCGGACGGCGATCTCTACCAGCTGCCCGACCAGCAATTCGCCAACCTCTACTGGTTCCGCTACGACTGGTTCAACGACGAGAAGAACAAGGCGGACTTCAAGGAGAAATACGGCTACGACCTCGGCGTGCCGGTCAACTGGTCGGCCTATGAGGACATCGCCGAATTCTTCACCGGCCGCGAGATCGACGGCAAGAAGGTCTACGGCCACATGGACTACGGCAAGAAGGACCCGTCGCTCGGCTGGCGCTTCACGGACGCCTGGCTGTCGATGGCCGGCAATGGCGACAAGGGCCTGCCGAACGGCCTGCCGGTCGACGAATGGGGCATCAAGGTCGATGAGAACTCCCGACCGGTCGGCTCCTGCGTCGCCCGTGGCGGTGACACCAACGGCCCGGCCGCCGTCTACTCCATCGAGAAGTATCTCGACTGGATGAAAGCCTATGCGCCGGCCGCAGCCCAGGGCATGACCTTCTCGGAATCCGGTCCGGTTCCCTCGCAGGGTGAGGTCGCCCAGCAGATGTTCACCTATACGGCGTTTACAGCCGACTTCGTGAAGGACGGTCTGCCGGTGGTGAACGAAGACGGGACGCCGAAGTGGCGCTTCGCTCCAAGCCCCCATGGCGTCTACTGGCAGGAAGGGATGAAGCTCGGCTATCAGGACGTCGGCTCCTGGACGCTGCTGAAGTCCACCCCGGAGGATCGCGCCAAGGCTGCCTGGCTCTATGCGCAATTCGTCGTCTCCAAGACGGTCGATGTCAAGAAGAGCCATGTCGGCCTGACGCTCATTCGCGATTCCTCCATCAACCACCAGTCCTTCACCGATCGCGCACCGAAGCTCGGCGGCCTGATCGAGTTCTACCGTTCGCCCGCCCGCGTCCAGTGGTCGCCGACCGGTACGAACATCCCGGACTATCCGAAGCTCGCCCAGCTGTGGTGGCAGGCGATCGGCGACGCCTCGTCGGGCGCCAAGACCGCACAGGAAGCGATGGACTCGCTTTGCGCCGAGCAGGAGAAGGTGCTGGAGCGTCTCGAACGCGCTGGCGTCCAGGGCGACATCGGCCCGAAACTGGCCGAGGAGCATGACATCGAATACTGGCACAAGGACGCCGTTTCCAAGGGCAACCTTGCGCCGCAGTTGAAGATCGAGAACGAAAAGGAACAGCCCCAGACCGTCAATTATGACGAACTGGTCAAGAGCTGGCAGCAGTAGGCCTCGAGATTTGACAAGGCAGGGGCCGGGACAAGATCCCGGCCCCTGCCATCCTTCATCATGAAACGACCGTGATCCGGCCCTTCATATTGGGGTGAAAGCGGCAATAATATTCGACGCTATCGCCCGTTTCGACCACATGTGTTGCCGTCTTGCCGGGCGGGATAACGACCTCCCACCGCCCTTTGACGGTGGCGGTGTGAGCGAAGGGATCCTTGTTGGTCCATTCGATGGTTTCGCCGACCCGCGCTTCGATCTCCACCGGCTGGAAGGCGAGTTTCTCGATGGAGACATGGATCGTGCCATTGTGCGCGTGCGCAAGGCGGCTGGCGGCCAGAGCGGCGGCGCCGGCCAGCAGCACCTGGCGCCGGTTGAAGATCCCCGCGGTCATTTCAGGTCCGCCGCAACATGCTCCGCATGCTGCTGGTGCCCCTGGAACAGCTTCAGGCCGGTTTCGAGCAGGCCTTTCAATTCGGCATTCTGCGCGGAGGGAATCAGCAGGGTTTCCAGCGCTTCGTTGACCTGCTTGTGATAGGCCACTTCATTGTCGATATAGGCCTTGTCGAAAGCCGCTCCATCGAGCGCGACGAGTTCCTCGTGCTTCTCCTCGGCCGCGCTCTTGAGCGCCTGGCTGGTCGGATTGTCCTCTGGCGTGACATTCAGCTTCTTCACGAGCGCCAACGCCATTTGATTGACGGCGTCATGGTCCTCCTCCATCGAACGGGCGAAGGCCGCCACCTCGGAATTTTTCGTTTTCGACAGGGCGAGCTTCGCCGCCTCGACGTCGATCACGCCGGCACTATAGGCGATATGGGCGATCTGCGGATCGGTCGGCTTGTCGTCGGCCAAGGCGATGGTTGCAGACAGGGCGAGGCATGCCGCGCCAAGCGCGGTGAAAAGGCTTTTCATTTGTGATTCTCCTGGCGTCGGCCATCCCGGCGCCTGCTGTGGTTGCAAGGTATTGGATGCCGGAGCGCGGCGGAGGTTCCCGTCAGTCGGCAAGCCCCATTTTTTCCAGTACGGCCTGCGTCAGACGCTCGCAGCGTGCGCCCGCGAAGGGGAAGGCGTCGATCAGCACCGGGCCGATCCTTTCCTCGATGCGCGCCCGGATCAGCTTGCGCGCCCGGTGAAGACGCGTCTTGACGGTTGCCGTCGGCAGGTCGAACAGGGCGGCTGTCTCTTCGACGCTCAATCCCTCGATCACCCGGGCGACGAAGACAAGGCGGAAGGCTTCCGGCAAGGCGTCGGTCGCCTCCTCGACGAGATGAAGAAGTTGTCGCTGCGCCATGATGCGTTCCGGATCGTCGGTGGAAGAAACAAGCGGAAAGGAGATGACCTGCGCCGTTCCCGCATCGAAGGGCGGAGCCGTTCTCTTTTTCCGCCTGCGGGCGCGAAGACGCATGAGCGCCGTATTGAGCGCGATCCTGGAAAGCCAGGTCGACAGCGAGGCCGTACCGCGAAAGGCGTGCAGACCGGTGAAGGCGCGAAGATAGGCCTCCTGCAAGACATCCTCGGCTTCGGAATTGTTGCGGACAACAGCCCGCACGAGCCTATAGAGGCGCTGATTGTGGGTCTTGACGATCTGGCGGACCGCTTCCGCATCGCCCGAGGCCGCCCGCCGGACGAGGTCGCCCTCTCCCGACGCGTCGGTTTGCGCATGAATGATCTTCGGTGAAACTGGCATCTTCCTGCTCCTTCCGGCCTCATTGGATGCCGGCGTGGTCGGAAGGTTCCCGCAAGGAACAGGAACACCATCCGCCGTCAGTCACAAGTCGCCAGGGCGACGGACGGTGGGGACGGCGTCAGGGTTGCCCGGCAAGCGGAACGATATCGACCCCTTGCTCGCTCACCGTTCCGTCCGCCTCGATGACGGCCCGCCAGCGGCGGTTGCCGCAGCGAACGGAAAGACGCCAGCGACCGGCATCCTCGTCCTCGCCCCGTTCAACCCGGGAAGCGACAAATCCACGGCTCATCATCTCACGCAGCGTGGCGATCGGCCAGCCGAAGCGCTCGGCGAGCATATCCGCCGGCAGGACGAATTCCCCCGAAGCATCCTGCGCCAGCACGAGACGGCGATCTGCGGAAGCGACCGTCATTCCAGACTCTCCCGGGAGATCGGAACGACGCCCAGTGAATCCTGGCCATTATGAAAGGCGATGGCGAGACGAAAGGAATGGGCGATACGCATCGCCCGGCCCATGAACAGATCGGCGACCTCGGGCTGGCACAGCCGCTCGACGGTCGAGCGGAAAAGCGTCAGCCAGCGGCGGAAATGCTCTTCTCCAAGGCCGGGGATGGCAAGATGCGGCGGCAATGGCCGGCCTTCGTAGCGACCGGTGCGCAACAGCGTTGCCGACCAGAAATCGCACATCCTGGCAAGATGCACCGGCCAGTCTTCCGGCGCGATAACGCCGTTGAAGATCGGACCGAGAAGCGCATCCTTGCGGATCTCGTCATAAAAACCATGCACCACCGCGTGGATGGTCGCCTCGTCGAGAAGATCGGGAAGCAGTTTGCCATCGATGACGATGGAACGATCGGAACCGGTGCGCGTGTTCATCGGATTGCCCTGTAGCTGTGCCATGTACCATGACCGAGAAGCGGAAAGATGACGATCAGGCCGACAAGGCCCGTCATGATGCCGACCAGCACGAGAGCGAGCACGATCGCGCCCCAGGCCAGCATGACGGGCAGGTTTCGGAAAACGAGCGAAATACTCGTGCCCATCGCGGTGAAGGCGTCGATCCGCTCCGCCAGCAGCATGGGGATGGCGAACGTGCTGATGGCGAAGGAGAAGGCCGCGAAAAGACCGCCGACCACCGTGCCCACCACCAGCATGCCCCAGCCTTCCGGCGTCGAGATCAGCATGGCGACGACATGGTCGAGCCCGGGAAAGGGCCTCAGGCCGACAAAGAGCGCATAGATGATGACGGCCGCCCGCATCCATACCAGCATCAGCAGGCACAGGATCGCTCCCGTATACCAGACCTGACCGCCGGATTTGGCGTCGACGAAGATCATGCGCGTCAGACGCACCGGCTGACCTTCCTCGAGATCGCGGCTTTTCTGATAAAGCCCGATGGCCAGAAGCGGTCCGACCACCATGAAGCCGGCCAGCGCCGGAAACAGGATATAGTCGATTTCGAACCGGAAAAGCCCCCAGATCACCACGATCGACACGAAGAACACGAGAAGGCCATAGGCCAGGCTCGGGAGAGGATTGCGCCAGAGGTCACGCCAGCCCTCCTTCAGCCAGTCGAAAGCCGTGCGCGCCGGAAGGTTGCGCTGCCGTTGCGTGGCGAGCGGGACGGCTCTTCTTCCGGTCTTGTCCGTCGTTCCCATGGTTTCCTCTCTCCTCTCAGCAGGACGATCTGGCGGCGGCGAAGGCGCCATCGCCCTCCGGGATCTTCAGATGCGGCACGCAGTCGGGTTGTGATTGAAGCGCGATATGAACGAGATGGACATTCGCGCCGATGACGATCAGCACTCCCGTGATCACCAGCGCGAGCGAGACGAGCCGCCATCTGATCCGCGACGTTCCGGCACCGTTTTCGGGGACCGCGCTCATTGTCCATCCCCTCCGATCGTGCCGACATAGAGCGTCAGGATCTTGATATCGACCGGCGACAGGCGGCCTTCCCAATGCGGCATATGCCCCTGCCGGCCGGAGTAGACGGAGGAAAAGACCGTCTGCGCGTCGCTGCCGTAGATCCAGGCCGCATCGGTGAGATCCGGCGCCCCGACATCGGTGCTGCCTGTGGCGTCCTCGCCGTGGCAGGCGGCGCAGTTTTCCGCGAAAACCTGTGCTCCGTCTTCGATACGCGCCCGATCTGCTTCATTGAGCGGCAGTCCCGAAAGGGAGCGGACATAGGCGGCGGCGCTGCGCACCTGGCCTTCGTCGAGCACGCCGTCGCGCCCGAAGGCCATCATCTGCGAGACCCGTGTCTCGTCGCTCGTCGAATTGATGCCGACGCGGATCGTCTCGGCGATCGTCTCAGGGTCGCCGCCCCACAGCCAGGCATTGGCGGCAAGATCGGGGAACCCCGGCCCGCCGGTGCCGCGCGTGCCGTGACAGACAGCGCAATTGTCGATGAAGAGCGTGCGGCCGGTGTCCCGCACATGGCGCATCAGCGTTTCGTCAGAGGCGATCTCCGCAAAATCCGCCTCGGCGACGCGGCCGGTCCAGACAGCGCGCGCGGCGGCGGCATCCTCGACCTGCTGCGTGACGATTTCACGCTGGTCGATCCCGAGCAGTCCCTTGGTATAGGTGACGCCGATCGGCCATGCGGGCATCAGCAGCCAGTAGACGACCGCAAACAGGGTCGTGGCGGCGAGAAAGAACAGAACCACGCGCGGAACCGGCGTTTCCAGTTCCTCGATGCCGTTCCATTCATGCCCGGTCGTTCCCTTTCCGGTGACGGGATCCTGTCTCTCGGTTGCCATCGCCTATTCCTTCGGCCGGTCGTCTTTGTCGAGAATGCTTTTCTTGGCGCGGTCGAAGCGCTTGCGGTTTCCCGGCCACAGCGCATAGACCAGCACGCAAACGGCAAGCGCCATCAGGTAGAACAGCCCCCAGCTCTTGGCGAAGGCGACGAGGGATGTGTGGTCGATGTCCATTGCCGTCTCCTATCGCCCGGCCGTCTGCTGCTGCGCGGCGGTGGTGAGGCGCCCGAGAACTTGCAGATAGGCGACCAGCGCATCCATCTCCGTCACCACATCCGTCCTGCCATCGAAGGCCCGTACGTTCGTTGCCTCGCCGTAACGCTCCGTCACGCCCCCGGCCTCGTTGGAATCAGGATTGGCCTGCCCCCGCGCATCGGCGACGGCATTCCCGATCATCTCATCCGTATAGGGCACGCCGACCGCACGCTGGGCGGCCAGATGCTCGCCCAGATCGTCGAGCCGCAGCGCATTGCGCTGAAGCCAGCCGTAACGCGGCATGACCGATTCCGGCACGACGTCGCGCGGGTTGATGAGATGGGCGACATGCCAGGCGTCGGAATATTTGTCGCCAAGGCGGGCAAGGTCCGGCCCGGTCCGTTTGGAGCCCCACAGCATCGGGTGATCGTATTGCGATTCCACCGCCAGCGAATAGGGACCGTAGCGCTCGACCTCGTCGCGCAACGTACGGATCATCTGGGAATGGCAGGCATAGCAACCCTCCCGGATATAGATGTTGCGGCCCGCAAGCTCCAGCGGCGTATAGAGCCGCATGTCGGGCGTCGTCTCCACCGTCTCGTGAATGGTGAAGAGCGGCGCGATTTCCACCAGACCGCCGATCGAGGCCACGCCGACGATCGCCAGCACGAAGCCGATGGCGTTGCGCTCGAGCTTACGGTGAAAGAATTCCTTCATCCTCATTCTCCTGCCTGAACGGCGTCGGCTTCGCCATGAAGCGGGACGTCCGTGCCGGCGCCGGCCGCCCGGCCGATGCGCGCCATGCGGATCGTCATCCAGACGTTATAGGAGCAGACGACAGCGCCGCTCAGAAACAGCAGGCCGCCGAATGCGCGGGCGATATAATAGGGATGCATCGCCACCAGGCTGTCGATGAACGAATAGGCCAGCGTGCCGCTGTCGTTATAGGTGCGCCACATCAGGCCCTGAATGATGCCTGAATTCCACATCGCGAAGACGTAGACGATGGTGCCGGCGAGCGCGAGCCAGAAGTGGACCTCGATCAGCTTCGGCGAATACATGCGCTCCTGCTTCCACATCCAGGGCACCAGCGCATAAAGCGATCCGAAGGTGATCATCGCCACCCAGCCGAGAGCCCCGGCATGGACATGGCCGACGGTCCAGTCGGTATAGTGCGACAACGAATTGACCGCACGGATCGCCATGAACGACCCCTCGAAGGTGGAGAGGCCGTAGAAGACCGCCGCCACCATCATGAAGCGCAGGGTTGCGTCGGTGCGCACCCGGTCCCAGGCGCCGTTCAAGGTCGCCAGCGCATTGCCCGCCGAGGCCCAGGACGGCACGAGCAGGACGATCGAGAAGGTCATGCCCAGCGTCTGCACCCACTGCGGCAGGGCGGTATAATGCAGGTGGTGCGCGCCGGCCCACATATACATGAAGGTGATGCCCCAGAAGCTGATGATCGACAGCCGGTAGGAGAAGATCGGCCGTTCGGCGCGCTTGGGAAGATAATAATACATCATGCCGAGGAAGCCGGCCGTCAGGAAGAACGCCACGGCATTATGGCCGTACCACCACTGGGTCATGGCGTCCTGCACGCCGGAGAACAACGAGTAGCTCTTGGCGTGGCCGAAGGACACGGGAACCGCCAGATTGTTGACGATATGCAGCACCGCGACGACCAGAATGAAGGCCATGTAGTACCAGTTCGCAACGTAGATATGCGGCTCCTTGCGGCGCTGGAGCGTACGCAGATAGATCAGGAAATAGACCACCCAGACGATGACCAGCCAGATATCGGCGTACCATTCCGGTTCGGCATATTCCTTCGACTGGGTCAGCCCGATCAGATAGCCGCTGGCGGCGACGATGCAGAAGAGATTGTAGCCGATCAGCACGAACCATGGGCTGAACTGATCGGGAAGCCGCGCGCGACAGGTCCGCTGAAGGACGTGGAGGGATGTGGCGATCAGCGCATTGCCGCCAAAACCGAAGATGACGCCGCTTGTATGCACCGGCCGCAGCCGTCCGAAGCTTGCCCAGGCCGAATCCACGAAGGTCAGTTCGGGCCACGCCAGAAGCGCGGCGACCCAGACACCGACGAACATGCCGACCACCGCCCAGGCGAGCGAGAGCACGATCCCGACGCGGATCGGATCGTCGTAATATTCCGCAAGACGGCTGGCGGGAGGCTCGGGCGCAAACAGCGCCGACATGACGAAAAAGCCGAGGCCGAGGCTTACGGCGAGAATGATGAAGCCATGCACGGCAAGCGGATCGCCCCGTCCGCCGACCGCCATGGCAAGGCCGGCCAGCGCCAGCAGGCCCAGCACGAAGAGAGCGAGATGGCGCTCGGAAACCGTCAACCCGGAGACTACCGACATGTTGCTTCCTCTCTTCTTTACGCCGCGCGGGCATCGATGCCGAGAAGCGGACCCAGCAGATGCTTGTTGCGAACGATGTCGGCCAGCGTGTATTTGTCGAGCACGGAAAGAAACGCGGCCAGCGCCTCATGCAGCATGGTCTTCAGCTGACATGCCGGGGAAATCACGCAGGGGCGACCTGCCGCCTGCATGCATTCGGCTATCGAGAAATCCTCTTCCGTCGCCCGCACCAGCGGCCCGATGCCGATGTCCTCCGGCAGCCGGGCCAGCCGCATGCCGCCCGCGCGACCCCGCACGGTCTCGACAAGGCCGAGGTCGCGAAGGGTCTGCATGACCTTGATCAGATGATTGCGCGAAAGACCGTAGGCCTGCGCCACATCGCCGGTCGTGCAAAATCCGTCCGGTCGCGTCGCCATGTAGATCAGCATCCGCAAGGCATATTCCGTATGAAGCGTCATGCGCATCGCGCATTCTCCGAGAAAGGGCGCGGCCGGGGTTGCCTCGCCTAAATAGGTAACATAGATACCTCTTTTAGCCGACAGCCCGTACACACGAAAGCGCTAAAGAGTCGCAGTGCCCGCCGCCGGTAGCGCACCAGACAGGATCCCATTGATGATCGAGGAACTTTTCATCCGCAACCGGGCATGGTCGGCAGAAAAACAGGCCGACAATCCGGAATACTTTCGCAAGCTCTCCACGCTTCAGGAGCCGGAATATCTCTGGATCGGCTGCTCCGACAGCCGCGTGCCGGCCAATGTCATCGCCGGCCTGGAGCCGGGAGAAGTCTTCGTTCACCGCAACGTCGCCAATCTCATCCACCCGGCCGATCTCAACATGCTGTCGGTGGTGGAATATGCGGTTCATCAGCTCGGCGTCCGGCATATCATCATCTGCGGCCATTACGGCTGCGGCGGCATTCGCGCCGCCGTCAGCGGCCAGCGCTCCGGATTGATCGACCATTGGCTGCAACCGATCCGCGACGTCGCCGACACCCGTTTCGAATGTCGGGAATGTGGTTCGTGGAGCGACGCTTCGCTCGATCGGCTCTGCGAGGCCTCGGTGGCCGAACAGGTGAAACGGCTCGCCCGCACCCCCACCATCCAGGCGGCCTGGAAGGCCGGCCGGGACGTGACCATCCACGGCTGGATATACGGGCTGCGCGACGGACTTCTCTACAATCTCGACTGCACCGTCACGCCCGATTCGGCCAATTCCGCCTGACGACGGTCCTGCGCCCCGGTTCCGGAGCAAAAAAATCGGGCGGCGCCGGAAGAACATTGTCCCAAGAAATCCAACTGCCGCAAAACACATGAAATGCGTCGGCTTGCCTTCTTGGAACAGCCATCTCAACCGCCTATGAATGCATTTTTTTTGCATTCAATCCGCAAATTCATTCATTTGTCTGCCAGCCAAGGCACCGTCAATAGTCGCCCCGAAACCCACCGGAAATGCCGGATTTCCAGGCATCGGCAGGCCGCAGGAGGCGAGCGGACGGATGACACTTCATGAATTCAACGGACCGGGGCTGAACGAGGATCAATGGAAGACGGTGCGTTCCGTCGCGACCACGTTGAAGCCCCAGCAAGCCATCTGGCTCAGCGGCTATTTCGCCGGATTGGCGGATAACGGCAGGGCCGAGTCGAGCCATTCGCTTGCCGCCGGGCTTGCACCGGATCTGCCGGCCGCCGTTCCCGCATCGGCGCCCAAGCGAAACCTCACCATTCTTTTCGCCAGCGAAACCGGCAATGGCGCAGGCGTCGCCCGGTTGCTGGGCGAGCGGGCCGGAGCCGCCGGCTTCGAACCCACCCTGATCGACATGGCCGACTACAAGCCGCGGCGGCTGAAGGAGGAACAGGATCTTCTGATCGTCGCCTCCACCCATGGAGAGGGGGAGCCGCCCGTTTCGGCGGCGGGTTTCTTCGAATTCCTCGAAGGCCGCAAGGCGCCGCGGCTCGATGGCTTGCGCTATGCGGTGCTGGCGCTTGGCGATTCCACCTATGAATTCTTCTGCGGCGCGGGCAAGCGGATCGATGTCCGGCTCGCCGAACTGGGCGCGGAGCGATTGGCCGATCGCATCGATTGCGATGTGGATTACGACGAGCCCGCCGACGCCTGGGTCGCAACGGCGCTCGCCGCGCTTGCGCCGCCGGCGACGGCTGCTCCTGCACCCGCCGTTCCGGCGAACGCCGGCGTCCGCGCCGTCGCGCATGACAAACGCAATCCCTTTTCCGCCATCGTCATCGAGAATTCGGCGTTGACCGGACGCAACTCCACCAAGGAGACGCGGCATGTCGAACTGTCGCTGGAGGGGTCCGGCCTCACCTTCGAGCCCGGCGACGCGCTCGGCGTCCTGCCGAGCAACGATCCCGCACTGGTCGAAACGCTGCTCTCCACGCTCGATCTTTCAGGCGACGCGGCGCTATCGCTCAAGAGCGAGACGACGACACTCGCCGCGGCCCTTGCCTCCCGCCTCGAGATCACCGCCGCCACACCGCGCTTTCTCGACCATTGGACGGAACTGAGCGGCGCCGACGCGCTGCGGAAACTGGAGGGCGATGCACGCACCGCCTTCCTGCGGGAAAACCATATTCTCGACATTCTGCGGCGTTTTCCGGTGACGGGCCTCGATGCGGCGACCTTCGTAGCCGGCCTGCGCCCGCTCCAGCCGCGGCTTTATTCCATCGCTTCCTCCGCCACGGCCATCCCCGACGAGGTGCATCTGACGATCAGCACCGTACGCTATGCGCTGAACGGCGAGGAACGCTTCGGCGTCGCCTCCGGCCAGTTCTCCCGCCATGCCAACCCGGAAACCGTGCTGCCGGTCTATGTCCAGCCCAATCCACGCTTCCGCCTGCCTGACGACGATACGCCGATCATCATGATCGGAGCGGGAACCGGCGTCGCGCCCTATCGCGCCTTCCTCCAGGAACGCGAGGCGCGCGGGGCTGCCGGCAAATCCTGGCTGGTCTTCGGCGAACGCAATTTCGATAGCGACTTCCTCTATCAGACGGAATGGCAGGGCTTTCTCAAGGACGGCGTCCTGTCGCGCATGAATGTGGCCTTCTCGCGCGACAGCGCTTCGAAGACCTATGTCCAGCACCGGCTGATGGACGAGGCGCGCGACCTCTACGCCTGGCTTGAGGAAGGCGCTCACCTCTATGTCTGCGGCGACGGCGCAAGGCTTGCGCCCGACGTCCACCGTACCCTTCTCGCCATCATCGAGCAGCAGGGCGGTCTCGGAAAGACCGCCGCCGCGGACTATCTCGGCGGCTTGCAGGAAAGCCGCCGCTACCAGATCGACGTCTACTGAGGATGTGACGATGACCCTTCTCGAAACCGACCGCAGCCACGACATCTCCCAGCCCCTCGAACGGCTCAGCGCCGACGAGACGATGAAGGCGAACAGCAACCAGTTGCGCGGCACCATCGCCGCCGGCCTGGAGGCGGAACTGACGGCCGCCGTTCCCGGCGACGACATCAAGCTGATGAAGTTCCATGGCCTCTACCAGCAGGACGACCGCGACATCCGCGACGAGCGGCGGCGGCAGAAGCTGGAGCCCGCCTATCGCTTCATGGCCCGCGTCCGGCTACCCGGCGGCGTGCTTTCGCCGGCACAATGGCTGAAGCTCGACGCGCTCGCCCGCGCCCATGCCGGCGAGGCGTTGCGGCTCACCACGCGCCAGACCTTCCAGCTGCACCACGTCCACAAGAAGGATCTGCGGCCGGTGATGCAGGGGCTGCATGACGTTTTGCTCGACACCAAGGCCGCCTGCGGCGACGACGCCCGCGGCGTCATGGCCTCGATCAACCCCGAACTGTCGGCGCTGCATGCGGAGGTCTACACGCTCGCCAGGGCCGTCTCCGACCACGCCATCCCGAAGACCGGCGCCTATCGGGAAATCTGGTATGGCGAGGAGCGCGAGCAGCCGGGCGACGGACCGGAGGAGCCGCTTTACGGCCGCACCTATATGCCGCGCAAGTTCAAGATCGGCTTCGTCATCCCTCCGGTCAACGATATCGACGTCTATGCACAGGACCTCGGCTTCATCGCCATTGTCGAGAATGGTCGGCTGACGGGCTTCAACGTGGCGGTGGGCGGCGGCATGGGCCGTACCGACCAGGCCCCGAAAACCTATCCGCGGCTGGCGAGCGTCATCGGCTTCATCCCGAAGGACAAGGTGATCGAGACCTGCGACGCCGTCATGGCGGTGCAACGCGACTATGGCGACCGGGCCGACCGCAGCCGCGCCCGTTTCAAATATACGGTGGACGACAAGGGACTGGACTGGATCAGGGCGGCGATCGAAGATCGCCTGGGCTTTATTCTTGCCCCCGCCCGCGCCTACGCCTTCACCTCGAACGGCGACACGCTCGGCTGGCAGCGCGGCGAGGACGGCCGCGAGCATTTCACCCTGCGCATCCAGAACGGGCGGGTGAAGAACTTCGAGGCGCTGGCTTTGCTCGACGGTATCCGGACCATCGCGGAAAACCATCGCGGCCAGTTCCGGGTCACTCCGAACCAGAACCTCGTCATCGCGAATATTGCGCCGGAGGACCGGCCGCAAATCGAGGCGCTGCTGACAACCCTCGGTCTCGACCGGCTCAACGGCGGCAGCGGGCTGCGGCGCAATTCCATGGCCTGCGTGGCGCTGCCGACCTGCGGGCTGGCGATGGCCGAAAGCGAGCGCTACCTGCCGACGCTGATCGGCAAGATCGAGGACATTCTCGATGCGCACGGGCTTGCCGACGAGCCGATCACCATCCGCATGACCGGCTGTCCGAATGGCTGCGCCCGGCCCTATATCGCCGAGATCGCCCTGACGGGGCGCGCGCCCGGCAAGTACAACCTCTATCTCGGCGGCGGCTTTGCCGGTCAGCGCCTCAACAAGATGGTGCTCGAGAATGTGGCGGAGCCGGCGATCCTCGACCTGCTCGGCGGCGTGATCGCCGATTTCGCCAGCAAGCGCCTGCCGGGCGAGCATTTCGGCGATTTCGCGATCCGCGCCGGCCATGTCGCCGAGGTCACGGAAGGCCGCCACTTCAACGATTGATCCGGAAACGCTCCTTGAAAAGAGAAGATGGAAGGCGGCCCCGTTGGCAAGGCGAGGCCGCCTTTCCCTGTCTTCGATAGGAACCGCCCTTACAACAGAGCGATGAAGACCCCGCCGTCCTCGACCTTGGCCGGATAGGTGTTGAGATCCTTGCAGGCCGGAAGCCGCATCGCCTGCCCCGTCCGGTAGTCGAAGACACCGGAATGCTTCGGACACTCGATCTCGTAATCCATCACCAGTCCGTCGGCGAGGTGGATGGCCTCGTGGGTACACAGGCCGTCGGTGCAGAAAACCTCGTCTTCCGGCGAGCGATAGACCGCATAGGTCCTGCCGTCGTGATCGAAGCGGCGCGCGCCCTCCTGCTCGATATCGTCGAGACGGCAGACGGAAATCCAGTTGCTCATGATCGTTCTCTCCGGCCGGATTTCATTGCGCCGCACTGGCCGCATTGGCGCGCGCCTTGCGTTTCTCGTAGCGAGCCTGCATGCGGGCTTCGCCTTCGGCCGTGCCGTCGTGCCAGGTGCCGAACCATTTGTCGAAGGGCACCAGCCCGTCGCCGTAGTTCACCTCGAAATACTTGTGATGCAGGTAATGGGTATAGGCGTGGCTGTCGATTGCCGCCTCCTTGCCAAGCTCGATCTTATCGAAACCGATGTGACCCACGACCGCGCCGAAGCCGGCGATATGAAGCTGGTAGATCGCAAGGATCGGGTTCGACGGAATGATCACATGCAGGAGCGCTGTCGAGAAATAGAGAAGCTGCTCCACCGGATGCATGGCAAGCGACGACCATGGCGAGGGGTTCACCGAATTATGATGCACCGAATGGATCCAGCGATAAAGCGGCGCCCAGTGGATCAGCCGGTGGATCACGAAGAAATGCGCCTCGTGGAACATGGGAAGGACGAGGGCGATCGCGAACAGATACCACGGATTTTCCGCAAAGCCGATCCACGGCACGAGACCGCTTGAATAGACATAGAGAATGCCGACCTCGTAAGCGGTCCAGATCGGCAGGGCGGTGGCGAAGGTGCGGATCAGACCGTCGGCGTTCTGGCTGTTGAACAGGAACGCGGTGTTCTTCCGGTCGGCGGGGAACTGCGCATTGTATTTGAAGCGGTTTCCCTGCCGCCGCAGAATGTAAAGCCGCAACTCGAAAGCGCCATAGAACAGGAATACCGCGACACAGTTGACGAGGAAGAGCTGGAGCATCCAGCGCCAGTGAAGCGTCGCCATCACCTCGGGCGCGGGAACGAAAAGATGCCAATAGGCCACGGCGGAAGCCGCGAAGAGCACGTTCCACGGGAAGAAATAGTGCGGCAGCCATTTCAGGAAGGCCAGCGGCTTCGGCGGCAACGTGAAGACCGGCGCCGTTTCGATACGATCGTTCGGGGCCCAGTCGCCGCGTTTGTTACGCTTGCCATATCGTAGATCGTCCATCGGTCTCTCCCTCCGATCGATTGTGCAGGGTCTGGAAACGGTCGAAGGCGGCGCAATCCATCCGGCCCGGCGACGGCGTCGGGTGATCGTCCGCTTCATCTTGTCAATTGATAAGCCAACGGGGAGCTGCCGTCCGCTCTCTTTTTGATCAAATCAGATCAAAGACTTTCCGCCGTGACGGTGATGAAGCGGATCGGGCTTGCCGATATTTCCATCGTGACGAGCCCGAGACGATGCAGCATCAGGTCGACGGAGCGCCGCGCCTGCGCTTCGGGCGCCTGATCGAGGACGACGGACATGACGCCTTCACGCAGCGCCGCGGCGCTGCGCTCCGTCAACTCATGGCCGACGAAGAAGACGTCGCGGCCCCGTGGATGATGGCGCAACACGGAGGCAAGCGCCGAATTGGCGCCTCCGGCGTTATAGAGACCGACGAGATCGGGCCAGGTCCGGAGCGCAGTCGTCAGCCTATCCGCACAGGCGACCGCCTCGTCCTGTCCGAAAAGCGCTGCGGTGAAGCGCAGATCGGCGCGCGGATATTCGGCGAGATAATCGGAAAAGCCCCGCACCCGGTCGCGCTGGACCTGATAGATCTGGCTGTGGCAGAGCACGACGACCGTTCCGCCACGCGGCTGCATGCGCGACAGGAACAGCGCGGCGCTGCGCCCTGCGGCATAATTGTCGATCCCGACGTAATCGGCCGCGATACCACCCGTGCGCGTGACGATCTGCACGATCGGAATGCCGGCCGCTCCCACCGCCTGCAAGGCGGTGCGGATTGCGGGATGGTCCGGAGCCGCCACAATCAGGCCGGCCCGCCGCGTTCCCGGATCGGCGATCCGGCGGGCGATGGAGAGCGGATCGAGTTCGTCGAGAAAGACGCGTTGCAGCACCACTGTTGCGTCCAGCGATGCCCCGATGCGCTTGAAAGCCTGCGAAAGGCGGTCGAAGAACGTCGTTTCCGGCCGCACCAGCAGGACATCGATCCGCAGAATGCCGCGATGCCGCTCCGGCAGGCGCTTCGGATAATCGAGCGCGCGGGCGGCGGCCACCACTTTTTCCACTAGCGCGGGCCGCACGCCGCCACGGCCGTTCAGCACACGCTCCACCGTCGCGGTGCCGACACCGGCAAGGCGCGCAATATTCTGGAAGGTCGGTTTCAGGCGTTCCCCCGTCTTTCTGGCGGAGGGAACACTACTCCACTGCGCAGAGGGCGCAAGAGCAGCCGGCGGCCGGTTTACGCTCGGCCACGCCGCGGCGCTTCGGTCCGGTGGATACGGCGTCGGCTTACTCTTGTAAATATGACAATACAGTTGTATTCAGTCTTGCGGGCTTGACGACCGGTCCATCCGGTGAAGTCCGTATTTCATTCCAGCAGGCGGGCGTTCCGCCTGTGCTTGCCAAGGGAGGTAGCCATGAAGAAAATCGCCACATTGCTGGCTTGCGCCGCTTTCGCCCTGCCGGTTGCGGCCTGGGCCCAGGATGCCGCCGGTACGACGAAGAAGGACAGCTATCGGTTCGTGATCGTACCGAAGGTCGTCCATCCGTGGTTCGACAAGGTGAACGA
Organism: Shinella daejeonensis; assembly: GCF_024281235.1. Lineage (GTDB taxonomy): Bacteria > Pseudomonadota > Alphaproteobacteria > Rhizobiales > Rhizobiaceae > Shinella > Shinella daejeonensis. Next base: position 106,114 of record NZ_JAHWXY010000005.1, read on the forward strand.
GGGCGCGCAGCAGGCCGCCACCGCGCTCAAGGCCCAGACCGGCGCATCGGTCGAAGTCATCTATTCCGCCCCGCAGACGGCCGACGTCGTGCAGCAGAACCAGATCATCGACAGCGCGCTGGCCACCCAGCCCGACGGTCTGGCGATCGACCTTCTCGACCCGTCCGGAAACCAGGCGTCGCTTGAGGAAGCCCAGTCGCAGAACGTGCCGCTGGTGCTCTTCGATTCGGTTCCGCCGGAGGGCATGCAGATCACCCATATCGGCTCCGACTTCTGCGAGCAGGCCAAGATCGCCTCCCGCCGCCTCGTCGAGATCCTGAACGGTGAAGGCGAAGTCGCCATCATGATGGGCGTTCCGACGGCTCCCAACCACTCGATCCGCGCCGAATGCCACCGCCAGGTCTTCGCCGAGCATCCCGGCATCAAGGTCGTCGCCGAAGGCATCGACAACGACAGCATCGAGATCGCCCAGCAGCAGGCGGCAGCCATCATGCAGGCCAATCCGAACCTCAAGGGCTGGGTCGCTTCCGACGCCGCCGGCCCGATCGGCATCGGCCAGGCCATCGTCGAAGCCGGCAAGCAGGATCAGGTCACGCTCGTCGGCCTCGACAACCTTCCGGAAATGATCGAGATGATCCGCAACGGCGTCGCCGACAGCTCCTCGGCCTCGCAGCCGGAATTGCAGGGCTACTGGTCCGTCATGATGCTCTGGGCGCAGGCGACCGGCGCGCCGGTTCCCGGCTATGTCGATACCGGAAACGCCTTCCTGACCAAGGACAACATCGGCGACTGAACCGGCATAACCGGCTTGTCGCGGGGCGCGGGAATTTTCCGCGCCCCTTTCCCTTCACCCAGTCGAAGGTGCAGAACATGGCCTATCTTGAAACCCATGGCCTCGGCCGGGACTTCCCCGGCGTGACGGCGCTCGACGGCGTCGATCTGAAGATCGAGCTTGGCCGCACGCACATCCTCGCCGGCGAAAATGGCGCGGGCAAGTCGACCCTCGTCAAGATCCTGACCGGGACGGATCAGGCGTCGCGCGGCAGGGTATTGGTCGACGGACGCGATCCGGCCGAAGATCCCACGCTTTACAAAAACATCGCCTATGTGCCGCAGGAGCTCAATCTCTTCCCGCAGATGAGTGTCGCGGAAAATCTCTTCATGCCCTTCAGCCGCACGGGCCACGGCGGCGCGCTCGTCGATCGCAAGGCGCTCGTGGAGGAGGCGCGCACCTATCTCGATCGCTTCGGCATCGAGGCGGATCCGCGCGCCCTCGTCGCGCATATCTCCGTTTCGGACCAGCAGCTGCTGCAAATCGCCCGGGCATGCACCAATGCCGAGATGAAGGTGCTGATCCTGGACGAGCCGACGTCCTCGCTGACGCGGGTCGAGGTCGAGCGCGTCTTCAAGGTGATCCGCGCCCTGCTCGACCGCGACCACGCCATCGTCTTCATCAGCCACAAGATGGAGGAAGTCTTCGAGATCGGGGACGACTACACCGTTCTGCGCAACGGCGAGAAGGTCGACAGCGGCCGCATCGCGGACATTACGGAGGCCGACCTCATCCGCGCCATGTCGGGCCGCGATCTCTCCTTCGAAGAGCATTTTCGTCCCGAAACGACCGTCGGCGAGGCGATCATGGAAGTGCGCGGCCTGACCGGCGCCCGCTTCGAGGATATCAGCTTCGACCTTCGCAAGGGCGAGATCCTCGGCTTTGCCGGTCTCGTCGGCGCGGGGCGTTCGGAGGTGATGCAGACCATCTTCGGCTTCCAGAAGGCCAAGGCCGGCTCGGTGACCGTCGCCGGCAAACCCTGGGCTCTCAACGATACGTCCCGTTCGGTCGCCGGCGGCATGCTCTATCTGTCGGAGGAGCGCAAGCACCACGGCATCTTCCCGCTCCTGTCGCTGCGCGAGAACATCGGCATTTCGCTGCTTTCGCTCACCACCGGCCCGCTCGGCATCAGCGACCGGAAAGAACGCGGCGCCGTTCAGGAGATCATCGACGCCTACGGCATCCGCACCGCCGGCATGGGCAAACGCATCGCCGAACTTTCGGGCGGCAACCAGCAGAAGGCGATCATCGGCCGCGCCATGGCGACACGGCCGCGCGTCCTGATCTTCGACGAGCCGACCAAGGGCATAGACATCCGCACCAAGACGGAAATCTATCGCATCATGAAACGGCTGGCCGAGGAAGGCGTCGGCGTCATCCTCGTCTCGTCCGAACTCAACGAATTGAAGAAATGCGCCAGCCGCATCATCACGATGCACAACGGCCGCATCACCGGCGATTTCGCCGCGACCGACACCAATAACGAAACCCTCGTAGGCGCCATCTTTGGAACGGAGGCGAAAGCCGATGAAAACTGAGCCCCTGTCGATCCTTGTGCGCAATCCGCTTGCCGGCGTCTTCGTCGCGCTTACGGTGATCTTCGCGCTTTCCGCGCTTCTGTCGCCCTATTTTCTCACGCCCTATAACCTGTCCGTCATCGCCCGGGGCCTTGCCTTCGTCGGGCTGATCACCATCGCGCAATCGATGCTGATGGTGCTCGGCGAACTCGATCTGTCGCTCGGCGTCATCGGCGGGCTGTGCGGCGTCATTTCGGGCATCCTGATGGTCAAGCTGGGCATAGAGCCCTATTCGGCCATGCTTCTGGCGGTCCTTCTGGGAGCCTGCCTCGGGCTGTTCAACGGCCTGCTCGTTACGACGCTCCGGCTGCATTCTCTGGTCCTTACGATCGGCACGGCCGGCATTTTCGGCGGCGCCAATCTGGTGCTGACCCGCGGCGTTGCCATCACCGGCATCCCGAAGGAAGTGCAGTTCCTCGGGCGCGGAGACGTTCTCGGCGTGCCCGTACCGTTCCTGATCATGCTTGCGGCCCTGGCCGTGGCGACCTTCGTCATGGTGAAGACGCCGTTCGGCCGCTACATGTACGCCATCGGCAACAATCAGGCCGGCGCCCGCATGCTCGGCATCCGCGTGGATCGCATCCGCCTGCTGGTTTTCGTCGCGGCCGGCGCGATTGCCGGGCTCGCCGGCGTCCTGATGGTGGCCCGCCTCGGAACCGCGCAGCCCTCCATCGGCGACACCTGGGTGCTCGCGCCCATCGCCGCCTCGGTCATCGGCGGCGTGGCGACCACCGGCGGCGTCGGCAGCCCGATCGGCGCCATCTTCGGCGCCGGCATCATCGCCGTCATCGAGAACATCATCGTGCTGTTCGGCGTCTCGCCCTATTGGCAGGGCATCGTTTCCGGTGCGATCGTCGTTCTCGCTATTTCCTTCGATGCGATTTCGCGCCGCTATCTCCGCCGCGAAAACGGCTGATCGCCGCCGCCAGACTCAAGACGAGAGACAGATCATGAATGAACAAGTCAAAACCAAGAAGCTGATCAACGATCCCGAAAATATCATCGCCGAGATGATCGAAGGCATGATCGGCGCGCATCCCGACATGCTGCGCGTGGAAGGCGAAACCGGCAGGGCGGTCGTGGCGGTCGAGGGTCCTCGCGACGGCAAGGTGGGGATCGTCATCGGCGGCGGTTCCGGCCACGAACCGGCCTTCGCCGGCTATGTCGGGCGCGGGCTCGCGGATGCGGCCGCGGTCGGCAACGTCTTCGCCTCGCCCTCTCCCGCCCATATCGCCGAAGCCGCGCGGGCGGCCGACGGCGGGGTCGGCGTGCTGATGCTCTACGGCAATTATACCGGCGACGTCCTGAATTTCACGATGGCGGCGGAGGATCTGGCGCAGGACGGCATGGCGGTACGGCATGTCGCAGTCGCCGACGACGTGGCGTCCGCCCCCCTCGAGCGGCGCTTTGAGCGACGCGGCATCGCCGGCGATTTCTTCGTCTTCAAGGCGGCCGGCGCAGCGGCCGATCTCGGCGAACCGCTGGACCGCGTCGAGGCGCTGGCGCGGGCGGCCAATGACGCGACCCGCTCCATCGGTGTCGCGCTCAGCCCCTGCTCCCTGCCGCAAACCGGCAAGCCGAACTTCACCATCGGCGACGAGGACATGGAAATCGGCATGGGCCTCCACGGCGAGCCCGGCATCCGCCGGCAGAAGCTCGCTCCGGCCGATACGGTGACGGACGAACTGATGGACGCGCTCCTCAGGGAACTCGACCTTGCCGCCGGCAGCCGTGTCGCCGTTCTCGTGAACGGCCTCGGCGCGACCTCGCAGATCGAACTCTATCTGGTCTTCCGCCGCGTCAAGCAGCGCCTCGATGCGCTCGGCGTGGCGATCCACGCCTCCTGGGTCGGCGAATATGCGACCTCGCTGGAAATGGCCGGCGCCTCGGTCACGCTGATGAAGCTCGACGATACGCTCCAGGCGCTGCTCGACCATCCCTGCCGGACGCCGGCGCTCGTCGTCGGCGCCTTCGAGAAGACCGATGGCGGCGGCGCGCGCAGCCGCAAGACCGAACGCGTCTCCGATAGCCGCGATACCGTGCAGGACAAGCCGCGCATCCTCGTGACCGAAGGCGACATCACGCCCGCCGTCTTCAAGGCGATGATGGACAACGTCGGCGAACAGATCATCGCGGAGAAGAACTGGCTGTCGGAGCTCGACGGCGTGATCGGCGACGGCGACCACGGCGTAACGATGGAAATCGGCTGGAAGGCCGTGCGCAAGGCGCTCGACGACGCCCAGGACGACGAGACGATCGAAGGCCTTTGCAAACGCATGGCCAAGGCCTTCCTCGACGCGGTCGGCGCATCTTCCGGCCCGCTTTACGCCACCGCCTTCCTGCGGGCGGGAACGGCCGTCAGCCACCGGCTGAACCTCGACGGCGCAGGCATGGCGGAATGGCTCGCAGCCGCCTGCCAGGGCATTCGCGACCGGGGCCGGGCCGAGCCGGGCGACAAGACGATGATCGATGCCTGGGTGCCGGCGGTGGAGGCGGCGCAGGCCGCCGCGGCGGCCGGCGGCTCTTCCCTTTCGGTGCTCGTTGCGGCCCGCGACGGCAGCGAGGCCGGCATGAAGGCGACGGCCGCCATGGAATCGCGCCGCGGCCGCTCGGCCAAGCTTGGAGAACGCTCGGTCGGTCATATCGATCCCGGCGCCGCATCGACCTTCGTCACGCTGCGCGCCATGGAAGACGCCCTGCGCCGGGCGCTCGCCTGATCTCCGGCGGCGTCGCCGCCGCACCTTCTACCGGGGGCCCTGGAGCAGGGCCCTCGCCACGCCCTCGTTGGTCACCAGCCGATTGACATAGCCGGCCCGCAGGATCGCCCGGATGATCGGGATTTTCTGGATCCCGCCGGAAACGAGAACCGAAACGGGCTTGAGCTTCAGCTTGTCCGGCGGCAGCGCGATAATGGAATCGTTCAGGAAATGGTCGATCGGCTGTCCTCGCGCGTCGAGGAAGCAGCCCATGAACTCGCCGACCGCGCCCTGCTTCAGCACCGCATCGAGATTGTCCTTGACCACCCGGATCTGCGTCAGGGAGGTGTCGTGGGCGAGCGGCCCGCAGGACACGATGCCGACATCCGCGATCTCCGTACGCGCCAGCACATCGGTCAGTTCGTCGTTCAGCAGCAGCGCATTCCGGCTTTCCGGATTGGCGCAGTAGATCGGCGCCGTCAGATAGTGGCATTCCGCGCCGATCGCCCGGGCGAAGGCGGTGGCGACCTCGAAGGTGTTGGTGGCCGATCCGCTCGTGACCCCGCCCGTCAGTCCGACGATCCAGCCTTCCGGCTTCAGGCGGGCCCGCAGGCTGCGGACGGCGAAGCTCAGCGTTCGGCCCGAGCCGATGCCGATGCCGGTATCGCGGCCTTCGATGAACCCGCTCGCCAGCAGCCCCGCCGCCTCTCCGATCACCCGTTTCTGCTCGATATAATTGTCGAGATCCGGCACGACGACCGCCTCGGCGAGGCCGTAGCGCGCCGAGACCTTCTCTGCCAATTCGATGCAATCCGAAAGGGGCAGGCTGACCGTCACCTGCACATGGCCGGATTCACGCACCTGACCGATGATCTTGTTGACCTTCAGCCGGGTGATGTTCATCCGCCGGGCGATTTCCTGCTGGGTCTGATCGCCGATGAAGTAAAGCCACGCGACGCGCGAGCGCTCCAGCTCTTCAGCGGAAAGGTCCCAATCCTTGCTCATGCGCTCGCCGTGTTCCCTGTTTTTCTTCTGCCCGCACTCTCTTGCAGAAGATGCGGGCAAAGGTCAAAGCGCGCCGCCCGCCTTTACCGGCTTTTCCAACGGATGGCGGCAGTTCGGCACATTAGCGCGAATCGGGGAAACGGCGAAGATAACGAATGCCCAGCAGGAAGATCAGCAGCGCGGCGGCGATGAAGACGCCGCCGGCAAGCGATTTGTAAAGCACGATGGCCGCAATCCCGCCCGCCAGGAACGCCAGGATGGTCGTGACATGGAGAAGCAGACGCTGCTGCGTCGCGGTCCGCATCGTGTCATCGGGACAACGCCACAAGGTGGCGAGGCCGACGCCGATGTCCGTGGCGATGCCCGAGACATGGGTCGTGCGCACCCGGCTTTCGGAAATCCGCGTGGAGGCGGCATTCTGGATGCCCATGGCGAAGCTGAGCAAGCCGACGATCAGGACACCCTTGTGGACCGGCGGATGGGAAAGATCCACAACGCCGACCAACAGCAGGAGCGCCGCTTCCGCCAGCAGGGTCAGCGCATAGATGTTGCCCAGATGGTTGTCCCTGCCGATCCGGATGAAGAGCGTGGCAACAAAGGCGCCGAGGATGAACAGCCCGACGATGGACAAAAGCACCAGCGCCACGACCAGCTGCCCGAGAGAGATATGATCGGAAATGAGCGAGACGTTGCCCGTCATATTGGCGGAGAAATAGCCGAAGGCGAAATAACCGGCGCCGTTTACGCCCCCCGCCACGAAGGACAGGATGGCCGCAAGCAACAAATCGATGCGGATGGAACGCCCCGCGCCTTCTTGGATCAGCATTTCAATGGATTCGCTTCAGGAAAAATCCAGTCAAGCCGATGCGCGACGCGAAGGCAAGGGCGTGCCGCACAACGCCGGCACGAAATGACGCTGCCGTCGAGCGGCGAGCGTCATTTCGCCGGATACGGTCAGCGGCCCTGAATGACCCGGATGAAACGCGGACTGCGCTTGCGGAAATCGTCGTGGGTAATGCGGCCGTTGGCGATACCGTTGAAGGCGCGCTGGCAATAGATGCGCGCGACGTCGCGCCGCGGGCTGACATTCATGATCTTGGCCATCTGCGCCTTGCGTGCCGGCGTGGCGCGGCGCGCGCCCTGGTAGCATTGATTGACGCCATCGCGCTTGGCCGCCGGGCTTCCCCGGACGATTTCACGGGCCTGATTGTAGCGCGCTTCGGTCATGCAACCGGTCAGGAACACGGCCGCCGAAACGAGGGCGATGACTGGATATAGGCGCATGCGTTTCCTCCTCATGATCGTCCAGAGGGAAATAATTATCCGCTCCGGAATGATTGGCAAGTCCGGGAAATGGCCGTCTCGCCCGCTCTGGCAAGGGTGCAGGCGGACATTTATCGGGAAACGACGCGAACACATTGGAGCCGGCGCGCGAATTTGCTATGGATACTGGAAGGATCCGGCCGAAAGAGCCCGCTGGAGCCGCTGGGAGGAGAATTGAATGACGATCGGTCTGCGGACGTCGAGGGAAACCACCGGTGCGAGCGCGCCCAAGGCGCTGCGCGTCGGCTTCATCCTGTCAAAGAGTTTCACCCTTTCGGCGTTCGCGCTTTTCGTCGATACGCTTCGCCTCGCCAGCGACAGCGAGGACGGCTCGCGCCGCGTCCATTGCGACTGGGACGTGCTCAGCGGGTCGCGCAACTTCATCACGTCCAGCAGCGGCATCCAGGTCGCGCCGACAGCCCCCTTCGCCGATCCGGCCTATTTCGATTATATCGCCGTCGTTGGCGGCCTGTTGAAAGTGGAAGAGCCCATCGACAGTTATGCCCGCGCCTATCTGCGCAAGGCGGGAAGCGCCGGCGTCGGGCTGATCGGCCTGTGCACGGGCAGCTTCATCCTCGCCGAGGAGGGCCTGCTGACGGGGCATACCGCCTGTGTAAGCTGGTTGCATCACCGCGACTTCCGTGCCCGCTTTCCCTCCATCGGAGCAACGTCGGAGCAGATTTTCCGCTTCGACGGCAAGGTCGCGACATGCGCCGGCGGCAGCAGCGTCGCCGATCTTGCGGCAACGCTGGTGCGCCACCATGTCGGCGAGGCGGCGGAGCGGAATGCGCTGGAAATCCTCCAGATCCGCCACCGGCGGGATGCAACGGATCTCCAGCCGCGCAATCCGCTCGGCCTTGAGGCGCGCGACCGGCGCGTGCATCTCGCCATCATGATGATGGAGCAGCACACGGAAGACCTGCTGTCCATCGACAGTATCGCCACCATGACCGGGGTGTCGCGGCGGCAGCTCGAACGGCTGTTCGAAAGCGACATGGGAGCCTCGCCAAGCGCGATCTACATGAAGATCCGCATGGCGGCCGCCCTCAATATGGTTCTCACCACCAACAAGCCGCTGATCGAGATCGCACTGGAAACCGGTTTCGAAAGCCTTTCCCACTTCACGCGGCGTTTCCGCGCGGCTTTCGGCGACACGCCGTCGCAGATCCGGCGGGACGGCCGCCGCCAGGCGAGCTGAAGAAAGGCGGTCCGGGGAACCAACAGCCCCGTCAGCCGTTCGGCCTCCATTGTTGACAAGGAGACAGCAATGGCAAGCAACGACGTTCAATCCCAGATTTCCGCCCTTCGCGACGAACTCGCCCAGCTTCAGAAGGAACTGGCGGATCAAGGATCGCAGGCCTATGAGACCCTGCGCGATCAGGCCGGAAAGGCCGTGGACGCAGCCCGACCGGCGGCCCGCTCGGCGACCCGATACGTCAAGACGGAAGGGGCTGCGGTCGCGCGTGCGGCCCGCGAGCATCCCGCGGCGCTTTCGACCGTCGTCGTGACGGCGGGGCTGGCCGGCCTTGCCATCGGCTATCTGCTGGGATCGCTCGAAGGCACGCCGGCACGCCGCCAGCGCTGGTTCTGAACCGTTCCCGGACGGAAACCCGTCACCATGAGCCGGCCGGATGGCCGGTTCATGGTTGCAGGACGATCGCAGATCATCGAATTTTTCGCTCCGGACGTTTGCCACAATCGAAAAATTATGAAATAAAGCAGCCTTACATTTCGAATTGGAGGAAAGGCGTCCGGATTGGCCTCCGGAGCGAATATGAAAGGAATTGACGTGATATCATGCCAAGGCAACGCCAACCGGCGCCATGCTGCAAACGTCAATATATTCGGCATCGACGTGAAAGACATGCGGCCATCGTTCATGGCCCCCGATCTGTTCTTCTCATCTTCTTTGCGATGCCCGCCGCTTAACTTTCCGCTCTCCCCTGTTTCGTCATGATCTCGACCCCGACACTGCGCGGCGCCTGCCGTGCGGCCGGGATACGAACAAGGCAATCGCTCGCCATTGGCTGCCACACGACAGGCGGCCATGTCATCGGCGTTCGTTGCCATTCCATCGCAATGAAACGGAGCCCGAATGATGTTCAACCATGAAAACGCCTCCCATCCCGACGATACGCTTGGCGGCCGCATCTCGCTTGCCCGCGAGGCCGCCGGCCTTTCCGAAGGAGAAGCCGCGGAGCGGCTGGGCGTTCTCTCATCAAGCTGGAACGCGTGGGAATGCGACCGCGATGTGCCGCGCGCCAACCGGCTCGCCATGATGGCCGGTGTCCTTGGCGTCACCCCTTCCTGGCTGCTGACCGGGCACGGAAGTGGTCCCGCGCAACCGGAAACGAACGCCACACCGGCCGATTTGCAGCGCGCGTTGCATCAGGCGTCGGAAGACATGGCCGCCCTCAACCGCCGCATGCGCGAACTGGCCGCCCAACTCGGACCGCAGGGAAGTTCCGCACGTACGTAAAGTCGGGCTCACCCCCGCGCGCCACATATACCCGTTCGACGAAAGCCTTTCGTCTTCGGCAATCCCTATCGTCCGCCGGCCCGGTCGTCGACCTGGCCGGCGGACTCGTCACATGATGAACCAGTTTTCACCGGGATTGCTCCGGCGGCACGCGATTTCCGCCGCATCCCTATCGAAGCCGCCTGCGAACAGGCTGATCCCCGCCAGGGCCTGAAGCCCGTTGCCGGGCACGGCCGGCGGCGCTCCGCCCCGCATCCGGTGCTTGCGCTGGATCAAAGAGGTTCCGAACCGGAAAGGGCATGGTGCCTGCGAAAGAAGCCTCGGCGGGTTGCCGAGGTGGGTGCAGGTGATTCGTGAGAATTTTCAATGTCCTATCGAGGCTCAAACGTATTTCCGCCCTCGGCCGGATTCTCGCGATGCGTGTCCTGCCGGTCCTTTTTCTGGCGCTCTCCTGCCTGAGTTCCGCTGCCCACGCCGGCCAGCTTGAGAAATTCCTCCCCACGCTACAGGCCGAGGATGTCTTTGCCGGCGCGGACCGGATCGGTGCGCCACAGGGCGAACCGCCGATCGCGCCAGTCTACAAGGGCGACGAGCTTGTCGGCTACGTCTACGTCAATTCCGACTTCACCAGTTCCATCGGCTATTCCGGCAAGCCGATCCATATCGCCGTCGGCATCGACACCGCAGGCGTCATACGCGGCATCCGGCTTCTCGATCACAAGGAGCCGATCGTCCTGATCGGCATTCCGGAGGCAAAGGTCGTCGCAGCGCTGAATACGCTCATCGACAGCGACCTGAACGCGGTCGCCGCCGGCCATGCCAGACCGCCGCAGGTCGATATCGTCAGCGGCGCGACCGTCACCGTGCTCGTCATGGGCGACAGCGTGGTGCGCTCCGCTGTCGGCCTCATTCGCAGCGGCAGGCTCGGCGGAACGCCGATAATCGGAGCGGCCCCGCCTGCGGAAACCCGCAAGGTGGACCCCTCCCTCACGGATATCGCCGACTGGACGACCCTCGTCGGTGACGGGTCGGTCCGCAGCCTGCAGCTTTCCGTCGGTGAAGTCACCGATGCCTTCCGCGAGGCGGGACAACCGCAGGCCGCCGACCACCCGGAAACCGACGACCCGCAGGACACATTCATCGAGCTTTACGTCGCGCCCGTTTCGGTGCCCTCGATCGGCCTCAGCCTGCTCGGACCGACGGCCTACGAACAGATGCAGAAGCGGCTGAAGCCAGATCAGCAAGCCTTGCTGGTGGCGGGGGACGGGGCCTATTCGTTCAAGGGCTCCGGCTATGTACGCGGCGGCATCTTCGACCGGATCGAGCTGTTGCAGGACGGTCAGGGCGTGCGTTTCCGCGACAAGGAGCACACCCGTATCGGCGACCTGATGGCGGAGGGCGCCCCGAAACTGCGTGAAATCGCACTGTTTCGCGTGCCGGAAGGCTTTTCCTTCGACGTGACGCGCCCCTTCGACCTGCAACTTCTGGTCCAGCGCGGCTTCGGCGCTCGCGACAAAGCGAATATCAGCTACGACCTCGGCTACAGCCTTCCCGAAAGCTATACGCTCGCGGTTGCGCCGCCCCCGTCGCCCGCCGCCGAACCCGCAGCGCCCCTTCCGGATGCGCCGCGCGCAATCACCCCCGTCGGAGAAGGCTCCGTGCCGGACTTCTTCGGGGAGGACAATCCGCTTTGGGTGACGATGTGGCAGATGAACAGCGTCAACATCGCGATCACCATCGTCGCAACGCTGGTCCTGGTCGGAATCTTCTTCTTCCAGAACACGCTGGTGAAACGGCCGCGCTTCTTCAAATGGCTGCGGCGCGGTTATCTGCTGTTCATTCTCGTCTGGCTCGGCCTTTACGCCAACACGCAGTTGTCGGTGGTCAACGTCCTGACCTTCATCAATTCGCTGATCACCGGCTTCAACTGGGAATTCTTCCTGACCTCGCCCCTCACCTTCATTCTGTGGGGCTCGGTCGCGGCCGGTCTGCTGTTCTGGGGACGCGGTCCCTTCTGCGGCTGGCTTTGTCCTTTTGGCGCCTTGCAGGAACTGACGAACAATCTCGCGCAGTGGCTGAAAGTGCCGCAGGTCAAGCTGCCCTGGGGCCTGCATGAGCGTCTCTGGCCGATCAAATACATGATCTTCCTCGGCCTTTTCGGACTGTCGCTCTATTCGGTGGCGCTGGCGGAGATCTTCTCCGAAGTGGAGCCGTTCAAGACCGTCATCATCCTGAAGTTCGCGCGCGAGTGGCCCTTCGTCATCTACGGCCTGACGCTGCTTGCCGCCGGCCTGTTCATCGAACGCTTCTACTGCCGCTACCTCTGCCCGCTCGGCGCGGCCCTCGCCATCCCCGGACGCATCCGCATGTTCGAATGGCTGAAGCGCTGGCCGGAATGCGGCTCGCCCTGCCACCGCTGCGCCAAGGAATGTCCGGTGGAGGCAATCCATCCGGAAGGCCAGATCAACGTCAACGAATGCATCTACTGCATGCATTGCCAGGAGCTCTATCACGACGACCAGCGTTGCCCGCACATGATCCAGGTGCGTGTGAAACGCGAGAAGTTCGCCGCCCGCAATGCCCCCCTGACGCCGGAAGGCCAGGCGGGACGCGGCCCGGCCAGACCCGTTATCACCCATCGCGGCAAGCCCGTCGGCAACGCCTCCCCGGCGTCCGATCCGGCGACCTGAGATATCCACCACAAGGAGAAAACCATGTCAGAAGTCGACAACAAGCCCCGCTTCAGCCGCCGTCAGCTGCTGGGTACCTCCGCCCTTGCCGCCGCAGCCGGCGCAAGCGGCGTCGGCGGGAGCACATTGCTCGGCGGCGGGATCACCGCTGCACAGGCCGCCGAAGGCAACGCCGCCTTCGAGGTCAAACCCGGCGAACTGGACGAATATTACACCTTCTTCTCCAGCGGCCAGACCGGTGAGGTTCGCATCGTCGGCCTGCCCTCCATGCGCGAGCTGATGCGTATCCCGGTTTTCAACCGCGACAGCGCCACCGGCTGGGGCCAGACCAACGAAAGCCTCAAGATCCTGACGGAAGGCCTGCTTCCGGAGGACATCGAGATGCTGAAGGACCGGGGCGGCAGTTTCGTCAACGGCGACCTGCACCATCCGCATCTTTCCTTCACCGACGGCACCTATGACGGTCGCTATCTCTACGCCAACGACAAGGCCAATACGCGCGTCTGCCGCATCCGGCTCGACGTGATGAAATGCGACAAGATCATCCAGCTGCCGAACCAGCACACGGTCCATGGTCTTCGCGTGCAGAAATATCCGAAGACCGGCTATGTCTTCTGCAACGGCGAAGACCGCGTTCCGATCCCCAACGACGGTACGAACCTGACCGACACGAAAAACTATCACGCGATCTTCACCGCCGTCGATGGCGAGACCATGAAGATCGCCTGGCAGGTGATGGTGGACGGCAACCTCGACAACGTCGACTGCGACTATCAGGGCAAATACGCTTTCGCCACCTGCTACAACTCCGAGGAAGGCACGACGCTCGCCGAGATGATGGAGAACGAGCAGGACTGGATCGTCATCTTCAACCTCAAGCGCATCGAGGAAGCCGTCGCCAGCGGCGACGTCAAGGTCATGAACGGCGTTCCGGTGGTCGACGGCCGTCACGGCTCGCCCTTCACCCGCTATATCCCCGTGCCCAACAGCCCCCACGGCATCAACACCGCGCCGGACGGCATCCATGTGGTGGCCAACGGCAAGCTCTCGCCGACGGTCACCGTCTTCGACGTGCGCAAGTTCGACGAACTGTTCGATGACAAGATCAAGCCGCGCGATGCCGTGGTGGCGGAGCCGGAGCTGGGGCTTGGCCCGCTGCACACCGCCTATGACGACAAGGGCAACGCCTATACGACGCTGTTCATCGACAGCCAGATCTGCAAATGGAACATCGAGGAAGCGAAACGCGCCTTTGCCGGCGAGAAGATCGACCCGATCCGCCAGAAGCTCGATGTGCACTACCAGCCCGGTCACAACCACACCTCCATGGGCCAGACCAAGGACGCTGATGGCAAGTGGCTGATATCGCTTAATAAGTTCTCCAAGGACCGCTATTTGAACGTGGGTCCGCTGAAGCCGGAAAACGACCAGCTGATCGATATCTCCGGCGACAGGATGGTGATCGTCCACGACGGGCCGAGCTTTGCCGAACCGCATGACGCCACCATCGTCCACCGCTCCAAGATCAATCCGGTGAATTTCTGGGATCGCAACGATCCCATGTTCGCCGACGCGGTGGCGCAGGCCGAAGCCGATGGCCTCGACCTGATGGAGGCCAATGAGGTGATCCGCGACGGAGACAAGGTGCGCGTCTACATGACGTCCGCCGCGCCGGCCTTCGGCCTGGAGGAGTTCACCGTCAAGCAGGGCGACGAGGTGACGGTCTATGTCACCAATATCGACGAGATCGAGGACCTCACCCACGGCTTTTCCATCATCAACTACGGCATCAACTTCGAGGTCGGCCCGCAGGCGACGGCATCCGTCACCTTCAAGGCGACCAAGCCCGGGGTCTGGTGGTACTATTGCTCGTGGTTCTGCCATGCCATGCACATGGAGATGAAGGGCCGCATGCTCGTGGAACCGAAGGGCGCGTGACCTCATGACGCCTCTTCGCAAAACGCTTCGCCGAAAGTCTTGCGCAAGCCGCATACGGCTGGCGGTCCTTGTCGGCGCCGGCGTTTGCGGCGCGATTTCCCCGGCGATCGCCGGGGAAATCCTCGTGCGGCCGGGCGAGGATCTTCAGGCGGCGATCGCCCGCGCTCCGGAGGGCGATACGGTGCGGCTTGCCGCCGGCCGGCATCAAGGCCCCGTCGTCATCGACCGGCGCCTGACGCTCGAAGGCGAGCCCGGTGCAGCACTTGCCGGCAACGGGATCGGCAATGCCGTGACGGTAAACGCCCCCGGCAGTATCGTTCGCGGGCTGGAGGTCTCCGGCTCCGGCGATGAGCTGTTCGATCTCAACGCCGGTATCTTCGTCTCCAAGACCGCAACCGACGCGCGGGTGGAGAACAACAGGCTGACCGGCAACCTCTATGGCATCTACCTGCATGGCGCGGCCGGATCCGTGGCGCAGGGCAACGAAATCATCGGCCGGCGCGGGGTGCGCATGTCCGAGACCGGCAGCGGCGTCTCGATCTGGAACGCGCCGGGCGCACAGGTGATCGACAACATCATCCGTTACGGCCGCGACGGCATCTATACCAACGCCAGCAAGCGCAATGTCTTCCGCGGCAATCTCATGGAGAACGTCCGTTTCGCGGTGCATTACATGTATACCGACGATAGCGAGGTCATCGGCAATATTTCCCGCAACAACTCGGTCGGCTTCGCCATCATGTACACGCGCCGCCTGAAGATCATCGACAATATCTCCGATGGCGACCGCGATCACGGCCTGCTCCTGAATTACGCCAATTACTCCCTTGTTCGCGGCAACCGGGTGATCGGGCATATGCAGCCGGCGGATCGCTGGCTGGGTGCCGGGTTGCAGGTCGCCGAACCGGGCATGGCCCCGATACCCGAAACGAAAGCGGAAGCCGACAGCGACAGCGGGGCCGACCGTCTCGGACCGGAAAAATGCGTCTTCATCTACAACGCCAACCGTAACCATTTCGAAGACAACCGCTTCGAGGGCTGCGAGATCGGCATTCATTTCACCGCCGGCTCCGAGGGCAATGCACTCACCGGCAATGCCTTCATCGCCAACCGCACGCAGGTCAAATATGTCGGCACACGCGATCTCGACTGGTCGATGGACGGGCGCGGCAACTTCTGGAGCGACAATCCCGCCTTCGACCTCGACGGAGACGGCATCGCCGACAGCCCCTATCGGCCAAACGACCTGATCGACAGGGTTCTCTGGACGGCCCCGCAAGCGAAGATCCTTGTCAACAGTCCCGCCGTCCAGACGATCCGCTGGGCACAGACACAGTTTCCCGCACTCCTGCCGGGCGGGGTGGTGGACAGCCGTCCGCTGATGCGCCCGCCCGCCGCCGATGCGGCGACAGAAACCGGAAAGACCGAACCATGACCGAAACCGTACGCCTTGACGGCGTCACCAAGAGCTATGGCGGCATCGACGCCATACGCGACGCCACCTACAGTCTGAAGGCCGGCGAGACCATAGCCCTCGTCGGCCATAACGGGGCGGGCAAGACAACGATGATCAAGCTGATGCTTGGCCTCATTCATCCGAGCGCCGGCGCGGTGCAGGTGCTCGGCGACGATCCGGCGGCCGGCCAGTTCGCCGCTCGCCGCAGGCTCGGCTATCTGCCGGAACATGTCTCCTTCAACATGGCGCTGACGGGGGCGGAAACGCTTGCCTTCTATGCCCGGCTCAAAAGCGCGCCGAAGGCCGATATCGCCCGCCTGCTCGACCATGTCGGCCTTACCGATGCGGCAGGGCGGCGGGTCGGCACCTACTCCAAGGGCATGCGCCAGAGGCTGGGCCTGGCGCAGGCGCTGCTCGGCTCTCCGGCCGTGCTGTTGCTCGACGAGCCGACGACGGGCCTCGATCCGGCGCTGCGTCAGCACTTCTACGATCTGCTGGAGACGATGCGGGCCGAAGGCGCGACGATCCTGATGTCGTCCCATGCCTTGACCGAGCTGGAAAGCAAGGTGGACCGCGTCATCATCGCCAATCGCGGCCGCGTCATCGCCGACGGCTCCATCGAGGATCTGCGCCGGATTGCGCAATTGCCGGTACGGGTGCGGCTCGGCTTCGGGCCGGACGGCATGCCGCCGCAGATCGTCGGAACGACGCTCGAATGGCGGCGCATCGGCGCCAACCGCTTCGAGGCCGAGACCACATCACAAGGCAAATTGCCATTGTTGCGCGAGGCGCTGGCCGCCAACGGCAACCTTGCCGACGTCGATATCCTCGCACCGACACTCGATGAGCTTTACGCGCATTTCCTGCAAAGCAAGGAGGCGGCGGAATGAGAAACCTCTGCACCATCGCCCTCAAGGAAATCCAGGAAGGGCTGCGCAACCGCTGGGTGCTCGCCACCACGCTGCTCCTGGCCGCGCTGGCGCTTGCCCTGACGTTTCTCGGCAACGCCCCGACCGGCAGCAGCATCGGCGCGGGACGTCTCGACGTGCTGATCGTCAGCCTGTCGAGCCTGACGATCTTTCTCATTCCGTTGATCGCATTGCTGATTTCGCATGACGCCGTCGTCGGCGAGATGGAGCGCGGCACCATGCTCCTGCTTCTCAGCTATCCGGTGAGCCGCAACCAGGTGCTGCTCGGCAAGTTCTGCGGCCATGTCGTCATTCTCGCCTTCGCAACGCTGTTCGGTTATGGCGCGGCAGCGCTGGCGCTTGCCCTGACCGGCTCCGACATCGGCGCGGCAAGCTGGATGGCCTTCCTGTCGCTGATCTGGTCCTCGGTGCTGCTCGGAGCCGTCTTCATCGCCCTTGGCTATCTCGCCAGCACGCTGGTGCGGGAACGCGGCACGGCCGCCGGCATCGCCATCGGCGTCTGGCTGCTCTTCGTGCTCATCTACGACATGGCGCTGCTCGGCCTTCTGGTCGCCGATCAGGGCAGGACCATCGGCGCCGCCGGGCTGAACGCCCTCCTGCTCGCCAATCCGACCGATGCCTACCGGCTGCTGAACTTCGGCGCGGGCGGCGCGGGCACGCTCACCGGCATGAGCGGCGTCGCCGGCAACGCCACGCTGGCGCCGGGCGCGCTGTCGCTTGCGCTCATGCTGTGGGTGGCGGTGCCGCTCAGTCTGTCCATGCTGGCCTTTTCGAGGAAAGAATTATGAAATACGCCCCTCGCCTTGCGCTTGTCGCCCTCGCCGTGCTTCTCGCCGCCTGCGCACCGGAGGAGGAAGCCCGGGCCCCGCTTCCCTTCGCACTGACGGAAAGCGCCATGGGCCGCTATTGCGGCATGAACGTGCTGGAACATTCCGGTCCGAAGGGCCAGGTGATCCTCGATCCCGTCAACGAGGCGATCTGGTTCTCCTCCGCGCGCGACACACTCGCCTTCACCATGTTGCCGGAGGAACCCAAGAACATCGCCGCCATCTACGTCTCCGACATGGGCAAGGCTCCCTCGTGGGACAATCCCGGCGAGGAAAACTGGGTGGAGGCCCGGACCGCCTTCTACGTCATCGAGAGCGCCGCCCTCGGCGGCATGGGTGCAAGCGAGGCCGTGCCCTTCTCCAGCCGGGAAGCGGCGGAAACATTCCACGCCGAAAAGGGCGGGCGTATCGTCACCTTCGACGAGATACCGCAAGACTACATCCTGGGGTCCGCCGGAGACATCGACGACGCTCCTCATTCAGGCAGCATTCATTGACCGGTACTCGGGAGGCTCCCATGACGACCGCACTTTCCCGCAGACGGTTCATCGGCATCAGCGCCGCGGCGGCCGGCATGAGCCTGCTGCCGCTGGCCGCCGGACACGCCGCCATGAACGACCCGAACATCCATGTCTGGCGGGGCTTTGCCCTCGGCGCGCCGGCGCGTGTCATCCTTCACCATTCCGATACAGCCGGGGCGCAGCGGCTGTTCGGTGAAATCGCCGCCGAAACCCGGCGGCTCGAAGCGATCTTCAGCCTGTTCCAGCCGGGATCGGAGATTTCCACGCTGAACCGGACGGGCGCGCTCGCCAACCCGTCCAGCGACATGGTTGCCCTGCTTGCCCGCTGCCGCACCATCCACGCCGAAAGCGGCGGCCTTTTCGACCCCACGGTGCAGCCGCTCTGGACATGCCTGGCGCGGCATTTTTCCGCCGAGGGCGCGGATCCCCGCGG
Organism: Shinella daejeonensis; assembly: GCF_024281235.1. GTDB lineage: Bacteria > Pseudomonadota > Alphaproteobacteria > Rhizobiales > Rhizobiaceae > Shinella > Shinella daejeonensis. The sequence goes on from NZ_JAHWXY010000005.1 coordinate 124,820, forward strand.
TCCGGCGGCTGAGGAGATGCGCCGCGCGCTCGGGCAGATCGGCTTTAAGGCCGTGCGCTTCAACGCCGACCGTATCGCCTTCGGGCGGCGCTCCATGGCGCTGACGCTGAACGGCGTGGCGCAGGGCTACATAACCGACCGCATCGCCGAGCTTCTCGCCCGCCGGGGCCTGACCCGGAGCCTCGTCAACATGGGGGAATACCGCGCGCTTGCCACCAAGCCGGACGGCACGCCCTGGCGGATCGGCCTGTCGGTGCTGGAGACGGACACCACGCCGGACATCACCGTCGACATCGAGAATCAGGCGCTCGCCACGTCGAGCGCGCAGGGTTTCCGTTTCGACCCGGATGGCCGCTTCAACCATCTTCTCAACCCGAAGACCGGCCTCTCCGCCACCCTCTACAGCCATCTGACGGTCGTTGCGCCAAACGCCACCGACGCCGATGCCTGGGCAACCGCCTTCAGCCTGATGACGCCGGATGAGATCAGGGCAGCCCTTCCCCGGCTGGGCGGCGTGGCGGTACATTTGAAATCCGTCAATGGCGATCTCATGCATATTGACGCATGAGATACCGATCGTCGCGACGATTGTTTACATCGCATCCCCCGACGTCCTAAAAGACCATATCGTTAGCGGACAAGGGACGGATCATGATCGACCGCGAGCTCGTCGACGCCCTGCCGATCTTTCACGGGCTCGATGCTTCGGCGCTGGACAAGCTGCTGGCCCATGCAAGCCAGCGCAGCCACGCAAAGGGCGACACCGTCTTTCAGCAGGGCGAGGAAGCCACGCATTTCTATGTGCTGCTGCGCGGTCGGCTGAAAGTGCAGCAGGTGACGGCGGACGGCCAGCAATTCATCGTCCGCGTGGTCAATCCCGGCGACCTCTTCGGCTTCGCGATGGCGCTCGGCCGCACGCAATATCCCGGCACGCCCATCGCGGCGGTCGACAGCGTCACGCTCGCCTGGCCGATGGGCATGATGAACGACATCCTGCAACACAATCCCACATTCGCTATCAATACGATGCAGATGATCGGCCAGCGGCTCGATGCGGCGCACGACCGGCTTCGCGAAATGTCGACGCAGGAGGTGGAAGGACGCGTGGCCCATGCCGTCATTCGTCTGGCGCAGGAGGCCGGCGTCAAGTCGGGCAGCGAAATCCGCATCGATTTTCCCATCTCGCGGCAGGACATCGCCGAGATGACCGGCACCACGCTTCATACCGTCTCGCGCATCATCAGCCACTGGGAAACCAAGGGGCTGGTCAAGGGCGGCCGCCAGCTTCTCGTCATCGCGGATCTGGCAGGCTTGCGCCGGCTGGCCGGCGATGAAGCAAGCTGACAAAGATCAAAAAAACTTCCCCTCTTTGAGACAGAGCAAAGAGGGGTGCGGAGCACCGACCTAACGTCGCGTCAGTCCTTGAAGCAATGGAGACTGACAATGTTTGTTCGCGCAATCGGCATCCTCGCAGCCGTGGGTTTTTCGGCTCTGGCGGCCTTTCCGGCAAATGCCGCCGATATCGAAGTCAAGATGCTGAACAAGGGAGAGGCCGGCCCGATGGTGTTCGAGCCCGCCTACATCAAGGCCAATCCCGGTGACAACATCATTTTCCTGCCCACCGACAAGGGCCACAACGTCGAATCCGTCAAGGATATGCTGCCCGAGGGCGTCGAGAAGTTCAAAAGCAAGATGAACGAGGCCTACACCCTGACCGTGACGGAAGAAGGCGCTTATTTCGTAAAGTGCACCCCGCATTATACCATGGGCATGGTGGCGCTGATCGTCGTCGGCGATAATCCGTCCAATCTCGACGCGATCGTATCGGCCAAGAAACCCAAGACCGTGCAGAAGCGCCTGGAAAACGCCATCGCCTCCGGCAAGTAACCGCATTCCCGTCGAGCAAGAAGATACGCCATGAAAATCATCCGGGATAACGGGAGCGCCGCAACTGCAAGGACACCCGTTCCGCGCGGGCTGAAGACCACCGGGCCGGTTCTCTTCAGCTACGGCTTCCGTCCGTTCTTTCTGGGGGCAGGCCTCTGGGGCATGGTGGCCATGGTCTTCTGGCTGCTCGCCCTGATGACGGATTTGCCAATAGGCGGCTCCTACGGAGCCGCCTATTGGCACGCCCACGAGATGTTCTTCGGCTTCGCCACGGCGGCACTCGCCGGTTTTCTTCTCACCGCCGTTCCGAACTGGACGGGACGGCTCCCGGTGGCCGGCGGCCCGCTGATGGTGCTGGCCGGCGTCTGGCTCATGGGGCGGCTGGCGCTTCTCCAGCCGGATCTTCTGCCGCCCAACGTGGCGGTCGCCGTCGAAAGCCTGTTCCTGCCCTTCCTGCTGTTCATCTGTGCCCGCGAAATCGTCTCCGGCCGCAAGTGGAAGGACCTGAAGGTCGTTTTCGCGATCCTTCTTTTGACCGCCGCAAACCTCATGTTCCATTATGCGGTGCTGAGCGACGGCGATACCGCGCTTGCCGGACGCATCGCCGCTTCCGCCTATCTTCTGCTGATCGGCATCATCGGCGGCCGTATCGTTCCCAGCTTCACCCGCAATTGGCTGAACAAGCGCGGCGAGACCCGGTTTCCCACACCGGCGAACCGCTACGATACGGCAACGCTCATCGTCGGGGCGGCAGCGCTCGCCGGCTGGGTGCTTCTGCCGGATCATCAACTCACCGCCGCGCTTGCGGGCGTGGCCGCAATCATGCACGCCGTTCGCCTCTGGCGCTGGCGCGGCTGGGCGACGGCGGCCGAACCGCTGCTCCTGATCCTGCACGTCGCCTATGCTTTCCTCGCCCTGGGGTTTCTCGCCATCGCCGCTGCGGCAGGCGGACGGCTCGATCCCTATTCGGCCCTGCATGTGGTCACCATCGGCGCCATCGGCCTGATGATGCTCGCGGTGATGGGGCGCGCGACGCGAGGCCACACCGGCCGCGACCTCACTGCCTCGCGCGTCACGAGCCTGTCCTACGCCTGCCTCGTCGGCGCGGCGCTGTCACGACCGCTCGCCGAGGTCTTTCCGGCCCACTATCATACCCTCCTGGGCGTTTCCGCATTGCTGTGGATCATGGCCTTCGGACTGTTCCTGCTCGAATATACCCCGATGCTGGCGCGCGTACGGCGCTCGCCGCTCGCCCGTTGACCAAGCCTGCGTCAGACCGTCGCCGACAGCCCAGAATCGGAAGCCGCGCCGGGTGTCGCTCGACCCATCGCCGAGAGCCTTTCCGGGGCGTTCCCGATCGTCCGGAACGCAACCGCCAATCCCGCTTCGGCGGCGACGTTCGCCGCATCGTCGAGATCGAACCACTTGCGTGTCCAGCGATTGCGATCCGGCCAGTTCGTCAAGGTTCCGCGAACCCGCAACCCGAAGAGCGTGACGTGATGACGGTGCGATCCGTCGCCGTTTTCCTCCGCCGCCCGATGATAGGTGTAAAGCGGTGTGGAGCGGATATCGCCGATCACCCCCGCCGTTTGAAACGCCTCCATGGCAGCGGACAGATAGGGCGCCCGATCGCCTGCCGGATCGCCCACAGGGACGGTCCAGCCGCCGCGGCCCGGCGTCGTGACGAGAAGGACGCGCATATGGCCGCGCTTGTTCCTGCGCCAGGGAATGACGCCATATTGCTGCACGACGTCGCTCGTCAGGGGACCCGGCAGTTCCCGGGGGTTTTTCAGGGGGACGATACTCATAGCGTCCTCCCCGGCTGCCGGACCTGCTCGATCTGTCGGGCCTCAATTGCAAGATCATACGGATAGGCGATGGAAAGCCGCTTGCACCAGGGGCAGCGGCGGGCCGCCCGCGGCAGGTGACGATGGCACGAGGTGCAGAATTGCAGAGGGTTCGATTGTCTCATGAATACGCTCCATTAGAGCGACGTGCGTCGCTGGAATGAACCGCAATCTTTGGGAGCCCGGGAGCGGATTATGTGCGGCGTTCAAGATTCGAAAGGACACCGCTCCGGGCCGAAGAACGTGCTTCGCCGGCGAGCCTCGATACCTTGATGAACGTTTCCATGCACATGCTGATAATCTAGGGACGGGCCCTGCGGGATACAAGGGGCCGGACAGGCCGAAACGGGATATTTTTCTTTTTTTTCAGTAATTTGACTTTATCGCCACTCTGGCCGATAAAGAGCGCATGACGAGCTTGACGCATATCGCCTGCCTGCGGATCAGGCCACGCCTGCTCATCGGGCTCTAGCCTTGGTCTGGCCCTTCCGCCGGTCGGCGGAAACCGCGCCAGGGCACGACTTCACCATCTGCACACGCTTTCAAGCATGGACCGGCGCGAGGATCGCTCGCCCGGCGTGACCGCCTATGCCCGTTGCAAACCGGCCTTCCATATCGCCGGCGGCACACGGACCGAACATTGCGGAACAACTCAGGAGGCCGAATTGGATACTTTCAATCTGTTTCTCGAGATGGATGTCTCTCTGGCGGCCATCCTGCCCCACAGGGAAGCCATCCTCGCGTTTGCCGCGGATCGGCTCGCCGAAAGGGCCGACATGGAGTATGAAGACGCCAAGGCGGCGCTCAATGCCCGCGAACGGCTCGGCGCAACCGCCCTCGGCAACGGCATCGCCATGCCCCACGCATTGACACGGGCCTGCGTTCGTCCCGCCTGCGCGCTCATCGGCCTTTCGTCACCGGTCGATTTCGACGCGCCGGACGAAAAGGGCGTCGACGTGGTGCTGGCGCTGATATGGCCGCAAAGCCGGGCGCAGGAGTTTCTCAAGCTGTCTTCCACGATAAACCGTATTCTGCCGGACCCCGCCCTTCTTCAACTCATCCGGGGCGCAAGTTCGCCCGAACGCATCCGCAGCATGCTCCACGCCCGTGCCCGGGCCGACCGGCAGCGCATGTCGGGAGGGATCGGCGACGTCAGGGCGATCCTTTGCCATGAACATGCCAGCGTCCCTTACCCTGGCCGGATCGTTCCGTAACGCCGGAACAAACACGGGATACCCCGTGCCGGCACGCTGAGCGGATCGGCGGCTTCCGCATGGGGTCCGCACCAGCCCGGACGGAGGGGCAGAACATGCGGAAACCTGTCGACGGGCAAAACACGATCGTGCTATGAATCCATACTGGTCCTATTGTTGGACCAATATGGGAAACAGGGGACATGACCCGCACCAGCGCGGTAGAGAGCGTCGTCGCAAGGTTGCGCGCCGGGATCCGGCAGGATCACCAGCCCGGAGACCTGCTGAAGAACGAGCGCCTGATCGCCGAAGAGTTCGGCGTCAGCCGCAACACCGTGCGCGAGGCGCTGATCCACCTCGAAGCCTTCGGGATCATCGAAAAGACCCAACGCGGCCCGCGCGTCTGCGCCCCGAGTGTCGGCGCGGTCTTCCATGTCATGGACCAGTATTTCGACCGCAGTCTGAAGAGTTGCCTCGATCTGCTCGATTTCCGCCGGATGATCGACATCGGCGCCCTGCCGCAGGTCGTCGAGCGTATCGGCGATGCCGATATCGACCGCCTGGAAAGCCATCTCGAACAGATGCACAATTCGCTGACGGCCCACGAGGGCGCGCTTGCCGACTACGCCTTTCACAACGAGATCATCCGCATTTCCGGCAATCATGTCCTGGAGACGCTCTACAAGGTGCTGTCGGATACGCTGGTCTTCTACATGGAGATCGGCAAGAGCAATCCGGTCAACCGCGAAAAGACGCTCGAGGATCATGGCGCCATTCTGCGGGGACTTCGCAAGCGCTCGCTCGAGGCGACGATCCGCGCCTTCCGCCATCATTACGACTACAGCGAACGCAGCGTGCGGGCAGCCTACGAGAAGGCCGCACCGAAGCGGCGCAGAATGGAAACGGAGCCATGAAAGCACTGAGGATAGAGCGGGAGAATGTCACCCGCTTCCACGAGGTGGAACCGGTTTCCCCGGGACTGGCGGACGTAAGGGTGGCGGTGCGCCATATCGGCTTGTGCGGCAGCGATTACAACACGTTCAAGGGCCTCAATCCGCTGGTGCAACTGCCGCGCATTCCCGGCCACGAGATCGGCGGCGAGATCCTGTCCGCCGGAACCGATGTGGATGCCGCCTATCGGCCCGGCCGGCGCGTCATCGTCATGCCCTACACCAGTTGCGGCACCTGTAGCTCCTGCCGCAAGGGCCGGCCGAACGCCTGTCGATACAATCGCACGCTGGGCGTCCAGCAGGATGGGGGGCTGGCGGAGGAAATCGTGCTTCCGGCAGAAAAACTCATCCTCAACGATACGCTGCCGGCGCGCCACCTGGCGCTGGTCGAGCCGCTTTCGGTCGGGTTCCACGCCGTCGGTCGCGGGCGGGTGCAGGCGGGCGAGACCGTCGCCGTGCTCGGCCTCGGCATGATCGGGATGGGCGTGCTGATCGGCGCGGTCGCACGGGGCGCGGATGTCATTGCCGTCGATCCGAGCGGCGACAAGCGCGCACTGGCGCTGGCGTTCGGCGCACGGCACGCGCTTCCCGCCGGCGGCGAGGAACTGACGCGCGAAGTTGCCAAACTGACGGGTGACGATGGCGTCGACGTCGCCTTCGAGGCTGTCGGCCTGCCGGCGACCTTCACCCAGGCTGTCGACCTTGCCGGCTTTTCCGGCCGGGTCGTCTACGTCGGCTATTCCAAGGCTCCGGTCACCTATCAGACCCAGTTCTTCAACCTCAAGGAGCTGGACATCATGGGTTCCCGCAACGCCACCCTCGAGGATTTCCACGCGGTGGTCGCCCATCTCGAAACCATCGGTGACAGGGCCGACCGGCTCATCTCGAAAGTCTTCCCCTTCCACGAGGCCGAGGCGGCACTTCCCTATTGGGACGACCATCGCGATGCCCTCAAGATCATCATAGAGCGGATCTGACCATGCAAGACCCATCGTCCCCGACGTCCCGCCCGTCCTTCCCGGCGGCATTCGAACAGGCATTCGGGCTGGCCGGCCGGCATGCCCTCGTCACCGGCGGCGGCAGCGGCCTTGGCCTTGCCATCGCCCGGGCGATGGCCGCAGCCGGCGCAAGCGTCACCATCGCCGGCCGCCGGCTGGAATTGCTGGAGGAAGCCGCCGCGACGATCGGCCCGAATGTCCGCGGGCTCCGCCTCGACCTCCGCGACACCGCGTCGATCGGCGATTTCGCCGCCAAAGTGGAAGAAGCCCATGGGCCGGTGGACATTCTCGTCAACAACGCCGGCAACACGGTGAAGAAACCCTTCGAGGAACAGACGATGGAAGACCTCGATCAGGTCTTCGATGTCCATGTGCGCGGGGCGCTGGAGCTGACGCGCCACATCATTCCCGGCCAGGCAGCGCGCGGCGGCGGCTCGGTGCTGTTCATCGCCTCCATGACCTCCTTTATCGGCCAGCCCCTCGTCATCGGCTACACCACGGCCAAATCGGCGCTGACCGGCGTCGTTCGCGGCCTCTCGGCCGAATATGCAGGACGCAATGTCCGCGTCAACGCCATCGCCCCCGGCTGGATCGACACCGATCTGTTCCGCGCCGCCACGTCCAACGACCGCGCCCGCTACGACAAGATCATCGGCCGCATCCAGATGGGCAGGGTCGGCCAGCCGGAAGACATCGGCTGGGCGTCCGTCTTTCTCGCCTCCAACGCCGCCGCCTATGTCACGGGCCAGACGCTGGTGGTCGACGGCGGCGCCCTCGTCGGCTTCTGAGCACGACCGGCTCCTCCTGATCCACCGCAAGCCTGTCGCCACGCGGCCTCTTCAGGGAGCTTGCGATCCGGTGACGGTGACATAGATGGCGTAGAGCGAGTTGGTCGCGGCGATGAAAAGCCTATTGCGCCTTGGGCCGCCGAACGTCAGGTTCGCCACCGTCTGGGGCACGAGAATCTTGCCGAGGCGCGTTCCGTCCGGCGCGAAGCAATGAACACCGTCGCCGGCGCTCGACCAGAGGTTCCCCTGCGTATCGGTGCGAATGCCGTCGGGGATCCCCTCGTCGATCAGGCAGAAGACGCGGCCGTTCTCCAGTCGCCTGCCGTCGGCCACGTCGAAGGCGCGGATATGGCGCGGCAGCGTTTCATCGTGGCTCGCCCCGGAATCCGCGACATAGAGCACACGTTCATCCGGTGAGAAGGCGAGCCCGTTCGGCTGGTTGAAATCCGTGACGACGGCCTCGATCGCTCCGCTTTCGGGGTCGAGCCGGTAGACATTGCGCGTCGCCTGTTCGGGTACGGCGCGATAGCCCTCGTAATCCGAAAGGATGCCGTAGGTCGGATCGGTGAACCAGATCGATCCGTCCGATTTCACCACCGCATCGTTGGGGGAGTTGAGCGGCTTGCCGGCGTGTCTTTCCGCCAGCACGGTAAGCGTGCCGTCGGGCTCGGTGCGCGTCACCCGCCGCAGCCCATGCTCGCAGGCGACGAGACGTCCCTGCCGGTCGCGCGTCAGGCCGTTTGCGAAATTCGAGGGTTCACGGAAGACGGAAACGCCGCCGCCCGGCGTCCAGCGCAGGATGCGCTGGTTCGGAATATCGCTCCACAGCAACTGATTGGCGTCGCCGAACCAGACCGGGCCTTCCGCCCAGCGGCAGCCGGAATAAAGCTCTTCCAGACGGGCGCTGCCGACGATCATGTGAGGAAAACGCGGGTCGTCAACGTGGTAGAGGGGAGCAATGGGCATGTCGGATGATCCAGGGGTTAGCGCGCGCCCGGCTTGCGGCCGCCGGCAAGCAGGATGACGCTGATAATGATGAGGCCGGTCATGATGAGGCGGATACCCGCCCCCAGACCGTAGGTATTGAGCATGGAGACGACGAGAAACATGAAGAGCGAGGCGCCCCATATGCCCGGCACGTTGGAATCCCCGCCCGCCACGGCCGTACCGCCGATAACGACGACGGCAATGGACATCAGCAGATATTCCGATCCCATGTTGAGCGCAGCACCGCCGGAGAAGCAGGCGAGCAGATAACCGGCCAGCGCCGCCAGAACCGCGCAGAACACATAGGTGATGAAGCGCACGCCGTCGACCGGAATGCCGGCCATCCGGGCAGCCGGCATGCTCTGGCCGATCGCCGATATCCAGCGCCCGTAAACGGTCTTCTCAAGCACCAGCCAGGACAGAAGCGACAGCGCCAGCGCCACCAGCGCGAGATTGGGCACGCCGAGCGTTGCCGATGTGGTGAAGTCGGCAAGAAAGGACGGCGGCTTGATACGCAGGCCGCGATTGGTCCAGATCGCCGCCGACTGCACGATGAAGCTCATGGACAAGGTCGCGATGATCGGCGGGATGCGCAACGCCTTGATAAGCGCATAATTGCCGATCCCGACCGCGACGCCGATCAGCACGGCGACCGCCAGACCGGGCAGGATCATGCCGTTCTCGACATTCATGAACTTCAGCGCCACCGTTCCGGCGAGCGTCATCGTGGCCGGAACCGACAGGTCGATATTGCCCGGCCCGAGCGTGATGACGAACATCTGGCCAAGACCGACGATGATCGAGAAGGCTGCGAAAGTAAGGGCCGCCTGCGTCAGGCCGAGCGTGCTTGCGCCACCGGTGACCATGATCGTCGCGAACCAGATGACGAAAGCCGCCCCCCACGACCAGATCCACGGTCTGGAAAACAGCCTGACGAGCGCGTTCATCGGCCATGCCCCCGCTTTTCGACGCGATTGAAGACCAACCGCAGCGCCAGCACCAGAATGAGGATCGCGCCCTGCGCGCCGATCTGCCAGTCGGGCGAAATCCGCAGGAAGGACAGGAAGGAACCCGCCAGCGTCAGCGTCAGCGCGCCGATGACCGCGCCCACGGGCGAGATGCGCCCGCCGATGAATTCGCCGCCGCCGAGAATGACGCCGGCGATGGAAAGCAGCGTATACCGCAAGGCGATATTGGCGTCAGCGGAGGTGGTGAGTCCGACCAGCGCGATACCGGCGAGCACGGCGAAGAGGCCCGCCAGTCCATAGGCCGCGGCACGGGCGGCGACGATGGACCACCCCGCCCGCTCGACCGAGCGCTCATTGCCGCCGACCCCCCGGATCAGCACGCCGAGCGAAAGCCGCATGACGATGACGTGGGCGACGACGGCGATGACGACGGCGGCCACGATCGCTATCGGCACAAGGGGCGGCTTCATCGTCATCAACGCCCGCACCCAGTCCGGCGCCTGACCGCCGGGAGCCGGCAACAGCAGGACGGCAAGCCCCGCCCAGACGAAGCTCATGCCGAGCGTGACGACGATGGACGGAAGATTGCGCAGGTGGATGACGACGCCGAGGGCGGCATAGACGAGCACCGAACCGGCGAGGATGACGACGCCGACAAGCGGCGCGTCGCGCAGGAACGTCGCGGTGACGCAGGCGACGAAGCTGACGAAAGTGCCCATGGAAAGGTCGAGATCGTTTACCGCCATGATGAACATCTGCGCCACCGTCGCAAGCGCGATGGGGACGGCAAGGTTGAACAGCAGGTTGATGCCGACGTAACTCATGGCCCGCGGCTGAAGCCAGAACACCGCTGCAAGCAGCACCGCCAGCGACAGGGCCGGGATCAGCAACCGGATGAAATCGGCAGGCGACCGGCGGATCATGCCGCGCCTCTCTCAAAGGAGGCGGCGAGGATATTGTCTTCGCTCACCGCATCGCCCGCAAGTTCCGCCACGATCGCGCCTTCGCGGAAAACATAGACGCGGTCGCACAGGCAGACTTCTTCCATCTCCGTCGAATACCAGACGAAGGTGCGGCCACCGGCGGCCTCCTGCCGGACGATCTCATAGACTTCCTGCTTCGTTCCGACATCGACGCCGCGCATCGGATCATCCATCAGCACGACCGGCGCACGGGTCGCCAGCGCACGGGCGAACAGCACCTTCTGCTGATTGCCGCCGGACAACGAAAGGATCCGGTTTTCCATGTCGGGCGTGCGGATTTCGATGCGCTTGCGCCAATCGGCTCCACGCACCCCCTCCCTGTCGGATCGCACCAGCCCCAGGCGGGAAAGATCGCCAAGCGAGGCGATCGAGAAATTGCGCAGGATGCTCCACAGTTCGAAAACGCCGTTCAGCCGGCGGTCGCCGGCCACGAACGTCACGGCCGGATCGCGGCGCGGCAGCCAGTCGCTGCTATTGGCGGCATGCAGCCGCATCAGCATCGCGGTCTGGCCGTGGCCGGCAAGACCGGCCAGTCCGACAACCTCGCCCCGGCGCGCCCGGAAGGGCAATCCGCCACCGGTCCATTCGAGAACCGGCGGAGCGCCGGAAAAGTCCTGGCTTCGCCCGCGCGCGCCCTCCTGCCTGACGACACTGCCCATCGTCTCGACAAGGCTGTTCTCGCTGAATGCATCGGCAGGCCGATCGGCGACGATCCGCCCGTCCTTCATCACCACGATACGGTCGGCAGTCGAAAGAATCTCGCCGAGAATATGCGAAATGAGGATGACCGCACCCCCTGCCGCCACGAAGCGGCGGACATGGGCGAGCATCTGTTCGGCAAGACTTGCATCGAGCGAGGACGTCGGCTCATCGAGGATCACCAGGCGCGGCGCGACGCCGGCGTCCGAAAAGGCCATCGCGATCTCTACCATCTGCCGCTCGGCGATCGACAGTTCCCCGACCGTCCGGTCACCGGCGATGCGATGGCCGGGGAAGACGGCATCGAGACTTTCCTCGATCACCGCGCAGGCGCGGGATCGCCAGCCGAAGCCGCCGATCCGGCGATGCATCAGGCGCGTATTTTCCGCGACCGTGAGATTGGGACAAAGCGACAGCTCCTGGAAAACACAACGCACGCCCATCGCCCGGGCGGCGTTGACGCCATAGCGCGCCAGCGGCTCCCCATCGCCGGAAAGCGTGCCTTCATGAGGCGTGAGACCGCCGTTGATGACGCTGACGATGGTGGACTTGCCGGCCCCGTTGTGGCCGACCAGCCCGACACATTCGCCCGGCATGATGGCAAGCGTGGCGCCGTCGAGGGCCTTGACCGCGCCAAAACTCACCCTGGCATCGGCGACTTCGATGACCGCCTTGCGCGAATGTACCATCATGGATTCTGTCTTCCGTCGCCAGGAAAACGGATCGCACCCCGCAGCAGCGGGCCACGATCCGTTTCAGGGCACCAGAGCAATTCCGATGAAATCCAGCCGGAATTGCTCTCATCATTGTTTTTACCGCATTATCCGACGCCGGAGCGATCTCGCTTCGGCTGGAAATGCTCTAGTTCGCCGCCTCGATCACCTGGAGCGCATCGTCCTGCGAATATTCCACATTCGCCACGCCGCCGGCCGGCGTGGTTTCCAGGTTGGCCTCCAGGTTGTCCTGATCGATGCGCAGGAAGGGAACGACGAGGTCCTTCTTCACGTCCTTGCCGTCGAGGATCTGCTGGGCCACCCAGAAGGCGAGCGTGGAAACGCCGGGCGCGATGGAGACGGACATGGTCTCATAACCGTTCGCGTCCTTCTGTTCCTTCCACCATTTCAGTTCGTCCTCGCGATTACCCATCACGATAACGGGCATGGGCCGCCCCACCGCGGCGATGGCCTGCGCCGCGCCGTAACCGTCACCGCCCTGCGTCACCACGCCGACGATCTCCGGCAGGCTCGGCAGGATGCCCGCGACGGCCTTCTGCGCCACGTCCTGCGCCCAGTCACCATGAACGGAGCCGGCGACCTTGAATTGCGGGAACTGCTCGACGCCGGCGTGAATGCCGCCGGAAATCTCGTCATCGACGAAAACGCCGGCAAGGCCCCGGATTTCCAGGAGGTTCCCCCCGTCGGCCAGCTTGCCGGACAGGAACTCGATCTGACTGCGGCCCATTTCCTTGAAATCCACGGCGATACGCCATGCGCAGGGCTCGGTGGCGATACCGTCGAAGGAGACGACCGTGATACCGGCGTCGCAGGCTTCCTTGATCGCCCCGTTGAGCGCCGTCGGGGACGCAGCGTTGATGACGATGGCGTCATAGCCTTGCAGGATCATGTTCTGGATCTGGGCGGCCTGTTCGGTGGCCTGGTTCTCGGCGGTGGTGAAAGCGTCGGCGGCGGCGACGACACCGGCCTTGACGGCTTCGCCCGTCACCTTCTCCCAGCTCTCCAGCATCGCCTGACGCCAGGAATTTCCGGCATAGTTGTTGGACAGCGCGATTTTCTTGCCCGACGTGTCTGCCAATGCGGACACCGGCATTGCGGCGCATGCGATGGCAACGGACGCCAGCAGCAGCTTGCGGATCTTCATGTGTCTCTCTCCCTCGGGATCCGTATCGGACGGATCGATCCACGCGCCGCAGACGGCGATGGAAATTGTTCTTGCACTGAGGTTCCTCCTCTCAGTAAAGGCATGATGCGGGAGAAGGGCCGTGCTGTACAGGCGCGATACGGCAAACCGTTTGCGGGTTCTGCGCCAGAAGTTGCGGGTTTACGCAAGACGCGGAGCCGGCCGGCGGCGCTTACTTGCAAGGGAGGGAGCGGCCGTGGAAGGTACGCCCGCATCCTGGAGGAACCGGCCATGCCAGATCACGCGCCCGCTGCCCTGTTCGGACATTATCTCGGCATTTCGCGGCTGCTTGCCGGCCAGCTCGATTTCCGCTCGGCCATCCGTTCCGTCGCGGCCGAGATCGCCCATATCATTCCCCACGATCATCTCGACGTCTGCGTGCTGATCGACGACGGCAACTATCACACCGCCTATGAAACCGGCATGGAGACCGCCTGGGGCGACATGGCCGGTGCGCCGGTCCATGCCAGTCCGATCCGCACGCTGCTGCGCGGGGACGTGGATTACCTGCTTTCCGACGATGCGATGCATGATCCGCGCTTCCATTTCGAAGGCGCCTTCAAGGGGCCGATCGACGAGCAGCTGCTGCGAAGCCGCGTCCATGTTCCCATGAAGGTGCAGGGCGCCATCATCGCCGCGCTCTCCTGTTCATCGCAAACGCCCGGCCTCTACACGATGGACGACGTCGACCATGCCCGCATTGTCGCCGATCTGCTGACGCCCTATTTCTTCGCGCTGCGCGCGGCTGAAATGGCGCAGCGCTCCGCTCTCATCGAGGTCGAGGCGCGTGCTCGCGAGGAAGGCCTGCGCCTCGGCGCGCTGAAACTCACGGAGGCGCTGGAACAGGAACGCCAGCGCATCGGCATGGACCTGCACGATCAGACGCTCGCCGACCTGACGCGCATCACCCGGCGTCTCGACCGGCTGTCGCGCGGCGGGGAGATCCCGCCCGAGGCGCTGGAGCCGGCCTTGCGCTCCTTGCATCACTGCATGCAGGATCTGCGGCAGATCATCGAGCAGGCCAAGCCTTCGGTACTACAGCTTTTCGGTCTCGCGCAGGCCATCGAAAACCATCTCGACCGCTCGATCCGCGACAGCGGCGCGCCGATCGAATGGGCGCTTGTCGACGAGACGGAAGGCGGTCTGGAGGCGCTTGAGCCGAACGTCGGCGTGGCGCTGTTCCGCATCGCGCAGGAAGCGATCAACAATGCCGTCCGTCATGCCAGACCGACGTCGATCACCGTGCGCCTGCGCATTTGCGACGGCCAGCTTACGCTCGGGATCTGCGACGACGGTCGTGGCGTCACCCGGCAACGCGGCCATATCGGCGGCGGTATCGACAACATCAAGACACGCGCCGACCTCATATCGGCCTGTTGCACGATCGGCCCGGGGCGCGGTGAACGCGGCACCATGGTAACCGTGAGCCGCCCGCTCGTGGCCGCCTGCGCGCATCCGGCTATGGAGGACGGGGCATGAAGGTTCTGATCGTCGAGGACGACCCGCTTCACCGCTCCTATCTGCACGAGGCGGTCTGCGCCGCCCTGCCGGAATGCGAGACGGTGATCGAAGCGGCGAGCGGCACGACCGGCGAGACCCTGGCGCGCGACCATAAATCGGCGCATATCGTCATGGATCTCCAGATGGCGAACCGCAACGGCATCGAGGCGGCGCGCACGATCTGGAAGGAGCGGCCGGAAACCCGCATCCTGTTCTGGTCCAACTATTCCGACGAGGCCTATGTGCGCGGCGTTTCCCGCATCGTGCCCGATGGCGCAGCCTATGGCTACGTGCTGAAATCCGCCTCCGACGAACGGCTGAAGCTCGCATTGCGCTCGATCTTCGTGGAAAACCAATGCGTCATCGACCGCGAGGTCCGCGGCCTGCAACAAAAGAGCCTCGGACAGAATAACGGCTTCACCGATTCCGAATATGAAATCCTCGTCGATATCGCGCTGGGGCTCACGGACCGCGCCATCGCGCGGCGGCGCAACCTCTCGCTGCGCAGCGTCCAGAACCGCCTGCAATCGCTTTACGACAAGCTCGACGTCTATCAGACCGTCGGCTTCGAGCAGGAGGACGGGCGCTTCAACCTGCGCACCCGCGCCGTCACCATCGCCTTTCTGCGCAAGCTCCTGAACTATAGCGCGCTGGAACGGGCGGAGGCAGAGTTGCAGGAATGGCTGGCCGAACGCGCGTGACCTATCTTGTTCCGCACGGGGAGCGGTGATCTCCGACCGCTATTTTCATAGCGGGCTGGAAACGGTAGCGAAGAACGACAGGACCCGCTCACCTAAACGGTACGGCTTCATTTTCGTTGCGGTCCGCCAGCCGGCGGCAGGGGATTGGCGGCAAACAGTCCGCCGACATAAGACAGGCCGTCGGCCTCGGACAGGGACGCAAGATCGCGGAACCCGGGCGCCTGCCGGCCATCGGTATGGGATTGCGGTTCGTAGTGCAGCTGGTTGGTCATCCTGCGCTGCAGAAGCGGATTCCTGGTATTGGAAACGCCGTTGACGATCTCGAATTTCAATTGCCGGGCTTCCATCCCTTCGACCACCAGCGCAGCCATATCCTCGCCGCTGATCCAGATGCGCTCCCTCCGCCCATCCACAATCTGCGTGTCCGCGTTTCCGATCCTGACGACGAGGGTGCGAATTCCGAACTTCATGGAGTACATGGCGCAAGCCGCTTCGCCGAACGCCTTGCTCAGACCATAGAAGCCATCGGGAGCAATCGGCGCGCTCTCGTCCCATGAGCGGCTGGACGGCAGCATACCGATAATATGGTGGCTGCTGGCGAAAATGAACCGGTCGATCGCCTTGTTCCGGCAGGCTTCAAGCAGGAGAAGCACCGAACGATAGTTCGGATCGAGCGAAGCCTCGAAGGAAAGATCCTTTGAAACCGCTCCCGCCAAATGCAGGATGCCGTCGACATTTTCCGTAATCGTATCGACGAACGCGGCCGATGCAATATCGCCGGGAACGAAGACCTCGCCCTCATGGGGGTCCAGATGCTTGCGCCCCGTCAGCACCAGATCGTAGCGCTTGCGCAGAAGAGGGCGAAGCAGGGTGCCCACCGCTCCCGTCGCACCGGTCATCAAAAGTCTTTTCTTTTCCATGGGAGGCTCCTTTCTCACGCCGCGCCGCCGAGGGGGCCGGCGACAAGCGCGCGGTGGAATTGCTCGGGGGCCTCCCACATCGGATAGTGCCCGCAATCATCGAGAACCGAGAATCGGACGTTCCCGAACCAGACGCCGATGCTTTCCCGCAGGCGGGTTTCCGACGCACCGGGATCGAGCCGCCCGATGACGACATGCACGGGAACCGCCACATCGTGGATCTCGTCCTCAAAACCCCGTCCCGTCCACGAGAGCATGTAAGCCTGCAAAACATCGGGCCGCGTCCCCGCGATACTGGTCTCGCACAATGCCGATAGCCACCCGTCCGCCTGAACACGGCCTGTGTTGGCGTCGATAAGCTGCTTGCGAGCGCCGGCGTCGGTTGTGGCGGTGACCAGGAGATTCCAACGATCCTGGTCGATCCGTGCGCCCGACGCCGGAACGGGCGCAACCAGAATTGCCGATAACAGCCGTTCTGGAGCGTCCACGAGGATGCGCTGCGCCGACATCCCAGCCATGGAATGACCGAGAACGTGAAAGCGGTCCCAGCCGAGCCCATCCGCGCAGGCAAGCATGTCTTCGGCAATCTGCTCGATGGTGAAGGGTCCGGCCCGGTTCTGGCGGGATCCGTAGCCGCGCGCGTCGAGCAGTGCCACTGTAAACCGCTCGTTGTCGATGAAGGACAGCATCGGATCGAAAAGATGGTGGTCGCCCATCCAGCCAGCGACGGCGATGAGCCGTATCGGACCGTGGCCGAGGACTTTTGCAGGTTCGACTTTCTCCGCCATATGGCCTCTCCTAATAGGACGTCTGCATGGGTTGCGTTGCCGCTGGAGCCTGCTGCGACAGGAGCGAGCGATAGGATGCGACACTCGCCGCTGCGGCGCCTGCCAGCAGCCTGACGTCGTTGGACACCGTGACCATGTCAAACCCCCATCCGACGGCCTTGGCGGCATAGCCGGGGGTCCCGCAATGCAATGCGGCCTTAATGCCTGCACGATGGGCAGCCGCGAGAATGGAACGGATCGCGTCGATCATTTCGGGCTCCTCCCGGTCGAAACCGGTCGGATGGCTCTTTCCGGTGAGGGCGAGCGTCAGATCGGCGGGACCGATGTAGACGGCGTCGAGACCCGGCGTTGAAACGATGGCGTCGAGATTTTCAAAACCCTCGCGGGTCTCGATCATCGCAAAGCAGAGGACCTCGGTGTCGGCGGACTTGCCGTAGTCGGAACCGATCGAGAAAACCGCGCGCGAAGGCCCGAAACTCCGGCAGCCCTGTGGCGGATAGCGCATATAGGAAACGAGCCGTTCCGCATCCTCGCGGCTATTGACCATCGGGCAGATCACGCCATAGGCGCCGGCATCGAGGACCTTCATGATCGCCGCCGGATCGAGCCATGGAACGCGCGCCAGAGGCGTGACGACGGAAGCCCCCATGGCCTGGAGCATCGTCACGGCAGCCTGATAGTCGACGATGCCGTGCTGAAGATCGATCGCAACGCTGTCGTATCCTTGTGCCGCCATGATTTCGGCGGTGAACGGATTTGCGACGGAGAGCCAGCCATTGAGGACGCTGCCGCCCTCCTCCCAGATTTTCCTGATGCCATTCGGTTTCACAATTCTCTCCTTCCAAGCAGACGGCCATATTTCCGGATGACGTCCGGGTCGGGTTCGAAACCGATGCCCGGCCTGTCCGGGACCGTGATGAGTTCGCCGTCGCGGAGCCCCTCCACATCGGCCAGCCAGGCGTCCGGCCGCACGAAATTGTATTCGAGAACGGCAATGGCCGGACGGGCGGCGGCGACTTGCAGGGAGGCGTAAAATCCCGGCCCGAAATAGGGTGAGTGCGGCATGAGCGTGGAGCCGTGGCTCTCGGCGATATCCACGATCTTCAGATATTCGGAGATGCCGCCGATCTTCGTCATGCTCGGCTGGAGATAATCGACCGCACCGGCTTTCAGCGCCTCTTCGACCTGGAAGCTCGTGCACCAGTTCTCGCCCGCGGCGATGTTCAGCCCCTTGCCCCGCAGACCGGCCAGCGCCGTAAAATCCTCCGGCGGATAGATCGGCTCCTCCAGCCAGGTCAGCTGAAGCGCATCGAGTTCCTTCCGGTTTGCCTCCACGAAATCGACGGACCAGGCGCAATTCACATCGACACAGATGTCGATCCCGTTTCCGACCGTCCGGCGCGAGGCCCGGATCGCCGGCAGCGTGATCTCGTGAAGCTTGATCCGCCGAAAACCCGCATCAAGCACCTCTATGGAGGCATCCACCACGAGTTGCTCCTCGGCATAACGCACGAGGCTGGCATAGAAGGGAATCTGCCGCCGAACATCACCTCCTGTCGCCAGCAACTGGTGCAGCGGCTTTCCAGCACGTTTTGCCGCGAGATCCCAGAGTGCGATGTCGACGCCGGAGATCGCGAAGATCGTCACGCCGTAGCGACCGAACATGTGCAGCTGACGCTGGGTCCTTGCATTCCACGCGGGAATATCGTCGATCTCGGCCCCGACCAGCGAGGGCAGGATCAGGCGATCGATCACCGACTTGGTGGCGTCGATCAGCGAATAGCCAAAACCTTCGCCCCAGCCGATATTTCCAAGTTCATCCTCCACGCGCACCAGCGCGAACTCGAGGGTCTTCCATGCCGTGGGCATGATGCCGACGCCGGTTCCGCGCAAGGCGAACGGAATCTCGACGAGGATGACTTCGGCAGCGGTAATTTTCATGAATGCCTCCCATGGTGCTGGAACGGATAGCCTTCCGTCATCGAAGCGCCGCGAGAACCTCGTCGAGTGCCTTGAGGAAGATATCGGCCTCCTCTATCCTGAAGGGCAGCGGCGGACGGATCTTGAGCACATTGCCGGTCGACCCGGAGGCGCTGATGAGGATGCGCTTTTCACGCAGGGCATTGACGACCCGCAAGGAGGTGGCTCCGTCATGTGCCCTGGTCTTGCGGTCGGTCACGAATTCCATGGCGAGGAACAGGCCGGCCCCGCGAACGTCGCCGATGGCGTCGTACCGGTCCTGGAGCTGCCGCATTCCATCGACCATGTAAGTCCCCACCGTGACGGCATTCTCCATCAGGCGTTCGTCCTTGATGACGTCGAGCACGGCCTGCGCGGCGGCGATCGAGACCGTATTGGCGCCGAACGTATTGAAATAGCGAACATCCGCGCCGAAGCGCTCAAGCACCTCCGGCTTCAGCGTTATCCCGGCGATCGGCATGCCATTGCCCATGGGCTTGCCCATCACCACGATGTCGGGAACGATGCCGTGCCGCTGGAAGCCCCACCAGTGCGTGCCCGTGCGGCCGAATCCGGGCTGCACCTCGTCGGCGATGTAGAGGCCGCCGGCAGCATGGACGACGTCGATCGTTTGTTTCAGGAAGCCGGCCGGCTCCGTAAGGATGCCGTCCGTCGAGAAGATGCCGTCGGCGACGAAAGCCGCAAGCTTGATTCCGTGACGGTTCATGTCGCGGATCGCCGCGGCGACCCGCCCGGCGAGAAGTGCCCCGAGATCGCCTTCGTCCCGATAGCTTTCCGGCGGATCGACCACGTAGACATGTTGCCCGAGCGGGACGTTCGGCCCCATGGAGGGCGAGATTTCCGCGACCGCAGACGTCAGGCCGTGATAGGCGTTCGCCGTGACGATGATACCTGTGCCGCCCGTGCCGTATCTGGAAATTCTGAGCGCGAGATCGACCGCCTCGCTGCCGGTGCAGGTATACATCACATTGCCGATTTCCGCAGGGAACGTCGCCAGCAGATCTTCGGAATATTTCAGGATGGAGTCGTGGAGATAGCGGGTATGGCTGTTGAGGGTCGCGGCCTGCTTCGAAATCGCCTCCACGACGCGCGGATGGCAGTGCCCGACCGAAGGGACATTGTTATAGACGTCGAGATAGGCGTTGCCGGCCGGATCGTAGAGCCAGACGCCCTTGGACCGCACGACATGAACCGGATGCTCATAGAAGAGCTTGTAGGACGGGCCGAGAAGCTGCCGGCGGCGCGCAATCAGATCCTGCTCCTGCGGAGACAGGCGGCCGGCGGTGTCCGGATCGAAGCCGTTGATCATATAAGCCGTTGCGGGGGACGACATGGTGTTCTCCTAAACTGACAGGGCGCTGGCGATGGCATCCGTGGCCTTCGCGGAAGGGATGGCGGCCAGGCGATGAAACTGTAGCCACGCCTGAGGCGTATTCCGCAGGATGTAGGCCCGGTTTTCGGGAAAGCGGACGGCGCGCCACTCGGTGATTGCGATACGCATTACCATCCGCGCCATGATCGTCGTGAACAGCAGGGCGACCTCACGATCGTGCAGCGGCCGCCGACTGTGGAAACCGGCGATGAACTCGTTGGCCGCCCGCAACGGATCGTCGGCATCGGTCAACTGGTAGGCGGCGGCCACCGCCACATCGAAGAGAACGGCGGTTTTCACCATGTCCCCGAAATCGATGATACCGGTGATTTCGTCGGTGTTCGCGGGATCGACGACGATATTGTCGCTGTTGAGATCGTTGTGGACGACCTGTGATCGCAGACGGCCGAGATCGGGAAGCACCTCATCGGCAAACCGGTCGAGCCAGGCGCACAATTCGGCGCGTTTCCCGCCATCCTCGAGGTCGTCCAGCATGCCCTTCAGCGAAAGGGCATGCTTCATGTCCCAGGTCGAGACATGATCCTCCGCCGGATGACGAAAATCGGCCAGCGCCTCCTGCAAGCGCCCCAGCATGATACCGGCGTTCCTTCGCTGGACCGGCGTCTGCACCGTCTTTCGCTGGAGAATACCCTGCGTGAAAGTCACCAGACGCACGGTGCGGCAATCCCCCTCACCGCGATCGAGCCGGAATTCCGGCTGACCGTCCCGTGTCGGAACGATCGCCTGGACCGGCATTCCGGGATCCCGCGCGGCGACGTGCAAGAGCGCCAGCGTGTGCATGTTCGTGACCGCGGCTTCCTCACCGGGATTGACGACCTTGAGCAGATATTGCGCGCCATCCATCGCATCGAGCCGGAAATTGCTGTCCTTTTCCCCGGAAAGCGGGTGAGCCGAGGCAGCCAGGCCATAGAGACGGCGCGCGATCTCCGACGCTTCGGCGGCGGTCAGAAGCTCGGATCGAGCCGTCAGCGCGGGGGTTATCGATGCGGTGCCGGAGGCCGCCATTCACTGCTTCCTTCATTTAATATAGTAATATATTGGTATATAAATATTCTGGAGACAAGGCCTCCCGGCCGGAATTTTTCCGAAAATTGATTCCGGGCCGTTTCCGATGTACTGGTATATTGAAAAACGTGAGGTTGGCGGGCGCCGATCCGGATCACAACCAAGAAGAGGCAACCGTGGAACAGTTTCCCATCCTGTTCAATCCCGACCAGCTCGACGGCCGGACGTCCAAGGCCGCGCAGGTCTATGAACTCCTCAGGGACGCGATCATATCCCTGAAGTTGCCCCCCGACAGTCCGATCGTCGAAAAAGATATCTGCGCGCAGCTCGGGATTTCACGCACGCCATTGCGCGAAGCCATCATCCAGCTTGCCAAGGAGAGCCTGATCAAGATCGCGCCGAGCGACGGGACCTTCGTAAACAAGATCGTCATTCGCGAGGTTCTCCAGGGACAGCTCATCCGGGACACGCTCGAGATGCGCCTGACCCGGCTCGCGGCCAGGAACTTCAGGAGGGATTTCGAGAAGGATTTCGAACTTGCGCTGTTCAAGCAGAAGGCGGCCGCCAGAAGGAAGGATGTCGACGAGTTTTTCGCGCTCGACAACGAGTTCCATCAACTCATATGCACCTCCGCCGGCTTTCCCGATGCCTGGCACACGATCCACAATGCGACAGGGCAACTCGATCGCGTGCGCCGACAGGCCTTTCCGCTCGAAGGTCACTATTCGGTCGTTTATGACGAGCATAGCGAGATCTACGGTCACCTGAAACGTCACGACGAGGACGGCGCCGCACACGTATTCCAGCTTCAGCTGGACAGCACCTTTTCCTCCATCGAGATCCTGCGCACCAAACAACCGGACCTCCTGACCGGCGACATGGACATCGACGTGGACCTCATTCGGTAGGCACCGCCTCCGGCCCGTCGATACCTGCGCGCTCCCGACGCCGCCGCGCGGGGCGCATGCGCGGACCCTTTCTTTCACCCTCTTGAGCCTTCAGGCGCTGTTCCGGGCATTCGCCTTCGAGCGAGGCCATTATTTTTTCGTTAGCAATATATTGGAGTATTGCAATATTGGTCGATATGCGTTTCACTAGGCATCAAGAACAAGGGAACGACACGGACGCCGCTTGGGCGGGCCGCGAGGTCGAAGCGCATATGGCGATCCGTGAAAACCGGAAGCGCCCCGGACTTACGCTCGATCCGTGACGGCTCTCCCATAGCAGGTGCAAAGCCAGGGTGGATGTCATGACGGCAGAACTTACGCCGCTAACCAAGCAGCCGGAGACGGGAGGCGCGACCGATCGCATCGGAAGGCCCGGTTTCCGGATCGACGTCAACACCCTCGTTCTCGCGGCGCTGTGCGCCGTGGTGCTGGGTCTCCTGTTCACGATGTATGTCGAAGCCCCCACCTTCTTCCGCGTGAACAACCTCATCAACATCCTGGTTCAGGCGTCGATTGTCGGCATTCTCGCCATTGGGCTCTCCTTCGTCCTGATCGGCGGCGGCATCGATCTTTCCATGCCGGCGACGCTGGCGCTGAGCGGCGTCATCGGCGCGATCTGCATGCGCGACATGCAATCGGCCTGGATCGGCCCGGTCGTGATGCTCACCGCCGGCACGGCGATCGGCGCCTTCAACGGTTACGCCGTCGCTTATCTGCGCATGGCCCCCTTCGTCGTGACGCTGGCGACGATGACGGTCGCCGGCGGCGCGGCAGTCTGGATCACCGGCTCGCAGAGCATCTCCGACTATCCGCTCGAGTTCGAGGATTTCTTCCTGTTCCGGTTCCTCCGTCTGCCGCTTTCGGTCTGGTTGTTCGCCGCCTGCGCGCTCATCGCCGCATTCCTCCTCAACAGGACCATGTTCGGCCGCTATATTCGCGCGGTCGGCTTCAACCCCGCCGCGGCATCGATCTCGCGCGTTCCCGTGTCGCGCGTGCTCTGCCTGACCTATGTCATTGCCGGCTTCCTCGCCTCCCTCACCGCAATCCTGCTTATCGCCCGTTTGGGCTCGGCCTCGGCGAGCCTTGCCAGCGACAGTCTCCTTCTCGACATCATCAGCGCCTGCGTGATCGGGCGCGTCAGCATCTACGGGGGCGTCGGCAATCCCCTGCAAGCCGCCCTTGGCGCCGTCGCCGTCACTTTGATCAGCAATAGCCTCAACCAGCTTGGCGTGTCCTATTTCGCAAGCCTGGTGATCAAGGGCGGGATCATCGTGCTCTTCGTCTATCTCGACAGGTTCGTCCGGAGGTCCGCATGAACGCCCTGCCCCGCCTCCAGATGTCCTCCGTCGCCAAGCGTTTCGGTCCTGTCGTCGCGCTGACGGACGGAAACCTCACCCTTCATGCCGGCGAGGTCCACGCATTGATGGGCGCGAACGGCGCTGGCAAGAGCACCCTCATGAACATCCTCGGCGGCGTGATCTCGAAGGACACCGGCAAGGTGGTCATCGATGGCGCACCCGTCGAACTGAACGGCTCGGCGCATGCCGCCGCGATGGGCATCGCCTTCGTCCATCAGGAACTGACGACGATGCCGACGCTCACCGTGGCGGAGAACATGTTCCTCGAGGATTATCCGAAACGGGGCCCGTTCATCGCCCGGCGCCGGATGATCGCCGAGGCCGCCGCCCTCCTGGCGCGCGTCGGTTGCCAGATCGATCCCCTCGCGCTGGTGGAAACGCTGAGCACCGGCGACCGCCAGCTCGTCGAGATCGCCCGCGCCATACGGAAAGCGCCGAAGATCATCATCTTCGACGAGCCCACCTCCTCTCTTTCGGGCCCCGAGCGCGAAAAGCTGTTCGGCGTCATCGAAACGCTGCGCGCCAACGGCGCGGCGATCGTCTTCATCAGCCACTTCCTCGACGAGGTCTTCCGCATCAGCGACCGGATCACCGTCATGCGCAACGGTTGCACGGTCGGCATGTGGGCAAAGACGGAGACGAGCACGGCCGAGGTGGTGGAGAACATGCTGGGCAGCGTTGCAGCCACGGATCGCGTGCGCGAACCGTTCGTCTCCGGCAGCGCACCCTTTCTGGTTGCCCGGGAGGTAACGTCCGGCCCCCTGATCGACGGGGTGAACCTGACGATGCGTCCCGGCGAAATCGTCGGCCTCTGGGGATTGCTGGGATCGGGCAGGACGGAACTGGTGCGCGCCCTGATGGGGCTCGACCCGCTGAGCGCCGGCCGCATCGAGGTCGCGGGGGACGACGGCGTGCTGCGCGAGACGGCACCGGCGGCGCTCCGCCAGCGCACCGGGCTCGTCACCGAGGACCGCCGCAAGGAGGGCGTCATCCTGCCCTTCTCGATCGCGCAGAACATCGGCTTGCCCAACCTCGCGCAGCTCAGCAACGCCTTCGGCATCATCGATGCGCGCAAGGAACGGGCGCTTGCCACACGCCTCGCATCGGAGCTTGGCGTGAAGGCCGTCTCGGTCGACCAGACGGCCGGCACGCTGTCGGGCGGCAACCAGCAGAAGGTCGTCTTCAGCAAATGGCTGCCGATGAAGCCGCGCCTGTTCATCCTGGACGAGCCGACGCGCGGGCTCGACACCGGCGCGAAGGGCGAAATCCTGAAGCTGACCGTCCGGCTGGCGGAGGAAGGGGCGAGCGTCCTTTTTATCTCCTCCGAACTGGAGGAACTGATGCGCGTGGCGGATCGCTACATGGTGATCAACCGCGGCCGCATTACGCATGAACTGCCGGGCTCCGCCTCGCATGACGCGCTGATGGCTTCGGTTTCCGACGAACGTTCGATGCAAGGGGCCGCCTGATGCGCACAAGCCGAATTCTCGCCACCCTGGGCGACGCACACCGCAATCTCGGGCTGGTCCTCGCCCTGCTTGCCGTCATGGCCGGCTTTTCGATAGCCGCACCGAGCTTTGCCACGACCGACAATCTCTTTGCGATCCTGCATGCGATGGGTCCGTCGACGCTGGCCGCAACGGGCATGGCGCTGGTCATCCTCACCGGCAAGATCGATATTTCCATCGGCTCCATCGCCTTCCTCTCCGCCTCGACCGGCGCCTTGCTGATGGAAGCCGGCCACAGCCCTCTTGCGGGCTTCGCGGCGATCCTGGGGCTCGGAGCAGTGCTCGGCGCGATCAACGGGTTTCTCGTCGCCTATCTGCGGATCAATGCGCTGATCGCCACGCTCGGCACGATGATGGCCTATCGCGGGATCGGACTGATCTTCACAGACGCGCGCGTCATCCCGCTGCCGGAAACCATGCGCAGTGTGGCCAATGCGACCATAGGCCCCGTCTTCATCGACACCGTCGCGGTCGTCGCCATCGTCGCGGCGATCCAGGTGCTGCATCGCTCCACGAGCTTCGGGCGCTCCCTCTCGGCGGTGGGCAATGGCGAGGACATCGCCGCGAGGATCGGGCTGAACACACGCCGGACCGTGTTCCTCACCTTCACGCTGGCCGGCCTTCTCGCCGCGCTCGCCGCCTGCAGCAGCTTCATCCAGGTCGGCTCCGTCAGCGGCTTTCTCGGCAAGGGGCTGGAATTCAACGCCATCGCCATCGCCGTCGTCGGCGGGATCTCGCTTGCCGGTGGCCGCGGGACGATCGTTCCGGGCGTCCTGATCGGCGCTGCCGCCTTCCAGATGATCTCCAACGGCCTCAACCAGGTGAACGCCGATCCCTACATCTACCAGCTCGTGACCGGCGCCGTGATCTTCGTCGCCATGTACATGGACGCCTTCAAACGCGCACCTGTCCGTTGATGGGCGGCAGAACGACTTCAACCGCAACAAAAAGGGGAATACCATGAAATCGCATCTGATATTTGCCACCGCCGCCATCGGCCTCATCCTGTCGGGCCATGCCCATGCGGAAGAAAAGACGATCGGACTTTCCTGGAACTCCAAGGAGAACGAGATCGTCGGCAAGTGGGAGGAATACTTGCAAAGCGAAGCCGCGCGGCAGGGCAAGGAGGCCGGGCTCGAGTTCCGGTTCGTCATCAATGTCGCCGACAACGATCCCACCCGGCAGGCCGCCAATATCGAGGACTTGATCAACCAGGGCGTCGACCTGATCATCGCGCGCGGCGAGGATTCCGCCGCCATCGGCTCATCCATCCGCGCGGCGAAGCGGTCGGAAATTCCCTTCATCACCTTCGATCACGGCTCGACCTCGGTCCAGCCGGACGCCCATGTCTCGGGTGACAGCTACAATCAGGCAAAAAGCACCGCCGAGGCCTTTGTCGCCCTCATGAAGGAAAAGGGCGTCGAGGGCCAATGCATCGAGCTGCAAGGCGCGCTGAAGGACGTCAACGCCGTCAACCGCTCGAAGGCCTGGCACGAGGTCACCGAAAATTCCGGCGTCGTGACGACGCTGCAATCCGTTCCGACCGAATGGAACCCGGAAATCTTCCGGTCTGGGACGGTGAACGCCTTCCGCGCCAATCCGAATGCCAACTGCCTGTTCCTCGGCAGCGATTTCGCTATTTCTGCTGTTCGCTCGGCATTGGAAAGCATGGACAAATGGGCGCCGGCCGGCGACCCGAAGCATGTGTATATCGCCACACAGGATCTTTTCCCGGAAGCGGTCAAGGCGATGGAAGACGGTTACATCGACGTCGGAACGACCTTCGATGCCTATGAGCATGCAAAGGAAGCGATCCGTGTCGCGATCACGCTGATCGGCGGCGGCGACCCGGAATGCGCACCCGAAGGCTGCCTTGCCGCAGGCCGCATCGCGACGCCGGCAAATATCGCAACGCTGGAAAACCTCTGGTCGCGGCAGTGATCCCCGCCCGGCGCTCGCCCCCCGGGCGCCGGGTCCCTATCCCTCTTCCTGGATGATTACCGTGCACACTCCCGTTCAACAAGCATCCGCAAAACTTCCGATGTTCACGGTCGTGGTCCTGCGGCGGCGCTTCGAATCCGTGGTTCGCGAGATGTCGAACACGCTGGCGAAAACCGGCCGGTCCGGTGTCCTCAACACGGCCCTCGATTTTTCCTGCACCGTCACCGACAGCAGCTTCCAATCGCTGAGCGCCGGACAGGGCCTGCCGGTGCACACCGGGGCCATCCACCTGATACCGCAGGCCGTCGCCGAGAAATTCGGCGACGACATGGGGCCGGGCGACTGCTTCGTCAACAATTCCAGCTACCACGGCAACACGCATTGCGCCGACTTCACGCTGTGCTCGCCGGTCTATCATCAGGGCGAACTCGTCTTCTATTCCATCGCCCGCGCCCACTTCAGCGACATGGGCTTTCCGACGCCGGACACCTACGCGCCGCTTGCGCGCGACTATTACGAGGAAGGGCTGATGCTACCGTGCATCCGCATCCAGCGGGCCGGGCGCGACGTGCCGGAAGTCATCGACATCTGCAAAGCCAACATCCGTGCGCCGGACATCTTCTACGGCGACTATCTCGCCACCCTCGGCGCCGTGCGGACAGGAGAACGCCGCGTTCTGGAGATCTGCGACGAGTTCGGCGTGGATGTCGTCAAGCAGTTCCTCTGCGAATATCAGGATTATGCCGAGGCCATGGCGAGCGAGGCCATCGGTGGCCTTCCCTCCGGCACGGTCAGCAAGGAATTCTTCCACGATTCCGTCCTGCCGGAATACCCGGACGGAATTCCCGTCCGCGCCACGCTGACGGTCGATCCCGACGCACGACGGATCGAGATCGATCTGCGCGACAACGTCGACAACCTGCCGCTCGGGATCAATATGAACGAGGCGACGGTGCTCGCCTGCTGCGCCACCGCGATCATGAACATCCTGGGTCCCGACGTGCCGCGCTGCGCCGGCGCGCTCAGGCGCGTCCATGTCCTGATGCGCGAGGGCAGCGCGATCGGCAAGCCGAAGTTTCCCGCCGCAACCTGCGCCTCCACGACGAACCTCGCGCATATTCTCATCGAGCACATACAGTCGATGTTCGCCGAACTGGGCGAAGGGCTGGGCACCGGTTACGGCACGATCGGCCACCCCGCTTCCGCCCCCGTCGTCTCGGGCTCCGACTCCCGCTTCGGTGAACGGCCCTTCGTCAACCAGATCATGCTCGGATACTGGGGAGGCCCCGCTGCCTCGGGCCACGACGGCTGGCTGACCTATGGCAGCGGAACCACACAGGGCATGCTCTGGCAATCGAGCGTCGAGGTCGTCGAGGCGCAACAGCCGCTGCTGGTCGAAAAACTGGAGATCCGCGCGGATTCCTTCGGCCCCGGCGAGTGGATCGGGGGCGGTGGAGCCTCCTGCGTCCTGCGAGCCCGCGCCGATACGCTGCGCTTCACCTGCAACAGTGGCGCACGCCGCTTTCCCCCACCGGGAACGGCTGGCGGGGAGCCCGGCGCGCCCAATCTGGCCTGGAAGCGATCGGCCGACGGCAGCCTGACCGAGTTGCCGATCTTCTTCGACGTCGTGATCGCCCCTGGCGAAAAACTCGTCTCCGAAGGATGCGGCGGCGGCGGATACGGTCCGCCGATGCGCCGCGACGCCACACGCGTCCTCAAGGACGTCCGCGCGGAACTGATCAGCGTCGAATGCGCCCGCAAGACCTATGGCGTGGCCGTCATGCGCGGCCGCGACGGATACGAGATCGACATCGACGCGACGCGCAACTTGCGCTCCCCAAGCAAACAGCAGGTAGGATGACATGAGCCAGGCCGCCTCCGCTCCCTTCCATATCGCCGCCGACGTCGGCGGAACGTTCACCGACCTCGTGCTACGCGACGCCCGTGACCGGACCTTCCTGTTCAAATCGCTGACCACGCCCGCCGATCTTTCGGAAGGCATTTTCAACGGCCTCGCACTCATGGCGGAAGCGATCGGCATGAGCCGGGAAGAGATGCTGGCTGCCGCCAACGGCTTTGCCTGCGGCACCACGGCGGCCACCAACGCCATTCTCGAAGGCAAGACGGCGCGCACCGCCCTTTTCTGCACCGAGGGTTTCCGCGATATCCTCTCGATCCGTACCGGCGGCCGGCACGGCTTCTCGATTCAGGAGGACTATCCCGAACCCTATATCCCCCGCGAGATGACATTCGGCGTGCGCGAACGGCTGAATGCCGAAGGCGCCATCGAGACCGCCTTCGACGCCGAACAGGCCCGGGCGCAGCTTGCGTCCTGTGCCGCAGGCCGGCCGGAGGCGGTCGCCGTCGCATTTCTCTGGTCCCACATCAACCCGGCCCACGAACTGCAATTCGCCGCACTTCTGGAAGACCTGCTTCCAGGCGTTCCCTACAGTCTTTCCCATCAGGTCAATCCTACCATCGGGGAATACAAGAGAACCTCTGCAACGGCGATCGACGCGTCCCTGAAGCCGGTTCTCCGCCAGCAGATCGCCGCATTGGAAGAAAGGCTGGCCCTGAACGGCTTTCGCGGGCAGCCGACCTTCGTCTGCTCCAACGGCGGGCGGACCTCCAGTCGGGAGATAACGCAAAAGCCCGTCTATCTCTGCCTGTCCGGCCCCTCCACGGCGCCTGCCGCCGCAGTCAGGCTTGCCGCCCGTGCCGGTATCGCGCATGGAAACGTCATCACCATCGACATCGGCGGCACGAGCCTTGACGCCAGCATCGCCCGCAAAGGCCGCGTCGCCATGCATCGGGAAGGGTCTATCGCAGGACATGTGTTCGGCGTGCCGTCCATCGATGTGGCGACCGTCGGCTCCGGCGGCGGCTCGATTGCCTGGGTGGACGCCGGCGGGATGCTGCGCGTCGGGCCTGAAAGCGCCGGGTCCTTCCCCGGACCGGCCTGCTATGGACGCGGCGGCGAGCGCGCCACCCTCACCGACGCAAACCTCGTGCGCGGCCTCCTGGACCCGGCAACCTTCGCGGACGGGCAGATGACGCTCTCGCTCGACAAGGCGCGGGACGCTATCGGGCGGGACGTCGCCGGCCCGCTCGGCATCTCCGTCGATGAGGGCGCCGCCCTCATTGCCGCCGTCGCCGAGCAGGACATGGTCGCGGCCATCGAGGAACTGGCCATCAAGCGCGGCTTCGATCCGCGCGAGTTCCTGCTGGTCTCCGGCGGCGGCGCGGGCGGCCTGCATGCGGCGCGCCTCGCCCGCGAACTTGGCATGCGGGAAGTGCTCTTCCCCCACGCGGCCAGCGTGCTCTGCGCCTATGGCACGGCGACCGGCGACATAAAGTTCGATTTTTCCGTCAGCCGCGCGACAAGCAGCAAGGCCTTCGACTTCGCTGCCGTCCGCACGGCGCTCGCCGCACTTCACGCCGAGGGAACCGCCTTCCTCGAACGAATGGACGTGGAACCCGCGCGGCGAACGCTGCGTTTCACCGTCGACGCCCACTACCAGGGCCAGGTGTCCCATCTCTCGGTCGATCTTGACGGCGATCTCGCCACCAAGGACGATCTCGCCAGACTGACGGCGGCGTTCCACGCCGAGCACCAGCGCAGCTATGCCGTCCAGGCGCCGGATGACACGATCGAATTCGTGGCATGGAACGTCGAGGCGATCGGCAGGACCCGGGACGCGACCCACACGACCGGCGCCCGGACGACGGCGATCAGGCCGATCGTGGCTGAACGCCATCGCAGCGTTTTCGACCACGCCACCGTGACGGCGGTCGAGATCGGGCTTATTGCCAGCGATAGCCTGACACCCGGCGACACCTTCACCGGCCCGACACTGGTGGAGGACCGGCTGACATCGATCTTTATCCCCGAGCGGTGCATCGCGACGGTCACGCAGGATCGAGACTTGCTTGTCGCGATAGACGCCTAGATGAGACCCGTTCGCGGATCAGTTTGCCGACAGCATCGTAGCCCTACGCGTCCTTCGGCAAGGTCGAACGCACCCGCGCGACGAAGGTGTGGAACTCGGCCATGATGTTGCGCAGGAAATCGGCGGTGCCGTCGTTTGTGACCTCGCCATCATCGGCAATCAGGCCCGGCGTGAACTGGATATAAGCCTCTGGCGCGTTCATCTGCGGCGAATTGCAGAAGCTGAGCACACTGCGGAGATTCTGCTGCGCGACGGCGGTGCCGATCGCGCCCGGCGAGGTGCCGATCACCGCAGACGGCTTGCCGGTGAAGGCGTTGGTGCCATAGGGACGGCTCGCCCAGTCGATGGCATTCTTCAATCCGCCGGGTATGGAACGATTATATTCGGGCGTGACGAACAGCACGGCGTCGACGGCGGCGATGGCCTCCTTGAACGTCCGGGCAACCTGCGGATAATCGGCGTCGTAATCGTAGCTGTAGAGCGGCAGATCCTTGAAGGAAATCTCCGACATCGCCAGTTCCGGCGGCGCCAGCCGCACCAGTGCATTTGCAAGTTTGCGGTTGATCGATCCCGCAGCAAGGCTTCCGATGAAGTATCCGACTTTATGCGTGGTCATGACATGCTTCCTCATAACGAACGATTGCTGTTGCTTCTGGTGCGATCACCCCTTGGGTAACCCCGCGACCGATTTCCCCGCCATCGCATCAATTCTGGGCCATGGCCTTGAAAAGGGTCCGGTTCATGGAGTGTAGTCGGTTCTGCTCTGTCTGTATCGCTCGAAAAGCAATAGACCGGGTGGAACAGGATCGGCCGATTTTTCGTAGGAGAACCTTATGTCATTGAAGGATCAAGTCATACTGGTAACCGGCGCTGGCCAGGGAATTGGACGAGGCATCGCACTGCGGCTTGCAAAGGAAGGCGCCGATCTCGCGCTGGCCGATGTCAAGGCGGACAAGCTCGACTCCGTTCGCAAGGAAGTCGAAGCGCTCGGCCGCAAGGCGACCACCATCATTGCCGATGTCAGCAAGCGCGACGACGTCTACGCCGCCATCGACCATGCGGAAAAGCAACTTGGCGGGTTCGACGTCATCGTCAACAATGCCGGCATCGCACAGGTCAAGCCGATCGCCGACGTCACGCCCGAGGATATGGACCTGATCTTCCGTATCAATGTCGACGGCGTGCTCTGGGGCATCCAGGCGGCTGCGAAGAAATTCAAGGATCGCGACCAGAAAGGCAAGATCATCAATGCGTGCTCGATCGCCGGACACGACGGCTTCGCCATGCTTGGCGTCTATTCGGCGACCAAGTTCGCCGTACGCGCACTGACGCAAGCCGCCGCCAAGGAATATGCCAGCGCAGGCATCACGGTCAACGCCTATTGCCCCGGCATCGTCGGCACCGACATGTGGGTGGAGATCGACGAGCGCTTTTCCGAAATCACCGGGACACCGAAGGGCGAGACCTACAAGAAATACGTCGAAGGCATCGCGCTCGGCCGCGCCCAGACACCCGAGGATGTTGCAGCGCTCGTCGCCTTTCTCGCAGGCGCCGATTCCGACTATATCACCGGGCAGTCCATCCTCACCGACGGCGGTATCGTCTATCGATAGGCCACCGGCATGACGCCCTGAATTTGCGACCCGCTCCCCGGCTGTTGCACAGCAAGGGAGCGGGTGCATCCGTTACGACCGCAGTTCATCCACCTTGCCGAAACGCCGGGGCCTGGCTTTGGCGATCGGCCCGCCGCCACTTTCAGCGAGCCCCTCGATGATCGGGCAGTCCGGCCGGCTGTCACCGTGACAGCGTCTGGCCAGATTTTCCAGCGTCGCGATCATCGCCGCGATCTCTGCCTGCTTCTGCTTCAGCGCATCGACATGTAAAAGCGCCAATGCCTTCACGTCGGCGCTCGCGCGCTCGCGATCGCTCCACAGGGCGAGCAGATCGCCGATCTGCTCGACGGTGAAGCCAAGATCGCGCGCGCCGCGGATGAAGCGCAAACGGTGGATGTCGGCATCGTCATAATCGCGATAGCCGCTGTCGCGCCGCGCCGCCTTCGGGATCAGGCCGGTCTGTTCATAGTAGCGGATCATCTTGGAACTGACCCCGGAAGCCTGGGCTGCCTCACCGATATTCATCAGACTTTTCCTTTCGCGGCGGTTTTCGCGCTCGAGACCGCAATCCTCATGTCACAGTCCTCATATGGAGTGCCTGACGCCTTCGGCCAATGCCTGAACGCGTGTCGGCTGCACCGGCGCGTCGTTGATGCCGTCGCCACACGCCCCTGATGAACCTGCCATAGCGCATCCGTCCATTCGGACGAAAGCAAGGCGCCATCAAAATCCGGGATCATGCGATCAGGAAAAAGAACTTTCGCACTTGACCTTCCCATGGTTGGAAGCCCCATTTTCCAGTCGAACGTAAATTTCGGAACAAAAAAGGAGGCGGCTATGAATGCTCCCGTTCGAGCTGCGGACCCGAAGAACGCAGTAATTTCCCTGTCTATCGAAGGCATGACTTGCGTATCCTGCGTCGGCCGCGTCGAAAGAGCCCTCAAGGCCGTACCCGGCGTTGCCGACGCTGCCGTCAATCTGGCGACCGAAAAAGCAAGCATCACGACAGACGCCCCCGTCGATCGCGCCATGCTCGTCAAGGCCGTGGGAGATGCCGGCTATACGGTCTCGGAGAGCTTCAGCGCTCCGAAAGCGACCTCGCTCGAGGTTGCGATCGAGGGCATGACCTGCGCCTCCTGCGTCGGCCGCGTCGAGAAGGCCCTGAAGGCTCTCCCGGGTGTTGCAAACGCGATCGTCAACCTTGCGACCGAGAAGGCCACGGTTCAGGGAACCGCCGATCCGGCGGCCGTAATCGGGGCAATCGCCAGCGCGGGTTACACCGCCGAGGTGATCGGCGGCGCCCATGAGGGCGGACAGGCCGAAGCGAAAGAACGCGCCGGGAAGAAGGAGGAAGAACGCCGGGAACTCACGCGCGACCTCACCATCGCGGCGGTGCTGACGGCGCCGGTGTTTTTACTGGAAATGGGCGCGCACGCGATCCCCGGTGTCCATGACCTGATCGATTCGACGATCGGGATGACGAACGCCTGGTATCTGCAATTCGTGTTGACGACCATCGTGCTGTTCGTACCCGGCATCCGCTTCTACGCCAGGGGACTTCCGGCGCTCTGGCGGCTTGCGCCTGACATGAACTCTCTGGTCGCCGTCGGTACGTTGGCTGCCTATGGTTATTCTCTTGTCGCGACCTTCGCCCCCGGCTTCCTGCCGGCGGGAACGATCAACGTCTATTATGAAGCCGCTGCGGTCATCGTCACGCTGATCCTGCTCGGCCGGCTGCTCGAAGCCCGCGCAAAAGGCCGCACTTCGGAAGCAATCAAGCATCTGGTCGGCCTTCAGGCCAGAACGGCGCGTGTCCGCCGTGACGGCAAGGCGGTCGATCTGCCGATCGATTCGGTTCTATCGGGCGACATCGTGGAGGTCCGCCCCGGCGATCGTATCCCGGTCGATGGCGACGTGATCGAAGGCGACAGCTATGTCGACGAATCGATGATCACCGGCGAACCGATCCCGGTTTCGAAATCGGCGGGCAGCGAAGTCGTCGGCGGCACGGTCAACCAGACGGGCGCATTCGCATTCCGGGCAACCGCCGTCGGCGGCAACACGGTGCTGTCGCAGATCATCCGCATGGTCGAGGAAGCGCAAGGCTCGAAGCTGCCTATTCAGGCGCTGGTCGACAAGGTGACGATGTACTTCGTCCCGGCGGTCTTCGCCGCCGCCGCGCTCACCTTCGCTGCATGGCTCTATTTCGGCCCCTCGCCCGCGCTCACCTTCGCGCTGGTCAATGCCGTTGCCGTCCTGATCATCGCCTGCCCCTGCGCCATGGGCCTTGCGACGCCGACCTCGATCATGGTCGGCACCGGCCGCGGCGCGGAACTGGGCGTGCTGTTCCGTAAGGGCGAGGCGCTGCAACTCCTGAAGGACGCCAGGGTCGTGGCCGTCGACAAGACCGGCACGCTGACCGAGGGCAAGCCTGCGCTGACCGACCTCGAACTGGCTGCCGGCTTCGACCGGGCAACGGTGCTGGGTCTGGTCGCGGCCGCCGAAGCCAGGTCGGAACATCCGATCGCCCGCGCGATCGTGGACGCGGCCGAGGCGGAAGGCATCGCACTGCCCACGGTGTCGGACTTCGAATCGGTGACCGGCTTCGGCGTGAAGGCCGTGGTCGGCGGCAGCCACGTCGAGATCGGCGCCGACCGCTACATGGTCGAGCTTGGCCATGATGTGGCGGGCTTCGCCAAGGTTGCCGAACATCTCGGCGATGAGGGCAAGTCGCCGCTCTATGCGGCGATCGACGGCAGGCTGGCGGCAATCGTTGCCGTCGCCGACCCGATCAAGGAGACGACGCCCGCCGCCATCAAGGCGCTGCACGATCTCGGCCTCAAGGTCGCGATGATCACCGGCGACAACGCCCGCACGGCAAAGGCCATCGCCGCGCGGCTCGGCATCGACGAGGTGGTGGCGGAAGTGCTGCCGGACGGCAAGGTCGATGCGGTGCGCCGCCTCAAGGCCGAGCACGGCAAGGTCGCCTTCGTCGGCGACGGCATCAACGACGCTCCGGCCCTGGCCGAGGCGGATGTGGGTCTCGCCATCGGCACCGGCACGGACATCGCCATCGAGGCTGCGGACGTGGTACTCATGTCGGGCAGCCTGCAAGGGGTGCCGAACGCCATCGCACTCTCCCAGGCGACGATCGGCAACATCCGGCAGAACCTGTTCTGGGCCTTCGCCTATAACACGGCGCTGATCCCGGTCGCCGCCGGTGTGCTCTATCCGGCCTATGGCATCCTCTTGTCGCCGGTCTTCGCCGCCGGCGCCATGGCCCTGTCGAGCGTCTTCGTGCTCGGCAATGCGCTACGGCTCAAGACCTTCAGGGTCCCAAGCTGATGACATCGCTCTACCGCATTATCCGACGCCGAAGCGAGATCGCTTCAGCCCAGGATAATGCGGTAAAAGCAATATATATTAGAGCATTTCCGCCTGCATCTCAGCGCCTCAGATTCCTGGGGGGAAATCCGAAAACCTTCTTGAACGCCGCGGTGAAATTCGTGGCGTCCGAATATCGAGCGGCATGAGCCGCCTGGGCAATGGTGGCGCCTTCGTTTTCAAGCGCCTGCCGGCCAAGCTCCAGACGCCTGACACGGATGAACTCGAAGACGCCGATGCCGAATTCCTCGCGGAAATGGCGCTGGACCCACGAGACGCTGACGCCCGTCTCGCGTGCGATACGCGCTATGGTCAGCGGCTGGGCCAGGTGGGCGAGAATGTAGTCGCGGATCTGCTCACATCGCTGGCGCGTTTGCAGGCGGGGCTTGTTTTTCAGCTCCCGCGACCGCACCAGCGCCGAGCATGCCAGACCGATGAGATCCAGCGCGCGTGCGTTCTTGAACAGTGTCCGCATCTCGCCCTCCATGGAGGGCGGCGGTTCCATCATCTGTTCGGCGAGAACCAGCATCTGCTGGTCCGGTTCGAAACGGAACTCGGCCAGATGGGTGGCCAGAAATCCGTGCAGGGCGGGCAGCCCGTCGGGCTGGGCGGCAACCAGTTCCTCGATCCATGGCAGTGGCGCGGAGATCTGGATCTTGCGCAACGGCAGATCGCTGTCATTGACGAAACGAAGCTTCGAATAGCGTGCGACATTGAGCATCAGCACCTGCGGCGTCGTAGCCTCGGGTGGCCCGGCGTCGATACGAAAGGCCGTGTTGTCGATCACGAAATGCTGGATGCCCTGAAGGAAGACCATCACCAGCAGCTTCGGCCAGATGTCGTATATCTCGTCATCCGGCGCGCAGCTGGGCTCGCCGTCCATGGTGCCGACGAAAAGGTCCGTCGGAATGTCTGCATTCAACCGGGTATGCTGCATTGGTGGGCACCGTCGATGATCCATCAGAAAGCCGCATCCTGCCGTTACCGCGCAGGTAATTGCCGTTTGCGCACGGGTCGCGGCAATCGACTTCACCGGCATTATTCATATACATGAGATCATCAGTCAAGTTTTGTCCTGCGCCATGGTTATGGCACGGGGACGCATTTTTTTGGAGACAGGGCACAATGAGCACGATCAGCGGGACTGTGCGGGCATTGAAACGGGGGGCAAGCGTGATCGTTCTGGCGTCGGCCGGACACGCGGCCTTCGCGCAGGAAGCAGGTCAGGCCCCCGCGCAGTCAACGGTTCTGGAGCCGATCGTCGTCACCGGCGGTTATGAAGACGCCCGCGGATCGTTTACGGGATATCTCGCCGGCAAGACGGCGACCGCGACCAAGACGGCCACCTCGATCGTCGACGTTCCTCAATCCATCTCCGTCATCGGCCGTGAAGAAATGGATTCCCGGTCGGCGACGCGTCTTTCCGAAACCCTGCGCTATACGCCGGGCGTCACGGTCGAGGCGGACGGTGTCGATTCCCGTTTCGACTCGATCTCGATCCGCGGTTTCAACACCGACAACGCCACATGGCTGGATGGCATGCCCTATCAGGCCGGCGCGAGCCTCGGCAGCGGCAACAACTGGACGATCCCCCAGATCGACACCTGGACGCTGGAACGCGTGGAGGTGCTGAAGGGGCCGTCGTCGTCCATGTATGGTCAGCTTCCGCCGGGCGGCATGATAAACCAGGTGACCAAGCGCCCAAGCGATGAGGCCTCGCGCCAGATCGAGACCTATGTCGACAGTTTCGGCATGCCGACGGCCGCCGTCGATTTCACCGGCCCGCTCAACGACGCCACCTCCTACCGGCTGCTCGGCAAATTCGGCAAGACAGGCTCCGAAGTCGATGAAGGCGATCGCACACGCCTGCTCCTTGCCCCATCCTTCAGCGTGGACGTGGGGGAAGGAAAGTTCACCGGCTATGCGCAGCTCCAGCAGGATCGCGGCGGGATCGATTACTCCTGGCTTCCCGCCTACGGCACGCTCTACGATAACCCCCACGGGCGCATATCGCGGAGCTTCTTTGCCGGCGAGCCGGATTTCAACCGCTATGATCGCAACCAGTATATCATCGGCTACGACTACGAAACGCCGCTCTTCTCCGACAATCTGACGCTGCGCCATGCGCTGCGCTGGTCAAGGGTCCAGTCGACCATCAATATGGTCCAGAGCGATATGTTCGACGATCCGACAGCCGGTTGGGACTGGCGCACGATCGATCGCTATGCCGTCGATGCCAGCGGCGACACCAACAATCTGGTTTCGGATACGTCGTTGAACTGGCTGGTGGAAACCGGGTCGGTCAGGCATCAGATCGTCGCCGGCATCGATATCGCACGCAGCACATTCGACGCCTCCCGCTATTCGGGCACCGCGCCTTCCATCGATATGTTCAACCCCGTATACGGGACCGGGTCGATCGGCAATTTCGATCTGTTGAGCAATATCGACGCCCGGCTGAGCCAGGTCGGCCTCTATGTCCAGGATCAGATGGAGATCGGCAATCTTCGGGTGCTCGGCGGGCTGCGGCAGGATTTCACCAATGGAAAATCCGATGTCGAGACCTGGCGCGGCGTGGAAACGATTGACCAGAAGGACAGGGCGACGAGCGGCCGCGCCGGTCTTCTCTACCGCTTCGACAACGGGATCGCGCCTTACATTTCCTACGGCACGTCGTTCCAGCCGGTGCTGGGCGCCACTGCCGGCGGCAATGTTTTCAAGCCGATGACCGGCGAGCAATATGAAGCCGGCATCCGCTATGCGCCGTCCGACGATCTTTTGTGGTCGGCTTCGGTGTTCGACATTCGCCAGACCAACCGCCTGACCGACGACCCCGTCTACGGATGGCCGGATCAGGTGCAGACCGGCGAGGTGCGCATCCGCGGCTTCGAAACCGAACTCAAGGCCGATCTGCAAAATGGCTGGTCCGTGACCGCATCCTATTCCTATCTCGATCACAAGGTCACCGAGAGCGAGATTCCCGAGGAACTGGGACAACCCGTCCTTTTCGTCCCGAACCATCAGGCGAGCCTGTGGGCCGACTACACCGTGCAGGCCGGCACATTCGAGGCATGGCGGCTGGGGGCCGGCGTGCGCTACACCGGATCGAGCCGCGGCGGCGATATCGAGACACCCTCCGGCTATGCGGGCATGAAGATACCCGGTTACGGACTGGTGGATTTCAGGCTTTCGGCACCGCTCGACAGGTGGATCCCCGGCGGCCAGCTGAATCTTTCAATCAATAACGTCTTCGACAAGAAATATGTCGCCGGCTGCGGCAGCGTCTGGACCTGCGGCTTCGGATACGGCCGCACCGGCACGCTATCGATTTCTGCGAAGTTCTGAAGGCACCACCATCGGCGTGAACGTGACCGGGTCCGGCACGATCACGCTCTCCAGCCGGAAGACGGCACGCATGGTCTCGGCACGCACAACCTCATCCGGCCGGCCGGCGGCGATCACCTGCCCGCCGGCCAGCATCACAAGATGGGATGCGTGGCGGCTGGCCTGGTTGATGTCGTGGAGGACCGCGACAATCGTGCGGCCGCGCTCCGACAACTCGCTCAAAAGCGCCATCAGTTCGACCTGATAGGCGATGTCGAGGAAACTGGTCGGCTCGTCCAGAAGCAGGATCGGCGTGTCCTGCGCCAGCACCAGCGCGATCCAGACGCGCTGCCTTTGCCCGCCCGACAAGGTCGAGACCAGCCGGTGGGCGAGATCGGCCACACCGGCCTGCGCCATGGCGGCATCCACCGCCGTCCGATCGGCGGCCGACCATTGGCGGAACATCGTCTGATGCGGAAAGCGGCCGCGCATGACGAGTTCAGCGACGCGGATGCCGTCCGGCGCCAGCGGGAACTGCGGCAGCATCGCGATATCGCGGGCAAGATGACGGGGACGCAGGGCGGACACCGGTTTGCCGTCGAGCAGAATCTTGCCCGCGACAGGCGCGACGGCGCCGCCCAGAAGCTTCAGCAAAGTTGATTTCCCGCTGCCGTTGGCGCCCATGATGGCGGTAAATACGCCGTCCGGCAGGACGAGGCTGATGTCTTTCAGCACTGAGACGCCTTCATAGGCGGCGCTGACGCGATCAAGTTGAAGACGATAATTCATGATGTCCCGACGCGCCCCGAACGCAATAACAGCCAGAAGAACCACAACCCGCCCAGAACCAGCGTAACGACCCCCACCGGCAGCGGCATGCCGGACGGTATTTTCTGGGCCAGCAGATCTGAGGCGCCGAGCAGGATCGATCCGGCAAGTGCGGCGTGAACGAGCGCCACATCGCCGTCGGCCGTTAACCGCCGGGCGATCTGAGGCGCGACCAGCGCGATGAAGCCGATCGGCCCGACGAGAGCCGTGACCAGCGCCGACAGGGCAAGCCCGACGAGAATCGCCGATAGCCTCGTGCGGCCCGGGTCGAGGCCTGTTCCCCTTGCGATGGCGTCGCCGAGCTCCAGCTGGCGCAGCGAGCGGGCGAGCAAAA
Source organism: Shinella daejeonensis (assembly GCF_024281235.1). Lineage (GTDB taxonomy): Bacteria > Pseudomonadota > Alphaproteobacteria > Rhizobiales > Rhizobiaceae > Shinella > Shinella daejeonensis. The sequence continues at coordinate 165,511 of NZ_JAHWXY010000005.1, forward strand.
GGCCGGGCGGAACGAGAAGCACCGCGCTGATGCCGAGATAGGCAAGCCGGCTTTTATCCATGTCGTTGAGCGACCCCAGTCCCCAGCTCGCCACCGCGACCGCCGCTTCTTCGCCCGCTTGCAGCAGCAGCCATTGCGAGGCGGCGAAGAACAGCTGACCGATGCCGATACCGACCACGATCAGCCGGAAGCCGCTCAAGCCCCGCGCGACGAAAAGATAGACCGCAAGCGCGGCCACCGCACCGCCCGACAATGCGCCGCCCGCGACCAGAAAGAAACCGCCGCCGAAGACCAGCATCGCGACCACGGCCCCGAAATGGGCGCCGGCGTCGAAGCCCATCACATCAGGACTGGCGAGCGGGTTGCGAAATACCGACTGGAAAAGCGCGCCGGCAAGTCCGAGCATCGCGCCGGCCACCAGAGCAGCCAGGAAGCGCGGCAGCCGCCATTCCATCACCACCATGCGCGCGGTCTCGTCTCCCCCGCCCCGCACCACATCCAGAATCTCGTAGAAAGTAAGCGGATAATCCCCGCTCGCCAGCGTCCATATGCCTATGCCGAGGCCCGCGAGACACAGGAAGATGCCCGCCAGGAGCCGCCTTCGGCTGGTCTTCAACGCGATGCCGCCGGCGGGAGATGCGATGATGACGCTCATCTCACAGATCTCCGATCCTGTAGGCGAGCGCGATCAGCACCGGCGCGCCGGCAAAGGCCATCACGATGCCCAGTGGCGCTTCGCCTTGCGGCAGCACGACGCGGGCGAGAAGGTCGGCGCTCAACAGCAGGACCGGGCCGAGCAGTGCGGTCAGCGCAAGGATCGCCCGCTGGTCGACGCCGACGACGGCGCGGGCGGCCAGTGGGGCGAGAAGGCCGACGAAGCCGACCGGCCCGGTCGCGCTGGTGGCGGCGCCGGCAAGAACGACGACCGAGGCGGCGGCGGCCATTTGCGTGCCCGCGATGCCGACGCCGAGCGAGCGCGCCAGATCGTTGCCGAGCGCGATGGCGTTGAGACGGGGGCCAAGTACAAGCGTCAGCAATACGCCCGCCAGCACAAAGGGAGCCACGGCCCGAACCGGCTCGAAATCGGTGACGATCAGCGAGCCAGCGCCCCAGACCAGAACCCGCCGGAAAAGATCGGGATCGGAAAGCGTGACCGCCCAGCCCGCGCCGCCGGCGATGGCGCTCATCGCGACGCCGCACAAAACGAGGCGCAGCGCCGTGGCGCCGCCGAGCGAACTGAAGATCTGCACCAGCGCGCCGGTCACCAATGCGCCGCCCATCGCCGCCCAGACCAGCGTCATGGGCTGCGCCATGCCGGTCAACGCGACACACAGGACGACGGCAAGGCTCGCACCGGCATTGACGCCCATGATGCCCGGATCGGCAAGGACGTTGCGGGTGACGGCCTGCATGACAGCCCCGGCCAGCGCAAAGCCGATGCCGGCCAATATGGCCAGCAACATGCGCGGCACCCGCATGGCGACGATCTCATTGGCGACATCCGAAGCATCGCCGGTAAGTGCCGCCAGCACCTCGCCGAGCGGCAGGGATTTCGCGCCGATCGCGAGGCTGGCAAGAGCCAGGATGCAGAGCATCGACGAAGCCAGCGCCACGGCAAGGCCGAGGCGGGCGGTCATGCCATTTCCTGTTCCATGCGCAGGGTCCAATAGGTCGATACGTCGAACCGGCCGCCTTCGTCCTTGCGCGGAGCGAGATGGGCGCGCAGCGCCTCGACCGCCTTGCGTTCGGCCGCCGCCCACAAATAGACGCCCTGCCCCAGCGGCTCGTCACGGACCAGCCCGACCAACACGTCGGTCTGCCCTGGATCATGCAGCAGCCAGCGGATTTCAGCGGATTCCGGCGCTTTCAGCGGAATGCGCGCGGCTTCGTCCCCGATCAGGATGATCGCCGTCACCGTCGCCGTGTCGGGCAGCATCTCCAGCCAGTTGGCGAGCGCCGGAAGCGCCGTCTCGTCGCCGATCAGCAGGTAGCGTTCGGCCGCCGGCAACAGCATCGACGCCTTCGGTCCCGCCAGATGGATCCTGTCACCGATCTGTGCCCCGGCGGCCCAGCCGCCGGCGATACCGCCATCATGCAGCACAAAGTCGAGAATCAGCCTTCCGCTCGAAGCATCATGGGCGCGGGGCGTATATTCGCGCGAGATCGTCGGCGGATCGTCCGGCCAGTGGAGCCGCCCGTCACCCTGCTGCGGCAGTGCAATGCTGGACGTCCGGGGATCGGGAAAGAAAAGCTTCACATGATCGTCCGGCCCGAGGCTTTGAAAGGCCGGCAGTTCCCGACCGTCCTTTCTGAAAGCCCCAAGTTGCTCGCCGCCAAGGACGATGCGCCGCATTCGGGGCGACAAATCCTCCACGCCGATCACCTCCACCTCGCGCAATGTGATCGGAAATCGTTGAACGGCGATCTGGTTCATCATGCTGCATCCAGTTTGTTCATCAGAATATCGAGACCGTCGAGAAAGCGGTTCGCGGTCAGGTGCATTTCCGGCCAGATATCCGGCAGGCCGACAAGCCTGCCCGATGCGACGGCGGGAAGCCGGCGAAAGCCCGGCAGGTCGAGGATCGGCTGGACCTCGGGCGAAGGCTGGCCGTCGAGCGTCGGATAGAGGAACCCCTGCACATCGCTCAATTCGTCGACCTGTTCATAGGAAAGCTGGACGCCGTTGGCCTCGTCGGTGCGCGCGACGGGCGGCAACGATACGCCGAGGTCACGAAAGATCCGCCCCGTCCACGAAATCGAGCTATGGATGAGGATCTGCCGGTCGCGCCCGCTGATCACGGCCAGCGGTCCGTGTTGACGCGCGCCGGACCAGCGTTCGTGGGATTTGGCGACGCGGGCACCATAGGCATCGCGGTCGGCCTGAGCCTGCGCTTCAAGCCCCATCGTGGCTGCAAGCGCATCGGAGGTCTCCAGCAGTGCGCCCGCCCCCTCGGACTGGATCAGCACCGTCGGTGCGATGGCCGACAGCTTGCGGTAAAGGGCCGAATGGTCGGCGCCGCTGCGCACCATACCCACGATGAGATCGGGTCGGAGCGCCAATATCGCCTCGTAGCGAAGCTGTCCGCCATAGGTCGAGGCGCCGACCACCGGGACGTCCGCGAGAATCTGCGCGCCCGCTTCCGTCAGCGATGTACGGCTGACTGTCGTGGCTCCGACGGGCCTCAGGCCATAATTGGCCGCCACCGCCGCCGCCGCATCGAGGGCGACGATCCTTTCGGGCGCGGCCGGGATCGTCACCGGCCCAAACGCGGTCGCGACCTTGAGGTCCCCCGAAAAACCCGCTGCGGGCGCAAATAGCGCCAGCCCGCCCAGGGTGAATGTGCGTCGGGTGAGATGTCGTCGTGTCATTGTCCAGGATGAGTGCTTGCGGCCAGAGGATGGACCGAATACATGACATTTACTGTCAAGATTGTCCATGTGAAAAGGATGCAAGCCGCATGATGACCCGGATCAGGGACATGATCCGCGCCCGGACGGGTGAGCCCGGTCCCGGCGCAGCCATCGGCATCTGGCGCGAGGGAAGGCCGGTGCTTTGCGAAGGTTACGGTCACGCGGTCCGGGGCGGGCATCCGATCGGCGTGAAGACGGTGTTCGATACCGCATCCGTATCGAAGATGTTCACCGCGCTCTGTGTCCTGATTCTGGAACGGCGGCGCCTGTTGTCCATCGATGACCCGCTTGCGGATCTGTTGCCGCAAATGAGGACGGCGGCGCCCGGTGTCACCATTCGCCATCTTCTTAACCATGTGTCGGCATTGCCCGACTATATGGAACTCTTCGACGTCAGGGGCTGGGGACTGGCGCATCGTCTGGGAATGGACGCAACGCTTGAGGTTCTGGCCGCCCAGCCGCCACCAGCCGTGCGGCCGGGAACCCGCTACTCCTATTCCAACAGCGGCTATGTGCTTCTGTCGGCGATTGTGGAGCGTATGAGCGGGCAGACGCTCGCCCGATTTGCGCAGGAAAACGTCTTTGCGCCGCTGGGGATGAACCACAGCTGCTATGTCGACGCAATGCCGGCGCAAATGCCCGCGCTCGCCCGTTCCTATGAGAGCGCCGAAGGCCCCGAAGTGCTGCCGATGTGGGAGATGACGGGCGATGGTCAGGTCTACAGCACGGCAGAGGATCTCGGCCGCTGGGCGCTTGAGCTCATGCGGCCTTCGCTGTTTGCCGACCTGATCCCGCAGTTGTGCACACCGGCGACCCTCGCGGACGGCTCGCGCACCGCCTATGGCGCGGGTATGCAACTGGAAACGCTCGATGAGCGACCCGTCTTCGGCCATGACGGGGGCTGGGCCGGCTTTCGCTCCTCCTTGCTCGTCGCCCCGGACGCGGGCCTCGGCATAGCCCTCCTGGCGAACCGGGCCGATTTTGCGACGGGAGAACTGGCGAGAAGCATTCTTCTGGAGTTGCTGGCAGCTTCGGACGGCAACTAGAGCATTTCCAGCCGAAGCGAGATCGCTTCGGCGTCGGATAATGCGGTAAAACAATATATTAGAGCATTTCCAGCCGGATTTCACCGGGCAGGCGGCACGGCTTTTTCGGCGCGGAAGGCTTTGCCGAAATGGCTCACGACGGCGGCGCGGCCGATCTCATGGGCGTCAATGCAGCGCATTACGTCGCCCGCGCGCTCGTGGCATCCGGCGTGTTGACGGCAATCGCCGGAACCGCGACCAAACCGTTGCCGGGATGCGTGCCGGATCAGTCCTTCAAGGCCAGAAGCTCGCGCGCGCGAACAAAGGCCGTCGTGAAGCCTGCGAGGGAGAGCTTCAGCTCGACAGCGGCGCCGCTGCTGGCGTTAGCGGCTGAAACGAGCGCCTCCTTCCCGTTTTTGAGACGGTCGAGCTGCTCAGCCCGGAATTCCACCGGCACGATGCATCCCGCCTCGACGCAGGTCATGAACGGGAACGGCGTTGAAAATGGCGTGCCGTCCACCGAAAGCCTGACACCATCGGCAAGCTTCAGTCCGAAGGGTGAAAGCAGGATGCCTTCCGCCTGCGTTTCACTGACCGGAACCAGCTCCAGGCTGAGCACGGTTTCTCCCGTGCTGCGGGCGAGGGCCTGAAGGAGCATGCAGGATTTCCGGGCTTCGACGATGCGGCAGGAAACGGTCCAGTCGCCATGGCTTTCCTGAACCGAGGAAGCCCCGCCCGGCAACGCGGTGGAGCTTTCCGTCTGGGCATGCGCGGGATGGGAGACGCCAAGGGCGATGCAGAAGAATGCAACCGCCTGAAGCAGGTGGGAAGATGGCCGTGTCACGCGGTGTTCCTTTCTGGAGCCCTGTCATGGGTATCGAGACGAAAAAGCGCATCCGCGATACCCGCCGATCGCCCGCCGTCGAACGTTTCGCTGTCGGACGGTAGCAACACCGACACCTCCGCAACACCGAGATCGGCCAGTTGGAACGGCGTCCCATGGCCGAATTCGAGATGCCCGCGGCCGATAATGCCGATGACGAGCGCATCCGGCGTTTCGGCCAGAACCTCCTTGATGTTGCAGGCGAAGGCGCGGTCCCAGGTCTGCTGGGCCCGCACGAAGCGATCGAAATCCGGACTGTCGGAGCTTGTCGCCTTGCGGGCGGGATTACCGCCGCCCGTCAGGTCGAACAGATATTTCCGGTAGGCGGGCGTGGCGCTTCTTGCAGGCGTCAGGCCATCGCGGTCTTCTTCCGCAATCGCATCCCAGCCGAATTTGCCGACTTCGGTGACAAGCGGCCGACGGCAGTTGAGAGCCTTCATCGGAATGCGGAACTGGCGGCAGAAGTGGAAGAGCGGAAGGTATAGTTCCGGCGTGAACCCCCAGACGGTCTTCCATTCCGACTGTTCGAGGAAGTCTTCCGTATCGAGATCGCCCGCAATCCAGGCATCCAGGGCCGGCTGCACACGGCGGGGAAACATCTCAAATCCCATGACGAGACGCCGGCCCGTCGCCATAAGACCGGCCGCCACATGGAGTTGCCAGCGGTGAATGTCGTAGCGGTCATGCGTCTCGCCGAGAAGGACGGCACGCTTGCCGCCCATGCGGGCGATGAGTTCTCCATGGGGAAGTTCCGTTCCGGTCTGCGGATCGAGCCAGGTGCCGGGCTTATGCGCAATTGTGACAGTCATGAAACTATTCCGCTCCCTCGCCGGCGTGTGTGAAGATCGCACCGTCGTCGGCATGAAGTGTCAGTCCGATCCCCTTGCCGTCCTTGCCAAGCGCGGTCAGTTCCGTCCGGCCTTCCACGGTACGGGACACCCAGCTTGCAACGGAGCCGCCGGGTAGATGCAGATGGAAATCACCGTCCATCACATTGATGAAACCCATCGCGAGGCTGACTTTCGGCACCACGCCCGTCCAGCGCTGGGAAAAGCCGCTCTTCTCGAAAGCGATGCCGATAGGCTGCCCCGAGGCGAGCGCCGCTTCGAGCGGCAGGCGGCCGGGATCGTCGTCGGCGACCTCCGGGCGCTGCTTGCGTTCCGCAGCCTTGTCATTCGCCGGCAAGGTCTCGAGGGAAAGCCCGGCAAGCGCCTTTTCGAAGGGCTCCAGACCGCCGAAGCCGACAACGCTGACGACCGCCCGGCCGTCGACGTCATTGAAGTCGATCCGCGGATAGACCTGATCGCGCATCACGCTGGTGGTGTCCGCGACGATCGTCGCAATGTCTTTAATCCGGATCAGACTGTCATGGGCCGCGCCGCGACAAGCCAGCGCATCACCCTGACGCTCGACATATTCGACGGGGCCGATGCGTTCGTGCGTGACGTCGTCGGTCTTGCCGATGATCATCAGCTTGCCGATCTCCGGCAGAAGCCGAAACACCGTTTCGGCATCCGCCTTGATGGTGTAGCGGGCGGGAAGGGATTTTTCCGTCATGGGTATCTCCAGAACAAGTCGGGTTTCAGGCAAGTGCGGCGACAGCCGCATCGGGTGGATTGAGATCGACGATCCGTTTCGGCGCCATGGCCGCGGGTTCGCGATGCGCGATGATGAGGAAAGCCGTTAGCGGCAGCCGCTGGCGAAGCAGCGACAGGAGATGGCGCTCCGCCGCGGCATCCAGCGCGCTGGTCGCTTCGTCGAGCACTGCCCAATCGGGTTTGTGCAGAAGAAGACGGGCGAAGGCGAGGCGCTGCATTTCGCCGCCGGACAGGCCGTCTGCGGATGCGTCGATCCTCAGGCCGAGCCCGACGTCGCAAATCGCCTGCCGGACGGCCTCCGCGCCCAGAGCGTCGACCGTCATCGGATAGGCCGCCGCTTCCAGCAGCGTGCCGGCAGGAACCCACGGCTTTTGCGGCAGGAACATCCATTCGCCATCAGCGCGCTCGATGATCCCGCTGCCGTGCGGCCAGAATCCGGCCAGCGCCTTGACGAGCGTCGTCTTGCCAAGGCCGGAAACACCCCGGAGCCAGACGATCTCACCCGGCCGGATGACGGCGTCATCGATATCGAGCAGCCGTCGGCCGTCCGGCGCGTCCAGACGCAGCTCCCGCAGCCGTGTCGCATCGCCGGTCTTGCGGTATGCATAGCTGGAGGGGCGACCTGCTGCCGATTTCGCGCTTTCGATGAATGTATCGAGCCGCGCCGATGTGGCGACCAGATCGGCAAGGTCGCGATAAGAGAAGATGAACCAGGAAAGCGTCGTGACGACGCTGGAGAAGGCCGTGGCAAGCTGCATCAACCCGCCAAAGGCGACATGTCCGGCAAAATACCCCGGCAGGGCCACGAACAACGGAATGCGCAGCACCGAATGCTGGAATGGATAGGTGAACGTACCGAGGATCAATTCGCGGCGGATCAGCTTGTGCCAGTTTGCCACGACGCTGTCGAAACGATCCCGGAAGTTGCGCTTTTCGGCTTCCTCGCCGTTGGTCAGGGCAACTTCATCGAACGCCGTGCGCCAGCGCGCCATGGCGTAGCGAAAGCTTGCCTCGCGGCGTTGCTGCTCCACGAAGAGACCTTTCAGCGGGCGGCCCAGAAGATGGGTGATGCCGCTGGAAAGCGCGACATAGAGGAATGCGGCCCAGACCATATAATGGGGAATATTGACCGACAGGCCGCCGATCGAAAAGCTCAGCGGGAAATCGGAAAGACCCCAAAGCAGGGTGAGATAGGAAAACAGCCCCACCACACGCTGGATAAGGTCCAGCGCCTCACCGAGAAGCCCCCGCACGAAGAGGCGGCAATCTTCCGCGATCCGCTGGTCGGGGTTATCGATGGCCTGTTGCGAGTGGGCGAGGTGCCAATAGGCTTTCCCCCGCGTCCAGCAATCGATCGCGGCATCCGTCAGATTCCGGCGCCAGCGGATTTCAAGCACTTTTCTGAGATATCCGCCGATAAGGTGCCTTACGGAATTAAGCCCGACGATCAGCACGAATATGCCGATCTGCCGCAAGGCCTCCCTGCCGTCGACTTTCTCGACGGCAGAATAGAATTCGCCGGTCCATTGCACGATGCGGAGCGTCGCGTAGACACTGCCGAGGTTGAGCGCGATCACGACGGCGAAAAGCAGCAGGCTGATCTTGCTGCCCGGTGCGTGAACGCACAGGCGCATGAGCCTTAGAATTTGCCTGAATACATTCGGCATGCGAGTTGTTTCTTTCTGCCCGGTGCAGGCCGGCCGGAGCGGCGATCAGCCACCCCGACCGGTCTGTATGTCTCAGAACTTCACGGTTGCGCCGATCTTGAAGGTGCGGCCCGCTCCGGTCTGAAGCTCGAGGGGGTTGACGTTGGCGACGGCGGTGGAGGCCGGCGTGCGCTCGTAACCCGTCAGCGAGTTCGGGAAGTAGCGGCGATCGAAAATATTCTCGATGCCGACCGTGAGTTCGAAGTCCTTGCGGGGCGACCATTTGGCATAGGCATCGAACAGCGCGTAACCCGAGGGCAGGAAGGCGGTTGCGCTGGCGTTTTCCGTGCGGCCCGAGGCAAGGGTGGTGAACAGTTCGAACTGAAGGCCGTAGTCCGGCATTTCATGCCTCAGCCCCAGCACGGCGACCAGCGGGATGGCGCCGTCGAAGGCGGTCGTTGCGGCACCGGCATTCACCTTCTGCCGGCCGCGGCTCCAGGCGATGTTCGCCGAGGCGGTGGTATTCTCCATGACCTCGTATTCGCCGCCGATCTCGATGCCCCAGAAACGGACGTCCTCGACGTTGCTGGACGTATAGGCCGTTACCGGTACGCCTGTCGGATCGATGATCGTGACGGGATGGAAGCCGCGGATGAAATCCGTGTATTCCGCATAGAAGGCGCCGACGGTGAAATAGCCCCTGTCAAGCTCGCCGCGGAAGCCGACCTCGTAGTTCTGGACGGACTCCGGACGAAGCGCCGGATTCGGAATGATCGCGGAACCCGTGAACAGATCCGTGCTGGACTGGAAGAGCTGCGCCGAAGTCGGCATCTTGAAGCCTTCGCCATAGGCGGCATAGGCCGAATAGGTATCGTCGAACTTGTAGATCGCGCTGAAACGCTTGATCAGTTCGTTATGGGTCTGCTTTTGCGGCGGGAAGCCCGGCAGGCCGGGATAGCTCTTGTCTTCGGTCGGGTCGATCGAATAGTGCGCGAAACGCAGACCCGGCGTGAGCGTCAGCCTGCCGTCGAGAAGTTCGATCTCGTCCTGGATGTAGAAGTCCGCGCGCTGGGTCGTGACCCGCGGAAAACTGAAGCCCTGATTGATCGCGGTGGTCGTGGTATCCGTGAGCGAATTGTAGGTCGTGTTGATGCCTGCGTAGTCGCCCTCAGTGCGGTCGCCGTCGAAGCCGTAGATCAGCGTGTGATGCGTCGAGCCAAGATCGAACGACGACTGGAGCTGGACGTCGGCCTCGAAGAAGTCCTCGCTGTAGTTGCGGTACTGATTGTGCAGCTGGTAGCGGTCGGAATAACGGCGACGCTGGTTGCTATCGGTTTCCCGGCTTTGCGGCGAGTAGGACAGACGCCAGTTGAGCGTGTCCAGCCAGTTTGCGCCGACATCCCAGTTATGCTCCAGCGCGATGCGCTTGCGGCTCATTTCGAGATCGCGGATATAGGGATCGTTCAGATAGCCTGTCGTCGTCGGAATGCCGGTCGTCACCTCGCTCATGTCGTAGAGTTGCAGGATGCTCGTATCGCGGCCGAACAGCTCGCCCGTCAGTTTGACGGTGTGCTCGCCATCCGGGGTCCAGACAACCTTGGCCAGGGCGTTGTTGACGTCGGTATCGGCGGGGAAGATCACGTTGCAGCCGATGTAGGGACGCGTGCAACCCCAGATGCCGCCGTCGGCCCGGGCATTGCGCAGGCGCGGCTCGCTGGAGGATACGTGGCCGTAGCTGCCCAGCACCTGGACGTCGCCGAAATCATAGGCGGCAGTCACCTGCTTGCGCCAGCTGCGATCGAAGCTGTCATAGCCGGTCTTCGTCTCCAGGGCCCAGGGCTTGTCGCTGCCGGCCAGAAGATCGGAGGGATCGCGGGTCCGGAACATCACCGCGCCGCCCAGCGCATCAGCGCCCCAGAGCACGGAGTTCGGCCCCCGGACGATCTCGACGGCCTTCATGTTGCTCATGTCGAAGAAGTCGCGGCTGCCGTCGGTGATCTGCTCCTGGACACGCGAGCCGTCGACGGACAGCTGAACGCGGTTTCCGCCCATCCCGCGGATGGAGAAGGACGTAAGCTGGCCCCAGGGGTTGGTGATGGACGTCTGGCGGTTGACGGCGATGCCGGGCTCGCGCCGGACGAGATCCTGGATGTCCCGGACGTTATAATCGTCCAGTTGCTGGCGATCTATCACCGAGATCGACTGCGGAATGTCGAGAGGCTTCTTCGCACGGCGCGTCGACAGGACGACGATCTCTTCGAGAACGGTCGCCTGGGCTTGCGTAAGGCCGGCATCATTGTCTTGCGACTGTGCGGAAAGCGGCATTGCGAGGCTGACCGAGGCAACCCCGGCAGCAAGAAGACCCGCACGACGGCGGAATGACGCGCGGCGCGCGACGGAGACATTTTCAATCATGGCCCACCCCTTTTCAACCACGTTCGACGTGGTGCGCTGCAGGCCTAATAAACATGACTAAAAGAATCAAGATTGAACTTGATAAAAATAGTCATATTTTTTCAGGCCGTTATGCCGCTGAAAAGACTGGACTTTAGTTTCATCGACTCAAAAGGGTAATTTCGCCGTAGGAATTTCAATTCAGCATTGAGCGTTATCCCGCCGCCATTTCCGCCCGCTGCCTGCGTCTGTCGATCTGACAGCCGGACGACATCATTCCCCGGTTTTTCAGGCCACCATGAAATAACATGAGTATTATCATCATGTTATTTGACAGGCCCCGGCCGATGGAATAGCACTCGCCCACCTCCCTCGGCTGATAGCGATAGAAGATGCACCTGCGTAAAACGATGGCTTCCCTTCAACTCGGCGGCTGGCCGACGGTCCTGCGCATGCTGTTCATCCATCGTGGCCGTTTTGCATTGGCCATATTCCTGTCGCTTGCGGGCATCGGGCTTTCGATAACCGTGCCGATCCTCTCACAGAAGATCATCGACAGCGTCATGGTGGGCAAGGATGGCCGGGCCGCGGTGGTTTTTGCAGGCATTGCGATTCTCGCCGCCGCGGTCCGGCATCTTGGCGCGCGCTGGCAGAACAGGATCACGAACGATCTCGAGGCGCGGCTGACCGCACGACTGTCGAAGCGCATCTATATCCGGATGATGCGGATCCCTTTCGAGGGATCCGCTGCCGCGACCGGTAATTCGATCAACCTGCTCAATGAATCCCAGCGTGTGGCGACATTCGTGTTATCGGCGGCGCCCAACTTCCTCTTCACGATCATAGGTGCGGTCGTCTCCTTCGCCGTCGCCGTTTATTATGACTACCTTATCTGTCTGCTGGCGGCTGCGGTCGCGGCGGTATTCGCCCTGTTTGCCCGAAATACCAATGCGCAGCTCGGCGAGGCGAGCCGTGCGAGTTTCAGGCTGAACAGCGTCCTGCAAGGCGCCACCTCCGAGACCGTCAACAACCTGCGGGCCATAAAATCCAACGCCGTCGAGCATTTTTTCATCCGGCGGTGGATGACCAGGTCTTCCGAGGCTATCGCCGCGCGCTGGCGCATTCTCAACCTGTCGCATTCGTATACGTTCACGCTGGGCCTGCTGACGGAAATCCTGACGTTGCTCGTCGTACTGGTCGGCTGTCTGCGTATCCTGAACGGCGACCTGACCATCGGCGGACTGCTGGCGCTTCAGTTGCTCATCACCAGGGCGGTCATGCCGATGCTCACGAGCGCCGGCATTCTCATCCAGTTCCATTCCGTCAGCACCACCGTTGCCGCGCTTGCGGCATTTCTCAAACGCGAGCCGGAGCGCGCCAACCGCGCGCCGCCCCATAGGCCCCCCCATCTCGGCGCCGTTTCGATCGAAGGGTTGACGCTGGTATATCCCGGCACGGGGCGTCCCGCCTTGAAGGATATTTCCCTGAGCCTGCCGCCGACCGGCGTCGTCGCGATCGTCGGCCGCAACGGTTCGGGAAAATCGAGCCTGTTGCGAGCGGTGATCGGCCTTGAGCGCAGTTATGAAGGACGGGTGACGATCGGCGGGGTCGACGTCCGCTCCTGCGCGCCGAGATGGTTACGCCACAGGTTCGGTGTCGTGGATCAGGAAACCTCGCTGTTTTCCGGTACCATTCGCGACAATATCCAGGCCGCGGTCGCACATCGTCTGACGGAAGAGGAGATCAGGACAGCGTTGCAGTTTTCCTCGGCCGAAACGTTCGTCGACAATCTGCCCGGCGGCCTGGATACGGAACTGCTTCCTGCGGCCCAGAACCTTTCGGGTGGCCAGCGTCAGCGGCTGGCCATCTCGCGGGCCGTTTCGCGCAAGCCCGAAGTCGCGGTTTTCGACGAGCCGACCTCGGCGCTCGACGCGGAACAGGCCCTGGCGCTCGAACGCAGGATGCTGGCCATGGGCCGGGATCGCCTTGTCATCCTTGTGACCCATCACCTGTTTTCGGCGCGCGCGGCCGATATGATCGTCGTGCTTGACGAGGGCACAGTCGCAGGAACCGGGAGCCATGATTGGCTGCTGGAAAGCTGTGATCCCTACAAGTCGCTCTGGCGTGACTATGTGCGGGCATGATCGGGCGGCCGGACTGTTGTCGAGGAGTGTCATTGGGAAAGGATTACGGGCGGGGCCGCCTTGCAAAGGGTCCCCGCCCGCCCGTGTCGCCTGAGGCCCGGATCAGAACTTGACCCGCGCCGTCACCTCGATGCTGCGGCCGGTACCCGGCAGTTCGCCGAATGTTGCGCGATATTCCTTGTTCAGGATGTTGTTGAAGTTCAATGAGAAGCTGAGGCGGTCATTCTCGCCGTAGCTGCCGCCGAACGCCAGGTTGAGCGTTCCCCAGCCGGGAAGTTTCTCGGTGACGAGACGGCCATTGTCCAGCGAGGTCTGCTTGTTGGCGACCGCACCGCGCACGAAGACGTCCGCCCAGACCGGCGTATCGTGCCAGTCGCCCTCGTAGCGCAGGCCGATGCGGCCGGACAGCGCCGGCGTGTCGCTGTTATAGGTGGAGAAGGTGGCATAATCCAGTTCGCGGCGGATCCATGCTCCGCTGACATAGGGCGCAAAGCCGCTGTTGCCGAACTCGTATTCGGCCAGTAGCTCGAGGCCGAAGGTCGTCGCCCGGTCGGCGTTGACATAGACCGAGGAGCCTGCGCCCAGGCAGGAGCCGACGGGTGCGCCCATGCCCGTGCAAGGCGCCGTGGCAATATAGTTCTTCGCCCGGGTGTAGAAGGCGCCGGCGTCGAATGTCAGGCCGTTGTCCTCATAGCGCGCGCCGATCTCGAAGTTGCGGGCCGTCTCGGAATCAAGCGCCGGATTGCCGTAGATCGTCTGACCGCCGGCCGTCGAGGTGCTGAAGAGTTGCAGCAGCGTCGGCGTGATATAGCCTTCCGAATAGCCGGCCCGAAGGGTCAGCGGATCGAAAGGACGCCAGGTGATGCCGAGCGAGGAAAGAAGCTGCGTGTCGTTCTCTCCCTCCCAGCCGGCGCGGGCAGCCTCCGTGGTCCTGTCCAGTTCGGTACGGATATGGCTGAGCCGCAGGCCGGAGATCAGCGTCAGATCGTCGGTGAGGCTCCATTCGTCCTGGGCATAGAGCGAGAAAGTGTCGATATGGGCCTTGTCGTAACTGTTCCGGATCAGCGGCGGGGGCGGCGGGTTCGGCCGGATGGTGGTGACCGTCCGTGAGGTTTTCCGGGTGGTCAGACTATCGGAAAGATACTGTGCGCCGACGATCGTCTTGTGGTTTTCCAGAAGATCGAGATCGACCTGCGTGTTCATCCCGTAGTTCGTGATGCGGTCGTCCGAAGTCGAGGTGGAATCGACCGTGATGATGGGCATGGGCGAAGCCAGAAGCTCATTTCGGAAAAGCCGATCGATCGTCTGATAGTAGAGGTCGACGTGGATCTTCCGGACGGTCTCGCTGATGTCGTCGCCGTCATAGTAAAGGCCGACCTTGCGGCGGTCACGCTTCGGCAGGTCGATCAGGAATTTCTGCGTATTGGGTGGCAGGGCGGTCGGCCGCCCCTCGCTTTCCAACTCGTGCTGCTCGAATTTCAATGCCAGGTAATGATTATCGCTGTCGCCGAAGCGATAGCCGAGATGCCCGTAGATGTTGCGGTTGTTGAAGGTGGTGTGGTCGAGTTCGCCCGTCGCCGAGTAAATCCCCTTGGCGACACGGCGGTTCTTGTGGTCGTCGGCCGAAACCGAAAAGCGATAGTCGAAGCCATCCTTGCTGCCGGACGCCGCCGTCCAGCCCTGCCAGCCGCGCGAGCCGGAGGAATAGGTGCCGCCGGCTTCGATCTGGATCGGCTTGTCGGCGCCCTTCTTCGTCACGATGTTGACGACGCCGCCGATCGCCTTGGCGCCGTAAAGCACCGAGGACGGTCCCTTGACCACTTCGATGCGTTCGACAGCGGCCGGATCGATCAGCAGCGGCGTACCGTAGGTGCTGTGATCGGTGATCTCCTGTCCGTCGACGAGGATCGTCACGCGCCGCGAGCTTTCGCCGCGGATACGCAGCCGCTTCATGCCGGCAATCGATTCGTCCGCCACTTCGACGCCGGGCACATCGCGCAGGAGTTCGGCGATGCTGTCGGCCGGGCGGCGTTCGATTTCCTTTTCATCGATCACCGCCACGGAGCGCGGATTGTCCTTGATGGCAAGCTCCGTGCGCGTGCCGACGACGGTGACCGTATCGAGCCATGTCCCCCCGTCGACATTGCCGATCTCCTGCGCCAGCGCCGGGAAAAGGCCGGAAGGCGCGGTGGAAAGCAGAAGCGCGATCGACAGCCTGCGCCACGCGCACATCGGCCATCCCTCGCGGATCGCGATGGAATATGTTGTCATTTACCCTCTCCGTTACTGCGGCGATTGCCCTGATCGAGCCGCTACTCGCCGCTTTCGGTCATGTCTTGTGTCGATGTCGTGCAGTAATGTCTCTGCCCGGCCTCCGGCGGCGGCAAACGCTCCAGCGCCTGGCGGCAGTCCTCGGCGTTTTGCTGCCTGCTGACGCTCGCCTGCTCCCCGTCGAGGCTGACCAGCAGGTCGTGGCGCTGCGCGTCCTTCGGCGGGTCGTGATCGAAGTAGGTGAATTCGGCAGCGCTACGGAAGCACCCGGCCTCCCGGGTCTCGGTACTCTCGCTGCTTTCCAGAATCGGGCGAATGCGCTCCAACCGCTCGATACATTCCTCCTGCGTGTCGATATTGACGAAGCTGGAGGAAATATCCCCATTGGGAAGCATGGTCAGGATGATCATGACGACGGTGGCGTTCATAGGGTGCTCCTAGCGGCAATTCCAGCAGGCGTGAACAGCGCATTCATATCTGGAATTCAATAAAACCAACGAGATAGGGGATTTGGTGGATATTTCCGGATCCACCGCAAAAGGCCCTATGCAGACAGAGGGAACGGCTGGACCGGATTGGCGCATTGCATTCGTCCGGAATCGACGATGGCGAAGGCATGGCCGACGGTTGCCGGATCCCGAAGCGTGCGCAGCGTCATCAGGGCGACATCCTCGCGGTGGACGACGCCGTGCATTTCAGGATCCGTCGACAGGATCGCCTCACCGGTTGCCGGCTCGGAAATCAGGCCCCCCGGCCGAAGGATCGTCCAGTCGAGGCCGCTTCGGCGCAAGGTGTCCTCCGCCCGGGTCTTGGCGTCAACGGCCGCTCCGAAGGCGGAGATAGCGCGCGCCGAGCGGAAAGGCGCCATCTCGCCGCAACCGATCGAGGTGATGAGCACGACGCGGCGCGTGCGGCCACTGTCGACGGCCGCCCTGACGACGTTGATATTGCCTTCGTCGTCGGCGCGGCGACCGTCCTGCGCCCGTCCGCCGAGCGTCGAGACGATATCGATGTCGCCTGGCGTGCCGGCGATCGCGCGCGCGACGTCCTCGGACGAAAGCGCATCGCCGCGCAGGAGGGTCGCACCGATCGCCTGAAGAGCCTCGACGGTGGAGCCGGGCCGCACGAAAGCCGTGACTGCGCGGCCCTGCGCACGGGCATGGCGGGCGAGTTCCAACCCGACGCCCCGGGTCGCGCCGAAAATGAGCAGCGTCCCCCTGTCAGGCATGGCCGGCGCTTTCGGCGAAGCGGGTTTCCAGCCGGTTGAAACGGTCAATCTGGTCCTGCTTCAGTCGGCGCTGTTCATCGCGGCCGACATAGATCTTGAAGATCGTTTCGCCATCGGCATTGAAGAACTGCACCGACAGCGTATCGACGCCCATGAAGGGACGGCGAACGAGGAAGATCGACTTGCAGTTCTCGTGCCGCAGATGGCCGGAAAGGCCCTGGCCGCCGCCTTGCAGATTGTACATGCCGTGGCCGATCCTGCCCTTGGGCAGCGGGCCGGAAAACTCCACGACGGCGTCCTTCGAGTGGCAAATGAAGGTGATGTCGCCCCAGTCGGCGATGTCGGTCAGAACGTCGACGAAATGCCGCCCGTCGATACGAGCAGCGCCGCCGGCCGGCACGCATTCGATCACCGTCTGCACCGGCACGTCATATTCCGTCGCAAGCGCCTCGAGGATGCCGTCCGGCTTCTCGGCGATGGCCTGTCGGATGCGTTCGATCTTTTCCGCATGGTTGAGGGTCTGCATGGCGATACTCCGTTCAATGGATTGTTATGTCAGGCGGCGTTGTCGGTGGGACACAGTTGCGTCTGGAGGATTTCGTGGAAGGCGGAAATCAGGTTGGCGTACCAGAAGCGGCCCGCCACGGTGAGTTCGATGGTCTCGTCCTCAAGCGTGAGAAGACCGGCTTGCCGCCATTGCGCCAGCAACGGCGTGAACAGACCGGACGCGATCGCCCCGCCGGCGGCCTTCTCCAACCCGGCAAGATCGAGATGCCCGACCTCGAAGCCGGCGGTCACCCTGTCGCGCAGCGGCTGGATGGCGTCGCTGGCGCTCAGCATGCCGATCGGCTTTCGGCCGGCGTGCATGTCCTCGCCATAGCGTTGCAAATCGCTCGTCAAGCCGTAGCTGTAGCGGCCGATCGAACCGCCGGCGCCCGAGCCGAAGGCGAGGCAATCGGCGCCTTCCTTGATCAGCATATTGTAGATATTGCGCTCGCGCGTCGTGCGCCCCCAGTGGTTGTTCGTGAGCTGACGCCAATTGCGGCGGCGGAAGAAATCCGCTCCTGCGCGATAGAGCGCGCCGATATCGCCAAGCCCTGCGGCGGCGGGAAACTTGCCGGCGGAAATCGCCTTGGACAGGGGCGTGCCGGGGATAAGATTAAGGCCGTAGAGATCGATGCCGTCGGGGGCGAGGGCGGCGGCCGTCTCCAGATCCTGATGCCAGACTTCGGGCGTCTGGCCAGGCAGGCCATAGATGAGGTCGATCACCAGGGCGGCGCGGTCGCGGTCGCGGATACCCTCGAGAAAGCGCACGGCTTCCTCGCGGCTTGCCCGCCGGCCCTGTCGCCGACGCACCTCGGTGTCGAAACTCTGGACGCCGATCGAGAAACGATTCGCTCCGGCCTCGAGGCAGGCGTCGATTTTTTCCGGATCGAAATGGATGATGCGGCCCTCGACGGTGATTTCGCAGTCGGGAGCGAGCGGCAATTCTGCACGGACGGTCGCCAGCAGATCGGAAAGCTCCCTTGCCGAAAGCGCGGTCGGTGTTCCGCCGCCGAAGTAGACTGCATGGACCGGATTGTCGCGCAGGGCCGGCGCGCGCGCCTCGCGGCGTATCTCCTCGATGACGAGCTTGACGTAATCGGCGCCCGTCTGCGGCACATAGGCGTTGCGATAGAAGCCGCAGAACAGGCAGTGATTGGCGCAGAAGGGTATATGGACATAGACAAGCCGCTTGCCGGGCCAGCTCGGGGCCGACAGGATTGCCCGCCACCGCGTCTCGATCTCTTCGGCGGGCAGCCGCTTCTTGCCGCGAAACGGCATGACGGCGGTGCGGCGCGCAAAGGCGTCGCTCAAGGGGTCGGGGCCGGCATCGTTCGCGTAGTAACGCGTCATGTCCGCGTGTGCTGCCATTTTTTGCCGTGCTTCCGTTTCCATAAGACCTGTCGCGGAGGCCGAACCTAAGGCAAAAAAACTTGAGTTGTTTGCTCCAGATCAAATTGATGACTTTTATTGTCATGTTTTTTGGAGGGCGTGGCCCCGGCCAGCCGGCCGCGGAAGCGACGTTGTCATTCTCGGACAAGCGCTCATCACCCCGTGCACACACGGCATACGATCTCGTCTGCAATGGAAAAGGAGGCTGTCGAGCGCGTCCTTTCAGCCCCACCGCAAGCACCCGGGATGTGGATTGAGAAACTAGATATTGACGCTTGCATCGCGTGCGGTTCAATATGCTGTGGTCACGGTTCTTCTGAGTCTGTCCGGACTCTGGAGCTAAGAGGGAAGCCAGTGCCCCGAATCCGGGAATGCTGGCGCTGCCCCCGCAACTGTAAGCAGCGAGTCGCTATCTCGTGAAACGCCACTGGTGTCGAGGCACCGGGAAGGCTGGATAGCGATGACGACCTGTAAGCCAGGAGACCTGCCGTAACGCCATGAACGAACCTCGGGCGGGGTGTCCCGGTGGTGCGCGTGCCTCTCGTGCGGCAGGGCCGTGCGCTTCCGGCATGCGTTGCCTCGCGCTCTCCGTCCACAACGCCACGGGGATACGATGCAGACGACCATAGCACTCCACACCGAGGGGGCCGATGAGGCTCCGATGCTTCCCGACGACAACGGGCATGCGCCGACGCAACCGGCTTACCGCATCATCCGGCGCAACGGCGCGGTAACGCCGTTCGATCCGATGAAGATCACGATCGCGCTGACGAAAGCTTTCCTCGCCGTGGAGGGATCGGCGGCGGCCGGTTCGCGGCGTGTCCACGACGTGGTAACGGATCTCACCGGGCAGGTGGCTTCCGCGCTGACCCGGCGTGTCGGCGAGGGCCGCACCTTCCATATCGAGGACGTACAGGACCAGGTTGAACTCGCGCTGATGCGCGGCGAGCATCACAAGGTCGCCCGCGCCTATGTGCTCTATCGCGAAGAGCGGGCACGCGAACGGGCTGCGGAAAAGGCGGCGGTGGCAAGCTCCGTGCCATTGCTGCATGTCACGATGGAGGACGGGTCGCTCAGGCCGCTCGACGAGGACCGGCTGGCCCGCATCGTCGAGGAAGCCTGCGACGGGCTGGACGCCGTATCCGCCGCGCCGATCCTGACCGAGGCCCGCCGCAACCTCTATGACGGTCTTTCCCTGGACGAACTGTCGCTGGCGCCGATCCTGGCAGCGCGCACGCTGGTGGAGCAGGAACCGAACTATGCCTTCGTCTCCGCGCGGCTGCTGCTCGACCGTCTGCGCCGGGAAGCCCTCACCTTCGTGGCCGGGCAACCGGAGCAGGCGACACAGGCCGAAATGGCGGCGCGCTACGCCAGCTATTTCCGCGAATTCCTGCGCGTCGGCATCAAAGCCGAGTTGATCGATCCCGAACTCGGCCGCTTCGACCTTGCACGGCTGGGCGCCGCGCTGAAGCCGGAACGCGACCTGAGCTTCCAGTATCTCGGCCTACAGACGCTCTATGACCGCTATTTCCTGCATACGCGTGGAAAGCGCTTCGAGTTGCCGCAGGCTTTCTTCATGCGGGTGGCGATGGGGCTAGCGGTCCGCGAGATCGACCGCGAGGCGCGCGCCATCGAATTCTACGACCTCCTGTCGTCCTTCGACTTCATGGCCTCGACGCCGACGCTCTTCAATTCGGGCACGCTTCGTCCGCAACTGTCATCCTGCTTCCTCACCACGGTCGCCGACGACCTCGACGGCATCTTCAAGGCGGTCAGGGACAACGCCCTGCTTGCGAAATATTCGGGCGGCCTCGGCAACGACTGGACCCCGGTGCGCGGTCTGGGGGCTCACATCAAGGGCACCAACGGCGAGAGCCAGGGCGTGGTGCCGTTCCTGAAGGTGGCCAACGACACGGCCATCGCCGTCAATCAGGGCGGCAAACGCAAGGGCGCGGTCTGCGCCTACCTGGAGACCTGGCACGTCGACATTGAGGAATTCCTCGACCTCAGGAAGAACACCGGCGACGACCGCCGCCGCACGCATGACATGAACACCGCCAACTGGGTGCCCGACCTGTTCATGCAGCGCGTCGAAGCGAACGCCGAGTGGACACTGTTCTCGCCTGACGAGGTTCCCGACCTGCACGATCTTTATGGCGTGGCGTTCAAGGCGGCCTATGAGGCGTATGAGGCCAAGGCCGCCGGCGGCGGGATCAAGGTGTTCCGGAAGGTCAGGGCACTCGACCTGTGGCGCAAGATGCTGACCATGCTGTTCGAGACCGGGCATCCATGGATCACCTTCAAGGACCCGTGCAACATCCGTTCGCCTCAGGGGCATGTCGGCATCGTGCATTCTTCGAACCTGTGCACCGAGATCACGCTGAACACCTCGAAAGACGAGGTGGCGGTGTGCAACCTCGGCTCCGTCAACCTCCCAAACCATGTCACCGAGAAGAAGCTGGACCTCGACCGGCTGGCGCGGACGGTCGGCACGGCAATGCGGATGCTCGATAACGTCATCGACATCAATTTCTATACAATTCCGGAGACGCGGCACTCCAACTTGCAGCACCGCCCGGTCGGTCTCGGCATCATGGGCTTCCAGGACGCCCTGCAAGCGCTCCGCATTCCCTACGCGTCGGACGCTGCCGTAGCCTTCGCGGACGAAAGCATGGAGGCGATCAGCTATCATGCGATTTCGGCGTCGGTCGGGCTTGCCGCCGAGCGCGGCCGCTATCCGAGCTTCGAGGGTTCGCTGTGGTCGAAGGGCATCCTGCCCGTCGATTCCATCAAGCTGCTCGAGGATGCGCGTCCAGGGGTCGAAATGAACAGCCGCTCCACGCTCGATTGGGAAGCGCTGCGCAAGCGGGTGAAGAAGACCGGCATGCGCAACTCCAACTGCATGGCGATCGCACCGACGGCGACCATTTCCAATATCTGCGGCGTGTCGCAGTCGATCGAGCCGGCCTACCAGAACCTGTTCGTCAAATCGAACATGTCGGGCGATTTCACGGTGGCGAACGCTCGCCTCGTGCACGACCTGAAAGCCCGGGGCCTGTGGGATGAGGTGATGGTGTCGGACCTGAAATATTTCGATGGCTCCATCGGCCAGATAGACCGCATCCCCGACGACCTCAAGGCGCTCTACGCGACGGCTTTCGAGATCGAAGCCGCATGGCTGATCGAGGCCGCCTCGCGTCGCCAGAAATGGATCGATCAGGCGCAGTCCCTCAATCTCTACATCGCCGATCCGTCAGGCAGGAAGCTTGACGCGCTTTACCGCCTGGCATGGCGGAAGGGGCTGAAGACGACCTACTATCTGCGCTCCCGCTCGGCCACGCATGTCGAGAAATCGACGCTGAAAGGCACCGACGGAAAGTTGAACGCGGTGTCGGCGAGCGTTGCGGCCGCCGGGCCCATTGCCATCAATCCGGACGCGATGCGGGTCAAGGCCTGCGCGATCGACGACCCTGAATGCGAAGCCTGCCAGTGAGCAGCGAAAACAAGGAGACAGACAGATGCTCGACTGGTCCGAACCGAAATCCAGGCCCGCGGTTGACAGGAATGCGATCATGACGGAACCAGCGCCCGCCGCCACCACCGGCCTTGGCGAGATAGA
Organism: Shinella daejeonensis; assembly: GCF_024281235.1. Taxonomy (GTDB): domain Bacteria; phylum Pseudomonadota; class Alphaproteobacteria; order Rhizobiales; family Rhizobiaceae; genus Shinella; species Shinella daejeonensis. Next base: position 187,665 of record NZ_JAHWXY010000005.1, read on the forward strand.
CCGCGGCGCCGCACGCGTCTCGGTCGACGACAAGCGCATGATCAACGCCCGCGCCGACGTGAATCAGCTCCTGCCGCTGAAGTATCGCTGGGCGTGGGAGAAATACCTCGCCGGCTGCAACAATCACTGGATGCCGACCGAGGTTTCCATGCAGGCCGACATCGCCTTGTGGAAGTCGCAGGACGGGCTGACCGAAGACGAGCGGCGCACGCTCAAGCGCAATCTCGGCTTCTTCGCCGCCTCGGAGAGCCTCGTGGCGAACAACATCGTGCTTGCCATCTACCGTCACCTCACCAACCCCGAATGCCGCCAGTACCTGCTGCGCCAGGCTTTCGAGGAGGCGATCCACACCCACACCTTCCAGTATATCGTCGAGAGCCTCGCCCTCGACGAGGGCGAGTTGTTCAACATGTACCGCGAGGTGCCCTCGATCACCGACAAGGCGGCATGGGCGCTGAAGCATACCCAGCGCCTGGACGATCCGGACTTCAGGACCGGCACGCCGGAAGCGGACCAGGCGTTTCTGCGCGACCTCGTCGCCTTTTATGTCATCTTCGAGGGCATGTGGTTCTATACCGGTTTCGCGCAGATCCTGTCGCTCGGCCGGCGCAACAAGATGGTCGGTATTGCCGAGCAGTACCAATACATACTCCGCGACGAATCCATTCACCTGAACTTCGGCATCGACGTCATCAACCAGATCAAGATCGAGAACCCGCAATTATGGACGAAAACGTTCCAGGACGAAGTGCGTGGGATGATCCTGGATGCAGCGGAACTGGAAGCCGCCTATGGCCGGGACACGATGCCGCGCGGCTTCCTCGGCCTCAACGCGGCGCTTTGCGAACAGTACATGCACTTCATCGCCAACCGCCGCTGCGCCCAGATCGGCCTGGCTCCGGTCTTTCCTGAAACGGAAAACCCGTTCCCATGGATGAGCGAGGCGATGGACCTGAAGAAGGAGAAGAACTTCTTCGAAACCCGCGTCATCGAATACCAGAACGGCGGAGCGCTCTCCTGGGATTGAAAATCGCCCCTGTCAACCGCCCCTGCCAATCGCCCTTGTCAATCGGCGATGACGTTCGACCGCCTATTGGAGTGCGCCCCTCGGGCGCACTCCGCAAACACGCCCCATTGGGGCAACGAAAACGGCTACGGCAAGGGCGCTTTCAGCCCTGACAAATTCCCGGAGATGGCAGAGATCTTGAAAGACCTTCAAGGACTTTCTCGATCGATGTCGAAACTATCACATGCGCATGCCAAAGCTGGCGGGCCGCCACAGTGTCCGGAAGGCGGCCCGCGCCATACCCGGCGAACGGTAGAGAACTCGAGACCGCACCGTGATTGACGCCAATGGTTGACGCCGAACTTGCAAGTTATGGAGTTTTCCTGAGATTGAATGGTGCCCGGAGGCGGATTTGAACCACCGACACGCGGATTTTCAATTGGGAGAAATACTCGTAAAATACTGATTTTTATGCATGTAATTCGATATGTGCTGGTCTTGTGCTAATTTATGCGTGTACCGCGCTTTGTGCAATGTCCCACTCATACAGCATAGTTCATTGGATCGGCGTGTGTTCGACAAGATAACGGGTCGCAAGGCCAATATGGCGAGGAATGCGTTTGTCCTTGCGATAATCGGCGATGAGGCGGCGCGAGACCTCCAATGCCTCGGCCATTCCGTCGAGCGTCATGCCCATGCGGTCCATCGCCGCGCGAAACTCCTCGTTTGAGAACTCGGCGTCCGGCAAAGCTTCGAGCCAGACGGCGGAGAAATCGAGATCGTCGTTCCATTCAATCGCGTTACGATATTCGCTGATGCGGAAAGAACGAAACAGCGTGTCGTCTCCGCGCAATGGCTTGTAGAAGCGTCTGCTTTCCAATGCGGGTGCAAGATCCACGGTTTTTTCCCGGCCATCTTCAAAGCGGACATGCAGCTTGCGACCTTCAAGCGGAACAGCAGACGCAAGGCGCGGCAGAGCGGGGCCGGCTGTGATGATGTCATCATCACCGATATCAGGGATTGAGGCGATACCACTCATGCTCCAGACGCTCCTTGTTGTTCGATGCCCATTCGATCGCCAGCTTGTATTCACGGCCTGACAATGCGCCGGCGATAACTGCGAAATCTGCAATACGGATCAAAGCTTCTCGATCCGGTGACACGACATGGAAATGGGGAGGGTTGTGGTCGCCCGCGAAAACCTGAACTTTCAGATTTCCGAGCATGACAAGCGTGGGCATCCCGATCTCCTGTGACTGAGTACAATTAGTGCACAATGCGCACTATTTCAAGAGGCGTAGAATCCGTTGGATGTCTGCGTTCGTCTGGAGGAACTACGGCTAACCGATAGACCTAATATGCGATTTCTGATGTCCTGAATTGCGATGACCGCTTTGGGGCCGGGAGCGGAATGCCCACTGAACCGCCCCGGCTTTACCGGAGACCGTTTGGCTTAAGTTATGCGGCCATGGCTGGTGCGTCCAGCATGG
>NZ_JAHWXY010000006.1 GCF_024281235.1 Shinella daejeonensis
GGCATCCTGACCGGTCAGCGCATCGGCAGCAGCGTCGGGCGCACGGGCAACCGCCGAAACGGCGGACCGCGCAGACGACTGGCCGCCGTTGCCGCCCGGCTGCGGGGCGCGGCCGCCCGGACCGTCGCCCTCGCCGTTCGAAAGCTCCAGCAGGCGGCGGGCGGCATCCTCCGGAGACGGAAGGTTTGCGGCATGCGCCAGACGGATGATGACCATCTCAGCGGCCCCGGCCGGCCGGCTGGACGCTTCCGTTTCCGGAATGCCCTTCAGCAGCATCTGCCACATGCGCGACAGCGCCGTGACGGCCACGGAGCCGGCGAACTCCGCTCCCCGCGTCCGCTCGATCTCGCTCAGCGACTGGTCGCCGGCCGCATCGGGCACATATTTCATACGCGTGACGAGATGGGTGAAATCGGCAAGATCCGTCAGAACGACCGGCGGACTCGCCCCCGCCTCGTACTGGCCGGAAAATTCGGCGAGCGCCGCCGCCGCGTCGCCCTTCACGATATGACCGAAAAGATCGACGATACGGGCGCGGTCGGCAAGGCCGAGCATGGAGCGCACGGCATCCGTCTCGACGCGGCCGCTGCCGTGCGCGATCGCCTGATCGAGCAGCGAGAGACCGTCGCGGGCCGAGCCTTCGGCCGCGCGCGCGATCATGGCGAGCGCGTCGGGCTCGGCCTCCACGCCTTCCTTGCCGAGGATGGTGGTGAAGAGGCCGACCAGATCGGATGCGCCGATGCGGCGGAGGTCGAAGCGCTGGCAGCGCGACAGCACGGTGATCGGAACCTTGCGGATCTCCGTGGTGGCGAAGATGAACTTCACATGTTCCGGCGGCTCCTCGAGCGTCTTCAGCAAGCCGTTGAAGGCCTGCGTCGAGAGCATGTGCACCTCGTCGATGATATAGACCTTGTAGCGCGCCGAAACCGGGCGGTAGCGCACCTGCTCGATGATCTCGCGGATATCGTCGATGCCGGTATGGGAGGCGGCGTCCATCTCGATGACGTCGACATGCCGGCCCTCCATGATGGCCTGGCAGTGCTCGCCGGGAATGCGCAGATCGATCGTCGGGCGATCGATCTCGGGGGTCTTGTAATTGAGGCCGCGGGCGAGGATGCGGGCCGTCGTCGTCTTGCCGACGCCGCGAACACCGGTCAGCATATAGGCCTGCGCGATGCGCCCGGTCTCGAACGCGTTGGTGAGCGTACGGACCATCGGTTCCTGACCGACCATCAGGTCGGAGAAATCCTTCGGCCGGTATTTTCGCGCAAGCACCCGGTATGCGGCGGGCTTTTCACTGGACGGATGTGTGATGTCGTCGCTCATCGACCCTGCCGTTAATCGAACGTCTGCCCCGACAGGACGGTAAGGTGGGAGGCTGGCACGATGACCCGTGCCGGGGCTCGTTAGGGCTGCTTCCTTCCGGACCTGACCCGGTTGGCGAGTGGCTCGTCCACCACCAACCTCCCGCGTTCCATATCGGCAATATTCATTCCGAATGCAAGGCACGGGGCCGGAAAAAACTGCAAAGGCAAAAAACTGTTGGAGCCCGATCGGGAGCCGTGTCATGAATTATCCGACAGAAGCATCGCGGGAGAAAACCTTGAGCGAATTCCAACCGGACGCGCGCCTGGCGCAAGACAGCGACCTGCTGGGAAAGATCGGCCTTTGCGAGTTGCGCCTGATGAAGGACGCCCGCTGGCCCTGGCTGGTGCTCGTACCGCAGCGGCCGGACGTCAGCGAGATCTTCGAACTGACGCCGCTCGACCAGACCATGCTCACCTTCGAGACGGCGCTCGTTTGCGAGGCGCTGAAGAAGGTGACGGGCGCCGCCAAGATCAATGTCGGCGCGCTCGGCAATGTCGTGCGCCAGCTCCATGTCCATGTGATCGCGCGCAGCGAGGGCGACGCCAACTGGCCCGGTCCCGTCTGGGGCCACGGTACGGCGCAACCGCGCACGGCGGAAGAAACGCAGGCGTTTTCGAAACGGATCCTGGATGCGCTTACGCCATGAAGCCTTCCCTGTTCGACCTCTATCGCCCGCATCCCGAACCGAGCACGATGGTGGCCTTTTCCGAAAACAGCCTTGACCGGCAGTCGGAATATCGTGCGCCGGACTGTCTCGAACAGGCTTTCAAGGCCGAGAATGTGCACGCCTTCGCGCTTGCCGGCGGCAAGCTCGTCGTCAAGCACGACGAGAAGATCGTCGATCCGCTCTTTGCGCCTTACGAACTGGCCGGTCTCGATCCGGTTATCGACGAGGCGGTGCTGCTCGGCTACCTGCGCAACGGGGAACCGCGCATCGCGGTCCCCGTTCGCGCCGACCCGGAAACGCTGGCCGAACCGCTGAAGGCCGCCGACGGGCGCACGCTCTATCGCCAGCAGATGCTCGACGGCGAGCTTCTCGGCCAGTTCGCCCAGGCCTCCAGCCTTCTGACCTGGAACGGCAACAACCGTTTCTGCGGTCGCTGCGGCGCGCCGACCCGCGCGGAAATCGGCGGCTACCGCCGCAGTTGCACGGCCTGCAACCACCCGATTTTCCCGCGCACCGATCCCGTGGCGATCATGCTGGTCATCGACGTGGAACGCGACGTCTGCCTGCTCGGCCGTTCGCCGCATTTTCCGGAAGGCATGTATTCCTGCCTCGCCGGCTTCGTGGAGCCGGGCGAGACCATTGAACATGCGGTCCGGCGCGAGACGCTGGAGGAATCGGGCATTCGCGTCGGCCGGGTGCGCTACCATGCCTCGCAGCCCTGGCCCATGCCGCATTCGCTGATGATCGGCTGCTACGGCGAGGCGATCTCCTTCGACATCCAGCGCGACGAGCAGGAACTGGAGGATTGCCGCTGGTTCACCCGCGCCGAAACGGCCGCCATGCTGGAGCGCAACGCGCTCACCGGCACCGCCCCCGGAACGACCGCGCCGCCGCCCAAGGGCGCCATCGCGCACCGGCTGATGCGCGACTGGCTCGACTGGAGCCTCTGACGCCTCAGTGCAGCCCGAAGCGCGGCCGGTCTCCCGGGTGTTCGCGCAGCCGCAGCCGCGGCGCCATGATCCGGCCGATGACGGGACTGACCAGGAAGGTCACGGCAACCCAGGCGGGCAGCAGGTATTTCGCATGGTCGTTGAGGGCAGGAATGGCGAGGACCGCAACCGCGCCGACGCCGAAGACGACAGCATTGACCACGATCGACACCACCAGCGTTATATAGGTGACCGTCCGCATGGCGTTCTCCTTTGCCGGGGACCGCGCATGCGGCCCCTCGCTGGAAGAATGCAGCGCCTTGCGGAATGGTTCCGTTACAAGGCGCTGCGCATCGGGTGCGCGCGATAGGTGCCGAGGATGCGGACCTTCTCGGAGAAGAACCCAAGCTCCTCCAGCGCACGACGCACGTTGACGTCGTCGGGATGCCCCTCGATATCGGCGTAGAACTGGGTGGCGTAGAATTTCCCGCCGATCTGGTAGCTCTCGAGCTTCGTCATGTTGATGCCGTTGGTGGCGAAGCCCCCGAGCGCCTTGTAGAGGGCGGCCGGAATGTTGCGGACATTGAAGATGAAGGTGCTGACGATGGTCTCGTCGCCCTCGCGGGCGATCGGCCGCGGCTCACGCGAAAGCACGACGAAGCGCGTGACGTTGCTTTCGATATCCTCGACGTTCTCGGCAATGATCGCAAGACCGTAGAGATCGGCGGCGAGCCGGGGCGCAAGCGCGGCCATGGTGCGATCGCCGGTTTCCGCCACCAGCTTGGCGGCGCCCGCCGTATCGCCGGCGATCACCGGCTTCCAGCCGTTCAGGCGCACGATCTTGCGGCACTGGCCGAGCGCGTGGATGTGACTGTGGACGGTGCGGATCTCTTCCTTCGTCACCCCCGGCAGCACCATGAGCTGGAAGCGGATCGGCATGAAATATTCACCGACGATATGCAGGCGCGATTCGGGCAGCAGGTGATGGATATCGGCGACGCGGCCGGCGATCGTATTCTCGATCGGGATCATCGCAAGGTCGGCGTCGCCGTTCTCGACGGCGAGGAAGGCGTCCTCGAAGGTCTGGCACGGCAGCGGGACCATATCCGGGAACATGTCGCGGCAGGCCATGTCGGAATTGGCGCCGGTGTCGCCCTGGAAGGCAATTCTGTTGGCTTCGGTGTTCATCGCGGTTCCATTCATCAAAGGGGGAAGGCCGAAAGCAGGGCGCGGGCCTTTTCAAGATCGGCAGGCGTATCCACACCGAGGGGAACCGTGTCGACGATTTCCGCATCGATGCGCATGCCCGCCTCCAGCGCCCGAAGCTGTTCGAGCGATTCGCGCCGCTCCAGCGTCGACGGCCGGAGCGAGACGAAGGCTTCGAGCGCCCTGCGGCGGTAGGCATAAAGGCCGATATGGTGATAGAGCGGCCCGGGCCCGTAAGGCGCGGTGGCGCGGGTGAAATAGAGCGCCCGAAGCCGCGCCTCGCCGGTCGGCGACCCCACCACCTTCACCACGTTCGGATTGGTCTTCTCCTCCTCGTCGCGGATCTCCGTCGCCAGGGTCGCGATGTCGGTCGCGGCGTTTTCCAGCGGGCGCAGCGCCGCGCGGATCGTCGCGGGGTCGATGGTCGGCAGGTCGCCCTGCACATTCACGACGATCTCGGCGCGGCCATCCGGGTCGATCGCCGCCAGCGCCTCGTGGATACGGTCCGATCCCGACTGGTGATCGACCCGGGTCATCACCGCCTCGAAGCCGGCGGCCGTCACCACGTCGTGGATGTCGCGGTGGTCCACCGCCACGACGACGCGGCCCGCGCCTGCCGACAGGGCGCGACGCGCCACTTGGACGATCATCGGCTGGCCCGCGATATCGGCAAGCGGCTTGTCCGGCAGGCGGGTGGAAGCCATGCGCGCCGGAATGAGCACAAGCGTCCTGTCAAAATTGGCGGCGTTCATGGAAAGCCCTTCAAAACCCCCTTGAAAAGTGTCAAAAGGTCTCAGCGCGGGGGCTACAACACTGTTGCAACGAAGCAGCAAAAGACATAGGTTCCGCGCGATTTCAAGACCGGCTGGCGCATGTGCGCCGGTTCCTAGGGGAGCGTTTGCGGATGAACTCGTATGTGAACATGGGCGTTGGGGCCCTTCTCGGCACCGTTTTCGTCCTGATGTCCGTGTCGATCGCATCTGAGGGCATATTCCATTCGGGTCTCCCGGAGCAGGAAGGCTTCGCGATCGCCGCGGAAGAGGACGGTGGCGCGGATTCGGGAGGCGGTGAAGCCGCGGCCGCCGTGCCGATCGCCACGCTGCTCGCCAGCGCCGATGCGAGCGCGGGCGAAACCGTCTTCAAGAAGTGTGCGAGCTGTCACACCACGGAGAACGGCGGACCGAACAAGGTCGGGCCGAATCTCTGGGATATCGTGAACCGTCCGATCGCCTCGCACGAGGGCTTCAGCTATTCCGGCGCCATGACCACCTTCTCCGAAGGACATACGGTCGTCTGGGACTTCGACCATCTGAACTACTTCCTGGAAGCGCCGAAGAAGCACGTTCCCGGCACGGCCATGGGCTTCGTCGGCATCAAGAAGGATGACGAGCGCGCCAATCTGCTCGCCTATCTGCATACGCTCTCCGACAATCCGGCTCCGATGCCGACGGCCCCGACCGAGGGCGCCGCAGTGGACGAGGGTGCCACAGTGGATGAGGGGGCGGCTCCGGCCGACAATGGCACTGCCGCCGCTTCCGGCGAGGAGACGGCTCCGGCCAGCGAGGGCACGGCCGCCGAGCCTCAGCAGGCTGCACCGGCCGAGGAAGCCGCTCCGGCCGAAGGTGGCGCTGCCGCCGCGCCGGAAGAAGCCGCCCCGACCGAGGGCGACACCCCTGCGGCAGCCGAAGAAGCCGCTCCTGCAGACGAGGGCGCTGCCGCTCCGGAACAGCCGGAAGCACAGTAATCTGCGATCCCTCCACGGATCTTCATGCGAAACCCGGCAGCCTGCCGGGTTTTTGCTTTTCAGGCATCCGGTCAGCCGAGCAGCCAGGCCCAGAAGGAAACGGTGAAGACGCCGGCAACCGTCGTCATGGCGATGGTCGAGGACGCCAGCCCGTGGCCGGTGCCGAAATGGTTGGCGAGAAGCCACGCGTTGATGCCGGTCGGCACCGAGGCGGTCAGAACCATCGCCGCCGCCCAATCCGGGCCGAGACCGACGAGCCGGCAGGCGACATAGACGAAACCCGGCAGGACCAGAAGCTTCAGCGCCGCCATCACCGAGGCCAGCCTGGCGTTGCCGCCGATCCGGTACTTGTCGATCGCCATGCCGATGGAAATCAGCGCCGCCGGCGCGGCGACGGCGGCGAGCTGGTCGACGACGATCTTGACGGGGCCGGCAAGCGGAATACCGGACGCATGGAACAGCGCGCCGGCGACAAGGCCGATCACCAGCGGGTTGCACGCGAGATTTTTCGCGACACCGACCATCAGGCCGGCCACGCTCTGCGGCGGGCGGGCGCCGCTGCGCCGTTCTGCGCGCTCCATCAGCAGGCTGCCCGCGATCATCATCACCGGCAGGTGCACCGAGATCAGCAGGGAAATGGCCACCAGCCCCTGCTCACCCACCGAGCGGGCCACCAGCGGCAGGCCGATGAAGACGGTATTGGCGAAAGCCGCGGAAACCCCGGCCAGCACGCCCATGCGCTCATCCCGCCCGAAGCCGAGAGTGGCGATGACATGCGCCAGCGCCCAGGTCGCCGCCACGCCGCCGAAATAGGCGATCCAGATGCGCAAGGGCGATTCACCCGAGAAATCCGCCTCCGCGATGGTGCGGAACAGCAGCAGCGGGACGGCGACACGGAAGACGAATTCCCCGAGCCCGTCGCCGAGTTCGGCCCGCAGGTAGCCTGTCTTCACCAGCAGCCAGCCGATGAAGATGAGCGCGAAGACGGGCAATACGTTAACGGCGACGTCCGACATCGAAACATTCCGGAAACAGGCTGCGCCCCGGAACCCGGCCATGGCCGGGCTGCCGGCGGCTCGGCCTTCCGCCCCGGCAGGCGGGACAGGGGCGACGAACATGAAAAAAGCGAGGGGCTTGCCCTCGCTTCCTCATCCCGGCCGGGCCGGGTGGTGTTTCGCGCAGTGCCAGTACATCCGTGGTCAAAGCGATGCGAAACACGATGATCCTGTTCGGCTTCGTTTCTACCGGCTGCCTGCAACAACAGCATGACAGATCGAAAACCGGTTCATTGCGTTCATCATGCCCGCGTATGGTTAACAAAAGGTTAACGCCCGGATTGCCGGGTTTTCCGCCGCCATGCGACATTCTTCCTGCGTGCGCGACCCGATCCGACCCGGCCCTTTTCGCATTGACAAGGCCGGCCAGGCCTAGAACAGTATCGCGGGACGTGGGCGGCGGCGCAGGGAGGACAGGATGTCTAGACGCGCAATCTTCGGTTTCTCGGCACTTCTCCTGACCGCGTTCACCTTCTGCGCGCCGCCGGCGATGGCGCAGGAGAGCCGCAGTATCGTCACGACCGAGAACGCCGACTATTTCGGCTTCGACCTGCGCACCGTGCAGGAGGTAACGCTGGACCAATGCAAGCGCCAGTGCATCGATGACCTTTCCTGCCGCGCGTTCACCTATAACCCGAAGGTGAAATGGTGCTTCCTGAAAAGCGATTTCAACCAGCTCAATCCGTTTGCCGGCGCTGTCGCCGGCAGGATCGTCCTGTCGGACGGCGAAGCGGATATCGGCGCGCCGCCGGCCCTTCCCTTCCTTTCCGAGCCTCTCTTGCGCGACGCGCGCACGTTCCGCAACGAACTGGCGCGGACGCCGGAACATCAGGATCAGGGCGTGGAGAGCCTCGCATCGCTCGGCCGGATCGAAACCGAATCCGCGCGCTTCGACCAGGCGCTGATCGCCTATCGCGGCGCGCTCTCGCTTGCCCCCGACGACCTTCGCCTGTGGATCGAGACGGCGGAAGCGCTGGGCCGCGCCACCAACAACAGCTATCTGGCGGGCCAGGGCGCGCTTGCGGCGATCAACGCCTATCAGCTTTCCCGCAGCACGCCGGGCCGCGCACGGGCGCTGGCGGCGCTCGGGCGCACGCTCGAGGTTTCCGGCACCTATCGCGCCGGCATCGAAGCCTATAAGGCAAGCTTGGCGCTGAAGGAGGACGAGGCCGTACGCTCCGCCTATCTGGATCTTCGCGCCCGGCAGGGCTTCCGCGTGGTCAATCACACCATCGATTCCGACAGCGCCACGCCCCGCGCCTGCGTGGAATTCTCCGAGCCGCTCCTCAAGGTCGGGGGCGACTACGAAGCCTTCGTCACGCTCGACGGCGCAACGCCCCGCGGGATCGAAGCCAAAGACCGCCAGATCTGCATCGAGGGGCTCAACCACGGCCAGCGCTACCGCATCGCGCTGCGCGCCGGCCTGCCCTCCTCCGTCGACGAACCGCTCGCCGCCCCCGTCGACCTCGACATCTACGTGCAGGACCGCGCGCCGGCCGTGCGCTTCACCGGCGACAGCTTCGTACTGCCCGGAAGCATGCGCCGCGGCATTCCCATCGTTTCCGTCAATACCGAGAGCGCCGATCTGAAGCTCTACCGCATCGGCGACCGGGCCATCGCGCCGCTTCTCGCCGACAGCCAGTTCCTCACCCAGCTCGACGGCTATTCCGCAGGCCGCATCGAAAGCCAGAGCGGCGAACTCGTCTGGCAGGGCGAAATCGGGATATCACCGGAACTGAACAAGGACGTCGTCACCAGCTTCCCGGTCGATGAAGCGCTGCCGGAACGCAAGCCCGGCGTCTACGTTCTGACGGCCGCCGCAGCCAACGCCGGCGGCAACGACTGGGATACCAAGGCGACGCAATGGTTCGTCGTCTCCGACGTCGGCCTTTCGACCTATGCCGGCACGGACGGGCTGAATGTCTTCGCACGCTCGCTCGACAGCGCCGCCCCGCTCGAAGGGGTGACGTTGCAACTGATCGCCCGCAACAACGAGGTGCTCGGCACCGCGACGACCGACGCAAACGGGCGGGCCACCTTCACCGCCGGTCTCATCCGCGGCACGGCGGCGCTGACACCCGCCGTCATCCTCGCCCGCAAGGGGCCTGACGACTTCGTTTTCCTCGACATGACAAGGGCCGGTTTCGACCTTTCCGACCGGGGCGTCACAGGACGGCCGGCGCCCGGCGCCATCGATGTGCTCGCCTTCACGGAACGCGGCATCTACCGTGCCGGCGAGACGGTGCATGCGACGGCGCTTGCCCGCGACATCGAGGCGGCCGCGATAGAGAAGCTGCCGCTCACCTTCCTCTTCAACCGTCCGGACGGCGTGGAGGACCGGCGCATGGTCAGCGACGGCGCCGCGCTCGGCGGACATGCGGTCGACCTGGCGCTGCAACCCAACAGCATGCGCGGCACCTGGACGATGCAGGTCTTCGCCGACCCGAAGGGCCAGCCGCTCGCCGAAAAACAGTTTCTCGTGGATGATTTCGTCCCCGACCGGATCGAATTCACCATGACGAGCGCCACCGGCGAAATTGCGCCCGGCGAACCGACCCCGATAACCGTCGAAGGGCGCTATCTCTACGGCGCGCCCGGCGCGGGACTCGCAATCGAGGGCGACGTCGCCCTCAAGCCGACCCGGCAGAATGCCGCATTCCCGGATTATCTCTTCGGCCTCGCCGACGAGGAAGCGATGGCGGAGAATCGCGTGCCGCTCGAAGGGCTGGCGGTGCTGGACGACGAGGGCAGGACGTCCTTCGACGTCACCCTGGACACGCTTCCGTCCACCACCCAGCGGCTCGAAGCGATCGTGACGCTTCGAATGCGGGAGGCGGGGGGAAGGGCCGTGGAGCGCGCCCTCACCCTTCCGGTCGAGGCGAGCGGACCGATGATCGGCGTGAAGCCGGAATTTTCCGGCGATCTCTCCGAAAACAGCCTCGCCGGTTTCCATGTCGTGGCGGTTTCGCCCGATGGCGCGAAAGAGGCCATGGCCGGCGTCACCTGGAAGCTTCTCTCCGTCGAACGGAATTATCAATGGTATCGCGAAGGCAGCAGCTGGCGCTATGAACCGGTGCTGTCGACGAAGCAGATCGCCGACGGCACGGTCGATCTCTCCGCCGGCGACGGACGTATTTCCGTTCCCGTCTCCTGGGGCCGCTACCGGCTGGAAGTCGAAAGTGCCGAGGCGGACGGTGCGGCGACGAGCGTCGAATTCGACGCCGGCTGGTATGTCGCCGCAACCTCGACCGAAACGCCGGATGCACTCGAAATCTCGCTCGACAAGGCGCGTTACACGGCGGGCGAAACGGCACGCCTCAAGGTCTCCCCCCGCCATGCCGGCGAGCTTCTGGTCACCGTCGGGACCGAAAGCCTGATCGCCACGCAGACCGCGACGATCGGCGAAGACGGGGGCGAGGTGGAAATTCCCGTCACCGGGGACTGGGGAGCAGGCGCCTATGTCACCGCGACGCTGTTCCGTCCGGGCGCGGCGCAGCAGAGCCGCATGCCGATGCGCGCCATCGGCATCACCTGGCTTGCGGTCGATCCGGGAGAGCGCAAGCTCGCCGTAGCACTCGACGCCCCCGAAAAGACGCTGCCGCGCCAGCCGCTCGATATCGCCCTTACGGTGACCGGCGCAGGCGCGCAGGAAGACGCCTATGTGACGGTCGCCGCCGTCGACGTCGGCATCCTCAATCTCACCCGCTACGAGACGCCGGACCCCGAAGGCTGGTATTTCGGCCAGCGGCGTCTCGGCATGGAAATCCGTGATCTCTACGGCCGGCTGATCGACGGCTCGCTCGGCGCGACAGGCCGGCTGCGCACCGGCGGCGACGGCGGCCAGGGCGCACTCGAAGGCAGCCCGCCGACGGAAAAGCTCGTCGCCTTCTTCTCCGGTCCGGTGAAGCTCGACGCGGACGGAAAGGCGAAGGTCTCCTTCGACATTCCGCAGTTCAACGGCACGGCGCGGATCATGGCGGTCGCCTGGACGAAGACCGGCGTCGGCCATGCCGAAAAGGACGTGGTCATCCGCGATCCGGTCGTGGTCACGGCAAGCCTGCCGAAATTCCTCGCACCCGGGGATCAGGCGGAGCTTCGGCTCGACATCGCCAATACCGGCGCGCCGGCCGGCGATTACACCGTCACGCTGGCGCACAATGCTTCCGTCATGGCCGGCCAGACCGGCGACGGCGATACCGTGCGGCTCGAACCCGGCGGCAAGGCGGCGCTCACGCTGCCGCTGACCGGCGGCGAGGCGGGAGACGGCAAGGTCACCGTCACGCTCTCCAACGGCGAGGGCCTGTCGCTCGAACAGGTTCTCGACCTGCCGGTACGCCCGGCCGCGCTGCCGATCACCAAACGCCGGCCGATCGAGATCGCCGCCAACGGCAGCCTGACCATCGACGACCAGTTGCTGGCCGACAGCCAGCTGTCCGGGGCCTCGGTCAGCCTCAATGTCTCGCGCGCTTCAGCCTTTGACATTCCGGCGCTGCTGATGTCGCTCGATCGCTATCCCTATGGCTGCACGGAGCAGACGGCGAGCCGCGCGCTGCCACTTCTCTATCTGAGCGAACTGTCGAAACAATCCGGCCTCGCGGAGGATACGGACACCGAAAAGCGCGTGCAGGAGGCGATCTACCGCGTGCTCGCCAATCAATCGTCGACCGGCAGCTTCGGCCTGTGGGGTCCCGGCTACGGCGACCTCTGGCTCGACGCCTTCATCACCGATTTCCTGACGCGGGCGCGCGAACAGAAATTCGAAGTGCCGGAGCAGGCCATGGTGCAGGCGCTCGCAAACCTCCAGAACGCGCTGTCCTACACCAACAACGTGGCGGAACAGGGCGAGGAGATCGCCTATACGCTCTATGTGCTCGCCCGCAATCGCAAGGCGGCGATCAGCGATCTTCGCTATTATGCCGACACGAAGCTGGCGGAGTTCAGGACGCCGCTGGCACGCGCGCATCTGGCCGCAGCCCTCAGCCTCTACGGCGACGCCCAGCGCTCGGGGAGCCTCTTTTCCAATGCCCTCGACGTGGCGCGCGACGTCACCCGGGTCAGCCTGTCGCGCAACGACTACGGCTCTTCGCTGCGCGACGGGGCGGCGGTGCTGGCGCTTGCAACCGAAACCCGGCCGGTGCCGCGGATCATTCCGGATCTCGTCCGCACCGTCGCAAACGAATGGGACGCCAGGTCCCGGACCAGCACGCAGGAGCAAACCTGGATGCTGCTCGCCGCCCGCGGCGTGAAGGATGCCGACAAGGGGCTGATGCTGGAGATCAACGGCGTATCGCACGAGGGCGGCTATGCCGCGCAGATGTCCGGCAATGCGCTCATGCAACATCCGCTCACCGTCGCCAATCACACCGGCGAACCGGTCTCCGCCATGCTGACGACGGTGGCCGCCCCCAGCCAGCCGCCGCCGGCCGGCGGCGAGGGTTTCAGCATCGAGCGGCGCTACTACACGCTCGACGGCGAGGAGGCGAATATCACCGAGGCGACGCAGAACGAACGCTATGTCGCGGTGCTGACGCTGACGGAGGAAAACGACTGGCCGTCGCGCATCCTCGTCACCGATCTCCTGCCCGCAGGCTTCGAGATCGACAATCCGAGCCTCGTCGACAGCGCGAAGCTTTCGAATTTCGACTGGCTCACCGAAGTCGAGCCGGCGCATACGGAATTCCGCTACGACCGCTTCGTCGCCGCCTTCAACCGCAGCGCCGGCGACGACCGCAACATCACGCTCGCCTATGTGGTGCGTGCCGTGACGCCGGGAACCTACGATCATCCGGCGGCCCAGGTGGAGGACATGTACCGGCCGCAATATTCCGCCCGCACGGCGACCGGACGCATGCAGGTCCGGGCGGCGCATTAGGAGCCGGTGCGATGACGCGCTGGCGCAGGTTCGCCATCGGAGCGCTTGCCGGGGCGGCGGTGCTGGCCGCCCTTGCCTACGGTCTCGACCGAGCCGACCACGCCTTTCCGCCACCCGTCGAGGTGGCGGAAACCGTCTCGCGCACGGTACTCGACCGCAACGGGCGGCTGCTGCGCGCCTTCTCGACACCGGATGGATACTGGCGGCTGAAGACGACGTCGGCGGATGTCGATCCGCAGTTCCTGCGCATGCTCGTCGCCTATGAGGACCGTCGCTTCCACGCGCATCACGGCATCGATCCGCTGGCGCTTCTGCGCGCCGCCGGGCAGTTCGCAACGCACGGACGCATCGTGTCGGGGGCCTCGACGCTCTCCATGCAGGTGGCGCGGCTGATCGAGCCGCGCGAAAGCCGGTCGATCCTCGCCAAGCTGCGCCAGATGGCGCGGGCGGTACAGATCGAGCGGCGGTATTCCAAGACGGAAATCCTCGACCTCTACCTGACGCTCGCGCCCTACGGCGGCAATATCGAAGGCGTGCGCGCGGCAAGTCTGGCCTGGTTCGGCAAGGAGCCCAAACGGCTGACGGTGGCCGAGGCGGCGCTGCTCGTCGCCCTGCCCCAACTGCCCGAAAAACGCCGGCCGGACCGGCACCGCGAGGCGGCCGAAAAGGCGCGCGACCGCGTCCTTGCGCGCCTTTCGGTCTCCGCCGTCATCGGCGACGGCGAGGCGGAACGCGCCGCCAGCGAGCCCGTGCCCGCATACCGGCGCCAGCTTCCGGCCTTCGCGCCGCATCTTTCCGAACTGGCGCTGCGCAAGGATCCGGGAGCCGCCGAGCACCCCACGACGCTCGACCGCAACGTGCAGGAAGCGCTGGAAACCGTGGCGCGCGAGGCGGCCGTGCGGATCGGGCCGAAGGTGTCCATCGCCATGATCATGGCCGACGCCCGCACGGGTGAGATCCTCGGCGAGGTCGGCTCCGCCGATTATTTCGATTCGCGCCGGGCCGGCTGGATCGACATGACACGGGTGCGCCGCTCGCCGGGCTCGGCGCTCAAGCCCTTCATCTACGGCCTCGCCTTCGAAGAGGGACTGGTGGCGCAGGAAACCATCGTCGAGGATCGACCCTCCGACTTTTCCGGCTACCGGCCGCGTAATTTCGACATGCGCTACCAGGGCGACGTCAGCGTGCGCAAGGCGCTGCAAATGTCCCTGAACGTACCGGCCGTGCAGCTTCTGGAAGCGGTCGGGCCGACGCGGCTGATGGTGCGCTTCCGGCGCGCGCAGGTCCGGCCCGACCTGCCGAAGGGCGAGACGCCGGGCCTTGCCATCGGGCTTGGCGGCGTCGGCATCACGCTGCACGACCTGACGCAGCTCTATGCAGCGCTTTCCAATCGCGGCCGGCCGCTGCGGCTCGGGAACGGTATCGCCGAACAGCCGGGGCCGATCGAGGGCGAGCCGCTGCTCGATCCGGTGGCGGTATGGAACGTCTCGGACGTGCTGTCCGCAGTCGTGCCGCCGCGGGGAAGCCGCCGCCTCGGCATCGCCTACAAGACCGGCACCAGCTACGGCTATCGCGACGCGTGGTCGGTCGGCTACGACGGGCGGCATGTGCTCGGCGTCTGGGTGGGCCGCGCCGACAACGGCGCAGTGCCCGGCCTCACCGGCTACGACACGGCCGCGCCGATCCTGTTCGAGGCTTTCGCGCAGGCCGGCGTCGCCATCACACCCTTTCCGCGCGCGCCGGCGGGTGCGCTGCGCATCGCCCAATCGGAACTGCCGGCCAGCCTTCGCCGCTTCTCCACCACCGCAAGCGGCCTCGTCGCCACGCGCGCCCGCGAACCCGCGCCGCAGATCGTCTATCCGCCGGAAGGCGCGCATGTGGAACTGAGCGGCGCAAGAGACGCGGACATCATGCCGCTGTCATTGAAGCTGCAAGGCGGCCGCGCGCCCTTCCGCTGGCTCGCCAACGGCAAGGTCCTGCCGGAGACCGTGCGGCGGCGCACGACGCAATGGACGCCGGAAGGCACGGGGTTCTCGACGCTGACCGTCATCGACGCCGCCGGGCGGGCGGCAAGCGTTCGCGTCTTCATCGAATAGACGCGTCCGCAAGCCCCGGCGGGGTCAGAGAAGGCCGCGCGCGGCGAGATTGCGCATCAAAGCCGCGACACCGAACGTCCACGGCGGGCATTCGGTGGACAGCCGCACCGTATTGACCAGAGACCCGAGGTCGCCATTGGCGATCGTCACCCGGTCGCCGATCTTGTGGGTGAAGCCTTCGCCGGGCGTATCCCGATCCTCGACCGGCGCAAAAAGCGTGCCCATGAAGAGCATGAAGCCGTCCGGATACTGATGATGCCGGCCGACGGTCTGGGCCACGAGGTCCAGAGGATCGCGGCTGATCTCGCGCATCGTGCTGCGGCCGTCGAGCACGAAGCCATCCTCGCCCTCGATCTTCAAGGTGAGATCGGCGGCGCGCACGTCGTCGAGCGAATAGGTCTCGTCGAACAGGCGGATGAAGGGGCCGATGGCGGCGGAGGCATTGTTGTCCTTCGCCTTGCCGAGCAGCAACGCCGAGCGTCCCTCCACATCGCGCAGATTGACGTCGTTGCCGAGTGTCGCGCCCTTGACGCGGCCGCGGCTGTCGACGGCGAGCACGACTTCGGGCTCCGGATTGTTCCATTTGGAAATCGGATGCAGGCCGACCGCCGCCCCCAAGCCCACGGCCGAAAGGACCGGGGCCTTGGTGAAGACCTCCGCATCCGGCCCGATGCCGACTTCGAGATATTGCGACCAGACGCCCTCCTCGATCAGCGCCGCCTTGACGCCGGCGGCCTCGGGCGAACCGGCCTTCAGATCACGCAGGCTGTCGCCGATGATGGCCGAGACCCGGCCCCTCACCTTCTCCGCCAGCGCCGGATTACCGGCCGCCTTCTCCTCGATCACGCGCTCGATCATCGAGCGGGCGAACGTGACGCCGCAGGCCTTGATCACCTGGAGATCGCAAGGGGCGAGAAGATGAAGGCGCTCGGGGTCCCCCGAAGCCTGCGCCGAGGCGGCGAGAACCGTATCGAGGCTTTCGAGCGCCTCGCCTTCGGCCGCGCGGACGAAGGCGAGCGGATCGTCCATTTCCAGGAGCGCGCTCATGGTGGGCGCCCTGGCGGAGGTGATGTCGAAAAGCCGGCCGTCCCGCAAAACCACGACCGCCGGTCCGCCGACCTGCGGCCGCCAGACCCGCCCGACAAAGGTTCCCCGCGCAAAATCCGCCGCAACCGCCATGATCGTCCATGCTCCCTTTCGATGATCCGCCCCTTCTAGAGCATTTCCGCCGGAAGGGGAATCGCCTCGCGACCAGCAGGTGAGAATGGCTGGGGATGGCCTGCCTCATCAGGCCGCAACCGCACCGGAAAAGCGCGCCGTTTCGCCGCAGACCCCTGCCGCCTCTTGCGCGTCATCCTTCTTTTCCTGGCCCGCAAGACTTGACGGCCGGCGCAAGCGGGCAATCTCAAGGGGGAGACAACGCCAGAAAATGGAGTACTCTTCGCGGCTGAGAGGGTCCGGCCCGACGGGCTGGAAAGGATCGTAACGCCGACAAGGCAGGACGCATGCGATGAACCGCAAGCAGCCATCCGACGGTGAAAGAGGATCGCCGGACACATATGCCCGGCTTGACGCCGCCACCGGCTGCTCGATCCTTGCCGCGGTTCTCTGGGTGCCGCAGGCGTTCCTGATCGCCGACTGTCTCGCCGCGCTGATCAGCGCCGCCGGCCAGCCGGACCTGCCGGTGACAGCCCTTGCCGTCGCCGGCCTCGGCCTGTTGCGCGCCCTTTTCGACGCGGCCGCCGTGCGCCTTTCCTTTCGCCGCGCAAGACCGACGCTGAGCATGCGGCGTGAGGCCGCGCTCGGCGGGCTTTCGGCACGTCCGGCCGTCGGCCCCGGCCGAATGGCCTCGGGCGAGGCCGCCAGCATTCTCGCCGAACAGGCGGATCTTGCCCTTCCCTATCTGACACGCTACCGGCCGGCGCGGGTGAAGGCGGTGGCCGTACCGCTCGTGATGGTGCTTGCCGTGCTTTTCCATTCCTGGGTCGCGGCCGTCATCCTTCTCGTCTCGGCGCCGCTGATCCCGCTCTTCATGGCGCTTGTCGGCTGGCAGGCCCGGGCGGCAAGCGAGCGCCAGCTGGCGGCAACCGGCAGCCTCAACGGCTTCCTGCTCGATCGCCTGCGCGGCATGACCACCCTTCGCTCGCTCGGCGCCGTCGATCGAACGGCCGGGCGATTGCGGCAGAATGCCGAGGACCTGCGCGAACGCACCATGCGGGTGCTGGCGATCGCTTTCCTGTCCTCCGCCGTGCTGGAGCTTTTCGCAGCCATCGGCATCGCCATGGTGGCGGTCTATGTCGGCTTCAGCCTGCTCGGCAGCATCGATCTCAGCGCCTGGGGCGCGCCGATCGACTTCCGCAGCGGACTTTTCGTTCTCCTGCTGGCGCCCGCCTTCTTCGAGCCGCTGCGCGATCTTTCCGCCGTCTGGCACGACAAGGCCGCCGGGCAGGCGGCCTTGGCGGCGCTGGATCGATTGGCCGCGCCCCGGCCACAAACGCACTTTCGGGCCGCAAGACCCGCCCCTGCGGTTTCCGAAACCATGGAGCCTGCCGTGCGCCTCAGCGGCGTGACCTTCGGTTATGGCGATGGACCCTATGTGCTGGAAGGGTTCGATCTTTCCGTTTCACACGGGCAGAGCATCGCATTCGTCGGCCCAAGCGGCAGCGGAAAGTCCACCCTGCTCGCGCTTATTGCCGGCCTGCTGGTTCCAGACGCCGGCGAGATCCGGCCTGCACAAGACCGGCAGACGCGGATCGGCTGGATCGGCCCCTCGCCGCATGTCTTCACCGGCACCATCCGCAGCAACATACGGCTCGGCCGCAACCTGCCCGCCGAAGCCGTCGATGCGGCGATCCGCACCGCCCGTCTCGAGCGTGCGGCCGCCGCCTACGGGCCGCGCCTGCTTGCGGAAGGAGGGCGGGGGCTTTCCGGCGGCGAGGTGATGCGGCTCGCCATCGCGCGGGCCGCCGCGGACCCGGCCTGCATCCTCCTCCTGGCCGACGAACCGACCGCGCATCTCGATGACGAAACGGCGCGGGATATCGCCCGCAGCCTGACAACGCTTGCCAAAGGCCGCACGCTGATCGTCGCGACCCACGACATGGAGCTTGCGGCCCGAATGGATCGCATCATCATGCTCGAGCCGAAAATCCTGGCGGAGGCAGCCGAATGAAACGCGACGTCACCCGCCTCGCCGCGGTTGCGCGGCTTCTTCCCGCCAAGGGCCGCCGCCGGCTGCTTACCGGTTTTGCGCTTGCCTGCCTCGCCGTCCTCTCCGGCATCGGCCTGCTTGGCCTTTCGGGCTGGTTCATCACGGCCACGGCGATTGCCGGCCTCACCGTCGCCACCGCCGCCACCTTCGATGTCTTCTCACCGGCGGCGGCGATCCGCTTTCTCGCGCTCGCCCGCACAGCGGGGCGATACGGCGAGCGGCTGACGACGCATGACGCCACGCTCCGGGCGCTTGCCGCGCTGCGCGAACGCCTGTTTGTCGCCTGGTCCGCACCGGTGGCGGCACGCCGGCTTGCGCTGCAACCGCGCCGGCTGCTCTTCCGGCTCACCGCCGATATCGACGCACTCGATTCCCTCCATCTTCGCCTTCTCCTGCCGATCGGCGTGGCGCTTCTGACCGGCGGCGTCCTCGCCATCGCCCTGGCGCTGATCGAACCCGCCATCGGGATGATGGCCGCCGGCCTCCTGCTTGCCGCCGGCCTCGCCATTCCATTCGTCCTCACCCGCCTCGGCGTGCGCCCCTCGCGCCGGCGCGGGGTCGCGCTGGAGGCGATGCGGGCGCGGACCATCGACCTCGTCGCCGGCCAGGCCGAATTGCAACTTGCCGGCCGGCTTCGCGCGCAGGTCGCGGCGGTGATGGCGGCCGATGCCTATGCGGCAAGACAGGAGGATCGGCTGAACCGGCTGGAAGCCGGCGCGACCTTCGCGTTCGGCCTCGCCTCCACGCTCCTTCTCGCAGGGCTGCTGCTGGCGCTCGGAGAGGCCGCGCAGAGCGGGCGGATCGGCGCGCCGCTCGCCGCCCTCGGCATCCTGGCGGCCCTCGCCGCCTTCGAACCTTTCGCGGCGCTCCGGCGCGGCGCGCTGGAGTTCGGCCGCACGCTGCTGGCAAGCCGCCGCATCGCGCCATCACTTGCCGCCGAAGCCGGGGGCCGCCCCGCCCCGCCGCCCCGCCCCCCGCAAGGCTTCGCCTTCCGTCTCGAAGCGGTGACGGCGCGCCATCCGGGCGCACGCACGCCCGCCTTGCAGGACATCACCCTCGCCCTTCCGCAAGGCGAGGTCCTGGCCCTCGTCGGTTCGAGCGGCGCCGGCAAATCGACCATCCTGGCGGTGCTTGCCGGCGAGATCGCCCCGGAAAGCGGAAGGGCGATGCGCCTTGCCGCCGTTTTGCTGACGCAGCACAGCGAGCTGTTTTCAGACAGCATCGGCGAGAACCTGCGGCTGGCCGATCCCGAGGCCGACGACGGCCGCCTGCGCCTGGCGCTCGACGGGGCGGGACTTGCCGCCCATGTCGCCTCGCTGTCCGAAGGGATCGACAGCCGGCTTGGCGAGGGTGGCGCGGGACTTTCCACGGGACAGGCCCGCCGTCTCGCCTTCGCCCGGCTCCTGCTGCACGGCGCGCCGCTCTGGCTGCTGGACGAACCGACGGAAGGGCTCGACGACGCCACGGCGCGCGATCTCCTTTACCGCATCCGCGACGCTGGCGGAGCGCGCAGCATCGTCATCGCCACCCATCTCCACCGGGAGGCCGCCCTTGCCGACCGGATCGCACTTGTCGAGGACGGTCGCCTGATGGCCGTCGCCACCCGCGGGCAACCGCATTTCGACGCTCTTCTCGCCCGGCTCCGGACGGGTCAGCCAGACCGCGCTGTCGCCGCAACGCCGCTTTCCGGTCATCCAACGGAGGCAAGACCATGGAACTAGACATCGTCGCCCTCTCCCGCTTCCAGTTCGCGCTGACGGCGCTCTATCACTTCCTCTTCGTACCGCTGACACTCGGACTTTCGACCCTGCTCGCCATCATGGAAACGACCTATGTCATGACCGGGCGGCAGATCTGGCGCCAGATGACGAAATTCTGGGGAACCCTGTTCGGCATCAACTTCGTGCTCGGCGTGGCGACCGGCATCGTCATGGAATTCCAGTTCGGCATGAACTGGAGCTATTACAGCTACTACGTCGGCGACATCTTCGGCGCGCCGCTGGCGATGGAGGGCCTGATGGCCTTCTTCCTCGAGGCGACCTTCGTCGGCCTCTTCTTCTTCGGCTGGGACAAGCTGTCGAAGGTCGGCCATCTCGTCGCCACCTGGTGCGTGGCGCTCGGCTCGAATTTCTCCGCCTTATGGATTCTGATCGCCAACGGATGGATGCAGAATCCCGTCGGTTCGGCGCTCAACCCGCAGACCATGCGCATGGAGATCACCAGTTTCTTCGACGTGGTGTTCAATCCGGTGGCCCAGGCCAAATTCGTCCATACGGTCTCGGCGGGCTATGTCTGCGCCTCGGTCTTCGTGCTCGGCATTTCGGCCTGGTATCTGCTGAAGGGACGCCATATCGAACTCGCCAAACGCTCGATGACGGTGGCGGCCTCCTTCGGGCTGGCCTCGTCGCTTTCCGTGGTCGTGCTCGGCGACGAGAGCGGCTATCTTTCCACCGAGCATCAGAAGATGAAGCTCGCGGCGATCGAGGCCATGTGGGAGACCGAGCCCGCGCCGGCCGCCTTCACCGCCTTCGGCTTCCCGGATCAGGAGGCCCGCGAGACCCATTACGCCGTGCATATTCCCTGGGTCATGGGCCTCATCGGCACCCGCTCGCTGACGACGGAGATCCCCGGCATCAGCGAACTGGAAAAAATGGCGGAACAACGCATTCGCAGCGGCATCGAAGCCTATGACGCCCTTGCAAACATCCGCGCGGCAGGCCTTCAGCAACAAACGATAGCACCGGAGGCGCAGGACACTTTCGCCGAACTCGGCCACGAACTCGGCTATGCGCTCCTGCTCAAGCGCTATGTCGACGACCCGCGCGAGGCGACGGACGAGCAGATCGCGAAGGCCGCCGCCGATACGATCCCCCATGTGCCGACGCTGTTCTGGTCCTTCCGCATCATGGTCGGCCTCGGGATGTTCTTCATCCTGCTCACGGCGACCTTCTTCTGGCTGTCCGCCCGGCGACGCCTCGACCGCTATCCCCTGCTGCTGAAACTTTGCGTCCTGGCCATTCCCCTGCCCTGGGTGGCGGCGGAACTCGGCTGGGTGGTCGCGGAGTTCGGCCGCCAGCCCTGGGTCATCGAGGGCGTGCTGCCGACGGCGGTCGCCGTCTCCAGCCTCGGTGCGGAAACCGTGCTCCTGACGATCCTCGGCTTCGCGGCGCTCTATACGGTGCTGATCGTCATCGAGATGACGCTGATGATCAGGGCCATCCGGGAGGGGCCTTCGGACGATGACGATCCGGAAGCCCCCATCATCTCGAATGCGGTCGTGCCCGCGGCGGAGTGAAGACGATGATCCTTCATGAATTGCTCGACTACGATACCCTACGCATCATCTGGTGGCTGCTGCTCGGCATACTGCTGCTCGGCTTCGCCGTTACGGACGGCTTCGATCTCGGCGTCGGCACGCTTTTGCCCTTCGTCGCCCGGACCGACGTGGAGCGCCGCATCGTCATCAACACGATCGGCCCGATCTGGGAAGGCAATCAGGTCTGGCTGATCCTCGGCGGCGGGGCGATCTTCGCCGCCTGGCCGCCGCTCTACGCCGTTTCCTTTTCCGGCTTCTATCTTGCCATGTTCGCCATCCTGATGGCGCTCATCCTGCGGCCGGTCGGCTTCAAGTATCGCTCGAAACGCGAGAGCGCGCGCTGGCGCAACAACTGGGACCGGGCGCTGTTTATCGGCGGTTTCGTACCTTCGCTGATCTTCGGCGTGGCGGTCGGAAACGTCTTGCAGGGCGTGCCGTTCCGCTTCGCCGACGACATGCGGATTTTCTATGAGGGGTCGTTCTTCGGCCTGCTCAATCCGTTCGCGCTGGCCTGCGGCCTGCTGTCGCTCGCCATGTTCGTCATGCATGGCGCCGCCTGGCTGGTTCTCAAGACAAACGGCGAAATCGCCGAACGGGCGCGCCGTTTCGGCGCAACCGCCGCCCTCGCGGTCATCCTCCTTTTCGCTCTTGCGGGCCTCTGGGTTTCCTTTGGCATGGACGGCTATGTGCTGGTCGGCCCGGCCGTGACGGACGGCCCCGCCAACCCGCTGCTGAAGGATGCCGCGCCGCAGGCGGGCGCATGGCTCGCCAACTATGCGCTCCATCCCTGGACGGTGATCGCGCCGATCCTCGGCTTTGCCGGGGCGGCGGCAAGCTGGCTGCTGCTGCGCAGCCGCCGGGAGGTCATCCCGCTCCTGTTCAGCAAGCTTTCGATCATCGGCATCATTTCAACGGTGGGGCTTTCCATGTTTCCCTTCATCCTGCCGTCGTCCATCGATCCGCGATCGAGCCTGACGGTCTGGGATGCGTCCTCCAGCCACATGACGCTCTTCATCATGCTGGTCGGAACCGGGATTTTCCTGCCGCTCATCGTTGCCTATACGGCCTGGGTCTACCGGGTGCTGTGGGGAAAGGTCGACGAGGAAAGCGTCAGCGACAAGAACAAGCACGCTTACTAGAGGGTCCTTCACGCGCCCGGACGCAGGACGCTCTGGAATTCACGGGACCGTTCCGGCCGACCGGCCGGCCCCCGCAGAAAGACGGAGAGACGGAATGTGGTATTTTTCCTGGTTGCTCGGCCTGCCGCTCGCGGCGGCATTCGCCGTGCTCAACGCCATGTGGTACGAACTCATGGACGACCGCGACAAGGCGCGCTCCGCCGTGGAGGCCGGCAGGCGGCCAACGCCGGACGATTAAGGGTCCCCGGCTCAACGTAAGCCCCGTCCCCCGGCTCAACGTAAGTCCCGTCCCGCGGCTCAACGCCGGCCCCGTCCCCGCGTTGCCAGCACGTTGCGGATCGAGAAGCTCGAATGGATGCGGAGCACGCCCGGCAGAGCGGAGAGGATCTCCTTGTGGATGCGCTCGAACTCGCCGGCATTGGCGACCTCCACCCGCAGCAGATAATCCGAACCGCCGGTCATCAGGAAACATTCGCGGATTTCGGGATATTTGCGCACCGCCGCCTCGAAGCGGTCGAGATGGTCCTCGGTCTGCCGCTCCAGCGTGATATTGATGATCACGGCGATCATCGCCTCGGCGCTGCCCGCATCGACGATCGCCGTATAACCGCGGATCGCGCCGGACTTTTCCATGATCCGGATGCGCCGCAGACAGGCGGACGGCGACAGGCCGACCTCGGCCGCAAGCCGGGCGTTGCTCATGCGCGCATCGAGGCGCAGGAGGCGCAGAAGATTGCGGTCGATCGCGTCCAGGGCCGGCATCGCAGAATACTCCAAAGAATCTCTTTTTCTTTCAACAAATATTCTTTGGCGCAACAATCAATCACGCTTCGAATGGTAATTTCCTCATTCTTTCACTAGGCTTCATAAAAATCGCCGCGAGGAACCCATGACTGCCGTCGCCCTGCAACGCACCGTCGAAGAACCCGGTCCCGCTCCCGTGGCTTCCGGCTATCTGACCATCGATCTTGCGGCGCTGGCCCGAAACTACCGCGCGCTCAGCAGCCGCGTCGCCCCGGCGCGCGCCGCCGGCGTGGTCAAGGCGGATGCCTACGGCCTCGGAGCAAAGCTGGTCGCCCCGGTTCTCTACCGGGAAGGCTGCCGGCATTTCTTCGTCGCCCTCTTCCGCGAGGCGGAGGCGCTCAGATCGATCCTGCCGGACGACGCCCGGATCTTCGTGCTGAACGGGCTCCTGCCCGGAGACGAAACGGCCTGCGCCGACCTCGGGATCGTGCCGGTCCTCAATTCGCCGGAACAGGTCGAACGCTGGTCGGCCGCCGCCGCGCGACGCGGCGTCAGGCTTCCGGCCGTGCTGCAAGTCGACACCGGAATGTCGCGCCTCGGCATCGCACCTGCGGAATGGCCGGCGGCGCGCGCGCTTCTCGAGACGACGGACACACTGGATCTTCTCTTCGTGATGAGCCATCTCGCCTCGGCGGACGATCCGGAAAGCCCGCAGAACAGCGACCAGCAGGCCGAGATGCGCCGGGCGGTGGCGGCCTTCCCCGGCATCGACCTCTGCTTCGCCAATTCCGGCGGCATCTTTCTCGGCAGGGATTTCCATGGCGCGCTGGTGCGGCCGGGCATCGCCCTTTACGGTGGCGCGCCGACCGCCGGCGCGGCAAACCCGATGGAGCCGGTCGTCCGCCTCGACATCGCCGTGGTGCAGACCCGAACGGTTCCGGCCGGCACCCGCGTGGGCTATAGCGCCAGCCACGTCACCGACCGCACAACGCGCCTTGCGACGCTTGCCGCCGGCTATGCCGACGGGCTGCCGCGCAGCCTCGGCAATCGCGGCGCGGTCTATTACGACGGCATCCGCCTTCCCATCGTCGGCCGCGTGTCGATGGACAGCGTGATCGTCGATATTTCCGCTCTTCCGGAGAACGCCCTGCGCCTCGGCAGTCTCGTCGAGGTGATCGGGCCGCACCAGACGCTGGAAGACATCGCCCGCGACGCGGGCACCATCGCCTATGAGATCCTGACCGGTCTCGGCAGCCGCTATGAGCGCCGTTACCGCTGACATCGTCCACCATCCGCAATCCGCATCCGGGGTCAACATGAAAGTCCTAGTTCTCGGCGCCGGCATCATCGGCGTGACATCCGCGTACCAATTGGCCAAAGCCGGCCATGAGGTCACCGTTCTCGACAGGCAGCCGGGACCGGCGCTCGAAACCAGTTTCGCCAACGCCGGCGAAGTCTCCTTCGGCTATTGCTCGCCCTGGGCGGCCCCCGGCATTCCGCTGAAAGCGATGAAATGGCTCTTCATGGAGCACGCTCCGCTCATCCTGCGGCCGAAACTCGACATAGCCATGATCGGCTGGATGGCGCGGATGCTGCGGAACTGCACCTCCGCCCGCTATGCCATCAACAAGAGCCGCATGCTGCGGCTGGCCGACTACAGCCGCATCGCGCTGGCCGAACTGCGCTCCGAGACCGGCATCGCCTATGACGAGCGCATGCAGGGCACCCTCCAGCTGTTCCGCACCAGCCAGCAGCTCGACGCCTCGGCCAAGGACGTCCAGGCATTGGCGGCGGATGGCATCCCCTATGAGGTGCTGGACCCGGCCGGCTGCATCCGCGTCGAACCGGCGCTGGCTCATGTGCGCGAGAAGATCGTCGGCGGCCTGCTGACGCCGAAGGACGAGACGGGTGACTGCTTCAAGTTCGCCACCGCCCTTGCCGAACAGGCCGAAAATCTCGGCGTGCGCTTTGTCTGGGATACGGATATCCGCAGCCTCGACGTGGAAGGCGGGCGGGTGCGCGGCGTCGTCACCGGCCGCCAGACCTATCACGCCGATGCGGTGGTGGTCGCCCTCGGCAGCTATTCGCCGCTCATCCTCAAGCCGCACGGCATCGCGTTGCCGGTCTATCCGGTCAAGGGCTATTCCCTGACGATCCCGATCACCGACGCCGCCCGCGCGCCGGAATCGACCGTCATGGACGAGACCTACAAGATCGCCATCACCCGGCTCGGGGATCGCATCCGGGTGGGCGGCATGGCCGAGATTTCGGGCTATACCAACGATCTGGGGGCCGCACGGCGGCGAACGCTGGAACATTCGGTGACCGACCTTTTCCCCGGCGGGGACGCATCGCAGGCCACCTTCTGGTCCGGTTTGCGGCCGATGACGCCGGATGGCACGCCGGTCATCGGGCCGACACGGATCGCCGGGCTCTATCTCAACACCGGCCACGGCACGCTCGGCTGGACGATGAGCTGCGGCTCGGCCCGCGTCATCGCGGACCTCGTCTCGGGGCGGAAACCCGAGATCGACGCGACCGACCTCGCCATCAGCCGCTACGGCTGAGGCATCCTAGGTCGTGGTGACGATTTAAGGTTTTAAGATTCCCATCCGGTCGCAAATCAGATTCAACGCTGATTTTGGGAGATCGGCGATGGACTGTGACGCACTTCGGGACGACCAGTGGGAACGGATCAAGAGCTTCGTGCCGGGCGGCACCAAAGGCAAACGCGGCCCGCGCACCGACAATCGGAAGTTCCTCGACGCGCTGTTGTGGATGGCTCGATCTGGTGGGCGTTGGCGCGACCTGCCGGAGCGACTGGGCGACTATCGCTCGGTGAAGCGACGCTACTATCGCTGGATCGAGATGGGCGTACTGGATGACATGCTGGAAACGCTGGCCCATGAAGCCGATCTGGAATGGCTGATGATCGACAGTACCATCGTGCGCGCCCACCAGCACGCCGCTGGCGCGCGCAAGGCTAAAGGGGGGCGGATGCCCAGGGCCTGGGTCGGTCTCGCGGCGGCTTGAGCACCAAGATCCATGCCGCTACCGAGGCGCTCGGACTTCCCGTCCGACTGATCAGCTCGCCCGGTCAGCGCAACGACATCGCGTTTGCCCATGACCTGATCGACGGTATCGAGGCCGAGGCGACCCTCGCCGACAAGGGATACGATGCCGACCATCTCGCCAACAGGATTGCTGAAAACGGCACCGCCGTCGTCATCCCGCCCAAGCGCAACCGCAAGCTCCAGCGCACATACGACACCGATCTCTACAAGGAACGCAACCGCATCGAGCGCTTCTTCAGCAAGCTCAAGCACTTCCGCCGCGTCGCAACCCGCTACGACAAGCTGCTCGCCAACTTCATGGGCTTCGTCAAACTCGCCGCAATCGCTATCTGGCTCAGATAGTTAAATCGTCACCACGACCTAAAGCGACGAGAGCGCCGCGCAGAGCTTCTGCCGCAACGCCGCCTGCGCGGCGAGCGGCGTCATGTTGTGGTCGGCCTGCGCGATGGTCTCGAGCCGCACATGGCGGAAGGCGCGAAGACCCTGCCGCTTCCGTCCGAAATAAAGAGCGATCTGCTCCAGGCTCTCATCGCCCTCGCTGGACAGCATGAAGACCGGGATCGCGCGGCGATCGAGTTCCCGGAACATCCGGTGGCACTCCGCGCGGAAACGGGCATATTTGGATATGCCCGGAAAGAAGGGCGCAAGACCATGCGAAACGCGGGTCACGGCGTGCTGGGCGAAGCCCCGCAGGACCGCCCGGACATTGACCTGGCCCTTCAGCAGACGCCGGAACGTTTCGGCATCCCTGAGGCGGCGGCTGTATTCACCGACGGAGCGCGGGCCCATACGCGAGACGTCGTCCAGACTTTCCGCCGGATCCCAGATCAAACGAAGCTGGTTGACGAGCGCCACCGCGCGGATACGGGGATCGCGGACCGCAGCATGTAACGCGGTATAGGCGCCGCTGCATCGCCCGACGACGACGGGATAGCCGGGGCAGACGACGGCAAGATGGTCGAGCGCCGCCGAAACATCGCGGATCGGCCCTTCCGTATAGAGAACCTGCTCGGGATCACCGGCGACGGCCGGGCTGTCGCCGATGTTGGAGAAATCGAAGCGCAGCGACGGAATGCCGAGGCGGGCGAGATCCCGCGCGATCGCGACCCCGCTGCGCGCCCAGCCGCCGTGATGGTCGTAACCGGAATTGAGGAGCAGCGCGACCGACCGGTCGGCGGCGGCCGCACCGGTGGAGACCGGCCGGCAGAGGATGCCGAAGAGCGGGGCTTCCGGTCTGAAAACGACGCCCTCCTCCTGAAACTCCGCTCCGGTTATCCGCGTCTCGGGATTACGGACGGCGGGCATCGGGCCATTCATCGTTTCGGGAAAGGCGTCCGTTGCAAAGGCCGCAATGCCCTCGATCACGCTCCGCCGCACCCGGGAGGCCGTCGGATTCTCCATCAGCTTGTCATAACCATCGAACGGCTGCGTGGTGACCGGATGGCCGGCGGCCGCCCGCTGATCCGCCAGTTCCCGGTCGGTGGCAACCGCTTCGCGCGCGACGACGAGATGCGGTATGATCCGCCCCGGACCGTTGCCGTCGAGGCGGGCCGTCTTCAGCGCTTCGGCGACATCCGGCGCAAGCACGAGGCCGCCGATGGTCACCTGCCCCTTCAGGTCGGGATCGTCGGCAAGGCCGAGCCCCGCCAGAACCACCTTCGCCCGGATGCCGGTTTCGCGCAGGAGTTTGCGCCCGTTCACGACCGGCGCGGCGAGGATCAGTCCGGCCGCATCCTCGCGCCGGGCGGCGAGCGTATCGGCGACCAGCGCGCCGGTCCCCAGACCGAACAGCGCCACCCGGTCGCATCCGGAAAGCGCCCGCAGGCGATCGCAGGCGGCGTCGGCCGCATCCGTCCAGGCCGCAAGACCGCCCCCGTCCGGCCCGTCGAGAGAATCCACCGTGCCGGGATAGTCGAAGCGCAGGACCGCAAAGCCCGCTTCCGCCAGCGCCTCGGCCAGCAGGCGCAGGAATTTCCGCGTGCAAAGCTCGTCGAACCCCCAGCTCCGGCACAGGACGACGCCCGTCGTCCGAGGGGCCTGATCCACAGGCAGCGTCAGGTGG
This sequence comes from Shinella daejeonensis, assembly GCF_024281235.1. Taxonomy (GTDB): domain Bacteria; phylum Pseudomonadota; class Alphaproteobacteria; order Rhizobiales; family Rhizobiaceae; genus Shinella; species Shinella daejeonensis. The sequence goes on from NZ_JAHWXY010000006.1 coordinate 28,484, forward strand.
CCGGCGCAGCCACCAAAGGCGATGGGCAGGGTTTTCGGCATCGGCTAGCTCTTGCTCCGGGCAGGCGTTGCGACCAGCAGCGTCATCGCGTGATAGATATAATGCGCCAATCGTTCGGGCATCCGGCCGGGAAGGTTGGAGACCAGCGCTTCCACATCGTCGCGCGGGATCACCCGCAGCACGCGTAACGCCAGCACATAGGTGAGCGCTCCCGCCGACACGGCGAGCATGAGGCCGCCAAAGCCGCCGACTTCCACGAGGACCGCATAGGCTGAAAGACTGCACAGGAGAGCGGCGAAGGCGATCAGAAGCAGATCGACGAGATTGAGCGGAACCGCCAGCTGCCGCCAGCAGAAAACGGCAAGCCAGGCAAGCCAGACACCGTGAACGGCCGCACGCGCCCAGGCCGCCGCAAGCCCGCCGCCCCAGGGCACCGTAACCGCGAAGATCGCAAGCGAAAGGATCGCGATGACCGGCGATGCGCGGAGGAAGAAATCACTGCGCTCACAGGCTCCGATGACGCCCGAGGGAACGCCGCTGAAGGCTGTGAGGCAGGCAAACGCCAACAGCACCTGCGCCATCGGCACCGCCTCGCGGAATTCCTCGCCGAACAGGAGCGGCAACAGGGTTCCCATGATCGCCGCGCCGCCGAAGCAGATCGGCAGCACGAGAAGGGCGAGCCAGCGCATGATCCGGTGATAGGTGCGCCGCACGCGCGGCCGGTCGCCATTGTCGTGATGCCGGCCGAGATGCGGTGTCATCGCCCCCAGCATCTGGGCGGGAAGCTGCACGACGAGGCCGGCCAGCGTGAGGCCGGCGGCATAATGGCCGATTTCGGTCGTCGCGAAATAGAAGCCGAGAAAGAACAGTTCGACCCGTGTCCAGATGAACAGGCCGATAACCGAGGAGATCCAGCTGTTGCGCCCGAATTCCCGCATCTTGCCGGTAATCACCACCTCCGGCGCAGGTTTGCGGGAGGCATATTGATACAATCTCAGCGCCTGCGGCAGGTGCCGGCCGACGTGACCGACGAGCGCGCCGGCGACACCGTAGAAATAGCCTCCGATGGCGATCAGCGGGATTTGCAGCAGGCAGCCGAAGAAGATGTATTTCGTCGTTTCCGCAAAGCGGTTCAGGCCACGCGAGACGGAATCGGTGACGGCGGCCAGCATATAGATCAGGAACAGAACGGCCGTCATCACCCAGGTGGAGGGCATATGGTCGGTCTTCGCACCGCTTGCCTGGAGCCAGGCCGCATAGGCGAGCAGCCCCAGCACGGAAAGCGCCGTCGGCAGCGCGAAATAGGGCGCAAGCCGCCGCGTGAGACCGCCGCCCGGATTTCCGGGGCGGTCATAGGTCTGTATATAGCGTAGCAGCACGTTCGGAACCCCGAGCGCCGTGACGATCGCGCCGGTCGTCACCACGAAAAGCGCGAAGGTCACCTCGCCCGTTCCTTCCGGCCCCAGAAGCCGCGCGACGATGATGCTGCTAATGAAGCCGGAAAGCAGTGACATCAGGCCCGCAATGGTGCTGAACGCCGATGAGCTGATGAAACCCGCCATTGTCTTGTCGCGCCCTATCAAAATCCAGGCAGCCGAGGCCCGGGGACCGTCCTGATCCATCGGCGCCGATTGTCTGTCGGCGCCGCCGTTCCTGCCGGGGTCTTTGCGACCGTCGACAGGCATTACGGAAGAAACGGGACAGCTTTAATGCGCCATCCCTTTATTTTCATGTAATTTCGAGCATAAAATTACGGCGCATTCGCAAGGAAACAAATCACTGCGTATTCGCAGGGAAGCAGCACTTGCGCGCCCTATCCGCTTCCAAGCAGCCGCACGATCATCTTGCGGCGCACGACGGGCTCGGTGAGAACGAGCTTCATCAGGCCGAGATAATCACGCTTCGCGCGCGCACGATGGAACAGGCCGATCGGCGCCTTGGCGCGCAGATCGGAAAGACGCAGATCGAAGGCCGCCCGCTCCTCCTCGCCGAGACGATCGCCGATCTCGACGCGCAGTTCCTCAAGCGCCGCGATGAGCGGCCGCATATCGGCCGTGCTGCGTGAATGGGGCGACGCGCCCCGGCTGATCGCGCCGACCGGCGTCACATAGATGTAGAGCGGCTCGTCGACGTAGAAGGCGCGGCCTCCGGCGGCCAGGACGCGAAGGTTGAACAGGAGGTCTTCTCCCGCCCGGACGTCCTCGCGATAGGAGATGCCATGGCGGCGGAGAAAATCCGTCCGCACGATCGGCTGGAGATATCCGAAATCATGCCGGTCGGCGGCCTGCGGCAGCATGAAGTCACAGAAGGTCAGATAGCGGTCGGAAAGGCCGCTATAGACCGCACCGGTCTCGACATCCGCCATCGCATCGAAAGCCATCAGATTGTCGGCGATGAAGTCCGCCCCGCCGGCATGTTCGAGCAGGCGCGAAAGACGGTTCGGCCGCCAGAAATCATCGGCGTCGAGAAGGGCCACCCATTGCCCGCAAGCGGCGCGGAAGCCCACGTTGCGCGCCGGCGACGGCCCCTGGTTGCGGGACTGGCGAAAAAGACGCACCCGTGCGTCGCCGGCAAAGGCGCGCTCCACCTCCTCCGGCGTGCCGTCCGTCGATCCGTCGTCGATTACGAGGACCTCGACCGGAACGGCGTCCTGGGCAAGCGCGCTCTTCACCGAGCCCACAATACAATCCCGGGTGTTGAAACAGGGAACAACCACGGATACCAGGGGCGTCGTCATGAGGCTATCCAATTACAATGCCCGGACAAATAAGGAATGATTCATTTCTTTTTCGTAAACTGCACCGGCAACCAAAGATTGCTTCAACCAAAAGCACGTCAACCTATGCCGTATCTTCTGGACAACATCCAGCGTCTGGTCCGCGACCTGAAATCCGAACCGCTCCCGGCCCTGCCCGGCCGGCTCGCCGCGATCGTCCGGCCGAAACTGATACGGCTGTGGGAGGAAGCCGCGCATCGCAGCCGCCTCGGATCGTTGCTCGCCCGGCCCTATACCGGCAAGGGCGTCGTGCTAATGTTTCATGAAGTTCATTCGAATGTGGATGCGGAATTGCGCACGGGCTGCGGCATCGGGCAGACCGCGCGGATCATCAGGGCGGTGCGGGCGGCCGGCCGCGACATCGTGACGATCGATGAAGGGCTGCGCCGGCTTGCCGAACCGGACAGCCGGCCCTTCGCGCTGCTGACATTCGACGACGGCTATCTCGACAACCGGGATAACGCCCTGCCATTGCTCGAACAGGCGGAAGCCCCCATGACGATCTTCGTGCCGACGGAGATGATCACGCGGGAGATTTACGCCTGGTGGCTTGCCCTGCGCGAAATGGTCAAGAGCAATGACATGGTGGACGTCTCAGCCATGGAACGCCGCTTCTCCTGCGGCGATTTCGCCAGCAAGGCGGCCGCCATCCGGCAGGTCACCCTTTGGGTGGGAACCGACCAGGCAAGAGCCGAGGCTCTCGCACCGACCTTCGCGCGCTATCGCATGGATATTCCCGCACTCGTCGACCGTTACGTCATGAGCGAAGAACAGCTTCGCGACTTCTCCCGCCATCCGCTGGTCACCGTGGGCGGCCATACGCGCAGCCACCGTTTCCTGACGGGACTGGACGAAGCGGACGCGCGCGCGGAACTCCAGTCCAACAAGTCCTATCTGGAACGCCTGCTCGACCGTCCGGTCGACCATGTCGCCTATCCCTACGGCAGCGCCGGAGCCTGCGGGGAAAGGGAGGCGGCGCTTGCCGCGGAAGCCGGCTTTCGCACCGGTTTCACCACGCGACCGGGCCATCTCTTCGCCAGCCATCTGGAGCACCGCCACCTCCTGCCCCGCATCGACATCGGCTATGCGCCGCAAAGCGCCTCGGCGCTGGCAAGCCGGCTCAACGGCCTCCATCGTCTCCTGTCGGCCGGTTTCGTCCATCCGGTCGCAACGCTTTCCTGAAGGCGGCGTCACCCCGGACGGCATCAATCCGTGACGATCAGGTCCATGGGAATGTCATGCGGCTGGGGGTAGATGGTGGGCAGCCGGCTTTTCACATAGCCGACACCGATCTTCAGCGGGTCTCCCGGCAGAACAGCAAGCGTGCGATCATAAAAGCCGCCGCCATAGCCGAGGCGATATCTCTCTTCGTCGAAACCCACCACCGGCGCGACGACGACATGCGGGTGGACGACGGCTCCCTGCGCCGGAACGAGGATATCCCACACGCCGCGCTCCAGCGGATCACCGGGAGCCCAGAGGCGGAATTCGAGGGGCTGCTTTTTCTCGATCACCACGGGAAGGGCGATCCGCCCCCCGGCGCCCATGACGCGGATGGCCCAGTCGCGCAGGTCCGGCTCGCCGCGGAACGGCCAGTAGATACCGAAGATGCGGCCGACCGGCAGCGGGATGACGGCGTCGAGCCCGGCGGCAATCCGCGCGGCGCTCGCCTGCCGCTCGTCGACCGTCAGATCGAAGCGTTCGTCGATCAGCCGCTTGCGCTCGTCCTTGCGCCAGGGTGCGACCTCCGCCCAGGGGGCGGTCCTTCGTTCCGCCATGCGGAAATCCGCCGACAGTTCATGCATGAGGCAGGGCGGCGAAGAAAGGCCGGGAAACTCGGGATCGTCTGACATTTCCTCACTCTGCGCGACGGCAGGTCCCAATGCAAAGAGAATTAAATACGATATAATAACAAAAAAATTGCACTCTTCGCGTTGAAAGGCAGGACATGGATATCGACCGGGCCCGAACCTTCCTCGAAATCGTCCATACCGGCAGCTTCCTCAAGGCGGCCGAGCGGCTGCATGTCACCCAGACGACGGTCAGCGCGCGCGTCCGTACGCTGGAGGAAGCGCTGGGGCGACAACTCTTCCACCGCACCCGCAACGGCGCGTCGCTGACCCCGGCCGGCCGGGAATTCGAGCGTTTCGCGCAATCCTTCGTGCAGGTCTGGGAGCGGGCGCGCCAACAGCTCACCGTCCCGCCCGGGCGCACCAGCATGGTGGCCGCCGGCGGCGAGATCAACCTGTGGAATCCCTTGCTGCTCGACTGGCTGGTCTGGATGAAGACGGAGCGTCCGCAGATCGCCATCGACGCCCGGGTCGGCGTGGCGGACCAGTTGCTGGAGCAATTGCGCACCGGTGTGCTCGACCTTGCCGTTCTCTATGCGCCGAGGCTGATGCCCGGTTTCCGGGTGGAACTGGTCGAGGAGGAGGAACTCGTGCTGGTGCGCTCGACCGTCGGGCAGGCGGGGGAAACCGATTACGTGCGGGTCGATTGGGGACCGCAGTTTCCCGCCCCGCGCGGGCTTGGGGCAGCGGCCTTCGGCGAGCCCGCATTGCAGGTCGATCTCGGCCTTCTCGGTCTCCACTATATCCTGCGCGCCGGCGGCATGGGCTATTTCCGCAAGGGGGCCGTCCTGCCCCATATCGAGGCCGGCGAACTGGAACGGGTGGAGGGCGCACCGGATTTCACCTATCCGGCCTATGCCGTCTATCCGGAAGCCGCCGAGGGACGCGCGGACGTGCAGGAGGCGCTGCACGGTCTGAAACAGGTCGCCCGGCCCTTTCCCGTCCGGTGAAGCCATGTGCAATTTTTTTGTTGTGAGCCAACAATATCATTCGTTTGTCTGGCTTCGAAACAACCGTCAATAGTCTCGCCCGACTGAAACATCCGGCCTTTCCGGCCGAAAATGCGGCGCGCGCGGGGCAGGACATGCAGGAACGGGATCGCAGGACAATCGCAGCAGCGCACGGCGTCGCCAGCGATGACAGATACGGAACGGTGACGCCGCCTCTCTATCTCAGCAGTACGTTTGCCTTTTCGGACTATGCGACGCATCGCGGCTACGAATACAGCCGCACCGCCAACCCCAGCCGCGACCTTCTCGGCGAAACGATCGCCAGGCTCGAAGGGGCGGCCGACGCCATCGTCACGGCCTCCGGCATGGCGGCGGTCAATCTCGTCCTTTCCCTCGCCCGCCCGGGCGATCTCATCGTCGCGCCGCACGACTGCTACGGTGGAACCTACCGCCTGCTGGCGACCCGGCAGGCCGAGGGGCATTTCGACGTCGTCTTCGTCGACCAGTCGGACCCGGCGGCCCTTGCGGCGGCCCTTGCCCGCAAGCCGGTTCTGGTGCTGATCGAGACACCCTCCAATCCGCTGATGCGGGTGGTCGACATCGCCGCCATCGCCACACAGGCGAAAGCAGCCGGCGCGAAGGTCGCCGTCGACAACACCTTCCTGTCCCCGGCCCTGCAACGGCCCATCGCGCTGGGTGCGGATTTCGCCATTCACTCGACGACGAAATATCTGAACGGTCATTCCGACATCGTCGGCGGAGCCGTCGCCTGCGCGGCCGCAACCGACGCCGAACGGCTCGGCTTCTGGGCCAATATCACCGGCGTCACCGGTTCGCCCTTCGATGCCTATCTGACGCTGCGCGGCATCCGGACGCTGTTTGCCCGCATGGAAAGGCAGGAGGCGAATGCGGCGGCGGTCGCGGCGTTCCTGGAGAGCCATCCCGCCGTCTCGGCCGTGCATTATCCGGGGCTTTCCAGCCATCCCGGCCACGCGCTGGCCAAACGTCAGCAAGACGGCTTCGGCGCCATGCTGAGCTTCGATCTCGCCGGCGGCGTGCCGGCGGTGCAATCCTTCGTGGCCGCCGTCCGCATCTTCACGCTCGCCGAATCGCTCGGCGGCGTGGAAAGCCTCGTCGCCCATCCGGCGACCATGACCCACGCCGGCATGGGGGCGGAAGCCCGCCGCGCAGCCGGGATCGGCGATGGCCTGCTCCGGCTTTCGGTGGGCCTCGAGGGTGAAGGCGACCTGATCGACGATCTCCGTCAGGCGCTCGCGTCCATCGACCGGGACTGACCGGCCAGAGCGGGAACCGATTTTCACCGGAAACGCTCTCGCTCAGACGGCAAGCCGCGAAAGCACGAAATCCGCCCTTTCGCCGACAGGGCATTTCGGCAGCAGGATCGTCTCGTAACCGAGCGCCGGATAGATCGCGGCGAGCCGCTCGTATTCGGCGACCCCCGCCGCGAAGTCGTGGCGTCTTTCATGGTCGCGGTCCTGGATCTCCGGCCAGGGCGGCGCAAGAAAGACGCGGCGGTGATAGCGATGCGCGGCAACGGCGGCAAGCGCCGGCTCGCCGGTCGCGGCCTCCAGTGCGGCAGCCGCATCGATCAGGCCGCGATCGAAGAAAACCCAGCCCTCCTGCCGCGCCGCCGCCCTGCTCGCCCCCACCCTGTCCACCATCGCCATGGCAATGGCCCGCCGGGCAAAGGCCGCAAGATCGACCCACGGCAAGGCGTCCCCACCGTCCTGCAACTGTTTCCGGACGATCCGGCGACCCGGTTCCTCCACGACGGGGTGTCCGCGCGCCCACAAGGCTGCAAGAAGCGTCGACTTGCCGCCGCCCGAGCAGCCGGACAATAAGACAAAACGATCGGACATGCTTTTTCCCGTCATGATAGGCCCTCGGCATCCTTCGAGAACTTTGCTAAGAGCGAAGCCGACCTTCGGCCCATGAAACAAGCAGGAGCAACGGCATGGCAGTTCTCGTTACCGGCGGAGCCGGCTATATCGGCAGCCATATGGTGTGGGCGCTGATCGACGCCGGAGAGGACGTCGTGGTCATCGACCGGCTGACCACGGGTTTCCGCTGGGCCGTCGCACCCGAGGCGCGCTTCTACGAGGGCGATATCGCCGACCGGGAGCTGCTGTCGACGATCTTCCGCGAGAACACGATCGATTCGATCATCCATTTCGCCGGCTCCATCGTCGTGCCCGAATCGGTGGCCGACCCGCTGGCCTATTACGAGAACAACACGGTCAGGTCGCGCGCCCTGATCGCCGCCGCCGTCGAGGCCGGCATTCCGCATTTCGTCTTTTCCTCCACCGCCGCCGTCTACGGGACGCCGGACAGCGCCGATCCGGTCAGGGAAGGCGCGGCGCTGCGCCCCGAATCGCCCTATGGCTCCTCGAAGCTGATGACCGAGATCATGCTGCGCGACACCGCGGCCGCCCATGACCTCACCTATTCGGTCCTGCGCTATTTCAACGTCGCCGGCGCCGACCCGCGCGGGCGGACCGGCCAGTCGACGGCCGGCGCGACCCATCTCATCAAGGTGGCGAGCGAGGCAGCCCTTGGAAAGCGCGATGGCATGGTGGTCTTCGGAACCGACTACGACACGCGGGACGGCACCTGCATCCGCGATTACATCCATGTCTCCGATCTGGCGGCCGCCCATCTCAACGCCTTGCAGCGCATGCGCGCCGGCGAAGGCTCCATCGTCGCCAACTGCGGCTATGGCCGCGGCTTTTCGGTCCTGGAAGTGCTCGATCAGGTGAAAGCGGTTTCCGGCCGTGATTTTGCCGTGCGCATCGCCGGCCGCCGGCCGGGCGACGCGGTCTCGATCGTCGCCGACCCCTCGGTGGCGAGGAGCGCGCTCGGCTGGACGCCGAAACATGACGACCTCGCCTTCATCGTGCGCACCGCGCTCGACTGGGAGGATCACCTCGGCAAGCGCAACATGCGATAGGGCGAAACGGCCCTATTCTTCGCCGAGCACCGATTTCTCGTGGTCGATCGCATGCTCGATGAGCCTGCCCCACAGCGCGTCGTAGAAATCCCCGTCGAGACCGTGGCGGACGGCGTTCGCCCGCGCGTTGTCGCGAACCTTGCGCACCCGTTCGGGCACGTCGGCGGGGATGCCGAGCCCGGCCTTGATCTCCGCCGCACGCCCGATATAGCTCCAGCGCTCGGCAAGAAGGGTCATCAGTTCCTGATCGACCCGGTCGATGTTTTCCCGAATGTCCGCCATCGTCGTGCATTCAGCCGCAATCTTTGCCATTCCGGTCTCCCTTCTTGCGGCAGGGGATAGCAGAGGACGTTTTGCGGGGGAAGATGCCGACGCGTCGCAGGCCGGCAGGAAAGGCCATATGCGGGCCGGCAGGAAAGGCCACATGCAGGCCCGGGGCCTGGCGAAAGGAGGGTGCGGTCCTGTCTTTCACCATCGGGCCTGCATGCTGGCCGAGGCAGAACCTAGACGCGCAAGCTGGCGCGAGGCTGGAAGCACCTCGTCAGGAAAAGGCCTGCGAAAACATCGGGTTCCCGCTCAGGCGCCACGCAGGTAATGTTCCGTCAGTTCCGTCCAGAAAGCAGCGCCCACCGGCAGCAGGTCGTCGTTGAAATTATAGCCCGGATGATGGAGCGGGCGATCGTTTTCGCCGGTCCGTCCGCCGAGGAAGAAATAGGAGCCGGGCCGCTCCTTCAGCATATAGGCGAAATCCTCGCTGCCCATGAAGGGGCGGGCAAGGTCGACCACCTTGTCCGCACCGGCAAAACGGATGGCAAGGTCGCGCAGGAGATCCGTTTCCGCCTTGTGGTTGATGGTCGCATCGTAACTGCGTTCGTAGGCGACGGTCGCCGTCATCCCGTAGCTGTCGGCCTGCCGCTCCGCAATGAGGCGGATACGGCGCTCAAGCTCGTCGCGCACCGCCGGATCGAAGGAGCGGATACCGACGGTGATTTCGGCCCGCTCCGGAATGATGTTGCTCGCCGAGCCGGCATGGAAGGCGCCCACCGTCACCACGGTCGGGTCGAGCGGGTGGATATTGCGCGAGACCACGGTCTGGAGCGCCATGACGATCGAGGCGCCCGCCACGACGGGATCGGCGGTCTCCTGCGGTTCCGCCCCATGGCCGCCGCGGCCGTTCACCGTGATCCTGGCCTCGTCCACCGCCGCCATGATCGGCCCTTCGCGCAAGGCGAACTGGCCAAAAGGCAGGCCCGGCTCGTTATGAAGCGCGAAGACCGCGTCGCAGGGAAATTTTTCGAAAAGTCCTTCCTCGACCATCATCCGTGCGCCGCCGACGTTCTCTTCCGCCGGCTGGAAGATCAGATGTACGGTGCCGTCGAAATTCCGCCTCTCGGCGATGGCCTTCGCCGCTCCGAGCAGCATCGCGGTGTGGCCGTCGTGTCCGCAGGCGTGCATCTTGCCCGGGATCCTGCTGGCATAGTCGAGCCCCGTCTCCTCCTGGATCGGCAAGGCGTCCATATCGGCGCGAATGCCGATCGACCGCCGGCCGGAGCCATTGGAAAGCGTCGCGACGACACCGGTCTTCGCCAGGCCGCGCGTGACCTTGTAGCCGTAGCTTTCCAGCTGCCGCGCTACCAGATCGGAGGTGCGCACCTCTTCGAGTCCCAGTTCGGGATGGGCGTGGAGATCGCGGCGGATCGCCACCATCCCGGTCATCGCATTGCGGAGATTTTCGTGAATCGTCATGTCAGGCACCACGCGTCGGAATCCGGTTTTCGAACCAGCGGAAAGCCACCACCAGAACGGCGGTGAGGCACAGATAGATGAGCGCCAGCAACAAGAGCGGCTCATAGGTGATATAGGTCTCCTGCCGCACCTTCGAAATGATCGCATAGACATCGATCACGGTGATGGTCGCGACAAGCGGCGTCGCCTTGAGTTGCAGCACCATCTCGCCGTTCAGGGTCGGCAGCGCCCGATGCACGGCACGCGGCAGCCAGATGCGGCGAAAGACGGTGAGGCGGCTCATGCCGAAGGCCCGGGCCGCCTCCAGTTCTCCCCGCGGCACGCCGGCGAAGGCGCCGCGCATCACTTCGCCCTCGTAAGCCGCGAAGGAAATGGTCAGCGCCGCGACGCCGTAGGGCCAGGCTTCCCTCAGGTAGGGCCAGAGGAAGGAATTGCGGATTTCCGGAAACTGCGGAAACAGCGAGCCGAGCCCGTAATAGAGCAGCCAGAGCTGGAGAAGCAGCGGCGTTCCGCGAATGGTGGTGCAGAAGCCGCGCGCCAGCATCCTGAGAGGCCAGGGACCCGTCACCTGCACGAGACCGATCGGCAGGGCGAGGAGAAAGCCGAGCACCGATGTGCTGACGAGCATCAGCAGGGTGACGCCGACACCATAGGCAAGTCTGCCGGCATAGCGGGGCACCCAGTCCCAGCGCATGAACCAGACAGCGCAGAACACCACCAGAAGGGCGATGACGATCAGCACGATGCGATGCGGCTTGAAAAACCCCTCCCGTGACGGGAGTTCGGTGATCGCCGTCGCCGAAACGGTCTCGTCGCTCATGAGGCGTGCCCCGCAAGGCCGCGCCGGTAGCGGCGTTCGATCACACCGATCACCATATTGGAAAACAGCGTCAGCAGCAGGTAGAGCACACCCGCCGCGCAGAAGAACAGCAGGTAGGACTTCGTCGCGCCCGCCGCCTGCCGCGTCACCAGCGTCAGTTCGCTGAATCCGACGACGGCCAGAAGCGCCGTGTCCTTGGTGGCGATCAGCCAGAGATTGGAGAGGCCGGGAATGGCATGCGGCAGCATCGCCGGCAGCGTGACGCGGCGCAGGATCTGGCCCGGCGACATGCCGTAGGCGCGCGCCGCCTCGATCTGGCCGGTGGGAACCGCCCGGATCGCGCCGCGCAGCACCTCCGTCGAATAGGCCCCCTGGACGACGCCGATGACGAAAATGCCGGCCGCAAGGCCGCTGATATCGACCGATCCGTAGCCAAGGGCGAGGGACAGGCGGTTCAGGAGATCCGTACCGGCGTAATAGAGGATCAGGATCAGCACCAGTTCGGGGACCGCGCGCACCACCGTCGTATAGACTTCCAGAAGATCCTTCAGCACCGGGCCGCCATAGAGCTTGCCCAACGCGCCGCCGGTGCCGAGCGTGAGGCCGAGCGCATAGCCGCCGATGGCGATCTTGATGGAATTGGCGAAGCCCGTCAGAAGCACCCCGCCCCAGCCCGGCGGGTCGAGAGCCAGAAGGCTCCAGTTGATCAGCGATCCGGCGTCGGCCATGACATTGCGTCCGTTTCAGAAAAAGGCCGGCGGCGAACCACGCCGCCGGCACCGGGATTGCGGAAGCGATCAGCCGCCGAAGATGTCGAAATCGAAATACTTCTTGGAGAATTCGTCATAGACGCCGTTTTCGTGGATCGCCTTGATGCCGGCGTTGACCTTCTCCTTGAGTTCGGTATCGCCCTTGCGCAGGCCGACGCCGACGCCGGGACCCAGGATTTCCTCATCCTCCTGCACATTGCCCTTATGCTCGCAGCAGGCGGCCCCCTGCTCGCTCTTCAGGAAGGCGTCAAGCGCGATGGAATCGGCCTGAACCGCATCGATGCGTCCGGCGGCAAGGTCGTTGTTGGCCTCGTCCTGCGTCTGATATTCCTTAACGGTGGCCCCGTTCGCGCCGAAATACTTGTTGGCATAAACCTGGTGGACGGTGGCGACCTGAACGCCGATCGTCTTGCCGGAGAGCCCTTCGGGCGTCGCCTCGAAATCCTCGCCCTTCGGACCGATGACGCCGGTCGGCGTGTTGTAATACTTGTCGGAGAAATCGATGGTCTGGAGCCGTTCGGCGGTGATCGACATCGAACCGATGATCATGTCGATCTTGCCGGAGGTCAGCGCCGGAATGATGCCGTCCCAGGCGACCGGCGTGATGACGCAATCGAGCTTGGCCTCGGCGCAGAGCGCCTGCATGAACTCCACTTCCCAGCCCTCCCAGTTGCCGGAGGCGTCGGGCGAGGTAAACGGCGGATAGGGTTCGGCCGCAAAGCCGACCTTCACTTCCGCAGCACTCGCCCCGGTGGCGGCGGCAAACCCGAGCGCGGCGGCAAGGGCGATTGTCTTCAAGGCAGTCTTCATGATTTTCCCTCTGTCGGTTTCTGTTTCTAGTGAATGGAGCTGATGAATTTCCGGAGCCGTTCCGACCGCGGCGCGTCGAAGATCGCATCGGGCGGACCTTCCTCCTCGACCATCCCGTCGGCGAGGAAGACGACATGACTGGCGACATTGCGGGCGAATTTCATCTCATGGGTGACGAGGATCATCGTCCGTTTCTCCTGCGCCAGATCGCCGATCACGCCCAGAACCTCGCCCACCAGTTCCGGATCCAGCGCGGAGGTCGGCTCGTCGAACAACATGACATGGGGCTGGATCGCCAGCGCCCGCGCAATCGCCGCGCGCTGCTGCTGACCGCCGGAAAGAAAGGCCGGATAGGCGTCGCGCTTTTCGAACAGGCCGACGCGGCGCAACAATCCTTCGGCCCGCTCCACCGCCTCGCCCTTCGAAAGGCCGAGCACATGGACGGGCGCCTCGATCACATTCTGGAGAATGGTCATGTGCTGCCAGAGATTGAAGCTCTGGAACACCATGCCGAGACGGGAGCGGATGCGTTGCACCTGCCTGCGATCGGCAGGGGTCTGACCGCCGTGACCGTCCGGTTTCATGGAAATCGTCTCGCCATGGATCGCCACGGAGCCGGCGGATGGCAGTTCCAGCATGTTGATACAGCGCAGGAACGTCGATTTCCCCGAACCCGAGCCACCGATTATGGCGATCACATCGCCCTCACGCGCCGTCAGCGATACGCCTTTCAGGACTTCCAGCGGCCCGAAGCGCTTGCGCAGCCCCCGGACGGCGATGGCCTCGGCGCGCTCCGTCATCGCCAACGCACCGTGCACGCATGGAAAAAGGCTGCATGGGCCATGCCAAATCTCCCCTTTTTTTCTTGTCCATGCGGGCATCTTCGGCCCGTCATGTCGTTCCAGCACAGCCATGGTTGCACTTGTGAAGAAATTATTCAAGCGTATAATAACGGCAGCCGGCGAATTTCCCGCCGCCCTCCTCACACCGCCAATCCACCAGGAGCATCGCATGGCCACCTACGGTTCACAGGAAATGTCCGCCCCTCTGCTGCGCGTTCTGATGCGTCGTCCGGGCGCAAGCCTCCAGACGGCCGATCCGGCCCGGTGGCACTACGGACCGACGTTCGACGGCGCGCGGGCCGTCAGCCAATATGCGGCCTTCGCCCGGCTGGTGGAGACGTCAGGGGCGGAAATCCTCTGGCTGGAAGATGGAGGCGACGGTCTTGCCGATGCGATGTTCACCCATGACCCGTCTTTGATGTCGGACCACGGGGCGATCCTGCTGCGCATGGGCAAGCCCCTGCGCGCGGGAGAGACGGACCTGCACGAGAAAGCCTATCGCGAACGCCAGATCCCCATTCTCGGCCGGATCGCCGCGCCGGGCACGGTGGAGGGCGGCGACTGCATCTGGCTCGACGCCAAGACGCTGATCGTCGGGCGCGGCGTGCGCACCAACCAGTCGGGCATCGACCAGCTTGCCGCGCTGCTTGCGCCGCATGGGGTGACGGTTCTCGGTTACGACCTGCCGCTGTGGCAGGGCGAGGAGGCCTGCCTGCATCTGATGAGCGTGATCAGCCCGCTTGCCGACGATCTCGCGCTGGTCTTCGCGCCGCTCCTGCCGGCGGCGTTCTACCAGTTGCTGAAACAGCGCGGCATCCGGCTGATCGAGGCGCCGGCGGATGAGTTCCACGCCAGCAACGGCCTCTCGCTCAATGTGCTGCCGACCCGGCCCCATGAGGTGATCATGGTCGCCGGCTTCCCGAAGACCCGGGCAGCGATGGAAGAGGCCGGCTGCACCGTCGAGACGTTCGAGGCGGATGCGCTGTGCATCGCCTGCGAGGGCGGCCCGACGTGCCTCACCCGGCCGGTGCTGCGCCGCGCCGCGTAAGCCGGAACCCGCCGCACGAAAGGAGATATCGCGTGATGCCGCGCCGGACCTTCCATCGCGCCCCCGAGGCCGAACGCCGCCACGATCTGATCGAGGCGACGCTCGACTGCATCGCGGAATCCGGCCTCGAAGGCGCGACCGTCCGGCAGATCGCCGACCGCGCCGGCGTCACCCCCGGCCTTATCCGGCATTATTTCCATTCCAAGGAACAGATCCTTCAGGAAGCCTATCGGGTCGTCATCGCCCGGCTTACCGAAAAGGCCTCGCGGGTGGCCGGCAATCCGGACGAGCGGCTGCGGGAGTTCATCGTCATCAACCTGACGGAGCCCGTCGCCAACAGCCGCAGCCTGTCGCTCTGGGCCTCCTTCATCAGCCGGGTCAGCGTCGACCCCGAACTGGCGGCGATCCACCGGGAGGGGTATCTGGGCTTTCGCGACGCGCTGGAGGCGCTGCTTGCCGAATTCCTGGCGGCCCGCGGCGAGGACGCCTCGCCCGCACGCTGCCGCAGCCTCTCCATCGCCATCAACGGCCTGCTCGACGGCCTCTGGCTGGAGGGCTGCCTTGCCGGTGAGCTTTTCGGGGAAAGCGAACTGGTCTCCATCGCGCTCGCCACCGTGGAAGCGCTTCTCGGTCTCCGCCTGACGGCGGATTCCGCATAAACCACACCTGTCATCTTGCGGAGAAGGACGATGCGCTACGCCTCCATCACAGACCGGCTCGCCAATCTCGGGGCCGAAAAATGGGCGGTCCACACCGAGGCCCGGCACCGGAAGGACATGGGCCTGCCGATCATCGAGCTGACCATCGGCGAGCCGGACGTGCCGCCGGACGAGAGCCTTCTCGCCGAAGCCACGCGCGCCATGCATGCCGGCCGCTACCGTTATTCCAACGGTCGCGGCGAGCCTTCCGTCGTCGATGCGCTGGTGCGCAAGTACCGCACCCGCCGCTCCGACGTGACGGCGGATAACGTGCTGTGCTTTCCCGGAACCCAGACCGCCCTTTTCGCGGCGATGCTGGGGCTGGTCGAGGCCGGCGACGCGGTCCTCGTCGGCGATCCCTATTACGCCACCTACGAAGGCGTCATCGCCGCCACCGGCGCGCAACGCATCACCGTGCCGCTGCGGCCGGAGAACGGCTTCCACATGAAGGCGGCCGATCTGGAAGCGGCGATCACGCCGCAATGCCGCGTCCTGCTTCTCAACACGCCGCACAATCCGACCGGCGCGGTGCTTTCGGCGGCGGAAATCTCGAAGATCGGCGCGATCTGCCGCAAGCACGACCTCTGGATCGTCTGCGACGAAGTTTACGAACAGCTGGTCTTCGACGGCGTCTTCGCCTCGCCCTTCGACGACCCCGAACTCGCCGAGCGCACCATCGTCGTCTCCTCCATCTCGAAATCCCACGCCGCACCGGGCTTCCGCAGCGGCTGGGCGATCGGGCCGGCCGAGTTCTGCACGCGCCTGCTGTCCGTCTCCGAGACGATGCTGTTCGGCGGCCAGCCCTTCATCGCCGATATGACGGCCTATGCGCTCGACAACCGGATCCCCACCGCCGCGCATATGCGCGACACCTACAGGCGGCGGGCGCAGCGCTTCGCCGCCGCGCTTGAGCCGGTGCCGGGCCTGTCGCCGCTTCCCCCGGAGGCCGGGATGTTCATCGTCGTTAACGTCTCCGGCACCGGCATGAACGGCGAGGCCTTCGCCTGGCGGCTGCTGCGCGAGGAGGGCGTGGCGGTGATGCCGGGTTCCTCCTTCGGCGAAGGGGCGGAAAACTTCATCCGCCTCAGCCTCACCGTCCCGGACGACCATATCGACGAGGCCTGCCGGCGCATCGCCAGCCTCGCCACCCGATCCACCCTGCCGCAGGAGCGCCGCGCATGACCGCCAGAACCGTTGGAGAAGTCCTCGTCGACCTGCTGGAGGCCAATGGCGTCGATATCGTGTTCGGCATTCCGGGCGTACATACGGTCGAGCTTTATCGCGGGCTCGCCGCCTCGAAGATCCGCCACATCACCCCCCGCCACGAACAGGGCGCGGGGTTCATGGCCGATGGCTATGCGCGCGTCTCCGGCAAGCCCGGCGTCGCGCTCGTCATCACCGGGCCCGGTCTCACCAACACGATCACCGCGATGGCGCAGGCCCGGCAGGATTCGGTGCCCATGCTGGTCATTTCCGGCGTCAACCGGCGCTGCTCGCTCGGCCACGGCCACGGGCTGCTGCACGAGCTGCCCGACCAGCTGGGGATGATGAAGTCGCTCGCCCTCTATGCGCACACGCTGCTCAATCCCACCGACCTGCCGGCGGTGATCGAACGCGCCTTCTCCGTGCTGCTTTCGGGCCGGCCGGGACCCGTTCATATCGAGATACCGACCGATGTGATGGCCGCCAAGATCGATCCCGGCCCCTTCCGGGCCGCCACCGCCACCCGCCCGCGCGCCGACGCCGAGACACTCCAGCGCGCCGCCGTCCTCCTCGCCGACGCCCGGCATCCGGTCATTCTTCTCGGCGGCGGCGCGATCACCGCCGAAGACGAAATCCGCTTGCTTGCCGAGCGGATCGACACGCCGGTCGTGACGACGGTCAATGCCCGCGGCATGTTCGCCGGCCATCCGCTGCGCGTGCCGGCAAGCCCCAGCCTGAAGGCGGTGCGCCGCCTGCTCGCCGAGGCCGACCGGGTGCTGGCCATCGGCACGGAAATGGGCCCCACCGACTACGACATCAACGTCGACGGCGACTTCCCTGACCTCCGGTCGCTGATCCGCATCGATATCGACGCGGCACAGCTTGCGCGCGACAGCCGGGCGACGCTCTCGATCCTTTCGAGCGCAAAGGCGGCGGCCGCCGGCATCTCCGGCTTCCTGGAGGGGCATCGCGCAGCAAGCGACGGCGCGCAACGCGCCGAAACCGCGCGCAAGGCCAGCTGGGCCGAGCTGACCGACAAGATGCGCACCGAGATCGGCATCATCGACACCATCTACCGCACGCTGCCGACGGCGATCATCGTCGGCGATTCGACGCAGGCGATCTATGCCGGCAACTACTATTGCGATCCACCGCGGCCGCGGAGCTGGTTCAATGCCGCCACCGGCTACGGTGCGCTCGGCTATGCGCCGCCGGCGGCCGTGGGCGCCGCGCTTGCCGCGCCCGACGCGACGATCGTCTGCCTCGTCGGCGACGGCGGCTTCCAGTTCTCGCTGGCGGAGATCGGGGCGGCGGCGGATGCCGGTGCGCGCGTCGTCTTCCTCGTCTGGAACAACGACGGCTATCAGGAGATCGAGGCCTATATGCTGGAAGCCGGCATCGTGCCGGAAGGCGTGAAACCCTCCGCGCCGGATTTCCTCGCCATCGGCGCGGCCTACGGCCTTCCGGCCGAACGGCTCGCCGATGTGGCCGGGCTGCCGGAAGCGCTGGAACGGGCCGCCGCGCTAAACCGCCCCAGCCTTATCGAGATCCATCAGGAAAAGACCGCCGGCGCAACGGCCTGAACGGGAAAGGCCCGGGGGGCGCAACGACCCCGGGCCTGAGTTTCCGGCCGATGGCCTCAGGCGATCGGACGCGCCTTCAGGAGATCGCGGATTTCGGCGAGAAGCTGCACGTCCTCCGCCGGCGGGGCGGCCTCGACGGCCTTTTCCTTCTCGAGAGAGGAACGCATGCGATTCACGCCCTTGATCATCAGGAAAATGATCCATGCGAGAATGAGGAAGTTGATGAAGACGGTGATGAAATTGCCGTAAGCGAAAACCGCGCCCTGCTCGCGGGCGGCCGCAAGCGAGGTCGCCGTCACATTGCTCGAAAGCGCAATGAAGTAGTTCGAGAAATCGAAGCCGCCGCCCGTCAGCGCGCCGACGATAGGCATGACCAGATCATTGACGACGGAATCGACGATCTTGTTGAAGGCCGCGCCGATAATGACGCCCACCGCCAGGTCCATGACATTGCCGCGGGCGATAAATTCCTTGAACTCGTTGAGCATGAGGGTCTCCTGTTGCTGCGAGGCGCCTGCAAAGCTAATCCAGTTTTCCGATCAGGAAAAGCTGGCAAAAGACAGTCTTTTCAACTTATGCACGATCAAGGGCGAACAAGGGCTCAGGCGTCATTTCCGTCAGGTCTTCTGCGGGACCGCATCCTCGCTGGAGGGCGTGTCGTCCCCGCCGCCCTCGAGGCCCTTCACGATCCCCATGAACGTCCGCATCATTTTCTCCATGATGCTCATGGTGCGGTCGATCTCTTCATCGGTGGGAAGTCGCGCTTTGGCATCCGCCGAGGCCGCGACGGCCTTTTCCAGCGCCTCGACGCGGTCCGTCAACCGCTCGAGCTCCGCTTCGAAGGCCGCCCTCTCGTCTGCCGCCATGCGGCAGGCGATCTGCCCGTCCCGTTCGCGGCAAAGCGACATCTCACCGGTCGCCGTATCCAGACGCAGGATACCGTCCCCGGTCTTCTCCATGCGATAGCGGCCTTCGCCCCCGGCGGCGGCCGGATCCGTCGCGGCGAGGATCAGCATGACAAGCGACAGGGAAAGAATTCGCATCAAAGTCCTCCAAAACCCGGCGGTGGCCGGCATCAACGGTAGACATTCGCAGCCCGTTGCGGCAAGCGCTTGCGGTAGAAAGCGCAAGCATCGGGAAGCAGGCCATGTCCAATGTAGTCTACAAGATCGTTCCGGCCAGTCTGTGGCGGCAGGCGCAACAGGCCGGCTTTTTCGCCGGAGCCCCGGTGGACCTTGCCGACGGCTTCATCCACTTCTCGACGGCAATGCAGGTTTCCGAGACCGCCGCCCGTCATTTTGCCGGACAGGAGGATCTGCGGCTCATTGCCGTGGACGCCGGAGCGCTCGGCGACGGATTACGGTTCGAGCCATCGCGCGGCGGCGATCTCTTCCCCCACCTCTACGCCACGCTTCCCCTTTCCGCGGTGCTATGGGAAAAGCCGCTGCCGCTCGGCAAGGACGGCCTCCACCGCTTCCCGGAGATGCCCGCATGATGTCGCTGCTCTCCGCTCTCGGCCGCAAGGGCCTGTTCCTGCTCGATCCGGAAACGGCGCACGGGCTTTCGATCGCCGCCCTGAAGGCGGGCATCGTTCCGGCCTGCCCGCCGCCGGCCGATCCGCGTCTCGCCCGGACGGTGGCCAATCTCTCCTTTGCCAATCCGCTCGGCATCGCCGCCGGCTATGACAAGAATGCCGAGGTGCCGGAAGCGCTGATCCGGCTCGGCTTCGGCTTCGCCGAGGTCGGCACGCTGACGCCGCTCCCGCAGCCCGGCAATCCGAAGCCCCGTATCTTCCGCCTCGTCGAGGACGAGGCGGTCATCAACCGGCTCGGTTTCAACAACGGCGGCCATGCGGCGGCGCTCGCGCGCCTTCGCGCCTGCCGGCCCGATGCGCTGATCGGCGTCAACATCGGCGCCAACAAGGACAGCGCCGATCGCATTGCGGATTATGTGGCGGGCATCCGCGCCTTCTACGGCGTCGCGCGCTATTTCACCGCCAATATCTCCTCTCCCAACACGCCGGGCCTGCGCGATCTTCAGGCTCGCGAAAGCCTCGACGCGCTGCTTTCCGCCGTTCTTTCAGCGCGCGCCGAAGAAGCCGCGCGGGGCGGCCGGCACGTTCCCGTCTTCCTGAAGATCGCGCCGGATCTCACCGAAGAAGGGCTGGACGACATCGCCGACCTGGCGCTTTCGCATCCCCTCGACGGTCTCATCGTCTCCAACACGACGCTGTCCCGCGAAGGCCTTGGCGACCGCCGCCTGGCCGGCGAAGCGGGCGGACTTTCCGGCAAGCCGCTGTTTGAAAAATCCACGACCGTGCTGGCGAAAATGCGCCGGCGCGTCGGCGAAACCCTGCCGATCATCGGGGTCGGCGGCATTTCCTCGGCGGAAACGGCGGCGGAGAAAATCCGCGCCGGGGCCGATCTCGTCCAACTTTATTCCTGCATGGTCTATGCGGGGCCGGATCTGCCGGCTAGAATAATTACCGGCCTCGTGCGGCTTTGCGACCGGGATGGGCTATCTTCCATCCGCGATATCCGCGACAGCCGCGTCGCCCATTGGGCGGACCGGCCGATCTGACCCGGGCGGAACCAAAAACCCCGCTTCGGGTTTTCCCGATGCGGATGACGTGTCTGGCCTGTGCCGGCACCCTCGTCGACCAGACCAGCACTGATCCCGTCTAACGGCCAAAAAGGCCAGGAAGGGACTGAAAATGCAAACGAACGAGGAACGTATCCGGCAAAGAGCCTATGAAATCTGGGAGGCCGAAGGGCGTCCCGAAGGCCGGGAATACAGTCGCTGGCTGCGCGCGCGCAGCGAGATCGCGCAGGCGGACGCCGGTATCGCCGACCGGGTGCAAGACGCGCCGCCCAGCGACCGGACGGACTGGCTGGACTGGTCCGCCCTTGCCGGCATGCGGCGATGGCGCCCGACGCTCGCCTGACAGGCAGCGAAGCAGCCGGGCCGGGCCTGGAGTATTTCCAGCCGGATCACGATCGCTCCGGCGCCGGATAATGCGGCGAGAACAATAGACGAGACCAACCCCGGCGAACCGGATTTCGCCGGGGTTGGTCTATCTCTTCGGTTTTCCGCAATACCGGACGGAAAACCGCTTCGCACTTTTCCTGGAATTGCTCTATCTCTTTGTTTTTCCGCAATGCCGGACGGAAAACCGCTTCGCACTTTTCCTGGAATTGCTCTAGCCCCGGCCCGGCGCAAGGATGAAGCGGCGCTCCGCCAGCGCCGGCAGGCGGGAGAGCAGGAACAGCCCCCGCAGGGCAAGAAACAGGTTCAGCGACAGCCAGAGGCCCTGATTGCCGAAGAGCGGCACCAGCACGGCAAGCGCAATCGCATAACCGGCGAAGGCGGCCAGCATCATGTTGCGCATGGCCGACGACCAGGCGGCGCCGATGAAGACCCCGTCCATCTGGAAGGCGAGCGCACCCGTTATGGCCGTCAATGCCGCCCATGGCAGATGAAGTTCCGCTTCCGCCCGCACGCTTTGCGTCGTCGTCAGCAGGGCGACCACATGGGGTCCGGCCATCAGGAACAACAGCGTCGTCACGATACCGAGCCCGAAGGACCAGCCCATGGTCAGCCGGACGGCCCGGTCGAAGGCGGAGCGGTCGTTGGCTCCGAACGCCCGGCCGACGAGTTGCTCGGCGGCATTGGCGATCCCGTCGAGATAATAGCCCGCGACGAGGAAGAGGTTCATCAGCACCGCATTGGCGGCCAATACGACCGGCCCGAAGGACGCACCGATCCGCGTCATCAGGGCGAAGGCCCCGATCAGCACGAAGGTGCGGATCATGATGTCGCGATTGAGCGACAAGAGCGCCCGCAGCCGCTCCCTTGCCAGGATGTCGGACCGTTTCGGCCGGTCCCCGCCGCGAAACCGCGACAGCACCAGCATGAACCCGGCCAGCATGCCGACCGTCTCTCCCGCCACCGTCGCCCAGGCGATCCCGGCCACGCCCCAACCGGCCAGAAGCCCGAGCAGAACGGAAAGCGCGATATTGACACCATTGATCGTCGCCTGAAGAGCAAGGCCGGCGACGGCACGCCCCCGTCCCAGAAGAAAGCCGAGAAGCGTGTAGTTGGTGAGCGCCATCGGCACCGACAGGATACGGATCAGGAAATAGGTGGACGTGACCTGCGCCACGCCAGCCGACGGCGCCATGATGAAGAGGCCCGCCACATGCAGCAATGGCGACAGCAGCACGATCGCCAGGCCGCAGGCGACGGCAAGCACCAGCGAGCGCCAGAAGATCGCCTCCTCCTCCCGCCGGTCGCCGCAGCCGAAAGCCTGCGCCACAAGGCCGGTCGTCGACGCGCGCAGGAAATTGAATGTCCCCAGCAGGAGATCGAAGAGTACCGCCCCGACGGCAAGCCCCGCCAGCGCATCGGGCGAGCCGAGGCGTCCGGCGACGGCCGTGCCGGTCAGCCCCATCAGCGGTGTCGTGAGGAAACCCAGCGTCATCGGCACCGAGATCGACAGCACCAGCCGATGCGTCACTTCGAAAGAACCGGCGGCGTCGGAAGAACGCGCCTTCTTCACCCCGCAAGCACCATCGCCCAATAGGGACGATTACCGGACGCGGGATCGGATACCACCGCCACGCCAAGCCCGCGATAATGCGCCCCCAGCATATTCTCCAGATGTTTCGGCGAGCGATACCAGGCGTCGAAGGCTTTGGCGGCGCTATCCTGCCCGGCGGCGATATTCTCGGCGGCCGGCAGCGTCACCCCCATGCTCTTCATGCGCGCGGGAAAACTCGCGCCAATCCCGATCACATGCTCCATCCGCCCGCTGGCGGCCATGCGGCGCGCCTGTTCCAGCGCCGCGCGGCGGGCGGCCGGATCGGCGGAGAGCGCCGGCAGCCCCTTTTCGGCGCGCAGCCGATTGACGAGGGCAAGGGTGGCCGCCGTCTCGTCGCGGCCGGCGCCCGATCCCGGCCCTCGGGTGTTGCAACCGGCGGCGGCGGCCAGCGCAAGCGCGGCCGAACCGGCGAGAAAGGCGCGCCGTCCGGGACGGGCAGAAGGGAAGCGGCGATGCGGCATGATCAGCGCCTGTAGCTCAAAAGGCGGATCAGCAGGAAGATCGGCACGACGATGACCGCGCCCAGCAACAGATAGTCGCCGACCCGGCCGAGTGCTGCGAAACCCTTATGCCAGACGTCCAGAACGAAATTGCGCGCCATGTAGAGGATATCGTCCGGATAGAGGCCGAAAACCGACATGAGGAAGCCCGCGGCCACCGAGAGGATGACGAGCTTGATGAAAATGCGCAGCGGCGTATCGCCGAGAAACCGGTTCACTCCGTCCGACATGCCCTGATTCTCCTGATGATCGTTTCCCCTCCAGATAAGCCGACGCTTCCCTTCCGGCAAGCCGCCCGACGATGACGGCGATCGCTTGCGCTTTTCCTGAAAAAACCGCTTGCCTTTTGCCGTAGCCTGGAAAAATATCCGCCAGTTCCACCGCTCCGGCTTCCTCGCCTATGGCACGACACCCATTTTCCTCCGGCGATCCCGTTGCGGACCGTCGGGCCGATTACGCCCGCATGCTGGCCGAATCCAAACACCATGCGGAAGCCGCGGAGGTGATGACGCAAGCGCTGGAGCAAGCGCCCGCCTGGGCTGCCGGCTGGTTCCAGCTTGCCGACTATGCCGAGAAATCCGGCGGCAGGAAGGCGGCGATCGCCGCCCTTTCGACCGTGCTGCGGCTTGATCCGGCGGATATCTTCGGCGCCGGCCTGAAGCTCGCGCTCCTCGGCGCCACCAGCCCGCCCGCCGTCCCGCCGGCCGGCTATGTCGAGCGGCTTTTCGACGACTATGCCGCCCGCTTCGATACCGCTCTCGTCGAGCGCCTCGCCTATACCGTCCCGGAAAAGCTTGCGGCGCTCATCCTCGATCACGCCGGAGCGACGGCCCACTTTCCCGTCGTGACGGACCTCGGCTGCGGCACCGGCCTGTTCGGCCAGCGCATCCGCTCCCATGCCGGCACGCTCGAAGGCTTCGACCTTTCAACCAATATGCTTGCGCAAGCGGCGGAAAAGGCGGTTTACGACCGGCTCGCCAAAGCCGATCTCTCACGTCCGGCGGCCGAAAGCGGTCTTTTCGGGCCCGGTGTGCCGGAAGGACGCTGCGACCTGGCAACGGCCGCCGATGTCCTGATCTATCTCGGCGACCTGCACGACATTTTCCCGAGCGTCGCGCGGCTGCTCCGGCCCGGCGGGCTTTTCGCGTTTTCCCTGGAGGACGGCGGCGAGGCTTCCGGCCCGGTGCTTCGGCCCTCGCTGCGTTATGCCCACCCCGCCGCCTTCATCCGCCAACTGGCGGCGGAAAACGGCTTTGCGATCCTCGCTTGCCGCTGCGAAGTGATCCGCATGGATGCAGGCGCCCCGGTATCCGGCCTTCTCTTCCTCGCCCGCCACGGCGAGGACGTCCTGTCGGCAGCCTGCGCGGCCTGATCGCCGACGATGGCGATGCGGACCCGTCGAAATCAGGCTGTATCGACCGGATGTTGCGAGCGAAAACTCACGGCCACACGGTTCCAGACGTTGATCGTGGCGATGGCGACCGTGATGTTGACGATTTCCGCCTCATCGAAATGCGCCTTCAGCGGCTCGTAGGCAGAATCCGGCGCGCCGGTATCGGCAAGACGGGTCACCGCTTCCGTCCACTCCAGGACGGCGCGTTCGCGGTCGCTATAGACCGGCGATTCGCGCCAGACGGACAGAAGGTTGATCCACTGTTCCGACAGCCCGTCGCGGCGCGCTTCCTTGACATGCATATCGACGCAATAGGCGCAGCCGTTGATCTGCGATGCGCGCAGCTTGATGAGATGGATCAGATGCGGGTCGAGCCCGGAGGATTTCGCGACATAGTTTTCCAATCCAAGCACCGCCTTATAGGCGGCGGGCTGGACGCTGGCGGCGTTCAAGCGTTCTTTCATGGGGTCTTCTCCTCTTTGTGGCGACGGTCAGCGAAGCCGACCGGCTTCCTGTTTGCGCTCATGGATGGCGAGGAAGGCGCAGCTGCGGGCCGCGATGGCGGACGCATCGGCATCACGCCCCACGTCCGTAAGAATATCGGCGATGGTCACGCGCCGCAGTTCCGCCCGATAGGCCTGTTCGGCGCGCTGCATGGCGCTGTTGATCGCACAGGGCCGCAGAGGCTTTCCCGGTAGCGGGTTCGGCCCGCGCTGGCGGATTTCCAGACAGCGGAACGCCGGTTCCGGTCCCTCGACGGCGAGAACGATATCGAGCAGAGAGATATTTCCGACCGGGCGGGCCAGCCGATAGCCGCCTTTCGGCCCCGGCTGGGTCCGCAGGATACCCGCGCCCGACAGAGCTTGCAGATGCTTCAGCAGATAGCTCGCGCGCACACCGTGAAACTCCGCAAGCGCGGCAGCCGACAAAAGCCCGTCCGGCGAAAGCTGCGCCAGCATCACCACGCTGTGGACTGCCTGTTCGACACCCTCGCCCAGTTTCAACGGGGTCTCCTTCCTATCATAGATATATTTTATCCATGATTATCGATGAAGGTCAAGCCGCATTTCTCCCCTGTCTTTCCTTTCGGCTCCGATCCGCTAGCTTGCTCGGGCGATGCGCTATTCCGAAACCACCGCCTCCGTCCTGCTGTCGCCGCCCTTTTCCGGCTGGTTCGCCGAAAAGGGCTGGCAGCCGCGCGTCCATCAGCTTGAACTGCTCGCCCGTGCCGGCCGTGGCGAAAGCCTGCTCTTGATCGCGCCGACCGGCGCGGGCAAGACGCTCGCCGGCTTTCTGCCCGCGTTGACCGATCTTGCACGGCGCGGGAAGATCCCGCCGGGCTCCCCCTTCACCGGCATTCACACGCTCTATATCTCGCCATTGAAGGCGCTCGCCGTCGATATCGAGCGCAACCTGATGAAGCCCGTCTCAGAAATGGACCTGCCCATCACCGTCGAGACGCGCACCGGCGACACGCCGCAGGCCAAGCGCCAGCGCCAGCGGCTCGCCCCACCCGATATCCTGCTGACGACGCCGGAACAGGTGGCGCTGCTGATCGCCAACGCAGAGGCTCCGCGTTTCTTCAAGGATCTGAAATACGTGATCTTCGACGAGTTGCATTCGCTCGTCACATCGAAGCGTGGGCATCTGCTTTCGCTCGGGCTTTCACGGCTGCGGCAGCTCGCACCGCGCCTTTCGACCATCGGCCTGTCGGCCACCGTCGCCGAACCGATGGAACTGCGCCGCTGGCTCGTCGGACAAGAGGCCGGCGAAGAGCGCCATGCCGGCCTCGTCATCGCCCCCGGCGGAGCGAAACCGGTCATCACCATTCTGAAAAGCAGGGAACACGTTCCCTGGTCCGGCCATTCGGCGAAATACGCCATGCCGGAAGTCTACGAAGCGATCCGCGCGCACCGGACGACCCTGCTTTTCGTCAACACGCGCAGCCAGGCGGAAATCCTGTTCCAGGAACTGTGGAACATCAATGAGGATACGCTGCCGATCGCGCTGCACCACGGTTCGCTCGACGTCGGCCAGCGCCGCAAGGTGGAACAGGCGATGGCGGAAAACCGCCTTCGCGCCGTCGTCGCCACATCGACCCTCGACCTCGGCATCGACTGGGGCGACGTCGATCTCGTCATCCATGTCGGCGCGCCGAAAGGGGCGTCGCGGCTCGCCCAGCGCATCGGCCGCGCCAACCACCGCATGGACGAGCCCAGCCGCGCCATCCTCGTTCCCGCCAACCGGTTCGAGGTGATGGAATGCCAGGCTGCGCTCGACGCCAACTACATCGGCGCACAGGATACACCGCCCGTCGGCGAAGGAACGCTCGACGTGCTGGCCCAGCATGTCCTCGGCATGGCCTGCGCCGCGCCCTTCGACGAGGACGCGCTCTATCGCGAAATCGTCTCGGCCGCGCCCTACAGCGGACTTCCGCGGGAAAAATTCCGCCGCATCGTCGACTTCGTGGCGACGGGCGGCTATGCGCTGAAGACCTACGAGCGCTACGCCCGCATCCGCCGCACGACGGAAGGACTGTGGCGGATCTCCAATCCGCGGGTGGCGCAGCAGTACCGGCTCAATCTCGGAACCATCGTCGAAATGCCGATGCTCAACGTGCGCATGGTCAAGCGCGGTTCCAAGGGGGCCGCCAGACGCGGCGGAGCCTCGCTTGGAAAGGTGGAGGAATATTTCCTCGAAATGCTCGCGCCGGGCGATACGTTCCTGTTTTCCGGCAAGGTGCTGCGCTTCGAGGGCATTCGCGAGAACGAATGCCTCGTTTCCCAGGCCTTCTCACTCGATCCCAAAGTCCCCTCCTACGCCGGCGGAAAATTCCCGCTGTCGACCTATCTCGCCGCAAGCGTGCGGGACATGCTGGACGATCCGGCGCGCTGGGGAGCGCTGCCGGAACAGGTGCGCGACTGGCTTGCGCTGCAACGCGACGTCTCCGCGCTTCCCCGGCGCGACGAATTGCTGATCGAGACCTTTCCGCGCGGCAGCCGGCACTACATGGTGGCCTATCCCTTCGAGGGACGGCTTGCGCATCAGACGCTCGGCATGCTGCTGACACGACGGCTGGAGCGCGCCGG
This sequence comes from Shinella daejeonensis, assembly GCF_024281235.1. Classification (GTDB taxonomy): domain Bacteria; phylum Pseudomonadota; class Alphaproteobacteria; order Rhizobiales; family Rhizobiaceae; genus Shinella; species Shinella daejeonensis. The sequence continues at coordinate 56,130 of NZ_JAHWXY010000006.1, forward strand.
CCGCCGGCCGCTCGGCTTCGTCGCCACCGACTATTCGCTGGCGGTCTGGGCGCTCGACGACCTCGGCTACGCCTTTGCCGCCGGGCGGCCCGCCCTTTCCGACCTCTTCGACGAGGACATGCTGGGCGACGATCTCGAAGCCTGGCTCGACGAAAGTTTCATGCTCAAGCGCACCTTCCGCAATTGCGCCGTGATTGCAGGGCTCATCGAGCAGCGCCACCCGGGCAAGGAAAAGACCGGGCGGCAGGTCACGGTCTCCGCCGACCTCATCTATGACGTGCTCAGGAGCCACGAGCCGGATCACATCCTGCTGGAGGCCACACGCAACGATGCGGCGGCGGGACTTTTGGATATTCGGCGATTGGGCGATATGCTTTTGCGAATCAAGGACCGTATCACGCATCGTCGGCTCGACCGCATCTCGCCGCTCGCCGTGCCGATCATGCTGGAAATCGGCAAGGAACCGGTGGCCGGCGAGGCGCAGGATTTCCTGCTCGCGGAAGCGGCGGACGAGTTGCTCGCCGAAGCCATCGGCAAGGACCCGACACAGGACAGGTAATGCAGAGGCTGACGCTGGCATCGGCGGACATACAGGACTGCGGCTCCCTCTCCGCTCGCACGGCCGTTGCCGGCGTCGACGCGGTCTGCGATCCGCTCGGCGCGCTCTATCTGCCGCAGACACGGCTGCTCGTCGTCTCCGACCTGCATCTGGAAAAAGGCGCGGCCTTCGCCCGGCGCGGCATGATGCTGCCGCCCTACGATACGCTGGCGACACTGAAGGTTCTCGAAGCCGCCGTCGACCGGTACGATCCGGCGATCGTCGTCAGCCTCGGCGACAATTTCCACGACCGGACGGGCTCGGCCCATCTGCCGGAAATCTTCCGGGCAAGGCTCACGCAGCTGGCGCGCGGACGCGACTGGATCTGGATCAATGGCAATCATGATCCGGACGGCGTTACCGGCCTGCCGGGACAATCGGCCGACGAACTGCACTTTGCCGGGCTCGCTTTCCGCCACGAACCCTCACTGCTTTCCCCTGCCGGGGAGATCGCCGGCCACCTGCATCCGCTCGCCACCGTCATCCGGCGGGGAAAGGCGGTGCGACGGGCCTGTTTCGCCACCGACGGCCAGCGCCTGCTGATGCCGGCCTTCGGCCTGATGAGCGGCGGGCTCGATCTGCGCCACAAGGCGATGACGGGACTGTTCGAACGAGCGAGGCTGGTGGCCCATCTGCTCGGTCGCGACCGGATCTATTCGGTCCGTTTCGCCAATCTCATCGGCTGAGGCGACCCTCGCCGCGCGAAGCCCCGGCCGCCTCGGGAGCGCCCGGACATCCTTACCGGATGGCCGTCAGGATGCGGCGTCCTGTTCGACGGCATTGACCGTGAGGCGATGCTCGCGTCCGTCACGCGCCGTCCAGGCGATGGACTGGCCCGGCGACAGCCCGATCAGGGCCGTGCCGATCGGCGTCAGGATCGAGACCTTGCCGGCGGAGATTTCCGCTTCGCCCGGATAGACCAGGATGACCCGGCGCGTCTGGCCGTCCCCGGTCGCATATTCAACGGCCGAGCCCATCTGCGCCGTGTCCTTCGGCACCTTCGCGCCCGGTCGCACGGTGGCGCGCTCCAGTTCGCCGATCAGGGCTTCGGCAAGATCGGGGGCGTTGTCGTAGAGGCTGTCGGCCAGACGCATCAGCCGGGCGTGATCTTCTTCGCTGATTACGATGCGGGGCTTGGCCTGACCGGCGCGCGGACGCGCCGAAGGTGCGGAGTTCGTCATTTCGAATGCCTTCCGGTATGGCTCCCGGTGGAGCCTCGTCGGGCGGCGCGCTCCTGCGCAAACCGCTCCTGATGTTTTTGAACGATGGAAAGAACGCGTCCCCCCGCATCCCGACAGATGTCGCGACCCGGGGGCTAGCCTCCTGCGATGGGAGACACCCGGAAAAAGCCCCTCGCGGGCATAGGGTGAAACGAACGGTTCATATTAACAACCAAGCGATGACGAGGGCAAATGTCAAGACGATGATATACCGAAGCCCGAATCCGCCGCGGAAAATCGTCCCGCGCAGCCCTGCGCCGGACACATGAGCGGACATCCGGGTGCGGAAAGGCCGGACCGCCTAATCCTTCCGGAACACGATACTTGCAATCCATCCCGTCACGACGGCGAGGATGACGGCGAAGATGCCATAGGCGGTTGCGTTCTCATAGGCGGCATTCGAGATCATCTGTTCGATGCCGGTCTTCATGACCCGCAGGGGCAAAGCCTTTTCGGAGATGAAGACGCCATCGCGGAAAAGATGGGCGCGCACCATATGGGTGCCGTTGGGCACGCTTGCCGGCAGCCGCACGGTGGCCTTGAACAGGCTGGCGCTGATGAACTGCACGCCGCCGGGATCACGCTGATAAAAGCCGCCGGCCTCCTTGAGGCGGCGGAAGGCGTCACGGAATTCCGTCAGGTTGCTGCCATCGCCGAAATAGCCGGTCGGCGACAGACGGATGTGCTGGATGCCGATCCCGAGACTGTTGAGTTCGCCGTCCGGCGCGATGGTCTCCACGTCGCGGGTGCTCGACAGCGAATAGGATTCCGGCACCAGTTCGAAGGTCATGGAATGGCGGTTGACCCAGATGCCGAAAAACCGCTCCTTCTTGCGCACGGTGGCGTCGTCCTTCGGTCCCTCGAGCGCCACCACGACACCGTATTTTCCCTGCGCGAGCAGGTCCGGATCGTAGCCCTCGATCGCTCCGAAGATGGTGAGATCGACGCCGCGGAAATCGGAGGAGATGGCGATCTCGTCGGTGGAGACGCCGATCTCCAGCTTCTCGGGATGCTCGAAACGGGCGTTTTCCAGCGCGCCGGCGGCGGCAGGCGCAAGAAGGCCTGCGGCAAGCGTCAGGACAGCGGCGGCCCGCCTCATCGGTAGATCCTTTCGCTGACCACCGAATAGATGTCGCCGGGGGTGGCGACGAGATCGACGGCCAGACGCGCGCCGACAGCCAGCACCAGCAGCGCCAGCAGCGCGCGCAACTGTTCCCCGCGCAGCTTCTGGCCGATGCGCACGCCGTATTGCGCGCCGATCACCCCGGCCACCATCAGGATGAAGGCGAGAACGATGTCGACGGCATGGTTCATCGTGGCCTGCACGACGGTCGTATAGGCGGTGACGAAGATGATCTGGAACAACGAGGTGCCGACGACGACGCTGGTGGGGATGCGCAGGAGATAGATCATGGCCGGGACCATGATGAAGCCGCCGCCGACGCCCATGATGGAGGTCAGAACGCCGATGGCGAAGCCCAGTCCGACCACCGGAATGATGCTGAGATAGATCCTGGACTTCTTGAAGCGCATTTTCAGCGGCAGGCGATGCACCCAGTTGTGCTGGCCGGGCCGGCGCAGCGAGACCGGACGGTTCTGCGCGGCGCGGCGCAGGGCCCGCAGGCTCTCAAGCAGCATCAGCGTACCCACGGCGCCGAGCAGGACGACGTAGAGCAGCGAGATGACCAGATCCAGCTGGCCGATGCGGCGCAGCAGCGAGAACAGCCAGATGCCGGCCGTCGCCCCGGCGAGGCCGCCAAGGAGCAGCACGACGCCGAGCCTGACATCGAGCGTGCCGCGCCGGAAATGCGACAATGCGCCCGACATGGAGGACGCCACGACCTGATTGGCGCCCGTCGCCACCGCCACTACCGGCGGGATGTTGTAGAAGATCAGAAGCGGGGTGATCAGAAAGCCGCCGCCGACGCCGAACATCCCCGACAGGAAACCGACCGCAGCGCCCATGCCGAGAATGATGAAAACATTCACCGAAAGCTCAGCTATGGGTAGATAAACGGTCACAATCAAACCCCGAGTGCAAAGGGCCCGCCGCGGGCCCCGTATCCGGCCGTGCCTTTCGCCCTTTCCGTGCCTGCGGGTCACCGTCAGGGCGCGGCGGATACGGATTGGCGCGCCCCGCCGCGAGAGGATCACCCCCGCCGGCTGGTCGCGCCTCGCATCCTGCAAGGTTCGTCGCCAATCATTTCGACCTGTGGACGATGACGTCCTCAAGAACGCGTATCATACTGGGCCGACATATGGTTTTTCTATGAAGCGTCATGCCCGCGGGCTGTGGATAAGTCAACCGGCGGGCAATATTTTACCCCCCGCCGCCGGCTGCCGCATCAATCCTGCTTGCCATTACGCTTCAGAAGCTCGGTGACCAGCGCATCATCGATCTCGCCGGTTTGCGGTTGTCCCACCGATTTCTGGAACGCCTTGATGGCGGCCTCGGTCCTGCGGCCCATCCGGCCGTCGGGCGGTCCGGCGTCGAAACCGTCGTTGTTGAGGATCGCCTGGATGTTGCGGATCGCCTTCTCCACGTCGACCGACGCGGTCTTGACCGGCGCTCCGACCCAGGCGTCCGGCACATCGGCATCGTTCGCACCGTCGTCCAGCGGCTGCGGCGTCCAGAGATCGACTTTTGCCTTGGCGTTCGAAAGCTGCTCGGGGCGCATGGCGTTCGCCACCTCGTCGCGCTTCTGCGCGGCGTCGGTGTCGCCATCCCGGGCGGCGATGGCGAACCACTTGTAGGATTCCTCGAGATCCTGCTTCACGCCGTTGCCGCGCGCATAGAGGATGGCCAGATTGAACTGGCTGTCGCGGACGCCGAGGTCCGAGGCCTGCTGGAACCATCTGGCGGCGCCGGTGAAATCCGGGGTGGCATTGCCGATGCCGGTGGCCAGCAGCACGGCGAGGTTGTGCATCGCACTCGCATTGCCCCTCTGCGCCGCCTTTTCGTAAAGATCGCGGGCGCGGGAAAGGTCGCGTTCGACGCCCTGCCCCTTCTCGTAGAGATTGGCCAGCCGGTATTGCGCCGGCGCGAAATCGCGGGCAGCCGAAAGTTCGTACCAGCGGGCCGCTTCGGCGAGATCGATTTCCACACCCCGGCCTTCCGTATAGCGCGCGCCCACCTCGAAAAGCGCCAGCGGATCGCCATCCGTCGCCGCCAGCGCGAGTTCGGGCGGCGAGATGGCCTGCGGAACGACGATGGGACCACTGGCATCAGCCTCCGCCGGATCGACCGGGATCGGCTCATAGCCGGCCGTGTCGTCGAGCGCGGCAGCGGCATCCGGGCCGGCATCGGGCACAGCAGCGGCCTGCGCATCGGTTTCCACCCCGCCATCGATGACATTCGTGAAACCATCCGTCATTTCATCGCTTGCGGAAGCCGTCGCCGCACGGGTCGCCGGCTCCGGCTCATCGGCCGGAATTTCCGCAACGGGCGCGGCATCCGACGGTGCGGAAGTCCGGGCGGCGACCTCTTCCGTCACAGCCGGCGCAGCGTCGTCCTTCACCAGCGTGCTGACCAGCGGATAGGACATCAGGGCCAGCAGCACCGCGCCGACGGCCAGCAGGATCGGCCGACGATGGCGGGAGAAGGCGGACACGGACTTGCCAGCCCCGTCCTGCTCGTCCTTCCGCACCGGGGCGACAGCCGCCGTATCGGTCTCCTCGGCCGCCATGCGGGCGGCGCGGCGAGCGGCGGCGATGAAATCCGCCTTGTCGGCCCCGCCGGCCGTTCCGGCGCGCGTCCCTGCGGCCTGGTTTGCCCGGACCCGTTCGAGAATGCGACGAACGTCCGGCGCGCCGGAGCCCGGCTCCAGCAGCTGGTTGGCGTCTTCCGGGGCGAGTTCGTCGGAAGGATCGATGGAAGGCACCGGATCGATCTGCCGGCGCTCGAGGGCGGGCGCAGGCTCGCGTCGGCCCGGAACGAAACGGCGCTTGAGGCCGGCAAACAGGCCCGGCTTTTCCGGCGGCCCGCCGGCCGCGGCGTCGGCAGGCTCTATCGCCTGCCCGCCGATCAGCGGTTCGGCGAAGACCGTCGCATCGGCGGCATCCACCGCCGCGCGATGATCGTTGCCGGCCAATGGCGCGGAAATCTCCGCAGCCTCGGCGTCTCCCGCGTGTCTTCCGGCGGCGGCGTCCTCTTCCTCGAAGGGGTTCTCGTCGTCGCGCAGGTCGACGGCATCTTCACGCAGGGTCGCAAATTCGCCTGCAAATTCCATGACCGGCATTTCAGCGCGCGGCATCGTCGCCTCGCGGCGACCGAAATTTTCACGCGGCGCATCGAGCTGCTCCAGCCGTCCGGCGATCTGCACCAGCGTCTCGTGCAGCGCATCGAAAGTGCGGGCGGTGCGCTCCTCGCTCGACCGCGTGAAACCTTCCAGCGCGCGCAGGTCTTCGGCAAGCGCCGAGATCGCCTCCAGATCGGAGCCCGTCACATTGCCGGAGGGAGCCGCATGGCGATAGGCGTCCATGACCGTCTCGGCCGCATGGCGGGCGGCCTCGATGATATATTCATCATTGGTCGCCATATAGTCTTCTATGGTCGCCAGCCGATGGTCCACCTCGGACGGCATGGCCCCCGCCGCGGGCGTGCCGATCAGCGTCGAGAGATTGGCGATCTGCGCTTCGAGGCTGCGCAGCGCCTCCTGATCGCTGGCCGGCGCGCTGCCGGTCGCGTCGAGTCGGTCGGCGATCGCCGAGAGACGGCCTTCCAGATGCGAAAAACGCTCCTCCGGAAACGGACTGCCGAGCGGCGCGTCCAAGGCGTCGATACGGCGGGCGATCCCGTCGAGCCGGTCGGCGAGCTGGTCGTTGACACTGCCCTGATCGAGCGCCTCGATCTTGCGGGAGATGTCGGACAGGTAATAGGCGAGATCGTCACCGAGCGCCGGGGCCTGACGATTTTCCTCCAGCATGCGCGAGAGATCGTCGATGCGCTCTTCCAGCCGCTGGGCCGCCCGTTCCCCGGCAAGCTCCTCGATACGGCTCGACAACGCCTCCAGCCGCTGGCCGATCGCCTGATCCGGCGCGGGGCTGCGAACGAGCGTATCGAGATGGCCGGCGAGATCGGCGATGCGGTTTTCCAGCCGCTGCAACGCGGCCGCATCGGTGGCGCCGGACTGCTGCATACGGAAGCTGGCGGCGATGGCGCGGGTGATCTCGTCCAGCCGGGCATCCAGTCCCGCAAACTGCGAGACGAAGCGGCCGCTGTCGGGTTCGGCGCGGCGCGCGAGCGTATCGACGGCTTCCGCGATCGATTCGATGCGTCCCTCCAGCGCACGGATCGCCGGCGTTGCGCTGACCGCGTTGATCTGCGCCTTCAACTCGTCGAGCCGGTAGGCGAGCGCGACGAGTTCGTCCTCGCGCCCCTGATCGGAAGCGGAGATCCTTTCTTCCATGCGGCTCCAGCGATCTTCGACGCGGCGAACGGAATCCTCGCGGGCGAGCCCGTCGAGCACCGATCGTAATTCGTCGAACTCCGTACGCAGGCCATCCGTCTGGGAAGACTGGCGGCCAAGCTGGCTGATGCCGGCCGAGAGGCGATGCAGTTCCTCGCGCAGGCCATCGGTATTGCCGCGCCCTTCCGCAAGCTGACGAATGCCGCGGAATTCGTCCCGAAGCGCCTGCATCTCCCGCTCGAGGCCTTCGGCGATGTCGCTGCGAAGGTCCTGGCGCAACGAAACGAGCGCGTCGGCGATTTCCTTGACCGGCGCTTGCTCATGCCATCCGGCAAGAGCACTCCTGGCGCTCTGGCTGCTGGCATAATGATCGGACGAGCGCTGGCGCGGCGCCGGGCGCTGCTGGGCGTTGCGGTCGCGCTCGCGGCCACCCTCGATGGCCCGCTGTCGCTGCACGATCTCCGACACCGGGTCGTTGCCGAGCGGCAGGCTGCGGGCATTCTCGTAGCGGGCGGGCTCGGCAGGCGGCGGGAACCGGTCGTCGTTGCGCGACCGCATGTCCCGGCTGCCCGCCATCAATCCCTCGATACGGGCTTCCAGCCCCTCGATCGTCCGGTTCAGCGCATCCAGCGAGGACCTTTCACCATGCCGTTGCGGGTTTCGCGATCCGTTCATCTTTCGCCTCGCTTTGGCGACCCTCCGGGTCGCCGGGAGATGGATTAGACGGCGACGCCGCCGGACGGACGCCGCATCATTCCTGAAATCCGGCCGGAGGCTTCCGCCGCCCGCCACCTGTCACGCACGACACGGGAAATGCACCGTTCCCGTCTTCCCGGGCTCCGCCGTCTCAGCCGGCGAAGGGTGGTGCGGATGATTCCCGATCCCATGCCTTCAAACGCCACAATTCATGAAACATGGTAAACAACGCGTTAAACCGGGCGGGAATTTTAACGATTTGCTCATAGACTGCCGCATCGACGCACAGGCCGTACGATTGCAGAACACCGGCGGCAGTCCCCCCGGGGTGAAATTTCGGAGAACCATATTTGACGTTTACGCACACGTCAGAATTCCATAGGATCGCCTTCAAGGACCGGACATGGCCGGGGAAATGGTGAGGATCGTAAAATGCCCGTCTACAAAGCCCCTGTGAGTGACACACTCTTCATCCTGAACGACGTTCTGTCGATCGGTCGCCATAACGATCTTGCCGGCTTTGCCGATCTGTCGAACGACATGCTGGAGGCGATCGCCGGCGAGGCGGCGAGGCTGGCGGAGCAAGAACTCCTGCCGCTCAATCTTCCCGGCGACAGGCAGGGCTGCACGCGCCGGGACGACGGCACGGTGAGCGTTCCCGACGGCTTCCGGGACGCCTACGACCTCTATCGCCAGGGCGGCTGGATCGGCCTTGCCGTACCGGAGGAATTCGGCGGCCAGGGCCTGCCCTACGTGCTGCACACGGCGGTCGGCGAATATATGTCCTCGGCCAATATGTCGCTGATGATGTATCCGGGCCTCACGCAGGGCGCGATCGCCGCCTTTCTCGCCCACGGATCCGACGCGCAGAAGGCCATGTGGCTGCCGAAGATGGTGGACGGCAGCTGGACCGGCACGATGAACCTCACCGAGCCCCATTGCGGCACCGATCTCGGGCTGCTGCGCACCAGGGCAACGCCGCAGGCCGACGGCTCCTACAGGATTTCCGGACAGAAGATCTTCATCTCCGCCGGCGAACACGACATGTCGGACAACATCGTGCATCTGGTGCTCGCCCGCATCGAGGGCGCGCCGGACGGCACCAAGGGTCTCTCGCTCTTCATCGTGCCGAAATATCTGTTGAAGGACGACGGCGCGCCGGGCGAGCGCAACGCCGTTTCCTGCGGCGCGATCGAACACAAGATGGGCATCCACGGCAATGCCACCTGCGTCATGAACTACGACGAGGCGACGGGCTATCTGATCGGCGTGGAGAACAGGGGTCTCAACGCCATGTTCGTGATGATGAACGAGGCGCGGCTCGGCGTCGGGCTGCAAGGGCTGGCCATTGCGGAGGCCGCTTACCAGAACGCCGCCGCCTATGCCCGCGAGCGCTTGCAGGGGCGCGCGCTTTCCGGCGCGAAGAACCCCGCGGACAAGGCGGACCCGATCATCGTCCATCCGGACGTGCGCCGCACTCTGATGACCATCCGGGCGTGGACGGAAGGCGGCCGCGCCTTCACCTTGTGGACCGCGCTGCAATCGGACATCGCCCGCCGTTCGCCGGACGAAGCGGCAAGACAGGCGGCCGACGACCTGCTCGGCCTGATGACCCCGATCCTCAAGGGTGTCCTGACCGACAAGGGCTTCGACCACGCCGTGATGGCCCAGCAGGTTTTCGGCGGCCACGGCTATATCGAGGAGCAGGGCATGAGCCAATATGTGCGCGATGCGCGCATCGCCATGATCTACGAAGGCGCGAACGGCATTCAGGCGCTCGACCTCGTGGGCCGCAAGCTCGGCCTGAACGGCGGCCGCGCCATCATGGCGCTTTTCAAGGAGATCGGCGATTTCTGCGAGGAGAACCGCGACGACGAGACGCTCTCCTTCTTCACCAAGCACCTGAAGAAAGGGCTGAACGACCTTCAGGCGGCCACCATGTGGTTCATGCAGAACGCGGTCGCCAAACCGGACAATGCAGGCGCAGGATCGACCGATTACATGCATCTCAGCGGCCTCGTCACCGTGGGTTACATGTGGGCGAGAATGGCGAAAGCCGCCAATCAGGCTCTTGCCGCAGGCAAAAGCGGGCGCGAAGACGATCTGCGGAACAAGCTGATCACGGCGCGCTTCTTCATGGAGCGGCTGATGCCGGAGACCGCATTGCGCCGCACGCGTATCGAGGCGGGCGCAGATTCGACGATGGAGCTTCCGGCGGAGGCGTTCTGACGCCTGCCCGCAGCCGGCCGGAAGGCGTAGAGTCGCCTCCGGCGCAGATTCGACGGCGCTCACGCGCCTCCAGGGAGAAAGATCAATGACAGACGTCTTCATCTACGACCATGTGCGCACCCCGCGCGGACGCGGCAAGAAGGACGGAGCGCTGCACGAGGTGCCCTCCGTCCGCCTCGCCGCAAAGGTTCTGGAGGCGGTGCGCGACCGCAACGGGCTCGATACGGAAAAGGTCGACGACATCATCATGGGCTGCGTCGATCCGGTGATGGACGCCGGCGCCGTCATCCCCAAGGGGGCGGCCTTCGAGGCCGGTTATTCCACCCGGGCACCGGGCATCCAGATCTCGCGCTTCTGCGCCTCCGGCCTCGACGCCGTGAACCTCGGCGCAGCGAAGATCGCGCAAGGGGCGGACGATCTCGTCGTCGCCGGCGGCGTGGAGAGCATGTCCCGCGTCGGCCTCGGCATGTCGGGCGGCGCATGGTTCATGGACCCCTCCGTCAACTTCCCGGCCTATTTCATGCCGCAGGGCGTGTCGGCGGATCTGATCGCCACGAAATACGGCTTCTCGCGCGACGATGTCGACGCCTATGCCGTGGAAAGCCAGAAGCGGGCGGCCCACGCCTGGGACAACGGCTATTTCAGCCAATCCGTCATTCCGGTGAAGGACATCAACGGGCTGACCATCCTCGACCGCGACGAGCATATGCGCCCCGGCACCGACATGCAGGCGCTGGCCCAGCTGCAACCCTCGTTCCGGATGCCCGGCGAGATGGGGGGCTTCGAGGCCGTCGCCATTCAGGCCCATCCGGAAATCGAGGCGATCGACTACGTCCATCATGCCGGCAACTCCTCCGGCATCGTCGACGGCGCGGCCGCCGTGCTCATCGGCTCGAAGGAAGGCGGGGCGATCCTCGACCGCAAGCCGCGCGGCCGTATCCGGGCCTTCGCCAATATCGGGTCCGATCCGGCGCTGATGCTGACCGGGCCGGTGGACGTGACGGAGAAGCTCTTTTCCCGCACCGGCATGACGCTTGCCGACATCGACCTCTTCGAACTGAACGAGGCCTTCGCCGCCGTGGTGCTGCGCTACTGCCAGGCGTTCGACATCGCGCCCGACAGGATCAACGTCAACGGCGGCGCCATCGCCATGGGTCATCCCCTCGGCGCGACGGGCGCGATGATCCTCGGCACGGTTCTCGACGAACTGGAGCGCCGCGATCTCAACACCGCTCTCGTCACGCTTTGCATCGGCGCCGGCATGGGCACGGCGACGATCATCGAACGCGTCTGATCCGGAGGAAGACATGAGCTACGAGAACTTCACCATCGAGACCGACGCCGACGGCATCGCGCTCATCACCTGGGACATGCCCGGCAAATCGATGAACGTCTTCACCGCCGCAGTGATGGATGAGCTGGACGGGATCATCGACACCGTCGCCGCCGATGGCGGGATCAAGGGCGTCGTCATCACCTCCGGCAAATCCTCCTTCTCCGGCGGCGCCGACCTTTCGATGATCCAGTCGATGTTCACCTTCCAGCAGGCGGAAAAGGCGAAGGACCCCGCAGGCGCGGCAGAAAAGCTGTTTGCGCTGACGGGCCGGATGAGCGCGCTCTTCCGCAAGCTTGAAACCTGCGGCAAGCCGTGGGTTTCGGCGATCAACGGCACCTGCATGGGCGGCGCCTTCGAAATGTCGCTGGCCTGCCACGGCCGCGTCGCCTCGAACGCCGGATCGGTGAAGATCGCGCTGCCCGAGGTCAAGGTCGGCATCTTCCCCGGCGCCGGCGGCACCCAGCGCGTGCCGAGACTCGCCAATGCGCAGGACGCCCTCCAGATGATGACCACCGGCCAGTCGCTGACCGGCGCGCGCGCCCGGGCAATGGGGCTCGTCCATCAGGTCGTCGAGCCCGGGCAACTGATCCCGGCGGCGAAGCAGATGATCAAGGATGGCCTCAAGCCCGTCCAGCCGTGGGACGAAAAGGGCTTCAAGGCGCCCGGCGGCGGCATCTGGACGCCGGCCTCCGCCCAGCTCTGGCCGGCCGCGCCGGCGATCCTGCGCCGCGAGACGGCGGGCAACTATCCGGGCGCGCTTGCAATTCTCAAATGCGTCTATGAAGGCCTTCAGGTGCCCTTCGACACCGGGCTGAGGATCGAGCAGCGCTATTTCACCCATATTCTCCAGACGACCGAAGCCTTCTCGATGATCCGGTCGCTCTTCATCTCCATGCAGGAACTCGGCAAGGGCGCGCGCCGCCCGGCCGGCCAGCCGAAGGCGGAATTTGGCAAGATCGCCGTGGTCGGCGCGGGCTTCATGGGAGCCTCCATCGCCTATGTGACGGCGGCCGCCGGCATTCCGGTGGTCCTCATCGACCGCGACCAGGAAGCCGCCGACAAGGGCAGGAGCGTCTCCGCAGGCCTCGTCGCCGGAGCGGTGGGCAAGGGCCGCCTGACGCAGGAGGACGGCGAAACGCTGCTTTCCCGCATCACGCCCACCGCCGATTATGCGGCACTCGCCGACGCCGATCTCGTCATCGAGGCGGTCTTCGAGGACCGCACGGTGAAGAAGGAGGTGACGGAGAAGATCGAGGCGGTGCTGAAGGCGGACGCGATCTTCGCCTCCAACACATCGACCTTGCCGATCACCGGCCTTGCCGGGAACTCGAAGCGCCCCGGCCAGTTCATCGGGATCCATTTCTTCTCGCCGGTCGAGAAGATGATGCTGGTGGAGGTGATCCTCGGCAAGGAGACGGGAGACCGGGCGCTTGCCACCGCGCTCGATTATGTCGCCGCAATCCGCAAGACACCGATCGTCGTCAACGATACGCGCGGCTTCTACGTCAACCGCTGCGTCTTCCGCTATATGGCCGAGGCCTACGACATGCTGATCGAAGGCGTGCCGGCGGCGATAATCGAGAATGCCGCCCGGATGGCCGGCATGCCGGTCGGCCCGCTGTCGCTCAACGACGAGGTCGCCGTCGACCTCTCCTACAAGATCTTCAAGGCCTCCGTCGCCGATCTCGGACCGCAATCGGTCGATCCGCGCCATATGGAGCTGGTGACGAAACTGGTGGAAGGCGAAGGCCGCCTCGGCCGCAAGGCCGGCAAGGGCTTCTACGACTACCCGCCGAAGCCGGCGAAGAAGAAGCTGTGGCCCGGCCTGAAGGACCTTTATCCGCAGCAGAAGCCGGAAGACGTGGACATATCGGTTCTCAAGCAGCGCCTGCTCGTCACCATCGCGCTGGAAGCGGCCCGCACCATGGAGGAAGGCATCGTCACCGATCCGCGCGAGGCCGATGTCGGATCGATCCTCGGCTTCGGTTTCGCACCCTATACCGGCGGCACGCTCTCCTATATCGACGGCATGGGCGTGCAGGTCTTCACGGATCTCTGCGAGACGCTTGCAGCACGCTACGGCGAGCACTTCCGGCCGACGCCGCTGCTCAGGGAGATGGCCTCCAGGGGCGAGACCTTCTATGGCCGTTTCGGCGGGACGGGACGCAAGGCGGCCTGACGGTCGCCATCGCTTGAACGGCCGGCGGGAGCGCCGTCACGACGGTTTCGGCGCTCCTGCAAGAAAGAAGCGCAATTCGGCCCGGGTCCCGACACGCCGGGGCACATAGTCGAGCGTCGTACCGAGGTTCATCGCCATCGCGCCGATGATCTTCGTGCCGAGCCCGGTGCCCTTCACCGTACCCTGTCCGTTCCAGCCGACGCCATCGTCCTCGACCGCAAGGAGCGCGCTTTCTCCGTCGAGGCTGGAAAATGTCACGCAGACCTCCCCGCCTTCCACGTCATAGGCATATTTGAAGGCGTTGGTCACCAGTTCGGTGACGATGACGCCGAGCGATACGGCGCGGTCGGTGGGCACGCTGAGCGGCTCCAGCCGGCGCGCCAGCCGCACTCTGGTGCCCTCCCCGCGCATGGAAGCGTCAAGCTCGCTGAGAAGCGTATTGAGATAGGCGGCGGCGTCGACGTTGCGGACGTCTTCCGACGTATAGAGCCGCCGGTGAATGCCGGCGATGGCGGTGATGCGCGCCTGGGTTTCGGCAAGTGCCGCCTTCACCGTCTCATCCGCAGTCCCCGAAATCTGCAATCTTATCAGAGCGGCGGCCAGCGCCAGCGAATTGCCGACGCGATGGTTCACCTCGGCCAGCAGCACTTCCGCGCGTTCCTTCGCCTGCTTGATCTCCAGATCGGCCTGCAACTTGGCACGCTTCAGCGCGGCGGTTTCCAGCGCCTGCCCGACGGCGCTGGCCAACAGCGGCATGAACTCGTCGCCAACCGTCTTGACGACATAGTCGGCCGCACCGGCCTTCAGCGCCTCGATGGCGACCTGAGCCTCGTTGGAGCCCGTCACATAGACGACCGGCGCCGCCCCCGGCATGCCTACGATCTCCTTGAGGAAGGAAAGCCCCGTGCCGGATTTCAGGAAATGATCGAGAACGACGACATCCAAGTCGCCATCGGCCAGCATCGCCCGCCCTTCCTCGACATCCTCGGCATGCAGCAGATCGTAGCCGTAGCGATGAAACACCTTCTGGACGAGACGCGCCAGGATCGGGTCGTCTTCGACATAGAGAACACGCAGGGAGCCGTCCGTCATCTATTGGGTCTCGGGTATCTGGATCACGGAGAAGAACAGGCCGAGCTGACGGATCGCATTGGCGAAATTGTCGTATTCGACCGGCTTGGTAATATAGACATTCGCTCCCAGATCGTAGCAGCGCTGGATTTCGCGCTCGTCGTCCGTCGTCGTCAGGATGACGATCGGCAGGCGTTTGGTATGCACGTTGGTCTTGATCTTTTGCAGGATATCGATGCCGGACATGTCCGGCAGATTGAGATCGAGGAGGATCAGCAGGAAGCGGCCGGCACTCACGAGGCCGGAGCGGTCCTCGCCCAGAACGAAATCCAGCGCGTCCGAACCGTTGGTGAAAGGCACGACCTCGTTGTGCACGCCCGCGCGGCGGATGTTCTTCTCGATGAGGCGCGCGTGACCCTCGTCATCCTCGACCATGACGATGGTGACTTCCTTGCCCAAACCATTCATGTCTGCAAACTCCTGACTATCTTGCTGAGATCGTGCGGGAGAAAAAGCGCGAAAGTCGTGCCCTTCCCGGGTTCGGATCGAACGGTGATATCGCCGCCGAGATTACGCATCAGCGAGCGCACATGCGCAAGGCCGATCCCTTCGCCCGGCTTGTCCTGCGTGCCGGAGCGGCGGAAAAGCTCGAATATCCGCTCGTGATCCTCCGGCGCGATGCCGCGGCCGTTATCCGTGAATTCGATGGTGACGCCGGCGCGGCCCCGATTGGCCGAACGCACGGAAATCCGCAGCGGCCGCCCGGTCGAGCGGTATTTTATGGCATTGTCGAAGAGATTGCCGAAAACCTGCTCCAGCGACAGGCGATCGGAAACGACCGACGGCAGGGAGGCGGCGACTTCGATTGCGCCATCGGCCTCGGCCACCTGATGGGCGACCGCGGCGGCGCCCGCCTCGGCCAGCGCCTTGAGATCGACGCGCTCGAACCTCAGTTCGCGGCGACCGTCACGGGAAATCTTCAGGATGGCGTTGATGAGCGAATCCATCTTCTTGGTGGAGGAACGGATAAAGCCGATCGCCTCGGGAAGGTCTTCCTCCGCTGCCCGCCGCGCCTCCAGGATATCGCCCTCGCCCGGTTTCCTGCCGTCAGCGAGCACATAGGCCCGGATCGCATCGAGGGAGGCTTGCAACTCGCTGGTGAAGCCCATGATGTTGACGAGCGGCGCACGCAGGTCATGCGTGACGATATAGGCAAAGCGCTGAACCTCCTGATTGGCGCGGATCAGCTCCTGCGTACGCTCGTCGACCCGGCGTTCCAGCGAGGTGTTCAGCAGTTCCACTTCCCGCCGTGCGGCGAGAATATCGCGGGTATACTGGCCGATAACGACGATGGCGACGGCGATGATGGCGACGAGGGCGATGGCGCCGACGACAGTCGTCCATTGCAACGCCTCGGCCGAACGTAGCGTGTCGGCGACATTTTCCTGAAGGTTTTCCTCCGCCCCGGAGATGATGGCGGAAAGCCGCGCGCGAAGCTCGTCCATCAGGACGCGCCCGCGGTCATTATGCACGATCGCGATGGCTTCCGCCGTCCGTCCCTGTTCGGCGAGGTCCACGGTGTTTGCAAGCTCGACGAGCTTTTCGGACAGAAGCGGGTCGATATCGCCAACCTGCGCGGCATATTCCGGAAGGGCGGCGGCGTGCGCGTTCAGTTCCTGCCGTTTCTCGGCGATCGCCTGCAACGCCTCGTCGTAGGGTTTGCGGAAAGCCGGATCGGTCGTCAGAAGGAAGCCGCGCTGCCCGGTTTCGGCTTCCTGCAACGTGGAGAGAAGGTCCGCGGCGGCGCTGCGCACCAGGCGCACTTCCACCACATCGGAAAAAGTGCCGTTCACCTTGTTGGCAAGCCAGAGCGACGCACCGACGATGCCCAGAAGCGCGACCATGCCGGCGATGAGCAGCAAGAGCGTCGAGCGAACGAAGGCGGCATTCGATATCGGCATTCCATTCCCCCGCGTCCGGGACGCCTTCGCTGCGCCCGCAACAGACCGACCATATAATGACCGGATCGACTTGCAACCTGTGCAACCTCATACACCCCGATTTTCCGGCGCTTCGAGGGGTATTTGCGTCAGCTGCGCGGCCGCAGCCGGCCGAACCGCTCGCCGGCGACGATGATCATGCCCGCCGAGCAGATCAGTACCGCACCGGCCACGACATTCGAACCGGGGATATCGCCCCAGATCAGATATCCAAGGGCGAAGGCCCAGACCAGCGAGGAATATTCGAAGGGCGCCAGCACGGAGACCGGCGCGCGGCGCATGCCTTCGAAGAGAGCGAACTGCGCCATGCCGGCCAGCACGCCCGTTCCCGCCATCAACAGGAACGCCGTCGGCGAGACCGGTTGCCAGACGAGCGGCACAACCAGACCGGTGAGCAGGATGAAGAAGCCGCTGGAGATCGCCATCTGGACCTCGGTGCGCTCCTGCAACGCCGTCTTGCGCAGAAGCACCGTGGCCGTGGCCCAGAAAGCGGCGGCCTGAAGCGCGAGATAGACCGGCAGCGACAGGGTGAGGCCGCCAACCGCGCCGCAGGCGATGACGACGCCCGCAAAACCGATGGCGATCGCGCACCAGCGGCTTGCCGGCACCCTTTCCCCGAGAAGAGGGACGGACAGGATCGTCATCAGAATGGGCGAGGCGTAATAGAGGGTCGTCAGTTCCGCAAGCCCGAGGTCACGGGCGGCGCTGTAGTAACAGAGCCATGCCGAAAGCAGAAGAAGACTGCGCAGAAAGAGCGGCCGCAGCACCGGCTAGCGCCAGGACGCCACAAGAAGCGGCCGCCGGCCATAGACCGCGCAGAGTGCGAAGATGGTGATGCTGCGGATGAACAGGATCTGCCAGACCGGCAGCGCCACCACCAGCCATTTGACCGCGGCATCCTGCAAGGTGAACAGGAAATAGGCGAAGGACGTGAGCAGGATGCCCGAGGAAACGGTCTTGTACACGGAAGAGCCCCGCAAGGCCTTGGGGGAAAGCGGCCTCGCTTTCTGATAGCGCACCGCACAGCCGAGGGAAAGAGGCCGGAAATCCGGGTAGCGTCTGCACGCGCCGTCTTCACGATCCAACGCGAAAGCGTTGTTTCCCCCCGGAAGACGCCTGCGGAAACGACGGCCAGAAAAAGGAAAATAATCCTTTTCGACTTTACGGCGAAACTGCCGTCGGCTATGCTTGCGACCGATCGGACCGCATGGAACGGTCTGTCGCCTTGGCAGGGTTTTCGAGGATGCTTTCCCACAACAGGATCTGGGCCGCGATCGACGCCCTCGCCGAACGTCACCGGCTTTCTCCCTCCGGCCTCGCCCGCCGCGCGGGGCTGGATCCGACATCCTTCAACAAATCGAAGCGGCAGGGCGCCGACGGCCGCCAGCGCTGGCCTTCGACGGAATCGATCGCCAAGGTTCTGGACGCCACCGGCGCCTCGATCGACGAATTCTTCTCCTTCTTCACGGGGCCGGCCGACGAGACAGCGCTCCCGCAAGGCTCCTTTCCGCCGCAGGCCGGCACCATTCCCCTTCTCGGCTTTGCCCAGGCGGGCGCCGGCGGTTTCTTCGACGACGGCGGCTTTCCTGCCGGACAAGGCTGGGACGTGGTGGAATTTCCATCCTCCCCGGGCCGGAAGGCCGGCGTCTACGCGCTGGAAGTCCAGGGCGACAGTATGTTGCCGCTCTATCGCGACGGTGATGTGCTGATCGTCGAACCTGGCGCGCAGGTGCGCCGGGGCGACCGGGTCGTGGTGAAGACGCGCGAGGGCGAGGTGATGGCCAAGGTTCTCCACCGCCAGGGTCCGCGCACCATCGAACTCCTGTCGCTCAACCCGGACCATCCGAACCGCAGTTTCGAAATGCGGGAGATCGACTGGATCGCCCGCATCATCTGGGCCAGCCAGTAGAAACGTCTCCTCTTACAGTCCGCCGTAAAGATCGACCGGGAAGTAACGCAGATAGATTTCCTGCAAGCGTCCGTTTCGCGACAGGGCAAGCAGCGCATGATCGACCGCCTCGGCGATCGCCCGGTCCTGCTTGCGCAGCATCACGGTCAGCCCTTCGCCGAGAAAGTGCTCGGAAAAATAGGGACCGCCGAAAAGCCGGCAGCAGCCGGCGGCCTGCGTGCCGTTCGTCCAGAACGCAAGCTGCATGCCGTCCCCGAACACCGCCGCCACCTTTCCCGTCCCGAGGGCGGCGAAGAGGGTTGTCCGGTCCGCAAAGGGCTCGGACTTCAACGTCGGGAAAAATGCCGCCATCATCGCCTCATGCGCCGTTCCCGCCAGCACGCCGACCGGTTTTCCCGCCAGATCGGCGACGCCCGCAAGCGCCGTCTGACGCGGCACCGCAAAGCGGGCCGGAAGACGCATGAAGGGACGGGAAAAGGCGAAGCGCTTGCGCAACGCCTCCGTCACCGCGATGCCGGCCACGACCGCCTCGCCGTTACCGTCGGCAAGCGCGGCCTCGATGTCGGAAAAGACCACCGCCTGGATCTGGCATTTGTCCATCATGGCCAGTTCACGGCAGATTTCCCGCGCCAGATCGACATGAAAGCCGGAGAGCTTCCCGGTCTGGTCGATGAAGTTGAAGGGCGGGAAGTCGACGGTGGTCAGGAACCGCAATCGCAGGACGCCGGAAAGATCGGGACGGGCGATGCGTTCGCGCGTATCGAACAGGATCGGCAAATCGACGGAAGCCTTTTCGGCGGCGGCGACCGGCAAGGAGAAGATCGTCATCCAGAACAGACAAAGAGCAAGAAACCCATGAGTTTTAGGGGGTGAAATTGCTATTTGCCACATTACAATCAACTTAGGGTTTTGGGGGGGGACGTAGCCGCTTGCGCGGCCGCGAAGGCTGCATGCGACCGCGAGAATATCCTCATGACGTCCGCTTGGCCACCGCAATCGGCATCGCCATGCCGGCAGGCGAACCGCCGCCGCCTGCCTTCGAGGTGCCTCTGCCGTTCATGGCGGAAGCCCGGCTTTTCCGGCGCCTCGGCTTTTCCAAACCGCTGATCTCCAGCCTGCTGTTGCGCGCGAACCGCAATGGCACATCGCTGGAGGCCGAGCTTCTGGCGGGCGGGCACATGAAGGAGGCGGTCTATTACGAGGCGCTCGCCGAACTGCTCGACCTGCCCTTCCTTCCCGTTCTCGATGCAGGACTGGTGCAGGATCTGCCGGGAGCCGACAGCCAGCTCGTCGAGCCGCGGCTGGTTCGCCTTCACCATCCCAGCCGGCCCCCGGTCACCGCCATCGTACCCGAAGCTGTAAACCTCATGACGCTTGCCGGCAGGCTGGAGCGATGTCCGCCGCTTCGCACCGCCCTCGCCATCACCACGCCGTCCGCCCTGCGCAAGGCCATCTGGGAGGTCGGGAGCCATCGGCGGCTGCGTGAAACCATCGACGGACTTTTCAA
Source organism: Shinella daejeonensis (assembly GCF_024281235.1). Lineage (GTDB taxonomy): Bacteria > Pseudomonadota > Alphaproteobacteria > Rhizobiales > Rhizobiaceae > Shinella > Shinella daejeonensis. Next base: position 76,283 of record NZ_JAHWXY010000006.1, read on the forward strand.
ACGGACGCCCGAAGCCAGCGCCCGCGTCACGCTCTGGGGCCGGCAGGGTTTCTACGCCGGAGTATGGCTTGCCGCGAGCCTCTGCCTGGCGATCCTGCGCCCGGACCTTGCGCTGCTGTTCACCCACCTCCTGCTGAGCCTGTTCTTCTTCGCGACCTTCTCGATCCGCCTCGAGGCCCTGCGCTCCTATCGGGGAGGCCGGAAATCGCCTCTTCCTCCCCGTCCCGACAAGCCGAGGCCCGTCTATTCCGTCTTCGTGGCGCTCCACCGCGAGGCGGCGGTGATGCCGCAACTGATCCGTACCCTCAACCGTCTCGACTGGCCGCGCTCCCGCCTCGACATCAAGCTGATCTGCGAAGCGGACGACGCGGAGACGCTCGTCGCGCTCGCCGCAATCCCCCTCGGGCCGCAATATGAGATCGTCCTTGTGCCGCCCGGCGAACCGCGCACCAAACCCAAGGCGCTGTCCTATGCCCTTGGTGCGGCGCGCGGACAGTTCCTCGCCATTTACGACGCCGAGGATCGGGTGGAGCCACAACAGCTCGAGGAAGCCTGGCGGACATTCGAAAACGGTCCCGCGGATATCGCCTGCCTCCAGGCTCCCCTCGTCATCACCAATCTGCGCAATGGCTGGCTCTGCGCCTTGTTCGGGCTCGAATACGCGGGCCTGTTCCGGGCGCTTCTGCCCCGGCTGGGCGCCGCACGCCTGCCGATGCCGCTCGGCGGCACCTCCAATCATTTCCGGACCGAGACGCTCAGGGCGGTCGGCGGCTGGGATCCGCACAATGTCACCGAAGATGCGGACCTCGGCCTGCGTCTCTATCGTCACGGTTACCGCTGCGGCACGATCACCCGCCCCACCTATGAGGACGCGCCGCCAGACGCCCCGGCGTGGATCGGCCAGCGAACCCGATGGTTCAAGGGCTGGCTCCAGACCTGGCTCGTGCTGACGCGTTCGCCGGCCCGTCTCGTCCGCGAAATGGGGCTATGGCAGGCACTCGTCGCCCAGGTACTGATCGGCGGCCTTATCCTTTCCGCCTTCTTCCATCCGCTGGTTGTCGTCTATCTGGCGCTTGTCGTCTGGCTCATGCAGCGATCCATGGAGAACGCAAACCTCCTGACCAGCCTGCTTTTCGCCGTCGACCTCACCAATATCCTCGGGAGCTACGCCATCTTCATCCTGCTCGGCCGCACCGCGATGAGCCCGGCCGAACGCGCGGCCGTCGGCCACCGGTGGATCTACACGCCCGCCTATTGGCTGCTCATGTCCTATGCCTCCTGGCGCGCGTTGCAGGAACTGCCGGTGAAACCGTTCTTCTGGAACAAGACGCACCACCAGCCCTCGGGCAAGGACGAAGACCTGCCCATCCCGCCCTCCGGGACCCTGCCCGAAAAGGCCGGCGGACCGGAAAGACCAGGAAACGAACCGGCAGCCGCGTGGATTTGACGAAGCCGGCGAGCCGTCAACGCAAACCCGATCACGCCGGGATGCATCGGCCTCATGAAAGACCGGAGGGGGCGGCATCCCATGCATGGGCCCGGATCAATCGGGGATCGTCGGCATGTTGCAGCAGCATGCGCTCCACCCGTTGCTGCCAAAGCGTCGCGAACCGGGCCTCTTCGTCCTTATCCGCCGTCTCCGCCGAAATCCTGGGAAACAGCGCTCTCATTGCGGGATCGGGCGGCACCGCTGCCATATCCAGATCGAGGATGACACCCTTTCCGGTATCGCGCCGCCGGAGCGCCAGAAGACCGTCGATCGGCGCATCGAATTGCAGAAGGTCCCGGCGCGCGAAGCGGCGGTTCGCCCCGATGCCGCCGAAGCCGGTCTCAGGCGCTGCCCCGGTCAACAGCGTCGCGACCGCCGCGACGACGCCGGTCGTACCCTCGTCGCGCGCATCGCGCATATGGATCTCGATGCCGCCGCGTTCCGGCAACCCGTCACCATACAGACGGGCGAGCCCCTTGCGTATCATGAGATAGGCGCCGGCAACGGTCGGGCAGGAATGTCCCGAGAGCTTTACGGCGTCGGCATAGCGATAGACGATGACACCGCTCGTCGACGTGCCGAGGACGACGGCCAGCGGCTCGTGCAGCGTGACAACGGGAACCCTGTCGAAGAACGCGGGAAAGTCCATATGTGTCTCCGCCGCGGTATCCGGCCCGGCTTTCCGGCCTTTTCCCGACATGATGCTCATCCCGTCTCGCCGATGGTCTTTCCGCCACCGCCCGTCGCGGACTGGCGGCTCCTGCATTCGCAGCCCTCAAGCTCCATGACGACCCAGGCCGGGCAATCGCAAAGCCCCTGGCTGCCGATGGCGGACATCATCTCGAGACGCTCCATGCGCCCGGCCAATCTCGCCGCTTCCAGGTCAGCGGCTTCGCTTTTCGCAACCATGACAGCCTCGCGATCCTAAAAGATGCACTCAAGATGTATCTTTGAAAATCGGGAGGCAAGGGAAAAATTGTCGCGCTTGCGCCCGGGCAATGGAGACCGCTGACTTATCCGGGCTCAAGCGGCTTGAAGGAGCGGCGGTTTTGGCTGGAACATGGCCGGGATGGTCGGCTCTGGCTGTCGGAAGGGACCCCGCAATCGATCATCAAGGTCGCCGTTTAGATCTGCCGTTCGGACGTGCATGAGCACGTGAGCAGCGTGGATTGACCGACGCATCTGTTGCTTCTCGACCATCCGCAGATGCCACTTCACCGTCCTGGTGCCCCTGTCGATGGTCGGAAACGCTTCGAAGGAGCCTGACCGGGATCGTCCCTTCCAGACACCACCCTCACAGGTGCGCCATCCAGCTCCACAAAAGGCGACCCTGGCGTTTCTTCCAGGGCGCGCACCTCACGGAGAATCCAGCAGAGACAATGCGACGGCGAGCAGCGTGCCGACCGCAGGCTTCCAGCGCTCGGTGAACGTCTGGTCGCTTCGTTTGCCTTCAGCTGGCTTGACCAAAATGCAGGCCGACGCCGGTGGACTGCTCCATGCGCTCCATGTAGCGCCTGACGTTGGCCGGATACTGAACGCCCTTCACGATGCTCAGCATCCGCAGCGACGGGTAAAGCACGAAGTCGTCGGCATCCACATGGTCACGTCCGGCAAGCATGCTATCCAGCTCTGTCAATTGCACTTCAATGTCGCGGATCAGTTCCGGGCTCTGGCCGAGCAAATCCTCGAACGCCCCGAAATTCTTTGTCTGGCGGCTTTTGAATGCGGCGCGCGCGGTTTCCGTCGCAAACTCCGGAAGATCCGCACGGGCCAGACGGGGAATGGAAAGATTGAGGATAGGCCGCCACGCTGCGTCGTGCCACAGCTTGATCGCGCTGTTTTCTTCCACCGGGATGACGACGGGCGTCCCGTGCAAGCCGTCGACGTAGTGCACGATATCCATGCTCTCGGCCATATGAGTGCCATCGGCCTTTTCCAGAATAGGCATCGTCTTCTTACCGACCAGGCCGGTGGGAGTGTCGGCATCGTCTTCCAGAACGAAACGCAACTCGACCGGCAGCGACTTTAGCCCGAAGATCATGCGCGCCCTGGCGCAAAACGGACAATGGTCATAAACATACAATTTCATCAGTAAGGCTCCGTGTAAGTTCGGATTCCGGGTAACGCTCTCCCGGAATTCATCGGCAATGACGCGGGTCGTGTCCTGGCCGGGCTCAGCTTGGACTCTCCACAATGCCACCTTCGACCCGAAGCGCTGCGCCCGTGGTCGCGCTCGATAGTGGCGAGGCGACATAGACGGCGAGATTGGCGATTTCCTCCGGCTCGGCGAAGCGCCCGATCAGCGTAGACGGACGGTTTTCGGCAAGGAACCGGCTTTCGGCCTCGGCCGCGTCAATGCCGCCTTCGCGCGCCAGATCGGCGATGAAGGCGACCGAGCTTTCGGTTCGGGTCGGCCCCGGCAGAACGGCATTCGCCGTCACGCCTGTGCCCGCCAGTGCCTTGGCGTAACCACGCGACAGCGCCTGCAACGCCGCCTTCGATACACCGTAATGAATCATCTCGACGGGAATGTTCTGCGCCGATTCGCTGGAGATGAAGATCAGCCGGCCCCAGCCGTTTTCCTTCATGACCGGCGCGTAATGGCGCGCCAGTCGTGCGGCGCTGGTCACATTGACGTTGAAGATATGCGCCCAGTCGGCATCATCCAGTTCGAAAGCCGGCTTCGCGCCATAGATGCCGAGATTGCTGACAAGGATATCCGCCTGCGGCACCCTGGCGATCAGTTCCGCCGCGCCTTCCGGCGTGGCGAGGTCGGCGGCGACGCCGGAGACTTTCGCATCCGGCTGCTGCCCGACGATAGCGGACACCGCCTTGTCGACCGCCGCCTGCGTGCGGCCGGTGACCACCACATCCGCTCCCACACCGGCCAGTCCTTTGGCGATGGCGAAGCCGATGCCGGCGGTCGAGCCGGTGACGATGGCGCGTTTTTCTGCAAGATCGATTTTCATCATGGTCTCCTTATGCGGCGCTGTCGATCGTCTCGAAGCCGGCGTCGACGAAACGGTCGAGCAGGTCGAACGAGCGGGCCTTGTCCGCCGTCCAGCCGAAAACATTGCCGCCGAACACCAGCGGCGAGATCGAGAGGCCGGAACGGCCGAGAGGTCTCTTCGTCATGGTCGTATTCCTTGTGTGAATTGGTCCATGCCGTATCTAATTACATTGATATGCGCATTAAATAACGGTTTTATTGTTTGATTGGAAATTCAGGGTGTTCAATCATGGACCGTTTCACCAGCATGCAGGTCTTCGTGAAAGTCGCCGATCTCGGCTCCTTCGCGGCGGCGGCGAATGAACTGAAACTGTCGCCGGCCATGGTCGCCAAGCATATCCGCACTCTGGAGGAGCGGCTTCAGGTGACGCTGATCCGCCGCACGACCCGGCGGCAGAGCCTGACCGATGTGGGCCTGAGCTTTCTGGAGCGCTGCCGCTCGATCCTCAGCGAGGTGGAGGCGGCCGAGAACCTTGCGGCCGAAAGCCAGAGCGCGCCGCGCGGGCTTTTGCGGGTCAACGCGCCGATGACTTTCGGCAGCACCAGCCTTGCCCGCGCGCTGCCCGACTATCTGCGCGCCCATCCGGACGTCAGCGTCGAGCTGACCATCACCGACCGGATGGTCGATCTGGTCGACGAGGGCTTCGACGCGGTGATCCGCATCGGCGAACTTGCCGACACCTCATTGCGGGCGCTGGCGATGACGCCTTATGAAATGGCGCTGTGCGCCGCGCCCGCCTATCTGGCGGCTCATCCCGCGCCACGGCGTCCCGCCGATCTGGCCAACCACGCCTGCCTGGGTTTCGCTCACTGGGCGCCCCGCAACCAGTGGAGCTTCGAAGGTCCGGACAAAACGACGGAGACGGTCGAGGTTCACGGCCCCCTCACCGTCAATATCGGGCACGCTTTGCGGATGGCGGCGCTGGCGGGACTTGGAATCATTCTTCAGCCGCGCATCCTGCTTCAGGACGACATCGACGCTGGGCTTCTGGTTTCGCTCCTGCCGGACTGGCGGCACGCCGCCCGCCCGATGCATATCCTCACCGCGCCCGACCGGCGCAGAACCCGCAAGCTCGCCAGCTTCGTCGAATTTATCGCCCAGCGCTTCCCGCTGCGTGGACAATGAAACACGCAGAGCGGTCGTGGACCGTTATAGCAAAAGGCTAATATGGTGCGGTATATCCACGCCACGTTAGCCTCAACGACTTCGGCCTGGACAAGCGCGTCATTGCCGAAATCCTCAGGTGAGAAGATTATTCGCCGTCCCGTCGGACGCAGCGCTGCAACCGAAGCGATTATACGAAAATCCAGGCTGGAGCGGGTAGCGGGAATCGAACCCGCGCGTTCAGCTTGGGAAGCTGGCAGGCTACCATTACATCATACCCGCGAGGAGCGCAGTCATTCAACAGTTCGACGAAGCTGTCAAGCACCTGGCCCGTAAAGCCGCGCGAGCGGGCATCGGCTTCAGGGAGTGCGGAAATGCTTCGACAGCTTCAGGCCCTGCGCCTGATAGTTGGAGCCGACGCCGGAGCCGTAGAGGCCGGCGGGAGCGTCCAGCATATGCTCGTAGACGAGCCGGCCGACGATCTGCCCGTGCTCGAGGATGAAGGGAACTTCATGGCTACGCACCTCCAGCACCGCGCGACTGCCGGAGCCGCCCGCCGCCGCATGGCCGAAGCCGGGGTCGAAGAAGCCCGCATAATGGACGCGGAACTCGCCGACGAGCGGATCGAAGGGGGTCATCTCCGCCGCATAGCGCGGCGGCACATGCACCGCCTCGCGCGATACGAGAATATAGAATTCGTCCGGGTCGAGGATCAGTTCGTTGCGTCCGCGGCTGAACAGCGGCTCCCAGAAATCGAAGATATCGTGCTGGTTCTTGCGGTCGACATCGATGACCGACGTATGGCGCTTGCCGCGGTAGCCGATCAGGCCGTCCTTGCCCGTCCCCTTGAGATCGATGGATAGCGCAATGCCGCCGGCGGAAACATTGGGCGTCTCGCTGGCGACCAGAACATCGCTGGCATGCAGCGCCAGAAGCCCGGCGTCATCCAGCAGGGCGTTGCCCTTGCGGAAACGGATCTGGGAAAGACGCGAACCGCGGCGCACGACGATCGGGAAGGTTCGCGGCGAAATCTCGAGATAGAGCGGGCCGGAATAGCCCGGCGGGATCTTGTCGAATTCCTGCGCCCGGTCGGTGATGACCCGGGTGAAGATGTCGAGCCGGCCGGTGGAGCTCTTCGGATTGGCCGAGGCGGCCAGTTCGGCCGGCAGATCGAGGCTTTCCATCAGCGGCACGACATAGACGCACCCCGTTTCAAGCACCGCTCCCTCGCTCAGGTCGATGACATGCAGCTTCAGCCGGTCGAGCTTGTCGGAAACAAGGTTCGCCGGCCCCGGAAGGAAGGAGGCGCGGACGCGGAACGCCCGGGCCCCGAGCCTCAGGTCAAGGCTTGCCGGCTGGATCTGGTCTTCGTCGAGCGGGGCCTCGCTCCTCAGCCGGCCGGCGTCGTGCAAGCCGCGAATGGCTCGGTCCGCCAGAATTCCCGCATCGCGCGCCGTAGAAACACCCATCATGATACCGCCCCGTCAGAAGGCCGCACAAAACCAAATGCCGGCAATTGACGCAAGCGCATCCACGCAGTAATGAGCTTTTATCCCGTGGTGATTTGGCCGGCCGGCTTGCAGCCACGTAAAACAAGTAGCTAAAAAGGCCGGGCATCGGACCGGCCTGCTTTTGCGGCCGGTTTTTTTGTTCGAAGGCGATGATCACATGAGCAAGCCCTGGCGCCCCGCCACCCAACTCGTACATGGCGGGACCACCCGCTCGCAGCACGGCGAAACCGCCGAAGCGATTTTCCTGACGCAAGGCTTCGTCTACGACACGGCGGAGGCCGCCGAGGCGCGTTTCAAAGGCGAGACGGACGGCTTCATCTATGCCCGCTACGGCAGCCCCACGAACGACATGTTCGAAAAGCGCATGTGCATGCTGGAAGGGGCGGAAGACGCCCGCGCCACCGCCTCCGGCATGGCTGCCGTGGCGGCGGCGATCCTCTGCCAGGTCAAGGCCGGCGATCACATCGTCGCTGCGCGCGCCCTCTTCGGCTCCTGCCGCTGGGTCGTGGAAACGCTCGCGCCGAGATACGGGATCGAATGCACGCTGGTCGACGGTCGCGATCTTGCCAACTGGGAAAAGGCGATCCGCAAGAACACCCGGGTCTTCTTCCTCGAAAGCCCGACCAATCCGACACTGGAAGTCGTCGATATCGCAGGCGTCGCAAGGCTTGCCGACCAGATCGGCGCGAAGGTGGTGGTCGACAACGTCTTCGCCACGCCCCTGTTTCAGAAGCCGCTGGAACTCGGCGCGCATATCGTCGTCTATTCGGCCACCAAGCATATCGACGGACAGGGGCGCTGCCTCGGCGGCGTCGTCCTTTCCGACAAGGAATGGATCAACACCCATCTCCAGGACTATTTCCGCCATACCGGCCCGGCGATGTCGCCCTTCAATGCCTGGACCCTGCTCAAGGGCATCGAGACCTTGCCGCTGCGCGTACGCCAGCAGACGGAAAACGCCAGCCGCATCGCCGATTTCCTCGCCGGGCAGAAACAGGTCGCCCGCGTGATCTATCCCGGCCGCAGCGATCATCCACAGGCCGACATCATCGCGCGCCAGATGACCGGTGGATCGACGCTGGTCTGCCTCGAACTGAAGGGCGGCAAGGACGCCGCCTTCGCGCTTCAGAATGCGCTGGACGTGGTGAAGATCTCCAACAATCTGGGCGACGCCAAGAGCCTGATCACCCATCCGGCGACCACGACGCACAAGAACCTCGCCGAGGAAGCGCGCGCCGAACTCGGTATCGCCGCCGGCACGCTGCGCTTTTCGGCCGGGATCGAAGACGGCGATGACCTCCTGGAGGATTTCGCCCGCGCCCTGTCACGGGTTCCCGCCTGAGCGACGCGCGATGCGATGACAAGGCAGGCGCTGGCCGGTCTGCGGCCGGCGCTTCAACGGCCTCTTCTTGACGCAATGAATTGCTGTAGAATGGGGCGAGGCCATCAGTTCAAGGTTTCCGCATGTATCGAGCGCTGACCCGCGACATCGAAGTCACCGTAGAGCCCTACTACCTGGCCGACCAGTCGGACCCGGAGGACAATCGCTATGTCTGGGGGTATCGTGTCGTCATCGCCAATCACTCCGGGACCGCCGTCCGGCTGGTGACGCGCTACTGGCACGTCACCGACGAGAACGGGCAGGTCGATGAGGTGACAGGCCCCGGCGTCATCGGCGAGCAGCCGGTGCTGCGGCCCGGCGACACCTATGAATATTCTTCCGGCTGTCCGCTCGACACCCCTTCCGGCATCATGTTCGGCCGCTATCGCATGGAGACGGAGGAGGGCGAGGCCTTCGACGTCGCCATCCCCGCCTTCTCCCTCGATACGCCCGGACAGGTGCGGGTGCTGAACTGACGGCCGGCTGAAGCGGTTCGGGTTTTCACAGGTTCGGCAGAACCGCTCCATCTCTTTGTATGGGCCGCATTTCCGGACGCAAAACCGTTTCACACGTTTGCTGGAAATGCTCCCGGCCCTCGCCCCTTACGCGGGCAGGACTTCCGCCGCCTCGAAGCGATAGGTCGTCGAGCAGAATTCGCAGGTCACGGCGATCTCGTTTTCCGCATCCGCACTCTCTTCGATCTCCTCGCGGGAGAGGCCGGAAAGCACGCTCTTCAGCTTCTCGCGCGAACAGGAGCAGCAGTCGAAGACCTTCTGCGGCGGATAGACCCGCACGCCGCGCTCGTGGAACAGCCGGAACAGCAGCCGCTCGATGCCGACGTTGGGATCCGTCAGTTCGTCGGTATCGATCGTTTCGACCATCGCCCGGGCTTCGGCCCAGTTGTCATCCTCGCCAAGGCTGTGCGCCATCGTCTCGCCGTCGCCGCCGGGAAGATCGGGCTGCCGCATACGTTCCGGGGCGGGCGGCAGGAACTGCGCCACCATGCCGCCGGCCCGCCAGCGATGACGCGCCCGGCCGTCCTCGTCGCGGTCGAACAGTTCCGCCACGCCAAGGCGCACCCGGGTCGGAATCTGCTCCGACTGGCGGAAATAGACGCCGGCGATTTCCTCCAGCGTGTGACCATCGAGCGGCACGATGCCCTGATAGCGCTGGGTGTGCGGACCCTGATCGATGGTGAAGGCGAGGACGCCCTTGCCGAGCAGTTCATGCGGCTCGGTGCGTCCTGCCGCCACCGCGCTGTCGAGAGCGGCCTGGTCGAAGCGGGCATAGGCGCGCACGTTCTCCGGCGCGGAGAAATCGGCCACCAGCAGATCGACCGGGCCATCGCCCTTCGTCTGCACGATCAGCTTGCCCTCGAATTTCAGCGACGTGCCGAGCAGCACCGTCAGGGTGATCGCCTCGGCCAGCAGGCGGGCGACCGGCGGCGGGTAATCGTGCCGCCCGAGGATACCGTCGAGCATGGGGCCAAGCTGCACGGCGCGACCCCGCACGTCGAGGCCCTCCACCTGGAACGGCAGGACGTGGTCGTCGCCGGAAAATCCGGGCTCACCGAGCTTGGGGGCGGTCTGTGCTATCGTCATGATGTTCCCTGCACGCCGCAATGCCGCCGAATCCGATCGGCCGGGCACCCGCGGGCGTTCCAACGTGATTGATGCGCTCCGGGCCGATCATTCCATGGCGACCGGTCGCGCGCCAGAGGCGGCGCCGGAAGGCGCCTTGCGATGATGCCTAGATCGGAACGGCGGCCGGTCTTTTCAAGAGAGCCTCAGACGAGGCCGAAGCACCAGGCGATGATCGACTTCTGCGCGTGCAGGCGATTTTCCGCCTCGTCGAAGACCACGGACTGCGGACCGTCGATGACCTCGTCCGTCACCTCCTCACCGCGATGAGCCGGCAGGCAATGCATGAAAAGCGCGTTCTCATTGGCGCGGGCCATCAGCTCGCCGTTGACCTGATAGGGCTGGAAGATGTTGTGGCCGCGCGCCCGGTGTTCCTGGTTCATGGAGACCCAGGTATCGGTAACGACAAGGTCGGCGCCCTCGACGGTTGCCTCGGGATCATGGCCGAGCACGATGTCGCCGCCGTTGTCGCGCGCCCAGTTGAGGATCCGGTCGTCCGGTTCCGAGCCGAGCGGCACCGCCATCTTCATCCGGTAGCCGAAGCGCGCCGAGCCCTCGACGAAGGAGTGAAGCACGTTGTTGCCGTCGCCGCTCCAGGCGAACGTACGCCCCCGGGTCGAACCGCGATGCTCCTCGAAGGTCATGATATCCGCCATGATCTGGCAGGGATGGGTGAGATCGGTGAGCGCATTGATGACCGGGACGGTCGCATGTTCGGCCAGCTCCAGCAGGCGGGAATGATCGGTCGTGCGGATCATGATGGCGTCGACATAGCGCGAAAGCACCCTGGCCGTATCACCGATGGTCTCCGCGCGGCCGAGCTGCATCTCCGTGCCGGACAGGAAAAGCGTCTCGCCGCCGAGCTGGCGCATGCCGACGTCGAAGGAGACGCGCGTGCGGGTGGAGGGTTTTTCGAAGATCATCGCCAGCATCTTGCCGGAAAGCGGCCTGCCTTCCGTGCCTGACTTGCGGGCCGCCTTGCGGGCGTGGGCGTCGTCCATGATGTTGCGGAGATCGTCGGCCGTCACGGCGGAAAGATCAAGAAAATGCTTGGCCATGCTATGTCCTGTCCATCTCGGAAGCATTTCCGGCGACAACGAGATCGCCCGCAACGCTCCGTTCGTTTGTTTTCACGCGGCCTTGCCGGCGGCCGTCAAGGCCGCGGCCGCCCGTTCGAGGCGGGACAACCCTTCGCGCGCCTCCCCGGCCGTCGTCGTCAGCGGCGGCAACAGACGCAGCACATTGTCGCCGGCCGAGACCGCAAGCAGCTTTTCGGCGCGCACGGCCTTCAGCAGATCCGCGACCGGCACCTTCGACTTGACGCCGAGCATCAGTCCTTCCCCGCGAATATCCTCGATGACATCCGGGAAACTGTCCTTGAGAGCGGCGAGCCCCTGGCGGAAGACCAGCGCCACGTCGCGCACATGATCGAGGAAACCGTCCTCCAGAACGACATCGAGAACCGCGTTACCGACCGCCATCGCGAGCGGATTGCCGCCATAGGTGGTGCCATGCGTGCCCGCCACCATGCCCGATGCGGCCTCGGCGGTCGCCAGGCAGGCGCCGAGCGGGAAGCCGCCGCCGATGCCCTTGGCCACCGCCATGATATCCGGCGTGATCCCCGCCCATTCATGGGCGAAAAGGCGGCCGGTGCGGCCAACGCCGGTCTGCACCTCGTCGAGGATGAGGAGCAGACCGTATTCGTCGCAGAGGCGACGCAGTTCCTGCAAGAATTCCTTCGACACGGGGCGGATGCCGCTTTCGCCCTGCACCGGCTCGATGAGGATTCCGGCGGTCTCGTCGGTGATCGCATCCTTCACGGCGGCGATATCGCCGAAGGGGATCTGATAGAAACCCGCCGCCTTGGGGCCGAAGCCCTCGAGATATTTCTCCTGGCCGCCGGCGGCGAGCGTCGCCAGCGTGCGGCCGTGGAAAGCGCCTTCGAACGTGATGATATGGAACTTGCCGGCGTGACCCTTGGAATAATGATAGCGACGCGCCGTCTTGATCGCGCATTCGAGCGCTTCTGCGCCGGAATTGGCAAAGAACACCTTATCCGCGAAAGTGGCTTCCACCAACCGCCTTCCGAGCGTTTCCTGCCCGGGAATGTCGTAGAGGTTGGACAGATGCCAGAGCTTGTCGGCCTGCTCCTTGAGCGCGGCCACCAGATGAGGATGCGCATGGCCGAGCGAATTGACGGCGATGCCGGCGGCGAAATCGAGGTATCGCTCGCCACTCTCGTCGATCAGCCAGACGCCCTCCCCGCGCGTGAACCGCAAGGGAGCACGCAAATAGGTATCATAGAGCGGCGCGGCGTCGACCATGGCGCGGGTCCTTCGAAAAATGAAGACTGGATTTTCCATCGGGTGGCTTGACTTTTCCAGGAGCGGAAAAATCAAAAGCCGCCTTGCGGCGGCATGCCTCACTATCTTCATTTCGCATCGCCCTGTCAACAAAATCGGAAGACGAAAGGCATGAAACTGCGGCGGATCACGGCCTCGCGCGCTTTTGTGCAAGTGTCGCAAGCGGGGCACACCCGGGCAGCAAGTTGGGGAAAACTCGAAAATCGATTCGGCTCGATTCCGGCGACTCTTGTCACGGAGTCCCCCGGACTCTAGGTTAGCCTCAATTACTAGACTGCAAGCGGCGGAACTAGTCACCAACAGTACCAAGGCGTTCGGGCTCCGGATTCCCTCCGGAGCGACGATGAGGGATTCCCCCATTGCGACGCCGCATGGAGACAAAGGCATGAGCTGGACAGACGAGCGCGTCGAAAGACTTACGAAACTCTGGAGCGAAGGGCTGAGCGCAAGTCAGATCGCGGCGCAACTGGGCGGCGTCAGCCGCAACGCCGTTATCGGCAAGGTGCATCGTCTCAACCTCCCGGGCCGCGTCAAGGCCGGTGGCAGCCAGGTCTCCAGCCGGCCGAAGCGCACCCCGCCTGCGCCCGCAAGGCCGGCGGGCTTTTCCGCCCGCCCCGCTTCCCCGCGTCCCGCCGCCCGTCCGGCGGCCGCAAGGGAGGAGAGCGAGACGAGCCTGACGATCGCAAGCGAGCAGCTGCCGGTCGCCGCCAATGCCAACGCCGTCGTCGTGCCGATGTCGCGAAAGCTGGAGCTGACACAGCTTACCGAACGCACCTGCAAATGGCCGATCGGCGATCCGCTGAACGAGGATTTCCATTTCTGCGGCAATGAATCGCCGGACAATTCGCCCTATTGCACCTACCATCAGCGGCTGGCCTACCAGCCTTCGGGCGAACGCCGGCGCGCGCGCTGAGCCATCCGCAGCCTTGAAGCGACGACGGGCCTTTCGAGGCCCGTTTTCGTTTGCGGATGACCTCTCGCCACGGGCAGACAGCCAAAGGTACGACCGTCAGCCCTCACGGGGCAGAAACGCAAACAGGCCCCGAAAGGCCTGTTTTTCCTTTTTCGGAAGGGAAAGCTTTCCGTCAGCTTTCGAGCGAGTAGCCCGCGCCCCGAACCGTGCGGATGACATCCTGCGTACCGGAGAAATTGAGCGCCTTGCGCAGGCGGCCGACATGCACGTCGACAGTGCGCTCGTCGACATAGATATCATGCCCCCAGACGCCATCGAGCAGTTGCGCGCGGGAAAACACGCGCCCCGGCGCCGCCATCAGGAATTCAAGCAGGCGGAACTCGGTCGGACCGAGCCGGACCTCGCGGCTCTTGCGATGGACCCGATGAGTCTCGCGGTCGAGTTCGATGTCGCCGCAACGCAGCACCGTCGACACGACCTCGGGCCGGGCGCGCCGCAGCATCGCCCGCACGCGCGCCACAAGTTCAGGCGTCGAGAAAGGCTTGACGACATAATCGTCCGCCCCGGTGCTCAGGCCGCGCACGCGCTCGCTTTCCTCACCGCGCGCCGTTAGCATGATGATCGGCAGGCGCTCAGTTTCCGGCTTCTGGCGCAGCCGCCGACACAGTTCGATCCCGGAAACGCCGGGCAGCATCCAGTCGAGGATGAGCAGGTCCGGCACCCGTTCCCGCAGCCGGATTTCGGCCTCGTCACCACTGGCGATCGTGTCGACATCGAAGCCCTCGGCTTCGAGATTGTAGCGCAGCAGGACGCTCAGCGCCTCTTCATCTTCGACGACAGCAATTCTCGGAACCATCTTGCTGGCACTCCTCACGCCGTTGAATCGGCCACGCCGGCGACCAGCGACGTCGTGTTGTCGTCCTTGGGTCGATCGCCCTCGGGCTGCGAGCCGGTCGTCATGTAATAGATCGTCTCGGCGATATTCGTGGCATGGTCGCCGATACGCTCGATGTTCTTGGCGCAGAACAGCAGATGCGTGCAGGGGGTGATGTTGCGCGGATCCTCCATCATATACGTGAGGAGTTCGCGGAACAGCGAGGTGTAGATCGCGTCGATCTCGTCGTCGCGCTCGCGGATCGCCTTCGCCTTCTCGGCCGAGCGGGTGGCGTAGACGTCGAGCACTTCCTTGAGCTGCATCAGCGCGAGTTCGGCAAGATGTTCCAGACCACGGGCGAGCGCGCGGGGAATGCCGGCGCTCTGCACGGCGAACACGCGCTTTGCGGTGTTCTTGCCGAGGTCGCCGACGCGCTCCAGTTCGGCGGCGATACGGATCGCGCCCATGATTTCCCGCAGGTCCGCGGCCACCGGCTGACGCCGGGCGATGGTGACGATCGCCTTCTCGTTGATCTGCCGCTCGGCTTCGTCGAGGATGACGTCTTCGGAGATGACTTTCTGGGCGAGCGCCGCATCCGTGGAGACAAGCGCACGCACGGAATCGGCCACCATCTGTTCGGCGGTGCCGCCCATCTCGGAGATGCGGCGGGTGAGATATTTCAGTTCCTCGTCATAGGCGGAGGCGATGTGGGGGGAATTCATGGCGTTTTCCTTCTGCGCTCGGCATTGGCAAGGTCCGGCGTCGGCATCAGCCGAAGCGGCCCATGATATAATCCTGCGTGCGCTGGTCATCCGGATTGGTGAACATCTTGTCGGTGTCGTTCTCCTCGACGAGATTGCCGAGATGGAACATGGCGGTGCGTTGCGACACGCGGGCAGCCTGCTGCATCGAGTGCGTGACGATGACGATGGTGAAATTCGCCCGCAGTTCGTGGATCAGTTCCTCGATCTTGGCGGTGGCGATGGGGTCGAGCGCCGAGCAGGGTTCGTCCATCAGGATGACCTCGGGGCTGACCGCGACCGCGCGGGCGATGCAAAGGCGCTGCTGCTGGCCGCCGGAAAGGCCGGTGCCGGATTCATGCAGGCGATCCTTCACCTCGTTCCACAGGCCGGCCCGCTGGAGACTGGTTTCGACGACGGCGTCCATATCCGCCTTGGTGCGGGCAAGGCCGTGGATGCGCGGGCCGTAGGACACGTTCTCGTAGATCGATTTCGGAAACGGGTTCGGCTTCTGGAAGACCATGCCGACGCGGGCGCGCAGTTCCACCACATCGATCGACGGATCGTAGATATCGTCGCCGTCGAGCACGATGCGGCCGGTGACGCGGCATCCCTCGATGGTGTCGTTCATGCGGTTCAGCGTCCGCAGGAAGGTCGACTTGCCGCAGCCCGACGGGCCGATCAGTGCGGTTACGGTGTTCTCCCGCACCTTGAGGCCGACATCGTAGAGAGCGCGTTTGTCGCCGTAATAGACGGAGACCGCCTCGCCGATCATCTTGTAGGAAATCTCGTTCATTTTCTTTTCCAGCACTTTCTCGGCTGCCGTTTCGGACATGATGTTCATCGGTCTGGTTCCTTTACCAACGCCGCTCGAAGCGGCGGCGCAAGAGGATTGCGCCAACATTCATGAGGATGAGGAAGATCAGGAGCACGATGATGGCGCCCGAAGTACGCTCGACGAAGGCGCGCTCGGCCTCGTTCGCCCACATGTAGATCTGCACCGGCAG
Organism: Shinella daejeonensis; assembly: GCF_024281235.1. Taxonomy (GTDB): domain Bacteria; phylum Pseudomonadota; class Alphaproteobacteria; order Rhizobiales; family Rhizobiaceae; genus Shinella; species Shinella daejeonensis. The sequence goes on from NZ_JAHWXY010000006.1 coordinate 92,316, forward strand.
CGCCGTTGCGGGATCGAGCGGGGTGCCGGGCACATCGGCGACGAAAGCCACCATGCCGATCAGCAGCAACGGCGCGGTTTCGCCGAGCGCATGGGCAAGCCCGATGATCGTGCCGGTCAGGATCCCGGGCATGGCAAGCGGCAGGACATGGTGGAAAACCGTCTGCATCTTCGAGGCCCCGAGACCGAGCGCGGCCGAACGGATCGACGGCGGCACCGCCTTCAGCGCGGCGCGGGTGGCGATGATGATGGTCGGCAGCGTCATCAGCGTCAGCACCAGGCCGCCGACGATCGCCGCCGAACGCGGCAGGCCGGCGAAATTGATGAAGACGGCAAGCCCGAGAAGACCGTAGACGATGGAGGGAACCGCCGCGAGATTGTTGATATTCACCTCGATCAGGTCGGTAAGGCGGTTCTTCGGCGCGAACTCCTCAAGATAGATCGAGGCGGCCACACCGATCGGCAGGGAAAGCACCAGCACGATCAGCATCATATAGAGCGAACCGATCAGCGCCACGCCGACACCGGCGGCCTCCGGACGGCTGGAGGCGCCGTTGGTGAAGAGGCCGGTGTTGAAATGCTTGGCGAGCACGCCGCTCTCGGCGAGCTGGTTCATCCAGCCGACCTGCCGGTCCGAAACCTTGCGGTTCTTCTCGTCGACACTGAGGTCGATCTGTCCCTTGAAGGCCGAGTCGAGATTGCCATGCGCGAGGAACGTCACGTCCCGCGTCGTTCCGATGACCGAAGGATCGGCCACGACGATGTCGCGCAGCTGCGCGCGCACGCTGTCGGAAATCATGCCGGAGATCTCACGCAGCGTCGCGCGATCGCCTTCCGTCACACCGAGTTGCCGGGCCAGCGCATCGCGGGCGATGATCGGATAGTTGGCCGTCATCAGCTTCTGCGGATTGGCCGCCCGCTCGTTGTTACGGTCGAGGACCTGTTCGGAGAACTCCACCGGGATGGTGATCATCGACTGCTGGAAGGCTGTGTACCCCTTGGACACCACCGAAAACAGCAGCAGGAACAGGAACAGGAGGCCAAAGCCGATGGCGGCCATGCCGTAGAGCCGGAAGCGGCGTTCGGCGGCGTAGCGGCGGCCGAGGCCGATATCGCGTCGCGCCGGCGCTGCGGAAATCCCGATGGCCGTCATCGGCGGGGTGGTGGAAGTCTCGCTCATTCGTACTGCTCCCGGTACTTGCGCACGATATAGAGCGCGTAGATATTGAGACAAAGCGTGATCACGAAAAGCGTGATGCCGAGGGCGAAGGCCACCAGCGTCTGCGGCGAGGTGAATTCCAGGTCGCCGGTCAGCTGGTTGACGATCTTCACCGTGACGGTGGTCATCGGCTCGAAGGGGTTGAGCTGCATGCGCGCGGCGACGCCGGCGGCGAGCACCACGATCATGGTTTCGCCGATGGCGCGCGAGGCCGTCATCAGGAGCGCGCCGACAATACCGGGAAGTGCGGCGGGCAGCACGACCTTCTTGATCGTTTCGGAGCGTGTCGCGCCGAGCCCCAGGGAACCATCACGCAACGCCCGCGGCACCGCGGTGATGATATCGTCCGACAGCGACGAGACGTAGGGGATCAGCATGATGCCCATGACGAAGCCGGCGGTCAGCACGCTCTGCGCCTGAATGAAGCTTGCATAGTTGCCCGTGGCGAGCCCGCTTATCTGGGCGGAGATATCGCGCAGGAAGGGTCCCACCGTGGCCATGGCGAAGAAGCCGTAGACGATGGTGGGAATGCCCGCCAGAACCTCCAGCAGCGGCTTGACGACCGAGCGGAAGCCGCGCGAGGCGTATTCCGACATATAGACCGCCGCAAACAGCCCGACGGGAACCGCCACCAGCATGGCGACGAAGCCGATGTAGAGCGTGCCGGCGAGCAGCGGGACAAGGCCGAACTGGCCGGAAGACCCGGTTGCGCCGGCGGCGGCGAAACGGGGATCCCAGACCGTGCCGAAGAAGAATTCCCATGCCGGCACGGAATTGAAGAAGTGCGCCGCTTCGGTGAGCATCGAGGCGACGATACCGACCGTCGTCAGGATGGCGATCGACGAAGCCGCCACGAGCCCCCCCAGCATCACGCCCTCGACGCGGTTGCGGGCGCGCAGCCGCGGCGCGATGAGCCTGAACGAAAGGAAAGCACCGGCGGCAGCGGCGGCGATCACGAGGACAGCGCGCCAGAGGCTGCTTGCCACGGTCGCCCGGTCGAGGTCCTGGGCGGACTGCACCATATAGGGCTCCGGCTCGGAGGCCAGGGGAACGCCTTTCGCGGCCAGCAGCGTGCGGGCCGAAGCACCGTCCTCGGCAAGCGCCCGACGCTCCTCCTGCGTCATGCGCGGCAGGCCGCGGGCGATGGCGGAGATCATGTTGTAACTGAGGTTCTGCGTCGCCTCGGGCTGCATCTTCACCGATTCCGGGAATCCTGCCCGGATCGTCGACTGGATATAGATCGGGCTTGCGATGCTCCAGGCAAGCAGCAGCAGGAGAGCGGGGATCATGGCGCATATGGCCACGAAGGAGCCGTAGTAGCCCGGCCGCGAGTGCAGGTTCGACAGTTTGCCGCCGGCAAGCCCGCGCGCGCGCCAGCTGCCGGCCAGATAACCCGCAACACCTATCGCCGCGACGATTAACAGAAGTAGGGACATGCTCATGAAGGAGGTCTCCCGGGTCGATCATCCCGCCCGATCGTTCGATATGCCCGCCCTGGCCTGACGGGCATGCATATCAAGGGGAACGGCCGGCGCTTTCGCGCCGGCCGCAGCCATTACATGGTCTTGCCACCTTCGAAGGAAGCGCGGATCTCTTCGCGCTCGGCATCCGGAGCGGCGACGAGGCCGTATTCGGCGAGCGGGGAGTCGGGGCCGATCATGTCGTCGCTCGTGAAGAACTCGACATATTCCTTGAGGCCCGGGATCACGCCGAGATGCGCCTTCTTGACGTAGAAGAACAGCGGGCGGGAAACCGGATATTCGCCGGAGGCGATGGTCTCGGTCGACGGCGTGACGCCGCTGACGGTGGCGACCTTCAGCTTGTCGGCATTGTTCTCGTAGAAGGACAGGCCGAACACGCCGATACCGGACTTGTTGGCGTCGATGCGCGCCAGCGTCTCGGTGTAGTCGCCGTCGATGTCGATGGCCAGGCCATCCTTGCGGACGGCGACGCACTTGGCGAACTGTTCCTTTTCATCGGAAACGGCAGCCTTGATGGCTTCGAGCGCACCGGCGGCTTCACAGCCCTCGGCAAGGATCTTCTCTTCGAAAACTTCGCGCGTGCCGTGCTTTTCGCCGGGGATATAGGCGGCAATCTCGGCATCGGGAAGCGACGGATTGACTTCCGACCACTTCTTGTGCGGGTTGGCGACGAGCTTGCCGTCGACAACGATCTCGGCGGCGAGCGCCTGGTAGAGATCCTTCGGCTCCAGCTTCAGGTCGGCATTGCCGGCGTCGGTGGCGAAGACGATGCCGTCATAGCCGATCTTGACTTCCTGGATCTCGGTAACGCCGGCCGCCTTGCAGGCGTCGATTTCGCTCGACTTGATGGCGCGCGAAGCATTGGCGATGTCGATGGTATCAGGGCCGACGCCCTTGCAGAATTCCTTCAGACCACCCGAGGAGCCACCGGATTCGACGATCGGCGTCTTGAAGTCCGGATAGGTCTCGCCGAACGTCTCGGCGACGATCTTCGCGTAGGGGAGAACGGTCGAGGAACCGGCAATCTGGATCTGGTCGCGCGCCATGGCCGCGCCACCAAAGGCGACGGAGGCAACGAGCGCGGCGGCGGTGAGCTTAAGAGTTGTCATCGGGGTCTCCCAAAGAGGACATGGATGAGCGCCGTCTTGAAGCGCTCTCTTACCGTTAACCGGCGGCTTTTCTCTAGACCCCGATCACCCTTGCTTTTATGTCATTTCGACGAAACATTTATGACAGCTCAAGTCATTGAAATATTTCAACTAAGCCCAAGAATCGGCAGTCAATTCGAGATATTCATGTCAGAATTTGACGGTGAAGACGACGCCCTTGCCCAATTCCGAGCGCACGGCCAGGCGGGCGCGGTGGCGCGTAAGGATATGCTTGACGATAGACAGGCCGAGCCCCGTTCCTTTCCGCCAGCGGTTCGTCTCGATATTGACCCGATAAAAACGCTCGGTGATCCGGGGCACGTGTTCGGGCGCAATGCCGGGGCCGTAGTCGGTGATGCTGACCTCGACCGGCTCCCCGTCTCCGCCCGTCAGCCGGATATCGACGCGCTTGCCGTCCTGCCCGTATTTGCAGCCGTTCTCCACGAGGTTCTGGAAGACCTCGACCAGTTCGTCGCGGTCCCCCTTCACCGTGACCGGATGGCCGGGCACCGTCAACCGGACCTCGACCCCGAGTTCCTCGGCAAGCGGCATGAGGGTATCGCGGACATGGGAAAGGATCGGCGCGAGTTCGACGGTCTGTTCCGGCGGAAGGTTGGACTTGATCTCCAGCCGGGAAAGCGAAAGCAGGTCGTCCACCAGCCGGCTCATGCGGGTCGCCTGTTCATGCATGATCGCCAGAAACCGCTCGTGCGCCGCGGCATCGCCCTTCGCCGGCCCCTGCAAGGTCTCGATGAAGCCGCGCAGCGACGCAAGCGGCGTACGAAGCTCATGGCTGGCGTTCGCCACGAAGTCCGAACGCATGCGCTGGATGCGCTGGGCCTGCGATTCGTCGCGAAAGGTCAGCAGCCACAGCGGCTCGGTCGCCGGATCGGCCCAGCGATGGGCGAGCGGCGCGATGCGTACGACATAGACGGTTTCCGAAGGCAGCCGCTCGGCATGTTCGATCACGCGCGGCACACCGGAGGCGATCGCCTCGCGGATCATATCGAGGATGGCCGGCGCGCGAATGCGCCCGGCAAGGTCGCTGTTGCGCGCAATGGCCCCGAAGAGCGTTTCGGCCGCCCTGTTGTGCAGCGCGACGGCCTCCCGCCGGTTGATCAGCAGCGCCGGCATGTCAAGCGCATCGAGGACGGCGGCATAGGGGGCGAGCGGATCGGGCGCCGGGGCGGACGGCGCCTCGTCGCGCACCGGAGCGGCGGAAAAGGCGGTTCTCCCGAGGCTGGGCCGCCCCATGCGTCGATCCGTGCGGAACAGGCCTGCGGCGACCAGAAGCAGCATCGCGAATGCCACCCAGCCGATATGGACGCCCGCCGCCCACATGACGAAGCCGACGAAGGCGGCCGAAGCCACCAGCACCCGCTCGCCCCAGAGCTGCCCCACGATCCAGCCGATCGGCCCACGCCCTTCCGCCACCGCCGCCATGCTCCTCATAACCATGTCCGCCTCCGACGAGTCTCCCGATTCTCCATAGATAGCGCGACTTCATGACATGTTTTTCACGACCCGCTTGAATTCGCAATGCGGTTGTGTCCACCTGCGACTGTCGGCAAGGCACAGCGCAACCTGCAAGGAGGTGGATAGATGGGCGAAAAGGCAGCAAGAGCTGGCGTGGAACTGGAGATCCGCGGCAAGAAGCGGCTCTTCGATATCGACGACCCGGCACTTCCCGACTGGGTGGCGGAAAAGGCCCTCGGCTCCGACGACTACCCCTACGACAAGAAACTCTCCAACAAGGAATACGAGCAGACGCTGAAACTGCTCCAGATCGAACTGGTGAAAGTACAGTTCTGGCTGCATGCTACGGGAAAGCGCGTCATGGCGGTCTTCGAGGGGCGCGATGCGGCCGGCAAAGGCGGCGCGATCCATGCCACCTCGGCCTATATGAATCCCCGCTCCGCCCGCATCGTGGCGCTGACCAAACCCACCGAGACCGAGCGCGGCCAATGGTACTTCCAGCGTTATGTCGCCACGTTTCCCACCGCCGGGGAATTCGTGCTCTTCGACCGCTCCTGGTACAATCGCGCCGGCGTGGAGCCGGTCATGGGTTTCTGCACGCCGGAACAATATGAGAAGTTCCTGAAGGAAGTGCCGCGCTTCGAGAAGCTGATTGCTGCCGAAGGCATTCATTTCTTCAAGTTCTGGGTCAATATCGGCCGCGAAATGCAGCTCAAGCGCTTCCACGACCGGCGGCACGATCCGTTGAAGGTCTGGAAGCTCTCACCGATGGACGTCGCATCGCTCAACAAGTGGGACGATTATACCGAAAAGCGTGACCGCATGCTGCGGGAGACCCATACGCAGCATGCCCCCTGGACCGTGGTTCGCGGCAACGACAAGCGTCGCGCCCGTCTCAACATCATTCGCCATATGCTGAAGACCCTCGACTATGACGGCAAGGACGAAAAGGCGATCGGCAAGGTCGACGAGACGATTCTCGGCAGCGGCCCCGACTTCCTGACGTAGCCGTCACCCGCCGGGAAGGATGCGCACCGCGTAGAGGTCGACGCTCGCGCCGTCCCCGGCGATGTCGCTGTTGAGCAGCAACTGCCCCGGCTCGCTCGGCGAAAGCGAGCCTTCGAACTCGACCTTGAACAGCACGTCCGACCGGCCGGTGACCGTGAAGCGATGGCGACCGCAGCCGCCCATCGTGGAAAAGGCGCATTCCACCGAGACTTCCACCGGCTTTTCGCCCGGCGAGCGGAGCGACAGCGCCACTGTCGAGGCCTTGCCGGCCATTTCGCGCAGGATTTCCGGCGAAACGGAGATGCGGATGGCGCCATCGCGCCCGGGCACCTCGGAGGTCAGCCGCGCGGCGGGACGGTCGTTGGCGCTGGCAGGCTCCACGCGTGCGCGCGGACCGGCGGCGAGCGCGGCGATATCACCGGCGGCGAAAACCGGTCGCCAGTCGGAGGAAAAGCGGTTCTGCGTGTCGAGCGAGCGGGGGCCGTCGCCGTTGCCGGCATAGGGTTGGCCATCGACCGTCGCGCCCGACCCCGCTCCGCCGCCCCGCGTTTCCAGGAGACCGCTCGATTGCACCCACCAGGCGGCGGTGCCGAAGCCCGCGATCAGCGTGGCGACGACCAGCAGGAAGGAAAAAACGCGGCTTCGGCGCTTGCGCGCCTTGACGACCCGCTCGGGCCGGATATCCGCTGGCCCGGCTCCTGTGGTTCCGGTCCCGGTGGCTGCGGCCCCGGTGACTGCGGCCCCTGTGACTGCAGCATGACCGGCGGGCGGACCGCCGGCAGCAAAGCCATCCGCCCGCTCCGGCCGCAGATCCGGGAATGCGCCACCGGCCGCAGGACGAGACGGTGCGGCCATGGCGGCGGCCCGCTCCTCCGCCTCGATCCGGTGAATGGCCGCTTCAAGGCGATGACGCTGGGCCGCGACGGTCTCGGGATCGTTGATCTGCTGCTTGCGCAGGCCTGCTTCCAGCGCATTTCGGGCCGACTGATAGATGCGGGCGCGGACTTCCGGGCTGGCGCGCTCCGAGCGTTCCAACGCATTCCTGATTGCCGTTTCCAGTCCGCTCACATCCGACCCTTCCGAAGGAGCCGCCATAAGGCGGCCACGCAATCCATGTGGAAAGAGCTTTACTTTCCGGCTTTTGTTAGAAATTTCGTAACGTTTACGAGGAATTTGCGCAAGCCTTTCGGCAATTCCGGACGACACCCGGATGGGGAGAGGCCTTCACCATCCTTCCCGGCCGGCTCTCGCAAGCGCCGCCGTTACGCTTCGCTGAAGGATCGCCCGACGCCGCGTCACCCGCCATTCTTTCCACAGGCAGAGACGGAGCGACGCCCGTCCGCTCTCTTCGCGCGGCTGTCCGCGGCACGGCCCGGGCCTCTTTCCACCATCCTCGCGGGCTGCTATCAATCTGACGTTTTCGTAAGCGTAAATTGCCAACCGGACCCCGCCTCATGGCTCTGCCCGCGATCCTCAAGGACAAGCTGCGCCTGCCCGTCGTCGGCGCCCCGCTCTTCATCGTCTCCCATCCCGCGCTCACGCTCGCGCAATGCAAGGCGGGCGTCATCGGGGCTTTCCCGGCCCTGAACGCCCGGCCGCAATCCCAGCTCGACGAATGGCTGGCGGAAATCACCGAGACGCTCGCCGCCCATGACGCGCGCCATCCCGAACGCCCGGCCGCACCCTTCGCCGTCAACCAGATCGTCCACCGTTCCAACAAACGCCTGGAACAGGACCTGGCGCTCTGCGAGAAATACAAGGTGCCCGTCGTCATCTCCTCGCTCGGCGCGGTGCCCGACGTCAATGCGGCCATCCAGAGCTATGGCGGCATCGTGCTGCATGACGTGATCAACAACCGCCACGCCGATTCAGCGATCCGCAAGGGTGCCGACGGGCTGATCGCGGTGGCGGCCGGGGCGGGCGGCCATGCCGGCACGCTTTCACCCTTCGCGCTCACGCAGGAAATCCGGGCCTGGTTCGATGGGCCGCTGCTTCTTTCCGGCGCGATCGCGACCGGCAGCGCGATCCTCGCCGCCCGGGCGATGGGCGCGGACATGGCCTATATCGGATCGCCCTTCATCGCCACCGATGAGGCGCGCGCAAGCGCGGCCTACAAGCAGATGATCGTCGACAGTTCCGCCGCCGACATCGTCTATTCCAGCTATTTTACCGGCATCCACGGCAATTACCTCAAACCGTCGATCGCCGCCGCCGGCCTGGATCCCGACCGGTTGCCGGACGCCGACCCGACAAAGCTGGACTTCGGCGGGGCGGAGACGGAAGGCGCCAGAGCCTGGAAAGACATCTGGGGATGCGGCCAGGGTATCGGCGCGGTTACCGAAACGGGGTCCGTCGAAGCGCTCGTCACCCGGCTCGAGCGGGAATATGCCGACGCCCACCGGCGTCTCGTCACCACCGCCTGATCCGCCGATGAACGAGGAAAAAGGGACAAACCGAAAATCGCCGCTTGAAATCCATGCGCATTGCGGCTATCAGCGCACCCATTCCGGGTGCGGGATCATCCCCTATCCTGTCGGGCCGCTTTAGCTCAGTCGGTAGAGCACATCATTCGTAATGATGGGGTCAGGTGTTCGAGTCACCTAAGCGGCACCATTTCCTTCTTCCTTTGATTTCGAGCGTATGACGACCCAGCGGGCTTTGTGTCGTCTGCCGGCAGCGGGATGACCGAGCAATCCCGGTGAGCCGGATTTCACCGGGATCGCTCTAGGACGCTTGATCCCGGGGGTCGACCGGGTGCGGCGGCGGGGACGGGGCTTCGGCTTCCAGTTCCTCGGCGAGCGACAGATCGACTTCGCGGATCCATTCGCGCCAGATGGCGACCAGGAGCGCCATGAGAACGGGGCCGATGAAGAGGCCGAGGAAGCCCATCGTCTTCACGCCGCCGATGAGGCCGAAGAACGTGGGAAGGAACGGCAGCTTGACGGGGCCGCCCACCAGCCGCGGACGCAACGTCTTGTCGACGATGAAAAGCTCGACCGAGCCCCAGGCGAAAAGCGCAAGCCCCGCCGTCGGCGATCCGCTCGAGACGAGGTAGAGCGAGACCAGCGTGAAGGAGAGCGGCGCGCCGCCGGGGAACAGCGCCATGATGCCGGTCAGCACGCCGAGCGTGACGGCGGAGGGAACGCCGGCCACCCAATAGGCGATCCCGAGCACGATGCCCTCGCCGATGGCGATCAGCGTCATGCCCGTCACCGTCGCGCTGATCGTCGCCGGCACCACGCGCGAGATGCGCTCCCAGCGCGAGGGAAGGATGCGCTCGCCGAGGCGGTCGACCTGTCCGGCGAAGGTCTCGCCGTCGCGATAGATGAAGAACAGCGCGATCAGCATGAACAGCATGGCGAGCAGCAGGCTGAAGGCCTTGCCGCTGGCGGCCAGCGCGACACGGTAGATATTGCCGATATTGGCGCCGCTGACGATCTGCGTCAGTTCCCCGATCGCGCCGGGATGATCGAGAAAGCGCGCCCATTGCATATCCAGCCAGCCGCCGATGACCGGCAGGTCGCGGATCCACAGCGGTGTCGGCGCACCCGTGCGGTTGGTCTCCACCGCCCAGCCGATCCACTCGCGGATCTCGTGAAAGGCATAGGTGGAGGCAATCAGGATCGGTCCGATGATGAAGCCGAGGATCAACAGGATCGCGATGGTGGCGGCAAGAGTCCGGTTGCCGCCCAGTCGGACGAGCAGCCGGCCGTAAAGCGGCCAGCTCGCAAAGGCGATGACGAGAGCCGCAAGAACCGGCACCACGAAGCCGTGAAAGAAATAGATGCCGGCAAGAACGACCAGAACGAGAAGCCAGCGGGCGGCGGTGACGGGCGAAACCAGGGCGACGCTCTTGGAGCGGGGCAACCCGAAGAACCTGTGTTCGCCCCGACGATCTTCCGAATGCAGCAACCTGTCAACTCCCGTTCAACCCGTCATCACGTCGATGTGCCCGGCAATCACCAGGTGCCATGAATATCTAACCGGAAAATGCTAACGATATACGGGGATTTTGCGACGCAGGCACCCATCCATCGGCAGGACAGGAAGAAAAATGCCTGCCCTGCGCATATTGAACCCCCCGTTCACGGCGATATCCTGTATCCATGCGCTTGATGCCGGGCCGTGAAAACATCATCCTGTCTTCATCGCGGCGCGGGCGAACCCACCGGTGTCCGCCGCCTGGGAAGCGAGGAGGAAACAGATGTCAGCCAGCGTCGAGGCCGCGCCCGGCATACCCGCAGAACGGTTCTGGCTGGCGTCCTATCCGCCGGGCATGGCAAGCGAGATCGCGCCGCTCGCACATCCTTCCATCGGCCGCTTCGTGGAAGCCTGTTGCGAGACCTTCGCGGCGCGTCCCGCCTTCACCAGCATGGGCCGGACGCTGACCTTCCGGCAGTTCGAGGCAGAGACGCGGGCAATCGCCGCATGGCTGCAATCGCGCGGGCTTGAAAAGGGCGACCGCGTCGCCGTGATGATGCCGAACATCCTGCAGAATCCGGTCATCATCTTCGCCATCCTGCGGGCGGGCCTCGTCGTCGTGAACGTCAACCCGCTCTACACGCCCCGGGAACTGGAGCACCAGTTGACCGATTCAGGCGCGAAAGCGCTGTTCGTTCTGGAGAACTTCGCCGCCACCGCGGCGCAGGTGGTCGCGCGCACCGCCGTTCGGCATATCGTCGTCGCCACCATGGGCGATATGCTGGGGCTCAAGGGCGCGATCGTCAATGTCGTCGTTCGCCGGGTGAAGAAGCTGGTGCCTTCCTGGTCGCTGCCGGGGTACGTTCCCTTCACCCGCGCCCGCGCGGAGGGCATGCGGATGACGCTTCGCGCGCCCGACGTGAGGCCCGGGGACACCGCCTTCCTGCAATATACCGGCGGCACCACCGGGATTTCGAAGGGCGCGACCCTCACCCACGCCAACCTCCTGTCGAACATGGAGCAGATCAAGCTGTGGATCCAGCCGATATTCCAGCGCAGGAACCAGCCGGACCAGCTCGTCTTCGTCTGCGCCCTGCCGCTCTACCATATCTTCGCCCTGACGGTGAACGGGCTGATGGGCGTCGCGCTCGGCGGCCACAATGTGCTCATCGCCAACCCCCGCGATATTCCCGGCTTCATCAAGGAACTGGGCAGGCATCGCTTCCATGTCTTTCCCGGCCTCAACACGCTGTTCAACGCGCTGATGAACCATCCACGCTTTTCCACGCTCGACCTTTCCGGCCTGCTTCTGACGATCGGCGGCGGCATGGCGGTGCAGCGACCGGTGGCCGAGCGATGGCATCGCATGACCGGCTGCGCCGTCACCGAAGGCTACGGCCTTTCGGAAACCTCACCGGTGGCGACGGCCAATCGTTTCGACCGCGCGGACTTCACCGGCACCATCGGCCTGCCGCTGCCGTCGACGGAGATCAGCATCCTCGACGACGACGGCCATGCGCTGCCGCTTGGCGGCGTGGGGGAAATCTGCATCCGCGGCCCGCAGGTCATGGCCGGATACTGGCGGCGCGCCGACGAAACGGCAAAGGCCATGACCGCCGACGGCTTCTTCCGTACCGGCGACATCGGCTTCATGACCCCGGAGGGCTATACGAAGATCGTCGACCGCAAGAAGGACATGATCCTCGTTTCGGGCTTCAATGTCTTTCCCAACGAAGTGGAAGAGGTGGCGATGGCGCTGCCGGGCGTGCTCGAATGCGCGGCGATCGGCGTCGCGGACCAGCATTCCGGGGAGGCGGTGAAGCTTTTCGTGGTGCGCCGGGATCCGGCATTGACGGAAGCGGACATCAAGGCCCATTGCGCCGCAAACCTGACAAACTACAAACGGCCCAAGCATATCGAATTCCGCGACGAACTGCCTAAATCCAATGTCGGCAAGATCCTGCGCAAGGAGTTGCGACGGCCGGCAGACGGTTAAACCGATTTAATTTTTTCGGCGAAACGGATAATCCGGCCTTGATTTGCGGCGGTCAAAGCGACTAGCTAACCGCCGATCGTCCACCGAAGGAGTATGCCGATGAACGCGCGCATCGAAAAGCTGACATCCACCGTGCGGGACACCAACGCCACCGACGTGCGCGCCGCTTTTGCGGCCGATCCGGAACGTTTCACCCGCTACAGCCTCACCCTTGACGATTTCCTCTTCGATTACTCGAAATGCGCGGTGAACGAAGTGGTGCTCGACGGCCTCGAGGCGCTGGCGAAGGAAGCCGGCGTCGAGGCCAAGCGCGACGCCATGTTCGCGGGCGAGATCATCAATATCACCGAGGAGCGGGCGGTGCTGCATACGGCGCTGCGCAACCGCGCCAACACGCCGGTCCATGTCGCCGGCCGCGATGTCATGCCCGATATCAACGCCGTTCTCGACGCCATGGGATCTTTCGCCGAGGGCATCCGGTCCGCCGCGCTCAAGGGCGCGACGGGCGAGGTGATCACCGATGTCGTCAATATCGGCATCGGCGGATCCGATCTCGGACCGGTCATGGCGACGCTGGCGCTCGCGCCCTATCACGATGGCCCCCGCCTGCACTTCGTCTCCAATATCGACGGCGCCCATATCGCCGATACGCTCCGGACGCTCGATGCGAAAACGACGCTCTTCATCGTCGCCTCGAAGACCTTCACCACCATCGAGACGATGACCAATGCCGAGACGGCGCGCCGCTTCATCGTCGAAAATCTCGGCGAGGCGGCGGTCGGCAATCATTTCTGCGCCGTTTCCACCGCGCTCGACAAGGTGGCGGCCTTCGGCATCGGCGAAGAGCGCGTGTTCGGCTTCTGGGACTGGGTCGGCGGCCGCTACTCGATCTGGTCGGCCATCGGCCTGCCCTTGATGATCGCCATCGGCAAGCAGAGATTTTCGGAGTTCCTGGCCGGCGGCCATGCGATCGACAATCACTTCCGGGAAGCGCCGATCCGCCGCAACATCCCGATGCTGCTCGGTCTCCTCGGCTTTTATCACCGCAACGTGCTCGGCTATCCGTCGCGGGCGATCCTGCCCTACGACCAGCGCCTTTCGCGCTTTCCGGCCTATCTGCAACAGCTCGACATGGAATCGAACGGCAAGTCCGTGACGATGGACAGCAAGCCGGTGGAGATGCAGACGGGACCGGTCGTCTGGGGAGAGCCCGGCACCAACGGCCAGCACGCCTTCTATCAGCTCATCCACCAGGGCACGACGATCATTCCCGCCGAATTCATGATCGCGGCGAACGGCCACGAGAAGAACCTGCGCCACCAGCATCAGCTGTTGATCGCCAACTGCCTTGCCCAGTCGGAAGCGCTGATGAAAGGCCGCTCGCTCGACGAGGCCAGGGCCCAGCTCGCTTCCAAGGGGATGGCGACGGAAAAGGCGGACAAGATCGCGCCGCATCGCGTCTTCTCCGGCAACCGGCCGTCGATCACCATGGTCTATGACAGCTTGACGCCTTTCGCGCTCGGCCGGCTCATCGCGCTTTACGAGCACCGGGTCTTTGTCGAGGGCGCCCTCTTCAACATCAATTCCTTCGACCAGTGGGGCGTGGAACTGGGCAAGGAACTGGCAACCGGCCTCCTGCCGGTGGTGGAGGGCAAGGAGAGCGCGGCAGGGCACGATTCCTCGACGGCCGGCCTCGTCTCCGCGCTGCTGAAGGCGGCGCGATAAGCGCCGATCGGAAGCGGCTTTCCCTGCAAGGCCGCTTCTCTTTCTTCAGAAGGTTTTCACAGCGTGCGACGCAGAGGGCAAGCGACCGCTCGGGCCCGATGCGATGGGCCTGTCGGCCTTGTCAGCCCAGCTTGATCTCCCGCGCCCATGGCGGGTTGGCCCCGGCGCGCGAGACGGTGATGGCGGCGGCGCGCGCGCCGAGCGTCAGCGCCCGGGCGATCTGATCTTCCTCAAGCCCGGCGACCTGCTGCTTGGTGAGCAGGTTCTGCATCTTCAGCGCGGCGAGCACGCCGGCGTCGAACGTATCGCCCGCCCCGACGGTATCGACCACCGTCACGCGCTCGCTCGGCACGACGACCTTGTGACGGGCGGTATAGCCGGCCGCGCCGGCCGCGCCCCGGGTCACGACGACAAGCTTCGCGCCATGGTGCAGCCAATGGCGGGCCAGCGTCTCCTCGTCCCCCTCCAGCCCGAACCAGGCGAGGTCCTCGTCGGAAAACTTGACGATATCCGCCATGGCGGCCATGCGACGGATACGCCCGAGATGCGCCTCCTTGTCCTTGATGAAGCCGGGGCGGATATTGGGATCGAGCGAGATTACCCGTTTCTCATGTTCCCGGCGCATCAACGCTTCGTACGTCGAGCCGCAAGGTTCCGGAATGAGGCTGATGGCGCCGAAATGCAGCGCCTCGCAATCGTCGCCGAGTGCGGGAAGATCGGCCTCGCGAATCATCCGGCCGGCCGTGTTCTCATCGTAGAAGGCATAGGTCGCGTGGCCGTCGACGAGCTTGACGAAGGCGATGGTGGTCGGCCGCGAAAGCGTGGCGCAATAGCTGTAATCCACCGCGCTTTCGCCAAGCGTCCGGCGCAGGATATCGCCCATCATATCGTCGGAAAGGCCTGTGAAGAAACCCGTCGCCACGCCGAGCCGGCCGAGCGCGATCGCCGTGTTGAAGATCGCGCCGCCCGCGTAAGGGGCATAGGCCTCCTCACCCTCCGTCGAGACACGCGGCAGCATGTCGATCAGGGCTTCACCGCAACACAGGATCATCCGCTATCCTCCCCATGGATTTTCAATCGATTTAAACGATCCCGGCCAAAAGCGCCAGCACCCTTTTCAGGCAACCGGCAGTTCCGCGACGCCGCCATGGGCGGACGACCAGGCGAGGGGATCGTCGAAGAACGCCTCGACGGAGGAAAGCGTCGCCTCGTCGAACAGCCTGTCGGCACGCGCCACGGCCAGCACGTCGCGCCAGGTGGCGATATGATGCAGCGTCACGCCGCCGTTGGCGTAACGCGCCGCGGCCTGGGCGAAGATGCCGTAATAGAACAGTGACATGCCGTGCTCGACGATGCCGCCGGCGGCGCGGATCGCGTCGATGAAGGTGAACATGGAGCCGCCGACCGTCACCAGATCCTCGATGACGAGGACCCGCGCGCCCTCCGGCATGACGCCCTCGATCTGGGCGGCGCGGCCATGGCCCTTGGGCTTCTTGCGGACGTAGATCATCGGCAGGCCGAGACGGTCGGCCAGAAGCGCAGCAAAGGGAATGCCCGCCGTTTCGCCGCCGGCCACCACGTCGAAACGCTCGAAGCCGGCGCTGCGGGTGATCGTGGCCGCAGCGAAATCCATGATCGCCGAACGCACCCGGGGATAGGAGAGCAGCTTGCGGCAGTCCACATAAACCGGGCTCGCCATGCCGGAGGCGAGCCTGTAGGGCTCATCGGCGCGAAAATGCACCGCCTGGATCTCCCAGAGCATGCGGGCCATCAGCTCCGCCATCACGTTTCTGTCCGGAAAGGAATTGGAAAACATCGACATCTCCCGCATGACTGACGATGCGTGCGCATAGCAGCAAGAGGCCCGGCTTTCCAGCCGGAGCGCCCGCGCAACCGGCATTTTCGGATCTATGCATGTAAAAACCCTCCCCGGCAGCCGGGGAGGGCTTTCATCGGTCCGCGATTTTGCCGGTCTCAGGCGGCGGCGCGGCGGGCATCCAGCGACCAGGCGCCGGGGCCGAAGGCGGCAAGCACGAGGAAACCGCCGGCAATCGTGACGTTCTTCCACATGATCAGGCCGTTGAAGACCGTGAGCAGGCCGTTCGCGCCTTCCGGAAAATCGGGAATGTTGATCGAACCGCTATGGAAAACGAACGCGGTGAACAGGCAGAACAGGGCAAGCAGCCAGGATGCGATCCGCGTCTGGAAGCCGAGAAGGATGCAGAGGCCGGCGACGAGTTCGAAAATGCCGGCGAGATAGGCAAGCGCCGTGGCGGCCGGCAGGCCGGCGCCGGCGATCATGCCGGCCGTGCCGGCCGGATCGATCAGCTTCGGATAGCCTGAGGTGATGAACATCAGGGAAAGCAGGATGCGTCCGACGAGGACGATAAGGTTCTGTTGCATGGGATCTCCTGGGGCGTCAGCGTTTGTAATGATGGGAAAATAGCAGTTTTCCACCGTTGCACTAGACTACCCCCCAGAAGACAGATCGTTCATATTTTCTGAACGATCCCGGCCGCTCGCATCCTCCGGATGGGGGAGGAAATGCGCAACGCCTTTTTGCGCGACGCTTAGCGGATTTCGCCGGCCTGCGGCCCCCAGGTATCGGTCATGGCGAAACCTTCGGCCAGCGGATCGGTCGGATCGAGGGCGATCTGGTGCAGGCCGAAGGTCCAGCCGCGGCCGGTGATCGTGGGGATGATGGCCGGGCGTCCTGCGACGGTCGTTTCCGCCTCCAGCCCGACCTCGAAGCGGGAGCCGATGATCGAGCGCGACTGGAACGTATCGCCCACCTTGACCAGTCCGCGGGCATGCAGCGTGGCGAGATTGGCCGAATTGCCGGTGCCGCAGGGCGAACGGTCGACGCGGCCGGGCCACATGGTGGTCGCGGTGCGCACGGTGCCGTCCGGGTCGCGGTCACGGAACATGACATAGGCGATGCCGTTGATTTCCGGGATTTCCGGATGGACGACGGGCATGGCCTTGTTGATCAGGTCCTTCAGCACCATGCCGGCGTCGACGAGAGCACGGGCATTGGCCTTCTCGATCTTCGTGCCGATCTGATCGACGTCGACCAGGGCGTAGAAGATGCCGCCATAGCTGATGTCGAAGCGCACGCGCCCCCAGAGCGGTGTCTCGATCTCGGCGTCGAGCTGGTGCACAAAGGAGGGAACCATGGTGAGCTTCACCTTCTCGCATCGCCCGTCGCGGCAGGTGGCCGTGGCCTTGACGAGGCCGGCGGCGGTGTCGAGCACGACGACCGTCTCGGGCTCCTTCATCTCCACGATGCCGGTTTCGAGCAGCGCCGTGGTGATGCAGATCGAATTGGAGCCGGAAGAGGCATGGGCCTGATCGGCCTGAAGGATGATGAAACCGGCATCCGCCTCGGGCCGCTTGGCCGGCAGGAGCAGGTTGACCGAGCCCGTTGCTGCCGCGCGCGGCTCCAGGCAGAGGAAACGCCGGAGGCTGTCATCCACCGTATTGATGTAGTTCAGCTGCTCGGCGATCGTATCGCCGGGGATCTTCGGAACGCCGCCGATGGCGACCTTGCCGACCTCGCCTTCGCAATGAACGTCCAGCAACTGGATCGTGCGTTTCCATCTCATGTCGTGATGCTCCCTTGTTGCCGGCAGGCGGCGGTGCATTGCCTGTCGCACAGCCTGATATATCCGATCGAAAGCCGTTCCAACCGCTTTATACAGCCGTTCGGGACGATATCGGGACCATGACGCCGTCGCAGAGACGGCCGGCAAGCGTCAGCGGACCGGCCTACCGGCCCACCATGCCATCGGCGGTGTTGCCGATGGAGCTGCCGAAACGGCGCCACTGGTCGTCATAGCCGCGGCGTGTCGCCGGGTCGAAGACGGCGATCGGCGTCGATACGGCGATGCTTGCCGCGCTGCCGACCGTCTGGGCCGCGCCGAGCGCCACGACGCCGAGCCGGTCACCGAAGCCGATCTCCGAATCCGTCACGGTCTGCCCGTCGATCAACCGGTTGCCGATCAGCCGCACGACCTCCGGGCTTTCCGCGAATTTGCCGTGGTTCAGCCGGTCGCCGGATTTGAGTGCGGTGAGGTCGAGCACGGTTATGCCCTGCGCCTCAAGCAGCGATCGATAGGGTTCCTGCGACGGGTCGATCTGCCCCAGCCGGTCGACATTGCCGGAAAGACGCTTCGAAAGCGTCAGCGCCCGGTCGTCCCGTGAGACGAAGATGGTAAACTTCGGCTTATCCTTGCCGAGCGCGTAAAGCTGCTGGCCGAAGACATCGACATCGAGGTCGGGCGACGCCAGGATGACCTGCTCGATCTTCTTCGGCACGCGGCCGTCGCGGATCGCCATCTGGCGCAACGTCTCGACAGCGAGCCATGTCCCCATGGAATGGGCCATGATGGTGATTTCCCCGACGTCCGGCGTGTCGATGGCGGCGCGTAGCAGGCTTTCCAGCGCATCACGCGAATAATTCGTGCTTTCCTTGTCGTAGGAATAATCGAAAATGCTGGCGCGGGAGGGCCAGGTGAAGATGATCGGCGCCGCATCGGTCTTCGAATCATGGACGATCTGGGTGAAACGGTAGACCGCATCCTCGTAGCGGTTGTTGAAACCATGCACGAAGACCAGCACCCGCCCGCTCTTCGGCAGATGGCGGTCGAGCCATCCGCGTGCCGCCGGCACGTCCATCGGCTTGACGCTGACGGTTGTGAAATCCTTGAGCGGATCGGCCGGCAGCCGCGAGGGCCATTGCACCTGGCCGACCTTGCGGTTCTTTTCGGGCGGGACCGATACGACGATGTCGCTCAGCATCAGGCCGGAACCGCGCTCGCCGGAGAAAAGTACGCCCGGCTCCTCGGACGGCGCGCGGGTGGTGGCGACGAGCAGATCCACCGGGGATGCGCCTGACGCTACCTTTCCGTTGGGAACCAGCACGCCCTCCGGCCGACCGGCGCAGGATGCGAGCGAAAAGGCCGCCAGCAGAATCATCGCGCAGAACGCGCGCGACGCACCGGGGATCGTCCTGTCCCGCTTCATACGGCCTTCCCTTCATCGGTGCCGGCCGTCATGGCCGGGACATGCTTCTCCTTAGCCGAGCCGGCGGCGGTTTTGAAGGGGAACACCCGGCATGTCTTGGCGGGATCGGCCGGAAGAATGCGGACGTTGCGCTTCGGTCACGCCCCGACGATGCGTTCCCGCCCGACGCGGATGACATGTTCCATGGCGCGGCGAGCGCCGTCCTCGTCGCGGCGGCGGATTTCCTCGACGATACGCATATGCGACGCAGCCACCTCGCCGACGCGGATACGGTCGGCATTCGGCGAACTCAGCTTGAATACGCCGACCAGCGCCGCCTCGATCAGGCTGCCGACCGTGCGCATGAAGGGGTTTGCCGCCGCATCCATGACGCTCAGGTGAAAACGCAGATCGGCCAGCGCCAGCGTCTCGGGCGTATGGGCGGGATCACCCATCGCTACGGCGAGATGCATCATCCGGCTGATATCCGCCTCCGAGGCGTTGCGCGCCGCCAGCGCCGCCGCATGGGGCTCGAAGCCCATGCGGATCTCGATCAGATGCAGCAGGAAGGCGGTATCGACCCCGACGGTGAAATGCCAGGTGAGGATGTCGGCGTCGAACAGGTTCCACTGGTGCTTCGGCGTCACCCGCGTGCCGATACGCGCTCGCGGCACCACGAGCCCCTTGGCCGCCAGCGTCTTCATCGCCTCGCGCAGCACGGTGCGCGAAACCCGGAAGCGGGCCTCGAGTTCCGCATCGCCCGGAAGCGTCACGCCCACCGGAAACTCGCCGGCGACGATGGCCTTTCCAAGCGCACCGACGACCTGCCAATGGCTGGTGCGCCGGTCTGCCTTGCTCAACACCGCCGCCTGCCCCCTACCCGTCCACATCACCGTTCGTCCACACGCGATCTTGCCTATGATGCCGCCGGAACGGTTGCAGCGGCCCGCCGGCGGCGATCCGAAATATGGATCAGCCCTTTCTGAAGCAGAATGAAGGCGAAGAGCAGCAAGCCGATCAGGATCTTCGTCCACCAGCTCGAAAGCGAACCGTCGAAGGTGATATAGGTCTGGATCAGGCCCTGGATGAGAAGGCCGACGAGCGTTCCCGCGACAAAGCCGGAACCGCCGGTCAGCAGCGTGCCGCCGATGACCACGGCGGCGATCGCATCCAGCTCCACGCCGACCGTGGCGAGCGAATAGCCCGCCGAGGTATAGAGCGAGAAGACGATGCCCGCGAGCCCGGCCAGGAAGCCGGACAGCGCATAGATCGCCACGGTCGTGCGCCCCACCGGAACGCCCATCAACTGCGCCGTCGCAATATCGCCGCCCAGCGCATAGACATTCGCGCCGAAGCGGGTGCGATGGGCGATCAGCATGCCGGCCGCGAAGACGGCGAGCATCAATCCGCCGATCAGCGTGATGCGCCCGCCGCCGGGCAGCTTGTAGTAGAGGCCCTTGAGCGTCGCATAGAAGGGATGCCTGATCGGGATCGAATCGATCGACAGCACGAAGGCCATGCCTCGCGCCAGGAACATGCCGGCAAGCGTCACGATGAAAGGCGGCATTTGCAGATGGTGGATGATCGCCCCCATCAGCGCACCGAAGGCGGTGGTGATGACGAGGGCGAGCCCGAAGGCGGCAAGGGGATGGATCGCCGTCGATTGCAGCAGAACGGCAAGGAAGACGCCGGTGAAGGCGATGACGGCGCCGACCGAAAGATCGATGCCGCCCGACAGGATGACGAAGGTCATGCCGACCGCCGCGATCCCCAGGAAGGCGTTGTCGGTCAGGAGGTTGCCGATCACCCGCGTCGACAGCATGTTGGGATATTGCAGGTAGCAGACGAGATAGGCGAGCAGGAAGATCGCAACCGTCGCGGCGAGGGGAAAATAGCGCGGGTTCATTTCGCCTCCTGTCCGGTTCCGGCCCGGTCGGCGCGATCCTGTCCGGCGCCGTCCGCCGCTCCGCGCGAGCGCGACAGCCATGCGAAAACGGTCCGGGCGCGCGGCGACTGGATGACAAGGATCAGCACGATGATCGCCGCCTTGATGATGAGATTGAACTCGGGCGGAAAGCCGGACAACAGGATGCCGGTATTGATCGCCTGGATGATCATCGCGCCGATGAGCGAGGCGGCGATGCTGAAGCGCCCGCCGAGCAACGAGGTGCCGCCGATCACGACCGCGAGAATGGCGTCGAGTTCCAGCCAGAGACCGGCATTGTTTGCGTCGGCTCCCCGGATATCGGCGGCCGCGATGATGCCGGCGACCGCCGCGCAAAGGCCCGAAAGCATATAGGCGGCGATCAGCAATACGCCCGTGGAAACGCCGGATAGTGTAGAGGCGCGCCGGTTGATACCGAGCGCCTCGATCAGCATGCCCAGAGCGGTACGCCGCACGAGGAGAGCGACGACGATCCCGAAGGCCAGCCAGATCACCACCGGCATGGGCAGGCCGAAGAGCGATCCGCTGCCGATGAAGATCAGCCCCGGATCGTTGAAGGTGAGGATCGCGCCCTCGGTGATGAGCTGGGCGATGCCGCGTCCGGCCACCATCAGCACCAGTGTCGCGATGATCGGCTGGATATCGAGCACGGCCACCAGGACGCCGTTCCACAGGCCGCAGAGAACGCCCGCGCCGAGCGTGACGAGAAGCGTCACGGCCAGCGAATGCCCGGAGGTGATGCAGGCGGCCGCCACCGCGCCGCAGATCGCCATGACCGCGCCGACCGAAAGATCGATGCCCTTGGTGGCGATGACCACCGTCATGCCGATCGCCAGCAGCGCCACCGGCGCACCGCGGTTGAGGATATCGACGAGACTGCCGTAAAGCCGGCCGTTCTGGATCTCCAGCCGGAAGAAGTCCGGAAAGGCGAAGGAAATCATCAGCAGGATGACCGCAAGCGCGGCCACCTGCGGCAGCAGGCGAAGCACATGAAGGCTGAGAAAGCGGCTCATGCCTGCGCCCTCTCCGTGGCGGCGATGGCCTCGACGATGGCCGCCGTCGTCACCCGTTCGCCGCTCAGTTCGGCCACATGGGCACGGTCCCGCAACACGATGACCCGGCTCGAATAGGCCACGAGTTCCTCCAGTTCGGAGGAGATGACGATAAGGGACATGCCGTTCTCGCAAAGGGATTCGATGAGACGGATGATTTCCGCATGCGCCCCCACATCGATGCCGCGCGTCGGCTCGTCGAGGATCAGAAAATCCGGATTGGTGGCAAGCCAGCGGGCGAGGATGACTTTCTGCTGGTTGCCGCCGGAAAGAAGCCGGATCGGCTTTTCCCGGTCGGTGGTGCGGATGTCGAGCGCCTTGATGTAGTGATCGGCGAGCCGGTCCTGTTCCGCGCGGCCGAGCGGGCGCGCCCAGCCGCGCCGGGCCTGGAGCGCAAGGGCGATATTCTCGCGCACCGACAGGTCGCCGACGATGCCGTCGACCTTCCGGTCCTCCGGGCAGAAACCGAATTTCTCGCGGATCGCCGCGCGCGGCGAGGACAGATCGAGCCGCCGGCCGCCGGCCTCCGCCGTGCCGCTGTCGGCGCGCTCCGCCCCGAACAGGATCTCCGCCGTTTCCGTGCGGCCCGAGCCCAGCAGGCCGGCGACGCCGACCACCTCGCCGGCCCTGACGTCGAGGTCGAAGGGCCGGATGCGGCCGCTGCGGCCATAATTGCGGAAGCGGAAGCGCACCTCGCCGGCCCCCGCGGCGGCACGGCCGTGGGCATCATCCGCCGCATCCGCGAGTTCGCGGCCGAGCATCATCGCGATAAGGTCGCGGCGTGACAGTCCGGCGGCCTCCTGCGTGCCGACGAGGCGGCCGTTGCGCAGCACGGTGATACGGTCGGCAATCTCGTAGACCTGCTCGAGAAAATGCGTGATGAAGACGATGCCGAGACCCCGATCGCGCAGACGGCGCACGATGCGGAACAGCATCGCCACCTCATGCGCATCGAGACTGGCGGTCGGCTCGTCGAGGATCAGCACCTTGCCGGAAAGATCGACCGCGCGCGCGATGGCCACCACCTGCTGCACGGCGACGGAATACCCTGAAAGCCCGGCTGCGACATCGATGTCCAGGTCGTATTGCGCCAGCAGCACCCGGGCGCGGCGATTCATCTCCCGCGTGTCGACGAGGCCGAAGCGACGCGGTTGCCGGCCGAGAAAGAGGTTTTCCGCGACGGTGAGGTTCGGCAGGAGGTTCACCTCCTGATAGACCGTTCCGATGCCCAGGTTCTGCGCCTCCAGCGTATCGCGGGGATCGACCTCCACGCCGTCAAGGACGATGCGGCCGGCATTGCGCCGATAGGCGCCCGTCAGGCATTTCACGAGCGTGGATTTTCCCGCGCCGTTCTCTCCGAGCAGGGCGTGCACCTCGCCTCGCCGCAAGGAGAAATCGACCTGATCGAGCGCCTTGGCGCCGGGAAAGCTCTTGTCGATCCCCGTCGCCGCAAGAACAAGAGGATTGTCCGACTGCATGATCGCGACCTGTCTGTCGTTAGCCATTCGTCCCGAAGAAACAGGCGGGGACGAAACGGAAGCCACAACGCCCCTCGCAAGGCGATGCGGCCGGGACGGCCGCCGCGCACCGGGCACGCGGCGGCCTCTCAGGATCAGTAGCCGAGGCCCTTCTTCTCTTCGTAGACCTTCATCGGATCGTCGGCCTGCGTATAGAGTTTGGATTCGGTCTGGATCCACTTCGGGGGAGCCGTTCCGTCCTTGCGATAGGCATCGAGGGCGTCGAAGGCGGGGCCTGCCATATTCGGCGTCAGTTCGACCGTGGCATTGGCTTCGCCTGCGGCCATGGCTTCGAAGATGTCCGGCACCGCATCGATGGAGACGACGAGAATGTCCGTGCCCGGCTTCAGGCCCGCTTCCTTGATCGCCTGAATGGCGCCGACGGCCATGTCGTCGTTATGGGCGTAAAGCGCACAGATGTTCTTTCCGCCGTCTTCCGCCTTGAGGAAGCTCTCCATGACCTCCTTGCCCTTGGTGCGGGTGAAGTCGCCGGTCTGGCTGCGGATGATCTTCAGGTTGTCATGGCTTTCCAGCGCCTGCTCGAAACCCTTCTTGCGGTCGATGGCCGGCGAGGAGCCGGTGGTGCCCTGAAGTTCGACGACATTGCACGGCTTGCCTGCCACCGTATCGGCCAGCCACTGGCCGGCGACGTTGCCCTCATGAACGAGGTCGGAGGTGATGGCCGTCAGATAGAGATCGTCAGCGGCATCGACGGTACGGTCAAGCAGGACGACGGGAATTTCCGCCTCTTTCGCTTCCTGCAACACCTCGTCCCAGCCGGTCGCGACAACCGGCGCCAGCAGGATGGCATCCACCCCTTGAGCGATGAAGGACCGCAGGGCCTTGATCTGATTTTCCTGTTTCTGCTGGGCGTCGGCGAACTTCAGGTCGATGCCGCGCTCTTCGGCCTGCTGCTTGGTCAGCGTCGTCTCGGCGGCGCGCCAGCCGGACTCGGATCCGATCTGCGAGAAGCCGACCGTCATTTCCGCAGCCGCAGCAGCGCTGAAAAACGAGACGGCAAGAACTGTGGCACCGGCAAGTGCGGCTTTGATTGTCATGATGTCCTCCCAAAGAAAGCTGCCGCTCGGCAGCAGGAGAAAAACATCATATTATATTACTATTGTAAACCGTAAATTTTAGCCGTCTCTTTCCTCGCGGACCAAAGCTCCGGGCCCGGCCGGAACCGTCAAGGGAACGCCGATCCGGCCGCGCCGCGCCGCCGGCACATAAACCCGATGAACACTTGCAATAAGGGGATTTCATTGTCTATTAGCGAAAACGCTCGACCGGCAGCCCGGACAATCCGTTTTTCCGGGAGGGAAAACCGGGCAGATATTCCACAGCGTGACGCTCCGGCACCGGCAAGCTATGGCGAGAGATTGACAGACCGAGTATGCGAGTCCTTTTTCTGATCCTTGCCCACCATGAGCCGCAGCAACTCGCCGAACTTGCGCAAACTCTGGTATCGGCGGGCAGTAACGCGGAGGCGCTGATCCATTTCGACGGCAACGCCCGGCGCGAGGATTTTGAGCTTCTGGAAAAAGCCACCGCCCATTCCGACCGCATCCGGCTCGTGCGGGAGCGCATCGCTTGCAAATGGGGCGACTACAGCCTCGTGCAAGCCGTCATAAACGGCCTTTGCGATGCGCGCGCATCGTCCCGGGAGTACGATTATGTCGTTCTCCTGAGCGGTTCCTGCCTGCCATGCCGCCCGATCCGGCAACTGGAGCGCTATCTTCACGAACACAACGGCACGGAATTCATCGAGGCGTGCGATGAAACCTGGATAACCGGCGGCCTGCGCCGCGAGCGCCACGAGTTCTACTACCCGGTGCCGGCCTCTCCGACCAAAAGCAGGATCGAGAATTCCATCGTCGCCCTGCAACGCCGCCTGAAAATCAAGCGGAAGGCGCCAGCGGGCCTCGACGTCAAATTCGGCTCCCAATGGTGGGGCCTGACCTGGCAAACATGCCTGAAGCTTCTGGATTTCATGGCGGAAAATCCGTCAGTCGAAGCCTTCTTCCGCAAGACCTACATACCGGATGAAATGGTCTTCCCGACGATCGTCAACCATCTGGCCGCCCCAAGGGTCGGCGGTTTCGGGCTGACGTTCTTCCAGTTCACCAATTTCGGCAAACCCGTCACCTTTTACGACGACCACCGGAATTATCCCTTCACGCTCGACAGGTTCTTCTTTCGCAAGGCCTCCAGCGAAGCGGTGAACCTGCGCCGGACGGCGCTTGCGATAGCGCGCGCGGCAGATGGCGGCGAGGATCTCTCCGGCATCGGACGGCCGAACACCGATTACCGGATCAGGATCGACGCCCAGATCAACCACCCCGTGCCGGGGCAGATCTTCTACCGCGATCAGTTCTGCGACGTGAACGCCGCGATGGTGCGGCGGCTGGCAAGACCCTATGTGATCGTTTGCGGGCCGCCATCGCAGGTCGACACCGTCCTGTCCGCGCTCGATCCCCGAATTTTCGAGACGTTCGGGCGGCTGTACAAAGCGGGCGATATCGATTTCGGCAAGGGACGGAGCACATTCGGCGGTCTCCGGCGGAACGGCGTCCACATACGCGACATGCATCCCTTTCTCTTTCTGGTCAGGATTCTTCAGAGAACCGACAAGATCCCCGTATTGTCATGGGCGCCCGGAGATTGCCGCCGGATGCTGGAGGGCGCAATCGACGATCCGAATGCCCTGGTCATCTCCCTGCCGCCGATCGGGCGCAGCGCGAAGGAAAGCGCGGACCGGTGGCGACAATCCATATCCGCTCCCTGCCGGCAAGGGGATGGGAAGCCGTCATCGGATCCGAACGTCACGCAACCGCAGCCCCCCGTCCCCATCCATGCCGCATTGTTGTCAGGCATCGGCGGCCATTACGACGCCCGCGTGCTGGCATGCCCCCGGCCCCGTGACGCGACACCGGCCGAGATGCAGGCGTGCGCCGACATATACCGCCAGAGCTTCACGAGGCTGAAGCATCGGTCGTCGGCCTGGCTTACCCATATCCATGAAACGCTGGCGTCGCTGACAGCAGGGGAGACCGGCGACCGACCGGAAAAACATGGAGGAAATCCATGAAACTCCTGAAAAAGATTTCAAAGGAAATCTCCGACTTTTATCTGTACTTCCGGCTTTTCCTCGAAGACCGCCTGGCGGGCCGGAGCCTGACCCTCGTTCAGGACAGATTGGGCGCGATAAGGAAACGGGACATTCTTCTCGTCTCGTGCCTGCGGAACGAACGCTTCCGCATGCCGGCCTTCGTCGACTACTATCGCAAGCTGGGCGTCAGCCATTTCCTGTTCGTGGACAACGACTCCACGGACGGCTTCATGGACTGGGCCGGAACGCAGGAGGACGTGACGGTCTGGCACACCGCGGCAAGCTACCGGGATGCGAAATTCGGGATGCTCTGGCTCAACGACATCCTGCGGCGGCATTGCCGCGGCCACTGGTGCGTGGTCGTCGATCCGGACGAATTTCTCGTCTATCCCTATATGGAGACCCGAAGCCTCGCCGCGCTGACCCAGTTTCTCGACGAGGAAAAACGTCCCTGCATGCATACGCTGATGCTGGACGCCTATGGCAAGGGCCCGCTGGAGGAAAGCCTCCTTGCGGAAGGGCAGGATCCGTTCGAAGTCTGCCCCTATTTCGACAAGGACGGCTATTTGCAGGTCCCGAGCTGGGGGCATTCCACCTGGATTCGCGGCGGACCGCGGCTACGCGTGCATTTCGCCGAAAATCCCGACGAGGCGCCGGCGCTCAACAAGGTCCCGCTGATCAAGTGGCGCTTCCACTATCACTACAATATGTCCATGCATGACGCGCGGCCCTTCTACCTGAACCGCGCCCATCGGATCGGCAACGTATCGACCTCGGGCGTGCTGTTCCATTTCAAGATGGTTTCCTCCCTCATCGCCAAGGCGGAGGAGGAAAGCCAGCGCAAGGAACACTATGCGGACGGCCGGGAATACGACCGGTATCTGGCGGCCGAACAGGTTAGCTTCTACGAGCCGGGGATCAGTTGCCGTTACGAGAGGCCCGGACAACTCGTCGCGCTCGGGCTGATGTCTCCCGGGCAATGGTTCTAGAGCGGTTCCGGTTTTCACAGAATCGGTAGAAACCGGTTCCCGTTGCGCCGGAAACGCTCCAGCCGCGCCTGCCTATCCGGCCAGCAAGGGGCGCTCAACTTTCGGGGGGATAAGCCAGAGAGCGCTGTCGAGCGCGGCGCAATCCTCCTCATAGGCCTTGCCCAGGCTCTTCCGTTTTTCGTCGGACCAGGGCGCGAAACCGTCGAATCCTTCGGATTTCAGCAGCTTGTTGCCGATCACATTGATGAGCAGGCCGGCGACATCGGGGCCTTTCTGCGCATCGATCAGGTCAAGCACATCGATGGCCATCTGCGAGAAGGATTCCCGTTCCGGCTTGTCCTGGGTTTTCGCCACCACAGGAACCGGGGTTCCGAACGCCATATCCTGCAATATGCGATCGGAATGCTCGCGGAAATCTTCATACCGCCAGATTTTCGTTCGATCGGGACGGAGCCCTTTGATAAGCCGGTCGAGAACCGATGGCCACCTCAACGCCTCGAATCGCAGATGCTCGACGAAAGCGTCGAAAGACAGGAATTTCCGTCTGAAGCGCAGGGTTTCGCAATAGGCTGAGGCGAGGAAGGAATCGTAGGATCGGATACAGCAGTAAAGCGTGATATCCGCATCGGGGAAAAGCGCCCTCACCCGGCTCAACCTCCCCTTTCCCGTGTCGAAGGGCTCGCCGCTTGCAAGGATGCGGGCGCAATTGCCGATCAGGTTCTCGTCCGACAGGATCAACCGGTCGAGGGGACCGTGGGGGACGCCCTCGAAGACCTGCGCCGCGAGATCGCCGATCCGGAAATCCCCCGGCTCGATGTCCTTGAGGCGCGACGTGAAGGCCTTCCTGAAGGGGTCTCGCGGCATATAATCGATACCGGATTTCATCAGGTCGGGACGCGCGACCTCAAGCCGCTTCTGCATGTATGTCGTTGCGGTCTTGTGTACCCCGACGTGAAAATTGATCTTCATCCTATCAACCTTATCGAACCGGTTTCCCACGCGAGGCATCGCGATGGCCATCACGATCTCCCCGGCGCAGCGGCAGGTTCTACCAGCCGCCTCGAGATATCGGATTTTGCATTGGCATTTGTCGCAATATTGTCAACCCGAAAAGGACGCTGCCGGGCGACCCGTTCACGGATTGCGCCAGTCCGGCTTCCGGCTTGCACGGGCGGCCTTTCTCATCGGCTATCGCTCAGATGGAATAGGCGAAGTTCTCCAGATCGGTTGCATAAATCTGCTTGCCGAGATCACGGATACGGTCCGTCAGCACCTCTTCATAGGCGAACTTGCTTTTCGGGCCTTCGTTGAAACGCGGAAACGGGATCGTCGTGGCGCCGGTACGCTTCATGACGAACTCCATGTCCTGATCCATCGTTTCGACGCGTCCGATGAAATCGAGCGTCCTGAACCGCAGCGCATCGTTGATGATCACCGTTTGCGGAATCCAGTGCCAGTCCAGCCGGAAATCGACCGTTTTGCGTTGCGTGTCGCGGACGAGATTGAGAAACGCCAGAAAATCCGCCCGACATTCCTCCAGGCTTTCGTTGCGCAGGGAAGCGCCGTATCTGTTCTTCAACAGGACCTGCGCATCGCCGAATGCATATTGGCTTTGATGCAAGATCTTCTCGTTGAACAGCGAATAGGCCCGCTTCAGCGGATGCCGCACCAGCGTGAATACAAAAGAACGACGAAGCGCCTCATAGACTTTCGATCTGTTGTTGTCGAAATGAATCAGTCGCGACTGCTCGATCTTATGGATATCGAGAGGCTTTTCCGGGTAACGGCCGTGCTCCAGATGGTACATCCAGTTCTTGACCGATGTGCATCCGGCTTTCGGGACGCTGAGATAGACGAAATCGAATTTGGAGGATGCTATAAATGCCGGCATGCCCTGTCCCTGTTTTTCAACATCCAATCTGATCGACGACAGAAAGGCAAGTCCCGCAGAACGCCATCCGTTGCATCAATCTTCCCGCTTTCCACGACAAGGCACCCACCGGAAACCCGTCGAAGACATCACCACGTTTCATTCGCTGCGGGTGGGCGTCCGGCCGCGATATCGGGCCAGCAGTCCGTGGGCGAGATTCTCCTTGTTGCGCCGATAGAATTTCCGGATCTTCGTCACCTGGACGTCCACGAAGCGGTAAGCTCTATAGAGAGGAAAGGAGCCGAGGCTCGCCACGCGTTCGCGCAAGCTGCGTTTCGGCGGATCCATCAGGCGATCGTATATCGCAAGCGTCCGGACGATTTCCAGTAGGAAGCGGCCTTCCGAACCTGCCGGAACCCGCCCCCCGTTATGCAGCGTGGCGAACATCTGCTTGCGGGAATAATTGCGCAACTCTCTCGCATAGTTCACCGCCAGATCCGCCTCGCGCGAGAGGATTTCGGCAATCCGGCGGTGCTGCCGGATCGCATCGAAGTGCCTTATGTCGGTCGATCGCAGGATCGAACCCGGCCTTTGCCGATACAGCACCAGAACATCGGGAATGACATATATGGATGCGGCGCGCATGATGCATTCGGCATTCCAGACGATATCTTCATAGTAGCAGGTCGGAAAGTTCAGGTTTCCCTGCATTACGAAGCTGCGCGCATAGACCTTGTTCCAGGCGACGCCGAAGTTCTGAAGCAAATGCCGGCGTTCGGGTACGCTGTTGCGGGCTCCCTGCTCCAGCCATTTGGTGAATCTGTTCGGCTCCTTCCGGCCGTCCATGTAAAGGCGCGAGAAATTGATCATCAGTATGTCGGGCGTTTCCCGTCCGATATGGCTTGCGATCACGGGCAGCGCGTCGGGCGTCAGCAAATCGTCCCCGTCGACAAAGATATAGTAATCGCCCGCGGCCGCTCGCATGCCCTGGTTCCGTCCCTCGCCAAGGCCGAGATTCTCCTTGTTTTCGATGACGGTGAAAAGATGCGGATGGCGGACCGTCACACGCCGGATCGCGTCGAGCGTTCCGTCGGTCGATGCATTGTAAACGACGATCACCTCATAATCGCCCCGGCCCGGAAAAATACAGCTCTCCAGACAGTCTCCGATGAAGGCCTCGATATTATAGGCGACGACGATGATCGAGTATTTCATCTGCCGCAGTCTCCAGTCACGAACGCCCTCTTTCTGTTCTTCCCCGCCGCGCCGGCCGGAAGGCGGCATTACGCCATATCTAGGAGGCTAGCACGAGTTTCAGGCCGACGACCGCAAGAACCAGCGCAAGAACGGGACGGATGAACCGATCGGAAACGGACACCGCGATAAGGCTGCCGATGATGATGCCCGGTATGGAGCCCACCAGCAACGATCCGAGCATGCCCCAATCGACGCCGCCCATGACCCAATAGCCGATGCCGCTGATCAGCGTCAGCGGGACGGCATGGGCGATATCGGAGCCGATGATGTCGGTCAGGCGCAGGCGCGGATAGAGAAACAGCATCAGCGTGACGCCGAGCGCGCCGGCGCCGACCGAGGTCAGCGTCACCAGCGCACCGAGGATGAAGCCCAGGATGATCGCCGGCCCGGGATAATCCTGAGGCAGGCGCTTCCTCTGCGCCGGCCGCTGCATGCGCCCCATCATCATCACCAGCCTGTCGCGGAACATCAAAAGCAGGGACGTCAGCAGAAGCGTACAGCCAAGCGTGGTCATGATCAGGCTGGCGATCCCGTCGTCCGGCTTTCCGGTGGTGGAGATCAGCAGGATCGTCAGGAGCGCGCCAGGAATGCTTCCCAGGGCCAGAAAGCGCACGATCTTCCAGTTCACGGTCTGTTTGCGGCCATGAACGATCGTACCGACAGATTTGGTGATGGCCGCATAAAGCAGATCGGTGCCGACGGCGGTAACCGGATGAACGCCGAAGAGCAATACCAGGATCGGCGTCATGAGAGAGCCGCCCCCCACGCCGGTGATACCGACGAAAGCGCCGACAAACAGACCCGATATCGAGTAGTGCCAATCAATCAAGGCGTTCGATCACCTGTTCGCCGGCCGTGTCCTGGCGTGCCCCCAGCAGATGAAGTGCGGATTGGCGAAGTCGGCGTCGTCGGGCTGGTCGATCTTCCCATAGACAAACAGCGATCCGTCCACCTTCACCGTCGCGCCGCCCGCGGCCCGCAGAACCGCGTCTCCCGCCGCCGTGTCCCATTCCATCGTCCGGCCGAAACGGGGATAGACATCGGCCGCCCCTTCCGCGACAAGGCAGAACTTCAGGGAGGAGCCTATGGACGTGTTTTCCTCGATGCCGTTTTCTGCAAGAAACGCCATGGTCTCCGGATTGTTATGCGAGCGGCTCGCCACAGCGACGAGGCGGCCGGCCGGCGTGCGGCATCCGATCGGCTGCCGTGCGACGACGACGCCGTCTTGCGAGACCGTGAGCTTCTCCGCCCCTGTCTCCGCCCCGACGTAGGCGACCCCCTGCGCCGGCGCATAGACGACGCCGGCTACCGGGATGCCGTTTTCCACAAGCGCGATATTCACGGTGAAATCCGGCCGGCGGTTGATGAACTCCTTGGTCCCGTCGAGCGGATCGACGAGAATGAAGGCGTTTCCGTGAAGCTGCGGCACGCGGCCGGCGGCGACCTCTTCCTCCGCAACGACCGGGATATCCGGAAACAGCGCCGCAAGCTCCCTGAGGATCAGCGCTTCGGCCCGCTCGTCGGCCTCGGTCACCGGCGACCGGTCGTCCTTGAAGCCGACGGCGATCTCGCCATTATAGACGTCCATGATGACGCGGCCGGCGGCGATCGCGATCCGCTCGAAATTTTCCAGAAAATCCACGTCAGTCCTCACCCTGCTCATGCAGAAAGTCGACGATCCTGACGGCAAGATCCTGCGGCGTATGGCCAACCGTGTGCAGATGGATTTCCGGGTTTTCCGGCCGTTCATAGGGAGAACTGATGCCGGTGAAATTCGCGATCTCGCCGGCTGCGGCCTTGCGGTAAAGCCCCTTCGGGTCGCGCTTCGCACATTCCTCGATCGGCGTGTCGACGAAAATCTCGAAGAATTCCCCGTCCTCCAGCATCTCGCGAGCAAGGCGACGCTCCGAACGGAACGGCGAGATGAAGGACACCAGCACGATCAGGCCCGCATCCACCATCAGCCTGGCCACTTCCGCGACACGCCGGATGTTCTCCACCCGGTCTTCCTGGGTGAAGCCGAGGTCCCGGTTGAGGCCATGGCGCACATTGTCGCCGTCCAGCATGTAGGTATGCCTGCCGCGGGCGTGAAGCAGTTTCTCCACGCCGTTGGCGATCGTCGACTTGCCGGACCCGGAAAAACCGGTGAACCAGAGGACGGCCGGTTTCTGGTGCTTCAGTTCCGCGCGGGCCTTCTTGTGGACGTCCGTCGCCTGCCATTGCACATTGTCCGCCCGCCGCAGCGCAAAATCGATCATCCCCGCTCCAAGCGTGGCATTCGAATAGCGGTCGATAATGACGAAATTGCCCGTGGATCGGTTGTGCTTATAGGGATCGAAGGCGATGGGCGCCTGCAACGAGATATTGCAGACTCCGACGCCGTTCATCGGCAGCGACTTGACGGCTTCCTGGGCGAACGTATTGACGTCGATCTCGTGCTTCAGCGCGGTTATCGTACAATTCACGCTGTCTGTTTCGGTGCGCAGGATGTAGCTGCGCCCCGGCAGCAGGGGATTGGCGTCGAACCAGATGAGATGCGCCTGCAACTGATCGGTGACCTGCGGAGCGTCGGCCGGCGCCACGAGCATGTTGCCCCGCGAGACCTCTACCTGGTCTTCGAGGACGAGCGTGACCGCCTGCCCTTCGACCGCCTCGCGAAGATTTCCGCCATGGGTGACGATTTCCTTGATCTTCGAGACCTGCCGGGACTTGGCGACCATGACCTCGTCACCGACGGCGATCCGGCCGGAGGAGACCTGGCCGGCGAAGCCGCGGAAATTCAGGTTCGGGCGATTGACGTATTGCACGGGAAAGCG
Organism: Shinella daejeonensis; assembly: GCF_024281235.1. Lineage (GTDB taxonomy): Bacteria > Pseudomonadota > Alphaproteobacteria > Rhizobiales > Rhizobiaceae > Shinella > Shinella daejeonensis. The sequence continues at coordinate 125,848 of NZ_JAHWXY010000006.1, forward strand.
GAACGGTCTGTCAAGCGCCCCGTCCTCGATCGGCACGCTCTCCAGATGTTCCAGAAGAGCCGGTCCGTCATACCACGGCATCTGCTCCGACCGGGTCGTGATATTGTCGCCGAAGCGCGCCGATAGCGGGATCGGCAGGATCGTCTCGAAACCCAGGTCCTTGGCGAAGGCCATGTAGTCGGCGACAATACCGTCGAAAACCGCCTGATCATAACCGACCAGATCGATCTTGTTCACGGCCAGGACGATGTGGCGGATGCCCAGAAGCGATGCGATGAAAGAATGACGGCGCGTCTGGCGCAACACGCCCTGGCGGCTGTCGACCAGAACGATGGCGAGATCCGCCGTCGACGCGCCGGTCGCCATGTTCCGGGTATATTCCTCATGACCGGGCGTGTCCGCGACGATGAACTTGCGCTTTTCCGTCGCAAAAAAACGATAGGCGACATCGATGGTGATGCCTTGCTCCCGCTCGGCCTCCAGTCCGTCGACCAGAAGGGCGAAGTCGATGTTCTCGCCGGCCGTACCGTGTTTCCTGCTGTCGCTTTCGAGCGCCACCAGCTGATCCTCGAAGATCAGCTTCGTATCGTAGAGCAGGCGGCCGATGAGCGTGGACTTGCCATCGTCGACGGATCCGCAGGTCAGGAAGCGCAGCATCGACTTGTGTTCCTGCGCGTTCAGATAGTCGACGATGTTGCCCGCCGAAACGTTTGCGGTGTCGATCTTCATCAGAAATACCCCTCGCGCTTCTTCTTCTCCATCGAGCCCGCCTCATCCTTGTCGATCAGGCGGCCCTGGCGCTCCGAGGTGCGGGCGGTGAGCATTTCCGCAACGATCTTCTCGAGCGTATCGGCCTCGGACTCGATGGCGCCGGTCAGCGGATAGCAGCCGAGCGTGCGGAAACGGACCAGCCGCTTCGCCACCACCTCATCCTTCTCCAGTTGCATGCGATCGTCATCCACCATGATCAGCATGCCGTCGCGCTCGACGACCGGCCGTTCCGCCGCGAAGTAAAGCGGAACGATCGGAATATTTTCCTTCAGGATATATTGCCAGATGTCGAGTTCCGTCCAGTTCGACAGGGGGAAGACGCGGATCGTCTCGCCCTTGTTGACGCGGGTATTGTAGGTTTTCCACATTTCCGGCCGCTGGCTCTTCGGATCCCAGGTGTGGTTGGTGGTGCGGAAGGAGAAGATCCGCTCCTTGGCGCGCGACTTCTCCTCGTCGCGCCGGGCGCCGCCGAAGGCTGCGTCGAACCCGTATTTGTCGAGCGCCTGACGAAGGCCCACGGTCTTCATCACATGGGTGTGGTAATTGGAGCCGTGCCGAAAGGGATTGATGTTCTCGGCAACGCCGTCCGGATTGATATGAACGAGCAGGTCGAAGCCGAGATCCTTCGCCATCCTGTCCCGGAACGAAATCATTTCCCGGAACTTCCACGTCGTATCGACATGCAGGAAGGGGAAAGGCGGCTTCGCGGGATAGAAGGCCTTCATGGCGAGATGAAGCATGACGGATGAATCCTTGCCGATCGAGTAAAGCATGACCGGATTGGAAAAATTCGCCGCCACCTCCCGAAATATATGTATCGCCTCGGCCTCGAGCCTATCCAGATGCGAAAGATGCATTCCTAAGATGTCCTCTGAAGAATAGCTGGACGTGCAAGCCCATAGACGGTGTTCTACGCCTGCCCTTGCCAGACAGGCGCTGGAAGAAGGTCAGTTCATTCAAAAAGTAGCGGAAGATGTCAACCGAAAAAGGGGTTTGTTTCGGGTAGTCAATCCACGCCCGCTTCGAAATTAGAGCAATCCCGACACTTGCAACCATCAGAAGGACGGTGTTGGAAACAATCGGCCCTCAGCTCTAATCTTCTAAATCCCCGCAACAAGTTCACATCTATTGAACTCCTAATAATCCTGCCTATTCTTCTTAAGAAGATCGTTGGCGACGCTATTGATTCCCAAGGCCCGCTCACCGACCACCCTGTTCACGATGAAGTGGGGATTTATTCCGTCAATGCGGCAACGGCATGGCTGCACCGGGAAGCCGACGGATGAGATGGCCCGTTCAGCAGCAGCGACCTCTTGCATCATTCAGATCAAGAGCCGCCGCACAGACATTGGCGCCAAAAGCCAAGCAAGCGTATTGCGCTCTTACCGATAACCAAACGCCTCATAATCGCATCCGTAAACAGCCTCGAGCCGCGACCGGATGCTGTTCTGCCCAAACCATTCCGGCAACTGTTCGGTCTTATCCTCACCCGGATTACGGTGCCGTTCGCTGAGGGGTGCGGGATTATCCAGCCGCTCGGCAAGTTCCCGCCGCCAACTGCCGGGATCCTCCAGACGCGCAAGAATATGCGGCGCGAACAAATCCGGGCGCACGTCCAGAACCTGTGGACGCCAATGGTTGTTGACTTCCATCTCGCCACCGGCTTCGAGGCTGATGCGTATATAATCGAGGAAGCGCTCGAATCCTTCGCGGTTCATCGCATGGTGTTCCCAATCCATGCCAACGAGCGCATTCATTCGAAGCCGGTCCATCGAGAATTGTCCGTGCCGCAACCTTGCCGATCGACACAGATAGCGAAACGACGACCATGCCCGATCAGTCGGATGGCGCACGGACGCAATCCGTAGGCAACGATCAAGATACCCGCCCAGGCTTTCAACATCGTTGCGCAAGTGCAACTGACGGAAGACGCCGGCCTGCACGGTCCGATGCAACGCCGCATCCTTGTTGAGATCCGTCGGGTCCTCTATCACGGTGTTGCACACACAACCGAATTCAACTTCGAACAGGGCGTCGAGAACCGTGGTCGTGCCTGTTTTTCCTGAAGAGAAGAACGCCCAGCGGCCACTCGCTGGAGTAATCACATAGCTGAAGAACGTGTCGTGCGCGGCGCGCCCCTGAAATTCAGCCTTCCTGTGTTCCCACGACTGTTGCATCAGTCGCTGGGTAGTTTGCCAATTGGCGGGCTTATCAAAGAATATCGTGTTCATGTCATTCATCCGCCGCCCATTGAACCAAGCCTGGATTTCCGGTTTATTTTCATTCGAAGCCGTCGTGCAACCCGAGTGGACCCGGTGCTGCACACCTTTTTCTCCTTGAATCTAGCCTGCTGTAAATACCGGATCAATGATCCCGGTGGAGCCGGTGAAAACCGCTCCACCTCCACGGGCCGGCCATCCGCCGTAACCGTGCTTTGTGGTGTTTTTTGACGGCGTGTCGGCGGCTGGATCGGCATCGTAGGAGCAGGCGGGAAGACCATCAGCCCCTTCACGATCTCCTCAGGAACGGCGACACCCGTTCGACATAATCGTTGGCCCTTTCATCCGACCGATACGAGGAAACATCACAAATAACCCTGTGACTTTCCCGCTTACCTACGCGTGATTATCCAGTCGGCCAAAGTCGGTCATGAAGAGATCAGGATCGCAGCCGCAAGAGCGATTTTGAACGCTTCGCTACAGGGGATAGCGTCATTGCCGCAGCAACACTCATCTTTGCATTGAAATGGCGCGCCTCAGTGAGGAGACCTCGAACGAATTGTTCGAGGTTTTGACGGACTGGTGCGAATTTCTTGAGCGTCGGGAATCGAAAGATTCTCCGGTGCCGCCATGCCCCTAAGCGATGCGTTTAATTCTACAACCATTGAAACGGCTCACGGCAAAGCCACTCCGAAACAGAGGCGTAAACGCCCTGCGCCGTTTTGTATAAGGCTGTCGGATGCCGACCGCGCCCGCCTAGCTGTCGAGGCTGCGGGCGCTCCGCTCGGTGCCTACATCAAGGCGAAGGTTCTCGGAGAAGCGCCCTTACGGATGCGCCGGACGGGCCTGTCCGTCGAAGATCGGCAAGCCCATGCGCGGGCGTTGGCCCTGCTCGGCCAGTCGCGCCTTTCCAGCAACCTTAACCAGATCGCCCATGCGGTGAATATTGGCGTCCTGCCCGTCACGCCGGAAACGGAACTGGAACTGTTCGGCGCGCTCGCCGACATTCGCGAAATCCGCCGCCTGCTCATGACCGCCCTCGGTCTCAAGCCGGAGGGCCGGTCATGATCCTGAAGGCGTCCCAACGCGCGGGCGGGCAGGATTTAGCCGCTCACTTGATGCGTACCGACGACAACGAGCATGTGCGGCTGCACGAGCTGCGCGGCTTCGCATCCGACAATCTCAAGGACGCCTTCAAGGAAGCGGAAGCGATCAGTCGCGGCACGAAATGCACGCAATACCTCTTTTCCCTGAGTTTAAGCCCGCCTGCCGACGCGCATGTGTCCATCGAAACTTTTGAACTCACCATCGACCGGATCGAAGACCGCCTCGGTCTGCAAGGCCAGCCCCGCGCGACGGTGTTTTACACCAAGGAAGGGCGAACCCACGCGCATTGCGTATGGTCGCGCATCGACGCCGAAACACTCACCGCGAAGCAGATGAGTTTCTTCAAGACGAAACTCATGGGGATTTCCCGCAACTTGTATCTGGAACATGGATGGAAGATGCCGCGCGGCCTAGAGAACGCCGCCGAACGCAACCCGACGAACTTCAGCCTTGCCGAGTGGCAGCAAGCCAAACGGCAAAACATCGACCCGCGCTGGCTCAAGCAGGCCGTGCAGGATTGCTGGAAACAGGCCGACGACCGCAAGGCATTTGAACATGCCTTGCAGGATCGCGGTTTCTTCCTCGCCAAGGGTGACAAGCGCGGTTTCGTCGTCCTCGACCATGGCGGCGAGGTCTGGTCGCTGCCGCGTCTGCTCGATGTCAAAACGAAAGACGTTCGCGCACGGCTCGGTGACGGAGAAAACCTCTCGTCCGTTACCGATACGCGCAAGGTGATCGGCGCGCGCATGACGCCCGCCATCCGCCGCCATATCGAGGAATCCCGCGAACGGTTCGTGCAGCGCTCGGCGCAGCTTGCCCGCAAGAAAGAGGACATGACGCGGGCGCACCGCGCCGCGCGGGCCGAACAGGAAGAGCGCCAGAAGCAGGAATGGGACCTTGAGACCCTTTCCCGCACCGCTCGTCTGCCGAAGGGATTGCGCGGCCTCTGGCACCGCCTCACCGGACACTATCGGGATGTGCGCCGCCTGAATGAAGTGGAAGCCCAACGCTCCGCGATGCGGCAGGCCGAAGAACGGCAAGAGTTGATCGACAGGCAGCGCGAGGAACGCGCGGTGCTGCAAGAACGGTTCAAGGAACTGCGTAAAGCGCAGGCCGAACAGCTTCTCGACCTGCGCAAGGACATCGGCCGCTTCCTCAAATTCACGCGCGGCGTCGAGCCGCCATCACAGGGCCGCGAGGCATCCCGCGCGCCTTCCCTTCATCTGAAACTCGAACGCTGACCTTCAAGCAAGGAGATAGGTCATGTCCCAAAAGAACGATGAAACCACCGCAATCGCTATGGTCATGGCGTTTGCGGGTGTCGCCGTAATGATGTTCTTTTTTGTGATCTTCACGATTGCCGCCTTTGCAACCTTCGTGCTCACAATCCTGTGCCTGCTGTCTTGGAACAAGCCGCTCCATATCGGCAGGATTGTCTTTATGCCGGAAGAATCCCGCGCTTTCGTGCATTTCGGCCTTGCGGGGTCGCTGCTCGTGCCCGCCTTCATCCTGTTCGCGAGCCTGTTCCTCAACATTCATATCAACTGGAACTATCTCTCCTACATGATGCTAGGCGGGTACATGCTCGGTTCGCTCGGCCTCATGATGATGCTGGGGCAAGAAGGGCAGCAGGCCGCCCCGCCCACGGAATACACGCCGCCGCGCCATCAGCTTCCGGCCCCGCCGCAACGCGCCTTGCCGCGCCAACAGCCGGAGAATTTCCGCTTCGCCAGTTGGGACGACGAGGAATCGGAGCGAAATTGGGAAGACGAGGACGATCAGGAATGAGCTTCCGCCGCCTCGTGGACATCTATCAATTCTTCTGGATGCTGGAATCCCACGCGCAGCAGCGCCTTGCATGGGAGGACGCCGCCGAGGCACGGATAGCCCGCGAGCGCGCCGAAGCACAGGCAGCGGCGCAACTGCAAGCCATGCTGGACGCCAACCCGAGCGGCCAGCTTGGCAATGCGCAGCTGAACGATCCGCAAAACCTTGAGGATTCGGGGCTGCTATGAAGGACGTAACGACCTACCGGAATATCCGGCGCGGGATCGAAATGGGATTCCTCAATGGAACCGCCCTCGTCTATGGCGGCACGGAACCCGTCGCCATCGACGCGCAGGCAGGCAAGGGCAAGCTGGCCCGCTTTCTCGGCGTCAATTTGGTATCGCCGCGCACGGCGCACCTGACCAAGATCATCACCGACCCAAAGGACGCCGAACTGGCGTGGATTTCATGGAAGACGCTGGAGCGGCAAGGGTACGTCGTGCGCTTCATCAACGCGGGCCAGCTCTACGGTTATCCGTCCGAAACCTATAATTTCAATACGCGGCTGCTGGAAGTGGCGGCGCAGCTCGCGCTGCGCTCAATCGTCGGCGAGGTCGCCTATGATTGCGCGAGTTACCTTGTCCCCATCGACCCGCACCCCACGCACCGCTGGATCGGGCAAGGCGTACGAACGGCCTTCGCGCTCTACAACAAGATAACGGCGCTCTATCCCTCGAAACGCTGGCCCTGCACGGCGGGGGGCCTGTGGGACTTCTTCGGGCGGGGCCGCGAGGAAATCGCCGACGATCTTTATGTCTGGGCGAGTGACGGACGCATGGAGGAAGATTCCGGCATGTGCCGCCAGATCGCCAGCCTGACGCAATCGCGCGACCAGTGGAACGCCTATTCGTCCGTCATTGTCGAACGGCTGCAAGGCTTCCAACCAGGTTCGGCGGCACGGGCCGCGACAGAACGCAACTCTTTCGACCCTGCCGAAATGAAGCACGAGCGCACGGCGCTCTTCATCATTGGCTCGGCCCGCTCGGAAACCAGCCGGAATTTCGTCGGCTCCATGACCGCCGCCATCGTCGAGCGCTTCGCCGACGCGCACGGACCGCTGCGCGCCCTTCTCGTCGGCGAGGAATGGGGGCAGCTTTACGTGTCCAATTTCTATGAAATCCTCACCCTGTACCGCCAAGGCGGCGTCAATTTCCTCGGCGTGTTCCAGAACGCGGCGGCGCAGATCGAGGCCAAGTATGGGCGCGAGACCGCCCGTATCTGGAAGAAGGCCGTGGCGCACACGCTCTATCGCGGCCTGCCCGATACCGACACGCTGAAAGAAATCGAGCACCGTTCGGGCAAAACCTCGGTCATGGTGCGCGGCTTCAACGTCAACAATAATCAGGTGAACGGCTCCGGCGACAATCTCTCGGAACAGGCCCGCCCGCTGTTACAGGTTGAGGACATTCGGGCCGCGACGGGTGGGGAAAGCGGCCTGCTCGAATCCCGCGACCATGGATATTTTACCGTCGATATGCCGAACTTCTGGGAGCGCGAAGAAATGAGCGGCTTGCTCCGTGACGTGCGCGAAAGGCCAGACAAATATGCGTGGCTTTCGAATACCCATCTATTAGGGCGCGATCCAGATTGAATGTGGTTTGAAAAACGCGCTAAACCCTTACGGATCACCCATCAGTCGCAAAATACGCGCATTTTAACCTATTGTAATAAATTAGAAAAATATCCATCAAGCACCTCTACAGTTTGCAATGAGAAGCTCTTTCCCCTCTAGGGTATTTGGTATAAAATTCGGCGAATCCCAAACCGTATCATGAGATATGAGACATATAGAGAACACCGCCGCAAAAAAAAGCAAATTCCATTGGCTATCTCTTCAAGGAGATGACAATGGGCGGGCTTGTTATGACCAAGCTTTGCGAGAAACAGATAATTTTGTCGTTCTGCCCACCCTCGGCTCCCTGGTGCCGGGCTGGCTGCTATTAATTCCCAAATTTCCAATTAGCCGTCTGGCTGACTTGCAAGCCGCGCATCACGATGAATTTAAATATCTCATCGACTGTGTTTGGGGCGAACTTGAAAGCAAATTCGGGGAAACGTTTATTTTTGAGCACGGCGGCTATGCCGGCTCCCAAATTTCCTGCGGTGTTGATCAGGCCCATTTGCACTTTGTTCCGCTGCATTTCAACCTTACCAAGGCGGCCCATGAAGAAGGCTCCTATCATTGGCAGCCTCTTAAGGCGGGACAAACTCCTGCCGATGTACCCACCAAGCAGGAATACTTCTTTGTATCCTCAAGAAAAAAAGCGAGCTTTGCCGAAATACAGACGCCTGTTTCACAATGGTTTCGCAAACTTATCGCCGAGAAGATAGGTTCTCCAAGTGAGTGGAACTATAAAGAGTATTCCTTTTTAGATAACGTACATAAGACGATTAAAGTCATGGGTGGCCATGGCTGACGATACCGAAGAGCAACCGAATTATGACGATGGTAGAACTGTCGGAAATTGGACGTCCCGCTACAAGGCCGAGGCATGGTGGCAAATCGGCATCGAATTTGTTCTTTTACTGAGCTATTTGTTAGTAGCAAATTTTCTCATGTTACAAGCCATTCTGGTGCAGCCAGATACTGCCGTTAAATCGGGCTTTATATATCTTTCACCACTGGACGCCTATGTCGCCGAAGCAAACCTGAAATGGATGGCACTCGCGCTAGCCGGATTTGTTGGGGGAGCTGTATTCGATCTGAAATGGCTTTATCACTCGGTCGCTAAAGGAATATGGAATCGGGATCGCTGCTTGTGGCGTATTATTGTCCCCTTCAATTCATCAATGGTATCGCTGTTTACAGGATTTTTATTCGCGTCCGGAATCATACCCTTCCTGAAAAACGAAAGCTTCGATGATATTTATGCCCTTCTGGGCTTTGGTTTCGTATTTGGATATTTCTCCGATAACATTCTGGCAGCTCTTCAAAACTTGGCCAAACAAATATTTGGCACGCTGAATGATGGCTAACTCATGCTTGTTGACGCAAAGCCAAGCGGACCAAAGAATTTCGAGAACCACCTATCAATAAGTCAAAGATATGGTGCAAAAGCTGCTGGCTTGGCGATGCTGCCTCCGCAGTGGAGATTAGATTTCGCCGCCCTTTCCATAGAGAGTTACGATTATTGGCTTAAAAATAAAACGGTGGCTGGTTGCCCCGAAATTGCATCCTTAAAAGTGTGGCTCAAAAAAAAGAATTTCACGTCGATCATCGTCCGTTCAAGCGGGATCGATGAAACGCTATATGATCGCGGAAAATTCCGTTCTGTAATTTTGAAGCAGGGATGGGATTACTCGCAGTTAGAAGCAACAATTAACGATATTTTCCGGCACGCCCTGCAAACAGATGCGAAGGCGAAGCTGGGGATCGTTGTGCAAGAGTTCTTAAAGCCAGATTTTGCAGGACATTTGTCAAATGAACATCGAGTCAGCCCGACTATTAATCAGTGGTCTTATGAACTTGAATTTCCAAACTGGGCACCTTCAAAGGGTATAAACTCGAAATTCACGACTTCTCCGGATCCAAATAGCCCGCTTCACTGCGGCAACCAGATTCCCCATCAACCACTAAGATCGGTAGCTCACTTTCTCGCTGCGCAGTTCAAGCAACGTTGCCACTTAGAATGGATGGTATATCGCAGCACACTGTTTCTCGCTCAGATTGACTTTGAATGGCCGGAGCATGATGTTGGACTAGACCCTAAGAAAGATATAAAGGCAATTGCCCCTCCTGAGCTCGACCTAGACAAGAATGTGAGCTTAAAGCCGTACGAAATAGGCACTCAGACACATTGGCCGAAACTTAAGAATTTAAGCGATTTTGATTTCAACTCAGAAAGGGCCTCCCCCAGAATATACCCTCTCGACCCAAAGACGTTGAAGGCGGCATTTGGAGATCAGGAGCTAATGTCTTCGTTAAAACAAGACATGGTGGCGCTGACGGGAAATCGTTTGGTTGTGCGGACAGACTGCATACAAGAGGGTATCGGCCACTTTAACTTACCTCGTACCGACACTAAAACCGTTGAGGATGCTATAAGCTGGTGTCGAGAAAAGATTACTGCTCTGGAAGGCAGAGGGGTTGAGGAGGAAAATTATATGTTCCTCTTTCACGCGTTCCTGCCGGCCAGAGCATCTGCATGGGCTTACGCAAAACCAAACAGCCCAACGGTAATTGTAGATGCCTTATGGGGCTTGCCAGACGGCCTGCAAGTTTTACCAGTTGATACGTACGAAGTAAACGTTGCCAGAAACGAAGTTGTAAAAACAAAATCTACCTTTAAACCAAAATTCCTTACGGAACTTGAAGATGGTACTTGGGACTATAGACACGTAAAGAGTAAATCCGGAAGGAATCAGGTTCTCAGCCTTTCCGATAAGGTGGAAATCGCCAAAAGAACTAAAGACATTTCCGACAAATTGGGTGATGAAGCCCAGATTATGTGGTTTTGCGATATTCCTGATGGTTACAAAGTCGGAAGGAATTTGCCTTGGTTTCGGTCGCGCGAGAAATTTGATCCGGCTCCTAGGCAAGAAGTTCAGTTCAAGCCTTTTCCGGTATCAAAACCTGAGGACCTCATAAAGCTTCCGCCTGAGAAAGTTACAATTCAACTATTACCGGAGGCGAACTTAATCCGCGATGAAAGTTTTCTGGATAAAATTGTCGATATTGCGAAAGAAAAGCAATTGCCCGTTCAGCTTGAAGGGTCAATTCTAAGCCATGTGTTTTATAAACTAAATCAAGCCGGCATCTCTGTAGTTCTTTCAAACTCTCCTAAATACTATCGGAAGAGGCAGAAAAAGATTTTTGGGAAGCTAGTACGCGATAAAATACCGACAAATATCGCCGCAGGCGGGGAAGCCGTTAGAGAAGCCAAGATCGCCAAATCGGACCTAAATATAGCATTGGCTGGAAAGCTTTTGGAGGAGGTTGAGGAGCTTCTCAAGGCTTCTTCGAGAGAAGATCAGGCTGCCGAGCTTTCCGATATTCTGGAAGTACTGAAGGGGCTAGCGAAGGCATATAACGTTGAATGGTCGGACGTAGAAACCCTAGCCCTGCAAAAAGCTGAAAAGCGAGGAGGCTTTGAGGACGGACGGGTGTTAATAGAGACTGCACTTCCCCACCGCGATAGCCTGTTGGAACGAGATGAACATGTTAGAATTACTGACTTGGGTCGGGTAGATTGCACTGACACTAGGGCTGAGATTCCTTCCAGCAGCCTTATGGCAACGGCATTCGGCCCCGGTGTAATATTCTCATTTGAGGATGACCCAGTGCGCTTTAGGGTCGCCATGAGACAAGGTAGACTGCAAATAACCAAGATAGACCAAAAAGTCCCGCAAGAAAACAAAGCTCAGCGAGAGCTTTTTGACTTCGAATAACCCTAATCACATCTTTTTCTTTTCAATACCAACAATACCTTGGTTTAGGTCAAATTCTATGCCTGCTCTTATATTTGGGCTTCCAATTAAGTAAGATTGAGAAGACTTATCTTCATCTCTGCTTTCAATTCTCAATCCCAAGCGTTCAATAAGTGGACTATTTCCGTTTTGCTGTACAAGCCACTCCTCGTAACCCTTTATTGAAGGCCCCCCCGAATTGATAACAAATTCATATCCATAGAAAATAAATGCTAAATACGTTTCTCGGCGTGTTGTAATGAATAAATCTAAACTATAGCCGGCTTGCACCCAACCATCTGTTTCGGGATGTCGCATAAGCGTTTCCTCGGGGAAGACCTTTCGCATGGAATAAGGCCAATGCTCAAGATTATCCCCAACGCGAACCCAACGGCGTAAGCGGTCCCAATGAGGTTCGTCTACAAGGTTTTCTAGAAGCACGGGATCGTGCAGCATCCTTAGACTGATAGGTTCCAGTGCCATTTTAGCGAGCAATCTCGACATTAAAGCAGCCGGAGGTGTCATAGACCTATGAAAAAGAAAAGCTATTGGATGCCCTGCTTCTTCACGATGGCTGATAATTCTATTGATCTCTTCAGATTCTCTCTTCCGCTCCGCCTCAAGCGTATATCCCTCTTTATTCACACGCAGTCCGATTTCAAGTTCCGTTCCGGCTAGAAATCCATGTAGTGAAGGTGGCTTTCCACGTTTGTTTGGAACTTGATACCAAGCACGAAGATTTCTAAAGGACTTATCATTAAGAAGCGGCTGCTCAATTTTGCGCGCAAAATAGTTATTACATGAATCACACACAACGCCCTTGGGTAAAATTGCGTGCCGATTACCAAATGAGTGCGGTACAATATGCTCTACGCTCAACGACGAGGCAGATGTATTTTTGCAAAATATGCAACGCACACTTAATTCCTTTGTCCAGCTGCTACTTGCAATATCTCCGAACAGTTTCCCTTACACAAGGCTTGGCTGATGCGCATGCAGAGCGTTCGCAGTTTTGACGTATTTCATTGATCAGGACATAGCGGGCTGCGTCCCATTGCCCGCGCGAGGTTGAAAGCTGACGCTCACATCCACGCGCTGATCGAAGCGGTTGAGGATCGTCATGAGGCGGTCAATCGTGAAGCGCTCCAGCTTGGCCTTACGGATGCGGGAAAAATCGGCAGCGGCGATGCCCGTCAACTCTCCGGCGCGGCGCGTGGTGAGTTCACGGGTGTCCAGCACGCGGATAATCTGCGCGGCCAGAATGGCTTTCAGCTGTTCGGCGTCGGCGTTGGGGTGGCCAAAATCGCGGAAGACATTCCCGCTGCCGCGTACCACTTCAAAATCTTCGTTCATCGTAATATCTCCTGTAGTCGTTTGATCCGCTCCCGTATGAGGTCGATTTCCTGCTTGGGCGTGGCGATCCCCGTCTTCGACTTCTTCTGAAAGGCGTGAATCACCCAAACATCCGTGCCGATCTGCAAGGCGTAAATCACGCGCCATGCATCCCCACGGTGCTTGAGGGCGATTTCCATGACACCGGAACCAAGTCCCTGCATGGGTTTGGCGTTGTCCGATTTCTGGCCCTCGGCGGCAATCGTCAACGCCCGCAGCGCCTCCAGCTGGACCGCCTCGGGAAACTCCTCGAAGGACTTGCGGGCGGCTTTGATCCAAGAAATCGGGCGCGTGGTGTCTTTCATCACCTAAATGATGTCAAATTTGACAACGAAATGCAAGAAAAATGACCTGTTCCCTGTTCGATGCGGGCCGCAGGCCGCGAGAACCCGCCCGCAGGGCGGAACGATGTTCCCCGTCCCGATAGGCACCGGACAGCGTGGAAGCGGGCAAATTGCATAAGTGCAGCGTTGCAATAGGCGGTTTTTCGGCTTGCCGAAAAATGCCCCAACGGGGCAAGCCGGTTGCCTGCGCCGCGCTATCCTGTGCTGACGTCATGGGGAATTATTTGTACTGCGCGCACATGGGCGCGACATTCCGATACGTCTTGAGGCCGACAAGGAAAAGCGGCTGTACGAGGAAACTGCGCTGATCGACTATCGCCTGCGCCTGACAAGCGCAGAAGGCCGAGCTATTTCCGCAATGCTTCACAATATCGTTGTATTGCTGGTCGGGCGAGTAGATGAAGTGCATGGCGATGCACAGGCCAATCCATGCACCGACAAGATTGAACATCCAACCGAACTTCTTGAAACCATCGGTGGCGCTGCTGCCCGACATGGAAACTCCCTTTACGATGCATGAGGTTTGCCCGCCGATGAGACTCATCGGCGGGCCGCAGTTCTTTTGGCTACACCAGCTCCGAATCCAGTGCGTTCCGCTGTTCATAGAGGGCACGCCAATCGCGCTCGCCGATCAGGCCGCCGATGAGATAGCAGGTCGGATAGCCAACGGCGCACAGCACCGCGCCGAAGCGGTTGCGGCGCGTGGCGTCGCCGTGGAGATAGGCGATATGATCGGCGCGGGCCTGCGCCAGCGTGCGCCAGAAGGCGCTCGCCCGTTTCGAGCGGCGCATGTGGCGGACCACGGCAAGCGCCCATGCGTGATAGCCACGATAATGGCGATCTGTCAGATGCGCGCGGGCATACTCCGCCCCGAGCGCATAATCCGCGCGGCCCATCAACCCCTGCCGGTGCAGTTCCGTGCAAATGACCTTGGCGCTATCATCCTGTTTCGCTTTCCTGCGTGCTTTTTCCTTTGCTTCCCGTTCTTCGCGCAAATGCCGTTCGAGATAGGATTCCTGACTCTGTTTGTTGCGGTTGTAATCGACGGCTCCGAGCATCCCGCCCATGGTGCCGTCATTATGGCCGGTGTTTTTTCCCCGATTGTAGGAATCGCCCCACATGTCGTTCTCCTTTGTGTGGCTGGTGGACTCGACTGCGAACACTGGCAGCGGTGGCGCTGCGGTGCGGGTGAATGATGCAGCGGCGGATTAGCCGCCGAAGTTGGGCGTCGATATGCGGGCTATGGGTGCGGTCGGCACCATGTCGTCGGAAAGATCCAGTTCCTCCGCAGGTGCGGCGGCGTGGTCTTGGGAAGGTTCGGCTTCCATGCCGGGGATTTGCGCGCGAACGGCATCCGGCATGTCGGCTTTCAGTTCCTCGCGCAGTTCCTCGAACTCCTTGCGGGTCATATTGCCGGAGTCGAGGCGGTCGCGGGCTGCATCGAGCTTGTCCTGATAGTCGAGGATCTCGGTGCGCTCTTTCAAAAGAAGCTCGCGTTCATCAAGCATAGGCTTGACGGTTTCCCATTTCGGATATTCGTCCGCGATTTCCGCCGGATCGATTACAGACAGGTCGAGTTTTTCGCCGCGTTCGTCGTAGACTTCGCTACCGTCCGCCGTCTTCCAGACTTTTCGACCATCGGGCAGCGTATAGGATTTGGCGAATATCTTGTCCAAACGCTTCTGAACGTCGGCCAATTCAATTTCATTTTGCTGGAGGGCCGCAACTGAACCCGTGCCGTATAGATCAAGCTCGAAACGAAGTTCGGCGGCTTCTGATGCGGTGATAACGGCAAGCGCGAAATCGAATACTTCGCTGGTCTCGCTGGCGAGGTCTTCCTTCCGGTCGCGGCGAAGGCGTTCTTCTTCCTGCTGGCGGGCAAAGTGCTTGAGATACGCGGCGGTATTGGCGCTGTGCCTGAACGCCTGCCCCAATCCGCCCGCGACGAGAAGCTGCGTCATTCCCCGCACTCCTTCTTAACGATGGCGGTCAGCACCACGGCGGGAAAATGATCGCTGTATTTCTTGAAGGCCGCTTCGATGCGGTCGAGAGCCTTCATGCTGTCGCCGTAGAAGAAGCCGTAAATGCAGTTCATCCCTTCGGAATCCTTGCTGCCGAGCTTTGCGCTGTCCTTCTGAAAACGGGCATAGGCCAGCCCTTCGACAAGTCCCATGATGTAAGTCGAGCGCTCGCGGGTGGGCAGCTTCTCCATGAGGGTGCCCGCCGTCATGGCGGTGTCGGCATTCGCAGGCGCGGCGATCCCGAGAGCCAGCAGAAATGCAGCGGAAGCCGCCATGTTGGTGGCCCGCGAAAACGACCGTTTATGTTGGAATTTGAAAAGTCGATCTTTGCTATGAGACAATAGTGCAGGAATTAAGAAAAATCAAAATGTTGGCAGGCGAAGCAGATTTGCAGATGGCGCACACGGGCATCCCGCAAAAACGGTCGTTTATGTCAATATAAATCGAGGGTGAATCGTCCATCTAACACTTTGATTCACAAACGAAATGATCGAAAAACTCAACGAATACAACGGCAGGCGCATCGGTTACTTGCGCTGTTCGCGAGCCGACCAGTCCCCTGACCGCCAGATCGACGGGCTGCGGCCCCATTGCGATGAACTGCATCTGGAATCCGGCAGTGCTGTCGCCCGCAAGCGGCCCGTGTTCGAGCGGATTATCAATGACTTGCGGCAAGGCGACGTAATGGTTGTCCTGGACGTAGATCGCGCCTTCAGATCGCCTATCGACGCGCTGCTTACCGAAGAGATATTGAGCAAGCGCGGCGTCTTCCTTCACATTGTCAATGCGGCCATTGACACCTCGACGGCGGAAGGCGAGTTCGTCTTCACAATCCTGACCGCACAGGCACGGCTGGAGCGGCGGCATATCTCCCGCCGCACCAAGGAAGGGCTGGCCGCGACGCGCCAGCGCGGCACGCGGCTGGGCCGACCGCCGAAGCTGACGGACGACCAGCTATCGGAAGTGCGGCAAAAGCTTGAGGGGAAAGCGGCGACCATCGGGGCCGTCGCGGCAGAGTACAAGGTCGATCCGTGGACGCTGACACGCTCGCTGCGAAGATGGGCGGGTGCCGAAGCGCGTTGACGTTTACGCCATGGGCGCATGGGGAAAGCGTCAATCTTGCCCATGTCGGATGCCGCAGCCGAAACGGCGGGCGCAGGTCGAGGGGCGCGAAAGCCTTTCGTCGGTTCCAAGGCGGAACGCTTTGGCCGGATAGGTCAAGGGAAGGCGCGGCGTCTTCTCTTGTCATGGGGTGGCGGGGTAGCTCGAAGGCTCCCCGCCTCGTGGTCAAGCGGCGGAACGGTTGATGGTGCATGGCAGGCTCAATGCCTGACATGCACCACGGCTGGGGGGATGCAACGGGGGCGTGCAACGCCCTCTTGCCAAGGTTGCAGGGTAATACCCTGCACACCTTGCCTTCAGCGATATAGCATCCTGACGGGATGCAGGTCAGGCTCGCTCCGAGCATTGTGTTCGCGGATAGGTGATTGGGGGTCATTTTTCGATCAAGGAACGATAGCCTGCCCTAGGGTGATGCCAAGAAAACTCCGTGACGTGTGCCAATCCATAACCTATAATGGACGCCCAACACTTGCCTAGGGTAAAAAAATGACCGCAAAAAGCAAATCACTCCGTTTCAGCACGGACGAGGCAATACTGCCTGATCCCGATAATTCTATTAAGCTGACAGAAAGAGAGAGGCAGGTGATGAGTCTTTCGTATAATGGATTAATACCAGAGATGGTAGCGGAGTCTATGGGATTAAGCACGCATACTATCCAGAATTTATTGAAATCTTCTATAAAGAAACTTACAAAGAAAAAAAATATACCAAATAATGTAAATCTAAATTACTATAAGCTTGAAGCATTTAAATTATTCAGTGAAAATTATTTGTCTGATATAGGAAAAAAACGGAAAGAATACAGAAAGCTTGGTGACATGCCGCACCCAGAATTACCTGCTTTTTCCGAAAAAAATAGAACAAAAAAGAAAATTACATTGCGATTTGAAGAGGCTGTAATTGAAAAGATTGATTTTGACGTTGAAAAGTTAAAAAGCGATGGCGTCGACATCGATAGAAACAAGTGGATCGAGCAAGCGATATTGCTTAAGCTTGATCTAATATAGTAATTTTACCATGTTATGTGCCTACGAAGCACACACGTAAACCCCCATCCAACCTGCCGACATAAGAGCGCGAGCCAAGGAGCAGCAATATTTTATTGGGCGCCCAATATTGACGCAGGATGAAATTTGATTCATAGTGCATTCATAGGCTGTGGCGGTTTTCCGCAATCGCCAAGAATGCCCAATTATCACGGAATGGCCGTGGCTTGACCGCCCTAAACCACCGCCTTGGCGTTGGCAACGAGCACGCACATCTGATCTTCAGCAACGTCGCTCCGGCATTCAGAGCGCGCAGGGAGAACGTGTCCCCAAGGAAGGAGAGCGAAATGCCCGACGACCGCCGACACCCTATGGCCGCCGAGCGCGGCGAAAACAGCCAGACCAAACAATTGACGCAGGAAAGAAAGGAAGGAAGAAGGATGCCGCTTTCATTCAGTCAGACTGTCGAACTTTTGGACCTCTCCCGCGATGAAGTGCTGACTCTCCACGCCCTCAAGCTGTTTCCTGCTGGGGAACGGTTGGACGGAAGTTGCCACTTGATGTTTCCCCGCGCGTCTATCGACGTGTTTGTGTTCGAGTTGCGGCAACGCGGCGAACTCTACGAAAACGTAAAACTCGCGCTTGGCCGTCCCCTGAATATCTGAGTGTTAGCGCCGCGCCAGTCTAGCGCGGCGCTTTCTTTTCTTGGAGTAGCCCAGCAATAAACCTAGGATTTTATTCCTTGACGTGGGACTACTTCGATCTACCTCATTTCGCTCCCCAAAATGGGGAGCGGCGAAAAGGAGGCCGATTATGAATAACAGGACAGTAGACGGCACCGATACCTTAACCGCCGTTATAGAGGGCAGCGCCGCACCCAACCTGCCGCCGCTTGAACTCGACCCCGCCAAATACGCGCCGCTGGTCGCGGACTTGGACATGGACGAGGCACAGACACAGGCGATGCTGGAGGCCATTTGGTCTATCATGAAAGGCTTTGTTGATCTCGGCGCGGATATTCGCACCGTCGATTTTTGTGGGCCGATTTTCGGCACTTTCAATGAACGCGCCGAAAGCGGCGCGGATCAGGTACAATCTTCTCATCCCACTACAACGGAGACAGACGCCACGACGATCGGAAAGGAAGGCCCCGTATGATTGACAACGAGATACAAAAAGACGCGATCATCTATTGCAGGGTGTCCGACCCCAAACAGGCTTCCGTGCGTGGGGATGGGCTGCATTCGCAAGAGCGGACATGTCGCGATTACGGCCTCAACAAGCGATACAATATCCGGCATGTGTTCGAGGACATGATGACGGGTGAGCGCGCCGACCGCCCCGGTCTTATCGAAGCGAAGAATTACATTCGCCGACATAAGGGCACGATCCTTATTATCGACCACCCCAACAGACTGGGCCGCGACCTCCTAAACTATCTGCTTTTACGCGAAGAGATCAGGAAGATGGGGGGCATTCTGGAATGCCCCGTCATGGAATTCGGCGATTCCTCTTCCTCCCTGCTGGTCGAGAACGTCGTCGCCAGCGTGTCGCAATATCAGCGCCAGCATAATGCCGAACAAACCAAAAGCAGGATGAAAGCGCGCGCCCTCAACGGGTTTTGGGTTTTTCAGGCCCCCGCGGGATTTCGCTATAAGCGCGCCGGACGCGGCAAGATGCTCGTGCGCGACGAGCCTGTGGCATCAGTCGTGCAGGAAGCCCTTGAGGGTTTCGCCTACGGTCGTTTCGAGACGCAAGCCGCCGTTCAGCATTTTCTACAGCACCACCCTTTGTTCCCGAAAGACGGCACAGGGATCGTGCGGCATTTCCGGGTTACGCAGATGCTGAATCAGCCGCTCTACGCGGGGTATCTGGAGCTGCCCGATTGGGGCGTGTCTCTGCGGCCCGCAGAGCACGAAGGGCTTATCAGCTTCCAGACGTACCAGAAGATACAGGAACGCCTGCATGGCGGCGTCTATGCGCCGCGCAAGCGCAATGTGAATGAGGACTTTCCTCTGCGCGGATTCGTCATGTGCAGTTGCCGAACGCCTTTGACCGCTTGCTGGTCGAAAGGCTCGCATGGCAAATATCCATATTATCTCTGCCCGAAGCGCGGATGCGAGAATTATGGCAAGTCCATCCGCCGCGACAAGATCGAAAGCGAGTTCGAGGCCCTGCTTGCGACCGTGCAACCGAGCGAAAGCCTGTTCAAGGTCGCGCGGGCAATGTTCAAGGATTTATGGGACCATCGCGCCGCGCAAACGCAAAGCCAGACAAAGGCGCTCGGCGCGCAGCTCGTCAAAATCGACCGCGAAGTGGATCAGTTCCTCCAACGCATTGTCGAAACGAACATGCCCGCCGTCATAACGGCCTATGAGGAACGCATTCGCAAACTGCAAGAAGAGAAGTTCGCCGTGCAAGAAAGAATGGCAAACGGACATCGCCCCGCCGCCAGCTTCGACAAAGCACTTAGAACGGCGCTTGAATTTATATCAAGCCCTTGGAATATTTGGAAGAAAGGTGATTTGGAAGAGAAGCGAACAGTACTAAAACTGACCTTCCCAAAGCCACTTCAATACGCGCGAAATGAAGGATTTAGAACGATAGACTTATCGTTACCATTCAAGGTGTTAACGCAGATTTCCGGTGAAAAAATAGGAATGGCGCACCCGAAATGCGCCAAGCTGTTTTCCGGCAAGGTCCAGCATCGTCCTGTATCCATTGTGAAATAAGGAAAGGTCCATCTTTCATCGTCCAGCGCGTTCCGGTATTGTTCACTGGCTTCCAAGGTGTATTGGGGGAAGAAACGAGGGAATGGATTTGGCGATGACGTTGAACCGAAGGCCCGAGAAAGCACTGACAGCGCAGTTTGTCCGCACCGTGCAGGAGCCGGGGAAGTATTTCGATGGGCACGGCTTGTTCCTTCGCGTCGAGCCGAACGGCTCCCGCTTCTGGGTCCAGCGCATCACAATTCGCGGCAAGCGGTGCGAGCTGGGGCTTGGCCCGCCGTCGCTGGTGTCCCTTGCCGATGCCCGAGCCGTCGCCATCGAGAACCGCCGTCTCGCCCGGGACGGTGGCGACCCTCTGGCCGCGAAGCGAAAGGCCAAGGCCGTCCTCACCTTCGAGGAAGCCGCGAAGCAGGCGCATGCCGAGCTGTCACCCACATGGAAAAACCCGAAGGACCGTGCCGCCTTCCTATCGACACTCGAAAGCCATGTATTCCCTCGCATCGGCACGGTGTCCATTCCCGAGGTGACGAGCGCCGATATCCGGCAAGCCATCCTGACTGCCAGAAAGACCGCGCCCGAGGTTGCCCGCAAGCTGGTGTTTCGCGTTTCGGCTGTCTTCAAATGGGCGATTGCCGAGGGGATGCGCAAAGACAATCCGGCAAAGGCCGATGCCTTGGCGCTGCCTCGCCTCGAGATGAAGCGGGAGCATCGGAAGGCGTTGGCCTATACGGACGTGGCCGGCTGCATCGAGACCGTGAAGGCGTCCGGCGCTGGGCTTGGAACGAAGCTGGCGCTTGAGCTTCTGGTGCTGACTGCTTCACGCTCTGGCGAGGTCCGGCTTGCGGCATGGCCCGAAATCGATCTGGCGGCGAAGGTATGGGAGATACCAGCCGAGCGAATGAAGATGAAGCGGCTGCATCGCATCCCGCTCTCTCCCCGAGCTGTGGCCGTGCTGACAGAGGCGAAGGTGCTGGACGATGGTTCCGGCCTTGTCTTTCCCGGCACAAAGAAGGGGAAGCCACTGTCCGACATGACGCTCTCCAAGCTGGTGAAAGAGCTGGGCTTTGACGCCGATGTTCACGGCTTCCGAACCAGTTTCAGAACATGGGCGCAGGAGCGAACCAACTTCCCCCGAGAGGTGGCAGAGGCCGCGCTTGCCCACCTGACAGGCGACACGGTGGAACGCGCCTATGCTCGCTCTGACGTGTTCGAGAAGCGGCGAAAGATGATGGATGCCTGGGCGGCCTTCCTTGGCGAGAAGCGAGCCGACAACGTGTTAAGGATGGGCTGATGGCGCCTTTCCAAGTCCCGCCGGGAAGTTATCCACAGGCTATTTGATGGAAAATTAGGGCACAATCACCTTCCGATTTCATGCCGCTCTGTATCGTCCATTACTGTCCAGTTACGGCCAGTATCATCTAGTCCGCATTCGTTGCCGATAATTGAGCCTGATCAATGCGATAGGCCAGTCTCCAAGCACCTCTCAGCCCTTCCAGTTCCCTGAATGTTCCGGCAAGCTCTCTGCATGTTCAACGCGCACCCGAGGGAGCCAAGACATGCCTGAGAAGCACCTGAGACTGCCGGCCGTCATCGAGACCACAGGCCTGAGCCGCAGCACCATCTACGCAATGATGAATGAAGGAAGTTTCCCGCGTCCTGTCACGCTGGGAAAGCGCCTGGTCGCTTGGCCGGAAAGCACCATCACGAAATGGCTGACCGAGCGTGCCCGTGTCGCCGCCTAAGAAACGACCCCGCCATTGCAGGACGGGGCCGGATATTCTCTCAGCGACGGAAAGAGAATAGGGCCGCCCGTCCCGTGGCGCAATCCACGAGGACAGAAGCATGACGAAAAGCGAAAGCTGGGAAGCCGTCCAGTTCACGGCACATAATCCCGACGCCGCGCCCTTCGCCTTCACGGTCAAAGGCCGTGAGCGCTGGGCGCTGGAACGGCTGATGCAGGCCGGAGCAAAGGGCTGCACTCCGATCGATCAACCGGGGCCGCGCTGGTCGGCCTATGTCCACGCCCTGCGCGGACTCGGGCTGCTTATCGAGACCGTGCACGAAAAGCATGGTGGGCCGTTCCGGGGCAATCATGCCCGCTACGTCCTGCGATCCATTGTGACCGCGAAGCCCGAGGCCGGGAGGGCGACGGCTTGACAGACGCAAAGAGCATCACCCTTTCCCTTCGCGGAAAATGGTTCGGGCGTTACGGTATTACATGCTGCCCTGCCCATGCGAATACCCGCACCCCCAGCCTCAGCATTGCCGATGGCGAGGGCGGCCGGCTTCTTCTCCATTGCCATGCCGGTTGTTCCTTCACGGCCATTCTCGACGCCTTGAAGGGGCTGGGGCTGGTCGAAGGCATAAGCCGATATTCCCGGCCATCGGTCGAGGAACTGGCACGCATCCGGAAGGCCGAGAAAGAGCAGGCCGAGAAGCAAGAGGCGCGTGCGCTGGCCTGCTGGCGTGAGGCGTTGCCGATCTGCGGCACGATTGCCGAAACCTATCTGCGCCATCGCGGCATCAGGGCTGAGCTTCCCGACACGCTGCGCTTCCATGCCGATTGCTGGCATCCGACCGGGAAACGCTGGCCCGCGATGGTGGCGCTGGTCGAGGGTGCGCCGCGCCTCGCCATCCATCGGACCTATTTGCGGTCGGACGGTTTAGGCAAGGCCGAGGTCGAGCCGGCCAAGGCGATGCTGGGCGCGGTTGCCGGTGGCGCTGTCCGTCTCACGGCCGGCGGCGACAAGCTGGTGGTGTGCGAAGGCATTGAAACCGGCCTGTCTCTGGCGTCCGGTCTGCTTCGCGGTAATGGCTCTATCTGGGCGGCGCTTTCCACGAGCGGCATGAAAGCGCTGACGCTGCCGGAAGTGGCTGGCGTCCTCACGGTCGCAACCGATGGCGACGACGCCGGCAAGGATGCCGGGCGCGCGCTGGCGGTCAAGGCGACGAATGCAGGCTGGAAAGTCGGCCTGCTGCCTGCGCCGGGCGGACGGGACTGGAATGACGTGCTGGCGGGGATACCGAAGCACCCGCGCGCGTCGATTGTTAGCGTGAAGGGGAAAGCGGCATGAGTTCTCCCGATGCGGCATTGAACGATATGGAAGACATGGAAGGGGTTGAGGGCATCGAGGAAACGCCCTTTGAGCTTGGCGACCATGAGAAGGCCGAGGCGCGGATTGCCGAGCTGGCGCAGCTTCCCCGCCTGAAATATGAGGTCTGCCGGGAGGCCGAGGCCAAGGCACTGAAAATCCGTGTCTCTGTTCTCGACAGTCTGGTGGAAGCAACCCGGCCGGATGGCGGAAGCGAGGAAGGCGGCGACCCGTTCGAGGCGGTCGAACCGTGGCCCGATCCGGTTGACGGCGCTGCGCTTCTCGACGCGCTGCAATCGACGGTCGAGCGGTTCTGTGTCCTGCCGGAGCATTCCGCGCCGCTCATGGCGGCATGGGTGCTTCATGCCTGGGCGCATGATGTCAGCGACATTTCCCCGATACTGGCCTTTGTCTCGCCTGAGAAGCGGTGCGGGAAGACCACGGCCTTGTCGGTCATCTGGGCGCTGGCACCGCGCACCATGCACGCGGTCAATATCAGCACGGCCGTCCTGTTCCGTGTGGTCGAGAAGTATATGCCGACCATGCTGATAGACGAGGCCGACACGTTCCTTGAAGCGAACGAGGAACTGCGTGGCGTTCTCAACGGCGGGCATAACCGCCTGAGCGCCTATGTCTGGCGCACGGTCGGCGACGACCATGAGCCGCGCCAGTTCAAGGTCTGGTCGCCGAAGTGCATCGCCATGATTGGCAAGCTACCGGATACGCTGGAAGACCGGGCGCTGGTGGTCCGGCTGCGCAGGAAGCAGGAAGGCGAGAAGGTCGAGCGGTTCCGTGCCGACCGTCTGAATGAGTTCCTGCATCTGAGGCGAAAGGCTGCACGCTGGGTGGAAGAAAACGCATTCCGCCTTCGCGACATGGATCCGATTATCCCCGATGCGCTCAATGACCGTGCGCAGGATAATGCTCGCGCCATCTGCGCCATTGCCGATGCTGCTGGTGGTCGGTGGCCGGAATTGATCCGGTCGGCGCTGGTCGGCGCGGCGGCGGTGCAGGGCGATGATGAGCCTCAATCGGCCGGCGTCCTTCTCCTTCGCGATATTGCCGAGATATTCGAGGCAAGGCAGGCAACGGGAATAAGCTCGACTGACCTTTGCAGCGCACTATGCGGGCTTGAGGAAAGCCCTTGGCAGGAATGGCGGCGCGGATCACCTATCACCACACGCGGCATTGCGAAGCTGTTGAAGCCATACAGCATCAACCCTCAACGGGGGCGAGAAGGTAGCTCTTATCGCCGCATGGACTTCGCGGATGCCTTCAATAGGTATCTCTCAGACAGCACTGAAAAAACTGCCACAAGTGCCCCAAGTGTCACCGGCGTTCTAAGTGCAACAGAAAAGCGCAGTAAAAACAACAACAACGGCACTTGTGGCACTTGTGACGCTTATTCTGACATGACGGGAGAAACTGTCACCGGTGACAGATGGGAGGGCGAGATATGAGCGCCGCCGTCGATCTGGTGAAGGCGCTCGCATCGGATGGCGTCGAGTTCTCGACCGATGGCGAGCGCATCCGCTGGCGCAATGGTGACGGCAAGGTGACGCCGGAAATCGTCGCCGCGCTGGCCGCTGAAAAAGGGACCGTCATCGACTTCCTGACTGGCAAGGCGGCGGAAGATGCGCCGGCCAAATCCGCCAACTTGGAGGATATGAAGCGCGACCTTCGCCGCGACCTAAAACTTGATCCGGTCGCCCGACCCAATGATGCCGACCGATATGCGGATACCCTTCGCCTTCACGGTCCCATGACATACGGCATGGCAATGCGGGTGCTGCGCTGGGGCGGTACGCGGGCGGCACAGGCAGAAGCGTCGCTGCAAGATGCCGGACGTATCACCTTCAACAAGCTGGGACGCGCCGTGCTGGTCGAGGATGGCGACGTTCAGTGCGGGACGCCAAGTCCTAATCGGGAGGCTTGAACGAACTGGCAGACGGCCCATTCTATGTGCTACGGACAATACAAGATGAGTTCGGCTTGTTCTGGACCGAAAGAGTGCGCAATGGATGGATTAATCGGTGTAGGGCTATACACTCCAGCGGAAGCTGGACGGCTTCTGCGCATCCCCGCCGCGAAGATTTCACGCTGGTTGCGCGGACATGAAGCCGGTGGAAAACGATATGATCCATTGTGGGAACCGGAGGTCGGCTTGGGTGACGACCGCGTGTTCCTGGGTTTCCGCGACCTTATGGAAGTTCGTGTCGCCGACGCCTTTATCAAGAATGGTGTATCGGCAATCCGCGTTCGTGCCGCCATCCAATTGGCGCGTGAAATTATCGAGCAGGACCATCCGCTTTCTACCAACCGTTTTATGACGGCAGGGCGGGAAATCTTTCTTCAGGTTATCGAGACCGACGAGGATGGGAACCAGCGCGAACGGTTGCTCAACCTGTTTCGCAGGCAGTACGAGTTCAAGGGTATTCTTGAGCCGATATTGCGTTCCGTCGATTTTGGGGAGGATGGAAGCCCCAGATTGTGGTGGCCTGCTGGTCGCCGCACGAACATCGTCGTTGATCCGTCGCGTGCCTTCGGTGCGCCCATAGACGGAGAGACGAGCGTGCCAACATCCGTGCTCGCTGCCGCTGCTGATGGCCTTGGTGTGGCCGAAGCCGCCCACGCATATGACGTGCCGGTGACGGCTGTGCGTCGGGCTGTGGACTTCGAGGCCGGCATGGAGCAGCGATTGGCAGCGTGAAGGTTTTCTTCGACAACTGCACCCCGCCAGTTTTCGCATCGACCTTGCATGGCTTCATCCAACATGAAGGCCACGCCGCGTTTCATATTCGTGATATTCCCGGCTTGCCGAAGGGGCGGCATTCCGCTGATCTGGAATGGATTGATCTGCTACGGCAAACGCCTGAAAGGTGGATGTTCATCACTGGCGATAGGCGACTGGTGAAAAATCCGGCCGAACGCGCTGCGTTGAGGTCTGCCGGCCTTCACGGGTTCATTCTGGCATCCGGTTATCAGAAAACGTCGCTCAATCAGATTGCCTCATTGTTGATCTGGAAATGGCCGGACCTATTGCGGGTGACGGACTTGCTGAGCGCGCCAACCATGCACGAAATTGCGATACAGCGGGGCGCGAAGTTGCGCCCTTTGCCGTTTTAACGCTTGAACGCCACGCCCGGTCCGCCTACCGTCGCGTTCAGCTTATTCGCTCGCTCGACAAGTTCGCCATAGCGCTTGCCTCGACCTTCCGCGAAGTGGCGGCACCATGCGGCCAGAAACTCACGTTCTCTGTCCCTCATCTTTGCCTTGCTGAGAATGACCGCGATGCGCCACGGATAGTAAGGCGCTGGCACCTCGCCTGTCTCGAAATATGATCTGCACGCCTTGTCCACAATATCGAGCTGCGCCGAAAGGTCATTGTCGATCGATTGCAAGTGAGCGCGGAAATCGCCTTCGGGCTGATTGAGGAAGGCGGGCGCACCGGATGCCTGCCCATAAGTCTCCCCGGTTTCCATCATCCTCGATACCGTCTTTCGGCTCTGCGCCTTTCTCAATTTCTCGAGCTGTTGCGGCGTGACTATCGCCTCGCCCTTCAAGAACGTGGTGAGCGTGTCCAGCCGAGCCAAGGCGGCTGCATCGTCCGCGCTTGATTCGGCGGGGCTGACGACTTTCGGCGGCGGCGGTGGATTGAAGGTCGGGTATAGGTGTTTCGGCCCGATAATCTGGATCTCGATTTCCACGAAACCATCGGTGCCCAGGTACGTCTTCATGAGCCTCGGGCGCACGCTGTCCGCAAGGCCGAGCCGCACCAGCTTTACGGCATCCTCTGCCGGCACATAGCCGAGCATCTTTTCCTTCCGCGAGAACCATCCTTTCCATGAGCCCATGATGCGGATTGCATTCGGGTCATGGCGGTTGTTCGGCTCCCGCTCAAAGGCCACCTGCTTGCCCGAGCCTTTGCAGAACGCGGCGGCATCGGCCTTCCGCATCGTTACCCCCATGACCGGCACGCGGTCCCGGTAGATGCGAAAGCCGTCCGGTATTGGATATTCGTCAAGATGGTATTGCTTGTGCATGCCTCGCCCCCCGCGCTGATTTCCGCAGCGTTGTGGAGACGAGGAGCAGAGTCAACGAGCTATCGCGCTGATCAAGACGCGGGCGGCGCAGGTGAGCCACGCAAAGACGGGAAATATACTCAAGACCCCAATCGCAAATGACCAGATACCAAGCCATGCGGGGATGCGGACAGCGGGGTCTGTTGCGTTGAGATACCAGCACAATTGCTGGTGCCAGGGCGCAAGGGCAACAGAGATTTCCGCCTGCTTTCCCGGCTCAAGCCCCAACTTGTCGCGAAGGTCGATGTCCATCTGGATCACGTCTTCACTTTCCTCATGACCCAATGCCGACACGAGCGCGCGTCTTGTCCCATGCTGCAGTTTGAGGATGACGAAGCGCCTCTTCCCTAGCCGTCGCTTCCAGTGAAGGCGAACCCTGTCCTTACCGATATCCTCAAAGGGTGCCTTAGCAATTGTGAACTGGTCAGTGGCGACCTTTCCAGTCATGGGCATTTGCCCTTCAAGGCCACGCCCGGGCCGGCTGCCACCTGTCCATCTTCAAGGAACTGGACGCCCTGCGCCTGTAGCGCTGCTTTCACCTTCTCCACCGTGTCTTGAGACACAAGGCCGGCATGGTCGGGTTTCCCTTCGATCCGCCGTAGCGTGATGAGCGGGACACCCGCCCTCTCGCACAATTCCGCCTGCGTCATGCCGAGCAAATCCCGGCCCGCCTTGATAAGCATTTTCATCCTCTGCCCTCTGATAACTTTTTATCACTGATGCACTTGCTATCAGTCATTGTCTAGTGATAAGTAGTTATCAGTTCGATAACGAGCGAAACAAAATCGAAATCGGAGAGATGACCAATGCCGAACAACAGCGTTCCGGCCGCTGGCGAAGCCATGCCTGAAGTTAACCGCTCAAGACGCCCTTTCGCTGATCCGCCGCCCCTTCCGCATCTCGAATATCGAGCCCGCGCTAATCAGCAAGCACATCATAGTGAGGCCACCGCAATGCCCGTTGTTCAAATCACCGAGGATCAAGTTGCCCTGTCGCATGACGTGGTATCGCTCCTGTCCGTCTGCACCTATGTGGCCGAGCGGATGGCCGAGGATGACGACAAGGACATGGTGGACGACCTGGCCCGCTGCCTCGTCTGCGCACACTCATGGGCGAAGCAGGTGCATGAAGACCTGAGTGGGCAGTACCGTATCAACCAGAGGGCACGGGCATGATGCACCAGCCTTCCCCTTCTCGATCTGCCATGCCTCTTGCCGATCTGTCACGCTACGCCTGCCGGTGGCCGGTGAACGATGCCAAGCCGGCCGAGCTGCACCTGTTCTGTGGTCAGCGAACCGAAGGGACAAAGCCATATTGCAAGGCGCATTGCCTGCTGGCCTACCGCAAGCGTGGAGCCGAAACCGATGCGGCGTGACCCCATACCCCCGGGGGGTGGTTCCAGACTTTTGCGACCGCTCGGGGACCGGCGCGGGGAGCATCACGCAAGATATGACCGAATTGGGATTTTTTTGTCTGGCGCTGAAATCAGACCGGCATTCGTCCTGCGCCGTCCAGCGAGATTTGCCACCTTCCGAAACGCATTGGGGGAACTATTGGGGGAAGGCGAAAAGAAACGCTCGAAAAAGCGTATTTCCATCAGCTATTTAACGAAAGGAAGTGGCGCACCCGAAAGGATTCGAACCTCTGACCCCCAGATTCGTAGTCTGGTGCTCTATCCAGCTGAGCTACGGGTGCGCTGGCAGCGCTGGGCGTGGTGTCCGGCTGCGAGGCGATCTCCTAAAGCGTCGGCGGCGGCATTGCAAGCGCAATTCGGCGAAAAGCGCAATTTTTTCGTTCCCGGAGAGAATTCCTCCGGCGTTGCGGCTCAGGCGCGATGGCGGAAGGCGTCGAGGGGCAGGGGCCGGTCCGGAAGCTCTATGCGGAAAAGCGTGCCGGGGGCGGATTTCTCGACAAGCGCGATCGTGCCGCCATGGGCAAGAACGAGTTCGCGGGCGATCGCAAGCCCCAGTCCGGTGCCACCCGCCCGCACCGATCCACGGAAGGCGGAAAACAGATTTTCACGCGCCTTTTCCGGCATGCCGGGACCATTGTCCTCGATCGCGATCGTCACGACGCCGCCGGTGCGGATGGCCGATACCAGGATACGCCGCGATCCGACCTCGACCGGCTGCGACAGCGCCTCCGCGGCATTCCGGCAGAGATTGTGGACCACCCGGAAGAGCTGCTCGCCATCGGCGTCGACCTCCAGCCCGGGCTCGATCTCCAGGGAAAATTCGATATCGGCGCGCGCATCGAGCGCCAGCATCTCCCGGACTTCCAGCACCAGCGGCCGAAGCGGGATGAAACGCCGGCGCGGCTCCGGTTCGTGCATGCGCCCGTAGGACAGCACATCGTTGGTATAGGATACGGCCCGGTCGATGCTGCGCAGGAGTTTCGGCGCGAACCGCTTGACGACCGGATCGTCGACATCGGCCAGCCGGTCGGACATGAGCTGCGCCGAGGCAAGGATGTTGCGCATGTCGTGGTTGATCTTCGAAACGGCCAACCCGAGATCGGCGAGGTTCTTCTGCTCCTTGAGCGTCCGCTGGAGCGCCTGCTGCATTTCGGAAAGATGCCGGCCGGCGACGGCCAGTTCGTCCTTGCCATCGGAAGGAACGAGAACCCGCGCCGGGTTCGACGGGTCGGCGGCAAAAGCGCGCACGCTCACCGTCATCTGCCGGATCGGACGGATGAACATCCGGTTGATCGCGAAGAAGATGAGGCCGGCGGTGATCAGCGCGATGGCGATGGAGAGCACAAAAACGTTGCGCGCATAGGTCAGCATGGCCTTTCGAAGCGCGCTTTCATCGAGCAGCAACTCGATGGTGGTATCCGAATCTCCGACCGGGCCATAGACGCGGATCACCCGGTCGCCCCCGAAAAGCAACGTCCCGAAGGCGTCGTAGATGGCGGCGGGGATCGAGACATCGGCGATGTCATATTGCCCGTCGACACGGGGCGGCATATCGACGGCCGCCACCATGCGGGAGGCATCGGCGCGCCGCAGCACGATCGCCTTGGTGCCGGTCGCCATCAGCGTGTCGTCCTGCACCAGCCGCGGCAACTCCCGGTCCGGCAGGCCCTCGATGACCACGCTTGCGGCAGCGGCCGTATTGAGCCGGTCGCGCAGCCACATCAGCCGCATATTGGCGACCGAAGGAACAAAGATCAGCACTTCGGCGATCATCGAGAAGGCAACGGTGAGCAGGAGAAGCTTGCCCGACAGGCCGGAAAGGAAACCGGCCATCGGCATTCTGCCCTGCGCGGAAGGAGGCCCGCTCTCCACCATTCTGCCACTCCCCGGCTTGCCGCCGGCGCGGCGGAAAGCGGCATGGCTGGCCGCCGCGCCTGCATCGACGGGACATCGTATCAGGCATATTAGGCGCTTGCCGCGGATTTTCCAACGCCGCGCAAGCGAAGGGCGCTGCGACCATCCGGCCACAGCGCCCGTTTCACATCCGGATCCATCGGCCGGGACGCGTCCCGCTCCGGCGGCTCAGGCGGCGCGCGCCTCGGTCCGCACGCCGGCGGCCAGGCCGGCCTCTTCAGTGCGGAAGCGGGCGACCAGTCCGGCGAGCCCGTCGGCCTCGCCCTTCAGCTTGTGCGTGACGGCGGACGTCTCCTCCACCATGGCGGCATTGTGCTGCGTCACCTGGTCCATCTGGTTGACGGCGGTGCTGACCTCCTGCAATCCGGTGGACTGCTCGCGCGCCGCGGTGGCGATCGAATGGATATGCTCGTCGATCCTCAGGACCCGGCTCTCGATATCGGAGAGCGCATCCCCGGTCGCCTGCACATATTTGACGCCGACGGCCACCTCCTCGCCGGACTTGGTGATGAGGCCCTTGATATCCTTGGCCGCACTTGCCGCGCGCTGGGCGAGTTCGCGAACCTCCTGCGCCACGACGGCGAAACCCTTGCCGGCCTCGCCGGCGCGCGCCGCCTCGACGCCTGCGTTCAGGGCGAGAAGGTTGGTCTGGAAGGCGATTTCGTCGATCACGTTGATGATCTGGGTGATCTCGCCGGAAGCCTGCTCGATCCGGCCCATGGCGTCGACGGCGTTGCGCACGACCTCGCCGGACTGGTGGGCGCTGCGGGTGGCCTCACCGACCATGACGGTCGCCTCCTGCGCCCGCTCCGTCGAATTCCTGACGGCCGCGGTGATCTCCTCCAGCGCGGACGAGGTCTCCTCCAGCGCGGCAGCCTGCTGCTCCGTGCGGCGGGAGAGATCGTCGGTGGCCGCGCTCAGTTCGCCCGAGCCGGCATTGATCGAATGAGTCGAGATGCGCACCTCGCGCATCGTGCTTTGCAAGATGGCGAGCGTGGCGTTGACGTTCTGCTGCAATTCGGCGAACGCGCCGCTGAACCGGCCGTCCATGGTCTGCGTCAGATCGCCTTCCGCAAGCGCGCCGACGACCCGGCGGGTTTCGGCAATGCCTTCCTCGACGCCGGCCACCAGCGCGTTGACGCTGCCGGCGAAGCGGTTGAGATCCTCGTTGTCGTAATCCCTGTCGATCCGGGCGCTGAAGTCCCCGGCGGCGGCGGCATGGACGACGGCGGCGATGGAAGACTGGAGATCGGCGCTCTTTTCGCGCAGAACCCGTTCCTGAGCATTGAGATCGCGCACGGTGCGCGCATTTTCGCGGAACACCGCCACGGCGGCTGCCATCTCGCCGATCTCGTCCTTGCGGCCGGCATAGGGCACTTCGGTCTCGAGGTCGCCGCCGGCAAGCCGCTTCATCGTCTCCGTCACATTGCGGATCGGCCGGCTCAGTTCATTCGTCGCGATATAGAAGGCCGTGCCGCAACCGAGCGCCAGGCCGACAGCGGCGGTGCCGAGCACCATGGTCAGCATCAGCAGCCGGAAAGCCTCGACATCCGCCTTGATCGCCTCGAGATTACGGTTGTCCGTCTCCACGACGGCGTCGATCTCCTGCTGGAACGCCTTGCGGTTGGCCCGGTTGGCCTCATTGTTGCCCTGCTCGTTGGCGGCCAGGATCGAGACCTGTGTGCCGAGACGGGCCGTCTCCATGCGGAACGTGCGAAACTCGGCGGCCCGCGCAACCACGGCGTCGAAAGCCGCCTTCTGGACTTGCGGAACGAGCGGACGCCATTTTTCGAGCGTCGCATCCATCTCATCCAGTTCCCTGGCGATACCGGCGGCGAATTTCTTCCCTTCCTCAAGATCCCTGGAGGCGTAAATTCCCCGCGCCTCCATCACCACGGCCGTCACCTCACGGTTCAGATGCTCGCCATAGAAGGCGCGATCGGCCGCGTTCTCGTAATCGGCGAGCTTGCGGCTGTATTCCGAAACCACATGGAGCGCGATACCGGCGATCAACACCGCCACCAGCCCCATGACACCGACAACCAGATAGATTTTTCCTTGAATCCGCATCGCGTCCCCCCTCGGTTTCAACAGTCTTCCCGGAAGGACACCCCCCCAAACCTGTCGTCTCGGGACCCTATCGGCAAAAAGTTAAGCAGTATTTTAACGATGCCGGCCTTGCAGATCCGCGACGGACCGCCCGATGGCCATCGCGCGCCGGCGGCGAACAATCCCGCAATTGACTCGGGCCTGTCCTTTCCCTTATAAGCCGCGCACGTTCGGAAGCCGTCTTCCCGCGAGGGTTGACGTATGCCGGGCCTTTAACGCTCCTTGCTGAATGCAAACCCAAGAA
The DNA here is from genome assembly GCF_024281235.1 of Shinella daejeonensis. Lineage (GTDB taxonomy): Bacteria > Pseudomonadota > Alphaproteobacteria > Rhizobiales > Rhizobiaceae > Shinella > Shinella daejeonensis. Next base: position 158,628 of record NZ_JAHWXY010000006.1, read on the forward strand.
GGGCCGCACACCGCGGTATTAAATAAATGTCGAAGCGTACCTACCAACCCTCCAAGCTCGTTCGCAAGCGTCGCCACGGCTTCCGCGCTCGCATGGCCACTGCCGGCGGCCGCAAGGTCCTGTCCGCCCGCCGCGCTCGCGGTCGCGCCCGCCTGTCGGCCTAAGGCCGCGTCGGCCCGAACCGAGGCGACGGGCAATGACGAAAACAGTGAAACATCCTGCTGTCGGACGGCTGAAAAGCCGTCCGCAGTTTCTTTTTGTGCGCGACGGCGAAAAGCGCAAGGGGCCGACCTTCCTGCTTGAGGTCCGCGACCGGAATGCGCCGGACGAGCCGCCGCGCGTCGGCTTCACCGTCACCAAGAAACATGGCAACGCCGTCGAGCGCAACCGCATGCGGCGACGTCTCAAGGAGGCCGTCCGGCTCTCCGCCGGGTTTGCAATGCAGCCCGGACACGACTATGTCATTGTCGCCAGGCGGGACGTGCTCAGCGCGCCCTTTGAAACCCTGCAGGCCGGTCTCAAGGACAGGATCACGACAAGGCAGCAACAGAAGCAGCGGCCGCGACCCGCAGCTCCCGGGAAAAAATGATGCAAAACAACCGCAATTACTTCGTGGCGATCGCATTGTCGGTGCTGATTCTCATCGCGTGGCAATTTCTCTACGTGAACCCGAAGATCGAGGCCGATCGCGCCGCGCTCGAACTCCAGCAGACCCTCGACGCCGGCGCGGGCACGTCCGCCGACGGGACCCCGGCGGCCACAGGCCCGGCGACGAACGGCGCATTGCCGGGCGCGACGGTACCGGGCGGGTCGAGCGAAAATCGCGACGAGGCCGTCGCAAGATCGGCCCGCGTCGCAATCGATACGCCGGAACTTTCCGGCTCCATCAACCTAACCGGCGCGCGCTTCGACGACCTGCGCCTGAAGCGGTTCCACGAAACGGTCGACAAGTCGAGCCCGATCATCACGCTGTGGAGCCCGGCCGAGAGCCCGGACGGCTATTTCGCCGAACTCGGCTATGTCGGCGACCAGGCGAGCGGACAGGTGCCCGGCCCCCAGACGGTCTGGACCCAGGAAGGCGACGGCAAACTGACGACGACGACGCCGGTGACGCTGACCTTCACGAACGACAAGGGCGTCACCTTCACCCGCACGGTCTCCGTCGACGACCACTATATGTTCACCGTCGCCGATACGATCGAGAACCGCTCGGACGCAGCCGTCTCGATTTCGCCCTACGGCCGCGTCACCCGCCTCTACAAGCCTACGGGCCCGTCGATCTACGTCCTCCATGAAGGCTTCATCGGCGTGCTCGGCGACCTCGGCCTGCAAGAGGTCGACTACAGCGATACCGAGAAGAGCACCACCATCGAACCTGGAAAGGCGACCGGCGGCTGGCTTGGCATCACCGACAAATATTGGGCGGCCGCACTGGTTCCGCCGCAGGCGACGCCCTACGAAACGCGCTTCTCGCATTTCTCCGACGGACGGCCGCGCTACCAGGCCGATTATCGCCAGGATGCCATCAGCATCGCACCCGGCCAGTCGACCGAGCTGAAAAACCTCGTCTTCGGCGGCGCCAAGGAAGTTCCGATCATCGACCGCTACGAGACCGAATACTCCATCAAGCAGTTCGACCTGATGATCGACTGGGGCTGGTTCTGGTTCTTCACCAAGCCGATGTTCCAGCTCATGGACTATTTCTACCGCTACTTCGGCAATTTCGGCATCGCCATCCTGCTGACGACCATCGTCGTCAAGGCGCTGTTCTTCCCGCTCGCCAACAAGCAATACGCATCCATGGCGAACATGAAGAAAATCCAGCCGAAAATGGAGGAACTGAAGGCCAAGCACGGCGACGACCGCATGGGGCTGCAACAGGCCATGATGCAGCTCTACAAGGAGGAGAAGATCAATCCGCTGGCGGGCTGCTGGCCGATCCTGCTTCAGATTCCGGTGTTCTTCGCGCTCTACAAGGTCATTTACGTGACCATCGAGATGCGGCACGCGCCGTTCTTCGGCTGGATCCAGGACCTGTCGGCGCCGGATCCGACCTCGCTTTTCAACCTGTTCGGCCTTCTGCCCTACGATGTGCCGCATTTCCTGCTGATCGGCATCTGGCCGATCGTGATGGGCATTACGATGTTCCTGCAAATGCGCATGAACCCGACGCCGCCCGATCCGACCCAGGCGATGATCTTCAACTGGATGCCGCTGATCTTCACCTTCATGCTGGCGAGCTTCCCGGCCGGCCTCGTCATCTACTGGGCCTGGAACAACCTGCTCTCGATCACCCAGCAGGCAATCATCATGAAGCGCCACGGCGTGAAGATCGAACTGTTCAACAACCTCAAGGGATTGTTCGGCAAAAAGGCGGGATCGGCCTGACCGGAACCGGACGACGGCGACAACGAGAACCCGGCCCCCGCGCCGGGTTTTCCTTTCCTCGCCACAAGGCTTCCACGTATCGCATCCGCCATTCCGGCGCTTGACATTCCCCGCCAAAACCCGGAAGCGGGGACCGCAACGACAGGGGACGACCCGCATGACCGACACCAAAGCACCCGGCGAAAAGCCGCTGTTCGGCCGACCCTGGATCTTCATCCGCGGCGTGCCGGCCATGAAGTTCCTGCCGCCGGAAGGCCCGCCGGAAGTCGCCTTCGCCGGCCGATCCAATGTCGGCAAGTCCTCGCTGATCAACGCGCTCGTCGGCCACAGGGGACTGGCGCGAACCTCCAACACGCCTGGACGCACGCAGGAACTGAACTATTTCGTTCCCGACGGCTATTCGGGCGAGGCTGGCGACCTGCCGCCGATGGCGCTCGTCGACATGCCGGGATACGGCTATGCGCAGGCTCCGAAGGAGCAGGTCGACGCCTGGACGCGGCTCGTCTTCGACTATCTGCGCGGCCGCGCCACGCTGAAGCGCGTCTATATGCTGATCGACAGCCGCCACGGCATCAAGAAGAATGACGAGGAGGTCTTCGCGCTGCTCGACAGGGCGGCCGTCTCCTACCAGATCGTGCTGACCAAGACCGACAAGATCAAGGAGGCGGGCGTGCCGCGACTGCACGAGGAAACCCTGCAGAAGATCGCCAAACGGCCGGCCGCCTATCCCGAGGTCATCGCGACGTCATCCGAAAAGGGAAGAGGACTGGACGAATTGCGCGCCGCGATCGTCACGGCGATCCGGCTCTGAACTTCGGCCCGCAAGACCCTATTCGAAGACCAGCGGCCCCGAGACGGCGACCGTATCGCCCCTGCCCGGCGCCGTCCGCGGTGTCTCTGCGCTGACGGCCAGCACCGCTCCCTCGACCAGCCGCTGCCGCAGGCCGGCCGGAACGGAAAGCGTCCCGTCGCCGTCCGCCGGCAGACGACCGAGCGCGATACCGGGCTTGCCGTTCTCGACGATCCAGAGCTTCAGCGCGGTATTCCTGCCCTGACCCGCGGCCGGCGTCAGGTGAATGCGTCCGCTTCGCGCGTCATAGCGGGCATGGATGCCGATCGGCAGCCCTTCGCCCGTCAGGACCGCGGCGGCGCGCCCGCGTTCGGCGGGAGGGGTGAACAGAACGGCCACCACCAGTCCCGCGCCGGCGGCCAGCGCCAGACAGCCGAACGAGCGCCAGAAGGCGAGCGAATTCCAGAAACCGCCGGAAACCCGGCCCGAAAACACCACGTCGCAGGCTTCGGCGCGGGGTGAAAACCGCGGCACGGCAAGAACCGGCGGCGGGTCGCCATCGAGGGTGAGATCGGCAAGACTGCGCTCCCAGCGCCTGACGATGGCGGCAAAGCGGCCATCGCGGGCCAGCCGCTCCTCGACCACGCGGCAATCTTCCCGCGACAGGGCGCCCATCACATATTCGCTGGCGATCACCTCGTCGCTGCGCGGGCTTCCGGTCTTCCTGTTGTCTGGGGCCGTCATCGGCGATGCAGTCTCCGACTTCCGCCACGCCGCTGTGACCGGCGCGGATCCGACTTAACATAAGTCCTGTCGGGACAGCTTACCACGCCTTCCCCCAATGCGACGCGCATTCTCTTCGTCCCTCATTCCCTCGCCGCGCAACATGAGCTAAAGAGGCCGCAGCAGTTAGACGAGGCCGCCATGACCCAAACCGAAAGCGAAACCCAAGCCCGCCTTCTCGCCCAGGCGCTTCCCTTCATGCAGCGCTACGAGAATACGACCATCGTCGTGAAATATGGCGGCCACGCCATGGGCAATCCCGATCTCGGCAAGGCTTTCGCCAGCGACATCGCGCTTCTCAAGCAATCCGGCGTCAATCCCATCGTCGTTCACGGCGGCGGCCCGCAGATCGGGGCGATGCTGACCAAGATGGGCATCGAATCGAAATTCGAAGGGGGCCTGCGCGTTACCGACGAAAAGACGGTCGAGATCGTCGAAATGGTGTTGGCGGGCTCCATCAACAAGGAGATCGTCGCGCTCATCAACCAGACCGGAGAATGGGCGATCGGTCTTTGCGGCAAGGACGGCAACATGGTCTTCGCGCAGAAGGCGAAGAAAACCGTGATCGACCCCGACAGCAATATCGAGCGCATCCTCGACCTCGGCTTCGTCGGCGAAGTGGTCGAAGTCGACCGTACGCTCATCGACCTTCTGGCGAAATCGGAGATGATTCCGGTCATCGCCCCGGTCGCGCCCGGCCGCGACGGCCATACCTACAATATCAACGCCGACACATTCGCCGGCGCGATCGCCGGCGCATTGCATGCCACGCGCCTGCTTTTCCTGACCGACGTTCCCGGCGTGCTCGACGGAAACGGCCGGCTGATCAAGGAGCTTTCCGTCGCGGAAGCCCGCGCACTCATCAGGGACGGCACGATTTCCGGCGGCATGATCCCGAAAGTGGAAACCTGCATCGAGGCGATCGGCGCGGGCGTGCAGGGCGTGGTCATCCTCAACGGCAAGACCGCCCATTCCGTCCTGCTCGAACTCTTCACCGAACATGGCGCAGGCACGCTGATCGTTCCCTGATCGGGAGGCGCGCGGCTACCAGAAAAGCAGTCCGAATATCCCGCCCACGATCAGCAGGCAGCCGGCCAGTTCGGCCGGGCTCACCCGCTCGCGGAACAGGAAGTAGGACGCCGTGAAGGTGAAGACCAGTTCGATCTGGCCGAGCGCGCGGACATAGGCAACCTGCTGCAACGACATGGCCGTGAACCAGCAGGCGGAGCCGAGAACGCCCGAAACGCCGACCAGCGCCGACGACCGCCAGCTTTTCAGCACCTGCGCAATCTCCGGCGGATCGCGCCAGCCCATCCAGATCAGCATGAACGCCGTCTGGAAGGTCGTAACGCAGGCGAGCGTCACGGCGGCATTCATGATGGGGCCCGGCCCGTCGAGCGACAGCGAGGCGCTGCGATAGGCGACGGCCGAAATGCCGAAGACGCCGCCCGAGGCGATCCCGATCAGCGAGGAACGGGCGGTCAGCGCCGCAAAGGCATTGCGCCAGGAAAGCGGCGCGCGCGAAAGCGATATCAGCATGACCCCCGCGACACCGACGATGATCGCGACGATCGCCCCGGGCGACGGCTTTTCGCCAAGAAGCACGAAACCGAAGAAGGCCGCCTGCACCGGCTCGGTCTTCGAATAGGCCGTTCCGACGGCGAAGTTGCGAAGCGAGAAGAGATAGACGAGCATCATCGTCGCAAAAATCTGCGCCAGCCCGCCGATCACCGACCATAGGGCGAAGCTCCAGTTGAACGCCGGCAGCGGGAGACCACCGAGCCAGTGCAGAGCGAGTACATAAAGGATCGCCAGGGGGAAGCCGTAGCCGAAGCGCACGAAACTCGCCCCGCGCGTGCCGAGCGAACCCTGAAGCTGCTTTTGCAGGGCGGACCGCAGGTTCTGAAGAAAGGCCGCGGCAATGGTGATGGGGATCCAGAGTTCCATCCCCGCCGCTACCATGCGCGCCATGTCAAATCCACCGCCGGGAGGGCCGGACAGAGAATTCCGTTTGCCTATCGCGCCGCCCATGCCATAAGACGGCCATGACCGACCTGCCGATAAAAACCGATTTCGCCACGATACGCGACTGGGTCTTCGACCTGGACAATACGCTCTATCCGCATCACGTCGACCTCTTCGCGCAGATCGACCGCAACATGACGGCCTATGTCTCCGCGCTGCTCGATCTGCCGCGCGACGAGGCGCGGGCCTTGCAGAAGCGTTATTATCGCGATCATGGAACGACGTTGCAGGGCCTGATGCTGCATTACGGCATCGACCCGCTCGATTTCCTCGAGAAGGCCCACGCCATCGATTATGCCGTGCTCTCGCCGGACCTCGAGCTTGGCGAGGCGATCAGGACATTGCCCGGCCGCAAGTTCATCTTCACCAACGGCAGCGTCAAACACGCCGAGCAAGCCGCCCGGGCGCTCGGCATTCTCGACCATTTCGACGACATCTTCGACATCGTGGCTGCGGATTACGTGCCGAAGCCCGCCGATACGACCTATGACAAGTTCATGTCGCTGCACCGGGTCGACACGCAGCACGCCGTCATGTTCGAGGACCTGCCCCGCAATCTGCTCGTGCCGAAGAAGCTCGGCATGAAGACGGTGCTTCTGACGCCGCGCGACGGCCATCCCGAATTTGCCGACGCCTGGGAGAAACCCTCCGACGAGGACCGGCATATCGATTATGCCACCTCCGATCTCCTCGGCTTCCTGAAAGCGCTGCTCTAGCAGGCCTGATCCGGACACAAAGAAGACCCGTTCCCGACACGACTCCGCCACAGGACTGAATTACGAATTTGTAACTGGTGCCGACCGCCTTTCTCCCTATCCTGCCTTTCAGGGACGACGATGGATGAAAGGAACGATCATGGCAGGAAAAGCTGCTCTTCTCGGGGCCGTAACGGCGGGACTTCTTCTTGCAGGCTATACGGCTCCGGCCTTTGCCGACACCAAGGGAGAGGGCCGGCGCGCCATGCACGGCGACCGGACGATCACCCGCATGGATACCAACAAGGACGGCAAGGTCACGCTCGACGAGTTCAAGGCCGGCGCATCGGCGGCCTTCAAGGCCTTCGATGCCGATGGTGACGGCACGGTGACCAAGAGCGAAATCGAGGCCCGTCACACGGCGTTCAAGGACGCCCGCAAGACCCTTCGCAAGGCGGATGACGCCGACAAGGCTGCCGCGCGTGAGGCGTTGCGCACCTCCGGCCCCTTCATGCTGCCCGGCACCGGCCGCATGTTCGACCGCACCGATACGGACAAGAGCGGAACCTTGAGCGAAGCGGAAGTTCTGGCGGCGGCGGAAAAGATCTTCGAGCGCCACGACAGCAACAAGGACGGCGCCATCGATCAGGCCGACGCCCGCAAGGGCAAGGACTGGAAGGGCCGCAAGGGCAAGGGCAAGGACCGGGCGCATCACGCCGGCCGGATGCTGAAGCGCGCGGACACCGATGGCGACGGCAAGGTCTCCCTGGTGGAATTCACGCAGGGCGCGGAGAAAATGTTCAAGCGGCTCGACGCCAACGGCGACGGCTTCATCTCCGCCGACGAGATGGGCAAGCGCGGCAAGTAAGCCCCCGTCTGCCCCGTCAGGTGATGCCCCGGCGCATATCCGCCGGGGCATATCCGTCTCAGCCTTCCGGCAGCGCACTGGCTGCGGCCTGTTCCGCCTCCAGCTTCTCGTAGAAGCGGACGATGATGTCCCAGGCCTCCTCGGCCGTCTCCACGAATTGCAGCAGGTCCACGTCGCCCGGCGCGATGGTGCCGAAATCGGCCAGCGCCTGGAAATCGATGATCTTGTGCCAGAACGCCTTGCCGAACAGGATCAGCGGCACCAGCGCCATGCGCCCGGTCTGCATCAGCGTCACCGTTTCGAACAGTTCGTCGAGCGTTCCGAAGCCGCCCGGAAACACCGTGATGGCCTTGGCGCGCAGCAGGAAATGCATCTTGCGGATGGCGAAATAGTGGAAATTGAAGCTGAGTTCCGGCGTCACATAGGCATTGGGCGCCTGTTCGTGCGGCAGGACGACGTTGAGACCGATCGACGGTGCGCCGACATCGGCAGCACCGCGGTTTCCCGCCTCCATGACGCCCGGGCCGCCGCCGGTGACCACGACATATTCCTTGAAACCGAATTCCGCCGAGCGCTCCGAGCAGAGCCGGGCGAACTTGCGGGCCTCGTCGTAATAGACCGAGGCGGCTTCCAGATTGACGCGCTGCGTCTCGTTGCGGGCCGCCCAGGCCGCCGTGCCGGGCGCGGGGATGCGCGCGCCGCCGAACATCACGACGGTCGACTTGATACCGCGCTCGGCAAGCATCATTTCCACCTTCAGCAGTTCCAGCTGAAGGCGCACCGGCCGCAGTTCCTCGCGACACAGGAAATCGTCGTCGATATAGGCGAGCCGATAGGCGGGATCGGCCGACTGCGGCGTCTGCGGGATCGCCAGGGCGCGGCGCTTGTCCTGCGCGCTGTCGGCCAATGGGTCCCAGACGCCGTCCCTGCGGCGGAGATTCTTCTTCTTCAGTCTTGCCATGTCTTTTCCTGTCCTGCCTTTCCATTTCGCGCCAAGGTCGCGAACCATGATCCGCCCGAAAGGGCTTCATCTTTCCCGCCACTTGCTCTAGAGCAGTTCGCAGTTCGATGAAATCGACCTTCCGGCATCCCGACACCGAAAGTAAGTGTCGAAGTTTAAGGAATTCCGATGAGCACGCCCGATCTCTCCACCCTCTCCGCCACAATCGAACGCGCTTTCGAGGAACGCGACAGCATCAGCACATCGACGCGCGGCGAGGTCCGCCAGGCGGTCGAGGCCTCTTTGAACCTGCTCGACAGCGGCAAGGCGCGCGTCGCCGAGCGCGGGGCCGACGGCAACTGGACGGTCAACCAGTGGCTGAAGAAGGCCGTGCTCCTTTCCTTCCGCCTGAACCCCATGGAAATCGTCAAGGGCGGTCCCGGCCAGTCGGCTTGGTGGGACAAGGTGCCCTCCAAGTTCGACGGCTGGAGCATCAACGAATTCGAAAGGGCCGGCTTCCGCGCCGTGCCGAATTGCGTGGTCCGCCATTCCGCCTATATCGCGCCCGGCGCGGTTCTCATGCCGTCCTTCGTCAATCTCGGCGCCCATGTCGGCGAGGGCACGATGGTCGACACCTGGGCGACGGTGGGCTCCTGCGCGCAGATCGGCAGGAACGTGCATCTTTCCGGCGGCGTCGGCATCGGCGGCGTGCTGGAGCCCATGCAGGCCGGCCCGACGATCATCGAGGACAACTGCTTCATCGGCGCACGCTCGGAAGTCGTGGAAGGCTGCATCGTGCGCGAGGGCTCCGTCCTCGGCATGGGCGTATTCATCGGCAAGTCGACGAAGATCGTCGACCGGGCAACCGGAGAGATCACCTACGGCGAAGTGCCGCCCTATTCCGTGGTCGTCGCCGGCTCCATGCCGTCGGGCAATCCCACCATGCCGAACGGCCTGCCGACGCCGCATCTCTATTGCGCCGTGATCGTCAAGCGCGTGGACGAGAAGACCCGCGCCAAGACCGGCATCAACGAACTGCTCAGGGACTGATCGCGATGGCGACGGCCGAGGAAGCGCGGCCCGGTTTCGGCTGGTTCTTCTTCGGCTGGTCCGGCCGGATCGGCCGGGCGCCCTATGCGCTCGGGTGGCTTTTCTGGCTGATGCTGCTTTCCGCGGCGCTCTCCCGCCTCGCCATGCTGCCGCAGGACCATCCATCGCTGCTGTTCTGGTCCACCGTCTTCCTGGCCGGCGCGATCGTGTCGACCGTTTCGTCGCTCATGCTGACGGTCAAGCGGCTGCACGACCTCAGCCTGCCGGCGGCGCTGGTCATCTGCCTGTTCATCCCCGTGATCTCCATCATCGCCCTTCTCGCCTTCATGCTGCTGCCCGGCGCAACAGGCCCCAACGATTACGGTCCCCGCGCCAACCGGCCCCGTTCTGCCGACCGTCGCGATGCGTGACAGGATCGGGGGGATCGGCTAAGACTGCGCATCCGTCCATCGCCTTTCTCCCGCCCCGAGTTGCCGCAGCTTTTCGCCATGACCGTCACCGATCCGACCGCCAATCTCGCCACCCTGATCCGTTGCCCCTCCGTCACGCCCGCAGAAGGCGGCGCGCTTTCGGCGCTTGCCGCGATGCTGGCGCCGCTCGGCTTTGCGGTCGAGCGCATGACGGCGCGCGACAGCGACACGCCGGACGTGGAAAATCTCTACGCCCGCCTCGGCGCGGAAGGCCCGCACCTGATGTTCGCCGGCCATACGGACGTCGTGCCGACCGGCAACGAGGCGGCCTGGACGCATGGCCCCTTTTCCGCCGCCGTCGCCGACGGGGAGATGTATGGACGGGGCGCCGTCGACATGAAGGGCGGCATCGCCTGCTTCGTGGCGGCCGTCGCCCGCCATATCGAAAGACGGGGCCCGCCGAAGGGCTCGCTTTCCTTCCTCATCACCGGCGACGAGGAGGGACCGGCCATCAACGGCACGATCAAGCTGCTCGAATGGGCCGCCGCGCGCGGCGAGCGCTGGGACGCCTGCCTCGTCGGCGAGCCGACCAATCCGGACACGCTCGGCGACATGATCAAGATCGGCCGGCGCGGCTCCCTGTCCGGCACCATCACGGTTCACGGCGTGCAGGGCCACGCCGCCTACCCGCATCTGGCCGACAATCCCGTGCGCGGCGTCGTCGCGCTGGCAGCCGCGCTGATGCATCCGCCCTTCGACACCGGTACGGCGGATTTCCAGCCCTCCAACCTGGAGGTCACGACGATCGACGTGGGCAATCCCGCAACCAACGTCGTTCCGGCGGAGGCAAGCGCGCGCTTCAACATCCGCTTCAACGATAGCTGGACGGCCGACAGCGTGACGGCCGAGATCCTGCGACGGCTCGACGCGGCCGCAAGCGACGAGACCCTGCGGCCGGGCCGCCCGCCGCTGCGTTACGATATCGAATGGATCGGACGGCCGAGCCATGTCTTCCTGACCCATGACGAACGGCTGATCGCCTCGCTTTCCTCCGCCGTCTCGGCCGTCACCGGCCGCACGCCTGCGCTTTCGACCACCGGCGGCACCTCGGACGCCCGCTTCATCAAGGATCATTGCCCGGTCGTCGAGTTCGGCCTCGTCGGCAAGACCATGCATATGGTGGACGAACGGGTGGCGATCGCCGATCTCGAGACCCTGACGGCGATCTACGAGACCTTCATCGAGCGCTGGTTCGGCGATGCCCGGGATTGACGAGGTCCTCCACTATCAGACCGGCCTCTGGCTCCTGCTTCGCAACAAGCCGGAAGGCTTCCGCTGGCTCGATCTTACCGTGCGCGGCCTGATGCGCTCCTTCTGGGCCTTCGTCTGGTGCCTGCCCGCCTTCGCCGTGATCTGGGCGTCCTGGCGGCTCTATTATCTCGCCAACATGCCGACGGGCACCTCCGCCGGGCCGGGCTTCTTCCTGCGCATGCTTTTCATCGATGCGGCGGGCTGGCTCCTGCCGATCGTCCTTCTTCTGCTTCTCGCCCGGCCGCTCGGCTTTGCAAGACAGCTGGCAGCGGTGCTGACGGCCAGCAACTGGATCGCCGTGCCCTTCGCCTATGCCGCCGCCATCCCCTTCGCGATGACGCTGCTGCTTCCCGACAGCGCCCCCTTCGCCGGGCTGCTGCTCTATGCGATCTTCGGCGCGACCGTGGTGTTGCAGTTCAGGCTTATCCGGATGTGCGTCGGGCAGCAGGCCCTGCTCGCCGCCGCGATGACCGCGATCTACGTGCTGCCGCCGATGCTGGCCGGCGACGGGCTGCAACGGCTTCTGGGAACGATACCGGCCGGATAGGCGCATTCGCTGCAAGCGATAGGAGAGAGCAGGCGCGCGCGCTCCGCTTCGCCTCAGTAATCGACCGCGAGGAAATAGAGACCCTCGGGCGGCGCGACAGGCCCGCAGGCGCGGCGGTCGCGCGCTTCCAGCGCCGCGCGGACATCCTCGACGCTCCACTTGCCTTCTCCGGCGAGCTTCAGTGTTCCGGCGAAGGAGCGGATCTGATTGTGCAGGAAGCTGCGGGCGGAGACCCGGATCTCGATACACGCGCCGCTGCGGGTCACCGCCAGCCGGTCGATGGTGCGCACCGGACTGTTGGCCTGGCATTGCGCGGCGCGAAACGTCGAGAAATCGTGCTTTCCGACGAGGACCTGGCCGGCGGAATGCATGACCTCGTGGTCGAGCGGCTTCGTCACGTGCCAGGCGCGCCCGGCCTCCAGCGCCAGCGGCGGGCGGCGGGAAATGATACGGTAGAGATAGTGACGCCCTAGGGCGGAGAAACGGGCGTCGAAGTCGTCAGGCGCTTCGACCGCGTCGAGAATGGCGATGCGCTCGCCCGCCTGCCCCAGATAGGCATTGAGGGCGTTGCGGAGCGTGAACGCCTTCCACGAGCGGGAAAGGTCGACATGGGCGACCTGCCCCAGGGCGTGCACGCCGGAATCGGTCCGCCCGGCGCCCCGGACTTTGACCGTCTCGCCGGTCAGCGAGAGGATCGCCGCCTCGACGGCGCTCTGCACGGAAGGACCGTTTTCCTGCCGCTGCCAGCCCACATAGGGCGTACCGTCATATTCGAGGGTGAGACGGTAGCGCGGCATCAGGCAAGCACCGTCCCGGCGGCAACCGGCGTGCCACGCAGAAACTCGGATGCGTCGAGCGGCTTGCCGCCGGCCTTCTGCATGCGGATGAACCGCACGGCCGCACCGTCGCCGCAGGCGACCGCAAGCCGCTCGTCGACGACGACGCCCGCAGCCCGGCCCGGGGCGTCACCGGCCGGCGCGCTGGCGAGCACCTTGACCCGCTCCGTTCTGTCGCCCACCGGAAGCTCGAACCATGCGCCGGGAAAAGGAGAAAGGCCGCGGATGTGATCATGCACCTCCCGCCCGCTCCGGGAAAAATCGATACGCGTTTCCGCCTTGTCGATCTTGGCGGCGTAGAGCACCCCGTCTTCGCGCTGCGGCGTCAGCGTCAGTTCGCCGGCTTCCAGCCGCGCCATGGCCTCGACCATCAGCGCACCGCCCGCCTGCATCAGGGCGTCGTGCAACTGGCCGGCGGTCATCGTCTCGCCGATCGCCACGCGCCGGGTCAATGCGACCGGGCCGGTATCCAGTCCCCTGTCCATCTTCATGACCATCATCCCGGTTTCCCGGTCTCCGGCCATGATCGCCCGCTGGATCGGCGCGGCACCCCGCCAGCGCGGCAGAAGCGAGGCATGGCCGTTGTAGCAACCGAGCCGCGTGCCCGTCAGGATCGCCTCCGGCAGCAAAAGGCCGTAGGCGACGACGACGGCGACATCCGCGCCATGCGCGCGGAACGCCGCACGATCCGCCTCGGCACGGAAATCGACCGGCGTGAAAACCGGAAGGCCGAGCCGCTCGGCGGCCTGATGCACCGGCGACTTCACCAGTTCCAGCCCGCGCCGGCCCGCCGGGCGGGGCGGCTGGGAATAGACGGCGGCGATCTCGTGGCCTGCTTCAGCCAGCGCCGTCAGCGTCGGAACGGAAAAATCCGGCGTGCCCATGAAGATGATGCGAAGGGCCATGAATAGCCTCCGGTGAGTGGATTGCCCGGAATGGGCGCAGCGCGCCTCAGAGCGCCTTGCTGCCCCGCAACCGCGCAGCCTTGGTGAACTTGCGGATCACCATCTCGCGCTTGAGCTTCGAGATATGGTCGATGAAGAGAACGCCGTTCAGATGATCGATTTCATGCTGCACGCAGGTGGCGAGCAGGCCGTCGACCTCCTTCTCCTGCTGCTTGCCGTCGCGATCGACATATCTGACGGTGATCTTCGCCGGCCGCTCGACCTCGGCGTAATAATCGGGAATGGAGAGGCACCCTTCCTCATAGACCGACCGTTCATCGGAAGAGGCGACGATCTCGGGATTGATGAAGACAAGCGGCGTCTTGTCCTCGTCGTCCCGGCTGACGTCGAGCACCAGCATGCGGCGCGCAACGCCGACCTGGATCGCGGCAAGCCCGATGCCCGGCGCGTCATACATGGTCTCGAGCATGTCGTCGGCGAGCCGGCGCACCTCGTCGTCAACGGTCTCGATGCTGTTCGAAACCTGGCGGAGGACCGGGTCGGGGAGGATTATCAGCGGCTTGATGGTCATGCGCTTCCTTAAAGCATTTTCGCTTTCGTCGAAATCGCAAAAACGCCTGTCTTCTCGTTTCCGGCAGGTCCGGACGCCGGAGGCGGCCTCTGCCTTTCGCGATCTGCTCTAGCGCGGTTCGTGCGCGCTTTCAATCGGCTTGCCCGGGATCGGGCAACGGTTCAAAGGCAGGTGCCGGGCATTTTGTTCACGTTATGATCTACTCTTCCTGTTAAAGCGTGTTATGGTTTGCCGATGCAAGTGGATCCGACGCTCGATATCGCCCTTTCCGCCCTCGTCAACCGATTCGGCGGGACCGGACCCATTCTGGTCCTGCTCATCGCGGCCGTGCTTTTCGTGACGACGCTCGTGCTGGCGCGGCGCATGGCGGCGCGACAGCGGGAGGCCGCCGCCGCAACCGACCGGCATGTCGCCGCCCTGCTGGACGCGCAAAGCGAAATGCAGGGACGGGTCGCCGCCATGACCGAGGTGTTCGGCAGGCGGCAGGCGGAAACCAACCAGGCGATCCAGGTGCGGCTCGACGGGCTGACCCAGCGCCTCGGCCAGTCGATATCGGAACAGACCCGCTCCACCCATGAGAACCTGCGGCGGCTCCAGGAACGTCTGGCGGTCATCGACAGCGCCCAGTCGAACATCCAGTCGCTGGCGCGCGACGTCGTGGGGCTCCAGGCGATCCTGTCCAACAAGCAGACGCGCGGGGCCTTCGGCCAATCGCGGATGGAAGCGATCATCGCCGACGCCCTGCCGCCGGGCGCCTATGAATTCCAGCCGCAGTTTCCGAATGGCACGCGACCGGACTGCACGATCCGCATGCCGAACGGCCAGCCGCCGCTGGTCATCGACGCGAAGTTCCCGCTGGAGGCCTGGAGCGCCCATACGGACGCCCCAAGCCCCGAAGCGGCCCGGATAGCCGGCCAGCAATTCCGCCGCGACATGGAAACCCATATCCGCGATATCGCACAGAAATATCTCCTTCCCGGCGCGGCGCAGGATACGGCGTTTCTCTTCGTGCCGTCGGAATCGATCTTCGCCGGCATTCACGAGACGTTCGAGGCGGTGGTCCAGCGCGCCCATCGCGCGCGCATCGTCATCGTCTCGCCCTCCCTGCTGATGCTTTCCGTGCAGGTGCTGCAAGGGCTCCTCAAGGATCAGCACATGCGCGAGCAGGCGCACGTCATCCAGGGGGAAGTGGCGCGACTGATGGACGACCTCATGCGGCTCGACGAGCGGGTGCGCAAGCTGCACGGCCATTTTGCCGCAGCGCAGAAGGACGTCGATCAGATCCTGACGTCGACGGACAAGCTGGTGCGGCGCGGCGAACGCATCGGCGAGCTGGAGTTCAAGGCTTCCGCCGAGCAGACGCCGTCACCGCCGGAGGACCGGACGGTGGAGACGCGGACCGGCCAGCTGCGGCTCAGGGTGGTTGACGAGGACTGACCGTCTCGGGCAGTGTCCGGCAGCAACAGGGGAGCGCGCCGCGATGATCACAGTTCTCGGTTCCATCAATATCGATCTGACCGCAACCACCCACCGGCTGCCGAAGCCGGGAGAGACGGTCACCGGCATCAGCTTCACCACCGCAGCCGGCGGCAAGGGAGCCAACCAGGCGCTGGCCGCCCGCCGCGCCGGCGCTTCGGTGCGCATGGCCGGGGCCGTGGGCGACGACGCGCTCGCCACCCAGGCGCTCGCCCTTCTCGCGGATGCGGCGGTCGATCTCTCCGACGTGCGCATCGCGGCCGAAGCCACCGGCACTGCGCATATTCTCGTGACCTCCGATGGCGAGAACGTCATCGTCGTGGTGCCCGGCGCCAACGGCATCGTCACGCCGGAAGACGCCAAAAGAACGGTGGGCGCCATGCAGCGCGGCGATTACCTGCTGTTGCAGTTCGAGATCCCCGCGCCGGCCGTCGAAGCGGCGCTCGTGACGGCCCGGGCGAAGGGCGTCATCTCCATCGTCAATACCGCGCCGCTCACGCCCGAGGTGAAGCGCATCGGCGGCATGGCCGACGTTCTTATCGCCAATGAGACCGAGTTCGAGCTTTTCATCGACCGGGAGAAGCTATCGGCGACGGAGCGGGAGGAGGAGATGCGCGCGCTGCATGCGAAGACGGGCCAGACCCTTATCGTGACGCTTGGCGCGGAAGGGGTCATCGCCATCCGCAAGAGCGAGGTCTATCGCGCCAAGGGGCTGAAGATCACCCCCGTCGACACCGTCGGCGCGGGCGACACGTTCTGCGGCTATCTTGCCGCCTCTCTCGATGCCGGCCACGATTTCGAGCGTGCGCTGCGCCGGGCCGCCGTCGCGGGATCGCTTGCCTGCCTGAAGCCGGGCGCACAGCCCTCCATCCCCTTCGCCGCCGCCGTCGAAGCCCGGAGCTGACCGCGCTTTCAACCCTCGGAAGCGGACGCTCCCCCACCCTTGCAATCATGGGGTGAAATCGCACAAAACCTGCCGAATCAGCCGGTTGCAGCCACCGGCAGCGGCGGCATTTGGGGCTTTATTAAGACTCCGCCGCCTATGAATGCGGCCGGCCCGTCCCCACGGTTTCGGGAGGACCGTCCCGGCGCGGGTCGCGCGCCCTTGCCTCCATGATGGAGACCGCCCCCCATAAGAACACGTTCCTTCGGCCGCGAAGCGTGCCGACGGTCATACTCCAGAGGCTGCCATGTCCATCTTCAAGCCCCGGTCCCTTGCGACCAAACTCATAGCCGTCACCGGCGGCACCATCGCCCTCGTGATGCTGGCGTCCAATATCGTTCTCATTTCGCAGACGCGGGACCGTGTCGCCCAGCTCGTCTATTCCGAAGCCGATACGCAGGCCCGGGCCATCGCCGCCGACATCGCCGGAAACATCGGCGAACTGGCCAGCGCGGCGCGCGCCATGTCCGGCGTCATCGCGGAGGGCCATGCCGGCGGCCATATGGACCGCCGCGAACTCGTCGCGATCCTCAAGGCGAACGCGGAGAAGAACGAGCATGCGCTCGGCAGCTGGTTTGCCGAGGAACCGAACGCCTTCGACGGCCAGTCGCGCGAGCTGGCCGGCGATCTTCAAACCGGCACGCACACCGACGGCTCGCTGAACCCCTATTGGACCAAGCGCGCCGACGGCATCCAGCTCTCGACATTCCCCTCCGACTATGAGGCCGAATGGTATGCACTGGCCGCCCGCAGCGGCAAGGGCGCGATGAGCCAGCCCTATCAGGAAGTCTCGACCGGCCAGGGCTTCACCATGGCCTCCATCGGCTTTCCCGTCGTCTCGGGCGGAAAACAGATCGGCGTGACCGGCGTCGACGTGTCGCTGTCGACCCTTGCCGAGGCCGTCGGCAAGCTGAAACCCTTTGGCGACGGCCGCGTCATGCTCGTCTCGCAGACGGGAAAATGGCTCGTCGCTCCCCGGCCCGACCTGCTGATGAGCGATTACGACGGCGCCGGCGCGGAACTGATCACCCAGGCGCTTGCTTCCGGCAAGCCCACCCATATCCGCGATCTCGCCTATGACGACCTTCCCGCCTTCGATCGCGTCGTCTATCCCTTCACCATGCCGGCCATCAACACCAGCTGGGCCGTCCTCGTCGACGTGCCGCACAGCGCGATCAACGCCCCGATCGCCGACCAGACCTACATGATGATCCTTGGCGGGCTCATCGTCCTGGCTGCCGTACTCGCCGGACTCTATCTGGCGGTCCGGACCTTCGTCCAGAGGCCGCTCGGCAGCCTCGTCGCCGACGTCGGGACGCTGAGCGAAGGCGTCTATACGCAGCCGATCGCCGGGCAGGACCGGCAGGACGAGACCGGATCGGTCGCCCGGGCGCTCGAAAACTTCCGCCACCAGCTTGCCGACACCGGACGGCTGGCGGCCGAGGCGGAAAGCCATCGCCAGATGACGGAAACCGAACGCGGCCGCGCGGAAGCCGAACGGGCGGAAACGGCAGCGCTGCAACGCGACATCGTCGCGCGTCTCGGCGACGGCCTCGCCCAGCTTTCGGCCGGTGACCTGACGTTCCGGCTCGACGGCGATTTCCCGGGCGAATACGGCAAGCTGAAGACCGATTTCAATTCGGCGATCGGCAGCCTCGAAGAGACGATCCAGACCGTCAATGCGTCCGTCGCCAGTATCGGGGGCGGCACGGGCGAAATCTCGCGCGGGGCGGCCGACCTGTCCCACCGGACCGAACAGCAGGCGGCCTCGCTGGAGGAAACCGCCGCGGCACTCGACGAACTGACGTCACAGGTCAATTCCAGCGCCGAGAACGCCCGCGTCGCCGCGAAATCGGTGGCGACGGCCAGCGACGATGCCGAACAGTCCGGCGAGGTGGTGCAGAAGGCGATCGACGCGATGCGCGGCATCGCGCAATCTTCGCTGGAAGTGAACCGTATCATCGGCGTGATCGACGAGATCGCCTTCCAGACCAACCTTCTCGCCCTTAACGCGGGCGTCGAGGCGGCACGCGCCGGCGAGGCCGGCAAGGGCTTCGCCGTCGTGGCGCAGGAGGTGCGTGAACTCGCCCAGCGCTCGGCCAATGCCGCCAAGGAGATCAAGACGCTGATCAACACCTCCGAGGTGCAGGTCCGCGAAGGCGTCGATCTCGTCGGGCGCGCCGGCAGCGCGCTGGAGAAGATCTCCGAGCAGGTGGTGCAGATCAACAGCCTTATCCATCAGATCTCCGGCTCCGCCTCCGAACAGGCCGTCGGCCTGCGCGAGATCAACGCCGCCGTCAACCAGATGGACCAGGTCACGCAGCAGAACGCCGCCATGGTGGAAGAGACGACGGCCGCCAGCCTGACGCTGAACGACGAAGCGCAAGTGCTGAAATCGCTGGTCTCCCGCTTCCAGGCCGGCAGGGCCGAGCCGCAGCAGGCCGCACGCCGGACCGAGCCCCCGCGCGCCGCGCCGCAGCCGGCGCGCAACCCGCCGGCC
>NZ_JAHWXY010000007.1 GCF_024281235.1 Shinella daejeonensis
GTGGAGCAGCCCGGTAGCTCGTCAGGCTCATAACCTGAAGGCCGCAGGTTCAAATCCTGCCCCCGCAACCATCTTTACTTGCGATCCACCCCGCCCTCCGGCGGGGTTTTTCGTTTGTGCGGAAATCGTAAGGATTCCAGCAAGATCGCCCTGGACGTCGATCTCAATCTTGCCGTCCACGGGCGTCAGCACGATCTTGTCCACCAGTGAGCGCAGGATATCCGCGGCCTCGATCCGTTTCTCTTCCTCTTCGTCCTGCAAGGCTTCATAGAGCTGCTGAACCCGCTTGCGGTATTGCAGCGCCATCGAGGGGTGCAGGAGGGGAGGCGGTTCCTCGGCCTCGGCCAGAAACAGCGCCAGTTCCTTCTTGCGGTGTTCCAGCAGCACCATCTTGGCATTGATTGCGTCAGCCGCGCCGCCCTTGAGGATCAGGTTGAGCAGCGTGTCGAGTTCACGGTCGATCTTCGCCATCTCGGTCTCGGCCGCGGTGATGCCCGCGCGGCCTTCCATCCGCAGCCGGTTCATCTCTTGCGTGAACACCGCGCAGAAGTGAGCGAACAATTCGGGATCGACAAGTTTGGTGCGAAGCGCATTCAGCACGCGCGTCTCCAATTCGTCGCGACGGATGTTGGTTCGGTTATCGCAGGTGCCTTTGTTCCGTGCCGTCGAGCAGCCGATCAGGGTCGCCGAGATCGCGGAATAGCCGCCGCCGCAGCAGGCGCATTTGGTCAGGCCCGAGAAGAGATATTTCGGCCGGCGTCGGTAGTTCATCTTGCGGACGTCGGCGACGCCGCTCTCGTCCCGCTCGGTCCGGTTCTCGCCCTGCCTCGCCTTCACGGCGTTCCAGAGGTCGTCATCGAGGATGCGCAGCTCCGACGTCTCCTGGATCACCCATTCGGATTCGGGGTTGGGGCGGGCCTGGCGCTTGCCGGTATCGGGGTCTTTCACGAATCGCTGGCGGTTCCAGACGATCTTGCCGACATACATCTCGTTGTTGAGGATGCCGTTGCCACGCTTCGGGTTGCCATTGATCGTGCTGAAACCCCAATCGCCACCGGACGGCGCGGGGATACGGTCCCTGTTCAGGGCGAAGGCGATGGTCTTGGCCGACTTGCCGGCTGCGTAGTCGCGGAAGATGCGGCGGACAACCTCGGCCTGCGCCTCGTTGATGGTGCGGTCGCCACGGACGGGCTCACCATTGGCATCGAATTTCTTCACCACGTCATAGCCGTAGGAATTGCCGCCGCCCGACTTGCCGGCCTCGACGCGGCCGCGTTGTCCGCGGCGCGTCTTGTCGGCCAGATCCTTTAGGAACAGAGCGTTCATCGTGCCCTTGAGCCCGACATGCAACTCGCTGATCTCGCCCTCGGACAGGGTGAACATCTTCACGTCGGCATAGCGCATGCGCTTGTAGATGCCGGCGATGTCCTCCTGATCCCGGCTGATCCGGTCCAATGCCTCGGCCAGGATCATGTCGAACCGGCCGCGCGCGGAATCCATGATCACCGCCTGGATGCCGGGGCGCTGGATCATGCTGGAGCCGGAGATGGCGTGATCGGAATATTCCTCGACCACCGTCCAGCCTTCCTTCTCCGCCCGCAGGCGGCACATGCGGAACTGGTCGGCGATGGACGCCTCGCGCTGATTGTCCGACGAATAGCGGGCGTAGATCGCGACTCTCACGGCACATCTCCTTTGAGCGTCAGGAGGTGCGCTTCCTCCGTCGACGCATCATCTTCACTTCCTCGGCGTAGCATTCCCGCGCTGCCTGCCGCGCCAGAAACTCGACGAGACGCAGAAGGCGCGGATCGGGATTGCCGCACTGGGTGAACGTCAGTTCCGGCTCGTCGATCATCAGGGATTCGAGCAGCGCTTCGCGTTCTCGTCCTGACATCTTTGCTGTGTTTCCGGGGGCTCGCAAGGTCATGCGAGACAGAATTTGCCCCTATGACAGTATAAGCAACTGAAAACGCGGTCGAATATTTGGCGGAATCCAGTGCCATGCTGCGTATACCGGCGCGTTCCAGCGTAGTCCCGCGCATCATGGCATAGCGAAATAACCTACGGGATTCTGCCCTGGCGGCGGGTATCGAGGGGTTCCCTGGCGCTATGACGAGTTCGGTGAGCATGGTGAGGATATTAACGTATTGCCTTTTGCGATACAATCCCCTATCTTACGTGAAAGGAGACGACTCATGGCCAGCACAGCGGAACGCAAGGAATATCCCATCTCAATGCGACTGCCCGAAGCGGATGTGGCGATGATTGACCGCGCGGCAAACCTGCGCGGCCGTTCCCGAACGGATTTCGTGCGGGATGCCGCCGTGCGGGCCGCCGAGGAGGTCGTCATGGAGCAGGGGCTGATCCGCATGAGCCCGGAGGGCTTCGCGGATTTCATGGAGATCCTGTCTCGTCCGCCCACCATCGTCCCCGAGATGATGGAAGTGCTGAAGCGGCCCGCGCCGTGGGAACCCGGCTTTGAGCCGAAGCGGTGAGCCGTGGCTTTATCTGCGCCCGAGCCGCTGACTGCGGCCCATGACGTTTCCGCGTTTTCATGCGGTAAGCCCACGCTCGATCACTGGCTGAAGACCCGCGCCCTTGCCAATCAGGAAAAGGGCTTCACGGCTGTCGTCGTTGTCCACGAGGCGGAGCGTGTCGTCGGATATTATGGGCTGGCCCCGACAGGGGCCGTCCCTTCGATCCTGCCACGTTCAATCCGCACCGGACAGCCGCCCAACCCGGTCCCCTGCTTGCTTCTCGGGCAGCTCGCCACGGACACTGATTGGGCGGGGCAGGGGATTGGCACCGGCTTGATGAAACATGCTCTTCAGCGTTGCGTTCTGGCGTCGCGACTGATCGGCGGTCGGGCCTTGTTGGTCAATGCCGTCGATGAGGAGGCGGCGCTATTCTGGCAACGACATGGTTTCATGCCTTCCAGAGATGATCCGCTGGTTCTGCTGCGAGCGATCTCCGACATTGCCGCCATGCTGGCGCAGGCATGAGCCTCAGGATAATCCAGCCAGTCAAAAACGTTTATTTGGGGGAAAGTCTTCCCCTTGGCCGGCACCGTGTTGCCGGCGCACCCCCATCGAGCGGGGAGATCCCCGCAACGCCCCTTTAGAGTGAGAGTGCCGACGGGGTTTGCCGTGACGGGTTGAAGGCTGGAGAGCAGGTCTCCGGCGCCCGTCGCGGAGAACCGCGATGTCCAGATATGACAACACCCCACGCTCCGGCTCGGACCGGACGAACCTCTATGACGAAATCACCGGCAAGATCATCGCCGAACTCGAGGCCGGGCGCTTTCCCTGGGTCCAGCCATGGGGCAAGGCCACAGCCAAGGCCCCGCTCGGCCTGCCGCAGAACGCCAGCACTGGCCGCGCCTACAGCGGCATCAATATCCTGATCCTTTGGGGCGCCGTGGTTCAGCACGGTTTCCCCGGACAAGGCTGGCTCACCTATCGCCAGGCGGCCGCCCTTGGCGGCAATGTCCACAAGGGCGAACGCGGCACCACCGTCGTCTATGCCGACCGCTTCACGCCCGAGGACGAGAAGCGGCGCGCGAGAGAGACCGGCGAGGAACCGGGGACGATCTCGTTCCTGAAGCGGTTCACCGTGTTCAACGCTGCCCAATGCGAGGGGCTGCCCGAGGATATCGCCGTGGCCATGCCACCCCCGCCGCCCGGCCTGATCGAGCCGAGGGTCGAGGCGCTTATCAAAGCCACCGGCATCGACTTCCGCATCGGCGGGGATCGCGCCTTCTATTTCCCGGCCCTCGACCATGTGGTCGTGCCGCCGCCGCAAGCCTATTTCGAGCCGATCAACTGGCACCGGACGGCGCTCCATGAGCTGGGTCATGCCACCGGCCATGCGTCCCGGCTGAACCGGGATTTCTCCGGCAGCTTCGGCACGAAGAAATACGCTTTCGAGGAGCTGGTCGCCTTATCCTGACTCTGTGATCCTGTCTCAGAATCATGCATTGGAGGCGCCTCACCACGGCTCCGGTGAAGCTCTTCAGACGTCCGGGTCAAGCGTTCCCGCAGCGTAGCGAGGACAACGCTTGACGCGGCGGCGGCACGACAAGCTGTTCATGGGGTGCAGGCTAAGTCCTGCACCCCTGCCACGCGGCGAGCGGGAGAGCGCGAGGGGAACCCCTCGCATTCTAAACAATGAAGTTGCGCCGAAGGCGCTCCGCTTGGGTATCGTGCGTGCATTTGTATTTTACCGATCTTGACACTATTTCGCGTCCGCTTTTCCTTGATGACCTTGCAGTGAGCCTCGCGCCCGGTGCGCTCGACGCGGTCGAGCGCACCGGGCTGATTCACGGCATGCCGTTCATCCTGATGGATGACGGCAGCTACGATCTCGCTCTCAACCGGTTCTTTCGTGCCTGTCCTGCTATGGGAGCGCGATCGCCGAACACGTGGCGCTCCTACGCCCGCGACATTCTCGTCTGGGCGCGCTTTCTTGTCGAACGGCGCGGCGGCAAGACGGTCTGGCAGGCCGGCCGCGACGATGTCCTGGCCTTTCACCGGGCGCGTCGGCTGTCGGCAGCTCCCTACCGCATCTCGGCTGCGAGCTGGAACCGGAGCGTTGCCGCGCTCGACAAGCTCTATCGCTGGGCTGTCGAGGAAGGAATCATTGCGATCTCGCCCTTCAGCTACGGCGCCACCCTTCGCAGGGCCGGCGGTAGCCGCGCAGTGCTCGCTGTGACGACGAACCGTGCCCGCGAGCGCGCCGCGCGGCGCCACGATACCCGTTACATCGATCTTGGCCGCTACCTGCTGTTCCGCGAGGTGGGATTGCGCGGCCGGCTTCCCGACGGCTCGGAGGACGCGACGTGGCGCGGCCGCAACGGCGAGCGCAATGCGTTGTTTGCCGAGCTTCTCGTCACGACCGGCCTGCGGCTGACAGAGGCCGGCAGTCTGCTGCTGAGTGAGCTGCCGCGCCTGACCGATCCCGAATCGCGCTCGGTGCCGTTCGATCTCCCCGGTCCGATCGCCAAGGGCGGACGACCACGGCGCATCCGCGTTCCCCGCCGGGTACTGAGATTGATCGGCGACTATGTCGATCTCGAGCGCACGGTCTCTGCCGCGCGCTCAGAGCCTTCGGTGTCCGATCCGCTCTGGCTGATGCTGGAGGACGGGAAGGCAACAGACGCGGCGGGCAAGCGTGTCCGGCTCGACCGTCTGACGCTGGGCGAACGCCGCCGCGTGCTGGTCGGCACGCCCGGCCAGGCGCAGCATGCCTTGCTCTGGCTGACTGAAGGCGGCAAGCCCGTGCCCTCGGCGACTTGGGAAGCTGCCTTTCGGCGGGCCTGCACCCGCTGCCGCCGTTTCGGCATCGAGGTCGAGGTGACGCCACACACGCTGCGGCACACCTTCGCCGTCAACATGCTCTCCATGCTGATCCGCGAGCAGATCGGATCCGTGTTCGATCCGCAGGACCAGCACGGCGCAGCCTATCGGCGGATTCTCGGCGATCCTCTGCAGAAGCTCCAGCACCTGCTGGGGCATGCGAGTATCACCAGCACCTACATCTATCTCGACAGCCTCGCCGAGGCGCAGGAGCTGGTCGAGGCCGCCGCGGATCGCTGGGCCGAAGACACGGCTGGCGGCGCGGCATGACCGCCGCGGCGGCTCCATCGGTGCGGCGGCCGGGTCGCCGCGCCCTCTTTCCCGAGGCGCTGCCCGATCCCGAGGGCGAGGCCGCCGCTGCGATCGCATCGCTGCGCTTTACCGTCACGCTGGCGGATCGCAGCAAGACGATCGACCTGACGATGCTCGCCGGCCGCAAGGCATTGGCGCGGACCTTTGCCGGCGCGCTCTGGCGCGCCTGCCAGGTCGGTGGTCCGGCCGGCTCGATCTCGACGGCCTACGCCTATGCCAATGCGCTCAAGACATTTTGGCGCTATCTCGATTCCGCCGGATCGCACGTCGCCCGTCTCTCCGACGTCAGTGCCGTCTGCATCGACGGCTTCGATTCCTGGATGGAGGGGAGCGGCCTGCATCCCAATCACCGCCTGCACCGCATGAGCAAGGTGCTCAACCTGCTGCGGCTTGCCGAGGCCGCGGAGCCCAGCCACCTGCCGCCCGATGCCTCACGCCGGCTGATGTACACGAGCGATCGGCCCGGCGTGCGCGCCAGGCCGCGCGATGCCTATGGCGATGATGTCGCCGCGGCATTGCGGAAGGCGGCGCGCACCGATCTCGCCGCCATCATCCGCCGCTTGGGCGAGGCCGATCGTATTCCGGCGGTCGAGGATTCCGATCGGAGCAAGGCGCTGGCAGCAACCCACAAACAGGTAATGGAAGTGATCGACGCGGAAGGCGTCATCGGGCACAGGCACCCTCTCTTCAAGCGACTCTACACGCTCCGCCGCGAGAGTGGCCTGCCGAACGATCGCCTGATCCACGATCTGCATGGCCGCCGGCATCTCATCGCCGCCGATCTCGTGCCGCTCATCGTGCTTATCTCGCTCGACACCGGCATGGAGATCGAAGCGATCAAGGGCTTGCGAGCGGACTGCCTGAAGAACCCGGCGGGCGGCTATGTCGAGATCGAGTATTGCAAGCGTCGGGCGCGCGGCGCCGAGTGGAAGCGGCTGCGTGTGCGCGACGGCGGTTCCTCGACGCCGGGCGGCTTGATCCGCAAGGCGCTGCAGTGGACCGGTCCGGCGAGAAGCCGGCTCGGCGCCGACACGCTCTGGGCGCACTGTGCCTGGGGCCGCCTGACCCCTCGGGTGCTCAGCATGAAGGAGCTCGCGGCTTCATGGACGCGCCGGCACGGCATCCTTGATGAGCGGGGCCAACGCCTTCGCCTCAATCTGACGCGCCTGCGCAAGACGCATAAGGCGGCATGGTACCGGCGCACGGGCGGCCAGCTCGACCGCTTCGCCGTCGGCCACACTGTCGCGGTCGCGGCCGACCACTACGCCGACATTCCCGCGCTTCGTCATCTGCACGAGGCGACAATTGCCGACGCCATGACCGATGCGCTCGACGCCGCGTTCCCCCCCTGTGTCCTGTCGTCGGAGGAGGAAGCGGCCGTCCAGACCGATCCCGACAAGGCGACCGGCCTTCCCGTTGTCGGCGCCGCCGCGGTCAAGGCGCTGTTCGGCGGCGAGCAGGACGTCTGGCTCGCCAGTTGCGGCGGCTTCTACAACAGCCCGTTCGGCTCGGAGGGAGAGGCCTGTCCGTCCCCCTTCTGGGGGTGTCTCGAATGCAGCAATGCCGTGGTCACCGCCCGCAAGGTGCCCGCGCTCCTGGCCTTCCTCAACTTCATCCGGGCGCAGCGGCAGGTGCTGAGCGAAGCCGACTGGATCGCCAAGTTCGGCCGGGTTCACGGACGCATCGCCGAACAGATTCTGCCCCGGTTCGCCGACGCCGAGATCGAGGAAGCCCGTCGGATTGGGTCATCGGACCCCGCGCTCCTCTACCTGCCGCCCGAAGCGAGAGCGCCATGATGCCGGCACCGATCAAGCTGCCGCAGCACGCGTCGCTGCCTTCGGCCATTTATGGCAACGACGAGCCCGTGCTTGCCGGCGTGGCGGTCAGGGACGATGCCGACCGCACGCGACTTCCGCGCTTCGGTGACGATCTTTGGGACCTGGGCGCCGCCATTTTCCGGGTGAACGCCCGCTACAGCAATTACCGGCTGAACCTCGCCCGCATCGCCGATCCCGTCACGCGGCGGCTGGCGAAGGAGTACGTGATCGCCCGCCTGCGCATCCATGTGCCGGGATATCGGGCGCCCTGCGGCGCGACCTCGGCGATCCGCCTGCTGCGCTACATCCAGCATTTCGCCGCGTTCCTCCGCGCAAGGACTGGCGCCGTCGATCTCAGCCGGATCGATCAGGCGCTGCTCGACGCCTATCTGGCGTATGCCCGTGACGGCGGACGGCGAACGCCTCACGAGACGGTGAAGTATGTCGAGGTGCCGATCGACCTGCATCACCTGGCGCCATGGCTAACCGGCGGCGGCATCGGTTTCCTGCCGTGGCGTGGACGTGCGGCGCACCGCGTTGCCGGCCGGCCGCCAGCGCCCGCCGAGAACGCCACGCCGCGCATTCCCGAGCCGGTCATCGGCGCCATGCTGCGCTGGGCGCTCAAGTATGTCGAGGTCTATGCGCCCGATATCCTCGCGGCGCGGGCCGAGCTTGACGCTCTCGAAGCCCGCTGCGCCCGATTGATGGCGCGGGACGCGCGGGCCGGACGGGCCGTGGCCAAGAACTATCGCGCCCGCGTGGCCAAGTGGCTCGACGTGCGCCGGGCCATGGGCCGAGGCGTGCCGATCTGGGAGCACGCGCCCAATGTGGCCCGCCGCATCGACCCGCTCACCGGCGAAGAGACCCCGCCCTACAATCTCCATCTGATGCGCCTTCACGCCGGCGCTCCGCAGAGCGGCCGCATCAGCCAGTCCGAGCCGACTGCACGACTGATCGAGAAGGCAGCCGCCGAGCTCGGAACCGAGATCGGCGGGCTCGATACGCCGATCTCGATCGATCCGGACACCGGACTGCCATGGCGCGAGCGCTTCGACGGCCTCAGCCTCGCCCGCGAAGAACGGATGTTGCAGGGCGCCTGCTATCTCGTCTGCGCCTACCTCACCGGCATGCGCGACAGCGAGGTGCAGGCGATGCAGCCGGGTTGCGTGTCGCCGGTGCGCAGCGCCGACGGCCTGGTCGAGCGGTACCGGCTGCGCAGCACGGTGTACAAGCGCCATGGCGCGCGCGGCGTCACGGCCGACTGGATCACGATCGAGCCCGTCGCTCGCGCCGTCGCGGTGATGGAGGTTCTCTCGGCACGCAATCGCCGAGAGAAGGAACTGTCATCCTTGTGGGTGGCGCTGAAGGACTGGCCCTGGAGCAACGATCATCTCGGGATGGGTGCAACGCCGACACTCAACCTTTTCCGCGAGGGCCTCGACACGCGCTCGGAGGCCGCGCCGGCGATTCCGCGCATCGGCGACGAGCCTTGGAAGTTTACGACCCGGCAGCTCCGACGCACGATCGCCTGGTACATCGCCAACCGGCCGTTCGGCACGGTCGCCGGCAAGATCCAGTACAAGCACGCCTCGGTCGCCATGTTCGAAGGCTATGCCGGATCGGCGCAGGCCGACTTCCGCTTGGCGATCGAGCGCGAACGTGCACTCGGCCAGCTCGACGACATTGTCGCCCATTACGAGGCCTATCTTCGCCGTGAAGGCCCGGCGGGACCGGGTGCTGCGCGACTGCGACGCGAGTTCGGCCGCGTGCAGGAGGAACTTGGCGATCTTCCCGGCCGGATCTTGGACCGCAAGCGGCTGCGCACCATGGTTGCCCATCTCGGGCGGACCCTGCATGTCGGTTTCCTCAACGACTGCCTGTTCGATGCAGCGACCGCGCTCTGCCTCACCGGCGCGCCAGATGCCGAGCGGACGGCGCCGGCCCTATCGCGCTGCAGCCCCGACCGGTGCCCGAACGCCTGCCTGACCGCCCGGCACCGCGAACCGTGGCAGGCCTCGATCGTCGAGGGCGAAGCGCTTCTGGCCGACCGGCGTCTATCGCCGCTGCAGCGCACGGCGATCCTGCGGGACAACGAGCGCAAGTGCCGGCTGATCGCGCCTCTCATGGACGGTGACGCATGACCGCGCTCGGGCCGAAGAGCCAAGCGGCGCTAAGGGCTGCCATGAAGCGGTTGCTCGACGGCCGCCCTGAACGCACCGACGGGGCGCTGACCGTCGCCAACCTGGCGCGCGACGCCGGCGTCAGCCGAGCGACGGCGAACCGGGCCGGCGATCTTCTCGCCGAGCTCCGCGCGGCCGAAGCCCGCCTGCGGCGATCGTCGCCCAGGGCCCTCAAGGAACGCATCCATGCTCTGGAAGCGGAACTACGCGCCGTGCGTGGTGCCGAGATGGCGGAGCTGCGGGCGCTCACCCGGACGCTCGCGCAGCACATCCAGATGCTGACGTTGCAGCTCGCCGAGCGAGATGCCGTCATCGAAGGTCTGCGAGCGGAGCTGTCTCGATCCGTGGACGCCAGGGTCGTCCCGTTGCGGCGTCCGCCTCTGGACGGCACCGGCTGACAGCCGCGCTTCATCCTGACCGGTCCAGGCGCCGCTCGCCGGTCATGGCTGCCTCCCGTGCTCGCCCGTCGAGGCAGGGCTCGGGTTGTGGCAGACGCTGCCGGCCCATCAACCCTGTTCCGCACCAGCACCGAGAACAGGGTGTGACGGCCCGGCTTCCCGCGTCTGCCCCTGCCGCCTCGCCCTCGACGGAGAGGGCGAACACAGGAGGCAGCCATGACCACCGATCGCACACCCCAGCCCCGGAACGACATCTACGAGCGTGTCACCAGCCAGATCATCGCCGCCATCGAGGCCGGCGCCGACCAGTACCGGATGCCCTGGCACCACGACGGATCGGCCATCACTACGCCCGTCAACGTCGCCTCGCGCAAGGCCTATCGTGGCGTCAACGTCATCGCACTCTGGGCCGCCGCGCACGCCGCCGGCTTTCCCGCCGGCATCTGGGGCACCTATCGCCAGTGGCAGGCGCTCGGCGCCCAGGTCCGCAAGGGCGAGCGCGGGCACCTCGTCGTGTTCTGGAAGACCGTCGATCGCCACGGCAAGGCAGACGTACAGGACGGCGACGAGGATCGCGACGAGCCCGCCCGGCGCATGTTCGCCCGCGGCTACACGGTCTTCAACTGCGCGCAGGTCGACGGCTACACGCCGCCCGAGATACCGGTGCTACCCGAGGCCGAGCGCATCGAGCGGGCCGAACGGTTCTGCGCAGCGCTCGGCATCGACATCCGCCACGGCGGATCGCAGGCCTGTTACCGCCCATCCACCGACCACGTGCAGATGCCCGACTTCGCCTGCTTCCGCGATGCCGCAGCCTATTACGCCGTGCTGCTCCACGAATGCGGGCACGCCTCCGGCGCCAGGCATCGCCTCGACCGTGATCTCTCCGGACGGTTCGGCTCGGCCGCCTATGCTATGGAGGAATGCACGGTCGAGCTCCTGAGCGCCATGATCTGCGCCGACCTCCATCTCAGCGTCGAGCCGCGGCCCGACCACGCCAGCTATATCGCCTCCTGGCTCGAGGTGCTTCGCTCCGACAAGCGCGCGATCTTCACCGCCGCAGCCAAGGCGCAGCAGATCGCCGACTGGCTGCACGCCCAGCAGGGCAACGCTTGCCGGAACGACGTCAGGGGCGCCGCATAGGCGCTCCTCGACCCGATCAGTTGACAGTTCGCTCCCGGAACAGCGCCTCAATCAGCGGACATTCCGGCCGCGTGCCGTCGGCGCATTGCGCGACGACGTCCTTGAGCACCCGCTCCATGCGCTTCAGGTCAGCGATCTTCGCCCGCACATCGTCGAGATGCGCGGCGGCGACCGCGCTTGCCTCGGCGCAGGGCTGGTCGCGTTCGTCGACCAGGCGCAACAGCTCGCGGATTTCGTCGAGTGAGAAGCCGAGCTCGCGTGCCCGCAGCACAAAGCGAAGGCGCCGCTCGTGCGTCGTGTCGTAGCTGCGGTAGCCGGCCGCCGTGCGCGGTGGCTCGGGCAGGAGCCCGACCTTCTCGTAGTAGCGCACAGTCTCCAGATTGCTGCCCGTCCGCCGGGCGAGCTCAGCCCGCTGCAGGCCCTTCACGCCAGCGTGATCGCGCATCGCAAAAATCCCTCTTGACCCTGTAGTTGCTACAGACCGCATGGTACTGCGCAATGAGGATTTCGGCAAGGAAAGCGAGATCGGACATGGATATATCGCGACCCAGCACGGCGGGCATGACGTCCGCCACGACCGACGTGCTCGCGTCGGACCGAGCCGAAGTCGGACGGCAGCGCCTGGTCGCCGTCGGCGGCATTCTCGGCGCGCTTGCCGCCTCCTCGTGCTGCATCGTCCCGCTCATCCTGTTTAGCCTAGGCATTGGTGGCGCCTGGATCGGCAATCTGACGGCGCTCGCGCCCTACAAGCCGCTCTTCGTCGCCGGGACGACGGGCGTTCTCGGCTACGGCTTCTATCTCGTCTACTGGAAGCCGAGGCGGGCCTGCGCCGAGGATGCTGCCTGCGCGCGCCCGATCCCCAGCCGCATTGTCCAGATCGCGCTCTGGTTTGCGACGGTGCTCGTCGCGGCCGCCTTCGCATTCGACTACGTCGCCCCGCTGCTGCTTTCCGCCTGACACCAAGAGGAGACCCGTCCCATGAAGAAGAGTTTGAGTGCTCTTGCTTTGATCATGTCGGTGATGACCGCGCCTGCCGTGTTCGCTACCGAACGCACAGTCACCTTCGCCATCGACAACATGACCTGCGCCTCCTGCCCCTACATCGTGAAGACCTCGATGGCGGCGGTCCCCGGGGTCTCGACGGTGGCCGTCTCGTTCGAAGCCAAGACCGCGACCGTGACCTTCGACGACGCGCAGACGACCCCGGATGCCATCGCGGCCGCCAGCATGAATGCCGGCTATCCGGCCCGCCCGACGCAGGAGCAAGGCAGTTGACATGCATGACCGCGCCCTGATCCGCACCGGCGCCGCAGGCGCCATTGTCGTTGCGATCTGCTGCGCGGCGCCACTCCTTGCCGTGCCCCCGCCGCTGGCCGGCCTCGGCGCGTGGTTGACGGGTTCGGGTCTGGTCGTGCTTTCCCTGATCGCCGCGGGCCTCGGGCTTGTCGCCTGCGGCATCCATCATCGCCGTGCAAAGGTCGTCTGTTCCAACACGAAGATTCTGAATGAAGGCCTGAAGCCATGAACGATTGCTGCACATCCTCCGCGTCCCGCGACAAGGCGACGGTTTCTACATCCGCAACGGTGCCGAGCTTGGCCGTGCGGCCGGGTGTGACGTTTCCGGACTGGTCGGTGGTTTCGTCACCCGTGGTGAAGGAGGCCCTGCTGGCCATGGTCGGCTCCGACCATGTGCTCAACCGCTGGAGCGGCTACGAGGCGGCCACGGATCGCGTGCGCGTTGCGTTGCTACAGCTCTACGCCGAACACGGGCGAGCCCCGACCCCAAGCGCGCTTGCCAAGCGTGCGGGGCTGAGCGAGGAAGCCGTCCGTGCGCTGCTCGAAGAGCTCCGCCGTCGCGACCTCGTCGTACTCGATGGCGACATGATTGTCGGCGCGTATCCCTTCACCGACCGCGACACCGGCCACCGGGTCACACTGGACGGACGCACTCTTACTGCGATGTGCGCGGTCGACGCGCTCGGCATCGGCGCTATGACCGACCAAGACATCTCGATCGTCTCGCGCTGCCGCCACTGCGGCGCGCCGGTCCGGATCACCACGCAGGAACGGGGCCGGGCTCTGGCCGACGTTGAGCCGACGACGGCCGTCGTATGGCTCAGCGTCCATTACGAAGGCGGATGCGCTGCGAACTCGCTGTGCACTGCAACATCCTTCTTCTGTTCCGACGATCACCTCGCCGCGTGGCGCCGGCAGCGTCCTGCAGACGAGCCGGGATTCCGGCTGTCGATCGAGGAAGCTCTCGAAGCAGGTCGGGCGATCTTCGGGCCCAGCCTTGCCGGAATCGGCACAATCGCCGGCCACGGCAACAACGCGGCCGAGACACAAGGTGAGCCTCAATCGTCGGGCGATACGGCATCGCCGGACAGGCCCGTGACGCATCGGCGCCTTGGCACGAATGGCCGCAACAATGGTTCCTACGACCTTGCCATCATCGGCGCCGGCTCGGCCGGCTTCTCGGCCGCGATCACGGCAGCCGATCAGGGCGCCCAGGTGGCCCTCATCGGCAGCGGCACCATCGGCGGCACCTGCGTCAATATCGGTTGCGTGCCGTCGAAGACGCTGATCCGCGCCGCCGAGACGCTCCACAATGCCCGAGCCGCGGCACGTTTCGCCGGCATCACGGCCGAGGCCGAACTGACCGACTGGGGCGGAACCGTCCGTCAGAAGGACGCGCTGGTTTCGGAGCTACGTCAGGCCAAGTACGCCGACCTGCTCCCGGCTTACAACGGCATCGCCTATCGCGAAGGGCCGGCGCGCATCGTGGACGGCGGCGTCCAGGTGGACGGCACGTTTGTCTCAGCCGGCAAGATCATCATCGCGACCGGCGCGCGACCGGCCGTCCCTGTCATCCCCGGCATCGAGACCGTGCCATACCTGACGAGCACGACGGCGCTTGATCTCGAGGCGCTGCCCCGATCTCTGCTCGTGATCGGCGGCGGCTATATCGGGGCCGAACTCGCCCAGATGTTCGCCCGCGCCGGCGTCGAGGTGACGCTGGTGTGCCGCTCGCGTCTCCTTCCGGAGGCCGAACCCGAGATCGGCACGGCGCTGACGGGGTATTTCATGGACGAGAGCATCGCGGTGATTTCCGGCATCACGTACCGGACGATCCGCAAGACCGCGGACGGTGTTGCACTCACTGTCCATCGCGACGGCAAGGACGTCACGATCGACGCCGATCAGGTGCTCGTGGCGACGGGCCGCGCGCCCAATATCGAAGGTCTCGGGCTCGCCGAGCATGGGATCGCTCTCTCGCCGAAGGGCGGCATCTTCGTCGATGACCGCATGCGCACGACAAGATCGGGCGTGTACGCTGCCGGCGACGTCACCGGTCACGATCAGTTCGTCTACATGGCCGCCTACGGTGCCAAGCTCGCGGCGAAGAACGCCCTCAACGGCGACAGCCTGCGCTACGACAACAGTGCCATGCCGGCCATCGTCTTCACCGATCCGCAGGTGGCGAGCGTCGGGCTGACAGAGGCGGCTGCGCGGACCGCCGGCCACGCCGTCCGTGTCTCCACGATCGGTCTCGACCAGGTGCCGCGCGCGATTGCCGCCCGAGACACACGCGGGCTCATCAAGCTCGTCGCCGACGCTGGCAGCGGCCGGCTGCTCGGGGCGCATATCCTCGCACCGGAGGGAGCCGACAGCATCCAGACGGCGGCCCTGGCAATCCGGCACGGCCTGACCGTCGACGACCTCGCGGATACGCTCTTTCCGTATCTCACCACCGTTGAGGGCCTGAAGCTCGCGGCTCTTGCCTTCGACAAGGACGTGGCGAAGCTCTCATGCTGCGCCGGCTGAGCCGTGAAGGCTCGGATGTCGAACGTGACAATGTTGGAGGAGATCTAGTGGCGAAGAGATATGACCTTGCGATCATCGGCACGGGAACGGCTGCGATCGTAACAGCACACAGGGTTCGTGCGGCTGGCTGGAGCGTCGCCGTCGCGGACTTCCGGCCCTTCGGGGGCACCTGCGCCTTGCGCGGTTGCGATCCGAAGAAGATGATGGTCGGCGGCGCCGAGGCGGCTGATCACGCCTGGCGCATGAGCGGACGTGGAATCGAAGGGGACGCGACGCTCGATTGGACGGGACTGATGGCCTTCAAGCGCAGCTTCACCGATCCGGTACCGCAGAAGCGTGAGAAAGCCTTTGCCGACAAAGGGATTCACGCCTTCCACGGTCACGTTCGCTTTATCGGCCCGAATGCGCTCGAGTTCGGAGGAGAGAGGATCGAGGCGGACCGTATCGTGATCGCCGCCGGCGCCGAGGCCGTGCCGCTCGGCATTCCGGGCGAGCAGCACCTGATCACCAATGAAGGCTTCCTGGAACTGGAGAGCCTGCCTGAACGCATCGTCCTTGTCGGCGGCGGTTATATCGCGGCCGAGTTTTCGCACATCGCGGCGCGCGCCGGAGCACAGGTCACAATTCTTCAGCACGGGAAGCGAATGCTCAAGCAATTCGACCCCGATCTCGTCGGCTGGCTGATGGACAAGTTCAGCGAGCGCGGCATCAATGTCCGCACACAGGCAGGGGTGACCGCCATTGAGAAGGTATCAGACGGCTATCGCGTCCGGGCGGACTGTCCTGACGGCGAACTCGATATGGACGCAGATCTGGTCGTCCATGCCGCGGGTCGGGCGCCGGCGCTCGCGACGCTCGATCTCGATGCCGGGAGCGTAAAGCACCATAACGGGCGGCTGGCGTTGAACGGATTTTTGCAAAGCGTCTCCAACCCCGCGGTCTACGCAGCAGGTGATGCCGCCGGCCTAGGACCGCCGCTCACTCCGGTATCAAGCCATGACGCGAAGGTAGTCTCGGCGAACCTGCTCAACGGCAACACGGTCAGGCCTGAATACACAGGCGTTCCGAGTGTCGCCTTCACCATCCCGCCGATCGCAGCCGTCGGCATGAGCGAAGCCAAGGCGCGTGAGAAAGGCCTGAACGTTCGCGTAAAGACCGAGCGCGTGGACGGCTGGTTCACCGCACGCCAGCAGGCCGAGACGGTGTATGGCTTCAAAACGTTGGTCGACGCGGACACTGACCGCATCCTCGGCGCCCATCTTGTCGGTCCGCACGCTGACGAAGTGATCAACATCTTTGCACTGGCGATCAGGCAAGGGCTGACGGCAGAGCAGTTGAAGACCACCATGTTCGCATATCCCAGCGGCGCGTCAGATATCGGCGAGATGCTTTGAGCGTAAGTGAGGTGGTCGACCGGTACGGCCGCGGAGCAGTCTGCACGAAAGAAATCCCTTCACCAGTCGCATTCGGTTCGCTGAGCAGTCGTAAAAACCACGAACCGCAATGCGAAGAGCAGCCCTCCAGATACTCCCGAGTGTCTCACCCGTTCTAAAACCGCGCAACGCCGCCAGATCGGCTGGTTTCGGCTGATGAAAGTCCGCTGAGACAGCTTGACTGTTCAGATAACGCGCCGAAATAAGCGCCGCGTTCTGCTGCGCCTCGCTCGGCATCGTGCCGACTGTGCGCCATGCCGATTACATCGGCTCCTGGCTGGAGGTGCTGCACGAGGACAACCGCGCGATCGTGCGCGCCGCCTCGCAGGCGAGCAAGGCCGCCGACTGGCTCTTGGCCCATCTGCCAGAGGCCGAACCCTCGGGGGCCGGCGCCGACACAATCGACAGGAGGGCGGCATGATCCTCCTGACCGACGAGTTGCGCGCACAGCTTCTGGTCAATGGCCGCCAGCGCGACACCGACCATGTGCCGGTGGTGAAATTCTTCAACCCGCTTGGCGAAGGCTTCTGGCTCGCGACCGAATTGGCCGCGGACGGTGACACGCTGTTCGGGCTGGCCGATCTCGGGGAACCGGAACTTGGCTATTTTTCGCTGGAGGAACTAACCTCGGTGCGTCTACCGTTCGGGCTCGGCATCGAGCGCGACATCCTCTTCTCCGGCGATTTCCCGATTTCGGTCTGGGCCGAAGCCGCGCGCGAGGCCGGCAGCATCCGCCGGGCCGAACGGGTCATCCGCACGGCCCGGCAGTCACGGTGGGAGGGCGTGTGATGCGCTTCCGTCGCTGGCACAGACCTGAACCCTATGGAGATACGCCGCGCAAACGTGCGGCATTTCTCCGCAAGCAACGCCTCGAACGGGAGGCGTTGCCTCTCTTTGCCGATCAGATCGCCACCGCACAACATGGCGTCGATGAGGAAATGGCCCGCCGCGCCGTCTGGTGGGGCGAGGCCGAACACAAACGCCGCAGCCAGCGCGCTGCCTGGTGGCGCAAGGGCCGCGCCAAGCTTTTCGCGCTTCCCGACACGTTGCGCGCGCGTGTTCGCGAGATCTGGCGGACGTGCCCATATCCGGCCGATCCGGCGAGCTTCGCCGATTTCCTCCACCAGATCGCCGTCGGCAAGCTCGATCCCTGGCGGCCGCCGTGGGTCTTCCATCAAGCCCAGTCGGCACGCATGACCCGCGATCCGGCCACGTTCGATGAAGCATTTCGTCAGATCGGCCGCAAACAGGTCGGCGGCGGCCCGAAGACCACGCCGGCAGCTGAACTGCTGTTCTGCGGCAATCTCGGCTCCGGCATCATCTTCCTCACCTCCCGCGTCCGACTGATCGACCCGAACGAAAGTTTCTACACCTCGTCCAACCATCGCCTGCGCGATTCCCATGTCGGACGTTCTGGTCATTGGGTGGAAATCGAGGTGCGCGGCGACTGCTCCAGGGCCGAGCTTGCGCTGATCGAGCGGCTCGCCCAGGCCGCCGATACGCGGCCGGTCGTTGTCCAGCACATCGTCTCCGCCCGCCTGCCGCCGGCGGTTCAGAGGAAGAGAGGGGGTGGGGTTTCGTGACGGATTTAGGGTCGAGAGAGAGGCTTTCGGCGTCCGTCACGGAGATACCACGATGGCAAGAGCTGCCAAGAAAAAGAAACCGGCCCTCCCGATGATCGAGTTCTCGCGGGCGCGGGACATTCCGTTCAACCGGATCAGGCTGTCCGCCGACAATGTGCGCGAAATCGACGTCGAGGCTGGTCTCGACGACCTCGCCCATGACATCGAGCGCCGCGAGGACTTGATCCAGGGCATCAATGTCCGCGCCATCCTCGACGAGGCCGGCAACGAGACCGGCGATTTCGAGACCCCGGCCGGCGGCCGCCGATTCCGGGTGATCAGCCGTTTGATCGAGGCCGGACGCTTCCCCGAGGATGGCCTCGTCCCCTGCATCGTCAAGAAGACCGATGCCAAGACCTCGGCCATCGACGACTCGCTGGCCGAGAACCTGCTGCGCCTCGCCCTTCACCCGCTCGACCAGTTCAAGGCGTTCAAGCGGATGTTCGACATGGGCATGTCGAAGGAGGAGATCGCCGATGCATGGCGGACCACGCCGCGCTACATCATGCAGCGTCTTCGCCTCGCGACCGTGGCGCCATCCCTGCTCGACGCCTATGCGAAGAACGAGATGACGTTGGCGATGCTGGAAGCCTTCACCGTCAACCCCGATCACGAGCGTCAACAGCAGGTCTGGGACCGCGTCAGCAATTCCTGGCAGAAGGAGCCCTGGCAGATCCGCAGTATGCTGACCGAAACCACGGTCCCGGTCGCCGACAAGCGCGCCCGCTTCGTCGGCATTGACGCCTATGAGGCGGCGGGCGGCCCGGTGCTGCGCGATCTCTTCTCCGAGGAGAACGGCGGTTGGTTGCAGGACATCACGCTTCTCGACCGGCTGGTCGACGAGAAACTGCGCACCATCGCCGACGAGATCGCCGGTCAGGGCTGGAAGTGGATCGACTCGGCGGTCGAGCTTCCCTACGGTCACACCAACGGCCTGCGCAGGCTGGTCGGCGTGACCCAGGAGCTGACCGACGAGGAACGCGCCGCCCGCGAGGCGCTGCGCGACGAGTATGACGAACTCGAAGCGAAGTATGCCGAAACCGAGGATCTGCCTGAAGAGGTCGATCAGCGTCTCGGGGAGATCGAAGCCGAGTTAGAAGCCTTCGAGAACCGGCCTGTCACCTTCGCGCCGGAAGACATCGCCCGCGCCGGTGTGTTCGTCAGCCTCGACCGCGAGGGTGGGCTGATCGTCAGCAGCGGTTATGTCCGCCCCGAGGACGAGCAGCCGGAGGCCGTCGACGGCGAGGATGCCGGCGAAGGTGCGGACCCGTCCGATCCTGATGCCGTGCAGCGCGCCGTCATCACCGTCGGCGGCGAGCCGATCCCGGATGGCGACGAGGAAGATGAAGATGCCGTCAAGCCGCTGCCCGAGCGGCTGGTGACGGATCTGACCGCCTGGCGCACGCTGGCGCTGCGCAATGCGCTCGCCGAGAATCCGCACATCGCCATGACCGCCCTGCTGCACAAGCTGGTTCTCGATACTTTCGAGCGCACCGCCACCTCGGGAACGAGCCTCTATGCCGCCGTTCGTCATAACTATCTTCCTGCGGATGCGACGGGGCTCGCTGACACTGCCGCGGCGAAGATGATCGACGAGCGCGCGGACGCCTGGCGGGGCGACATTCCCTCCGGTGATGACGACCGGCTCTGGGGCTGGATCGACGGTCTCGACGATGCCAGCCGCCTGGCGCTGCTCGCCCATTGCGTCAGCTTCGGCGTCAACGCGCTCTACGAGCGGCCGAACCCCTATTCGGGCAATGGCATCTCGCAGCACGGTCTCGACCGCCGCATGGCCGAGGCCGAACGGCTGGCGCAGGCCACCGGCCTCGATCTCGTCGAAGCGGGCTGGAGGCCCACGGTCGAGAACTATCTGGGCCGCGTGACCAAGACCCGCATCCTCGAAGCGGTGCGCGAGGGCGCCGGTGATCGGGCTGCCGATCTCATCGCGCATCTGAAGAAGGGCGACATGGCGAAGGAGGCCGAACGGCTTCTGGCCGACACCGGCTGGCTGCCGGAACCGCTGCGCCCTGCTATGGGTGCAGAGATCGTCGACAGCGCAGTCGACCAGGACGAGGACGGCGTGGCGCTGCCCGACTTCCTCGCCGCTGATGACGACGAGGACGCCCCCGAGACGGCCGGCGATCCGGCCGCTCTTGTCGCCGCCGAGTGACGCGCACCGGGGCGGCCTCGGTCGCCCCGCTTTCCATCCCCTTCCACCTCAAGGCCCGGCATCTCGCCGGGCCGTTTCCGTTTCAGGAGACCAGATTCATGTCCGCTTCCCTCATCTTCGACATTGCCCCGCTCGGCTCGCTTGTCGCCTATAGCGACGGCGAGCCGAAGCCGCCCGCGCGCTTCACCAAGAAGCTGGCCGCGTGGAAATCCCGCAATGGTGTCGGCCGTCTTGTCCGCAAGACGCCGGGCCGCGAGCGTCCGACCTACACGACCCCGCCATCCTTCACCCTGCATGAGGGCGATTTCGGCGAAGGTGGCATCATTCTGATCACCGTCATGCGCAGCTACGGCATCGACAGCGATCTGCGGTTTCGGGTGATCGAACGCCCGAAGATTGGTCAGGTCCGCGTCCTGCAGGATGTCGGCGAGAACACCGAGTTGCTGCATCTCGCCGAGAATCGTGACGCCGCCGAACTCTGGCTGGCCAGGAACGGCTACAGCCGCGCGCGTCTCGAGGAGATCACCGCCGACGAGGTGGGCGCCGATGCCATCGAGGGTCGCGCCGCCGCGTGACTTGTCGCTTTTCTCATTCACCTGGCCCGCCGTCGAAGGACTGCGGGCCATTTTCATTTCAGGAGAAGACCATGCCAACCGAACCCAAAGTCATCCGACCAGCCCCGCAAAGGGTTTATGTTGCCATTTATGAGCACCGTCATGGCACGGATGTTCGTGTGTTCACCGATGAGGCCCAGGCCACGTGCTGGCGCACAGGCTTGGCCAAGGAATGGTGGAGCGATGCCTTCGAGGACGGTCCCCCGCCCGATGATGCAATCGGCGAGGCATATTTCGAGCGGATGCTGGAGCGCGACGAGTTCTTTTCGACGATGCAGTGCGAGGTCGAAGCCGGCGATCACCGCCCGACCGGTCCCGCGGATCTCGGTTCGATCCCCGGCACAGAAAGGTCGGCATGATGACAGTCGATGAAATCTTTGCCGACGACCGCAACAATCCTCCCTCGGAACGGTCGCTTCCGTGGGAGGAGACGTGTGATGGTGTCACCGTCGTTGTCGAGCCGAAGCCGCATTGGGCCGAGGATATGCGCGTCTTCCGGTTAGATGCGTGCGAATATTGCCGCTATCGCGACTGGACGACGGATGGCGCCCGCGCGCGGTTCTACGGGCATATCGACACTTCCGGCGACGATGTGATGCTGAAGGCCCGCGCCATGATCGCCCGCGAAATCGCTGAAGGGCTCTGGGACTGACCGGCCCTGAAAGCAGCGCCTGGCATCGGACTGTCGGGTATTGCTGCACGCAGCGATGGATCGAGGTCCAGCTTCACCATAATGCCGTCCGCTTGTTGTTGCGGAGGGACGGGTTCAATCCCCGGACTGAATCACGTCCTGGAAATCGGCCCGGCAACGAGGCTTGCGCGGCGAGGCATCCGCGACGGGTATCCGGCATCCTGTCAGATGCGAAGCACCACCCCCGCTTCCATTCGCAAACCTTGGTCCGTCCGTCTCTTCGTCAATCAACCCACGAGGGGTCGGCTTACGCAAGCGTGCCGCCCTCGCGGATTCGGCCCCCTCTAAAACGGAGTGGCCCGAACGCGCGAGGGTGATTGCAGATC
Source organism: Shinella daejeonensis (assembly GCF_024281235.1). GTDB lineage: Bacteria > Pseudomonadota > Alphaproteobacteria > Rhizobiales > Rhizobiaceae > Shinella > Shinella daejeonensis. Next base: position 21,886 of record NZ_JAHWXY010000007.1, read on the forward strand.
CGGCCGGACACTTCGGGCACCTGTCGCGCGGGGGATGGTCCCTCGCCTCCAAAGACAGGAGCCGGAACCCATGTCCTATGCAGATGCCACCGCCTTCGCCGCCAGCCTCGCCACCACCCTGATGGTCGAGATCGTCGTGTTTCAGGCCGGGGACGGAACCCACGGCGCTTGCCCCGCCGCCGAGTTCGACGGCGACGAGGACATGGTGGAGCTGGAACTCGATCCATGGAGCTGAGGCGCGAAAGCGCCTCGCCCCGACGGCCCGATGCCCAAGCGCAGCCGGGCCTCTTCCCGTCAAACGCCGCCGATTGCCGCTTGCGTGCCGGGTGGCATTGCGATCCCGGCTCGCATCGGAAAGAACCGGCGGCGATCACGCCGATTTCGCTCCTTTAAGATGAAAGCCATTCGTCATGCTCGGCCATATCGTCGTTTCCGTTCTGCTCTGCACGGCATCCTGCGAACCGGCCGCAATCCGGGTCTGGGACGGAGACTCCATCCGCCTGGGCACAACGCGGCAAGCGGAAGCGGTTCGGATCTTCAACATCGATGCCCCCGAGATCGAGGGCCGTTGCACCTATGAATCCGATCTCGCGTTGCAAGCGAAGACCAGGCTCGCCGATCTCCTGCATGGGCGGCGCGTTGAAATCCTGCGTCAGGGCACGGACCGCTACGGCCGAACCCTGGCGGCGATCCGCGTCGAAGGCCACGACGTCGGCGATATTCTCGTCGGTGAAGGGCTGGCGAGAACCTGGGCTGGACGGCGCGAGCCCTGGTGCTGAGCGTCGGATCATTCCGGCGCAGACCGGAACAATCCTCAATCGCGAAGGAAGAGTGAGAGTGCGGGCCGGTTGGCCGTGACGGGTTGCAGGCGGGAGAGAGGCTTCCGCCGCCCGTCGCGGAGTATTCCCCATGACCCTATCCCGCCAAACTGCGTTCGCTCCTATCAGCGAAATCCTCGCGCGGCAGGTGCTGCCCCGGCTGCACCGCGCCCAGAGGCTGCCCCTGCGCATCTCCTGCATCGGCACCGCGCGTTACGATGGTCTCGGTGATGCCGACGGTTTCGACCGCTCGGTCGTCATCGGCGAGTGCCCATCCCCCGAAGACGCCATGATCTTCGCCAGCCGGCGTATCGCACGCGACGACGTCCGCATCGGCTCGGACGATACGCTGCGCTTCCGCCCGCGCATCATGATCATTCAGGATAGCGACAAGGGCCTGGTTCTCGCCGGAGAGGTCCGGGCCGGGATCGTCCTCTGGCAGCAACCCGTCGCTTCCGACGCCGAGGCCCGCCGTGTCGTCACCGAGGCCAGCCGTCTGCGCGGCATGGCCTTCACGGCATCCGGGTGCGGCGACGCGGCATCTGCCCGCGATCTCCGCTACCGCGCCAGCCTGCTCGAGGCCCGGCTGGTCGATCCTTTCTGGCGCGAGACCGCCGCCGAACTTCTGCGGCTGCCGCAAGCCGCCTGATCACACCAACCAGTTTCCACCCATCCTCGCCCGGCCTCGCGCCGGGCTTTGTCGTTTCAGGAGCCTGACATGGCCAACTATTTCACCCATTTCTCCTGCCTGCTCGATGTGGGCACGCCCGAGAACGCGGCCCGCGCGCTCGAACTCTACAACGCGCTGTCCGAGCAAAACGCCGCCGAAGACCCTCCGTCCGAGGGCTTCCTGCTCTCGATCCAGCCTGAACATGGCGGCACGCAGCTCTGGATGCGCGATGACGAAACCGGCGATCCAGAGCATGTCATCCAGTTCGTCAAGCGCTGCGCCGCCGCGTTCGGGCTGACCGGACTCTGGGGCTTTCAGTATGCGACCACCTGTTCGCAGGCGCGAGTGAACGCCTTCGGCGGCGGCGCGCACGCCCTTGATCTCGCCACCGGCGAGACCGTGGACTGGATCTATAGTGGCAGTTGGCTGGAGATCGTCCTGGACGGAGGTGATCCCTATGCCTGAGATCATCGAAACCACGGTCTATCGGCTCGACGAGCTTTCCGACACGGCAAAGGACAAGGCCCGCGCCTGGTATCGCGATGGCGGGTTCGACTACGACTGGTATGATGCGGTCTATGAGGATTTCCAGCGGATCGCGGAAATCCTCGGCATCCGCTTCAAGACCCGCACCGTGGGCCTGTATGGCGGCGGATCGCGGCAGCAGCCGTGCATCTTCTTCTCAGGCTTCTGGTCGCAAGGCGATGGGGCCTGCTTCGAGGGCTACTATTCCTACCGGAAGCACTCCCCCTCCGAAATCCGGTCCTATGCACCGCTGGATACGACCCTGCACGGCATCGCCGACGCCCTTCAGGCAGTCCAGCGGCGCAACTTCTGCCAACTTCGAGCCGAGGCAACGCATCGCGGCCACTACTACCACGAATATTGCATGTCGATCTCCGTCACCCGCGACAGTCTGACATATCAGGACATGACCGCCGATGCCGAGGAGATCGTCATAGAGGCGCTGCGTGATCTCACCCGCTGGCTCTACCGCCAGTTGGAGCGCGAATACGACTACCTGACCTCGGATGAGGTGATCGACGAGGCCATCGTCGCCAATGAATATACCTTCACCGGAGCCGGACGCCGCTTTGGCTGATCCTGACAAGCGCCCCGCCTGACGGCCGGGCGCTTGTTTCATGCCTGCTCTCGCCACGGATTGAGAGGGAGAGAGCGGCCGGAAGGGATTTGAGCCGGTGCGGTCGAGAGAGAGAGCGCTGCGCGGCTCGATCCTGTCCTGCTCTCCCGAGGAATCCCCGATGAACATGATTTCCGCATCCGCGGCGGCATCCGCCACGGCGCCGCTTCCGCGCGACCACGACGCCGAGACCGCAGCCTGCGTCTTCACCGCTGCTAGGCTTCTCCTGCCGCATCTCGAACGCGGCCAGCGTGTCGATGCCGCAACCCTGCGCGGCGCCATGGAAGCCGCCTTCGGTGCGTCCGATGCCACCGGCGCATGGAACTGGAAGACCGCCTATGATGCCTGCGAGGCGGCGACCGTTCTCTTCCTGCGCAAATACGGCAATGCGCTTTTCCGCAAAGCCGGTACCCCTGCGACGATCTTGCCGCAGCTCGGCAAGATTGCCGGGCTTCTGCCGACGCATACGCGCCGGTCGGAGGAAGCCCAGACCTTCCAGCAGTTCAGCACCCCGTTCCCGCTCGGCTTCGCGGCGGTCACGGCGGCGGCGATCACGCCTGCCGACCGGGTTCTGGAGCCCTCGGCCGGGACCGGGCTTCTCGCCATTCTGGCCGAGATCGCGGGCGGCACGCTGCTGCTCAACGAACTGGCCGAGGCCCGCGCCGGTCTCTTGTCTTCCCTCTTTCCGGCCCTTTCCGTCACCCGGTTCGATGCCGCCCAGATCGACGATCATCTCGATCCCGGCCTTGTCCCGACCGTGGTACTGATGAACCCGCCTTTCTCGGTCATGGCCAATGTCGAGGGCCGCATGCGTGACGCCGCCTTCCGCCATGTCGCCTCGGCGCTGGCGCGCCTTGCGCCTGGCGGGCGGCTCGTGACCATCACCGGGGCGAGCTTCGCCCCCGACAACCCCGCATGGACCGCTTCCTGGACCCGCCTGCAGGAACGCGGCCGCGTGGTCTTCTCCGCCGCCGTCGATGGTTCGGTCTATGCCAAGCATGGCACCACCATCGACACGCGGCTGACCGTCATCGACAAGCTGCCCGCCGAAGACGCGGCGGTGTTCCCTGTCGCGTCCGGTGTCGCGCCGGACGTGGCGACGCTGATCGGCTGGCTGGCCGAGCAGCTCCCGGCCCGGCTGCCGGTCGATCCCGGCCTGACGGTGTCGGTCGCGCGACCCACCGCACCGCGCACTGTGCGCGGCTATGTCAATCGCGCTGCCCGTGCCGCGCCCGCCGCGCCGCTGGCCGAGCCGGAGGGTGTGCCGCTCGCCTTTGAGACCGTGGATTGGGAACCGGCTGAGGACGGTCGCCTGTCGGATGCGATCTATGAGGATTACGGCCTCCAGACGATCCGCATCGCCGGGGCGCAGGCGCATCCGACCCAGCTCGTGCAGTCGGCCTCGATGGCGAGCATCGCGCCGCCGAAGCCCGGCTATCGCCCCACGCTGCCGAAGGACATTCTCGGCAAGCTGTCCGAGGCGCAGTTGGAGACCGTGATCTATGCCGGCGAGGCCCATGGCGGATTTCTCGCCGGGGCCTGGACTGTCGACGACACGCTCGACAATCTCGCCGCCGCGCCGGAGGACGCCAAGGGCGCCATTCGCTTCCGGCAGGGTTTCATGATCGGCGACGGCACCGGTGTCGGCAAGGGCCGGGAATCCGCCGCCATCATCCTCGACAACTGGCTTCAAGGACGGCGCAAGGCGGTCTGGATCTCGAAATCCGACAAGCTGCTGGAGGACGCGCAACGCGACTGGTCGGCCCTCGGCATGGAGCGGCTGCTGGTCACGCCGCTCAGCCGATTCCCACAAGGCAAGCCCATCACCCTGGGCGAAGGCATCCTATTTCTAACCTACGCTACACTGCGCTCCGACGACCGCGGAGAAAGGGTTTCGCGGGTCAAACAGATCGTCGAATGGTTGGGCACCGACTTCGATGGAGTGATCATTTTCGACGAGGCGCATGCCATGGCCAACGCCGCTGGCGGCAAGGGAGAACGCGGCGATGTCGCCGCCAGCCAGCAGGGTCGCGCCGGGCTGCGCCTCCAGCACGCCCTGCCGCAGGCCCGCGTCGTCTATGTCTCGGCCACCGGCGCCACCACGGTCCACAATCTCGCCTATGCGCAGCGGCTCGGCCTCTGGGGCGGCGAGGATTTCCCGTTCTCGACCCGTGCCGAGTTCGTCGAGGCGATTGAGGCCGGCGGCGTTGCGGCGATGGAAGTGCTGGCTCGCGACCTGCGGGCGCTGGGCCTCTACACCGCCCGCTCGCTCTCCTTCAAAGGCGTCGAATATGAGTTGCTCGACCACGAGCTGACCCCGGAGCAGGTGCTCATCTACGACAGCTATGCCGATGCCTTCGCCATCATCCATAACAATCTCGATGCGGCGATGCAGGCCGCCAACATCACCGGCGGCGAGGGCGGGTCCGGCACGCTGAACCGGCAGGCCAAGTCCGCCGCGCGCTCGGCCTTCGAGAGCGCCAAGCAGAGGTTCTTCGGGCACCTGTTGACGTCGATGAAAACCCCGACGCTGATCCGCTCAGTCACCGGCGATCTTGACGCGGGTCATTCGTCCGTAATCCAGATCGTCTCGACCGGCGAGGCGCTGATGGAACGACGGCTGGCAGAGATCCCCACCGAGGAATGGGGCGATCTGAAAATGGACCTGTCGCCGCGCGAGTATGTCCTGGACTACCTCGCTCATTCCTTCCCGGTGCAGCTTTATGAGCCGTTCACGGATTCGGAGGGCAACCTGTCGTCGCGCCCGGTCTATCGTGATGGCCAGCCGGTCGAGAGCCGCGAGGCCGTGGCCCGGCGCGACGAGATGATCGCGAGCCTCGCCAGCCTGCCGCCGGTTCCCGGCGCGCTCGACCAGATCATCCAGTATTTCGGGACCGACACGGTGGCCGAGGTCACGGGTCGTTCGCGCCGTATCGTCCGCAAACGCAGCGTCACCATCGACCGGCTCGTCGTGGAAAATCGCGCGGGTTCGGCGAACCTCGCCGAGACGCAAGCCTTCATGGACGATCAGAAGCGCGTTCTGGTGTTCAGCGACGCCGGTGGCACCGGGCGCAGCTATCACGCCGAACTGTCGGCGAAGAACACCCGGCTGCGCGTCCATTACCTGCTCGAAGCCGGCTGGAAGGCGGACGCGGCCATCCAGGGTCTTGGCCGGACGCATCGCACCAATCAGGCGCAGCCGCCGCTGTTCCGGCCGATCTCGACCAATGTGAAAGCCGAGAAGCGCTTCCTCAGCACGATTGCCCGCCGCCTCGACACCTTGGGCGCGATCACGCGCGGCCAGCGCCAGACCGGCGGCCAGGGCCTGTTCCGGCCCGAGGACAATCTGGAAAGTCCCTACGCCCGCGACGCGCTGCGCCAACTCTACCTCCTGCTGGTGCGCGGCAAGGTCGAGGGATGTTCGCTCGAACGCTTCGAATCCTCCACTGGCCTGAAGCTGATGGACGCGAACGGCATCAAGGACGAGTTGCCCGCGATCACGACTTTCTTGAACCGGCTGCTGGCGCTGACCATCGAGCTTCAGGGCGTGCTCTTCAGCGCTTTCGAGCAGCTTCTGACCGCCCGCATCGAGGGCGCTATCGCGTCCGGCACCTATGACGCCGGGTTGGAGACGCTGCGCGCCGAGAGCTTCACTGTCACCGACCGACAGGTAGTCTACACCCATCCCCGCACCGGGGCCGAGACCAGCCTGCTGACAATCACCGAACGCAAGCGCAACCGGCCCGTCATGCTCGATGCTGCCCTGGCGGAACTCGACGATCCGCGCGCGAATCTCCTGATCAACGAGCGCTCGGGCCGCGCGGCGGTGCAGATCCCCACCACCAGCGTCATGCTGGACGATGGCGAGATCGAGCGCCGCGTCCGGCTGATCCGGCCGATGGAAGCCCACAATGTCCCGGTCAGGATGATGGGCGAGACCCATTGGGTCAAGGCCGACCGGGACGCATTCGCTGCGGCCTGGAATGCGGAACTTGCGGAGGTGCCGGAGTTCGCAGACAGCACCCTGCATATGGTGACGGGCCTCCTGCTGCCGATCTGGAAGCGGCTGCCGAACGAGTCCACCCGCGTCTATCGCCTCCAGACCGATGCGGGCGAACGCATCATCGGCCGCAAGGTTTCGCCGGCCTGGGCCGCCAACGCGACCACGACCGGCATCACGTCGGTTACCCCGGATGACGCCTTCGCGGCGCTGATGGAAGGCCGCACGATCCTCGATCTCGCCGAGGGCCTCCAGCTTCGCCGGGTCCGCGTCATGGGGGTGAATCGCATCGAGCTTTCCGGCTTCACCGACACCATGCGCCAGCGGCTCACGGCCTATGGCCTGTTCCACGAGATCATCTCCTGGAAGCTGCGCATGTTCGTGCCGGTCGATGCCAGCGGACCCACTGTCATCGGCAAGCTCTTCGACCGCTGGCCGGTCGAGCGCATCGGTGAGCGGGAGGCAGCCTGATGCCGCGTCACGGCGCCTCCGAACTGGCGATCCGTCTCGGTCGGGAGGCCGAGGCGGTGTGCCGCCACTACCTGTCGTCCGGCCATCGCGCTGGGCGATACTGGTTGGTCGGCGATGTGCAGAACAACCCCGGCCGGTCCATGTTCGTCCGTCTTACCGGCCCTGCCTCGGGCAAGGGCGCGGCAGGGAAATGGACCGACGCATCGACCGGGGAGCATGGCGATCTGCTCGACGTCATCCGCGAGGCGCTCGGTCTGGTCGACTTCAGGGACGTGGCCGAGGAAGCGCGCCGTTTCCTCGCCCTCACGCATCCCGAGCCGGAAAAGACCAGGATGCCGACCGGCACCAGGTCCAGCCCGGCACCCGGTTCACCTGAAGCGTCGCGCCGCCTCTTCGCCATGGCGCAGCCGATCAACGGCACGCTTGCGGAAATCTACCTCAACGGGCGGGCGCTTACCTCCCTCTCGGGCACCGCCGCGCTGCGCTACCATCCCCGGTGCTACTATCGGCCCGACGAGCATTCGCCCACCGAGATCAGGCCGGCGCTCGTTGCCGCCGTCACCGATCTCCACGGCCAGCAGACCGGCGCGCATCGCACCTGGCTCGCCCCGGACGGGTCCGGCAAGGCACCTGTCGAAACCCCACGGCGGGCAATGGGCGACCTTCTCGGGCACGGGGTCCGCTTCGGCACCGCCGATGAGGTGCTCGCCGCCGGCGAAGGCATCGAGACCGTGCTGTCGCCCCGTCAGGTTCTGCCCCGCATGCCGATGCTGGCGGCGCTTTCGGCCGCTCACCTCGCCGCCATCCTGTTCCCACTGAGCCTGCGCCGGCTCTATGTCGTCAGGGATCGCGACCCGGCCGGGGACGGTGCAAGAGACGGCCTGGTTGCCAGAGCGGCGAGCCTCGGGATCGAGGCGATGTCGCTCACGCCGCTCAACGGCGATTTCAACGACGATCTGCGACGCCACGGCGCCGATGCCTTCAGGGCGGCCCTGAAGGATCAGCTTCATCCCGAAGACGTGCGCCGTTTCATGGAAGGGTGAGGGCGTGATCGGTCCCGGAGGTGCGGCCCAGCTTCGCCCCCTGCCGGTTTCGGTCTCAGGTCATCGCCAGGAGCATCCTTCGTCGGAGAGTCCCGCGCCCAGGGCCTTCTGAGAGGGCGATCGGCGCACAAACGGGACGGGCAGGCAATGGCCGGGTTTGGACTATTTTCCGCCGGCGGGGACGAGCCCCGCCTTTGCATCGCGAAAGTCAAAATAGTCCACCCCGGCCATCAAGGCCCTCGCGGAGCGGGCGAGGGCTGCCAACCCGTCCCGCCCGTGCGCTTCGACGCCTGCGAAGGCCGCGATGGGCGCGGTCTCCAGACGAAGGACGCTCCCGATGACGAACGAAACCTATTCCGCAGGCGACGAGCCGGTCCACACCTCCTCCCAGACCGATCACGCCCTCACCGAACTCCAGCTCTACGGCTGGCGTCCCTTCCAGGACGAACCCGATCCTCGGCCGCTGCCCGAGGGCAATACCGTCGCTGTCGCCGTCACAGACATCTTCGACGCCCTTGTCTCGACGCTCGGCGACACCCGCTTAGAGCCCGACCTCGAAGAACTGCTCTGGGGGGCCGTCAATCTTTTCCACCGCGCCACCAGCCGGGTGGAGCGCGATCTCGACGACAACGAGCAGGCGCAGCGCCGGATGCAGCGGGAACAGGACGGCAGCGAGGTGAAGTCGGTCGAACTCGAACGCCTCACGGCCGAGGGGCAGACCCTGATCGAACGGCGCAACAGCATGGAACTCTTCCGCGACCTTTCAGCCGAGGCTTTCGAGCACCACACCGGCAGCGCCTGGCGGCCGCGTTCCGGCTCAATGGTCAACCATCGCAACCTGACCGCCGCGATGATCGACAGCCGCGACTTCCTTGCCGCGAAGCGCCGGGCCGAGACCGAGGTGATGCTGCCCGCCGGCCCGAAGGTGGCCGTGACCGGCGGCGCCGACTTCAACGACCATCACCTGATCTGGGCGAAGCTCGATCAGGTCCATGCCAAGCACCCGGAGATGGTGCTGCTGCACGGCGGCTCGCCAAAGGGGGCGGAACTGATCGCCTCCCGCTGGGCCGATCACCGCAAGGTGCGCCAAGTCGCCTTCCGGCCCGACTGGACGAAGCACGGCAAGGCCGCGCCCTTCAAGCGCAACGATGCCATGCTGGACGTGCTGCCGGTCGGCGTCCTCGTCTTCCCCGGCACCGGGATCCAGGAGAACCTCGCCGACAAGGCCCGCAAGCTCGGCATCCCGGTCATGAAGTTCGACGGCGGCGCGTAAGCGCCGCCGTTCGGCGGCTTTCAGCCGCCGAATCTTGACAGAAAACGACGCCGGGCATTTGATGGAACATTCTTGAAGAACCGGCGAAGCAGCATAGTCGCAGGCGGAGCGTATCTCCCGGCAGCCTGTCGTGATCCTCAACCGTTCTGCTGGAGGTTTCCATGACGTTGATCCTGCTCGCCATCTCCTTGACCATCACGGCCTGCGTAATCGCCTGGAATCTTGCGATCTATGCCTTGCCGGTCATGGCAGCCATTACTGCCGCTCAGTTTGCGTGGGGCGCGGGAGCTGGCGTTCTAATGTCCGGCCTCAGTGCCGCGGGTGCGGCCCTGCTGTCGATCGCGCTGGTGATCGCGGTTCTCGGCTTCGCCAGGAACCCGATTCTGCGCTTCATCGCGCTCGCGCTCTTCGCGGTGCCCGCCGTCATCGCGGGATATGCCCTGGTCTATGGCATCACGAAGAACGCCATCGACTCCAGCCTCGCCCTCAATCTGCTCGGCGGTATCGGCGGCCTTGTCATTGGCGTCTCGGCCATCGTCAATCTGAACGCCCTCGGCGAGTCCGTATTCTCGCGCTGAACCGGCGGGCCGTTCTCCCGCTTCCAAGGCGAAAACCCGGCGGCCCGCGCCGCCGGGGTCCGGGCCTTCCGCACAGGTATCGGGCCATCACGCCAGCGATGCCCTTGCCCAATCGCTCTCGGTCTGCTTTGTCCGGCGTGGAAATCTGTCGTCGGCATGAGTTCCGCTGCCATGGCGGTCAATCCCTGCCGCCTCGCCACTCCGTGCCGGGGATGCAGCCACGAACACCTTCATGCCCTTTTCGCAATGCTGACGGACCGGGCCTGCGGCTGTCGAAACGGGGGCGATGCCCTGCCGAGCCCACGAATCCGATAGCTGCCTCGTTCTCATCCCGAACGACGTAGCCTTCCTGCGGGAAGCGCGAAGGTGGCCGGGAAAGGGGTGGGCGGTGCTGTGCCGGGTGATCCGGGGTTCCGGGGCCTGCCGGGCCGCTGCTACCGGTGATGACGATGGAACATGCGGTGCATCTCCGATCCGCTCTCGAAAGCACCATCCCTCCGACTGACTGATCCCCTAAGTCCGTTCGGTTTCCACCAGCAACCCCCGCGGCTCCGGACCGTGTTGCCGCGCAAGCGCGGCTGCCCGCCCCACTCCGGGCCTTAGGGGCAAGCTGCCGAAAGGTCGGCAGTTGCGGGAGTCTCCCGACGGCCTTGGCCGGGTCTCGTCGGAGGGATGGTCCCTCCGAGGAGCAACGGAGATAACCCATGCAGAACATCGTCATCCTCGCCGGCAACCTTGGCGCCGACCCCGAAACCAACACCACGCGGAACGACACCCGCATCACCACCTTCCGCATGGCCACCTCGCGCCCCCGCTACTCGGAAGGCCGCGTCCTCCGCGACGAGAACGGCTATCGGGTCCAGGACACGGAATGGCACCGCATCAAGTGCTTCAACGGCCTTGGCAAGTCGGTCCAGGAGCATTGCAAGGAAGGCATGAAGGTTCTGGTTCGGGGCCGCATCCACTATACGAAGTGGCAGGATCAGCAGGGCAATGACCGCTATGGCTGCGAGATCATCGCCGAGACGGTCGATTTCCTGAGCCGGGCGAAGCAGACCGAGAACGATGACGGCAAGTTCATCGACGACGATGACATCCCATTCTGAGCGGAAGCCCGGAGCCCGGCGGCGCAAGCCGCCGGGTTTTCCCCATGTTCGCACCGAAATGCGCCCGCCATCTTTCCCGGTCCATGAAGACATGTCGAACGGATCGACCGCTCGGCATGTCTGATGAAAGGGGGGCAAGCCGCCCCTCTCAAACTCTCCCCATGAAGGGGCAGGGCAGAGCCCCGCCCCCTCAAACTCCCCCACCATGGAGGGGCTTCCCCTCCAAACCACCCCTTTGGCGTTGCGCCGAATATTGTCGCGGCCCCTGGTCGGGGCCGCGGGCTCTTCTCTCTCTGACTTCGGATCATGCACCAGCCACTCCGGCGTCAAGGACATCGCGGTCCCCCCAATTTTCAGCCGCCGCCCAAGGGCGTCGTCAGAAAATCGGCTCCCTCGCTCGCCGCCGCTGGCGGTCGCTTCGCGATCCCTGACCCCTCGCGGCTACAGTGCAGGCTCCTTCCGTCAGAGAGCGAAAGGAGACATGACATGAATAATCACAAGATCATCAGCATCGACGGTGGCAGCGCAGCTTACTGGCGCGAGCGCAAGCATGCCTTCCGCCTCATCCGTGAGGCCGAGCTGGCGGCGGAGCGGCTGGCAGATGCGCCGATGTATCTGCACGGCGGCTACGATGAGGACGGCGATGTGATTCCCATCGAAAACCTCGGCCCCCACGATGACATGGAGGACGCGATCCGGGCCATCGAGGCCGATCCGACAGCGGTGAGCATCCTCGTCGCGCAGGGGCGCACGGACATCGGTGGGCACAAGGTCAAGGCAGTGATCGCCGGGTTGGAACCGGACTGGGGCCACATCGAGGACCCGGTGAGCAATCCGCTCTGGGGACCGGATACCGACTGAGCCTGCGACGAGAGGCGGCAAAGCCGCCTCTCGTCTTTGCTTCGTCGTCAGGAGGCCCGGCGGCCGGATCGACCGGCCACCAAGGCTGATGAAAGGGGGGCAAGCCACCCCTCTCAAACTCTCCCCATGAAGGAAGGGGCAGGCCCCCTCCTTCAAACATCCTCCCCAAGGGAAGGGCTGAAGCCCCTCCCTTGAACCCACCCATGGGAAGGAGGCGACGGTTCCCTCACCCTCCTTCCCAAACCCATCCTCCTCTCCCTGAACCTGTTGAGCCGTATTCCCAGGACGCCATCGGTATGACCGCCCGGCGACCGAATCAGATGCGAGGCCGTGAGGCCAAGTTTCGCCAAATCAGGCGTTTTCGCGCAGAAACAGACTGGCGCGCGATCATAGAACGACTAAAATAGTCGTAGTTCTAGAGTGCGTGCAGGTCCGAATGGGAGGTGATCATGTATGATCACCGCCCGACAGTCACGGGCCGCGCGTGCGTTGCTGGGTTGGACACAGGAGACGCTCGCTGACAAGGCCCGTGTATCACTCACTGCGCTCAAACGCCTCGAATCCGAGAACGGACTCGAGGTGTTCGAATCCACGCGCGATGAGGTGCGCCGCGCGCTCGAAGCCGCCGGGATCGTTTTCCTGTCCACCGACAAGGGCGAGGGCGTGCTGCTCCTTCACGAAGGCAGCAACGCGAAACGGTGACGTCACGGCTGCCGTTGCGACCAGTTCTCGTCAAAAAGGATGGCTATCTCCCAACGGAGATGGTTAACAAATGCGTTACCTGCGACGATGAGAAAGTGATGGCACAGGCAATACAGGCGTTTCTGGATAAACCGCCATCCAGTGATTCGCTGACATCTTATGATCGCGAACATATGAAGCTCTATATGCGGCTGCTCGATGCGGAACGCGACGGTGCCGACTGGCGCGAGGCCGTGCATGTTCTTTTTGGCCTGAGTCCCGACCGCGATCCCGAGCGCTGCCGCTCCATCCATGATGCTCACCTTGCCCGCGCGCATTGGATGACCGAACACGGCTACCGCGAACTGGTCCGCGAAAGCCAGCGAAAGACCTGATCGTGATGCGCGCGACGCATCACCCGTTGACCGTCACCCGACTTCCCGAGATCAACCAACGCGTGAATTCTGAGTCTTCCCTATCCCTCTGGAAGAGCCTCGGGAGGCCGTGATGACACCTGACGCATCGACCTGGCGTTCTTCGGCGGAATATGACCGTCTGGATGCGTTGACGGCATCCGATCTGGCATGGGAATGGCTTCGCCGCAACGAAGCCTATGACGCAGATTTTGAAGCTTCGGCCTCTGACCATGGAGACCCCGAACCGCTGACCGAGCATATCCGGCGGCGGTGGGGGTTGCGATTTCCCGGTCGATCCCCAGGCCGCACCTCCTGACGCCCCCGTCGTCTGGATGCCGCAAGAGGACACGAGCGCGATCCTGTTGGCCCCAGCTCCGCCGGCATTCGAAGACAGCCTCGGCCATGTCCCGGCCATCTGGCGTGTTCACCTTCCGGCAGACGGCGCCGACGGCGATTTCCGTTTCGCGCTCGGCAACGGGCAGAAGCTCCAGATCCTCGATGGCGCTGTGAACAGCGAGACGATTACGGTGGCCGTGGTTTCGCTCGGCCTCGACGGCTTCGACCGGATCGAAGCCATTCGTCGTTTCCTCTCTGCACTGCATGGCCGCGCCATCCCGCCCGACACACGCCTGACCCTGCAACAACGCGCACGTCTCCGCCGGATGCTGCAAGCCTTCGACGGACATCGGGCCGGCGCAACACAACAGGAAATCGCTCAAGCTCTCCTGAACATCGGTCATCTCGACCGTGACGAATGGCAGGCATCCTCGGCCCGCCATGCCATCAAGGCGCTGATGCGCAATGCCCGCACGATGGTCGCCGGTGGCTATCGAAAACTCCTGCGTCATCGCCGCCCACGCTAGCGCAACTTCGTGCGCCCGATGGTGGGCGATTTCGATACCCCCCAACTTCGCCCTGCAACTCGCCGGTTCTCCTTCGCCACCGTGGTCCTTGCCCGCCGCTGATCCCCAGCGGCCGTCCCAACACCACGGAGACCCGTTCCATGCCGCACGAACCCGTCATTCTGCCGCCGCGCTTTCTGCGCACCAAGGAAGCCGCCGACTTCCTCAGCCTGTCGGCGCGAACGCTGGAAAAGCATCGCACCTACGGGACCGGCCCCGCCTATCGCAAACTCGGCGGCCGCGTCGTCTATGCCATCGACGATCTCGAAGCCTGGACCGAGCGCGGTGCGGTCACATCCACCTCCGATCCGCGCGGTTCCATCCTGCCCGCCAAGCGACAGGCCGTTCCGTCCGGTCGACAGGCTGGCCGCTACGCCCGCTGATCGCAACCGGTTTCCCTTCATGGCGGTGCGACGTCGACTCTCTTCCGAGCGCGGGCAGCTCGACTTGTTTAGGGCGCTTCCCGGCGACTTCGCGCCACGAGACGCGCAGGATCTCATGGCCTATCCCTTCTTTTCCCTCGCCAAGTCGAAGCGCATCGCGCCCATCGACTTCACCGCAGGCAGCGTGACCATCCGGGTCGAGGCCGTTCCCGATCACGGTATGGCCACGATCTGGGATGCGGACATCCTGATCTGGGCCGCGAGCCAGATTGTCGAAGCCCGCGATACCGGGCTTCGCACCTCGCGGCTGATGGCCGCCACCCCCTATGAAATCCTCACCTATGTCGGGCGTGGCACGGGCTCACGCGACTACCAGCGCTTGAAAGCGGCCCTCGACCGGCTGCAATCGACCACGATTTCCACCTCGATCCGCCAGCCGGCCGAGGGTCGACGCCACCGCTTCTCGTGGATCAACGAATGGCAGGAGCGCACCGACCGCAACGGCCGCCCCGACGGGATCGAGATGATCGTGCCGGACTGGTTCTACCAAGCCGTCCTCGACGATGCCCTCGTGCTGACGATCGACCGGACCTATTTCGACCTGACCGGCGGCCTCGACCGCTGGCTCTATCGCCTAGTGCGCAAGCATGGCGGCCGCCAGCGCGATGGCTGGCGCTTCGACTTCCATCACCTCCATCAGAAATCCGGCAGCCTGTCACCGTTCAAGCGCTTCGCCTTCGAGCTGCGCGACATTATCCGGCGCCAGCCTCTGCCGGGCTACACGCTGTTTCTCGAAGCCGAGATCGGCGGCCGCATGCTGCTCGCCTTCGAGCCCACCGCGCCCTGTGGAAAACCTGTGAATGGCCTCGTGCTATCGGGAACCCGGACTATCGTGCTATCGGGAACCCGAGGCTCGTGCTATCAGGAACCGAAACCGGCCTTAACCTACGGCCGTCATTCACGAAATCGCGCCCTTAACTTAGAGTCTAACATAGACTCTAACCTTGAAGAGCGTGCGCGCGATGTGGAAAACCTCATCCGCGACACCGCGAAAAGCCTCAGTATAGCCGGGAAGAAGAGGGCATCCGACGTCCCGAAATCGTCTCGACCGGCATCTGATCGAGGCACGGCCGAGACGCCTGAAGCTCCCGACACGCCCCGCCTTCCGCTCGATCCGCCGGAGGGCCGGCGATGATCATTGTGCTCCTCAACCAGAAGGGCGGCGTCGGCAAGACGACGCTGGCCCTGCATCTCGCCGGTGAACTGGCGAGCCGGGGCAGCCGCGTCACCCTGATCGACGCCGATCCGCAGGGATCTGCCCTCGACTGGTCGCAGCAGCGCGCGCGTGAGGGCCTGCCACGCGCCTTCGGCACCGTGGGCCTGGCCCGCGACACGCTGCACCGTGAGGCGCCCGAACTCGCTCGCGATGCCGATCATATCGTCATCGACGGGCCGCCACGCGTCGCCGGGCTCATGCGCTCGGCGCTGCTCGCCGCCGATCTGGTGTTGATCCCGGTGCAGCCCTCGCCGTTCGATGGCTGGGCCTCGGCCGAGATGCTGTCCCTCCTTGCGGAGGCCCGCATCTACCGGCCGCAGCTCATCGCCCGCTTCGCGCTCAACCGCTGCGGCGCCCGCATCGTCATCGCCCGCGAGACGGCCGAAACGCTCGCCGGCCACGATCCGCCGGTGCTCGCCAGCGCCATCGGCCAGCGCGTCGTCTTCGCCGACGCCGCGCAGTCCGGGCGGCTCGCCAGCGAGATTGATCGCCAATCTCCTGCCGCCTGTGAGATCGCCGCGCTTACCGCCGAGATCGAAGGGCTGGGCATCGGGAGGGCCGCACGATGAGCGTCCTCACCGGCGACTGCCGTGAAGAAATGCCCTGGCACGCGCCTTATGACATGATCATCGCCGATCCGCCCTATGGCGACACCTCGCTCGCCTGGGACCGGCGCGTCGAGGGCTGGGTCGCGCTGGCGCGCGCCGCCCTCCGGCCTACCGGCTCGCTTTGGGTCTTCGGCTCGCTGCGCTGCTTCATGGCGACGGCCGACCGCTTCGCCGATGCCGGCTTGCGGATCGCGCAGGAGATCGTCTGGGAAAAGCAGAACGGCACCGGATTTCATGCCGACCGCTTCAAGCGGGTGCATGAGCTGGCCGTCCAGTTTTATCCGGCAGAGACCGCCTGGCGTGACATCCACAACGACGTCCAGACCACGCCCGACGCCACCGCGCGGACGGTTCGCCGCAAGCAACGTCCTCCCCATACCGGCCAGATCGACGCTGGCCAATATGTCAGCCATGACGGTGGCCCGCGCCTCATGCGGTCGGTCATCTACCTACGCAACTGCCACGGCCGTGCGATCCATCCGACCGAGAAACCGTCGGCGCTGCTGGAAATCCTGATCCGCACGAGTTGCCCCGAAGGCGGGCTGGTCGGCGATTGGTTCGCGGGCTCCGGCGCGGCAGGCGAAGCCTGCCGGCTTTCCGGCCGCCGCTATATCGGCTGCGAGATCGATCCCGACATGGCCGAGCGCGCGCGGGCGCGCATCGCCGCCGTGCTGTCGTTTCACGATGGAGGCGCGTCATGACGGCGCGCAACGAGAAGCGTGGCTTCGCTGCTCGCCCGGCCGATCCCGATGGCTGGATCAGGGCCGGTGACGCGCCGCCAGCAGGTGGCGGCGCTGCGACGGCCTACACAGCCCGGCTCACGATCGACATCACGCCTGAGCTTCGCGGGCGGATCAAGATCGCAGCGATCAGGCGCGGCGGCACCGTCACCGACATGCTGCGCGACCTGCTCGCGCGCGAATTCCCCGATACGTCAGGAGAGCGCTCATGATCGGCGCCGCAGCTCATGAAGATGACCTGACCCGCGTGCAACTGACGTGGGTGGAAAAGAAGATCGAGTTCTGGATCAGGTTCGGTCAGGAGGCCGGGGAACATATCCTCGACCGCAGCCGCCGCACCGTCTCTTTCCGTCCCTGTGCCGTGTTCGCATTCGTCCGCTGGGCGGCGAATGACTATGGCACCGTCATCTCGCGGATCGACATCGTGCGCGCCGTCGCGCCCGGCTGCGCCTATCAGACGCTGCCCTTCGTGCGTCCCGGCGCGGAAATCCTGCTCAGGATCGAAACCTGGCCGAAGGTCGAGGATGTCCTTCACCATGTCGATGCGATCGAGGCGCTCGGCATCGACCCCGCCGAGGTCGATCCCGATCACTGGCGCCATGTCGCGCACTGGATGAGCGCAGGGGAAGCGCCGCGTCCCTATCCGCTGGAGCGCCATCTCGCCTGGCTTCGGCGCCGGGAGGTCGGACAATGACCCGCGCCCGCTATGTCCTGCTGACGGCGGCGGGGCTTTCCACCGTCATCGCCAGCGGCGTTCCGACCGCGCCCAGGCTGGTGTGGAACGCATCGGCCAGCGTGCCGGTCGGCTTCTACACCATCGCGCCGGCGGACCGGCTCGAGGTGCCCGATCTGGTTGCGGTCATGCCGCCCGAATCCGTCGCGGCCTTCATGGTCGCGCGCGGCCACGTCGCCCGTGACGTGCCGCTTCTCAAGCACGTCCTCGGCCTGCCCGGACAGTGCCTGTGTCGTCATGGCCGCGCGATCACGGTGGATGGGATCGAGATGGGCGAGGCCCGCGACCGCGACAGCCGGGGCCGCGACCTGCCGGTCTGGCAGGGCTGCCGCACCGTCGCCGAGGACGAGATCTTCCTGATGAACCCGGACGTCGGCGACAGCCTCGACGGCCGCTATTTTGGCCCGTTTCCCGCCTCGACGGTAATCGGTCGGGCCATTCCGCTTTTCACCGACGAGGACGGCGATGGCCGCCTCGTTTGGCGCGCGCCGATGCGGTGACGGCGCGTCCGCAGCGGCGCGTGCGAACGCTCCGCATCTTCTCCACCGCGTTTGAAAGGAGCCTCCAATGGCACTGATCGGTCAATTCACCCGCACCCCGTCCGGCTATTCCGGGCATGTCCGCACCCTCATGCTCGACGTCGAGCTGACCTTCGTTCCCGCCGAGAATACGGACTCCGAGAAGGCGCCCGCCTATCGCATCCATCTCGGCGATGAGGACGGGCCGGAGGTCGGCGCTGGCTGGAAACATGTCGGCGAAAGCGCGGGGCCGTTCATCTCGGTGCTGCTCGACGATCCCGTTTTCCAGCAGCCGATCCGCGCCCGCCTGTTCCAGTCGGACGACGAAGGCCGCGAATGGGGCCTGCGCTGGAACCGTCCGAAAAAGCGCGACGAAGAGGAGTGAGCATGATCACCTCCTGCACTCGTCCCGCCTCGGGAAGATGCGGCGCCCGCCGCCGCATCTTCCTCCTTCTTCTTTCCGGCCTGTTCATCCCGGCCGTCGCCGCGCCGCCGATTCTGGCGCAGACCACTGTGCCAGATCGTGCGACCGCCCTGCATCCGCACGCCGCGCACATCACCGAGGCGTCACAGCGTTTCGGCATCCCGGCGATATGGATCATGGCCGTGATGCGGGCGGAAAGCGCGGGCGATGTGCGTGCGCTGTCGTCGGCGGGTGCGATGGGGCTGATGCAGGTGATGCCCGACACCTGGGCGGAGCTGCGCATCCGCCATGCTCTCGATCGTGATCCCTTTGAGCCGCGCGACAATATCCTCGCGGGGACGGCGTATCTGCGCGAGATGTGGGACCGCTACGGCAATGTGGCCGCGATGCTCGCAGCCTACAATGCCGGCCCCAGTCGCTACGACGAATACCGCCTTGCGGATCGTCCGCTGCCCGCCGAAACGCGCGCCTATGTCGCTTCGCTTGCTCCCATTCTGCACGGCGAAGCGCCATCGGGCACCGCTGCCGCTGCTGCCCGGTCGCTCGACTGGCGCGAGGCGGCGATCTTCGTTGCGCGCGGAGATGGGACTTCCCCCGCAGATCCAGCGTTGCAGGGTCGTGCGCCGGACGACGCCCCTTCACTCCTCCCGGCTGCACCGGAGTCGCTCACCGCCTTGCAGCCCGAGGGCCTCTTCGTCACCCGCAATGCCGGCGGGGACCAGCCATGAGCGGCGGCAACGCAATTCGCATCCCATCGTGCGCTGGCGTGTCATGGAGGGCGCGAGGAGTGGCGGCAAGCACCACGACCGAAGGATGGCTAGATAAAAAGGCGCACGGTGCGCTTCGGTTGGGCGGTTGTTTTTGCGTGGTTTTCTGGCGCGTTCCGCACCGTGCGACGCTGACGCGCGCCGTGTGCTTCGCGCCCATCTTCCTGATTTTCCACTCTCTTTTGCACCGTGCCGGGCTGCGCCATGTCCGATGAGCATGAGTTCCGCATCCGTCCGGGGCGCATCCGTTCGACCCGCGCGCAGCAGACCCGGCCCTTCATCGCGCAGGCGCTGGCGGCCGCGCAGAAGGCTGGTGGCCGGGTCTCGCGCTCAGGCAAGATCGCTTCCGGCAATCGCTCCCGCTTCGGGCGCGGCCAGCGCGCCAGCATCCAGGCCAATCGCCTGCTGACCGGGCAGTCACGCAACGTCGTCATCAAGACCCGCGTGGTTCGTCACATGTCTCGCTCCGCGCCGCTTGGTGCCCACCTCAATTACCTGCGCCGCGACGGCGTGACCCGCGATGGGGAAAAGGCGCGGATGTTCGGCCCGGAAATTGACGACATGGATGCCGGCGCTTTCGCGGAGCGCTGCGAGGACGACCGGCATCATTTCCGCTTCATCGTGTCGCCCGAGGACGCAGTGGACATGGCCGACCTCAAGGATCACGCGCGCGAGTTGATGGGGCAGATGGAGAAAGACCTCGGCACGAAACTCGATTGGGTCGCGGTCGATCACTGGAACACCGACAACCCTCATATCCACATCATCCTGCGCGGCCGCACCGACGATGGCCAGGACCTGGTAATCTCTCGCGACTACATCAAGGAAGGGATGCGCGCCCGCGCACAGGATCTCGTCACGCAGGAACTCGGCCAGCGCACCGATCTGGAGATCCACCGCAATCTGGAGCGGCAGGTCGAGGCCGAACGCTGGACCCAGCTCGACCGCCAGCTTGTGCGCGACGCCGGCAAAACCTGCATCGTTGATCTCGCCCCGCTCGCCGACCGTCAGCAGGACGAGTTCCATACGCTGAAGATCGGTCGGCTCCGCACCCTCGAAGTGCTTGGTGTCGCTGACCAGATCGGCCAGTCACAATGGTTCATCAAGCCCGAGGCTGAAGCGGTCCTGCGCGAGCTGGGCGAGCGTGGTGACATCATCAAGCGTATGCATCGTGCTCTGACCGAACGCGGCATCGAGCGGGGTTCGGCCAGCTATGTCCTGGCCGGTGAAAGCCTCGACGTTCCGGTCATCGGCCGTCTGGTCGAGCGCGGCCTTGATGACGAGCTGAAGGGCACAGCCTATGCCGTGGTCGACGGCGTGGACGGCCGCAGCCATCACATCAGGCTACCGCATCTGGACGCCGCCGGCGACAGCCCGCCCGGCTCAATCGTCGAGCTGCGTGCCTACGAGGATGCGCAAGGGCAGCGCCGCGTCGCACTCGCCGTCCGCTCCGATCTCGATCTTGGTGCGCAGCTGGGTGCCGAAGGCTCGACCTGGCTCGACCGGCAGGCCATCGCCCGCGATCCGATTGCGCTCTCGCACAGCGGCTTTGGTGCCGAGGTCCGTCAGGCTCTGGATGAGCGCGCGGAGCATCTGATCGGCGAGGGCTATGCCGAGCGGCAGGGCGGCCGCGTCGTCTTTGCGCGCCGGCTGCTCAGCACGCTGCGCAGGCGCGAACTCGACAGCCTTGCCGAGAAGCTCGCGATTGAAACCGGCATGTCCTTCGAGCGCGCCGCCAGCGGCGAATATGTCGCCGGTTCATATCGCCAGCGCTTCGCGCTCGCCTCAGGCCGCTTCGCCATGATCGAGGGTCCCGGACCCAACGGGGGCCTCGGCTTCCAGCTCGTGCCCTGGTCGCCCTCTCTGGAAAAGCAGATCGGCCGTCACGTCTCCGGCGTCGCCCGCGACGATGGCGGCATCGATTGGGATTTCGGGCGCAAGCGTAGCCTCGGCCTCTGACTTCAACCGGAAAGGATCTATGCCTATGTCAGCCACCAAAATCCTCTGGGGACAGATCACCATCGTCTTCCTCATCATCCTCGCCACCACCTGGGGCGCGACGCAATATGTCGCCTGGAGCCTCGGCTATCAGGCCCAACTCGGCCCGCCCTGGTTCGAACTGCTCGGGACGCCGATCTATTATCCACCGGCGATCTTCTGGTGGTGGTATTTCTATGAAGCCTATGCGCCGCCGATCTTTGCCAAGGGTGGGATCATCGCGGCCTCTGGCGGCTTCATCGCCATCGCGGTCGCCATCGGCATGTCGGTCTGGCGGGCGCGCGAGGCGAAGAACGTCGCCACCTACGGCTCGGCGCGATGGGCAGGAAAGCCGGAAGTGAAGGCCGCAGGCCTGCTCGATCCCGATGGCGTGATCCTCGGCCGATATGACCGCGAGTATCTGCGGCATGACGGCCCCGAGCATGTGCTGTGCTTCGCGCCGACCCGTTCGGGCAAGGGTGTCGGCCTGGTGGTGCCGACGCTGCTGACATGGCCGGGTTCGGCTGTTGTCCACGACATCAAGGGCGAGAACTGGCAACTCACCTCGGGGTTTCGGTCACACCACGGCCGGGTGCTGCTGTTCGATCCGACCAACCCGAAATCCTCGGCCTATAATCCCCTGCTCGAGGTGCGTCGCGGCGAGTGGGAGGTGCGCGACGTCCAGAACATCGCCGACATCCTCGTCGATCCCGAAGGCAGCCTCGACAAGCGCAACCATTGGGAAAAGACCTCTCATTCTCTCCTCGTCGGCGCGATCCTGCACGTTCTCTATGCCGAGCCAGACAAGACGCTGGCAGGTGTGGCTAGGTTTCTGTCCGATCCCAAGCGTCCGGTGGACTCCACCCTGCGCGCCATGATGACGACCGCGCATCTGGGTGAGGCGGGGCCGCATCCGGTCGTGGCCAGTGCGGCGCGCGAGCTGCGCAACAAGTCCGAGAACGAGCGGTCGGGCGTGTTGTCGACGGCGATGTCGTTTCTGGGCCTCTATCGCGATCCGGTCGTGGCCGAGGTCACGCGCCGCTCAGACTGGCGGATCAGCGATATTGTGAGCGGCGATCAGCCAACCACGCTCTACCTCGTCGTGCCGCCTTCAGACATCAACCGCACCAAACCCCTGATGCGATTGCTGCTCAATCAGGTTGGCCGCCGCCTGACCGAGGATCTGCAGGCGAACGCCGGGCGGCATCGGCTGCTTTTGATGCTCGACGAGTTTCCCGCGCTCGGGCGGCTGGACTTCTTCGAGACGGCGCTGGCCTTCATGGCCGGCTATGGCCTCAAGAGTTTCCTGATTGCGCAGTCGCTGAACCAGATCGAGAAAGCCTATGGGCCGAACAACTCGATCCTCGACAATTGCCATGTCCGGGTGAGCTTCGCCACGAACGACGAACGCACCGCCAAGCGGGTATCCGATGCCCTCGGCACCGCCACCGAGATGAAGGCGATGAAGAACTATGCCGGGCACAGGTTGTCGCCTTGGCTCGGGCATCTCATGGTCTCGCGCTCGGAAACCGCGCGGCAATTGCTGACGCCAGGCGAGATCATGCAGCTTCCACCTGATGAGGAGATCGTCATGGTGGCGGGCATCCCACCGATCCGGGCGACGAAGGCGCGCTACTTTGAGGATGCCCGATTCCGGGAGCGGGTTCTTTCCCCGCCCGAATTGAAGCGCCCCGAGGGAACGCGCCCCGACGACTGGACCACGCTACCGATCCCCGCGCGACCCGGGCCTGCCGAGGATGACGAGGACCACATGGCAGATGATGAAGATCCGACCGAATCCGAGCGCCGGTTGCAGCCCGAACTCAGCCGCGTGAAGCCGGTAGAGAAGAAAAAGCCCATCGAGAACGAGTTCGAGCCCGATCTGTCCGATGACGTGGACGAAGATGTTGCCCGGAACCGACGCATGATCAGCCAGGTCCAGGGAATCGCCCGGCAGGTCGCTATGAACCCGAACGATGGCATGGAGCTGTAGCGCCATGACACGACGAAAGAAGAAGGCGAAGGTCACGATCTATCTCGATCCCGACGTCACGTCGGCGCTGGCCGACTTCGCGGCACGCCGGGATCGCTCGCAGTCCATGATCGCAGAAGCCGCCATCGCATCCTTCCTGTCGCCGGACGATGCCGAGCGTCGAGAGGCGATCATCGCCAAACGCCTCGACCAGATCGACCGCCGCCTGACGCGCGTGGAACGCGATGTCGGCATCGCCGTCGAGAGTCTCGCGGTGTTCATCCGCTTCTGGGTCACGACAACGCCGGCGCTGCCTGAGCCAGCGGCAAAGGCCGCGAAGGCCAAGTCGGCCGAACGATATGAGGCGTTCATCACGGCGCTCGGTCGGCGCCTCGCGCAGGGGCCGAAGCTCCGGCAGGAGATTTCCGAGGATGTGGCTGGATCAGATTAGTGAACAGATCACATCGCACACTGGCTCTCTGAGAGTCTTGGCATATCCCCTACAGGAGGATAGCATATACCCATGAGCCAGGCACCGCACCCCCACGAAACCCACCCCCAGATCGTCAAGCGATTAAAACGCGCGGGCGGCCATCTGAACGGGGTTATCGAGATGATCGAGGCCGGCAGGCCGTGCCTCGACATCGCCCAGCAGCTCTATGCTGTAGAGAAGGCAATCGCCCACGCCAAGAAGACGCTGATTCAGGATCACCTCGACCACTGCCTTGAAGAAGTGGTTGGGCCGCTCGACCGCGAGCGGCGGCAGTCGATCGATGAATTCAAGGAAATAGCGAAATATCTGTGATGCTGGCGATTCTCCAAAACCGAACCTATCGCCATCTCATTCTTGCTCAGGTCATCGCACTGGTCGGGACCGGCCTTGCCACGGTCGCCCTCGGCCTGCTCGCTTTCGAGCTGGCCGGAGCCGATGCCGGCGCGGTCCTCGGAACCGCGCTTACCATCAAAATGATTGCCTATGTGACGGTCGCGCCCATCGCGTCGGCATTCGCGGAGCGCGTACCGCGCCGCGCTATGCTGGTTGCGCTCGATCTCGTGCGCGCCGCCGTGACGGTGTTTCTGCTGTTCGTTACCGAAATCTGGCAAGTCTATGTCCTGATCTTCGTGCTGCAATCGGCCTCGGCCGCCTTCACGCCGACCTTTCAGGCGACAATCCCCGACATTTTGCCTGATGAGCAGGAATACACACGCGCCCTGTCACTCTCCCGGCTCGCCTATGATCTGGAAAGCGTCGTCAGCCCAATGCTGGCGGCGGCGCTGCTTGCCTTTATCTCCTTCCACAACCTGTTCGCCGGCACGATGATCGGTTTCCTGATCTCGGCGGCGCTGGTGCTGTCGGTCGTGCTGCCAAGCCCGAAGCCGTCGCAGCCGCGCGGCATCTATGATCGGACAACGCGCGGCATCCGCATCTATCTGGCGACGCCGCGCCTGCGCGGGTTGCTGGCGATCAATCTCGCTGTCGCTTCGGCCGGAGCATTGGTGATCGTCAATACGGTCGTCTATGTGCAGGTCGTTTTCGGTCTTGACCAACAGGCCATGGCGCTGGCACTCGCCGCTTTCGGCGGAGGCTCGATGGTCGCGGCACTCGCCCTGCCGAAGCTGTTGGAATCGGTTCCCGACCGCACCGCGATGCTGGCGGGTGCGTCGCTGCTGGTGGTGGGAACGCTGGCGGCGGCCGCGCTGCCCGGTTACGGCTGGCTGCTGCCCCTCTGGTTCTTGCTCGGTCTTGGCTATTCAACGGCGCAGACGCCATCCGGCCGCCTGCTTCGGCGCTCGGCCAACCCGGAGGACCGCCCGGCGCTATTCGCTGCCCAGTTCGCACTTTCCCATGTTTGCTGGCTGATCGCCTATCCGCTCGCCGGATGGGCCGGCGCGGCGCTCGGCCTGCCGATCACGGCCGTCATCCTGGCGGCTGTGGCCGCCGTCGCCATCATCACCGGCTTGGCCGTCTGGCCGTCAGATGACCCCGAAATTGTCGCGCATCGCCATGACGACCTTCCAGCCGACCATCCGCATCTTGCGGAGGCCGGGCATGGGCATCGTCATGCCCATGCCTATGTGATTGACGATATGCACCTCGCATGGCCGCGCGAGCGCTGACCGGGAACGTGGAGGACGTGCTCTCGCTGGCCGGGCTGTTCGCCATCGCCTTCATCGCCGCCACGATCCTGCCGGCCCAATCGGAGGCCGCGCTAGTCGGGCTACTGGTCCTCGGTAAGCAATCACCTGTCCTGCTGGTGATCGTCGCGACTATCGGCAATGTGCTCGGCTCCGTTTTCAACTGGCTGCTCGGGCGATGGGTCGAGCACTATCGTCATCGGCGCTGGTTTCCAGTTAGCGAACAAACCCTCGACCGCGCAAACGGCTGGTATCGACGCTGGGGCCGCTGGAGCCTGCTCTTGAGCTGGGCACCGATCGGCGGCGATGCGCTCACCGTGGCGGCCGGCGTCTTGCGGGAACCGTTCGGGAGTTTCCTACTGCTCGTGACGATCGCGAAAGCGGGCCGCTACATTGTGCTCACGGCCATCACGCTTGGGTTGTTCTGATGTAGCAGCTCTATCGGCAGATCGTAGCGGTCCAGCGCGAAATCTAACTCACTTTCGCTGACCGCATCGGATCGTTCGTCAAGTCCGGCGACTGGTTGGAATTAGTCGTCTATCTGCCAATTGGCATTGTATTCGGAGCGCCGCACGCCCTGACTCACCACCCCCTGTTAACATGCACGACGATAAAACGAGGCTCTCTTAGAAGCCGGTCGAATCAAGTGATGATCATGGGAGGAGGAACGCAGCCTGGTGCAGCGCATGGCCACCGCCGTTCTCCTGTATTTTTAACCCACGCTACTACGACGACAGAAACTTGTTGAATCGGCCCGTTTTACGACTCTTTTAGTGATCCCCATCCGGGGATCGCATCTTGCCTCCCCGGTTGAGCGGGGACGAGATGGCTGGCAGCAATCACAAACAGGCAAGTGTTGACCGCGGCGCCCGCATGCTCCGAACGGCGCTCGGGCCCGCCATCTCAACCCTGCTGCAGGACACGTCCGTCGTCGAGGTCATGCTGAACCCCGATGGCCGGATCTGGGTGGACCGGCTGTCCGAGGGTCTGGCTGATACCGGCGAGATGCTGTCCGCCGCCGATGGCGAACGTATCGTGCGGCTGGTTGCTCACCATGTCGGCGTCGAGGTCCATGCCCGCAGCCCGCGCGTCTCGGCCGAACTGCCCGAGACTGGTGAGCGCTTCGAGGGACTGCTGCCGCCGGTCGTGGCCGCTCCGGCCTTCGCCATCCGCAAGCCCGCCGTCGCGGTGTTCACGCTCGAGGATTATGTCGCGGCCGGGATCATGTCCGGCGATCAGGCGGAAACGCTCCGCACCGCCGTTCAGTCGCGAGCGAACATCCTCGTGGCAGGCGGCACTTCCACCGGCAAGACCACGCTGACCAATGCGCTGCTCGCCGAGGTGGCGAAGACGCAGGATCGCGTCGTCATCATCGAGGACATTCGCGAGCTGCAATGCGCCGCACCCAATCTGGTGGCGATGCGGACCAAAGATGGTGTCGCCACGCTCTCCGATCTGGTGCGTTCGTCTCTACGTCTGCGCCCCGACCGTATACCGATCGGCGAGGTCCGTGGTGCCGAAGCGCTCGATCTCCTTAAAGCCTGGGGCACGGGCCACCCCGGAGGAGTCGGCACGATCCATGCCGGCTCCGGCATTGGCGCGCTGCGCCGCCTCGAACAGCTCATCCAAGAAGCCGTCGTCACCGTCCCACGCGCCATGATCGCGGAAACCATCGACGTGGTGGCCGTTCTCGCCGGTCGCGGTTCCGCACGGCGGCTTGTCGAACTCGCCCGCGTCGAAGGTCTCGGAGCCGACGGCGACTACCGGATTTCTCCCGCCTTTTCAGAACCCGACACCACTCGCAACACTGGAGAACCTGCATGATCCGTCGTGCCTTCCGCATCCGTCACCATATCGCTACCGCCTCGGCCTTCGCCTGGGTGAGCCTGATGACATCCCCGGCCTGGGCCTCGGGCTCTTCGATGCCCTGGGAAGCGCCGCTGCAATCCATCCTCGAATCCGTCGAAGGGCCGGTGGCCAAGATCGTGGCGGTGATCATCATCATCGTCACCGGCCTGACGCTGGCTTTCGGCGATACCGGCGGCGGTTTTAGGCGGTTGATCCAGATCGTCTTCGGCATCTCCATCGCCTTCGCCGCCAGTTCGTTCTTCCTCTCGTTCTTCAGCTTCGGCGGCGGGGCGCTGGTCTGATGGCCGTGAGTTTTGAGGCCCTCGACGCGGTGCCGGGCTTCGCTGTCCCGGTCCACCGCGCCCTGACCGAGCCGATCCTGCTCGGCGGTGCGCCGCGATCCGTCGCCATCCTCAACGGCACGCTGGCCGGGGCGGTCGGCCTCGGCCTCCAGCTCTGGTTCGCCGGCATTCTCATCTGGGCGGTCGGCCATATCGCAGCCGTCTGGGCCGCCAAACGCGATCCGCTCTTCGTCGAGGTCGCGCGCCGCCATCTGCGCATCCCCGGCCATTTCTCGGTGTGAGGCACGAGCCATGATGAATCTCGCAGAATACCGCCGCACCGCCTCGCGCCTCGCTGATTACCTTCCCTGGGTGGCGCTGGTCGGCTCCGGCGTGGTGTTGAACAAGGACGGCTCGTTCCAGAGGACTGCGAAGTTTCGCGGGCCGGATCTGGATTCTGCCGTCGCGGCGGAACTGGTCGCGGTGGCCGGACGGCTGAACAACGCCTTCCGCCGCCTCGGCTCCGGCTGGGCCATCTTCGTCGAGGCGCAGCGATCGGAGGCCGCGACCTATCCCGCGAGCCGCTTCCCCGATCCCGCCTCCGCGCTGGTCGATGCCGAGCGCAAGGCCGATTTCGAGGAAGAAAGCAGCCATTTCGTCTCGGGCTACTTCCTGACCTTCCTGTGGCTTCCGCCTGCCGAGGATGCGGCGCGCTCGGAGTCCTGGCTTTACGAGGGCCGCGAGACTTCGGGCGTAAATCCCTGGGAACTGGTGCGCGGCTTCATCGACCGCACCGACCGCGTGCTGGCGCTGCTCGACGGTTTCATGCCGGAGTGCCGCTGGCTCGATGACGCCGGGACGCTGACCTACCTGCATTCGTCGATCTCGACCAACCGGCATCGCGTGCGCGTGCCGGAAGTGCCGATGTATCTCGACGCGCTGCTGGCCGATCAACCTCTGACTGGAGGATTGGAGCCGCGGCTGGGCAATCAGCATCTCCGGGTGCTGACGATCACCGGCTTTCCAGGCACCACCACACCCGGCCTGCTCGACGAGATGAACCGACTGGCCTTTCCCTACCGATGGTCCACCCGCGCCATCCTGATGGACAAGACCGACGCGACCCGGTTGCTGACGAAGATCAGGCGGCAATGGTTCGCAAAGCGCAAGAGCATCGCGGCGATCATCAAGGAGGTGATGACCAACGAGCAATCTGCGCTCCTGGACACCGATGCGGCGAACAAGGCGGCCGACGCGGACATGGCGTTGCAGGAACTCGGCGCCGACATGGCTGGCATGGCCTATGTCACGGCGACCGTCACCGTCTGGGACGAGGATGCCCGGCGGGCCGACGAAAAGCTGCGGCTGGTCGAGAAGATCATCCAGTCCCGCGATTTCAGCGTCATGGTCGAGACGGTCAATGCCGTCGACGCCTGGCTCGGCAGCCTGCCTGGACATGCCTATGCCAATGTCCGCCAGCCCCCGGTCTCGACGCTCAACCTTGCCCACATGGTCCCTTCGTCCGCCGTGTGGGCGGGGCCGGAACGGGACGATCACTTCGGCGCACCCCCGCTGCTTTACGGCAGGACCGAAGGATCGACCCCGTTCCGGCTGTCCCTTCATGTCGGCGACGTGGGCCATACACTCGTCGTCGGACCGACCGGCGCCGGCAAGTCGGTGCTGCTGGCGCTGATGGCCTTACAGTTCCGCCGCTACGCGCGCTCACAGGTCTTCGCCTTCGATTTCGGCGGCTCCATCCGTGCCTCCGCACTCGCTATGCAGGGTGATTGGCATGATCTCGGCGGCGAACTGACCGACGCTTCCGAAACGTCTGTTTCGCTGCAACCGCTGGCCCGCATCCACGAGACTGCCGAACGGGCCTGGGCTGCCGATTGGATCGTGGCAATCCTGATGCGCGAGAATATCCAGATCACGCCCGAGGTGAAGGAGCATCTCTGGACGGCGCTGACCTCGCTGGCGTCCGCTCCGGTCGGAGAGCGCACCATCACCGGCCTCGCCGTGTTGCTGCAATCCAATGACCTGAAACAGGCGCTGCGCTCTTATTGTGTCGGTGGTCCCTATGGACGCCTTCTCGATGCCGAGACCGAGCATCTTGGCTCTGCCGACGTGCAGGCGTTCGAGATCGAGGGTCTGGTCGGCACCGGCGCAGCGCCGGCGGTTCTGTCCTACCTGTTCCATCGCATCGGTGACAGGTTGGACGGGCGGCCCACGCTGCTGATTATCGACGAGGGCTGGCTGGCGCTCGATGACGAAGGGTTTGCAGACCAGCTCAGGGAGTGGCTCAAGACCCTGCGCAAGAAGAACGCCAGTGTCATCTTCGCCACGCAGTCGCTGTCCGACATTGATAATTCCGCCATCGCGCCGGCGATCATCGAAAGCTGCCCGACGCGGCTCCTCTTGCCGAACGAGCGCGCCATCGAGCCGCAGATCACGGCGATCTATCGCCGCTTCGGCCTCAACGACAGGCAGATCGAAATCCTCGCGCGGGCCACGCCCAAGCGGGACTACTACTGCCAGTCGCGGCGCGGCAACCGCTTGTTCGACCTTGGCTTGTCGGAAGTCGGATTGGCGCTCTGCGCCGCATCGGCCAAATCCGATCAGACGCTGATAAACGAGATTCTTGCCGAACATGGCCGCGAAGGGTTCCTCTCCGCCTGGCTTCACGCACGCGGCGTCGAATGGGCCGCCGATCTCATCCCTGACCTCACCAATCTCGTAACCGAAAACGAAATCCCGCCGCCGACAGTCGCTGACGTCGGCGAAATCGAACTCATCCTGGATGAAGAGGAGATTACCCCATGACGCGCGCAATTCCCCGGTTCACCCGAATGGTCAGCACTTTGGCGCTTGCCCTGGCGCTTGCCGCACCGCCGGCGCTGGCCCCGGTGTTCACGACGCCGGCCCACGCCTTCTTTGGCGGGTTCGGCAGGATCGTCTACGACCCGACCAACCATGCCGAGAACCTGCTGACCGCCGCCCGCACGCTGGAGCAGATCAACAACCAGATCACCTCGCTCCAGAACGAGGCGCAGATGCTGATCAACCAGGCCCGCAACCTTGCGAGCCTGCCCTACAGTTCGCTTCAGGCGCTTCAGCAGAACGTCCAGCGCACCCAGCAACTTCTCGGACAGGCCCAGAATATCGCCTTCGACGTGCAGAACATCGACCAGATGTTCCAGCAGGATTACGGCAATCTCTCTCTCGCAACCACCGACCAGCAGCTCATCGCCGATGCCCGGTCCCGCTGGGAGAATACCGTTGGGGGTCTTCAGGACGCCATGCGGGTGCAGGCCGGTGTCGTCGGTAACATCGACACTAACCGGGCTGAGATGTCCGCGCTCGTCGGCGAAAGCCAGGGCGCGACGGGCGCGCTTCAGGCCACCCAAGCCGGCAACCAGCTTCTCGCGCTCCAGTCGCACCAGCTTTCCGACCTGATCGCGGTCATCTCAGCGAACGGTCGCGCCGATGCGTTGACAGAAGCGGAGCGAGCGACCGCCGCTGAGCAGGGCCGTATCCAGCGCGAGCGCTTCCTGGCACCGGGCAGCGGCTACCAGCCCGGCAACGCGCAGATGTTCAACTGACGCCGGGAGGGCAGATCATGGAAGGGAAGGTGCTGGCCCGCATCGCGGCCATCGTATTCGTCACTGTCGCGATCACCGCGGCGATCATCGAGATGACCCGCGAAGAAGCCCCCGCGCCAGCACCTTCCGCTTCTTCACTTGCGCGGCAGGTCGATCCCCTGCGCGAAGGGCAGCGCCGCTGTCAGGAGATGGGCGAAGCGGCAGCCAATGATGTCGAATGCCTGGGCGTCTGGGCCGAGACCCGCGACCGCTTCCTCGGCCGGGCGCCCGCGCAGTCGACGCCCGGCCCGGATGGGGGACGATAGTCATGGGCGGAACGGGGGTCATCGACAACTTTCTCGGCATCTTCACCAGCTATATCGACTCGGGCTTTGGCCTGCTCGGCGGTGAAGTGGCCTTTATCGCCACCACACTCATCGTCATCGACGTCACGCTCGCTGCCCTGTTCTGGGCCTGGGGCGCAGATGATGACGTTCTCGCCCGCCTGGTGAAGAAAACCATCTTCGTCGGGGTCTTCGCTTATCTGATTTCCAATTGGAACAACCTCTCCCGCATCGTCTTCGAGAGTTTCGCCGGCCTTGGCCTCATGGCCTCGGGCACCGGCTTTTCCGCTGCCGATCTCCTGCGCCCAGGCCGCGTTGCGCAGATTGGCCTCGATGCCGGTCGGCCGCTGCTCGAATCCATCTCCGATCTCATGGGCTGGATCGCGGTCTTCGAGAACCTGGTGCAGATCCTCTGCCTGTTCTTCGCCTGGGCGCTGGTGATCCTCGCCTTCTTCATCCTGGCGATCCAGCTCTTTGTCACCCTGATCGAGTTCAAGTTGACGACGCTTGCGGGTTTCGTGCTGATCCCCTTCGGGTTGTTCGGTAAGACCGCCTTCATGGCCGAGCGCGTGCTAGGCAATGTCGTGTCGAGCGGCATCAAGGTGTTGGTGTTGGCCGTCATCATCGGCATCGGCTCAACGCTCTTCGGCCAGTTTACGGCCGGCTTCGGTGGCGCCACCCCCACCATCGACGACGCGATGGCGATTGTGCTGGCAGCCTTGTCGTTGCTTGGTCTCGGCATATTCGGCCCCGGCATCGCCACCGGCCTTGTCTCCGGTGGTCCCCAACTCAGCGCCGGCGCCGCCGTTGGGACCGGCCTCGCTGTCGGCGGTGCCGCAATCGCTGCCGGTGGCGCGACCATGCTCGCCGCGCGGGGCGGCGGTGCCGCACTCTCGGGCGGTGCTGCGCTTGCCCGCGGTGGTGCCTCGGCCGCCGGTGCGGCCTCGTCGGCCTATTCCCTCGGCTCCATGGGCGACTCCGCCGCGGCCGGGGTCGCCTCCGGCCTTGGCGGTGTGGCCCGTGCCGCAGGCTCGGCTGCCATCTCGCCTTTGAAGCGCGCAGCCTCCCGTGCCGCCGACAGCGTGAAATCCAGCTACTCCGATGGCGCAAAAGCCGGGTTCGCGGCGTCCGGCGGCAGCTCCTCGATGGGCACGGTCGGGGGCGCCCCGTCGCCCGAGCCGTCACCCCCTGCAGCAGATGGGCCGCCGGCCTGGGCGCAGCAGATGCGTCGCAGCCGGGCGATGAGCCATGGCGTCACCGCTGCCGCCCATGCCGTCCGGTCCGGCGACAGCCACGGTGGCGGCTCTTCCGTCAGCCTTTCCGAAAGTGACCGCACATGAACATCTTCAAACGACCGACGACCCATTACGGCAAGGTGCCGGAACCCGAAACGCCCTATCAGCGCGCCGCACAGGTCTGGGACGAACGCATCGGTTCGGCCCGCGTGCAGGCGAAGAACTGGCGCTACATGGCGTTCGGCTCAATGATCCTCTCGGTCGGGTTCGCCGGCGCTCTTGTCTGGCAATCGGCGCGCGGGACCGCCGTGCCTTGGGTGGTTCAGGTGGACAATCTCGGCCAGGCGCAAGCCGTCGCGCCGGCAGCGGCCGATTATCGACCCACCGATCCGCAGATCGCCTTTCACCTCGGCCGTTTTATCGAACAGGTGCGCTCGCTCCCGGCGGACGCCATTGTCGTGCGCCAGAACTGGCTCAGGGCCTACGAGTTCACCACCGACCGGGGCGCGGCGGCGTTGAACGACTACGCCCGCTCCAATGATCCCTTCACGCGCGTCGGCCGCCAGCAGATCGCCGTCGAGGTGTCGAGCATCATCCGGGCGTCGCCGGACAGTTTCCGCGTGGCCTGGACCGAACGGCACTATGAGAACGGGCAACTCTCCACCACCGAACGTTGGACCGCGATCCTGACCATCGTGATCCAGACCCCGCGCACCGCCGAGAGGCTCCGCGCCAATCCCCTTGGAATCTACATCAACGCGATCAACTGGTCTCGGGAGATGAGCCAATGAACGCCACGATTTTCCGCAGAGCCGGGCTTCCGGTTTTCCGTAAACCCGCCTGCGCGGCTTTGCTGCTTTCCGCCACCATGCTGGCCGGCTGCGCGACCAACCGGACGCCGGAGTTCAGCTACGACGCCGACGTGCCGCCGTTGCCGACCGTGCAGGCGGCTGCGACCGACACAAGGTCCCGGCCGCTGCATGTCCCGCCCGCCTGGACTGTGGCGCGGGGTGGCGAGGCTGCCGGCACGGCGACGGCCCGCGTCGAGAACGCCAATGCCGCTGCCCGCGTCGAGCCGCGCCGGGAAGGCTACTACAATGCCATCCAGATTTATCCGTGGAGCGAAGGCGCGCTCTATCAGGTCTATGCCGCGGTTGGGCAGATCACCACCATCGCACTGGAGCCGGGCGAAAGCCTGACCGGCGCGGGACCGATTGCCGCCGGCGATACCGCAAGATGGATCATAGGTGATACCGAGAGCGGAAGCGGCCCGACCCGCCGGGTGCATGTGCTGGTGAAGCCGACCCGGCCGGACATCTCGACCAACCTCGTCATCACCACCGACCGGCGCATCTACATGATCGAGTTGCGCGCGCGGGAAGCGCTCTACATGCCCGCCGTCGCATGGGCCTATCCAGCACCACCGCCGGGAAGCCGCGCCACCACGCCCTCTGCCCCCGTCATCCCGGCCGAGGCCGCGCGCAACTATCGCTACGGCTTGCAGGTGCAGGGCAACAGCCCGCCTTGGCGTCCAGTCTCTGTCTTCGACGACGGCAGGCGCGTCTATGTCGTGTTCCCGCGTGGCATCGTGCAGGGAGAGATGCCGCCATTGTTCGTCCTTGGGTCGGACGGCGAGCCGCAGATCGTCAACAGCCGCATCCACCAGAACGTCCTGATCGTGGACAGGCTGTTCGGCGCGGCCGAGCTGCGCCTTGGGAGCGGCGACCGCCAGCAGGTCGTCAGGATCGTCCGCGTCGAGCAGACGCAGGCCGCAGCCCAGCCAGCCGGTGCGACCACGGGAGGATCACCCTCATGAGTGGCACCGACACCACGGCTCCCATGCGGTTGCGCGCCGAGCCGCCCCGCGTCACCCGCCTGTCCCGCAAGGTGCTGGCGGGCGCCGGAGCCGTCGCCCTTCTCGGCATCGGCGGGGCGCTGATCTATGCGCTCCAGACCCGCAACGCGGGACCGGGTGGCAGCGAACTCTATTCGACCGAGAACCGGCCCACGGCGGATGGGCTGGCGGGCTTGCCGCGTGACTATACCGGCCCGGTCCTTGGACCGGCCTTGCCCGGCGACCTCGGCCGTCCGATCCTTGAGGCGCAGAACCGGGGGCAGCCTGTCGCGCCGCCGCCCATCGCGACACCCGCCGTCGATCCGGATGAACAGCGTCGTCTCGCTGAGGAAGAAGCCGCACGGTTGAGCGGTGTGTTCTTCCAGTCCGGCCCGCGCACGGTAGCGCCGGCAGGGACGGCCATGCCAGGCCTTGCCGGTCTCGGCCTCGGCGGACAGCCCGCGACGCAGGACCGGCACACGGCTTTCCTCAACGGGCCGGTGGACCGGCAGACCGTTGCGCCTGATCGCGTCATGCCGCCGGCGTCTCCCTATATCCTTCAGGCCGGGGCCGTGATTCCGGCCGCACTCATCACCGGCATCAGGTCCGACCTTCCGGGCCAGATCACAGCCCAAGTGACGGAGAACGTCTATGACAGCCCGACGGGCTCGCTGCTTCTGATCCCGCAGGGAACGCGCATCATCGGTCAATACGATGACGGCGTAACCTTCGGCCAGCGTCGCGTGCTGCTGGTATGGAATCGCCTGATCCTGCCCGGCGGCCGTTCCATCGTTCTGGAGCGCCTGCCGGGCGCGGATGCCAGCGGTTACGCCGGCCTTGAGGATGGTGTCGATTATCATTGGTGGGATCTGATGAAGGCCGCAGGGCTGTCCACGCTGCTTGGCATGGGCACGGAGCTGGCGACGAGCGACGAGGACCGGCTTATCCGGGCCATCCGCGACGGCGCGCAGGATACCGTCAATCAGGCGGGCCAGCAGATCGTCCAGCGCCAGTTGCAGGTTGCGCCGACATTGACGATCCGGCCCGGTTTCCCGGTCAGGATCATCGTCACCCGCGACCTTGTGTTCGAGCCGGCAGGAGGTTGACCATGACCAAGCTGAAGCTCGGCCCGCTGACGGACGACAAGCCTGTCAAGGTAACGGTGGAACTGCCCGCGTCGCTTCACCGCGATCTGACCGCCTACGCTGGAGTGCTGGCCCGCGAGACGGCCCAGCCCGCCGCCGATCCCGTCAGGCTCATCGTGCCGATGCTGGAACGGTTTATCGCCACGGATCGCGGCTTCGCAAAGGCTCGTCGCTCGCCCCACTCTAAGATGCCGACTACCTGATTTTCGTGGATTTCGCGGATGCCACTCTGGCCATGGCAAGTATTCTGCGTAAGGGGGGATTGTCGTTTCGGGGGGACCAAACGGCCGAGAAGGGAAGTATCTCCCCTTTGATAGGCCGGTAAGTGATGCCGGGCAGCATGGCGACGGTCATGGCCTCGCTCACCAGCGTTAGTCCCCGGCCGATTGCCACCAGCGGCAAGAGGTTGTCGCGGCCGACCGACTGCACCTGGATCTCCGGGCGCCGGCCGAGCGATGCCAGTTCCCGCACCAGATGATCGTGAATCTCCTGGCCTGGCGCAGCCTCGCTGACGATGAATGGCTCCTCGGTCAAATCCGGCCACGACAGTTCGGCGCGGGCGGCGAGGGGATGGCGATCTGGCAGCACCACGAAGACCCGCTCAGACCACAATTGCGCGCGGTCGCAGCCGGGCCAATCCCGATCGCCGGTCAAAAAGGCGACGTCGAGGCGGAACTGCCGGATGGCGGCGACATGCTCCTCGGGATTGCCGTCGACCAACTCGATCCTAACGTTTCCATGCCGGAGGCCATAGGTGTAGAGCAGTTCGGCGAGGAAGCCGGAAGCGATGGAGGAATAGATGCCGATCCGCACCCGTCCTTGCTCGGAACGTCCAGCAGCGGTTACCTCATTTGCGCCTTCACTGATCGTCCTGATCGCTCGTCGCGCACGATGAAGAAAACGTTGACCTGCAAAAGTCTGAGACACGCCCCATGCGTGTCGGTGAAAGAGTGACGCGCCCAACCTGTCTTCGAGATCAACAATGCAGCGGCTGATTGCCGATTGCGACCGTCCAAGTACAACTCCAGCCTTGCGAAAACTGCCATGCTCGGCTGCAGCCACGAAATAGCGGAGATGACGAAGTTCGATTGATTTGGAGTGCCTCGCCATTTGCTACATTATTGTTTGTCGATGGCGAGCGTCTGGACGGTAGCCGAGAATGCGGCAAGACCGCAGCCGGATATGACCTCGGTCACGGCTAGGTCGCCATAGGTCAGCGGCTTATTGAATGCCGTTCGCAACCTGAACCTCCCGCACGAAACGGATGATGCCGGCTAGGTCCGCATCCGTGAGTCCCGGCACCGGGGGCATGTTTCCGAAGCGCCAGTGATGGGCGCGCACCCCGTTGCGTGCTGCCAAGACGAAAGCCATGTCGCTGTGATGACCCGGCTCATAGATTTTGTGGATGAGCGGAGGTGCGGTTCCCGCACGCCCTTCAGCGTTCGTGCCGTGGCAGGAAGCGCAGTTGGCGGCAAATATCTGCTGACCGGCTTCGGCCTCGGGTGACAGTGTGGCCGGCAGAGTTACAGCAGCAAGAGCCTGGCCCTCTTCCGCCGGGCTTGCAGCATCGGGCTGGCTCCAGAGCCACCAGGCACTGCCTGTCGCGATCGCGGCAATCGCCACGAGTATGAAAGTTCGCATGATGTCTTCCTCTGATTTGCTCACGCGGATGAAGAGATTTTAGGAGGAGGCCTCGATCGCCTTGGCGCTGGGGAAACCCGGCACCCAGGTTCGCGATGCAGTCAGTTCGACGGCCAATGAACGATGCGGTGAGTGTCGTTACTCGGCTTGCGCCAGCGCAATCAGGCAGCCTGCCAGCAACACTGGCGAAAGGGCGAGTGCAGTTCGTTTCATTGTTTTCATCCCTTGATACCGGAGGGCCGGCGTCATTAATCGACGCATGCGCCCGTGGTCGTCTGTCGGTTGTTCAATAGCCGGTCGACTGAGGGACCCAGGGCCAAAGCCCGCCCTCAGTCATACGCGCCTACGCCGATGTGTTCAGACGTGGAGGTCTCAGGATGCCTGGAAGAACTCGCCCGATATGGTTCGGAACTAGGAGACGCAGATGTTCGCTGCTTGCATGAGGAGTCAGCGACTGGCTCTCGGGAGTAATGGCGGCGACTAGACAGGTCGGACAGCAGTCGACCACGCCCGATACCGTATTGTCCTGTTCGCAGTGTTTGATGGAGGCTTCGTGCCCGTAGTCAGACGAATGGGTATAGGCGCAAGGCTGCGCCATTGTAGTAATGGCGACATCGTGATGGGCAGAGCGTCCGCTCGGGCCCGCATGCGCCAGTGGCTGCAGAAAAAAGGCGCTGACAGCGAGCAGCAGGAGCGCCGTCGACAGATGTCGCAACCAGTCGCTTGGCAATCGAAACGCCACTTGGGCACGCCCGTTCACGCTGAGGCCCACTCGGATGGGACACGCTGGAGCATGGTCTAACAGTAGGCCGGTCATGAGTTGAACGATCATGTGCTGACTCCGATCAAACCTCCTGCGCGCCGAGAAAACGCAAAAACACGTTGCGGCCGGAAGCGTTGAACAGCAGCACCTCATACGGCTCCGGCTCTACACCGGGGAAGTCCATGCCAGGTGAACCAGCCGGCATGCCCGGCACCGCAAGGCCGATGGCCTTTGGCCGCTCGGCCAGCAAGCGACGCACGGCGGCTGCCGGGACATGGCCTTCGATCACATATCCGTCCACCTCGGCGGTATGGCAAGAGACAAGGTCGGCTGGCACACCCAGTTGCTGTTTCAGGTTGAACACATCGTCAGATTCGATCACGCGCACCGGAAACCCCGCCGCCTTGATATGGTCCGACCAGCCGTCGCAGCAGCCACAATTGGGGTCCTTGGTGACCTTGACCAGCGGCAGCGTCTCAGCCCGCAGGTAGCCGGACAAGGACAAAGCTAGAGGAAACGCGCCGGCAGCCGCCAAAAGGACGCGTCGGCTGATGGTGAGATCGCTTTGCATCGTCAAACCTCGATCGTGGATTTCATTGTCTCGCCGTCGTTTTGTCGCCCTCACAGTTTCACCCCTCGCAGTCGCGCCGCATTGGCGATCACGCTGACCGATGACAGTGCCATGGCGGCGGCGGCGATGATCGGCGACAAGAGGATTCCGAAGAACGGATAGAGCAGCCCGGCCGCAACCGGCACGCCCAACGCGTTGTAGATGAAGGCGAAGAACAGGTTCTGACGGATGTTGCCCATCACCGCTTTCGAAAGTCGCCGGGCACGCACGATGCCAGTCAGATCGCCCTTGAGCAGGGTGACACCGGCGCTTTCCATCGCCACATCGGTGCCGGTGCCCATGGCGATGCCGACATCGGCCGCAGCCAGTGCCGGCGCGTCGTTGACGCCGTCACCCGCCATTGCCACCACTTCGCCCGCCGCCTTGTGCCGCTGCACGACCGCGCTCTTCTGATCGGGCAGAACCTCCGCTTCGACCTCGTCGATGCCGAGCTGGCGGGCGACGGCCTTCGCGGTGGTCCAGTTGTCGCCGGTCAGCATGACAACCCGGATGCCTTGCGCCTTCAGCGCGGCTAGGGCCTCGGGCGTCGATGGCTTGACCGGATCGGCGATGGCGAAAATCGCGGCGACGCGGTCATCCACGCCCATGAAGATTGCGGTCGCGCCGTCCTCGCGCAGCCGGTCGGCCTCCTCGGCCAGCGGCGCGACATCGACGCCCTGCTCGGCAAGGAATTTCGCATTGCCCAGCGGAATGCGCTTGCCATCCACCACCCCGATCGCGCCCTTGCCTGTGGGCGAGTCGAAATCCACAACCGGCGCCATCGCGATCCCGCGCTCCTCGGCAGCGCGCACGATGGCCAGCGCCAGCGGATGCTCGCTGGCGCGTTCGACGCTGGCGGCCAGCCGCAGCGCCTCCTCCTTGGTGAAGCCTGGCGCCGGCACAATGGCAGTGACGGCGGGCCGGCCCTCGGTCAGCGTGCCGGTCTTGTCGACGATGATGGTGTCGACCTTCTCCATATGCTCCAACGCCTCGGCGTTCTTGATTAGAACGCCCGCCTGTGCGCCGCGGCCGACGCCGACCATGATCGACATCGGCGTCGCTAGCCCCAGCGCGCAGGGACAGGCGATGATCAGGACCGAGACCGCCGCGATCAGACCGAATGAGAAGCGCGGCTCCGGCCCCCAAATCGACCACACGATGAAGGCAAGGACCGCGACCACGATCACCGCCGGCACGAACCAGCCCGACACCTGGTCGGCAAGCCGCTGGATCGGGGCACGGCTGCGCTGCGCCTCGGCGACGAGCTGGACGATCTGGGACAGCATGGTGTCGCGGCCGACCTTCTTCGCCTCGATCACCAGCGCCCCCGACTGGTTCATGGTGCCACCAATGGCCGTGGAACCGACCTCCTTGGTCACCGGCATCGACTCACCTGTCACCATCGACTCGTCCACGGCGCTGCGGCCTTCCAGCACCTCGCCATCCACCGGGACTTTCTCGCCGGGCCGGACCCGCAGGCGGTCGCCGACTTGGACGGCGTCGAGCTGCGCCTCCTCCTCGCTGCCGTCGTCACGAATGATCCGGGCGGTCTTGGGGGCAAGGTCGAGCAGCGCACGGATCGCGCCGCTGGTGCTTTCGCGCGCACGCAATTCCAGCACCTGTCCGAGCAGAACAAGCACGGTGATGACCGCCGCCGCCTCGAAATAGACCGCGACCGAGCCGTCGGCTTGCCGGAACGCATCCGGGAAGATGTCAGGCGCCAATGTGGCAACGATGCTGTAGAGCCATGCCGTGCCGGTGCCCATGGCGATCAGGGTGAACATGTTGAGGCTGCGGTTGACCAGCGACTGCCAGCCGCGCTGAAAGAACGGCCAACCCGCCCAGAGAACAACCGGGGACGCTAGAATCAATTGCCACCAGTTCGACGCCTGCTGACCGATGACATGCGTCAGCCCAAACAGGTGCCCGCCCATCTCGAGGATGAACACCGGGATCGTCAGAGCGAGGCCGATCCAGAACCGACGCGTCATGTCGATCAGTTCCTCGTTCGGTCCGGCGTCGAGGCTGACCAGCACCGGCTCCAGCGCCATTCCGCAAATCGGGCATGATCCGGGGCCGACCTGCCGAATCTCTGG
Organism: Shinella daejeonensis; assembly: GCF_024281235.1. GTDB lineage: Bacteria > Pseudomonadota > Alphaproteobacteria > Rhizobiales > Rhizobiaceae > Shinella > Shinella daejeonensis. Next base: position 62,758 of record NZ_JAHWXY010000007.1, read on the forward strand.
GTGCATCGGGCAGGTGTAGATCGTCCCCTCGGGAACCGGCGCGGTCTTCTCTGCCGCAGATTCTGGATCGAGATACCGTTCCGGATCGGCCAGGAACTTTGTTCGGCACCCAGCCGAGCAGAAGTAATAGGGCCGACCGGCATGTTCAGCCTTGTGCTCGGTCGTATGTGGATCGACCATCATGCCGCAGACCGGGTCCTTAACCTTGTGGGCTGCGTCCTGCGCGACAGCCGTGTGGTCATGCACATGATCGTGCACATGCCCGTGGGCCGAATGATCGTGCGGATGCTTCTCGTGATCGTGTTCTGTCTTTCTGGTCATTTTCACGCCTCCCCGGCGTTTTCATCCTGAGTTTACGTTTCACCTGTTCTGCGCGTTCCAATCGTTGGAAGGTCAAGAGGTGATCGGAAAAACGGGAGTCAGTGACTATCGTGAATGTTTCGAACCTTGGTCTGTTCTGGCCCGGAATGTGACTGCATGATATCGATGTCGGCTGCTGTCTCCTCACCGTCGAGACAATATTCCTCGATCTGTAACGTTGAGAAATAGATGTTGAATCGCTCGCGCAGGAGATTATTCGCCTGCCGCAGCACCCGCTCACCGTCCTGCCAGTCCCGCACGCAGATGTGGCTTGAGAAGACATTCCGCCCGGATGTCAGGCTCCAGGCATGGACGTGATGCACATCCGTAACTCCCTCCAGCCCTCGGATGGCCTCGATCGTGGCTTCCAGGTCGAGATCTTCCGGCGTGCCTTGCAACAGGATATGCAATGCCTCGCGCAGAATGCCCCAGGAAGCCCATAGCAGCACTAGCCCGAAGGCCATGCCAAGCAGCGGGTCGATGGCCAGAAAGCCCGTGAACCGGATCACCAGCGCCGAGATGATGATCAGGAAGCTGCCGATGAAGGTCTGCAGGATGTGCCAATACGCGCCGCGCATGTTCAGGTTGCCCTTCTGGCGTTCGTAGAGCAACCAGAGCGCAACAACCTCGGTGGCGATCCCGCCCGCAGCGGCGAACAGCATTGGCGTCGTGGCCAGTTCGATTGGCTCCATGAGGCGCATCGCACCCATCCACAGCACTACAAGAGCCATCACGATGAGAAACAGGCCGTTGAAAAGGGCACCAAGAATCTCGGCCCGGACATAGCCGAAGGTGCGCGCCGGGCTGGATTTCCGCTCAGTCAGGCGCAGCGCGACCAGCGCGATAAGGACGCCGCCCACGGCCGAGAAGGTGTGGAAGGCATCGGAAATGACGGCGACTGAGCCTGTCCAAATGCCGATGCCGAGTTCGACTATAAAATAAAGCCCGGTGAGCCAACCCGAGATGACAAGTATCTTGCGGTCGCCGCCCGCGGGCACGTGACCGGCATGGCCGCCGTGAGACATCGACATGAGTCCGCCTCCTTGTTGCTGAAGGAGAACGCCGGAATCCGGCGTTCTCGGTTTGGCCTATGCGCTGACCGCGAATTCGGTCATCATGCCGGTTTCGAGATGCGGCATGTGGTGGCAATGCAACATCCAGCGCGCCGCCTCACCGGCGTCGAGCGCCACATCGACCATCGACATCGGCGGCACATAGACCGTGTCGCGCAACGCGCCCGCGACCGCACGTCCGTTCAGCCCGACGACCTGGAAGACATGCCCGTGCAGATGCATCGGGTGACCCATCATCGACATGTTGTGAAAGGACAGCACTACCCGCTCACCGCTGCGCGCGGCTATCGGGCGATGCTGTCCCCAGACGGCTCCGTCGATCGTCCAGACATAGGGCTGCATCGAGCCGCCCAGCATCACCATATGGCTGCGGTCCACCGGCCGATCCGGCAGCGCCTCCGCCGCGAGCAGACGCGACTCCTGCGCCAGATCGGTGTCGAAGGCGGGGGCTTCCGATTCAGCCACGGCATCGATGCGCCGGATTTCGGCACCCTGCGTGGCAAGGATCAGGCCGGTGCGCTCACGCGCGCCTTCCCGCAGCGCGAGGATCGGCCAAGCGCCGCCCTCGTTCGGCAGGTCGATCTCCAGATCGAGCCGCTGGCCCATGGCCAGGCCGAAGCGCGTGCCAGAAACCGGCTGAACCGCATGTCCGTCCACCGCAACAAGCCGCGCCTGCGCCTCGCCGGTCTCGATCCAGAACACTGTCGCCGCGGCGGCGTTGATCACACGCAGGCGGACGCGCCCGCCGCGCTCGACCTGCACCACCTCGGGGTCCGACAGCGTGCGGTCATTGGCAAGATAGGCGTCCCAGTCGTAGTCATTGAGGTCCATCGCCATGCCGTCCATGGCACCCATCCCCATCATGCCGCCCATGGCGCCGTGATCCATGCCTTCCATCGGCATGTTCCCCATGGCGCCATGATCCATACCCGCCATGCCGCCCATGCCCGCGCCGTGGCCGCCTCCATGGCCGTCTGCCGTCCCATGGCCGTCGAGGATCTCGGCCATCACTTCCTCGGGCGCCTTGAACGAGAAGTCATGCAGGAAAAGCACTACTTCCTGACGGTCGGCGCTGATATCCTCGGCGCTGCGCACGATCAGCGGTGCTGCCAGAAGGCGCATTTCGTGCAGCGGCACATGCGCGTGCATCCAGTAGGTGCCGGGCAGCGGTGCAAAGTCATAGGCGCGCGTCTCGCCGGGTGCGAGCATAGGCAAGGGCATGTCGGGCACGCCATCCTGTGCGTTGGGCGGGATCTGGCCGTGCCAGTGGATCAGCGTTTCAACATCGAGATCGTTGCGCAGATCCACCCGGAACCGCGCGCCAGGGTCGAGCGTCAAGCCCTGTCCGGCCGGGCCGGCAAGGCCCCAAACGGTGGCGGCGCGACCGTCGATGTCCAGCACCCGGCTGGCGGCGTGCAAGGGCAGCGGGGCGATGCCCTGCGCCGACGCGATTCGGGGCAAATGCGCAGAGGCCAGCATGGCTGCGCCAGCGGCAAGAAAGCCGCGTCGTGAAATGGTATTCATGGTCGTCTCCTCGGGACAGTTAGTCCCGTTCTTCAAAGCCGATGGGCGCCGCAGGCCGCAGCCCGGGCACGTGATCAGAGGAGACGGAGTTTGGGAGGTCGTTCGTTCAGTCCGGGTGCGCGGCTGGCAAGGATGGCATCAGCGGGCAGGGCATGGCTGACAGGCCCGTAATCGCTGCCAGAGCCCTCGCCGGGCAAGGTCAGGAAGACCGAAAGACCGGTGCAAAGCAGCGCACAGCTTGCGACGTCACCTGCTCCACAGTGCTGGTAGCCCTCACAGGGATTTTCGCTGCCAGCCACAGCGTGCATCATCTCGGCGACATGCACCGAGTGATCCGGCTCCGCGCTCAAGCGCGCCGCATGCGCAGACGTCACCGTCGTGATGACGGTGATCGCGAGGACGGCAAGCATGGTGACGAAGCGCGCGAACATGCCGGAAAGATAGGCGCTGGTCACGGGAATGTCCATTGCCTGTGGCATCATACCTCTGGCAGATATTCAAGCTCGGCATGCAGCCAACTAAAATTCCTTACCACCAATCATACAAATCATGCGAAAAGAGTTCCGTAATATTCTGTGGCCCGGCTTACTGCTCGGAGGGGTGCTCCTCGCGCTCCTTGCTGGCTGGCATCAGGCACGTAGCGCATCCACTGCCGCGGCATCTGTGGAAATCATCCAACAAGGCCGGCAGGTTTACACGGCCCAATGCGCCTCCTGCCACGGTGCGGATCTGGAGGGACAGCCTGACTGGAAATCGCCCCTTCCCTCCGGCCGGCTGCCGGCGCCTCCCCATGATGAGAGTGGCCACACATGGCACCACGCCGATGAACTCCTGTTCCGCATCGTCAAGGAAGGCACCGCAGCCGTCGTCGGGGGCAACTACGAAAGCGACATGCCCGGCTTTGCCGATGTTCTGACCGATGCAGAGATTCAGTCTGTCCTCGCTTTTATCAAGAGTACCTGGCCGGAACGAGAGCTCGGATACCAGGAGGAAGTTTCACGCCGCCGCTGAGTTTCGGAGTCCACCGCCCACGCGGGCAGCTGTTGACCTGCGAAGTCGGCATTGGCCCGTCCCGTTTTCCGGCTCATCCACCCTTGGATCTCACTGAACGGATGATGACTTAATGAGGCCGCTGACATTTCTCGGAGGCGCGGGAAGTTCGCCGATAGCCAGATAAGCTTGAGACAACGGCTTGTAAGAAGATGCGGCGCCATGCTGTCGCGTATCAATCAATTCAAGGGCCTGCAAAAGCTTCTCGGCAACTTCCATGTCGCCATCCGAACATGCCCGTTTGAACAGGTGCAGAATTTCGCCGGCAAGGATCATGGCTATCGCTCCCTGGCTCCGTGGCCGCTCAGTTTTACCTTCGCCGAAACGACGGGCCTCGTGTGCTCGAATCTGTTCCCCGTCGCGTCAAAATGATGACGGTTGCTTGAGGGGCTGGTCTCGATGCCGACATTGGTCGCCAGCTCGTCGATGATCGGGCAGTCTGGTCGAGCATTGCCCCGACAGTTATTGGCAAGGTGCTTGAGCGTCATACTCATCTCCTTGAGTTCGCGCGCCTTCCGTTCAAGCTCTTCGACATGCTCGAGCGCAACGCGCTTGACGTCCGCGCTCGCCCGGTCTCGGTCTCGCCAGAGTGCAAGCAATTCCGTCATTTTCTCGACCGAGAAACCGAGATCGCGCGCACGCCTGATAAAACGCAAGGTATGCACGTCCTTGTCGGAGTAATCCCGGTATCCACTATCCGTTCGCGACGCTTCCGCGATCAATCCGATCGACTCGTAGTAGCGGATCATTTTCGCCGAGACGCCCGATGCCGCCGCTGCTTTTCCGATGTTCATAGTCAGTTCCTTTCATCCACTTATGTAGGCGCTTCTTCGGGCGTAAAAAATACGTCCGCATGTATGTCCTCGCCGCGCAAGCCCAACTCGCGAAGCATGATGCCGGAGGCATCGATCATGGCTGGCGGTCCGGCCATATATGCCTTCCAACCATCGAGGTCCTGCACGTCACTCACGATCGCATCCGTTACCAAGCCGGTTCGGAAGTGATCGGATCGGCTCACTTCCGAAAGCACGGGTGTGAAGGTGAGGTTGTCGTAGGCGCTCGCCAGAAGACTGAAATGTTCGACCAGATAGAGATCGCGCTCCGTCCGTGCCCCGAAATAAAGATGGATCGGCTGCCGCAGGCCGCTTACCAGTGCCGTTTCGACAATCGACTTGATCGGCGCCAGTCCCGATCCGCCGGCAACTGCCAGAATCGGTCCCGTATGCTGTTCGCGCAGAAACGAGCTGCCGAGAGGACCGCGAACCGTAACCTCGTCACCGACCTTGAGCGATCTGGCGACGTGTTCGCTAGTCGCTCCGCCAGGCACATGCCTTATGTGGAATTCGAGACAGAATCGACCCGGCCGGTTCGCCATCGAATAGTCACGCGTCGGAACGCCGTCGAACGTCACCTGCGCATACTGGCCCGCCCTGAACGCGACAGCCTCTCCTGATTCGACTTCCAGGCTGATCTGCCGGATGTCATGGGTCGCGTCGTCGATCGCGACGACCCGCGTCCGAAAGGTGCGGACGGGAAGATCAAGCTGTTCCTCGTCCTCGTCGAGCCATGCGACCGTGCAGTCCGTAAGCGGCTGCGCGCGGCATGCGAGGATCAATCCCTGAGCCCGCTCATCGTCCGTCAGGGAAAAGCGCGTGTGCGGCAGAAGGTCGACCTCGCCGCTGAGCAATCGGGACTTGCAGGAGCCGCAGCGACCCGAAACGGCCTCCATGAGGGTATGCGATCCCTTCTTCCAGCGCCGTCTCCAGAATGGTTCGGCCGTCCGGCACGTCGATGGTGCGCGCCGCCTGCCGGATTTCGATTCGTCTTGCCATGACAATCTCCCCTCAGGCGATGTTCGATGACAGAGCCTCTGCAAGGCGGGGTTTCTGGTCGGCGAAGGTTCCGTAGAAAACCTGTTCATTGACGATGGTGATCGGGGCAACGCGCACGCCGGTCCGCGCTTTCGCCTCTTCGGCGATCTGCGGACCTGACAGGTCCCGCTCTTCGAACGGCACACCCTGATCTGTAAGCCACCGCTTGACGGCATGGCAATCGGGGCAGGTTGGCGTTGTATAAAGCAGCACCGACGGAGTTCCTGAGTTGGTCATCGCTTCATTCCTTTCGCAGATGTGGCGAGCCTGCCGAAGCAGGCTCGTTTGTTCTTATACCGCGGGTGCAAGTTCCGGCTGACGGTGCCGGACGGCACCGCTTTCAGCCTGTGCGGGGGCGCGGAAGGTCTTGAGCCTCAGCGCATTGCCGAGCACGAAGACGCTCGACAGGGCCATCGCGCCGGCGGCGAAGACCGGCGACAGCAGGATACCGTAAGCCGGATAGAGCAGGCCAGCGGCAACGGGGATCAGAGCCGTGTTGTAGGCAAAGGCCCAAAACAGGTTCTGCCGGATGTTGCCGATCGTCGCCTTGGACAACGCGATCGCGTTCGGCACGCCTTGCAGGCTGCCCGACATCAGCACCACGTCGGCGGCCTCGATGGCAATGTCCGTGCCGGTGCCGATGGCAAGGCCCACATCCGCCTCGGCCAGTGCCGGAGCGTCATTGATGCCGTCGCCGACGAAGGCGACCTTGCCATGCTCGGCCTTGAGGCGGCGTACCGCGTCGACCTTGCCGTCCGGCAGCACTTCGGCCACCACCTCGTCGATTCCCAGGCGCTTGGCGATAGCCTCGGCCGTGCGTTTGTTGTCGCCGGTGATCATCGCGACCTTGAGGCCGAGATCGTGCAGCGCCTTGATCGCCGCAGGCGTCGTCTCCTTGATCGGATCGGCCACGGCGATGATCGCCGCGAGCTTGCCCTCGATCGCCGCATAGAGCGGCGATTTACCCTCGTCGCCGAGGCGTTCGGCGACCCTGGAGAACGCAGCGACATCGTGGCCGAGTTCGCTCATATAGCGGTCAGCACCAATTTCGACCCGCTTGCCACCGGCCGTAGCCTTCACGCCGAACCCCGTCACAGATTCGAAGTCCAACACGTCCGGCAGTGAGATGTTCTCTGCGGCGGCCGCGTCCACGATCGCACGAGCGATCGGGTGTTCGGACTTGACCTCGACGGCAGCTACCAGACCCAAGACGTCTGCACGTTCAAATCCAGCCGCCAGTTCCAGATCGGTCAGAGCCGGTTTGCCTTCCGTCAACGTGCCCGTCTTGTCGACTGCAACGACTTTGGCGTCTTTCAGCAACTGGAGCGCTTCACCCTTGCGGAAAAGCACGCCCAGCTCGGCACCGCGGCCCGTGCCAACCATGATCGAGGTTGGTGTAGCCAGACCCATGGCGCAAGGGCAGGCGATAATCAGAACCGCGACGGCGTTGACCAACGCGAAAGTGAGCGCGGGCGACGGGCCAAACCACAACCAGGCAACAAAGGTGAGAATCGCCACCACAAACACCGCCGGCACGAAATACATCGTCACCTTGTCGACCAGCGCCTGGATCGGCAGCTTCGACCCTTGCGCTTCTTCCACCATGCGGATGATCTGCGACAGAACGGTGTTGCCGCCGACAGCCGTCGCACGGATGGCGAATGCGCCTTTCTGGTTCACCGTTCCGGCCACGACCTCGCTGCCGTTCTTCTTGGAGACGGGGATCGGTTCTCCCGTGATCATCGATTCGTCGACATAGCTTTCGCCTTCGATGAGGTCGCCATCCACCGGGATGCGATCGCCAGGACGAACCTCGACGATATCTCCCGACAGGACGGAATCGATCGGCAACTCGACCGTCTTTCCGTCCCTGCGCACACGGGCCATCTTGGCCTGGAGGCCGACAAGACGCTTGATCGCCTCGGAAGTGCGTCCCTTAGCACGGGCCTCCAGCAGACGGCCGAGCAGGATCAGCGTCACGATGACGGCGGCGGCCTCGAAATAGACGTTCACCGTTCCGGCGGGCAGGAAACCTGGCGCGAAGGTCGCGACCAGCGAGTAGCCATAGGCTGCCATCGTGCCGACCGCGACCAGGGAGTTCATGTCGGGGGCGAGCCGCCACAGTGCCGGAAACCCCTTGTCGTAAAAGCGGATGCCCGGCACGAACAGGACAATGGTCGTCAGCACGAACTGGAGATACCAATTCGTCTGCATGCCGATCGTTGATGCGATCAGGTCGTGCATGCCTGGAATGACGTGCGAGCCCATCTCCAGAATGAAGACAGGCACGGTCAGCACCGCAGCAATCGTGAAATCGCGTGTCAGTTCACGGCGTTCCGCGTCCTTCTTTTCGGCGCGATCATCCGTCTCGGCTGCGCTACTCCCTGCCGCCGTGGCGATCACCCAGGCTTCGTATCCCGCACCCTCAATAGCAGACACCAAAGCCGCCGCATCGGCGCTGCCCTGGATCGTGGCCTTCTCGGTCGCGAGGTTGACGACGGCATTGGTGACGCCGGGTACGGCCTTGAGCGCCTTTTCGACGCGTCCCACGCAGGATGCGCAGGTCATGCCCTCGATCGCCACTTCAAGCGAGGCTGCCGCCGGCGTGGAGAAGCTTGCCGCAACCTCATAGCCTACATCCTCCACGGCCTTGACGAGCGTGGTAGGATCGACCGCGGCGTTCGTGGTGATACTCGCCTTTTCGGTCGCCAGATTGACGACCGCATCGGCGACGCCAGGCACTGCCTTGAGGGCTCTTTCGACACGACCTACGCAGGATGCACAGGTCATCCCCTCAATGGGGAGTGATATCGTTCCAGACAGATCTGTTGCTCGAACGGGGGCATTCATAGCCGCCTCCTTTTTTTTGTCCCGAAATTCCAGTTCAGACAGAAGATGGGGCTTCCAACCATGGGAAGGTCAAGAGGGCCAAAAGAGAAAAATCGCTATTGACCTTCCCATGGTTGGAAGCCCCACATTTGGCAACGTGAGACCGAAATAAGGAGAATTCTCATGGAACTCAGAATCGAGAACATGACCTGCGGCGGCTGCGCGAAATCCGTCACCAAGGCTATCCAATCAGTCGACCCCACCGCCAGGGTGGAAGCGAATCCGGAGGCGCGCGCGGTTAAGGTCGAGACGACTGCCACCGCGGGGGCAATTCAGCAGGTTCTCGAAGAAGCAGGCTATCCCGCAACGGTAAACTGACGAGGGACTGCGTCATGAACAAGCTCACCCCGATCTTCATTGCCGGCGCGTTCTTCATTGCCAGCGGACTCGCCTACGCACAGTCTCAGATGGACGAGCCAGGCCCAGGATCGACTATGAATCACGGCGGACATGCCGAACACGGAGCCTCCGCGCTTTCGGACGACCCTGTCATTCGGGCCTACAGGCAAGTCAACGACAAGATGCATGCCGACATGGCGATCGAATTTACGGGCGATGCCGATGAGGATTTCATGCGCGGCATGATCCCCCATCACCAGGGCGCCATCGATATGGCTCGTGTCGTTCTCGAACACGGATCAGACCCCGAGGTGCGAGCACTTGCTGAGGAAGTCATCTCAGCCCAGGAGGCGGAAATCGCGCAGATGCAGGAATGGCTTACCCAGCGCGGCGAATGACAAGGACAAGGGCGGATCACTTCCGCCCTTTTTCTTTGCCGATCACCAACACAATGACTGTCGCCAACGCGAAGGCGGCAAGCGCGCCGTCGGCGCGCCTTTGATCGAGGCAGACATTCGGCATAGAGGCTGAAACATGCCCACGATCCCGTTTCGATGATGGTGTAGCGTCCGCCACATCGATGAAGGACAGTAGCGTGTCGCTCAGATTCCTGAGAGCAAGCAATGCGGATCGTAACTCACCAACAGCGGCGAAAAGGTTCTTGACCCTGATCTTCATGAGTTGAACTCCTTTGCAGTCCTACAAAGATGACCCCTTCCCACCATTGGAAGGTCAACCCACGCAGATAATTTCGCCATTGCTATGCAGTTTGAGAACGCCGGCGATAAGACGCTTTGCTGATCGAATGGAACCGGGGATGGGTGTCGCAAGTTGAATATACCCATACAGGGTATTCTGAAGCATGTGCCAGAAAGACGACAAAGCCCTCCGCGCAAGGCTCAGCCGCATCGAGGGGCAGGTCCGCGGCGTTGGCCAGATGGTGGCCGACGAACGTTACTGCATCGATATCCTGCACCAGATCCACGCCATCAAGGCGGCGCTGTCCAAGGTCGAGACCGAGATCTTGAAGAACCACGCCGCCTCCTGCGTCGAAGAGGCGATCGCGGCGGGCGATGCGAACGCGCAACGTCGCAAGTTCAGCGAGCTGGTCGAGGTGTTCGCAAAAGCAAAGCTCTGATTTCGAAGGACTGACGACATGGCTTCCATCGCAAAACGCGCCGAGCTGCACCGTATGGTGACAGCGGAACACACCTGCCCCTACGGTCTCAAATCGCTCGACCTCCTGAAGCGCGAGGGCTACGAAGTCGACGATCACGAACTGACCTCTCGCGCCGAAATCGACGTCTTCAAGGAAAAGCATGGCGTCGAAACCACGCCGCAGACCTTTATCGACGGCAAGCGCGTCGGCGGTTACGACGATCTGCTCGCCTTCTTCGGCAAGGAGGTCAAGGACAAGGACGCAACGACCTACACCCCCGTGATTGCGCTTTTCGCCATGGCCGCGCTGATGGCCTTGGCGGCGAGTTGGGCGGCGTTCGGCAGCGTTTTCACCGTCGCGGCGGCGGAATGGTTTATCGCCATCGCCATGTGTCTGCTGGCGTTGCAGAAGCTCAAGGACGTGGAGGGCTTCGCCACCATGTTCCTCAACTACGACCTGCTCGCCCAGCGCTGGGTGCGCTATTCCTATGTCTACCCCTTCGCCGAGGCGCTTGCCGGCGTGCTGATGATGGCCGGGGTGTTGATGTGGCTGTCGATCCCGGTCGCCCTCTTCATCGGCACGATCGGCGCGGTTTCGGTGTTCAAGGCCGTCTATATCGACAAGCGGGAACTCAAATGTGCCTGCGTCGGCGGCGATAGCAATGTGCCGCTGGGTTTCGTGTCTCTGACCGAAAACCTGATGATGGTCGGCATGGCGATCTGGATGCTGCTCAAGCCGATGGGCGTCGGGCTCGGCGACTAAGGGAGAATTGAAATGGCACAGTCCTCGCATTCGAGCCACCAGCACCGTGAACATAACGGTCGGCCCTACCTGATGTTCTGGATCAACATGGCGCTCGGCTTGGTCGTCATGTATGTCGTTATGTTCTCGATGATCGACGGGCTCCACGATTTCCGCAACAATCTCAATATGTTCTACATGGCCGTCACCATGTGGGCCCCCATGGGCATCTTCATGCTCGCCACTATGCCCAGAATGTTTCCGCGAAGAGGGCTCAATATCGCCCTTTACATCGTCTTCGTCGGCTTGACAGTCGCTTCGTTCGCCGCCACCCGCGCCCAAACTCTGATCGATGACGAACAATTCATCGATTCGATGATCCCGCACCACTCGGGCGCGATCCTCATGTGTCGGGAAGCTTCTTTAAGCGACGCTGAATTGCTGGCTCTTTGCGAAGAAATCATTGAGGCTCAGAGGAGCGAGATCGAACAAATGGAAACCATCAAGGTACGCCTCGATCAAGAACCTTAAGACCTGCGGACTCGTTGTTAGCACGTCGAAACGAAGCAAGCGGGCGTGAGCAATGGATCGCCCCATAAATGGGCGTAGATACCTCTCTTTGAATCAAAGCGTCGAATGGTCTAATACGGGCCATTGACAGGCCGATTTCATAAGGACGAATAAGAGGCAAAAAGTTTTTGACTTGGGCTACAGGTACGGCGTTCGATCTTAGGATCGAAACATGAGAATTTTAACGAATATGCTCCTTTTCTGTCGAGGAGCAGAAACCAAAGCAGAGAACCAATTTCCTTTGTTCACCTCCACCTCTGGTTCGACACCAAGTAAGTGAATATGTTCCCCTGCGGCGATAATGTCTAAGTATTCCAGTCTTCAGGTTACAATCCATTGGGTTGTTGTCGCCATGATCATTCTCCAATGGTCGACTGCCGGCGCGATCCCGAGAACCCACAATCCACTTCTCCCGCCCGCGGAATGGGACCTTTTCTTGCATATGATCCACAACTACTGTGGCATGGGCATCGGCGCACTGGTGCTGTTGCGCATGGCCCTTCGACTCCGGCAACGGCGTCGCATCAGCCGCTTTAGCGACCTTGTCGCTGCCACCGTTCACTGGGGCCTTTACGCGAGCCTCGCAGCCCAGGCGGCAACTGGTGTGATCGTGGCCTATTTCTGGGCACCTGCCGCATGGAGTCACAAAGCGCTTTGGAACGTGACACTTGTTCTTGTAGGCCTCCACGTCGCAGCCGCATTGTGGCATGGCGTCAGGCGGGACGGCGTAATCGGCAGAATGCTGCCCGGCCGGCGGATCAACAGTTAACCGAACGCCGCTCGATGGATCTGACTTGAGCCTACTACCTTGGGCTGCCGGGATGTCATGCGGCCAGCTTCAAACGCTTCTTCGCCAGCATGGCACGGACGAATTTATCCCATTTCGCCATCCCAGCCCGCTTCTCGGCCATGTAGTTCCAGCGGTCGTAGTGCTTGGAACTGACGTCCTGCAAGGCGTGGCTTTGCAGCCTGTTGCCGATTTCCTTCGGAACGCCGGCCTTGCCGAGACCCGTCTATGAGGCGTTCGGTCCTGTAGTTCGGGAGCCTAGCTGCCATAGTTGCTGCAGGCTTCAATGCCGCAAGTGGGAGCAGAAAAACTTCGAAACGGCTGCCTAGGAATAAGGCTGGAACAGTTTGCCTTCGGAAGAGTTCGTCTGCAATGCAACGGCAAACGACTGGCACGATGGCCGCGTCAGCTTGGCGCAAGCTTGCGAACGTGTTGGCGCTTCTCGCGATCAGCATGTTCGTAGCACATGTGGCGGTCGCCGGAAGTTTTGCGCCATCTGCCCAGGGTCACACCGCCGCTCATGCCGAGCGGTGGGCCACAAGCAGTGCTGCCTCCGAGCCCGTCTGGGGCAATGATCATCCGAGTGTTGTTGGCGAGAAGCATGAGGCCGCCCAGCATGGGACGCTTGCCTGCTGCGGGACGGCCTGTATAGCGGCGCTGATGCCAGATGATGGTCCCCGTCTGGAGGGGCCGCAAAACGTGTCATCGACACCTTCTATCCTGGTCTCCCTGTTGAACGGGTGCGGTCCTGACGGGCCGCGTCGTCCTCCTCGTCTCTTCGCTCTGAGCTGACCGTTTCCCCATCGAGAGCACGCGCCGAAATCGCGTCGCTCGTAGCTAGGCGATGGACGAATGCGGTCAGTCGACGCGAGAGCTTTGTCTCGCGTTCTTGACGGCGGCGAGGGACAGCGCCGCGCTCGCCGCTTCCCACATCCCGGCGCTCCCAAGATGGAGAACCCAGATGCACCAGATATCCCCCGAAATGCAGAGCTGCATAGATGAATGCCTGCGCTGCCATAGCGTCTGCCTTTCGATGGCGATGAATCATTGCCTGGAAGCAGGCGGCCAGCATGTCGAGCCGAACTACTTCCGGCTCATGGCCGCCTGCGCCGAGATCTGTCAGACTTCAGCGAACTTCATGCTGATCGGCACCGACCTTCACAAACGCACTTGCGCGGTCTGCGCCGAAGTCTGCAAGGAGTGCGCTCGGAGCTGCGAACAGATCAGCGACATGCAGGAATGCGTCGATGCTTGCCGCCGTGGTGCCGAAAGCTGCCGGAAGATGGCGGCCTGACCGGCAATGAAACGACTTACAACCTTCAGGAGAACGACCATGCGCAAACTTCAGCTAGCCTCAACCCTCGCCGTACTTCTCGTCGCGTCCCCGGCTCTCGCTCAGGAGGGCGGGACACAGGGGCAGGCCGGCCAGCACGGCCAGATGGCCGATCTGTCGATCCTGCCGCAGGGCTGCCGGGACGCGATCCAGCAGTCCGATGCGTCGGAGACGATGCAGGGCATGGACATGTCGGGCATGATGGGAAGCATGGAAGGCATGAACGAGGCCCAACAGGCCTCCATGCGGGCCATGATGAGGATGAACGTCCCGATGATGGCCACCCACACCATCAAGGACCCCGATCTCGCCTTCCACTGCGGAATGATCGCGCATCATGCGGGCGCCATCGCCATGGCTGAGGTCGAGCTCGAGTACGGCGACGACGAGCAGTCGAAAGCGATGGCTCAGAAGATCATCGACGCTCAAGGTCCGGAAATCGAGGAGATGACCGCCTGGGTCGAGGAGAACGCAGGCCAGCAGTAAGGACTCGGGCCGCCGGAGCTTTAAGCTGCGGCGGCCTCAACGACCGCGACGACGCATGGGGCGCAGCCAGCAGGAGGCGAACCCATGTCGATGTCGCACGGCGGCCATACGGGCCAGATGCCCGCGAGCGGTGATCGCAAAGCGCTCGTCATTTCGGGCTAGCTCACCGGTCTCTACTTCATCGTGGAACTCGGATCGGCATCTGGACGGGCTCGGTCGCCGTCATTTCCGATGCCATTCATACTTGAATATTACAAGGATATTTGTAATATCGTTCTATGGATGATGATTCAGCAGTTGCAGCTCTCTCCGCCCTTGCACACGGGGACCGCTTGGCCGCATTCCGCTTGTTGGTGCGCGCAGGGCCAGACGGCTTGCCTTCGGGCGAGATCGCTGAGGCGTTGTCGATCCCGCCGACGCGGATGAGCTTCCACCTTTCGGCTCTTGAACGAGCCGGACTTTTGCGTTCCTGGCGCGATGGTCGCCGCATCCTTTACTCAGCGAGCTACGACAACATGCGTGGCTTGCTCGTCTTCCTTACCGACGACTGCTGTTCAGGGAAGCCGGAAATCTGCGGTGATCTCGGCCAGTTGGCATTGCAATGTGAACCGGAAAAATGCAGTTGACAGTCACGATCTATCATAATCCCGCTTGCGGCACGTCCCGCAACACGCTCGCCATGATCCGCCAGTCTGGTGAGGAACCGAAAGTCATCGAGTATCTGAAGGAACCGCCCTCGCGAGAGACGCTGAAGAAACTGATCGATGCCATGGGCATGACGCCGCGCCAGCTCCTGCGCGAGAAGGGGACACCCTATGCTGATCTCGGTCTGGATGATCCGTCTCTGAGCGATGACGCGCTGTTGGACGCGATAATTGCTCACCCTATCCTCATTAACCGCCCGATCGTCGTGACGGATAAGGGTGTAGCCCTGTGTCGCCCGTCTGAAAAGGTACTCAGCCTTCTTACCAATCCGGTTTCTTCTTACGTCAAGGAAGACGGCGAGGTGGTGACGTTGGGGAGCGTTAAATCGTGACAGATCCGGTTTCCTTCGACCTGCCGGACGTTGACCTGTCACAGTTGCAGCCAATCGACACGGCAGCGCTCGTCGACCTCAACGGACCGATGCATCCGCCGCGCATCCTCATCCTCTACGGGTCGATCCGGGAGCGGTCGTATTCCCGGCTGCTGTCGGAGGAAGCGGGACGGCTTCTTCGCTGGTTCGGCTGCGACGTCCGCACATTTGACCCACGAGACTTGCCGTTGCCAGACGGCGCGGGGCCGGACCATCCCAAGGTTATGGAGCTTCGTAACCTCGCTAACTGGGCGGAGGGCATGGTGTGGGTCAGCCCCGAACGCCATGGGGCGATGACCGGTATCATGAAGGCGCAGATCGACTGGATCCCGCTTAGCCTTGGGGCGAAGCGTCCGACACAGGGAAAGACGCTTGCCGTCATGGAAGTTTCCGGGGGCTCGCAAAGCTTTAACGCCGTGAACCAGATGCGCGTTCTTGGCCGCTGGATGCGGATGGTGACGATACCGAACCAGTCATCGGTGCCAAAAGCCTTCCTGGAGTTCAACGAGGCGGGCCGCATGAAGCCGTCTTCCTACTATAACCGCGTCATCGACGTCTGCGAGGAGCTGGTGAAGTTCACTTGGCTCGTGCGCGGTCGTTCCGCCTATCTTACAGATCGCTATTCCGAACGCGTCGAAAGCGCGGCCGAATTATCCATGCGCGTGAACCAGCGCTCGATCTGATTTTCACGGGAACATTTCCATGCTCGCTCTTGCGATCTTTGTCGCCACCCTCGTTCTCGTTATCTGGCAACCAAGGGGCCTCGGCATTGGCTGGGCGGCGCTGATCGGCGCCGCCGTTGCCCTTCTGACCGGGGTCGTCGGTTGGGCCGATGTAGGCACCGTCTGGGATATCGTCTGGGACGCGACTTTTACCTTTGTTGCGCTCATCATCATCTCGCTGATCCTTGATGAGGCCGGGTTTTTTTCCTGGGCCGCACTTCACGTCGCTCGCTGGGGCGGCGGAAATGGTCGAAGGCTATTCCCGTTGATCATCATCCTCGGCGCTGCAATCGCAGCAGTGTTTGCCAATGACGGCGCCGCACTTCTCTTGACCCCAATTGTTCTTGCCATCCTTCTACGCCTCGACTTTCCGCCGACAGCGGCACTGGCGTTTACGGTCGCCTGCGGTTTCGTTGCCGATACGACCTCGCTTCCTCTCGTCGTTTCCAACCTGGTCAACATTGTCACGGCGAACTATTTCGGCATCTCCTTCGGCCGATACGCTGCCGTCATGGTTCCGGTGAATTTCGTCTCGCTCGCCGCCACACTTCTCGTCCTCTCGTTCTGGTTTCGCCGGGACATTCTTGTGACGTATCGGGTCGATGAGCTGGAAGAACCACGTCACGCCATTCATGATCATGCCGTCTTTCGAACCGCCTTTCCATTGTTGGGCCTCCTTCTTGTTGCCTATTTCGTGACCGGGCCAATGGGCGTGCCAATTTCCTTCGTGACCGGTGCGGCCGCCCTTGTCCTGCTAGCCGTTGCGGGCCGCTGGTTCCCTAGCGAAACGAGTCCTGTCGTGCCGATTGCCAAGGTACTGCGTGGCGCACCCTGGCAAATCGTCCTCTTCTCAATCGGCATGTATCTCGTCGTCTACGGGCTTGGAAACGCAGGCCTGACCGATATGGCCGCCAACATCTTGCTCTGGCTGGCCGCTCAGGGAACATTCATCGCTACCGTCGGCACAGGTTTTGTAGTCGCAGTGCTCGCCTCGGTCATGAATAATATGCCTGCCACTCTTGTTGGCGCGCTTGCTATCGACAGGGCGGATGTTCCGGCTTTCACACAGGAGCTTATGGTCTATGCCAACGTCATCGGTAACGACCTCGGGCCAAAATTCACGCCGATCGGATCGCTTGCGACATTGCTTTGGCTTCACGTGCTTGCACAGAAAGGCCAGCGCATCACATGGGGACAATACATGAAGGTTGGCCTCATACTGACACCGCCAGTCCTCCTTATCACGCTCGTCGCCCTTTGGATCTGGATGCCTGTCGTGTCGTGATTCCTCTGGTAGCTCGACATATGGCCCAATCTGTTCAAAACGCAGCCACTTGGACTAATCACTTCTACCGACTCCGGCGACCACGGTTGCGGCAATCGAGGTGCCCAAGGATTCGCGGGCAATGTCGATCAGATCGGCACCGACACCGCACCAAGTCACGACTTTCAACCAGGGAAGCGCGCCTGCCCGGATACAATCCGGAGTTGACCAGGTGTTGACCAAGTTTCAAGAGGGAAGGGCCACCTTGCGGCGACCGTTATGTAAAGCCTTGATTACCTGATGAAACTGGAGCGGGCGAAGGAATTCGAACCCTCGACCCCAACTTTGGTAAGAATCGGCATTTACGCCGCGGTCCGAAAAAGCAAGCAAAGATGGGTGCGTGCTCCCGCAACCATCTTTACCGGCGTCGATTGCAAGTTATGATCGACGCCGGTCCCCGCAACCATCTTTACTTGTTCGGGCAGCAAGTGAAGATTAGATCCTGCCCCCGCAACCAGAATTGAAGAAAAAGCCTCGTTGCCCCCGGTAGCGAGGCTTTTTGCTGTCTGCTTCCCCAAGAAGCATGATTGCTCCGAGTGACCTGCCACTGAACTTTCGTCCAGCGGCGATTAGAGCCTTGTCCGTTTCTGTTACGCCATAGGACGCGGGTTTTACAACCGGTGGAGACGCGAAGCTCACATTGAGCGAAGCGTCGGAGCAGGTTGTGGCGAGTATCTCGGCGAAGGCCGCCGTGGTCTGGTAGCCGAGCGAGGACTGCGGCCTCGACGGTACTTTCGCAAACTCGGTGTCAACCAAGACTGATGCATGAATGCTGCCCCTCATGACTGGGAGTGTTTCATGTTTTCAGGCCGCCACTTCGACCGTTCGGTGATCCTGCTGTGTGTACGCTGGTACCTGACGTATAACCTCAGCCTTCGGGATCTGGAAGAGATGATGGCCGAGCGAGGAAACCACATTGACCATTCCACAATCCATCACTGGCCGAGCAGTTCGAAATCCTCGCCGCCTGAACACAGTATCCGTTGACCCCATTCGTCACAGCTTCGAGTTTGCGACAAAGCCGTCGGATGCAGTTGCTGCAAGGACCGCCCCTGCGGCCAACCCCGCATTGCAGTGTGCCGGCTGGCTGCCACCAAGCATGTCGCAGTTGCAGCAGCCTTCGAGGGCCAGAGCGACGATGATCGATAAAGCGGCGCGATAAATCATTGCCCGATCGTTTCAACCGTGCAGCAGATCGTCAATAGGGCATATCTGCTGTGTCACGGATACCCTGCTCACGCGCTCGGTCATCGACTGGATTACGACAATAGGCCGCGTGGACGTCGGGGTTAGCGTGGAAGATCAGCCTATGGTCTCTGTCGACGGATCAACGAGGTGCGGCCGGTGACCTGGCATAAAAGCTTGAAGCTGGGCCGGGTATCCGGTTCAATATGGCTATGGCTCGATATTTGCTGAAATCTACAGCTCGTCAAATCCGCGTCCGTGTTCTCGCTGCAATCGGCGTCTTTGCTGCCATTGTCGTAACATGGTGGATGAAAGTGGAAGATGCGCGCATTCCGGATGCACCGCCCGAGATCGCGTTCGGTGAACCGGTCAGCGTTGGCCGTTCGGTCTTCACTCCGCAAAAGCTCACCATTAAACCCGGCAGGGAGCCGGGTGAGCGTATGCTGGTGCTCACTGGACTGCTTGAGAATGTAACTGGTGCGACGCAGAAGGCGGTGTTCGGCTTTCCGGAAAAACTGCCTGAACTCTCATCCGGCGATACGGATTTTCCAACCCCGCAGGTCAATCTGGTGCGGGACAATTACTTTTTGAAGCAGCTTGAGCCGCGCATTCGCGAGGCGGTCACCATCGTCTGGAAAATTCCGCAGGACTGGCAGGAGCAGGACGTATCGATCAAGTTCAGCGCGCAGAAGTTCAAGCTCAATGACAACCTCTATTCGAAGGCGAGCTGGCTGTTGTTCTATCCAACCGGCACCTTGAGCGTGCGGCCGGAGAAGGCGGCATGAACATCTTCGGCAATCTGATAGCGGTGTTGCTGGGTGGCGTGGCTCTCGGAGCAATGATGAACACTGTGCCGGACTACAACAGCAGTTTCCAGCCTTTCGCCGTTTTCGCGGGGAAGGACGGAATCGGGCAGGGTCGTCAGTTTATCGCCGAACTGACAGCGCTGAAAAGGGCCGACGCCATCTCTTACACGCGGTTCAAGGAGGATGTTTCGCGCGACACGTCGGCGACCTTTCTCGTCGCGGAGCTTTCGATTAGCGGCCGGTCTGAATCGCGACAGCTTGAGGCGATCTGGCTCGGCGCGACCGGACGGCAGTACAGCCAGTCTGCCCGCCTTGAAGAGGCGCCGCGCAACCTTTCTTTGGCCCGTTTCGAGCCGGGACTGACGGATCGAACCGTCGCCATATTCGAGGTGCCCAAAGACGAAATCGTTGGTGGGCGACTGGCTCTTGCCCCGCGTGGCGGCATGGTGATGGACAGCGCCGTGCATTTTGCGGGTCCCGCAGCCATGCCGGGAAATCAGCCAATGCTGAGGCTGGAGCCTTGAAGAATCTGCGGTGGCTTGCCGTTACAGCCGTCTTGTTCACGGCCACACTCTGCGTGACGGGGTGGTCTGTTCTCAAGGATCTCGGCCATCAGCGAGAATGGAAGGCCGTATCCGTCAGTGGAGCCGAGGGCGAGTTGGACGGCATTCGCGTCGGCGTGCGCGAGGCGCGGGCCGCTGTTGTGGATAACAAGCCCGATCGTGCGCTTCTCTTCGTGCGTATCGACCTCCAGGGACTACAGACCAATGCGCAATCGTGGGTGGATTGCCGCGCCAGCCTGCGATCATCGGATGGCCAGATGTGGTTGCCCATCTACGACTATTCAATTCGTGGCGCGATCCGGATTTTGGCTTCGGACGGGAAGGACAACGGCGATTGCAATCCCACAGAGGTTACGGAGAGTAGTCCGACCACCTTTGACCAGATCTATCGCCTGCCGGCGTCGGCGCTCGACGATTTGACCTTACGCGTCTCGGGCTATGGAACGCGGCCCGCCGCACTCGCATTTCCGCTCAAGCCGGAGGTGCGCAGGTTCAAGGCTGAGTAGCCGCGGCTTTCTGCTGTGCACGCCCGGCCAGTTCCAGTCCTGCCGCCAGAATGCAGAACTGGACGATAACCACGATTAGCCCGGTTTGTGGCTGGCCCGGATAACCGAACAGAAGATTGAGCGGCTGCTGCAGCAGCCGCCACACGGTCGGGTCCTGTGGACCTACGAACTGCGCCGTTCCAACCCATGCCCAGCGCCCGAGATAATCGGCAAAGCGCCACAGTACGATGACCGAGACCGTCAGCGCCATGCCGGCCGAGGCTGCCAGCATCACACCGTTGACGACCGCATGCCAGCGCTTCACCGTTCCGCCCCAGAAATAGCCGATGAAATCGGTAATCGGCTTCGGCAGGCCGCTCCACCGCTGCAACATATGAGCCGTCACACGCTGGGTGCTGTCCGTCATCAGGTTCAGGTCATGGCCATAGATGATGGCGCCGAGATTGAACCAGATCAGCGGTAGGGCCGAATACCAGAACAGCGCGTTCAACCACTGCAGCGGTTGAAACGCCGGCACCCAGTCGATCGGGCGCGTGGCGGGACTCATCACCTCGGCGCTGGCGGTGGGAAGCAGAAAGTCCAGAAGCTCGCGCGGCGAAGGCAATTGTGCAAGCCATGCCACAAGCTGATCCTGCCAGCCGGAAATCAGATAGAGACCGAGCAGCGCCCACGCCGTTTCGCACGCCACGATGAACAGCGGCCAGACGCCGTTGCCGGTCTTCTTGTGCAGGCTCTTGGCTACGCGACGCAGCACCCAGATCAGCAGGACTGCTACGACAATCCACCATGAGCTTTGCACCTCCAGCGCGGTCGGCCCATGATCCCTCGGCGCAAGAAAGTCGATCCGGCTGTTCTGGGTGTCGAGAAACAGTTTCGAATAGTCGCGCAGCGTGTTGGACAGGAAGCCCCAGCCCGCATAATAGCCATAGAAGGGGATGAGGACGGCGAGCAGCGCACCGGCGAAAAGACTGCCGTCACGGGGCGTGGTTTCGAGTTCCGTGGCGTCCGCCTCGACCGGCTGATGCCTGTGGCGCAGCAACGGCAGCCCGTCGCGCAGAACGATGAACATTGCCGCAAAGACGACCAGTTGCAGCAGGATGATGGGAGCAAGCGCGATCAGGCCTGCGAATCGGCTGAGAAGGCCAATCTCGACCGCGCCGCGCAAAAGCAGGATGTTGAGCAGGATGCTGCCCATCCAGATGGCGCTTAACGGCGCGCCGAAACGCAGGAACAAATTTGTACTTAGCCGGATATGGGTAGCGGCGATCTGCAGGCTTTCGGGCATATACACGTCGCGGGTCTCTGGGCAGTTGCATTCTTGTCGAGGCCCCCGCCGCGAGACGCTATTCTACGCTACTGTAGCACGATGCCGCAAGCAGCGCCCAATTGCTCGACAGGTTTCGCTGGGAATGGACAGGATGAGGCCGGAAGCCGCTAGACCGGTCGACGGCACTCGACACTGGGCTACATGTCGCCAGCAGAATTTGAAACCCAACTCGCCCAGCAGGCGGCTTAGTTCGAAGCGCCTCCGTGGTCCAGCCCGAGGGGTCCACTCCAATCCCCGGGTCAGTTCCTGGTGGAAATCAACAGCAGGGCTTCGCGCGCCGTCAGCCACGGCAGAGCAACTTTCCCGATGTGCTATGGCACCGAGCTGACCTCGAATGCCATCCTAGCGTGGCAGGAAGACCGGCATGTCGAGTGGCACTACATCGCGCCGGGTGTCTGTCGTCTCATACAGCTATGGTTGACGCAGTTCGATCGAGGGCACGGTTCGTTTCGTGGCCGCTTCAATCAGAGACTACGCCTGGAACAGCTGGGTTTCACTGTTTGACAGGATGCGCACTGGTCTCATCAGCCGCAATGCAAAGTTGATCCAGGGAGCTGCCTGACCGGCGGTCTCGAGCAGGTCGAGGAGACCCGTCACCTCGGGGCCGAAACCAGAGACCAGATTGCCACGATTGATGTGGCCAGGGACACTGAGGGGGAAGATTTGCGGTCCACTCTCTGCCAAATAAGCAAGAACTGCCTTTTCACCGCCATTTCAATCCTTCTGAGGCTCGTAAGCCATACTTCATGAAGGATCACTTTGCATGGGGCAGACCAGGGTTTCCAGATCCGGCCTCAATGATCCGGTGTCTGCGAGGCATTGGCGATTTGGTGAAGCTCCGGCAGCAGGCCAGACGTCACCCTTCTGTTCACCGAGGGTGATCGAACCATCCCCGACCTGAAGAGTGAACGATCCGTACAGCGTGTAGGCTGCAAACAGGCCACCCTTGCACATAAAAGGTTCATTCACCCGTCACCAATCTATCATGCAAGGCCGGTACAGCAACATGAGCATAAATGCTCATATTGAAAGAACGCGTCAGATCTGGACAAAGGTGGGATGATGAAACCGTATATTCTGGGGGCAATTTCGTGCTCTCTTCTGGCATTGGCCTCTGCTGCCAATGCAAATGACCGCATCAAATTCGACTTCTGGCACGGGCTGACTGGCCAGCTGGGCGAGGTGGTCGAACGGCAATGCGCCCTCTTCAACGGGTCGCAGACGGAGTATGAGGTGACCTGCACGGGGCAGGGCGGCTATGACATGGCCGAGCAAAACACGATTGCCGCCTTCCGCGCAGGCGAGCAGCCGACAATCGTGCAGATGTATGAAATCGGGACCGTGAACTTCATGCTCTCGGGCGCGATTTATCCGGCCAACCAGTTCGCCAAGGATCACGGGCTGGACATCGACTGGTCGGCCTATTTCCCCGGCATCGCGAACTATTACGCGACTTCGACGGGCGAGATGTGGTCCTTCCCCTATAATTCCTCGACCGCTGTCTTCTACTGGAACAAGGATGCCTGGGCGAAGATCGGCAAGGACCATGCGCCGCAGACCTGGGATGAGCTTGGCGCCGATCTGGCGGCGATGAAGGAAGCGGGCATCGAATGTGGCTTTGCTTTCGACTATGACGCCTGGATGAACCTGGAACAGTTCTCGGCGGTGAATGCGCTGCCGGTGGCGACCATGGACAATGGCTATGGCGGGCTGGGCGCAGAAGTCACCTTCCACGAGACGCCCTTTGTCGACCACATGCAGCGTTACAAGGACTGGGTCGATCAGGGCTTTGCCCGCGTGCAGACCCAGCAGACCGGCAAATCGCTGGTGCAGGCCTTCGCTGACGGCACCTGCGCCTCGATGGTTCATACCATCGGCAACCACAGTGTCATCAAGGACACCCAGGTTGACGGGCTGAACTGGGACGTGACCCTGATGCCGGTGATCGATGTGGATAATCGCCACAACTCGATCGTGGGCGGGGCCGCGCTCTGGGTGCTGCAGGGCAAGTCGCCCGAGGAATATAAGGCCGCCGCCGCCTTCCTCGCCTATGTCACCGGTGCTGAAACGGGGGAGCGTTATATGGTCGAGAATACCGGCTATATTCCGGTCACTCTTCCGGGCTTCGAGCTGCTGAAAAACAGCGGCTTTTATGAACAGGACCGTTTCAGGGGCCGCGAGGTCGCCATCGCTTCGCTGACGGCCTCTGACGTGACCCCCCTGACCCGTGGCATCCGGCTGGGCAACCATATCGCCATCCGCAATGAAATCCGCACTGCGATGGAAACCTTCCTGTCGGGCAAGGCCGATGTGAAGACCGCCGTAACCGAAGCCGCCGAACGGTCGAACCAGACGTTGCGCCGCTTCGAGCAGACCTATCGCGGCGCTGAACTGCCCTGATCGCCAGACCCCTGACCTGCCACGGGCGCAGTCGCGCCCGTGGTCGTATTCTGCACCCAGGCCCGGGACCACTGCCTTGAATAAACGTGCGACTTTCTCGAACAGCTGGCTAGCCGCAGCATTGCTGCTGCCACAATTGCTGCTGGTATTCATCTTCTTCTACTGGCCCTCGGGCGAAGCCTTGTGGTGGTCCTTCACCCTTGAACGCCCCTTCGGCGGCGGCAATGAGTGGGTCGGTTTCTACAATTACCTGAGTGTCTTGCAGGATTCGCGTTATTGGGGGTCGGTCCGCGTCTCTGTCATCTTCGCGATTGCCGCCTCGGCTCTGTCGATCCTCCTTGCGCTGATGCTGGCGGTCTTCGTGGATCGCCGCATGCGCGGGCATCAGATTTTAAAGACCGGCTTCTTCCTGCCCTATGCGCTGGCCGCGCCCGCCGTAGGTCTGGCGTTCCGCTTCATCTTCGCACCCGATGCAGGGCTGATTGCCGGGATCAACCGGGTATTCCCGGGCCTGTGGAACCCGGCGCTTGACGGCAATGACGCGCTGACACTGATCATCCTGGCGCAAGCCTGGAGCCTTGTTGGCTACAATTTCATCTTTTTTCTGGCCGGGTTGCAGTCGATCCCGCGCGCATTGCTCGAGGCCGGGGCGATGGATGGCGCCGGCCCCCTGCGGCGGGTGTGGGATCTGCAACTGCCGCTGCTGGCTCCAACGCTGTTCTTCCTGCTGGTGATCAATATTACCGACAGCTTCGTCAATTCCTTCGGCATCGTCGATATCGTGACCTCGGGCGGGCCGGCGCGGGCGACTGAACTGATGGTCTACAAGGTCTATACCGACGGTTTTCAGGGCAAGGATTCTTCGCTGGCCGCAACCCAGTCGGTGATCCTGATGGTGCTGATCATGGCGCTGACCTTCGTGCAATTCCGCTTCATCGAGCGGAAAGTCCATTACAACTGAGGCCCGGACAATGATCGAACGCACCCCCGTCTTCGACGCAATCGTTCAGGTCCTGCTGGTCCTGAGCTTTGTGGCGCTGCTGCTGCCCTTCTGGGTGGTGCTGGTCGCGGCCAGCCATGATTTTCACACCGTGAACCAGGTGCCGATGCCACTATTACCCGGCCGGCATCTGTTCGAGAACCTCGCCACCGCCTGGGAGAAAGGCAACTTCAGCCGCGTCATGGTCAACTCGTTGATCGTGGCCATCGCCGTGACGGCGGGAAAGATCGCGCTGGCGGCAATTTCTGCCTTTGCCATCGTCTATTTCGACTTCCGTCTGAAGAAGCTGGCTTTCTGGGCGATCTTCATCACCCTGATGTTACCGCTGGAAGTGCGGATCGTGCCCACCTATTCGGTCGCCGCCGATGTACTCGCCCCGTTCGAGGCGATCCTGAACCTGACCGGGCTCAGCGTGGATCTGCCGCAATGGAGCTTGCTGAATTCCTATTCCGGGCTGGTGCTGCCGCTGGTCGCCACCGCGACGGGGACCTTCCTTTACCGCCAGTTCTTCATGACCGTGCCGGATGAACTGGCCGAGGCGGCGCGAATGGACGGATCGGGGCCGCTGCGGTTCTTCTGGGATATCCTGCTGCCCCTGTCGCGCGCGAATATGATCGCGCTGGCGACGATCATGTTTGTCTTTGCCTGGAACCAGTATCTCTGGCCGCTGCTGATCATCACCGATCAGGCAAATTTCGCCACCGCCACCATGCAGTTGCAAAAGGTTGTCCCGAATGGCGTCTGGGGCGAGCCGCCGGTCTGGAACACCGCCATGGCCGCAAACCTGATCGTTCTGTTTCCCCCCGTCCTCGTGACCCTGCTGTTGCAGCGGTGGTTTGTGCGCGGGCTCATCTCGGCTGAAAAATAAGGAAGTGCCAATATGACCGGCATCGAGCTCCGCTCGCTTCGCAAGACCTATAGCGGCAATGACGTGCTGCACGGGCTGGACCTGACCGTGACGCCGGGCGAGTTCCTGGTGCTGCTGGGCCCCTCTGGTTGCGGGAAGTCCACCCTGATGCGGATGATCGCAGGGCTGGAGGCCGTGACGACGGGTGACATTTTGATCGATGGGCGGCGCGTCAATGACATCGAACCGCGCGCGCGCGGCTGCGCGATGGTCTTCCAGAACTATGCGCTTTACCCGCATATGTCCGTCTCGCAGAACATTGGCTATGCACTGAAGGTGGCGGGGGTTCCAAAGGCCGAACGCCAGGCCCGCATCAGCGCGGTGGCCGGATCGCTGGCGCTGACCGATTTCCTGGACCGTAAGCCGTCGCAGCTTTCGGGTGGCCAGCGCCAGCGCGTGGCGATGGGCCGCGCCATGATCCGGTCGCCGCGCGTGTTCCTGTATGACGAGCCATTGTCGAACCTCGATGCAAAACTCCGGGTGGCAATGCGACTGGAAATCCGCCGGCTGCATCAGAAACTTGGCACAACGACGGTCTTCGTCACCCATGACCAGGTAGAAGCGATGACACTGGCCGACCGGATCGTGGTGATGAATGCCGGCCGCATCGAGCAGGTCGGTACCCCGTCCGAGGTCTATCAGCACCCGCAATCAACCTTCGTGGCGGAATTCATCGGCGCGCCTGGCATGGGGCTGGTCGATGCCATCGCTGACCCGAAGCGGGGCGTGCTCTGCCTTGGCGACGGGCAGGAAGTGCGTTTTGACGCCGCCCGCTGGCCCGATCTGCCACATGGCGCTGTCAGGCTTGGCCTGCGGGCCGAAGAGATCGGCATCACCGCCCATCCGTCTGCGCACACAGTCATGGCGCGGGTGGAACTGATCGAGAATATCGGCCCCCATCGCCATGCGCATCTGAGCCTGTCCGGCTGCAATCTGATCGCACAGGTGCCAAATGATTTTGCCCTGCAATCCGGCGCGCAGGTTGCCATCGGTTTCGACATGGCCGCACTCCAGCTTTTCGATCCCGCCACAGGACGTCGCCATGCCGGGCAAAACGTCCCTCTCGCCGAGCGCATCGCGGCCACCGTTTAATTCACTCAGAACCACAGGACATCACGCATGACCAACCTCCCCGATGTCGGGCTTTCGGCCCGCGTTCCCTCGCTCGACTTGACCAGCTTTGGCCCTGAACTGGACGAATTACAGGGCTATGGCGTCACCTCAGTCGAGATCCCGACCTTTGACATGGATATTGTCATCGGTGCGAAGATCCTGCGCGACCGGCTGGCGCTTCTGAAGTCCACCTGTGCGGATCGCGGACTGGTCTACAGCGTCCACGGGCCGCTGTCCCTGAACCTGATGGATGAGCCCTGGCGGCTGCCTCACCACATGAAGGTGCTGCGCGCCTCGCTTGAGGTCGCGGCGGAACTGGGGGCCGAAAACTATGTGCTGCATGGCGGTCTGATGCGCCAGCAACAGGCCACAGGGGTCGAGGATGGCTATGCCCGCCAGCGCGAGGCACTGGCACAAGCCGGCGATATCGCCCGAGACCTGGGGCTATATATCTGCGTCGAAACGATGTTTGCGGGCTATCACGGGATGAATGTCACCGCCTCGCCTGCCAGACTGGCGCAGGAACTGGCCGCTCTCGCCCATCCGAATGTCGCCGCCACACTGGATGTCAGCCATGCTTATCTGAAGCTGACCTATGACGGTCGCCGCGAGGACTTTCTGGCGGAACTGGCGGTGCTTTCGCCGTGGGCGCGCCATGTCCACCTGCATGACAGTTTTGGCCTGCAAGACGACATCTGGATGTATAACGATTCCGAACGTGTCGTTTACGGGCATGGCGATCTGCACCTGCCGATGGGTTGGGGCGATATCCCCTGGTCCGCCATCATGGCCGGCTGCGCTTTTCCTCGTGGTGCCGTCTTCAACCTGGAAATGAAGCCCCGCTTCTGGCACGCGGTCCCCGAAAGTGTCGCGGCGGCAAAGGCGCTGGCGGCAAAGGCGCGGCTGGTCGCGCCACCGCTGGCCGTCTGATCGTTGACGCACCTGTCTTCCCGCGCAATCAATGGCGGGAAGACACATGACAAAGAGAGGCGCGCATGTCCGCGAGATCAGGGGTAGCACAAAAGGCCATTTCGGCGGCCCGATCCACGCTTATGTTGCAAGCGGCTGAGATGTATTACCTGCGCGACCAATCCCGCTCGGCCATTGCCGAGGCACTGGGGATCAGCCGCTTCAAGGTCGCACGGCTGCTGATCGACGCGCGCGAACAGGGAATCGTCCAGATCCACCTGACCCGCCCTGACGGCCTGGATCCCGACCGCGCCCGCAGACTTTGCGAGACTTGGCGCCTTCGCCATGCCATCGTCTTGCCGGAGATGCCCGAAGATGCGTTGCAGAACGCACTGGCTCATGCTGCCGCATCCTATCTTACTGAACATTTGACACCCGACGACGTATTAGGGTTGGCCTCGGGGCGAACAACAGGCCGGATCGCCCGCGCTTTGGGCAGCCTGCCGGCCTGCACCATCGTTCAGATTATCGGCGTCACCTCAGCGACGACGCTATGGGACAACCCGACCGAGGCGATACGCCGTATGGCGCAACTTTCTGGTGGTCCGTGCTATCCCGTCTTTGCTCCCTTCGGACTGGGCAGCGCCGACGCAGTGGCAATTCTGCGGCGCGAGCCTGCTATCGCTGCCGCTTGGGCGCAGTTCTCCTTCCTGACGCGTGCAATTGTCACCACAGCGCCCTGGGCGACGGGGGTCTCGATGATCCACGATTCCGTGACGCCCGCCGACCAGGTGGAAGCAGCCGCTCTTTCGCCTGCCGCCGAAATACTGGGCAATCTGATCGACAGCAACGGTCGCCCGGTTGCGGCTGATCTGACCGAGCGACTCCTGACGATCTCACTCGACGAGTTGAGCCGCATTCCAGACGTGATCCTGGTGTCGGGCGGTACAAGTCGTCAACAAGCCATCCATGCGGCTCTCATGACAGGCATTGTTGATACCCTCATCACCGACAGCGGTACTGCACGATTTCTCTTGCAGAAGTCAGAGATCAATCACGGGCAGCCAAATGGGTGCGCGCTCCCTGATGAATATTAGAATGATTTAGGTGTTTAGTTCTTTCTCCCGCTGTTCGCGATGCCTATCGCCAATTCAAGCGTGGAGCGTTCCCCGAGTATCACGGGATCTCGCGGGCAGCGTCAGTCATAAAACTCCGCACGGAAACCGAATAGGGGCAGTTCGACCGCGGCATCATTGAGATGCCGGACCTGGAAATCTTTGCTGCCCAAAAGCAAGTGACCGATCCTCGAATACTCCGCTGTGAGAGAGCAGGAATGCCCCGAACGCCATCGGGATGGCGGTGATGGCAAATACGAGAAGCGGCAGATCCCAACTTCCGGTCGCCGACGACAGCAGTCCGCCCAGGAAGGGGCCGACCGTTCCGACGGCGTAACCGCAGCCCAGGGCAAAACCGGTGACCGCGGCGGAACCTGCCGGTGAACGCGTCCGGAGGTTGAACATGGTCATGGCGAATGGAAACGCGCCGCCTCCGATGCCCGCGATAAAAGCCCAGACCATCGCCGTCGATGGTGGCGCATAGAGAATCCCGAGATAACCGATGGCGGCGACCAAGGACAGGAATATCCCGAACGGGAGCGGGTTCTTCAGCTTGCTCGCGATGGCAGGCGTGATCGCCGCCATGGGCAGTGTCATAAATGTGTAGATCGAATACATCGTCGCGGCCTGTGCCTGGGTTTGGCCTTGTGCAGCAAATATCGTTGGAAGCCAGGCAAGCAGCGCATATGTGTTGAGGGCAGCCATACTGTAGAACAATGCCGCGCCGACCGAGACCCTGTTCCTGACAAGAGCCGAGAGACCGTAACCTGGGCCGCCTGCGGAAGCAGCAGCATGCTCGACGGGTCCGCGCTGATCACGAACGATCGCAGCGATCCAGGGGAGAGCGGCAATAATCATCAGCGCAGCCCAGCAGCCGACCGCGATGCGCCAGTCGCCACCGCTCTCCAGAGGGACCGCGAGCATGGCCGGAATCGTTGCGCCGCCCTGGGTCGTCAACACCAGCAGGCTCATCGCCGTTGCTTGCCTGTCGGGGAAGTAGCGCTTGACCAGCGGCGGGCCGACGACGTTGCCCATGCCCATGCCGAACAGCGCCACCGCACCAAATACCAGGAAGACTTCGGTCCCGCCGAGAACGCGTATAATCGTGCCCAAAGCACCCAATGCAAGCGCCAATACGGCCGTCTGTGTCAGCCCTATCTTGCGGATGACCAGCGGAGTGAGGAAGCCCGCAAGGCCGAAGGCGATCGTCGGCAACATGCCGAGAATGGTCGCGCCGACCGCTCCCATGCCGATATCGGCGCTGATCGTGGACAATAGCGGCGCGACGCCGGTGACCGCGTGCCGCAGCGAAAGCCCGAGCAGCACGATGCCGACAAGCAGATAGATGCGTCCGGCCCAAGGCCGGGTAACAGGAGTTTCGCTATCGGCCGGACTGCCCGCGCGGGCAGGAGATGCCATGATCAGTTACGCTGCATGTCGGCGTCGATCGGCAGACTTTGCCCGGAGATCGTCTTGCCCGCGTCCGATGCCAGGAAGACAGCCAGGGCCGCGATGTCCCTGGGATCGATCAGCCGCTTGATCGATTGGTTCGCCATAGCGATATCCTTGATCTCGTCGATGCTCTGTCCTGTGGCCTTGGCGCGACCCTCAAAAACGCGCTGGATCCTGTCGCCATCGACGGCGCCGGGAAGGATGGCGTTAGCACGGATATTATGTTCGCCGAGTTCCATCGCCAGTGTCTTCATGAACCCGATCAGCCCCCACTTCGCGGTCGAATAGGGACTGCGGTTCGGATAGCCGAAACGGCCGGCCGCCGACGACATGATGATGATCGATCCGTTGCCCGAACGGATCAGATGCGGGATCGCGTGCTTGGTGACGAGGAAGGTGCCCGTCAGATCGACTTTGAGCACTTGCTCCCAGTCGTCGGGTTCAAGGTCCACGACTGAGGCGGTGGGCCCGCCGATCCCGGCATTGTTTACCAGCACATCGATGCCGCCGAGCTGCGCGGCGGCGTCAGCCACCATCTGCTCGATCTGGGCGCGGTCGCCGATATTACAGACACCGGTTTTCAATCCAGGAAGATCGACCGCCGCTGCTTTCAACGCATCGGCATTGATGTCGCAGGTGTAGACTGCATCGCCAGCGGCCAGAAAGGCTGCGGCTATCTCCTTACCGATGCCGGAGGCACCTGCTGTGACCAGAACCTTGCGCATTGTCGCCCTCCGTCAGCATCAGACCGAGCAATTGGGTATCTGCCGCAACAGGAAAACCAATCCGCGATCACCTTGAGACGTACTGCAACGGACCAGTATGGCTGACAAGGCGGGATGTCGGAGGCTCGGTACAAGCCCGGAACACCAGCAATTTTAAGATCATCGGCCTGCTCGCGGAAGAGAAGGTTGCAGAAGGGGGCGCCGCGCCGGTTTTCTGCACGACATCGCTTCCGGCAGGGCATATTCGATCCAGCCTGATGGCCCGCCTGTCCTGCCTGCATTTACGGCAAACCGGTTGGCGCCATAACGCGCCTCGCAAGTCAAATCACACCGATGCTCCCCAATCTCGTGATGATGGATAATCGTAATCGTTCATTTTTAATGAACATTCTGGTCAGAATTAACTGCCTTCTATGGACGATCCTACGCGGCTATCTATTCCTCATCGAAACGGACAGACCGCTTCGAGCGACAAACAAACAAAGAAGAAGGTGACTGAAATGAAGAAAATCGCTCTCTCCGCCGCTGCTTTCGCCCTGATCGCCGGTTCCGCTTTCGCAGCCATGCCCGTCAGCGGCGCGGTCCAGTCCTATGATCCCGCGGCCCGCGTCATCACGTTCGCAAGCGGCAAGACCGTCGCCATCGCATCCGACGTCGCCATTCCGGCAAACCTCGGCGCCGGCTCCCATGCCACGGTGCAGATGAACGACGCCGGCGACGCCGGGATCGTGGTTCTCAGCCGCTAACAGGCTCCACGTGTTTGATTCCTGGCTTTTTCAGGCCCGCTATCTCATTCGAATAGCGGGTCTTATACATTGCGAGGCCGGTGCATTTGTTATGATGCACCGGCCTCAGTCATTCTGGTGGTCTGGTGTCACGCTACAGGCAGCTATCGCATATGACCGTGCAGGAGAGGAACCGGCGCGAGAAGCTACGCGCGCGCAACGATGATAGAGCCAAGGCATGGATCGAGGAAACGCTGGCCTTCCTGGTACGGCAGCGCCAATCGGTGGTCGAGGTGCCAGCGGTGTTTGTGGAATTTGGCGTTCCAGCTCGAGGACGAGTTGCGCGCGATTGCGATGTCGGCTTCTCCGCACTGTCCCTCTCCTTCTTCCTTGGAGGACGGGATTGTGCGCCTTGCTTCCGATTCGTGCCGAACGCCGTCAGGACGGTTGCCAACTCGTTGAGACCCTCAATGCTGATCTCTGGCTGTGATTAGGCATGGAGACCTCGCGCTGGGCGCTGCTGGCTGGCATTGTCGCCGTCGGGATGCGTACCTCGCTGCGTCGGGTGCTGGATGTCGGCGGCGATGCCGTCGCAATTATCGTCGCTGAGACTGCCTTCATCCTGGTCGGCATACACTATCTGGGACACGCCTGATGGATCCGCTCGACCGCATTCCCGAACGGGCGTTATCGCAATTCACTTTGTTTGCTGCGCGGGGCACTTTCCACTTCTCTCTATTTCACTTTGCCTGAATGTTGGGCAACTTGTCGACATCACCAGCGCTCGAAGAGATCGGTGAGCAACTGTTCGATGCGATGGCGAGTGCAATCATGACGTTCTGCCTCTCGCTGGAACCCCGTTGACTGCGCGTCATCCGCAAGGGCGATCTCACGCATGCGTCGCTCACGCAAACGCGGTTCGTACTCCGGAGTCGTCACGAACTTCGCACAGGTGAGATACATGTCGCATTCGCAGGGTCTTTCCTCGGGAAGCCGAAGGCAATGGCTGAGCTCCAGTTCCGTGCGGAAGAAGTTCGCCTTCAACCAGGCGAGCGAGGCGTCGGGCAGGTGTCGAGCCAAGCGCCATCCGGTTCATAACGGCCGGCGAGCGGGCATGGCGATCGGCTGCGTAAAGGCCGGGACGGCAATATGCTAGTTGCAGAGAGGGGCCGTACCGTCCGATTCGAATATGGTTTAACCGGGTCCGTTGGATTATAGTGGGCGTGGCGGCGCCTTGATGCTTGTTGGCCCGACGCGCAGGGTCCAGCTGGGAGAGAACGGCGATCGTACGGAAATATTACGGCCTCCCGCCGCTCACAAGCCTGGCGGTCTTCGAAGCGACGGCGCGGCTTGCCAGCTTCAGCCGCGCGGCCGACGAGATGAATGTCACCAAGAGCGCGGTCAGCCGTCAGATCAAGGCGCTGGAAGACGAGCTTGGCATCCGTCTTTTCATACGCGGCAAGAATGGCGTGCAACTGACCGCCGCAGCTCAGGACCTCTTTGCGGAGATCTCCTCCAGCTTTTCCCGCTGGTCGGACACGATCCGGACGATCACGACGGAAAAACCCGAGGAGACGGTGACGCTCGCCTGTACCGAGGCTTTTGCGACCTTCTGGCTCATGCCACGCATGGCGAACTTCGCGAGCCTCTTTCCGGAGATCACGGTGAATTACCTGATCCCGGAAAAGGTGGGTGACTATCGCAATGCCGAGGTCGATCTCTTCGTCAGGCCGGCCAACGGCGCTTGGCCCAACGAGAACAGCGAACCGCTCTATGACGACCTGATCTACCCGGTTTGCGGCCATGCCTTTGCCGAGCAGTATCGCGACACGCCGCCATCCGCGATCTGGCAGCTGCCACTTCTGCATCTCGACTGGATCGCCCCGAACTGGCCGCGCTGGCAGGATTTTTTCCAGGCGAATTCGATCGTCCATCAGGCGCTTCGTGGCCAGCGCTTTGCCAAATATACGGTCCTGCTGGCAGCGGCAGAAGCGAACCAAGGGCTTGCGCTCGGCTGGGACGCGATGGTCCGGCCGCTGATCAATCAGGGCAAGCTCGTACGCTTTTCTGATCTCTCGGTCGTCGATCCGATCGGTTTCTGCCTGGCCTGGAGCGATCGAAAGCCCCTGTCGCCGGCCGCCAGTACTCTTCAGGCTTGGT
Source organism: Shinella daejeonensis (assembly GCF_024281235.1). Lineage (GTDB taxonomy): Bacteria > Pseudomonadota > Alphaproteobacteria > Rhizobiales > Rhizobiaceae > Shinella > Shinella daejeonensis. Next base: position 96,954 of record NZ_JAHWXY010000007.1, read on the forward strand.
TGCGCGAGCAGGCGCGCCCAGCAGACACATGACGGAAATGCGACAGCCAGATCAACCGCCGGTGATTTTTTTGCGCGATACGGGCGCCCGGCCGGGTGATAAATAGACGCCCGTTGGTTGTTCAGGTCCGCGATCTGCAATGGATTACGGCTTACTGACGTGGTGTAGACTGGAATATTGTAAAATGTTTCGACTTTCTGCGATGCGCTCATCCCGATGGCATCGTGTGACCGGCTCGCGTTTCCCTACATCGACGCCGCCTCAGGGCGCAACCTTAGTCGTATTCAATCAGGAGGGAACTACGATGAGAATTCTGGGTCTGGCTCTTGCCAGCGCAATCAGCCTTTTTGCTGTTCAACAGGCTCAGGCGGCGTCCTGTGACGACGTCACCATTGCCGATATGAGCTCCATGTCGGCTGAATTTCTGGCCGCGATGGACATGTTCATCCTGAACAACGGATTCGACTGCCACGCCAATCTCGTTGCGGGTGATACGGTTCCGGGCATCACCGCGATGATCGAGAAGGGCCAGCCGGACATTATCCCGGAAGGCGCGGTCGATGTCGTTCCCGCGCTCTACAAGGAAGGCGTGGAGACCGGCAAGATCGTTGCCGTGTCCGACCCGCTCTCCGACGCCGGGAACCAGGGCCTCTGGGTTCCGAAATACATGGTCGACAAGGATCGCGACCTTGCGACGCTCGCCGGTGTGCTGAAGCACCCGGAGCTTTTCCAGAACCCAGAAAATCCCTCGCGCGGCGGTATCTACAACGGTGCGCCGGGCTGGGGCGCGACAATCGTGACGGCGCAGCTCTACAAGGCCAACAAGATGGCCGACCATAATTTTGATTTGATCGATCCGGGCTCGCTCGCCGGCCTCGACAGCGCCATTTCACGCGCCTACGAGCGCCAGGAGGGCATCATCGCCTATTACTGGTCGCCGACCGGCCTTCTCGGGCGCTATGAAATGGTCAAGGTCGATCTCGGCGTTCCGAACAATCCGGAAGAGTGGAAGCGCTGCACCGCGGTCGCCGAATGCGCCGATCCGAAGCCGAATGCCTGGGCTGATTCGGACAACATCAAAACGCTCGTCTCGAAAAAGTTCTTCGAAGAGGGCGGCGAGGTCATTGACTATCTGAAGAAGCGTCAGCTGAAGGCCGACCAGATAAACAAGGTCCTTGCCTGGATGAATGAGAACCAGGCGAAGGGCGAAGACGCGGCCATGGCGAAAGGCAGCGGAACGGGAACCGGCGTTGCCGTCGCCAAAGACGACACCCTTCAGGATGCGGCCCGCAAGATCGCCGCGTCCGACGCGGACAGCGCGGATGTTGTCAACCTGGACGGCGCCGTCATCGGCAGCGTCTCGCTCCGGCAGATCGTCTCCGCCATGATCCCCCACCCCTAAGTGGACGCGCCCGATGCCCAGGCAATCCATCATTATCGACACTGATCCCGGCCAAGACGATGCGCTCGCCATCCTTCTTGCGCTGGCGCATGGCGATGCGCTCGACGTGCTTGGCATCACCGCCGTCTGTGGAAACATCAGTGTAAGCGGGACTGCGGCCAATGCCCTCAAGGTTCTGGCTCTAGCGGGGCGGGAGGATGTGCCCGTCTTCGTCGGGTCGGCGGCGCCGCTTGTGGGTAAGCTCGTCACGGCGGACGTCCTTCATGGCAAAGCGATAACGGCGGGTTGGGATCTCCCGTTTTCCAGCGCCGCGCCCCGGCCGGAGTTCGCGGCCGACTGGATCATAGACACTCTCCTGTCCCGTCCTGCGGGGACCGTGACGATCTGCGCGCTCGGGCCGCTCACCAATATCGCGCTTGCGCTCGCCAAGCGCCCGGAGATAGCGGATCGCCTCGAAGGTCTGGTGATGATGGCCGGGGCCTCGCAGGGCGGCAACATGAATGCCGTCGCCGAGTTCAACGTCTTCGTGGATCCCCATGCCGCCGCCCGCGTCTTTGCCGCACCCGTGCGCAAGGTCGTAGTCTCTCTCGACGTCACGCGGAAACTTCTGGTGACTGAGACGGAGCTTCGCCGTCTGACCGCGGCCAAAAACGGCATCACCGCCGAGGTGACGAAGCTGCTCGGGCTCTATGACGCCTGTGCCCGCGCGGGCGCGCCGCGAGCCCTTCATGACCCGGCGGTCATCGCCATGCTGCTGGCACCCGACATATTCAAGGGCAGGGAAGTCAATGTGGAGATCGAGACCGCGCAAGGGCTGACCTACGGGCAGACGATCGTCGATGTAAACGGCGTGACCGGCCGGCCGGCAAATGCTCACTGGCTGACGGATGTCGACAGTGACGCCTTCTATAGCCTCCTGTGCGACGCGCTCGCACGCGGCTGAAGTTGCCAACCAGACGGAATTTTCCCATGATCACGGTGTTCGGCTCGATCAACATGGACCTCGTCGCCAATACGCAGCGCCTGCCAAAGCCGGGCGAGACGATAGCGGGCAATCGATTTTCGACGGTTGCGGGCGGCAAGGGCGCCAATCAGGCGCTGGCGGCGACGCGCGCGGGGGCAAGCGTCGCCATGGTTGGGGCCATTGGAACGGATCCGTTCGCGGAAGCGGCGCTTGCCCTATTGTGTGAAGCGGGCACGGACCTTTCGGCAGTCCAGCGCCAAGCGGGAACGACCGGCACAGCGGTGGTTCTCGTCGGCGACGACGGTGAGAACATGATTGCGGTTATCCCCGGCGCCAACGGCACCTTGCTGCCAGAGGATGCGCACCGAACGATCGACCGGATGACCGCCGGCGACATCCTTATGCTTCAACTAGAAATTCCGGCCGAGACGGTGAAGGCGGCGATGACGGCGGCCCGCGCAAAGGGCATTCGCACGATCCTCAACCTTGCGCCGCTGGTTCCCGAGGCCGCGCATCTAGGCCGACTGGCGGACATCGTCATTGCCAACGAAACGGAATTCGAGCGTCTTGCGGGCAGCGGCCCACTCGATACGGGCGCCCGCGAGGCGGCTTTGTCTGCCCTTCATGCGCAGAACGGGCAGACGATCATCGTGACTCTCGGGGCGCAAGGCGCGATCGCCATCTCGGATCGCCGGCTTCTGCGGGTGAGGGGACTTTCGATCACGCCGCTCGACACGGTCGGCGCCGGAGACACGTTCTGCGGCACCTTCGCGGCCGCAATGGCGGGCGGGTTGTCCTTCGAGTACGCATTGCGCCGCGCTGCGGTCGCAGGCTCGCTGGCCTGCCTGGCCCCGGGTGCTCAAACCGCGATCCCGACGGCGGCCGAGGTTTCGGCCGCGTTGGACGGTGCCTGACGGTCAGTGCTTGATGTTGAGTGCATCGCGACGGGGATTTCCCGCTTGCGGCGCGCCATATAGTCCTGCAGCGCCTCGTCCATGCGCGCGTCGAGCTTCGGTTTCTCATAGTCGTCCAGCAGCCTGCGGGCATGGTGCCGTCGTGGAAAGCGGCTGACCGTCGGCAGCGGCGGTGCGCAGCAGAATGTCAAGTAGACCGAACGGGCGCTGAGCCGGCGGGTGGCACGGATCGCTTCTAAATTTCCCGCCAGTGAAAGGCCGGTCCACGGTTCGAAGGTGAGGTCGACAGCAGCTTGTTCGATATGGCGCCGAATGGGACGCAATTCCACGGTTTCGTCCGTCAACCGCTCGATCCACCCGCGATCGAACCAGAAGACGCGTGCGACATGCGGTTCGACCCCCCGGATTTTCTCCCGCGATGCCCAAGTGTGCGGAAGGTTCGGGCCTATCAGTACGAGATCGCCGGCGTCATAGTTGCCGACGAAGTGCTAGCCGCACGAATTCCGCGTTAGCGTCAACTCGAATTTGGGAGGTGTTCAAGATAGGGTCGCATAACGCACCTTTTGGACGATGGACGCCAGAATAATATTATAAGTCGCCATCCTCCATCCGTCCGCTGCCGATCGGCGTGCAGGGCGTGCTGAGCCTGCAAAAGCAGGACGGCGACGTCGGCGGATCCCATTGCGTGCCCTACCTGTTCGAGCATTTCGAAGAATGGGTGAAGACCCAGTCTGAGGACCGCGATCCGCTGCATCCAGCCATGACTGGCCTGTCCGCCGTCAACATCGACATGGAACCTGACGATCTGATGGTCTTCAACTGGTTGCTGGCGCACGGCGTCCGGCCGAACCATTCGGACAAAACGCATTCGCTTCTGGAAAGAGCTCGATCACCCGCAGCGCGACGCCTTCCCGGGCAATCCGCATGAATGGGAAAAGCACAACGCGGAAACGGCGAAACTCAATCCGCTCGGCGAGAGGCTCCCCGGTCTCACTCGCTGGTAGCCGGCCTGACGTGCTCGCCGTTCTTCACGGAGGGCAAGCACCGCTGCCGTACATCGATCAGGATATCATCCAATGCCGCCATCGCCGCCGAATATCGCCTGGGATCGGTCGATGCGAAACCGATCATCAATCCGCTGCGCGGCGTGCTGGCCTGATAGTGTGACGAGAGCGCAGTGAGCGACAAGCCTGCATCGGCGGCGCGGCGTGCCACTTCGACATCATCCATTGAGACTCGGAAAGTCCAGACGCATTGCAGACCACCGCCATGGTCGATGCGGCCAAGCCAGTGCCCCAGATGTGCCTCAACCGCCGCAACGAGCGCCTTGCGCTTTTCATTGTACACTGTCGTCATTCGCCGTGCATGCCGCGCGAAATGGCCCTCCTGGATATGGTCTGACCCTAGGGTCAGACCAGGTCGTTCGGTAAAGTCGCAGCATGATTTCGAATCAATATCCTCGAAACCTGCGTAACCATGTCCGCTGCGCGCGTCCGCGCATTTTCTGAGGAACATGACGGCAGCATCATTTGCAAAGCCTTGAAGAACCGTTTCAGCTATGACGACGGTATGGTCACCCTGGCAATGACGCGGCGCGTTGACTCGGCATTTATCAAGAGCTTCAACAGTTATGCCGCTGTCCCGATGATCTACCAGCGTGAGATTGTGAAGGCCTATGATGTACGCGTAACAATGATTGGCGCCCAGCTTTTCCCGGTCGCCATCCATTCACAAGAGCCACAGGATACTGAGGCGGCTAGAATGATTTCCGGATGCACTTTCCGGCAGGGGCGTATGCGAAGGTATTCAGGCGGGGCTCGCCGTCGATGGAAAGCGAAACCCTTGCTGGTCAGACAGGTGGCGAATGTTCTCGACATTCTCGAATTTTTCGCCGTTCACAGAAATGCTGCGACACTGGCGGAAGTGTCGCAGCATTTCGGCTGGCCGTGTTCCAATACATTTAATCTGCTGTCGCCGCTGGTGGAGCGCGGCTTTTTTCCCACCACGCGCTGGCTGGTGCTGGCTCGGGACATAGCCGGCGCCGAGCCGCTGCCCGAATCCGTGCTAGGCATGCTGCACGATCTCGCCCAGCGCGGTGGCGAGACGGTGCGGATCGCCGCGCCGAGCGGCCAGCAGGCAGTTTTTCTCGAAGTGATCGAGGCTGCTGCCTCCAGGCGCACCTTCAGATATAACTCCACCGTGTAGATCCCCTGTCCCTCCTGCCATCGGTTGCAGAAAGGAAATAGGTGGCCAGATTTTACGCCGCCTACGACTGGATCATTCCGCCGCTATCGTGGCGATTCATGAAGGCTATCGGGAGCAGTCTTTTGACTGCCTCCTGCAGAGCTTGATGATGCGAAAGCGTCGGCTCGCCAGTTCGGCACTTTGGCCTATGGATGACGTCGATGACGACGTTGCTGGCCTTCAGAAGGGTATGGCGTCCGAGCGGCTAGGCATGGAGGCCGATCCCCTTGGCAAGACCATGGCGGCCATGTTTCCTCGCGACGAACTGGAATTGCCGCCGCGAGAAGCTGACGGTTTCTACCCCATCCATTGATAGAACGGCAGATTTTAATAAACGATATTTGGGTGAGCAAAGGGCCAGTCGTCTCTTTCATTCACCCGATTGCGAGAAGGCCCAGGCGAAACGAGAAGCGTAGGTTGTGCAGAATTGATGTCTTACAAGTCTCCGTGCGCTCAGGCCTCCGCAACCACTTTTCATTGAATATATTGAGCAATATCCCCATCAGGGGAAACCATACCCACATTTTACCCATGCGATAGTGACGCTCGCGAAGGCCATGCTTCGCCGTAACTATGGCGTTTGGCCCGGCAGAAAAAATGTCCCTCGCCGCCAACCCCTGTCGTCTGCCTTTCCCTTTCGCCCATTCCGTTCAGCCTTTCCTTCTTTTTGCTTTTGCCGTTTGTGCACGGCTCCAGAAGCAACGGGCTCATCGCCGGCTCGGTTCGCGGCCTGATCTGCCATAGCAGTTCGGGAGGTAAGGTGTTGGCGTGGCGCTGCCGTGACGTATCTGGCCCATAGTGCTTCCTTCCATTCGGCAGAAAAGATCGCACCATCAAACTGTGGGATCAAACAACAGATGAAAATTCCTTATACGTCGAGCACCACATCGCTCAGCGGGACGGCCTGGCACGTGAGGCATGTGTCGGGGTCGTCCGGCTCCGTGCCGTGCAGGTGCGTCACCTTGCCGGAGACGATCCGCACGGCGCAACTTTCGCACTGGCCGACCCGGCAGCCGCTCGGCAGTTCGAGGCCGAGTCTATCGGCGAACGGGAGCAGCGGCCCGTCGGCGGCCGACCAGGTCTTCGGCCCGTCGCCCGAGCGGGAGAAGGTGACCTGGTGCGTCCTGCCGTCGTTCGCGACCGTCGTCACCGGCGAGCGGAACACCTCGCTGAAGATGTCGAAACGGGGCACGCCGCGCGCGACGAGGCCCTCGGAGAACGCGCGCATCATCGCCGGCGGGCCGCACATGTAGACGCGGGGCTGGCGGTCGATGACCGATTGCGGCACGACATCGGCGTCGATCTGCTCGCCGCTGTCGAAGATATCCTCTGGCAGCGGCTCGTTGTAGTGATCGGCCACGCGAAGGCCCGGCAGGCGGTCGCGATGCCGGCGGATCCGTTCGAGGAAGGCGTGCGTCCTGCCGTTGCGGTTGCCGTAATAGAGCCAGATCTCGCTCGGATCGCCGTCCGGCAGCGATTCGAGCAGGCTGATGAACGGGGTGATGCCGACGCCGCCCGCGAGCAGCACGAGTGGCTGGGGCGAGCGACGCGGCACGAGGAAGTTGCCGGACGGCGCCTTCAGCTCGACGAGATCGCCGATGTTGAGATCGCGGTGGATGAAGCCCGACATCCGGCCCTCGGCCACGTGGCGCACCGCGATGCTGTAGCTCCTGCGGCCGGCCGTCTCGGCGGGGCCGGTCAGCGAATAGGCGCGGCTCACCCCGCCTTCGCCGCCGACGCGGATCTGGATATGCTGGCCGGGGCGGTAGTCCGGCAATTCCCCGCCGTCGACGGCCTCGAAGGTGACGGCGCGTACGCCGTCGGCCTCCAGGCGGGCCGCAGCGACGCGGAAGGGCCGAAAACCCTGCCAGGCGCGCTGGCGCGGCTCCGTCGCCGGGTCCAGCTCGATATTGCAGCGGAACGAGCGATGCGGGATCGAGCCGCTGACCGGATCGATGGCATCGGCGGAGATCAGGCTGTTGGCGTTGCTGCTCCCGGGGCCGCGCACCGGCAGGGCGTCGCGGTCCAGTTCGGGACAGGCCTGCCACCAGCCGAATTCCGCGACGACCACGTCGTCGGCAAGCTCGGGCAGAACGCGGGCGACGAAACGTGCGGCGCCGTTGCGCGTCGATACGCGGATCCAGTCGCCGCTGTTGATGCCGCGGTCGCGGGCAAGCCCCGCACCGATTTCGGCCACCGGATCGGGCGCGCGCTTGCGCAGCGACGCGAGGCCCCGGTGCTGGGTATGGCAATAGTAGCCGTTCTTGGCGGAGCTCAGGACGAGCGGGAAACGGCGGCCCGTGCGGTTGCGCCTATTGATCGCGTCCTCGGCCGGCGGCAGAAAGGTCGCGACGGCGGGCTGGCCGTGGCGCAGCAGCAGCTCGGAATAGAGCTCCACCCGCCGCGTCTCGGTGTCGAAGCCGCGCACGCGCTGTTCGTCGTCATGATGAGGCAACGCGTATTTGCGCTCGCGCGCGTCGATCTCGCAGCGCACCCCGCCCGGCGTGTTGCGCAGCGTCTCGACGGACAGGCCGAGCGGTTCGAGCATGTGGTTCCAGCCCGCCTCCAGGCTGCCGCCGAAGAAGTCGTCGGCCATGCCGAGCCGGCGGGCGAGATCGAACACGATCTCGTTGTCGGAACGGGCCTCGCCGCGCGGGCGCACCATGCGCGGGCGGAACTGCACCAGCGCCTGCGCCGCGTCGCTGATCTCGAAGCCGAAGCGGATGCCCTCCCGCTCCCACGGCGTGTTGACGGGCAGGAAGATATCGGCGTAGCGCGCCGCCGGCGTCTCGAACAGGTCGCAGTGGACGTGGAATTCCAGCTTCGACAGGGCCTCTTCGGCCAGCCCGCTGTCGGCCTGCGAGACCGGCAGGTTGGAGCCGAAGGCCATCAGTGCGCGAAGCCGGTAGGGCTTGCCCTCGGTGATCGCCCGGTAGGTGTCGCGCGCCGTGATCCAGCCCGTCGACGGCGGGCCGAGCGGGCGCTCCTCGATGCCGATCGCCTTCGCCACGAATTCCGGCGTCAGCTTTTCCAAGGCGCTCACCGCGTTATAGAACGGCCCCCGGCGCAAGCGGTTGCCGCCGACCGTGTCGTAACTGCCGCAGAGCGCATAGATGCTGGCGATCGCCCGTTCCGTCTGGGTGGCGTTGCTGTGCTGGCCGACGCCGGTCCAGGAATGATAGGCGATGCGCTTGCCGCCGCGCAGGTAATCCGTGGCGCGGACGAGCGCCTCGGGCTCGACGCCGGTCAGGTCGCGCACGCGGGCGGGATCGTAGGGCTCGGCGGTGCGCGCCAGCAGTTCGAGCGCGGGCTTGCAGGCAAGGCCTTCGGGCGCTCCGGGCGTCGCCGGCAGCATCACCTCTCCCCGCAGCCGCAGCCGCCGGCCGGTCTGCGCATCCATGGCCTGCTCGGGATCGACCGGCACGGCCTCGCCGCGCTCGTCGTCCCATGCCAGACAGCGGTCGGTATTGCGGTCCGGCCACAGCATCCGCTCGCGCAGGAGAAGGCCGTTGTCGTCGCGCACCAGAAACGGGGCATTCGTCCATTGGCGGACGAAGGCGTCGTCATAGAGGCGATACGCCAGCAGGTGGCGTATCATGCCGAGCGCCAGCGCGCCGTCGGTACCAGGGCGCACCGGCAGCCAGACATCCGCCTGCTTCGCCAGCGACGTCGGGCGCGGATCGACGACGACGAGATTGGCGCCTTTGGCGCGGCCGTTCGAGATCGCATGCGCCTGGGCCAGCCAGGTATTGGCGGGATTGTGCCCCCAGAGCAGGATGGTGTCGGCGTTCTCGTAGTCCGCCGGCTGGATGCCGCTGCCGAAGGTGAAGGCGTGGGCGACGTCCTTGTGCCAGTTGCAGATCTCCGTGCCGTAGCAGGTGTTGGGGCTGCCGAAATGGCGAATAAAGCGCTCGATCCAGTCGATGCTGTCGGAGATCGGCGTGCCGCTCGGGGTGGTGACGTTGAAGGCGACGGCCTCCGCGCCGCTCTCCGCCTTGATGCGGGCGAGCCTTGACGCGGTCTCCGCCAGTGCCTCCTCCCAGCTTATGCGCACCCAGCCGGGATCGGCCGCGCCCTTGGGCGCGGTGCGGCGCATTGGGTGGAACTGGCGGTGCGGGCTGTGGACGAGCTCGGGTGCCGCGCGGCCCTTCATGCACATCGCCTTTCCCGTGGGATGCGACGTGTCCGGCCGCACGGAAATCAACCGGTCGTCCTCCACCGTGTTGATCGTTCCGCATCGCGACCGGCACAGGGTGCAGTAGCCGACAATTTCCACGAGCACGCCCTTCATTAGTAGTGCGTTACAGTAACGCGTTATAATGCCTTTTGTGATGAAACGCGTCAAGCGCGCTGGATATCCGGGCAAAAATGGTTCAACAGATTCCCTGTTGACACTCCCGATGTAGTGCGTCACTGTCACGCATCACAAACGGTCGGCGAAGATCGACCGAGGGGAACGAGACGACAAACCGGGCCTTCCGTAACATCGGGCGCAATGCGCCTTGTGTGGAGCACAGGCGTGTCCCGGCCGCCGGCCATCTTCCCCCCATGCGTTGAAAAAAGGCTTCGCGTTCGCCCCCGGGCGGACCGCGGCCCAGAATGGAGCGTCCTATGGCTGTGCTTGAGGCACGGGGAATGAGTATCGCGTTCAACGGCTTCTACGCCGTGAAGAATGTCGACTTCACGCTGCACGAAGGGGCATTGCATGCCGTCATCGGCCCGAACGGTGCGGGCAAGACCACGCTGTTCAATCTGCTGACCAAGTTCCTGCAGCCGACCGAGGGGCAGATCTTCCACCGGGGCGTCGAGGTCACGGCGCTGAAGCCGGCGGCGATCGCGCGGCAGGGCGTCGTGCGCTCGTTCCAGATATCGGCGGTCTTCCAGGCGCTCACCATCCGGGAGAACATCGAGCTCGCGCTCCTGCGCCGCAGCGGCCTGCAATGGCGCCTCCTCGGCAACGCCCGCCGGGACAAGGCGCTGGTGGAGCGCACCGAGCAGGTGCTGGAGCAGTTCGGCTTCACCCGCGAGGCCGATATCGCCGCGGCCGAGCTTTCCTACGGCCGCAAGCGCGTGCTGGAGCTGGCGACGACGGTGGCGACCGACCCATCCGTGCTTCTCCTCGACGAGCCGATGGCGGGGCTCGGGCGGGAGGATATCGACCGGGTCGCCGAGCTCATCCAGACCACCGCCAAGGGCCGCACGATCCTTCTCGTCGAGCACAACATGCAGGTGGTCTCGCGGCTCGCCGAGCGGATCACGGTTATGGCCCGCGGCCAGATCCTCGCCGAGGGGCCTTATTCGGAAGTCTCCAGCCGCCCGGACGTGATCGCGGCCTATACCGGGGGAACACATTGATGGCCGAGATCCTGAAGGTCGAGAGCCTCGACGCCTGGTACGGCGAATCCAAGGTGCTGCACGGCGTGGACTTCTCGCTCTCCGCAGGCGAGGTCGTGACGCTGCTCGGGCGCAACGGCGCGGGCAAGTCGACCACCCTGAAATCGATCATGGGCCTGCTTCCCACGCGCAAGGGCTCCGTGCTCTATCGCGGCGAGCAGCTCATCGACGCGCAGCCGTTCGAGATCGCCCGCAAGGGCATCGCCTACTGCCCGGAGGAGCGCGGCATCTTCGCGAGCCTCAGCGTGCGCGAGAACCTGATGCTGCCGCCGAAGGTTTCCGCCAATGGCATGGCCGTCGAGGATATCCTGACGCTCTTTCCCAACCTGCGCGAGCGCATCGACAGCCCCGGCACGAAGCTGTCGGGCGGCGAGCAGCAGATGCTGGCGCTCGCCCGCATCCTGCGCACCGGCGCGCGGGTACTGCTGCTCGACGAGCCGACGGAGGGGCTGGCGCCGATCATCATCAAGCAGATCGAGGCGACGATCGTGAAGCTGAAGGAACTCGGCTTCACCATCCTTCTCGTGGAGCAGAACGTGGGCTTCGCGCAGGCGCTGGCCGACCGCAACTACATCGTGGAGACAGGCGCAATCGTGGATGAAGTGGCCGCGGCGGATTTCGACCGCCGGCTCTCCTCCATCCAAAGTTACCTCGGACTCTAGTCCCCCGAACGGACCGATAGCAATGACGACCATATTCGGCATTCCAATGGCGCTGCTCTATGCGCAGCTTCTCCTCGGCATCATCAATGGCGCCTTCTACGCGACGCTGAGCCTGGGCCTCGCCGTCATCTTCGGCATGATGGGCATCGCGAACTTCGCCCATGGCGCGCTCTACATGATGGGCGCGGTCGGCGCGTGGTTCATGCTGAACACGCTCGGCATCGGCTACTGGCCGGCGCTGATCCTGTGTCCGCTGGTCGTCGGGGCCTTCGGCATGCTGCTGGAACGCTTCGTGCTCAGGCGCGTCAGCCATATCGACCATCTCTACGGCATGCTGCTGACCTTCGGGATCGCCTTCATCGTGCAGGGCATCTTCCGCTTCTGGTTCGGCTCGGCGGGCCTGCCCTATGCGATTCCGTCCCTGCTCACGGGCGGCGTCAATCTCGGCTTCATGTTCCTGCCCTATTACCGGGCCTGGGTAATCGTCGCCTCGCTCGGCGTTTGCTTCCTGACCTGGTTCGCGATCGAGAAGACCCGGCTCGGCGCCTATCTGCGCGCCGCGACCGAGAACTCGAAGCTGGTCCAGGCCTTCGGCATCAACGTGCCCGTCATGATCATGCTGGTCTATGGCGGCGGTGCGGCGCTCGCCGCCTTCGCCGGCGTGCTCGCCGCACCCATCCTGCAGGTCAACCCGACCATGGGCGCGGAGGTGCTGATCGTCATCTTCGCCGTGGTGGTGATCGGCGGGCTCGGCTCGATCAAGGGCGCCATCATCGCCGGCTTCCTCGCGGGGATCGCCGAGGGCCTGACCAAGGCCTTCTATCCCGAGGCCTCGACGACCGTCGTCTTTCTCCTCATGGCCTTCGTCCTCGTCGTCATGCCGACTGGCCTGTTCGGCACCAAGACGCAGGCCGCCGCGACCTCGGTCTCGCTGCCGGCGCTGGCCCACGAATCGGCCTTCATGCGCTGGGCGCTGTTCGGGGCGATGGCGATCGGCCTCGCGATCGCGCCGCTCTTTATCTATCCGGCCTTCCTGATGAAGGCGATGACCTACGCGCTCTTCGCCTGTGCCTTCAACCTGATGGCGGGCTACGGCAAGCTGGTCTCCTTCGGCCACGCCATGTTCCTCGGCACCGCCGGCTACGTGACGGCCTATGCGGCCAAGACCTGGGGCCTCTCCCCGGAACTCGCCATCCTCGCCGGAACCGCCTCGGCGGCGGTGCTCGGCCTTGTCGCCGGCTGGCTCTGCACGCGCTCCAGCGGCGTCTATTTCGCCATGATCAGCCTGGCGCTCGCGCAGATGATCTACTTCCTCGCGCTGCAATTGCCGCAGACGGGTGGCGAGGACGGCATCCAGAGCGTGCCGCGCGGCGCGCTGTTCGGCTTCATCGACCTCAGCAACCCGACGACGCTCTACCTCTTCGTGCTCGCGGTCTTCCTCGGCGGCTTCCTGTTCCTGTCTTGCCTCATCCGTTCGCCCTTCGGTCAGATCCTCAAGGCCATCCGCGAACACGAGCCGCGGGCGCAGTCGCTCGGCTACTCGACGGACCGCTACAAGCTCGCGACCTTCGTCATCTCGGCGGCGCTCTCGGGCCTTGCTGGCTCGACCAAGGTGATCGTCACGCAGATCGCCAGCCTGACCGACGTGCACTGGAGCATGTCCGGCGAGGTCATCCTGATGACCTTCCTCGGCGGCGTGGGCACGCTCTATGGCCCGGTGCTCGGCTCCTTCGTCGTCGTGGCCATGCAGAACTATCTCTCCGCCCTCGGCGCCTGGGTCACAGTCATCCAGGGCGCGGTGTTCGTGATCTGCATCCTGACGTTCCGCCGCGGCATCGTCGGCGAGCTGATCACCTTTGTCTCGGCCCGCCAGCGCGAGAAGGACCGGCGAGGGATCGCGATGCCCGCCGGCAGCAAGGTCGTAACGGGGACATGACGCCCCGATATCCGCCAACCTCCAACAAAGAAGGTCGTAAGCATGACTAGCCATAAGAAACACAGGGGAATTCGTTTCATGCTCGCCGCGCTCGCTGCCGGTGCGGCAATGCTCGCGACGCCGGCGCTCGCGGACGGCGTCAGCGACGATGTCGTCAAGATCGGCGTGCTCACCGACATGTCGGGCGTCTTCTCCGACATGAACGGCAACGGCTCGGTTGTCGCCGCGCAGCTCGCGATCGAGGATTTTGGGAGCATCGTCCTCGACAAGCCGATCCAGCTCATCAGCGCCGACCACCAGCACAAGGCCGACGTCGGCACCAGCATCGCACATCGCTGGATCGACAACGAGCAGGTGGACGTGCTCGCCGACCTGACCAACAGCGCCATCGCGCTCGCCGTCCAGGACATCGCGCGCGACGCGAACCGGATCGCCCTCTTCACCTCTCCGGGCACGACCGACCTCACCGGCGCGAAGTGCTCCGAGACCGGCTTCCACTGGGTCTACGATAACTATTCCAACGGCATCGGGCCGATCAAGGCGCAGATCGACCAGGGCATGAAGAAGTGGTACTTCCTGGTGTCGGACTTCGCCTTCGGCCACTCGCTGGAGGCCATCGGCAAGAAGACGGTCGAGGAGAACGGCGCGGAGCTGGTCGGCACCGTCCGCTTCCCGCTGAACGCCCCGGACATGAGCGCCTTCCTCCTGCCCGCGCAGGCCTCGGGCGCGGAAGCCATCCTGCTCACGGCCACCGGCCGCGACCTCACGACCGCGATCAAGCAGGCCAACGAGTTCGGCCTCATCGCCGGCGGCCAGTCGATCGTCGCGCCGGTCATGTTCCTCTCCGACATCCACGCGATGGGTCTGGAGCAGGCGAAGGGCATCTCCTTCATCGACGGCTTCTACTGGGATCGCAACGACGAGACGCGCGCCTTCTCGACGCGCTTCGGCGAGCGCCACAACGGCGCGATGCCGACTAGCCTGCAGGCCGGCGTCTACTCGGCGGTCACGCATTACCTGAAGGCCGTCCAGGCCGCCGGCACCGACGAAGCCAAGGCCGTGGCCGCGAAGATGCGCGAGCTGCCGGTCGACGACTTCTTCGCCCGCGGCGGTAAGGTGCGCGAGGACGGCCGCATGGTGCACGACATGTATCTCGTGAAGGTCAAGTCGCCGGAGGAATCGAATGGCCCCTGGGACTATGAGGAGATCATCGCCACCATCCCCGGCGACGACATCTTCCTGCCGCTGGCCGAAAGCACCTGCCCGCTCGTGAAGAAATAAGACCATGCCGGAGCCGGGACGATATTCGTCCCGGCTCCGGCAGCAGATTTTGCTATCTGCCGAAGTCTCGTGCCAATATCCGGACGATATAGGGAAACGCCAGACGGACGCGGGAAAGTAAGCGCTTAGACGATGAAGAATGAAAGCAATCTGAGAGAGCAGGTTTCCCGGCATGTGCGGGCGGAGATCGTCGCCGGCTACGCGCAGCCCGGAGCCATGTATTCGGTGCCGTCGCTGGCCGAGAACTTCGGCATCTCCACGACGCCAGTGCGCGAGGCCTTGCTGGAGCTTGCCCGCGAGGGCTTCCTCGAGCCGCATCGCAACCGCGGCTTCCGCGTGACCATGCCCTCGGTCGCCGAGACCCGCAATCTCTTCGAGATGCGCGAGGTTCTCGAGGTCCATGCCGCACGCATGGTCGCGGCCATGCCCCGGCGCGATCTCTCCGCCCTGCTGCCACTTGCCGACGACGTGACGGCGGCGGCGCGCAATCACAGCTACCGGGCGTTTCTCGCCACGGACCGGGAATTCCACCGCGCGCTTCTGGACATGGCCGGCAATCCGATCCTGACGCAGACCGTCATGACGCTGCGCGGCCGGATCCGCTATTTCGGCGACGCCTCGGCGGAAGGCGTCGAACGCCAGCGCGCCTCCGCGCGCGAGCACTACCAGATCATCGACCTCGTCACCGCCGGCGACCTGGATGGCATATCGGACCTGATGCGCGACCATGTCCGCGCCTGGGAGCCGCTGTTCATGAAGGCCGTCGCGCAATTCGAACAGCCGCGCAGCCTGCAGCCGGCACCGGCCGCGACGAGCGCGACCGCCGCGTCGGACGCCTCCTGAAAGAAACGTTTTACCCCGTGTCAGATATCACGCCCCTCTCGATCTCCGAACTTCGCGACAAGGTCGAGGGCATCCTGCGTACCGTGCGCGCCGGCAAGCCACTGCCGGAGATCGAGGTGCTCGACCGTCTGCACGCGGAAGCCGGGCGATAAGCGGAGAGCTCTCTTGGACACGATATTGGACGGCACCGCAGCGATTTCCGGAACAGCGCAGGGCGAACTGCTCGTCAGCGCGGTTGCGCTGAGCTTCTGGGGCGGCGTCGATTCCTGGACCGGCCGCGTGATCGATTCCCATCACGATCTCAACGGGCACCTGATGGAAGGCAAGATCGTCGCCATCCCGTCGGGTCGCGGCTCCTGCGCCAGCAGCGGCGTGATGATGGAGCTGCTGCTGAACGGGCACGGCCCGCTGGCGCTGCTGTTGCGGGAGCCGGACGACATCTTGGCCTTCGGGGCCATCGTGTCGGAGGAGGTGTTCGGAAAGTCGGTGCCGATTGTCGTTCTGGGCGAAGAGGGATATGCGCGCCTCTCCGGCCATTCCCACGCGCTGGTGGAGGACGGCCGCGTCCATCTCGGCGACGCGCCTTTCCAGTTGCCTCGGGCCGAATCCCGGGCGGCCCGGCCGGACGGCCTGCTGCTCAGCGCGCACGACCGGGACTGTCTCGACGGCAAGCATGGCAGGGCGGCCGAGGTCGCCATGCGGATCATCGTGCGCATGGCGGCACTCCAGGGGGCAGGGCGGCTCTTCGACGTCACCCGCGTCCATATCGACGGCTGCGTCTATACCGGCCCCGCCTCGCTGAAATTTGCCGAGCAGTTCCGCGACTGGGGCGGAAAGGTCGCGATCCCGACAACCTTGAACGCGATCTCGGTCGACGCACGCCGCTGGCGCCAGCAGGGCGTGCCCGTGGCCTTCGGCGAGGCGGCGGAGCGCCTCGGCCAGGCCTATGTGGCGATGGGAGCCGCGCCGACCTTCACCTGCGCCCCCTACCTGCTTGAAGGATCGCCCGGATACGGCGAGCAGATCGCCTGGGCGGAATCCAATGCCGTCGTCTATGCCAACAGCGTGTTTGGCGCGCGGACGATGAAATATCCCGACTATCTCGACGCCTGCATCGCGCTGACGGGCCGGGCGCCGCTCTCCGGCTGCCATACCGACGCGGGCCGCCGGCCGGGGCTGCATGTCGTGGCCCCGGAACTCGCCGGCGTCGACGACAGCTATTTCCCGCTGCTCGGCTATCACATCGGCAGGATCGCCGGCGGGCGCATTCCCCTGGTCTCGGGGCTCGCGTATCTGGCGCCGACCGCCGACAACCTGAAGGCGTTCAGTGCGGCCTTCGCCACGACCTCCGGCGCGCCGATGTTCCACATGGCCGGCGTCACGCCGGAGGCGGCGGCCCATGCAGCCGCCGAACTGGAGACCTGCCGGATCGCGGCCGAGGACCTCGCGCACACTTGGGACGAGCTGAACGCGACGCGGGAAACGCAGGTCGGGCTGGTCTCGCTCGGCAATCCCCATTTCTCGCTCGGCGAGTTCACAGCCCTTGCGGCGCTTTGCCGGGGCCGAAAGAAGGACCCTGCCGTCGAGATGATCATCACCTCCGGCCGCGCCGTCCACGCGCAGGCCGCGAGCGCCGGCGCGATCCGGGTGCTCGAGGATTTTGGCGCACGGTTCTCGACCGATACCTGCTGGTGCCTGATCGAGGAGCCGGTCATCCCCGTCGCGGCGCGCGTGATCATGACCAACTCGGCGAAATACGCCCATTACGGCCCTGGCCTGACGGGCCGGACCTTCCGGTTCGGCAGTTTGCCGGATTGCGTCGCCGCCGCCTGCGGCGAGGGCGCACGCAGGACCGCGCCGAATTGGCTACGGCGCTGTGCTTGAGTTCGAAAGACCGTTCGCGTGTATCTTTGACGAAGCTCCATAGCAGGACGGTTATTGCGCGGGAAAAGCCGAGGAGAGCCCAAGGCATGGTCCCGACTACCCCCGCCGCTAGAGCATGCTGTTTTCATACGGAAGCATAGCCTGAAATTCTGAGATAGTCGGCGCATTCGGCCGGTGGGAAGGCGTCGAGCAATTCACCGGCCTTGCGCCACGTCGCCTCGACAGTGCGGCGCACGGCTTGTCCCTTGTGGTTGCCGAGAGTGTCGAGGATCACGATGTCCCCCTTTGCGAGCGTGGGCACGAGGCCTTTCTGGACATAGAGGGTGAAGAGCTCGCCGTTGATCGGCCCGTCGATAATAGGCGCACAACTTTTCAAGGTTGCTTGATGCGGCTCGCCGCTGCTCCCGAACGCCTTGGCTGGTGCGCAGGGAGTAATTGACAGAATAATATCGTTCCGCTAAAAGTATGACGTTCTGCATGAAGAACAAATAAAATCACCAAGGGGATCTCAAAAATGGGACAATACCAGCCAACTCGGCGAGACGTTCTACGCCGCGCCACATCACTTTCCGTTCTGGCCGCGGCTTCGGCCGTAATGCCAAGTCTTGGACAGGCCCAGGAACTCCCGGCAGAAATAACCTCCTTCGAAATCATCAGCGTCCGTGACCCGCAGCATTCCGCCCAGCTGGCTCTCGCACTTGAGAGCGGCTTCTTCAAAGAGGAGGGGCTCGATGTCACGGCCAATTACACTGTCAACGGGCCGGATCTTCCAAGCCTTGCGGCGAGCGGTCAGGTAAAAGTCCTATGCTCCGCTATGGAGCATGTAGCTTCCCTCCGCCTTCGCGGGCTGGATTTCAAATGGATCATGAAGCTGTCCGATATCTCCAACACCCAGGGTGTCGTCATTGGTGAGGGGGCAGGAATTAACAAGCCACAGGACCTGTCCGGCAAGCGAGTGGGCATGTTCCGCGGCGCTTCGGTCGAACTGGCGATTGAAAATATGTGCAAGGCTCACGGGATTGATTTCAAGTCCTTGCAATTCATCAATATGGAGCCACCGGAGCAGGCCATCGCTTTGATGCGTAACGATATTGATGTGATGGCCTGCTGGGAGCCCTACGTCAGCAACGCCGCCAAGGTGGGGGGTCGGCTCTACTTCACTGGTGCCAAATCTTACATCGACAGCTCTGATGCTCCGACTGATGTCAATTGGCTTTACCTTGCAACGGGTCTGTCCGCGTCAAGCGACATGCGCGCGCAGGCACCGAACACGCTATTTCGTGTGATGCGCGCGATGATGCGTGCCAGCAAGCTGATTATCGAAGACCCGGCTGCCGCGGCTCCAGTTGTCGCCAAAGGTCTCGGCATTCCGCCTGAAGGATTGGACACAATCCTGCGCGCAAACGACTACAGACCTGATTTTGACGAACGACTTGCAGCCGGCTACCCCGATTATATCCGCTGGGCAGTGGAGCGGAAGTTCATGGATAGTTCCGTACCACTCGACGATATTCTGGAAAGGTCGTTTTTGACCAAGATTGCACCTCAGGCCGTTCGGATCTGAGGCTCCCATGGTCGGTCAGATTGTTGTCGAAAAGGTCGGGAAGACCTTTGGCGGGCGGCCGGGTTCTCCGGCCTTCACCGCCATCACAGGATTGAGCTGCGAAATCGCCGAGAACGAGTTCGTATGTTTGCTCGGTCCAAGCGGCTGCGGAAAGTCCACGCTCCTCGGATTCATTGCGGGCCACGATCGTCCGAGTTCCGGCCGCGTCACGTTCAATGGGCGCGATATCCGAGGACCGGGTCCGGAGCGGGGAATGGTGTTCCAGCAGTATGCGTTGTTTCCTTGGTACACCGTAAAAAAGAACGTGTCGCTTGGCCTGGAGGCCAAGCGACTTTCCAAGTCCCGGATCGACGAAACTACCGAGCGCGTGCTGAAGGCCGTTAATCTTTGGGAGCACCGGGATAGATTTCCGCGCGAGCTTTCCGGTGGGATGAAGCAGCGCGCAGCAATCGCCAGGACACTTGCGATAGAGCCTGAAGTCATTCTCATGGATGAGCCGTTCGGCGCGTTGGACGAGCAGACTCGGGAGCGCCTGCAAGACGAGCTCCTATCAATTTGGCAGGGAAATCGCCGGACCGTAGTCTTCGTTACGCACAGTGTCGAAGAAAGCGTGGTTCTCGCCGACCGCATTCTCGTAATGGGGCGCGGCGGAAGGATCGTAAGCGACATGGCGAATCCTGTTCCCAGGCCACGCGACCGACTGAGCAACGGTTTCATCGACTTCGAACGGCAAGTCCAACTGAAATTGCGCGAGGCCGAGCAATCTGGCGCATCTGTGCATCGAGGCTAGTTGCATGACAGACATCTTGAGCAATCCGACGGCCGAGAAAAA
This sequence comes from Shinella daejeonensis, assembly GCF_024281235.1. Classification (GTDB taxonomy): domain Bacteria; phylum Pseudomonadota; class Alphaproteobacteria; order Rhizobiales; family Rhizobiaceae; genus Shinella; species Shinella daejeonensis. Next base: position 116,874 of record NZ_JAHWXY010000007.1, read on the forward strand.
AGCCTTTCCCGTGCTGGAGTTGATATCGCCGAAGATCTTCACACTTCTTGGCGTGATGATCGCATGGCAAATGCTGTCTGTCGCAAACGACAGATGGCATTTCTACAACGCGACCCTGGTGCCGTCGCCACTTGGTATCCTTAGTGCAGCAATCGACTTGTGGCGGCAGGGTACACTTTGGCCCCATGTTGCCGCGTCTTGCATCAGGGTTATAGAAGGTATGGCGATCGCCATACCAATTGGCATTCTTCTGGCCTACGTCGTTGCGACCTACCGTTGGGCCGCAGTGATGTTCGACCCGATCATCGAACTTATCAGACCCATTCCCAGCCTGGCGCTTTTGCCTTTGTTCATCGTCTGGTTCGGTATTGGTGAGCTTACCAAGGTCGCATTCATCTCATATAGCGCGTTCTTCATCATCTACATCGCGACGCTCGAGGCCATCCGCGACGTTGACCCCATCCTTCTGCGAGCAGCCGGGAGCTTGGGTTTTTCACGGCAGCAGACTGCCTACCACATTACGTTCAAGGCGGTTTTTCCCCACGTCATGGTCGCAGTCCGCATAGCGCTGGCAACCTCATGGTTTGTCATCGTTGGCGCGGAGTTTCTCGCGGCTAACGAGGGCCTTGGATATCTGATCAACGTTTCGCGTGTGTGGTTTCAGATCAACACCATGATGGCGGGTGCTGCCCTGATCGGTCTTCTCGGCTTGGGCAGCAACTACCTGCTTCTCTCACTTGAGCGCCGGCTGTTTGCCTGGCGCGACCGAAAGCATTCGTAATTTGGAGGAATAATTCATGCCCAATTCTTATGAAGACTACATGCCGCCGATCGATGTCGGACCCGGTCCACGCCGCAATTTTGTGGGATACGGCAAGCGTGGACTTAAGGTTCATTGGCCGGAGGGAAAACGCGTTGCGCTCGCTCTGGTGGTTAACTACGAGACCGGCGCTGAATCATCCTGGGCATCGGGCGATCGGCGAAACGACAGGATCTTCGAATTCCCCTATAATCTGGAGCCGCAGTTCCGTGACCTTGCGACAGAGGCTGTTTCGGAGTACGGCGGCCGCGCCGGTGTCTGGCGCATCCAGCGCATGCTCGACGAATTGGGTATTAAGTGCACATTTTCGGCCTGCGCGGTCGCGCTGAAGCGCAATCCGGAGGTGGGGGCTTATATCCGCGAGGCAGGTCACGAAGGATCTTCGCACGGCTTCCGCTGGGAGGAAGTCTGGAAGATGGCGCGTGCCCATGAGCGCGCGCATATCGATGCAGCTATCGAGATCATTCGAGAAACATGCGGCGAACGTCCGATCGGTTGGCAGACGAGGCATAGCGGCTCGCTCAACACGCGCGAACTCCTCGTGGAGGAGGGGGGCTTCCTCTACGACTGTGATTCCACAGCGGACGACGTGCCGTTCTATACCGAGGTTCTCGGAAAGCAGCATCTCGTTCTGCCTTACTCAAGCACCTACAACGACCATCGCTTTATCATCGGGCAGGGTTATTCCAAACCACAGGATTTCTTCGACTACTGTAAAGACGGCATCGACTATCTGCGCCGTGAAGGTGAGACCCGTCCCAAGATGATGACGATCGGGATCCATGCGCACTGGATGGGGCAGGCAGCACGGTGTGCCGCGCTTCATCGCTTCTTGGAGTACTGCCTGGCCGCGGGCGATGTGTGGATTGCGCGCCGCCGTGACATTGCCGAGTGGTTTGCGGCCAACCATCAGTCCTTCGTCGCCGCCACTGAGAAAGAGCCATCCTGATGGGGAAGCCACGGAGCGGCCGGCGTTGTCTCGTGACAGGGCATACCGGCTATATTGGGCGCGCGCTGGTGCGCGCCCTTGAGGAAGGTGGCCACAATGTGGAGGGCCTCGCCGAGGCGGATGGAACATTTGTCGATCTCCTTGACCATCAGGCTGTGGCTCGCGTTGTAGAGCGTGTTCGACCACACACTCTCTTTCATATGGGCGGCGTATCCGGACCTATGTGCCATGCGGACGACCCCGTGCAGGTGCTCATGGTAAATGTTGTCGGGTCTGAAGCTCTCTTGAATGCAGCCGCCAAGTATGGCGTTTCGCGCATTGTAACGGCTGGCTCGGTGGCGGGATATGCCCGTCCGGGACCTTTCGGCCCTGAGCCGGACAACGTCTATGGGCTGACAAAGCGCGTCTTGGAACTGCAAACCCGTCTTTGGGCAAGACGTACCGGGCGCGAAGCGACCTGTGTGCGCATCGGATCGGTTTACGGTGTTGGTCGACAGACCGAAAATCCGATCCATAAGATGGTGAGCGATGCTCTGCGGACGAATGAAATTCGCTATGAGTCGTATCGGATGGAGCCTTGTATCGAGATCGGGACATGCGTCTCCTTGATTGCCGCCCTCGCCGATGTCGAGCACCTGCGGCCCCGCTACGACGCGGTGACTGAACGACCATGCTCCAGCGAGGTCGCCGGGATTGTTGCCAAGCTTACGGGCGCCAAGCATTCACCGCATATGGCCGAGAACGGCGTGCACCCGGAGTTTCCGGAGGACTTTGACTCAAGTGCGTTGTCGACCGATGCGGGGCAGATCCCGCACGCCACCCTGGAGAATGCAATTTTCAGGATTATTCGGTCCTATGACGCATATCCGGTAAAATGAGGAAATCGACATGTTGCTTGAAGATCGAACTGCGCTCATCACGGGAGCGGCAGGTGGGATAGGCGCGGCTATCGCTCAGCTGTTCGTCGAAAACGGCGCACGGGTGATGCTTGCCGACGCCGATTTTGAACAGCTCCAGGTTGTTGAAAAACGGCTGCTGGAGGCCGGCGGTGACGTCCACGCCCGACAGGTGGACGTCACTAGCGAGCGGGACGTCGAGGACCTGATCACAGCGGTCGAGCGCGCACTTGGTAGAGTTGATATCCTTGTCAATTCGGCGGGCGCGATATCGGAAGCTGGCGTGGAGGCAATGACACTTGACGAATGGCGACGCATAATGATGTGCAATCTGGACGCCGTTTTTCTCACCTGCCGCGCTGTACTTCCCGGCATGCGGCGACATGGTTGGGGCCGTATAGTGAATATAGCAAGTCAGATCGGCCAACGAGGTGCGCCCCGCTTCGCGCATTATGCGGCCTCAAAGGCTGGCGTTATTGCCTTTACGAAATCGCTGAGCCGCGAGGTTGCCCGTGAAGGCATATTGGTCAATGCGATCGCACCAGGGCCGGTTTTGACGGATTTCAACAAGGGCCTGGCCCCTGAAACGCTTGCGCGTACGGCGTCCATGCTTCCGCTCGGGCGCTCTGCCATCCCCTCGGAAATTGCCGGTTCCGCCCTTCTGCTGGCTTCAAGCCCACATGGTGATGTTTTTGTTGGACAAACACTCGGACCGAATTGCGGAGACGTAATGCTCTGAGTGAACCATGGGCGTCGAGCGCGAAGCTATTCGCGTTCGACCTCTTGGAACGGTCGGGGAAAATCCGGAGGAACGATGCTCCCGAACAGGCGGTGGATCTCTTCCACCGCCACAACGAGATGATGGGCGGCCGTGTCCTCAAGAGCGTTGAAGCTTGTAGTCCGTCCCACGCAGTCGAAGATGTAGCGGACCCGCCCATCGCGGCCAAACACGGGGAGGGCGAGCGCCATGATGCCTGGCGTGAATTCTCCAACGCTCCGCGAGTAGCCCCGGGTCCGTGTTGTCCTAAGCTCCATCCGCGCCTCATTGGCGCCAACCACGGTGTCGGCGGTGTATCGCTTAAGGGTCGCCGCAGCAAACCAGGCGTCGATCTCAAATTCTTTCTGCCAAGCGAGATATGCACGCATATGTGCAGGCGCATCGCGCGGTAATCGATATCCTGAGGGGTAGGAGATTTCTATGTCCTGCGTCGCGCTCACCTGGTCGAGAATGAGGAAGCTATGATCGGCTAAAGGCTCTGACAGGACGCAGGACAATCCAGTGTGTGCTGTGAACTGCTCCATTATCGGGCGCAGAGTGGCGTGATTAACCTGGCGGTCGAGGATGGAAGAGAGATCGCGGCTAACACCGATGTGCAACTCATAATTGCGCGCGTTCGTATCGAACCTAAGCCAGTCGAAGTACACGAGTGTTTTGAGAAGGCCGTGACAATGGCTCTTGCTGATCTCCAGGCGATCTGCGACCTCCGCAAGCGCCATCGGCCTGCGTGCCTCGTTGAGGAGCTTGATAATACGAACCGCTTTCTGAAGCGCGGGCACCAGAGGCACCTTGTCTTCAGCGTCATCCAAAGGCGCAACACCTGTTAATTTGTGCCGGCCGCTATCGGTTTCTTCCAGGGATTCGTAAGTGCTCATGTCGCAACAAATAGCGTAGTTCTCCACCCGCCTCAATGTAGATAACGGGAACCATTCGTTTATCCAGAGTTGTATGATCGACGCGCATCACTGGCTATCGCGTAATGGTGATTGTAAACGCTTGTCCTTCTTGGCCGCTCGGTTCCTGCGTTCGGCAGTGACTCGCTGCAAGCCAGCCTTGGTCAGGTTCACGTGGAAGCGATGCCGTCGGCGCTGATAGTGGCAGGTCACTTCAGCCGGTGCGTAGCCGAGCAGATTAGTGGACCTTCAACAGGAGAGATCAGCGTTGCGATCCACATCCGCATGCTTTGCCGATCCTTGACCGACATCGTGCTGCGCGGACTGGGGAGGCCGGTTGAGTCCGCCGGCGCCCTAACGTGATGAGCCTTTCGTAAATCCATAGGCCTCGAGTTCAAATCCTTTCATGAGCTTTACTGGCCGCGTGTTCATGACCCTTCCGATATCGTCGTGATTATTCCGCGGCGGCGAGGGGGCCGAAGGAGACGTCGGTCGTATAATTCTCGCGCAGGAACGCGATGAAATTGTCCTGGAATTGCCGCGTATGGGCGTGGGCCAGTTCGTCGGCTAGCTCGACATTCTTGGCGCGAATCGCGTCCAGCATCAGCTCGTGCTCGTCGGTCAGCAGATAGCCGTCGCCGGTGCGCTCCAGATATTCGAAATGCAGGTGCAGCATGCGCTGGCCCTGGTTCAAGAGCCGCTCGTAGAAGGAGGCGAGATAGGCGTTCTTGCCGGCATAGGCGACGGCCATATGGAACTGCTTGTTGGCCTCCGACATCTTCAGGTGCTGGTCGGTCTTCACCGCCGCCTCGAATTCCTTCTGGCGCCGGGCGATGATCTTCAGGTCCGCCTCCGTGCGCAGCGCGGCGGCAAGGCGCGTGTTCATGCGCTGGGCGACGTCGAGCGCCTCAACGTATTTCGGGAAGCTCGCCACCTCGATCGGGGCGACGATGGTGCTGCGGTTGGAAAGCGTGACCACCAGCTCCTCGCCGGCCAGCCGGATCAGCGCCTCGCGGATCGGCGAGCGCGACATGGCGAAGCGTTCGGCCAGCGTCGTCTCGTCGAGCAACTGGCCGGGCGGCAGGGCGAGCGCCAGGATCTCGTTGCGCAGCGTGTCGTACACGCTTTTCGAGCCCGTTCCGCGCACCCGTTTCGATTCAATTTCCTCAGACACTTACGTCCCTTTCCGCATTTCGGGGCCATTGGGCCAGAAAAACCGGCGCGCAGCAATCGTAAAATTTCCGCTTGACTTTGTCGACAGGCTGGCGACATAAATTGATCAGTCGACACGGAGCCGACAAAAAGACCATAAGAACGGCCGAAGCCGACGGGTGGAACCGCGCTATCCAGCGCTTGAAAAAATGGGGAATGCACATGCTTTCGACTGTGATGACGTCCGCTCTGCGGACGACGGCCGCGCTCGCCCTCGTGGCGGGGCTTTCGACGACGGCCGCCATGGCTCAGACCGCGGAAGGCTACTGGCAGGGCGTCCAGAAGAGCGGCACGCTGCGCTGCGGTGCCGCCGTCGCCCCGCCCTATGTGATGCGCGATCCGGCGAGCGGCGAATATTCCGGCTTCTACGCCGACCTCTGCCGCGAATTCGCCGAGGTGCTGCAGGTCAAGCCGGAATTCGTCGATACGACCTGGGACAATATCGTGGCGGGCCTCCAGGCCGGCAAATGGGATGTGTCGCTGGCGCTGAACCGCACGCCGGCCCGCGCCATGGCGGTGCAGTTCTCCATTCCCGCCATGGAGTACCAGATCTCGCTCGCCTACAACAAGGACAACCCGAAGATCCCGGCCGGCGCCGCCTCCGTCGCCGATATCGACAAGGCCGACGTCACGCTCGCCGTCATGTCCGGCACGGCGCAGGACAAGGCGATCTCGGCTGCGGTCAGGACCGCGACGATCCTGCGCCTTCCGACCAATGACGAAACGCGCCTTGCCGTCGTCTCCCGCCGGGCGGATATCCTGGTCGACGCCTCCGACACCAACCAGCTCTTCACCCAGTCGAACCCGGACTGGGCGGTCGCGCTCAACCCGACGCCGGCGCTCGCCAAGCAGGGCGTCTCCTTCGGCCTGCCACACCAGCTTTCCGCCGCCGATGTCGAGGTGGTCGACATCTTCCTGGAGGAGCGGGTGGCGACCGGCCATGTCGAGGAGCTGATCCGCAAGGCGGTCGACCAGGTCCTCGAGGCCGGCGACTGAGGCCGGGAACCGAACCATGCCGGAGCCGCCCCGCGGCGGCTCCGCTTCCTGTCTCACGGAGGAGAGTTTGCACGATGCCGGATAGCGCCCCGCTGGTTAGGATTGAAGGACTGCACAAGAGCTACGGCGGCGTCGTCAAGGTGCTGCAGGGCCTCGATATCGAGATGAAGGCGGGCGACCGCGTCGTCGTCATCGGCCCGTCCGGCGGTGGCAAGTCCACGCTGCTGCGCGTGCTGATGGGGCTGGAGAAGATCGACAGCGGCTCCGTCTCCTTCGCCGGTAAGTCCTATATCTCCGCCGACGGCGGCAGGACCGCCATCGACGCGAAGGTCCGGCGCTCGATCGGTATGGTCTTCCAGCACTATACGCTGTTCCCGCATCTGAGCGTGTTGGGCAACCTCGTCCTCGCGCCGATGAAGGTGCGGGGCGAGAAGAGGGCCGCGGCCGAGGAGCGGGCCATGGCGCTCCTCACGCGCTTCGGCCTCGCCCAGAAGGCGCGTTCCTACCCGGCCCAGCTTTCCGGCGGGCAGAAGCAGCGTGTCGCCATCGCCCGCGCGCTGATGCTCGATCCGAAACTCATGCTGTTCGACGAGGTAACCTCCGCGCTCGATCCCGAGCTGGTGGCCGAGGTCGAGCAGGTTATCCTACAGCTCGCCCAGCAGCAGATGCCCATGGTCATCGTCACCCACGACATGTGGTTCGCCCGCAACATCGCCTCCCGCGTCATCTTCTGCGCCGGCGGCGTCGTCGTCGAGGACGGCCCGCCCGAACAGGTGCTGGGCTCGCCGAAGGGGGAGCGCACGCGCGAATTCATCGAGCGGGTGTTCCACATCCGGCATTGAGGGGCGGGCCATGACCTACAGTTTCGACTTCGCATCCGTCTTCCGTAATCTCGGGCCTCTCTGGGACGGCCTCCTCGTCACGATCCAGCTCACCGTCGCGGCCAATGCCATCGGGCTGACGCTCGGCTTTGCGCTGGCGCTGCTCGTCATGAGCCGCTGGGCGGCGATCCGCCTGCCGGTCATGCTGTTCATCGAGTTCTTCCGCTGCACGCCGGCCATCATCCAGATCGTCTGGTTCTTCTATTGCGTGCCCATGTTGTTCAACGTCTTCCTCGGCTCGGTGACGATGGGCATCCTGGCGCTCGGCCTCAATCTTGCGGCCTTCAACGCCGAGGCCTACCGCGCCTCGATCCAGGCGGTGCCGCGCGAACAGCTCGATGCCGGCGTCGCGCTCGGCCTCGGCCCGTTCCAGCGCATCCTCCACATCGTCCTGCCGTCGGCCGTGCGCAACTCGGTCCCGGTGCTGCTGACCAACGGCATCGGCACCTTCCAGCAGAGCGCGCTCGTCGCCATCGTCGCCGTGCAGGACCTCATGTACCAGGGCAAGACGCTGGCCACGCAGACCTATCGCCCGATCGAGACCTTCACCGTCGTCGCGCTCGTCTATTTCGCCGTGTCGTTCCCCGTCTCGCAGGTCGTCGGCTATCTCGAACGCCGCCGCGAAGCGCTGGCGAGCTGAGGAGAGACCGATGACCCTCGATTTCGCCATCGTTGTCAAATACCAGGATGCGCTCCTCCTCGGCCTCTGGATGACGCTCAAGCTGACCCTGATCTGCATCCTTTTCGGCTGCGTCCTCGGCTTCCTGCTGGCGCTCGCCCGCACGTCGAGCAACGTCGTCCTCAGGGGCGTTTCCAGCGTCTATGTGGAGTTCTTCCGCGGCACGCCCGTGCTGGTGCAGCTCTTCTGGATCTTCTTCTGCCTGCCGCTGGTGCTCGGCATCGAACTGTCGAACCTCGCCTCCGGCGTCATCGCGCTGACGCTCTATATGGGCGCGATCTCCAGCGAGACCTTCCGCGCCGCGCTGAAGGCGGTCGGCCGCGAGCAGATGGATGCCTGCGTGGCGCTGGGGCTCTCGCCCTTCGCGCGCACCACAAGCGTCGTCCTTCCGCAAGCCGTGCTGCGCGCCGCACCGACGCTGCTCTCCAACTGCGTCAGCCTGTTCAAGGAAAGCGCGCTCGTCTCTGCCGTCGGCATGGCCGACCTGATGTTCGTCGGCCAGAACATCTCCAACAACACGGCCCGCCCCATCGAGGTGCTGACCGTCGTCGCCCTCATCTACTTCGCCATCGCCTTCCCGCTGACGCGCGCCGTCACGGTCATGGAAGGCTGTATCCTCAAGAAACTCGCTATCTAGGAGATCCCCATGAAACTGTCCGGTGTCATGCCCGCCCTCATCACCCCCTTCGACGCCGAAGGCCGGGTCGATTTCAAGGCGTTCGAGAAACTGCTCGTCCACCTGCGCGAGGCCGGGGTTACCGGCTGGGTGCCAAACGGCTCGACCGGAGAATATTTCAGCCAGTCGACCGAGGAGCGCCGCGACGTGCTGCAGTTCGTCAAGGACTTCGCCAGGCCCGGCGAAATCCTGATCGCCGGCACCAACGCGCCCGCCACGCGCGAGGTCATCGAGCAGACCGCGCTGGCAAAGGAGATCGGCTACGACACGGTCCTGCTCGCGCCGCCCTTCTACACCCGCCCGACCCAGGCCGAACTCATCAGGCATTACGAGACCGTGCTTGCCGCCGTCGACGTCGATCTCGTGCTCTACAGCTATCCCGCCAAGGACGGTTCGGACATCAGCTTCGACCTCATGGACCATTTCGCCGACAATCCGCGCGTCATCGGCATCAAGGAAAGCTCGGGCGTGCTGCAGCGCGCGATCGACATCGCCAGCCGCTATGAGGGCCGGATCCAGCTCGTTTCCGGCTCCGACGACATCGCGCTCGATTTCATGCTTTGGGGCGCGGAAAGCTGGATCTGCGGTCCGGTGAACTGCATGGCCAAGGCCTGCTGCGATCTCGACCGGGCTTACAGGTCCGGCGACCTCGGCAAGGCGCGCGAGATGATGAAGACGCTCTACCGGGCGATGAACATCCTCGAATCCGGCAAGTTCGTGCAGAAGATCAAGTATGGCTGCGAATTGCAGGGCCTGCCGGTCGGCGAATGCCGCGCGCCGCTCGGCCCCCTGACGGACGGGGAGAAGGCGGAGTTCCGCGCCGCCATGCAGCCGATCCTCAACTGGTAGGCCGGTCTTCGGATCGAACGGGAGGAAACGGCATGACCACTGTGGTTGTCGGCGCGGGCATCATCGGCACGGCGATCGCCTACGAGCTGCAAAAGCGCGGCCGGCAGGTCGTGCTCATCGAGCGGGACGCGGTGGGCCGCGGCGCGTCCTACGGCAACATGGCCTCGATCGCCGTGACCGAGTTCATGCCCGCCTCGCGCCCGTCGGTCTGGCGGCAGATCCCCGGCTGGATGCTCGATCCGGAAGGGCCGGTACGGGTTCGCCCGGCCTATATGCCCAAGCTCCTGCCCTGGTTCGCCCGCTTCGTCGCCGCCTCGCGGCCGGGAAAAATGCGCCGGCTGGAGGCCGAGGGCGCGGCTCTCTGCAAGCGCGTCTATGACGATCTCCTGCCCTTGCTGCGGGAAACGGGCCTCGAAGGCGAGTTGACGCAGGAGGGCTGCCTCTCGCTCTACAGCGACGAGGCGGAGTTCCGCGCCGACCGCGAGCATATCGAGATCCTGGAGCGCTTCGGTTTCCCGCACCGCCGCCTGACGGGAGAGGAGGCGCGGGAACTGGAGCCGGAACTGTCGGATAGCATCGGCCTTGCCGTACTCTTCCCGCAGAACCGCAGCCTGCGCGACCCGTTCCGCCTGGTAACCGCTCTTGCCGACCGCTTCGCCGCGCTCGGCGGCGAGATCCGCCGCGGCGCCGTCACCGGCTTCGACCGGTCGGACCGCAACACCGCCGTCCGGCTCGCCGGAGGCGATCCCATCCCTGCCGACGACGTGGTGATCGCGGCCGGCGCCTATAGCGGGCTGCTGTCGAAGATGCTCGGCGAGCCGATGCCGCTCGAGACCGAGCGCGGCTATCACACGCAGATCATGGCGCCCGGCATCTCCATGCGCCATTCGATCATCTGGCCCGCCCGCGCCTTCATGGTCACGCCGACGGCGGGCGGCATCCGCGTCGGGGGCACGGTGGAAATGGCCGGCCTCGATGCCGCGCCCGACTACCGCCGCGCGAAGATCACCGTGCGGCGGGCGCAGACGGCGCTGCCGAACCTGCGCTGCGAGGATTTTTCCGAATGGATGGGCCATCGCCCGGCCTTGCCGGATACCGTCCCGGTCATGTCGGCCTCGGCGAAGGTGCCGGGCGTCTTCTACGCCACCGGCCACGGCCATCTCGGCGTCACCTATGCCGCGACGACCGCCCGCCTGATGGGCGACCTCATCACCGGCGCGGCGCCGCCCCTTGATATGCGCCCCTACCGTATCGACCGCTTCTAGACGCAATTCCTGTGAGGACACCATGCAGAACACGCTTTTCATTGATGGAAAATGGGTCGCCCCGGCCGATGGTGCCATGCTTCCGGTGATCGATCCGGCGACGGAAGAGGTTTTCCACCACATCGCCGCCGCCGGCGCGGCCGAGGCGGAACTGGCCGTGAAGGCGGCGCGCGAGGCCTTCGATAACGGCCCCTGGCCGCGCCTTTCCGGCAGGGAGCGGGCAAAATACCTGCACGCCATGGCTGAAGGCATCCGCGACCGCCTGCCGGAACTGGCGCGGCTGGAGACCCGCGACAACGGCAAGCCGCTGCCCGAATCCGAATGGGACCTGGCGGATGCCGCCGGCTGCTTTGATTTCTACGCCGGTCTCGCCGAGGAACTGGACGGCGAGGTGGAGGCGGTGGAGCTTGCCGATGCGCGCTTCGTTTCCAAGGCCGTGCGCGAGCCGCTCGGCGTCGCCGTGGCCATCGTGCCGTGGAACTATCCGCTGCTGATGGCCTCCTGGAAGGTCGCGCCCGCCTTGGCGGCCGGCTGCACGATGATCCTGAAGCCCGCCGAGACCACCTCGCTGACGGCGCTGGAGCTTGGGCTCATCGCCGAGGCTGCTGGCCTGCCGAGGGGCGTGTTGAACGTTCTTTCCGGCAAGGGCTCGGTCGTCGGGCAGGCGCTGGTCGAGCACCCCGCGGTCGACAAGGTCGCCTTCACCGGCTCCGGCCCGGTCGGTTCGCGGATCATGGCGGCGGGTGCGAAGGACATCAAGCGCATCAGCCTGGAACTGGGCGGCAAGTCGCCCTTCGTCGTCTTCGCCGACAGCGATATCGAGAAAGCCGTCGAATGGATCATGTTCGGCATCTTCTGGAACCAGGGCCAGGTCTGCTCGGCCACCTCACGGGTGCTGGTCGAAGCCCCGCTCTATCCGAAGCTGCTGGCGCGGCTGGTCGAGGAAGCCGGGAAGATCAGGATGGGCAACGGCCTCGACGAGGGCACGCTGCTCGGCCCGCTCGTCAACCGGGGCCAGTACGAGGACGTGCTGCGCCATATCGACCGCGCCGTCGAGCAGGGGGCGACCGTCGCCTGCGGCGGCCGCCACGACGGCTTCGACACGGGCTTCTGGGTCGCCCCGACCATCCTCACCGACATGGCGCTCGACAGCGAGGCCTGGAGGGAGGAGATCTTCGGCCCGGTCGTCTGCATCCGCCCCTTCGAGACGGAGGAGGAGGCGATCCGCCTCGCCAACGACAGCCGCTTCGGCCTCGCCGCCGCCGTCATGTCGGCTGACGACGACCGCTGCGAGCGGGTCGCGGCCGCCTTCCGCGCCGGAATCGTCTGGATCAACTGCTCGCAGCCGACCTTCACCGAGGCGCCGTGGGGCGGCTACAAGCAGTCCGGCATCGGCCGGGAACTTGGCCGCTGGGGCCTCGACAACTATCTGGAGACCAAGCAGATCACCCGTCTCGTCAGCGAGGAGCCGTGGGGATGGTATCTGAAATGACCTTCGACAAGGCGCTCGATATCCTGCTCGTTCATTGCCAGGGCGAGAGCGGCAATGTCCTCGTCGCCGGTGCGCCCGACATTCCGGGCGCGACCGTCCTCGACAAGATGAACCATCTCAACGAAGTCGACCCCTCGCTGCGGCTCTTCCTGACGCGCGAGCCGCGCGCGCAGGTCGTGCACACGACGAACCTGCTCCTGCCGCCGACCCGGCCGGATGCCGATGCGGCCTTCATCGTGCTGCAGCCGGATCGCGCCCATCCGATGTCGGGCTCCAACTGCATCTGCGTCGTGACCGCGCTCCTGGAGAGCGGCCGCGTGGCGATGCGAGAGCCGGAAACCGTCGTGCGGCTCGATACGGCCGCCGGGCTGATCGTCGCCCGGGCGCTCTGCGAAGGCGGGCGCTGCCTGTCGGTCAGCCTCGACAACGTCCCGGCCTTCGTCCAGGCGCTGGACGTTGCGATCGAGACGCCGGAATGGGGCCGGATCACCGGCGACATCGCCTTCGGCGGCGTGTTCTACGCGCAGATCGATGTCGGGCAGGTGGGATTGCGCATCGTGCCGGAGGACGCCCGGGCGCTTGCCGAGGCGGGCACCGCGATCAAGGCGCTGCTGGCCGAGCAGGTCGCGGTCGCGCATCCGGAAATCCCCGGCCTCGACGGGATCGCCTATGTCATGTTCCGCGATTACCAGCCGGACGGCTCGGTCCTTACCTGCACGACGCTGAAGCCCGGCCGGGTGGATCGCTCGCCCTGCGGCACGGGCTCCTCGGCCAACCTCGCCATTGTTCATGCGCGAGGGCAGGCGAAGACTGGTGACATCCGCGTCTCCCGCCGCATCATCGGCGGCGAATTCACCGCCGAAATCCTGGGGGAGACGACGGTCGGCGGCCGTCCCGCCGTTCTGCCGCGCATCACCGGCCGGGGCTATGTCTTTGGCCGCCAGCAATTGCGGCTCGATCCGCAGGACCCGTTTACGCAGGGCTTTGCTCTATCGGACACCTGGGGTCCGCAGGTGGGGGAACTATGAGACTGTCAGGGCAATCCATCCTCGTCACCGGCGCGACGGGCGCCATCGGGCAGGCGATCTGCCGGGCGCTCGTGGCGGAGGGGGCGAATGTCGTCGTCCATTACGGCCGCAATCGCGATGCCGCCGAGGCGCTGGTGAAGGCGCTGGACGGCAAAGGCCGGTGCGTGCCGGCCGACCTGTCGGACCCGGCGGGACCCGAAATCCTGTGGAAGGGGGCGCTTGCCGCCGCCGGCCGGCTGACCGGCCTCGTCAACAATGCCGGCATCCGCTCCGAGGTCGCCATCGACGCGCCGATGGCGGAATGGCAATGTGTGTGGGCGCGCGAAATGCGGGTCAACTTCCTCTCGGCGGTCGATCTTTCCAAGCTCGCCATCGGGCATTTCCGCGCGAATGGCGGCGGGCGGATCGTCAACATGGCAAGCCGTGCCGGCCAGCGCGGCTACACGTCCGGCGCCATGGCCTACGGCGCGTCGAAAGCCGCGCTGATCAACCTCACCAAATCCATCGCGCAGAGCCACGGGCACGAGGGCGTCACCGCCGTCGCGCTCGCGCCCGGCTGGGTGCGCACCGAAATGGCCGAAGCCTATATCGCAGAGCATGGCGAGGCGGCGGCCCTTGCCGGCATCCCCATCGCCCGGATGGCCGACCCGCAGGAAATCGGCGAGATCACCGCCTTCGCCTTCCGTCCCTCGCAGGCCTCGCTCAACGGCGCGGTGCTCGACGTGAACGGCGGCAGCTACATGAGGTAAACACATGCGTTTCAAGGACAAGGTCGTCATCGTCACCGGGGCTGCCGGCGGCATCGGGGGTGCGATCAGCGCCCGCTTCGCCGCCGAGGGCGCTGAGGTCGTCGTCACCGACATGAACGGTGAGGGTGCTGAGGCGACCGCCGCGCGGATCATCGCCGAAGGCGGCAGGGCGCGCGCCTTCGCCAGCGACATCTCGGCCGTGGAAGGCTGCCGGGCGATCGTCGAGAGCGTTATCGCCACCGAAGGGTGCATCGACGTCCTGTGCAACAATGCCGGCATCAACCGCCGCGGCAACCTGCTGGCGCTGACGCCGGAGGACTGGCGCCTCAGCTTCGCGGTCAATGTCGACGCGATGTTCCACCTCTGCCAGGTGGCGCTGCCGCATATGGTAGCGGCGGGCGGCGGCGCCATCGTCAACACCGCCTCGCAATGGGGCCTCCATCCCGCGCCGAACCATATCGCCTACAATGTCACGAAGGCGGCGGTGGCGAGCTTCACGCAGAACCTTGCGCGCGACTACGCGCCGGACGGAATCCGCGTCAACGCCGTCTGCCCGGGCGAGATTCACACGCCGATGCTGGAGGCGGGGGTGAAGCGCTCGGGGCGCACCATCGCCGACCTCGATAAACTCGTTCCCTTCGGTCGCATCGGCAAACCCGAAGAAGTCGCAGCCCTGGTTGCCTTCCTCGCTTCCGACGAAGCCGCATTCATGTGCGGTTCGCTGGTCGAGATTACAGGGGCTCAGGCGGTTTCCTGATAGGAATCCCTCACACCATTCCAAATGGAAAAAGTCAAAAGCACGCCCAAGAAACGGGTCTGCGGTTCCTTTCCGCCCAAGAGCTTGGCTCGCGTTTACCAGATCGCAGCTGGGTTTCATTATCCCTGCTTAAATCGAAAGATGAACTGGTCGAAGAGCGCGCTGGCGCCGAGAACACGGATGATCTTCAGCACCTCTGCGACGAGTTCCGGACCGTGGGCAGACGTTGTTCGTCGAAGATGATGGAATGGGCGGACATCGGTCTAGTCGGTCTCTGCATGACGGGATCGAACTCTGCGCTGAACATTGCCGAAAAAGGCAACATCGCGGCTGATCGTCGAGATCGCAGAACCAGTTGCGCGCGCCGCCAGTTCATCGAGGCGGCTCCGGTAACCGGAAAGGTCAGGTGCGCAAGCTTGAACGCGCGCCTGACCTCCTTGCGGATAGGGGCCGGGGGCCGCCGGCGGGGATTACGACATGATCAGTCCGCCATCGACGTTGATTGTCTGGCCGGTGATATAGGCTGCATCCTGCGATGCGAGGAAGGAGACGAGGGCGCCGACTTCGGCCGGGGTGCCGGCGCGGCCCATCGGAATGCCCTCGACCCATTCGGCCATCAGTTCGCCCGGACCGTATTCGCCCAGCATCTCGCCCCAGACGCGGTCGTTGTAGTCCCACATCTCGGTATGGATGATGCCGGGGCATATGGCGTTGACGGTGATGCCTTCGCGGGCGAGTTCCTTGGCGAGACTCTGGGTCAGGCCGACGACGCCGAATTTCGAGGCGGCGTAGTGCGGGGTGTAGATGAAGCCCTGCCGCGCCTGGCCGGAGGCGGTGTTGATCAGGCGGCCCCTGGTGCCGCTGGCGCGGAAGCGGCGGATCGCCTCCTGGCAGCACAGGAAGACGCCCTTGGTGTTGACGTCCAGGTTGAGATCCCATTCGCGCTCGGTCAGGTTCTCGACCTTGGCGATGGTGATGACGCCGGCGTTCTGGACGGAAACGGAAATTGCGCCCAGCGTCGCCTCGGCCTGACCGTAGGCTTCCTGCACAGCCTGGGCGTCGGTCACGTCGAGCGCGAGGCCGATTACCTCGGCCCCGGTCTCCTCGGCCAGCGCCTCGGCGGCGGCGGGCGTATCCTTCTCGATTGCGGCGATGGCGACCTTCGCGCCCTCGTCGGCGAAGCGCTTGGCTATGCCGCGTCCAATGCCCTTGTTGCCGCCGGTTACGAATACCGCCTGGCCTGCAAAACGTCTCATGGTCTTCTCTCCATAATGCGCGGCAAGCCGAATACCGATCCCGGATGGATCAGGCTGTAAGCCGTGCCGCAGTGAACTTGTCTGTGACAAGCACATCGATGACGTCGAGTTTCAGCGCGCCGGCGATGGCCTGGGTTTTTGATTCTCCGCCTGCAAGCGCCATGACGCGACGGGTTTTGCGGAGGTCTTCCAGCGAAAGCCCGATGACGCGCTCGTTGAGCGGTGTCTCGACCGGCTTGCCGTTCTTGTCGTAGAAGCGGTAGGAAATCTCACCGACCGCACCCGCCTCGTGCAGCATCGCCATTTCCTGAGGCGAGAACGTGTTGCCCGAGCGGGCAAGCATTTCGGATGGCTCGACCGCGCCAATGCCGACAATGGCAAGGCTGAGGCGGCCGAAAAGATCCATTGTCTCCCGTACCACGGGGTCGGCGAGCATGACGAGTTTCGCCTCGCGGGAGGATGTGATGCCCTGGACGAGCAGAAGCCGCGGCTCGCCGCCGGTGAGCTTGGCAAGGCGTGCAATAAGCTGTGTCGCATGGGTCTGAACCGAGGCGTCTCCCATGCCTCCAAGGATCTGGACGATATACTTTGCCTTGGCGCTTTTGAGCGGATGGATGTTATCCACCATGCGCAGGATGGTCTGGCTCCAGCTGGAGACGCCGACGATCTCGCCTTGCTGCAAGGTGATTTCGAGGAAATGCGCTGCTGCTTCCCCGATGCGCGCCATGATCGCCCCGTCACGATCCTCCGAACAGTCGATGACGATGGCTTCCGTCAGGCCGTAGCGTTCGCGAAGCGCAGTCTCGAGATCGGCGAAGGTGCCGGCGGGAGGGATGACTGTCGTGCGAACGATGTCTTCCTGCTCGGCACGCTTCAGCATGCGCGATACCGTCGCTTGCGACATGTGCATGATCTCGGCGATCTCTGCCTGCCGCTTGCCGTCGATATGGTACATCTGGGCAATGCGGGCGATCAGTCGCAACTCGTTGAGCCGTCCCATGAGTCCTCCAAGTGTGAATTTTTATTCACTCATAGAGGAACGCCCGGAAACGGTCGAGCGGTATATTGCCTCCCGCCAGACCCGTAGGCGGTCCTTTGTGTCCGAGTGGCGGGGGGTGATGGTATCGCCTGCGCGCGGTAGGGCGGCGATGGCGGAAAGGTCCGGCCAGACGCCCAGCCGAAGCCCGGCAAGATAGGCGGCACCCAGCGCCGAGGCCTCCGGTGCGTCGCACGGGATGATGGGGTGATCCAGCGTGTCGGCGACGCATTGCATCAGGAAGGCATTCCGGCTCGGGCCGCCGTCGGCGTAGAGCCGGCCGAGCGGCGTGGGCGATTGCGCGGACATCGCCTCGAAGACGTCGTGCACCTGGAAGGCGATGCTGTCGGTCACCGCGCGGGCCATCTGGGCGCGGGTGGTGTTGAAGGTGATGTCGGAGAACAATGCCCGCGCGTCCGAATGCCAGTAAGGCGCGCCGAGGCCGACGAAGGCGGGCACGAAGCCGGGGCCGCCGGGCTCGGCGGTGGCGGCAAGTTCTGTCAGGGCCTGCACGTCGGGCAGGCCGAGCATTTCGGCCATCCAGGGCAGAGAGGCGGCCGACACCAGGATATTACCCTCGAAAGCATAGGTCGGCTTGCCGCCGATCGACCAGGCGATGGTCGTGGTGATGCCGCGTTCCGGCGCGATGAAGCGGGGCAGCGTCGTCATGATGGAGGAGCCCGTGCCGAAGGTCACCTTGCCGTCGCCCGGTTCGAAGGCGCCGTGGCCGAAAAGCGCGGCATGGCTGTCGCCTATGGCCGAGGCGATCGGGATGCCGTCGGCAAGGCCCGGCACGTTCTTCGTCACACCGAAGTCGGCGGCGCTGTCGCGCACCTCGGGCAGGGTGGATTTCGGCACGCCGAAAAGGTCGCAGAGTTCGTCGCTCCAGACCTGCCGGTTGAGATCGTAAAGCTGGCTGCGCGCGGCGTTCGATGTGTCGCAGGCATGGACCGCGCCGCCGGTGAAGCAATGGATGAGCCAGGCGTCGATGGTGCCGAGCCGGACTGCGTGGCCGGCGGGCGCGCGGTCGAGCAGCCAGCGCATCTTCGGACTGGGGAACATCGGATCGATGGGCAGGCCGGTGAGCGCCAGCACGCGCGGCGCATGGCCGGCCGCCGACAGCTCGGCGCAGGCCGGCGCGCTGCGGCGGCATTGCCAGCTCACCACCGGGCCGAGCGGCTCGCCGGTGGCGGCGTCCCAGATGGTGACGGATTCGCGTTGGTTGGAGATGGCGATGCCGAGGACATCGACTTTGGGGCCGGCGGCGAGGCAGGCGGCGATCGCCTCCTGCACGGATTGCCACAGGCGTATCGGGTTCTGTTCCACCCAGCCCGGCTGTGGATGCTCGATGCCGACCGGGGATGCGCCGCGAGACAGGATTTCGCCGTCCGTGGAGACGAGCACGGCTTTCGAATTCGTGGTGCCCTGGTCGATGGCGAGAATGGCGGTCGTCATGGCGGCTCCGGCGAAAGGAAGGGAAGGGGCGCGGCGAGAGGAGGCCTTGCCGCGCCCGGTGTAAAGTCCGGCTGCGAGATTACTTGCGTGCGATGAGCGCGATGGCGGCCTCCGCGATTGCCGAGGGCGACATGCCGAACTCGTCGAGCAGGAATTCGGCCGAGCCTGTGGGGGCGAAGATACCCGGAACGCCGAGGATCTTCATCGGCACGGGGGTTTCGGCTACCACCACCTCGGCGATGGCCGAGCCGAGACCGCCATAGACCGAATGCTCCTCGGCTGTGACGATGGCGCCGGTGTCGTGCGCGGCGGCCACCACGGCATCGACGTCGATCGGCCGGACGGTCGCCATGTTGAGGACGCGCGCCTCGATGCCCTTTTCGGCGAGGAGGGCAGCGGCTTTCACCATGCGATGGGTCAGCGTGCCGTTGGCGATGAGGGTGACGGCGTCGCCGTCGCGCAGCAGGTTGGCCTTGCCGAGCTGGAACTTGTGGCCTTCCGGCAGAAGATCCGGAACGCCGACGCGCGACAGGCGCAGGAAAACCGGGCCGTCATAGGATGCCGCCCATTCCACCGCCGCCGCCGTTTCGATGGAATCGCAAGGGGCGACCACCGGAAGGTTCGGCAGTACGCGGGTCCAGGCAAAATCCTCGATGGAATGATGCGTCGGCCCGAGTTCGCCATAGGCCATGCCGGAAGAGATGCCGATCAGCTTCACATTGGCATTGGAATAGGCGATGTCGGCCTTGATCTGCTCCAGCGAGCGGCCGGTAAGGAAGCAGGCCGCGCCGCAGACGAAGGGCAGCAGACCGCCATTGGCAAGACCGGCGCCGACGCCGACGAGGTTCTGTTCGGCGATGCCGACGTTGACGAGGCGCTCCGGCCATTTGGATTTGAAGCCGCCGAGCTTGGAGGAGCCGACGGAATCGTTGCAGACGGCAACGATCCTGGAATTTTCAGCACCGAGGCGCTCCAGCACGGAGACGAAGGCGTCGCGGCAATCGTGCAGTTTGGCGGTAGGGGTAACGGCGTTCATCACAGGGCCTCCGAAAGCTCAGCCACGGCAATCTTGTACTGTTCGGCATTCGGCACCTTGTGGTGCCAGTCGACCGTGTCCTGCATGAAGGAAATGCCATGGCCCTTGTTGGTATGGGCGACGATGCAGTGCGGGCGGGCGCCGCGCTTCTCAAGGGCGGGGACGATCTCGTCCATGACATTGCCGTTGATCTCGGTGACGTCCCAGCCGAACGCTTCGAGCTTGGCGGGGAAGGGGGCGAGATTGTTGGTGTCCTTCAGCGAAGCACCCTGCTGGAAGCGATTGTGATCGATAATGAGCGTCAGGTTGTCGAGGCCGAATTGTGCCGCCGAAGCGATGGCTTCCCAGTTGGAGCCTTCCTGCATCTCGCCGTCGCCGGTCAGCACATAGGTATGGTAGCCGGCCCCGGTCAGCTTGGCCGCCTTGGCCATGCCGACGGCAACGGGCAGGCCATGGCCGAGCGGTCCGGTATTGGTTTCCACGCCCGGTACCTTATTGCAGTTCGGATGGCCGTTGAGGCGCGAATGCGGCTTGAGGAAGGTGCTGATCTCCTCTTCCGGAATGAAGCCTCGCTTTGCAAGCGTCACATAGAGCGCCAGCGCTACGTGCCCCTTGGAAAGGATGAAACGGTCGCGATCCGGCCGCTTTGGTGCGTCGGGCGAAACACGCAGAACACGGAAATAGAGCGCAGTCAGGATGTCGATAGCCGACATTTCCCCACCGATATGGCCTGCGCCAGCTTCAAAGACCGCTTGCAGATCGCGAAGGCGGATCTGGCGAGCGATACGGTCGAGATCGTTCGGCTGCATGAAATCCTCGCTATGAATAAATATACACTAGTACATATATTTGCACGGATGGCCGACAAGTCAAGTGGAAATGCCGCCAGGCCATCGCCAAAGATTTTGAAACGGTGCCTTGACAGGCTTTTGCAGGATACGTTATGAATTTACAGACAGCAATGAATAAATATGCTGCAACAATATGCGGCCGCGGACAGCCGGGAGGAGTGCTCATGGTGGCGGATGTGAAAGAACGGCAGGGATTTGCATTCGGAATGCTTCCGTCGCTGCGCGGCGCCACCGGGCCGCTGATCGGCCTGATCGTGCTGTGTCTCTTTCTTACGTTCGCGACAGACAAGTTCCTGTCAGTTCGAAACTTCCTCAACGTGCTCGATCAGATCACGGTGCTTGGCGTTATGGCTGTCGGCATGACGCTTGTCATATTGATTGGCGGCATCGACCTTGCCGTCGGTTCGGTGATGGCGCTGGCAATGATGGTGCTCGGCTATCTCCACGTCGTTGTCGGCATGCCGATGGAGCTTGCCATTCCGCTCGCCCTGCTTGCCGCCGCCCTGAACGGGCTTGTCGCCGGCATCCTGATCACGCGCTTTAACGTGCCCGCCTTTATTGCGACGCTCGCGATGATGTCGATTGCCCGTGGTCTTGCGAACATGATCACGGATGGCCAGCAGATCATCGGTTTTCCGGCCTGGTTCAATATGATGGCCATCGTGCGCTTTGGCGGCTTCCTGACGCTCACCGTTGCGGTGATGATCGTGGTCTTCATCGTCGGCCTTCTCTACCAGCGCTATCGCCATGGCGGACGCGTGCTCTACGCGATCGGCGGCAATGCCGAGGTGGCGCGCCTCGCAGGTATCAACGTTCAGCGCGCGACCGTGCTCGTCTATGTCGTGTGCAGCTTCCTTGCAGGCCTTTCGGGAATGGTGCTTGCAGCCCGCCTCGACTCGGTCCAGCCGTCCTCGGGTGTCTCCTATGAACTTGATGCCATCGCGGCAGTGGTCATCGGCGGCACCTCGCTGTCGGGCGGTACGGGCGGTATCGGCGGCACGATCATCGGCGTGCTGATCATCGGCGTGCTGCGCAATGGTCTCAATCTGCTCAGCGTTTCGCCCTTCATGCAGCAGGTCATCATCGGCGCGGTCATCGTGCTGGCCGTTACGGCCGAAACCTATCGCAAGCGCAAGTAACGATTTTCACGCTGTCGCCAGTGCGACGGGGTGCTGAAAACGGCCAGCAATGGTGCGGGCCGGCAAAAGGAAGGTGGTTTCCTGCAGGGGCGGGGGCTGCCGGGTAACTCGGAGGAGACGAACCATGAAACTGTCCAAACTGTTGATGGCGGCAACCGCTGTTTCCGTGCTTGCGCTTCCGGCGACGGCCGCCGAGGTCAAGAAGATCGGCCTCGCCGTTCCAAACCTGCAGGCCGACTTCTTCAACCAGATCAAGCTCGGCGTAGAAAAGCATGCCAAGGAAAAGGGCATCGAGGTGGTTGTGGTCGACGCCAAGAACGACACCAACACCCAGGTCAGCCAGGTCCAGGACCTGATGACGCAGGAGATCGACGCATTCATCTATATCCCGGCCGGCGCTGCCGCCGCCGCGGTGCCGACGCGTCTTGCCCGCGAAGCCGGCATCCCCGTCATTAATGTCGACCGTGTTCCCGAGGGCGCGCCCGGTGACACCTTCATCGCCGGCGAAAGCGTGAACTCCGCCTACGAAGTCTGCAATTACATCATCGGCAAGGCCGGCGGCGCGGGCAAGATGGCGATCATCCACGGCCAGAAGGGCACGACGCCGGAAGTCGACCGTTTCGCAGGCTGCAAGCGCGCCATCGACGAGCACGAGGGCGTCGAATTGGTTGACCAGCAGTGGAGCAACATGTGGTCGGCCGACGAAGGCTTCACCATTGCGCAGAACATGTTGCAGGCCAATCCGGACATCACGATTATCTTTGGCCAGGCCGACGGTCTCGCGATGGGTGCGGCCAAGGCCGTCGACGTAGCCAATCTCTCGGACAAGGTGATCATCGGTGGCTATGACGGCGACGTCTCGGCCCTCGAATACCTCGCCAAGTGCGATGGGCCGTATATCGCAACGGCCACGCAGAGCACGCAGAAGATGGGTGTTCTGGCCGTTGAATCGGCGCTCGCCGTCGCTGCTGGTCAGGAAATCGAGGAACGCCAGACGCCGAACGCCGTTCTGACGACCTGCGAAAACGCGCCGGAATTCGTGAAGAACCATCCGTAATCTGGATTCGTAACGAAAGGCAGCGCGCCATGATGAACCGCTCTCCCATCCTGTCGCTCCGTGGAATCCAGAAATCCTACGGACCGATCAAGGTTCTCCACGGTGTCGATCTCGACATCTACCCGGGAGAGGTCGTGGCGCTGCTCGGCGAAAACGGTGCCGGAAAATCGACCCTGTCGAATATCATTTCCGGCACCGTCCAGCCTTCTGCGGGAGGCATGACCTGGCTTGGCAAACCCTATGCGCCCGCCGATCCGCGTGCGGCGATGGACGAGGGCGTCGGCATGATCCATCAGGAGCTGAAACTCCTGCCCAAGCTCTCTATCGCGGAAAATATCTTCGTCGGCCGCTATCCCATGAAGTCTGGTCGGGTCGACCGCAAGACGATGGAGGAACGCGCCCGCGCCGGCCTCCAGCGGCTCGGCCTCGACGTGCCGCCCGAGCGCCTCGTCGAGGGGCTCTCGACCGGCCGGCAGCAGCTTATCGAGATTGCCAAGGCCCTGACGCTGAATGCCCGCCTGCTCATTCTCGACGAGCCGACCGCCGCGCTCGGTGGCGAGGAAACCCGGGCGCTCTTCCGCCAGATCGAGCGGCTGAAGGCCGAAGGCGTGGGCATCATCTACATTTCTCACCGGCTGGAGGAAATTCGCCAGATCACCGACCGCATCGTCGTCATGCGCGATGGGGCCAAGGTGCAGGAGTTCGACAGCGGCGACGTGCCGATCCGGACGATCGTCGAGGCGATGGTCGGGCGCTCGCTGGAGCGCATGTTCCCGGCGCTGCCCGCGCCCAACGACGAGGTAACGCTGGAGGTGCGGGGCCTCTCCTCGCCCGGCAAGGCCTTCCGGGACATCAATTTCTCCGTCCGCAAGGGCGAGGTCTTCGGCATCGCAGGCCTGATGGGCGCCGGCCGCACGGAGCTTGTGCGTGCCATCACCGGCGCGGACCCGATTTCCGCGGGCGAGGTGTTGTTGCACGGTAAGCCCGTCACTCTGCGCTCGCCGATTGATGCGATCCGCAACGGCATCGTGCTGGTGCCGGAGGACCGCAAGTTGCAGGGCGTGGTCCTCGAACACTCCATCGCTGAAAACATCGGCTATGCCAATCTCAAGGAGATCGCCAGGAAGGGCTGGGTCTCCTCCCGCCGCATCCGCGATTTTGCCGAAGACTATATCAAGCGCTTCGGCGTGAAGGGCCGCAGCGGGCAGAATGCCGGCGAGCTTTCCGGCGGCAACCAGCAGAAGGTGGTGATCGCCAAATGGCTGGCGCGCAAGCCCCAGGTGGTGGTGCTCGACGAGCCTACGCGCGGCATCGACGTCGGTGCGCGCTCCTCGATCTATGATCTCATCATGGACCTTGCCCGCGAGGGTGTCGCCGTCATCGTCGTAAGTTCCGACCTCGAGGAAGTCCTCGGCGTTTCCAGCCGCATCATGGTCATGGCGCAGGGCAAGCAGGCCGGTATCCTGAACCGCGAAGACGCCAATGATGTCTCCGTCATGGAACTGGCAACGATTTGAACAGGAAAGAAACCATGTCCGACATCACGCTCAACGCTCCCCGGCTCTTCGATCTATCCGGCAATGTCGCCTTCGTCACCGGTGCGGGCAGCGGCATCGGTCAGCGTATCGCGATCGGCCTTGCCCAGTGCGGCGCGGATGTCGCGTTACTCGACCGGCGTAGTGACGACGGGCTTGACCGGACGGCTGATTTCATCGCGCAGGCCGGGCGCCGCAGCATTCGGATCGCCGCCGACGTCACCAGCGCCGACGCGCTGAACGAGGCGGTCGCCCGTACCGAGATGGACCTGGGCGCCCTGACGCTCGCCGTCAACGCGGCAGGTATCGCCAACGCCAATCCGGCCGAGGAGATGGAGGAAAGCCAGTTCCAGACGATGATGGACGTCAACCTGAAGGGTGTTTTCCTCTCCTGCCAGGCGGAAGCGCGGGCCATGCTGAAGTCGC
The DNA here is from genome assembly GCF_024281235.1 of Shinella daejeonensis. Classification (GTDB taxonomy): domain Bacteria; phylum Pseudomonadota; class Alphaproteobacteria; order Rhizobiales; family Rhizobiaceae; genus Shinella; species Shinella daejeonensis. Next base: position 141,585 of record NZ_JAHWXY010000007.1, read on the forward strand.
GTCGCGGCTCGATCGTCAACATTGCCTCCATGTCCGGCGTCATCGTCAATCGCGGCCTTGAGCAATGCCACTACAATGCCTCCAAGGCCGGCGTCATCCACATGACGAAATCCATGGCGATGGAATGGGTCGGGCGCGGTATCCGCGTCAACACGATCAGCCCCGGCTATACGGCGACGCCAATGAACACCCGGCCGGAGATGGTGCACCAGACGAAGCTCTTCGAGGAGCAGACGCCGATGCAGCGCATGGCCGATGTCGATGAGATGGTCGGACCCGCTGTGTTCCTGCTGTCGAATGCGGCAAGCTTCGTGACCGGTGTCGACCTCCTCGTCGACGGCGGTTTCTGCTGCTGGTAATATTGCGCGGTCTGGCGCAGGCCGGCTCTTGCATTCCTGTTCGCAAGTTCCTTATTTAGGTCTGTTCTCAGGGCGGGGTGAAATTCCCCACCGGCGGTATCCGGAGCGATCCGGGAGCCCGCGAGCGCCCTCCCGTCACACGGGAGGGGTCAGCAGATCCGGTGCGATGCCGGAGCCGACGGTTAAAGTCCGGATGGAAGAGGACAGGTTAGCAAAACCGCCCCGATCCGGGGCCGCAGGCCTGTTCGCCCAAGGGATTGAAAACGCCGACCGTGGCAACCCTTGAAAGGCAGATGAAATGGCATTCTCGAAAATTGAAGACGCAATCGCGGCACTGGCGCATGGGGGCATGATCGTCGTCGTGGACGATGAAAACCGTGAGAACGAAGGCGATATTATCGTCGCCTCGGACGCGGTGACGCCGGAGACGATCGCCTTCATGATGAAGCACGCCCGTGGCCTCATCTGCGTGGCGATGGAAGGCGAGCGGCTCGATGCGCTGGACATCCCGCTGATGGTTCCGCAGAACACCGAATATCATAAAACGGCCTTCACCGTTTCCGTCGACTACCTGCCGGGAACGACGACCGGCATTTCCGCCGCCGACCGCGCGGAAACCGTGAAGGCGCTGATGGATCCGGCCTCGGCGCCCGGAGATTTCGCCCGTCCCGGCCATATCTTCCCACTGCGCGCCCATCCGCGCGGCGTTCGCGGACGCCCCGGCCATACGGAAGCCGCCGTCGATCTTGCGCGCCTTGCGGGCAGGGCTCCCTCCGGCGTGATCTGCGAGGTCGCTAACGACGACGGCTCCATGGCCCGGCTTCCCGAACTGATCGCCTTCGCCGGGCAGCACCGGTTGCCGCTGGTCAGCATCGAGGACCTCATCGCCCATATCGAGGCGCGCACGGCACAGGCAGCATAAGCCGTCGCGGATTTCCGCGTATTTCCGGCTGTCGCACGGGCGTGTTTCGCGTGGCCTTTCGACTTTCGAATGCCATGCTGCTTTCGCATGATGCACGCGTGCCTTCAGCTGCGTCGCCACATGAAGAAATTGATCGGCACCTTGCCTGCGACGCGAGGGGTGAGGCCGCCGTCGATGGGCGGGGGCAACGGCGCACAGTATCGCGACATGCCAGGATCTCCAAAATGAAGTCATTGAAATCATTGGCATGTCGCACTTTAAAATAGAATGTGCCTATCCGCTCGGCCGCCGACGGGATATTCGTTTAGTCTGGAACAGCGTCCGGAGATCATATGAAGACCACCAAGCGAAAGCCTACGATCTACGACATCGCCATGGTGAGTGCGGCGTCTCCCACGACGGTCAGCATGGTGCTGAACGGACAGTGGAAGAAGCACCGGATCAAGCCCGAGACCGCGTCACATGTCCTGAAATGCGCCGGAGAGCTGGGCTATGCGGTCAATCAGAAGGCGCGGGCGCTGCGCCTTTCGCGCTCCGGCCTCGCCGGAATGGTTCTTCCGCATTATCGCAACCGCTTCTTCGCGGGTCTGGCCGAATCCTTTGAGGCTGAAGCGCGGGAACGCAACCTCTGTCCGATCGTCGTCAGCACGCAGCGTGACCCCTCGATCGAGGCACGGGTGACGGAGACGCTTCTGGCGCAGCAGGTCGAGTTCCTCTTCATTGCCGGGGTCAACGATCCGTCCCCTCTCAACGACATGTGCACGGCCGCCGGAATCCGCTGCGTCAATGTCGACCTTCCCGGCCCAAAGGCTCCCTCCGTCATCTCGGATAACCGCGGCAGCGCCATGGAACTGACCGAGCTTCTGGTCGGCAAGCTCCAGGCGGCCGGGCTGCCGATAGATGACTGGTTCTTCTTCGGCGGCGTGCGCGAGGACAATTCGACCCGCGAGCGGATCGAGGGGTTCAACGCGACGCTCGCACGACATGGTGTGAGCCTTCCGCCGAGTGCCTTTCGTTGTGAAGGTTATGCGCCCCGCATCGCCGAGCAACTGCTGGCCGAGCGCTATGGGCAACTCGGCCGTCTGCCGGCGGGTCTCTTCGTCAACGGCATCCCCGGGCTCGAAGGCGCGGCGGGCTTCCTTGCAACCCTTTCGAAGGAGGCCTGGAACTCTACCCGGATCGCCGCCTTCGACTGGGACCCCTTCGCCGCCCAGATGCCCTATGACGTCACCATGGTGCGGCAGGACGTCGAGGCGCTGATCGCGACGAGCTTCGCCCTCGTTGACGATTATCCCGAAGGCGAAACCCCCCTCATCGTCGTCCCGGCCAAGCTTCGCTGAGTGCTGCCAATTTCTGGAGCGCGCAAAGAAGTTTTGCTAAACCCTTTGCTAAATCCATTTAGCAATTGACTATGTGCCCGTTTGGCCGTAATTCAGAAGCCGCCTGAAAGAAGGCGTTACCGGCTTAAATCGGGTCACAGGATGTCCGCGCTTGACTGCGCCGGCAGAGGGATATCTGCGCCAGTCGACGGGGCGGTTCTTTAGAGGAGGATTGCAATGAGCATAAACGACTTCGTGCAAAAGGCGCTGATCGACCGCCGCCGGTTTCTGATCGGCTCGGCGTTGGGGGTCGGCGTCATCGGCGCCCCGGGTTTGGTTCGCCCGGCGTTCTCGTCAACCGGCTATAGCCTCGCAAGTTCGATCCGCTCCCTGTCGAACGCCTTCCATGCGGCCTGGAACAAAGGTGCGGATTCCTTCGCTCAGAGCATCGGGGATCCCCACAGCGCTCTGGTGACGGAGGGCAATAGCGAAAAGGGCATCGCGGACATCAAGGCGTTCCTCGCCAAGGCTGGCGATAAGGCCATCATCGGGGCCGATCCCAACGACTCGCCGGACGCCCGGCCGATCGTCGAGGCGGTCGCGGCCGCAAAAGGGCATGTGGTGACGGTCTGGAACAAGCCCGACGACCTGCACCCCTGGGATTTCGGCGACAACTACGTTGCGCATATGTCCTTCAACGGCGTGCCGGCCGGGGAGCAGACGGCGAAGGCGCTGTTCGACAGCTTCGGCGGCGAGGGCGCCATCGTCGCCCTTGGCGGCATTCCTTCGAACGTTTCGGCCATCGAGCGCAAGGCCGGTCTGATGAAGATGATCGAGGCCTCCGGCGGCAAGGTCAAGCTCCTGGATTTCCAGGACGCCGACTGGGATTCGGCGAAGGCCAATAACATTGTCGCCGCATGGCTCACCCGCTTCGGTGATGAGATCAAGGGCATCTGGGCGGCCAATGACGGTATGGCGATCGGCGCGCTGGAAGCGCTTCGCGCCGAAGGGCTGGCCGGCCAGATCCAGGTCACCGGCGTCGACGGCACAAGGGATGCCATCCAGGCGGTGAAGAACAAGGAAATGGCGGCAACGGTCGACTGGGATCCGTTCTGGATCGGCGGCATTGCTTTGTCCCTCGGCCATCACGCCGCGACCGGCGCGTTCATTCCGTCGAAGGAGCCGCAGGAGCATCGCGAGTTCTACGGCACGGGCGCCTTGATCACGCAAGCGGATGTCGAGGACTACTGGGCGAAGAACATCGAGGCGACGCCGGAGATCGACTGGAACGATCTCTGGGGCCGGGTCAGCGGCCAGATCACCTACTGATCGACCGGGAGGGGCCGCCTGCCTTGTGGCGGCCCCTTCCGATACCGCTGCGGGAGGAAAGCATGAAAAGCATGAAGTCGCGCTGGGCAAGCGCCATCCCTTTGTTCGTCCTGATAGGGCTTTGCGTCGCCATTGCGGTCCTCGATCCGAAGTTTCTGTCGCTCGGAAATATCGGACGCATCGCGGCAGCGGCTTCCGCTCCACTCGTTCTGGCTCTCGGAGCCACCTTCATCATCCTGATGGGATCGATCGATCTTTCCGTCGAGGGCGCGATGGCGTTTGCCGGAGCGGTGCTGGCGGCCTTCGTCGCCAACGCCTCCGGAACGGGATTCGACATCGGCCTTGCGGCGATACCGATCGCCCTTCTGGCGGCCGCCGCCTTCGGCTGCTTCATCGGCATGGTCCATGTCTATCTCAAGGTGCCCTCGTTCATGGCGAGCCTCGGCATGGGCTTCGTCGGCATCGGTATCGCGACGGTGCTGCTTGGCGGTGAGCGTGTCGGCATTCTCGACCAGAACGTCCGCGCGCTCGCATTGACCCGCGTCCTCGGGCTTCCGCTTTCCGTCTATGTCAGCCTGTTTATGCTGGCGGTCGCCTGGTTCATCCAGGACCACACACGCATCGGCCGCCATATCATGGCGCTCGGCGGTGGCGAGGACCTCGCAGCCGCGTCCGGCATTAACGTCCGCCGGGTTCGGCTCCTGGCCTTCACCATTGCCGGCATGTTCTTCGGGGTCGGCGCCGTTCTGACCTCGGCGCGGCTCGGTGCGTCGAGCGCACTGCTTGGAAGCGGACAGCTGTTCACGGCGATCAGTGCGGTGGTCGTCGGCGGAACGGCGCTGACCGGTGGCAAGGGCGGCGTGCTCCAGACCGTGATCGGCGTGCTCATCGTCATCGTCCTCAACAACGGCATGATCATCCTGGGCCTGCCATCCTTCGTGCAGCAGGGTGTCCTCGGATTGGCGATTATTCTTGCCGTGCTGCTGAATTCGTCCGGCCGCAGCCTGGCGATCGTCAAGTAGGAGCACGCGATCATGCTCGATCTCAAGGAAATCACCAAGACGTTCGGCCGGGTGCGTGCGCTGAAAGGCGTGTCGATCACCGTCGACGTGGGCGAAGTGGTCGGCCTCGTCGGTGAGAATGGCGCCGGCAAGTCCACCCTCATGAAGGTCCTGAACGGGATTCACCAGCCCGACAGCGGAACCGTCGAAATCAACGGCAAGACCGAGACGCTGCGTGGTCCGCGCGATGCGGCCGCCAAGGGGATCGGAATGGTGTTCCAGGAGCAGTCGCTCATCGCGAACATCTCGGTCGCCGAGAACATCTTTATCGGCAATGAGGCGCAGTTCGTGCGCTTCGGGCGGATCGACTGGAAGGCGATGGGCGAGGCTGCAAAACGCCAGCTCGACAAGGTCGGTCTCGACGTCGACCCGCGGACGATCACGTCGGAACTCAGCTTCATGCAGCGCCAGATGGTGGAACTGGCGAAGGTTCTGACATTGGAAGAAGCCGTCGACGGTAACCTCTGCATCCTTCTGGACGAGCCGACCTCGGTGCTGGAACAGGCCGAGATCGATATCCTGTTCGGCGTGATCCGCAAGCTGCGTGAGCGCGCCGGAATAATCTTCATCTCGCATCGCCTGGACGAGGTCATCGAGATTTCGGACACGATCTACGTGATGAAGGACGGCGCGGTCGTCGAGCGCATGATGAAGGCCGACGCGACGCCGGAGCGCATTCATCATCTTATGGTCGGACGCGAGGCGACAGGCTCCTACTACAAGCAGGACGAGCGTCGCCCGCCCGCCGAAGCCATCGCGCTTTCCGTGCAGAACGTCTCCCGGGCACTCCAGTTCTCCGAGATCAGTTTCGACGTACATGACGGCGAGGTCCTCGCGCTGGTCGGCACGGAGGGCGCTGGTTCGGAACCGCTGATCCGCAGCTTCTTCGGTCTCGAACGCACCCACCTCGGCAAGATCGTCTATCGGGGCGAGGATATCACAAACACCTCTCCGGGACGAGCCGTGGCGGCGGGCATAGGATACGTCCCGCGTGAACGGAAGATCGAGGGGATCGTCGAGGAAATGTCCGTTCAGGAAAATATCTGCCTGCCTCTGGGCGGCCGCCTGACGCGCTTCGGCCTCTTCGATTTCCCGGCGATTGCCCGGAAGACCGCCGGACTTATCGCCAAGCTGCGCATCAAGACCCCTGATGGGTCGACGCTTTGCGCCAATCTTTCCGGCGGCAACCAGCAGAAGGTCGTCCTGTCCAAATGGTATCGCACGGATGCGCGGCTGTTCCTCCTCGATCATCCGACGCGTGGCCTCGATGTCGGCGCGAAGGAGGACGTCTATGCGCTGATCCGCGAAATGTGCGCTGCCGGCGCCGCCGTGGTGCTGATCGCCGACACACTCGAAGAGGCGCTCGGCCTCGCGCATACGGTCATCGTTCTGAAGGACGGCAGGCAGACGGCGCGGTTCGACAATACCGGGCCGACGCCCGTCACCCCTCTCGACCTCATTGCCCATATGGTGTGAATATGAAGCAGTTCGGCAAGCTTGGCGGCCTTATCCCGTGGATTGCGCTGGTCGTCCTCATCCTGATCGTCGGTTCTTTCGACACGACCTTTCTCAAGCCGGCGACGCTGATCGGCCTGTTCGCGGACTCTGCGACGCTGTTCCTGATGGCGATCGGCATGACCGCCGTCATCTACATCGGCAGCATCGACCTTTCGCTCCAGTCGATTGCGGCGATCAGTTCGATCGTGCTCGCATTGCTCATTCCCGACTACGGCATGCTGGCGATCCCGGCGGCGCTGCTGGCCGGGGTGCTGTTCGGTGGCCTTTCGGGGGTCGTTCACGCGGTTCTGCGCCTGCCGAGCTTCATCGCGACGCTGGCCGTCGGCGGCGTGGTGACGACGGCGGCTCTCTACCTGTCGGACCAGCGCTCGATCCAGATCGACGCACAGCCGCGCCTCGACACGCTCTCCTGGGCGATCGGAACGATGTTCGGAGTGCCGAACGAGGTCTGGGTATCGCTCGTCGTTCTTGCGGTGGCCCTTGTCATCGAACAGGCGACGCCCTTCGGCAAGGCGATGAAAGCGGTGGGCTGCGGAGAGGCGGCGGCGCGCGTCGCCGGCATCGATGTCCGGAAGATCAAGATCGTCGTCTTCATGATCGCGGGTCTCTTTGCCGCTCTCAGCGGCGTGGTGCTCGCCGGACGCCTTTCAAGCGGCTCGCCGATCATCGCCAACGAATTCCTGCTTCCGGCCATCGCCGCCGTCGTGCTCGGCGGCACGTCGCTCACGGGCGGAACCGGCGGCGTGCTGCGGACATTGGTGGGGACGCTCCTGATCGCGGTCGTCCGCACCGGCATGACCTTTGTCGGCGTCAACGTTCTCGCCCAACAGATCGTCTTCGGCGTCATCCTGGTCGCGGCTGTCGCGCTGAGTACCGGGCGCGCACCCAAGGGTGTCATGAAATAGACGCCGGCCCATCAAATTCACATTAAAGGAGACTATCCATGATACTCGATAAGTTCAGGCTCGATGGAAAGGTTGCGGTTGTCACCGGCGGCACGCGTGGCATCGGCCTCGCCATCGCCAGAGCTCTCGGCGAAGCCGGCGCCCGCGTTGTGATCAGCGCCCGCGCGCCCCTTCAGGAGGCGACCGACACTTTGGCGGCCGCTGGCGTCGACGTCGTCTTCATCCCTTCCGACATGCGGGAAGAAGCGGCGGCCGATGCGTTGACGCAGCAGGTGGTCGAGCGCTTCGGAAGGCTTGACATCCTCGTCAACAATGCCGGTGTCGCCATCCATGGCGACAGCGGCGACTTCGATGACGAGACCTGGCGCAAGGTCATGAGCCTCAATGTCGATGCGGTCTTCCGCGCCTGCCGCGCCGCGCTGGCGCCGATGCGTGCGCAGGGCGCGGGCGTGATCCTCAATATCGGCTCGATGTCGGGGATCGTCTCGAACATCCCCCAGAACCAGGTCGCCTACAACAGTTCCAAGGCTGCCGTTCACATGATGACGAAGAGCCTCGCAAGCGAGCTTGCCGCCGAGAACATCCGCGTCAATGCCATCGCTCCCGGCTATATCGATACGGACATGTCGCGAGGCGGTATCGAGAATCCGGACTGGTTCCCCATCTGGCGCGATATGACGCCCATGGCGCGTGTCGGCCAGCCAGACGAAGTGGCTGCGGCGGCATTGTTCCTCTGCGCTCCGGCGTCGAGCTACGTGACCGGCGAAGTCCTCGTCATCGATGGTGGCTATACGACACGCTGACACCGCCCGGGAGCCCGGTATCTCGCATCGGGCCTCCCCATCCGATGGCCCGCTCCCACAGGGTCGAGCTTGCCGGCATATGGAGAAATGGAAATGAGATTGAAAGATAAGGTCGCCCTGATCACCGGCGGCGCGCGCGGCATCGGGCTTGGCTTTGCCGAAGCCTTTGTCGCCGAAGGCGCCAGGGTCGTCATCGCGGATATCAATCTGGAGCGGGCCACCGCGGCGGCCAGTTCCATCGGTCCGGCGGTCACCGCCGTCAAGCTGGACGTGACGCGTGCGCCGGATATCGAAGCCGTCGTCAAAAAGATCGACGAGGAGATGGGCGGCATCGACATTCTCGTCAATAATGCCGCGATCTTCGACATGGCGCCGATCCAGGCGATTACCGAGGATAGCTATCAGCGGGTTCTCGACGTCAACCTCAAGGGACCGCTCTTCACAATGAAGGCCGTCGCCAACGTCATGATCGCCCGCGGCCGCGGCGGCAAGATCATCAATATGGCAAGCCAGGCCGGCCGGCGTGGCGAGGCACTGGTGACGCTCTACTGCGCCTCCAAGGCGGCGATCATCTCGGCCACCCAGTCGGCGGCGCTGGCGCTCGTCAAATACGGCATCAACGTCAACGCCATCGCGCCCGGCGTGGTCGACGGTGAGCATTGGGATGTCGTCGACGCCAAGTTCGCCGAATGGGAAGGCCTGAAGCCCGGCGAGAAGAAGGCTGCCGTGGCCCGGGAAGTTCCGATCGGCCGTTTCGCGACGCCGGACGACATCAAGGGTCTTGCCGTCTTCCTCGCCTCCAGGGATAGCGATTACATCCTCGCCCAGACGTACAACGTCGACGGCGGCAACTGGATGAGCTGAATCACCCCGTTTGCCGGAAATGCGGCTGAAACAAAGAGAGTGAGCGGTTCTGCCGGTCCTTGTGAAAACCGGAACCGCTCCAGGGGCAGGAGGCGCGGCTTTCCACTCGTTGCCCCGTCATGAATATGACGGGGCGGCGCAGACGGATGCCGGGACCTGCCCGCCTTTGCGCTGGTGAAAACGCGCCATATCGAGTTCAATCAGATCGCATCCGCCAATGCGGATGGGTATCGACGGAGGCTAACGTGGAAAGAGACAATCCCTTGGCGCCCGAGGCATTGGGTCCGACCGTGACGGTCGGCGAAATCCTCGTGGAGATCATGGCGACGACGATCGGCAACGGATTTCTGGCGCCGCAAGCGCTTGTCGGACCGTTCCCGAGCGGCGCGCCTGCGATCTTCATCGATCAGGTCGCGCAAATGGGGGGGAGTTGCGGGATCGTTGCGGCGGTCGGGGATGACGACTTCGGCAGGCTGAACCTCGACCGTCTCAAGGCCGATGGCGTCGACGTTACGGCCGTCACGGTCAGCGCAGACAAGCCGACCGGCAGCGCCTTTGTTCGCTACCGACCCGATGGCTCGCGCGATTTCGTTTACAACATCAAGCATTCGGCCGCTGGCGAAGTGACCATGACCGAAGCTGCGAAGGCGCTTTTTTCCCGCGCAGGAAATGTGCACGTCATGGGGTCCGCCTTCGCAATCTCCGGCCTCTGGTCGATCCTCAGCGAGGCTGTCTCGATCGTGAAGGCGCGGGGCGGTTCGGTTTCCTTCGATCCCAATTTGCGAAAGGAGATCATGCAAGGGGCGGAGGCCCGCAAGCGGCTGGACGCGATGCTTTCCATTACCGACCTGCTGCTGCCCTCCGGCGAAGAGTTGCTTGTCGCCGCCGATGCGGTGGACGAGGGCGAGGCCGTCGAGAGGCTGCTCGCCAAAGGTGTTCGCGAGATTGTCCTGAAACGCGGAGATGAAGGTTCCACGCATTACAGCAAGGTCTTCGGGCGCGTTGACTGCCCGGCGTTCACGGTTGAGGAGGTCGATCCGACCGGAGCCGGGGATTGCTTCGGCGCCGCATATCTCACCAGCCGGCGCGCCGGTCTGTCGCCCGCCCGTTCGCTGCTTTATGCCAATGCCGCCGGCGCGCGCACGGTGACGAAACAAGGCCCCATGGAGGGTGTCTCCAGCAAAGTCGAACTCGATCGGTTCATTGCGGCCGCAGGCCGGGAGACAGAGGCATGAACACCGTCTTGACCGGACTTGCCGCCGCGCGCCGCGCTGGACGCCCTTACGGCATCGCCTCCGTCTGCTCCGCCCATCCGGTCGTCCTTCGCGCTGCGTTGCGACGGGCGGCCAGGAGCGGCGGTCCCGTCCTCATCGAGGCGACCTGCAATCAGGTCAACCAGTTCGGCGGCTATACGGGCATGACCCCGGCCGATTTCGTCGCCTTCGTCGAGAAAATCGCTTCCGAGGAGGGCGCGCGCCGCGAGCAGATCATTTTCGGCGGCGATCATCTCGGCCCCAATCCCTGGCGCAAGGAGCCGGCGGAAACCGCGCTGAAGAAGGCGGCCGACATGGTCGAGGCCTATGTGGCGGCCGGCTTCGGCAAGATCCACCTCGATGCCTCGATGGGCTGCGCCGGCGAACCTGTCGCGCTTGACGACCATACCGTGGCTCAACGCGCCGCCGCGCTCTGCGCTGTCGCCGAGCGCACGGCGTCGCGCGCTGGCTTTGCCCCGCCGGTCTATATCCTCGGGACGGAGGTGCCGATCCCCGGCGGCGCGGATCATGCGCTCGATGTGGTCGAGCCGACCGCGCCGGAAGCGGCGCGCGAAACCATCGCCGTCCATCGCGAAGCCTTCGCCAAAGCGGGACTGGCCGATGTTTTCGCCCGCGTCATCGCCTTCGTCGTTCAGCCTGGCGTCGAGTTTGGCAGCGACAATGTGATCGCCTACGATCCGCAGCGCGCCGCGACCCTCAGCGCGCTCCTCGACGAGGAGCAGGATCTGGTCTTCGAGGCCCATTCCACGGACTACCAGACGGAGGAGGCGCTTGCGGCGCTGGTGGGCGACGGCTACCCGATCCTGAAGGTCGGCCCCGGCCTGACCTTCGCCTATCGCGAAGCGCTCTACGGTCTCGATCTCGTCGCGGGCGAACTGGTGCCGGGTTACGGTGACCGCCCGCTCGCCAAGGCGATGGAAGCGCTGATGACGGCCTCGCCCGGCTACTGGAGCGGCTACTATCACGGCGACGAGACCGCCCTTCGCCTTCAGCGCCATTTCAGCTACAGCGACCGCATTCGCTACTATTGGGCCCAGCCGGAAGCGGCGGCGGCGGTCGCAAGGCTTCTGGCCGCGCTCGACGAGGTGAAAATTCCCGAAACAGTGCTGCACCAGTATCTGCCGTTCATCGCACCGGAGGAAGCCGATAGCGCGGAGAGCGTCCTCATCGCTGCGGTTGATCTGGTCCTGGCGACCTATGAGGACGCCGCCGGCGTGAAACTATAGATCGGCCATACGAACGCAACGCTCCGGCATTGCCGGATCTCGGGCGCGGGACTATATCGACGACCGTCAGGAAATCAGAGCCCTGGCGGCGTGGAGGATGTCCTCGCCGACGTGGATTTCATGCCGGGGTTCGGGATAGCCGCCGGAGCGGGTGTCCTCGGCGAAGGCGCGGAAGGCCTCTATGCGCATCCGCTGAAGGCGGGCCTCCTCTGCGGCGAGATCCGCATATTGCTTGCCGTGGCGCGGCATGCGGCTGGCGCCGGTGCCGAGTATGTCGCAGGAGAAGAGATATTGCGCGTCGCAGACGGCGCCGCATCCCATGCCGAGCGTGATCAGGAAGGTGGAGCGGGTGATCCAGTCGGCGATCGCGACCGGGACGACTTCCATCTCGACGGCGAAAGCGCCGGCCTGTTCGTAGTCCTTGACCTTGCGATAGACGGCGGCGGCTTCTTCCGGCGTCTTGCCGACGGCGCGATAGTTGGTCCAGGTGGCAAGGCGGGGGACGAGGCCGACATGGCCGCTGACGGGAATGCCCTCGCGCGCCATGGCCTCGACAAGCCGCAACGAGCCGGCGAAATAGATGCAGCTTGCGCCAAGTTCCAGCGCCCGGAAGCCCTCGCGGACGGCGCTGGACTCGTCATGGATGACGCCCTGCGCATGGGCGGCCTGAATGAACGTCCGCGGCGCGGCGGCGCGGATTGCCGCAAGTCCGGCATCCGCCTCGCCGGTGAACATCTCGATGCCGGCCGCTTCCGCGGCCGCAGCTTCCGCGGGGGTGTCGACATGCAGCGTGAGGATCTGGCGCTTGCCTTTCAGGGCGCGCAGGTCGGCGACGCTCAACGGGCCGGTCATACGTTTTCTCCTTCGCGGGAAGCCTTGCGGGCGTTCATGCGTTGCATCTTTTTCTGCCAGCGTTCGTTCATGGCGGTGTCGCCGGCCCTGGTGCCGTCGTGCCAGGTGCCGAACCACCGATCGAGCGGGATCAGGCCGTCGGCGTAATTGACCTCGAAATATTTGTGATGGAGGTAATGCGCGAAGGAATGCGTATCGACGGCGCTTTCCGCGCCGGCCTCGATCTTGTCGAAGCCGACGTGGCCGACGACCGCGCCGAATCCGGCGAGATGCAGATGATAGAGCGCAAGGACCGGATGCGAATGGATGAACAGATGCACCAGCACGCCGGAGAAATAGAGCAGATGCTCGACCGGGTGCATGGAGAGCGACGACCACGGGCTGGGATTGACCGAGTTGTGGTGGACGGAATGGACATATTTGTAGAGCACCGGCGCATGGATCGCGCGATGCACGAGGTAGAAATGGAACTCGTGGAAAGCCGGCGTCAGCAGCATGATCGCAGCCAGCCAGAGGGGATTTGTCATGACGTCCGCCATGGGCGCATAGCCGTTGGCGAAGGCCCAGAGCATGCCGACCTCGAACGCGGTCCAGATCGGCACGCCCGAACCGAGGCTGCGGAGCATGTTGTCGATGTTCTGCGACTTGAACCAGAACACGTCGCTCTTCGTATCGCCGGGAAAGACGGGATTGTATTTGAAGCGGTTGGCCTGGCGGCGTTTGATGTAGAGCAGCAACTCGAAGGCGCCGTAGAACAGGAAAACGGCGACGGCATTCCGTGCGAATATCGCAAGAATCCAGCCCGGGGCCAGGGTCTTCAGCGTTTCGGTGTCCGGCGTCAGATAATACCAGAATGCCAGGGCCGAGGCCATGAAGATGACGTTCCAGGGCAGGAAGTAGCTTGGAAGCCATTTCAGGAAGGCCAGCGGCTTCGGGGGGAAAACGAAAACCGGCGGATTGGTCAGCGGTTCGTTCGGCTTCCAGTGTCCGCGCTTGTCGCGTGTGCCGTATTGCTGATCGTCCATGATCGACTCTCCCTGAGGCATTGATGTTTCGGGATCGACGAACCGGCGGCGCGATCCAGCCTTCCGCAAGGTGACTTGCAGAGGGCGTATGCGGCGAAGTTCGTGCGTCTCCCGTTCGGCCGGCTGGCGGACCTTGACACTATTCAAGACCACAGTGAGACGGCTTTCGCAACAGGAATGTATCTTTACACGTCAAAACGGAATTATATCGCTTTAATTATGCATCATATCGCGTCAATATTGCAAATCATAATAGGGATGGGCTTGCAGGATCCTGAAATAGATGCATTGTGACGTATCTGCGGAAGGAGAGCGGGATGCGGCGAGTCAGCATAGCGGAAATCATGCGCGAATCCGGCCTGTCGCGGGCGACGGTGGATCGGGTTCTAAATGGCCGCGGCCGCGTTCATCCGCGAACGCGCGCGGTCGTCGAGGAAACGCTTCGGCGGCTTGCGGCAAGCGCGACGCGGCAGGACGAGGTGCGCGCCGGGGTCGATATCGTCATGAGGCTGGGCAAGGGGATGACGGCCCAGCTTGCCCAGGGATGGGAGCTGGCGGGCGCGCCGGGCGATTTTCATGACATGTATCAGGCGCGGGAGGACGACATGCTTCCCGTGCTCGAAGAGGTGTGTGCGAGGGTTGACCGGCCGATCATCGTCGCCTCGAAGAACACCGAGCGCATCGCTGCGCTGCTCCGGGACGCGCGGGCGAAGGGAAAGCGTGTCGTTTCCTTCGTTTCCGACCTCGATATCGAGGCCCGCGATGTATTCGTCGGGATCGACAACCGGGCGGCGGGGCAGACCGCCGCCTTCCTGATCGGCCGCGCCCTCGGTGATCGTCCCACGCTTGTCGGTGTGGCGCTTGGCGATGTGGCCTTCCGTTGCCATGAGGATCGGGAAATCGGCTTCCGGACCGCCCTTCGCGCGCATTTTCCGAAGCTCGTCATCGCCGGCGAGGCTCTTGGAGAAGACAGCCCCGCGATGACGCATGAGGCCGTGCGCCGGTTGATCCAGGATCAGCCGGCTCTGGGGGCGATCTACAATGTCGGGGCGGGCAATCAGGGGCTGGTGGAGGCCTTGAAGGAGGCCGGCCGCGCCGCGGATCTCTTCCTCGTCGGACATGAGGTCAATTCGACGATCGCGCCGCTGTTGCGCGAGGGCAGCCTCGATTTCGCCATCACCCAGAACCCCTTCGCGTTGCTTTCCGAGGCGTTGCGGCAGGCGGTCGCCGAGCCGGAAGCGCCGGCGCGCGACAGCATCCTGCTGGATTTCGCGGTCTATACCCGCTTCAACATCCCGAACTTCGGCCAGCCGGGTGCTGCGGGCTGAGCCGGAGGCTGCCGGCATTATTATAATATATCATTTTACATCATTTTCTTGACTGATCTGGATATTCTTCAGATTTAGCAAGGAAATGATGTATTATGATGTATTTTTTAGCTGATTTGAAACTTTTTTTGACTTTTGTGAAGCAAAAAGTTGCCAATGATGTATTCTCTGTGTCATCGATGACGTCGGGAGGATCGAAGGGAGGCGGTCAGCGTCAGTCAAATCGATCCGGAGGAGGGCCCTGACGATCCCGCAGGGCGTGTTCATTCAGCGTTTTCGCTGAGAGGGAGGAAAAATTGCTGAAATCCTGTCTGAAGATGTTTCTTGCGACATCCGCATTGACGCTGGGGCTTGCCGCCGGCTCGGCGCAGGCGCAGGAAGAACAGAAGAAATATACGTTCTACCACCTGCTCTGGAGCATGACGGACTCGATCGTCCAGTTGCATGTGAAGGCCGGCGAGGCCTACATGAAGTCGCACCCGAACGTCGAGATCAAGTATCTCGGCCCGGAGGCCTATGATCCCGCCGAACACGCCCGCTTTCTCGATACGATCATCAACGCCAAGCCCGATGGCATCGCGCTTCATATCTCCAATCCCGACGCCCTGCTGCCGGGCCTGAAGACCGCCAGGGAGGCCGGCATTCCAGTCGTCTCCGTCACCTCGCATCCGCCGACGGAAGCCGACAACAAGAAGCTCGAAGGCAGCTATCTGACGTGGGTGGGGGCCGACGAGCGGCTCATCGGCGTGCGCATGGGCGAGCGCCTGCTTCAGGAGGAGACGCCGAAGCGCGTGGCCTATCTCATGGCGCATCTCGGCCATGCCGGCCATGAAATGCGCGCCGAGGGCTTCTTCGCCTCGATGCCGGACGGCGTTCCCACGGACAAGGTCGCCGTCGGCGACGAACCGACGGCGGCGATGGACGTCATCCGTTCCTACCTCGCGGCCAATCCGGATGTCGGCGCGGTCTTCGGCTCCTCGCCGCAGAATAAGTGGATCACCGATGTACTGGCCGAGCTGGGGCGCACCGACGTGAAGGTGCTCACCTCGGACGAATCGCCCTCGTCGCTGGAATGCGTATTGGCCGGGCTCTGTTTCGCCACCTTCAGCCAGGAGTTCCCGATCCAGGGCCCGCTCGCCTATGAGATCATGTATCAATACAAGGAAACCGGCATGGCGCCGGTGCAGCCGATCGTGACCGGCCCGCTCGTGATCGACGCCGCGAACGCGCAGATGTTCAAGGACCTGGCGCTCACCGCCTTCGGTGAAGACGGCTATGCGGAACTCTCTCCGTTCTGAGCCGTCTGGAGCATTTCCAGCAAAAGTGCGAAGCGGTTTTGCGTCCGGAAATGCGGCTGAAACAAAGAGATGGAGCGGTTTCGCGTTTCAGGGAAAACCGAAGCCGCTCCAGGCTTCCTCCCGCAGGCGCAGCCGTGACGGCTGCGCCTCGACCGCCATCGACGATATCAGGACGGAAAGATGACCAGTCTGTTCAAAGACCGGATCGAGGCGAGCGTCATCCTGGGCGCTGTCGCCGTCGCTCTGCTCTTCACGATCGCGACCAAGGGGCTCTGGCTGCAAAACCTGCCGAGCCTCCTCATTCTCACCGCCGGCGTCGGCATCGTCGCCATCGGCCAGGCGGTCCTCATGACCTCCGGCGAGGTCGACCTCTCCGTCGGCTCGGTCTATGCCTTTTCCGGCGTCGGCTTCATCTGGTTCATGGGCCAGACCGGCGATGTCGCGCTTGCGGCGATCCTCGCCGTTGCGGTTGCGTCTCTCATCGGTGCGCTCAATGGCGCTCTCACCACATGGTTTCACGTCCCCTCGATGATCGTCACCATGGGCGGGATGTTCGTCTATCGCGGCTGCGTCTACCTGATGACCGCCGGCCATAGCCTTTCCACCCCGCGCCCGCTGCGCGACAGCGCGGTGATCGAAATGCTCGGCGGACGTACGGCGGGTGTCAGCCATTCCATCCTCATCCTGCTGGTCGTCATGGTTGCGGCCGTCTTCATGCTGGCGCGCACCCGCCTCGGCAATCACATCTTCTCCGTGGGAGGCGAGCCGCAAAGTGCGGCGGCCAACGGCATCAGCCCCGCGCGGGTCAAGATCATCGCCTTTTCCCTGTGTTCGTCGCTGGCCGCTCTGGCAGCGGTCGTCGCCGTCTGTCGCGAGGGAACGATCTATGCGACGTCCGGCAAGCTGATGGAACTGGAGACGATCGCCGCGGCCGTGATCGGAGGGTGCACACTGCGGGGCGGCATCGGCTCGGCCTGGGGTGCGGTGCTTGGAGTCTTCGTTCTCTCGTCGCTGAAGGGCGGGCTGATGATGATGGGCGCGCCCACCTCCTGGTATGTGGCCTTCGTCGGCCTGATCCTCATCGGCTTCCTCGTGTCCTCGCGCCTCGTGAACGGTCGCCTGAACTGACGGCGCCTTCCGGAAGGGAAATCCCATGCACCGTTCCTTGACACCACCGGCGGAATCCATCGCCATCCTCGGCTGCCTCGGCCTGTTCGTCACTTTTGCCGCGATCCTGCCGACCGTCTGGCTCGACAATGTGCCGACCCTGCTGCGCGATATTTCCTGGCTCGGCCTGATCGCCATCGGCCAGGCGATGCTCATCACCTCCGGGGAATTCGACCTGTCGGTCGGTTCGGTCTTCGGCTTCACGGCCCTCGTCTTCGTTCTCATGCTGCAACTGGGGCTTGGCGCACCCGCATCCTTCCTCGTGGCCATGGCCGTCGCGCTTGGCATCGGCGCGCTGAACGGCGTGTTGAGCTGGGTGTTCGGCCTGCCGTCATTGCTCGTGACGCTGGGCTTCCTCTTCGTCTATCGTGGCCTCATCCAGTTCTTCACGGGCGGTTTCCCGATCTCCATTCCGGAAACCGTGCGAGAGTCCGGATTGATCCTGTTTTTGAGCGGGACCTCCTTCGGCCTGCACAATTCGATCCTGATCTGCGCCGCCGTTCTGGCCGTCGCGACCTTCACGCTCGGCCGCACTCGCTTCGGCGCGCATCTGCTCAGCGTCGGCGGTGATCTGAATGCCGCGAAAGCCTGCGGCGTGCCCGTCGCCGCCACCAAGATCAGGACTTTCATGATCTGTTCGGGGCTTGCCGGCCTTGCGGGCATCGTGGCGGTCAGCAAGCTTTCGGCGGTCACCGCGACATCCGGCGAGGGCCTGGAGTTCGAGGCGATCGCCGCCGCCGTCATCGGCGGCTGTTCGCTGCGCGGCGGGGTCGGAAGCGCCTGGGGCGCGCTGCTCGGCGTCGCGACGTTGATGTCCCTCAAGGCCGGGCTGATCCTGATGGGGGTGAACATGTTCATCTACCAGCTGCTTCTCGGAGCGGTGCTTGTCGGCCTCATCGCCATCAAGGGTGTATTCCCCATGCTTCGGGAGGCAAAATGACCATGAACCTGCAATCCATTCCAGTGGCCGAAAAAGCCGGCGCGGCAGCGTCCCGGCCCATCATTCGGGTCGAGGCCGTCGAGAAGGCGTTTGGAGCCTTTCGGGCGTTGAAAGGCGTCAGCCTCGATGTCTATCCCGGCGAGGTCCATGCGCTGCTGGGCGACAATGGCGCCGGCAAATCGACGTTGATCCGCATCCTTTCGGGGTTTTTCCGCCAGACGGCGGGGCGTCTCCTGGTGGACGGCCGTGAAGCGCATTTCAGGAGCCCGCGCGATGCCACGGAGGCCGGTGTGGGCACGGTCTATCAGGATCTGGCCCTCAACCCGCTGCTCACCGTATCGCGCAATTTCTTCATGGGGCGGGAACTGACGGTCGGGCCGGAATTCCTCGGCATTCTCGACATGGAGCAGATGGACCGTATCGCGCTTGCCGAAATGCGCAAGATCGGCGCGAACCTGACCGACCCCCGCCAGAAGGTCGGCACCATGTCCGGCGGCCAGCGCCAGACCCTGGCGATCGCCCGCGCCATCTATTTCGGTGCGAAGGTGCTGATCCTCGACGAACCCACCTCCGCGCTCGGCCAGAAGCAGCAGCTTGAAGTGCTGAAGACCATCATGCGTGTTCGTGCGCGTGGCGATATCGCGATCATCTTCATCACCCACAACGAGATCCATTCCAAGCTCGTGGCGGATCGCTTCACCTTCCTGTCGCTGGGCGAGGTTATCGGCAGCGGAACGCGCGAGGATCTGGAGGGTGAGGATATCCGCCGCCTGATGGCGGGCGGCGCGGAAATCAACGATCTGGCCCGTGAACTTCAGGCTGCTGCCCTTGGCGCATGAGGAAATGACCGCCCGCCCTCAGCCGTTCGGATGAGGGCGGCCGGTTGCGTCCGGAAGGCCGTTTCCCGCTTTCCCCGTCCTGCTCTAGAAATAGGTCTTATAGGCCGTCGTCACGTTGAAGTCGGCGTCGACGCCATAGAGAATGTCCCATTTGTCGAACGTCGTGCAGGGGTGCGAGATGTCGAGAAAGACCATGTCGCCGACTGCAAGCGGCGTGTCTTCCGGAACGCGCATGAAGGCGTGCTGGTCCGCCAGGGCGAAGATTTCATGGCCGGGGGCAAGCGGCACCGGCGCCCGGTGGCTCTCCTGACGGAACCACTGGCCGGGCGCGGGCAGGTGGATATCGAAGGAGAGGTCGCGTTTTCCGCCCGTCAGGAGCGCCAGTCCCGGCTCGGGCATCGACTGCACGCGGGTGGCGACCTGCAACGCGGGAACGAGGACGCCGGCAACGGCCCTGACCTCTTCGGAGCGGGCCTGAAGCGAGGCGAAATATTCGCGATACATCAGGGCGTCGTGGGTGATGTAGCAACCGGATCGGGTCACGACCCGCGTCGGCCGTGACAGCGCGAGCGCGCCGAGGTGTTCGACGACGATGTCGTAATAGGACGACCCGCCCGCCGACAGGACGATTTCCGGCCCCTTGAACAGGCCGCGCGCATCGAGCGCCCGCGCCGCCGCCGTCGTGCGTTCCATCAGGGCGCGAACCTTGCCGAGATTGTCGTCCGGCTTTCCGCCGAATATCCCCTCGAAGGATTCGATGCCGCGCAATTCCAGTTCGTGTTCATGATCGAGGATGGCGTCGGCGATCGCATTGGCCTGTTCCAGGCTGCGCGCGCCCGTTCGCCCGCCCTCGGCGCCGATCTCGATCAGCACGCCCAGACGTCTGCGATATCCCGCCGCGCGGATGGCCTCTCCGGCAAAACGGGCGCCCTCGACCGAATCGACGAGGCAGAGGAAGTCAAAGTCGGGATCGCGCTCCAGTTCTCCCATGACGAAATCGAGGAAGCGCGGATCGACGATCTGGTTGGCGACGAGAATGCGCTTCACACCGAAATCGCGGGCGACCTGCACCTGATGGGCCGTCGAGAGCGTGATCGCCCAGGCGCCGTTGTCGAGCTGTCGTTGGAAAAGCTGCGGGCACATGGTCGTCTTGCCATGCGGGGCGAGGGAGACCTGCGCCTTGTCGCAGAACTCCTTCATCCACCGCGCATTGTTGGCGACGGCCGGCTCGTGCAGGATGGCAAGCGGCAGCGGCAGGTCGCCGCGCAGCACGTTCCAGTTCTTTTCGGCGATGGTTTCCAGCGGGAAGGCTGGCGTTCCCCCGGGGATGCCCTTGGTGCGATGATCGAGGGGAGGGTGAGCGGCTTTGCGGGTCATGATGGATGCCTCCTGTGTTCCGGGGTCAGTCGATGAGGTGGAAGATCGCCTCGATCTCGACCGTCATGTTATGCGGCAGGGAGCCCATGCCGACTGCCGAGCGCGCATGTTCGCCGCGCTGGCCGAGCCGTTCGACCAGATAGTCCGAAAAGCCGTTGATGACGGCGGGATGATCGCCGAACAGGGGGGCGGCATTCACCATTCCGAGGACCTTCACCGCCTCGATCCGGGCAAGGTCGAAACCGGCGTTCTCAAGCGTCGCCAGCATTTGCCGGCCGACCAGCCGCGCATGCTGATACGCCTCAAGGGTATCGACATCCGCCCCGACCTTGCCGGTGTGGTAGGCGTCGCCTCCTCTCATCGGCCCCTGGCCCGAAAGATAGATCATGTTTCCCACCTTGCGCACCGTCCGATAGGTCCCTCCGGGACTGACCGGAGCCAGAACCGTCGTATCGGCAAGCGAGGCGCCTTGTGCATTCTGTGAGGGCATCGTTCTTCCTTCCGGTCAGGCCGGTTGCGCGCCGGAGACCGGCGTCGGATCTGACCGTTCATGATTGCCGATACGACGAAGGAACTGGATCAGCCTTTCGTCCTCGGGATTGTCGAGAAGGCGGCCGGGAGGACCGTCCGCCACGATCCGGCCGCCGTCCATGAACAGGACGCGGTCGGCCACGTTGCGGGCAAAGCCCATCTCGTGGGTCACGACGAGCATCGTCATCCCTTCGGATGCCAGCGAGCGCATCACGTCGAGCACCTCGCCCACCAGTTCCGGGTCGAGGGCGGAGGTCGCTTCGTCGAAGAGCATGACTTTCGGTTCCATGGCGAGCGCCCGGGCGATCGCCACGCGCTGCTGCTGGCCGCCGGAAAGCTGGCTCGGATAGGACCCCCACTTCTCGGAAAGCTCCACGCGATCGAGCAGGCGCCGGGCCCGCTTTTCCGCCGCGGCCTTGCTTTCCTTGAGGACCAGCCGCTGGGCGATGGTCACGTTGCGGCCGACGGTGAGATGCGGGAAGAGATTGAACTGCTGGAACACCATGCCGACCTGCCGTCGCACCTGCTGCAACTCGCGCGGCACGGACAGGTCATGGCCGTCGATCCGGATCGAGCCGCCGTTGAAGCCCTCGAGGCCGTTCAGCATGCGCAGGAACGTGCTCTTTCCCGACCCGCTCGGGCCGATGATGGCGACGACCTGTCCCGGTTCGACCTCAAGCGAGACCTGCCGCAGCACCTCATGCGCGCCATAGGACTTGGACACACCCTTTACTTCGATCATCTGGAGGATCCTTTCCTGCGGCTCATCTGGCGGTCGGCGTGAGCTTGCGTTCGAGCGCTTCGCTGAGTTTCGAGATCGGGTAGCAGATTGCGAAATAAAGCAGCGCCACCGTAATGAAGAATTCGAGTGGATGGCCGAAGCGCAGCATCAATTCCATCGCCCGGCGCGTCAGCTCGTTGTAGCCCACCACCGTTGCAAGCGACGTGTCCTTGATGACCGAGACATAGACCCCGATCAGCGGCGGCAGCGACACGCGCATCGCCTGCGGCGCGATGATCCAGAAGAAGCGGTGGAAGAAACCCATCCCGAGCGCGGTCGCCGCCTCGGATTGCCCGCGCGGGATCGCCTCGATGCCGGAGCGGAACACCTCCGCGACATAGGCGCTGGTGAAGCAGGTCAGCGCGATGAACGCCGCCCAGAAACGATCGACCGGAATGCTGACGAGCGGCAGGCCGAAATAGATGAAGAAGAGCTGCATCAGCAGCGGCGTGCCCCGGAAAAGCTCGACATAGGCGCGCAGCGCCAGGTTGAGCGACCGGATTCCGGCCTGCCGCAACAGGGCGACGATCATCCCCACGACGGTTCCGCCGACGATGGCGCAGGCGGAAAGATAGAGCGTGACAAGGAAGCTGTCGAAAATAAGCCAGCGGGCTTCCCAGACCAGTGCGAAATTCATGTCTTCACCTCGACTGCGGCGGGAACAACAGCCTGCCGGTCAGCGCCAGCAGCAACGAAACGGCGATATTCAACGCGACGTAGAACAGCGCCGCGATGCTGTAGACCTCGAAGGTCAGGAAGGTCTTCGTGCTGATGTCGTTGGTGATGCCGGTCAGCTCGTAGACCGAGATGGCCGAAAGCAGCGACGAGGCAAGCAGGATCGAAATGACGAGATTGCAAAACGCCGGCCAGGCCGCGCGCATGGCCAGCGGCGTGGTGACATAGGCCAGCATGTGCAGCCGGCTGAACGACAGCGCTATGGCGGCCTCGCGGCTGCCGGCCGGAACGCCGTTGAGGCCGGCCCGGAAGATTTCGGCCAGATAGGCGCTTGCGTTGAGGCCGAGCGCGATGCTGCCGGCGGTCACGGCGGACATCCGCAGGCCGAGGCTCGGCATGCCGAAGAAGAGAATGAATATCTGGAGAAGCGCCGGGGTATTGCGGATGAATTCCACATAGAGACCGGCCAGTAGGCGCAGGACACGAAAGCGGCTGACGCGGCCGGCCGCCATGGCCGCACCGATCGCGATGCCAAGGGCCATGGCCGCCAGGGTTATGAGCAGGGTAAGCTGCGCGCCTGCCAGAAGCTGGGGGATGAAACGGGGGATGGCTGTCCAGTGGAATGCCATGGCGACCTCTCGATTGACCGCCGCCGCCCGCGATCCTGGCGGGCGGCGGCCGCTTTCACTCAGTAGTTCGGGATGAGCGGCGCGGGCATGCCGGCGTTGAACCACTTCTCATAGAGATCGTAGCTCGTGCCTGTGGCATTGAGGTCGAAGACGAACATATTGACCCAGTTCAGCCACTCCTGGTCGCCGCGCGGTACGCCGAGGCGCTGGTATTCGACGAGCTTGCTGAACTTCTCGTCGACGATGACCTTGATCTCCGGGTTGATGGTGGCCTGGTAGTTCAGCACGTTGCCGTCGCAGATGAAGGCGTCGACCTGCCCTTGCGCCAGTGCGAAGAGCGCGGCGGCTTCCGTGTCGAAGCGCAGGATTTCCGCTTCGGGGAATTCCGGCGCGACCATCAGGTCCTGCGTCGTGCCCTTGGTCACCGCGATCCGCTTGGTGGTGAGATCCCCTGCCGATTCGATGCCGCTGTCCGTCTTCACGGCGAAGGCGGCAAGCAGCGCCGTCACATAGGGCTCGCTGAAGGAGACGACCTTCGCCCGCTCGGGCGTGCCCGTGAAGGTGCCGACGATGATGTCGACCTTGCCCGAGCGCAGGTTCGGAATCCGGTCGACCGAGGTCGTGTCGACGATTTCCAGCTCGACGCCCAGCTTCTCGGCAATGAGATTGGCGACGTCGACGTCGAAGCCTTCCGGCTCGCCGCTGATCGACTTCATGCCGAAGGGCGGAACGTTCAGCATGACGCCGACCTTGATCTTGTTGT
This sequence comes from Shinella daejeonensis, assembly GCF_024281235.1. GTDB lineage: Bacteria > Pseudomonadota > Alphaproteobacteria > Rhizobiales > Rhizobiaceae > Shinella > Shinella daejeonensis. The sequence goes on from NZ_JAHWXY010000007.1 coordinate 165,370, forward strand.
CGGCGACGACGCGGTCAAGGATCGACTCCGCGCTCGCCGGTGCGGCGACCCCTGCCACAACCCCCAAGGAAAGAACGGCGCAGCCGGCCAAGCGGCGAAACCGAGAAAAAATGCCCATCACTACCTCCCTTTGTGATAAAGTGTCCGGTATTTCGGACACTTGTTGCATATACCGTTCTTATTAATGTAAACACGGACAGCTGACAAGAGCTTTACCCTCTGTCGGAACCATGTTTAAAGAAGGCGGAAAATCGCCGGCGGCAGAAGGCCGGCAGCAGAAGGAAGGGTGTCTTGGCAAAGACCGCGCAAAGTTCCGGTTCGCGGATGCGTGGAATCGACCGCGTGGTCGAAATCCTGGAAGTCCTGCGAGAAATCGGAGTTCCGACCCAGGTCGGGCAGCTGGCGGCGCGGCTCAACGCGCCGCGTTCGTCGATCTACGAGGTGATCGGCTCCCTGGCCGCCGCCGGGATCCTGGAGGTCAATCCGAACACCGGCGAGGTCTTCTTCGGTCTCGCCTCCTATTTCCACGGCGCCGCCTATGCGCGCCAGAATCCGATCATCGGTCTCGGTGCGGAGGAAGTGAACCGGCTCGGTCGCGCCACCGGCGAGACGGCGGAGCTTTGCACGCTCATCAAGAGCCGCTACGCCATCGTGCACTCCATGCCCGGCAACAGCCTCCTGCGGATGGAGACGAAACCCGGCTTCACGCTGCCCGTGCCGTGGACCGCCTCAGGCAGGCTTCTGGTCGCGCATATGTCGCGCGAGGAGGTCGAGGCGTTGATCGCGCCCGAGGATTTCAATCTGCCCAACGGTGTCACTTTGTCACCCGACGCGTTTCACGACGAGGTGAGGGCGGCGGACGCCCAGGGTCTTTGCGTCACATCGGGCATTCTCGACAATTTCACCAAATGCATCGCCGTGCCGATCCGCTCCACCTTCGGGCAGAATGTCGCGACGCTGTGTTTCGTGGTGCCCGTCGCCATCGAGCCGGCGCGCGAGGAGGCGCTCGTCGCCGCCCTGCGCGAAAGCCAGCGGCGGCTCAGCCAGTACCCGGCCTCCATTCTCGCGCCGGGCGCATGAAACCGGCGGCCGGATCCGGCCGCCTCAGCCGGCCCCAACACGAATTTCGGGAAATTTCACATGATCGGGATCGATGACATCCGCGCCGCCGGAAAACGCCTTGCAAACAACATCCGGCAAACACCCATGATACGGGCCGACCAACTCAAGACGGCGCTGCCGGCCGGCGTCGAGCCGATGCTGAAACTGGAGCTTCTCCAGGTCACCGGCTCGTTCAAGGCTCGCGGTGCCACGAACCGCCTGCTCACGACGCCCGAAGAGCAATTGAAGGGGGGCATCGTCGCCGCGTCCGGCGGCAACCATGGCCTCGCCACCGCGCGGGCCGGTCGCCTGGCGGGCGTGAAGACGACGATCTTCCTGCCCGACAACGCCACGCCGGCGAAGATCGAAAAGCTGCGGGAATGGGATGCGCAGACCGTCATCGTCGGCTCCGCCTGGCAGGAGGCGAATGAAGCGGCGCTGGCCTTCTGCAAGGAGACGGGGGCCGCCTATTTCCATCCTTTCGCCGATCCGCTGGTCGTCGCGGGGCAGGGGACGGTGGGCCTCGAAATCCTGGAACAGTTCGCCGATGTCGACACCGTCCTCGTGGCGATCGGCGGCGGCGGGCTGATCAGCGGCGTCTCGACGGCCATCAAGAGCCTCGCGCCGCATGTCCGCATTATCGGCGTCGCCGCAGCCGGGTCGCCGACCTTGCTGCGGTCGCTGGAAGCCGGACGGAACGTCGATATCGGACGCGCGACGACGTCGGTCGCCACCATGTCCTGCTCGCATACGGACCCCCGCATCTTCGAGATCGTCCGCGAGAATGTCGACGGGATCGTTCTGGTCGAGGACGAGGAAATGGCGGCGGCCGCGAAATGGCTGTGGTTCGAGATGGGGCTGGCCGCCGATCTCAGCGGCGCTGCCGCCATCGCCGCCCTTCAGCAGGGCCGCGTCGAATTGAAAAAGGGCGAACGGGTCTGCGCCATCGTCTGCGGCGCCGGTCCCGACGCGATCATCGGCTGAGCAGGCCCGCATCCCGCCGGGCGTTTTTTTGCCCGGCGCTCCGCATCCCTTCATGCGGTCCTGGCCGGCCTGTCGTCCGCGATATCGAAGGCGAGCGCATTGCCCTTGCGCAGTTCCAGCAGTTTCACCAGCAGTTCGACACGCGAGGAGACGGAGAGCTTCTGATAGGCGCGCTTGCGATAGGTCTTCACCGTTTCGGCGCCCACCTGGAGCAGGTCGGCGATGTCCTTTTCGGAGACCCCGGCGATCAGGAACTTGGTGATCTGGAGTTCCCGCGCCGAGAGGCTGCCGCCCCCGAGACGCTTCAGCGCCCCGTCGATCGAATCCTCTCCCTCTTCCAGCCGTCTCGCGCGCTTTTCCCAATGGCGCTGGCAGACGGCCATGAGCGATGTCTGGATCGGCTCGACCATCGCCAGATCGCGCTCGGTGAAGCCGCGCGTGCCGGTGCGGTAAAGCGCGATCTGCACCGTATGCCGCTCGGAAACCCGAAGGGCGATATCCAGTTCCTTCAGGCGCTTGGGCCAGCCGGCTGTCAGGTAGCCGACTTCCTCGCGGTCGTCGATCTCGAGGATTTCCGTCGTGGCCGAGGGCCTTCGCAGCTTCGGATGGCGCGCCAGATCCTCCATCAGGTAGAAGCCGTTCCGGAACTTCTGGCGGTGCATCTGGAACACCGGGCTGTGCTGGAACGTGTGCTTCAGATAGGAATCCAGCACATTGGCTTCGATCTGATGCGGCATCGATTCGCTGCTGACTTCCACAAGCGCATTGTCGCGGTAAAGCGAAATCATCGCCAGTTCGAAGGAGATCAGCCCTTGCAGCGCCTCGATCAGATGGCGTTCGAACTCGGGCTGGTCCGAAGCAAGGATGAGACGCGCCAGTGCGTCGTCCGACCGGCGCGTCGTCGCGGGCCTCACCTTCTGGGGGGCCGTCAAGAGGGTCACATTATCGAGACTGGACGAGGACATTGCTTCTCAACCTTATCTCCGATGTCGGGACCGTGGGTGCTCAACTGATGGAGTAGCCACCGTCCACGGGTATCACAGCGCCGGTTATGAAGGCGGCATAGGGTCCTGCGAGGAAAAGCGCAAGCCCGCGCAGGTCTTCAGGACGCCCCCAGCGCGCCATCGGCGTGCGTGCGAGGATCGGCCCCGCGCGTGACGGATCGTTCTGCAAGGCGGTCGTCAGCGGCGTTGCGATCCAGCCCGGCGCGATGGCGTTCACCCGGATGCCCTTCGAGGCATAGGCGATGGCAAGGGATTTCGTCAATTGTGCGATGCCCCCCTTGGAAGAGGAATAGCCGGGAACCAGTCCGCCGCCGAAGAAGCTGAGCATCGAGGCGATGTTGATGATCGAGCCTTGCGATTTTTCCAGCAGGGGAGCCGCCGCCTCGCAGACCCGCATCGAGCCGTTGAGATTGATGTCGACGACCTGTTCGAAGACTTCCGCCGACAGTTCCTCGCCCCTGCGGATGATGCCCGCGCAATTGACGACGACATCCAGCGCCTCGAAAGCCCCGACGAAGCTTCGCACCTTCCCGGTGTCGCGCACGTCGAGAATGCGGTGGGTGATGCCCGCCGCGGTCTCGCGCGCGTCGGCCTCGGCGATCTCGCGATCGGTGGCGCCCGTTGCGACGACGATGGCGCCCGCGTCCCGGAAGGCTTCGGCGAGCGCGCCGCCGATACCTCCGGTGCCGCCGGTCACGAGGACCGTGCGGCCGTCCAGCCAGCCTCTGGCCCAGTCAGCGGATGAACTGGTCGACATAGTCCGCTCCAAGTCCGACCTTTTCATAATGCGCCCGGCACATGTCTATCTTGGTGAAGACATCCTCATAGCCGATCTGCTTGTTCTCCTCGTTCAGGTAGACCATACAGCCCGAGATATTGAAGAAGGTGATCATCTCGTCACAGTCTTCGGGAACGTTCAGCGTGTGGATCTCGCCCGGCGGTTCGTAGACGAACGAGCCTTCCTCGGCGACCCAGTCGTGTTCGAAATAGTGCCACTTGCCCTTCAGCACCATGCCGAAGACCGGCGCGGGATGAAGGTGGCGCGACAGGATTCCCGAGCGCGTGACCTTGAGCAGGTTGCACCACTGGCCGGTCAGGGTGTTCAGGAACATCGGGCGGAAATAGACGTCCGGCGCCTGCGGCACCCAGACGCGGTCGTCGTCGGGAATGGCCTTGAGGGCGATTTCGCTGGGGGCAAGGACATGGGTCGACCCCTTCATATTCATATACATGCGATTTCTCCTTTCGAGATGGAAACGAAAACGGGCGTCGGGCGGCTTTCGCGGTTCAGCCGACCAGACCGGCCTCCTTCATGCGGCCGGTGGTGAAGGCGATGGTGGCGGTCATGGCGGCGCGGGCGCCTTCCGGATCGCGGCGGCGGATCGCCTCGACGATGGCGAGGTGACTGGCAAGATTGGCGCGGTAGTTTTCCATATGATTGGCCGCGACCGAAAACAGGATGCCGAGGATCCCGTCGAGGGCCGCGTCGAACGCTTCCAGGATCGGATTGCCGGTTGCGCTGAGAATGGCGAAATGGAAGGTGCGGTCGGCCTTGATGGCGGCGGTGGTGTCGCCCTCGCGCGCCGCCGCCTCCATCTGTGCGAATGCGGTCTCGATCGCGATGACCTGCATCCGGTCGGCGCGTTCGGCGACCATGGCCGCGGCGGCAGGCTCGAAGACCAGACGCGCCTCGTTGATGGCGGCCATGAGATCATTGGCATGCGTGCGGCTGGCCATGACCCAGCGCAGGACATCGCGGTTGAGCATGTTCCAGCGCCCGCGCTCGGTCACGCTGGTTCCCCGGCGCAGCGCGGTCTCCACCACGCCGAGACTGCTCAGCGTGCGGATCGCCTCCCGCACCGACGAGCGGCCGACATCGCAGATCCGCATCAGTTCCGGTTCGGTGGGAATGGTCTGGCCGACCGGATAATCGCCCCGGGCGATGGCTGTGCCAAGCCAGTCCAATACCTCGTCTGCGCGCTTTTCCCGGCTCATACTACTCTCTGTCTTCGTGTGATGTTTGATAATTATCATCTGATGATTGGGGTGGCAAGTCCGATCATCGTTCCGTTTTCATGGAGGCCGGCGCCTGCCGGAAGCCGATGCCGAAAATCGATGCCGGAACGGGAATCGGGAGCGCGGATCGTCCCGTCGGAGGTGACCGGGCCTGTAAAGCTGGCTATTTTCCGTGTTTCTGTCCCCCCGGGAGAGGATATTTGGCTTTGCGCAAATCTGTTAGACAGTCCGAAGTTCAAACCCTGGGAGGACCCAATGAACCTCAAGTTTCTGATTGCCCCGGTATTCCTCGTCGCCGGTGCGACCGCCGCGCATGCCGACTCCATCAATGTCGCGACCAATATCGCAAACCCGCCTTTCGAGTTTCAGGACGGCAGCGGCACCCTGATGGGTTTTGAAGTCGACCTGATGAACCTTGTCGGCGAGAAGCTCGGCAAGACGGTCGAATTTCAGGAAATGCCGTTCCAGAGCCTGTTTGCGGCCGTGCAGTCGAGCCGTTCCGATGTCGCGATCGGTTCCATCACCATCACGAAGCAGCGGCTTGAATCGGTTGCCTTCACGCAGCCGTTCTATGACGCCGACCAGTGCCTGACCGTCGGTTCGAAAAGCGGCATCGAGAATATCGAGGGAATGGAAGGCAAGACGCTCGCCGTCATCACCGGCACCACCGGCGAAATCTGGGCGAACGACAACGAGGCCGAGCTGAAGTTCGGATCGATCAATCGTTACGACGGCAACCAGGACCCGATGCTGGATATCGCTACCGGCCGCGTTGACGGTCTCGTTCACGATTGCCCGATCGACGCCTATTACATCAAGGACAAGCCGCAGTACGCCATTGTCGCCACCATTCCCACGAACGAGCAGTTCGGCCTGATGCTGCCGAAGGACAGCCCGCTTCTGGAAGAAGTCAACGGCATCATTTCCGAACTGAAGGAAGGCGGCCAGCTCGGCGAGCTGCATAAGAAGTGGTTCGGCATCGAGGCCGCCGCGGATTCGAGCACCGTGACGGTTCTGCCGGTCCCGGGCCTCTGATCGCGCATCAATCCTAACCAACGTTCGGCTTGGATCTTTCCGGGCCGAACGCTCTTTCGAGGGACCGCATGGACCTGCTCACCACATTCTTCAATATCGACGTGCTGCTTCAGGCCGCGCCGCTATTGTTAAAGGGCTTCTGGCTGACCATTCAGCTTGGCGCCGTAAGCCTCCTCATCTCGCTGGTGCTGGGCCTGCTGCTGGTTCTGGTCAGGCTCTACAGCCCGGCTCCGCTGCGCTGGCTGGCCGTCGCCTATATCGACGTTTTCCGGGCGGTGCCGCTTTTGGTGCTGCTGATCCTCGTCTATTACGCGCTGCCTTTCGTCGGCATTCGCCTGTCCTCCTTCTGGGCGGCGGCGGCGGCACTTTCCGCGGTCGCCTCGGCCTATATGGCCGAAACCTTCCGCGCCGGCATCGAGGCCGTGCCGAAGGGGCAGTTCGAGGCCGCGCAGTCGCTGGGCTTCGGCTGGACGCGGATGATGTCCGATATCATCCTGCCGCAGGCCATGCGCATGGTGGTGCCGCCGACGACGGGCGTTTCGATCGGCCTGATCAAGGATACGGCGCTCGGATCGGTCGTCGCCATGCCCGACCTGCTCAAGCAGGCGACACAGACGCAGGCCTTCTACGCCAATCCCTCGCCGCTGGTCGGAGCCGCACTGCTGTATCTGATTCTCCTCCTGCCGCTGGTGCGTCTGGTCAGTGTCCTCGAAGCCCGCAAGAAGCCCTCGCGCTGACGGCGTCGTCAGTCGTATTTCCGGAGCAACCGATATGAGCCAGAACACGCCTGCGTCTTCGGGTACAAAGCCGATCATCACCATGCGCAACGTCGAAAAGCACTATGGCAAGTTCCATGCGCTGCGCGATGTCAACCTGGAGGTCCGCCGGGGCGAGGTCATCGCCATCATCGGGCCGTCGGGATCGGGCAAATCGACGCTGATCCGCTGCATCAACCGGCTCGAGGCCATTTCCTCGGGCGAGATCGCCGTCGACGGCGTGAAGGTGGAGGAAGGCAAGAACCTGGCGCTCGTCCGCGCCGAGGTCGGCATGGTCTTTCAGCAGTTCAACCTCTTTCCGCATATGACGGTGCTGCGCAACGTCGCGATCGCGCCGATCCGTGTGCGCGGCATCGCGAAGGCGGAGGCCGAGGCGCGCGCCCGGCAGCTGCTGGAGCGCGTGGGCCTTGCCGATCACATGGACAAGCATCCCGATCAGCTCTCGGGCGGCCAGCAGCAGCGCGTGGCCATCGCCCGGGCGCTCGCCATGGAGCCGGCGGTCCTGCTGTTCGACGAACCCACATCGGCGCTGGATCCCGAAATGGTCGGCGAAGTGCTGGACGTCATGCAGAGCCTGGCCAAAACCGGCGTGACCATGGTGGTCGTCACCCACGAGATGGGCTTCGCCCGCCGGGTGGCCGACCGGGTGGTCTTCATGGAGGACGGGCAGATCATCGAGCAGAATACGCCGGATGTTCTTTTCGACACGCCGAGCACCGCAAGGGCCAAGGCGTTCCTGAGTTCGATCATGCATGGCGCCGCCGGCTGATCGGAAACCGATAATACGAAAGTCTCGCAAGATGTTTGACACCGCCGTCGAAGCGCGGCCCGCCGTCCGGGCTCTGTCCAGTTCGCTCATTCGCGAGGTTGCGAATGCCGCCATGGGGACGTCCGATGTCCTGCCGTTCTGGTTCGGGGAATCCGACACGCCCACGCCGCAGTTCATTCGCGATGCGGCCGCCGATTCCCTTTCCAGGGGGGAGACGTTCTATTCCCAGAACCTCGGCCGTCCCTATCTGCGCGAGGCCATCGCGACTTATCAAGGCGAGTTGCGCGGCCGCACCGTCGCGCCCGAACGGGTGCTGGCGGTCGGCTCCGGCATGAGCGGCCTGCAAATCGCCCTGCAACTCCTGCTCTCGCCGGGAGACCGGGTCGTGGCGGTGACGCCGCTCTGGCCCAATATCAGCGAGGCGCCGCTGATCCTCGGCGCGAATGTCGATCGCGTCCCGCTGTCGGTCAGCGACGGTCGCTGGTCGCTGGATGTGGACAAGCTTCTTTCCGCGCTGACGCCGGACACGCGCATGGTGATCATCAATTCGCCCAACAATCCGACGGGCTGGATGATCGATGACGAGAGCATCCGGGCGATCCTTGCGCATTGCCGCAAACACGGCATCTGGATCCTGGCCGACGAGGTCTACGAACGGCTTGTCTACGACACCGCGTTGCGCGCGGCCCCGTCCTTCATGCAGCATTACGAGGACGGCGATCGCATCATCTCGGTCAACAGCTTCTCCAAGGCCTGGTCGATGACCGGCTGGCGGATCGGCTGGATGGTCGTTCCGGAAGCGCTTGCGCCGGATGCGACCAAGCTGATCGAATATAACTTCTCGTGCATCTTCGAGCCCACCCAGCGTGCCGCCACGGTGGCGATCCGCGAGGGCGAGGCCGAAGTCCAGCGCATGCGGACCCATCTGGCCAGAACGCGCGCGCTGCTGATCGACGGCCTGCGCGACATGAACCGGGTCAGCGTTCCCGACGCCGGCGGCGCGATGTACGCCTTCCTGCGCATCGACGGATATGAGAATTCGCTGGAGCTTGCCCGGCGGCTGGTCCGCGAGGTCGGGCTCGGGCTTGCGCCCGGCGCGGCCTTCGGTCCCGAAGGCGAGGGCTGGCTTCGCTGGTGCCATGCGGTATCGGAAGACAAGCTCGCCGACGGCATCGGCCGGCTCAGGACCTTCCTGCGCAATTGAGATCGTCCGCCACTCGGCGGTCGTCATGCTCCTGTCGAGCTATCGGAGCCTCGTTGCCGGCGCAACGGGGCTCTCGTCATTCCCACGCCGGCAATTCCTCATCGCATGCGGTACGAAATAGCCCGAAGCGACTTCGACCGGCTATCTGTGAAACCGGGCGGCCGTTATCCTGCCGGCTTCCGGAACGCGCTTCTGCACCGATGATCTTCGACGGGTGATCGACAGCGACAAAGAAACAGAAAACGCCTTACGCCATTCGAACCCCGGCAATATCGATATGAATATCGCCGCAGGTGAATGACGCTAGCCGTTGTCACTGTAAAAAGAAGTTGGCTGGGGAACCTGGATACTCATCCAGTCCAGTGCTAAGGGCATATAATCGTTGACTTTCAACGAGTTGCTGGCAATCTAGAGGTACGCAATAGAGGTACGCATTGGGGTGCGAACAGCGGTGGCGCGGATAGATCGTAGCTATTTGGAAAGGATGAATGGTGGCCGCTGGAGGGTCGTGGTGTCCGTGCCCAGTGATCTCCAGAAACAGGTTGGAAAGACGAAGCTCAAGGAAGCCCTTCCTACGGATAGCCTCGTAACAGCTAACCAACTCAAGCACCCGGTGATCGCGAGGCTCAAGGCCACGATTGATCGCTACCGTAGTGCATCTCCCTCTGACAGCTTGACACATGAAGCATTGGCGCTTCGCCAAGTGCTCCTACAGACAGACCGCACTTCGGAACCCCATGAGTATGGGGATTATGATGCCATATCTGACGCTATCGTGCTCCGCGCGGAGGAAATTGCTGGCCCGCCAGTGACCACCGAGGACGGCGACCCTGTATTCAGTCCTGACCGTGAGGTGCGCGCCGCAACCTTCGCTGACATCGCCTTTGGCCGGGTCACACCGCTGGATACCCCCATGGAGGCGTTTCTGGCCGAGAAGAAGAAGTGGAACGCCCGGACTACAGCCGACTTCGAGCGGGCATTTGGCTACCTCAAGGCTTGGATGGTTTCGAAATCTTACGCCCCTACCGTGGAGGCGTTGACGAAGCGGGTGGCGGGAGAGTTTGTGAGTGGCCGGCTCGTTGAAGGTGGACTGGCTGGCGCGACCATCAACAAATATCTGTCTGGTCTGTCCGGTTATTGGGAATGGATAGTTAAAAAAGGTTATGCACAAAGCAACGTGTGGAAGGGGCAGCGCGTCGAGAAGAAGATTGTTAATGAAGAGGAAGAAATGCGGACATTCACTGCTGAAGAACTAGATAAACTCTTCACGGGACAGCCAAGACGGACCTTCGTCTATGATGCGATGGCAATTGCTGCACTCACAGGCGCTCGGCTGGGGGTGATCATCTCGCTCAAAGTACGCGACTGTAAAGGCGATAACTTTCGTTTCGCTCGTGCCAAGCGCGAGAAACGATCACGTCTAGTGCCAATCCACCCTGACTTACGAGGGTTGGTCTATGCGCGGACGCGAGGAAAGAAACCTGATGATGATCTGTTTCCAGAACTTCCACCCCTCGGGCCGAATGACGATCCTCGGAAAGAGCGGGGACAGCCGCTGACCAAATCGTTCGGCACCTATCGCAAGTCAGTGGGGGTAGATGACCCGCGACCATCTGATGGACGGTCCCGAGTCGTATTTCATTCCTTCCGGCGCTGGTTCATTTCGAGCGCGAGCGATGCACTCAACAATGGTGCAACGGGATATTCGCCTTGGACCATCGCAGAGGTGGTGGCGCACTCGCAGGACGACATGCCGCTGGACATGACCATGGGGCATTACAAGGCTCCAGATGAGGTAAATGCGCGCCGAGCTTGTGTCGAGGCGGTCCAGCTTCCGCAAAAGGCTAGGGAAGCATTACTGTCACACTATCCCGTGCCATCGGAGCTGCAGCGTGGTGTTGCCGATGAAAATCCATCGCCACCCAAACGATCTTAGAGAAACTGAACCGCCCCGGCTTTGCCGGAGACCCCAACTCGTGAGAAGTAGGGTCTATGACAAGCAAGACGACGAAC
>NZ_JAHWXY010000008.1 GCF_024281235.1 Shinella daejeonensis
TTCCTCTATCACCTCGAAGACAACACGGTGGCGGTCGGCTTCGTGGTGCATCTCAACTACAAGAACCCGTATCTTTATCCCTTCGAGGAGTTCCAGCGCTTCAAGACGCACCCGGCGATCCGCGGCACCTTCGAGGGCGGCAAGCGGCTCTCCTATGGTGCCCGCGCCATCACCGAGGGCGGCTACCAGTCGGTGCCGAAACTGTCCTTCCCCGGCGGCGCGCTGATCGGCTGCTCGGCCGGCTTCGTCAATGTGCCGCGTATCAAGGGCAGCCACAATGCGGTGCTGTCGGGCATGCTGGCGGCGGAAAAGCTGGCCGACGCCATCGCGGCCGGTCGGGCCAATGACGAGCCGATCGAGATCGAGAACGGCTGGCGCGACAGCGCCATCGGCTCGGACCTGAAGAAGGTGCGCAACGTCAAGCCGCTGTGGTCGAAGTTCGGCACGGCCGTGGGCGTCGCGCTCGGCGGGTTCGACATGTGGACGAACACGCTGTTCGGCTTCTCGGTCTTCGGCACGCTGAAGCACGGCAAGACCGACGCGGCCTCGCTGGAGCCGGCGGCCAAGCACAAGCGCATCGACTATCCGAAGCCCGACGGCGTGCTCACCTTCGACCGTCTCTCCTCGGTGTTCCTGTCGAACACCAACCACGAGGAAGACCAGCCGGTCCACCTTCAGGTGAAGGACATGGCCTTGCAGAAAGCGTCGGAACTCGATGTCTATGCCGGCCCGTCGACCCGCTACTGTCCGGCGGGCGTCTACGAATGGGTGGAGAAGGACGGCGAGGACGTCTTCGTGATCAACGCGCAGAACTGCGTGCACTGCAAGACCTGCGACATCAAGGATCCCAACCAGAACATCAACTGGGTGCCGCCGCAAGGGGGCGAAGGGCCGGTCTATCCGAACATGTAATGTTCGGGGAGGCGGGCTCGCACGGACCCCCGCATCAAGAGTGCGGCGAAGGCCCGGTCTATCCGAACATGTGAGTGCTGCGTTAGAGCGCGAATTTGTTTTGCTGCTAGATAGTGGCCAACGGTTCGATTCCGCTCAACCGCTTCACACTACAAGTCTCTGTGCGCTCAGGCCCCCGCAACCAGAATTGAAGAACAAGCCCCGTTGGAAACCCGACGGGGCTTTTTGCCGTTCTCGGCCAACAACATCATCGCGCCCAACGGGTGGAAACGTGCGGGAACTCAGTCAGCCGGGTGCATCCGTTTGTTGTTCGCGGGCTGACAAGCCGCGTGATCCGGTGACGAGGTGCTGGCGTATCGAGGCCGTGATCCCGGGGATCGATACGCCGGCGGGTCCCGGATGCGGACGGAATTGGCCGGGAAGAGAGGTTCTCCGGAGGGCTGCGGCTGTGCAGCCCATGGCAATGAGACCGGGCGGTGGCAGGCAGAACGGATCAGCGTCGCGCCGCGGCTTCCTCCAGGAAGGCGTTGAACTGTTCCTCGGGGACGAAGGAGCCGCCGGTCGTCCAGACCACATGCGTGGCTTGCGGCAGGTGGTCCCCGATACCGAGCCTCTGGCAGAAAGCGCGTCCCTGCGGATGGCGAACGAGGAAGTCGGGGCCTGCGAAGCCGGCCGCGGCCGAGGGTTCGAGGCGGATAGCCTGGGTTTCATGGGCGAGCAGCAGCCAGCGGAAGAGCGATCCGTCGTCGACCGTGAAGATGCCGGCCAGCATCTCCCGCATGACGTTTGCGACGAAGGCGGACATGCGGGCGACGGCCATGCCGTCGGCTTCCGTCCGGTTGGTGAGGCCGACATCGTAGACGGAAAGCAGATCCGTCGAGCCGCTCATCATCTGGACGAGCGCGCAGGGCGACTGGACCGGCTCGACGAAGAAGCAATGGACGTGATCGCCGAAGGCCTTCTTCGCGCCATAGGCCACGCCGCCGGGCGCGCCGCCGATGCCGCAGGGCAGATAGAGAAACAGCGGATGTTCGGCGTCGACGGCGATGCGGCGCTCCCGGAGCTGGTCGGCAAGCTCCTGCGCGGCGGCGCTATAGCCGAGGAAGAGCTGGCGCGACTGCTCGTCGTCGACGAAATAGATCGTCGGATCGCTTTCGGCGGCAAGACGCGCGTTTTCCACCGCCGTCGTATAGTCGGCCTCGTGCCGCACCACCTCGACGCCGAGCCGCGCCAGCCGCTCCACCTTCCAGGCCTTGGCGTCCGATGACATATGGACCGTGGCCCCGAAGCCGAGCGCGCGCGCCGCGATGCCGACGCTGAGACCCAGATTGCCCGTGCTGCCGACGGCGATCGTATGGCGGGAGAAGAAGGCTTTCGCCTCCGGGTCGGCGAGGCGGCGGATGTCCTGCCCGTCCTGCAAGAGGCCTTCGCGGATCGCCAGCGCCTCGGCGAAGGAGAAGACCTCGTAGACGCCGCCGCGCGCCTTGATCGATCCGGCGACCGGAAGTGCATTGTCGGCCTTGACGAAGACGCGGCCGTAGCCGACGCCGCCGTAGCCGAGCGCGTCGGACAGGCTGTCGAGCCCGATCAGTTCCGAGCGGATCCGGCCGTCCGTCGCCTGAAGCTCGGGAAAGCAGGCCTGAAGCAGCGGCGCGAGGCGCTTCCAGTTGGCTTCGGCCTCGTCCACCTGCGCCGGCTGCACCGGAAGGTCCGGATCATCGATAGCCCCGTCGCGATAGGCGGGATTGAGCCAGAGCGCCGGGCGGGCGGCGAGGACATCCGGGCGGGCGGGATCGTCAGGCAGAAGATGGGACATGGGAAAATCCATATTGGCGAAGCGTTGCAGGTGGCTTCAGACGGCCGCTCCGGCGTCGGAAATGCCGTCGATTGCGATGAACCCGGGTCGAAGCGACCTGAGTTCATAAGCGTGATCTCCTCCAGAAAGATAGAGCCGGATGCAGGCGGAAGGCCGCTGCCGGCTTTTCCTCATCCGCTCTTGAGCGGTTCCGGTTTTCACAGGCTCGGTAGAACCTCTCTCTTTTAGTCGCATTTCCGGCCGCCAAACCGCTGCGCACTTTTGCTGGAAATGCTCTAGCCCAGGCGTTCGGAGGCGTAGGATCCGGGCGAGGGCGGGAAGACGATGGTCCTGTTGCCGTTCAGGAAGACACGGCCGTGGATATGGGCGTGGATGGCCCGCGCCAGCACCTGGCTTTCCACGTCGCGGCCGAGACTGACGTAGTCGTCGGAGCTTTGCGCATGGGTCACGCGAACGGTGTCCTGCTCGATGATCGGACCCTCGTCGAGATCGGCGGTGACGTAATGCGATGTCGCGCCGATCAGTTTCACGCCGCGCTCGAAAGCCTGCTTGTAGGGATTGGCGCCCTTGAAGGAGGGCAGGAAGGAGTGATGGATATTGATGATGCGGCCGGACATCCTGCGGCACATTTCGTCGGACAGAACCTGCATGTAGCGGGCCAGCACGACGAGTTCCGCGCCGGCCTCCTCGACGATGCGCATCTGTTCGGCTTCGGCGTCGAGTTTGTTTTCCTTCGTCACCTTGATGTGATGGAAGGGAATATCATGGTTCACCACCAGCTTTTGATAGTCCATGTGATTGGAAATGACGCCGACGATGTCGATCGGCAGGGCGCCGATGCGCCAGCGATACAACAGGTCGTTGAGGCAATGGCCGAAGCGCGAGACCATCAGGACGACCTTGCGCTTGGCCGTCTCGTCGAAAAACTCGGCGTCGGCCTCGTATCTTGCGGCGGTATCGGCAAAGCCGTCGCGCAGCTCCTCGAGCGTGCGGCCTTCTTCCGACTGGAAGCTGATACGCATGAAGTAGCGGCCGGTGCTCTTGTCGTCGAACTGGGCGCTATCGGAAATATTGCAGCCGTTGCTTGCCAGATAGGTGGCGATGGCGGCGGTCACGCCCCGGATGGACGGGCAGGCGACGCGCAACGCATAACGATTGGAAGGAGCGGGCATGAAGCAGTCCTTTCGGGCCGGTCAATCGGCTTTGACGGGATGCTGGCGGCGAAAGGCCGTCAGCGTGTTCGACAGGAGGCAGGCGATGGTCATGGGGCCGACGCCGCCCGGAACCGGCGTGATGGCGCCTGCGTGGCGGGCTTCCTCGAAAGCGACATCGCCGACGATGCGGGATTTGCCGTCGCGCTCGACGCGGTTGATGCCGACATCGACGACCACCGCCCCCGGCTTGATCCAGTCGCCGCGCACCAGCCCCGGCCGGCCGGCGGCGGCAATGAGGATATCCGCCATGCGGCACAGTTCCGGCGTGTTCCGGCTGCGCGAATGGACGGTGGTGACGGTGCAGTTCTCGGAAAGCAGCAATTGCGCCATCGGCTTGCCGACGATGTTGGACTTGCCGATGACCACGGCGTGAAGACCGGACAGATCCGCGCCGAGGCGGTCCTTCAGCAGCATCAGGCAGCCGAGCGGCGTGCAGGGCACGAGCGCCGGCTGGCCGGTGGCGAGCCGGCCGGCATTGGAGATATGAAAGCCGTCGACGTCCTTGTCGGGATTGATCCCCTGGATGACGGCGCCGGCGTCGATATGGGCGGGAAGCGGCAGCTGGACGAGGATGCCGTGGACCTCCGGATCGGCGTTGAGCCGGCCGATCAACGTCATCAGTTCGTCCTCGGTCGTTTCTTCCGGCAGTTCGTATTTGAAGGAGCGCATGCCGGCCGCGACGGTCTGGCGATGCTTGGAGCCGACATAGACGGCGCTTGCCGGATCGGCCCCCAGCAGCACCACCGCAAGGCCCGGAACGTTTCCGGTCTCGTCCTTCAGCCTGGCCACGTCGACGCTGATCGTTTCCAGCAGTCCGGCTGCGAAGCGCTTTCCGTCGATGACGGCGGCGCCGGCCATTCTGTCCATTCCCATTGGGAGCCCTTTCGCATTGCGTGCGGCCCGCATGGCGCGGTTCGCGCCGGACCCGAGGCCCGCTTTCTCCGTAAGATGCGCCGCGTCCTTCGGGGGACGCGGCGACTGGCTGAGCGGGCGGAAAACCCGCGATCAGTGGGCGTAGACGGGGAAGGCCTCCGTCAGGCCGGCGACCTTCGCCTTCGCCTTCTCCACGACGGCGTCCGTCGTGCCGGCGGCTTCCGATTCGAGGACGTCGGCGATGATATTGCCGAGCGTGCGGAATTCATCTTCCTTCATGCCGCGTGTCGTGGCGGCCGAGACGCCGAGGCGCATGCCGACCCATTCCGGCGGGCGCGGGCTGTCGTTGGGGATCGGATTCTTGTTGGCGGTGATATTGGCACGCGCCAGAAGATCCTCGGCCTGCTTGCCGATCAGGCCCTTGCTCGACAGATCGACCAGAACGATGTGGGTGTCCGTGCCGCCGGATACGATACGAACGCCGCGGGCGATCAGCGTCTCGGCGAGAACCCGCGCATTGGCCTTGACCTGTGCGGCATAGACCTTGAAGTCGTCCCGCAGCGCTTCGCCGAGGCAGACCGCCTTGGCGGCGAGCACGTTGCTGTGGAGAGATCCCTGCACGCCGGGGAATACGGCCGACTGGAGCTTCTTGAACCAGGCCTCGTTGTTGGTGAGGATGAGGCCGCCGCGCGGACCGCGCAGCGTCTTGGTCGTGGTGCAGGTGACGATATCGGCATGCGGGAAGGGCGACGGATGGGCGCCGCCGGCGACGAGGCCGGCGATATGCGCCATGTCGACGAGGAACCAGGCGCCGACCTTCTTGGCGATCTTGCCCATGCGTTCGAAATCGAGTTCGCGCGGATAGGCCGAGCCGCCGGTGATCAGGAGCGTCGGGCGCACCTCTTCGGCGATCCGCTCCATCTCGTCATAGTCGATGACCTCGGTTTCCGGATCGACATTGTAGTTATGGGACTCGAACCAGCGGCCCGAGAGATTGCCCTTCATGCCGTGGGACAGGTGGCCGCCGGCGGCCAGGTCGAGAGAGAGAACCTTGTCGCCCGGCTTCAGCAGCAGGAAGAAGACGGCGAGGTTCGCCTGGGTGCCCGAATGCGGCTGTACGTTGGCATAGGCGCAGCCGAAAAGCTCTTTCGCCCGGTCGATCGCCGCCTGCTCGACGACGTCGACGAACTGGCCGCCGCCATGGAAGCGGTTGCCGGGGTAGCCTTCCAGCGTCTTGTTCGTCATCTCGTGGCCAAGCGCGTCCAGAACGGCGCGGCTGACGATGTTCTCGGAGGCGATGAGTTCGATCTGGTCCTGCTGGCGCCGGCGCTCGTTGTCGAGGGCTTCTGCCACGAGCGGGTCGCGTTCGTGAACCGGGGTATTGAAATAGGCTTTCGTCTGTTCGCTCATGACCTGTCTCCGGCGAAAGGGGAATGGTGACTCGGCGGCAGGCTAGCGAGGCAATCGATCCAGAAAAAGTTAATAATATTTGCACATGCGTTCTGATTTGCTAATGATTTAACGGATCGCTCAGGTGGAGGGAAGAATGGATCTGGCTCGATTGCGCGCGCTGCGGGAATTGTCGATCCGCAAGACGATGGCGGCGGTGGCGGAGGCGCTCTATGTCTCGCCCTCGGCGGTTTCCCAGCAGATCGCGCTTCTGGAGGAGGAAGTGGGGATCGACCTTATCGAGCGCCGCGGTCGCGGCGTCGAACTGACGCTGGCCGGCCGCCAGCTCGTGGAGCGGGCGGAACGGATCCTGATCGAGCTGGAATCCGCGCGCGCCGATATCGCGGAGCTGAAGAAGGTCATCGCCGGACAGCTGCGCGTGGCGGCCTTTCCCTCCGTGGCGGCGGCGGTGGTGGCGGGAGCGATCCAGGACCTCCACAGTCTCCATCCCCGCCTGACCGTGCAATTCGATGAAATGGAGCCCGCCGAAAGCCTGGCGGCCTTGCGGAGCTGGCAAACCGATATCGCGATCATCGATGATCTCAATGTGCCGCCGGGCGCGCTGGATCCCAATATCGAGACGATCCCGCTGATGGAGGACGTCTTCAATGTGATGGTCTCCCAGACGCATCCGCTGGCCGAGCAGCCGACCGTCATGCTGCGCCAGCTGCGCAACGAGCGCTGGGCTCTCGACACCGCGTCGTCGACCTATAACCGGATGATCACCGACGCTTGCCAGGAGGCCGGCTTCACGCCCGATATCGTTGCGCGCTGCAAGGGGTTCGAGGTGACGATCGCGCTCATTCGCGAGGGTTACGGCATTTCGATTCTGCCGGGCCTGAGAATTAGCTATGATCTCGAGGACGTCTGGGTGTGCAAGATCGAGCCGGAAATCCGGCGAAAGATTTCTCTCGCGTTCCGCAAAGGCGAGAAGCGCAGCCCGGCGGTTCAGGCTTTCATCGCCCGGGTCAACGAGCGGGTCGGCTCCCGCCGCCGGCTGTTTGCAGAAAGGCAGGAGCCGAAAGAGGCCGGCTGAGTCTGTCGGAAGCCGGGGGCCTCCTCCTGGAGTCCGCAGCAAGATTGAACATTTTTGCTAAATAGTATGTAAAGCAGAATTAAGTAGACCTGAATAAACCGCGTTCTTATCGTCAATTTGTCGATTGCTATGGGTTCGCGGACTGGATTAGGAAAGCGAGCTTAGGCCAACCGCGGGAACATTCGCTCCAGACGGCAAGAGCCGCTGTTGCCCTATCACCCATTCGTATTTCGGCAAGAGACCCGGGCTTTGCATCGTGATGCAGGCCGTTCGCGACATAACAGGGGAATGCAATGAAACTGATCAAGCTCCTTACGGCTGGCGTGTTCGCCGGTCTCGCCTTCACCGCGGGTCAGGCGTCGGCCTCCGTTCTCGATACCGTCAAGCAGCGCGGCACGCTGAATTGCGGCACCGACAATACCGCTCCCGGTTTCGGCTATCTCAATACGACGACGGGTCAGCTCGAAGGCCTTGACGTCGACTTCTGCAAGGCCGTTGCGGCCGCCGTCCTCGGCGATGCCTCGAAGGTCAAATTCGTCACGGTGACGGACAAGAGCCGCTTCGACGCGGTGCTGACCAACCAGGTCGACGTCGTCTTCGCCCATACGACCCTGATGCCGGCCCGCGAATCCTCGATTGCGGTCGACTTCCTGCCGATCAATTTCTATGACGGCACGGGCATCATGGTGAAGACCGATTCCGGCGTCGAGACGCTCGACGATCTCGACGGCGCCACCTTCTGCACCACGCAGGGCTCGATGACCGAGACCGTGCTGACCAGCACCTTCAAGGCGCGCGGCTGGCAGGATTCCAAGGTCCTCACCTATGAGAACCTCGAAAAGCTCTTCGCGGCGCTGAACTCCGGCCGCTGCAACGCCATGAGCACCGACAAGTCGGCGCTGGCCGCCTGGGCCGGCAATTCGCCGAGCCCCTCCGACTACGTGATCCTTCCCGACACGCTCGACAAGTCGCCCTTCGGCGGTTTCGTCGTGGCCAATGATTCCAAGTGGCGCAATGCGCTGCGCTGGACCATCTACGGCCTGTTCCAGGCCGAGGAGTCGGAGATCACCCAGGCCAATCTCGACGAGCATCTGACGAGCGAAGATCCCTTCGTCCAGCGGTTCCTCGGCGTGGGCGGCGGTCACGGCAAGGACTTCGGCCTTTCCGACGATTTCGTGGCGCAGGCGATCAAGGCGGTGGGCAACTACGGCGAAATCTACGCTCGTAACCTCGGTCCGGACACGCGGATGTATCTGGAGCGCAAGGGCACGCCGAACGCTCTGTGGACGCAGGGCGGGGCAATCTATTCGCCGCTTTGGAACTGATCCTTTCTCCTTGCTGAGCCGAGGCGGGTTACCCGCCTCGGTTTCTTTTTCGGTTCCCGGGAACGCGATATGGAAATGCATCAAGCGAACGTGGCCGGACCAGCGGCCGATGACGGTCTCCTGATCGCCCGGCGACGGCGCAACCGCATCCGGTATGAGGCCATCCAGTTTTCGATCATTGCCGCGGCGATCGTCCTGCTGATCCTTTTCGCCATCGCGGTGAAGGAAGGCCTCGCCCGGCACGGGATCCGGTTCAGCTTCTCGTTTCTCTGGGAAGCCGCCGGCTTCGACATCAGCGAAGGAAAGACCTTCGTTTTCGATGGCGGCTTCTGGCCCGCCTTTACCGAATTCACCTCGGACCGGCTGATCCTCCAGGCCTTCATCACCGGGATCGTCAATACGATCAAGGTCGCCGTCCTCGCCATCGTTCTCAGCACGGTGCTGGGGGTTCTGCTCGGCGTCGGCCGGCTTTCCACCAATTGGGTGGTGCGCAACCTTTCGTTCTGGTGCGTCGAATTCGTGCGCAACACGCCACTCCTGATCCAGCTCGTCTTCTGGTATTTCGCAGTGGTGCTGCATTTCCCGCCCATTGCTGCCGCCGCCAAATTCTACGGCGTCGTCATCAGCCAGCAGGGCCTCTATTTTCCCGCTGTCGTCTGGCAGGGTGCCGGTTCGCCGCTGGCCCTCGCGCTGGTGGCGGCAACCCTGGCGGCAGTCCTCGGACTGATCTTCGGCAAGCGCGGATCGATCCGCTGGATCTGTGCCGGCGCTGTCGTCCTGTTCGTCGGCGTCCTGTTCGCGACCGGAGGAATTGCGCTGGATTTCCCCGTGGCGTCGAAATTCCGGGCGCGCGGCGGTATCGGCATGAGCCCTGAAATGGCGGCTCTGCTGCTGGCGGTCGTCGTCAACACCGCATCCTATATCGCCGAAATCGTCCGTGGCTCGATCGATGCGCTGCCCAAGGGGCAATGGGAGGCGGCGGCCTCCCTCGGGCTGAACCGTCGCGACACCGTCAATGAGATCATCCTGCCGCAGGTCTTCCGGGTCGTGCTGCCGTCCTTCGGCAACCAGTATATCAGCCTGACGAAGAACACGGCGCTTGGCATCGCCATCGGCTATCCCGAACTTTTTAACATCTACGGCACCATCGCGAACCAGACCGGCCACAGCCTGGAAGGCATCGTGATCGTCATGATGTCCTATCTCATCCTGAGCTGGGCGATCAGCGCGGCCGTCGGCTGGGCCGATCGCCGGCTGGCCAAACGCGGAGCGACGCGATGATCGCCAGATCCCTGAAATGGACACGGCACAATCTTTTCGGCAAGCCGTTCGACGTCCTGCTTTCCCTCACGGTCATTCCCGGCGTCCTCTGGATGGTCTATCAGGCCGTGAGCTGGGCGTTGACGGCGGCGCGCTGGGACATCATCCCCCAGAGCCTTCGTGTCCTGATGATCGGGGTCTTCCCGGCCGATCAGGCTTGGCGCGCCTGGATCGCGATCGTGATCATCGCCATCCTTCTCGGTGCGGCGCTCGGCTGCGTCTTCGCCTTCAAGGGCCGTCATGCCGGCGCGCTGGTGCCGGTCTGGGCGGGATGCGCGGCGCTGGCGGGCATCGAGAACGTCACGAACGTGCTGCTGATCGCCGTCACCATCGCGGCCTTCGCCGGCGGCTGGGCGGTGGCGTCCCGGTTTCCGCCGGTTCGCAAGGCGCTTGTGCCGGCAAGCTTCATCGGCCTGATCGCTATTTTCGCGGTCATGGCGCCGCCCGGCGCCGGCCTCTGGGGCGGCCTGCTGCTCAGCATCCTGCTGACGCTGGTGACCGCCGTCCTGTCGTTGCCCATCGGCATCCTGCTCGCCTTCGGCCGCCGGAGCCGCTTTTCCGGCCTCCGCTGGATCTGCACGGGCTACATCGAGGTGATGCGCTCCGTGCCGCTGATCATGGTGGTCTACTGGATCTGGATCCTCATCCCGGTGCTGACGCCGCAGTTCAATCTGGCCGACGTCGTGCGCGGCATGATCGGCTTCACCCTCTTCTATTCGGCCTATGTCGCCGAATATGTCCGCAGCGGCCTTCAGGCTGTGCCGCGCGGCCAGACGGAGGCGGCCCGTTCCCTCGGCATGAGCGAGTTCGACATCAATCGCTCGATCGTGCTGCCGCAGGCCATTCGCGTGGTGGTGCCGCCGCTGGTCGGCAATGTGCTCGACATCTTCAACATGGCGCCGCTGGTCTTCATCATCGGTCTTACGGATTTCCTGCGCGCCGGTCAGATGATCCTCGCCAATCCGCAATTCGGCGATCGCACCTATGAAGTCTATTCGTTCCTGTTCCTTACCTATTTCCTCGTCGGCTCCCTGATCACCTTTGTGGCCCGCAAGCTTGAGGCGCACCTCGCAAGAGGCAGCCGATGACCGAAACGAACCCTGCCGGAGTCTGCTCCATGAACGCCATCGTCGAAATGAAGAACCTCAACAAGTTCTACGGAAGCCATCACGTTCTGAAGAACATCGATCTTTCCGTCGAGCGCGGCGAGGTCGTGGTGGTGCTCGGCGCCAGCGGCTCGGGAAAATCGACGCTGATCCGCTGCGTCAACGGTCTGGAGATGTACCAGAACGGCAGTCTGCTGGTCGACGGCTATCCCATGCCGGTCGAGGAGGATCGCCGGCTTGGCGGGGAGAGCGAGCTTGCCGCCATCCGCAAGGGCGTCGGAATGGTGTTCCAGCAGTTCAACCTGTTCCCCCACAAGACCGTCGTCGAGAACATCACCATCGCGCCGATGCGTGTGCGCAAGAAAACCAGGGCGGAAGCCGAAGCGACGGCGCTGAAGCTGCTCGACCGCGTCGGCCTGACGGAGCATGCGCACAAATATCCGGGCCAGCTTTCCGGCGGCCAGCAGCAGCGCGTGGCGATCGCCCGGTCGCTGGCGATGGAGCCGCATCTCATGCTCTTCGACGAGCCCACCTCCGCGCTGGACCCGGAAATGATCGGCGAGGTGCTCGACGTCATGCGTGAACTGGCGAGGGACGGCATGACCATGATGATCGTCACGCACGAGATGAACTTCGCGCGCGAGGTCGCCGACCGGATCATCTATATCGATCAGGGCTCCATCCTCGAAGTCGGCAAGCCCGACGCCTTTTTCGACAATCCGCAAAACGAGCGCGCCCGCTCCTTCCTCGCCCGCGTGCTCAAGCACTGAGCAGCGAAACGCCAGTCCGCCCGTCTCAGACGCGGATGCGTTCGAGGAGCGACTTGGAGACCGGGATGCCGAGGCGGTGGCTGGTTTCCCTTTCGCGGTAGCGGCGTTCGCCGGGCAGGCGGGCGTCTTGTTCGCGGAAACCCTGGAAGAGGCTCTCGGCCGCGTCCAACGGGTCTTCATCTCCCAGGATGCCGGGGGAAAAGGCGATGATCAGTTCGCCATGGCAGGGCGCAGCACTGGCGCCGGCGTCGAATTCCATCGAAACCCGGCTGGTGCGGTCGGCGATGAAGGGGCCGGCCATCAGTTCGATCATCGTCGCGAGCGCCGATCCCTTGTGGCCGCCGAAGGGCAGCATCGCGCCGGCGAGGATTGCCGCCGGATCCCGTGTGTCCTCACCGTCGGAATCGAGCCCCCAGCCCTCGGGCGTGGTCCGTCCCTCCTGACGGTAGCGCGCGATTTCGGCGCGGGCGGCGGCCGATGTCGCAAAATCGAAAACATAGGGCGGCGCGTCGCGGCGCGGCCAGGCGAAAGCGAGCGGATTGGTGCCGAGAAGCCCCTGTCGGCCGCCGCTCGGCGCGACCCACGCATGGGTCGGATTCATGGAAAGTGCGACAAGTCCGTGGTCGGCGATCGCCTCGACCACCGGCCAGAGCGCCGTCGAATGGAAGCCGTTGTTGACGGCGAGGATCGCCACGCCGAGCGTGCGGGCCTTTTCGACGAGGGAAGAAAGCCCTCGGTCCACCGCCAGGCAGGAAAACCCGTATTGCGCATCGATGCGGGTGATGGCGGCGCTCACATCCACGGGTTTGGGATCCGGCGTCCGGTTGAACCGCGGATGGGAGATGGTGTCGCGCGTGCCGGGCAACCGCTGCAAGCCGTGGGAGAGGCAGCCGTCGCGCTGGGCCGCCGTCAGGATCCGCGCCATCGAGCCCGCATGGTCGGCTCCAAGGCCGTGCGAGAGCAGGAAATCCGCCGCCAGCGCCAGAACCGCGCTTTCCGGCAGCCGGATGACCTCGTTCGAACCGTCTTGCGTCATGACAGCACTCCACTCCTCGTCTCTTGCCGCGCGATCGCGCCCGTTCTCCTTACCCCGCTTCCCGCGGTCGTCCAACTATGCGATCCGCCACCTTCAACCGATGCGGAAGGGTGCGGGATAGAAATGCTCCTCCAGGTTCACGCCGTCGCCGCCGCGATCCACCACCACGAAGTCGGTGACCGTATCGAGCGGCGTCAGGATGCCGTGCCAGACGTTGCGGCGGATGTTGACGCCCTGGCCGGGCGCGGTGCGGAAGGCGAGCGGAGCGGCGGGGCCATGCTCCGTCTCCTCCGCCACGACGACGAGGAAACCGTTGCCGGAAAGCGGAATGAAGGCCTGGCTGCCCAGCGGATGGCGTTCCACCATGTCGAGCGTGAGCGGCAGCGCATAGGGCTCGCCGCGCAAGAGGCTGATCAGTACCCGCGCCGCCTGTCCGGCCGTCTCGACGGTCGCCAGATCGTGATAGCGCATGCATTTGCCGGCGTTGATCGGAAAATGGGCGGCGCCGTCCCGTTCGATGACCTCGCCGAAGGGCGCAAAGGCGGCCCGCGTCAGCGGCTGGATCGAAATCGCTTTCATGCCACTGTCCTTCCTCATGCCGGCAGCATGTCGGAAAGGCGGAAAAAGGCGATCCTTTCCACCTGCCGGCACGCCGTTTCGAATTCGCTACCGCGGTCGTTGGCGATACGGCGCTCGAAGGCCGCAAGGATCTGCGCCTTGTCGAGCCCCCTGACCGCGATGATGAAGGGGAAGCCAAAGGTTTCGACATAGCGGGCGTTGAGCTGGGTAAAGCGCTGGCGCTCCGCGTCGGTCAGGGCGTCGAGCCCGGCGGACGCCTGTTCGGCGGTCGAGCTTTCCGTCAGCCGCCTGGCCTCGGCCAGCTTGCCGGCAAGATCGGGATGGGCGGTGAGAACGCCAAGCCGCTCCTTTTCGCTGGCCGCGCGGAACTGCCGGGTGAGCGCCGCATGCAGGCCGCCGGCGGTATCGTTTGCCGGGGAAAGCTCGTCGGCGAAAGCGCGCCGGGCGATCCAGTCGGAATGCTCGAAGACGCCGCCGTAGCGGGCGACGAAGGCCGCCTCGGAAAGTCGCGAGGGCCGTTCGGCGTCCGGGCGCGGCGGATGGGTTTTGCGCCAGTGTTCGGCGATGTCGATGCGCCGGGCGATCCACGCCTTTTCGTGGCTGCGGACATAGTCGACGAAGCGGGCGAGGGCGGCCGTCCGGCCGGGTCTGCCGGCAAGGCGGCAATGCAGCCCGATATTCATCATGGACGCACGGCCGGCGGCGCCTTCGGCATGGAGCGTGTCGAACGTATCCTTGAGATAGCTGAAGAACTGGTCGCCGCAATTGAAGCCCTGCGCCGTCGCGAAGCGCATGTCGTTGGTGTCGAGCGCATAGGGGATCACCAGTTGCCGGCGTCCGGCATGCTCGTGCCAATAAGGCAGGTCGTCGGCATAGCTGTCCGACACATAGGAAAAACCACCTTCCTCGGTGATAAGATCGACGGTATTGAGAGAGGAACGACCGGTGTACCAGCCGCGCGGGCGTTCGCCGGTCACCAGCCGGTGCAGGCGGATCGCCTCGCGGATGGCCTGCCGCTCCTCGTCGGGCGCCATGTCCTTGTGCTCGATCCATTTGAGGCCGTGCGAGGCGATTTCCCAGCCGGCGGCCTGCATGGCGGCGACCTGCGCCGGCGAGCGCTTCAGGGCCGTCGCGACGCCGTAGACCGTGACCGGCACCTGCCGCTCGGTGAACAGGCGGTGGAGACGCCAGAAGCCGGCGCGCGCGCCGTAGTCGTAGATCGATTCCATGTTCCAGTGGCGCTGGCCGGGCCAGGCGGCCGCGCCGACGATCTCCGACAGGAAAGCCTCCGAACCGGCGTCGCCGTGCAGCAGGCAGTTCTCGCCGCCTTCCTCGTAGTTGACGACGAATTGCACGGCGATATGCGCCCCGCCGGGCCAGGCGGCATCGGGCGGGGTCGGGCCATAGCCCAGCAGATCGCGCGGATAGCGCATGATACGGTCCTCCCAATAATGACGATGGGCAAATGTCTAGCCGCAAGCCGTGCTGGACATTCCCCTCGAAAATTTTGAAAGTCTCGAAGGAACCCGCTGCTTTTCCGGGGAAGCCGGGTGGCGGATAGTGGAAGCTGGAGAGCGCGGCGTGGAGGAGAAGACATGCAGGCACAAGTGCAACCGGGCGGCCGCCTGACAACCCATGTGCTGGATACGGCGCGCGGCAAGCCGGCCGAGGGTCTTCGCATCGAGCTGTTTTGCATCGAGGACGGCGCGGGCCGTCATCTCAAGACAGTCGTGACCAATGACGACGGACGCTGCGACGCGCCGTTGCTTGCCGGCGAAGCATTCAGGGCGGGAGTCTATGAACTGCGTTTCCACGCGGGCGACTATCTCGGCCGGGACGATGCCGGAACGCCGCTTTTTCTCGACGTGATCCCCATTCGCTTCGGCATCGCCGATTCATCGGCGCATTATCATGTGCCGCTGCTGATCTCTCCCTTCAGCTATTCGACCTATCGGGGGAGCTGATCCATGGCCGTCCGCATTCGAAACACCATCCGCTTCCTGCTGAATGATGGCGAAGTGTCGCTGTCGGATGTCCGGCCGGGGGAGACGCTGCTCGACTTCCTCAGGCTGGAGCGCCACCTCAAGGGCACCAAGGAAGGCTGTGCCGAAGGCGACTGCGGCGCCTGCACGGTGCTGGTCGGCCGGCTCACCCGCAACGGCGGCCTCGTCTATGAGAGCGTCAATGCCTGCATCCGCTTCGTCGGTTCGCTCGATGGCTGTCATGTCGTCACCGTCGAGCATCTTGCCGGCCGGGACGGTGCTCTGCATCCGGTGCAGCAGGCGCTGGTCGATTTCCACGGTTCGCAATGCGGCTTCTGCACGCCGGGCTTCGTCATGTCGCTCTACGGCCTGTGGATGCAGTCGCCCGAACCGACCGACCGGCAGATCGAGGAGGCGTTGCAGGGCAACCTCTGTCGCTGCACGGGCTATGAGCCGATCATCCGCGCCGCCCGGGCCATTTCCGGCTACGGTCCGGCGGGGGCGGACCCGCTGCTTGCGGAGCGCGAGCGGACCGTCGTCCGTCTGTCGGCTCTCAGGGACGGCGCCCGCGTCGAGATCGGCGAAGGCCGCGACCGGCTGGTCGTTCCGGCCGGTTCCGACGATTTCGCCGAGGTTCTGGAGAGCGAGCCGACGGCCACCGTGGTGGCCGGATCCACCGACGTCGGTCTCTGGGTGACCAAGCAGATGCGCGACATCGCGCCGACGATCTTCATCGCGGGGCTCGATGACCTGAAGGCGGTCTCGCTGAAGGACGGGGTCGTCACCATCGGGGCTGCCGTCACCTATACGGAGGCCGCCGGCTTCCTGTCGCAGTGCATCCCCGAACTCGGAACGCTGATCGCCCGCATCGGCGGTCAGCAGGTGCGCAACATGGGCACCATCGGCGGCAATATCGCCAACGGGTCGCCGATCGGCGACATGCCGCCGGCGCTGATCGCGCTTGGTGCGCGGCTGACGTTGCGCAAGGGGGTCGTGCGGCGTACCATTCTCCTGGAGGATTTCTTCATCGCCTACGGTCGGCAGGATCGCCAGCCGGGTGAATTCGTGGAAGCCGTCGAAGTGCCGCTTCCGGCTGCCGGCGAGGCCTTCGCCGTCTACAAGGTGACCAAGCGCCGCGACGAGGACATCACCGCGACCCTCGGCGCTTTCCGTCTCGCGCTTGCCGCCGACGGTACCGTGGCTTCGATCCACATCGCCTATGGCGGCATGGCGGCGACGCCGAAACGGGCTTCTGCCGTGGAGGCGGCGCTGGTCGGCCGGCCCTGGACGGAGACGACGGTGGAGGCGGCGATGCAAAAATATGCCGAGGACTTCACACCGCTGACCGACATGCGCGCCACCGCCGAATATCGCGCGCTGGCGGCAAGGAACCTGCTTCTGCGTTTCTATATGGAAACGACGGACGCCGGAACGCCGGCGCGGGTGTTCAGATATGAGGCTGCGTGAGCCATGAACAAGCACATCCCCAATTCCAATGCGAAAAAGATCGCCGGCGGCGTCCATTCCAGCCAGCGCCACGATTCCGCCCACAAGCATGTCGCCGGCACCGCCATTTACATCGATGACATCACCGAGCCTGCCGGCACGCTGCATGCGGGCCTCGGCCTGTCGGACGCAGCCCATGCCGTCCTGAAATCGGTCGACCTGTCGGCGGTGCGCGCCGCGCCGGGCGTGGTCGCCGTGCTGACCCATGCGGATGTGCCGGGGGTCAACGATATCTCGCCCTCCAATATGCAGGACGATCCGGTGCTCGCCGACGGCAAGGTCGAATTCCACGGCCAGCCGATCTTCTGTGTGATCGCCGGGACGCGCGATCAGGCCCGCCGCGCCGCGCGGCTTGCGAAGATCGAATATGAAGAACTGCCGGCGGTCATCGACATCTGGGATCTCGACGTCGAGACCCATCGGCAGGTCACCACGCCGCTGACGCTGAAGCGCGGCGATGCGGCAACGGCGCTGGCCGATGCGCCACGCCGCATCACGGGTCGCATGCGGCTTGGGGGGCAGGATCATTTCTATCTCGAAGGACAGGTCTCCCTTGCCGTTCCGGGCGAAGATGACGAGGTCACCGTCTATTGCTCGACGCAGGGACCGAGCGAAACGCAGCATATGATCGCCCACGCGCTCGGCGTGCCGAGCCATGCCGTGACGGTGGAGGTGCGCCGCATGGGTGGCGGTTTCGGCGGCAAGGAGACGCAGGCCAACCAATGCGCGGTGCTTGCCGCCATCGCCGCCCGGAAGCTGGGCCGCGCCGTCAAGCTGCGTCTCGACCGTGACGAGGACATGACCGCCACCGGCAAGCGGCACGATTTCGCCATCGACTATGACGTCGGCTTCGACGACGAGGGCCGCATCCTCGGCATCGACTACACGTTCGCGCTCCGGGCCGGTTTTTCCGCCGACCTGTCAGGCCCGGTGGGCGACCGGGCGCTGTTTCATTGCGACAACGCCTATTTCTTCCCGCATGTGCATGCGAAATCCGCGCCGCTCTATACCAATACCGTCTCCAATACGGCGTTTCGCGGTTTTGGCGGCCCGCAGGGCATGGTGGGAGCCGAGCGCGTCATCGACGAGATCGCCTTTGCCGTCGGCAAGGATCCGCTGGAGATCCGCAAGCTGAATTTCTACGATGCGATGGGCGTGGCGGGGACGCGCAATCTTACTCCCTATCACCAGAAGGTCGAGGACTGCATCATCCAGCGCATCGTCGCCGAACTGGAGGAAAGCGCCGATTACGCCGGCCGCCGCCGGGCGATCGCCGAGTTCAATGCCGCAAGCCGTCTCGTCAAGCGGGGCATGGCGCTGACGCCGGTGAAATTCGGCATCTCCTTCACCAAGACGGAATCGAACCAGGCCGGCGCGCTGGTCCATGTCTATACCGACGGCTCGGTGCATATGAACCACGGCGGCACCGAAATGGGCCAGGGCCTGCACCTGAAGGTGGCGCAGGTGGTCGCGGAGGAATTCCAGATCGACATCGACCGGGTGAAGATCACCGCCACCACCACCGCCAAGGTGCCGAACACCTCGCCGACAGCCGCCTCGTCCGGTGCGGACCTGAACGGCATGGCGGCGCAGAATGCGGCGCGGCAGATCAAGGACCGGCTGATCGACTTCGCCGCCAGGACGCACCGGATCGCGCGGGACCAGGTGGTGTTTCTGCCCAACCGGGTGCGCATCGGCAATCTGGAAATCTCCTTCAACGAACTGGTTCGGCAGGCCTATATGGACCGCGTCCAGCTTTCGGCAGCGGGCTTCTACAAGACCCCGAAGATCCATTGGGACCGCGCCAGGGGCCGCGGCCACGCCTTCTACTATTACGCCTATGGCGCGGCCTGTTCGGAGGTTTCCGTCGATACGCTGACCGGCGAATATGTGGTCGAGCGCACCGACATCCTGCATGACACCGGCCGCTCGCTGAACGCGGCGATCGATATCGGCCAGATCGAGGGCGGCTTCATCCAGGGCATGGGCTGGCTCACCACGGAGGAACTGTGGTGGGACGGCAAGGGGCGGCTTCGCACCCATGCGCCCTCGACCTACAAGATCCCGCTGGCCTCCGACCGGCCCAAGGTCTTCAATGTGGCGCTGACCGACTGGTCGGAGGCCTTCGAGCCGACGATCCATCGCTCCAAGGCGGTGGGTGAGCCGCCCTTGCCGCTCGGCCTTTCGGTGCTGCATGCGCTTTCGGATGCGGTGGCGAGCGTCGCGGATCACCGCATCTGCCCCCGCCTCGATGCGCCCGCCACGCCCGAACGGGTGCTGATGGCCGTGGAGCGCCTGAAGGCGGCGGCCAGGCAGGGATAGCAAGGTCCCGGCCATATGTCGGGCGTTTGAGTGGAAACGAGGAGAAAGGGTGCTGCCATGCCGGCATCGCGCGAGAATATCCGGGATTTCCTGCGCCGGGATCCGGCCGCCGTGCTGGTCGAGGTCACGGGCGTTGCCGGTTCCACGCCGCGCGATGCCGATGCCTGGATGCTGGTGTCGGAAACCGCGATCTTTGCGACCATCGGCGGCGGCCAGCTCGAATATATGGCGATCGATCAGGCGCGCCGGGCGCTCAGGTCCGGCCGGGCGGCGGACCCCATGGCCGTGCCGCTCGGTCCGGAGATCGGCCAGTGCTGCGGCGGCCGGGTCGGCCTCGCCTTCACACCGGTCGACGCGGCGCTCGCCGAACGACTGATCGCCCGCAGCGACCGGGAGATTGCGGCGCGCCCGCATGTCTACGTCTTCGGGGCCGGCCATGTCGGCGATGCGCTCGCCATGGCGCTCTCGCTTGCCCCGTTGCGGGTGGTGCTGGTCGATACGCGCGAGGACGAACTCGTCGCCTCCTGCGTGCCGAATATCGAAACCTGCCTGACGGCGATGCCCGAGGCGGTGGTGCGCGATGCGCCCTGCGGCAGCAGCTTCGTCATCCTGACGCATGATCACGCACTGGATTTCCTGATCGCCGCCGAGGCGCTGCGGCGTGCCGATGCCGCCTATGTCGGGATGATCGGCTCGAAGACCAAGCGCGCCACCTTCCGCAACTGGCTGACCCGCGAGACAGGCCGGCCGGAAACCTTCGAACGCCTGATCTGCCCGATCGGCGGAACGGCGGTCAAGGACAAGCGACCAAGCGTCATCGCAGCCCTTGCCGCCGCCGAGATCGTGACGGCCGCGCTGACGTTTGCCAAGGCCGGCGAGATGGTTCGATCGGGCTGACGGCGGGGTGGAGCCGATGCTTTTCCCGCCGCGCCCGCGGCCTCGTCAGCTTTCGGCTTCCGCGTCCTGCGGGCCGCCGGCCAGTATGCGACCGATCAGGCGCTGGCAGCGCTCGGCCATGAAATCGATCATCAGCCGCACCTTGGGATCCTGGAAACGCTTGTGCGGATAGATGGCGGCAAGCTGCACCGGCGTCGGCGGCGTCTCTTGCAGGATTTCCGTGAGCGTCCCGTCGTCGAGATGGTGCTTCACCTCGAACAGCGGCTTGTTGATGATGCCGCGTCCTTCCAGCGCCCATTGGGTGAGCACGTCGCCGTCGTCGCTGTCGTAGGGGCCGCCGACCTCGAACTTGCGTGCGCCCCCGGCGGTCTGCAAGGTCCAGTAATATTCCTTCGATCCCGGATAGCGCAGCAGGAGACAGTCGTGGCGGTCGGCGATCAGCGCATCCGCGTCGGCCGGCATGCCGCGCCGCTCCAGATAGGCCGGTGCGGCGCAAAGCACCCGCTCGCAATTGAGGATGCCGCGCATGCGCAGGTTCGAATCCTCCAGCACGCCGAGCTTGAAGGCCACGTCGACGCCCTCGCTCAGGATGTCGATATTGTGGTCGGACAGGCGCAGCCGCACCTCGATATCGCGATAGCGGTCGTGGAATTCGGGAACGCCCGGCGCGATCAGCCGGCGGCCGATGCCGAGCGGCGCGGTGATGCGCAGCGAACCCTTGGGGTTGCGCGAGAGGTCGGCGATGGCCGCCTCCGCCTCGTTCACCGCCTCGATGATCTTGACCGCGCCGTCGTAGAACACCCGGCCATGTTCGGTCGGCGAAAGCTTGCGGGTCGTGCGGTTGAAAAGCCGCACGCCGAGATGCCGTTCCAGTTCCTTGACGCGGTTGCTCGCCACCGCCGGGGTGACGCGCTGATCGCGCCCGGCCGCCGAAAGGGTTCCAAGTTCGACCACGCGAACGAAGACCCGCACATTATCGAGATAGGACATGGGTTCCTCTACCATATCGTATTGCAGGGCACAGCCGGACCTATCTTATAGTTTTTTTTGAAAGTGTTGGGGAATCACCGGGATTTCCGTGAAAATCATCCGGTGGCAGAAGACGATGTAACGTCTGGGAGGTCTTCATGTACGAATATGCCATCGCCTGGGACTGGCTGACATTCGCCATGCGCTGGCTGCATGTCATCACCGCCATCGCCTGGATCGGCTCGTCCTTCTATTTCGTCGCGCTCGATCTCGGCTTGAGAAAACATGCGGAACTGCCGCCCGGCGCCCATGGCGAGGAATGGCAGGTGCACGGCGGCGGCTTCTATCACATCCAGAAATATCTGGTCGCGCCGGACCACATGCCCGAGCATCTCATATGGTTCAAATGGGAAAGCTACGTCACCTGGCTGTCCGGTTTCGGCATGCTCTGTCTCGTCTATTACGCCGGCGCGGATCTCTATCTGATCGATCCGAATGTGCTCGACGTCTCCAAGCCGGTGGCGATCGCCATTTCGCTCGCCTCCATCGCGCTCGGCTGGATTTTCTACGACCTCATCTGCAAGTCGCCCTTCGGCAACGACAACACGCGGCTGATGGTCCTGCTCTATTTCATCCTGGTGGCGGTCGCCTGGGGCTATACGCAGTTGTTCACCGGCCGCGCCGCCTTCCTGCATCTCGGCGCCTTCACGGCGACGATCATGTCGGCCAATGTCTTCTTCATCATCATCCCGAACCAGAAGATCGTGGTGGCCGATCTCATCGCCGGCCGCACGCCCGACGCCAAATACGGCAGGATCGCCAAGCAGCGTTCGACGCATAACAATTATCTGACGCTGCCGGTCCTGTTCCTCATGCTGTCGAACCATTATCCGCTGGCCTTCGCGACCGCTTACAACTGGATCATCGCCTCGCTCGTCTTCCTCATGGGCGTCACCATCCGCCATTACTTCAATACCCGCCACGCCAATGCCGGCAATCCGACCTGGACCTGGCTGGTGACCGCCCTGCTCTTCGTCGCGATCATGTGGCTGTCGACGGTGCCGAAGGTGCTGACCGGCGAAGCGGACGAGACGAGGACGAGCGCCGCGAACACGCCCTTCCTGACGGCGGAGGCCTTTCCGCAGGTGCGCGACACGGTGCTCGGCCGCTGCGCCATGTGCCATGCCCGGGAGCCCGGCTGGGAGGGGCTGATCGTGCCGCCGAAGGGCGTCGTGCTGGAAACCGATGGCGACATCGCCGACCACGCCCGCGAAATCTACCTTCAGGCCGGCCGGTCGCACGCCATGCCGCCGGCCAATGTCACCCAGATTTCCGATAACGAGCGCCGCCTGCTCGCTGCCTGGTATGAAAACGCCGTCGACGGAGGAAAAACCCGATGAGCGATCTGATCATTCGCGGCCGCGTGCTGACCTTCCTGTCCGAACCGCAGGGCATCGATGATAGCGGGGCCTATCGCTACATCGAGGACGGCGCCGTGCTGGTGCGCGACGGCAGGATCGTCGAGACGGGCGACCATGCCGACATCCTCCGGCTTGCCGGTGCGGATGCGCGGGTGGCCGATCACCGTCCGAACCTCGTTCTGCCCGGTTTCATCGACGCGCATCTGCATTTCCCGCAGACGCAGGCGATCGCCTCCTACGGCGCGCAGCTTCTCGAATGGCTGAACACCTATATCTTCGTCGAGGAACAGCGGTTCCAGGACCCCGGGCATGCCGCGCTCGTCGCCGGCCGTTTCATGGATGAGCTGCTGGCGAACGGCACCACGACCGCCGCCGCCTATTGCTCGGTGCACCCGCAAAGCGTCGACGCCTATTTCACGGCGGCCGAGGCGCGGGGCATGCGGATGATCGGCGGCAAGGTGATGATGGACCGCAATGCGCCCGAAGGGCTGCGCGACACGCCGCAGCAGGGTTATGACGAGACGAAGCGGCTCATCGGGACCTGGCACGGCCGCGGCCGCGCCCATTATGCGATCAGCCCGCGCTTCGCCATCACCTCGACGCCGGAACAGCTGGAAATGAGCGGGGCGCTGGTCGCCGAGCATCCCGATTGTCATATACAGACGCATCTGTCGGAAAACCACGACGAGATCGCCTTCGCCACCGCGCTCTATCCGGAGGCGAAGGACTATACGGATATCTACGCCCGCTACGGACTGCTGACCGACAGGATGCTGCTTGGCCATTGCATCCATATGAGTGACAGGGAGATTTCGGTTCTGGCGGAAACCGGGGCCGTCGGCGTCTTCTGCCCGACGTCCAACCTGTTCCTCGGCTCCGGTCTGTTCGACCGTGACCGTTTCGACCGGCTCGGCGCGCGCTGGGCGGTGGCGAGCGATGTGGGGGCTGGCACCAGTTTCTCCATGCTGGAGACGATGGACGAGGCCTACAAGGTGCTGCACCTGCAAGGCCAGCGGCTGACGCCGTTCAGTTCCTTCTATCGCCTGACGCTTGGAAATGCCCGGGCGCTCGGTCTCGATGCCCATATCGGATCGCTCCATGCGGGCGCGGACGCCGATATCGTCGTTCTGGATGCGCGCGCCAAACCGGCGATGGAATTCCGCATGCGCCGGGCCGCCTCGCTTGCCGAGGAACTGTTCATTCTCCAGACGATGGGCGACGACCGCTGCGTCGCGGAAGTCTATGTCGCCGGCGCGGAGATGAAGGCGAAGACGGTGCCGGCGCGCGTTTACGAAACGGCCTGAGGCCGCCGTCCGCCCATCGCCCGGGTCAGGTCGTCGGCCGCCGTCCGGATTGCCGGGCCGAGCGTGGCGATCCGTTCGTCGGGCAGCCGCACGGCCGGTCCGGAAATCGAGATCCCGGCGATAGCCTCGCCATATTCATCGAAGATCGGCGCGGCCACGCAGCGCATGCCAAGCGTATGCTCCTCGTCGTCGATCGACCAGCCGCGCGCCCGGATCGCCGCGATGTCGGCCAGAAGGGCGGGCAGCGTATCGCAGGTCTTGCCGGTGAAGCGCTGGAGCGTGCGTCCGGAAAGCAGCGTCTCGACCCGGTCGTCCCGCCATGTCGAAAGGATCGCCTTGCCGATGCCCGAGGCGTGGATCGGGCCGCGTCGGCCGGGACGGAAGAAGGCGCGCATCGGCGCATGGCTTTCCACCTGCGAGATGAAGACCACGTCGCCCTCGTCCTCGATGGCGATATTGGCGGTCTCGCCGCAGTCTTCCATCAATTGCTTGAGAAAGGGCCGGCTGACCGTGCCGATCTTGCGGAAGCGCAGATAGGCCGTGCCGATCTCGAAGGCCTTGACGCCGATCGTCCAGGCCCCGGTCTCCGCGTCATGCGCCACCATCCCGTGACCGGAAAGCGAGGTCAGAAGGCGATGGACGGTGGAAGGCGCCATGCCGGAGCGCTCGGCAAGATCGGTCAGCACCGCGCCGTCGGCATTGGCGACGAGTTCCAGCAGCGTCAGGCTGCGGTCCAGCACCTGCACCGAGGAGGGGGCGGCATTCTCGCCGGCCTTGCGGCCCGGTCTGCCCCGCGTCTTTTCCCGATGCTCCGCCATCCGTCTTCTCTCCGTTGTTCCGGGATGCAGGCCCGGCCGTTCCGTTCATCGATCCGTCGCCATGGCATAGCCGTCTCGCGGCGATTATTCCAGATTCGTTGAAAATGTTTATTTCCATAGAATGGAATTGATTTCCATTTTGCTGTTGCGGTGTTGGCCGGATGCGCTAACCTCGGGGCAAGAGATGGAGGAAACCCCCATGACGAAGATGCGTGCGGTCGATGCGGCAGTCCTGATTCTGGAGAGGGAGGGCGTCGAATGCGCCTTCGGCGTCCCCGGTGCCGCGATCAATCCCTTTTACTCGGCGCTGCGGGCGCGGGACACGATACGTCATGTCCTTGCCCGTCATGTCGAGGGCGCAAGCCATATGGCCGAGGGCTATACGCGGGCGAAAGCCGGCAATATCGGCGTATGCATCGGCACCTCCGGCCCGGCCGGAACGGACATGATCACCGGCCTCTATTCCGCCTCGGCGGATTCGATCCCGATCCTCTGCATCACCGGCCAGGCGCCGCGCGCCCGGTTGACCAAGGAGGATTTCCAGGCCGTCGACATCGCCCGGATCGCCGAGCCGGTCACCAAATGGGCCACAACCGTCATGGAGCCGGCGCTGGTCCCCTTCGTTTTCCAGAAGGCGTTCCACCTCATGCGCTCCGGCCGTCCCGGCCCGGTGCTGATCGACCTGCCGGTCGACGTCCAGCTTGCGGAAATCGAGTTCGACATCGAAACCTATGCTCCGCTTGCGCCCTATAAGCCGGCGGCGACCCGCGCCCAGGCGGAAAAGGCGCTGTCCATGCTCAACGCGGCCGAGCGGCCGCTGATCGTCGCCGGCGGCGGCATCATCAATGCGGACGCCTCGGACCTGCTCGTCGAATTTGCCGAGATCACCGGTGTCCCGGTCATCCCGACGCTGATGGGGTGGGGCGCGATCCCCGACGACCATCCGCTGATGGCCGGCATGTGCGGCCTGCAAACCTCGCATCGCTACGGCAATGCGACGCTGCTTGCCTCCGATTTCGTCTTCGGCATCGGCAACCGCTGGGCGAACCGCCATACCGGAACGGTCGAGACCTATACCGAGGGCCGCACGTTCGTTCATGTCGATATCGAGCCGACTCAGATCGGCCGGGTCTTCGCGCCCGACTTCGGCGTTGTCTCGGATGCCGGCGCGGCGCTGAAGCTCTTCCTCGACGTCGCCACCGAATGGAAGGCGGCCGGCAGGCTCCGGGACTGGTCGGGCTGGGCGCAGGAATGCCGCGCCCGCAAGCGCACCATGCTGCGCAAGACCCATTTCGACCAGACGCCGCTGAAGCCGCAGCGCGTCTACGAGGAAATGAACAAGGCCTTCGGCCGCGACACCTGCTATGTCTCGACCATCGGTCTCAGCCAGATCGCCGGCGCGCAGTTCCTGCATGTCTACAAGCCGCGAAACTGGATCAACTGCGGCCAGGCCGGTCCGCTCGGCTGGACGCTGCCGGCTGCGCTCGGCGTTCGCGCCGCCGATCCGGATCGGCCGATCGTGGCGCTTTCCGGCGACTATGACTTCCAGTTCATGATCGAGGAACTGGCCGTCGGCGCACAGCACAAGCTGCCCTATCTGCATGTCGTCGTGAACAATTCCTACCTCGGCCTCATTCGCCAGGCCCAGCGCGGCTTCAACATGGATTTCGAGGTTTCCCTCGCCTTCGATAACATCAATGCCTCAGGGGATGCGGAGGCGGGCTATGGCGTCGACCATGTCGCCGTCGCCGAAGGGCTGGGCTGCAAGGCGATCCGCGTGCGCTCCGTCAACGAATGCCAGGACGCCTTCGCCCGCGCGATGGCGCTGATGGAGGAACACCGCGTGCCGGTGGTCATCGAGTTCATCCTCGAACGGGTCACCAATATCGCCATGGGCGCGGAGATCGATGCCGTGGTCGAATTCGAGGAACGCGCCGACAAGGACGGGGACGCTCCCACCGCAACGCTGGCCTTGCTCGACTGACGGCCGGACAGGAGAAAGACATGCCGAAATTCGCGGCCAATCTCACCATGCTTTTCACCGAAGCGCCGTTTGCGGAGCGTTTCGCGCTTGCCGCCGAAGCCGGCTTCAAAGGGGTGGAATATCTCTTCCCCTATGATTTCGACAAGGCGGCGCTGCGGCAGGCGCTCGACGACAACGGTCTTGAGCAGGTGCTGCACAATCTGCCGGCCGGCGACTGGGCGGCGGGCGAGCGCGGCATCGCGATCCTGCCCGACAGGACCGAGGAGTTCCGCCACGGCGTCGCGCTGGCGGCCGACTATGCCGCAGCGCTCGGCTGCGCCCAGGTCAACTGCCTCTCCGGCATCGTGCCGGAAGGCGTGGATGCGGCGATATTGCGCGCGACCTTCGTCGAGAACCTCGCTTACGCCGCCGCCGAACTTAGCCGGCACGGCATCCGTCTGCTGATCGAGCCGATCAACCGTTTCGATATTCCGGGTTTCTATCTGAACACCGTCGAACAGGCGGCCGGGATCATCCGCGAGGTCGGTGGCGACAACCTGTTCATTCAGTACGACCTCTATCACCAGCAGCGCACCGGCGGCGAACTGCTGGGCACGTTCGAACGTCACCGCGGTGACATCGCCCATATACAATTGGCCGACAATCCCGGCCGCCACGAGCCCGGCACCGGTGAGATCGCCTGGCCTTTCGTTTTCGCACGGCTCGCCGCGCTCGGCTACGACGGCTGGATCGGCTGCGAATACAAACCCCGCACCACCACGGCGGAAGGGCTCGGCTGGTTCGCCGGCGCGGACCGGCGCGACAGCGGCGCGGATATCATCGAGATGAGGAACTAGAGACCATGGCGAGAATCGGATTCATCGGCCTCGGCATCATGGGGACGCCGATGGCGCGTCATCTTCAGAATGCGGGCCACACGATCATCACCTCGAAATTCGTCGTCCCGCCGCGACAGGAACTGGTCGACAACGGCCTGCAAATCGTCGAGACGCCGAGGCTGCTTGCCGAAACCGTCGACACGATCATCCTGATGCTGCCGGACACGCCGGAAGTGCAGGACGTGCTCTTCGGTGAGAACGGCGTCGCCTATGGTCTTTCGGCCGGCAAGCTGGTCATCGACATGAGTTCGATCTCGCCGATCGAAACGAAGGCGTTCGCCGGCAGGGTCCGCGAGACCGGCGCCGAATATATCGACGCGCCGGTGTCCGGCGGCGAGGTCGGCGCGAGGAACGCCTCGCTCTCGATCATGGCCGGCGGCGCGCAGGAAAGCTTCGACCGCGCGTTGCCGCTCCTCCGGCTCATGGGCAAGAATATCACGCTGGTCGGGGATTGCGGCGACGGCCAGGTGACGAAAGTCGCCAACCAGATCATCGTCGCCCTGACGATCGAGGCGGTGTCCGAGGCGCTGGTCTTCGCCTCCAAGGCCGGGGCCGATCCCGCCCGCGTTCGCGCCGCGCTGATGGGCGGCTTTGCCTCCTCCCGTATTCTCGAAGTGCATGGCGAACGCATGATCAACCGCACCTTCGAGCCGGGTTTTCGCATCTCGCTGCACCAGAAGGACCTGAATCTGGCGCTTCAGGGCGCAAAGGCGCTCGGCGTCGCCCTGCCGAACACCGCCATGACGCAGGAGCTGTTCAATTCCTGCGCCGCGCATGGCGATAGCGGGCTCGATCATTCCGGTCTCGTCACGGCGCTCGAGCGCATGGCGAACCACGCCGTCGCATGACGGCGGGCCGGGCGGGGAGGGGAGCCCCGTCCGGCCAGGTTTTCCAGCCGATCGGAAGGCGATGCCTCTTGTTTCTTCCGCTCATCGGGGAGAAAGTGCCGGCCGCGAACGGGGGCCGCCGCCATGCCGTTCGCGACGTTGTACCGGAGGAAACCCATGCCGACCATCGCCGACCCCCGCGCCTTTCTGGAGGCGCTTTTTCATGCCGCGGTCGCCGCCGCCGACCCGGAAAAGGTGCTGGCTGCCCATCTGCCGGAAAAGCCGAAAGGCCGGACCGTGGTCGTCGGGGCCGGAAAGGGTGCGGCGCAGATGGCGCGCGCCTTCGAAAAATTGTGGCGCGGTCCCCTGGAAGGGGTGGTCGTCACCCGTTACGGCTACGCCGTGCCCTGCGAGCGTATCGAGGTCCTGGAGGCCGCCCATCCGGTGCCGGATGAAAACGGCCTGGCCGCGGCCGCCCGGCTCCTGCAAACGGTGCGCGGCCTCGGCCCGGACGATCTGGTCGTCGCGCTCGTCTGCGGCGGCGGATCGGCGCTGCTGCCGGCGCCGCCGGAGGGACTGACGCTTGAAGACGAGATCGCCGTCAACCGGGCGCTGCTGGCCTCCGGCATGCCGATTGCCGGCATGAACGCCGTGCGCAAGCAGGTGTCTCGCATCAAGGGCGGCCGGCTTGCGGCCCTTGCCCATCCGGCCCGCGTCGTCTCGCTGGTCGTTTCCGATATTCCGGGCGACGATCCCGCGCTCGTCGCCTCCGGCCCCACCGTGCCCGACCGCAGCACCCGCGCCGATGCGCTCCGCCTGATCGAGCGCTACGGCCTTGCGCTGCCGGAGGCCGTATTGCGCCATATTCGCGAGGGCGGCGAGGATGCGCCGACGCCGGACGATCCGCGCTTTGCCGGCCACGAGGTCCGCGTCGTGGCCTCCGCCGCCGTTTCGCTGGAAGCCGCAGCCGCCCTTGCCCGCCGTCAGGGCGTCGAGGCGGCGATCCTCTCCGATGCGATGGAAGGAGAGGCGTCCGAGGTTGGCCGGGTGCATGCCGCCATCGCCGCGGAGATCGCCCGCCGTAACCGGCCGTTCTCTAAGCCGGTCGTGGTGCTGTCCGGCGGCGAGACGACGGTGACGGTGAAGGGCAAGGGCAAGGGCGGCCGCAACGGCGAGTTCCTCCTGTCTTTTGCCTGCGGCATCGACGGGCTGGATGGTGTCTCGGCGCTGGCCGCCGATACTGACGGGATCGATGGATCGGAGGACAATGCCGGCGCCTTCGCCGATGGCGGCACGGTCGGCCGCCTTGCCGGCAAACGGCTGGATGCGGCGGAATTCCTCGCCCGCAACGATAGCTGGACGGCCTTCGATGCGCTCGGCGATCTTTTCGTGCCGGGGCCGACCGGCACCAATGTCAACGATTTCCGCGCCATCCTCGTGCAGTAAGGCGTCTTTCTCCCGGGCGAGAGTGCGGGGAACATCGCCGAAAGGCTGCCACGCGCGTGCGCCCTGAAACGATAAACGGCCCGGGATCCTTCGATCCGGGCCGTTCGCATGCTTGCCGGCAGTGACGGTCAGGCGGCCGGCTGACGCGTCTTGCGCAGATAGGGCAGGACCGTCTCGAAGGCGCCGAAACGGGCAATGGCGTCCTCGTTGGAAACCGCACCGGTGATGATCACGTCATCGCCCTGCTGCCAGTTGGCGGGGGTGGCGACCTGATGCTTGCTGGTGAGCTGGATGGAGTCGATGGCGCGCAGGATTTCCGCGAAGTTGCGGCCGGTGGTCATCGGATAGGTCAGGACAAGCTTGATTTTCTTGTCGGGTCCGATGACGAAGACCGAACGCACGGTGGCGTTGTCGGCGGGCGTGCGGCCTTCCGCGCTGTCGCCCGCGCCGGCCGGCAGCATGCCGTAGAGCTTGGCGACCTTGAGGTCGTTGTCGCCGATCAGCGGATATTCGACGTCGAAGCCGGTGGCGACACGGATGTCGTCCTTCCACTTGCCATGGCTTTCGACCGGATCGACGGAGATGCCGATGATCTTGACGCCGCGCTTGCGGAATTCGCCTTCGATGCCGGCCATCGCGCCGAGTTCGGTGGTGCAGACTGGCGTGAAATTCTTGGGATGCGAGAAGAGGACGGCCCAGCCGTCGCCGATCCAGTCGTGGAAGCGGATCGGGCCGACCGTCGTCTCGGCGGTGAAATCGGGGGCGGTGTCGTTGATACGCAGGCTCATGGTCTTCATCCCTTTCGCTGTCTTTCGGCGCTTGCAGGCGCTGCCCGGGGAGAGCGGATCTCCGTCGCGGCAAGGCGTCCGCGGCAAGCCGTTCAGGCGCTAGATAAACCGAAAAGACCGGGTTGCCTATAGCCGGCGGCCTTGCGCCGGCCCGGCCGGGAACGCAACTTTTGCGTCCTTTCGCGCCCTGCCGCCAAGCCGTTCGGCCAGACCCGCCGCCGGCGCGAAAAACGACCTCTCGGCCGCCCGAATTTGGAAAGGCGATTTTATTTCGCCCCGTCCGGGAAATCCGGCTTCGGCTCAAGAATGTCGGCGCGCCCGCTGGTCAGGTCGAGGATCATCCGCAGCGTCGCCTCCACCGTCGCCTCAGGCACCCGGAACGACAGCGTCGCGCCCGTGTCATGAAAGGTTTCCTGGTCCTTCAGCGCGTCGTCGAGGGTGGCAAGGCGCGCCTGCACCAGCGCAAGATCGGAAAAGCCGACCGACACGGTGATCGTCCTGCGTGCGACGACGGGCGTGCGCGCGGCGGCGCGCAGGCAGGACGCGGCAGTGCCGCCATAGGCGCGGATCAGCCCGCCGCTGCCGAGCAGGATGCCGCCGAACCAGCGCGTGACGACGACGAGCGTGCGGTCGAATTCCTGTCCGTCGATCGCCTGGAGGATCGGCTTGCCGGCGGTGCCGCCGGGCTCGCCGTCGTCGCTGAAGCGATAGGCCTGCCCGATGCGCCAGGCCCAGCAATTGTGGTTGGCGGAAGGATCGGAAATCTCGCCAAGCCGCGCTTTGGCCTCCGCTTCGTCCTCGACCGGAAAGGCGGCGGCGCGGAACCGGCTCTTGCGGATCTCCTGTTCGTAGGTTTCGGTGCGGTCGAGCGTATACAAGAAACGATATCCGGTGGCGTGGCGTTCGCTTCTTCCTTGCCGTGTCCGGGTGGCGGCATCAAGCCGCCGGGTGGCAGGAAACCGGTCTTTTCGCCCGTTTCCGCCGCAATGCCCGCCCCGGCGGCGGCGATTCATCCGGCTTTAAGAGTTTGCCGACACATGATGACGGGAACGGGCGAATGGATGTCCCGGGCCTGCTGTTTGAAGCCGGGCCTGCTGTTTGAAGAAGGTAAGCGCATGTCATCGAACAATCCGGCCATCTTCGTCTCGATGGTCGTCGCCACGCTCGGCCGGTCGAGCGAATTCGACGAGCTTCTTGCATCGCTTGCCGCCCTGAAGCGTCGCGATTTCGAGGTTATCGTCGTCGACCAGAATCCCGACGACCGCCTCGTTCCGATCATCGCGCGCTTTCAGGGCGTTCTCGATATCCGGCACCTGCGGCCAAAGATCCGGGGCCTGAGCCGGGCGCGCAATCTGGGAGCCGCCGAGGCGAAAGGGCAATGGATCCTCTTTCCGGACGACGATTGCTGGTATGCGCCCGATTTCCTCGACCGTTTCGCCGCGCTCGTCGCAAGCCGTCCGGCCGATTTCTACTGCGGCCGCGCCATCAATGCCGAGGGCGAGACGATCATGGCGCGCTTTCCCGCCGAGCCCGAAACGATCCGGCGCGAGAATGTCTGGACGACCCTGATCGAATGGGTGTTCTTCGTGCGCCGGGAGACCTTCGCCCGCTCGGAGGGTTTCGACGAGCAGCTGGGTGTCGGTGCGGGAACGCCCTGGGGCGCCTACGAGGGTCCCGACCTGGTGCTCAAGCTTCTCAAGGGTGGGGCGAGCGGTGTCTACGAACCCTCGCTGACCGGCTATCATCCGGACGAACGCGCCGGGCCGCCCTCGCCGGAAGCGGCGCGCAAGATGCGCAATTACGGCGCCGGTCTCGGTTATGTGATGCGCCGCCACGGCTACGGCTTCCTGACGTTCGCGCCGCATCTCCTGCGCCCGCTCGCCGGCATGTTCGTTTATACGGCGACGGGCCGGCCGAAGCTTGCCTATCGCTCGCGCCAGCTCCTGCTCGGCCGCTGGACGGGCTGGCGATCGGCCGCCTGACCCGTGAAACCGGAAACGACCTTAGAACGAAACCGCCGCCTCTATGCCGAGGCCCCGTATCTCGCCTGACGGGCGTCCGGTCCTGTCCGGCGCCAGCGGGGTGAGGCGCACGGTCTTCACATCGCCCGGCGCCAGATGGAACCAGTTGTCGGAAGGGCTGAAGCCCTTCGCCTCGATCATCACCGACTGGGCGAAACGATCCGCCGACAAGGCGAGCGCCCAGCCCGTCGCATCCTGTTCCAGCACCGCCGTC
Organism: Shinella daejeonensis; assembly: GCF_024281235.1. Taxonomy (GTDB): domain Bacteria; phylum Pseudomonadota; class Alphaproteobacteria; order Rhizobiales; family Rhizobiaceae; genus Shinella; species Shinella daejeonensis. The sequence continues at coordinate 32,814 of NZ_JAHWXY010000008.1, forward strand.
ACCACGGCCGGGAAGATCGCGGCGCGCCGGCCTTGCGGAAAATGGAAGGCTTCGGCGAGCGTCGCGCCGTCGGCGTCCTTCAGCCGCGCCACCGTGACGTCATGGGCGGGCGGGCCGAAACGGAAGGCATAGGTCGTGTCGAAGAACGCGCCGAACAGCGCGGTCGCCGGCAGCGTGGCGTTAGAGCGGGGCGCAAGCGCCAGTTCCCGCCGGCCGCTGACGACCGGCTGCCGGCCGTGGCGAAGGCAGGAAAGCTCGATGGCGAGCGCCATGTCTTCGGGCTTTTCGTTGAGGACATGCAGATCAAGCCCGTTGGTGCCTTCGTCGGCAAGCAGGATCTGAACCGGCCGGAAGGCGCGGCGCAGGGCGTGCCAGGCGGGTTTCGGCATGCCGGCCGCGTCGACGACGCCCCAGCCGGGACCGGCGAGCAGGTCCTGAAAGGTCCAGACCAGCGCGCCGTTGCAGGTGGAGCCGGGTCGGCGCCATTCCGCGAAGGTCGCCTCCATCACCGCGCCGCTTGCCGCGCGGGAAAGATCGAGATAGCGCGCCGGATCCTCCCGGCGCAGGCGGGCGGGATCGACGTCATAAAGCAGCGCCAGATAGTGGTCGCGAATATCCTCGAAATCCCAGGATGCGTTGCGGTCGCGCGGCACCCGGGCCTTCCAGCGCGGATCGTGCACGGCCGGCACCGGCAGATGCGCATCGAGCGTCTGCTGTTCCGGCACATTGGCGAAGGCCAGGCTCTCGGCGGCGAAGCGCACATTGGCCCGGCGCGCGTCCTCCAGCGGCCGGCAATAGGCTCCGACGCCATAGTAATGGGTGACGCCGGCATCGGGTGAGAAGGGCATCGCCCCGCCGCTCGGCGAATTCTCCACATAGGGTACGTCCGCCCGATAGAGGGCGGCCAGTTCCGGCAGGATTTCGGTGGTGAGCGGGCCGCGACGGGCGCTTTCCGGCAGGCCGAGCATCGCCGCCTGCTGATCGATCTCGCTGCCGCCGCACAGGATGGAAAGCGACGGCGCGGCGGCTGTCGCATCGAGGAATTGCCCCACCTCGCGCCGCACGTCGGCAAGAAAGGTGTCGTCGCCGACCGGATAGTCGAAATTGGCGAACATGAAGTCCTGCCAGACCATCAGACCAAGCTCGTCGCAGAGCGCGAAGAAGTCCGGGCTCTCATAGACCATGGTGCCGCCGATGCGCAGCATATTCATGCCCGCCCGGGCCGCAAGTTGGAGCAGCGGCGCGTAGCGCGCCCGTTCGCCCGGCAGGTCGACGATGTCGGCGGTGGTCCAGACCACGCCGCGACAGAAGATGCGGACGCCGTTGACGTGGAGGGCGAAGTCGCGCCCGTCCGCTCCCCGGTCGATCTCGATGCGGCGAAAGCCGGTGCGGCCAAGCGGGCGGCGGGTGTCGCCGATCACCAGTTCGACCGGATGGAGCGCCGGGCGACCATGCGTATGCGGCCACCATGCCTCGACCTGCGGGATCGCGAGACGGGCGGAGAAGCACCCGTCCTCGCCGCGTCGCAGCGTCGCCGCGACGCCGGCGCATTCCACCGTCGGCGGGTCGTCGCAATCCAGCGTGAGGCGCACGTCGAGCTGCCCCGTTCCGTCTTCGAGCAGGCGGGCGGCGATATGCACGTCGCGCGGGTCGCGCGGTTCCTGCCGGACGAGGCGCACCGGTCGCCAGGGGCCGGCGGCATGGATTTCCGGGCACCAGCCCGGCATCCGGCCGAGCAGCGTGGTGCGCACGAGCCGCAGGCCTTGCGGCGTGATCATCTGCGGCCGCCAGCGCGCGCGGGGCCTGCGTTTTTCGATATGGGGTCTCAGCGCCCGGAAGCAGAGGGCGAGACGGTCCTGGCCGGAAAGCTCGATCGGCAGGCGATGGCGAACATACATGCTGCCCGACGAGAGGATCGGTACGCCATTCCAGTAGACCTCGCACAGCGTGGCGAGTCCGTCGAGGACAAGCTCCGCCGCGCCGGGAGGCTCGCCGGAAAGATCGAGCAGATACCAGGCGTCGAGATGGTCGAGCGGCGCGGGCGCGGCGCGATCGAACCGGCCCGCCCGTTCCAATGCGCCGGCGACGGTGCCGGGAACCGGCGCATCGATTGCGCCGTCGAGACCGGCAAGCCCGGCAGGATCCGCCACCGCTCCCGCCGGGGTCGTCAGCAGCCTCCAGCCCTCCGAAAGGCTCTTGCCATCCGCCGTCATGGCTTCTTCCTCAATCGAGACGCGCCGAAAGCGCGGCCATCAGCCTGTCCCAGGCCTCCACGGCCGGATCGAGCGCGGTGCCGAGCGGCTCGAATTTGCGGCGGGTCACGGCGCGAGCGAGCTGGAACTGCACCGATTTGGCGGTTTCGGAGATCTTTTTCGCGGCCTCCGCAGCGTCGCCGAGGCGGCCGTCCGGTGCGATCCAGTCGAAATGGGTTGCCGCCAGCTCGAAATTCGCGCCGAGCTGACGCAGCGTGTTGAACGCATATTTGTGGAAGAAGCCGAAGGGTCGCCCGGCCACGTCCTCCACCTGCGCGGGAAAGATGCTCGCGAAGGCGGCGACGGGATTGTCCTGCGGCCGGCGCTTGAAATGGAAGGCGAGCAGGCGGGCCGCCTCGCGGCGAAGATGGGCCTCGTCGGGGCGTGTGGAGGGGAGTTTCGCGAATTCCGCATAGGGCAGGAAGGGCAGGTCGTCCGGCCCGTCGTTGCGGTGGAACAGGCCGTCGAAATCCTCGCCCTCCAGGCGGAAGAAACCGCCGTTGTGAAAATAGTCGAGCACGCGGCCGTCGAGGTCGAGCCGGTTGATCGCCACCGTCGTCTTGCCGTGCTCCTGGCGGTAGGAGACGCCGCGGGTATCCGGCATGTAGTAGCTATCCATCTCCACAAGGCAGATCCGCCCGCGCGCAAGCTGCGCCAGCAGATGCGCCTCCACCCGGTCGTAGACGGCAAGCTCCGTGCAGCGGATGCCGTAGAGGGTTTCGAGATCCTCCAGCGGCACCTTGAAGAAGGTGAACTGGTCGCCCTCGAAATCCTGGGTCAAGGTGAAGCCGAGCATGGCCTCCGGCGCGGCGCCCCAGGCGTTCAGCACCTCGATCCACAGGTCGACGTAGCAATTCGTCTCCGGCCACATGCGCTCCGCGTCGTGGAGGGCGTGCGGCCGGTAGGTCTCGGGCGAAAGCCCGGGGAAGACCGTATCCATGTTCAGCCCGGGTATCCGAGCGCCTCGCGAACGGCTTGCGGCCATTCGGCGATCTCCATCCCGTGGCGCGAGAACAGTGCGAGCGCGATGCGTTCCAGGCCGAAACCGACGCAGGCGGTGTGCGCCACGCTGCCGTCTTCGAGCGTGAGGCCCCATTTCGCGCCGAAGGCGTCCTGATGATAGTTGAAGCTCATGCAGGCCGTCGGCTTGGCCGCCGAGGTGACGGGAATGAGCAGTTCGAACTTGAGGTTCTGGTCGCGCTGGTTGTTGGCCAGCATGCGCCCGGCACGGCCGAAGAACGGATCGTTGGCGACGTCGATCGCCACGTCGAGCCCGACCTTGTCCATCATCTCCAGCCCGCGATCCATCCAGCTCTGGCGGAAGTTCGTGACGTGTTCCTGCGTGCCCATGCAGACATATTCGCGCATGCGGAACAATTGCTGGCGGGCCGGATCGTTCGACGGTTCGTGGCGGAAGCAATAGGATTGCAGGTCGTAGAGCCCGCCGCCGGCCGGCAGCGGCCCGCGCCTGGCGATCGTCGGATAGAGCGGATAGCAGGCCGCCGGCGTCAGCACGATATCGGTGGCCTTCTGCTCCTGCGTCCAGTCGCTGCCGACCTCCATGCATTGCAGCAGGCTCATGTGGTCGAGGTCGCCGCCGCAGAAACTGTGCACGGTGCCGGCAAGCTGGGGAAAGCTCTTCATGTAGCCGCTGGTTTCGAAATGCGCGCGGTTCATGCCCGGCGGAAAGCGCATGGCCTCCGCGCCGTCGCCGCCGCCATAGGCGTCGATCATCCGCTCGAAGCGGGCGATCACGTCCTCGAAGGCGCCGCCGCGGCCGTAGAGGCCTTCGACGCCGGTGTCGATCAGCAGACCGGCGTCGAACAGGCGGTCGAGAAGGGAAGATTGCATATCCATGGTTTCACCCCGTCAGGCTGGTGTCCTGCTTGTGAACGAGCAGCAGGTTCGATGTATTGCCGAGAATGCGGTCGTTCGAGATCATGAGCTGCGCCGAATGGGCGTCGCGCAGATGCCGGCCGAGACTGTAGGGCGTGCCGTTCTTGTAGCCCATGATGCCGCAGATCAGCATGGCGTGGTTGACGATGGAAAGGATCGTCTCCGAGGAGGCGACCTTCACATTGTTCATCGTGACGGCGAAGCCCATGGAGGAAAGCCGGTCGGCATCCGCCCTGGCGGCCTCGTATTCCCCAAGGCCGGCGATGGTGTTCGACCTCACCAGTTGCAGAAGGTTGGAGGCTTCCGCCAGCCGCAGCGCGCCGGGCGGCGTGACGCCGGGGGTCTTGCGCGCGGCGGCGCGGACGAAGGCCTGCGCGCGGGCGACCGCGTTGACCGCGATGCCGTACCAGACCGCGCTCCACAGGAGATGCGAGGTGGCGAGCATTGACTGGGCGGCGATTTCGGCAAACGGTTTCGGCAGGATCTGCTCCGCCGGCGCTTCGCCCTGAAAGAGATAGCCGTCGGAACAGGTGCCGCGCATGCCGAGCGTGTCCCAGACATGGGTGCGCTCCAGCGTGTATTGGTCCCGGGTGAAGACGGTCATCACCTGATCGGCGGAGGCCGCATCCGCATGGGAGCGGGAGGTGACGAGAATCGCGTCGGCATGCGCGCCGTAGGAAATGACGGTCGCATCCTTGGTCAGCCGGCAACGGCCATCCGCAACCTCGATGGCGCAGATGCTGTTGCGCAGGTTGCCGCCGATGCCGCCTTCCGTCGTGGCGGAGGCGAGCAGCAGCTGCCCGTCGACGATGCGGCGCATGAAGGCGCGGTGCCAGTCGCTGTCGGCCCCGTGCGACACCAGGCTCGAAAGCTTGATGTGGTGCATGGCGAACACCATCGCGGCTGCCGAGCAGCCCTGGCCGATCAGCGAGCAGATCTCGGCGATATCGGAGAGGCCGGCGTCCTCGCCGCCCAGGTCCTCCGGAATCTGGATGGAAAGCAGGCGCTCGGCGATCATCGCGTCGACCGCTTCCTGCGGGAAGCGCGCGTCGACGTCCACCGTGTCGGCGTGCGCAGCGGCCACGGCGGCAACGCGCTGGGCGCGTGCGGCGAGGCTCGAACCGGCGCTCATGGTCATGCGACGGCTTCCCTGTCGCCGACCAGACTTCCCACCGCATCCGTGATGGCGGCGATGTTCTGGAAGGATTTGCGGTTCAGCAGGTTGTCGGGAAACTCCACGTCGAAGGCTTCCTCGACCGCCAGCATGACCTGCACGGAGGCGAAGGAGGAAAGGCCCGCCGCATAGAGATCGGCAGTGTCGGCAATCTGGTCGACCGGCATCGCAAGGCCGCCGTGTTTCGTCAGAATGTCACGAATCGTCTGTTGCATGGCCGTCGTCTCCTTCTTGCCGTTCGGTGTCCCGTGCACGTGGCAGGCGTATTCTTGCGGCAAGCAATAGCGCCGGGATCATAAGATCGGCTGAAAGGATATGGATAAGAATCGGTGAAAGGGAATTTCAGGACAACCACCGGGTGAGGGCGCTTCCGGCCGGGAAGACAGCGTTTTCCGGGAGGGCCCGCACTTTCCTTGCGCCGCGGGAGCGGAGAATTGAAGCTTTGTTAACCATCTTCTGGGAGCCTGTACCTATCGGTCGTCGTGCGTCCCGCCCGCACGGCGATATCCCTCAAACAGGCATGCCGGCCCATCTGGCGGCCATTCGGGCACGCGATGGATATCGACGTCTTTCAATTGCCGGCGATCATCTGGAGAAGGTTTCACTATGTGATCCTTTGCGTGCTGGTCTGCGTCCTCCTCGCACTCGCCTTCGTGCTGACGCAGAAGCCGTTCTATCGCTCGACGGCGGAAATCTACATCGACGTGCAGCGGGGGCCGGTGGTCGGCGCCGATACGGGGATCACGACGGATGCCCAGCAGGTGGTCGCAAGCCAGATCTACGTCCTGCAATCGCGCCATGTCCTCAGCGATGTGGTGAAGCGGCTGGAGCTCGAAAAGGATCCCTATCTTGCCGGCGGTCTGCGCGCCGCCGCCGGCGGCGATCCCGTCGATCGCGTGGTCAATGCGCTTCTCGACAACCTGATCGTCGAGCGGGCCGGCGATTCCTACGTCTTCTCCATTACCGTCAAGCATCGTGACGGCGAAACGGCCGCCCGTATCGCCAATGCCATCGGCGAGAGCTATCTGCATCTGTCCGACGCCTCCCATTTCGATGCCAGCGTCCGCACCTCCGAAAGCATCGCCGGACAGACGGTGGAATTGCGCAAGCGCGTGCTCGATGCGCGTGCGGCGGTGGAAAGTTTCCGTACGGAGAGCGGCCTGCTTAGCACCGGCCAGCAGGGTCTCATTACGGATCAGGAGCTTGCCGCGCTCAACCAGCAACTCATCGTTGCGCGCCAGCAGGCCGAACAACAGAAGACGGCCTATGAACAGGCGCACCAGCTCAACCTTTCCGCCGTGGAATCGGGAGCGATTCCGGAGGCGTTGCAATCGGCCGCGCTCACCGCGTTGCGCAATCGCTATGCCCTGATGCTCGACCGGCAGGCCGAGCTTGCCGCCAATCTCGGCAATGGCCATCCGCAGATGAAGGCGGTGCGCTCGCAGGTCGCCAGCATGAAATCGGCCGTCGAAGGAGAACTCGGCCGCATTCGTGAAATGACCGAGAACACCTACGAGCGCGCCAAGGCCAATCTCGATTTCGTGCAGAAGCGTTTTGACGAGCAGACCGCCGCCAACGGCGACAACGGCAAGCTTCGCTTCCGCCTGGCGCAATTGATCAGCGAGGCGGACGCCCTCGATGCGGTCTACAAGGCGTTTCTGACGCGCGCCGAGGAACTCGGTCGCCAGCAGGGTCTCGACAGCGGCAATTCACGGATCATCTCGCAAGCGGTTCCCTCCGGAAAGCCGATCCGTGCGCCACGCCTGCTGGTGCTGATCGCCGCGGTGCTGTTCGGCACGGCGGCCGGAGGGGCTCTTGCCGTGCTGCGGGAGATCCTGGCTGGCGGAAAACGCCCGGAAAGGGATCTGGAGGCGAAGACCGGCGCGCCCGTGCTTGCGGTCATCGAGAAGGAGCGGCAGGCCCCCGCCCGGCAGGGCTGGAGCGGAAAGCTCGCCCGCGTCGTCCCCTTCATCCGCGAGCCGGCCGGCCATGACGGTCCGCCGCGTATTTCCGGTTTCACCCGCGCAGCCTATCTTCTGGACGCGCAACTGACGGCGGACGGTCCCGTCGCCGTCGCGGTGCTGTCGGCTGGCGGCGCGGGCCGGGGCGTGGCCGCCATCGGCATCGCCGGGGAATTGCGTGCGCTCGGCAAGGACGTGCTCTTCGCCGACGGCCGTTTGCGCGCGCCCGAGCGCGGCCTGCTGCCGCGTTCGCACGGTTCTGTTCGCATCTCCACGGCGACCGCCCGGCTGCGGGACGGCGGGGAGCGTCCCGACCGGACGCAGGGCCTCGCCGATCTGTTGCAGATCCGGCGGCTTGGCGCGGGCGGCCTGCGTCAGGTGACGGCGCTGTCTTCGGCCCGCGTCAGCACGGCCGTCCGGGATATGCATGCCGATATTCTCGTTATCGATTGCTGCGGCACGCCGGCGGAAGCGAACCTGCCGGCGATCCTGCGCCGGGTCGATGCGATTGTCGTCGTTTCCGCCGCCGGTGCGGCTGGCGGTGAGACGCTCGACGCGCTCGTCGCCGAGATTGCGCCGTGGCGTGACCGCCTCGTCGGCAATATCCTTGTCGGCGACCGGGCGGCTTAGGGAGGCGGAGATGACCTATGCGTCCCCGGCCGGACGCCTGGACCTGGCGATGGCCCGCGACACGCCGGCCGCCGCGGCCGCGCGGCTTGTCGCGACGTTTGCGGTTATCGGCGGCCTCGTCTTCAACGCCGGCCTGTGTTTCGTCAACACCCGCGTCATGGGGATTTCCGAAAGTCATGTGATGATGGCGGAAATGGTCATCGTCGCCGCCGCCTTCCTTGCGGCGATGACGCGCCGGTCCGCGCTCTATCTGCTCGTCGCGGTCTTCGTCAGCTACATGATGCTGCTTTTCATGCTGCGGGGCGGTCAGATCAACCTCAAGTCGCTCCGCGACATCCTGATCCCCTTCGCCTTCTTCTTCCTCGGCCGTCGCATCGCCGATCCGCGCGTCGGCGACCGGCTGGTGATGGTCAGCGCGGTGATCGTCGTCGCCTTCGGCCTCTTCGAATACCTGTTCCTTGAGACCTTCCTCGATTACTTCAACGTCATCGGCTATTATCTCGCGCGCGGCTCGGTCTCGCTCAAGCAGACCTATGGCGAGACGCGCGGCCTGTTCATTTCCGGGGAACGGCCGGAAGCGCGGACCATCCTGCCCTTCCTCGGCCAGCATCGGGTGTCGTCGGTGTTCCTGGAGCCGGTCTCCATGGGAAATTTCGCGGTGGTGATCTATAGCTGGGCGCTCTTTCGCGGCCGGGCTTTCGCCGGCCGTTTCCTCGTCTTCGCCCTCGCCTTTGCGGTGGTGGCGCTGGCGGATGCCCGTTTCGGCCTCTACACCTGCCTCCTGGCGACGCTGCTCTATCCCGTCTATCGCTTTCTGCCGCGGCTTCTGTGGGGCGTGCTGCCCTTCCTGCTGCTCGCGGTGCTGGCGATCTATGGCATCACCTCCGTCGAGGGCGGCGGGCCGAACGATATCTCCGGCCGCTTCGCGGTGACGGCGCATATCCTGACGCAATTGTCGCCGGGTGTGGTGTTCGGTGTCGAGACGACGGATATCTTCGTCGCCGATTCGGGCCTGGCCTATTCGCTGACCGCCTTCGGCCTTTTCGGCTTCATCGCGCTGTGGATGCTCTTCGTGCATACACCTTTCGCCGATGCGAAGGCCTGGCGCTTCCATTCGATGATGATCGTCTATCTGCTGCTGCTGATGCTGATCAGCGACTCGTTCTATTCGATCAAGACGGCGGCGCTTCTGTGGTTCCTGCTCGGCGTTTCGGCGGTCGTGCGCTGGAGCGACCGGCCGGGCTGACAAACTGGCCGGCTACCGCCGAAGCGCCATGCAGCCGGCCTTGTCCGCGCCGGAAAGGACGGCCGCCGTCTGCGGCCTGTCCTCGCCATCGACGGGCTGGATGTTGAGCGGCTCCTCCTTCGGCCACCAGTCGCCGCCCGCCCAATAGGTCCATCCCAGCCAGACGTCGGCTTCGCGCGCCATCAGGTCCGTCATGCGCGAAAGCCCGTCGAGGCAGGCCTTGTCGGCCGAGCCGCCGAACTCGCCGAGAAAACCTCGCTGGCCGTTGCGGCGCAGCCATTGCGTGAAGCGTTCCAGCGCGGCGACCGCGTCGTCCGCCCGTGCGCATCCCGGCGTCGTGCCGGAAAAATCGTCGTCGAGATATTGATGGACTTCATAGGCGTAATTGTCCTGCGGGTCGCGGACGCCGAGCATGACGGTGCCGTTCGCCCCGCCCGGCCGCTCGTTTTCCCAGCTGTGGGCGCCCGACCAGATCGTCCCGGGCACAAGAACGAGGTTCTTCGCGCCCGTTTCGCGGATGGAGGCGATGGCTGCATTGGCGGCGGAAAGCCACTGCGTCGCGGTGACGTCGTAGGGTTCGTTCATCAGACCGAAGAAGACGCCGTCGTCCTTGCCGTAGTCTTCGGCGAGGCGACGCCAGAGGTCCGCGAAAGCGGCGTCGGGAAGGTCGGGCGTGCCGATCTGCGCCTTGCCGTAATAGCCGTAATTATGCGGATCGAGGATCACCGTCAGGCCGGCGCGGCGCAAGGCGGAGACAGCCTCGGCGAGCCGTTCGCGTTCCGCCGTGTCGAAGGCGCGGCCGGGATGCGGCTGCAAGCGTTCCCAGAGAAATGGCAGGCGGACGGCATTGAAGCCCTTGCCGGCGAAATAGGCGACCGCCTTTTGCGTGGGGTAGATATAGTCGCGTCCGTGGACACCCGCGCCGTCGCCGAATTCCGCACCCGCGAGATTGACCCCGCGCAGGCAGGCGGCCTGTGCCTGAAGCGGCAGCGCCAGTGCTATGGCGAAAGACAGTAGCCGGCTAAAGAAAATCTTGAGGGAAGGGCGCATGGTCGTCTCCGTTTCGGCGATGGCCGGGAGGGGTGCGCAGGCGCTATGCGCGACCGCCTCTTTCGGCAAGCCCGGTGGCCGGCAGGCGGCGGCGGCTGTCCTGAAGGATCGTGTGATAGACCTCCAGGTAGCGGTCGGCCACCCGTTCCCAGGAATAGGTTGCCGCTGCCGTCATCGCCGCGCGGCGATAGCCGGCCGGATCCTTTTCCAGCAGCGCGAAGGCGGCGGTCATGTCCGCGGCGGCCTTGCGGGCGTCGGAAAAGTCGCAAAGCCGGATTTCCGGATGGTTTCCGGCAAGATCGGCATAGGCGGTATTGGGGTGGAGAAGCGGCATCAGCCCGGCGCTCATCGCCTCGACGGCGACGAGGCCGAAACCCTCGTATTGCGAGGCGGAGGCAAAGAGCGAGACCTTGCCCAGAAGGTCGCGCACGGCGGCGTCCGGCAGGCCGGCGTGCAGGCCGATCCGGTCGCGCAGGCCCCGCGCCGCGATCATCGCGGCGACATCGTCGAGCGAATGATCGCCGGGCACGCCCACCACGTCGAGATGCCAGTCGGCATTTTCCGCGACAAGCTGCGTCATGGCGTCGAACAGCCGGTCGAGCCGCTTGTTGACGGAAAAACGGCCAATGGTCACCAGACGCCGTTGCGGCGCCGGTGCGCCGGCATCGGCGAATTTCGCCGTATCCGCGCCGTTGTCGATATGGACCACGCGCCGGCCGGCGACGGTTGCGAAGGTGCGGGCGTCCTGCGCGCTGCAACCGACGATGCCGCGATAGCCAAGCGAGGAAACGCGGGTGATCGTGTTGAACCAGATCTTTTTCAGGCCGGAGAATTTCGCCGTGTGGAAGAAGCCGCCATGGGTCGTGGCGACAAGCGGCCGGCGATGCAGCGGCCACCCCCAGGCAAGCGCGTCGAAGAAGAAGTCGACCGCATGGACATGCACGATGTCGGCGTCGCGGATATAGCGGAACACCTGCGGCGCGAGCGGGTAACGGCGGCTGCCGGAAAAGGGGATGCGCACCACCTCCACGCCGTCGATCGTCTCGCGGGCGGGCAGCGTGCGGTCGGGTGCGGAAAACAGCCGGTCGAGCGTGACGACGCGGACGCGGAAGCCGCGTGCCAGCAACTGTCCGGAAAGCTGGCGAACCACATCCTCCAGCCCGCCCCGGTTGGGCGCATATTGCCGCACGACCTGCACGGCGAGCGGTGCGGAGCGGGCGGGCGGCGGCGGAGCATGCATTCCGGTCATCCAGTCTCTGGCGGTTTCGGCCTATCCCGGCGAAGTGCGTCGATGGGGCGGGCCGGCGGGCGAGCAGGTCGCCCGTCCTTCCGGCCGATCAGAGACGATACGGTCTTAAGACCATGTTAAGACGGGATTGCCGTCGCCTCTCCGTGCAAAACAGGATTAAGAGTTTGCAAGCGCAAGCCCCTTGGGGAGAGGGGGACGCGTGGCGCGCCGCGCGCCGCTCAATGCGCCTCGTCCCAATTGTGCGCGGCGCGGGCGTCGACCTTCAGCGGCACCTTCATGGAAAGCGCCGGCATCGAGGCGTTCTCCATCACCTCGACGACGACCGGCACGGTTTGATCCACCTCGCCGTCCTCGACCTCGAAGATCAGTTCGTCGTGCACCTGCAACAGCATGCGTGCGCCAAGCCCGGCCTGTTGCAGCGCCGGTTCCATCCGGATCATCGCGCGGCGGATGATGTCGGCGGCCGATCCCTGGATCGGGGCGTTGATCGCCGCGCGCTCGTTGAAGGCGCGCATGGACGGATTCGAGGAGGCGATATCCGGATAATGGGCCCGGCGGCCGAAGATCGTCTCGACATAGCCGTGTTCGCGGGCGAAGGCCTTGGTCTTGTCCATATAGTCCCGGATGCCGGGGAAGCGCTCGAAATATTTCTTGATGTATTCGGCGGCTTCCGAGCGCTCGATGGAGAGCTGGTTGGCGAGGCCGAAGGCGGAGATGCCGTAGATGATGCCGAAGTTGATCGCCTTGGCGCGCCGGCGGATTTCCGCGGGCATGCCTTCGACCGGCACGCCGAACATTTCCGAGGCCGTCATGGCGTGAATGTCGATACCGTCGGCAAACGCCTGGCGCAGCTGGGGGATCTCGGCGACATGGGCGAGCACGCGAAGCTCGATCTGGCTGTAGTCGGCCGAGATCAGCTTGTGGCCGGGCGCGGCGATGAAGGCGGTTCGGATCTTGCGGCCCTCGGCCGTGCGCACGGGAATGTTCTGGAGGTTGGGATCGGAGGAGGAAAGCCGTCCGGTCGTCGTCGCCGCCAGCGCATAGGACGTGTGCACCCGTTTCGTGTCGGGATGGACGAAGCCCGGCAGCGCGTCGGTATAGGTGGATTTCAGCTTGGTGAGCTGCCGCCAGTCGACGATCCGGCGTGGCAGCGGAATGCCCTGCGCGGCAAGGTCCTCCAGCACCTGCGCCGAGGTCGACCACTGGCCGGTCCGCGTCTTCGAAGCGCCGGGCAACCCCATTTTTCCAAACAGGATGTCGCCGAGCTGCTTTGGCGAGCCGATATTGAAGCGCTCGCCGGCAAGCTCGTAGATCTCTTCCTCAAGGGCTGCGGCGCGCTGCGCCAGCTCGCCGGAAAGGCGCGAGAGCACCTGCCGGTCGATGGTGATGCCACGCTCCTCCATGCGGGCGAGGACGGGAGCCAGCGGGCGCTCCAGCCGCTCGTAGACGGCCGTCAGGCGTTCGCCGGCAAGGCGCGGCTTCAGCACGTGCCAGAGCCTCAGCGTCACGTCGGCGTCCTCGGCCGCATAGGTGGTCGCCCGTTCCAGATCGACCATGTCGAAGGTCTGCGCGTTCCTGCCGGAGCCGGCCACTTCCTTGTAGGGGATCGGCTTGTGCCCCAGCCAGCGCTCCGAAAGCGCGTCCATGCCGTGCGTGGTCGTGCCCGCGTCGAGTGCATAGGAGAGGAGCATCGTGTCGTCGAAGCTCTCAAGCTCGATACCGTGGCGGCGCATCACGAGATAGTCGTATTTGAGATTCTGGGCGACCTTGAGGACCGAGGGATCCTCAAGCAGCCCCTTCAGCCGATCGAGCGCCGCGCGCATCGGGATCTGTCCTTCGACCAGCCCGCCGCCGAGCAGGTCGCCGTGCCCGGTCTTGTGACCGAGCGGCACATAGGCCGCGCGGATCGTCGCGCCGGAAGGATCAAGGCTGTTGTCGGCGATCGCCAGCGACAGGCCGCACAGTTCCGCCTGCATGGGGTCGATCGATGTCGTCTCCGTGTCGAAGCCGACGATGCCGGCCTCGTGCGCGTCGGCGATCCATCGGTCGAGCGTTTCCAGATCGCGGATCGTCACATAGGCCGACCGATCGATCGGAAGCGCTGCGAAGCGCGCGGCCCGCGCCTTCGCCAGCGCGCCGGGCGTGGCCTCGTCCGGCAGGTCCGTGTCCGGCGCGACTGCGGGCGTCTTTCCGCCGGCGTCTTTCCTGTCGAGATCCGGCCCGCGCGCCTGCGCGCCCCATTCGACCGGGACGTCGGCCGGATCGATGGCGCTGGCATCGCAGTCGCAGGCCTCCGCCACCCGCCGGGTCAGCGTGTTGAACTCCATGGTTTTCAGGAAGGCAATCAGCTTTGCGCCGTCCTGCGGATGCAGGATCAGCGCGTCGAGCGGCACGTCGAGGGGTGTCTCCGTCTCCAGCGTCACAAGCCGTCGCGACAATAAAACCAGTTCGCGGTTTGCGATGATGTTTTCGCGCCGCTTGACCTGCTTGATCTCTTCGGCGCGGGCCAGCAGCGTGTCGAGATCGCCATATTCGGCGAGAAGCTGGGCGGCCGTCTTGGGGCCGATGCCGGGAACGCCGGGAATATTGTCGGTCGAATCACCGGTCAGCGCCTGTAGATCGATCATCTTTTCAGGCGGCACGCCCCATTTCTCGATCACCTCGGGAACGGAGATCTGCTTGTCCTTCATGCCGTCGTACATCGACACCTTGTCGGTGACGAGCTGCATCAGATCCTTGTCGGAGGAGATGATGGTGACATCCGCGCCTGCCGCCTCGGCAAGCCGCGAATAGGTGGCGATCAGGTCGTCGGCCTCATAACCCTCCTTCTCGATGCAGGGCAGGTTGAACGCCCGCGTAGCGTGGCGGATGAGGCCGAACTGCGGAATCAGGTCTTCCGGCGGCGCGGTGCGGTTCGCCTTGTACTGGTCGTAGAGATCGTTGCGGAAGGTCTTCGAGGAATAGTCGAAGATGACGGCGAAATGGGTCGGCGCCACCCCGAGATCGGTGTTGCGGGCATCCTTCAGGAGCTTCCACAGCATATTGCAGAAACCCGACACGGCATTGACGGGCAGTCCGTCCGATTTGCGGTTGAGCGGGGGAATGGCGTGGAAGGCGCGGAAGATGAAGCCCGAGCCGTCGACGAGGAAGAGATGATCACCGTTTTTCATGCGGAAATGGATAGCGCGGGCGGCTGGCGGCGTCCATCTTTCATTCGTATTTCGGCTCGCCGAAGGGTCACGCCAACGTTACCGATTTGTAATTTTCACGCGGACCGGAATCCCTTGAAAAGCCACATTCCCGGCCACAAATAACAACCATCGGCAGATTAAAAGCCGTTGTCTGGCATTCCGGCCCGTCCCCCGCCGCGCCAGACGAGGACAAAGGCCTTATCCCCCCTCTCCGGGCCTTTGTCCATTATTCGAAGACGCCGCCGCGACGCGCCTCCCGTCGCCGGCGGCGTCTTCAATTGCGCGGGTCGCTGGCTGTCATTCTTCCCGTCCGTCCGCTCGCATCCCTCGCGTTCCGGCCCCCGAAGCGCCTGCGTTCTTGTCTTCCCCCGGAAACAGGCATAGCCTTGCCCCATGGATTTTGACCGGAGGGAGTCGGCAGCCTATCTCGCCAGCCTGTTGGCGAAGGAGGCTTCTCGCGCCTTGCAGGAGCATGCCGGGGACGCCGGTCTTGCGCCCGGCCAGTTTCCCGTCCTGCTCGAACTGTGGAACGGCGACGGGGTGACCCAGCGCGAGCTTGTCGACCGCCTCGATATCGAACAGGCGACGATGGCCAGCACGCTGGCCCGCATGGAGCGGGACGGGCTGGTGTCGCGCCGCCGGCATCCGACGGACAGGCGGGCGCAACTGATCTTCCTCACGGCGCGCGGCCGCAATCTGCGGGAAACGGCCGTGACGGCGGCTCAGGCGACGGAAGACGCCCTGTTCCAGGGCTTTCGCCAGTTCGAGCGCGCCCTTCTCCTCGAATATATGCGCATGACGCTCGCCAATCTCGGCCGCCGCCGCAGATCGTGATGCTCCATGTGCGACATCGGGTTTGCCCTGCCCTGCGCGATCGGTCTAATGTTCGCTTGTCATCAAGGGATTCGATCATGACCAACCTTCTGCCCGTGCTTGATCGCGCCAGCGCGAACGTTTCGGCGAGCCTCGAGCGCCTGTTCGAACTCGTGCGCATCAGGTCCATCTCCACCGATCCGGCCTATAAGGCGGAATGCCGGCGCGCCGCGGAATGGTTGGTGACGGAACTGCGCTCGCTCGGCTTCGACGCGACGGTGCGCGACACGGCCGGCCACCCGATGGTCGTCGCCCATCATGAAGCGGGCCGGCCGGATGCGCCGCATGTGCTTTTCTACGGGCATTACGATGTCCAGCCGGTCGATCCGCTCGATCAGTGGGACCACGATCCCTTCGAGCCCGCCGTGCGCGACATGCCGGGAGGCCGCCGCATCATCACCGGCCGCGGCACCTCCGACGACAAGGGCCAGTTGATGACCTTCGTCGAGGCTTGCCGTTCCTACAAGGAAACGACGGGGTCGCTGCCCTGCCGCGTGACGATCCTGTTCGAGGGCGAGGAGGAGTCCGGTTCGCCCTCGCTGAAACCTTTCCTGGAGGCGAACGCGTCCGAACTGACGGCGGATTTCGCGCTCGTCTGCGACACCAGCATGTGGGATGCCGATACGCCGGCCATCGCCGCCGGCCTGCGCGGCCTCGTCGGCGAGGAAATCGTCGTGCGGGCGGCCGATCGCGACCTCCATTCCGGTTATTTCGGCGGTGTCGCGGCCAATCCGGTTCATATCCTGGCCGATGTGCTCGCCGGCCTGCACGATGCGGATGGCCGCGTCACGCTCGACGGCTTCTACGAGGGGGTCGAGGAGACCCCGGCCGCCATCCTTGCCGACTGGGAGGCGCTCGGCTGCACGGCGGAGAGCTTTCTCGGCGAGATCGGCCTTTCCATTCCCGCCGGCGAGAAGGATCGCTCGGTGCCGGAACTGACCTGGGCGCGCCCGACCGCCGAAGTGAACGGCATCACCGGCGGCTATACGGGCGAAGGCTTCAAGACGGTGATCGCCGCGGAAGCATCCGCGAAGATCTCCTTCCGCCTCGTCGGCAAGCAGGACCCGGCGCGGATCCGCGACAGTTTTCGCGCCTATGTGCGCTCGCGCCTGCCGGCCGACTGCTCCGTGACCTTTCATGCCCACGGTGGCTCGCCGGCCATCCAGCTTCCCTACGATTCGCCGCTTCTCAACAAGGCGAAGGCCGCGCTCTCCGCGGAATGGCCGAAGCCCGCCCTCGTCATCGGTATGGGCGGCTCGATCCCGATCGTCGGTGATTTCCAGAAGATGCTCGGCATGGAATCGCTGCTTGTCGGCTTCGCGCTTTCCGACGACCGGATCCACTCCCCGAACGAGAAATACGAACTGCGCTCCTTCGAAAAGGGAATCCGGTCCTGGATCCGCATCCTGGCGGCGCTCGAAAACCGTTGAAGCAACCGGAAAGACCGAAAGGCGGAGGGCGTTCGGCGTTCGGCCGGAAAGGAAGGCGATGGCATTTTCAGGATGGATCAAGCCGCAGGCGCAGCGCCGGCGGCCTCCCGTGAAGGGAGCGACGGCATGAAGCGGATCGGAAAATTCTTCTGGCCGCTCGTCAGTACCATCGCAATCATCGTTTCGATCTATATTCTCTACAAGGACCTTCGCGGCCTGTCGCTCGACGAATTCCTGGCGAGCCTTCAGGCCATCCCCTATTCGGGGTGGTTGCTGGCGATGGGCGCGACGTTTGTCGCCTATGCGGCGCTCGCCGGCTACGACCATCTGGCGCTGGAGCATATCGGCCACCGGGTCTCGCTGTGGTTCATCACCGTCACCTCCTTCACCACCTATGCGCTTTCGCACAATATCGGCGCCTCGGTCTTCTCCGGCGCGCTCGTGCGCTACCGTGCCTATACGTCGAAGGGACTTTCGGGGTCGGAGGTGGGCCTTCTGGTCGCCTTCTGCTCCTTCACCTTCTTTCTCGGAACGGTGATGATGTTCGGGCTCGTGCTGGTTCTGGAACCCGAGATCATCGAGCGTTTCGCCGATTTCCTGCCGATCGAAGCCGCATTTTCTACCGGCTGGCTGATCCTCGCGCTGGTCGGGCTCTATGTCGTCGGCAGCCTCGTCGGCTTCCGGCCGCTTCGCACCCGCTGGTTCAAGCTGGAATATCCGAAGCCCTCGCTGGTTTTCCGCCAACTCGCCATCGCCCCGGTCGAACTGCTCGGCGCGGCGGCGATCATCTATTTCGTGCTTCCGGCCGAAGGCAATCCCGGCTACTTCGTCGTGCTGGGCATTTTTCTCGCCTCCTTTTCCGTCGCCCTGCTTTCCCATGCCCCGGGCGGGATCGGCGTTCTGGAACTGGTGTTCATCGCCGGCCTGCCGGAGATGGATCCGGCGGACGTGCTGGCGGCGCTTGCCGTCTTCCGGCTCTTCTACCTGATCGTTCCCTTCGTGATCGCGCTTTTCGTGATTCTCGTGTTCGAACGGGCGAACTTCCTGGCGCGCTTGAAATCGGGTGATGAATAGGCAGAATGCGATCATTCCGGTTCATCTGTCGTTCAGCCGAGATATTCCATTCTGTCACCCGTCTTGATTGCTTGCAGTAGGTGAAAACCAGGAGATCGATATGAAGAACATGATCAAGGGCGGTATTGCCGCGGCACTTGCCGCCGCGATGTTCGCAACGACCTTCGTTCCGGTGCAGGCGACGGCCGTGCCGCTGCCGAAGATCGGGGTTTCGCAGTCGACGGACGTCGAGCAGGCCCAGTACCGCCGCGATCGCCGGGGCTGGCACCGCGGCCATCGCGGTTACCGTCACCATCGTCCCGGCTATCGCCGTCATTCGGACGGCTGGTGGTATCCGCTGGCCGCCTTCGGAGCGGGCGCGATCATCGGTGGGGCCATCGCCAACGACGGCTATGCACGGCCTCCCCGCAACGCCGGCATCAATCCGCGTCACACCGACTGGTGCTATGCGCGCTACCGGTCCTACCGGGCCTACGACAATACGTTCCAGCCTTATAACGGGCCGCGCCAGCAGTGCTATTCGCCCTATTTCTGAGAACGAAGATTTTCGGGCGGCCCGGGGCCGCCCGAAAAGCATCGGGCCCATCGTGTTCGCTCCGGCCCTCCAGGCTTCTCCCGCATCTTCCTCCTGCTTAACGCCCCCTTAAATCGCCGTAATTAAGGTTCAGACGACGGCGACAACGACGAGGGCATATCCACCGCGCATGGCAGGCAACCGTAAATCCGGGCGTATCGAACCTTCGTTCGAGAGCGCCGCGCCTCGCGACGATGACGATTTCCATCTCGATGCGGACGAGCGTGTCGTCGGCGGACCGGGCAAGCGCAAGGCGAAAGCCGCCGGCGGCAGGCGTGGCCGCCGCGATCCGGCATCATCGCGTGGTCGCCGCGGTTCTGCGGGCGGTTTTCCGCGTCTTCTGCGCCGCCTCGTCTATTGGTGCCTGGTGCTCGGCCTGTGGGGCGCGATGGGCCTTGGCGGCCTTTTCCTCTATTATGGCGCGCGCATGCCGAGCGCCACGAGCTGGTCGATTCCCGATCGCCCACCGAATGTGAAGATTCTCGCGGTGGACGGCACCGCCATCGCCAATCGCGGGACGACGGGCGGCGAGGCGCTCTCGCTGGAAACCATGTCGCCCTATATTCCGCAGGCCGTCATCGCCATCGAGGACCGGCGCTTCTACTCCCATTTCGGCGTCGACCCGCTGGGCCTTGCCCGCGCCATGCTTGCCAATGTCACGTCCGGCCGGATGGTGCAGGGCGGCTCGACGCTGACGCAGCAGCTCGCCAAGAACCTGTTCCTGTCGCCCGAGCGCACCCTGGAGCGCAAGGTGCAGGAAGTGCTGCTCGCCTTCTGGCTGGAACATAAGTATTCCAAGGACCAGATCCTCGCGATGTATCTGAACCGCGTGTTCTTCGGTTCCAATTCCTACGGCGTCGAGGCAGCGTCGCGGCGCTATTTCGGCAAGTCGGCGCGCGACGTGAACCTCGGTGAGGCGGCGACGCTCGCGGGCCTGCTGAAAGCGCCTTCGCGCTTGTCGCCGGCGCGCAATCCGGAGGCGGCGGAAGCGCGCGCGCAGGTGGTTCTTGCGGCCATGCGCGAAGAGGGTTTCGTCACCGACAGCGAGATCAAGACCGCGATGTCGCAGACGCCGGCCCGCGCGCGTAGCTATTGGTCGGGCGCCGAGCACTATGCCGCCGACATGGTGATGGCCCAGCTTTCCGGCATGATCGGCGACGTCACCGAGGATCTGGTGATCGACACCACCCTCGATCTCGACCTGGAAAGGAAGGCCGAGGAATCGCTCGTCGCCATCCTCGATGCGGACGGTGCGAAACTCGATGTGTCGCAGGCCGCGCTCGTGTCGATCGACGGGACGGGTGCGATCCGCGCGCTGGTCGGCGGCCGCGACTATGCCGCAAGCCAGTTCGACCGCGCCTCCCGGGCCAAGCGCCAGCCGGGTTCGGCCTTCAAGCCTTTCGTCTATGCCGCCGCGCTGGAGGCCGGCCGTTCGCCGCTTTCGGTGCGTAATGACGCGCCGGTGAAGATCGGCAAATGGACGCCCGAGAACTACGACCAGAAATATCGCGGCGAGGTCACGCTTTCTTCCGCGCTCACCCATTCGCTCAACACCATCGCCGCCCAGCTCGTCATGGAGGTCGGTGCGGAGGAGGTGGTGAAGCTTTCCCGCCGGCTGGGTATCGAATCGGAGCTTCAGGCCAATGCCTCCATCGCGCTCGGCACGTCGGAGGTGACGCTGGTGGAACTGACCGCCGCCTATGCGCCCTTCATGAACGGCGGCTACAAGGCGACGCCGCATATCATTCGCCGCGTTTCGACCGCAAGCGGCCGGGTGCTTTATGAAAACACCTATGACAATCCGCCCCGGGTGCTGGCGCCGGAGATCGTCGCCATGATGAACGGGATGATGACCCGCGTCATCACCGAGGGAACCGGCCGGAATGCCCGTATCCCCGGCTGGCAGGCGGCCGGCAAGAGCGGCACGACGCAATCCTTTCGCGACGCCCTTTTCGTCGGCTACACCAGCAATCTGACGACCGGTGTCTGGTTCGGCAACGACGACGGCAAGTCGATGCGGAAGGTGACGGGCGGCGGCTTGCCCGCCAAGGCCTGGAGCAGCTTCATGACGGCGGCCCATGCCGGCCTTGCGCCTTCTCCGCTTTTTGGAACCGTGCCCTCCGCCCCGCCGACGCCGGATCCGCCGCGCGAGGAAGGCCGGGATCCGCTCTACGATCTCGTCTCCCGGGCGCTCGGCGTCGGTGACCGTCCGCTGGACGATGCGGTCGCCGGACAGGAGCCGGGTTCCACGGTGGCGATCGGCGACGGCCCCGTTCCGCCCGCAGAGGTGGGCGGCGGATCGTCGGGCGCGAAACGCACGACACTTCTCGATATTCTCGTCGGCGGCTAGAGGATCCGTTTCACCGCAATGGCGCACCGGCTCCGCTTGACGGGACGGGGAGGCGCAACCACATTGCCGGAGAAGCGGAAGGGCGGTTCCGCCGGAGGGCTGATTTCAGGCGCTTTGCGCCGCCGCGCTCTCTTGCAGTCGTCCGGGCCGCTCCTTATATACGCCGCAAGAGCGCGGTTTGAACTGCGCTTTCGCGTAAGGACCATACGACTAGGTGCTGCCAAACGAATGCCTGAACGGGTTCCGGCAGTTCGCTTCAAGGAGAGAATGAATGGCTAAAGTAATCGGTATCGACCTCGGAACGACCAATTCCTGCGTCTCCGTCATGGACGGCAAGGATGCGAAAGTCATTGAAAACGCCGAAGGCGCCCGCACGACGCCCTCCATGGTCGCCTTCAGCGACGATGGCGAGCGGTTGACCGGCCAGCCGGCCAAGCGCCAGGCGGTCACCAATCCGGAGAATACCCTTTTCGCCGTCAAGCGCCTGATCGGCCGCCGCTACGACGACAAGCTCGTCGAGAAGGACAAGCATCTCGTTCCCTACAAGATCGTCAAGGGCGATAACGGCGACGCCTGGGTCGAGGCGCAGGGCAAGGACTATTCCCCCTCCCAGATTTCCGCGATGATCCTTCAGAAGATGAAGGAAACCGCCGAATCCTATCTCGGCGAAAAGGTCGAGAAGGCCGTCATCACGGTTCCCGCCTATTTCAACGACGCCCAGCGTCAGGCGACCAAGGACGCCGGCAAGATCGCCGGCCTTGAGGTTCTGCGCATCATCAACGAGCCGACGGCGGCAGCCCTTGCCTATGGCCTCGACAAGAAGGACGGCCGGACCATCGCCGTCTACGACCTTGGCGGCGGCACCTTCGACATCTCGGTTCTGGAGATCGGCGACGGCGTCTTCGAGGTGAAGTCCACGAACGGCGATACCTTCCTCGGCGGCGAGGACTTCGACATGCGTCTCGTCGAATATCTCGCGGCCGAGTTCAAGAAGGATCAGGGCATCGACCTGAAGAACGACAAGCTGGCCCTTCAGCGCCTCAAGGAGGCCGCCGAGAAGGCGAAGATCGAATTGTCTTCCGCGCAGCAGACCGAGATCAACCTGCCGTTCATCACGGCGGACGCCTCCGGTCCGAAGCACCTGACGATGAAGCTGTCGCGCGCCAAGTTCGAAAGCCTCGTCGACGATCTCGTCCAGCGCACCGTCGCGCCATGCAAGGCGGCCCTCAAGGATGCCGGCGTTTCGGCGGCCGAGATCGACGAAGTCGTTCTCGTCGGCGGCATGAGCCGCATGCCGAAGGTGCAGGAGGTCGTCAAGCAGCTGTTCGGCAAGGAGCCGCACAAGGGCGTCAACCCGGATGAAGTGGTCGCCATGGGCGCCGCCATCCAGGCCGGCGTCTTGCAGGGCGACGTCAAGGACGTTCTGCTGCTCGACGTGACGCCGCTGTCCCTCGGCATCGAAACGCTGGGTGGCGTCTTCACCCGTCTGATCGACCGCAACACGACGATCCCGACGAAGAAGTCGCAGACCTTCTCCACCGCGGAGGACAACCAGTCGGCCGTGACCATCCGCGTTTCGCAGGGCGAGCGTGAAATGGCCGCGGACAACAAGCTGCTTGGCCAGTTCGACCTCGTCGGCATTCCGCCGGCCCCGCGTGGCATGCCGCAGATCGAGGTCACCTTCGACATCGACGCCAACGGCATCGTGCAGGTCTCGGCCAAGGACAAGGGCACCGGCAAGGAGCACCAGATCCGCATCCAGGCGTCCGGCGGTCTGTCCGATGCCGACATCGAGCAGATGGTCAAGGATGCCGAGGCCAATGCCGAAGCCGACAAGCAGCGCCGCGAGACCGTCGAGGCGAAGAACCAGGCCGAAAGTCTGGTCCATTCGACGGAGAAATCGCTCGGCGAATATGGCGACAAGGTTTCCGCCGATGACCGCAAGGCCATCGAGGAGGCGATCGCCGCCCTGAAGTCGGCCGTCGAGGCGTCCGAACCGGATGCGGAGGACATCAAGGCGAAGACCAACACGCTGATGGAAGTCTCCATGAAGCTCGGTCAGGCGATCTATGAAGCCCAGCAGTCCGAGACGGCCGAGACCGCCGAGGGCGGCGCGGAGGCGGGCGATAACGTCGTCGACGCGGACTATGAAGAAGTCAAGGACGACGACGATCGCAAGCGGTCGGCCTGACCTGCCGAAACTGTAGAGAGCCCGTCCGCGATTTATCGCGGGCGGGTACTTTGGTAAGGCGTCACGGCGCAGATTCCGGCATATACGACGATCCCGTGACATTGCGGCGGCTTTTGGCGGATGCCGGGCGGCCGGAGCAGCAGGACAACGTGTCGAAGGGATCGGCTGCGGCGGCGGCTTTTGACAAGCGACGCGGTGTCGGCGCGCAAGAGGCTCGAAGAACACGGGTGTCGATATCTCTTTGTTAGGATCGCCAACGAATGGCAAAAGCTGATTTTTACGAGACGCTCGGCGTCTCCCGGACCGCCGATGAGAAGGAACTGAAGAGCGCCTTCCGCAAGATGGCGATGAAGTACCATCCCGACAAGAATCCGGGCGACGCATCGGCCGAGCAGACGTTCAAGGACGTCAACGCGGCCTATGAAACGCTGAAGGACCCCCAGAAACGCGCGGCTTACGATCGTTTCGGCCATGCGGCCTTCGAACAGGGCGGCATGGGTGGCGGCGCCGGCGGTTTCGGCGCAGGCGGATTTTCGGACATCTTCGAGGATATTTTCGGGGAAATGATGGGGGGCGGCCGTCAGCGCCGCTCTGCCGGCGGCCGCGAGCGCGGCGCTGACCTGCGGTACAATATGGAGATCTCGCTGGAGGAAGCCTACTCCGGCAAGGCCGCGCAGATCCGCGTCCCGACGTCGATCACCTGCGATGTCTGCACCGGTTCGGGCGCCAAGCCCGGCACCAGTCCCAAGACCTGCGCCACCTGTCAGGGCTCCGGACGCGTGCGGGCGGCGCAGGGCTTCTTCTCGATCGAGCGCACCTGCCCCACCTGTCACGGCCGCGGCCAGACGATCAGCGATCCCTGCGGCAAGTGCCACGGCCAGGGCCGCACGACCGAGGAGCGCTCGCTTTCCGTCAACATTCCGGAAGGCATCGAGGACGGCACGCGCATCCGGCTTTCCGGCGAGGGCGAGGCGGGCCTGCGCGGCGGTCCTTCTGGCGACCTTTATATCTTCCTGTCGGTGAAGCCGCACGAATTCTTCCAGCGCGACGGCGCGGATCTTTATTGCGCGGTGCCGATCTCGATGACGACGGCGGCGCTCGGCGGCACCTTCGATGTCGGCACGCTCGACGGTTCGAAGTCGCGCGTCAGCGTGCCGGAAGGCACCCAGGCCGGCCGCCAGTTCCGGCTGAAGGGCAAGGGCATGCCCGTCTTGCGGTCCAGCCAGGTCGGCGACCTCTATATCCAGATCCAGATCGAAACGCCGCAGAAGCTCACCAAGCGTCAGCGTGAACTCCTGCGGGAATTCGAGGAGATATCCTCCCAGGACAATAATCCGGAATCGTCGGGCTTCTTCGCCCGCATGAAGGAATTCTTCGACGGCTGAGGCGGCATTCTCACGGGATCTTTCCCCGTGGGTCTGCTTTTGCGGGTCTTCGCTCTACCCGGCGGGGATGGACCAGGCCGTGCCGCTTACTTGCCGACGGACGACACCATCATGGCGTCGCCGTTCTCGATGGAAACCCAGCGGCCCGCATGGAAGCTCGCCTGCCGCTTCAGGTAGCGGTAGGGCGTCGCGGTCCAGGGCTTCACCGCGTCGTCGAGATTGTCGAGGATGAAGTCGCCTTCCGTGGTGCGCACGGTCAGAACGGCATGGCCCTCGCCGTCCGGCTTGCGCACGACCGTGATGAGCAGGTCACCGACGGAAAATCCTTTTTCGATCAGCATCTTGCGCTTCAGGAGTACGAAGTCCTCGCAGTCGCCCGCCTCTTCGGGATAGGACCAGAATTCGTCCTGTCCGTAGAGGTCCCTGTCGGTCATCGGAGTGATCGTGCCGTTGACCTCGGCGTTGACCTCGCGGATGACGGACCAGCCATAGGCGGTGACCCGGGCCGGCGTATTGTTGCGCACGCCGGCCCGGCATTCGTCGGCGTGGGTTTCGCAGAATTCGTAATGGCCGATGGGTTGCGAGGTGATCGCGCCGACCCGCATGGACTGCGCGGAGGCGGCCGGTGCCGTGTAAGCGGAAGGAGAAGAAACGAGCAGGGCGAAAATCGCCGCAATCCCCGCCTTCGCACCGAACATCTGCGCCATGAACCGTCCCCTATCGTTAACAAAAGGTTAAGGTTCGGGAGGCGGTGCCGTCAATCGTCAAGTTCGGATATGCGATATTATGGTTAAAATGCGCCGTGAGGCGGGCGGGATCGCCTCATCCGGTTCTTGCCAGCGCCTCGGCCGCTTCGAGGATCTTCGCGATATCCTGCGGCCGCGCGAGCCGATGGTCGCCATCCCGGATCATCGTCATCACGACATCGTCGCCGGCAAGATGCTCCATCAGCCGCACGGCGTGGGCATAGGGCACGTCCGGATCGGCCATCCCCTGGAGGATATGGACGGGGCAGCCGGTCTCGATGATCCCGGTCAGGACCCGGTTCCTGCGGCCGTCCTCGATCAGCCCCAGCGTATAGATGTTCGGATCGGGGCCATAGGGGGTGGGTTCCTCCAGCCGGCCGTCTTCGATCAGCGTGCGGCGTTCCGCCTCGGTGAGCTTCGGCTCGATCAGCTCGGAGGTGAAGTCCGGTGCGGGCGCGATCAGCACGAGGCCGGCGATCCCGACGCCGCCACGCCTGGAAAGTTCGCTTGCCGCGCGCAGGGCGATCCATCCGCCCATGGACGAGCCGACGAGGATCGCGCGGCGGGTGCCGATCGTCTCGCGGGCATGGTCGATGACGGCCAGTGTTTCTTCCAGCCAGCGTGAGATGGTGCCGTCGACGAAAGCGCCGCCGGACGCGCCGTGTCCGGAATAATCGAAGCGTATGCAGCCTGTGCCGAGCCGTTCGGCAAGGCCGGCGATCTCCACCGCCTTCGTGCCGCTCATGTCCGAGCGATAGCCGCCGAGCCAGATGAAATGGGCAAGCGTATTGTCCGTTTTGGGCGTAACGACCTGCATGGCGATTTTCCGCCCGTCGTCTTCCATCGTCAGGAATTCGGGATTGGTCTTGTCCGTTGCAGGTGCCGTCATGCCGCTTTTCCTCCGTCTGTGCCGATGCGCAAGGGCTTGCGCGCAGATGATCGCGCTCCAGCTAGACCAGATTCGTTTCCGCAAGGACAGGTGGTGATTTTTTCCGCGCGCCATGCTATTGACTTCCCGCGCGTGCTCGTTCCATAGGCCGCCGACCGCCTGCGGGGCGGGGTGGCGACCCGGGCAGCGCGCCTATTCAGACCTTTAATTGAAACAGTTCGAGGAGAACACGACCATTCGCAGACCCTTCAAAGCGGAAGGCCCCGTCAAGGACGGCCCGCGTTCCAACAAGGAGATCCGGATTCCCCGGGTCCAGCTTATCGATGCCGAGGGCACGAATCACGGCACCGTTTCCACCGATCAGGCGCTCCAGATGGCCGAAGAAGCCGGCCTCGATCTCGTGGAGATCGTGCCGAACGCCGAACCGCCAGTCTGCAAGATCCTCGACCTCGGCAAGCTGAAATACGCCAACCAGAAGAAGGCGGCCGAAGCGCGCAAGAAGCAGAAGGTCGTCGAACTCAAGGAAGTCAAGATGCGTCCCAACATCGACACCCATGACTATGAGGTGAAGATGAGGGCGATGAACCGCTTCTTCGCCGAGGGCGACAAGGTCAAGGTGACATTGCGTTTTCGCGGCCGCGAAATGGCCCACCAGGAAATCGGCATGAAACTGCTGATGCAGGTGAAGGAAGATACCCATACCATCGCCAAGGTCGAGTCCGAGCCGAAGCTCGAGGGCCGTCAGATGATGATGGTGCTTGCACCGAAATGAGCTTTTATGCGCGGCGTGAAAGCGCCCTGCGCGAAGCCGCCCTTTTTCGGGCGGCTTTTTCTTGCCGTCGCCTGCGTGACGCAGGATTCCGGTTGCGCTTGTAGAGCGCTTCGGTTACAAGACGCACCGTCTGAACGGTCCGGCAGGGCATGCCGTGGCCGTTCTTTACGCTGGGGACGCGTCTCGTCAACCGTCCCGAACCAAAAGAATGGAGTAGCAAAATGCCCAAGATGAAGACGAAGTCGTCTGCCAAGAAGCGGTTCAAGATCACCGCGACGGGCAAGGTCATGGCGGCTGCCGCAGGCAAGCGCCACGGCATGATCAAGCGTACCAACAAGTTCATTCGCGACGCGCGCGGCACCATGGTGCTGGCCGACGCCGATGGCAAGAAGGTCATCAAGAACTACCTGCCTAACGGCGGCGGCATCTGAGCCGGTTGGAACGATATAAGGAGATCATGACATGCGCGTGAAAAGAGGCACCACCGGCCACGCCAAGCACAAGAAGGTCCTGAAGGCCGCCAAGGGTTTTTACGGCCGTCGCAAGAACACGATCCGCGCCGCCAAGGCAGCGGTGGACCGTTCCAAGCAGTACGCCTACCGCGACCGCAAGGCCAACAAGCGCAATTTCCGTTCGCTGTGGATTCAGCGCATCAATGCCGCCGTGCGCGAGCACGGGCTGACCTATGGCCGTTTCATCGACGGTCTGAACAAGGCTGGCATCGAAGTCGACCGCAAGGTCCTGTCTGACATGGCGATCCATGAGACGGCCGCTTTCGGCGCGCTCGTCGCGGCCGCCAAGACGGCGCTGGAGTACCTCAAGGAATCCGGCACGGAAAACGAGTTCGAAGCCGCCGTAAGCTGACCGGCGCGCCACAACTCGCAGAGTTTATTTTGTTGTGAAGCCCGCGCCGGGAAACCGGCGCGGGTTTTTGCTTGAGAGGGCCGACGCAAGTGCAGGGCAGGGACGGAACGCTGAAGGATTTTGCCATTCCCCCGCAGGTGACGCCAGCGGATGTCGAGAGGCTTCTGGCCGTGCTCGCGCGCGGTGCGCGGCGTATCGAGCGGGTGGAGCTTTCCTCCGGCGCGGTGTGGATCAAGCGCTATGGCCGGAAAAGGGCGCTCGTCGGGATGCGGGCGCAGAACGCTCTGGCCCGCCTGTTTCGCCAGCCGTTTCTGCGGGCCTCCCCCCGGCTGGCGCCGTCCGCGATGGTCGGGCGGGAAATACGGCGCATCGCGCTGTTCCGGGAGCGCGGCCTGCCGGTCCCTCATGTTCTCTACCGATCCGCAGGCGCGGTGGTGCTTTCGGACGCCGGCAGCACCGTCAGCATGCGGCTTGCCGCCCTCAGGACGAGCGACCCTGTCGCCCATGAGGACCTGCTCGTCGCCTGCGCGGCCGATCTCGGCGCTCTCCACGGCAAGGGCCTGTGCCACGGCCGGCCGCACCCGCGCGACTTCTTCCTGGAAAACGGCCGCATCGGCTTCATGGATTTCGAGGAGGAGCCGGAAGCCGTCATGCCGCTCGCCATGGCCCAGGCACGCGACCTGTGGCTGCTTTTCCTCCAGCTGACGCAGCGGGCGCTTGAAGGCGATGCGACCCTCGACCGGGCCTTCGCCGCATGGGAGACGGCGGCGCCGGCGGCTGCGCGACGGGAGCTTGGCGCTCTGGTCGGCTTCCTCGGCAAGTTTTTATCCCTCACCCGATTGATCGGGCGGATGCACATGGGTAGTGATCTGCGACGCTTCCTTGCCGCAACCCGCTATCTGTCGCGGGTTTGCGAGATCCCTCGCCCGGCTGGTGCCAGCAAAGCAGGTAAAGATGACTGAACTCGATACTCTTGAACATCAGCTCATGGCCGACGTGGCCGCCGCCGGGGACGAGGCGGCCATCGAGGCGGTCCGTGTCGGCGCCCTCGGGAAGAAAGGCTCGGTCTCCGAGCTTCTGAAGACGCTGGGCGGCATGTCGCCGGAAGAGCGCCAGACACGCGGTGCGGCGATCAACGCGCTGAAGAGCCGCGTGGCCGATGCGATCGGCGCGCGCAAGACGGTGCTGCGCGATGCGGCGATCGAGGCGCGTCTCCTGGCGGAGACGGTGGACGTCAGCCTGCCGGTGCGCGCATCGCCCGCCGAGCGCGGCCGCATCCATCCGATCAGCCAGATCGTCGACGAGATCACCGCGATCTTCGCCGATATGGGCTTTTCCATCGCCGAAGGCCCGGATATCGAAACGGACTATTATAATTTCACGGCGCTGAATTTCCCCGAGGGCCATCCGGCCCGTGAAATGCACGACACGTTCTTCTTCCCGGCCGATGAGACGGGCGAGCGCAAGGTGCTGCGCACGCATACCTCGCCGGTGCAGATCCGCACGATGGAGGCGCAAAAGCCGCCGATCCGCATCATCATCCCCGGCAAGACCTACCGGCAGGATTCGGACGCCACCCATTCGCCGATGTTCCATCAGGTCGAAGGCCTTGTGGTCGATACGAAGGCGAATGTCGCCAACATGCGCTGGGTGCTGGAGGAATTCTGCAAGGCCTTCTTCGAGGTCGATGGCGTCACCATGCGCTTCCGCCCGTCCTTCTTCCCGTTCACCGAGCCGTCCTTCGAGGTCGACATCCAGTGCGACCGCTCGTCAGGCCCGATCGTCAAGTTCGGCGAGGGTACGGACTGGATGGAGATTCTCGGCTGCGGCATGGTCCATCCGAACGTGCTGCGCGCCGGGGGGCTCGACCCGGACGAATATCAGGGCTTTGCCTGGGGCATGGGCCTCGACCGCATCGCCATGCTGAAATACGGCATGCCGGACCTGCGCGATTTCTTCAACGCCGACGTCCGCTGGCTCAGCCACTACGGCTTCCGCCCGCTCGACATGCCGACCCTGTTCGGCGGTTTGAGCGCATAACCGGCACCCAAGGAGAAAACCATGAAATTCACGCTCTCCTGGCTGAAGGATCATCTCGACACCGACGCCACGCTCGACGAGATCTGCGAGCGCCTGACGGCGATCGGCCTCGAAGTGGAGGAGGTCGACGACAAGGCGGCCTTCAGGCCGTTCGTGATCGCCAGGGTCGTCTCGGCCGAACAGCATCCGAATGCCGACAAGCTGCGCGTCCTGATGGTCGATACCGGCAAGGGCGATCCCGTCCAGGTCGTCTGCGGCGCGCCCAACGCGCGTGCCGGCCTCGTCGGCGCGTTCGCGGCGCCCGGCACCTATGTGCCCGGCATCGACGTGACGCTTGCCATCGGCACCATTCGCGGCGTCGAGAGCCGCGGCATGATGTGCTCGGAAAAGGAGCTGGAAATCTCCGACGACCACGACGGCATCATCGACCTGCCCGATGACGCGCCGGTCGGCGAAAGCTATGCCGCCTATGCCGGCCTCGATGATCCGGTCATCGAGATCAACCTGACGCCGAACCGTCCGGACTGCACCAGCATTTTCGGCATCGCCCGCGATCTTGCGGCCTCCGGCCTCGGCACGCTGAGGACCCCGAAGCCCCCGTCCTTCGAGGTGGAAGGCGAGACGCCGGTCAAGGTAAGGCTCGATCTCGGCGGCGACGGTCACCTGTGCCCCGGTTTCGCGCTCCGGATCGTGCGTGGCGTGAAGAATGGTCCAAGCCCGCGCTGGATGCAGCAGCGGCTGCTCGCTATTGGCCTTCGTCCGATCAATGCGCTCGTCGACATCACCAACTACATGACCTTCGACCAGGGCCGTCCGCTGCACGTCTTCGATGCGGCGAAGGTGAAGGGCAATCTCACCGTGCGCCGGGCGAAGGATGGCGAGACGGTGCTGGCGCTCGATACCCGCGAATATACGCTCAACCCCTCCAATATCGTCATCGCCGACGACAACGGTATCGAATCGATCGGCGGGGTCATGGGCGGCGAGAAGTCCGGCTGCGATGGGAACACCACCGACGTGCTGATCGAATCGGCGCTCTGGGACCCGATGAACATCGCCCGGACCGGCCGCTCGCACGGCATCATCACCGATGCGCGCTACCGCTTCGAACGCGGTGTCGATCCGGAATACATGGTGCCGGGACTGGAGCGGGCGACCGAACTGGTGCTGGAGCTTTGCGGCGGCACGCCGGCGGAGGCCGACGTGGTCGGTTACAGGGGATATTCCGCAAGGGCCGTCGATTTTCCCGTCTCCGAAGTGAAGCGCCTGACGGGTCTCGATGTCTCGTCAGACGAGAGCGTGGATGTCCTCACGCGCCTCGGCTTCACGGTGACGGGATCCGGCGAGCGCGTCTCCGTCGCCGTTCCCTCCTGGCGTCCGGATATCGACGGCAAGGCGGATCTGGTGGAAGAGGTCATGCGCATCCACGGCGTCGACAAGATCCGCCCGGCCCCGCTCGAAAGCCATGGCGCGGTGAACGGCCGCATCCTGACGACGCTTCAGATCCGGTCGCGCCTCGCCAGACGCGCGCTCGCCGCGCGCGGCATGCTGGAAGCTGTCACCTGGTCCTTCATCCCGAAGGCGCAGGCCGAGCTTTTCGGCGGCGGCGCGGCGTCGCTCTCGCTTGCAAACCCGATCGCCGCCGACATGTCCGACATGCGCCCCTCGCTGTTGCCCGGCCTTTTGTCCGCCGCCCGGCGCAATGCCGACAAGGGTTATGGCGATGTCGCGCTTTTCGAAGTGTCCGGGACATATGAGAACGACCGTCCGGAGGGCCAGCGCCGCGTCGCCGGCGGTGTGCGCCGCGGCACCGCTTCGCTTGCCGGTTCCGGCCGCCTCTGGTCCAATGCGACGAGGGGGGGCGGCAAGCCGGTCGACGTCTATGACGCCAAGGCCGATGCGCTTGCGGTGATCGAGGCCTGCGGCCTGCCGATGGGCAATGTCCAGATCAAGCCCGGCGCGCCTGCATGGTATCATCCGGGCCGCTCCGGCACGATCCGTCTCGGTCCGAAGATCGTGCTCGGCACCTTCGGCGAGTTTCATCCGAAGGCGCTTGCCGCGCTCGATGTGTCCGGTGCGCTTTGCGGTTTCGAGATTTTCATCGACGCCATGCCGGAGCCGAAGAAAAAGGCGACCCGCACGAAGCCGGCGCTCGATCTTTCTCCGTTCCAGGCCGTCCGGCGCGACTTCGCCTTCGTCGTCGACAGCACGGTGGAGGCGGGAGCGATCGTGCGCGCCGCAACCGGTGCCGACCGCAAGCTGATCACCGCGGTCAACGTCTTCGACGTCTTCGAGGGGGCATCGCTCGGCGAGGGCCGGAAGTCGATCGCGATCGAAGTGGTCATCCAGCCGACCGACAAGACGCTGACCGACGAGGATTTCGAGGCTCTGACGGCCCGCATCGTGGGGAATGTCGTCAAGTCGACGGGCGGTGTCCTGAGAGCCTGACCGCATCCGCTGAATGCCGGAAAGCGGCCGGCCATGACAGACGCGGGCGCGCGACATTGCGCGCCCTTTCTCGTTTCGAAAAGTTTCCGGGCCTATGCCCCGGCCTCATCGAGCATGGCCATCTGTCCGGCGTCGAGCTTCAGCGTGGCTGCTTTCACGAGGCTGTCGAGCTGGGCGAGACTGGTGGCGCTGGCGATCGGCGCCGTCACCGCGGGCTTGGCCATCAGCCAGGCAAGGGCGATTTCCGCGGGCTTTGCGCCCGTCTGCGCGCTGACGGCGTCGAGCGCGGCGAGCACCCGCAGGCCCTTGTCGTCGAGATAGGCGGGGATATCGCCGCCGCGCGCCTTGCCTTCGGCGTCGGCGGCCGCGCGGTATTTTCCGGTGAGGAAACCCTTGGCGAGGCTGAAATAGGTGATGACGCCCAATCCCTCCTCAAGGCACAGTTCGGCCAGCGGGCCTTCGAAAGCGGCGCGGTCGTAGAGGTTGTATTCCGGCTGGAGCGCGCCGTAGCGCGGCAACCCCGCGCGGTCGGCGGCCTCGAAGGAGGCGCGAAGCTGGCCGGCGTCGAGATTGGACGCTCCGAAGGCGCGCACCTTGCCGGCCTTCACCAGATCCGCATGGGCCTCCAGCGTTTCCTCATAAGGGGTCTCAGCATCCGGCCAGTGCGAAAGATAGAGATCGATATGGTCGGTCTGGAGCCGCTTCAGCGAGTTCTCGACGGCCTCGACGATCCACTCCCGGCGCAGGTCGGTGCGGCCCTGCCCCATGTCCGATCCGACCTTGGTGACGATTACCACCTTGTCGCGGGATATACCGGACCGCTTCAGCCATTTGCCGATGATCGCCTCGGATTCGCCGCCCTCATGACCGGGCGCCCAGCGGGAATAGACGTCGGCGGTGTCGATGGCGTTGAAGCCCGCGCCGGCAAAGGCGTCGAGCAGATCGAAGGACGTCTTCTCGTCGGCGGTCCAGCCGAAGACGTTGCCGCCGAAGACGAGGGGGGCGATGGATAGGCCGGTCTTGCCGAGGGGACGAAGCTGCATGGAATACCTCCAGGGTCGGGGATTGAACGGCGATGCGGGGAACATAGGTTGGCGCGGGCGGGATTGCACGCCGGAAGGGGTGATTTTTTAACCCCGCAGGGCGCGGGCTTGCGAGGAACGGGCCTCATGGCTAGTCTTCCTGCGCATTCGAATGAGGAGGGCGTCATGCTGCGTTTCGGAATCCTGTCTACCGCCAGAATCGGCCGCGAACTGGTCGTGCCGGCCATTCAGGATGCGGAGAATTGTATCGTGACCGCCGTCGCGAGCCGGGACGGCGCCAGGGCCCGCGCCATGGCGGATCGGTTTTCCGTGCTGCACGCCTTCGGTTCCTATGAGGAAATGCTCGCGTCCGATACGATCGACGCGGTCTATATTCCGCTGCCGACCTCGCAGCATGTCGAATGGTCGATCCGGGCCGCCGACGCCGGCAAGCATGTGCTCTGCGAGAAACCCATCGCCCTGAAGGCCGACGAGATTTCGCAACTGATCGCCGCGCGCGAGCGCAACGGCGTGTTGATCTCCGAAGCGTTTATGGTCACCTACAGCCCGGTCTGGCACAAGGTGCGCTCGCTGCTCGCCGAAGGTGCCATCGGCCGCCTGCGCCATGTGCAGGGAGCCTTCACCTATTTCAACCGCGATCCGTCCAACATGCGCAACGTGCCGGCGCTCGGCGGTGGCGGCCTGCCGGATATCGGCGTCTATCCGACGATCACCACGCGTTTCGCCACTGGTCAGGAGCCGCTGCGCGTGCAGGCGAATACCGATCGTGATGCGGATTTCGGCACGGATATCTATTCCAGCGTCCGCGCCGATTTCGGGAGCTTCGAGCTGTCCTTCTATATTTCCACCCAGCTTGCCCACCGGCAGGTCATGGTGTTCCATGGCGACAAGGGTTTCATCGAGGTGAAGTCGCCCTTCAACGCCGACCGCTACGGGGCGGAGGAAATCGAACTTTCCAGCCAGAACCGCGGCGGATCCCGGGTTTTCCGTTTCCCGGACGCCCGCCAGTACCGGCTTCAGGTCGAAGCTTTCACCCGCGCGGCGCGTGGAGAAAACGCGGAAGTGGTGACGCTCGAGAACTCCCTCGGCAACCAGAAGCTCATCGATGCGATCTATCGCGCCAGCGAGAAGGACGGCTGGGAGCCGGTCTGACGGGATCAGGCCGCCTGCGTCGTGCCGGTCTGCTGGTCCGCGATAGCGGCCCTTGCGGCCGGCCGGCGGCCGGAAGCGGGCACGGGCAGGCTCATGTAATGGATGCGCAACTGCTCGATGCGCGCGCGGGCGAGTGAATCGAGGATCACCCCGGCGGAAAACATCAGGAAGGCGATCATCATCAGCGCCATCGAGAAGATCCAGGTTGGCAGCCGTTCTACGAATCCCGTCTGGAAATAAACGGCGACCACCGGCGCCATGAAGAAGAGACTTGCCAGCATGAAGCCGCTGGCGATCGCCGCAAAGGAGGCGAAGGGCCGCGTTTCCTTCATCAGCATGGCGAACATCCAGAGGATCCGCGCGCCGTCGCGGAAGGTGGAAAGCTTGGAATGCGATCCCTCGGGCCGTCGGCCGTAGTCGAGTTCCACCTCGGCCACCGGCAGGCGCAGCCGCAAGGCGTGCACCGACATTTCCGTCTCGATCTCGAAACCGCCGGAAATGGCCGGGAAACTCTTGGCGAAACGGCGGGAGAAAACGCGGTATCCGGAAAGGATATCGGTGAATTCGTCCCCGAACAGCTTGCGGAAAATGAGGTTGAACAGGCGGTTGCCGAAGGCGTGGCCGTGACGCCCGGCGTCGGCGTGCACGCCGCGGCGCGTGCCGACCACCATGTCGGCGCCCTCGGCGATCAGCGTATCGATGAGGCTCGGGGCGTCGCCGGGCGCATAGGTTCCGTCGCCGTCGGCCATCACGTAGATATCGGCCTCGATGTCGGAGAACATCCGGCGCACGACATGGCCCTTGCCCTGCCGTGGCTCTCTCAGGACCGTCGCGCCGGCAAGCGTCGCCCGCAGCGCCGTCGAATCGGTGGAATTGTTGTCGTAGACATAGATCCGGGCGGAAGGCAGGGCGGCGCGGAAAGCGCTCACCACGTCGCCGATCGTGCCGGCCTCGTTGTAGCAGGGCAGCAGGACGGCGATATCGGGATGTTCCGTCACGGCCTGGTTCTCCATTGCGCGAACCGCCATGCGCCGTCCGCGGTTTTACTATTTCTTGAGAAGGTTAAGGCTAGGTTTCGCGCAACTTCCAGGAGTAGAAAAAGGAACGGATGTGCCGAACATCACGCCTGCCGTCCTGTCTTCGGCTCCCCCCGCTCTAACGGACGACAACGGGGTGGTGCTGCGGGTGACGGCGTTCTATGCGTTGGCCGCCATTGTGCTCGTGCTGGCGCTTTCGCTGCCCTTCGCCACCGATTATGTCGGGCCGGACAACGACGATGTGATGCGCCTCGTGATGGTGCGCGATCTGCTGGCGGGGCAGGGCTGGTTCGACACGACGCAATATCGCCTCGGCCTTGCGGGCGGCACGCTCATGCACTGGTCGCGCCTCATCGACCTGCCGATCGCCAATCTTGTCGGTGTCTTCTCGATCGTTCTCGATCAGCCGCGGGCGGAAGCGCTGGCGCTTGCCGTCTGGCCGGCGCTGCTCATCGTGCCGCTGCTTTACGGCATCGGGCTTGCGGCGTTCCGGCTGGGCGGCAGGGCGGCCATGCATGCAAGCCTGGTGCTGACGGTTCTGCTGGTTCTGGCGATCGGCCGCTTCGATCCGGGTGCCATCGATCATCATAACGTGCAGCTCGTGGTGATCGCGCTGCTTGTCGCCATGCTGCTCGATCCCGCCATGCGCGCGCGCGATCACGGGATCGCCGGTGTCCTTGCGGGGCTCGCAATCGCCATCGGCGCGGAGACGACGCCGCTGGTGGCCGTCGTCTGCCTCGCCCTGGCGCTGCGCTGGCTTGTCCGGGGGGCGGTCTTCCGCGCCGCAGCCGCCGCCTTCGGTCTCGCGCTGGCTTCAAGCGTCACGCTCGTCTTCTTCGCCACCGTCCCGCCTTCGCGCTATGGCGCGGTCACCTGCGACAGCCTTTCCTACGGGTTCTATGCGCTTGCGGTCTTCGGCGGCGGCGCCTTGTTCCTTCTGGCGGCGCTGGCAAGCCGTCGGCCGTTTGCCGGCCGGCTTCTGGCGCTCGCCGCGGCCGGCGGCGTCATGGCGGCGGCGGTGCTCGCCATCGCGCCGCAGTGCCTTGCCAACCCGCTCGATACGCTGGATCCGCTGCTGAAGACCTTCTGGCTTTCGGGGGTCGTGGAGGCGCAATCGGCCCTCGCCCAGTTCCGTATCGATCCGGGTTCCCTCGGCGGTTTCTACGCGCCGGGGCTTCTGGCCCTTGCCGTCTGCCTCTGGCGTATCCGGCGCAAGGATCGCCGCGAGGCGCATATCCTGCTCTTCGCCCTGATCCTCGTCGCCTTGGCGATCGCGCTGATCCAGATCCGCGGCGCGATCTTCTCCAATCTCCTGTCGGTGCTGCCGCTCGGCCTGATGATCGCCGACCTGCGCCGCGCCGCCAATGCCGAGCCGGAAAACTCAAGACGGGGCCTTGCCTTCCTCGGGTTGACGCTTGCCTCCGTGCCGGCCGTCTGGGCGATTGCCGGAATGTTGCTGCCCGGTCCTTCGCGGGTGCGGCTGGAGACGGCCCTTTCCGGATCGGTCCGCTCGTCCTGCATCGACCCTGCGGCCGTCGGGGCGATCGCGGCGGAGCCTGCCGGCGTGGTGGCCGCGGCCTCCAATCTCGGTGCGCCGATCCTGCGTCACAGCGTCCATCGGGTGCTTTCCGCGCCCTATCACCGCAACCAGGGCGGCATGCTGACGGAACTGCATATCGGCCTGTCGGAGCCCGGCCGGGCCGAGGCTTTCCTGCGTGGTGCGGGGGTGACGCTCGTCGCCCTCTGCACCGTCGATTCGCAGGTTCGCGATATCGCCGACGCCGAGCCGGACGGCCTTTACGCCACGCTCCTCAAGGGCGTCGTGCCGGCCTATCTCGACCCCGTCGGGATGGCCGCCGGGTCCGCGCTGCGGCTCTACCGGGTGCGGCCTGACGATTGACATCGTCTGGGGATGCCCGCGCGACGCCGCTGTCTTCCGGCGGCAAAGCCGGTAAACTTCCCGCCATGAGCTTCTTTGCCGACAATGATTCGTCTTCCAATCTCACCGAATATTCGGTGTCGGAACTCTCCGGCTCGATCAAGCGCACGGTGGAGCAGGCCTTCGATCAGGTGCGGCTGCGGGGCGAGGTTTCGGGCTATCGCGGCCCGCATTCCTCCGGACACGCCTATTTCTCGCTGAAGGACGAACGGGCCCGCATCGATGCGGTGATCTGGAAAGGCAATTTCTCGAAACTGCGCTTCAAGCCGGAAGAGGGCATGGAGGTGATCGCCATCGGCCGCGTCACCACCTTCCCCGGCTCCTCCAAGTATCAGATCGTCATCGATACGCTGGAGCCGGCGGGCGCCGGCGCGCTGATGGCGCTGCTTGAGGAGCGCCGCCGCAAGCTCGCCGCCGAGGGCCTGTTCGACGCCGCGCGCAAGAAACCGCTTCCCTTCCTGCCGATGGTGGTCGGCGTTGTCACATCGCCGACCGGAGCGGTCATCCGCGATATCCTGCACCGTATCGCCGACCGTTTTCCGCTGCATGTGATCGTCTGGCCGGTCAAGGTGCAGGGCGAGGGCTCGGGCGAGGCGGTAGCGGCGGCCATCGACGGCTTCAACGCCCTTTCGTCGGAGGGCCTGGTGCCGCGGCCGGATGTGCTGATCGTCGCGCGCGGCGGCGGCAGTCTCGAGGACCTCTGGAGCTTCAACGACGAGATCGTCGTGCGGGCGGCCTCGGCCTCGGCGATCCCGCTCATTTCGGCGGTCGGTCACGAGACGGACTGGACGCTGATCGATCATGCCGCCGACCGCCGTGCGCCGACGCCCACCGGAGCCGCCGAGATGGCGGTGCCGGTCAAGGCGGAGCTTGAGGCCCGGATCGCTTCTCTCGCTGCGCGGCTTGCGGGCGCGGCCATGCGGCAGATGGACAATCGCCGGCAGGGCCTGCGTGCGCTCGCCCGTGCGCTTCCCTCGATCGACCAGCTTCTCGCGCTGCCGCGCCGCCGTTTCGACGAGGCCGGCGCCGGCCTCGGGCGCGGCTTGCAGATGAACACGCTGAACAAGCGCCGCTCCTTCGAGCGTGTCGGCGCGCATCTGCGATCCGACATGCTGCTTGCCCGCCTTGCCGAGCGCGGCCGGAGGGTGGCGGAGCACATGCAGCGGGCCGAACGGCTGCTGGAGCGCCGCCTCGATCAGGCGCATGCCCGTCTTTCGGCCCTCGACGTCTCGCTGCGCGCCGCGCCGGCGCGGTTTTCCGGCGCGGCGGAGCGGCGGCGCGAGCGGCTGGATATGCTTGTCCGGCGGGGTGAGAGCGCGCTTTCCGGCGACTTTGCCCGGCGGCGGGCGCTGGTGCTGGCGCAGGGCCGGATGCTCGAATCGCTTTCCTGGCGCAATGTCCTGAAGCGCGGCTATGCGGTGGTGCGCGATGAGACCGGCGCGCCGGTGAGCGGGGCGGCGGGCCTTGGCCCGGGCCGCGCTGTCGCCATCGAATTTTCCGATGGCCTCGTCGAGGCGGTGACCGGCTCGGGCGGCGGAACGCCCCGCCGTAAGGCAGAAAAGCCGGAGACGGGCAAACCCGCGCCGCGGCAGGGCTCGCTGTTTTGAGCGTCGGCCGGCGCTATTCGCCGCCCTGGGCCGCCCGCTTGTAGGCGGCTTCCAGCCCGTGGAAGATGGCGCGGCCGATATTCGCCTCCATCATCGCGGAAAGCCCGGCGGCGGTGGTGCCGCGGTATTCCATGAAGAGATCGACGATATCGGCCGGTGTCTGGCGCAGCTGGGCCATCTGGGTCGCCGCCCCGAGAAAGAGCTGGCGCACGGCGATTTCCGCCGTTTCGGGATCGATGCCCTTTTCGACGGCATGATGGATCATCGTGTCGGCGAAGAGCGCGGGAAAAGCCGCGCCCGAACCGGTGAGCGCGGTGAAATAATCGAGATGGCTCTCGTCGTACAGATAGTGGACGCGGCCGGAAGCCGAGAAAAAGGCCTCGATGAACTCCACCTCGTCATCGCGCACATCTTCCGTCGCGCACCAGGGCGTGAAGGACAGGCGCTGTTCGGCGCAGGCGTTCGGCATGGCGCGCACGATGCGCACCGCGCCGAAACGATGGGCGATCTCGTCGGCGCTGACGCCGGCCATGACGGAAAGGACGAGCCTCCCGCGCAGGTCGATATCGAGATCCTCGAGATCGGCAGGCCGGATCGACAGCATCACCACGTCCGAGGCGTCGACCAGCGCGCGGTTGTCGGTGGTCGTGTGAACGCCCGGCCAGTCCTCGAATCCGGAGATCGCCCCCGACCGGGAGGAGAGGACGAGGTCCGGCGGCGCGATCAGGCCGTCGGCGAGCACCGGCCGGAGGAGCGCCCCGGCAAGCCAGCCGCCGCCGCCGATGACGCCGAGATGGGTCATGCCCATTCGCCTCCGCGCATGACCGCAACGCGGCTTCCGTCGGCGTATACGCCATCGACGTCCACCGTGCCGGAGCCGATCATCCAGTCGATGTGGATGAGGCTTTCATTGCCGCCCTGCGCGCGGATCTGTTCCGGCGAGAGGTTCGCGCCGTCGAGGAAGCACTTGGAATAGCATTGGCCGAGCGCGATGTGGCAGGAGGCGTTCTCATCGAACAGCGTGTTGTAGAAGAGGATGCCGCTTGCCGAGATCGGCGAGGAGTGCGGCACGAGCGCCACCTCGCCGAGCCGGCGTGCGCCCTCGTCGGTATCGAGAACCTTGGCGAGCACCGCTTCGCCCCGCGAGGCCTTCGCCTCGACGATGCGGCCGCCCTCGAAGCGCACCTGGATGTCGTCGATCAGCGTCCCCTGATGCGAGAGCGGCTTGGTGGAGGAGACATGGCCCTCGACGCGCAGGGCATGCGGCGTCGTGAAGACTTCCTCGGTGGGAATATTCGGATTGCAGGTGACGCCGTTCTTCGCCGTGGAGGCGCCGCCGTGCCATTCGTGGCCATCGGCGAGCCCGACCGTCAGGTCCGTGCCCGGCCCGGTGAAATGCAGAGCGGAAAACCGTCGATCGTTGAGCCATGCCGAGCGCTTCGCCAGGCCGGCGTTATGGGCGGCCCATGCCGCGACGGGATCCTCCACATCGACGCGCGAGGCGGCGAAGATCGCGTCGGCGAGCCTGCGGACCGCGACCGCCTCCGGTTCGTTCGGGAACACCTGTTTTGCCCAGGAGGGATTGGGATAGGAGACGATGTTCCAGTTGATGTCGAAATTGGCGATCTTCTCCAGCGCCGGCTTGTAGGCGGTGGAATTGGCCTTGTTGGCGCGCGCGACCTTCCCCGGGTCCTCGCCGGAAAGAAGCATCGGATTGTCGCCGGCGATGGCCAGACGCGCCGCGCCGCCGGCGTAGGCTCTGGCCATGCCTTCGTAGAGCCAGTCCGCCGCCCGGTCGAAGCTCTCGTCCGGCGCATGAGCGTAGCGCGCCAGCGTCGTCTCCTCGTCAGAATAGAAGGTGCTGACAAGGCCCGCGCCGGCGATATAGGCGTGCCTGGTGATGAGCCGGGCAAGCGGCAGCGCGGCGACGGGCGCGGTCATCACGAGATCCTGCCCCTTTTGCAGTTGCAGGCCGACCCGTACGGCGACTTCGGCGAGCTTGTCGAGTTTGATGGGGTCGACGGCGGGAGCGGAGAAAGCGGTTTCGGTCATGGCATGCCTGTCTGTTCGCAAATGGATGGGCAAGCTTAGTGCGCCGGACGGCGGATGAGAAGACGCAATGCGATCAGGCGGATCAGGCGACGAGCGAGGCGGCGATGGCCTTCAGCGCCGCCTGCGCGTCTTGCGGCGAAAGCCGGACCTGGAGCCCGCGCTGGCCGCCGTTGATGTAGACGGCGGCATGGCCAAGGGCTTCTTCCTCGATTGCCGTCGGCACCGGCTTCTTCTGCCCGAAAGGGCTGATGCCGCCGACATGATAGCCGGTGATCCGCTCGGCATCGGCGGGTTTCATCATATGCGCGGCTTTTCCCCCGAAGGCGGCGGCGAGTTTCTTCATGCTCACCTCCCGGCTGGAAGGAACGATGATGCAGACCGGTTTGCCGTCCACCTCCGCCATCAGCGTCTTCAGGACGCGCGACGCGTCCTCGCCGATCGCGTCGGCCGCCTGGAGACCGATGCGGTCGGCGCCCGGATCGTAGTCATAGGTGTGGACGGTGAAGGAAAGGCCGGCCTTCACGAGCGCCTGGGTCGCCCGGGTGGTTCTGGACATCGCGGTTTCCGCTCAGAAAAGGCTTTCATAGATTTCCGGCTTGAAGCCGGCGGTAAGCGCGCCGTCGCGGTCGAGGATGGGCCGCTTGATCATCGAGGGCTGCGCCTGCATCAGGGCGATCGCCCTGGCTGCGTCGAGATCCTGCCGTTCCGCCTCGGGCAGCTTGCGGAACGTGGTCCCGGCGCGGTTGAGAACGGTTTCCCAGCCGAGCGCCGCCACGAAGCGCTCCAGGCTCGTCGCGTCGATACCCTCGGTCTTGTAATCGTGGAACCGATAGGTGATGCCGCGGCCGTCGAGCCAGGCGCGCGCCTTCTTCATCGTGTCGCAATTCTTTATGCCGTAGATCGTGACGGTCATTAAGATCTCCATGGTTGCAAGTGGGCCTGCCTGAGCCTTCCGAACGTTCAGAGGCTGCGGAACTTCTCCGCGACGGTCTCGACCTCAAGGCTTTTCAGCCCGGCGATATTGATACGGCCAGAGGCGGGCATATAGATCGCGTGTTCATCGCGCAGCCGTGACACGTCCGCCGCATCGAGCGGCAGCAGCGAGAACATGCCTTCCTGATCGGCGATGGCCTCGAGCGCCGGCCAGCGCTGCGCGAGGCTGGCGGAAAGCCGCGTGCGGATCGCCGTGATACGCTGCCGCATGCCTTCAAGCTCGGCCATCCAGTCGGCCTTCAGCGTCTCGTCGCCGAGAATGGCGCTGACGATGGCCGAGCCGTGATCGGGCGGCATGGAATAGTTCACGCGCGCGAAAGCCGCCAGGTTGGTGCGCACGGAAAGCGCTGCGGCGGGCGTCTCGCAGACGGCATAGACGGCGCCGGTGCGTTCGCGATAGAGCCCGAAGGACTTCGAGCAGGACACCGCCACCAGCGCTTCGGGGACGGATGACAGCAGCATGCGCAGCCCGGCCGCGTCCTCGTCAAGGCCGCGGCCGAAGCCCTGATAGGCGATGTCAATAAGCGGAATGAGGCCGCGCGCGGCGATGATGTCGCAGACCATGCGCCATTGCGCCGTCGAAAGGCCGGCTCCGCTCGGATTGTGGCAGCTTGCATGCAGCAGAACGGCCTCGCCGCGCGCAGCCTGCGACAGGGCGTCCGTCATACGCTCGAAAAGCACGGTCTGCGAGGGAATGTCGAAGAAGGGATAAGGGGCGAGCGAAAGGCCTGCGGTCTCGAAGATCGCGGCGTGATTGGACCAGCCCGGCAGGCCGAGCCGCACGGTTCCGGCGCCGGTCTTGGCCAGCAGGTCCGCGGCGATCCGCAGCGCGCCGGAACCGCCGGGCGTCTGGAGCGTGGCAATCGCGCGGCCCCGGCCTTCGGCCCCCGCCGTCAGTTCCCAGAGACGCTCGAGGAAGACGGCGTCGCCTTCCGGTCCCACATAGGCCTTGGTCGCCTGTGTCTCGACAAGCCGCCGTTCGGCGGCCTTCACCGCGCGCAGGATCGGCGTCGCGCCCGTCTCGTCGCGATAGACGCCGACGCCGAGATCGACCTTGCCGGGACGCGTATCGGCGCGGAAGAGCCCGATCAGGGCGAGCAATGGATCATCGGGCTGGCGGGCAAGCGTCTCGAACATGGCGTCGTTTCTCGCAAAGGGTGAACGGAAGGGCGCTGGACCCTAGGCCAAAGGCGCGACAAAATCGACCGGCAACTTGCCCGAAAGCGGGCTTTCCGGCATTTTCCGCGCCGCTGCGGTTGCGGCGCGTGTCCGTGCCCCCATATGATGGGACAAGGCCACGAGGAAAATTTGGTGGACAGGAACAACAACGCAAAGCTCGCGCCGGCGGCGCTGCTGACGGCCATCCGCAAACGGCGGGGCCATCGGTCGGCGGAAAACAATCGCCCCGGCGATACCGTCATTGCCTCCTATAATGTGCACAAATGCGTGGGCGTCGACCGCCGCTTCGATCCGCAGCGCACGGCGGCCGTCATTGCCGAGATGGACGCCGACGTCATCGCCATCCAGGAAGCCGACAAGCGGTTCGGCAAACGCTCGGGCCTGCTCGACCTGGAGGCGCTGGAGCGCGATTGCGGCCTCGTTCCGGTGCCGATCACCGCGCTGTCGTCTTCCGGCCATGGCTGGCACGGCAATATGATCATGATCCGCAAGGGTGCGGTTTGCGCCGTCCGGCAGTTGAAGCTGCCGGGCGTCGAGCCGCGCGGCGCGCTGGTGGTGACGCTGGATTTCCCCACGGGCCGCCTGCGGCTGGTCGCCGCCCATTTCGGCCTGCTCAGGCGCTCGCGCGAGCAGCAGGCGATGGCGGTTCTTGCCTCGGTCGCCGAGGATGAGAACATGCCGACGCTGCTCGTCGGCGATCTCAACGAATGGCGTGTCGGCGACCGCTCCTCGCTCTCCCGCCTGAAGCCGGTCTTCGATCCGGTCGCTGGCGCGGTGCCGAGTTTTCCCTCGCGCTTTCCCGTTCTGGCGCTCGATCGGGCGCTCGGCCATCCGCACGACCTCGTCACCTCCCTTGACGCCCACGACACGCCGCTGGCCCGCATCGCCTCCGACCATCTGCCGATCAAGGCGCATATCGACCTCAAGGCGATATGGGAGCGCTCCTACGGCAACGAGCTTACAGATAGGGTGAGCCAAGCCATGTGACGCGCTCGATAAGCCGACGCAGGAAAGGCCGCGCGCGCAAGGCGTCGAGCTTCACCTGCTCCGCCTGGGAAAGAGCAAGGGCGATGCGCCTGCCGATCAGGTCGGCGAAGGGGCCGTCGATCACCTCGATGTCCACCTCGAAGTTCAATCGCAGCGAGCGCTGGTCGATATTCGACGAGCCGATATAGCTCCAGACGCCGTCGATCACCGTGAGCTTGGAGTGGTTGAAGGTTCCGGCGGACCGCCAGATGCGGCACCCCGCCTTCAGGAGCTGGTCGAATTGGGCGGTCATGGCGAG
Organism: Shinella daejeonensis; assembly: GCF_024281235.1. Taxonomy (GTDB): domain Bacteria; phylum Pseudomonadota; class Alphaproteobacteria; order Rhizobiales; family Rhizobiaceae; genus Shinella; species Shinella daejeonensis. The sequence goes on from NZ_JAHWXY010000008.1 coordinate 77,386, forward strand.
ATCCACCAGCTTGAGATTGTTGACGGCGGGAACGACGATGTCGATCTCCACGCCACGCCGGGCGGCGGTGGCGATGGCGCTGATCAGTTCCCGGTCGGGCAGGAAATAGGGCGACATGATGTGGATGTGCCGCTTGGCAATGGAGACGGCTCCCATCAGCATGCGATGGTTGCTTTCGACGCTCTTGTCGGGGCCGGAAGAAACCACGCGCGCCAGCATGCCGTTTCCCGGCGCATCCGGCTGTGCGGGGATCTGCCAGGCAGGACCCGCCAGCACCCGCCCGCCGGAAAAGCGCCAGTCCTCATAGGCGGTGCGGAACAGATCGCGGACAATCGGCCCGGTCACGCGGAAATGCGTGTCGAGCGCGGCGGCCTCGCCGGCATGGACGGTGGAAAAGCCGGCGCGGATGTTGAGGCCGCCGGTGAAGCCGACGGCGCCGTCGACGACCAGGATCTTGCGGTGGGTGCGCAGGTTCGCATAGGGCAGCCGGAGGCCCATGACGATATTGCCGTTGAACACCTCGACCGGCACGCCGGCGCGGCGCAGGTCCGCCACGATGGAGGGGATGGAATAGCGCGCGCCGACCGCGTCGATCACCACCCGGACCTCCACTCCCCGCCGCACGGCCGCCGCAAGGGTCTCGACGAAGCGTCTGCCGACCGCGTCCCGGTCGAAGATATAGGTTTCCAGCAGGACCGAGCGTTTCGCCTGCCCGATCGCCTCCAGCATCGCGCCATAGGCCTCGTCGCCGTTGGAAAGCATGGCGATGCGGTTGCCGCTGGTGAGGCGGCCGCGGCTGACGTTGTCACCGAGCCGCTGCATGGCGGCGAGCGCCCCGCCAAAGGCGGATTGCACATGCTCGCCGGAGACCTCGTGACCGGTCTTCGGGTGGCCGTCGGCCAGCAGACCCTCGCGGCCGAGGTTGAGCGTCTTGCGGCGGATGCGGTTGACGCCGGCGATGGAATAGAGCAGCGCGCCGACAACGGGCGACAGCATGATGACGCCGACCCAGCCGATTGCCGCCCGCACTTCCTCCTTCGTCATCGTCGCATGAATGGCCGCCGGAACGCCGAGGACGAGCGACAGGACGACGAGGATATGCGGCCAATAGGCATAGAAGGTGTCGAGCATGTGCGCGCGGATCGTCCTTTCTGATCGGCGGCGGAATGTGCCGTCGACTATATATCGTCTTCGCCGCGACAATTGCGAGAGGGGCTATTGCATGGAAACGGCTGCGGAAAAGATCGCCCGGCCAGTGAAAAACGGGTTGATCCCCGTCGGCCGGGGGAGGATCCTGCGGGAGAATGGATGGAAGGAGAGACGGCCATGTCGAAAGCGGCCGGTCATCTGGTTTTCGAGACGGCGGGCGGGCCGTGCGGCGTCGCCTGGAGCGGTGCGGGCATTTTGCGTTTCCAGCTTCCCGCCGCCGATGCGGCGGCGGTGCGCCGTCTGCTCCTGCGCGACGGCGCGGTCGCCGGGACGGGGGCGCCGCCGGATTTCGTCCGTGCCGCCGTTACCGCCGTCCAGCGCTATTTTTCCGGCGAGGCCGTGGATTTCACCGATGTGCCGCTGGACCTTTCGGCGGAAAGCGGGACCTTCCGGACGATCTACGCCGAGACGCGCCGCCTGCGCTGGGGCGAGACGACGACCTATGGCGCGCTTGCCCGGGCGGTCGATGCGGGGCCGGAAGGCGCGCGCCTCGTGGGCCAGGCCATGGCGCGCAATCCGGTGGCGCTCATCATTCCCTGCCACCGGGTTCTGGCGGCCGGCGGCCGGGTCGGCGGTTTTTCCGCTCCGGGCGGCGCGCAGGCGAAGCTGAAGATGCTGGCGCTGGAGGGTATCGGTGTCGGACCGCCGCCCTCCGCCCAGCGCGCCTTCGGTTTCTGACGCGGCCGGCCGGTGGCGGCCGTGTCCACGAAAGCAAAGGGGGCCACGCTCGCCGCGCGGCCCCGTTGCTTTCGTTTGCGGTCAGCCGTTCCGTAGCGGCACCTGTTTTCTTAGCCGCATTTCCGGGCGCAAAACCGTTTCACACTTTTGCTGGAAATGCTCTATTCGGCGAAGAAGGCGAAGCGGATCACGAAGAGGACCGCCACGATCAGCGTTGCCGGATGGATGGCGCGCCATTGGCCGGTGAAGGCTTTCAGCACGACATAGCTCACGAAGCCGAAGGCCAGTCCGTTGGCGATGGAATAGGTGAACGGCATGGCGAGCGCCGTCAGCGCCGCCGGCGCCGCTTCCGTCAGTTCCTCCCATTCGACGTCGACCAGTTCGCGGATCATCAGGCAGGCCACATAGAGCAGCGCCGGCGCTGTCGCATAGGTCGGCACGGAGCCGGCCAGCGGCGCGATGAACAGGGCGGCGAGAAACAGCACGGCGACGACGAGGGCGGTAAGGCCGGTGCGGCCACCGGCCTGTACGCCGGACGCGCTTTCGACATAGGCGGTGGTGCTGCTCGTGCCGAGCATCGAACCGGCGACGATGGCGGTGCTGTCGGCCAGCAGCGCGCGGCCGAGACGGTTCGGCTTGCCTTCCTCGATGAGCTTCGCGCGCTTGGCGACGCCGATCAGCGTGCCGGTCGCGTCGAAGACCTCGACGAGCACGAAGACAAGGATGACGTGCAGCAGGCCGCCGTGCAGCGCGCCGACGATGTCGAGCTGGAAGAAGGTGGGCAGGATCGAAGGCGGCGCCGAGACCAGGCCCTGAAATTCGCTGACGCCGAGGAACCAGGACAGCACGGTGACGGTGAGGATGCCGATCAGGATGGAGCCCTTGACCCGCAGCGCATCGAGCACGGCGATGATGAAGAAGCCGAGGATCGCCAGGAGCGGCCCCGTCGCGGTGAGTTCACCGAGCCCGACGAGCGTTGCGGGATTGGCCACGACGATGCCGGAGCTTTTCAGCGCGATGATGCCGAGGAACAGGCCGATACCGGCGGCGATCGCGCTCCGGAGGGAATGCGGGATGCCGTCGATCAGCCAGCGCCGGATGCCGGTGACGGTCAGGATCACGAAGATCATGCCCGAGATGAACACCGCGCCCAGCGCCTGCTGCCAGGTGAAGCCCAGTGCGGCGACCACGGTGAAGGCGAAGAAGGCATTGAGTCCCATGCCGGGAGCCATGGCGATCGGCCAGTTGGCGACGAGCGCCATGATGGCCGAGCCGAGGGCGGCGGCCAGACAGGTCGCGACGAAGACCGCGTCGCGATCCATCCCGGTCGATGACAGGATATCCGGGTTGACGAAGATGATATAGGACATCGTGAGGAACGTCGTCAGGCCGGCCACCAGTTCGGTGCGGACGGACGTGCGGTGCTCACTGAGCTTGAAAAGCCGTTCAAACATGTTTTCTCCCCCCAATGGCGAACGCCAGGGGCGTCGCCTTGCATTGACAGCCGGCCGGGCATCTCCTCCGTCCGTCCGGCCGCAGGCGGCCGCTTCGCCGGGGAAGCCTGCCGTCCGCAAGTCCGGCATAGTGCTTTTTGTCACGCTTTTGCGCCAGACGGCAATTGCCGTGAATTTCGACGAAAGTCTTTCAGGAAATGCGCGCCGTCGCGATCGCCGGCCCCGTGCCTATTCGCAGACGTCGACCCACTGCGCCGAAACGAGTTCGGCCATGCGAAGCGGGGCGATGCGCACCGCCGCATTGGTCGCGCCTGCCGCCGGCACCACCTCGGTGAAGGGCCGCAGCGATTCGTCGCAATAGACGGCAAGTGCGGACGGCAGGCCGAAGGGGCAGACGCCGCCCGGCGGATGGCTGGTCGCGGCGATCACCGTATCGGCGTCCAGCATGCGCGGCTTGCCGCCGAAACGGTCCTTGAACTTGCGGTTGCTGAGCCTCGCGGTTCCGCTGGTCACGAGCAGCAGGACGTCTTCGCCGACCCTGAGGCAGATGGTCTTGGCGATCTGTTCGGGCGCAACCGAATGGGCGGCAGCCGCCAGTGCGACGGTGGCGGAGCTTTCCTCCGTGACCAGAACGGGGATATCGGGAGCATGCTGCTGGAAAAAGGCGCGGACGGATTCAAGGGACATGGATATCGAAAGCTTGCGAGGGTTCGGCGGCTGGAACGTCTGGTGGTCACGGATAAGGGCCGATTCGGCCGGCCGTCATGAAAGCACAAAAACAGTGCCCGCGCCGCCATCATTTGCGCCCATGCGCCACCAGAACCCATCTCACAGGACGCACCATCCCGCCGGGGACTGTGATCGACTATGAAAAAGGGATGAAAAGCGAACGCAATCAATGCGTTCTGAATGGAATGGTGCCCAGGAGAGGACTCCTGATGGTTGCGTATCATATTGAATATATTGAACCATCTTAATGTCTGAATGTATATGGCCCGTGCCTTGACCCGTGCTGCGTCAAATCAACGATTGAGAGAAGTTGCCGATGCGTTGAACCTTATGTGATTTCGATACCCATGCCGATCCTGATTTGACGATCTCGACCCTGATGCTGCCCGTCCGCGCCGACCCTGCTGCTTCGATGGCTTCCGAGGGGATTTGTAACAACTCGACATGCAGAGGCTTCGTTTCGATGAGGCCCACCACCGTGCATTTCTCATGTGCGACCGGGGCAGAAAACACGTAGCTCCCGTCGTCTTCCTTGAGACCGTAGCTCACATGGAAGCGGTGCTGCTTCCCCTTGATGATCGAATAGAAATGAACGGCATCGCGGTTCGGGTCGTCTTCCTCGGGGAAGGCGCATTGCCAGCCTGCCATCTGGACGAAGCCCATGACCACGTTGACGCTCGCGTCAGCAGCCGCGTTGAAGTGCTTCTTCTCGGCAAAGTCGAGTTCGGGAATATCGCCGTTCGCCAGCCATGCGCTGTCCACGCCGAGCACCTTGGCCAGCATGAGCAGCTTCTGGTTCCGGGGGCGGCCCCGGCCGTGATACCAGCGGTATGCTGTCTGAAGACTCACGTTGATGCCGTTCATCTTCATCTGCTGCATTATCCAGGTCGATCGACCCTTGTCAGCCGGCATGTCTCTGATCTTGTCGCATGCGATTTTCATTCGTCTGGCGAATGCGGGATCAACATCCGGCTCCCTCGCCAGATCGATATCTTCGTCCGTTAGGTCCTTTGCGTCTCGTGCGGCGATCATAGTCAAATTCCCTGAGCTGTCCTATTGTGCTGCAGGTAGGGCCGCGCGCGGAGGAAGTAAAATTAAAAGTTAGAAATAACTTTGAGAGTTACTTGTATCATTAACGAATAGCTAAGGGATTTCGCTGTGTTTTGCGTCAGATCGGGTACGGTTCACAAACGGTCGGGTATTTTGTGAGCCGTACCTTGGACCGTACATCGGCTATGACTGCAAGCCAAATGCACTGAAACAGATAGGCACGGACTAAAACAACGTCTTCGCGGAAATCCTTTTGTTTTGAATTCCCTATGTCCAATTTTCGGGACGCAGGGTGGTGTTTTAAACACCTTGAAACAAAAGGAATGGTGCCCAGAAGAGGACTCGAACCTCCACGCCTCGCGGCACAGGTACCTGAAACCTGCGCGTCTACCAATTCCGCCATCTGGGCGACGGAGAGGCATGTACGAGGACGGCCGGCTGCTGTCAACAGGCATTTTGAAGTTTTCGCGACGGCCTGGCGGATTGGTCAGCGCGCCGCCGCCCACTCGCGGATGCGCCGGAGCCCGGCATTCAGAAGCGCTGCTGCGGACGCGTCGTTTTCGGCTTCCACGTAGCAGCGCATTTCCGGGGCGTTGCCGGAGGGGCGGAAGTGGATGATGCGGCCGTCTTCAAGCGTCACGCGCAGGCCGTCGATATCGCTCGTTTCAAGCGGTGCGCCGAGCGGTGCGAGAAAGGCCGACAGCGCCCCCGCGCCGGAGCGCAGCTCGGCCATCAGCGCAGCACTTGTCTCGACAGGAAAATTCTCCAGCCTGTCGCTTGCCGCGACCGGCAGGCCGAAGCCTGCGGCAATTTCCGAAAGCGGGCGCCTTTCCCCGGCAAGCAGGGAAAGGACCGCAAGAACGGGCAGCAGGCTGTCGCGCGTCGGCAGCGGCGCGAGCACGCCTCCGTTGACCGAAAAGGCGGTGGCGGTCAGCGTGCCGCCGTTCGCCTCGAAGCCGGCCACGGCGGTTTGGCCGGCCGCGACCGCCTCGTTCATCGCGGCGATCACATAGGGCGAGCCGACCCGGGTGCGCAGAACCCGCGCGCCAAGCGCCGTTTCGAGGCCGGAATTGGAGGTGACGGGGGTGGCGACGGCGGTCGCGCCGAGGAAACGGCTTGCGATAAGGCCGAGAAGATCGCCGCGAAGCGGCATGCCGGCCTCGTCGGCGATGAGCGGCCTGTCGCCATCGCCGTCGGCCGAGACGATCGCGTCCAGCCGCTCGGCCTGCGCCCAGCCGGACAGCAGCGCCACGGTTTCGGCAGAGACGGCCTCCGTATCGACGGGAATGAAGGTTTCGGAATGCCCGAGCGGAATAATGTCCGCCCCATAGCGGGAGAGAATGGAGACAAAGAGGTCGCGCGCCACCGTGGAATGCCGGTAGACGCCGATCCTGAGGCCCTTGAGGCGGTCGGTGGGTAATAGCGCCAGATTGCGGGCTTCGTAGAGCGAGAGTGTCTCGGCGCTCAGGTCTTCCGGCGTGATGCGGGCAGGGGCGGCCATCCCCGCGCTGCGGATCGCCTCGGCGGCGCGGGTGATGGCGGCCTCGTCGTCCTTGTCGATTTCGCCGTCCGGCCGGTAGAATTTTATGCCGTTGCGGTCGGCCGGAATATGGGAGCCGGTCACCATCAGGCAGGCTGCCCGGCGGGCAAGCCCCATCAGCGCCAGCGCCGGCGTCGGCGGCGTCCCGCAATCGGCGGGATGCAGGCCCTCGGCATGGAGCGCATCCATCGCGATTGCCGCGATCGTCGGGCTGGACTCGCGAAAATCCCGCCCGACCAGCACCGTGTCGCCCGGCTTCGCCTGTCCACTCTCAAGCAGGTGCCGGGCGAAGGCGCGCACATAAAGGGCGCTTGCCGGCCCGGCGAGTTCGCTGGAGAGGCCTCGAAGGCCGCTGGTGCCGAATTTGAGGCTCATAGCGCTTCCTGTTTTTCCCGGCGAACGCCGGTTCACCACCGATCCGACATCAATAAAACAAAAAGCCTGAACGTAATGCAAATCAGGGACGCAACGGGACAACGAGCCCGATATGTCTGAGGAACCGACATGTCCGCAATTCAAAATGTCATTTTCGGCTGCGCAATAACCGCCGCCTCGACCTTCGCGCCGCTCGGCGCATCGCAGGCCGCTCCGTTCCCCATGCCCGACGTCCAGACGGAGGGCAACGGCGCGTTGACGAAGGTCCAGGCTTTCTGCTTCGGTTACCATTGCGGCTGGGAGCGCCGCCATTACCGGCCACGGTATTATTATCGCGACCACTACCGCCTGCGGCCCTACTATCGTCCGCGCTACGAGCGGCCGCGCTATTACTACGGCGGCGGCAGGGCGCATGTGCGCTGGTGCCTGAACCGCTACCGCACCTATAATCCCGCCACCGACCGCTATCATGCGGGGCGCGGGATCTATCGGGTCTGCTATTCGCCCTACCGCTGAGGCAGGCGACGCCGGCGGCGGGCTTTGTCCCGCTGTCGGTCAGGCGTCGGTTGTGCCGCTGCGGTCGACGTGACCGAGATCGCGCTGCGGATCGATAATGTCGCGGACACGCTGCTTGAGCTCTTTCGCGCCGGGAAAGCCGCCGTCGCGTTTGCGCTCCCATATCAGGGTCTCGTCGACCCGGATTTCGAAACTGCCGCCGGTGCCGGGAATGAGCGCCACCTCCGCGAGGCTGTCGGAAAAGGTCGACAGCAGTTCCTGCGCCATCCAGCCGGCCCGCAGCAGCCAGTTGCACTGGGTGCAGTAGAGAATGGAAACACGAGGCCTTGCATCGGACATGGACGTCTCCTCTGTATCGCGGAGGCCCACGCGGGCCGTTCCCCGGGGAGACGCGTTCCTCACGGAAATGTCAATGCATTTTATCGCCGATTGATCGGCAGGCGCTTGTCCCGGGGCTCTATCCGGTCGAATGTGTGCGATGCAACATCACCAGCAGGAGCCCCGATGACCGAGCCCGCCACCAATCGCCCCCGTCTGATCCTGCCGTCGCTTGGCGGCCTCTATGCGGCGCTGGGGGAAAGCGCGGAAACCCTCCTGCGCCTTGCCGCCGGCCTGCTTCTCGTCAGCCACGGCTACGGCAAGATCCTCAATCCCTTCGGTGCAAGCGGCATGGTCGAAAGCCTGGGCTTTTATCCCGGCGCGCTCTGGTCGCTGCTTCTGGCGATAACCGAGTTCTTTGGCGGCATCCTGATTGCGATCGGCCTTTTCACCCGTCCCGCGGCCTTCGCCGCGACGATCGTTCTGGCGGTCACCGTCTATTTCCACGGCGTGGTTCAGGGTGAAGGCATCGGCGGTGCGGAGAAGTCGATTCTCTGGACGCTGATCCTGTTCTTCTTCGCCATCCGCGGATCCAACGCCCATTCGGTCGATGCCCGGATCGGCCGCCAGTTCTGAGGCAATTTCGGGTCTTACCGGAAGTTTTCGAGGCATCTGGCCGGTGGTCGCATCCACCGGCTGACCAGCGCAATCAACGCTTCGCCGTCATAGGGCTTCATGATCACCGGCAGGTCTTCGAGCGTGGCGAGACCCTGTCCCGCCCGGTCGTTGGCGGTGGTCAGGAGCAGCGGCACGCCGGCTTTTCGCAGGCGGTCGATGCGCGGGGCCGCCTCCGCCGCGTCGAACGGCAGGTCCAGCAGGCAAAGGTCGATTTTTGCCAGCGATGGCGCGTCCCACCGGTCGAACTGATCCGGCTGCAACAGCGTGGTGCGGCAGGCGATTGCCGAGGTGATGAGATATTCCGCATCGAGCGCGACCAGAAATTCCGGCTCGACGATCAGGATATGCGGTGATGACGTCTGCATGTCGTCGTTTCCTTGCGTCGCCGCCCTTCCGGACGGGGGCATGCAATCTGCGTCGCCCCGACGCCGCCGTCATTTAAAAAAGACATAGAGCCTTTCCAGCAAAAGCGTGAAACGGTTTTGCATCCGGAAATGCGGCTGGAACAAAGAGATGGAGCGGTTCTACCGCTTCAGTGAAAACCGGAACCGCTAGAGGCCCGGCGGAACAAGCCGTGGCATGCGACGTTTGCCATCGCGAGGGTCGGGGTCTTGCGAAGGCCGGCGGGCCGAATGGCAGGGGGCGGGAATGGCGAATGGCACGGCGGAACGGCACACGCGCTGGCGTACCCCCTGTTTCAAGTGTCCGTTGCGGAAGCTTGAGGTTTTCCGCGATTTCAGCGCCGAGGAACTGGAATTCGTCTCGCATTTCAAGGCGGGAGAGCTTTCCGTCGCGCGCGGGGCGACCGTCCTTGTGGCGGAGACCCATAGTCCCCATCTCTTCACCCTGCTGTCCGGCTGGGCCTTCCGCTACAAGCTTCTGCCGGACGGGCGGCGGCAAATTCTCAACTATGCGCTGCCCGGCGATCTCATCGGCCTGCAAAGCGGCCTGATGGGGGAAATGGACCATTCCGTCGAGGCGCTGACGCCGCTGACGCTCTGCGTCTTCGAGCGGTCGCGGCTGGAAAGGCTTTTCGAGAGGCATCCCTCCCTCGCTTACGACATCACCTGGATCGCCGCAAACGAGGAGCGCATCCTCGACGAGCATCTGCTGAGCATCGGGCGGCGCTCCGCGCTGGAGCGGGCGGCCTATCTGCTTTCCTTCCTGCACCAGCGGGCGCGCGCCCTCGGGGAGGCCGCGGAAGACGACCGGCGTTTCATTCCCGTCACGCAGCAGCATGTCGCAGATACGCTCGGCCTTTCGCTTGTCCATACCAACAAGACCCTGCGCCGGCTGGCGCAGCGCAAGCTTGCAAGCTGGAAGGACCGGGGTTGCGAGATCGAGGACGCCGAGGGCCTGCTTGCCCTTTCCGGTTGGGACGGGCTGACGCGGCAGCCCCGGCCCTTCATCTGACGCTGGCCGGATTTCAGGCGACGTCCCAATAAAGCGGGAACATCGGGTCGAAGACAGTCACCGGTCCCGCCCCCGTATCGCGCCGGGCAGGAAAGACGACCGGCGTGTCCCGGCGCAGGAGCCGGATCCGCTCCTCGTTCGGCGGCAGGCCGTACCAGGCCGGCCCGTGGAGCGAGGTGAAGGCTTCGAGGCGGTCGAGGGCGCCTTCCTCCTCGAAAACATGGGCCAGGCAGCTCATGGTGTTGATCGACGTATAGATGCCGGCGCAGCCGCAGCCGCATTCCTTGAGCGGATCGGCATGGGGAGCGGAATCGGTTCCGAGGAAGAAATGTGCGTCGCCGGAGGTGGCGGCCTCGCGCAGCGCCAGCCGATGCTCCTCGCGCTTGGCGACCGGCAGGCAATAATAATGCGGACGGATGCCACCGACGAGGATGGCGTTGCGATTGATGATGAGATGATGGGTGGTGATCGAGCCGGCAAGATTGGCCTTGGCCGTGCGGATATAGTCGACGCCGTCCTTCGTCGTGACATGCTCCATGGTGATGCGCAGCTCCGGCAGCCGTTCGCGCAATGGATCGAGCACCGTTTCGATGAAGACGGCCTCGCGGTCGAAGATGTCGATCTCGGGCGTCGTCACCTCGCCGTGCACGCAGAGCGTCAGGCCGATCTTCGCCATTCGTTCCAGTACGGGCATCACCTTCGCGAGATCGCGCACGCCGCTGTGCGAATTGGTCGTGGCGCCAGCGGGATAGAGCTTGACCGCCCGGATCAGCCCGCTGCGGTGGCCCGCCTCCACGTCGTCGGGATTCGTGTGCTCGGTGAGATAGAGCGTCATCAGCGGTTCGAAGCGGTCGCCTTGCGGAAGGGCGTCGAGAATGCGCTGGCGATAGCCGGCCGCATCGTCCGTGGTCACCACCGGCGGCACCAGGTTCGGCATGATGATGGCGCGGGCGAAATGCCGGCTGGTGTCGCCGATCACGCCGGCCAGCATCGCGCCGTCGCGCAGGTGCAGGTGCCAGTCGTCGGGGCGGCGGATCGAAAGTTCGGTAAGGGTCGTATCGCGCATCTGGTCGTCTCCCGCTTCTGCCGGCTGCGATAGCATCGTCAGGCCCGCGCGACAATCGCCGGATCGCTCTTGAACGGAACGGCCGCCCGTGATTGTCTCCGGCCGGTTCGAGCGGAAAGGATGCCTCATGCGCGTGCTGGTGGTGGAAAACGACAGGGTGACGGAACTCGGCCGGATCGGCGCGGCGCTTTGCGAGGCGGGGGCGACGCTCGACATCTGCCGGCCGCATGCCGGTGAGCCGATCCCCGGCGACGATCGCGCCCATGACGCGATCATTGTCATGGGTGGCCCGCAGAATGCGCTCGACGACGAGCGCCACCCCTATCTTCCGGCGCTGAGCCGGCTGATGCGCCGGTTCGGCGAAGAGGACAAGTCGGTGCTCGGCGTCTGCCTCGGCAGCCAGCTTCTGGCCCGCGCCTATGGGGCGGAAAACCATATCGGCGTGGCGACCGAATTCGGCTGGTGCGACGTGTCGCTGACGGCCGAAGGCCGGGCCGATCCGGTCCTGTCGGCTGCCGCCGACCGCTTCGCGATCTTCCAGTGGCACAGCGATACGTTCGCGTTGCCGCAGGGCGCGGTGCGGCTTGCCGAAAGCGACGTGGCCGCAAACCAGGCCTTCCGTATCGGACGTGCGGTCTATGGCACGCAGTTCCATTTCGAGGCCGACCGCGCGGTGGTCGACCTGTGGGTCCGGAATTTCCCCGAAACGGTCGAGGCGCTGTCGCCCGGCTGGCTGGAGCGGCGCGCGGGGCTGGCGACCGAATATGGACCGGCCTCCGAGGCGACGGGCCTTGCGCTTGCCCGCGCCTGGGTGACGACCGTTCAGGCCCGTTCTGGAAACGGCGGGCGCAAGTGATCGCCTTTTCACCGGCAGCGGTCTAGGCGCGCGCGTCTTTTTGGGTATATGCTGGCCGGCAGAGTGAAGATGAAGCCTTGAAACATCATCCCGCCAGTCCTGGAACGCCGTTTTCGGCCTTTGCGGCAGCGCCCGCAACGGCACGCTGCTCCTGCGGGACCCTTCGCTCCTCTCCCTTCTTCATCGGCCGGTCAGCCGCCCCGCGCTTGCGGTTGCATGGTGCCGCCAAGACGAGGATTTCCGATGGCCGGACCGATTGAGCAATTCGAGATCAAGCCCATTGTCCCCCTGGAAATGGGGGGGATCGACCTCAGCTTCACCAATGCGTCCGCCTATATGGTGCTGACCGTCGGGGTGGCGGGGGCCTTCCTGCTGCTGGCGACGGGCCGGCGGGGACTGGTGCCCGGCCGCTGGCAATCCGCCGCCGAAATGGTCACGGAATTCGTGGCGACGACGCTGCGCTCGAATGCGGGCGAAAAGGGGATGCGCTTCTTCCCGCTCGTCTTCTCGCTGTTCATGTTCATCCTCACCGCCAATCTGGTCGGCATGTTTCCCTATGCCTTCACGGTGACGAGCCAGCTGATCGTCACCTTCGGACTGGCGATGCTGGTTTTCGCCACCGTGACCCTTTACGGCCTCGCCCGGCATGGCTTCGGCTTCCTGAGGCTTTTCGTGCCCGAGGGCGTGCCACTCATCCTGACGCCGATCATCGTGCCGATCGAGACGATCTCCTATCTGTCCCGGCCGGTCAGCCATTCCGTCCGTCTCTTCGCGGTCATGCTGGCGGGTCATATCACGATCAAGGTGTTTGCCGGCTTCGTCGTGTCGATGGGCGGCTTCGGCGCGCTCGGGATGCTGGGCGCGGTGCTGCCCTTCGCCATGACGGTGGCGCTGACGGCGCTGGAATTCCTGATGGCGGCCATTCAGGCCTATGTCTTCACCATGCTGACTTGCATGTATCTCAACGACGCGCTGCATCCGCACCACTGAGGCGCGTTGCTTCGAAACTGGCGCGCAAGGATGTGGCTTCGCCGGCCTATTCGTCGCCCATCTTGAGTGCTGCGATGAAGGCTTCCTGCGGGATTTCCACCTTGCCGAACTGGCGCATGCGCTTCTTGCCTTCCTTCTGCTTTTCCAGAAGCTTGCGCTTGCGGGTGGCGTCGCCGCCGTAGCATTTGGCAGTCACGTCCTTGCGCAGCGCCCGCACGGTCTCGCGGGCGATGACCTTGCCGCCGATGGCCGCCTGGATCGGGATCTGGAACATATGCGGCGGGATCAGTTCCTTCAGCTTCTCGCACATGGTGCGGCCGCGCCGGTCGGCTGCGGAACGGTGAACGAGCATGGAAAGCGCGTCGACCGGCTCGCCATTGACGAGGATCGACAGCTTGACGAGGTCGCTCTCGCGATAATCCGCCAGATTGTAGTCGAAGGACGCATAGCCCTTGGAGATCGACTTCAGCCGGTCGTAGAAGTCGAAGACCACCTCGTTGAGCGGCAGTTCGTAGGTCAGCATCGCGCGGCTGCCGACATAGGTGAGTTCCGTCTGGATGCCGCGCCGGTCCTGGCAAAGCTTCAGGATGCCGCCGAGATATTCGTCCGGCGTCATGATCGTCGCCTTGATCCAGGGCTCGCGGAATTCGGAAATCTTCACGATGTCCGGCATGTCGGCCGGGTTGTGCAGTTCCTTCTCGGTGCCGTCGGTCATGGTGAGCTGGTAGACGACGGAAGGCGCCGTGGCGATCAGGTCGAGGTCGAATTCGCGCGAAAGGCGCTCCTGGATGATCTCGAGATGCAGAAGGCCGAGGAAGCCGCAGCGGAAGCCGAAGCCGAGGGCCGCCGAGCTTTCCATCTCGAAGGAGAAGGAAGCGTCGTTGAGGCGCAGCTTGCCCATGGCCGAGCGCAATTCCTCGAAGTCGGCGGCATCGACCGGGAAGAGACCGCAGAACACCACCGGCTGGGCCGGCTTGAAGCCCGGCAGGGCCTTGTCCGTCGGACGCCTGTCGTCGGTGATCGTATCGCCGACGCGCGTATCGGCGACCTCCTTGATGGACGCGGTGATGAAGCCGATCTCGCCGGGGCCGAGCGAATCCATGGCGACCATCTTCGGCGTCAGCACGCCGACGCGCTCGACGGAATATTTCGCACCCGTTCCCATCATGCGGATGGACTGGCCCTTGTTGAGCCGGCCCTCGATGACGCGCACGAGCACCATGACGCCGAGATAGGTGTCGTACCAGCTGTCGACGAGCAGCGCCTTCAGCGGCGCTTTCTCGCCGCCTTCGCTCTTCGGTGCGGGCAGGCGCTCGACGATGGCTTCCAGCACGTCCGGGATGCCGAGGCCGGTCTTGGCCGAAATGAGCACGGCATCCGAGGCGTCGATGCCGATCACCTCTTCGATCTGTTCCTTGATGCGGTCGGGTTCGGCGGCCGGAAGGTCGATCTTGTTGAGCACGGTGACGAGTTCGTGGTCGTTGTCGATCGCCTGATAGACGTTGGCGAGCGTCTGGGCCTCCACGCCCTGGCTGGCGTCGACGACGAGCAGCGAGCCCTCGCAGGCCGACAGCGACCGCGAGACTTCATAGGCGAAGTCGACGTGACCGGGCGTGTCGATGAGGTTCAGCACATAGGTCTCGCCGTTCTGCGCCTTGTAATGCAGGCGCACGGTCTGGGCCTTGATGGTGATGCCGCGCTCGCGCTCGATCTCCATATTGTCGAGGACCTGCGCGCTCATTTCGCGTTCGGCAAGGCCGCCGCAGGCCTGGATCAGCCGATCGGCAAGCGTCGACTTGCCGTGGTCGATATGCGCGACAATCGAGAAATTGCGGATGTGATCGAGGGGCGTCGAAGAATTGGTGCTCATGCGCGCCATATAGCAGCGGGCAACACGCAGGCAAAGCGGTAAATGAACGCTTCGTTCACCATCCCGCTCACGGTTCCCGGGGCGGTTCGCCTTCCACGAGCGCGCCGGCGTTCGGCACCTGGGCGCTCCTGAGCTCGAAGTTCTCGCGTTCTTCGGGCGGCACCGTCTCGCGGCGGCGCAGCCGCGTGGCGACGAACACTCCATAGGTGAGCGCGACGGCGATCACCGCATAGATGAAGGTGTGATCGCCGAGGACCGGCGTCAGCGCCGTCACCCCGAGCGGCACCAGCGTCGCGGAGACCGACCAGGCCACGAGCATGGTGGAGGCGAGCGGCACGAAATCCTCCGGATCCGTCCGGTCGTTGGCGTGGGCGTTGGCGATGGAATAGACCGATTCCGTAGCGCCCGCCCAGATCGCATAGACGAAGATCAGCAGCAGGAAAGCCTGGAACGTGACGAAGAGGGCGGCGACCGCCGCGCCTGCGATGAGCAGGCAGGTGGCGATCAGGACGATGCGCCGGTCGATGCGGTCGGACAGCAGGCCGAGCGGGTACTGCACGAAGAGCAGGCCGAACTGCATGGAAAACATCAGCAGCGCCACATCCGACTGGCTCACCTTCTGGCTTGTCGCGAAGATCGGCGTGAACCCCTGCACCACCATGGAAAGGCCTCCGGCGGCGAGGATGCCGGCAAGCGCCACCGGAGAATTGCGCCAGGCCATGGCGAAGTCGAGGCTGACGCGGGCGGGCGGCGGCGGCGTCGGCAGGCGGGTCAGGCCGATCGGCAGCAGCGCCAGCGTCGTCGACAGGATGGTGATGAGCGGCGCCAGATTGCCCTCCGCAGGCAATTGCCCGAACAGCCAGGCTCCGACGCCGAGCCCGAGCAGATAGGTCATGTAGAAGAACGACATGGCCTTGCCGCGCCAGCGGTTGTCGCTGGCGTGGTTGATCCAGCTCTGGGCGATGATGAAATTGGCGTTTCCGGCCGCGCCGTAGATGCCGCGCGCCAGCACCCAGACGAGCGGATTGAGACCGAGGGCGACCAGCACCGCGGCGAGGATCACCAGCGCGAGAGAGCAGGAGAAGGCGCGGGCGTGTCCGACCCGCCGGATGACCGGTCCGGCGATGATGCAGCCGATCAGCCCGCCGAAGGCAATCGCCGTCACCGCGGCGCCCGAGGACCAGTCCGGTGCGCCGGAAAGCGTCAGGACATAGGGCACATAGGCGAGCATGATGCCGTTGCCGATCGCCACGAAGGTCATGGAGACGACGATGGCGGTAATGGAAAAGAGCGAAGAAGCCCGCACCGCCGGTCCCGTCATCTATTTCTCCCCGTTTCGATTCGACGTCGCCACCATAGCGGGAGGGGGCGTGGCGCATTGTCGCCGCAGCGCCATGGTGAAAATAATTTTCCCTCCTTCATCTGGCCCCGGTGCGGCTGCGCCGACGCGCCCGGCGGTTGCCTTGCGGCAAAAATGCACTAACGTCGCGCCGGGAGAATTCGAGGAAGGGAGCCTTTCGTGCGCGTCATATTTTCCGAGGATCACAAGCTCAGGAATGCCCGGACCGAACTGTTCGGGGGCGAACTGGTGCCGCCCTTCGAAGCCCCGTTCCGGGCGGAGTGGATCCTGGCGGCGGTGAAGGAGGCGGGGTTCACCGACGTGTCCGCGCCGCATGCGCACGGGCTTGAAACCGCGCTCAAGGTGCATGACGCCGGCTATCTCGCCTTTCTCGAAACGGCCTGGGAACGCTGGGTGGCCGCTGGCTACAAGGGCGAGGCCATCGCCACCTCGTTTCCCGTCCGCCGCACCTCGCCGCGCATCCCGACCGATATCGAGGGCGTGCTCGGCTACTATTGCAACGCTTCCGAAACGGCGATCTCGCCGGGCACCTGGGAGGCGGCCGTCTCGTCCATGCGCTCCGCCGTCACCGCCGCCGATATCGTAGCGGAAGGCGCGGCGTCCGTCTTCGCCCTTTGCCGCCCGCCGGGTCATCATGCCGGCATTGACAGTTTCGGCGGCTATTGCTTCATCAACAATGCCGCCGTCGCCGCCCAGCGCCTGCTCGACAAGGGAGCGGGCAGGGTGGCGATCCTCGATGTCGATTTCCATCACGGCAACGGCACCCAGGACATCTTCTACGACCGCGCGGACGTCTTCTTCGCCTCGCTGCACGGCGATCCCGCCGATGCCTTCCCGCATTTCCTCGGCTATGCGGAGGAGACCGGCAAGGGGCCGGGCGAGGGCATGACGCGCAATTATCCGATGCCGCCCGGCACGCCCTATGCCGTCTGGGGCGAGGCGCTGGCCGATGCGTTGAAGCGGATCGCCGCCTTCGGCGCGGAGGCGATCGTCGTCTCGCTGGGGGTCGACACGTTCGAGAAGGATCCGATCTCCTTCTTCAAGCTGGCCACGCCGGATTTCCTCGCCATGGGGCGGGCGATCGCCGGAAGCGGCGTTCCGGTGGTGGTCTGCATGGAGGGCGGTTACGGCGTTGAGGAAATCGGCCTCAATGTCGCCAATGTGCTGCGGGGCATCGAGGGCTGACGCCGGTCGCCCCGACTATGGATTTTTCGCCATGTGCGCTCCTGCGGGACGCGCAGGCAGGATGGCGGGCCCGGTCGATCCCGGGCCGCAGGGAGACGGGATGGCCGATCAGCAGGCGATAGTGGAAAAGGGCGGCAGATTGCCGGGTGCCGGCAATGCGGGGCTCATGTCCGGCGTCGCGCTCTGCCTTCTTTCCATGGCGAGCATCCAGTTCGGCGCGGCCTTTTCCGCGGTCGCGATCATGGATTACGGCGCTTTCGCCACCACCTTCCTCCGGCTGGCGCTGGCCGCCGCAATCCTGACGGCCATCGTGCGGCCGCCGCTGCGCCGGTACAATCGGGCGCAATGGCTGAGCGCGCTGGCGCTCGGCGTCACCATCGCCGGCATGACGCTCAGCTTTTTCACCGCCATCGAGCGTATTCCGCTGGGGCTTGCCGTCGCCATCGAATTTCTCGGCCCGCTGGCGGTGGCGACCGTGACGCTCGGCGGCGGATGGCGTCTTCTCTGGCCGGCCGCGGCGCTTGCCGGTGTCGGGCTCCTGTCGCGGGACGGCCAGGGCTGGATCGGCGATCCCGCCGGCATGTTCTTCGCCTTCGTCGCCGCCGTCGGCTGGGGCGCCTATATCGTGCTCGTGAAGCGTTCCGGCCGTCTTTTTACCGGGCTGGAAGGGTTGACGATGTCGCTGCTCGTGGCGACCGCCGCCGCTGCGCCCTTCGGGCTGTGGCAGGCGGGCGCGGCGATGAATCCGGAGGGGCTCACGCGTATGCTGGGCCTTGCCGTCATGGTGCCGCTCCTGCCCTATGCGCTGGAGATGACGGCGCTGCGCCGCATGCCGCTCGCTGCCTTCGGCATCCTGATGAGCCTGGAACCGGCGCTCGGCGCGATGGCGGGGTTCCTCGTCCTGGAGCAGTCGCTGACGGCGTTCCAGATGCTGGGAACGGCGCTGGTGGTGGCCGCAAGCGTCGGCGTGACTTCCGCCGGGGCGCGTGAAAAATAGGGTTTTTCCGGCTCTTTCCTGTTTCCGCCGCAATCGCTAGGTTGAAGCAGAATCATCCGGAACTGTTTGGGGACCCCTTGATGTACAAGAAATGCGCGATTGTCGCGACGGCCGCGATCTTTCTCTCCGCCTGCACGACGACCGACCCGTATACGGGCGAACAGAAGATGTCGAACACCTCCGGCGGCGCGCTGATCGGCGCGGGCCTCGGGGCCGCATCCGGCCTTCTGATCGGCAAGAACCCGGTCCAGCGGCGCAATGCCGCGCTGATCGGCGCGGGTATCGGCGCGCTGGCGGGCGGCGCCGTCGGCAACTATATGGACACCCAGGAAGCCGAACTGCGCGCCCAGCTCGAGGGTTCCGGCGTCTCGGTCACCCGCGCGGGAGACCGCATCATCCTCAACATGCCGTCGAACATCACCTTCGCGACCGATCAGGACCAGGTCATTCCGGCCTTCTATCGCACGCTCGATTCGGTGGCCATCGTGTTGCGCAAATTCGACAAGACGCTGATCGACGTCGACGGCCACACCGACTCGACCGGCAGCGCCCAGTACAACCTCGCCCTGTCGGAACGCCGCGCCGTCTCCGTCGCCAATTATCTGGCCTCGGCCGGCATCGACACCCGCCGCATGTCGGCGATCGGCTACGGTCTGGATCGGCCGGTCGCCTCCAACGCCACGGAAGCCGGCCGGGCCGAAAACCGTCGCGTCGAGATTTCCATCTCGCCGCTCAAGGGCTGATCCGCTCTTTCGCAAAGACGTGAAGGGCTTTACGGCCCCTCACGGTCCGCCCATTCCAGCCGCTTGTAGTCGAAGCCGTATTTCAGTGTCGGCTTGACGATCTCGAAATAGGGCGAGAGGTCGAAATCGCGCGGCGTATAGAGCGAATGATGGCGGATATGCAGGATTTCCTCGCGGGAATAGGGCGAGGAGGCCGCCGTCTCGCCGGGCGCGCGCTCGACCTGCGGCAGGATCGGATAGCGGATCTGCTCGAAGGCTTCGGCGATCAGCGTCGAACATATCGCGCGGGTCGGATCGCCGGAACCGAAGGCGATCATCCGCCGCCGCCAGCGCACCGGGATCGGCGGCGTCGGCAGGAAATAGCGCAGCATGTCGAGGATGTTCTTCGTATCGTACTTCAGGCCGAGCCTTGAAACCATGAAGGCGATCACCGCATCGCGATCGTCCGGCGTCAATCCCAGGGGCCGGCAGATGCGGGTATTGTAGGTGCGGTATTTCGACAGCGGCACCGCAACGCACCCCTCTCCCAGATTGACCTCTATGAGCTGCGGCCGGTCGGTTGCCGGCCGTGTCGCCTGGTCGAGGGTCAGCGGTATCTCGTCGCCGACGAAGAGGGCCGCGTGCGACCATGTCGACTGGGTGAGATATTTGATCGCCGCCGATACCTTCTGATTGCCTTCGATAAGCAGGACGTCGCCGGGCCGGAGCGTGCGCGCCAGCGTTTCCGGATCGGAAGGCGTATAGGGCTCATAGCCGGATGTCTGCTGCTGCAACCGGGTGGCGACCATCCGGCCGATCCGGTCGAGATAGGTGTCGGCGCTGGCGGGAAGCGGTCGGAGAGGGGATGTCACGAAGGGTATCCGTCAGGGCGCTGCATCGGCTTCATGCCCGCATCTTTGCCATGGCGGCGGGCCGGTGTCGAGCTTGACCGGGCGATACCAGTGCCTATATTTAGAATTATTCTAAACTAGAAAGGCCGTCGATGCTCTCCCGCTTCTTCCGTTCCGCCAAACGCAGCCTGGAGTCGCTCAGCGAACAGGAAATTCTGGCGCTCGCCATTTCCTCCGAGGAGGATGACGCGCGCATCTATCTCGCCTATGCCGACATGCTGCGGGGGAGTTATCCCCATTCGGCGCGTGTCTTCGAGGAAATGGCGGAGGAGGAAAACCATCACCGCCGGCAGCTGATCGACCGGCATATGGCCCGTTTCGGCAGCCGCATTCCGCTGATCCGCCGCGAGTTCGTGCGCGATTTCCCGGAGCGCAAGCCGGATTGGCTTGTCGCCAACATGCCGCTGGACAGGATCCGCGAGCAGACCGAGGCGATGGAGGCGTCGGCCCATCGTTTCTATCTGGAGGCGGCGGCGCGCACGCAGGATGCGGCGACGCGCAAGCTGCTCGGAGATCTGGCGCTGGCGGAAAAATCCCACGAATCGCTGGCGCGCCGTCTGGGCGAGACGCTGGTGCCGGCCGATGCGAAGGATGAGGAAGACATGACCGCGCGGCGGCAGTTCCTGCTCACCTATGTGCAGCCGGGGCTTGCCGGCCTGATGGACGGATCGGTCTCGACGCTCGCGCCGATCTTCGCGGCCGCCTTCGCCACGCAGGACACCTGGCAGACCTTTCTCGTCGGCCTGTCGGCGTCGGTCGGCGCCGGCATCTCCATGGGCTTCACCGAAGCCGCCCACGATGACGGCAAGCTTTCCGGTCGCGGTTCGCCGCTGCGTCGCGGGCTTTCCTCCGGCATCATGACGACCATCGGCGGGCTCGGCCACACGCTGCCCTATCTCATTCCGGATTTCATGCTGGCGACGATCATCGCCATCGCCGTCGTTTTCGTCGAGCTCTGGGCGATCGCCTTCATCCAGAACCGCTACATGGACACGCCCTTCTTCCGGGCGGCGATGCAGGTCGTGCTCGGCGGCGGCCTGGTGCTGGCCGCCGGCATCGTGATCGGCAACGCCTGACGGGCGATCCGGCGCGGGCCGCGGTCAGGCGGCGGCGCGCAGCAGCGATAGCCGGCCATCGGCCTCCACATGGACCTCGACGTTCTCGTAGCCGTCGAGTGTCGGGTGGGTGGTTTCGATTGGGTGGGTATGGGTGGCGATGATGACCGCGACGCTTGCGCCGGCGCTTTCACCGGCGCGAACGCCCGCCGGCACGTCCTCGAAGACGACGCAGTCGGCCGCTTCCACGCCGAGCCGTCTTGCGCCCAGCAGGTAGCCGTCGGGGGCGGGCTTGCCGGCCTCGACGTCCTCTGCCGTCACGATGACGGCGGGCACCGGCAGGCCGGCGGCGGCCAACCGGCGGCGCGCCAGCGCGATGGGCGCCGAGGTGACGATGCCCCAGCGATCCGCCGGCAGCGATGCGAGGAAGCGGGCAGCGCCGGCAATCGGCACGATCCCGTCCACGTCCTCGATCTCGCGCCGCTCGATTTCCTTTGCCTCGGCCTCGGCATCGACGCCCGGCAGGGCCAGCCTGCGGATGGTGTCGATGCCGCGCACGCCGTGCATGGTCGGCAGGAAGGCGGCGACGTCGAGCCCGTGGCTGAGCGCCCAGGCGCTCCACACGCGCTCGGTGGCGGGGATCGAGTTGATGAGGGTGCCGTCCATGTCGAACAGGAAGGCGGAAAAACTCTTTTCGAAAAGGCGCGTGCGGGAGAGCAAAACGAGGATCCTTGCAGTCTCGGGGAGGTTCGCCCTGACCTACAGCAAAACACCGTGAAAGGGAAATTGCGTGCGCCTCGCCATCATTGCCCTCTTTTGCTTTCCCGGCCGGCGGGCTTGCAATCACGCCGCCTCCGGCATAGCTGTCTTGCCGAACGATCCGGACACGCGATGCCCCAGAAGGTTTTTCTTTCCCGCCTCAAGCTTGCGGATTTCCGCAATTACGCCAGCCTGTCGCTGGCGCTCGACGGGCGGCATGTGGTGCTGACCGGCCAGAACGGCGCGGGCAAGACCAATCTCATGGAGGCCGTCTCCTTCCTCTCGCCCGGCCGGGGGCTGCGCCGCGCCGCCTATGGCGACATACCGCGCGCCGGCAGCGGCAACGGCTTTTCCGTCTTCGCGACGGTGGAAGGCATGGCGGGCGAGGTCGATATCGGCACGGGAACCGAGGGCGGCGAGGAAGGGCAGGCGCGGCGGCTGCGCATCAACGGCACGCCGTCCCGCACCGTCGACGAACTGCTCGATCATCTGCGCATTCTCTGGCTGACGCCCGCCATGGACGGGCTTTTCACCGGCCCCTCGGCCGATCGCCGCCGCTTTCTCGACCGGCTCGTCCTGTCGCTCGATCCCGAGCACGGACGCCGCGCCGTCGACTACGAGAAGGCCATGCGCGGCCGCAACCGGCTTCTGTCCGAACCGCGCCCCGATCCGGCCTGGCTGACGGCGCTGGAGCGGCAGATGGCCGAGCTGGGTATTGCGCTCGCCCATGCCCGCCACGAACTCGTGGGGCTTCTCGCCGGCCTCGTCGAGGCGGCGCGTGACGACGGCCCTTTTCCATCGGCCGTCCTTGGTCTTTTCGGCTTTCTCGACGGCGAATGGCTGCGCCCGGCCTATGAGATCGAGGAGATCTATCTGGCGCTGCTGCGCGAGGGCCGCTATCGCGACGCGGCCGCCGGCCGCACGCTGGAAGGGCCGCATCGCGCCGATCTCGTCATCCGCCACCGGGAAAAGGACATGGAGGCCGGACGCTGCTCGACGGGCGAACAGAAGGCGTTGCTCATCGGCCTCATCCTCGCCCATGCCGGTCTTGTGGCGGGCATGACCGGGCATGCGCCGGTGCTGCTTCTCGACGAGATCGCCGCCCATCTCGATGCGGGCCGCCGCGCCGCGCTCTTCGACCGGGTCGATGCGCTCGGCGGCCAGGCCTTCATGACCGGGACGGACCGTGCCATGTTCGGGGCGCTGGGCGAGCGCGCCCAGTTCCTGACCGTCGCCAACGGAGAGGTCTCGTCATGACCGACGCCCTGACGCCCGACGAGATCGAGCGCTACCGCCGCCATATCGTGCTGGCCGAGATCGGCGGCGCGGGCCAGCAGCGGCTGAAGCGGGCGAGCGTGCTCATCATCGGGGCGGGCGGCCTCGGCGCGCCGGTCATCCAGTATCTCGCCGCCGCCGGCGTCGGCCGGCTCGCGGTGATCGATGACGATACGGTCTCGCTGTCCAATCTCCAGCGCCAGGTGATCCATGAGACGGGAACGCTCGGCGCGATGAAGATCGAAAGCGCCGCGGCAAGCGTCGGGCGGCTCAATCCCCATGTCCGCTTCGAGGGCATGGACACGCGCCTCACGCCGGAAAACGCCGCCGGACTTCTCGCCGGTTTCGATCTGCTGATCGACGGCTCCGACAATTTCGACACCCGCTATGCGGCTGCCGATGCTGCGGAAGCGGCGAAAATGCCGCTCGTCGCCGGTGCGGTCGGCCGTTTCGACGGTTCGCTCACGGTGCTGAAACCCTATGAGACCGGTGCGGACGGGCGGCGCAATCCGGGCTATCGCGATCTCTTTCCCGCGCCGCCTCCGCCCGGAACGGTGCCCTCCTGCGCCCAGGCCGGCATCGTTGGCGCGCTTACGGGCGTCGTCGGCACGCTGATGGCGATGGAGGCGATCAAGCTCCTGACGGGCGCCGGCGAGCCGCTCGTCGGCCGGCTCCTGCTTTACGACGGCCTGTCGGCGCGTTTCGAGACGCTGCGCTACCGGCGGCGTCAGGCCGATCGGATCCGGGTTCCGTGAATGTCGGCGGGAAAGGGCCGGATGTTTTGCGGATGTTTCCGGAAAACTAGACCCGGTTCGGCAACACGCGGTCCGGCGGGCGGTGGCCGTCGAAGAAGGTACGGATGTTGATGACCACCTTCTCGCCCATGTCGATGCGTCCTTCGATGGTGGCCGAACTCATATGCGGCAGGAGAACGACCTTGCCCTCCGTGGCGAGCCGGACGAGTTTCGGATCGATTGCCGGCTCCTTCTCGAAGACGTCGAGGCCGGCGCCGGCGATCCGGCCTTCGCGCAGGCATTTGATCAGCGCGCTCTCGTCGACGATGCCGCCGCGCGCCGTGTTGACGATGTAGCTCGTCGGCTGCATCAGCTCCAGCCGCCTTGCGGACAGGAGGTGGTAGGTCGCCGGCGTCGACGGGCAGTTGACGGAAACGATGTCGACGCGGGCCAGCATCTGGTCGAGACTGTCCCAATAGGTCGCTTCCAGCCCGTCCTCGGTTTCCGGATGGGCGCGATTGCGGTTGTGGTAGTGGATGGAAAGCCCGAAGGCCTTGGCGCGCCGGGCCACCGCCGTGCCGATCCGCCCCATGCCGACGATGCCGAGCCGCTTGCCGTGGATGCGCCGTCCGAGCATCCAGGTCGGCGACCAGCCGGCCCAGTCGCCCTTGCGGTCGGCAAGGATGCGCGCGCCTTCGGCCAGCCGTCGCGGCACGGCGAGGATCAGCGCCATCGTCATGTCGGCGGTGTCTTCCGTCAGCACGTTCGGCGTATTGGTGACGGTGATGCCGCGGCGCGCGGCCGCCTCCACGTCGATATTGTCGACGCCGTTGGAGAAGCTGGCGATCAGTTTCAGCTGCGGCCCCGCCTGTTCGATCAGCGCCGCGTCGATGCGGTCGGTCAGCGTCGGCACCAGCACGTCGAACGTCTTGACCGCGGCGACCAGCTCGGGCTGGGTGCGCGGCGCGTCGTCGATGTTCAGCTCGGCGTCGAACAGCTCCCGCATCCGGGTCTCCACCACGTCGGGCAGGCGGCGGGTGATATAGACCTTCGGCTTTTTCTTCTGCGTCATGGCATGATCCAGCGTGCTGTTGACGGGTCCTTAACTAAGTTGGGCAAGGATTGCTTCATCAGAGGCATTTTCTACCAGACCCGGTCGCGAAGACAATCCGCTCTCGTCGACGGTCCAGCGATTTGCGATGTCGCCCGCCGGTACGGCAGCCCGATGCCCGCTCTTCATTCGAACGGATCCCGTCATGCCGAAATTCGTCGTTCGTCTCAGCATTGCCGCTCTCGCCGGGGTCCTTGCCGTCGGTGGGGGGTTGGAAATCGCCCATGCGCAGGTGGCCAAGGGCCCGAGTGGTCTGCCGTTGCCGCGCTTCGTCAGCCTCAAGGCCAAGAGCGTCAATCTCAGGGTCGGCCCGAGCATCGACTACGCCGTCGCCTGGCGCTATCTGAAATCGGGCGTGCCGGTCGAAATCGTCCAGGAATACGATAACTGGCGCCGCGTGCGTGACGCCGACGGCACCGAGGGCTGGGTCAATCAGGCGCTGCTTTCGGGCGACCGCACCGCCGTCACCGCGCCATGGATGCGCGGCAAGGGCGAGGATGTCTTCGTCAACATGCGCCGGGAGGCGCTGTCCGGCAGCGCCGTCGTCGCCCGGTTGCAGCCCGGCGTCGTCGTGCGGGTGGGCGAATGCAATGGCGACTGGTGCCGCGCAGAGGTCGAGGGCGCGAGCGGCTGGGTTTCCCAGAACGAGATCTGGGGCGCCTATCCCGGCGAGGCCTTCAAATAGGCCTCATCCGCCGCCAGCGCCGAGACGAGAAACGGGGAAGACGGATCAGACAAGCCCCGCCTTCTTCGCCTCCGCGGATAGCGACAGCATGGGCCGCGGCCCGACCTGCCCGATGACGAGGCCGGCGGCGAGACTGCCGAGCCGGCCGCAGTCGGCAAGCGACCGCCCTGCGGTATAGCCGTAGAGGAAGCCGGCGGCGTAGAGGTCGCCTGCGCCGGTGGTGTCGACCACATCGGCGACGGCGATCGCCTCCACCCTCGTGCGCTCCGCACCCCTGACGATGATCGAACCCTCCTCGCTCATCGTCACGGCGGCAAGCCGGCAATCCTGCGAAAGGCGCGAAATCGCCTCCTCGAAGTCCCCGGTCTCGTAGAGGGCCAGAGCCTCCGCGCGGTTGGCGAAGACGATGTCGATCGTTCCGGAGCGCATGAGGTCGAGGAATTCGTCGCGGTAGCGCTGCACGCAGAAACTGTCGGAAAGCGTCATCGACATTTCCCGGCCGTTGGCATGCGCGATGCGGGCGCATTCGCGGATCGCGTCCTTGGCGCGGGGCGGATCCCAGAGATAGCCCTCGAAATAGGTGACCTTGGCCCCGGCCACCACCTCCGGCTCCACATCCTCCGGCCCGAGTTCCACGCAGGCGCCGAGATAGGTATTCATCGAACGTTCGCCGTCGGGCGTCACGAAGATCATGGAACGGGCGGTGGGCGGTGCGCCGGCCAGTGGCCGGGTTGCGAAATGTACGCCCTGGGCGCGGATGTCATGGGCGAAGATGCCGCCGAGCTGGTCGTCGGAAACCTTGCCGAAATAGGCGGCGCGTCCCCCGAAGCTGGCGATCCCCGCCGCCGTGTTGCCCGCACTGCCGCCCGAGGCCTCCAGCGCCGGCCCCATGCGCGAATAGAGCAGTTCCGCCCGCTCCGCGTCGATGAGGTTCATCGCGCCCTTGATGATGGCGTTGTCGGTGAGGAAGGCATCGTCGCAGCGCGCGATGATATCGACGATCGCATTGCCGACCGTCAGAACGTCGAATGTGGTCATGCGGATATCCGTCTCCGTGGGTAAGAGCCGGGAACCGGTCATAGCCGAAATTGCCGGACATGGAAGCAAAAAGGCCGCCGCGCCGTTTGCGGCGGGCGGCCCTGCGGGTTCGGGCGAAGCGGATCAGTCCTTGGCGCGTTCGACGTAGGAGCCGTCTTCCGTTGCGATGACGACGCGCGTGCCGGCCGAGACATGCGGGGGGACCATGGTCCGCACGCCGTTCGACAGCATCGCCGGCTTGTAGGAAGACGATGCCGTCTGTCCCTTCACGACCGGTTCGGTTTCCATGATCTCCAGCGTCACATGACGGGGCAGGTCGAGGGCGATGGCGACGCCTTCGTGCACCGACAGCACCACCGTCATGCCTTCCTGAAGATAGGCCTTGAGATCGCCGACGTCTTCGGCGGACATGGTGAGCTGGTCGTAGGTTTCCGGATTCATGAAGTGGTAGCCGTCGCCGTCCTCATAGAGGAAATTGTGCTCCCGGTCCTCGACGAAGGCGCGCTCGACCTGCTCGGTCGTGCGATAGCGTTCGGAAACCTTCACGCCGTCGGAAATGCGGCGCATGTCGACCTGCGTGACCGGCGTGCCCTTGCCGGGGTGGAAGTTTTGCGCCGTCAGCACGACATAGAGCTTGCCGTCGACATCGAGCACATTGCCCTTGCGGACGGAAGAAGCGATGACCTTTACCATAAGACTTCCCTGTAACTGGTCTTGTAACTGGATTTGGCGCGTCGTAGAGGACAACCCTGACGGTTTTCTCCGGACGCGGAAAAATGCGCTTTCGGGGCGCAACTAACCTATATTCCGGCAAAACACCAGTCTGTCCGCCACAGCGGCCGAAGAAACCTTTTGAGATGAGCGTGAAAAACCCTGCCCCTTCGCCCTGGTGGACCCCCCATGTCCATGCCGATCGCCGGCCGTTCCTGATGGCGCGAAACCGGATCCAGGCAGCGCTCAGGGCCTGGCTCGCCGAACGCGATTTCATCGAGGTGGATACGGCGACCTTGCAGGTCTCGCCCGGCAACGAGGCGCATCTCCACGCCTTTCGCACCGAGGCGATCGGCCATTCGGGCGTGCCGACGCCGCTCTATCTGCATACGTCGCCGGAATTCGCCTGCAAGAAGCTTCTGGCCGCCGGCGAGCGGCGTATCGCCTGTTTCGCCCATGTCTATCGCAACCGCGAGCGCGGCCCGCTCCATCATCCCGAGTTCACCATGCTCGAATGGTATCGGGCGGGGGAGAGCTACGAAACGCTGATGACGGATTGCGCCGTTTTCCTGCGTCTTGCGGCGGAGGCCGGAGGCGCTGGCAAGCTGACGTTCCGCGGGGCCGATTGCGATCCGGCGCTTGAGCCGGAACGGCTGACGGTGGCGGAGGCCTTTTCCCGCTTCGCCGGCATCGACATGCTGGCCTCCGTGCGGGCCGATGGTTCGACCGATCGTGACAGACTGGCCAGCGACATGCGCCAGGTGGGGTTGCGAGTGGCCGGCGACGACACCTGGGCCGATCTCTTCAGCCGCGTCCTGGTGGAGAAGGTGGAGCCGCAGCTCGGCTTCGGCCGGGCGACGATCCTTTGCGAATATCCGGCCGCGGAAGCCGCCCTTGCCCGTCCCGCGCCGCACGACCGGCGGGTTGCCGAGCGTTTCGAACTCTATGCCTGTGGCGTGGAACTCGCCAATGCGTTCGGCGAACTGACCGACCCTGCCGAGCAGCGGCGTCGCTTCGGTCTGGAAATGGCCGAAAAACAGCGTGTCTACGGCGAGGCCTATCCGCTTGACGAGGATTTTCTCGCCGCGCTTGCGATCATGCCGGACGCAAGCGGCATCGCGCTCGGCTTCGACCGGCTGGTGATGCTGGCGACCGGCGCGTCGCGTATCGATCAGGTGCTCTGGGCGCCGGTCGCGGAGACGGCCCCGTGACGGCGGCGCGCAGTCTGAAGACGGTCGGCGATCTTGCCGCCGCCGGCCTGCTGCCGGAGGACCGCCTGACGGCTGCGGCGGCGGTCGCCGGGCGCTATGCCATCGCCGTGACGCCCGCCGTCGCGGCGCTCGTCGATCCGGCCGATCCGGCCGATCCGATCGCACGCCAGTTCCTGCCCGATCCGGCCGAACTGGTGACGCTGCCGCAGGAGCGCGCCGACCCGATCGGCGATCTGGCGCATAGTCCCGTCGAGGGCATCGTCCACCGCTATCCCGACCGGGTGCTGCTGAAGGCGGTGCATGTCTGCCCGGTCTATTGCCGTTTCTGCTTCCGCCGCGAGATGGTCGGGCCGGAAGGTCTCGGCACGCTTTCGCCGGACGCTCTCGATGTGGCGCTTTCCTATATCGCCGGAAGGCCGGAGATCTGGGAGGTGATCCTGACCGGCGGCGATCCGCTGGTGCTCTCGCCGCGCCGGCTGGAGGAGATCATGCTGCGGCTGGCGGCGATCCCCCATGTCCGCATCGTGCGTTTTCACACCCGCGTCCCGGCGGTCGATCCCGAGCGCGTCGATGCCGCGCTGATCGCCGCGCTGAAGGCGAGCGGCAAGACCGTCTACGTGGCGCTTCACGCCAATCATCCGCGCGAATTCACGGAGGCCGCCCGCGCCGCCGTGGCGCGCATCGCCGATGCCGGCATTGTCCTGCTCAGCCAGACGGTGCTCCTGAAGGGGGTGAACGACGATCCGGCCGTCCTTGCGGAACTGATGCGCACCTTCGTCGAGAACCGGGTGAAGCCCTACTATCTGCATCACCCCGATCTGGCGCCCGGAACCGCGCATTTCCGCCTGACGCTCGCCGAAGGCCGGGCGCTGGTCACCGCCCTGCGCGGCCGTATCTCCGGCCTTTGCCAGCCGGCCTATATCCTCGATATTCCCGGCGGTCACGGCAAGGTGCGCGCCGACGCGCCGGAAGTGGAGGAGGCCGGCGACGGTTGCTTCCGCCTGCGTGATTTTCGCGGCGTCGCTCATTTCTATCCGCCCGAATAGGTATTTCTATCCGCCAGAATAGGCGCTGCTACCCGCCGGAACAGGGGTTCCGGCGCGGGAAGGTCAGAATTCTTCCCACTCGCCTTTTTCCCCCGTGTCCTTCGTTGCGCCGAAGGCGCGGGCGATCTTGTCGCCGAGCGCCAGTGCCGGCGAGGCGACCGGGCGGGCGCCTGTCGCCGCCGGCTTGACGTTCCACTGGCCGGGCGAGCGGCGGACCGGCTCGCCGGTCGAGGGGAGCGGCGTGGGCACGATGTGGAGCTGTGGCGAGAGATGGGCCGGCGCCTGCGCGCTACGGCCTGCCGATATGCCGTCAGCGACCACGAAACGGTCGATCAATGCGTTGAGCGCCTGGACTTCCGTGGCCAGTTCATGGCTGGCGGCCGTCGTTTCCTGCACGATTTCGCGATTGCGCTGGCGGCCCTGGTCCATGGCGTTGACGGCTTGGCTGATCTCCTGCAACCCGGCCGATTGCTCGCGCGCCGCATCGACGATCGCCGTGACGTGGTCGTCGATCTCCCGCACTTCCTTCACGATGGCGCCAAGCGAGGTCCCGGTCTCGCCGACCAGCGCCACGCCGTCGCGCACCTGATTGCCCGACGTGGTGATCAGCGTCTTGATCTCGCGTGCGGCCGTGGCCGAGCGCTGCGCCAGCTCGCGCACCTCCTGCGCGACGACGGCGAAGCCCTTGCCGGCCTCGCCGGCGCGTGCCGCCTCGACGCCCGCGTTGAGCGCCAGCAGATTGGTCTGGAAGGCGATGTCGTCGATCACCCCGATGATATTGCCGATTTCCCGCGATGAATTCTCGATGGCCTGCATGGCGGAAATGGCGCGATGGACCACCTTGCCCGATTCTTCCGCACCGTTGCGCGTGCGGTCGACGAGACGTCCGGCCTCCTCGGCGCGGTGGGCCGAGTTGCGCACCGTGGCGGTGATCTGCTCCAGCGCGGCGGCGGTTTTCTCGACGGAGGCCGCCTGTTCGTCCGTGCGGCCGGAGAGATCGTCGGCGGCGGCGCGGATACGGCCTGCGCCGGCGTCGATCGCGCGGGCATTGTCGCCGACGTCCCGGAGCGCGTCGCCGAGCCGGGCGACCGAGGCATTGAAGTCCTCCCGCAGCCGGTCGAGATCGCCGTCGAAGGGTTTCTCGATGCGGCAGGTCGTGTCGCCGGCGGCCAGCTTGCCGAGCGCCGCGCCGAGGTGCGCAACGGCCTGCTGCACGCGGCCGCTGTCGCGCGTGCGCTCGGCCTCGCGCGCCTGACGTTCGCCTTCGGCCTGTTGCCGGTCCTCCTCGCCCTGCCGTTCCAGGCGCTGCCGCTCGGCGGCATTCTCGCGGAAGACGGAGACGGTGGCGGCCATGTCGCCGATTTCGTCCTTGCGTCCGACATGGGGAACCGTGGTGGAAAGATCGCCCGCCGCAAGGCGTTTCATCGCGCCGGCAAGCGCCCCGAGCGGCCGGGTGACCCGGCGGTTGACGACGAGGATCGCCAGAAGCGCCAGTCCGACGGAAACGGCGAGCGACGCCCAGGTGAGCGCGAAGGCGGTGCCTTCCTCGGCGCGGGCCGAAAGGATCGCCTCTTCGGTGAGCGCCCGGTTGCGGGCGACCAGCCCGTCGAGCGCGGCGGTGATCGCCTCGGCGTTCGTGCGCATCGATCCCTTGTAGATATCGAGCGCCGGCCCCTTGGCGGCGAGTGCGGAAAACTGCACGAGCTGTGCGGCGTCCTCCAGATAGGCGGACAGGGTGGCCCTGATGTCCTCGACGGCGCTGGCGGCCGCGGCGTCCCCGCCATTGGCGCCGGCATAGGCGTCGACCCGTTCCGAGAAGGCCTGCACCCGTTCCCCGATCAGGGCCTCGATACGGCCGATCTCGTCGGGGTCCATCGACAGCATGTGTTCGGGATAGGTGGCGTTGAGCGCGGCGAAGGCGTGGCTCAGTTGCAGGATCGCGCTCATCTGCGGCACGCGCTCGGCCCCGATGTGCTCGACATGGCCGGTGATCGCGGAAAGCGAACGGATCGCGACGCCGCCCTGAAGCGCGCCGAGCGCGACCATCAGGACGAAAAGGGCTGGCAGCAATCGGCTGATCCGGAGGTGGCGCATGGCGGTTTCCTGCTGTTCGTCTACGCTACGGGATGGCGGTTGGGCGTGGAGCTTAGAAGCGCGCGTTTAACGGCGGCTTAATGCGTGCAATACGGCATCGTCTTGCCGGACGATTTTCCACACCCCATATGCCGGCGGACCGGATTTCCGATACGGAGCCCCTTCATGATCCTCCAGGCCACCCGCCTTTCCCTCGCCAATCTCTTCGATTCCCGCACGCGCGGCGTTTTCTGGAAGGTGCTCGGGCTCACGTTGCTTGCGCTTTCCGTCCTGTGGTTCGCGCTGCGCGAAAGCTTCGTCGCTTTCGTCTGGCCCTGGCTTCAGGCGGCGATGATGCCGCAACTGCCGGACTGGGCCGGCTGGCTGGCCGTGGTCTTCGGCATTCTGGCAAGCCTCGGCCTCGCCGTGGCGTTGAGCCTGCTGCTGGCGCCGGTGACGGCGCTTGTCGCGGGGCTCTTCCTCGATGACGTGGCGGAGGTGATCGAGCAACGCGACTATCCCCTCGATCCGCCGGGCGCGGCGCTGCCGCTTGGACAGGCGATCGCCGGTTCGGTGAAATTCCTCGGCGTGGTGGTCCTCGCCAATCTTCTCGCCCTCTTTCTCCTGTTCGTTCCGGGCGTGAACCTCGTCGCTTTCTTCCTCGTCAACGGTTACCTGCTCGGGCGGGAATTCTTCGAATTCGCGGCGATGCGTCACCGCACGCCGCATGAGGCGCGGCAGTTTCGCGCCAAACATGCCCCGACGGTGCTGCTTGCCGGGCTCCTGATCGCCGGCTTCCTCGCCGTGCCCCTCGTCAATCTGCTGACGCCGCTCTTCGCCGCCGGCCTGATGGTGCATCTGCACAAGGCGCTGAGCCGCCGGGATCCGGCCTTCGGCACGATCAGGGCGTAGGGCCGAAAAGCTGCGGCGGCAGTTCGACGAGCGGCGCGGGAATGTCGCAGGTCTTTTCCGGCGACTTGCAGAGGTCGGCGATGACGCAGCGCTCGCACTCCGGCTTGCGCGCCTTGCAGCAATAGCGCCCGTGCAGGATCAGCCAGTGGTGGGCGTGATAGAGATATTCGTCCGGGATGAGGCGGAAGAGCCGCTCTTCCACCTCGTCCGGCGTCTTGCCGGGGGCGAGGCGCAGGCGGTTGGCGATGCGGAAGATATGGGTGTCGACGGCGAGCGTCGCCTGGCCGAAGGCCATGGAAAGAACGACATTGGCGGTTTTTCGCCCGACGCCCGGCAGCGTCATCAGTTCCTCGCGGGTCCGCGGCACCTCTCCGCCGAAATTCTCGATGAGAATGCGGCTGAGCGCGATGACGTTCTTCGCCTTGTTGCGGTAGAGGCCGATCGTCCTGATATGGTCGCGCAGCCGTTCCTCGCCGAGCGCCAGCATCTTTTCCGGCGTGTCGGCGACGGCGAAAAGGGCGCGCGTCGCCCGGTTGACGCCGGCATCCGTCGCCTGTGCCGACAGAGCCACGGCGACGACGAGCGTGAACGGATTGACATGCTCCAGTTCGCCCTTCGGTTCCGGCCGCTGCACCGAGAAGCGCCGGAAAATCTCCTTCAGTTCGGCCTGTGAATAGAGGCTGCGGGGACGTCTGGCGGTACTCTTGCGGCGCGGCGGCGCGGCCGCGCCGTTCTTTTTCTGTTTCACGTTTTCCATGATGCTTCTATAGTCTTGCCCCATGACCCAAGGCAATCTCGACAATGGAATGAACGAACGGCCGGTGTTCTCGGCGGAGCTGCATCCCTATCGCTCGCTCGGTCGCAACGGTCATCGTATCTTCTTCCTGATCGCCGGGGCGCTGAGTTTCGCCCATATGGCGGTTTTCCTGCTGTCCGGCGCCTGGCCGATCGTGTTTTTCTTCGGGCTGGATTTCGTGGCCCTGTTCGGCGCCTTCTGGCTGAACAACCGTGCGGCGCAGGCGCGCGAATTCGTGTCTCTGTCGCGCACCAATATCTCCATCCGCAAGGTCAGCCCCTCGGGGCGCGAAACGGAACATGTTTTCAACCCGTTCTGGGCGCGCTTCCTGGTTTCGCGCAAGGCGAAGATCGGCATCACCGCCATGCATGTCCGCGGGCAGGGCCGGGAGACGGACGTCGGCACCTTCCTGCCGCTCGATGACCGGGAGCGGTTCGCCACGGCTTTTTCCGGCGCGCTTGCCCGGATCAAGCGGGGATATTAACGCGTTCAATCGGCCCGCCCCGGACGCCGGCGCAGGAATCGGGTGGCGGTGACGCCGCCGGCGTGCTTTTCTCGCGGTACAGGAGAAGAACGATGAATATTGCCGCGACCCTGCAATCCGACATCACGCCCGGTGGCGACGACTACGAGACCGTGCGCCGGGTCATCGAGATGATCAGCGAGGACTATCGTGCGCAGCCGGGTCTGGATGACATCGCGCGCCGTCTCGGCCAGTCGCCGACGCAGCTCCAGAAGACCTTCACCCGCTGGGCCGGCCTTTCGCCCAAGGCTTTCCTTCAGGCCGTCACCCTCGATCACGCCAAGCGCCTGTTGCGGCAGGAGGCCCTGCCTCTGCTCGAGACGAGCCTGGAGGTGGGCCTGTCCGGTCCGGGCCGCCTGCACGATCTCTTCGTCACCCATGAGGCCATGTCGCCCGGCGAGTGGAAGGCCCGGGGGGCGGGGCTGACGATGCGCTGGGGGCTGCATCCCTCGCCCTTCGGCCATGCGCTGGTGATGATCACCGAGCGCGGGCTTGCCGGGCTCGCCTTTGCGGATGCGCCGGACGGCGACGACGCCTTTGCGGATATGGCGCGCCGCTGGCCGAACGCCGCCTATGTGGAGGACCGCGAGGCCACTGCGGCCTATGCCCGCCGCATCTTCGATCCCGGCCGCTGGCGGGCGGAAGAACCCTTGCGGGTGGTTCTGATCGGTTCGGATTTCCAGGTCCGCGTCTGGCGGGCGCTGTTGCGCATCCCGCTCGGCCGCGCCGTCACCTATTCCTCCATCGCGGAGGATCTCGGGCAGCCGACCGCGTCGCGCGCCGTCGGCGCCGCGGTCGGCCGCAACCCGATTTCCTTCGTCGTGCCCTGCCACCGCGCCCTCGGCAAGAGCGGAGCGCTCACCGGCTATCACTGGGGCCTGACGCGCAAGCGCGCCATGCTCGGATGGGAAGCGGGAAGGGCCTGAGCGGGAGCCGAACGGCACCGGTGGATAGCAAGGCCCTCCATCCGGCCGTTCGGGCCGTCTTCTGAATGCTGGCGGGAAGGCGGCGGCAGGACACCGCCCTCCGCCCTTTCCGAAGGGCGGCGCTCAGTGCGCGCCGGACATGTCGCCGAGCACGTCCTTGGATTTCACCGTCGAATCGGCGTTCAGCGTGTAGACCATCGGCACGCCGGTCGCCAGGTTGAGTTTCAGGATCTCTTCCCGCGTCAGCCGGTCGAGCACCATGACGAGCGAGCGCAGTGAATTGCCGTGGGCGGCGACGAGCACCTTCTCCCCGCGCAGCACGCGCGGCAGGATCTCCGTCAGGTAATAGGGCCAGACGCGTGCGCCCGTATCGCGCAGGCTTTCGCCGCCCGGCGGCGGAACGTCGTAGGAGCGGCGCCAGACATGCACCTGCTCCTCGCCCCATTTGGCGCGGGCGTCATCCTTGTTGAGGCCGGAAAGGTCGCCGTAATCGCGCTCGTTCAGCGCCTCGTCGCGGATGGTCGCAAGGCCGGCCTGGCCGATCTCGTCGAGGATGATGTCGAGCGTCTTCTGCGCGCGGGTGAGCACCGAGGTGAAGGCGACGTCGAACCGGATGCCGGTTTCGGCGAGCGCCTTGCCGCCGGTCTTCGCCTCTTCGACGCCGAGGTCCGTCAGGTCGGGATCGCGCCAGCCGGTGAAGAGATTCTTCAGGTTCCATTCGCTCTGGCCGTGGCGAACGAGCACGAGGGTTCCGCTCATGGTTTGTCTCCGGATTGGGTTTTCAGTTGAGCCCGAGCACGTCGAGCATGGAGTAGAGGCCGGGTTTGCGGTCGCGCGCCCAGAGGGCCGCCCGAACGGCGCCGCGGGCGAAGATCGAGCGGTCCGTGGCGCTGTGCGACAGGGTCACCGTCTCGCCTTCGCCGGCGAGCAGCACCGAATGCTCGCCGATCACCGAGCCGCCGCGCAGCGTGGCGAAGCCGATCGTCCCCTGCGGCCGGGGGCCGGTATGGCCGTCGCGGACCCGCACGGAATTGTCACCAAGAGCGATGCCACGCCCCTTCGCCGCCGCCTCGCCCAGCAGCAGCGCCGTCCCCGAGGGGGCGTCGACCTTGTGGCGATGGTGCATTTCGAGCACCTCGATGTCCCAGTCGGCGGGGCCGAGCGCGCGCGCCGCCGTTTCGGCGAGCACGCCGAGCAGGTTGACGCCGAGGCTCATGTTGCCGGACTTGACGATGCGGGCGTGGCGCGCCGCTGCGGCGATCCGCGCGTCGTCCTCCGCCGCGCAGCCCGTCGTGCCGATCACATGGACGATGCGCGCCTGCGCGGCGAGGGCCGCGAATTCGACGGTTGCCGCCGGTGCGGTGAAGTCGAGCACGCCTTCCGCCTCGACGAAGGCTTCGAGCGGCCGGTCGCTCACCGGGACGCCGATCGGTCCGAGGCCGGCGATCTCGCCCGCATCGCGGCCGACGAAGGGCGATTGCTCCCGCTCCACCGCGGCGAAAAGCTCCACGCCTTCCATGGCGTGGATGGCGCGGATCAGGGTCTGCCCCATGCGGCCGGCGGCCCCGACCACGACCAGTTTCATTGCGGTTGCGCTCATGTCTTTCCTCGCGGGATCGGTCATGGACCCGGTGTCGCGGCGGGGTCCTGGAGATTGTTCAGGCGAGCGTAAAGGCCGCCCGGCCGGCTCGCAAGCGCCTCGTGGGTGCCTTCCTCGGCGACGCGGCCCTGTTGCATCACGATGATCTTGTCGGCGCGCACGATGGTGGAGAGCCGGTGGGCGATGACGACGACGGTGCGGCCGCTCATCGCCTCGTCGAGCGCCTTTTGCACCGCCTTTTCCGATTCGGTGTCGAGCGCCGAGGTCGCCTCGTCGAGCAGCAGGATCGGGGCGTTGCGCACCAGCGCGCGCGCGATGGAAAGCCGCTGGCGCTGGCCGCCGGAAAGCGTCACGCCGTTCTCGCCGACCAGCGTGTCGTAGCCCTGCGGCTGGGCGAGGATGAAGTCGTGCGCATAGGCATGGCGGGCGGCTGCCTCCACTTCGGCGTCGGTGGCGTCGGGCCGGCCATAGCGGATGTTGTCGCGGATCGTTCCCTCGAAGAGATAGGGCTGCTGCGAGACATAGGCGATGGCGTTGCGCAGCGACTGCTTGGTGACATGGGCGATATCCTGCCCGTCGATGAGGATTTCGCCCGCCACGGGATCGTAGAAGCGCGGGATCAGGCTGATGACGGTCGACTTGCCGGCCCCGGACGGGCCGACCAGCGCCGTCGTCCTGCCGCCATCGGCGGTGAAGGTGACATCCTTGAGGATGTCCTCGCCCTCCAGATAGCCGAAGCGCACGTCGCGGAAGCTGATCGCCGCCTCCGTCACCTCCAGCGGCCGGGCGTCGGGCAGGTCGGCCTGCCGCGGCTTGAGATCGAGGATCTCGTAGATCATGCGGGCGTTGACGACGGCGCGTTCGAGCGAGACCTGAAGGCGCGCCAGCCGCTTTGCCGGATCATAGGCCATCAGCAACGCGGTGACGAAGGAGAAGAAGGCGCCCGGCAGCACGCCGCCGTAGATGGAGCGGAAGGCCGCATAAGCGAGAACGCCGGCGATGGCGAAGCCGGCGAAGGTCTCGGTCATCGGCGCGGTGCGTTCGGAAAGCCGGGCGATGCGGTTGGAGCGGCCCTCCGCCCGGCTGATGATATCCTCGACCTTCTCCTCGAGCTGGGCCTCCATGGTGAAGGCCTTGACGATGGAGATGCCCTGGATCGTTTCCTGCATCGCGCCGAGCACGTGGCTGTTGAGTTCGATCGATTCGCGGGTGGCGCTGCGCAGCCGCTTCGACACGTAGCGCAGGCCGAGAAGCAGCGGCGGCGCCAGCACGAAGACGATGAGGGTCAGCAGCCAGTCCTTCGAGATCATCACGCCGATCAGCGCGACGAGGGTGAGGAAATCGCGCGCGACCGAGGTGACGGTCATATTGAGGACGTCGCGGATGCCGGTGACGTTCTGGTTGATCTGGGCGGCAAGATAGGCCGAGCGCGATTCGCTGAAGAAGCCGACGCTGAGCGACATCAGGTGCGCATAGATGCGGCGCTGGTAGCGGGCCACGATATTGTTGCCGATGCGCGACAGGGTGACCGCCTGGCCGTAGGTCGCAAAGCCGCGCAGCAGGAAGGCCAGGAAGATCGCGCCGCAGATGAGCAGCACGAGGTCGGCGCGCTTGTTGGCGAAGGCCTCGTTGACCACGGATTCCATGATCCAGGCCGCAAAGGCGGTCGTCCCCGCCACGACGGCGAGGCAGAGCGTGGCGAAGGCGTAGCCGCGGATATGGTCGCGGCCGTTTTCCGCGATGACGCGCCTGAGGACGGTGGTTACGGTGTCGGAGCTGACATGATAGCGCTCCGTTCGACTCTTGTCGGTCAATAAACTGACTTCCCTGCACGGATTCGTCGATTGCCGGCGTACGCCGGCCCGGTGCGCTCTATAGGCCGTGCGCCGGTCTTTGGCGAGTCCGGGCTGCCTCGGGCGACGCCCGGCACGTCACCTTTTCCAATGGCGTCCCTCGGTTGCAACACCGAACCGGTCGGGCATGCGGGCGAAGGCGGCAAGGCCGACGAGAGCGGCGACCGGGTGGGTCACCACATAGGTGGGGATCGCGCCCAGAAGCGCCCGGTGCGGCGCCTTGTCCTCGAAGGCCGCGCGAAACTCCGGTCCGCGCAGCGCCGGCAGGATTTTCTGCGAGATGCCGCCGGCCAGATAGACGCCGCCTCGCGCCATGAAGATCATCGCCATATCGCCGGCGACGCGGCCGAGATAGGTGGAAAACAGCGAAAGCGTTTCGATTGCGGCGCGATCGTCCTGCGCCAGCGCCTGGGCCGTCACCTCGGCCGGCGTGGACAAGGGCGCATCGGCGCCGTCGGCGGCCGAGACGGCGCGGTAGATGTTCATGATGCCGCGCCCGGACAGAAGCTCTTCGCCGGCGACGCGGCCTTCGATCCGTTCGAGGAAGGGCCAGATTTCGTAGTCGCGCTCGCTGCGCGGGCCGACGTCCACATGCCCGCCTTCGCCGGGGACCGGTATCCAGCTGTGGCGCGCATAGACGAGGCCGGCGACCCCGAGGCCGGTGCCGGGGCCGAGCACGGCGCGCGAGGCCGCCGGACGCTCGACGCCGGGGCCGATCTGTTCGCGGTCGCCGTCGGGCAGCGAGGCGATCGCCAGCGCCTGCGCCTCGAAATCATTGACGAGCAGCACGTCCTGAAAGCCGAGATTGGCGATCATCTCCCGCGGGCGCACCACCCAGGGGCAATTGGTGAGCGGCACCTCGTCCCCCTCGATCGGCCCGGCGAGCGCCAGGATCGCCGAACGCGGCTGGACCGAGGTTGTGTCGAGGATGCAGCGTTGCAGCGCCTCGTCGATATTGGCGAAATCGGCTGTCTTGACGGGCGGAAACGGCCGCGGCTCGGCGAAGGCGTCGATCAAAAGCGCAAAGCGGGCGTTTGTCCCGCCGATGTCGCCGATCAGGATCGGAAAGGGAAGATTGATGTCGTGATTGCTTGCCTGTGTCATCGCCGCCCCGCTGTCGTAGTCATGCCGCTTCCGGCCTACCGACCACAGCCGCCGCCGTCAATCGCCGGGAGCGGCCAGAAGCCGCTCGGCGGTCGCCCGGGTCAGCGCCATCGGGATGTCGTAGACGATAGCGAGCCGCATCAGCGCCTTCACGTCCACATCGTGCGGCATGGGGGTGAGCGGGTCGACGAAGAAGATCAGGAGATCGACCTCACCCGTGGCGATCAGCGCGCCGATCTGCTGGTCGCCGCCGAGCGGGCCGCTCTTCAGCCGCGTCACGTCGAGGCCGGGGCAGGCTTCCAGCACCCGGCTGCCCGTCGTGCCGGTGGCCACGATGCGCGCCCTGGAGAGTATAGCGTCGTTGCGCAAGGCGAAGGCCGCCATGTCGTCCTTCTTCTCGTCATGGGCGATGAGGGCGATGCATTTCCTGCGCGACATGCGGGATTCCTTGCCGATGGTACTCTTTTAGAGCCCCTGACAAAACCTCCGCCCGGAGGTTTTGTCAGGGGCTCTAAATCGATTTGAACGATTTATACAGAAATGCCGTCCGGTTGAGAAGGACCGCCGCTGCCGGCCTATTGAAGCGGCCGGGGGGTCGGCATGGGCGGGATCGCCGGCAGTGCCGGAAAGCCGGCGGACATCGCAGCCCCGACCGTGGCCGGCCGGCCGGCGCCGCCGGAAAAGGCCAGCACCCGCGAAGGGCCGCCGCGATAGGTCGCCTCCAGTTCGGAGGCCGGCGAGGGGCCGGCGAGCACGGCGGCGCAGGCGCCGGGCAGATCGGCGAGCGTCACGACGCGCGGCTTGGCCGGCTTGACCGGCTTGGTGTCCTTCTTCGGGGCGGGTTTCGCCCAGGGTTCCTTGGTGAACCACCAGGCGAGCGACTGGTCGCAGCCGTCGCCTGCCGGCACCGCGGCCTGCGGTTTGCAGCCGGCCGCGCCCTCGGGGCACTTGATGCGGATATGGAAATGTTCGTCATGG
Source organism: Shinella daejeonensis (assembly GCF_024281235.1). Lineage (GTDB taxonomy): Bacteria > Pseudomonadota > Alphaproteobacteria > Rhizobiales > Rhizobiaceae > Shinella > Shinella daejeonensis. The sequence continues at coordinate 117,693 of NZ_JAHWXY010000008.1, forward strand.
CCGTAGATCGGCCGCACCTTGCCGAGGTGGGTGCGATCGCCGTTCCAGGTGTCGCAGAGCTTCTTCTTGATCGCCGGATTGACGAAGACGCGCTCGACCTGCGGATAGCTTGCGGCCGTCATGACGAGACGGGCGTGGGTCTCCGTCCAGCGTCGCGGATCGACCGTCAGGAACTTGCTCCTGTCGAGCATGGTGGTGAAGGGGAGCGTCTCGCGCTCCGCCACGGAAAGCCTGCGCTCCGGCATCGGCGTGAACCAGACGTCGGCGTCGAGGCCGACCTGATGCGAGGCGTGGCCGTTGAGCATCGGCCCGCCGCGCGGCTGCGAGATGTCGCCGAGCAGCAGCCCGGGCCAGCCGATGGCGCGGGCGTCCTGCGAAAAGCGTTCGAGCAGCGCGAGCATCTCGGGATGGCCCCAGCGGCGGTTGCGCGACAGCCGCATGGCCTGCCACGCGGGGCCGTCTGCGGGAATGGCCATCGCCCCGGCGATGCAGCCTTTCGCATAGGAACCGTAGGGTTGCGCGTCCATGCGGGCGGGTAGCCGCTTGGCGCCGAACAGCGCCTTGGCCGCCGTTTCATCGGCCAGGGCCGGATGGGGGAGCGCGGCAAGCGCGAGCCCGGCGGCGAAAAGGCGGAAGGCGAGACGGGAGAAGAGGGGTTGCAAGGGCGCTGTCCGGTCTGAAAACGAAATCGTTGCCAAAGGCTAAACGACCATCCTTTCGAGGAGGTGAATGGTAGCGCCGAAAAGAGCGGCAAAAAACGGCCGCTTTGAGGACGGACTGTCATTTGCCCGCATTTTGCCTATTCTCCCGGTAAGATTCGGGGACGCCCGCACGAAAGGAAATCCGGAATGAAGATACCGCAGGCAGGACCGGCGACGAGGATCGCGATGATGGCGCTGGCTCTTTCGCTGGTTCTTTCCGGAGGGGCGGGAGCCGAGGACGCGCGCACGCCGCAATGGCGCAGCGGCGTTGCGACCGCCGGCGACCTGAAGCATCCGGACGGGTTCGCGCATTTCGACTACGTCAATCCCGATGCGCCGAAGGGAGGCGAACTGAGGCTTTCCGCCCTCGGCACCTTCGACACGTTCAATCCGCTTCTGGCGCGGGGCGAGGCGGCAAGCGGCCTCAGTCTCGTCTTCGACACGCTGATGCAGCCGGCGGAAGACGAGATCACGGCCTCCTATGGTCTGCTTGCCGAGGCGGTTTCCTATCCCGACGATATTTCACAGGCCACCTTCCGCCTGCGCGCCGAGGCGAAATGGGCCGATGGCGCGCCCGTGACGCCGGAGGACGTCGTCTACAGTTTCGAGAAGGCGAAGGAACTCAATCCGCTTTACACCAGCTATTATCAGCATGTGGTTTCGGCGGAGGCCTCCGGCGAGCGCGACGTCACCTTCCGCTTCGACGAGAAGAACAATCGGGAACTGCCGCAGATCCTCGGCCAGTTCCCGATCATGCCGAAGCACTGGTGGGAGGGCGAGGACGGGAAGGGCGTAAAGCGGGATATCGGCCGCACGACGCTGGAGCCCGTCATGGGCTCGGGTCCCTATCGCATCGCCAGCTTTCAGGCCGGCTCCACGGTGCGCTACGAATTGCGTGACGATTATTGGGGCAAGGACGTCAACGTCAACGTCGGCCGCAACAATTTCGGCGTGATCAGCTATGCGTTCTTCGGCGACCGCAACGTCGAATTCGAAGCCTTCCGGGCCGGCAACGTCGATTTCTTCCAGGACAACAGCGCCAGCCACTGGGCGACGGCCTACGACTTTCCGGCCATGAAGGACGGCCGCGTGCTGCGCGAGGAAATCGAGAATCCGCTGCGCGCCACCGGCATCATGCAGGCCTTCGTGCCCAATCTGCGGCGCGAGAAGTTCCAGGATCAGCGGGTGCGCGAGGCGCTGAACTACGCTTTCGATTTCGAGGATCTGAACCGTAACCTCGCCTATAACGCCTTCGAGCGCGTCGACAGCTATTTCTGGGGCACCGAGCTTGCCTCCTCCGGCCTGCCGGAAGGTCGCGAGAAGGAAATCCTGGAGGCCTTGAAGGACAAGGTCCCGCCAGCCGTCTTCACGACGCCCTATACCAATCCCGTGGCCGGCGATCCGCAGAAGGCGCGCGGGAACCTGCGGCAGGCGCTCACGCTCTTCCAGGAGGCCGGCTACGAACTGAAGGGCAACCGGCTGGTGAACGCCGAGACCGGCGACCCCTTCGGCATCGAGATCCTGCTGTCCAATCCGTCTTTCGAGCGAACGGTCACGCCCTTCGTCAACAGCCTGAAGAAGATCGGCGTCGACGCCCGCATCCGCACCGTCGACGCCTCGCAATATACCAATCGCCTCAGAAGCTTCGATTACGACATGATCTACGGCATCTGGGCGCAGACGCTGGTTCCCGGCAACGAGCAGATCGATTACTGGGGCTCGGCCTCCGTCGATCGCGAAGGCTCCAAGAACTATGCCGGCATTTCGGATCCGGCGATCGACGAACTGATCCGGAAGATCATCTTCGCGCCGGACCGCGAGGAACTGGTGGCCGCCACCCGCGCGCTCGACCGGGTGTTGCTGGCGCATCATTATGTCGTGCCGCTGTTTTATTCCAGGGCGGTGCGGATCGCCTATTGGAAACGTCTCGTCCGTCCGCAGGAACTGCCCTATTACGGCCTCGGCTTCCCCGACCTGTGGTGGTCGGCAGATGCCGGCAAGTGAGCGGGGACTTGCGCGCAACCGCGTCCTCGGCTCCATATAGCAGAGACGAATCATCATCGCCGCCGCGCTGTCGCGCGGCCGGCAGAGCGGAAGGAAAAGGCTTGAGCGGCTGGATATCGAAGCGGAGCGCTCCAGGGCGGTCAACCGAAGCGAACCGGCATGTCTTGCGGGCGGGACGCCGCTGATGGGCGCCTATATCCTGCGCCGCCTCCTGCTGATGATCCCGACCATTCTCGGGATCATGGCGATTTCCTTCACGATCGTCCAGTTCGCGCCGGGCGGGCCGGTGGAACAGGTGATCTCGGATCTCACCAATCAGGGGGCGGGCGACCGGCTGTCCGGCGGCGGCGATCTTCTGGCCGCCGGCGGCGACGAAGGGACCTATCGCGGCGCGCGCGGCCTCGATCCCGAATTCATCGCCAAGCTGGAAAAGCAGTTCGGTTTCGACAAGCCGCCGCTCGAACGCTTCGGCATCATGATGTGGGACTATCTCCGTTTCGACTTCGGCGAGAGCTTCTTCCGCAACATCTCGGTCGTGGACCTGATCGCCCAGAAGATGCCGGTCTCCATCTCGCTCGGCGTCTGGATCCTCGTCCTCTCCTATGCGATCTCCATTCCGCTCGGCATCCGCAAGGCGGTGAAGGACGGCTCGTCCTTCGACATGTGGACCTCGGGTATCATCATCGTCGGCTACGCCGTGCCGAGCTTCCTCTTCGGCATCCTGCTGATCGTGCTTTTCGCCGGCGGCTCCTTTTTCGACTGGTTCCCGTTGCGCGGTATCGTTTCGGACAATTTCTCCAGCCTTGCCTGGTGGCAGAAGCCGCTCGACTATATGTGGCACATGACGCTGCCGCTGATCACCTTGCTGCTCTCGGCGTTTGCGACGACGACGCTGCTGACGAAGAATTCCTTCATCGACGAGATCAAGAAGCAATATGTGACGACGGCGCGCGCCAAGGGACTGACCGAGCGGCAGGTGCTCTACGGCCATGTCTTCCGCAACGCCATGCTGATCATCATCGCCGGTTTTCCCGGCGCTTTCATTTCGGCCTTCTTCACCGGATCGCTGCTGATCGAATATATCTTCTCGCTCGACGGCCTCGGCCGCCTCGGTTACGATTCCATCGTGCGGCGCGACTATCCGATCGTCTTCGCGACGCTTTATATCTTCTCGCTGATGGGTCTCGTCGTCAGCCTCATTTCCGATCTCATCTATACCTGGGTCGATCCGCGCATCGATTTCGAGCGAAGGGACGTGTGATGAGCGCCGTCGCCCGCCTCGAACCCGCCGCCGCGCCCCGGAAGGGCCGGTTGTCGCCGACCAACCGGCGGCGCTGGGAGAATTTCAAGGCGAACCGGCGCGGCTACTGGTCGCTCTGGATCTTCCTTGTCCTGTTCGTGCTCAGCCTCTTCGCCGGATTTGTCGCCAACGACCGGCCGATCATCGCCTCCTACAAGGGCGAGCTGCTTTTCCCCGTCGTCATCGATTATCCGGAAGAAAAATTCGGCGGCTTCCTGGCGGAGACGGATTATCGCTCCGATTTCATCCAGGACGAGATCGACGCCCACGGCTGGACGGTCTGGCCGCCGATCCGCTATTCCTATCGCACCACCAATTCCAATATCCCCCATTCCGCACCCACCCGGCCCTTCTGGCTGATGTCCGGGGAGGAGCGCTGCGCCGGTTATCCGCAAGGGGCCACCGATCCGGCCTGCAACTGGAGCAACCTCAACTGGCTGGGAACCGACGATCAGGCGCGCGATGTGCTGGCGCGCGGCATCTACGGCTTCCGCATCTCCGTATTGTTCGGCCTCGCGCTCACCATCGCCTCGGCCGTCGTCGGGGTCACGGCGGGGGCGGTGCAGGGGTATTTCGGCGGCTGGACCGATCTTTTGATGCAGCGTTTCATCGAAATCTGGTCGTCGATGCCGGTGCTCTACATCCTCCTGATCATCGCCGCCATCCTGCCGCCCGGCTTCTGGATCCTGCTCGGCATCATGCTGCTCTTTTCCTGGGTCGGCTTCGTCGGCGTGGTGCGGGCGGAGTTCCTGCGCGCCCGTAATTTCGAATATGTGCGGGCGGCCCGCGCGCTTGGGGTCGGCAATGGCACGATCATGTACCGCCACCTGCTGCCCAACGCCATGGTGGCGACACTGACCTTCCTTCCCTTCATCCTCTCCGGCTCGATCACCACGCTCACCTCGCTCGACTTTCTCGGCTTCGGCATGCCGCCGGGCTCGCCCTCGCTCGGGGAACTGATCGCCCAGGGCAAGGAGAACCTTCAGGCCCCCTGGCTGGGGCTTACCGCCTTCGTCATCATGTCGCTGATGCTGTCGCTCCTGATCTTCGTCGGCGAGGCGACACGGGACGCCTTCGATCCGCGCAAGACCTTCCGATGAGCGCCGCCATGTCCGAAACGATCCTTTCCGTGCGTGACCTTTCGGTGGATTTCCATCAGGGCGACAGGACCACGCGCGCCGTCGACGGCGTCTCCTTCGACATCCGGCGCGGCGAGGTGGTGGCGCTGGTCGGCGAATCCGGATCCGGCAAGTCGGTGACCGCCAATTCCATTCTCAGGCTCCTGCCCTATCCGGCGGCGAGCCATCCGGCCGGGCAGATCCTGTTCGCCGGCCGCGATCTCATGAAGGCCTCGGACGCGGAGCTTCGCGCCGTGCGCGGCAACGATATCACCATGATCTTCCAGGAGCCGATGACCTCGCTCAATCCGCTCCACTCCATCGAGCGGCAGATCGGCGAGATCCTTGACGTGCATCAGGGCGTGACGGGCGCGGCGGCGCGCGCGCGCATCCTTGAATTGCTGAACCAGGTCGGTATCCGGGAGCCGGAAAAGCGGCTTTCGGCCTATCCGCACGAGCTTTCGGGCGGCCAGCGCCAGCGGGTGATGATCGCCATGGCGCTGGCCAACCGGCCGGACCTGCTGATCGCCGACGAACCCACCACGGCGCTGGACGTCACCGTGCAGGCGCAGATCCTCGAACTGCTGAAGGGTCTGAAGGAGGAGCATGGCATGTCCATGCTCTTCATCACCCATGATCTCGGTATCGTGCGCAAATTCGCCGACCGGGTCTGCGTGATGACCGGCGGCGAGATCGTCGAGACCGGGCCGGTCGAAGCGATCTTCACCGATCCGCAGCACGCCTATACGCGCCATCTTCTGGCTTCGGAGCCGAAGGGCCGGCCGCGCGCGGCCGACGACAGCCAGCCGGTAGTGATCGAGGCCGAGGACGTGAAGGTGTGGTTTCCGATCAAGGCGGGCTTCCTGCGCAAGGTGGTCGATCACGTGAAGGCGGTCGACGGCATCGATCTTGCGCTGCGCGCCGGCCAGACGCTCGGCGTCGTCGGCGAATCGGGTTCCGGCAAGACGACGCTCGGCCTTGCCCTGACGCGGCTCATCGCATCGAAGGGCCGCATCGCCTTCGTCGGCACGGATATTTCCGGCCATTCCTTCCGCCAGATGCGGCCGTTGCGCCGGCGCATGCAGATCGTCTTCCAGGACCCCTTCGGTTCGCTGAGCCCGCGCATGTCGGTCGCCGATATCGTTGCGGAGGGATTGCGGATCCATGAGCCTTCGCTGTCGGAGGCCGAGCGGGACAGCCGCGTCGCCGCCGCGCTGGAGGAGACCGGCCTCGACGCGGCGACCCGCTGGCGGTATCCGCACGAGTTTTCCGGCGGCCAGCGCCAGCGCATCGCCATCGCCCGCGCCATGGTCCTGAAACCGGAGTTCGTCATGCTGGACGAGCCGACCTCGGCGCTGGACATGAGCGTGCAGGCGCAGGTGGTTGAGCTTCTGCGCGACCTTCAGGCGAGGCACAACCTCGCCTATCTCTTCATCAGCCACGACCTCAAGGTGGTGCGGGCGCTGGCCAATGATATCATCGTCATGCGCGGGGGACGGGTTGTCGAGAAGGGACCCGCCGCCCGCATCATCGAGGCCCCCGCCGAGCCCTATACACGGGCGCTGATGGCCGCGGCCTTCAATCTCGAAGCCATTCGCAGCGATGCGGTCAGTCAGTAGGAACAGGACGTGCAGAGGAAAAGCCCGGTCATCATCGATCTGAAATTCGATCCGCAGCAGGTGGCGGCCGCCCTCAAGGGGGCATTCGCGGACCGTGAGGTCATCAACCTCCTTCATCCGGCCAACCGCAACCGCGATCTGTCGGATGTCGATTATGCGGTCGTCTGGAAGCCGGGCGCCGATCTCTTTTCCCGCGCGCGCAATCTCAAGGCGGTCTTCTCCGGCGGGGCCGGCGTCGATCATGTGCTGTCGCTGCCCGGACTTCCGGATGCGCCGCTGGTGCGCTTCGTCGACCGCTCGCTCGCCACGCGCATGAGCGAGTGGGTGGCGATGCAGTGCCTTCTGCACCTGCGCCAGCATCTGGCCTACGAGGCCCAGCGCCGCCAGCGTATCTGGCGGGAGCTGGTTCAGCCGGAGGCCCGGGAGATCACCGTCGGCGTGATGGGTTTCGGCGTGCTCGGCCAGGATGCGGCCGTCAAGCTGAAGGCCCTCGGTTTCAACGTCATCGGCTGGTCGAGAAGCCGCAAGCACGTGGAGGGTTTCGAAACCTATGACGCCGGCGGGCTCGACGCCTTCCTTGCAAGGACCGACCTCCTCGTCGGCCTGCTGCCGCTGACCGCGGAGACCACGGGCATCTATAATACCGGCCTGTTCTCGCGGCTCTCCCGCAAGGGCCCCTTTGGCGCGCCGGTCTTCATCAACGCGGGTCGCGGCGGCAGCCAGATCGAGGCGGATATCGTCGCCAGCCTCGGCGACGGCACATTGCACGGCGTGTCGCTCGACGTCTTCGAGCAGGAGCCCCTGCCGCTCGAAAGTCCGCTCTGGTCGATGGAAAAGGTGTTCATCACGCCGCACGCCTCCGCCGCCTCGGACGTGAAGGCGCTGGTGGCGCATGTCGAGCGGCAGATCGCGCGTTTCGAGCGGGGCGAGCCGTTCGAGTTCCTGGTGGACCGCGCGTCCGGCTACTGAGCGATCCGTCAGGGACGGCGCAAGCCGGTCGGCTGCTGGTAAAGCCAGCCGATGCGGCGGATCGCCTCCTCCAGACCTTCCCGCGCGACGTTCATCGTATGGCCGTTGGCGTGCAGGATCGTCCGCTCGTCCTCCATGATGGCGACATGGCCCCGCCAGAAGACGAGGTCGCCCCGCCGCAAGGCTTCCCGTTCGATCGGGACGCCGAGTCCGGCCGCCTGCATGTCGGAATCGCGCGGCGCCTTGCGACCGGCCATCATCATCGAAAGCTGCACGAGACCGGAGCAATCGATGCCGAAACCGGAGCGGCCGCCCCACAGGTAGGGGGTTTCGAGAAACCGCGCTGCGGTGGCGACATAATCGTCGTCCGGCGGCTCGCCAATGGCGATGCAATGGGCGGCCACCACCGACTGGCCGCCGGAGAGTGTCAGGTAACGGGTGCCGCGCGTTTCGCTTTCTCCGGAAATCGTAAGCCGGCTACCCATCGAGAGCGTAAAGGCCGCCGGCGTCTTCAGGTCGTTTCCGGTATAGGCGAAGGTTCGCGGTGCGGCGACGATATGGGTGGCCGGCCCGCCGGTTTCGCGCAGCGCGGTTTCCGGCAGATAGCCGACATAGCCGTCGGCGTCCGCCTTCACCCAGGCCCAGCCTTCCGCACGGTCGAACAGGCGAACTGTTTCACCGAACAGCAGCTGCGTGTCGATGCCGGCGGCCTCATCCGGCCGTGGACGCAGCGCCGCGACCGGAACGGCGACAGCGGCGGGCGTTCCCTCCACATAGCGTTCGGCGGCGACGATGCCGGCAAGACCGGCTTCGGCGAGATCGGGTCGGTAAGCGTTCAGGCGGCGGTCCGGAAGGGCGGTCATGGCGGTCTTCTAGTCCAGCTTGCGGCCGGAGGCGATGACGAGATCGCCGAGCCGTTCGAGATAAAGCGCGCCGTCGACCGTGCGGCGGATGACGACATTGCGGCGGTCGCGCTCGTCGCGGACGCGCGTCACCAGCCCCATCTCTCCCATCGTGTCGAGCGCCCGGGTGATCACCGGCTTGGTCACGCCGAGCGTGGCGGCCAGCCCCCGCACCGTATGCGGCGGCGGCACGAGGTAGATTTCCATCAGGATGGCGAACTGGCGCATGGTGAGATCGCGCCGGTCCTGACGCACCGTTTCCAGCATCACTGCATGCCAGAGGCCGAGCGCCTGCGATGGGGTCATGTCGAGCGGCACGGGGCCTCCGGCGCGAATGGGTCTTCGTTACGCTACCGTATCGGTTCCCGGAAGAAAAGGGTTTCAGCCCCCCGCCTGCCGCAGATGATGGTAGAGCGCGCGCACCGCCTGCGCCTCGCCGCCGGCCGGCCCGTGCGGCCGTTCGGCCGGCGCCCAGCCGTAGATGTCGAAATGCGCCCATCGGGCATTGCGTGTCACGAAGCGTTTCAGGAACAGCGCGGCGGTGACGGCGCCGGCCATGCCGCCGGCCGGCGCATTGGTCAGGTCGGCGATCCGGGCCGAGACGTCCTTCTCGTAGCCCTTCCACAGCGGCAGCCGCCAGAGCGGGTCGTCGGCGGCGACGCTGGCGGCGGAAAGATCGCGGGCAAGCGCCTCGTCGTCGGTGAAGAAGGGGGGAACGTCGGGGCCAAGCGCCACGCGCGCCGCACCGGTCAGCGTGGCCATGTCGACGACGAGATCGGCCTCTTCCTCGTCCGCATAGGCGAGCGCATCGGCAAGCACCAGCCGTCCCTCGGCGTCGGTATTGTCGATCTGCACCGTCAGGCCCTTGCGGCTCCGATAGATGTCGCCCGGCCGGAAGGCGTTGCCGGAGATGGCGTTTTCGACCACCGGCAGCAGCACGCGCAGCTCGATGTCGAGCCCGGCGTCCATGATCATCAGCGCAAGGCCGAGCACGTTCGCCGCCCCGCCCATGTCCTTCTTCATCAGCAGCATCGAGGCGGCGGGCTTGATGTCGAGCCCGCCGGTATCGAAGCATACGCCCTTGCCGACGAGCGTCACGCGCCGGTGGCCCTTTCGGCCCCAGCGTAGTTCAACGAGGCGCGGGGCTTCCGCAGAAGCGCGCCCGACCGCATGGATCAGCGGGAAATTCTCCGCAAGCAGATCGTCGCCGGCGATGGTGGTGACGGTGGCGCCGTAATGGCCGGCAAGCGACCGGATGGCCGCTTCCAGCGCTTCCGGCCCCATGTCGTTGGTCGGCGTATTGATGAGGTCGCGGGCAAGGAACACGCCCGCCAGCTGCCGCTTCACGTCCGCGCCGTCCATCTCGTGTGGAAGGAGGAGCCTCGGCGTGTTTCCGCTGGAAGCCGCCTTGTAGCGGTTGAAGCGATAGCTGCCGAGACCGAAGCCGAGCGCCAGCTTGACGGCGTCGATCGCCGTCGTTTCGATGCGCCAGTCGCCGGGCGGCAGCAGCCGGGCAAGCTTGCCGGCAAGAAACGGCGTCTCGCGGGGCGTCTTGCCGAGGCCGAAGAGCGCGCCGCCGAGGCGGCCGTCGGTGGCGGGAAGGGGAACGAACGCGCCTGCCTCCGCGGCAAAGCCGGTCTTGCGCGCCCAGTCGAGAACGGCGGGTTCGATCGTGCCGGCCTCGATTTCTCCGGGTGTAACGGCAAAGACCGGCAGGGATGGACCCTGGCCGTCGTGGAAGGGGGAAGGGCGGTCGATGAACTGGAAGGCGGGCATGGGACACTTTCTGCAAGGGGCGGGAATCGTGAAATTAACATTCTATTAGGGTTAACGGAATATTTCTGGAGCAAGGGTAGCGGCGCGATTCTTTCCGCCGCACCGGGATCGGGGCTCGGGGAATTCGCAACATGACCGTTTCCGTCACACGCCATCTGCGCGCGGCCAGGCTTCTCGGTGGGGCGGCGCTGGTCGGGCTTGCCCTTTCCGGCTGCGCCGGCAAGAGCAACATCACCACGGGATCGGTGCCGCAATCGGCCCGGGCGGCGGGCGAGATGAATGCGACCGAATTGCGCGGCGCTGCGGAAGCGGCCGGACGCGCCTATGAGAAAAACCCCAAGGATCGCAATATCGGCATGAACTATGCCAACGTCCTGCGCATGAACGGCCGCAACGATCAGGCGCTCGCCGTCATGCAGCAGGTCGCCATCTTCCATCCGAAGGACCGGGACGTGCTGGCCGCCTACGGCAAGGCGCAGGCGGCCGCCGGCCAGCTTGAGCAGGCGCTGGCCACCGTGCTGCGGGCGCAAACGCCGGACCGGCCCGACTGGCGGCTGCAATCGGCCGAAGGCGCCATCCTCGACCAGCTCGGCCGTACGGCCGAGGCCCGCCAGCGTTATCGCAAGGCGCTCGACCTGAAGCCGAACGAGCCGTCGGTCCTGTCCAATCTCGGAATGTCCTATCTTCTGGCCCGCGATCTCAAGACGGCCGAGACCTATATGCGTTCCGCTGTCGCCCAGCCGGGCGCCGACAGCAGCGTCCGCCAGAACCTGGCGCTGACCGTCGGCCTTCAGGGGCGCTTCCAGGAAGCCGAGACCATCGCCCGGCAGGAATTGACGGCCCAGCAGGCCGAGGCGAACGTCGCCTATCTGCGCTCGATGCTGACCCAGCAGAATGCCTGGAAGCAGCTCGCCGCCGACGACAGCAAGAACACCAACTGAACCCGACCGGATCCTTCGCAAAGCTGCTGATCCCGTCGGTACGGGATCAACGGCGGCGGCGGGCGTTTTTCAGAACCGGTCGGCGACCTGGATCCCGGCCGGCCCGAGGATGACGGCGACCAGCACGGGCAGGAAGAACAGGATCATCGGCACGGTCAGCTTGGGCGGCAGCGCCGCGGCCTTCTTTTCCGCCTCGTTCATGCGCTGGTCGCGGCATTCCTGCGCCAGGACCCGGAGCGCCTGCGCCAGGGGCGTGCCGTAGCGTTCGGCCTGGATCAGCGCCTGCGTCACCGATTTCACCGTATCGAGGCCGACACGCGCGCCGAGGTTCTCATAGGCCGCGCGCCGTTCCTGGAGGAAGGAAAGCTCGGCATTGGTCAGCACCAGTTCCTCGGCCAGCTCCGGCGAGGCCATGGCGATCTCATCCGCCACGCGCCTCAGCGCGACCTCGATGGAAATGCCGGATTCGACGCAGATCAGCATGAGATCGAGCGCGTCCGGCCATGCCCTGCGGATCGAGGCCTGCCGCTTGGTGACCTTGTTGGAGATGTAGAGGTTCGGCGCGTAGAAGCCGAGATAGGCGATGCCGATCACCGCCAGCAGGCGCATGGGCATCGGCTTGTCGGCGAGATTGCCGAGATAGAAGATATAGAAGGAGCCGGCCGCCAGGAAGACGAAGGGCAGCACGAAGCGGGCGAAGAGAAAGACGTTGAGCGCGTTCTGGGAGCGATAGCCCGCCTGGCGCAGCCGGTTCACCGTATTGCCGTCGACCAGCGCCTCGCGCAGGTTCAGCCGTTCCACGATCTGGCGGACAGACGTATTGTTCTGCGCTCGCAGGCTGGCCTTGCCCTGTGTCGCCTCGGCGTGCTGGCGCGCGCGCTCGCGGGCGCGGATCTGGTCGCGCTCCAGCGCCACCGCCTTCATCCGCTTGCCGAGGTCGCCACGCTCGAAATAGGGCGCGGCGAGCGTGTAGAAGGTCGCAAGCACCGTGATCATCACGAGGGCGGGAAGCAGGACCGCCGGGTCGGTGAGCGTGGAGACGAGTCCGGACATGATCGCGGGTTCCTAGATTTCGAAGTTGATCATGTTGCGCATGATCACGATGCCGATCGTCATCCAGATCGCCGACAGGCCGAGGATCAGATGGCCGCGGGGATCCTGGAACAGGATCACGATGTAATCCGGCGAGGTGAGATAGACGAGCAGCGCGACGATGAAGGGCAGCGCGCCGATGATCGCGGCGGAAGCCTTGGCCTCCATCGACAGCGCGTTGATCTTCGCCCGCATCTTGCGGCGCTCGCGCAGCACGCGGGAAAGGTTGCCGAGCGCCTCGGAAAGATTGCCGCCCGCCTGATTCTGGATGGCGATGACGATGGCGAAGAAATTCACTTCCTGAAGCGGGATATTGGTGAACATGCGCGCGCAGGCGTCCGGCACCCCGAGACCCATCTGCTGCGCCTCGACGACGCGCCGGAACTCCGTCTTCACCGGCTCCTGCCCCTCGGCGGCGATGAGCCGCAGCGCGTCGGTGAGCGGCAGGCCCGCCTTGATCGAGCGCACCATGATGTCGAGCGAGTTCGGGAATTCCTCCAGGAACCGCTTGAAGCGGCGCTTGATCAGGAAGCCGACGAACCAGCGCGGCAGGCCGGCCCCCGCGACGAAAGCGAGGCCGAGGCAGAGAAGCGGCGGCAGGCCGGCGATGAAGGCGAGCAGCAGTGCGGCGGCTCCGAAAAGCCCGCTGAAAAGATAGAAGCGGCCGACGCTGAGGGTCAGGCCGGCCTGAGCGAGCCTGGCCTTGATGCTGGTCGGAATGCGTTTGGTCTGTTCGCGCTGCTTCTTTTCCAGTTCCTTCAGCGAATCCTGCACGGATTTCCGGCGCTTGGAGATTTCCTGCATGCGGTCGCGGGCGGCCTTGGCCTTGGACTGGTCGGTCTCCGCCGCCTTCACCCGCCGCACGCGGGTCTCCGTCTTCTTCTCGGTCTCGATCCGTGCGAACAGGAGCCCGTAGCAGAGGCCGCCGGTGGAAAGTGCCGCCAGCGCGATGATCGCCACTATGGTGATGTCCAGCCCGAACATGCCGCCGTCCCGTCTGCCCTCAGGGCTTTTCCATGGCGTCGAGCGTCGCCGCCAGGCGTTTGTCCTCGTTGAAGTAGCGCGCCCGATCCCAGAAATGCGGCTTGCCGATGCCGGTTCCGGCATGGCGGCCGAGGATGCGCCCGTTGGCGTCCTCGCCTTCGATCTCGAAGCGCATCAGGTCCTGGGTGACGATGACGTCGCCTTCCATGCCCACGACTTCCGTGACGTGGGTGATGCGGCGGGAGCCGTCCCGCAGGCGCGTGGCCTGGATGATGACGTCGATCGAGCCGGCGATGATCTCGCGCACCGTCTTGGCCGGCAGCGTATAGCCGCCCATGGCGATCATCGATTCCATGCGCGACAGGCATTCGCGCGGCGTGTTGGCGTGGATCGTGCCCATCGAGCCGTCGTGGCCGGTGTTCATCGCCTGCAGGAGGTCGAACACCTCCGGCCCGCGCACTTCGCCGACGATGATGCGCTCGGGCCGCATGCGCAGGCAGTTCTTGATGAGATCGCGCATGGTGATCTCGCCCTCGCCCTCGATGTTCGGCGGGCGGGTTTCGAGGCGCACGACATGCGGCTGCTGGAGCTGGAGTTCGGCCGAATCCTCGCAGGTGATGATGCGCTCGTCGGTATCGATATAGCGGGTGAGGCAGTTGAGCAGCGTCGTCTTGCCCGAGCCGGTGCCGCCGGAGATCACCAGATTGCACCGCACACGGCCGATGATCTGGAGCAGCGTCGCACCTTCGGGGGTGATCGATCCGAACCGGACGAGCTGGTCGAGCGTCAGCTTGTCCTTCTTGAACTTGCGGATGGTCAGCGCGGTGCCGTCGATGGCCAGCGGCGGCGCGATGACGTTGACGCGCGAGCCGTCCGGCAGGCGGGCGTCGCAGATCGGGCTCGATTCGTCGACACGGCGGCCGACCTGGCTGACGATGCGCTGGCAGATGGACAGCAATTGCCCGTTGTCGCGAAAGCGGATCTCGGACTCTTCGACCTTGCCGTTGACCTCGATATAGGTTCTGCCGGCGCCGTTCACCATGATGTCGGCGATGTCGTCGCGCGCCAGAAGCGGCTCGAGCGGGCCGTATCCGAGCACGTCGTTGCAGATATCGTCGAGCAGTTCCTCCTGCTCGGAAATCGACATCGCGAAATTCTTGATCGTGATGATGTCGTTGACGATATCGCGGATCTCCTCGCGTGCGCTCTCGGTGTCGAGCTTGGCGAGTTGCGACAGGTCGATCGTATCGATCAGCGCCGAGAAGACCTGGCTTTTCGTGTCGTAATAGTCCTCGGTGCGCGTCGGCCGCCGCCGCGCGGCGGAGGGAGAGGGGGCGACCGGCGGCGCGGATGCCGGCTCGAATGCCGGCTGCGGAGAGACCGGGGCCGCGGGCCGCTCGACGGTCAGCGAATCTCCCGCAGCCGCAGCGGACGGCGGGGCCGTCTGGGCCGCCCTGCCGCCCCTGCCGAAACCTTCGTTGCCGCGTTTTCCGAACATGCCACCCAATCCAGTTCTGTTGTGTCGTCTTTCCGGTCAGTCCGTCATTTGCGTCCGATAAGGCCGAGCATCTTGCCGAGCCCCGCCTTGCGCGCCTTCTTCACCGTCGCCCGGCCGGTCACCAGATGGGCGATTTGTGAAAAGGTCTCGGCCGTTGGCGCCTTGCGATCGATTTCGGCGATCATGCGTCCGCTGTTGGCGGCCGTTCCGAAGAGCTGGGCGTCGAAGGGGATGATGGCGACCGGCTCCACCTCCAGCGGGTCGCAGAAGTCCTCCGGTGTGATTTCCGGCCGTTTCGGCATGCCGACCTGGTTGAGGATCAGATGCGGGCTCTTGTCGTTGGGCCGCAGCTTTTTCAGCGCGTCGAACAGGTTTTTGGCGTTGCGGAGGTTGGCCAGGTCCGGCATGGCGGTAATGACCACTTCGTCGGCCTCCGAAAGCACGGAGCGCGTCCACTCGGACCAGCCGTGCGGAATGTCGAGCACGGTGATCGGGGCGCTGCGTTGCAGCAGTTCGACGATGGGCTGGAATGCGCCGCTTTCGAGATCATAGGTCCGATCCAGCATGGACGGGGCGGCCAGCAGCGACAGGTGCTCGGAGCACTTCGACAGCAGCCGGTCGAGAAAGACTTCGTCCAGCCGTTCCGGCGCATAGACGGCTTCCGCAATGCCCTGCGGCGGATCCTGGTCGAAATCGATGTTGGCGGTGCCGTAGGGCAGGTCGAGATCCGCGAGGATGACCTCCGTCTGGAAGAGGTTGGAGACGTCCCAGGCGCAGTTATGCGCGATGGTGGACGAGCCGCAGCCGCCCTTCGCGCCGATGAAGGCGATGGTGCGGCCGAGGGGTTCGGCATCCGGATCGACGAAGATCGCCGAAAGGGCGTTCATCAGGTCGGCGACCCCGACGGGGCCTACCATATATTCGGAAATGCCGTTGCGCAGCAATTCGCGGTAGAGCGTGATATCGTTGTGGCGGCCGACGATGATGACCTTGGTGCTCGGATCGCAGACCTCGGCGAGCGGCGCCAGTTCCTCCATGATCGCGCCGGGCTCGGTGGAGGTTTCCAGGATGAGCAGGTTCGGCGTCGGCGCGGAGGCGAACATGCTGGCCGCGGCCGCGATGCTGGCGCTGCTGATGCGCAGGCTCACCTTCGACATGCGGCGGTCCTGACCGCAGCGCTCCATGGTGCGGACCATCGCCTCGCTCTCGCAGAAGGCGTGGACGGAGATGCGCGGCAGCGGGCGCACGGCCTCCAGATCGGCGGGCGCTGTGGTGTCCTCGAAGCGCTCCTGCGCGGCCGGCTCCAACTTGTAGTCTATCGTGCTCATCGCTCGTGCCCGTTCCTGATGTCCGGCGGACCGGATGGTGATTCCCCGTTGGCTTGCGCGCCCGTCACAGCCGCGGCTGTCCCCAGTTGCGATAGTCGTCGATGACGACGCCGCGCCGTTCCGCGTCGATGGGCGTCATGCCGCGCGGCTGGACGAGGTCCATCGGATTGGCGATCTGCGCGGCCAGATTGGATTGCGTGGCGCAGCCGAAATTGCTGTAGTTGCGGTTTTCCATCGTGTTTTCCACGAGGTCCTCCGGCCATTCGCCGCAAGGCGCCGTCTTGGCGGCGATCGACAGGAAGGCCAGGCGGATGGGGGCCGCGTCGCCATGCCCGCCGGCGTCATAGGCAGTCATGATCATCCGGTCGCGGGGGACGCCGGCGCGGGTGAGCGTCGCGCGGATGTCCTTGCTGAGCCGTTCGGCCGTCGCGGCGTTGGCCGAGCCGCGCGGCAGCATGATCTGGATGGCGCCGCCCGAGCGGGCCGCGTGATCGGATGCAAATCCGCTGATGTTGTCGCGCACGGCTGTCGAGAGGCGGCGTTCGCCGGCGGCGATGGGAAGGTCCATCGTCTGCTCCGCCTCGGTCAGCACGATCGGATGGCGCAGGCGGTAGTCGTCGGGAATGGCGCCCGTCGCGGTGCCGTCCGGCTTCGTGCCGCATCCCGCAAGCCCGGCGACGGACAGGAGCAGCGCGGCGGTCAGGGTGGCCCGCAGCGCGCCGGCGGCGCGGCGGGAGCGGGCTTCGGCGGGAAAGCGTGGCTGGCTGTATCTATTGCTCATGTCCCTGTCCGATCACTTGTAGATGAAGCCGATGGAGCCGTGATAGGCGCCGACCGGAGCCGCGTCCTGACGCCGCCCGTAGATCTTGTTGACCTTGCCGAGGAAGAAGCTCGCGGCGTCGTTCGTCGGATTGAAATTGTCGTCCGGCCGCGACAGCGCGTTGCGCGCGACGGGGCGAACCAGATAGGGCGTGGCGATGATCACCATTTCGGTCTCGTTGCGGACGAAGTCCTTCGAGCGGAACAGCGTGCCGAAGATCGGGATCTTCGACAGGCCGGGCAGGCCGGAAACCGCCTGGCGGATATCGTCCTTGACGAGGCCGGCGATGACGATGGAGCCGCCCGAGGGCAGTTCCACGCTCGTCGTCGCCTCGCGGCGGCGGATGCCGAGCGCCGTCAGGCCCGGAATGGAGCTGTTGCTGATCGAGGTCGCCGAGCCTTCGAAGGTCGGTTCGGAAACCTCCGTCTCGACGCGCAGGCTGATGCGCCCCGGCGACAGGACGACCGGGCGGAAATTGAGGCGGATGCCATATTCAACGGTCGAGATGGTGCGGGTGACCGTGGTCTTGCCGGTCTTCTCGTCGGAGCCGATCTCCTGCTCGCTCGGCATGCGGAATTCGCCGCCGACATAGAAGCGGGCCTCCTCGCCGGAAATCGCCGTCAGGCTCGGCTCGGCCAGCGTGCGCATCACGCCGGCCTGTTCCATGGCGCTCATGTAGCTGGCGAGCGCGACGCCGCCGATCGAGCCGGTGAGCGCGCCTTGCGAGGCCCAGTCGGCCGCGCCGCCGAGATTGGTGGGATTGCGGAAGGAAATGCCGCCGCTGGAGCCCTGGACGGAGCCGTTGAAGCCGAGCTGCTTGAGCACCTGGCGGCTGACCTCGGCGACGGTGACCTTCAGCGTCACCTGGTCCTCGCCCTCGATCTTCAGGAGGTTGACGATCTGCGAGCGCTGGCGGTCTTCGCCGAAGATGGCGGAATCGCCGTTGTTGCCCTGGGAGACGATGGTGCGGGTGGTCGCCTCGCCGCCGGTCAGGAAGATATCGGCGAGCTGGCGCGCCTTGTCGGCGTCCTGCGGCGTGCGCACGGTGCCGTTCAGCACGATATTGTCGGAGATGATCTCCACCTGGATGTCGGAATCGGGAATGAAGCGGCGCAGATGCGCCTCCAGCCCGGTGATGTCGCGTTCGACGTCGAGGTCGATGCTGACGATCTCCTCGCCGCCCGGCCCGAAGATGAAGATATTGGTCTGGCCGACATCCTTGCCGAACAGATAGATGCGGCGGGATGTGCGGGTCACCGCGTCCGCCTTCATCGGATCGGCGACGAGAATGTCGTGCGCGTCGGTCGGCAGGTCGATGACGAGCGCCTTGTTGAGACCGAGCTTGATCGATTTGCGCGCGCCCGGGCCGGTGTTCTGGATGCGGACGACGGCCGAACCGGCGGCCTCCGCCGTTGCCACCGGCTGGCCGGTGAGGACGGCGGCGGGAAAGCCCGAGAAGGCCAGGCAGAAGGCTGTTCCGCCGACGACGGACGCCCGAAAGGTTCTTGCGATTCCTGACACGTTCCGTTCCTCTTACCTGGGTTCCGCGCTTCTGTTGCCGCTGACGATCTCTCCGGTCTTGATCACCTGGATGACCGGCATGCCCGCGCCGCCGCTGAGCAGATAGTCCGCCGCGGTCGTATCCGGTTCCTGTGCGTCGGCGACGCTGCGCAGCGCCAGCGACAGCCGCTCCGCCATCTGCTGGGCGACGGCGATCACCTTGGTCTGGTCGGGCGTCAGCTCCAGCGTTGCCGTGGTGCCGATCACCGATTTCGAGCCGTCCTCGTTTTCCTGGATCTGCTGGTCGATCGCCAGGACGCGGACGTTGGAAAGCACGTTCTCGGTGAGATAGGCGCCGGTGTCGTTCCGGCGCACCATGACGACGTCGACCCGGTCGTTGGGCAGGATGAAGCCGCCGGCGCCGGTTGCGACCGAGATTTCCGTGGCGACCGCCCGCTTGCCGGCCGGCAGCAGCGACGACATGATGCGGCTGCTGGAATCGGTGATCTTTTCGGGGCGGATCGGTTCGCCGTTGAAGATCGGCATGCGCACGATCGCCCCTTCCAGCGTCTCGATCGCATCCGGCCGGTTCCGGTCGGTGATGAAACCCTCGACCATGGATTTCTCCGGCCAGGCGGCCCAGATGAGGCTGTCGGGATTGAGCCTCGCGCCGACCGGCAGGCTTTCGCGCGCCACCAGCACGTTGACCGTCGGTTCGCGTTCGACCACGGCCTCGGTCGGAGCTTTATCCGCTCCGCCGCGGGCGATCTGCAAGGCGAGAAAGCCTGCGACGCCCGCCGAGACGACGGCTACTGCCAGAATGATGATTCGCGCCGGTTTCATATCGCTTCCCTGGGATGCGGATTCTTCTATCGGCGCAGATTGACCGGCAAAGGTGTAATTATGGTTAATGCCAGCCTTACGGTCATGGTGAACGCAGCCTTAACGGCGTGACGGCAAAAAGCCGGCGCTCTTGCGAGGCCGGCCTGGTCGGACGAAAGAGGAGGATAAGTGGCGTCAGCCCGCGCCGCCAAGTGCGGCGATCATCAGCGGGGAGGAAGGATAGGCGAGAAAGGCGGCGGCGCCGATGGCGATGCCATAGGGCACTTTCTTGCCCGCCAGCAGATGGCCGGGAACCGGCAGGCCGGTGGCAAGGATGCTATTGGTATGGGCGCGCAGCGACAGGATGGCGATCACCAGCACGCCGCCGAAGAAGGAGACGAAAACGAGATATTCGACGAGCGAAAGGCTCATCCCGAACCATACGGCGCTCGCCGTCAGCAGCTTGGCGTCGCCGCCGCCCATGATGTTGAGGGCGAAGAGCGCGAAACAGACCGCGAAGACTGCGAGCCCGGCGGCAAGGTGCTGGGCGATATCGGCAAGCCCGAGGCCGGCCAGCGGCGCGACGAGGATAAAGGCGGCCAGCAGTACGGCCGAAACCCGGTTGGGAATCGTCATGGTGAAGAGATCGGAAAAGGCCGCGACCGCAAGGCAGAGCGGAAAGACCACGAAGATGATGGCTTGGGTCATGCGGCTTCCTTTCATTGATGGCTTGAACTGCTATGAAAGCAGAAAGCCGCCTCAACAAGAGAGGCGGCTTCCAATCGGGTATTTTTGTGGGCTTATTCGCCCATGGCCGTCTTAGCCTTACCCATTTCGGTGCTGAGACCATCGAACACTTCATTCAGAGAAGAGCCGAGGGTCGTCGCGCCGGCGATCAGGGCGACGGAAATGAGAGCTGCGATCAGGCCATATTCGATGGCGGTCGCGCCGGATTCGTCCTTCATGAGACGAGCGAAGATGTTGGTCATGGTGTTCTCCTGGCTCCACGATATTGGGTTCAGCACGTCCGCCAACGTTCTGTTGTTCGGATGACTGCAACCTTAGCGGCAGTGGATTGCCATCCACTTAAGAAAACCGGTTAATACGATCCTAAGAAGCGTTGGTGGATTCTATGATGAATCATTGCTTTAAATTCTGATAAGTCTCTGATTTATATGGATTGTTTACGGGGCATCCTCTCCGGGTGGGGTGTTTCTACGTGAAAACAGGCTTGGATTGTAATTTCCCGCTTAAGGCTTCGTTCACCAATAGCGGCGATGCTGGGGCCTGATTTATCGCCGGGGTGGATGCGAATGGCACAGGACAGGGTTTCGGCAAAGGGCGTCGCAAAGGGCGCGGCGATCGCAGCGGTCGCGGTGCTGACCGCCGCCGCAGCCGCCGCGCAGGAGCCGATGATGCGGGTCTATATGGATCACGCGCGCGTGCTCAAGCTCGACCGGCCCGTCAGCAAGGTCATCATCGGCAATGCCGACGTCGCCGACGCGACGGTGGCCGACTCCCGGACCATCGTTCTCACGGGCCGCAATTTCGGCACGACGAACCTTGTGCTTCTCGATGCGGACGGCAACGCCATCGTCGACGAGCGTATCCTGGTGTCGATCGACGAGGGCAATACGGTGCGGGTGTTCCGCCAGACCAGCCGCTCGGTTCTCTCCTGTACGCCCAATTGCGAGGTTCACGCCGCGCGCCCGCCATCCGGCGGCTGATCCGGCGGCTTCCCCGTCCGGAAACGGGATTTCCGGCGAATGCCGGATAAATCACAAACGAAATGTAAAGGGTCCGCCGCATAGGCTTGCGGGAAAGCCATTGGGGTGGATCGCGATGACGCCGGATCGGGTTGACAAGCAAAGCAGCGCGCCGGGGCGGGGCCTGTTCCGCCGGTTCCTTCGCCGGAAAGACGGCGCGACGGCGATCGAGTTCGCCATTCTCTGCCTTCCCTTCTTCCTCGTTCTCTTCGCAGCGATCGAGACCTTCGTCGCCTTCACTGGCGAGCAGTTGCTGACGGCGGCGACCGATTCGATCGCCCGTCGCATCCGCACCGGCGAGATCACCTTCAATCAGGACAAGCCGAGCGACGTGAAGACGGAAGCGGCGTTCCGCAAGCTGTTCTGCGACGAGATCGCCATCATGCTGCCCTGCTCGCAGACCGAGCTGGAGACGCCGACGAAGCTTTATCTCGACGTGCGCAGCTTCGATAAATTCTCCGATATTCCGCCCGCCCTGCCGCTGGTCGGCGGCGATCTCGACACCACGGCGTTCCGCTTCGCGCCGGGCGGCAAGAAGAGCATCAATATCGTGCGGGCCTATTATCGCTGGGAAATCCTGACCGATCTGGTGCGCCCCTATATCACCAATATCCGTCCGGCTTCCGGTGCCCGGCCGACCTATCTGATGGTGGCGACGGCCGTTGTTCAGAACGAGGATTATCCGTGATGGCCGCCCTGCGCTTCCGCTTTCCCGCTCTCGCACGGCTGCGCCGGCTTCTTCGCGATCGCCGCGGCGTCGGCGCGATCGAATTCGCGATTGTCATTCCGCTTCTCATCATGGCCTATATCGGGGCTTTCGAGATTTCCGTCGCGATGACCGTCTACCAGAAGGTCAATCGCGCCTCGGCGACCGTCTCGGACCTTCTGACCCGCACGCAGACGACCACGCCGTCGGGACTCGATTCGATGAAGGCCGTGACGGCTGCCATTCTCCAGCCCTTCCCGCAGCGCGAAGGCTATTCGCTGAAGATCACCGGCATCATCGTCGACGTCGATGGCCGGGCGACCGTCGCCTGGTCGCGCGACCAGAACGCCGGAACGCCCTATCGCAAGGGCTCGACCGTCACGCTGCCGGAAGACATGGATGCGAAGGATACCTTCATCGTGCGCACGGAATACGGCGTGCCCCATTCGGTGCTCCTGATGATGCCCGGCCTTTCCTCTTCGCTCAACACGCTGACGCTCGGCAAGACCAGCCATTTCCGCCAGCGCGTCGGCGACAAGGTCGAATGCGCCGCCTGCACCTGACCTTCGCACCGCGCGGTTTTTGCTTGAACCGGGCCGGCCGGCAGTGTCATCTCGGGCCGGGTGCGCCGCTTCGGCGGTATGGCGCCGGGACAGACGGCAGGTGAATATGGCGCGGGTGTTTCTTTTCGTTCTCGATTCCTTCGGCATCGGCGGTGCCCCGGATGCCGCCCTCTTCGATGATCTCGGCGCCAATACGCTCGGGCATATCGCGGAGTTCTGCGCCGCCGGCGCGGCCGATCGGCCGGGCCTGCGCGAGGGGCCGCTCTATCTGCCCAATATGTCCGCGCTCGGCCTGCTGCACGCCGCCCGCGCCGCCGCCGGCGACTTTCCCGCCGGCATGGATGTGCCGCAGCGTGTTTTCGGCCTCTACGGCGCGGCGACCGAGGTCTCGCATGGCAAGGATACGCCATCCGGCCATTGGGAGATCGCCGGCGCTCCGGTCCTGTTCGACTGGGGCTATTTCCCGGCGGAAGGCGACGCCTTCGAGCCGGAACTGGTGGAAGCGATCTGCGCTGCGGGCGAGGTGCCGGGCATCCTCGGCAATTGCCATGCCTCCGGCACGGACATCATCGCCCGCCACGGCATCGACCATATCCGCACCGGCCGGCCGATCTGCTACACGTCGCGCGATTCGGTCTTCCAGATCGCCGCCCACGAGCGCCACTTCGGGCTCGACCGGCTGTTCGACGTCTGCGCGACCGTGCGGCGGCTGCTCGACGCGCGGCCGGGGGGGAGGATCGGCCGGGTCATCGCCCGCCCCTTCATCGGCGAGAGGCCGGCAAGCTTCGAGCGAACCGGCAATCGCCGCGACTACTGCGTGCCGCCGCCCGAGCCGACCTTGCTCGACCGGCTGACGGAGGCGGGCCGCACCGTCCACGCGGTGGGCAAGATCGGCGATATCTTCGCCGGGCAGGGCGTCGGACGCAGCGTCAAGGCGAATGGCAACGGGGCGCTCTTCGATGCGACGCTGCGGGTCATGGACGAGGCGCAGGACGGCGATCTGGTCTTCACCAATTTCGTCGATTTCGACATGCTCCACGGCCACCGCCGGGATGTCGCGGGCTATGCGGCGGCGCTGGAGGCCTTCGACCGCCGTCTGCCGGAGGTCGACCGCAAGCTCAGGCCGGGCGACCTCGTTGTCCTTACCGCCGACCACGGCTGCGATCCGACCTGGCGGGGCAGCGACCACACGCGCGAGCGGGTTCCCGTCATGAGCTTTGGCCCCGGCATCCGCTCCCGCCCCATCGGAACACGCGGAAGCTTCGCCGATATCGGCGAAAGCGTCGCCCGCCACCTCGGCATTCCGCCCGGGCCGCACGGACGAAGTTTTCTCTGACGCCTGCCGCAATTGGGGATGGCGGCCTGTGCGACGCCTCTTCTCTTGCGGGGATCGTCGGTCCATGGAAAAAGAGACAGTCCCGTGTTTTCGGAAGGTTGGCCCATGGACGGCGTCACAGTCATCGATCACCCGCTCGTGCAGCACAAGCTGACCATCATGCGCAAGAAGGAGACGTCGACCGGAAGTTTCCGCCGGCTGCTGCGCGAGATCTCCACGCTGCTCTGTTACGAGGTCACCCGCGATCTGGAACTGACGACCCAGCGTATCGAGACGCCGATGGAAGAGATCGATGCGCCGGTCCTCGAAGGCAAGAAGCTGGTCTTCGCCTCGATCCTGCGCGCCGGCAACGGCCTGCTTGAAGGCATGCTGGAACTGGTGCCCTCCGCGCGTGTCTCCCATATCGGCGTCTATCGCGATCACGATACGCTTGAGGCCGTCGAATATTTCTTCAAGGCCCCCGACAGTATCGGCGAGCGGCTCGTCATCGTCGTCGACCCGATGCTGGCGACGGGCAATTCCTCCATCGCCGCCATCGACACGCTGAAGAAACGCGGGGCGAAGAACATCCGCTTTCTCTGCCTGCTTGCCGCGCCCGAAGGTATCCGTCATTTCCGCGCGGCCCATCCCGATGTGCCGGTCTATACGGCCTCCATCGACCGCAAGCTGAATGAGAAGGGCTATATCGTGCCGGGCCTCGGCGATGCCGGCGACCGCATGTACGGCACCAAATAGGTTAATCCTTTATTTACTAGATCGATCGAATCCGGTGGGAAAGGGGCGCGTGGCGGCGTCTCTTCGCCGTCCGTCGACGGTTGCCGTGCTAATTCGGGACAGATTGTTCCGGAGGCCTGTCCATGTTCGCGCGAAGCTTCATTCTTCTTGCCGGTTGCGCCATTGCCGCCGCTCCCTTCGTTCCGGGTCTCGCCAGACGCCATCTCGACCTGCCGTTCGCCGGTGAGGCCATGGCGCGGGTGGAAACCGCCTCGCTCGCCGTGGACGAACCGGCGCCACGCCCCGGCCATGGCAGCGTGTTCCTCGCCACCGGGCCGGATGGCCGCGTCAGCGGGCTTTTCACCATCAACGGCCACGCTGAGGAGGGGCGGATCGATCCGGCGTCCTCCATGGTGCGGATCAGCGTCTCGACGGCCGTGCGTCTCGGTATCGATCCCGCGCGGCTTGCCTTCCGCTATGCGGTGGAAACGGACAAGGGCATGGCGCGCGCCGCCTATATCCGCCTCGACCATGTCGGGATCGGGCCCGTCCGGCTCGAAAAGGTGGGCGCGATGGTGCTCGAGGATCGGGTTCTCGGCGATACGCTGATCGGCATGAGCTTCCTCAAGGGCCTGAAATCCTACGATGCCGTTGACGACGGGTTGCGCCTCACGCGGTGATATGCGCCAGCACCCCGGCAACGGGCGGCGGCGGTTCGCCGGAAATCCGGTAGAGCGCGGCAAGCCGTTCGGCCGCGTGATCCGCCATGGCCTCGCTCGCCGCGTGGGCGCGCCCGATTTCGGTCCCCTTATCGACCCATGTCCCGAGCGGCGGCAGGCGGTCGAAGCCGACACGATGGTCGATCGGCTGGTCCGGCCGGGTCCGTCCACCCCCCAGCTCGATGACCGCAAGGCCGAGTGCTCTCGTGTCGCAGGCCGACAGATAGCCGGATTGCGATGCGTGGACGGTTCGGATCGCCGGCGCGCGCGGCAGATGGGCCTCGGGACGCTCCAGCAGGTCGGGCGGCCCGCCGAGCCGGTGCACCATCCGGGCGAAAACCTCCGCGGCCGCGCCGCTCGCCAGCGCCGCCCGCGCTCTTGCCGCCGCTGCTGCGCTGTTCATTTCGAGGCCTGCAAGAAGGATCATTTCGGCGGCAAGGGTGATGACGGTCCGCTCAAGCCGGGTTCCGGTCTCGTCGCCCCTCAACAGGGCGATGGCGCTCGCGACCTCGACGGCGTTTCCGGCCGCATCGGCGAGCGGCTGGTTCATGTCGGTGACGAGGGCGGAGGCGGCAAGTCCCGCGCCCCCGGCGATGCCGGCCAGCGACCGGGCCAGCGTCTCCGCCTCCGTCATCGTGGTCATGAAGGCGCCATTGCCGACCTTCACATCCAGCACCAGCGCGTTAAGGCCGGCGGCAAGTTTCTTCGAGAGGATCGATGCGGTGATGAGCGGCAGGGAATCGACGGTCGCCGTGACATCGCGGATTGCGTAGAGGCGGCGGTCGGCCGGGGCCAGATCAGCCGTCTGGCCGATGATCGCACACCCCGTTTCGCGCACCGTCCGGCGAAACAGGGCTTCCGGCGGGGCAATCGTATAGCCGGCTATCGATTCCAGCTTGTCCAGCGTTCCGCCGGTGTGGCCGAGGCCGCGGCCGGAGATCATCGGCACGGCGAGACCGCAGGCGGCGGCGACCGGGGCGAGCGCCAGCGAGACATTGTCGCCGACCCCGCCGGTCGAATGCTTGTCGACCACCGGCCGGTCGAGGTCGCGCCAATCGAGAATGGCGCCGGAATCGCGCATGGCGAGCGTCAGCGCCACCGTTTCCGCCTGGCTCATGCCCTTGAACCAGACGGCCATGGCGAAGGCCGCCGCCTGCCCCTCGGAAACCTCGCCATTTGTGAGGCCGCGAATGAAGCGGGTGATTTCCGGCGGCGAAAGCGTCTGTCCGTCACGCTTGCGGCGGATCGTCTCCTGCGGAAGGGGATCGATGGGCGGCATCGCGGCGTTCTCCTCGGGTCTTGTCAACCGCAGCGGTTTCGCAGCGGCATCGGGTGATGGGGCAGATCGCAAGCCCGGAGCCGTGCCGGATTTCACCAGAATTGCTCTAATATATTGTTTTTATCGCATTATCCGACGCCGAAGCGATCTCGCTTCGGCTGGAAATGCTCTAATCCCGATCATCGCCGGCGATCATTCCGGTCAGGATGGCAGCAAGCCGCGTTCCGCCGACCGGGGCCATGTCCTGGGTGTCCCGATGGCTGAGTTCCGCGCCGGTCATGCCCGCCCCGAAATTAGTGATGACCGAGGCCGCCGCCACCTTCAGCCCGAGGAAGCGGGCGATCAGCACTTCCGGAACGGTCGACATGCCGACGGCGTCCGCGCCGAGCAGGCGCGCCATGCGGATTTCCGCCGGGGTCTCGAAGCTCGGGCCGGAGAACCACATATAGACGCCGCTTGCAAGCGGGATGCCGGCCTTTGCCGCCGCCCTGTCCATCCGCGCCGCCAGTTCCCCGTCATAGGCGTTGGTCATGCCGACGAAACGGTCGTCGCTCTCGACGCCGATCAGCGGATTGGCGCCGGCGAAATTGATATGGTCGGAAATCCGCATCACGGAACCGGGCGGCATGTCCTCGCGCAGCGACCCGGCGGCATTGGTGAGGATCAGTGTCGTGACGCCGAGGCCCTTCAGCACTTCCAGGGCTCCGCGCATGGCGTTGGCGTCGCCGCGTTCATAGTAATGGGCGCGGCCGGAAAGCATGGCGACCGGCGTGGAGCCGAGATGCCCGATGACCAGTTCGCCGGCATGGCCGGAAACGGAGCCGGCGGGAAAGTTCGGCAGATCGGCGTAGGGGATGCGCAAGGGATCGCGCACCGTCTCCGTCAGTCCTCCAAGCCCCGAGCCGAGCACGATGCCATGGCTGGGGACGAGGCCGCCGAGGCGGGCGGCGAGAAGATCGCCCGCGCCGCTCATCGGGCAAGCTCCGTCTGGAACGCGCAGGGCAGAAGCTCCGCCATGGTGAAGGTCTTCTTCACGCCGGTCTCGTCGCAGAGATAGACCGGCGTTGCGGCCGTCGCGAATTCCGCGATCTTCTGGCGGCAGCCGCCGCAGGGCGGGCAGAGCGGCAGTTTCTCGGCGATCACCGCTATTTCGACGATTCTCTTCGCACCGCCCATGATCATCTGGCTGATCGCGGTCGGCTCGGCGCACCAGCCCTGCGGAAAGGAGATATTCTCGATATTCGCGCCGGCGTAGATCCGGCCGTCCTCGGCGCGGATCGCCGCACCGACCGGAAACCCGGAATAGGGCGCATGGGCGAAGGCGAGCGCGCCGCGCGCGGCCTCGAAGAGATCGTGAGACATGTCAACGCTCCTTCACATAGGCGATGCCGCCGGCTTTCGGCGGAACAGCCTTGCCGATGAAGCCCGCAAGCAGGATGATGGTGAGAATATAGGGCAGCGCCTGCATGAGTTGAACCGGGACCTTGCCGATGAGCGGAAAGGCCTGGCTCTGGTAGCGGATGGCGAAGGCGTCGAGGAAACCGAACAGCAGGCAGGCGAAGAGAACGTTGGCCGGCCGCCATTTGGCGAAGATCAGCGCTGCAAGCGCGATATAGCCCTTGCCGGCCGTCATCCCCTTGGTGAAGCCGCCATTGGCGGCGAGCGACAGATAGGCCCCGGCGACGCCGCAGAGGACACCGCAGCAGATGACGGCGCGATAGCGCAGCCAGATGACCGAGATGCCCGCCGTGTCGACCGCGCCGGGATTCTCGCCGACGGCGCGCAGCCGCAGTCCGAAGCGGGTGCGATAGAGCACCCACCAGCTTGCCGGCACCATCAGGAAGGCGAGATAGGTCAGGAGGGAATGGCCGGAAAGCAGGCCGGAATAAAGCGGCCCGAGAACCGGCACGTCGCGCAGCGTCTCGGCAAAGGGCAGGGCAAGCGTGCCGAAGCGCCCGTCGGCCGAGAGCGCCGGTGTGCGTCCGCCTTGGCGGAACCATGCCTCGCCGAGGATGACGGTGGAGCCGGCCACGATGAAGTTGATCGCCACGCCGGAAACGATCTGGCTGCCGCGCTGGGTGATCGAGGCATAGCCGTGCACCAGCGACAGCAGCACGGAGACGAGGACGCCCGCCAGAAGCCCCATCGTCGCCGATTGCAGGATATAGGCAACGCTGGCGGCGGCGAAGGCGGCTCCCAGCATCTTGCCTTCGAGGCCGATGTCGAAAACGCCGGCGCGCTCGGTGAAGAGGCCGGCGAGCGCGGCGAGGATCAGCGGCGTCGAGACGCGGATGGTCGATTGCGCAAGCTCGATGAAGACCTGAAAGACATCCATGACGGTCACGCTCCCCTGGTTGCGGCGGTGTCGCGGCCTTGCGGGGAAAGCCCGAGCACGAGACGGGTGACGGCCGGGCGGAACATATGCTCAAGCGCTCCGGCGAAGAGGATCACGAGGCCCTGGATGATGACGATCATGTCGCGTGAGATTGCGGGCATCTCGAAGGCGATCTCCGCCCCGCCCTGATACAGCACGCCGAAAAGCAGTGCCGCCGGGATGATGCCGGCGGGATGGGAGCGGCCCATCAGCGCCACCGCGATGCCGACGAAACCGGCCCCTTGCACGAAATCGAGCTGCATGCGGTGCTGCTCGCCCATGATCGAGTTCAGCGCCGTCATGCCGGCGAGCGCGCCGGAAATCGCCATGGTGACGATGATGATGCGCGCCTCGCCGATGCCGGCATAGCGGGCGGCCGTGGGGCTGAAGCCCATGGTGCGCATCTCGTAGCCGAGCCGGGTGCGGCTGATCAGCAGCCACACCGCGAAGGCGGCCAGCAGGGCGAGCAGGAAGGAGACGTTGAAAGGGGCCGAGCCGAGGTCGAGGCCGAAGATCGACATCAGCCAGTCGAGCCGCGGGAGCTGTCCGCCCGCCTCGAAGGTGCGCGTTTCGAGGGACATCGAGCCAAGCGGCTTGAACACCCGGTTGAGCAGGTAGTTCATGAGGCTGGCGGCGATGAAGTTGAACATGATCGTCGTGATGACGATATGGCTGCCGCGCCGGGCTTGCAACCAGCCGGGAATGAACGCCCAGAACGCGCCGAAGAAGGCCGCCCCGACAGTGGCGATCGGAAAGACCAGATACCACGGCATCGTCCGGTCGAGGGCCAGGCAGGCCACCGCCACACCGATGCCGCCGACATAGGCCTGCCCCTCGCCGCCGATGTTGAACAGTCCGCAATGGAAGGCCACCGCCACCGCCAGCCCGGTGAAGATGAAGGTGGTCGTGTAATAGAGGGTGAAGCCGATATATTCGCCACGCCCGAACGCGCCGTTGACCATGTGGTAGGCGGCGTCCAGCGGGCTCTCGCCGACGATCAGCACCACCAGGCCGGAGATCAGGAAGGCGACGGCGAGGTTGACGAGGGGGATCAGGCCGTATTCCGCCCAGCCGGGCAGTTTCGCATGGGGAACGCTCATTGCGCGGCCTCCCCGCCGTCTTCCACGCCGGCCATCAGCAGGCCGATCTCGCCTTCGCTCGCCGCAGGCGTCCGTTCGCCGGCGATCCGGCCCGCGAACATCACGAGGATGCGGTCCGAAAGGGCGCGGATTTCATCGAGTTCTACGGAAACGAGCAGCACGGCCTTCCCCTGATCGCGCATTTCGATGATGCGCCTGTGAATGAACTCGATCGCCCCGACATCGACGCCGCGTGTCGGCTGGCCGATGATCAGCACCTGCGGATCCCGCTCCATTTCGCGCGCCAGCACGATCTTCTGCTGGTTGCCGCCCGAGAAATTGGCGGTCTTCAGCCGTGGATCGGGCGGGCGGATGTCGTAGGCGGCGATCTTCGCCTCCGCCTCGGCGCGGATCGCCTGCGTATCGAGGAGGAGGCCGCTGCGGTATTTCGGATCGCCGTGATAGCCGAGGATGGCGTTCTCGCTTTCCGTAAATTGCAGCACGAGGCCGGCATGGTGGCGGTCCTCCGGCACATGGGCAAGGCCGCGCCGGCGCAGTTCCGACGGATCGGCCGCGCCGCAGACGTCGATGGTCCGGCCGCTGAGCGTGACGGTTCCCGAAGCGGCGCGGCGCATGCCGGCGATCGTCTCCAGGAGTTCCGACTGGCCGTTGCCGGCAACGCCGGCGATGCCGACGATCTCGCCGGCCCGGATGTCGAAGGAGACGCCGTCGACCATGGTGACGCCCCGGCTGTCGCGCACTGTCAGGTCGCGGACGGAAAGCTTCGTATCGCCGGGTGTCGCATCCTTCTTGTCGACGCGCAGAAGGACGCGACGCCCCACCATCAGCTCGGCGAGTTCCTCGACGGAGGTTTCGGCGGTCCGGCGCGTGGCCACCATCTTGCCGCGCCGCATGACGGAAACCTCGTCGGTGATCGCCATGATCTCGCGCAGTTTGTGGGTGATGAAGACGACCGTCTTGCCCTCGGTCTTGAGCTGTTCGAGGATGCGGAAAAGATGATCGGCCTCCGCCGGCGTCAGCACGCCGGTAGGCTCGTCGAGGATGAGGATATCGGCCCCGCGATAGAGCGCCTTGAGGATTTCGACGCGTTGTTGCAGACCGACGGGCAGCTCCCCGATCACCGCGTCCGGGTCGACCTCCAGCGCATAATCCCGTTCGAGGCGTCTCAGCTCCGCCCGCGCTTTGGCGATGCCGGCGTTGAGGAACTGGCTTTCCTCCGCCCCGAGCATGATGTTCTCCAGCACGGTGAAATTCTCGACCAGCATGAAATGCTGGTGCACCATGCCGATGCCGGCGGCGATGGCGGCATTGGGGTCGCGGATGTCCCGCTTGCGGCCGTCGATCAGGATATCGCCCCGGTCCGCCTGATAGAAACCGTAGAGGATCGACATCAGCGTCGACTTGCCCGCGCCGTTCTCGCCGACGATGCCGTGGATGGTGCCCTTGCGGACCTTCAGATCGATAGTGCGATTGGCGTGGACGACGCCGAAGCTCTTGTCGATGCCCTTCAGTTCGATTGCCAGTTCGCTCATGACGATCCGCTTCGCGAGGAGTCCGGGCCGGGGGACGCGCAGTATCCGGCCCGCCGGCGCAGTCTTGTTGCTTCCATATCGCTTGTCCAGCCCGATTGCAGGCGGTGTCATCCGCCGTTATAGCTTCGGCGGCCCGGCACTTGATCGATGAGGACCGCCATGACCGCTGCCGACCTTCCCGAAGAGCCCCGTATTGCGCGGCTGGAAGAGCAGATCGCCCACCAGACGCATACGATCGACGAACTGTCCGACCAGATTGCCGAGCAATGGCGTGTGATCGAGCAGCTCCGGTCCCGGCTGGACCGGTTGACGGAACGTTTCCTGACGCTGGAGGAAGGGGCGCTCGAAGCCCCGGCCATCACCCGCCCGCCGCACTATTGAGGCCCGATCCCGCCGGGAGGCAAGCCGCCCGTCCGCTCTCGCAGACGGGCCGGCCCGGGCTTTCAATAGGGGCAGGACTCGTCCGACATATAGTCGTGGACCTTCACGGTGCCGGCGATGATGTCGGCCCTGGCCTTTTCGACGGCCGCCTTCATCTCCTCGGTGATGAGCGGCGCATTGTTTTCGTCCATCGCGACGCCGACGCCGTCTTCCTTGAGGCCAAGCACATTGACACCCGGCTGGAACGTGTCGTCCTTGGCGGTCATGAAGGCATCGTAGACGGCGACGTCGACGCGCTTCAGCATCGAGGTCAGCACCTTGCCCGGATGCAGGCCGTTCTGGTTGGAATCGACGCCGATGCCGAGTTTGCCCGCATCCGCGGCGGCCTGGAGCACCCCGACGCCCGTGCCGCCGGCGGCATGATAGACCACGTCCGACCCCTGGTCGAATTGTGAACGTGCGATCTCGCCGCCCTTGACGGGGTCGTTCCAGGCGTCCGGCGTCGTGCCCGTATAGGCTTCGAGGACCTTGACCTCCGGCCCGACCGACTTGGCTCCGCCGATATAGCCGCAGGCGAAATTGTGGATCAGCGGGATATCCATGCCGCCGATGAAGCTGACGGTCTTCGTCTTGGAGGCCATCGCCGCCAGGATGCCGGCGAGCCAGCCGCCTTCGCCTTCCTTGAAGACGACCGAGCGCACGTTCGGCTTGTCGACGACCATGTCGATGATGGCGAATTGCGTCTGCGGATATTCGGACGCGATCTTCTCGAGCTGGGCGGCCCAGGAGAAGCCCGCCATGACGATCGGATTGTTGCCGTCGCTGGCGAAACGGCGAAGCGCCTGCTCGCGCTGGGCGTCATTGGCGATCTCGAAGTCGCGATAGTCGATGCCGGTCTCGGCCTTGAATTTTTCCGCGCCGTTATAGGCTGCCTCGTTGAAGGATTTGTCGAATTTGCCGCCGAGGTCGTAGATGATGGCCGGCTTGATGTCGGCGGCAAGCGCGCCTGTCGATATGGTGGCCGTGGCAAGGAGCGTGAGAAGGGTTCTTTTCATTGTGCAGCCCTGTTCGCTATTGATCGTGACGGGTCCTCCCGCGTGCTGCCGGACGGCGCGCCCACGGATCCGCCGGCCTCTCCCTCGGGCCGGCTGGCGGCATCCTTGCATGGCCGGGAGGAAAATTCACGAGGATTTTTTTCAACTGGTAAAAATCCACCGGCAGCCGGCGGCAGCCGCTGCCTTGGCGTTGCAAGGAGCGGCGGCCTTGAAGGGAAACCCTGCGTTTTCAGGCAATTGCGCAGGAGACGCCGGTGCCGCGCAGGCCGCAATAGCCGCCGGGATTCTTGGCGAGATACTGCTGGTGGATGTCCTCCGCGAAATAGAAGGGTCCGGCTTGCGCGATCTCGGTGGTGATGCGCTCGCCGTGGCCGGCCTCTGCGAGCGCCTGCTGGAAGCCGTCGCGCATGCGGTGTGCGACGTCCAGATCGGCCGCGTCGCCGGCATAGATCGCCGAGCGGTAGGTCGTGCCGATGTCGTTGCCCTGGCGCATGCCCTGGGTCGGATCGTGCGCCTCGAAGAATGTCTTCAGCAGCGTCGCGAGCGATACGGCAGCGGGATCGTAGACGGTGAGCACGACCTCGGCATGGCCGGTAAGCCCGGTGGTCGTCTCCTGATAGGTGGGATTGGGCGTAAGGCCGCCCGAATAGCCGGCCGCCGTCACCCAGACGCCGGGAATGTTCCAGAGCCGTCGCTCGGCGCCCCAGAAGCAGCCCATGCCGAGGAGCACGGTCTTCATGCCGTCGGGATAGGGCCCCTTGAGCGGCCGGCCGTTGACGAAATGGTCGGCGGCGGTGGGGATCGGTTCGCTGCGCCCGGGCAACGCCGTATCCGGCGCGGGCATGGCGGTCTTCTTGTTGAACATGTCGATCAGGAACATCTTGACGCCTCCTTGCCGCTTGGCGGCTGGATTGAATTCAGGCGGTGAAGCGCCCGGCCACCGGCGGGCGCTTGTAGGCGCATATCCACAGGGCGAGCGATAGAGCGAGCATCACCGCGAAGGCCGGTTGCGACAGGACCCAGATGGCGGCGGGGTCCCAGGCGAGGGGGTGCAGATTATGCATGATGCCGTCGGCGACCAGCGCGATCGTGCCGGGGCTGACGGTGCTCCAGGCGACCGCCAGCGGCGTCAGCACCGGCTCCGTCGCGGCGACGGACTGGATCGCATCGATGACGCCGGCCATCACGGCGATCACCAGAGCGACGACACTGAGGGTCCGAAGGACAAAGCGTATCATCGAGCATTCCCCGGCGCCGCGCGCCTTCCTGCGCAGCAGGCCTTTCCTTGCCTGAAGATAGGAAGCTACGGCCTTTCTTGCAAACTTTTACGGCCTGTCCGGAACACTTTCAAGAATCTGACAGAAAGCGGTTGATCCTGCCGCAAAGCTCGGTATATATCGCGCCGGTCCGCCGGATTGACGATCCCGGCGACCCGCACACCGGCTGACCTCCGGCGGCGAGCGGACGGACAGGTGGCCGAGTGGTTGAAGGCGCACGCCTGGAACGCGTGTATAGGGGAAACTCTATCGAGGGTTCGAATCCCTCTCTGTCCGCCATACCCCGCCGATTGCCTTCTATAATGCGATACTGCCGCCGATCACCGCATTCCACCGGATGAGATAGCAAACCGCCGACTCTACGCTACAGCGCGATATTTTGGGAGCAGCGCGGGACAGCTTCCGACCTTATTACGGTCGTTCGAGTGCTTTCTTCGTACGCCTGAAACCTGCCGTTCGTTAATTTTTCTAGAACGGCAGAGCTAGGATTGGAAGGGGAACGGCGGCTTTGAGAGCGATGCAAGATGAAAATAGACATGTGACCAACCGATGACCTGCTCTGAAGTCGATGGGTGGCGCGTTAATAGCGTTGCCTCTATATGATAAGTGCGGGCCGCTTTGGGAGACTGGCTTAGATGGGCGGCAGCCCACCTGAATAGCCCAAGGATATATACGAAACTTGGGGCTATTCGTCTTAGCGGTGCGCTGC
The DNA here is from genome assembly GCF_024281235.1 of Shinella daejeonensis. GTDB lineage: Bacteria > Pseudomonadota > Alphaproteobacteria > Rhizobiales > Rhizobiaceae > Shinella > Shinella daejeonensis. The sequence continues at coordinate 152,578 of NZ_JAHWXY010000008.1, forward strand.
GGTCATGTGTGGGCAGTCAAGCGCGTTGCCACTCCACCCAGAGCCGCGACTGGACGCAACCTAAGCGATTGCATCTCAAAGGTCATAATTGATATAATTGGAAATTACGAATAATGTGATCGTCTTCCGCCGACCCCTTGGCCCTGCTGTTTCAAGAGAATCTGATGACGTTAATCGATCCGCGGTTGGTTCTGCGAGCGCTTCCAGAAGTTGATACTTGGGCTTTCGAAAAATTCGGCCAGACGTTCTACGGAGCCCTGCAAGACAGAGAGTTCGTCCCACTAGGTGGAATGCACGATGGGGGAGCGGAAGGATTCGATTCTGCAAGTGTGGAACTTGAGCCAGAGGTTTTCTTCGAGGAGGAGACATCAAGTTTCCTTCAAATATCGAAGGAGGCCACCGCGAGGTCAAAAGTTAGGAGAACAGTGAAGAGGCTACGAGAATATGGCCGAGCGCCAAAGGTGCTTACTTACCTTTCTTCTCAGGTCATTTCCGATATCGATAAAGAAGAAAAGCTTCTCTCTGACGAGCTCAGTTGCAAAATCCGAATCCGAGATGCCGCGTTCATCGAGATAAACATCAATGCATCGCCATCTATTCAAGCGGCGTTCAAAGCATATTTGGAGCCGGCAATTGAGTACCTCTACAAACCGGGCACGGCTGATGTTGGCGAAAGGACAGAAGATTACGTAGATCGTACTCTTGCGGTATTCCTACGCCAGGAGGTTGATAATAGACGGGACAAGAGCGGCCTGCTGGAGTCGATTGCAGACAGCCTGATCTTATGGGCGCTTGGCGACACTGACCCAGACAAAAGAATCTTCATGAGCCGCGCGGAAATATTAGCTCGGATCGAAGAGACATTGCCCGCAGCGCGGCAATTCATTCGAGGCGTTCTCGACGACCGACTGGGTCGGATGGTATCCAAAGAAGCCCCAGGCGGGCGCCAAATTCGGTGGTACCGTCGTGATGACAAATTTTGCCTCCCTTATGAAACACGTATGATCGTCGCGGTAGAAAACGCTGACGACGATCTGTTGAAGTCTGAGGTCTCCGCAGTTCTGACCGAGCGATTGAAGTCCATAGCTGAGGAGGACGTCGACGCTATTACTGATGCGGTCGTGGCAACTTGTCATTCTAGTTTGGAGCGGGTGTTCGAGCGCCAAGGCTTGCAAATGGCGCGCTTCGTAACTGATGGGGACGGGGATGACGAACTCTACACGGATGTATCGCAGATAGTCTCGAGCGAGGTTGATCGCCTCGCCTGCACCGCGCTCGATAAAGGCAGAATCCGGCGCTACTGCTTAATGATCTTGCGAGGGACGTTCTACAAGGCCAGCGACGCAGAGCGAAAATACCTATCCAAGCTTAGCAGGACATATATCTTGTTGCTCACCTTGAAAAACGAGCCAAGGATTGTCGAGTACTTTAGAACGATCGCAAAAACATTTAGACTATATATCGGCACCGATTTTATTATTCGAGCAATTTCGGAGCAATATCTACCGCAGGAAGATCGCACAACGTCGAGCCTTTTAGATATATTAAGGGCCGCCGGATCCGAACTTATCCTGACCGAGAAAGTTATCGAAGAGGTTGAGACCCACCTTCGAGCACAGATACTTGAGTTTGAAAATCACTACGCCGCTGTTGAGCATAAAATTCCGTTTGAGTTGATAGGCTACATAGATAGGATACTGATCCGAGCGTACCTATACTCAAAGCTTAGCCCTGCGGAAGGTATTGCGCCGCCGGAGTCTTGGCGATCTTATATCGCCCAGTTCGCGAATTTTGGAGATGTCAGAAGCTTAAGAGCCAGATCCCAACTGGCCGGATACTTCACCCGGCGCTTCAAAATGACCTATGAGACCACCGATGAGATGCTTGCAGGCATTGATCAATCTGAACTCGAAATTCTTACCGAAAGGATCTACGAAACAAAGAGGGCCAGCGGCAACGTGAAAGTCGAAGGAAGGTTGCTGGCGTACAATGACGCGCTGCATATCCTCCGTGTATTTCGAAGACGCGTTGAGACCAAGGAGAATAGCCCTGGAAATCAGTGGGGTTTCCAGACTTGGTGGTTGACTCAGGATGGCAAGGTTCGACGAGCCGGAGCGCTGGCTTCTGCAGCTCGCGGCGGTGCGCATTTCATGATGAGGCCAGAGTTCTTGCTCAGCAACATTAGCTTCGCACCAGAATTAAAGGAAGTCCGAGACAGCTTCGAGAAAATCTTCCCGAGTGTATTAGGCGTTCGGTTGTCGGCTCGTCTTTCTCCCGGCGTCTTCGAAAGCGTCATGGACCAGGCGAAGGAGGTTTCGGCCTATGATGACGCAAGGGCGGGAACGTTAATCACAGACCTCACTAACAAGCTCAAGGGGGACGCGCTACGCCTTTACGAAGTGGGCTGGGAGGAGCAGGTCTGATCCTTCTAGCTTGCCCAAGACGATATCTCTATTGCGATGCCGTCTCGCAGTTCTTAATTGAACCGCACCGAATCCACCGACGCTCCAACGTTTAACCCGGTTTCCACTTTCGGGAAATTGTAGGAATAGGCTCGAATGGCCGGGATGAAGGCGCGTTGCCGTCGAAGCTCATTGAACAGGTTATTGGCAAATTCTCCGGCGTAGCCGTCTAAAAGCCGCCATTCCTCTTCCCACCCCATTGTAGCCGTTCGCTCGCATCCTAATTTTGGGGCTATAGCGTGAACGTAGTTCTCCGTTTCATCGGCTTCGGCCCGCCATCCACTCCGATTTCCGCACTTCAGCGTGCCGCGATTGCCAAGCCCGGCCGTGGAGATACGGACAATGGAGACCGGACACGTCGCATCTTTTGCCTTGCTGCAACCCCGGGCCTGGCAAGCGGTCATTTCACGTGAGATCGGTCGGTCGGATCCGGGACAGAGGGGCGCGCGGGGCGCGGTTTTTCCCTGTCCGGTGCAGCTTTTTCGGACTGTCTTTCCGCACCCATTGGCGGCGCCGTCCAGAAGGGTCTTTCGATCCATCCGGCCGCTTTCTCCGCTTCCGTCAGGGGGCTGACGGAAAACTGCAATGCGCCGCTCGTCCGGTGACTGCGAAGATAGCCAGCCGGCGGAGGCGGAACGACCTTTTCGGGCGATGCCTGCTTGTTCCGGTCGCGGACGGCCTTGGGCTCGAGTGATTCATGCACCCAGACGATCCCCGAATCGACCGTGAACCTGAACTGGACGGGATGGGGATGGGTTTGGGAGGCGGCCCGCATGTCCTTGATGGCCTCGAGGAAATCCTCCGACGACACGCGCATGTAGTGGCCGCCCAGCAGATCGACGCGGACATAGACGTCGGAGACGGTCCGGGTGACCTGCATGAGTTCTTTCAGTCGCTTCCACGCGATCTGTCCACCGTTGGGGCCGTTGTCGCTCATGGTGTCCTTCTAAAAAGACTGTGAGACCTGTTTCAGCCGGCAGTGGAGATGCGGATGGACATCGGACCGCAAGAAAAGCCGAACCTGCGGCGCTCTGCCTGATACCGAAAGCGGTCTTTCAGAGATGTCGATCCTTGTAGCGCCGCGTTCCTCCGGCATGCAACCCTTGTCGGGAAAATCGTCCTTCATCCTCAGGAGCGTCGTTCGGGTTCATGGCGTCGACGCCCCCGGCCGGCTCCGGTCTGGAGATCGATATCCTCGAATGAGGCAAAAAGATGGATTGGCGGCCCTATTCATCGCTGTAGAACCGCACCCGTTCCCCCCGCTCTCGCCGGGAGATGCGGCGTCGCAGCGCCCATCAAGCCGCAGGAAAATATTCCACACCCTGCTTCCGGCGACGTCCGGACGGCCTCAAATCATTCCCACTCCATTATTTTGAGACGACTTAGCGCATTGAAAATAATGCAAAAATATTTTTTTGCATATCGAGATACCGTCAAGCCTACCGTCAGAAAAGTTCGATCTTGAAATCATTGAGCTTTTCGCGCTGGCGATGAAGCTCGACATTTCCCCATCTATCGCTGGAGACAGCAACTGGTGCAGTTTGGTATCGACTCGGTAAAGTGCTCGATGAAAGCCGACGAACAGAGAACTGCATCTACGCTATAGCCCTACAAAATGACACTTGATCGCCATTAGAAGCCTAGGAAAGCCTGTAGCGAATTCCTAGGCAAGCGACCCTACAACGCTTCCGCCCTTGACCCGCTGACTTCAAGCTGTCCGCTAGCAGGTCATTATTTGTTAAAAGCCATACTTTTCTCGTCGGAGGTTGAAGGCGGCCTCGCCGCCTTCCATAATGCGTTTGATAGCCTCACGAACCTCGGGCACGTCGATGGCACCTTCGCCTGCGATCTTGCCGCCGGATTGGTCGCCGGCCTTTCTGTAGTCGCACCATGCGACCAGTTCGGCATCGCCGTTGACGACAAGATTGGCGTTGTGGCTGACGAAGATGATTTGGCGCTTCTGCTTCGCACTCCAAATTTGCTCGACGATTTCCTGCATAACTGGATTGTCTAGGTCTTCTTCGGGCTGGTCGATGAGCAGAGGCGGCCCTGGCTGATTGAGCAATGTCTTTAAGAGTGCCGTCGCCTGCTGCCCCGCCGACGCGTTCTTGAACGGAATATAGTCGCTTTCGCGAGCGCGGTACTCAAAGAATGGCTCGCTCTTGATATCGATAAGCGATAGTGCCAGCCAGTCATCTGCTGATAGCTTCCGTGCAATCCGGTCAAGATCACCAGCAGTGAGTCCTGCTGCCGACAATGCTGGTGTTTCCGGACGGCGATCACTGCCCTCTTGGTCAGATTCGAACGCAGCAAGCATTTCAAGATCATCGAGAATGCGCGACCAGCGTTCTTGCGGGTTTTCGGCCGTGATGATGGCCTCACCAAGCGCCTCGACGCGCTCTCGCCGCACATTGGAGCCGGAAAGAGATTCACGGAGTCGTTCCACAAATTCGTTAGCATCGGCGTAGCGTTTGACGTGAGCGCGGATAGCGCCGCTCGCGCTCTCGGTCAGTTTCTGACATTGAACATCGAAAAGCCTGTCGCGCTCGGCTTTGAGCTCATGCCAGCCTTGTCGTTCGGCGGCATAGACGTCGCCTGCTGTCTTTAACGATTTTTGCTCGTCGCCGAGGCGTGCTGTCTCTTTCTGGAAGGCGGACAGCCGACCTTCAATGGTCTGCAATTGTTCCATACGTTCACGGTGCGCGGATGAACGCTTGACGGCTGCCTCATATGCTTCCCTGAAAGCCTGCAATTTCTGCTGCCAATCTGCCCACGGCGTGCCGGGGCCTGCCTCGGCAGGCTTGCGCAGCTGCGCAAGCAGGGTGTCAATCACTTGGCTCGCCTGCGTCATCAACTGAGTGTATTCGCCGTGCGCATTCTTCAAGAGGTCGCCGTCCGGGACCTCGGGCGGCGGAGCCGCCTGCTCAAGGCTGGCCGCAATTTCCGCAGACAAGTCGGACAGACTATTGGCAACCGACCGAAGGTCGTTCTGCCAGCCGTCAACGGCTTCCTCGGCGGCGTCGTAGGACTTCCCCTGATTGAGAAGGGCACGGTCTTCATCCGACAAGCCGGTCAGGGAATTGCGGATGGCGTCCGCTTGCTCTTGCAGCGAACGCGCTTCCAGCGTGCGGCGTGCGATATCGGCCGCAAGCGCCTGTTGCCGGCGGCGATTGGCATAAGTCTGCCTGATACGTTCCGCTTTTTCCGAAATACGGCGGTCCAGTTGTGCAAGCTCCATGCGTATGGGCGCGGTGATGAAGCGGGCAAGCTCGTCGGTGCGCACGCTCACGTCGCTCAGTTGCTTCTGGCTATACGCCTGCACAGGCAGGAGCGCGCGCACTTCCGCCTCGTTGCAGACTCGCATCTCGTCGGGGCCTACCTTGATGAGCAGGCTTCCGTCCTTGCTATCGCGCCGAACGACATGGATCACGTCGTTGACAATGAAAGTCACATCGACCGTCGCGCCCAACGGCTTGAGCGTGTTTTCGATGAGCCGGCTGCGGCGCGACTGATAATTAGGCGCGTCCGGGTCGTCCGTTGCCGGTGGCTGATCGCATAGCGCCCAACGGAGATATTCGAGAATAGTGGATTTTCCCGTCCCCCGCCCGCCGATGAGGGCGTTATATTGCGGATTGAATGCAAGGTCGATGGGGCCGAGAAACTGACTATTGCTTACGCTGATCCCCGAAATGATTACGGACGGCAGCTTAGGTTCGTCGTGCGAAATACGTGACTCTTGCGCGAGACACGCCTGCCGCAGAGCCTCCGCCGTCGGCTTCGCCCATTTGATCCAAGATGCATGCTTGCCAAGATCGTCATGGTCTTCGCGGCGATTGTCAGAAGTCTGTATGCAGGCGATGCGCTTGTTGCCCCAAGCCTTGTCCTTGCCCGCAAGGATGCTCATAGGCCCCGCCTTGAGGTCATTGATACTTCCGTCGACGTAACCGCCAACAAAAGGCATTTCCTTGTATTTGGCCATCATACCGTTGCGAAGAAGCGAAAACTTCCCTTCGCCGGTAACATTCGGAAAAACGATGTAGCGGTCGCGCAGCCACGTATGCTCGTCGAGTTTCTCCTTCAAGATCCTGAGTGACTGGATGTTTTCTAGACGCTCGGTCTGCGCGGTCTTTGCATCGTCGTCAGGCGCGGGATTTATGGCGAGCGCCGTTAGCACGGCTGGGAACCGGTTTTCCTCGAAATCAGCATCCAAAATGAGGATGGCCTGACAGGGCACGGCGAGTGTCAATTCGATGCCGGGGAAAACAGAGAGGCGCTTAGGTCTTGTTCCTCCGTGCTCACGCGCAGGTAGATGCGTGCGACTTTCATGCGGGCCTCCTGGTCATTTTGGGTATAGGGAAAATGACCATTGTTTCACGCCTAGCCAAAAAGGGAAGGTTCCCGGTTCAAATGTCGTTTTCAGAAGACGGCTGCACTGAACGTCAGAAGCCGACTGCACTATAGCAGCGGAGGGGTTGGATCCATCAGGCAACGACGGGCTGCTGCCGGCCATCAGCGGACGCAGGGAGGACTTTCCGCAACCGGCCGTTCGATGCGGCACCGATGGCCTTCGCGCAGGGGTAGTGAATCCGCCAGGATTGACTTGCGCTGCCCTACCTCTCACTAGTGAGGGGCGGCAGCGCATCAAGCGGTGAGCGCACTCCGGCACCGCCAACTTTCAGCACATGCGTGTAAATCATCGTCGTAGAGACGTCGGAATGGCCGAGCAGATCCTGCACGGTTCGAATGTCGTAACCGCTGCGGAGCAAGGCCGTCGCGAACGAGTGGCGGAGGGTGTGCGGTGTGGCGGGCTTCGTGATGCCTGCTTGTTCTACGGCACGTTTGAAGGCGCGCTGAAAGGTCTGGTCATACATGTGATGGCGACGCACGACACCGCTCCGTGGATCGGTCGAATGCGTGTGCTGCGCAAAAACCCAGAACCACGGCCAGGAATGCCCGGCGCGCGGATACTTCCGCTCAAGGGCGTCGGGAAGCGCAACGCCGCTGCGGCCCTCGGCCTGGTCCTTCAGCCACCATGCCCGTGCACGCGACAGCTGCTCGCGCAGGCTGGGTGCCAAGCTCTCGGGTAACATCAAGGCCCGATCCTTGGAGCCCTTGCCCTCCCGCACGATGATCGTGCCGTGATCGAAATCCAGATCCTTGACCCGCAGTTGCAAACCCTCACTGATCCGCATGCCCGTTCCATACAGAAGCTGGGCGAACAAACGATGCTCGCCTTCCAGAAAACCGAGGATGCGAACCACTTCATCCGGGGTCAGCACCACCGGCAAGCGCCGCGACGGCCGAGGTCTTCCGATCTCCTGAAGCCAGGGCAGATCCGTGCACAGCACCTTGCCGTAGAAGAACAGCAAGGCCGCCAATGCCTGACGATGCGTGGAGACCGAAACCTTGCGCTCGTTCGCCAGCCAGGACAGAAATGCCTCGACTTCGCTGCTGCCCAAGGTTGCCGGGTGACGCACACCGTGGAAACGGATGAAGGCACGAACCCAGTGGACATAAGCCTGTTCGGTTCGTAAGCTGTAATGCAAGTAGCGTATGCGCTCACGCAACTGGTCCAGAACCTTGACCGAACGCAGCGGTGGTAACGGCGCAGTGGCGGTTTTCATGGCTTGTTATGACTGTTTTTTTGTACAGTCTATGCCTCGGGCATCCAAGCAGCAAGCGCGTTACGCCGTGGGTCGATGTTTGATGTTATGGAGCAGCAACGATGTTACGCAGCAGGGCAGTCGCCCTAAAACAAAGTTAAACATCATGAGGGAAGCGGTGATCGCCGAAGTATCGACTCAACTATCAGAGGTAGTTGGCGTCATCGAGCGCCATCTCGAACCGACGTTGCTGGCCGTACATTTGTACGGCTCCGCAGTGGATGGCGGCCTGAAGCCACACAGTGATATTGATTTGCTGGTTACGGTGACCGTAAGGCTTGATGAAACAACGCGGCGAGCTTTGATCAACGACCTTTTGGAAACTTCGGCTTCCCCTGGAGAGAGCGAGATTCTCCGCGCTGTAGAAGTCACCATTGTTGTGCACGACGACATCATTCCATGGCGTTATCCAGCTAAGCGCGAACTGCAATTTGGAGAATGGCAGCGCAATGACATTCTTGCAGGTATCTTCGAGCCAGCCACGATCGACATTGATCTGGCTATCTTGCTGACAAAAGCAAGAGAACATAGCGTTGCCTTGGTAGGTCCAGCGGCGGAGGAACTCTTTGATCCGGTTCCTGAACAGGATCTATTTGAGGCGCTAAATGAAACCTTAACGCTATGGAACTCGCCGCCCGACTGGGCTGGCGATGAGCGAAATGTAGTGCTTACGTTGTCCCGCATTTGGTACAGCGCAGTAACCGGCAAAATCGCGCCGAAGGATGTCGCTGCCGACTGGGCAATGGAGCGCCTGCCGGCCCAGTATCAGCCCGTCATACTTGAAGCTAGACAGGCTTATCTTGGACAAGAAGAAGATCGCTTGGCCTCGCGCGCAGATCAGTTGGAAGAATTTGTTCACTACGTGAAAGGCGAGATCACCAAGGTAGTCGGCAAATAATGTCTAACAATTCGTTCAAGCCGACGCCGCTTCGCGGCGCGGCTTAACTCAAGCGTTAGATGCACTAAGCACATAATTGCTCACAGCCAAACTATCAGGTCAAGTCTGCTTTTATTATTTTTAAGCGTGCATAATAAGCCCTACACAAATTGGGAGATATATCATGAAAGGCTGGCTTTTTCTTGTTATCGCAATAGTTGGCGAAGTAATCGCAACATCCGCATTAAAATCTAGCGAGGGCTTTACTAAGCTTGCCCCTTCCGCCGTTGTCATAATCGGTTATGGCATCGCATTTTATTTTCTTTCTCTGGTTCTGAAATCCATCCCTGTCGGTGTTGCTTATGCAGTCTGGTCGGGACTCGGCGTCGTCATAATTACAGCCATTGCCTGGTTGCTTCATGGGCAAAAGCTTGATGCGTGGGGCTTTGTAGGTATGGGGCTCATAATTGCTGCCTTTTTGCTCGCCCGATCCCCATCGTGGAAGTCGCTGCGGAGGCCGACGCCATGGTGACGGTGTTCGGCATTCTGAATCTCACCGAGGACTCCTTCTTCGATGAGAGCCGGCGGCTAGACCCCGCCGGCGCTGTCACCGCGGCGATCGAAATGCTGCGAGTCGGATCAGACGTCGTGGATGTCGGACCGGCCGCCAGCCATCCGGACGCGAGGCCTGTATCGCCGGCCGATGAGATCAGACGTATTGCGCCGCTCTTAGACGCCCTGTCCGATCAGATGCACCGTGTTTCAATCGACAGCTTCCAACCGGAAACCCAGCGCTATGCGCTCAAGCGCGGCGTGGGCTACCTGAACGATATCCAAGGATTTCCTGACCCTGCGCTCTATCCCGATATTGCTGAGGCGGACTGCAGGCTGGTGGTTATGCACTCAGCGCAGCGGGATGGCATCGCCACCCGCACCGGTCACCTTCGACCCGAAGACGCGCTCGACGAGATTGTGCGGTTCTTCGAGGCGCGGGTTTCCGCCTTGCGACGGAGCGGGGTCGCTGCCGACCGGCTCATCCTCGATCCGGGGATGGGATTTTTCTTGAGCCCCGCACCGGAAACATCGCTGCACGTGCTGTCGAACCTTCAAAAGCTGAAGTCGGCGTTGGGGCTTCCGCTATTGGTCTCGGTGTCGCGGAAATCCTTCTTGGGCGCCACCGTTGGCCTTCCTGTAAAGGATCTGGGTCCAGCGAGCCTTGCGGCGGAACTTCACGCGATCGGCAATGGCGCTGACTACGTCCGCACCCACGCGCCTGGAGATCTGCGAAGCGCAATCACCTTCTCGGAAACCCTCGCGAAATTTCGCAGTCGCGACGCCAGAGACCGAGGGTTAGATCATGCCTAGCATTCACCTTCCGGCCGCCCGCTAGCGGACCCTGGTCAGGTTCCGCGAAGGTGGGCGCAGACATGCTGGGCTCGTCAGGATCAAACTGCACTATGAGGCGGCGGTTCATACCGCGCCAGGGGAGCGAATGGACAGCGAGGAGCCTCCGAACGTTCGGGTCGCCTGCTCGGGTGATATCGACGAGGTTGTGCGGCTGATGCACGACGCTGCGGCGTGGATGTCCGCCAAGGGAACGCCCGCCTGGGACGTCGCGCGGATCGACCGGACATTCGCGGAGACCTTCGTCCTGAGATCCGAGCTCCTAGTCGCGAGTTGCAGCGACGGCATCGTCGGCTGTTGCACCTTGTCGGCCGAGGATCCCGAGTTCTGGCCCGACGCCCTCAAGGGGGAGGCCGCATATCTGCACAAGCTCGCGGTGCGACGGACACATGCGGGCCGGGGTGTCAGCTCCGCGCTGATCGAGGCTTGCCGCCATGCCGCGCGAACGCAGGGGTGCGCCAAGCTGCGGCTCGACTGCCACCCGAACCTGCGTGGCCTATACGAGCGGCTCGGATTCACCCACGTCGACACTTTCAATCCCGGCTGGGATCCAACCTTCATCGCAGAACGCCTAGAACTCGAAATCTAACGTCCGTTCGGGCATCGAGGTCCATGTCGGGGTGGGACGGGCCCGTGGCTTCAAGATCACTTGCAGTCCGACCGCGATGTCTTGGTTGCGCGAGAGGTTGTCGATATCCTCAGGTAATAGCGCGCCGTTGGCATCGGTTTCGGCGAGCGCGGCGCGCTTCACGAACGGAACGAAAGCCATATCGTGATGATCGGTGACGGCTATCGCGTTCAAGCCCTTCTCCCGACACGCTTCGACCAGCCTAGCCGCGTAAGCCATGCGCTCCGCTTCCGTCACATGGTTCCCGCCATTCCATTGCAGATCGCGCGGCGAATGAACCTGAAAGTCGCAGCAGTGGTAATGTGCTCCCCTGTCAGCCATCTAAATCTCCCCCCAGATACGAATGTTACTTCTTACTTCCCCCGAGGGCACGAAATTTCTGTATGAGACGGCGGTGTTGCTCCAGCGTTAACTTTTCTGATTATCGCCATCCACAACGGGCTACGCACCAGCAACCTGATAAGCCCTGCTCGCCAGCCGCGCCGGTCTCTAGCCTATGATTACGATTCCTTTGATGAGCGGTTAGGGGGCGCTTTTAGGCACCGGTCGCGATGACTCGGCGACCAACCGCCGGTATCGTCTATAGAAAGCGAATCGGTGGGGGCGAGATGGGAAGCAGGTTACTCTTTCAGGGAATTACTCCCGAAAATCACCTTGCCGCCGTGCGGTATGTGCTTTCGATTGATGAGCCCGATGAGATTATCTTCAGCACGGCGTTTATGAATCGGGGTGGCCTCCAGCAAATCCGCGAGGCTCTTGAACCTGCCGCAGCCGTGACAACTATCATTGCGGGCATCCGCAACGGGATAACCTCAGCACAAGGACTTCTCGCCGCGCTCGAGTTTGGCTGTACGGTGCTTGCAGTTGATACCGGCTCGCGCAACGTGATCTTTCACCCAAAAATCTACTTTGCTAGGAATGCCACGACCGCACGGCTCGTGCTGGGCAGCGCTAACCTGACGATTGGCGGCCTTAACTCTAATATCGAGGCAAGTGTTACCATGACGCTTGATCTCGGCATGAAGGACGACGCGGATTTTGTGGCCGACATTCTGGCGAAAATCGCTGGAATGCGGGCCGACTATCCGGAACATGTTTTCAGCATCGCGGACGCAGCGGCAGTGGCAGCACTGCTGGAAGCCGGGCGCGTGGTCGATGAAAGTATAGTGGCAGCCCCGACGCCGGGCGGCTCGTCCGGCAATCGTGATCTCGACACTATCCCGAAAATGAAGCTAAAAACACAGCCCGTTAAACGCCCAGCTATGCCGCCAGCGGCTGCGGCTCCTGCTGCTGCGCCAGCGGCACCGGCCGCTGCCCCGGTCGTTGCTTCAGTACCGGCCGCGCCTGTGCGGGACCAACTCGCCCTTGTATGGGAAAGCCGCCCCCTGACGCGGCGATACCTGACGATTCCGACTGGTGAGAACACGAACCCCACCGGCTCGATGCTGTTCACCAAGGGCGCAATGGACGATATCGACCAGCGCCATTATTTCCGGGACGAGGTCTTTAGCGGGCTGGATTGGCACCACGACACAGCGCCCGGCAAGGAACACATGGAACGCGCTGAAGCGCAGTTCCGCCTAATCATCCGCGACGTTGATTATGGGGTGTTCACGCTGCGGCTTTCGCACAACACGCGGACGGACACGGCCGCCTATGAGCAAAGCAACAGCATGACCCAACTGCATTGGGGCGAAGCGCGGCCCCTCGTAGCCCGCGAGGATCTGCTAGACCGCACGATGTATCTTTACCGGGACGAAACGGACCCGGACTCGTTCGTGCTGGAAATCGACTAATCAGCTTCAGCATCGGCGGACACGCGGTGCCGCCGGTCGCGCAGCCGCTTCCATCCGTTCAGCAATTCCGATTGATCGGCCGCCGACAGGCCAAGGCCGCCAAGGGTGCGCCGCGTCTGCTGCTCAAGAACAGCGTCCATCGGCATTGTCCGCACGGCCTTGTCAAGCTCGGCAACCTTCGGCCGAACCTTCAGCGGCGGAGGGACTAGCAGCTTTTCAATCTCGGACGGCACCAATTCGAGGACGCCGCCGCCGTAGTGGCGGCCCTCAAGCTCCGCGCTAAGGGCCGTCAGCGCATTGAGGAAGCCATAAACGAATTGCTCGGCCGTGCCTTCCTTGAGGCTGACGCGGTAAGCCGTGTCCGTGGTGTAGGCGCGTAGCCGGTTGAGAATTAGCCGGGGCGTATCGTGGGACCGCTTCAGCATTCCGATTTCAGTCGCATAGACTGACGGCACAGAATACCACGGGGACCGGATGCGGCACTTGTAACGGGTATGCAGGCTCTCTTTTTCGCCCTGCTCGATGTAGCGCTTGCCGGTGCGGCTTTTCTCAACGCCCCGGTCCTGAAACCATATGAAGTTGGTCGGCTTACCCTTGGTCGCATTTGCCCGGTGCTGGCGCTCGTCATAGACGACGCCGGGGCAATGCTCGCTGCGGCCGAACATCGGGTGCGCCCATTGCTGCAAGCCAAATTGCTCTACTGTTTCATCCTCGACCAGAAAGAACTTGTTGGCCCCGGTGACGATTCCAACGTCAACCTCTGCCACGTCATCGAAGCGGCGAACCTCGCCGCTGTCTATCAGGCCGTCCAGCAGCGAACGGGTGGACGGCGACAATAGCGCCCGCGTCCATTTCCCGGCGACGGTCTTCCCGTTGATAGACTGCGGCGCTCTGAAAACGTCCTCGGGGTCCAGCTTCAGGAAGTTCCGGCCCTTCACGGGGTACATGCCAAGCCCTTCGGCGTGTTCGTCCGGGTGCGCCTTCTTCTCGACCATGAGCAGGACCGCGCCCTGAAGGGTGCCTTCAAACCACAATTCTTCTGGGTCGATGACGACTAGGCGGCTGGCGTTCGCGCCAAGATATGAGCGCAGCGATTGCGCATGTGTAACGTGGATGATCTCGGCCGGGACCACCATTGCAAGCCGTCCGCCCGGCCGCAGCAGGGCGAAGGACGCCAGAATGAACGGCACCCATGCGTTTGTGTGCTTCGTGAATTTACAACCAAGGGCAGAAAAGATGGTTTCGGCGCGACCTTGAAAAAGCGGCGGCAAATACTGATAGCGAATGAAGGGCGGATTGCCAAGAACGGCGTCGAACTGCTCCCGCTTGCCCTCAAGGGCTTCGCCAGCCCAACCTAGAAAATCGTCGCTACGGATTCCTACCTCGCGCAAGCCCGCTTGACGGGCGGCCTTGCTAGCCTTCTTCGCCTCGGCCGGGTCGATCTCGAAGCCGGTCACATGGGCGGTCGGAATCAGGTCCGCTATTGGCTTGAAAAAAACGCCGTCGCCGCAACTCGGTTCTAGAATGTCGGTGGGGTCGTTGTGGCGCACCCACCGGACAAGGAAGGTTGCAAGGTCGGCGGGGGTGTAGTAGCCGCCGCGTAATTTTTGCTCGGTCTGAAACTCTTTGAAATTCATTGCCGAGGCTCCGCCTTCTGATTCTTAACGTCCGTTTTCCCGGCGGCCCTGTCCTTAACGTAGCTCTCCGCACACTGAATGAACCAGCGCTTGAGAGTCGAACTGTCCATTGCCAACGTGCTGTAGAGTCGCCGCTTCAGGTCTGGCTCGATCTCGATAACGACGCGGCCGGAATCGCCTTTGGTCATGTGACGGGCCTTTGTGCTTTATGTAACATAGGTGACATGATTTGCCCGGCTTGTCCACGCCATTCATAATGCGATTAGGCGCTTTATATCACTAACGACCCTCCGGCTCTCTACAGCGCAATGTGGAAGCGCGTTCGCCTCCGGGCCGGCGCGGCTGCCGCCGCGTCTCACCTGATCGTTAGGAAGAAGATTGCTAAGGGCGTCGCCCTCGCGCGGCGCAAGAAAACTCTCCGGCCTTTCGCGGCATAAACGGCCCGCTCCCCGCAAGCGGGTCCCCTCCATTTATTCCACGGTGCCAGAGACTTTTCCTGCGCCTTGCTACCCGTGGCTCGCCGCCGGGCAAGGGTTCAGGAGCGGCGCTTCGCTGCTCTGAACCCCAAACCCGAGGATCAGAGACATGACCAACCTTTCCGACAGCAATCCCCGCATCTATGTCGCCTGCCTTGCCGCCTACAATAGCGGGTATCTGCATGGAGCTTGGATCGACGCAGATCAGGACGCGGACGAAATCAGGGACGAGATTGCGGCCATGCTCGCACGGTCCCCCATCGAGCACGCGGAGGAGTATGCCATCCACGACTATGACGGTTTCGAGGGCGTCACCATCAAGGAATATGCCGGCATCGACACCGTGGCGCGCATGGGCGCTTTCATCGCCGAGCATGGCGGGCTAGGCGCTGGCCTGCTGGACCAGTGCGACGATGATATTGACCAAGCCGAAGCCGCCTTGCAGGACTGCTATCACGGCCAGTTCGCCAGCCTTGCCGACTTCATGGAGGACTTGACCGCTGAAAGCGGCATCACGACCCCCGAGGCGCTATGCTACTACATTGATTGGAAAGCAATGGCCCGTGACGCTGAAATGAACGGCGAGTTTTTCACAGTCAAAACCGCACATGGCGAGGTGCATGTGTTTTCCAGCCAGTGAACGCTGGAGCGCCTTGCCCGCACTTTTGCGGGCGGGCGTCTCGCAGAATCATCAAAATATTGTTAAGCAGACAATAACCACGAATGATCGTGTTAGCCGCTCAAGGTATCTGCTTTAAGCGGCTTCTATATTTCTAGCGATCTTTGAACCTCTAAGGGCTGGGCTGCCTTGCGCGCCCCAGCTTTGGGAGGTGACGCCATGCTAAGCATCGACTGGCGTTCGCCGGCGGCATACAGGCACGCGAAGCATATTCCGGCCGCCGGTTTCGCTTGGGAATATTTGCGCCGGAATGACGATTATCGTCATGAGTTCCAGACTATCGCACTGACCGGGGAACCATCCGGCCGTGACCTTGAAGCGTTTGCGGATCGCTGGGGTTTGCGATTTCCCATGCGATCCCGACGCGCCGCATGATCGGCTGCCGCCAATCTGGAGCCCGAGCCTTCATCCTCAAGCGGTGATGCTCTCGCCGGTCGAGCATAAGGGTGGCGACACCGAACCAATATTGACGCTGGCCCATCTCTCCGACCTCGACATGCGCCGTGCTGCCGATGGCTGGCACGGCATCTGGCAGGTGGATGGTGTCTCACATCAATTCTGGCTGCCCGAGGCGGTGTCGGACTCGGGTGCCTTCGCCGCCACGCTACCGATGGATAATTTTCTGGAGCTTCGCGCTCACGCCGCCCGCCGTTTCTGGCGATCCCTCAATGGTCGCGCACCCGGCCCCGACTTCCGGGCCGTTCCCGCCCAGCTCCGGCAATGGCATATCCTGTCCCTGCGCGCGCTCGACGCGCGGTTGCACGGCGAAAGCTATCGCACGATCGCCGAAGTCCTTCTCGGCTTTCGCGGCAGCAAGGAGGATTTCGAGAATGACCCGCGCAAAAACAAGGCCCGCCGCCTAGTCGCTCACGGTATTAAAATGATGCTCGGCGGCTATCGCCTGTTGCTCCACTATCCAATCAGGCCCAACAAGCGTTGATCATTCCGAGCACCATCTTGTTGTATGTCGCAAATTTTCTGCCAACTGCAACAATGACGTGCGACACGAAAAAGGCTGGAAAATCGGCCTTCCGAGAAGTGAATTTACGCGACAACTTCGGTAGAGATTGGTTAGAAAGCTAACATAATACAAAGCCGACGTACGACTGACTAAAATTGTTGGGCAATCCACGATTTCGCACCGACCAACTCGAAATTTCTTTTGAGAACATTTGCTATGGCTTTACTAAAGACGGCGCGTTTGACGCTCAGTCCTTGCACCCCGGTGGATCGCATCGACTTCATCCAGCTAGAGCTTGACCCAGAAGTGATGCGGTTTCTCAACAATGGCGCGGTTGATCATGACAGGGCCGATCCGGCGACCGCGCCGTTTCTCATGCCAAGAGGGACCGAGCCGAACGTCTGGACGGCGCGACGCAATGTGGATGACGAGTTCGTCGGCTGGTTCTGCTTGTTGCCGAAAGTGAAGACGGTAGCTGAAATTGGATATCGACTACGCCGGGAAGCTTGGGGTCAGGGGCTGGCATCTGAAGGCGCGTCGGCTCTCATCAGTTGGGGCTTCGAGGTCGCCGGGTATGATAAAATTGTGGCCAATACAATGGCGGTCAACCAAGGGTCGCGCCGTGTAATGGAGAAGATTGGCATGAAACACACGCGGACGGATTTCTTGGATTTTCCCGACCCTATACCTGGCACTGAGCACGGCGAGGTAACGTATGAGCTGACCTGTTCAGAGTCCCGAAACTTGCGACACAAAGCAAACTGAAAACCGCCGATGCTCACGCCTTGTTAGCTGCCGCCTGTTCCAGAATCTTCCTATAGCCCTCATGCGAAAGCCATTGCGCGCGTTCGAGATGGCTTTGCCAGCAACGATAGGTCCGAAGTTCCTCGGCAACCGGATCGCGGTGCAGCACGATCCGCGCGACTTCCATCCAGTCCGCACCTTCTGCCTTCGCATCCAGTAAGCGCAGATAGGTCACGAAATGCCGTTCGTCATAGACGGTTATGGTGTCGCCGGTCGGCGCTTCATCGTCCACATCGGGATCGAGTTCGACGGGAACCCGCATCGCCATCCCCTTCATCTGGAGAGAGCCTTGCTTGCGGTGCGCCCCCGCAAATGGCCCCTCTACCTGGTGATCGGGGAGTTAGTAACCGTGACTAGACGGCCCTATGACCTTTGGGCGGGTAGCCTTGGACATACGCCATAGGCTCCCCGACCATAGGTTCGAGGATCGTGGTGCCGTCACGGCCGACACCAACCGCTAGTCAGGGGTTACTACGCCCCAGAGCAGCGCGTCTGCTCCACCCACAATCTTAGCCGAGCTGCGCGCGAATGTCTTTGCCTTTTCGGCGCATCGCGGCACGGGATGCTGAAATCCCTCATCTATTGGCCGCGCACCGCCCCTTGAGGGGGTGCCGCCAGCGCATAGACGCAAATGCGGCACGCTACGCGCCGCCGGTCTCTCGCCATGTTTCGCCACAGTCCGCTGCCGCCCTCGGCAGCCCAATCCCGACTGGAGGTGATCCATGCCCAACCCACTTGCGGGCCTGCCGCCGCGCCTGTTGCGCACCAAGGAAGCCGCGCGCTTCCTCGGCATATCCATCCGCACCCTTGAGAAGCATCGCACCTATGGCACCGGGCCGACCTATCGCAAAGTCGGCGGTCGCGTCCTCTACACCGTCCGCGATCTGGAAGACTGGAGCGCGGCGGGCGAGCGCAAATCCACCCGCGACAAGACCGCCGGCACCGTCTTTCCCGCGCGTCCGCTTACGCCCGAAGAACGGGGCGACTGCTAGATGCTGCGCGAGGACGACCACGACCCCGCACAGCCGACCGAGGACAGCGAGCGCAGCCGCCTAGACCCCTTCGTGGTCGCAACCGGCGACGCGCCGCCGCGCGACCAGCGCGACTTGATGGAACGGCCGTTCTTCTCGCTGGCGAAGACCCCGCGCACCAAGCCGATTCTTTACAAGGCCGCCGACATAGAGGTGCAGGTGTTCGGGATGCCCGAGCACGGCATGGCGACCATATGGGACGCCGATGTGCTGATATGGGCGGCCTCGCAGATCGTTGCGGCCGAGAACAACGGCCTCACCACTTCGCGCTTTGTCCGGTTTACGCCTTACCATCTGTTGCGCGCCATCGGGCGGCCGACCGGCAATCATCAATACCGGCTTCTGAAAGCCGCGCTCGCACGGCTGCAATCGACCGTCATCGCCACCACCATCCGCAACGGCCCGCATTGGCGTCGCCGGCAATTCTCATGGATCAACGAGTGGGAGGAAATGACGACGCGCGCCGGCCGCGTCGAGGGCATGGAGTTCGTCCTGCCCGAATGGTTCTACAACAGCGTCATCGACCGTTCGCTGGTCCTGACCATCGACCCGGCCTATTTCCGCCTGACTGGCGGCATCGAGCGATGGCTTTACCGCGTCGCCCGAAAGCACGCCGGGCACCAGCGCCACGGCTGGGTTTTCGAGGTCGCGCACCTCCACCAGAAATCCGGCAGCCTCGCCCGGCCGTCCGACTTCGCGCTCGACCTGCGCCGGATCGCGGCCCGCCAGCAACTTCCCGGCTACCTGCTCCAGATCGAGCGGGAAGACGGCCGCGAACTGCTGCGCATCCGCCCCGAAAGCTCATCAACAGGCACTGTTGATAACCCTGTTAATGCCATCGGCAGATCAGGCGCACGGGGTATCGGCACATCAGGCGCAGCACTATCGGCAGATCAGGCGCACGAACCGCAGCTACCGCTTTGGCCTGAAACGCGGAATCCGACCGCTAACTTATCTAACAGAGAATCTTCTTTAACTGTTTCTGTGGGTGTGAAGCACGCGCCCAGTGCCACCCGCGATCATCTTGCCAATGATCC
>NZ_JAHWXY010000009.1 GCF_024281235.1 Shinella daejeonensis
CAGTCGTCTGCGCGGTCCGCCGTTTCGGCGGTTGCCCGTGCGCCCGACGCTGCGGCGCGTCCGCAGCCGGGCGGCGGGGCGGCGACGATGCTGCGCGCCGTGCCGAAGGCCGAGCCGGAGCTGCAATCCGAGCGCCGTATCGAGCCGGTCCCGGCCGAACCGCCGCCGGCGCCGAAGGTGCCGGTGGAAAGCCTGTCCGACATCGCCGATCTCTGCACGCAGAACCGCGATATCCGGTTGCGCGCCCTGTTGCGGGCGTTCGTGCGTCCGGTGCGCATCGAGGCCGGCCGGCTGGAGATCGGTCTGGCCGAGGACGCACCGAAATCGCTGGTGGCGGAATTGCAGCGTCGTCTGGAGGAATGGACCGGTGTGCGCTGGATGGTGATCCTGTCGCGCGACGCCGGCGGCCCGACGCTTGCCGAGGCGGAGGCGCAGGCGCAGCAGGAACGGGTCGCCGATGCCCGTCAGGACCCGGACGTCGCCGCGATCCTCCAGCGCTTTCCCGGCGCCCGCATTACCGACGTGCGCATAAAGCCGGCGGAGACGGAAGCCGACGAGGAGACGGCGGAAGTGGCCGCCGTCGCCGAATCCGCCGAGGGCGACATCCTGCCCGGCGACGATATCGAACACTGACGTTTTCAAACAGGAACAGGAGAGGCCGATGCGCGATATCATGGGCATGATGGGCAAGGTCAAGGAAATGCAGGCCAAGATGGAGAAGATGCAGGAGGAGATCGCGGCGCTTGAAGTCAGCGGCAGCTCCGGCGGAGGTCTTGTCTCGGTGACGCTCGACGGCAAGGGCAATCTCAAGGGCCTGAAGATCGATCCCTCGCTTTTCAAGGAAGACGATGTCGAAATCCTCGAGGACCTGATCGTCGCGGCCCACAAGGACGCCAAGGAGAAGGCCGAAGCCGAGGCCGCGGAGAAAACCCGGGCGCTGACCGCCGGGCTGCCGATTCCTCCCGGTTTCAAGCTGCCGTTCTGATCGGGCGACGGCCCGCTCGGCCCGCCGGCGCGGCGCGCGCCTTCGAGAGATAGATTCCGTTTGCCCGGCAGATGGGCTAGATAGCGGCAATGGCAAAACGAGTCACCGGCCCCGAAATCGAAAAACTCATCCAGTTGCTGGCGAAGGTGCCGGGCCTCGGGCCTCGTTCGGCGCGCCGCGCGGCGCTGCATCTCGTCAAGAAGAAGGACCAGTTGCTCGGGCCGCTCGCGGATGCGATGGGCGAGGCGCATCGCAAGGTGCGCATCTGCTCGTGCTGCGGCAATGTCGACACCAGCGATCCCTGCACCGTCTGCATGGATGTCCGCCGCGACCGGTCGGTCATCATCGTCGTCGAGGATGTCTCCGATCTCTGGGCGCTGGAGCGGGCCGGAGCGATGAACGCCGCCTATCACGTGCTGGGCGGAACGTTGTCGCCGCTCGACGGTATCGGACCGGACGATCTCAATATCCGCGGTCTCGTCGACCGGGTGGCGGAAGGCGGCGTGCGCGAACTGATCATCGCGGTCAACGCCACCGTCGAGGGCCAGACCACGGCGCATTACATCACCGATCAGCTTTCCGGCCTCGACGTCAGGATCACGCGGCTGGCGCATGGCGTGCCGGTGGGCGGCGAGCTTGATTATCTGGATGAAGGTACGCTGACGGCCGCATTGCGCGCCCGCACGGCGATCTGAGAAAGGGACCTGTGATGCTTCGATGGCTGCGGCGGTTCATCCCTTTCGCGCTCCTCCTCGCCGTGGCGCTTCCCGCTCAAGGCGCTTCCAGGCCCGAGGTGGAAAAGATGTTCCGGGCGTGGATCGAGACTGAACTCTGGCCAGCCGCCCGCAAAACCGGTGTCGGCGAGAAGACCTTCCGCGCCGCCATGGCGGGCGTGACGCTCAACTGGGATCTGCCCGATCTCGTTCCGCCGGGTTCCAGGCCGAAGGCGGAGCAGGCGCAGAGCCAGGCGGAATTCTCCTCTCCCGGCGCCTATTTCTCCGAAAAGCGGTTGCAGGGGCTGGCAGCGACCGGCCGGCGCCTTTTCAAGACCCATGCGGCGACGCTGCGCCGGATCGAACAGCGTTTCGGGGTTCCCGGCGAGATCGTCGTCGCCGTCTGGGGCCGTGAATCGGGTTTCGGCAGCGCGAAAATCCCCTATTCCGCCGTCGAGGTGCTGGCCACCAAGGCCTTCATGTCGACGCGCCGGGACCTGTTCCGCCGGGAACTGATCGCCGCGTTGCATATCGTCGACGGCGGCGACCGGACGGTAGAGCAGCTGAAGGGCTCCTGGGCGGGCGCGCTCGGTCAGCCGCAGTTCATGCCTACGAGTTTCCTGCAATACGCCGTCGATTTCGATGGCGACGGCCTGCGCGATATCTGGGGCTCGGTGCCCGACAGCCTGGCCTCGATCGCCAATTATCTGGCGCGCAAAGGCTGGAAGCCGGGGCGCGACTGGGGCTTTGAGGTGTCGATCCCGGCGGGTGTTTCCTGTGCGCAGGAGGGGCCGGATCGGGCCAGACCGGTTTCGGCCTGGGCCGCGCAAGGCATCGAACGGATTTCCGGCAAGGCGTTCCCGGCGGGCGAGGCCGGGGCTTCCGGCATGATGCTCGTGCCCGCCGGCACGCATGGGCCGGAATTCATCGTGACGCCGAACTTCTACGTGCTCAAGGAGTATAACAACTCCGATCTCTACGCGCTTTTCATCGGCAATCTCGCCGACCGTATCGCCTATGGCGCCGGACCGTTCCGGGGCCGTTGGGGCGATGTCGGCAAAATGCTGCGTTCGGATGTGCTCGCCATGCAGAAGGCGCTGGTGGCCGAGGGATACGACGTGGGCAAGGTCGACGGGCTGCCGGGTTTCAAGACGCGCCGCTCGCTCGGCGACTGGCAGGCAAAGAGCGGGCTTGCGCCGACCTGCTACCCCGACGCCTCCCTCAAGGCGCGGCTGCACTGAAACGGTTCCGGTAAAATCGGGCATCGGTCTGCCCCCCAACCACACACATAATTTCAGGGCAGGTCGACGGGTTGCTTGTAGCGTTCGTAGTCGCCGGGGATGATGGTCTGGCGCTCGATCATCCGGTGGACATGCGGTGCGTCGGGTCCCCGGTGCAGCTTGCGCAGCCGCTCGCTGTTTTCCGCATCCGCCTGGGTGCGCCGCCGGTTGTGCCGGACATATTCCACCCAGGTCGGCACCTGATAGGTTTCCGTCCAGACGGTGGGGTTCTCCAGATCGCGCATCAGCGCCCACTGGCCGGCTCCGTCGCGAATGCGGATGCGCCGCCGCTCGGTCATCGCCGTCAGGAACGCGGGAATATCCGCCTCGTCGATCTCGTAGTCGATGAGGATGACGATCGGGCCGCTGCGCGGCTTCAGGTCGAGCGGCAGGACCGGCTCGCTGAAGCGGTTGAGCGGCGCAAGGTCGAGGGAGCCGAGTTCGGGAAGCGCGTAACGAAGGCCGATCGCCGCACCGACGACCATTGTCGCGGCGGAGGCGAGAAGCGCGGTCTGCGCGCCATGGGCCTCCGCCGTCGCGCCCCAGATCCAGCTTCCTGCCGCAATGCCGCCGAAGGTTGCCGTCTGGTAGAGCGAGAGCGCCCGGGCGACGACCCAGCGCGGCGTCGAGAGCTGCACCGTGGTATTGAAGAGCGACAGCGCCAGCACCCAGGAGGCCCCGGCAAGGAGAAGGAAGAGGCCGGTCACCGCGGACAGGGAACTGACGGCTGCAACCACCGCGCTGACGGCGAAACTTGCGAAGGCGAGCCGGGTGATCGCCTCGACCGACAGGTGTTCGCGGATGCGGGTGTTCATCAGCGCGCCGCCGACGGCGCCAAGGCCGAAACAGCCGAGCAGGATACCGAAGGTGAGGGGGCCGCCGGCGACGAGATCGCGGGCGATCAGCGGCAGCAGCGACAGGATGGAGCTGGTGGAAAGCCCGAAGGCGAAACTGCGCAGGAGAACCTTGCCGATGTTCGGCGACATGAAGACATAGCGCAGCCCCGCCCGGACCGCGCGGCCGAAGTCCTCGCGCGGCAGCGTGCGGTCGTAGGCCGGCGGTCGCCAGCGGAACAGGGCGAAGATCAGCGCGAAATAGCTGACGGCGTTGACGGCGAAGGCCATGGCCGCGCCGCCTGCCGCGACGATGATCCCGCCGATTGCCGGCCCGACGCTGCGGGTGATGTTGAAGCCCATGCTGTTCAGCGAGACCGCGGACGGCAGGTCCTCGCGCGGCACCAGGTCGCCCACCGACGCCTGCCAGGCGGGGTTGTGCAGCGCGATGCCGCAGCCGATAAGGAAGGTGAAGGTCAAAAGCAGCCAGGGCGTGATCATCCCCTGCCAGGCGACGAGCGTCAGCAGGATGGAAACAACCAGCATGAAACATTGCGCTGTCAGCATCAGCCGGCGGCGGTCGAAATTGTCGGCAAGCGCGCCGGAAGCGACGGAAAACAGCATGATGGGCAGGGAGGTCGAGGCCTGCACCAGCGCCACCATATTGGCGGAGGTGGAGATCGAGGCCATCATCCAGGCCGCGCCGACCGCCTGGATCAGGCCGCCGAAATTGGAAGCAAGGCTGGCCAGCCATATCCGGCGGAAGGTTTCGTTTCCAAGGGGCGCTAGCGGGGATTTTCGGTCCGGCACGACGATGTCTCGCGGTTGTCGGGAGAGATGAAGGACTGCAATGTAGCTCCTGCGTCCGCCGGGGCAAGCGCCATCGGCGGTGCGCATGCGTGATCTTGCAATCGCGGCCGGACCGGTCTATATAGCGTGCAAATTCTTGATCGTCAGATGAAGAGTGGGCCCGCGAGGACCCGCTCTTTTTTATTGGCCCGGTCAGGTGCATGATAAACGGGCAATCCGGGGAGGGCAGCCATGTCCGATACGACCCAGACAGAAAATGCCGCCATCGAGCCACGGCTGATCGTCGAAACCGGCCTCGACCGGCGCGTCGCCGAAATCGTCGAGCCGGCGATTGAGCAGATCGGCTACCGGCTGGTGCGCGTGCGCATGCTGGCGCAGAACGGCGCGACGTTGCAGATCATGTGCGAGCGGCCGGACGGCACCATGACCGTGGAGGACTGCGAGCAGGTCTCCATGGCGGTCTCCCCGGTGCTCGACGTTGAGGATCCGATCGACAAGGCGTATCATCTTGAGGTGTCGTCGCCCGGTATCGATCGCCCGATGGTGCGGAAATCGGATTTCGCGCGCTGGGCCGGCCATCTCGTCAAGGGCGAGACATCCGTGCTGATCGACGGACGCAAGCGGTTTCGCGGCACGATCGTCGCGACGGATGCCGATGGCTTCACGATCGAACGGGACCAGCCCCCGGCGGGTGAGGATCCGCAGGCGGTGATCCCGTTTGCAGCGCTGGCCGAGGCCAAGCTCATCCTGACCGACGAGCTGATCCGCGACGCGCTGGCCGCCGACAGGAAGGCGCGGGCCGAAGCGGCCAACCAGAACGGCGAAGACGACGGCGACGAATAGATTTTGTGAATGCGTGTCGTCCCGGGGCCTCGGCCCCGACGCGGGCGGGGCGAAGGCGAGAGAACCGGAACGGCGGTGCCGTTCCAGGCGCCGGAGCAGGACTCCGGCCTGAACATGGAGACTGAGACAATGGCAGTCAGTGCGAACCGGCTGGAACTTCTGCAGATCGCGGATGCCGTAGCCCGAGAAAAGGTGATCGACCGCGAGATCGTGCTTGCGGCGATGGCCGACGCCATCCAGAAGGCGGCCCGCTCCCGTTACGGCTCGGAATCGAATATCCGCGCCGACATCAACTCCAAGACCGGTGAAATCCGTCTCCAGCGCCTGCTGGAGGTCGTCGAGCATGCCGAGGACTATTCCACCCAGATTCCGCTGGAACTGGCGCGCGACCGCAACCCGGACGCCAAGCTCGGCGACTTCATCGCCGATCCGCTGCCGCCGATGGACTTCGGCCGCATCGCCGCGCAGTCGGCCAAGCAGGTCATCGTGCAGAAGGTGCGCGAGGCCGAGCGTGACCGCCAGTTCGATGAATACAAGGATCGCATCGGCGAAATCGTCAACGGCACCGTCAAGCGCGTCGAATACGGCAATGTCATCGTCGATCTCGGCCGTGGCGAAGGGATCATCCGCCGCGACGAGATGATCCCGCGCGAAAACATGCGCTATGGCGACCGCGTCCGCTCCTTCGTCTATGACGTGCGCCGCGAGCAGCGCGGCCCGCAGATCTTCCTGTCGCGGACGCATCCGCAGTTCATGGTCAAGCTCTTCACCATGGAAGTTCCGGAAATCTACGACGGCATCATCCAGATCAAGTCGGTCGCCCGCGATCCGGGTTCGCGCGCCAAGATCGCCGTCATCTCGAACGATTCGTCGATCGATCCGGTCGGCGCCTGCGTCGGTATGCGCGGTTCGCGCGTTCAGGCCGTCGTCGGCGAGCTTCAGGGCGAGAAGATCGACATCATTCCGTGGAGCCAGGATCCGGCCTCCTTCATCGTCAACGCCCTTCAGCCGGCGGAAGTCGCCAAGGTCGTCCTCGACGAGGATGCCGAGCGCATCGAGGTGGTCGTTCCCGACGAGCAGCTGTCGCTGGCGATCGGCCGGCGCGGCCAGAACGTGCGGCTTGCCTCGCAGCTCACCGGCTGGGATATCGACATCCTGACGGAGGCCGAGGAATCCGAGCGCCGCCAGAAGGAATTCAACGAGCGCACCAACCTCTTCATGGACGCCCTCGACGTCGACGAGATGGTGGGGCAGGTCCTTGCGTCCGAAGGCTTTGCCGCCGTGGAGGAACTGGCCTATGTCGAACTCGACGAAATCTCCTCGATCGAAGGTTTCGACGAGGACACCGCCCAGGAAATCCAGACCCGCGCCCGCGAATATCTCGACCGCATCGAGGCTGAAATGGACGCCCGCCGCAAGGAGCTTGGCGTTTCCGACGATTTGCGTCAGATCGATGGCCTGACGGGCCAGATGCTCGTCGCTCTCGGCGAGGATGGCGTCAAGACGATGGAAGATTTCGCCGGCTGTGCGGTCGACGATCTGGTCGGCTGGAGCGAGCGCAAGGACGGCGAGACGAAGAAGTTCGAGGGTCTGTTCTCGAAGCTGGAGGTCTCCCGCGCCGAAGCCGAGGCGATGATCATGCAAGCCCGCCTGGCGGCCGGCTGGATCACGGAAGAAGAGCTTGCCGCCGATACCGAGGAAATCGTCGAGGGCGCCGAGCAGGACGCCTGAGGCGTCCCGGCGATCGATGATGGACAGGAAGGGCGAGGACGTGAACGATCGTCAGTGCATCGTGACCCGCGAGAGCGGTGATACGGACATGCTGATCCGTTTCGTCGCCGCTCCCGACGGCGGGGTCGTTGCCGATCTGAAGCGCCAGCTGCCCGGACGCGGCTGCTGGGTGAAGGCGGAGCGCGCCGCTGTCGACAAGGCGGTGGCGAAGAAGCTTTTCGCCCGCGCGCTGAAGGCCGGCGTGACGGTTTCTCCCGATCTCGGCGGGGAGGTGGACCGGCTGCTTTCCCTTCAGCTTGCCGGTATGATGAACATGGCGCGCAAGGCGGGCCAGTTCATCACCGGCGCGACCAAGGTCGACCAGGCGGTGCGGGCAATGGCGGCGCTTGCTGTCTTTCATGCGGCCGATGCCGCCCCCGACGGCGTGCGCAAGATCGACCAGGCGCGCAAGGCGATGAGCTTTGTGCGCGACGACGGAATGGAAATACCTTCCTTTCGCTGCTTCACGGAGGGCGAATTGGAGACGCTTTTGGGTCAGAATGCCTTTATTCATGCCGCAGCGCTTGCAGGGCAGGCGGGTGAAGGTGTAGTGAAGCGCGCAATCATGCTCGAAAAGTACCGGGGCGAGAGCCGGGTAGGAGCACCTGATGGCGCGGGCCAGCCAAACCGATGACGCGGTCACCGGCTTTTGGCCGGCCAAAGCCGCATTGGATGAACGCAATTGAACGACGGGGTCTGACACGTATCTGGCCCTGATCTTAGGAACGGAACGGAATGACCGACAACAATGACGACAAGACGATCAGCGTGGCGGGCAAGAAGACCCTGACCCTGAAGCCTTCGGGGGTACAGCAGGGGATGGTGCGCCAGGACATGGGTCGTGGCCGCACGAAGGCTGTCGTGGTCGAGACCCGCAAGCGCCGCATCAATCGTCCCGAGGACGAACGCGTGGCTCCGCCGGCCGCCGCTCCGGTCCAGCGTGCGCCCGAGCCGCCGCCGCAGCGCGTGCAGCCGCGCCCCGAGCAGAACCGCCCCCGCGTCGGTGTGGTGTTGAACCAGCTTTCGGCCGACGAGATCGAGGCGCGCCGTCGCGCGCTCGCCGAAGCGCAGATCCGCGACGCCGCCGAGGCGGAGCAGCGCGCCGAGGAGGAAGCGCGCCGCAAGGTCGAGGAAGAAGCCCGCCGCAAGGCCGAGGAAGAGGCTCGCATTCAGCGCGAGAAGGAAGAGGCCGAGCGCCTGGCGGCAGAGGCCGCCCGTCCCGCCGTGGTGGAAACACCGGCGGACCGTACCGCTGCGCCCGCTTCCGACGCCCGTCCGCAACCGGCCCGCACGCCGTCCGCCGCTCCCGTTGCCGGCCGTGGTCGTCGCGAGGGCGAGGAGGAAGAGGCTCGCCCGCGCTCCGGCGCTCCGGCAAACCGCGGCAAGGTCGTCCGCCCGGAAGCCGCCAAGACACCGGCCCGCCCCAAGGGCGACGAAGGCCGCCGCCAGGGCAAGCTGACGCTGACCACCGTGTCGAGCGACGACGACGGCGCGGTCCGTGGCCGTTCGCTTTCGGCGATGCGCCGCCGCCAGGAAAAGTTCAAGCGCTCGATGATGCAGGAGACCCGTGAGAAGATTTCGCGCGAGGTCGTCCTGCCGGAAACCATCACCATCCAGGAACTGTCGCAGCGCATGTCCGAACGGGCCGTCGACGTCATCAAGTATCTGATGAAGGAAGGCCAGATGATGAAGCCGGGCGACCTGATCGATGCCGATCTCGCCGAACTCATCGCCGGCGAATTCGGTCATACGGTCAAGCGGGTTTCGGAATCCGACGTCGAGGAAGGTATCTTCAACATCTCCGACGACGAGGGCGATCTGGAATCGCGTCCGCCGATCGTGACGATCATGGGCCACGTCGACCACGGCAAGACGTCGCTGCTCGACGCCATCCGCCACGCCAATGTGGCGTCCGGGGAAGCCGGCGGCATCACGCAGCATATCGGCGCCTATCAGGTGGAGCAGAACGGTAACAAGATCACGTTCATCGACACCCCCGGTCACGCCGCCTTCACCGCCATGCGCGCCCGTGGCGCGCAGGCGACGGACATCGCGATCCTGGTGGTCGCCGCCGACGACAGCGTCATGCCGCAGACGGTGGAATCCATCAACCACGCCAAGGCGGCCGGCGTGCCGATCATCGTGGCGATCAACAAGATCGACAAGCCGACGGCCGACCCGCAGAAGGTTCGCACCGAACTCCTCCAGCACGAGGTCTTCGTCGAATCCATGGGCGGCGAGACGCTAGACGTCGAGCTTTCCGCCAAGAACGGCACCAATATCGACAAGTTGCTCGAGGCGGTGCTGCTACAGGCGGAAATCCTCGATCTCAAGGCCAATTCGAACCGCACCGCCGAGGGCGTCGTCGTCGAGGCGGAACTCGATCGCGGCCGTGGCGCCGTTGCGACGATTCTCGTGCAGAAGGGCACGCTGACGCCCGGCCAGATCATCGTGGCCGGTGACCAGTGGGGCCGCGTGCGCGCGCTCGTCAACGACAAGGGCGAGCACGTCAAGGAAGCCGGTCCCTCGACGCCGGTCGAAGTGCTCGGGCTTTCCGGCACGCCGGCCGCCGGCGACAGGTTCGCCGTGGTCGAGAACGAAAGCCGCGCCCGCGAGATTTCGGAATATCGCCAGCGTCTCGCACGCGAGAAGCAGGTCGCCCGCCAGACCGGTTCGCGCGGCTCGCTCGAGCAGATGATGAACCAGCTCCAGACCTCCGGCCTCAAGGAGTTCCCGCTGGTCATCAAGGGCGACGTGCAGGGCTCGATCGAAGCGATCGCCGGCGCCCTCGAAAAGCTCGGCACCGACGAGGTGCGCGCCCGCATCGTCCATTCCGGCGCAGGCGGCATCACGGAGTCCGACATCTCGCTTGCGGAAGCCTCCAATGCCGCGATCATCGGCTTCAACGTCCGCGCCAACGTGCAGGCGCGCAGCCTGGCGGAGCGCGAGGGCATCGAGATCCGCTACTACAACATCATCTACGATCTGGTGGATGACGTGAAGGCGGCCATGTCCGGCCTGCTGTCGCCGGAACGCCGCGAGACCTTCCTCGGTTATGCCGAGATCCTCGAGGTGTTCAACATCACCAAGGTCGGCAAGGTCGCGGGTTGCCGCGTCACGGAAGGCAAGGTCGAGCGCGGTTCGGGCGTACGCCTCGTGCGCGACAACGTCGTCATCCACGAAGGCAAGCTCAAGACCCTCAAGCGCTTCAAGGACGAGGTCTCGGAAGTCAACGTCGGCCAGGAATGCGGCATGGCCTTCGAGAATTACGAGGACATCCGCGCGGGCGACCAGATCGAGTGCTTCCGCGTGGAGCACATCACCCGCACGCTTTAAGCATCCGGCGGACCAGGAAACGCGCGAGCGCCGGACCATTTCGGCGCTCGCGCTTTTTTGAAGGTAACGATTATGACCAGAGCCACATCCTCCGCCCCGTCACAGCGCATGTTGCGCGTGGGCGAGCAGGTTCGTGCGGCGATCACCCAGGTCCTGCAACGGGGCGAGGTGCGCGACGCGCTTCTTGAAAAGACCGTCGTCTCGATCTCGGAAGTCCGTATGTCGCCGGACCTGCGCCTTGCCACCGCCTATGTGACGCCGCTCGGCGTTGCCGATCACGCCGCGGTCATCGAGGCGCTGAACCGCAATGCGAAGTTCATTCGCGGCCGTCTCGGCCCGCAGCTTCGCCAGATGAAATACATGCCGGACGTCCGCTTCCGCGACGATACCAGCTTCGACAATTACAAGAAGATCGACGATCTTCTGCGCTCGCCGGAAGTGGCCCGCGACCTTTCCGCCGAAAACGGCGACGACGACAGATAATTCAGGATAACGATGTCCAAGCCCCGCAAACCCAAGGGCCGCCCGGTTTCCGGCTGGCTCATTCTCGACAAGCCTTTCGACTTCGGCTCGACGGAAGCCGTCGCCAAGATCAAGTGGCTGTTCAAGGCGCAGAAGGCCGGCCATGCCGGCACGCTGGATCCGCTCGCCTCCGGCATGCTGCCGATCGCGCTCGGCGATGCGACCAAGACCGTGCCCTACGTCATGGACGGCCGCAAGATCTACGAGTTCACGGTCACCTGGGGCGAGGAGCGCACGACGGACGACCTTGAGGGCGAGGTGACGCAAAGCGCGCAGACGCGCCCCGACGCCGACCGGATCGAGGCGATCCTCGGGGACTATACCGGCGTCATCCGGCAGGTGCCGCCGCAGTTCTCGGCGATCAAGATTGCAGGCGAGCGCGCCTACGACCTCGCCCGTGAGGGCGAGATCGTGGAAATCCCGTCCCGGGAGGTGGAAATCCATCGCCTGACGCTGATCGGATGCCCGGACGAAAACAGCGCGCAGTTCGAGGTCGAATGCGGCAAGGGCACCTATGTGCGCGCGCTTGCCCGCGATTTCGGCCGCCAGCTCGGTTGCTACGGATATGTCTCGGCGTTGCGGCGCACCTTCGTCGCGCCGTTCGGGGAAGATGAGATGGTGCCGCTTGCGGATCTGGTGGCGCTGGAGAAGATCGAGGACGAGGCGGAACGGCTGGCCGCGCTCGACGCGCTGCTGATCGACACCGGAGAGGCGCTTTCCGATTTGCCGCAAATCGTCATCAACGACGACCAGGCGCACCGGCTGCGCATGGGCAATCCGATCCTGCTGCGCGGCCGCGATGCGCCGGTTTCAGCGGATGAAGCCTATGCGACCGCGCGGGGCAAGCTGGTGGCGATCGGCGAGGTCGGCGGCGGCGAGTTCCGGCCCAAGCGGGTTTTCGCCGGTTGACGCTTTCTGCCGGAACCATCCGGCATGGACTTGATTTCACCCCCGGCGGCAGGTTTTATTGTCCGCCGCATGGGGGCGGGTGATAGGGCGGGAGGTGAAAGGAATGGCCGTTGATGGTTGTCGGACGCGATCAGCCCACCTCCGCCGCTGCGATGGATGATGAGGCAGGGCGCGGGGCGACCCGCCGGATGCGCCATCCCGTGGCGCTCTATCTGGTCTGCCTGATCCTGGTGGTTGTCGTCCCGGCCTTCCTGTTTTCCTTCGTGATTCTCTACCGGACGAACGAAGCGCAGGAGCGTATCTTCGAATCGCTGCTGCGCACCTCGACCAGCGCCGTGAATCGCGCCGTCGAGCGCGAAATCTCCGGGATGTTCGCGACGCTGAATTTCCTGTCCACCTCGGAAAGCCTCACCAACGGCGACTTCAAGGCGCTGCATGGCCAGGCGCTGAAGGCGCTGGAAGGCACGGATATCCATTTCGTCGTCATCGACGACCATATGCGGCAACTGCTGAACACGCGCGTTCCCTACGGCGCCCCGCTCCTGACCATGTCCGATCCGCAATCGGCAAATCTGGCCCTGTCGCGGGAGGAGCGCATGGTGTCGGGCCTGTTCTTCGGCCGGACGGCGCAGGAGTGGGTCTTCAACGTCTATCAGCCGCTGCGCCTGCCCGATGGCCGGCGCTTGCTGCTCGCCCTCAACAAGAGCGCGCAGGCCCTGCGTCGCGCCGTCAATCCCGATATCCTGTCGCCGGGCTGGAATGCTGCGGTGCTGGATGCCGGCGGCCTCGTGGTGGTCTCCAGCGACAAGGAACAGAAGACCGGAGAACCTTTCTTTCTCAAGGTGGTTCCGTCCTTCCACGTCGGGGCCAGCACGGCCCGCTATGACGGCGTCGACTATCAGGTTGTAGTCGAATTCTCGTCGCTTGCCGGCTGGCGGATGATCGCCTGGGCCAAGGCCTCCGATGTGCAGGCGCCGGCCAAGGCCTCGTTCCTGTGGTTGACGATCGGCGGCGCGCTCTTTGCGCTGCTCGCCGCCGCCACCGCCTTCGGCATCGCTCGGGTGTTGTCGCGCGACGTCCGCCTGCTGGCCTTCGATGCCCGCCAATTGGGGCGCGGCGAACGCGTCCCGTCGCGCCGCTACGTCATTTCCGAGCTGGAGACCGTGTCGCGGGCCCTGTCGGAAGCCGCCGATGACCGGGTCAAGGCCGAAACCAATGTCCGCTTCCTGATGCGCGAGGTCGCTCACCGGTCGAAAAACCAGCTCAGCGTCATCCAGGCGATGCTGAACCAGTCGGCGGCGGGAGCGGAGAGCGCGGCCGACTTCGCAGAGGCTTTCCGCAAGCGCGTGGCAGGGCTTGCCCGTTCGACCGACCTGATGATCGCCAATGCGACCCAGGGCGTCAATCTGGCGGAGCTTGCGCGTAACCAGCTGAAGCCTTTCACGCCGGATGACGCCAGCCGCGTGCGCATCTCCGGTCCGGTCGTGCTGCTCGATCCGCAGCCCTCGCAAACGCTCGGCATGGCGTTGCACGAACTGTCGACCAACGCCACCAAATACGGCGCGCTTGCCAATGAGACCGGCGCCGTTTCCCTGACCTGGACGCTGTCGCAGGACGACCTGCATTTCATCTGGCGCGAGAGCCGGGCGGAAATCGACCGGCAGGCGCTTGCCGAAAACCGCAAGGGCTTCGGAAGCGTCGTCCTCGAACGGATGCTGGGCATGGTTCTGGACGCCCGGCTGGTGCAGATCGTCCATGACGACGGCATCGAATGGCGCGTGACGATCCCGCTTGCGCGCCTGCGGGGCGCCGAGGAGCAGGACGAAGAGGAAGACGGAGAGGAAACGCGGCCCGGGGCGTGAAGTGCGCCCTGTCCGGCGATAGTCCGGAGGCATCCGGCCTGCGGACGTCGCGGGGCGCATGAATTACGCCTTTCCTTTCTGCCGGCTTTGGTTTATAGGCACCGCCAGCAACGCAGGGTATGAACTGCTTGCCATCAAGGCCATCGCTGGACGACATCCCGGCTTTTGGCGACCTTGTTCTCCATTCATGAAAGGACACGCGATGTCGATCACTGCCGAGCGCAAGACTGCTCTCATCAAGGAATATGCCACGAAGGAAGGCGACACCGGTTCTCCGGAAGTTCAGGTCGCGATCCTCACCGAGCGGATCAATAACCTGACCGAGCACTTCAAGGGCCACAAGAAGGACAATCACTCCCGTCGCGGTCTTCTGGCTCTGGTTTCCAGCCGCCGTTCGCTTCTTGATTATCTCAAGAAGAAGGAAGAAGCCCGCTACACGAAGCTGATTGCAGCTCTGGGCCTTCGCCGCTAACAGTTTTCCGGCGGGCGCTCCCAGGGGCGCCCGCCGATTTTGCAACGGAACGACCGTTCCGTCCCGCCTTTCGCTTGCCGGTCGGACCGATAAGCGAAGCGGATTTTCCAGCAGGCCGGAAGAGCCGGTCCTGCGGAGCCAACCGTTGGCCTGTCATGGGGCAGGATTGCAGGATGCTTCCGGCGGCCCGCGCCGTCTCTTTTTTCGCCGAAGCCTCCCGTTGTCTTGCCCATGATGCGTCACGAATGCGGACGGGACGCCCGCGCCTTGCCAGGCCGCGCCGCGCCGATCCGCCAAAAAGGACAAGACATGTTCAATACCCATACGGTTGAAATCGAATGGGCGGGCCGTCCGCTCAAGCTCGAAACCGGCAAGGTCGCCCGTCAGGCTGATGGCGCGGTTCTCGCCACCTACGGCGAGACCGTCGTTCTCGCCACCGTCGTTTCGGCGAAATCGCCGAAGCCGGGACAGGATTTCTTCCCCCTCACCGTCAACTACCAGGAAAAGACCTATGCCGCCGGCAAGATCCCGGGGGGCTACTTCAAGCGCGAAGGCCGCCCGAGCGAGAACGAGACGCTGGTTTCCCGCCTGATCGACCGGCCGATCCGCCCTCTTTTCCCGGAAGGCTACAAGAACGACACGCAGGTCGTCATCACCGTCATTCAGCATGACCTCGAAAACAACCCCGATGTCCTGTCGCTGGTCGCCGCCTCGGCAGCACTGACGCTTTCCGGCATCCCCTTCATGGGACCGGTCGGCGGCGCGCGCGTCGGTTACATCAATGGCGAATACGTCCTCAATCCGCATCTGGACGAGATGGATGAAACGAGCCTCGACCTCATCGTCGCCGGCACGCAGGAAGCGGTGCTGATGGTTGAATCCGAGGCGAAGGAGCTTGCCGAGGACATCATGCTCGGCGCCGTCATGTTCGGCCAGAAGGGTTTCCAGCCGGTCATCGACGCGATCATCAAGCTTGCCGAAGTCGCCGCCAAGGAGCCGCGCGAATTCGAGCCGGAGAACTATTCCGCGCTTGAGAACGCCATGCTTGCGCTTGCCGAGGACGAGCTTCGCAACGCCTACAAGATCACCCAGAAGGCTGAACGTTATGCCGCCGTCGACGCCGTCAAGGCGAAGGTCAAGGCGCATTTCCTGCCGGAAGGCGTCGAAAATCCGGACTATACGGCCGAGGAAATCGGCGCGGTCTTCAAGCACCTGCAAGCCAAGATCGTCCGCTGGAACATTCTCGACACCAAGAGCCGCATCGACGGCCGCGATCTCGAAACCGTCCGCACGATCGTCGCCGAAGTCGGCCTCCTGCCGCGCACGCACGGTTCGGCGCTCTTCACCCGCGGCGAGACGCAGGCCATCGTCGTCGCCACCCTCGGCACGGGCGAGGACGAGCAATATGTCGACAGCCTGACCGGCATGTACAAGGAGCGCTTCATGCTCCATTACAACTTCCCGCCCTATTCGGTCGGTGAAACGGGCCGCATGGGCTCTCCGGGCCGTCGCGAGATCGGCCACGGCAAGCTCGCTTGGCGCGCCATCCGCCCGATGCTGCCGTCCGCCGAGCAGTTCCCCTACACGCTGCGCGTCGTCTCGGAGATCACCGAGTCGAACGGCTCGTCCTCCATGGCGACCGTTTGCGGTACGTCGCTCGCCCTCATGGATGCCGGCGTTCCGCTGGCCAAGCCCGTTGCCGGCATCGCCATGGGCCTGATCAAGGAAGACGAGCGCTTCGCCGTCCTGTCCGACATCCTCGGTGACGAAGATCACCTCGGCGATATGGACTTCAAGGTCGCGGGTACGGAAACCGGCATCACCTCGCTCCAGATGGACATCAAGATCGACGGTATCACCGAAGAGATCATGAAGGTCGCCCTGAACCAGGCGAAGGGCGGCCGTCTGCACATCCTCGGTGAGATGGCCAAGGCCATCACCGAAGGCCGTTCGGAACTCGGCGAATTCGCCCCGCGCATCGAAGTGATGAACATTCCGGTCGACAAGATCCGCGAAGTCATCGGCACGGGCGGCAAGATCATTCGCGAGATCGTCGAAAAGACCGGCGCCAAGATCAACATCGAGGACGACGGCACGATCAAGATCGCCTCTTCCTCGGGCAAGGAGATCGAAGCCGCGCGCAAGTGGATCCACTCGATCGTCGCGGAGCCGGAAGTCGGCCAGATCTACGAGGGAACGGTCGTCAAGACCGCCGATTTCGGCGCCTTCGTCAACTTCTTCGGCCCGCGTGACGGCCTCGTCCATATCTCGCAGCTTGCCCAGGAGCGCGTCGCCAAGACCTCCGACGTCGTCAAGGAAGGCGACAAGGTCTGGGTCAAGCTGATGGGCTTCGACGAGCGCGGCAAGGTCCGCCTGTCCATGAAGGTCGTCGATCAGGCGACCGGCCAGGAGATCACTGCCGAGAAGAAGAACGACGGCGAAGCCGCCGAATAAGTCGTGCCTGATGGAATTGAAGGGGCGCGGAGCGGCAAGTTCCGCGCCCTTTTTCCTTGATCGCCACCCGGAAACCGACGATGACCCGTGACGCCCTGAAGACCTTGTTCCATCCTTTCGCCACCGGCACGCTGGCCCTGCCCGGCGCGGAGCAACGCTATCTCTTTCTCGGGGCCGAGGCTGGCCAGCGCCCTCCGGCCGGCTTTGAGGCCGCCATCGATGCCGTGCAGCCGCTGCGCCCGCTCTACCGCGCGCTGGAGGCTGCACGCGTTGCCGTGACGCCCCTGATCGAAGGAGACGATTACGACGGCGCGCTCGTGCTTTTGAACAAGCATCGGGGGGAAAATGAAAACCGCCTCGCCGAGGCTTTGCGCCGCGTGCGCACGGGCGGCCTGATCGTGATCGCCGGCGGCAAGGAGGATGGCGTCCAGTCGCTGAGAAAACGTCTGGATCAGCTCGGCCTGTCCGGCGATTCCATGCCGAAATATCATGGCCTCGCTCTCTGGTTCGCCCGCCCGGAGGATCCGTCGGCGGCGATCGACAAGCTGGCGGCCGCGCCGGTGCGCATCGCCAACAGCTTTATCGCAGCGCCCGGCATGTTCTCCCACGACCGGATCGATGAGGGCTCGGAATTGCTCGCGACCCGCATTCCGGAGGACTTTCACGGCCACGCCGCCGATTTCGGCGCGGGCTGGGGCTATCTTGCGGCCACCCTCGGCGGCCGTGCGCCCCAGGCCAAGGGGATCGATCTTTTCGAAGCCCATTACGAGGCACTGGAAGCCGCCCGGCAGAACATGGCGGTAAACTGCCCGAACGTGCCGGCGCGCTATTACTGGATGGACCTGACCGCGGAGACGCCGCGCGATCATTACGACCTCATCGTCATGAACCCGCCCTTTCACGAGGGCCATGCGGTCGATCACGGCCTCGGTGCGGCGATGATCCGCATGGCGGCGAAGTCGCTGAAGGCGGGCGGACGCCTCCTGATGGTCGCCAATCGCGGCCTGCCCTACGAGCCGGTGCTGAAGGAAGCCTTCAAGGAAAGCGGAGAGACCTGCCGGAACGCACGCTTCAAGGTGCTCTGGGGCAAGCGCTGAAGCGCCTGCGACACGCTTCGCCGCCGGCAAGACTTGTTTTTTCCGCAAAGAGGGGCATCATTCCCGAACCCGTTCCGTTCAGGAGACCTGCCATGGCTTTTGGACCCGCAAGACCGCCGATGATGGAAGATGTGGCGGAAGTGATCGCGAAGGAAGTGAAGGAAGGGGAGGGGCACAGGCCGACCTCCGAGGTGCCGCTTGCCTTCCTGCGAAAAGCAGGCGGCGACAAGCCGCTCGAAATGAACGCCCGCGTGCGGATGTTCCTGATCGCCGCCGCTGCGGCCGTGGCGGTGCTCTTCATCCTGCTGGCGCTGCTTTAGAACCCTTTCAGCTGACAGGCTCAGCGGTTTTGCGCCCGGAATCGATCTGGGATATTCTTCCGCTCTTCTCCCGCAAACGGGCTTGAGGAAGAGCGGAAGGGTGTGATGGCCGTTATTCGCTATCGGCGGAGCGTAGGCGCTCGAGGGTCGGCATGGAGGTGATATTGTAACCGGCGTCCACATAATGGATTTCGCCGGTGACGCCGCTCGACAGGTCGGAGAGCAGATAGAGCGCCGAACTGCCGACGTCCTCGATGGTGACGGTGCGGCGCAGCGGCGCGTTCTTCTGCTGCCAGGACAGCATCGCGCGGGCGTCCGAAATGCCGGCGCCGGCGAGCGTGCGGATCGGCCCGGCCGAAATGGCATTGATGCGAATGCCGCGCGGGCCGTAATCGCCGGCGAGATAGCGCACGGAAGCCTCCAGCGCGGCCTTGGCGACGCCCATGACGTTGTAGTTCGGCATGAGTCGGACGGAGCCGCCATAGGTCAGCGTCAGCATCGTGCCGCCGTCTTCCATCAGTTCGGCCGCCCGCTTGGCGATTTCCGTGAAGGAGAAGCAGGAGATGACCATGGTGCGCGTGAAATTGTCGCGCGTCGTGTCCGCGTAAAGGCCTTTCAGCTCGTTCTTGTCGGAAAAGCCGATGGCGTGCACGATGAAATCGAGCTTGCCCCATTTTTCCCGGATCGTCGCGATGGCGGCGTCGACCGAGGCGATGTCCTCGACGTCGCAGGGCAGGATGAAATCCGAGCCGAGTTCTGCGGCGAGCGGCTTCACCCGCTTGCCGAGCGCCTCGCCCTGATAGGTGAAGGCGAGTTCGGCGCCCTGCGAGGCGAGCTTCTGGGCGATGCCCCAGGCGATGGAGTGATTGTTCGCGACCCCCATGATGAGGCCGCGCTTGCCGTTCATGATCCCCGTCATGTCTGTCATCCGTTGAAGCGCTGGAAAACCAGCGTGGCGTTGGTGCCGCCAAAACCGAAGGAATTGGAAAGAACCGTGTCGATCCGGGCATTGTCGATACGCTTGCGGACGATCGGAACCCCCTCGAATACCGGGTCGAGTTCGGTGATATGGGCGCTTTCGCCGATGAAGCCGGCCTGCATCATCAGGAGGCCGTAGATCGATTCCTGTACGCCGGCTGCGCCCAGCGAATGGCCGGTCAGCGACTTGGTCGACTGGACATGCGGGATACGGTCGCCGAAGACCTCGCGGATCGCCGCGATTTCCTTGGAGTCGCCGACCGGCGTCGAGGTGCCGTGCGTGTTGATATAGTCGATGTCCCCCTTCACCGTCGCGAGCGCCTGGCGCATGCAGCGCACCGCGCCCTCGCCGGAGGGGGCGACCATGTCGTAGCCGTCCGACGTCGCGCCATAGCCGACCAGTTCGGCGTAGATCTTCGCGCCGCGTGCACGTGCGTGTTCCAGTTCCTCCAGCACCAGAACGCCCGCGCCGCCGGCGATGGCGAAACCGTCGCGCGTCACATCGTAGGCGCGCGAGGCGGTGGCGGGCGTGTCGTTATGCTTCGACGTCATGGCGCCCATGGCGTCGAAGAGGTTCGACATGGTCCAGTCGAGATCCTCGTGGCCGCCCGCGAACATCAGGTCCTGCTTGCCCCATTGGATCATCTCCGCGGCATTGCCGATGCAATGCGCCGATGTGGAGCAGGCCGACGAGATCGAATAATTGACGCCGTGGATCTTGAACCAGGTGGCGAGCGTCGCCGAGGCGGTGGACGACATGGCCTTCGGTACAGCAAAGGGGCCGATGCGCTTCGGCGAATTGTTCTTGAGCGTGATGTCCGCCGCCTCGATCAGGGTGCGGGTCGAGGGGCCTCCGGAGCCCATGATGATGCCGGCACGCGGATTTTCGGCATAGTCGGCTTCCGTCAGGCCCGAGTCGGCGATCGCCTGCTTCATGGCCACATGGTTCCACGCTCCGCCCTGCGACAGGAAGCGGGCGGCGCGGCGGTCGACGAGGTCGCTGGTGTCGATATCCGGGGATCCCCAGACCTGGCAGCGGAAGCCGTGGTCGGCAAAATCCTGCGAGAAGCTGATGCCGGAGCGCGCGTCATGTAGCGACTGCGTCACTTCGTCCGCATTGTTTCCGATGGAGGATACGACCCCGAGACCCGTAACGACGACCCGTCTCATTGTGCTGACCTTTTCTAGAACTCTCTCATGTGAAGGCGGCCGGCGGCCGCCGTTCAGGCTGTCTTGTCCTTCGACAGGCCGACCCGCAGGTCGGTCGCCTGATAGATAAGCTCGCCGTCGGCCTTCAGCCAGCCGTCGGCCGTGCCGAGGACCAGCCGGCCGCGCAGGACGCGCTTGAAATCGATGCCGTACTCCAGGAGTTTCGTTTCCGGGCGGACCATGCCCTTGAACTTGACCTCGCCGGTCGACAGCGCCATGCCGCGCCCGGGCTCGCCGAGCCAGCCGAGAAAGAAGCCGGTCAATTGCCACATCCCGTCGAGGCCGAGGCAGCCCGGCATGATCGGGTTGCCCTGGAAATGACACGGGAAATACCAGTCATCGGGCGTGACGTCGTATTCGGCGCGGACATAGCCCTTGTCGAAAGCGCCGCCAGTCTCCGAGATATCCGTGATGCGATGGACCATCAACATCGGCGGGAGAGGAAGCTGCGCGTTGCCGGGTCCGAACAATTCGCCGCGCCCGCAGCGCAGGATTTCCTCATAGTTGAAGCTGGATTGCCTGGTTGTCATCTGGTTGTCTCGTCCCCGGTCTCTGGAAGCCCTGTCGGCTCTAGCTTTAGAACAGGATCGGGCCGAATTGAAGCACCCGGGCCATCCTCTTCATCGTCTTCCGGCCCCATGGGACCGGCGTCAATTCCGCAGTCCGCATACATGATGCTCTCCATGACAGCCAGAACAAAGTAACGGCTTTGCGGGAAAAGTCCCGGTTTTCCGCATGTTGCGCGTCTTTCTGCCGCTCCGATGCTATTGAATACCGCGACGGCAAAAGTTATATCACTTTCCTATGGATTATTGTTCAAGGCCCCAGGAGCGGACTTTTTGCCCATGACGCCTGTACATGAGATGCCGATCGAGGAGCGCCTGCGCTGCTCCGGCCTTCGACCGACGCGCCAGCGGGTAGCGCTCGCCGACCTGTTGTTCGCCAAGGGAGATCGCCATCTGACGGTCGAGGAACTGCATGAGGAGGCGGTGGGCGCCGGCGTGCCCGTTTCGCTTGCCACCGTCTACAACACGCTGCATCAGTTCACCGAGGCCGGCATGATTCGCGTCCTGGCGGTGGAAAGCTCGAAAACCTATTTCGACACCAATGTCTCCGATCATCACCATTTCTTCATCGAGGGCGAAAATCGCGTCCTCGACATTCCGGTGAGCAATATCGAGATCGGCAATCTGCCGCCGCCGCCCGAGGGCATGGAAATCGCCCATGTGGATGTGATCATCCGGCTGCGTCAGCGCAAGGGCGCCTGAAGGCTCACATCACATCGTCGGGATGTCTTCCCGGCCGGGACCGATAGGCGGGAAACCGCCAGCCGAATTTCAAGGTTCCGCCGCGCACCGCGAAGGCGACCGAAATCCCGAGACCGGCGGCCAGCCACAACGGACCGCCCATCGCCGTCGCCAGCGTGAACATGGCGGCGCCGGCAAGCGCGGCGGTGACGTAGATTTCCGGTCGCAGCAAGACGGAAGGCTCGCCGGCCAGCAGGTCGCGCAGGATCCCGCCGAAGGTGGCCGTCAGTACGCCGGTGGTGATCGCCACCGTCGGCGAGCCTGTCGCCGTCAGCCCCTTGGCCGCGCCCATGACACAATAAGCCGAAACGCCCATCGCATCGAGCCACAGCAGGAGCCGGTAGCGCGATTCCACCCGGTGGGCGAGAAAATAGATGATGAGCGCAACGGCGGCGCAGACGAGGAGATACGTCGGGTTCACAACCCAGAAGACCGGCGTCGCTCCCAGGACGACGTCGCGAAACGTACCGCCGCCGATGCCGGTCGTCGCCGCCAGAAACAGGAAGCCGATAATGTCGAGCTGCTTGCGCGAGGCGGCCAGTGCGCCGGTGGCGGCGAAGATGGCGACGCCGGCATAATCGAGCAGTTCCAGGATCGGCACGGTTTCCTCCCTCGGGCGGGCACAGCCCCGCGACAGCTTGCCGGCCTTAAATGATGCAGCCGCGCGGCCGGACGCAGAATCAGCCGCGATCTACCCGCCGATAATGACCGAAACGCCCGTCATGGAAAGGTTGTGCGATGATCATCCGCATCAGTTTGTTCGCGACGCTCGCTTTTTCACTCCTGATCGCCAGCCTGCCGGCCGGCGCCGCA
Organism: Shinella daejeonensis; assembly: GCF_024281235.1. Taxonomy (GTDB): domain Bacteria; phylum Pseudomonadota; class Alphaproteobacteria; order Rhizobiales; family Rhizobiaceae; genus Shinella; species Shinella daejeonensis. The sequence goes on from NZ_JAHWXY010000009.1 coordinate 22,514, forward strand.
GAGATCCTTCCCGATCCGGTCGCCAGGGAGAAGGCCGGCGTGGCGGAGCGCTGCAAACAGGCGTTCTACGGCCGGGATTTCGTCGAGGAGATCGATTTCAACAATGACGGGCTGGCCGATGTCATCACCAATCTCGGCGCGGTCAATTGCGATGGCGTTCCGGGTGGACTTTGCGGCAATGTCGGCTGCCCGCACAATTTCTACATCCGTGTCGCGGAAGGCGGCTATTTCCTGGCGGCAAGCGCCGATCTCTATGGCTACACGTTGAAGAAGCGCTATGGCAACAAGGTGCTGGAACTGCGCGCCAATGCTGCCAGCTGCGGCCGCGACGACAGCGACTATTGCATGATGACGATCCGGGTCCGCGGCACGCGCTTCGAAACCATCTCGAAGAAATAGGCAGGTCCCGCGTCGGGGGCGATTGCGGCCGGCAATCCCGTTGCTCCAGGCGGTTCCCGGTGCAAGACCGGGTCTCCTGCTTTCGCAGGCGTTGCTTTAATCGTCCGGAAACAGCGCATCCGTGCGGCCCGCGAGATAGTAGACAAGGAGGCCGGTCCATTCCCGCAGGGCCGTCGTGGTGAGCTGGCTGTTGGTCGAGGGTTGCGTAAAATCGAACCCGATGCCGGTGCGGCCGGTCGTCCGGTAGTCGGTGGGCCAGGGATGCACGGTCAGTCCCTGTCGCCGGAAGAGCCCGATCGAACGCGGCATGTGGAACGCCGAGGTGACGAGCAGGCAGTCGCGAAGACCCTCCTGCTCCAGCAGGGCCTTCGTATTGGCGACGTTCTCGAAGGTCGTGCGGGACCGCGTTTCGAGGAGCAGCCGGTCGCGGGAAACGCCGAAGGTCTCGAAGAACCGTGCGGAGACGGCGGCGTCGGCTTCGTAAGAGCCGCTGAAGGAACCGTCGCCCCCCGACACGAGAATGCGGGCTTGCGGCAGGTCCCGGGCAAGGCGCAGCGTCTCGATGAAACGGTCTCCCGCCTGGTTCGTCTCGAAGCCTCCGCGCGCGGCGATCACCGCCGCCTCGATGCCGCCACCCAGCAGGATGATGCAGGCGGCGCCGTCTTCCGGCAGGGCCGCGCGGGCGATCCGATCCTCCAGCCGTTGCAGCAGCACCGGGCCGGTGGTGGTAAAAAGGGTGAGAAAAAGAACGACAGCGGCGACGAGTGATGCCGCAGTGCGCAGGCGTTTGAACCCCAGAAGCCCGGCCAGCATGCCGGCGACGAGCAGAAGAAGCGTCAGCGATAGCGGCTGCGCCAGGAGCCAGACGATTTTCGATGCGTAGTAAACCACCCGTCCCTCCGTCCGTTCCGGCGCGCCCTCGCCACCCGCCGCCTCAGGAAGACCTCCGATGGCACATCGAAGGCACCGGCGATAGAGCCCGGGCGATTATCAGGAAAGAATCGGAAGCGGATGTCAGGAGAAATTTGGTGGAGCTAAGCGGGATCGAACCGCTGACCTCTTGCATGCCATGCAAGCGCTCTCCCAGCTGAGCTATAGCCCCACGTCGGGTCCGGCGGAGCCGGTGTCCGGGAACCGAGGCGTTGCGCCTTCGGTGAGCGGGTTCATACTTGCGCTTCTCCAGGATGGCAAGCCCCAAATTGCATTCCGGCCGATTTATTTGAAATCAGCCGGAAATTCATGGTCTTAAGTCTCGTCGTCGTCACCGGTCACGCCGATGAGATCGCTCATGTCGGTATCGTCCTCGTCCTCGTCCTGCTCGAGGAAGGTGTCGTCGTCGTCGCCGTCGATCTCGACGTCGTCGTCGTCCCCAAGATCGGGCAGCGCCTCATCGCCGCTCGCTTCCTCGTCGGCTTCCTCGAGGGAGACGAGCTCGACTTCGGTATTTTCTGCGTCGACCTCGTTGACATCCTCTTCCTCGGCCTTTTCGAGGACCGCGGCAGCCGACGTCTCCTCGAAGAAGGAGAGCGGATAGGACTTGCCGGTATAGGGGGAAACGATCGGGTCGCGGTTCAAGTCGTAGAACTTTTTGCCCGTTTCCGGATCGATGCGCTTGGTTCCGAGTTCCGGTTTTGCCACAGTCAAAGCCTCTCAGGGTGCCGGGCCGTGCCGGCAGGGCCGGGGATCCCGGCGCGTTGAACGGTAGAAGGATTCAGCCGGTCCCCTTAATCGTCTTGATCTTTCCTGTCAAAGCCAAACTTCAAGGGTTCCGCCGGCCGACCCGTCGCAATGATTTGCAGGTGGAGGATGACGCTCCCTGTCCTTTGTGCTAGCAAGCGCCGGCCTCCCGGATCTCCGGTCCGCAAGCCGCCGATGATCCATGGACCCCGTACCGGACTCTATAAGGAAAAAGAACATGTCGCACGGCGCCAGTGCACGGCCCGCCACCGCTCGCAAATCCATCGGCCTTTCCGGCACCGTCCGCATTCCCGGCGACAAGTCGATCTCCCATCGCGCCTTCATGTTCGGCGGGCTGGCCAGCGGTGAAACCCGCATCACCGGCCTGCTCGAAGGCGAGGATGTCATCAATACCGGTAAGGCCATGCAGGCCATGGGCGCGAAGATCCGCAAGGACGGCGATACCTGGATCATCAACGGCACCGGCAACGGCGCGCTGCTGGCGCCGGAAGCGCCGCTCGATTTCGGCAATGCCGGCACGGGATGCCGCCTGATGATGGGCCTCGTCGGCGTCTATGATTTCGAAACGACCTTCATCGGCGACGCCTCCCTCACCAAGCGGCCGATGGGGCGCGTTCTGGATCCGCTGCGCGAAATGGGCGTGCAGGTCGCGTCCGCCGAGGGCGACCGTCTGCCGGTGACGCTGCGCGGGGCGAAGACGCCGACGCCGATCACCTATCGCGTGCCGATGGCTTCCGCGCAGGTCAAGTCGGCCGTGCTGCTCGCGGGCCTCAATACGCCCGGCGTGACCACGGTGATCGAGCCGGTCATGACCCGCGACCACACGGAAAAGATGCTGCAGGGCTTCGGCGCGAACCTCACCGTCGAAACGGACGGTGAGGGCGTTCGCACCATCCGGCTCGAAGGCCGCGGCAAGCTTTCGGGACAGGTCATCGACGTGCCGGGCGACCCGTCCTCGACGGCTTTTCCGCTGGTGGCCGCGCTTCTCGTGCCGGGCTCCGATGTGACGATCCTCAACGTGCTGATGAACCCGACGCGCACCGGCCTCATCCTGACGCTTCAGGAGATGGGCGCGGACATCGAGGTGCTCAATCCCCGCCTTGCCGGCGGCGAGGACATGGCGGACCTGCGTGTGCGTTCCTCCACGCTCAGGGGCGTCACGGTGCCCGAGGATCGCGCCCCCTCGATGATCGACGAGTATCCGGTTCTTGCCGTCGCGGCCGCCTTTGCGGAAGGCACGACCGTCATGAACGGACTGGAGGAACTGCGCGTCAAGGAAAGTGACCGTCTCTCGGCCATGGCCGTCGGCCTCAAGCTCAACGGCGCCGATTGCGACGAGGGCGAGACCTCGCTCGTCGTGCGCGGCCGTCCGGACGGCAAGGGTCTCGGCAATGCGTCGGGCGCTCCCGTCGCCACGCACCTCGACCATCGCATCGCCATGAGCTTTCTCGTCATGGGTCTCGTCTCGGAACATCCGGTGACGGTGGACGATGCGGCGATCATCGCCACGAGCTTCCCGGAGTTCATGGACCTCATGACGGGTCTCGGGGCGAAGATCGAGATGGCGCCGTGAGCTTCGTCGTCGCTATCGACGGCCCGGCGGCGGCCGGCAAGGGAACGTTGGCGCGCCGGATCGCAGAGCATTACGGCTTCCATCACCTCGATACCGGCCTGACCTATCGTGCGACGGCCAAGGCGCTTCTCGACCGGGGCCTGCCGCTTGACGACGAGGCCGTCGCCGAAGGCATGGCGCGCGAACTCGACCTTTCCGGGCTCGACCGGGCGGTCCTTTCGCGTCACGAGATCGGCGAGGCGGCCTCGAAAGTGGCCGTGATGACGCCGGTGCGCCGCGCGCTGGTGGAGGCGCAGCGGCGCTTCTCGCTGAAAGAGCCCGGCGCGGTGCTCGACGGGCGCGATATCGGCACGGTCGTCTGCCCCGGCGCGCCGGTGAAACTCTACGTCACGGCCTCGCCCGAAGTCCGGGCGAAACGCCGCCTCGACGAGATCGTCGCCAATGGCGGGAACGCAGACTATGCCGCGATTTTCGCCGATGTCCGCACGCGTGACGAGCGCGACATGGCGCGCGCCGACAGTCCGTTGAAACCCGCGCAGGACGCGCACTTGCTTGATACGTCCGAAATGAGTATAGAAGCGGCGTTTTCGGCGGCGAAGTCGATCATCGACGCCCGCCTCGAACAATAGAACCAAGCCTGTCCCCGCGCCGGATCTGGCTGCCTTGAAGGCAGCGGACATGTGCCTGGTTCATCATCAACGCTAACCCCCGGCGCCCGTGTCCGAGTGACACATCAGGAGTTTTCATGTCTCAAGCAAACCCCACGCGCGAAGATTTCGCAGCCCTTCTGCAGGAATCCTTCGCCGTAAACGATCTCGCCGAAGGCTATGTCGCCAAGGGCCTGATCACCGCGATCGAAAAGGACGTCGCCATCGTCGACGTCGGCCTCAAGGTCGAAGGTCGCGTTCCGCTGAAGGAATTCGGTGCGAAGTCCAAGGATGGCACGCTCAAGGTCGGCGACGAAGTCGAAGTCTACGTCGAGCGCATCGAAAACGCGCTGGGCGAAGCTGTCCTGTCGCGCGAAAAGGCTCGCCGTGAGGAGAGCTGGGCCAAGCTCGAAGTCAAGTTCGAAGCCGGCGAACGCGTCGAAGGCGTCATTTTCAACCAGGTCAAGGGTGGCTTCACCGTCGATCTCGACGGCGCCGTCGCCTTCCTGCCGCGTTCGCAGGTCGACATCCGCCCGATCCGCGACGTCACGCCGCTCATGCACAACCCGCAGCCCTTCGAAATCCTCAAGATGGACAAGCGCCGCGGCAACATCGTCGTTTCGCGCCGTACGGTTCTCGAAGAGTCGCGCGCCGAGCAGCGCTCTGAAATCGTCCAGAACCTTGAAGAAGGTCAGGTCGTCGACGGCGTCGTCAAGAACATCACCGATTACGGTGCGTTCGTCGACCTCGGCGGCATCGATGGCCTGCTGCACGTTACCGACATGGCCTGGCGCCGCGTCAACCATCCGTCGGAAATCCTGTCCATCGGCCAGTCGGTCAAGGTTCAGATCATCCGCATCAACCAGGAAACCCACCGCATCTCGCTCGGCATGAAGCAGCTCGAGTCGGATCCGTGGGATGGCATCGGCACCAAGTACCCGACCGGCAAGAAGATTTCCGGCACGGTTACGAACATCACCGATTATGGTGCCTTCGTGGAACTGGAGCCGGGCATCGAAGGCCTGATCCACATTTCCGAAATGTCCTGGACCAAGAAAAACGTCCACCCCGGCAAGATCCTGTCCACGAGCCAGGAAGTCGATGTGGTCGTCCTCGAAGTCGACCCGACGAAGCGCCGTATCTCGCTCGGTCTCAAGCAGACGCTGGAGAACCCGTGGCAGGCATTCGCGCATGGCCATCCGGCCGGCACGGAAGTCGAAGGCGAAGTCAAGAACAAGACCGAGTTCGGCCTGTTCATCGGCCTCGAAGGCGACGTGGACGGCATGGTTCACCTCTCCGACCTCGACTGGAACCGTCCGGGCGAGCAGGTCATCGAGGAGTTCAACAAGGGCGACGTCGTCAAGGCCGTCGTTCTGGATGTGGACGTCGACAAGGAGCGCATCTCGCTCGGCATCAAGCAGCTCGGCCGCGATGCGGTTGGCGATGCTGCCGCTTCCGGAGACCTGCGCAAGAACGCTGTCGTGTCGGCCGAGGTCATTGCCGTCAACGATGGCGGCATTGAAGTGAGGCTGGTCAACCACGAGGACGTCACCTCGTTCGTTCGTCGCGCCGATCTGGCGCGCGACCGTGACGAGCAGCGTCCGGAGCGTTTCTCGGTCGGTCAGGTCATCGACGCCCGCGTCACCAACTTCTCGAAGAAGGATCGCAAGATCCAGCTTTCGATCAAGGCGCTGGAAATCGCCGAAGAGAAGGAAGCCGTCGCGCAGTTCGGTTCGTCCGATTCGGGTGCGTCGCTCGGCGACATCCTCGGCGCGGCTCTGAAGAACCGCAACAACGCCGAGTAAGCCTCGCTTGCATCGCCTTATGAAAAGCCCGCGGAGAGCAATCTCCGCGGGCTTTTTCGTGGTCTGCTCCGGCCGCCTCAGGCCCAGTAGTCGCCGAGGGTCCGGTAGAAGGAAAGGCCGGGCTCCTGGGTTCCCACCATCTCCTCCGTCTTCCGGCGACGTTGCGCCATGTCGGGGCTTTCGGAAGCCGTCGCGTCCGCCGCGTCGTCCGGCCGCTCGTCGTCGTCCGGCTCTCCGCCGTCGTCTGTATCGCCGCCGGGGTCCTCGTCCTCTTCGTTGCGGGCGTCTTCCACCGCGTCCCAATCGGGATCGTCCTCGGCCGGCAGGTAGGGGACATAGGCGAGCGGCACGCCTTCGCGAAGCGGGACCGCCTGTGTCGTGGTGACAGGGTCCCTGCGTGCCGCCGCCGGCATCTCGCGCAGGTCCGCGCTGGCGGTCTCCGGTGTTTTGGCCGCTGGTCGTGCCGGCCTTTCGACGGCGTCTCCGGTCCCCGTAAGGGGAGCGGCCGGGCCGCCCGCCATCGGGCGGGCTTTCGGTTCGCCACCCATATCGAGCGGCTTTTCAAGAAGCAGGCGCAGGAATTGCGCATCTTTCGGCGGCAGGCTGGCGATGAAGCGGACGACGGCCTGCTGGAGAGCACCTTGTGAAGCCAGTCGGGGAGCGGTGTGCGGGAGGCGTTCGGCGGGATGATCTGCGGCTTGCATCCGGTCGGCCTTCGCGGCCGGCAGGGCCGGCTCGGCTGTTCCGTTCCGCACCGGTGCGACGGTTGCATGATCCTGTCGGGGAGCGACGGGCGCACGCTCGCCGGCATGGCCGCTTTCCGTGGGCCTTGCGGCGGGTTCCTGTCCCGAGACGCGGGCGGGGGTGGGTGGCGCGGCTTTCTCCCCGCCGGCCGGCGCGCTATGGAAGCGGCTGGATTGAAGTCGTCCTCCCTCCATCTCGAAGAGACGGACCAGGGCATTTTGCAGGGCGCGGGCGTCGGCGGACGGGGCTGGCTGCGTGTTGGCGGTTTGCTGTCCTGTCCGCCCGTCGAGGGCGGCAAGCTGCTGTATCGTGAGGCCTGTTGCGGGCGGCCGCCTCGCTCCAGCGGGCGCGATTTCGCCCTCGCGATTGCCTTGGGCGGCAAGGCGTTCCGACAGAAGGGCGATGAGTTTCTGTGCCTTTGGCGTGTCTGGAGCGCGCCATGCCTCCATGAGGGTCCGTGTCGGCATGGAGGAGAGAAGCGTTCGCACAAGCGTTTCCGCCGCCGGTCGCAGGTTGGGCGGCAGGCGGACGAGAAGCTCGAAAAGCGGCCGCCGCCCCTTGTCTCCCGCCTCGGGAAGCGATTTCAAGGCGGCGATCAGGGCTTCGAGAAGCGGCCGCCCGGCAGCATTGTCCCGCCCCCCTTCTTCAGGCATCCGGCCGATCAGCGCCTCGAAGAGGCGGAGCAGCATTTCGGCGCGAATGCCGGCAAGTGCGATGGCGGGCGCGATGGCAGGGGCGGGCGGCTCGCTGCGTGCGCCGGCCGTCGTTTCCACGGGGACGGCGGTCGAAGAGGGTGTCGTACCGATCGCCGGTGCTGTCTGCGTCAACATGCTTGCCTCCCTTCGTGCGCGCGGAAATGCGGATTCGCCTTGCCGTGCGGGTCGTTGACGGTCGATCCTGTGGTCGATGGCGCATCATGCGCGATGCTGTGATTGCGATGCCTCGTCCGCCGCTGCGGCGGGGCCGGCTCTTGCCGGCGAGGGGCGATGCGGGAAAAGCGGGTTGCCGCTTTTCCTCCACTCATAGCATTTCTCAATTCATGCTTAACAAATCGCTAACGACGCGGAGTGCCGCCGCCGCCCTTGCTCCTCCTGTGCGGCTCGCGTAAATCTTGCCGGCCCGCGCGAAGCGGCGGCGCCCCGGACGCGGCGGAGAACCGATGCGATGAACCTGACGAACCTGATCCTCAATACGGACAGCTACAAGCTCAGCCACTATCTGCAATATCCGCCGCAGACCCGGGCGATTTCTTCCTATGTGGAGGCGCGCGGCCACTCCGACGAGCCGGAGGTGATGTTCTTCGGTCTCCAGATGTTTCTGAAGGAATATCTGTCAAAGCCGGTCACCATGGCCGACATCGAGGAAGCCGAGGCGATCGTCACCGCGCACGGGCTGCCCTTCAACCGGGAAGGCTGGATGCACATCGTGGCGCGGCACGGCGGCTTCCTGCCGCTCGCCATCGAGGCGCTGCCGGAGGGAACGCGCGTGCGCCGGGGCGTACCGATGGCGCAGGTGGTCAACACCGATCCCGCCTGCTTCTGGCTGACCTCCTACATCGAGACGGCGCTGTTGCGGGCGATCTGGTATCCGAGCACGGTCGCCTCCAATTCGCGCAAGGTGAAGCAGATCATCCAGCCGGTCCTCGAACGGACCTGCGACGACCCGGCGGCGGTCCTGCCGTTCCGCCTGCATGATTTCGGTGCGCGCGGCACGACGAGCCTGGAGCAGGCCGGTATCGGCGGCGCGGCCCATCTCGTCAATTTCATGGGAACCGATACGGTGAGCGGCCTGCTTTTCGCCCGGCGCTATTATGGTGCGGAGATGGCGGGATTTTCCATTCCCGCCTCCGAACATGCGACCATGACGGCGTGGGGGCCGGAGCGGGAGGTGGAAGCCTATGCCAATATGGTCGAGAAATTCGGGGGTGGAGGCCTCTATGCCGTCGTCTCCGACAGTTACGATATCAACCACGCCGTCACCGGGATCTGGGGCGGGCAGCTCCGGGACAAGGTGAAGGCCGCCGGCGGGACGCTCGTCGTCCGGCCGGATAGCGGCGATCCGGTGGAAACGCCGGTAGAGGTGGTTCGCCAGCTTGCCCATCACTTCGGCACGCGGCTCAATGCAAAGGGGTTCAAGGTGCTGGACGACAGCGTCCGCGTCATCCAGGGCGACGGCATCTCGCCCGCCGAGATCGGCCAGATCCTCGGTCGTCTCGAAGCGTTCGGTTTTTCGGCGGAGAATATCGCCTTCGGCATGGGAGCCGGCCTGTTGCAGAAGGTCAATCGCGACACCTATTCCTTCGCCATGAAGGCCAATGCCCGCCAGGACGAGGCGGGCGAATGGCACGATGTCTACAAGCGGCCGGCGACGATGACCCTCAAGGCCTCCAAGGCGGGCCGGCAGGCGGTTGTCGAGGCGGCCGAAGGGCTCGTGGCGGTGCGCGCCGATGCGCTTGCAGGTCGGGAAAATCTGCTGGTTCCCGTGTGGCGCGACGGAGCGCTGCTGGTCGACTGGAGCTTCGAGGCCATCCGCGCCCGCGCGGCCTGAGAGGCCCTTGCTGTTCCGCCCCCGTCGCGCCATCCTGCGATCCTGGACGCACGACCGGCTCCCGCTTTCGCCGGAATTGCACGGCAAGGAAAGGAGAGTGGAAATGACGGTTCGCCCCCCGCAGGCGCTGGCTCCCGCCACGGCCACGCAAACCGGCCTCGGTGTCCTCGAATACGAACTCATGGCCGAACGGGCCGATGCGCTCGGCCGGCATGGACAGAAGGTGGAGACGGCGCTTGCGCGTCTGGCGGAAGGGGTGGCTGGCGGATGCCCGCCCGAAGAGCGCGAGACGCTGCTCGACGATGCCGCCGGCAAGGTCTGGGCCTTCATGATCCAGCGGGAAATATGCGGCCTGCGCAGCCAGAAGGATCTCGTGCGCCGTTACGGCATTCCGCCGGAGGTCATGGCCCGGCTCGGCATCGTCAAGCCGGGGCAGGCGGGCTGAGTCCGCCCTTGCGCTAGCCGGCAAGCTGGCGGGTGATCAGATCGTAGATGCCGTTCTCGTCGACGCGCAGGGTAAAGATGTCCTTTGCCGCGTCGCGACGCTCCTTATCCTGCCGTTTCGCCTCGGCTTCGATCCCGCGGAGCGCATCCTGCGAGGTTTCCGCGTCGTCGTCTTCCGTTTCGTTGCCCGTAGCATCGCCTTCGCCGGATTGCGCCTGTGTGGCGGCAAGGCCGGAGGCGAGAAGCTGGATTGCCGACAATGCATCCGAAGGGCCGTCCGTTTCGCCGTCGCCGGCCCCTTCTGCGGCCTGCTTCTTCTGGACCTCGCCCATCGCTTCCTGAAGGTCGCGAACCTCCTCCAGCTTTCCGGCCGTCTCGCGTGCGCGGATATCCTCCTCGCGCTCGGCCCGGGTTTCGGCATCCTCCACGCGCGTCAGGTCGCGTCGGGTCCGTTCGAGCTTCAGTTCCTCGATGGTCTTCGGAGCGGCGGTGTCCTCCAGCCGGGCCAGCGTCTTGCGCATCTCCGGCGTCAGCGCCTTTTCCGCCTCAGCCTTTTCGGCAAGCGCGTCCTTCACATGCCGGGCAGCCGATCCATAGGGATCGCGCAGGGCGGCAAGCAGGTCTTCGACCTTGAGGCCGAGGCACGAAAGCCCCGTCTGCCGCTCGATCGCTTCCTTGCTTTCCGGGATCTCGCCGCGAAGGCGCGTCAGCATGGCAGAAAGGCGGTCGGAAAAATCGGCGTCGGCCTCCCCTTCTTCCTGCGCCACGCCCTGCGAGAGGGCGAGCCGCGCCACGAGCATGGCCGCCGGATCGTTGGCTTGACCGCCGCCGAGAGCGGATTGGACCGCGGCGAGCGTGGTGCCGAGGCTTGCAAGCGTGACCTGCGGCGGTTCACGGCCGTTGGTGCGCACCGTATCGGCGAGCGTCACCAGATCGGAAAGCCGTTGCGCGAAGGCGCGGCCGGTTTCTTCCGGCCGCTGGCCGACGCCGAGGACAGCACTCAGCCGGGAGACCAGCGTGGCGATCGTTTCCGTATCGCGGGCGCGGCTTCCGAAGAAATGCTCGTTGACGCGCGCATTGGCCTGCCGCGCCGTTTCGTCCGATTGCACGGACGGCGCGGGAAACGCATCGTTCTTGCGGCCGTTCGCCCTCTCGGCTTCCTCGCGCTGCCGGTCCCCGATCGTGTCGAGGATGCCCTGCATCGTCGAGGCGGCGGCGGCCAATGGTGCGCTCTTCAAGGGATAGAGCATCGCAACCTCCGGTTTGGCCGAAGGTAGGTCGTCGCGGTTAACCGTGCGTTAAATCCGTCCCGCCCGTGTCGTTTTCCGGCTCAGCTATGGGCGAAAATATCGGTTTCCTCCCAGCCGAGAAGATCAAGCTTGGCGCGGGTGGGAAGGAACGCGAAACAGGCCTGCGCATGGGCGAGGCGGCCGTCGCGCACCAGCCTTGCGGTAAGCTTGTCGCGCAGCGCATGCAGGTGGAGCACATCCGAGGCGGCATATTCGAGCTGCGCCGGCGAGAGCGTTTCGGCCGCCCAGTCGGAGGACTGCTGCTGCTTGGAAACGTCGACGTCGAGCATTTCCTTGAGATTGTCCTTGAGGCCGTGGCGGTCGGTATAGGTGCGGGTGAGGCGCGAGGCGATCTTGGTGCAGAAGACCGGCTGGGTGGTGACGCCGAAAGTATGGAACAGCACGGCGATGTCGAAACGGCCGTAATGGAAGATCTTCTGGCGGGCCGGGTCTTCCAGCATCGCCACGAGATTGGGCGCTTCCTTCTGGCCGGCGGCGATGCGCACGACATCGGCGGTGCCGTCGCCGGACGAGAGCTGGACGACGCACAGCCGGTCGCGGCGCGGGATGAGCCCCAGCGTTTCGGTGTCGATGGCGATGGCGTCGGTATAACGCGCCGCGTCCGCCGCCGGGATGTCGCCTTCGTGGTAGCGGATTGCACTTGCCATGAAAAACCCCATATGAATGTCAATCGATGCCCGCAGGCCTATAGCGCATGTTTCGGCCGGCGGGTACTTCTTTCCGATGACGACAGGGCGCTTTGCGCGGGGAGGCGGTGATGACGGGATGCAAGAGGATGGCGGCGGCGCTGGCCGGCGTGCTTCTGTTTGCCTCCGGTTCGCAGGCCGTCGCGCAAGTGAAGGTACTCGATTTTTCCGGCCCCGTACCTGGCGAGGTCTACAGGGACCTGCCGGGCGTGGTGACGCCGGAGGAAGCGGAGGCGCGCAAGAAGAATGTGTCCTGCGTGCGCGTCCCGTCAGACCGCTCCCTCAGCGGGCGATGGCGGCCGGAGGACAGCGCCTTATACAGTTGCACCCGCAACGGCGTGACCGTCACGACCAACCAGCTTCCCCGCTCGCGCGAGCGCGACCTGCGCGGTATCGGCTGGTAGCGCGTGACGTTGCTTCCCCGTCCGTGCCAGAGCATTTCCAGCAAAAGTGCGAAACGGTTTTGCGTCCGGAAATGCGGCTCAAACAAAGAAATAGAGCGGTTCTACCGATTCTGTTAAAACCGGAACCGCTCTAATTTTCCAGCCGGCCCGCCCCGCCGGATGGGAGTCCGTTGCGCAAGGAGTTTTCATGACGGCTGTTTCCGATGTTTCTCTGCCGCTGGTGATCAGCGCGCCGGAGCCGCGTAGTCTCGATCTCATCTTCACGCCGGAAGCGCTGGCGCGGCTGCGCGCCGGCTATCGTGTCGTCGAGGCCGATCCTGAGAATATCGCGGGACTTGGCGAGGCCGTGCTTGGCGAAGCGCGCTACGTCATCGGCCAGCCGCCGCTTTCCGCAGAGACGCTCGCCCGCATGCCGAAGCTGCGGGCGATCCTCAATGTCGAAAGCAATCTTCTGGACAATATGCCCTATGACATCCTCTTCCAGCGCGGCGTCCATGTGGTGACGACGGGCCAGGTCTTTGCCGAGCCTGTTGCGGAAATGGGGCTCGCCATGGCGCTCAATCTGGCGCGCGGCGTCATCGATGCCGATGTCGCCTTTCGCGAAGGACGGGAATTGTGGGGCGGCGACGGCAACCGCGCCGCACGCCTCGTCTCCGGCTCCGAAATCGGCATCGTCGGCTTCGGTGATCTCGGCCGCGCGCTGAACCGGGTGCTGGCGGGCTTCCGGGCGCATGTGCGCGTCTTCGATCCATGGCTGCCGTCGTCGATCCTGCGTGAGGCCGGGGTCGAGCCGGCCTCGCTTGAAACGGTGCTCTCGGCGAGCGATTTCGTCTTCGTGGTGGCGGCGGTCACCAGCGAGAACCGGGGCTTCCTCGGTGCCGACGCCTTCGCCTCGATGCGTAAGGGCGCGGCCTTCATCCTGCTCAGCCGCGCCGATGTGGTCGATTTCCCGGCGCTGATGGCGGCCGTCCGCTCGGGCCATATCGTGGCGGCGAGCGATGTCTATCCCGAAGAGCCGCTGCCGCGCGATCATCCGGTGCGCGAACTGCCCGGCTTCATCCGTTCGGCGCATCGCGCCGGCGCGCTCGACAGCGCCTTCAAAAAAATGGGCGAGATGGTGCTGGAGGATATGGCGCTGATGGATCGCGGCCTGCCGCCGATGCGTTGCAAGCGGGCGGAGCGCGAGACGGTGTCGCGGATGCGTTCGAGGCCGGTCAGCCGCAACTGAGACGAAAAAGGGCCGCAGTGTGAAAGCACCGCGGCCCTTTTTACCGGTGGCTCCGGGTCAGGCGCGTTTGACGACCTTGATGAGCACGAGCAGGATCACCGCGCCGATGGTCGAATGGATGATTGCCGCGACGATGCCGCTGCCGAGGCTGATGCCGAGCGCGGGAAAGAGAAAGCCGGCGATGAACGCCCCGACGATGCCGACGACGATATTGCCGACGAGGCCGAAGCCGAAGCCCGAGACGATCAGGCCGGCGAGCCAGCCGGCGATGGCGCCGACGATGAGAAATACCAGAATGCTTTCAATGCCCATGATGCGCTCCCTGTGAAAATGTCGTCTTTCGCCGGAAGAATGTGGCAGGCGTTTCAAGGAATGCAAGGGCTTTCGTCGCCGCCGTTTGCCGGAACCGGCAGGATGGCTTTGACAGTTCAGACGATGCCGCCGCCGCCGCTGGCCACCGCCGGTCGCTCGCCGGCCACTTTCGCCCGATAGCCGGCCGCCCGATAGGTCGCGACCGGATCGATCGCCCCGCCGCTTTCAAGACGCGCCGTGGCGAGGATCGGTTCCACATCGGTGCGGAAGGCGGCCTTCAGCGTTTCGGAGGCCATCAGGGCGTCGTTTCCGTCCTGATAGACCGCCAATGCCGCCCGATCGACAAGGAGGCCCTGGGCATAGGCGCGGCAGACCTCCATGGCGCTGCGCATCAGGCTTTCGATGGGATCGGTGACGTTATGGCTCTGGTCCAGCATATGGGCCGGTGCGAAATCTTCGGCCTGCCGCATTTCCGCTCCGACGAGTTCGTTGAAGACGAGGAACAGGCGATAGGGATCGATGGAGCCGGTGTCGAGATCGTCGTCGCCATATTTCGAATCGTTGAAATGAAAGCCGCCGAGTTTGCCGAACTGGATCAGACGGGCGACGATCATCTCGATATTGACGTTGGGCGCATGATGGCCGAGATCGACGAGGCAATAGGCCTTGGGGCCGAGCTCCCGGGCGATCAGGTAGTTGGTGCCCCAATCCTGCACGATCGTCGAATAGAAGGCCGGTTCGTACATCTTGTGCTCGGTGAAGAGCCGCCAGTCGTCCGGCAGTTCCCTGTAGATCGCCTTCATCGCATCGAGATAGCGCTCGAAACTTCTGGTGAAATCGGCCTGTCCGGGGAAATTCGTCCCGTCGCCGATCCAGACGGTCAGGGCCTTCGAGCCGAGGATCCTGCCGATCTCGATACATTCCAGATTATGCTCGACCGCCTGCCGGCGGGTGGCGGCGCTGGCATGCGACAGCGAGCCGTATTTGTAGGAATGCTCCTGCTGCGGCGCGTCGGAGAAGGTGTTGGAGTTCATGGCGTCGAAGCCGAGGCCCAGCGCGTCGCCCTTTTCCTTCACGTCCCTCATGTCCGCCACCTTGTCCCACGGAATATGCAGCGAGACGCTCGGCGTGGCGCGGGTCAGTTCCTGAATGACCGCGCAGTCCTCCAGCTTGTCGAAAATGTTGCGCGGCTCGCCATCGCCGGGGAAGCGGGCAAAGCGCGTGCCGCCGGTGCCCACGCCCCAGGAAGGCACCGCCACGCCATAGGCCGCGACCTTCGTCTTGATCGCTTCGATGTCGACGCCCCGGCGGGCAAGCCGCGCGCCGAGGTGGTCGTAGTCCTGCTTGAGTTCGGCAAGGCGCCGGTCGTTTTCGGCGGCGATCACATCCCTGGAAATCATCGTCATGGCGCGTCCTCCTCAACGCGTGAAGGACTGGGCGTTGCCCGCGTCGACATTGATGATGTTGCCGGTCGATTTGGCCGACATGTCGGAGGCGAGGAAATAGATCGCTTCCGCGATATCCTCCGGGAAGACCGAGAGCTTCAGCATGGAGCGCTCGCGGTAATGCGCTTCCAGATCGTCGGTCTTGTAGGTGGCGGCGCGCTGTTCCTTCCATTCGCCGGTCCAGATCTTCGAGCCGCGCAGCACCGCGTCGGGGTTCACCACATTGACCCGGATCTGCTCGGATGCGCCTTCGAGCGCCAGGCAGCGGGCCAGATGGATTTCGGCGGCCTTCGCCGTGCAATAGGCCGAAGCGCCGGGGGAGGCGGCAAGGCCGTTTTTCGAAGCGACGAAGACGACGTTGCCGCCGGCCTTCTGCTTGCGGAAGATTCGGAAGGCCTCGCGCGAGACGAGGAAATAGCCCGTCGCGAGAATGTCGACGTTCCGGTTCCACAGTTCCAGCGTCGTATCCTCGATCAGCGCCGAGGAGGCGAGGCCGGCGTTGGAGACGAGGATGTCGAGGCCGCCGAATTCGACGAGCGTTTCGGCGAAGCTTCTCGCCACCAGGGCCTCGTCGGTGACATTCATCGCGACCGAGCGCACGAAATCCTTGCCGTAGCGGCCGGCAAGCTCGCTTTGCGCGGTTGCGAGCGCCGCCTCGTCGATATCGGCAAGCATCACGCAGGCGCCCTCCGCCATCAGCCGGTCGGCCGTCGCCTTGCCGATGCCGCCGGCGCCGCCCGTGACGAGCGCGATGCGACCGGCGAGGCTCTTCGGCTTCGGCATGCGCTGGAGCTTGGCCTCCTCCAGGAGCCAGTATTCGATATCGAAGGCCTCCTGTTCCGGCAGGCCGATATAGTCGGAGACGCCGGATGCGCCGCGCATGACGTTGATCGCATTGACGTAGAATTCGCCGGAAATGCGGGCCGTCGCCTTGTCCCTGGCGAAGGTGATCATGCCGACGCCGGGCACCAGATAGACGACGGCGTTCGGATCGCGCATGGCTGGGCTGCCGGGACGCTTGCAGCGTTCGTAATAGGCGGCGTAACCGGCGCGATAGGCGGCAATGGCGTCGGCCAGTCCGGCAAGCGTTGCGTCTATATCCGGATTGGCGGGATTGAAGTCGATCACCAGCGGGCGGATCTTCGTGCGCAGGAAGTGATCCGGGCAACTCGTGCCGAGGGCGGCGAGCGGTTCGAGGTTCCCGGACGTCACGAAATCGAGCACGGCGTCGCTGTCGTCGAAATGGCCGACCTTTCTTTCGTCCTTGCCGATCATGCCCCGGATGACCGGCATCAGCTTTTCGGCGATCTTCCGGCGTTCCGCAGCGGCAAGCGCCGGCCGCGCCGCGCCGCCGAAGGCGGGGGCCTTGTTGTTTTCCTCGAACCAGGCGATCGCCTTGTTGATGATTTCGATCGTCGTCTCGTAGCAGTCCTTTGCCGTATCGGCCCAGGTGAAGAGGCCGTGGCTTTCGAGCACCACGCCGCGGGCTTTCGGGTTGTCCCGGCAGAATTTCTCAAGCCACAGGCCGAGTTCGAAACCCGGCCGCTTCCAGGGCAGCCAGCCGATGTCGTTGCCGAAGATCTTTTGCGTCAGTTCGCGGCTGTTCTTCGACGCCGCAATCGCGATGACGGCGTCGGGGTGCATATGGTCCACATGCTTCCTCGGCACAAAGGCGTGCAGCGGCGTGTCGATGGAGGCGGCGCGCGGATTGAGATCGAAGGTGCAATGGGAAAGATAGCCCACCATCTCGTCCTCGTGTTCGATCCCCCGATAGAGGCCTTTCAGCGCGTTGAGCCTGTCCATATAGAGGGTTGCAAAGCCGTCCATCCGGATCGTGCCGACGTCGCCGCCCGATCCCTTGACCCAGAGGACCTCGACATCGCCGGCCGTAAGCGGGTCTTTCCCGATCACCTTGGCCGACGTGTTGCCGCCGCCGTAATTGGTGATCCTCTTGTCCGAGCCCAGCAGATTGGAGCGATAGAGCAGCCGTTCGGGTTCGCTCATCGTCGATGCCCGCGCGTCATCCCAAAGATTGGCAAGGCGCGCGCCCAGGTTCTCGTCGAGCATCGGTGTTTCCTCCCGCTGGTTCCAGGTGCAGGCCGCTCGCGGCGGCTGACGGCAGGTTTTCAAATTTCATGGAATGAGCGCAAATGTCAATCATTAACGATCAAAAACAATCATATTGCGTTGCACAATGAAAAAAAATGATCGAACGTGATTGACAATGCGTGGTGGCGATGGAAGCATTGCAACGGTTGGAGGAGCCATGCACGAGAAGGAAAGACATCGGATCATTCTGTCGGCGGTCCAGGAAAAGCCGGTCGCGACAGTGCCCGAACTGGTCGAGCTGACGGACAGTTCCGAGGCGACGATCCGGCGCGACATCGCGGCCCTGCATGTGCAGAAGCGGCTGCGCCGGGTGCGCGGCGGAGCGGAGGCGCTGCATCCGCCGCAATTCGTCGGCCTCGCCGGTCGGCCCTTCACCGTCAACGAGACGCTGAACACCCGCCAGAAGCAGGCGATCGCGAAAGAGGCGGTGGCGCTCTGCGAGGATGGCGACCCGATCATCATCAACGGCGGCACCACCACCTTCCAGATGGTGCATTTCCTGGTGAACCGGCGCATGCAGGTCTTCACGAATTCGTTCAATATCGCCGAGCATCTGCTCAAGCATTCGAAGAACACCATCATGCTTTCCGGCGGCACGATCTATCGCGAACAGAACATCGTGCTCAGTCCCTTCGACAACGATGTGACGCGCAATTTCTATGCGCGCCGCATGTTCATGGGGGCGCAGGGTCTCGGGCCGCTCGGTCTGATGGAGGCCGATCCGCTGCTCATCCAGGCGGAACAGAAGCTCATCGACCAGGCGGACGAACTCGTCGTGCTGGCCGATTCGACCAAATTCAGGAAGCGCTCCAGCCTCATCCTGTGCGGCCTGAAGCGCATCGCAACCGTGATTACGGATTCGGGCATCGAGGACAGGGACGCCGCGATGCTGGAGGAAGCGGGCGTCCGGCTGATCGTCGCGAATGTTCAGGCGGAAGCCGGAGCGCAGACTGCGCCCGCACCGGCGTGAGGCCGGAGGGTGGATTTCACTGGGAGGAAACAGTCATGAAGATCTTGAAGACTTTGCTGGTGACGGCGGCGGTATCGGTCGCCCTCGTCGCCAATACCGCGCATGCGGAAACGAAGAAGATCGCCCTCGTCGTCAAGGCGCTCGGCATCGGCTTCTTCGAAGCCGCCAACAAGGGTGCGCAGGAGGCCGCGAAGGAACTCGGCGACGTCGAGGTGATCTATACCGGCCCGACCAGTACCACGGCGGAAGGCCAGATCGAGGTGATCAATTCGCTGATCGCCCAGAAAGTCGACGCCATCGCCGTCTCGGCCAATGACACCAACGCCCTCGTTCCGGCGCTGAAGAAGGCGATGGACCGGGGTATCAAGGTGATTTCCTGGGATTCGGGTGTCGCGCCCGAGGGTCGCCAGATGCACCTCAATCCATCGTCGAACCCGTTGATCGGCAATATGATCATCAAGCTTGCCGCCGACAACCTGCCGGAAGGCGGCGATGTCGCCGTTCTCTCGGCGACCGCCACCTCGACCAACCAGAATGTCTGGATCGAGGAAATGAACAAGGTGCTCGGCAATTACCAGGGGATCAATGTCGTGGCGACCGTTTATGGTGACGATCTTGCCGACAAGTCCTATCGCGAGACGCAGGGGCTCATCCAGTCGTATCCGGATCTGAAGGCCATCATCGCGCCGACCTCCGTCGGCATCGTCGCCGCCGCCCAGGCGGTCACCGATGCCGGCAAGGCCGGCCAGATCAACGTCACCGGCCTTGGCCTGCCCTCCGAAATGGCCGGCCACGTCAAGTCGGGCGCGTCCAAATCCTTCGCGATCTGGAACCCGATCGACCTTGGCTATTCCGCCACCATGATCGCCTACGACCTGATCGGCGGCGCGGAAGCCAAGCCGGGCGCGGAACTCAAGATGGGACGCATGGGCGCCGTCACGCTCGACGACAACAACGAAGGCGCCATGGCCGACCCCTTCGTCTACGACGCCTCCAATGTCGAGGAATTCGCCAAGATCTTCTGATCTGGACGAAAGACGGATGAGCGGATGACGGCAAGCATTGCGCCTGCCGGTTCCCCTCATCGCCTCGCATGCGCTCCACTCTTCTCCCGGCCGGAGAGGAGCGGGCTGCGGGGCAGCCTTGATGAAAAACCCTGAAACTTGCCGGTGGACCGACCCTTGCAGCAGGACACGACCCCATTGCGGACGAAGCCCGCCATCGCGCTCGAAGGGATCTCGAAATCCTTTCCGGGCGTGCGGGCGCTGTCCAAGGTTTCGCTCGCGCTCCATCCGGGTTCCGTAACGGCGCTCGTCGGCGAGAACGGCGCCGGCAAATCGACCCTGGTGAAGATCCTCACCGGCATCTACCAGCCGGACGAGGGCGTCATCCGCGTCGATGGCGCGCCGACCCGTTTTCCGTCGGCCAGTTCCGCAGCCCGGGCCGGCGTCACCGCCATCCATCAGGAAACCGTGCTCTTCGACGAACTGTCGGTCGCCGAAAACATCTTCCTCGGCCACGCCCCTCGCATCGGTCCCGGTCTCATCGACTGGCGGAAGATGAACGCGGACGCCCGTGCGCTGCTTGCGCGTGTCGGGGCCGATCTCGATCCGTCGATCCGCCTGCGCGATCTCGGTATCGCCAGCAAGCATCTGGTGGCCATCGCCCGGGCGCTTTCCATCGACGCCCGCGTCGTCATCATGGACGAGCCGACGGCGGCGCTGTCGCACAAGGAGATCCACGAGCTTTACGAGCTCGTCGACCGGCTGAAGGCCGACGGCAAGGCGATCCTTTTCATCAGTCACAAGTTCGACGAGATTTTCCGTATCGCCGACCGCTACACGGTCTTTCGGGACGGCTCCATGGTGGGCGAGGGACTGATCGCTGAAACCACGCAGGACGATCTCGTGCGGCTGATGGTTGGCCGTGATATCGGCCAGGTCTTTCCCAAGCAGGCGGTGGCGATCGGCGAGCCGGTGCTCACCGTTTCCGGCTACCGGCATCCGACCGAATTCGAGGATATCAATTTCGAACTGCGTCGCGGCGAGATTCTCGGCTTCTACGGCCTCGTCGGCGCCGGCCGCTCGGAGTTCATGCAGTCGCTGATCGGCATCACGAAACCGTCCGCCGGGGCCGTCCGGCTCGATGGCGAGGTCCGGGTCATCCGCTCGCCGGCCGATGCGATTGCGGCGGGTATCGTCTATGTGCCGGAGGAGCGGGGCCGGCAGGGGGCGATCATCGGCCTGCCGATCTTCCAGAATGTCACGCTGCCGTCACTGTCGCGCACCTCCCGCGCCGGTTTCCTGCGGCTGGCGGAAGAATTCGCGCTGGCGCGCGATTATACGGCGCGGCTCGATCTTCGCGCGGCCTCGTTCGATCAGGACGTCGGAACGCTGTCGGGCGGCAACCAGCAGAAGGTGGTCATCGCCAAATGGCTGGCGACGAAGCCGAAGGTCATCATCCTCGACGAGCCGACCAAGGGCATCGACATCGGCTCCAAGGCGGCCGTTCACGCCTTCATGAGCGAACTGGCCGCCTCCGGTCTCAGCGTCATCATGGTCTCTTCGGAAATTCCGGAGATCATGGGCATGGCCGACCGCGTCATCGTCATGCGCGAGGGGCGCATCGCCGCCCGCTTCGAGCGGGACGCGCTTTCCGCTGAAGGACTGGTGCGCGCCGCCGCCGGCATCCGGGAGGCCGCATGATGAAGCGTCTCTCCGGAAATCGCGAGATGCTGCTGGTGGTGGCGATCGTCGCGCTGGTGGCGCTGATCGCCCTGCGGTTCCCGCCCTTCGTGACGCCCGGCAATCTCGTCAATGTCTATAACGACTCCTCGATCCTGATCATCCTGGCGCTCGGCCAGATGGCCGTCATCCTGACGCGCTGCATCGATCTTTCGATGGCTGCGGCGCTTGCGCTCTGCGGCATGGCCGCGGCGATGGTCAATGCGGCGATGCCCGGCCTGCCGATCCCGCTTCTCATCCTGATCGCCATGGCGCTCGGCACGGTTCTCGGCGCCTTCAACGGCCTGCTCGTCTGGAAGCTCGATATTCCGCCGATCGTCGTCACGCTGGGAACGCTCACGATTTATCGCGGGCTGATCTTCCTCCTCTCGGGCGGGGCCTGGATCAACGCGCACCAGATGAGTCCCGCCTTCAAGGCGCTGCCGCGTCTGAACCTGCTCGGCTTTCCGGTCCTGTCCTGGCTGTCGCTCGCCATGATCGCGATCATGCTGCTCGTCATGCGGCGAACGCCGCTCGGACGGGCTTTCTTCGCGGTCGGCGGCAATCCGCATGCGGCCGTCTATACCGGCATCGACGTCGGCCGGACGCGGTTTCTCGCCTATTGCCTCTCCGGCATGCTGGCCGGCCTTTCCGGTTACCTCTGGGTTTCGCGTTACGCGGTCGCCTATGTCGATATCGCGGCCGGCTTCGAACTCGACATCATCGCCGCCTGCGTCATCGGCGGCGTATCGATCGCCGGCGGCATCGGCTCCGTCGCCGGCACGGTGCTCGGTGCGCTCTTCCTCGGCGTCATCAAGAATGCGCTGCCGGTCATCGACATCTCGCCCTTCGCCCAGATGGCGATTTCCGGCACGGTCATCATCGTCGCCGTTGCCGTCAACGCCCGTTCCGAAAAACGCAAGGGCAGGGTGATCCTGAAGAAAGCGGAGGCGACCCATGGCTGACGTGCAAAGGGCTGACGGGCACGGGGCTGACGGGCAGAGGGTTGCACGTCATATTCCCGATCGGCGGGAAGGCCGTGCCGCCCGCATGCTGAAAGGCTGGGAAGCGTTGCTCGTCGCCGTGGCGGCGGCGATCTTCCTCGTCAATTCGTTTGCCTCTCCCTATTTTCTCGATCCCTGGAACCTGTCGGACGCGACCTTCAACTTCACCGAGAAGGCGATGATCGCCTTCGCCATGGCGCTGGTCATCATCTCCGGCGAGATCGACCTTTCCGTCGCCTCGATCATCGCATTGACCTCCACCGCCATGGGCTATGCCGTGCAGCTCGGCTTCGATACGCCGGCGCTCGTCACGGTCGGCCTCGCCACCGGTCTTCTTTGCGGCGCGCTCAACGGCGCGCTCGTCACCGGCCTCGGCCTCCCGTCCATCGTTGTGACCATCGGCACGATGAGCCTGTTTCGCGGGCTGTCCTTCATCATCCTCGGCGATCAGGCGTTCACCGGCTATCCCGCAAGCTTTTCCTGGTTCGGCCAGGGCTACGTCTGGTGGGTCTTCTCCTTCGAGTTCTGCCTGTTCCTGCTGTTCGCCGTCGTCTACGGCGTGTTGCTGCACCGGACGAGTTTCGGCCGCACGATCTACGCCATCGGCAACAATCCCACTGCGGCGCTGTTTTCCGGGGTTCGCGTCGGGCGTGTGAAATTCCTGCTTTTCCTGCTCACCGGCCTGATGTCCGCCGTTGCCGCGATCTGCCTGACCGCCCGCCTCGGTTCGACACGCCCCTCCATCGCGCTCGGCTGGGAGCTGGAGGTGGTGACGATGGTGGTGCTCGGCGGCGTCAACATCCTCGGCGGCTCCGGCACCATCCCCGGCGTCGTGCTGGCTGCCCTCATCATGGGCATGGTGACCTTCGGCTTCGGCCTCCTCAATGTGCCCGGCATCGTCATGTCGATCTTCATCGGCCTCCTGCTGATCACCGTCATCGCCCTGCCGATCCTTTACGGACGCCTGCGCCGCCGCGTAACGCACTGAGGAGAAGACCGTGGAGAAATATGCCTTCCGCATGCGGCTCGACCCGGGCAAGGCGGCCGAATACAAGGCGCGGCACGACGCTATCTGGCCGGAACTGGTGGCGCTTCTCAAGCAGGCGGGCGTAGCCGACTACTCGATCCATCTGGATGAGGAGACGAACCTGCTCTTCGGGGTGCTCTGGCGGAAAAAGGATCACGCCATGGCCGGCTTGCCGGACCATCCCCTGATGAAGCGCTGGTGGGCGCATATGGCGGATATCATGGAAACGAAACCCGACAACGAGCCGGTGGCGGTGCCGCTCGTCACCGTCTTTCATATGGCCTGACGCGCCGGATCCTTGTTTTTAACACATTCCCCGACGCCGAAGCGATCCCGCTTCGGCCGGAAATGCGCCGGCGGCCGCGACGGATCAGAACACTTTGGTCCGCACCGGCCCGCGTCCCGCATCGATGTCGATCAGCAGCGATACGGCGACGAATGTCGCCGAGGCGATCAGCGCCGCGCCCAGTCCCAGAACGATCATTGTTCCCTCCTGACGATCATGGTCAGCCTTGACCGTCATCCTGCGCCTCGCGGCTTGCCCGGAGCTTGCGCAAACCGCAAGTTTTCCCGCGGCACTCAACTTTTCGGGGAACCGCCGGATATTAACCTTCAGGCAAGGAATTAACCATAAACATGGGGGTAACACGTCGGAATGGGAAATCCGCCTTTTCCCACCCAGGCATGACGCCGAACCGCCGTACCGGGTTCGAGCCGGTATTCGAGATTCACCGAATTTGATCATGGATCGACGGTCGGCATCCTGGTGCACCGGTTCCTGGAAGCTGCGCTCCGCTTCCCGGCCGGCGCCGGCGCCACCTTCCTTCCATGCGCGAATTTCCGGACCGGGCCTCTAATGGCCGGTTCGGGCGCATCGTTGGTTTGGGAGCGGATTGGTGCAGGACATGTCGGCAGATCAGGTGCGAACGGGACAGGCGTCAAGCCTGCGCGACCGCCTGCGCTTTGCCGGCCTCGAAGCAGACCAGGGCGAATGCCTGCGCGCCGGCCGGCAGGCGCTCGAACGGCGCGTCGAACTGGCGCTGCGCGATCTTTTCCAGCGCTTCCAGGCGTTTCCGGATGCCGCCCGCCATTTCGAGAGCGACCGCCAGATCGACCGCCTGCACGATCTCCACAGCTCCCACTGGAACGTTCTGACCGATGCGCGCTTCGATGCGCTTTATGCCGAACGCGTCAAGGTGCTCGCCGATACCGAGAGCCGGATGGGGCTCGATCCGCGCTGGCGCATCGCCGGCCATGCGGTGGTCATCGAAAAGGTGGTCACCGGCCTCATCGAGGACCATTGGCCGAAGTCGTTGCTGCCCGGTAGCGGAAAGGCGCGCCGCGAGGCGCTGACGGAGCTCGTCTCCGCCTTCCTGTGCACGGCGCTTGTCGACTTGGAGATCGGCGTTTCGCTCCGCTTCAATGAATTGCGCCATGCGCACGCCCGCGCGCTTGCCGAACAGCGCGACGAGGACCGGGCGGATCTCGAACGCGTCTTCGGCGAGACGATCCGGGGGCTGGCGCGGCTGGATTTTTCCGCGCGTGCCAGCGAAACGGCGCCGGAGTCCTGGCGGGAACTGGTCGATACGCTGAACGGCGCGCTCGACGAAATCGGCGGCCGCCTGTCCGCCGTCGCCACGCAGGCCGGCGAAACCGACCGCCTTGCCGTCATGCTGTCGGCCGAATCCGGCACGCTTGCCGGCCGTTCTGCCGAACAGTCGGCAAATCTCCTGGAAGCCGCGAATACGCTTGGCGGGATCGCCGAGCGTGTGCATCGGACCCTGAACGAGACCCGAAAGGCGCAGGAAGCGGCTGCCGAAACGCGCCAGTCCGTGGCGCTGAGCGGCGATATCGCCGGCGAGGCGATGACGGCCATGGCCGATATCGAGGCCTCGGCGGAAAAGATCGGCCAGATCATCGGCGTCATCGACGAGATCGCCTTTCAGACCAATCTTCTCGCCCTCAATGCCGGAATCGAGGCGGCGCGGGCCGGCGACACCGGCCGCGGCTTCGCCGTGGTGGCGCAGGAGGTGCGGGCGCTTGCCCAGCGCTCGGCCGACGCCGCCCGTGAAATCAAGCAACTCGTCGTCGGCACGAAGACGCAGGTCGAGGAAGGGGTCGAGCGCGTCCATCGCACGCAGCACGCCATCGGCGGCGTCGTGCGTCAGGTCGAAGACATCAACGAGCGGATCGGCGGTATCCTGCGCGACGGCGCGGCGGAGGCCGACGGACTGGATCTGGCGAGCGCCGGGATCGCAAGCGCCGGCCGTGCGCTGGAGGCGCAGGCGACGGACGCCGGTCGCATCGGCTCCGCCGGCGGCGACCTGAAAACCGTCATCCTCGAACTTGGCCAAACCATCCGTCAGTTTCATGTGGCGCATACGCGCGAACGCCAGACCGGCGAAAGAAACGATGGCGCAGCGGGAGCCCTGTCGCTTCCCGCTCGCGCAGCGGGCATTGCGAGTTGAAACGGGACGATGATGAACATGAACCGACTGGAACAAGGAAAACCGTGATGGCGAGCAGGAAAACCGCCGGCAAGACGCTGAACCTCGCGCCGGTGCTGGATCTCAACGAGGCTTCGGCCCTGCACGGCAGGCTGATGAGCCTGAAGGGCAGCGCCATCGTCATCGACGCATCGGCGGTGGAGCGCGTCGGCGCGCTCTGCATTCAGGTCCTGATGGCTGCGGCGAGAAGCTGGGAGCGCGACCGGCTGTCCTTCACCTTCGCCCGCGTTTCGGACGCCTTCATGGCGACCCTGAAACTCATCGGCGTCGACATTGATCATTTGCTGGCGAAGGAGATTCGGCAATGAAGAAGAAGGTACTGACCGTGGATGATTCACGGACGATCCGGAACATGCTTCTGGTGACGCTCAATAATGCGGGCTTCGAGACGATCCAGGCCGAGGACGGTATCGAGGGGCTGGAGGTGCTGGAAAACACCCGTCCCGACGTCATCGTCACCGACATCAACATGCCGCGTCTCGACGGCTTCGGCTTTATCGAGGGCGTGCGCCGCAATGAGAAATATCGTGCGATCCCCATCCTCGTTCTGACGACCGAAAGTGACGCCGAGAAAAAGAACCGCGCCCGTCAGGCCGGTGCGACCGGCTGGATCGTCAAGCCCTTCGACCCGACCAAACTGATCGATGCAATCGAGCGCGTAACCGCCTAATCCAGGATTCTTCCCGATGGATATGAACGAAATCAAGGAGATATTCTTTCAGGAATGCGAGGAACAGCTCGCGGAACTGGAAGGGGGACTCCTGCGTCTGAACGATGGAGACCGCGATCCGGAAACGGTCAACGCCGTGTTCCGTGCGGTGCATTCGATCAAGGGCGGCGCCGGCGCCTTCGGCCTCGATGACCTCGTATCCTTCGCCCATGTCTTCGAGACGACGCTGGAATGCGTCCGCTCCAACCGGCTGGAACCCTCCCCGGATGTCCTGAAGGTCATGCTCAAATCCGCCGATGTGCTTGCCGACCTGACGAATGCGGCGCGCGACGGCGGCAGTGTCGATGCCGAGCGCAGCCGCGCGCTGATCGGTGAACTGGAAGCGCTCGCGCGCGGTGAAGTGGAGACGCTCGCGCGCGTCGAGGCGCCCGTCGCCGAAACGCCGGCGTCCCCCGCGCCGGATGCCGGGACCGCGATCGAAACGCCCGCGCCCTCTTCGGGCAATAACGAGGGGTTCCAGCCGATACCCTTCTCCTTCGACGATTTCGGCGACGAGCCGGCGCTCGAAACCGCCGATGAAGCCTCCTGTGTGCCGACCTGCGAGATCCTGTTCCGCCCGCGAAGCGACCTTTATGCCAAGGGCAACGAGGCGACGCTGCTGTTGCGCGACCTGTCCCGCCTCGGCGACATGAGTATCCATTGCGACATGGACAGCCTGCCGCCGCTGGAGGAGATGAACCCGGAGGAAGCCTATTTCTCCTGGCGGATTTCCGTGGCCACCGACCGGGGCGAGGACGCCGTCCGCTCGGTCTTCGAATTCGCCGAATGGGACTGCGATCTGGAGGTGCGCACCGTAAAGGACGAGCCCCTCGCCACCGATGGGGGTGATCCGGATGAAGCGCCGATGCAGCCCGTTCCCTTCGACCTGTCCATCCTCGATGACGATCAGGGGCCGTCGATCGTCGAAACGGAAAGCCCGGCAGTCGCCGCGGTCAACGCCGCGGAAACGGCGACCGCCGTCTCGCAGGCGGCAGCCGCCGCCAGCCGCAATACCGCTGCCGCAACCGCTGCCAATGCCCAGGGCGCTGCCGCCCAGACGATCCGCGTCGACCTCGACCGGGTCGACCGGCTGATCAACCTCGTCGGCGAACTCGTCATCAATCAGGCGATGCTGTCGCAGAGCGTCGTCGAAAATGACAGCAACGGCGTGTCCTCCATCAACATGGGGCTCGAGGAGCTGCAACAGCTGACCCGCGAGATCCAGGATTCGGTGATGGCCATCCGCGCCCAGCCGGTGAAGCCGGTCTTCCAGCGCATGTCGCGCATCGTGCGCGAGATCGCCGACGTCACCGGCAAGTCGGTGCGCCTCATTACGGAAGGCGAGAACACCGAGGTCGACAAGACGGTCATCGACAAGCTGGCCGAGCCGCTGACCCATATGATCCGCAACGCCGTGGACCACGGTCTCGAATCGCCGGAAAAGCGGGAAGCCGCCGGAAAGAATCCGGAAGGAACGGTGCGGCTCACCGCCAAGCACCGGTCCGGCCGTATCGTCATCGAGCTTGCCGACGACGGCGCCGGCATCAATCGCGAGAGGGTGCGCCAGAAGGCCATCGACAACGATCTCATCACTGCGGACCAGAACCTGTCGGATGAGGAGGTCGACAACCTGATCTTCCATGCGGGGTTTTCGACCGCCGACAAGATTTCCGATATTTCCGGACGCGGCGTCGGCATGGACGTGGTGAAACGATCGATCCAGGCGCTCGGCGGGCGCATCTCGATTTCCTCGAAGCCGGGCCATGGCTCGGTCTTCACGATGAGCCTGCCGCTGACGCTCGCCGTCCTCGACGGCATGGTGGTGACGGTTGCCGGCCAGACGCTGGTGGTGCCGCTGACGGCCATCGTCGAGACGTTGCAGCCGGAGGCGGCGGCAATCCATTCCTTCGGGGCCGCCCAGCGGCTTATCTCGATCCGCAACTCTTTCTGCCCGCTGGTCGACGTCGGCAAGATCCTGAATTTCCGGGCCTCGCAGGCGAACCCGGTGGAGGGCGTGGCGCTCCTGGTCGAGTCGGAAGGCGGTGGCCAGCGCGCGTTGATGGTCGATGCCATCCAGGGCCAGAGGCAGGTCGTCATCAAGAGCCTGGAGGCCAATTACAGCCATGTTCCTGGCATTGCCGCGGCCACCATTCTCGGCGACGGCCGGGTCGCGCTCATCCTGGACGTCGATGCGGTCGTGGCCGCTTCGCGCGGCCAGTCCCTGAAACCTGAAATCTCGCTTGCGGCGACGGGCTAGCCATGACGAACGCGGTCAAGAATCTTACCCACGGGCGCGAACTCATCGCCTTCAGGATCGGCGACCAGGAATTCTGCGTCAACATCATGTCGGTGCGGGAGATCCGGGGATGGACCCCGGCCACCGCCATGCCGCATGCGCCCGGCCATGTGCTGGGCGTGATCAACCTGCGCGGCGTGGTGCTGCCGATCGTCGACCTGTCGCAGCGCCTCGGCATGGCGCCGGCCGAGCCGACGGTCCGCCATGTCATCATCGTGGCCCAGGTCGGCGCGAAGGTGGTGGGGCTTCTGGTCGATGCGGTCTCCGACATATTGACTGTCGTCGACGAAAATATCCAGCCGACGCCGAATATCGCCAGCGAGATCGAAAAGGTCTGCGCGCGCGGTATCCTGGCCATCGAGGGGCGCATGATCTGCCTGATCGATCTCGACGCCCTCTTCCCGGACATCGAAAGCGAGGCGGCATGACGACTTCACCGGCCAGGGATATCAGGCCGTCGCCGGACGAGTGCCTGGCGAGCGGCGAATATCCGCTGACGCGGCGGGATCTCTCCGAGATCGCCGCCATGATCTATGCGGATGCGGGCATCTTTCTCAACGAGACGAAGGCCTCGCTTGTCTATTCGCGCCTGTCGAAACATATTCGCGCGCTCGGCCTCAAGGGCTTTCGGGAATATTGCGAACTGGTCTCCTCGCCGGAGGGCGCGCCCGTCCGCCGGGAGATGCTGTCGCATCTGACGACGAATTTCACCCGCTTCTTCCGCGAGAATCACCATTTCGAGCATATGAGGACGGAGCTTCTGCCCGGACTTCTCGAACGGGCTCGTCGTGGCGGAAGGGTGCGCTTGTGGTCGGCGGCCTGCTCGGACGGGCAGGAGCCCTATTCCATCGCGCTGACGGTTCTTTCGATGATGCCGAATATCGCCGACTACGATTTCCGCATCCTCGCCACCGATATCGACCCGAAGGTGCTCGCGCTTGCCCGCGCCGGCGCCTATGATGCGACGGCGCTGGAGACGGTGAGCCCGCCGATGCGCAAGCAGTTCTTCCGCGAGGTGGAGATCGGCGGCCGCAAGCGCTTCCAGGTCGATGACAGGGTGAAGCGTCTCGTTACCTTCAACGAGTTGAACCTGCTTGCGCAATGGCCCTTCAAGGGGCCTTTCGACGTCATCTTCTGCCGCAACGTCGTCATCTATTTCGACGAACCCACGCAGATGAAGATCTGGTCGCGCTTCGCCGGCATGCTGGCCGACGACGGCCATCTCTATATCGGACATTCCGAGCGCGTGGCCGGCGAGGCCAAGGTTCTGTTCGACAATACCGGGATCACCACCTACCGCTATGTCGGCAGGGGCCGGGGGAGGGGCGCATGACGGCTCCGGCGCGCGTTCTCGTCGTCGACGATTCACCGACCATGCGCGGGCTCATCACCGCCGTCCTTCGCGCCGACCCGGAAGTCGACGTCGTGGGGCAGGCTGGCGACGCGATGGAAGCCCGCAGCGCCATCAAGCAGCTCAACCCCGACGTGGTGACGCTGGATATCGAGATGCCGAATATGAACGGCCTCGAATTCCTGGAAAAGATCATGCGGCTGCGCCCGATGCCGGTCATCATGGTCTCGACCCTGACGCATCGCGGTGCGGATGCGTCGCTGATGGCGCTGGAGATCGGTGCTTTCGACTGCGTCGGCAAGCCCCAGCCGGGCGACGTCCGGCCGTTTGGCGATCTTGCCGAAAAGGTGAAGGCCGCCGCACGCTCGCAGCATCGGCGTATCCGCACTGAAACGCCGCCTCTCGCGCCGGTCGCCGCCAGTGTCGACCCGACCGGCGGCTACCGCCCGGGCCGCAAGATGGTGGCGATCGGCGCGTCCACCGGCGGCGTCGAGGCGCTGATCGCGGTCTTGCAGAAGTTTCCGGTCAATTGCCCGCCGACCGTCATTACCCAGCACATGCCGTCCACCTTCACGAAGAGCTTCGCCGAGCGGCTGAACCGCCTCTGCGCGCCGGTGGTGCAGGAGGCGACGGACGGCGCGCGGCTGGAGATCGGCCGGGTCTATCTGGCGCCGGGCGGCGACCGCCATCTGGAGGTCGTCAATTCGCATGCACCGTGCTGCCGGCTGGCCGATCGCGATCCGGTCAACGGCCACCGGCCTTCGGTGGATGTGCTGTTCGATTCCGTCGCCGCGCTTGCAGGCCGCAATGCGGTTGGCGTCATCCTCACCGGAATGGGACGGGATGGCGCGGCGGGATTATTGAAAATGCGCCATGCGGGGGCGCGGACCATCGGTCAGAACGAAAAAACCTGCGTCGTTTATGGGATGCCGAGAGTGGCCTTCGAACTGAACGCCGTCGAACACCAGCACCCGCTTTCGTGCATAGGGGAGGAAATCTTGAAGATCACAGCGGCCCGTAGAGAAGGAAGCGAATAATGTCTCTCGCTGAAAAAATCAAAGTTCTCATCGTCGACGATCAGGTGACGAGCCGCCTGCTTCTGGGCGATGCCCTGCAACAGCTCGGCTTCAAGCAGATCACGGCGGCCGGCGACGGCGAGCAGGGCATGAAGATCATGGCCCAGCAGCCGCACCATCTGGTCATCTCCGACTTCAACATGCCGAAGATGGACGGCCTCGGCTTTCTGCAAGCCGTCCGTTCCAATCCGACGACGAAGAAGGCGGCCTTCATCATCCTGACGGCGCAGGGCGACCGGGCGCTGGTGCAGAAGGCGGCGGCGCTCGGCGCGAACAACGTCCTCGCCAAGCCCTTTACCATCGAGAAGATGAAGGCGGCGATCGAAGCCGTGTTCGGGGCCCTGAAATGACGACAGCTCCCGGCGAGCGGCGCGTTCATGTGATTCAGGGCGAATACAAGGTTTGCAGTGAGCCGGATGTGGTCATGACGACCATTCTCGGCTCCTGCATCGCCGCCTGCATGCGCGACCCGGTTGCCGGCGTCGGCGGCATGAACCATTTCCTGCTGCCGGGGTCCATGGATGCGCTTGCGGCGGGGGGCGATGCGACCCGCTACGGCGTGCATCTGATGGAACTGCTGATCAACGGCCTGCTGAAGCGCGGCGCAAGGCGCGAGCGGCTGGAGGCGAAGATCTTCGGCGGTGCGAGGACCATCGCCAGCTTCTCGAATGTCGGCGAGCAGAACACCCGCTTTGCGCGACAGTTCCTGGCGGACGAGGGCATCCGTCTCATGGGCGAAAGCACCGGCGGCGAACATGGCCGCAAGGTGGAATACTGGCCCACCACGGGCCGGGCGCGCCAATATGCGCTGACCGGTATGGAGACGCAACGGGCGGTGGCTCTGGAGCAGCGGCCCGCGCGGATTGTCAAGCCGGTGGAAAACGCGATCGAATTCTTCTGAGCGGGCGTCGGGGACGTCCGGTGGACAGGCAAGCAGAAAAACAGACGCATCGCCAGCGGCGCGATGCGCAAAAGAGGATCGTGATGCAAACGGAGTTTTTGAGTGCCGCCCCCGCCCTGCCGGAAGAAGCGTTGGCCGAGGTCTTGATGCGCGTCGTTAGCGAACTGCATGACGTTGCCTATCTGATAGAGCGGATCGAACCCCAGCTTGCCGGTCTTCAGACCGGCGCGGCGACGGCCGCCTCCGAACGGATGATGGTGCTTCAGGGCATCGACCTCGCCGTCCAGAAGACCCGCGGTCTTGCGGAATTCATCGACACCATCACCGCCGGCGTTCCGGAAGGCTGGCTGGTCGATGTGACCACGGCGCTGAGCCTGGTGAAGCTTGCCGATATGCAGAAGGCGCTCGGCAAGGGCATGCGTCACGGCCATTCCCAGCCGCTTGACAAGGCCGCTGGCGATTTCGAAGCTTTCTGACCGCCGTTCCTGAGACGAAGTACGGATATATCCTCCTTCCGGCGGCGTCCTCCCGGGCGCCGTTTTTCATTCGCTGTGGCTGTCGCACCCGGCGAAATGCTCGCGCAAGTTTCGCTGACTAGTGTCCCCGTCGGATCGGTCAGATCCGCGTACACCACGGGGTGGAGCAGCGCGTGCGGCAAAAGCGTCGTTCCGCCTCAAGTGATCGAAATTGTGTTTTCCGGTTCCGGCTTGTCGCGCCGGTAGAGGAAAGCCAAGTCCGTGCGGGAACAGAATGAATCTGTCGGAACAGTTGACCAACATCTATAACAACCTGGCGGCGCTGGGGCGGGCGAAACTGGCGATGCTCGGTGGCGCGGCCGTGGTTTCGATCGGTCTGGTGCTGGCCGCCGGCATCATGGTGAACAAGCCCGCCTACGAGACGCTCTATGTCGGTCTGGAAAAGACCGACATGAGCCAGATCAGCATGGCGCTTGCCGAAGCCAATATCGATTTCAACACCGGAACGGACGGAACGAGCGTGCAGGTGCCGGTCGGCCAGACCGGCAAGGCGCGCCTCTATCTCGCGGAGCGCAGCCTGCCGAACAGCGCCAACGCCGGTTATGAACTCTTCGACAAGGTCGGCTCGCTCGGCCTGACCTCCTTCATGCAGGAAGTGACGCGGGTGCGGGCCCTTGAAGGCGAGATTGCCCGAACCATCCAGCAGATCGGCGGCATCGCCGCCGCCCGCGTTCATATCGTCATGCCGGAACGCGGCAATTTCCGTAAGGCCGACCAGATGCCGACGGCTTCCGTGATGATCCGCGCGGGTGCGCAGGTCGGCCGCGATTCGGCGGCGGCCATCCGCCATCTCGTCGCCGCGTCGGTGCCGGGGCTCGACGTCAGCGGCGTGACGATCCTCGACTCGGCCGGCCAGCTTCTCGCCTCCGGCGACGATGCGGAGAACGGCTCGCTCAACCGCTCGCTCAGCGCCGTCCACACGGTGCAGAGCGAGATCGAGCGCAATATCGAAAAGGCGCTCGCCCCCTTCCTCGGGATGGAAAATTTCCGCGCCAGCGTGACCGCGACGCTGAATATGGACAGCCAGCAGATCCAGGAAACGGTCTACGATCCGGAATCGCGCGTCGAGCGCTCCGTCCGCGTCACCCGCGAAAGCCAGAAGTCCAGCCAGCAACAGGGGCAGAAGCCGACGACGGTCGAGCAGAACCTGCCGCAGGGCGGCCCGCAGGGTGATCTTGCCGGACCCCAGTCGAATGACGAGGCGGACAAGAAGGAAGAACAGACCAACTACGAGATCAACAGCCGGACCGTCGCCACCGTTCGCAACGGCTATGCCGTGGAGAAGCTGTCGGTGGCCATCGTCGTCAATCGCGCCCGCGTCGCCGCCATGCTCGAAGAGCCGGTCGACCAGGCGAAGGTCGACGCCTACCTGGCCGAAATGCAGACGATCGTCACGGCTGCCGCCGGCCTCGACAGCGCCCGCGGCGATGTGGTGACGCTCACCGCCATGGAGTTCCTCGATCACCAGCTTCTCGACGAGGCGGTGGCCGGGCCGGGCGTGATGGAAACATTGACGCGCAATCTCGGCGGTATCATCAATGCTCTCGCCTTCCTCGGCGTGGCTTTTGTGGTCGTCTGGTTCGGCCTTCGCCCGGCGGTGCGCTCGATTGCCGGCAACGGCGCTGCCCCCGATGCGGACGCGGCCGGGCTGGAGCTGCCCGACTTCTCGCCAGCGGGCGCGGTCGGCGGGCCGGGCGCCGCTCTCATGGATGGCTTCGGCGCGGACTTCGGCTTCGACAGCACCGACGACCTGCTTGCCGGTGGCGACGACGATTCCGACGGTTTCAACCGGCGCGTCAAGGAAGGTCCGGAGCGACGCCTCGGCCGCATGGTCGAAATCAGCGAGGAACGGGCCGCCAAGATCCTGCGCAAATGGGCGGACGAGAAGGAAGCCGCCTGAGAAAACGTCACATGACGGGGAAATTCAGGGCGTGTCCGGCAACGGGCGCGCCCTTTCCGTATCTGCGCGACGGCCATTTAAGGCGAGAGTGTGGCGCAGCCGCAACATTTCTTGCGGGATACAGCGAAGCATTGCGGGCCGGAAGAGGCGCAAATGCGAAAAAACGCGGCCTGTTACAAAATAATAATAAATCGCTTTGGCTGTGGCGCCATCGAAAAAATGCAAATTCTGGTTGCGTGTCGATGGCGAAAAGCCGCCCGATATCGCCCGGCCTTCCGAATAGATCATGGTTAACAATAGGTTAACCATCGATGCAAGCGGCCGATCGGGATCGCGAGACGCGGGCAAATCAGTCGCGACAGGCGATTCACAGAAAAGCCACGAAGTAAATCCCGAAAAGGCCACTGTGGTTTTCGGGGGTGGCGCATGTATCCTTTAGTCACTGATTCGGTTGATGATTCCCGCTGATGCGGCTTGACCGCCGGTTGCCGTTTCTACGGCTTGCCGGCGAAGGGGGCGGGACGAATCGGGCAAACAGGGGGCTACTTATGGAAACGATCCGGTCGGGTGATGCGACCCGGACAGCTTATGGATTCCCGGCGGCGCGCGATGTCGGCGGAAGCGAGCGTGAGCGTCTCGTGCGATGGCTGGGGCGCTGCGCCGACAAGTCGGATATTCCCGCGGGCCTGAAGGCCCTGACCGACTACGTCAGCGCATCCTACTATCTTCTGCTCCGTCACGATATTGCCGCCGAAACCGGTCTGGAATCCGTCCTGGCGTCGGATTGGCCCTTCAATCTGGTCCGTGGCATTTCGACGATGGTCGCCACCAGCCAATCGCGCATGAGTGACGTGGAGAAATGTCTCGGCGTCCTCAAGCCGCATTTCTTCCAGCTGCCGGACAGCATGGTGCGTCCGCGCGGCATCGGCCGTGAATATTGCGCCGTCTCCTTCCAGGTCGGCCGCGCGCGCCTGTCGCTGATGCTGCTCTTCCCGGAGCACTTCATCCTTTCGCAAAGCAAGCTGCGTGACGTGGGGCTGCTGGCCGGCTATTTCGCGAGCCGTTGCTGCCGCAGCGTGATCGAGCGCCACGACCGCGACCGGGAGCTGACGGATCGGGAGGTGGAGTGCCTCTACTGGATCGCCGAGGGCAAGACGAGCGACGAAGTCGCCCTCATCCTCGGCATATCGCGCAACACCATCAACAATTACATCACCGGCGTGATGCGCAAGACGGCGACGCGTACGCGTTCCGAAGCGATCGCCTGGGCTGTCCGCAACGGTCTGGTCTGATGGGCAGGAGCACCGAGATCCGGCTTCATCAGGCCGCGTCCATCGAAGGGGACCTCAAGCGCACGCGACCGGCCAGGCCGGTGCCGGTGTCCGATTTCGTCGCCACGCTCCGGACGATGCAGATGATCGTCGGGGCGGAGCGCTTCGTGGTGCTGCGGCTTGCCGGTCACGGGCTTGCCTCGATGCGCAAGCTCGTGCCGGCTCTCCAGAACTGGGGAACGCAGGCCGATTCCGGCCTGCGCCAGCTTCTCGATGGTTACGGCGAGGCGATGCTCGCCCATATGGAGGTCTCGATCGTCCCGCTCGTGTGGGAGGGGCTTGGCGACGGTCAGTTCGCCGAAGCGGCGACCGACGCTTTCACCCATCGCCTTCAGCCGCAGCTGCTGCCCTGGTCGGGCATCGCCTTTCCGGTGCAGCTCGGCGCGGCGGGCAACGGCTACGTCGTCTTCACCGGCGGTTATATCGAGCTTGCGAGCGACACGGTCATCGACATGCATCTGAAGTGCTGCCAGCTTCTCGGCGACATGCTGGCGAACGACGAACGCCGGCTTGCGCCTGCCGCCAGCCTCACGGAACGCGAGATCGCCTGCCTGCAAATGGCCGGCGACGGCTGCATCTCGGAGGCGATCGCCGAAAAGATGGGGCTTTCGGTGCATACCGTGAACGCCTATCTCGGCATGGCGACGACCAAGCTTGACGCCGTCAACCGTATCCAGGCCATCGCGAAGGCCATCCGTCTCGGCTATATCACCTGAGGCGGCAAAGAGTGGCCGGCTTCCGGCCGGCCACAGATGTCCAAACCAAATGTGTGGAAATCAATGCGTTGTTTCGGACGACCCGGCGTCTCCGCGCATATAGCGGGCGGCGCGCAGGCTTTCGCGCAGGAGCGCGGTATTGTCTTCCGGATCGGCATGCGGCTCGTTGAAGGCGACATGGGTCACCTCGACGCCGGCCCGGTCCTTCTGCAACAACAGCTTGGCATAGACGGTGACGCCCGGCGGGCGCAATTCCATGTCGAGGGTCACTTCGGGTTCGAGCCCCCAGTCGAGGCGATAGTCACCGCCCGCGCCGAAATTGACGGTTCCGGGCAGGAAGTAGAGTTCGGCAGCCGAAGAGACCAGATCAGCAAGGTTGCCGTAGCATTCGAAACGCAGAAGCGAAACCAGGTCCGCGGCGTCGAGCATTCGCAACTCGGTCGCCACCGGACATATCGCTTCCGCGACAATTTTTTCACGTTCGGCGGAATAGGCGCATTTTCTCATGGCTCTAGTTTATCCGTCTGGTCTGGGGCGAAGCTGCATAAACCCGGTGAATCAGTTCCGCCACTGCCTTGTAGAACACCGGTGGAATGACACTATCTACCGAGACTTGCGCAAACATTGAGCGTGCAAGCGGCGGGTCCTCGAAGACGGGTATATCGTTCTCTTCAGCGATCTCGCGGATTTTCAGCGCGACGAGGTCCTGTCCCTTGGCCACGATGACGGGCGCGTCGCCTTCCTCGCGCACATAACGAAGCGCCACGGCGTAGTGGGTCGGGTTGGCGATCACCAGGGTCGCGCGCGGGACCGCCGCTATCATGCGGCGACGGGCCCGGTCGCGCTGTACCGAACGCATGCGCGCCTTGACGATCGGGTCGCCCTGCGCCTGCTTCATTTCCTCCTTCACTTCCTGCTTGGTCATGCGCAATTCCGTGAACCAGTGATAACGGGTCCAGGCGAAATCGACCGCCGCCACCAGCGCCGTGGCGAAGAGGATGATGAGCAGCACCTTGCTGACGTCCAGCGTCATCATGTGAATGAGCGTGGCCGGTTCGGAGAACATCGTGTCGAGCGCGGCGAAATAATCGCGCTGCATCAACAGCGCCACCACCAGCGACACGACGAGGATCTTGATCAGCGATTTGCCGAATTCCACCAGCCCCTGCTTGCCGAAGATCCGGGTGAACCCCTTCATCGGACTGAGCCGCGAGGCTTGTGGGCGGATGCGCTCCAGCACGGGGCTGGGCAGGTTCTGCAACACCGAGGAGGCGATGCCGAACACCATCATCATGATCAGGACGGGCATCAGCAGCCGCCCGGCCTCCCAGCCGAGATGGTGAAACAGCGAAAGGACGTCGCCGCCGGTGTTGAGGCGCCAGGCTTCCGGCTTCTCGAACAGGTCACGCAGCGTTTCGTTCATTCGCGCCACGCCGCCGGGCAGGAAGAACACCAGAAACAGATAGATCGCAATGGTCGAGGCGAAGACCGGCACTTCGCGGGAAAACGGGGTGTTGCCCTTTTCCACGGCGTCGCGAATCTTTTTCTCCGTCGGGAGTTCTGTTTTGCTGTCCTTGTCTTCGTCCGACACGTGTCGCGCTCCCGGCCGCCGGCCGGCGGCGTTGAAATGCCATGGCCCGAACCCCTCGGCGAGAGATTCGGGCCATGGTGACGCTCCGCCTGCGGCGACATCCTGTCAAGCAGGATCAGGCCGCTTGCTGCAGGTCGTTCTTTTCGCGCAACTGGATCTGGTCGGCGGCGGCGAGCCGGATGGCCTCCTGGGTGATCGAGCGGCGGGCGATCGCCACCTCGCGCGGGTTGATGTTCTGGTCGCCGTCGGCGAGATCGGACTCGATCATGCGGCGCTGGCGCGCGCCGATGGAGGAGAGCACCGCCTCGCGCAGATCCATGGGCGTGCCGCGCAGCGCCGCCGTGATGACATCGCCCGACACGTCGTTGAAGAGCATGACGCGGCTGCGTTGCGGCATCAGGATCACATCCTCGAAGAGGAAGATCTTCGGGCGTACCTTCTTGACCGCGTCGGTCGAGACATTCGCCAGCGACGACAGCATGTCGTCGACCTGCGTCTTCTCCAGTTCGTTCATAAGATCGGCGACCTTGTTCGAACCGATGGAGTTGCTCTCCGCGTTGAGCGTGTCGATCATCTCGATGACGCGGGCTTCCACGATGGCCGTTGCCTTCGGGCTCGCTTCCTTGAGATTGACCGTACGGTTGATGATGTCGGCGCGCGCGTCTTCCGGAATTTCCAGCAACACCTTCGCCCCGAAAGCGGAAGGCATCATCGACAGCATATAGGCGACGGTCTGCGGGTGCTCCAGAAGCAGGAGTTGCGAAACGGCGACCGGATCGGCGTCCTGGAGGCGGTCCCAGATGGTGGTCTCATAGGCCTGGAAGGCGGCGCGGCGGCCGAGCAGCCCGTCCACCTCGTCGGGCGTCAGGCCCTCCTCCAGAATGCCTTCCATCATCTTGGCGTTGTCCATGAGCCCGGTGCCCTCGGTGAAGAGGTCCTCGAATTCGTTGACGAGGTCGAGCAATTCATGGGGAGGAATGGCGCGAAGGTTCTGCGCGGCGGCGATGATCGTCTGCAATTCGGCCTGGGTGAAATACTTCAGAAGCTTGCCGGCGACGCCCTTGCCCATCGCCAGAAGCACCGCCGCGGCCTTTTCCACCTGCGAGAGGGGAGCCGCCACGGCCGTATTGCCGTAATTTTCGAAATCCATCATGGATTACCCCCTGAGACCTGAAACCGGCGTCAGACCTAGAGCATTTCCAACCGAAGAAAGATCGCTCCGGCGTCGGATAATGCGGTGAAAACAGTATATGAGAGCAATCCCGATGAGCCGGATTTCACCGGGATCGCTCTAGCGTGTATTTTTCACTTCGATCAGTTTCACCCCGAAGCGGGTGTCGTCGTTTTCCAGAACCGTGATCTCGCCACGACCGATGACGCGGCCGTTCACCATGATCTCGACGGGTTCGCCGATGCGGCGGTCGAGCGCGATCGTCGCGCCTTCGGTAAGGTTCATCAGGCCCGAGACCTGCATTCGCGACGAGCCGAGAACGATCTGGAGGTCGATCGGAATATCCATGATGAGATCGAGATTGGCGTCCATCGCGCTGCCGGGGCGGGATTCCTCGGAAAAATCCGCACCCGCCGGCGTGTCGTCGGCGCTGAAATCCGGGGCTGCGAAATCCGCCGCGCCTCCGAAATCCGCCGTGCCGCCGAAGTCCGCCGTGGCGCTGAAATCCATGGTGCCGGAAGCAGGCGTGTCGTCGCCGCCTCCGAAATCCGTTTCGAAGTCTCCGCCGAATTGCGCCAGCGGATCGCTGGCCGGGGCGATGCCCTCGGCATCCTGCTGGAGCACGCCGCGCAGGTCGTCGATCGCCTGCTCCAGCTCCTGGTCGCCGGTATTGTTGGAAGGCATGATGTCGTCAGCGATGGGTGTTTTCTTCGGTGCCATGAGATCACTATTCCAATCGAAACTTGCCTGAGGCGTACCATTCGGCAAACCTCGTCGATGAACTATCCGATAATGTGCTCGAGGAGGTCCTCACCCGAGCCGTGCGTATCCTTGATGCGCACCGTGTAGCGGGCGCCTGAACGCCCGAATTCGCAGACATAGAGATCGCGCCCGTTCGCATTGACCTCCACGCGCACGTCGCCGGTATCGCGGAAGGGGATGATGTCGCCGGCTTGCAGGCGGCTGATCGTGTCGAGCGTCTGCGCTTCCAGCCGGATGCGCGCCTCCAGCGTCACCTTGGAGCGGCGGACCTGCTCCCCGAGCTGCTTGCGCCATCCGGAATCGGCCTGCTGCTCCGGGCTTTCCGCCGCCGGGGCGATAACCGATTTCAACAGCACGCTTTGCGGCACGATGACATGGAAGGTCGACAGCACCGGGCCGATGCCCACGGCCATGTTGACCATCGCCGCGAAAGTTTTCCCGTCGTCGTCCTCGTCCGTCTTGCCCTGTTCGAGGTTGGCCGCCAGGCCGAGCCGCACGTCCCGTTCGCCGTTCCTGCCGATGGACGCAGCGAGCACGCCGGAAATCCGGTCGAACAGCATGGCTGCGATGTCGAGTTCGATACGCGACAAGAGCCGGGGCGCCGGCTCCTCGACCGAATCGTCGACTGCGCCGAGCATGTTCTCGACGAGCGTGATGACCAGGGGGCTGTCGCATAGGATGGCGACGTCGTCGCACCAGCCGGCGACGGAGGATCGGCAGTATGCCATCGCCCCGCCGAGCTGGCCGAGCAATGTATCGGTGTGCCCGGCCTCGAAACCCGCATAGGAGACGGCGACCTCGAAGCCGAGTTCGCTCTCCAGCATGGCCGACAGGCGGTGTGAGAAGACCTCTCCGAGGCTCGCGCAGAGCCGGGAGATCGTCGCCCGGTCGCCAAGGCGGCCGGTCAGGCGCGCGAGAACGACGGGGTCCATGGCAGGGAGCGGGGCCGCGGTCACATTTTCCATGGATCAGGCCGCCTTGATGTCCGAGCCGCGCGGGGCCATCATCTCCTGCTCGACGGCATCGATCGACGGCCGTTCGTAGGAGGAAATGGTCTTGCGGCCGTATTCCAGCGCCACCTGCGGCACGGAACCGTTCATATAGGCAAGCAGCGTCTGCTTGACGATGATGTAGAGCCGGTTCTGCTTTTCGCGCACCGCCTTGATGTTGGCGGTGATCGGCGACACGATCGAATAGGACAGGAACACCCCGAGGAGCGTGCCCACCAGCGCGGCGGCGATCTTGCCGCCAAGGATTTCCGGGCTTTCGTTGATGGCGCCCATCGCCTTGATGACGCCGAGAACGGCGGCCACGATGCCGATGGCGGGCAGCGCCTCGCCGACGACGTTCAGCGCATGATAGGGTTTCATCCGGTCGCGGGTGATCGTCTGGATTTCCTCGTCCATCAGCGCCTCGATCTCGTGCGAGCGGGCGTTGCCGATGATGATGAGGCGGACGTAATCGCAGATGAAGGCGGTGAGTTCCTTGTTTTCCAGAACCGTCGGCGCGGCCTGGAAGATCGGCGATTCGCCGGGGTTGTCGATATGGGCCTCGATCTCGTTGCGCGACTTGGTGCGCAGATCGCGCATCAGGCTGTAGAGCGCGCCGAGCGTGTCGAGATAATGACGCTCCTTCGGAACCTTGTAGCGGAAGGCTTCGCCCAGCGCCTTTCCGGTGTCCTTCAGGGTCTTCATGTTGTTGGCCACGATATAGCCGCCGATGCCGGCGCCCCCGATGATCACGAGCTCGAAGGGCTGCATCAGCACCTCCATATGCCCGCCCATGGCCATATAGCCGCCGATCACGCAGCCGAAGGTGACGATGAGACCGATGATGATGTTCATAAGGCAGCTGTCCTGACACAATTCTGACCCGACCGGGGATAAGCCGTCAGCCTTGCGTGAGGCTGTAGGCTGCATCCCCGGGCAGCGGGTACGCGCCGATCAGCCTCGCACAAGCAAGCACGCACAGG
Organism: Shinella daejeonensis; assembly: GCF_024281235.1. Lineage (GTDB taxonomy): Bacteria > Pseudomonadota > Alphaproteobacteria > Rhizobiales > Rhizobiaceae > Shinella > Shinella daejeonensis. Next base: position 64,408 of record NZ_JAHWXY010000009.1, read on the forward strand.
ATTGGAGCTTGTGAGGGGCTTTGCGCCCTGCCCGTGATCTATCGGCGGAGCCATCGTGACGACCACCTATACGAGCTATAAGCTGATCTCTTCCGACCTTCAGGCCTCGCTGAAGCGCGTGGCCGAGCAGCCGGACGTCAAGCGCGAGACGGAATATTACCTTGCCCATATCGGCGACGTGAAGTCGATCGATGACTTCTTCGCCGACAGCCGTCTCTACAACTATGCGATGAAGGCGCATGGCCTCGAGGATATGGCCTACGCCAAGGCCTTCATGCGCAAGGTGCTGACCGAGGGCGCGGACGACGAGGCCGCCTTCGCCAACAAGCTGAGCGACAGCCGCTACAAGGAACTGGCCGAAGCGCTCAATTTCGCCCGCCACGGCGAACTGGCCACGACCTTCGAGCGTGCCCGCAAGGGGGTGGCGGACAAGTATCTCCGCGAGACGCTGGAAGTCAGTGCCGGCGAGGACAATACCGGCGTGCGGCTGGCGCTGTATTTCGAACGCATGGCCTCGTCGATCACCTCCGGCTATTCGATCATCGCCGATGATGCGCTGGCCCAGGTCGTCCGCACCGCCCTTCAACTCCCCGCCGAATTCGCCGCGACCGACGTCGACAGGCAGGCGGCCTATTACGAGAAGGCGCTGAACCTCGAGGATTTCCAGGACGGCGCCGCGCTCGGCCGGTTCCTGGAGCGGTTCACCAGCCTGTGGGAGCTGGACAATCCGGCGGGCAGTTACGATCCGCTCACCGCCTTCCGCTCATCGAGCCTCACGGGCATTTCGACGGACCTTCTCCTTTCGATCAACAATCTGAAACTTGGAGGCCGCTGACATGCAGACCGGGCTTTACGTATCGCTTTCCTCCCAGCTCGCTCTCGACCGCCGCATGACGACGCTGGCCGATAATGTCGCCAATGCGACGACGGTCGGTTTCCGCGCCACCGAGATCAAGTTCAACAAGGTCATCAGCGACCAGAAGATCGCCGATGTCGCCTTCGTCTCGCAAGGGCAGGAGTTTATGAACACCCGCAGCGGCGGCCTGACCGAAACCGGCGGCCCGCTCGACTTCGCCATCAAGGGCGACGCCTGGTTCCAGGTGGAGACCCCCGCCGGGCCGACGCTCACCCGCGATGGCCGCTTCGCGCTGACGGAGGCCGGCGAACTGGTCACTCTCAACGGCTATATGGTGCTCGACGCCGGCGGCGGGCCGATCCAGCTCGATCCCGAAAACGGATCGATCTCGTTGAGCGCCGACGGTCAGCTGAACCAGAACGGGCGGCCCGTCGCCGCCCTCGGGCTGTTTTCGGCCGACCTTTCCGGCGGCTTCATGCGCGCGGGCAACAGCGGCCTCATCACCACGCTTGCGCCGGAGCCGGTCATCGACCGTCTCGATGCCGGTGTCGTGCAGGGCTATATCGAGGAATCGAATGTCAATGCGATGAGCGAGATGACGCAGCTCATCCAGATCACTCGGGCCTTCGAGAGCACGGCCGCCCTGCTGCGCGACAGCGAGAGTTCGCTGAGCGAGGCGGTGCGGGTGCTCGGCGGCAGCAAGTAAACGGCCATGGCAGCGGCATCCCGTACCCGTAACGAGGCGAGGGTAGGCGAGGGCGCACGCCGGCTGAGCGCGCTCGCCGGTCTGGCGCAACGCTATGCTTCGCCGGAATTCTCCATCGCCCATGGTGGCAAGGTGAGGACGATTGCGGCTGGAAACTATACGGTCTCCGGTCTGTCGCGTCATGTTCGCCTCGGTGAATTCGTCGCCCACAAGAGCGAAACGGGCGTGCACCTGGGCGAAGTGGTTCGCGTCGAACCCGATGCGGTGGTGGTCTGCCCGATCGAGCCGGGCGAGCCCATCGGCATCGAGGACACCGTCATTCGCAAGGGCGCGTTCCGCGTCGCGCCCACGGACGCCTGGTGCGGGCGCACCATCAATGCGCTCGGAGAGCCGATCGACGGTCTCGGCGCATTGGCGCAAGGTGGCGTGCGCCGCTCCATTTCCAATTCGGCGCCGCCTTCCATGACGCGCCGGCGGGTCGAGAAGGGTTTCCACACCGGCGTGCGCGCCATCGATATTTTCGCGCCGCTCTGCCTCGGGCAGCGTCTCGGCATCTTTGCCGGCTCGGGCGTCGGCAAGTCGACGCTGCTGTCCATGCTCGCCCGGGCCGATGCCTTCGACAAGGTGGTGATCGCGCTCGTCGGCGAGCGCGGCCGCGAGGTGCGTGAATTCATCGAGGATACGCTTGGCGAGAATCTCGCCAAGTCGGTGGCGGTGGTCGCGACCAGCGACGAAAGCCCGATGCTGCGCAAGATGGCTCCGCTGACCGCCGTGACCATCGCCGAGCATTATCGCGATCAGGGCGACAACGTCCTGCTGATCGTCGACAGCGTCACCCGTTTCGCCCACGCGATTCGCGAGGTTGCGACCGCCTCCGGCGAGCCGCCGATCGCCCGCGGCTATCCCGCTTCCGTCTTTACCGAACTGCCGCGCCTGCTGGAAAGAGCGGGGCCGGGAACGGAGAGCGCCGGAACGATCACCGCCATCATCTCGATCCTCGTCGACGGCGACAATCACAACGATCCCATCGCCGATTCCACGCGCGGCATCCTCGACGGTCATATCGTGCTGGAGCGCAGTCTCGCCGAGGAAGGGCGGTATCCGCCGATCAATCCGCTGGCCTCGATCTCGCGTCTTGCGCGCAAGGCGTGGACGCCGGATCAGGAAAAGCTGGTTTCCCGCCTGAAGGCGCTGGTCCATCGCTTCGAGGAGACCCGCGACCTCCGGCTCATCGGCGGCTATCGGCCGGGCGCCGACGCCGACCTCGACATGGCGATCCGGCAGGTACCGGTGATCTACGAGGTTCTCAAGCAGACGCCGGGCGAAAAGCCGGCGGCCGACGCCTTTACCGATCTCGCCGTCGCGCTGAAGAACGCGGCCGGCCAGCCGGGTGGCCCCGGCGTGGTCAGAAGGGGGTGACGCGATGACGGAATTCGACGACGACCAGGCCGTACCACCGATCCGCCGGCGCGACAGAAACCGTTACAGCCGGTCGGACAAGGTCATTGTCGCCTCGGGCGTGTTGCTTGCCGCGCTTGCCGCATTCTTCCCGTGGTATGTCTTTCTCCATCCTGAAAAATTCTCCATCCCGAAACTCTGGGAAGGGACGACCCGCGACCTGCCGGAACACGGCGCGCGCAAGGTGATGAGCGTGTCGCCGACCGCCATGGTCGACAGCACGCGGAATTCCGGCGATGCCGCCCCCGATTTGATGGCGACCGCGACGACCTCGGATGTCGGGCGGGAGAAGAACCTCGGCGTTCCGGTCGAGACCGGTCTCGACCAACCGCTTCCCGCTCCTTCCGGCTTCCGCCTGATGCATGTCGCCAACGGCCGGGCGCTCATCGAGGATGCGCGCGGCATGTATATCGTGCGTGTCGGCTCGATCCTGCCGGACAACAGCCGCCTTGCGACGCTGGAGCAGCGCGAGGGCGCCTGGGTCATCGTCACGTCGAACGGCGACGTCATCGCGCGCAACTGATCCTTCTCCGAGACTTCGTCCTTCTGCCTGTTCAGGCCGGATAGGCCGGCACGGATTGCCGGTTACAGGGGATATTTGCTGAGAATCCGGCAAGAACCGCGGTTACGGCAGGGCGGGCAAGTCCCACGCAAGATTGGCTCCCTAGTTTCCATGTGAACAAGATGGAGCCTGCCATGAACCCGATTCAATTCTTCGAACTGGCCTCGCGGCAAGCCGAGTGGCTTTCGGTTCGGCAGGGCGTGGTGGCGGGCAACATCGCCAATGTCAACACGCCGAATTTCCGTGCGAAGGACGTAACGCCCTTCCAGTCCGTGCTCGAGACTACCGGCACCCGCATGGCGGCGACGCATCCCGGTCATTTCACGGAGACCGAAATGGCCAGCCGCGTCATCGAGACCCGCCCCACCGAGGAGATCGGCGTGCAGGAATCCGGCAACACCGTCGGCCTCGCGCAGGAACTGATGAAGGAAGGTGAGGTCAAGCGGGAGTTCGAACTGAACGCCGGCCTCGTCAAGGCCTTTCATCGCATGATGCTGATGACAGTCAGAAGGTAAAAAATGGATCCGCTCGTTGCTTCAATGAAAGTCGCGGCCTCGGGACTCGAGGCGCAGTCCACCCGTATCCGCATCGTTTCGGAAAACATGGCCAACGCCCGCTCGACGGGCGATACGCCGGGCGCCGATCCGTTCCGGCGCAAGACCGTGACCTTCGCCGCCGAGGTCGACCGCGCGACGGGTGCTTCCCTCGTGCAGGTCTCCCGCCTCGGCGAGGACGACGGCGAGTTCGCCACCGAGTTCGACCCGGGCAATCCGGCAGCCAACGAACAGGGCGTCGTCAAGGTTCCGAACGTCAACATGCTCATCGAGATGGCCGACATGCGGGAAGCCAACCGGTCCTATGAAGCCAATCTGCAAAGCATCAAGCAGTCGCGCGACCTGATCAGCGCCACCATCGACCTTCTGAGGGCATCGCAATGATCGAAACCGTAAAGGGCATCGGTTCACCCTTCTCCTCCGACCCGGTTTCCGCTGTCGTCGACAAGGCCGGCAATGCTGCGGCCGCCGGCGAGGGCGTGGCCGCGCCGCAGAGCTTCGCGCAGGTCCTTGGCGACATGGCGACGGATATGGCGACCTCCCTGAAGGTCAGCGAGACGAAATCCTTCGAAGCCATCCAGGGCAAGGCATCGACCCGGGAAGTGGTCGACGCCGTCATGAACGCCGAGCAGGCGCTACAGACCGCCATCGCCATCCGCGACAAGGTCGTCACCGCCTATCTCGAAGTCACAAGAATGCAGATCTGAGGACCGGACATGAAAGCTCTTGCCATCGCCGCCACCGGCATGAACGCGCAGCAGACCAACGTCGAGGTCATCGCGAACAATATCGCGAACATCAACACCACCGGCTACAAGCGCGCCCGTGCGGAATTCTCCGACCTGCTCTATCAGACCGAGCGCGCCCAGGGCGTGCCGAACCGCGCCAACCAGGCGATCGTGCCGGAAGGGGCGATCATCGGACTTGGCGTGAAGACCGCGGCGGTGCGCAACCTGCATCTCCAGGGCGGGCTGACGAGCACCGGCAACTCCTTCGACCTTGCATTGGTCGGGCGCGGCTGGTTCCAGATCGAGGCGGCGGACGGCACCACGCTCTATACCCGCGCCGGCGCCTTCAACACCAATGCCGAAGGCCAGCTGGTCACGCTCGACGGCTATCCGGTCGTTCCGGGCATCATGGTGCCGGCGGATGCGACGGAAGTCATCGTCAGCCGCTCCGGCCAGGTCTATGCCACGGTCGACGGCGAACAGCAGGAGCAGGGACAGATCACCCTCGCCAATTTCATCAACGAGGCCGGCCTCGAGCCGCTCGGCGAGAACCTTTTCCGCGAGACCGCGGCCTCCGGCCCGGCCAATGTCGGCACCCCGGACGAGGAGGGCTTCGCCTATATCCAGCAGAATTATCTGGAAGCCTCCAACGTCGATCCGGTCAAGGAGATCACCGATCTGATTTCCGCGCAGCGCGCCTATGAGATGAATTCCAAGATCATCCAGGCGGCCGACGAGATGGCGTCCGTCGTCAGCAAGAACCTGAGATAAGCCGAACGGAAAAGGGGAACATGATGTTTCGCCCGACAGCAGCAAACCATCGTCCGGCAGCGGTCCAAGGCAGCATGCGCCGGGGCTTGCGCGGGGTGATTCCCGTCTTGCGCACCGTCGCGCCGGTCTTCCTGGCCGGCCTGCTCGTCGCCGATGCGGCGATGGCGGACATGCGCATGGCTGTGGTGCCGAAACAGATCATCTATCCGGGCGAGGAAATCGAAGCGGCCCAGCTCGAGGAGGTCGAGGTCACCAACCCCAACCTCGCCAAGGGCTACGCCGAGCGTATCTCCGCCGTTACCGGGCTCGTGACGCGCAAGACGCTGCTTCCCGGCCGCATCATTCTCGTGTCGGCGTTGCGCGAGCCCTTCGCGGTGTCCCGCGGCTCGACGGTCCAGCTTGTTTTCGACGATGGATCGCTGGTCATCCGCGCCGCCGGCACGCCTCTCGAGGATGCCGCCATCGGCGAACTCATCAAGGTCCGCAACAAGGATTCCGGCGTCATCGTCTCCGGCACGGTGATGGTCGACGGCAGCGTGCATGTGGTGGTGAAATGACGATGCGTTTCCTTCTTCATGTCTTCGCCGTCGCGGCCTGCCTGCTGGCCGCCGCCGCGCCGGCCCTGCCGGCCGCCCGCATCAAGGACGTCGCTTCGCTGCAATCGGGACGCGACAACCAGCTCATCGGCTACGGTTTGGTGGTCGGCCTTCAGGGCACCGGCGACAGCCTGCGCGCCTCGCCCTTCACGGAGCAATCCATGCGGGCGATGCTGCAAAATCTCGGCATCTCCACCCAGGGCACCCAGTCGCGCGCCAAGAACATCGCGGCGGTGCTCGTCACCGCCAACCTGCCGCCCTTCGCCAGCCCCGGAAGCCGGATCGACGTCACCGTCGGCTCGCTTGGCGATGCGATGTCGTTGCGCGGCGGCACGCTGGTCATGACCTCGCTTTCGGGCGCGGACGGGCAGATCTACGCGGTGGCGCAGGGCTCCATCGTCGTGACCGGTTTCAACGCGTCGGGCGATGCGGCAAGCGTCCAGCAGGGTGTTACGACGGCCGGCCGTGTGCCGAACGGGGCGATCATCGAACGGGAACTGCCGTCGCGCTTCAAGGATTCCGCCGAACTCCTGCTGCAATTGCGCAATCCCGATTTTTCCACCGCGGTCGGCATGGCGGACGCGATCAACCGCTATGCCGCCGCCCAGTATGGCGGACCGATCGCCGAAACGCGGGATTCGCAATCCGTGCGTGTCGCCAAGCCGAAACAGGTCGATCTGGCGCGCCTGATGGCGGAGGTGGAAAACCTCGTCATCGAAACGGATGCGCCGGCCCGCGTCGTCGTCAACGAGCGGACGGGCACCATTGTCATCGGCCAGGACGTCCGTATCTCGCCGGTCGCCGTCAGTTACGGCTCGCTGACCGTGCAGGTCAACGAGATGCCGCGCATCATCCAGCCGGAGCCGTTCTCGCGCGGCGAGACGGCCGTCGAGCCGAATACCGACATTCTCGCCCAGCAGGACGGCGGCCAGGTGGCGATTCTCGATGGTTCCAGCCTGCGTTCGCTCGTTTCCGGGCTGAACAGCATCGGCGTCAAGCCGGACGGGATCATCTCCATCCTCCAGAGCATCAAGAGCGCCGGTGCGCTCCAGGCGGAACTGGTGTTGCAATGACCAAGGACATGACGTTTTCCATCACGGCAAAGACCATGCGGCGCTTCGGCCTCGCCCTGGCGGGGCTTGCCTTCCTCGCCATTCCCGGCGCCTTCGCGGAGGAGCGCCCGGTCATCTCCACGACGACGGCCACCGCCGACGAAATCCGCGCCTTCTGCACCAATATCGCCGATGCGGCGCGCGATCAGCGTTATCTTCTTCAGAAGGAGGAACTCGAGGCGCTCCAGAAGGATGTCGATGCGCGCATTCGCACCCTGGAGGCGCGCCGCGCCGAATACGAGGACTGGCTGAACCGGCGCAACCGGTTCCTCGAGACGGCTCAGGCTGGGCTTGTCGACATCTACAGCAAGATGAAGCCGGATGCCGCGGCCGCGCAGCTTGCCGCCCTCAATCCGGAAATCGCCTCGGCGATCGTGATGAAGCTGCCGGCCCGTCAGTCGAGCGTCATCATGAGCGAGATGCCGGCCGATAAGGCGGCAAGGGTGACCCGCATTATCGCGGTGGCCACCGACCCGAACACCTCGAAGGATCCGTCATGAAGAAGACCGCTTCCGCGCTCGCCGTCGTCCTTGCGCTGTCGGGTTGTTCCAACCAGGCGCTGAATGAAATCGGCCGGGCGCCCGCGATGAGCCCCATCGGCAGCGGTCTCAACTATGCCCAGACGCCGCAAATGGCGCTTTATCCCAAGCAGCCGCGCACGGCGGCGGCCGGCTATTCCATCTGGAGCGACCAGCAGGCGGCGCTCTTCAAGGATTCCCGCGCCTTCAAGGTCGGCGATATCCTGACGGTCAATATCCGGGTCAACGACCGCGCCACCTTCGACAACAAGACCGATCGTTCGCGCACCAACAAGAGTGGCATGAATTTCGGCATCGGCGGGAAGGGCGATCATTTCGGCTTCGGCACGGAAGGCAATCTCACCTATGGCTCCTCCACGGACACCAAGGGCGACGGCAAGACGGAGCGTTCAGAACGGCTGAACCTGCTGGTGGCGGCGGTCGTCACCGGCGTTATCGAGAACGGCAACCTGCTGATCAGCGGTTCGCAGGAAGTGCGCGTGAACCATGAGCTGCGCATCCTCAATCTCGCCGGCATCGTCCGGCCGCAGGATGTCGACGCCAACAACATGATCTCCTACGAGCGTATCGCCGAAGCGCGCATCTCCTACGGCGGCCGCGGCCGCCTGACCGAGGTGCAGCAGCCGCCGTGGGGCCAGCAGGCCGTCGATCTGCTGTCGCCGATCTGACGGCGGCGGCGAGGCGAAAAACGGAAGGACCGATATGGCGGACGAAGAGCCGGGCGACGACAAGAAGTCCTCGAAGGTGGCGACCATCGCCATCGTCGCGGTGCTGACGCTGCTTGCCGGCGGCGGCGGCTGGTTCGTGGGTACGCTGCTTGCGCCGCCGGCCCCGGAAACGGCCGTGGCCGCGTCGCAGGCCGCCGATGGCGGGCAGGGGATCGACGGGCAACAGCAGGCATCGGACGGGATGGACGGCGTCCTTCTTCTCGATCCGATTACCAGCAACCTCGCCTATCCTTCGCAAAACCGTGTCCGCCTCGAAGTGGCGCTGATCTTCAAGGGCGTGCCCGACCCGGAACTCGCCCGCGAGATCCATCAGGATATCCTCGCTTATATGCGCACCGTGTCGCTGCAACAGATGCAGGGGCCGCGCGGTTTCCAATATCTGCGGGAAGACCTTCACGAGCGGGTTGACCTTCGTTCGCAAGGGCGCGTAACCAACATCATGTTTCGGACCTTTGTGATCGAATGATTCGAGCCTTCCTGACCCTTGTCGCCATGATGGCGATGACCGGCGCAGCCGCCGCCCAGCAATTGCCGGGCGGTTTTTTCGACATGCCGGTCGACGGCTCGGTCGCCTCCTGGATCATCCGCACCTTCGGGCTGCTGACGGTCCTGTCCGTCGCGCCCGGTATCCTGATCATGGTGACGAGCTTCCCGCGCTTCGTGATCGCCTTTGCGATCCTGCGCGCCGGCATGGGGCTCGGAACGACGCCCTCGAACATGATCCTCGTGTCGCTGGCTCTCTTCATGACCTTCTACGTGATGGCGCCGACCTTCGATCGCGCCTGGCAGGACGGTGTCGAGCCGCTGATCGCCAACCAGATCGACGAGACGGAAGCCGCCCGGCGCATCGCCGAGCCGTTCCGCGCCTTCATGACCGTCAACACGCGCGACAAGGACATGGACCTGTTCATTTCGCTGGCCGAGGAGCGCGGGCAGACCGTGGTCAACGGCGACGTGGTCGACCTGCGCGTCGTCATCCCGGCCTTCATGATCTCGGAACTCCGCCGCGGCTTCGAGATCGGTTTTCTGGTCGTGCTGCCCTTCCTCGTCATCGACCTGATCGTCGCCACCATCACCATGGCCATGGGCATGATGATGCTGCCGCCGACCTCCATCTCGCTGCCCTTCAAGATCATGTTCTTCGTGCTGATCGACGGCTGGAACCTGCTTGTCGGAAGCCTGGTCAGATCCTTCAGTTGAACTGAAGCGCCTGCGCAATCAAGGGCACAACCGAAAAACCTCCCTGAACCGCATGGCTCAGGGAGGTTTTTGTTCCGGCTATGGCCGGCTTTGCGCTTCTACTGCGGGTGGAAAGGTGCGGTACGGGCGGGCAGCGGCTCGACGTCGAAATGATCGGGCTGCTGTCCGCCGCTTCTCGCTTTTGCGGCCATGGTCTCATAGGCCGATTCCAGATGCCGGCAGAAACGCTCGGCATCGAAGAGCGGGGCGCGGAAGCGATTGTCGACGAGCCGCTGCCTCAATGCGGCCAGCTGTTCGCGATTTTCGTAGAACCATACCGCCTTTTCGACATAGGCCTCGTTGTCTTCGACCACCAGTTCCGGCAGGTCGATGGCGTTGAGCAGGCTTTCCGAGACACGGGAAGCGAAATTGGTGCCCTTGCGGGTGAGGACCGGCAGGCCGGCCCAAAGTTGCTCCGACGTGGTCGTGTGGCCGGTGACTGGGAAAGTGTCGAGGCCGAGATCGGCAAGCTGCAATCGCTCCATGTGCTGCTGGTAGGGCACCTTCAGCGAGAACACTATCTGTTTTCGCGGGATGCCCCGGCTTTCCAGTTCCCGCAGGATATTGTTGCGCGCCCGCTCGCTCTCCACCATGATCCACAGCACGCTGTTCCTGCACCGCTTGAGGATGCGGCCCCACATCTCGATGAAATCCGGGGTGATCTTCCGGTTGGCGTTGAACGAAGCGAAGATGAACGCGTCGTCCGGCAGATCGTGCTGTTCCCGGCTGGCGGGTTGCGGCAGGGGGCGGTGAACGGGGTCGTTCGGCTGATAGCTTTCCGGCATCCGGCAGAACTTCTCGTAGAAGAACGGCTTGGAGTCCTCCGGCAGCACGAAGTGGTCGCCGATGATGTAGTCGATGTCCAGATTGATGCTGGTTCCTGGAAAACCAAGCCAGGAAACATGCACCGGCGCCGTTTCGAGATTCATGATCCGGGAACGGTTGCCCGTGGTGGAACCCTTGAGATCGACCAGGATATCGATGTTGCGCGACTGGATTTCGGTCGCGGCTTCCTGATCGCTCATCTGGTCGATGCGGACGATGTTGCCCCAGAGGCTGCGGTCGATCCTGTTGCGCGCAAGGTGTTCTTCGGGCGTATGGCAGAACAGGGTGATCTCGAAACGGTCGCGGTCGTGCCGTTCCAGCACGTTTCCGAGCAGCTTCATCGTCGCATGGGCATCCCAGAAGTCGTAGGAAAGATAGCCGATGCGAATCCTGTCGGAGGACCAGTTATGCGGCCGGGCGCGGCGACGCTCGGGAGTTCCGGCGGGATAGGGATGGGTCCCCATGGCGGCCATCATGTTGAGCCGCTCGTCGCCGCAGCCCATGAGGCTGTAGAACGGGCTGCTGTTGGCGACGATGCTCGCGTTGCCGGCGGCGATCGCCGCATCAAGGATCGGCTGATGCTTGCGCAGGCCGTCGAACTCGCAGAATTCCTGACAATGGATGAGATGGAGAATCCGGACCCCGTGATTGGCGGGGAACAGCTTCATCGTTCGCGCGAGCGTTTTGAAGTTGGTTTCGTCGGCGGGTGAATCTTCAAGCAGACGGAGAGACAGGGCGAGATGCTCCGGGCGGGTGCTTTCGAGCAGCGGTTGCCGCAAGGGTCCCAGGATCTCCTTCTGGCCGCGCTTCAGGAAGACGGAGGCGAGCACATAGGCGACATCCGCGTCCATTTGCGTGGGCTTCATGAGTTTCTTGGCGTTCAGCAGCGCGTCGTCGTCGTTGCCGCATTCGAAATGCAGCATCATCGCCTTGTGGATGAAGCGTTCTGCGTTGCCGCCGCTCTCCCGGCCCGCCAGGGCGTATGCGGTGGCCGCCTCCGGTTTCATGTCCAGCTTCAGCAGAGTGCGGGCGAGAAGCGCGTAGATCTTGGAATCCTGGCGGCTGTCCAGCGCCTGGTTGATCGCATAGAGCGCGCTAGCGTAATTCCCTTTCTGATATTCCTGCGACGCTTTCAGATAGCTTGTCTCGATATTCACGTTTGAAACTCCGATAGGCCGGCGCGGATGACTTGGCGTGCCGCTCCGGTCCAGTATCGACCGACAAACTTGCCCGGAACTGGCTGGCTCGGCATTTACCGTTCATTCACCACGAGGATAAGGAGTTCCGGCCGGGTTTCCGGATTTAAGAACTTGGCAAGCTCTGGCCGCGAAATTGTCCTCACACGCAACGGGTTTGCTCTCCCCGGTCAGACGGAGGGGCAAGCGGCATGATGTCGATCGTTGCGTGCCGGTAAGATTTTCGAAGTCCGGTATGTCCCCTCGCTTCAGTATTTCGTAAATTAAGGGACACCTCAGCTATGGCAAGCATTCTCACCAATACGTCGGCAATGGCCGCACTGCAGACCCTGCGCACCATCAACAACGACATGGAAACGACGCAGAACCGTATCTCGACGGGCCAGCGCGTCAGCTCTGCTTCCGATAACGCCGCCTATTGGTCCATCGCCACGACCATGCGCTCCGATAATGCGGCTCTTTCCGCCGTACAGGACGCTCTCGGCCTCGGCGCCGCAAAGGTCGACGTCGCCTATGCCGGCGTTGAAGCGGCGATCGATGTCGTCAAGGAGATCAAGGCCAAGCTCGTCACGGCGACCGAACAGGGCGTCGACAAGCTCAAGGTTCAGGAAGAAATCAAGCAGCTCCAGGACCAGCTCGAAAGCATCGGCAAGGGCGCGACCTTCAACGGCGAAAACTGGCTGGCCGGCGGCAACTCCGCTGCAACGATCGTCACCGGTTTCGTCCGTACCGACGATACCGTGAAGGTTACGACCGCCACCTACAATGCCAGCACCGGCACCGGCGGCAATGCGCTGTTCGGCGCCTATGATGCCTCGACCGATACCCTGGCATCCGGCGGCATCCTTGAGGACGTTCTGGCCATCACCCTGACCGGCAGCACCAGCGACACCGCTATGGCAGGCTTCCTCGACGATGTCGAAGCAGCGCTGAAGTCCATGGGTGAGGTCGGCTCGAACCTCGGTTCGCTGTCCAAGCGCATCACCCTCCAGGAAGATTTCGCTTCCAAGCTGTCCGATGCCATCGACAAGGGCGTGGGCCGTCTCGTCGACGCCGACATGAACGAGGAATCGACCCGCCTCAAGGCGTTGCAGACCCAGCAGCAGCTCGCCATCCAGTCGCTGTCGATCGCCAACTCCAACTCGCAGAACATCCTTTCGCTGTTCCGCTGATCGGGAACCGGCGCGCAGGCTGAGCGCGCTTTTCCTGAAAAAAAGGGCCGCGTCCGTTTCGGGCGCGGCCCTTTTTCTTTTTGCTTCAGGAATAATTAACCTTACTGCGGTTTTCTGGCGTCATCGAAACGACGGGTTAACCAGAAAAATTAACCGGTTGGCAGGCATGAGGCTGACCGTCGTTTACCGGCTTTCCAACCGGAATGTCCCTTTTCCAGTCAGCCATTCTAGGGGCAATCACATCATGACGAGCATTCTGACCAACGTCGCGGCCATGGCCGCTCTCCAGACCCTGCGGACCATCGGCAACGAGATGGAAACGTCGCAGGCCCGCGTTTCCTCGGGCATGCGCGTCGGCGAAGCCAAGGACAATGCCGCCTATTGGTCCATCGCCACCACCATGCGCTCCGACAATCAGGCGCTTTCCGCCGTGCAGGACGCCCTCGGCCTCGGCGCCGCCAAGGTCGACACGGCCTACGCCGGCATGAACGCCGCCATCGACGTCGTCAAGGAAATCAAGGCCAAGATTTCGGCGGCAACCGAGCAGGGCGTCGACAAGGCCAAGGTTCAGGAAGAAATCACCCAGCTCCAGCAGCAGCTCGTCTCGATTTCCAACGGCGCCTCCTTCAACGGCCAGAACTGGCTGGTGTTTGAGAACGGCACGGGCGCTGTTGCCGACAAGACCATTGTCTCCGGCTTCATCCGTTCGGCCGATGGCACCGTCAAGCTCAACACCACCATCTATACGCTTGAAGACACCCCCTCGGTCGGCACCACCGGAACCGTCACAGTCTCGAACGTCCTGTTCCAGACAACGGACGATGACGATCACAGCCAGAGCGCCGGCGGCATCCTCGGTTCGAACGCGGCTGCTCTCGGCGTAACCGCAGCCTCCGCCGACTGGGATGCAGCCACCACCGTCGTCAATATGGATATCACGGAGTATAGCGACGCCGATATGGCCGACGCCCTGTCGCTGGTCGAAGCCGCCTTCCAGATGATGACCAAGGCAGCCTCGCAGCTCGGCTCCATCTCCATGCGCATCAGCCTCCAGGAAGACTTCGCCAACAGGCTGACGGATGCCATAGACAAGGGTATCGGCCGCCTCGTCGATGCCGACATGAACGAGGAATCGACCCGCCTCAAGGCCCTGCAAACGCAGCAGCAGCTCGGTATCCAGGCGCTGTCGATCGCCAACTCCTCCGCCGAAGGCATCCTCCAGCTCTTCCGCTGATCGAGGCGCAACCGGCCGGTCTTTCAACCGGCCGTCATCTCCGCAATCGCCGCCGTCCCGAAAGGGGCGGCGGTTTTCGTATGGGCGGCCGGGATCGCCGGCGCGTTCCGGGCGGTTACGATTTCTTCATCTGTCTTGCCATTTCCTTAACGACATTAACCATTCGTTAACCATTCACTTTTAACTCTCTGTTAAGAACGATGGTCTGGCGCCCAGGGCAAACGAGTGGCGACAGGCGCATGAGGCCTCTCCATCGTTGCCGGCTCCGCATTCCGGCCTGCACCATTCTCCAGATCCCGGAACCGAACCGATGACCAGCATCCTCACCAATGCCGCCGCCATGGCCGCGTTGCAGACCCTTCGCGCCATCGACAACAGTATGGAGACCACCCAGGCCCGCGTTTCCTCCGGCCTGCGGGTCGAGACCGCCGCCGACAATGCCGCCTATTGGTCGATCGCCACCACCATGCGCTCCGACAATCGCGCGCTTTCCACCGTCGCCGACGCGCTGGGTCTCGGCGCTGCCAAGGTCGACACCGCCTATACCGCGCTCGAAAACGTCATCGAGGTGATGAGCGAGATCAAGGCGAAGCTCGTGGCGGCTCGCGAGCCGGGTGTCGACAAGACCAAGATCAACGATGAAGTGGCCGAGCTGAAGAACCAGCTGCTGTCTGCCGCCCAGTCGGCTTCCTTCTCCGGCGAGAACTGGCTCTACAACTCCGATACGGCGCCGCTCGGCGTGAAATCCGTCGTCGCCTCCTTCGTGCGTACGGCCAATGGCAACGTCTCCGTCGCCACGCTTGATTTCGACACCGCCAACTCGGTGCTCGTCGACACCGGGAATGCCAGCCGCGGCTATCTGACCAAGGCGCTTGATGCCGATCAATTGCAGGAGACGCCATCCGGAACGCCCCGCACCTACTACCTGCTCGACGCCGGAGGGGCGCCCACGGGCAGCAAGGAGATCAAAATCGACGGCAACACCCTCGATTCCGAGATCGACGACATGATCAGCGTCGTCGACGATATTACCCGGCAGCTCACGAATGCGGCCTCCACGCTCGGCGCCATCACCAAGCGCATCGATATGCAGGAAGGCTTTGTCGCCACGCTTGCCGATGTGATCGACAAGGGCATCGGCCGTCTCGTCGATGCCGACATGAACGAGGAATCGACCCGCCTCAAGGCGTTGCAGACCCAGCAGCAACTCGGCATCCAGTCGCTTTCCATCGCCAATTCCAGCGCCGAGAACATTCTTCAGCTCTTCCGTTAACAGGACGGGCCGCTCTCATCCGCCCGGCCATGGTCATCGGTCCGGGCCGAAGCGTTGGGTCGCACGGTTTGCCCTGGTGCGGCCCAACACTGCATCTTCATCCTCGCACAAGTTTGGACCCCTAGGTTTCACGGCACGATCAGGAAGATTGTGCGTCCATGCCGCAAGGATGGCGCGTCGTGTCCCGAAAGACAGGTCAGCGGTGGTGTCAGTTTCAAGCCAGTTCCAGAACGAATGCACATGCGCAAGCGGGCGGAGGCCGATGTTCCGGCCTGCGCCGGCCGCCGATCGCGTTGCGGCGGGGCAGGGAGGCGCGGCATGAGTGTCCAGCTGGCCCGTTACCTGAAGGATTTCAGTCCGCCGCCCCGGGTGCGTCCGTCGCTCTTCCCGTCCTCGGGGCAGAATGCCGGGGGGGCTTCCCCCGATGCCTCCGCGCTTTCGTTCCCCGATCCGCCCGTCGATGTCGCAGCCGAGCGGGCGGAGGCCTTCGCGGAGGGACGGGCCGAGGCCGAAGTGGAACTGGGCGCGCGCCACGCCGCCGCGCTTGCGGCATTGGCCGAAACCCATCGTGCCGAGATGGAAACGATGAAAAGCCGCTACGAGCAGGACTATGCCGCCGCGCTTGCCGAACGCTTCGCGACGCTTGCCGACGAGGTTGCCGACCGTATCGCGGGCGAGGCGGCAATGGTGCTGGCGCCCGTTCTGGAGGACGCCCTGACCGGACGCGCCGTGGAGGATCTCGCGCGAATGGTTCGCGAAGGCCTTCATGCGGGAGAAGCCGTTACGGTGACGGTCAAGGGACCTTCCGCCCTCTTCGAGCAGTTGCAATCGCATTTCGAGGCGTCCGCTCCGGCCTTCCGCCATGTCGAGACGCAGGATGTCGATCTGACGGTCGAGTTCGGCGAAACCGTCCTGGTAACGCGGATGGCGGCCTGGGCTGACACCGTACGCAAGGTGCTTGCATGAGCGAAAGCGAAAACCCCCACGCCAAGAACGAGATCATCGTCATCAAGCGACACGGCAACCATGACGAGGAATCCCATTCCTCCGCCTGGAAGATCGCCTATGCCGACTTCATGACGGCGATGATGGCGTTCTTTCTCGTCATGTGGCTCGTCAATGCGGCCAATGAAGAGACCAAGGCGTCGATGGCCGCCTATTTCAACCCGATCAAGCTGACGGATGACAAGCCCTCCGACCGTTCCGTGAAGAAGCCGGCCAACAGCGCCGAAGGCGACCAGACGCAGGACAAGGCCAGGGAAGCCGGTCAACGTCAGGCCAGCGGCGACGAGGCCGACAAGGGCAGCGACGAGAACGCCACCGCCGGCGACGAGACGCGCTATTCCGAGGCCAATTTCTTCGACAATCCCTATTCGGTCCTGTCGGAAATCGCCCAGGAAGTCGGCCAGCAGGCGAATGTGAGCGCCAAGGGTGACGGCGGCGCCGACAGTTCGGGTCCGGCGACAGGCGCAAGCGGGGGCGAGGCCTATCGTGACCCGTTCGATCCGGATTTCTGGACGCAGCAGGTGGATATAACGCAAGCGACGAGCGCCGGCAGCGAGGGCGCACCGGGAGACGGCACGGCCGAACGGCAGGTGGCGGCGGTCGATCCGGCGGCAAGCGATGCGGAAAAGGCGGCAGCCGCAGCTGCGGCTGCGGAGGCGGAGGCGGAGACCGGCAAGCGGAAGGCGGAGAAGGCGGCCGAGGAACTGAAGCAGCAGATCGAAAAGGAAATCGGTTCGCTCGGAAAGCTGTCGGAAGGGCTGAGCGTCATCACGACCGACGGCGGCCTGCTGATCAGCCTGACGGACCAGATCGATACGCCGATGTTCAATATCGGCTCGGCCCTGCCGATGCGTGACATGGTGCTGGCGATGGAGAGGATCGGGCGCATTCTCGAAGGTCGCCCCGGCGCCGTCGCCATCCGTGGCCATACCGATGGCCGCCCCTTTGCGGGCGGCAAGAACGATAACTGGCGGCTGTCCATGGATCGCGCCCAGAGCGCCTATTACATGCTGGTGCGCGGCGGACTGGACGAGGCCCGTGTGAGCCAGGTCAGCGGCTTCGCCGATCGTCATCTCAAGGTGCCGGAAGACCCGATGGCGGACTCCAACCGGCGTATCGAAATCTTCATTCAGCCGGCGGGCGGCTGACGCCATGGCCCTCTTGCGACGGATCCTTCTTGCGGGTGCGGCCTTGTGGGCGGGCGTTGCGGCCGGCTGGCCGGCGCAGGCGCAAAGCCTTGACGATCTCGCGCCCTACAAGATGATCCGCTCGCTGCAATTCGTGCAGGACACGGTGGTGCTCGGCGATCATTCGGCCATGGAGATGCAGCGTTTCCTGCTCGCGACGATCGACGAGCGGCTGCGTGCGGCGGAGGCGTCGATCTTCGACGATCCGCGCAATGTCGACGCCGCTCTCATCTATGCGATGAGCGGCGGCAATCCCGAAACGCTGGAAATGCTGATCGCGCGGGACGTCGCCGGCCATTTCGATCCGCGCGTCACGGATGCTTTGCGCAGTTATCTGAGCGGTACGGGTGTGCAGAGCGCAAAGCCGCTCGCCGAAATCTTTCCTGAATATATGCAATCGCGCATCGGTCCCTATCTGGCGCTTGTTTCGGCCAATTCGGTGTTGCGCAGGGATCCGGCGCTGGCGCTGCGCTATTTCGACCAGGCGCGGCTGTCCGCTCCGGGCACCATCGTCGAGGAGGCGGCGCTGCGGCGTTCGATCTATATCGCCAGCCAGTCCGGCTGGGTCGACCGGAGCATGGACTATGCCAACCGCTACGCGCGCCGCTTCCTGCGCTCGCCCTACGCCAGCCAGTTTGCCGATCTCTTCGTCAAGCTCTCGGTCGATCATTTCGAAACGATCGACGAAAGCGAGATTCCCGCGGTGCTGTCCTTCATGGATGTTCCGCGCCAGCGGGAGGTTTATTTGCGGATGGCCAGGCTTGCCGCAATTTCCGGCAAGAACAGGCTGGCCAGCCTTGCGTCCAAACGGGCGGAGGCGCTTGCCGGCGATGGCGAGAGCGTGCCCAGGGTGCTTGCCGAACTTTACGGAGGCCTTGCCGCCGTTCCTTCGGCGGGGGTGGCGGAGGCTATGGAAACCCTTATCGCCGTGCCCGACGACCAGCTTTCCGCCAAGGATCGTGCGCTGAAAGCGGCTGCGACGGCGATTGCCGAGGAAGTGCTGCGTGTGCCGGCCGCCCCGGTGCCGCCGCCGGAAATCCCGCCGCAGGACGGGCGCCTCGCCACGACGGCGGAGCTGGACGACAGGGCGATGGATCCACGCGCTCCCGCCCTCGTGCAGGACGCCAAGGCCGGGGTGGAACCGAAAAATCCGTCGGAGCAGGCGGATGGGGATCAGGCGGCCGCCGATCCGGCCTTCGATACATTCGTCTCCGATAGCCGTTCGCGGCTGGACGAGATCGATGCGCTTTTGAGAGGAGAGGGCAGTTGAGCAGTATCCCAGCCGGTATTCCCGGCTTCGCGTCGGGGCAAACGTCCGTAAAGGGGCGTGGTATGGCGGCGAAGGACGCCGGCGAGCCCGGCGAGGACTTTGCCCGGACCATCGCCAGTCTGACGTCTCGCGGCGAGGGGCATCGCCGCGCGCCCGCCGCCGATGCCGATATGTCGAAAGACGCGTTGAGCGGACATGACGCCGATACCGATACCGTCGCGCAGGAGGAGACCGCTTTCGATGGCCGGCGCGCGGACATGCTGTCGGGGCCGCAGATCAAGATGAAACCCAACAGCGAGGCGAAGACAGGCAATGCCGCCAGCGAAGCGCTGGGCGCCTTGAGGCAGGCGGTAGCCGGGCGACAGGAATCCGGTAAGGGCGATGGCGTCGCGGCCCTGTCGGAAGAGGTCACGTCGGAAGAGACCGTGCCGGAAGAGGGGTCGTCGACCGATGCCGGCAATCTTCTCGATCTCCTTGTGGGCGCGGGTGTGGGGCAGCCGCCGGCCACGACGGCGGCTGGCGGACAGGAATTCAAGGGGCGTGGCGCCGACAAGGCCGGGCGGCAGGATGCACGCGCCGATGGCCTCGTTCGTGTCGTTGCCGATGGCGGCAGACCGGCGGCGCCGATGCCGGAGGCTGCCGCGATGGAGACCGTGGACGCGCCCGAAGGGGAAGGCGATCAACTGTTCCGTTTCCTTCGTTCGAATGGAAAGGGGCGTGAAATCGATATGCAGATCAGCCGGGAAAGCGAGCGCGCCGTCTTCAAGGATGCCGCCGCCACCGGGCCGAAGGGCGATCCGGTGACCGTTCTGGAGGCGCGCCGCTATATCGGGCTTGCCGCGACGGGCAATGCCTCGGCCGTGACGGCGTCAATCGCGCAGGATCCCGAGTGGGCCGCATCGCTGCGCGCCACGGACGCCGCCGGTCCGGCGGCGCAATCGGCAACGGGCCGGGTGGTCAATACGCTGCGCATCCAGATGAGCCCGGTCGAACTCGGCCTCGTGACCGCGACGCTGCGGCTGCATGGTGACGAACTGGTCGTTTCCCTGCGGGTGGAGACCGGGGAAGCCTATCGGCAGCTTTCCGACGATCAGGACAAGATCGTCAAGGCGCTGCGTGCGCACGGTTTTGCGGTCGATCAGGTCAGCGTTCAGCTTTCGACCGACCGTAGCGCCTCCGCGCAACAGCAGCAGGGCGATGCGCAACCGCAGTTTTCCGGCCAGCAACAGGCCCGTGAGGGCACAGACGGCCGCCAGCAGGGCGGCGGACAGCCGGCAGGCCGTTCTCCACGAGAGGAAGTGTCTCATGAAGGTAGACCGGAGAATGCGGTTTCAGGTGCTTCTGGCAGCCAGCCTCATCACGCTGGCGACATCTATCTCTGATGCCCGCGCGAATGCGGGCGCCTGCGAGCGCGAGATCCTGACGGCGGCGGCGAAATACGACATTCCCGCCGGCATCCTTTATTCCGTCGGCCTGACGGAAACGGGCCGCAAGGGATCGCTGCAACCCTACGCCCTCAATATCGAGGGCAGGGCGCTGTTCGCCCGCAGCCGGCAGGAGGCCCTCGACGCTTTCCAAAAGGCGCGCGCCGGCGGCGCGAAACTGATCGATCTCGGCTGCATGCAGATCAATCATCATTTCCACGGCGACCGGTTTGCGTCGGTGGGGGCGATGCTGGATCCGCATCGCAACGTGGATTATGCCGCTTCGTTCCTGGCGCAGCTGCATGCCCGTCACGAGACCTGGACGATGGCCGTCGCACGCTACCACGCAGGCCCGAACAACGACCCGGCGCAGAAGCGTTACGTCTGCCGGGTGATCGCCAATCTCGTGGCGACAGGGTATGGCAGCTGGACCGACAACGCACGAAAATTTTGTCATTGATTCAACCGATGATTGCTTTTCAAGTCTGCATCCAGTGCAATCCGGCAATGTGGCGGGATTGCGCCGGAATTGCGATGGCAAGCCGGAGCGTTAACCTTTCTTAATTTTTCCACCATAAAATTGTGCCACTATGAGGCGGTACCTACTAAATATAGACCAAATCGGCAGGTGATCCTTAATCAATTATTAAAATCTGCCCTTTATTTTCTCTAGTTGCTGCCGATTCCGGCGCTCCGTACCACTGGCCTGACGAAACACCACACTGATTCGGAGGCGGACGAATGATCGTAGTGGTTGATGAGCGAGAGCTCGTTAAGGACGGCTATACTTCTCTTTTCGGGCGCGAGGGCGTGCCCTCGACGGGCTTTGACCCGCGGGAATTCGGCGAGTGGGTGAATACCGCCGCCGACGCGGATATCGACGCCGTCGAGGCGTTCCTGATCGGCCAGGGCCAGGCGACCATGGAACTGCCGAAGGCCATTCGCGACCGGTCGCAGGCGCCGGTGATCGCGGTCAGCGATACGCCGTCCCTGGAGACGACGCTGGCCTTCTTCGACAGCGGCGTCGACGATGTCGTGCGCAAGCCCGTCCACCCCCGCGAGATCCTGGCCCGTGCGGCGGCCATCCGGCGGCGGCTGAAGGCGCTGAACAATTACACCGACATCGGTCCCGTCCGCGTCTTCTCGGACGGGCGGGATCCGGAAATCGGCGACGAGGTCTTCCCCCTTCCGCGCCGCGAGCGCCGAATCCTGGAATATCTGGTCGCCAATCGCGGCCGGCGGCTGTCCAAGACCCAGATCTTCAACGCGATCTACGGGATTTTCGACGAGGGCGTCGAGGAGAACGTGGTGGAAAGCCATATCAGCAAGCTGCGCAAGAAACTGCGCAAGAAGCTCGGCTTCGATCCGATCGATTCCAAGCGCTTCCTCGGCTACTGCATCGACTGGCCGGGCTGACGGGAAACCGCGCTGGCTGACGGAAAAGCGGACCGGCAGCCAGCTTCACGCAAGGCCCGTCTCATAGGGTCCGGGTCACCAGACGAACGAGGAAGAGACATGAGCCTCTACGGAACGATGAGAACCGGTGTTTCCGGTATGAACGCCCAGGCCAACCGCCTGAGCACGGTGGCGGACAATATCGCCAATGCCAATACGACCGGCTACAAGAAGGCCTCCACCCAGTTTTCCTCGCTGATCCTCCCCACCACCGGCGGCGCCTACAATTCCGGCGGTGTCACGACGGACGTGCGCTATTCGATCTCCTCGCAGGGCACCTTCAGCTACACCACCTCCGCGACGGACCTTGCCATCAACGGCAAGGGCTTCTTCATCGTTCAGGGCGGCGACGGCGTCGAATACCTGACCCGCGCGGGCGCCTTCACGCCGATGAGCGATGGCACCCTGCGCAACTCGGCCGGCTTCACGCTGATGGGCTATCCCTATTCCTCGACCGAGGATCCGACGATCGTCATCAACGGTTTCGCCGGCCTGTCGCCAATCAACCTGGCATCGGGCGAATTGAACGTGCAGGCCTCTGAAAGCGGCTATCTGCATGTGAACCTGCCGTCGAACGAGGCGCACCCCTATACGAAATCCACCTCGCTTGTGGCCTATGACAGCCTCGGCAACACCCGCAAGCTTGATTTCAACTATTCGACGACCGCAACGCCCGGCGAGTGGGAGCTGTCGGTCACCTACACGGATCCGGATACCGGCGACGTTTACGACATGCTGGATCCCGCCGGCGCGACGGTCATCACCCCGCCCGCAACGGCTGCGACCCAGGCGCTTGCCTTCGACACCGACGGCAAGCTCGCTCCGCCGAGCCCGGAGACCATCGCCACCCAGCCGCTCGGAATTGGCGGCGCGATACTCAACGGACTGTCCATTTCGATCGGCGGGACGAGCGGCGGCAGCACGCAGCTTGCCGCGTCCTTTGCGGCGAAGGGCGATATCGACGGCATCGGGCCGAGCGGTGTCGCCGGCTACGAGATCAGCGACGACGGCGTCGTCTATCTGAAGTACGAAAACGGCGACCTCGTGCCCAAGTATCGCATCGCGATGGCGGATGTGCAAAGCCCGGACAACCTCAAGCCGCTGGCCGGAAACGTCTATTCCCAGAGCAACGACTCCGGCGTCATCGTCATGGGGTATGCCGGCAATAACGGCTACGGCAGCATCATCTCCGGCGCGCTGGAGGATTCCAACGTCGATATCGCCGAAGAACTGACGAACATGATCGAGTCGCAGCGCAACTACACCGCCAATTCGAAGGTGTTCCAGACCGGGTCCGAACTCATGGATGTCCTCGTCAATCTCAAGAGATAAGGCGGCCTGAGGGCCGCATGCATTCGAGAATCAGGTAGAACCGATGTCGCTTTCAACAGCAATGAAGACTGCCCAGTCCAATTTCTCCAACGTGGGGCTGCAATCGGCTGTCGCGGCGAAGAACATTGCGAATGCAAGCAATCCGGCCTACGCCCGGCGCTCGGCCATGCTCGTCTCGGCGGCCTCGGGCGCTACGGTGGTGGAAACCCAGCGTGCCCAGAACGAGGCGCTGCTGAAGCAGAACCTGCTCAGCATTTCCAAGTCCAGCGCACAGGATACGCTGCTTTCCGGCCTGACCCAGATCAAGATGATGCTGGGCGGCGAGGACTACGAGCTGTCGCCGGCCAACTATCTTGCGAAGTTGCGCGACGACCTCCAGACCTATGCCGACAAGCCCAACGAGGCTTCGCTCGGCGAGACGGTCGTGGCCGGCGCCGCCGATGTGGTCCAGGCGCTGAACGGCACGTCGCAGGCGCTGCAAAAGCTGCGCGCCGAGGCGGATGCCGATCTTGCGACCTCCGTGAACGAACTCAACCGGTTCCTCAGGGAATTCCAGACCTACAACGATCAGGTACGGATAGGAACGGCGGCCGGAACGGACATCAATGACGCGCTCGACCAGCGCGACAAGCTGCTGACGCAGATTTCCGCCACCGTCGGGGTGAGCGCGGTCAAGCGGACGAACAACGACCTTGCACTTTATACCAGCGACGGCGCGGTGCTTTTCGAAACCGTCCCGCGCAGCGTCACCTTCGCGCCGACCTCCACCTATACCGCCGCGGTAACCGGCAATCAGGTCTATATCGACGGTGTTCCGCTTCAGGCGGGTGCCGGCGGCAACACCAGCGCGCAAGGCGAAATGGCCGCGCTGCTGCAAATCCGCGACGAGGTCGCGCCCACCTTCCAGAACCAGCTCGATGAAATCGCCCGCGGTCTCATCGACATGTTCAGCGAAAGCATCGAGACGCCGGCGGGCTCCGGCACCTTCGTCGCCATGGACGGGCTCTTTACCCGCAACGGCATGGCCTCGGTCAACGCGCCGGGGCTGGCCGCGGTGATCGCCGTCAATCCGGCTGTCGTCACCGGTCAGGGGGGCAATCCCGTCCGGCTGCGCGACGGGATAAACGGTCCGTTGAACCCCGGCGGCGAGGCGAGCTTCTCCGGCCTGCTCAACGGCTATGCCACCGCTTTCGAGATGCAGCGGAGTTTCGATCCGTCCGCCGGCATCGACACCTCGGCCAATCTTCTCGCCTTCAGTTCCTCCTCCATCGGTTGGCTGGAGCAGTTGCGCAGTTCGGCAACGGCGGCAAGCGACGACAAGGCCGCCCTTCTCGGCCGGACCGAACAGGCGTTGCTCAGCGTGACGGCGGTCAGCCTCGATGAGGAGCTGTCGCTGCTGCTCGACCTGGAGCAGTCATACAAGGCGTCGGCGAAACTGCTCGCGGCGATCGACGAGATGATTTCAGCCCTGCTGCAAGCTGCGAGGTAAGTTATGAAGACTTCATTCGTTTCGAACATGTCGCTTCAGACCTCGATGCGCCTGACGATCGCAAAGGCGCAGAACGAGCTTCTGAAGATGCAGGAGGAGGCCGTTACCGGTCGTCATTCCGACGTCGGCGTGGCGCTCGGCGCCAAGACCACGCGCACGCTCAATCTGCATCGCGACCTGCAGCGTCTGGAATCGCTGAAGAGCACCAACGGCCTGACGACGCAGCGTCTTGCCGCCTCGCAGGAGGCGCTCGGGCAGATGTCGGAGGCCGGAAACGCCGCGTTGGAAGTGTTGATCGCGCTGTCGGGCATGAGTTCCAGCGACCAGCTCAATCTGGCCAAAAGCAATATCGGCGATGCCATGTCGACCTTCACGGCGGCCGCCAATACGTCCTTCAGCGGCGAATACCTCTTTGCCGGCATCAATTCGGATGTGATGCCGCTCAAGAACTACCTGTCGACTGCGCCGGTCTCCGATGCGAAAGCCTCGTTCGATGCGGCGTTCCTGGCGCATTTCGGCTTCACCCAGGCGGACCCGGCGGTCTCCACGATCACGCCGGCCAACATGGAGGCCTTCATCGACGGCCTCGAGGCGAGCTTCGACGGGCCGGATTGGCAAAGCGACTGGTCCAATGCCTCCAGCCAGAACATGCAGAGCCGCATCAGCCCGTCCGAGACCGTTCAAAGCTCCACGAACACCAATGCGCCGGGCATGCGCAAACTGGCTCTCGGCCTGATGATCGGCTACGAGCTGCTGACGCTCGACGTGTCCGAGGATACCCGCAAGACCGTCAGCGATGCGTCGATCGATCGCGTCAGCCAGGGGATCACCGGTGTCGACGCCGAGCGCAGCCGGCTCGGTGTTTCGCAGGCGCGGGTCAAGGAGGCGACGACGTCGCTTTCTGCGCAGGTCGCCATCCTCACCAACAGCATTCAAAACCTGGAATCGGTCGATACCTACGAAGCGGCGACGCGCGTGACCACGCTGAAGTCGCAGCTTTCGCTCGCCTATACGCTGACGTCGCAGATCCAGAACCTGAGCCTGTTGAATTACCTCTGATGACCGGAGGATACGGACACACATGAAGGATGTCTGAATGTACCAGTTTTCCTATGCCGAGATCATGGAGGAGGGCTCCGTCGTCTCCAGGGACCGGGAGCGGCAGGTTCTCGAACGGTCGATCGCTCTCCTGAAGGTGGCGGCGGAAACGTCGGACGGGCGGTTGGGCAAGGACGCCATCGAGGCGATCTATTTCACGCGTCGGGTCTGGATCCGCTTCATCGAGGATCTCGGATCTTCCGAAAACCAGCTCGACGAGGAACTTCGGGCCAACCTGATTTCCATCGCCATCTGGATCCTCAAGGAAATCGAAAAGATCCGCAGGCGCGAATCCGACAATTTCCAGGGCATTATCGATATCACCACCATCATCAAGGATGGCATCAAATGAAAAGCACGCTGCGTATATCGCTGAAATCCGGTGAGCGCATCTTCATCAACGGCGCGGTTCTGAGGGTCGATCGCAAGGTGGCGATCGAGTTCCTGAACGACGTGACCTTCCTTCTGGAAAATCACGTTCTCCAGCCGGAGCAGGCCACGACCCCGCTGCGCCAGCTCTATTTCATCGCGCAGATGTCGCTGATCAATCCGGAAGGCGCCGAACAGTCGACCGCGCTGTTCCGCAAGTCCGTGCTGATGCTGCTGTCCTGCTTCCGCAACGAGGAAGTGCTGGCCGAACTGAAGCGCGTCGACGGACTGGTCGCGCAGGGGCGCGCCTTCGAAGCGCTGAAGGCCATCCGCGCGCTCTATCCGATCGAGGAGCGCGTCCTCAGCAATCAGGAACTGCCGCCGGCGACGATCGAGCAGATCCGCAAGGAGATCGCACCATGGTAACGCCCGTTTCCGGTTCGGATGCCTATTCCCCGACGGTCTCCGCCACGCAATCGTCCGGCGACGCCAGCGCGGCGGCGCTCAACTATGAAAGCTTCCTGAAGCTTCTCGTCGCGCAGATGAAGAATCAGGATCCGACCGAGCCGATGGACGCGGCCCAGCAGATGGCGCAGCTCGCCACCTTCTCGCAGGTCGAACAGACCATCAAGACGAACAAGAACCTCGAAAGCCTGCTCCAGCGCACGTCGTTGCAGGAGGCAAATTCGGTTATCGGTCGCACCGTCACCAGCCAGGACGACAAGATTTCTGGCGTCGTGACCTCGGTCACGCTATACACGGACGGTATTGTGGCGACGCTTGAGTCGGGTGAAAAGCTTGTCATCGGACCGGGCGTGAAGGTGAGCTAGACAACCGTGAATGAGGCCGACGCCCTCGACATCGCGCAGGCCGCCATCTGGACGGTGATCGTCTCCGCCGGACCGGCGGTGCTGGTCGCCATGATCGTCGGCGTCGCCATCGCCCTGGTCCAGGCATTGACGCAGGTGCAGGAAATGACCCTGACCTTCGTTCCGAAGATCCTGGCGATCATGGTGACGATCGCCATTTCCGCGCCCTTCATAGGCGCGCAGATTTCCATCTTTACGAATCTCGTCTTCTCGCGCATCGAAAGCGGTTTCTGACCCTCCCGGTCCGGCTGCTGCCACCCTCGCGCAAGTTTCACCCTGTAGGTCTCGCATGAAATGGCGGCGCGTCCGGCGCGCTGCTGCCTCTCATGACGAGACGGGAAGACGATCATATGGCGCAAGTACCAGCACTCGATTTGCCGAAGGTGAGCCCGCGCGGCCGCGATATCGCGTTCGCCATCGGTATCCTGACGATCCTGTCGATCCTGTTCCTGCCCATCCCGCCGGCGATGATCGATATCGGGCTGGCCTTCTCCATCGCCTTCTCCGTCCTGATCCTCATGGTTTCGCTGTGGATCAAACGCCCCCTGGATTTCTCGTCGTTTCCCACGGTGCTGCTGATCGCGACGATGGTGCGTCTCGCCCTCAACATCGCCACCACGCGCGTCATCCTCTCGCATGGCAACGAAGGCCACGATGCGGCCGGCGGGGTGATCGCCGGTTTCGCCAGCCTCGTCATGTCGGGCGACTTCGTGATCGGCCTCATCGTCTTCCTGATCCTGATCGTGGTGAATTTCATCGTCATCACCAAGGGCGCGACGCGTATCGCCGAGGTGGGCGCGCGCTTCACCCTCGACGCCATTCCGGGCAAGCAGATGTCGATCGACGCCGACCTTTCGGCCGGTCTGATCGATGAGAAGGAGGCGCAGCACCGCCGCCGCGAACTGGAACAGGAAAGCTCGTTCTTCGGCTCCATGGACGGTGCGTCGAAATTCGTGCGCGGCGATGCGATCGCCGGCCTGATCATCACGGCCATCAATATCATCGGCGGCATCATCATCGGCTATTTCCGCCACGGCATGGAACTCTCGAAGGCGGCCGACGTCTTCGTCAAGCTGTCCGTCGGCGATGGCCTCGTGTCGCAGATCCCGGCGCTTATCGTCTCGCTGGCCGCGGGCCTCATCGTGACGCGCGGCGGCACGTCGGGTTCGACCGATGAAGCGGTCATCAGTCAATTGAGCGGCTATCCCCGCGCGCTTCTGGTGGCCGCATTGCTGATGTTCCTGCTTGCCGTCATGCCGGGGCTGCCCTTCCTGCCGTTCACGGTGCTCGGCGGGGTCATGGCTCTCGGAAGCTGGGTCATCCCGCGCCGCATCGAGGAAGCCAATCGCGCGCGCCGCGAGGATGAGGCGAAGCTTGCCCAGCAGACCCGCGAGCAGGAAAAGGATTCGGTGAAATCGGTGCTGAAGACGGCGGAAGTCGAGCTTCTGCTCGGCAAGCAGGTCTCCACCCGCCTCCTTGGCGCGCATCAGGAGCTGGCGTTCCGGGTCGGCAAGATGCGCAAGAAATTCGCGGCGCAATACGGTTTCGTCGTGCCGGAAATCAAGGTCTCCGACGATATCGCGATCCCGGACAAATCCTATCATATCCGCATTCATGGCACGACGATCGCCTCCAACGTCGTGCGCGTCGGCGAGGTTCTGGTGGTCACCGGCGGCGGGCGCAAGCCGAGCGTTCCGGGTGACGAGATCCGTGAACCGGCCTTCGGCATGCCGGCGGTTTCGGTGCTGGAGACTTTTGCCGACGATCTTCGTCGCGAGGGCTTCCACCCGATCGATAATGTCTCGGTGGTGCTGACGCATCTGTCGGAGGTCATCCGCAACAACCTGCCGCAACTGCTCTCCTACAAGGATGTGAAGGTCCTGATCGACCGGCTCGACCCGGAATATCGCAAGCTCGCCGACGAGATCTGCTCCTCGCACATGTCCTACTCCGGCTTGCAGGCGGTGCTGAAGCTGCTGCTGGCCGAGCGGGTGTCGATCCGCAACCTCCATCTCATCCTGGAAGCGGTCGCCGAGCTTGCGCCGCATGTGCGCAAGACGGAGCAGATCGTCGAGCATGTCCGTATCCGCATGTCGCAGCAGATCTGCGGCGACCTTGCCGAAAACGGGGTGTTGCCGGTGCTGCGGCTCGGCAACCGCTGGGACACGGTGTTCCATCAGGCGCTCAAGCGCGATTCCAAGGGCGAGATCGTCGAGTTCGACATCGATCCGCGCCAGCTGGAGGAATTCTCCGAGCAGGCGACGCGGGTCATCCGTGAATTTCTTGATCGTGGCACGCCCTTCGTGCTGGTCACATCGCCCGAATCCCGCTCTTATGTGCGCATGATCATCGAGCGCCTCTTCGCCACATTGCCGGTCCTGTCCCACGTCGAACTCGCCAAGGGCATCGAGATCAAGATTCTCGGCTCGATCTCATGATCGAGGATCCGCAGGGCACGGTGCTGGCGCTTTTTGCCGCCTTCTGTCGTGTCGGCGGCTGTTTCATGCTGCTGCCGGGGTTCGCCTCGGCGCGGATCGCCATGCAGGTTCGCCTGTTCCTCGCCGTCGCCGTCTCCATGGCGGTGCTGCCGCTCATGTGGGACACGATCTATCCGCGCGTTTCCGGTCCGGCGACGGGCTATGTCCTGCTCATCGTGCTCGAGACGCTGACCGGGGCGACGATCGGCCTGATCGCCCGCTTCTACGTGCTCGGCCTGCAATTCGCCGGAACGGGCCTGACCATGATGATCGGTTTCAATGCGCCGCCGACGCAGGACGTGCTGGAGGATGCGGCGGCGAACCAGTTGACCAATCTTCTGTCTTTCTGCGGCCTGATGGTGCTCTTCCTGTTCGATTTCCACCATATCGTGATGCGGGCGCTGATCGATTCCTACACTGTCATGCCGCTTGGCGCCGGGTTCAACCCGCAAAGCGCGCTGATCACGCTGACGGATACGCTGGCGCAAACCTTCATGATCATGCTGCGGCTGGCGAGCCCGTTCATTCTCTATGGCCTGGTCTTCAATATCGCCATCGGCCTCATCAACAAGCTCGCGACGCAGATCCCGATCTATTTCATCTCGCTGCCCTTCATCATCTTCGGAGGCCTTTTCCTGATGTATTTCGGCATTTCCTCGATGCTGGAAATCTTCGCCAACGGTTTTCTCATCGTGTTTCGCGGGGAGTAGGGAGCGGATGGACAAGACCCGTTCGCAAAAGCTGAAGCGGCTCGTCGCCGTGCAGCGCCATCTGGAAAGAATGGCCGAGATCGAGCTTGCCGGCACCACCCGCCAGCGCCGGGAGGTGGCCGAAACCATGGAGGCCGTGGTGGGCGCGATCAACTCGCTTGATCCCGTGCACCGCAATTTCTCGAAGATCTATTCGGGCAACTACAACCGGCTTCAGCAGACGGATCAGATGTTGGCCAACGTCCAGCAGATGCACGAGATGCGCGTCCTGCGCGAACGTACCAAGGGCGATCGCATGGAGGAGCGCATGCGCGAGGCGCGCGCCGTGGAGGATCGCGACGCGGCCGATACGTCGATCTACGATCTGATCGACCAGTTCGTTTCCTACAGGAAGCCGTGAACGGGGTTTCGCCTTGCCGCTGCGCCACCAGCCTCCGGTAAGCTTGGACAGCGATAGTCACTGCGAGACGATGACGGCGCTGCCTGAAAACGCCTGGTGGCGGTAGGGCGGACCGGGATGTCCGGAATGGTCGTGGGACCGGCAAAGCCGTCATGAGGATGGAGCGACCGGTTGGCAGGATTCACCTGAAAGGCTTTGAAGACGTGGCAATTTCACCCCCCAGCGATTTGGTGCTCGATGTCGTGCGCGCCGCCGATCCGGCCCAGGTGCAGGAAGCGCAGGCCAGGCTGAAGGCCAATCACGCGGCTTTCGCGTCGAAGAGCCTCGCGGATGCCGGCGCCGGATTCCAGGCGGCTGTCGGCGTTCTCAATCGTGACACGGCCGCCCGCGCCACGGATGGCGCGCCGCCGGCGGCCGGGAAAACCGTCGTGCCGGAGCACCTGCACAAGTTCGAGGCGATGGTGTTGCAGAATTTCGTGAAGTCGATGCTGCCGGCGGAAAGCGAAGGCGTCTACGGCAAGGGAACAGCCGGCGAGATGTGGCGCGGCATGCTCGCCGACCAGCTGGGCGAGATGATCGCCAAGGGAGGCGGGATCGGGATCGCCGAAAGCCTCGCGAAGAGCAGCGGCATCGGGGCGGCGTCCCGTGGAGAGCCGGACACCGACCGTATCGCCAGCGGGCTGATCCAGTCGCTCCAGCGCCAGGCCTTCGCCGACCTGACGCCGGGCATCAAGGACGACAACAAGAAAGCATAAGCGGAGAACGATAAAATGGAACAGTCCAGCAACGAACTGCGGATCCGCACCGTCCTCGGACGGCTCGAAACCATCATCGACAGCGAGAACGCCAATATCGGCAACGATCCGGCCTTTGACCTTTCGACATCCAATGCCCACAAGAGCCGCTGCCTCTACGAACTGGCGATGCTGTCGCGTGACGTCGCTGTCGAGGACGTGCCGGCCGCCTTCTCGACGCAGCTTGCGCGGGTGCGCGAAAAGCTGGCGGTCAATGCCCAGCGCGTTTCCGCCCAGCTGGAGGCGGTGCGCGCCGTCGTGTCGCTCCTGAAGAACGCCGTCCAGGACCTTGAGGCCGACGGCACCTATTCGCAGGAACAGTTCCGCCTGGGCTACCAGCCATGATCAAGCTTGTCGGCACCGGCGTCTGGGTGCTCGCCATCACGCTTGCATCGGTCTACGTCTCGCTGAAGATGGCCGCCACGCCGAAGGATGACGCCGAGGCCGCCGCGCGCGCGGCAGCCCTGGAGTTCGTGACCGGCTATGTGACGACGGTGCCGGTCCTCGGGGAAGGGGGCGTCAAGGGCTACCTGATGACGCGCCTTGCCTATAAGGCGAACAAGGAACTGGCGGAAAAGCAGGTCGTGCCGCTGCCCCAGATGATCACCGACGAGCTTTATACGCTGCTCCTCGGTAACCGGCTGATCGACGTCGCGGACACCGGATCATTCGATCTCGATGTCTTCCGCACTACCGTCAGGGACGGGCTGAACAAGCGTTTCGGCGCGGAGGTGATCGACGAGGTCTTCGTGGAGCAGATCGATTACCTGACCACGGCCGGGATCGCGCATCCCTCTCCCAGGCAGGGCGTGACGATCGCTCGCGGCAGCGTGCCCGCCGAAAGCGGCGATTGAGGCCGTATCGCGGGTAGATCTCCGCTTTGCGTCAGGCGGGATGCATATCGTCGTGCAGCTTCGGCTTCCGCAGCTTGTAGCGCAGGACGTGATAGAGAAACAGCGGATTGCCGATCAGATAGCGCCGCCATAGCCGGCTCGGCTCCTGAAGCAGGCGATAGACCCATTCGAGCCGCAGCCTGCGCACGCCGGGCGGTGCGCGTTGCAGGTCTCCGGCGACGAAATCGAACAGCGCGCCGACGCTGATGACCAGCCGGGCATCCTGCGGCCTGACGTGGCGGTCGATCCATTTTTCCTGTGCCGGCGTGCCCATGGCGACCAGCAGGATGTCGGGTTTCTGCATGCTGGCGCGTTCCAGGATCTCGCCGGATTTCGACCGGTCGAAGAAGCCGTCCGAGAGCGGCAGGAACCGGTGCCACGGCGCCAGGCGGCGGAAATTTTCCGCTGCGCGCGCCAGTGTCTCCGGCCGGGTGCCGATCATCGCCACGGTCAGCGGCCGTTCGAGATAAGTCAGGAGGGCCGGTACGAAATCGGTGCCATTGAGATTGGCCGGAAACTTCCGGCCATGGAAAACCAGGGAAGCGATATCGACGCCGTGCCCGTCGGGAAGAACCACCTGACGTTGCAGAACGGCCCGGTATTCCGGATCGCGGATCATCAGATTGGCATTATGCGCGTTGAGGAAGGCGATGACGGTCTGCCCCTCGGCCTGCTGGGCAACCTCGCTGGCGAAGGCGAAGGCCTCTCCCCAGCGCATGCCGCAAACCGGAATACCGAGAATGTCGCGCCGCAGAGCGGCGATCGGCTGTTCGGGCAGGCATTCCATGAACCGTTCCTTCTCGGTCGAAGCCGCATGGCGCGGCGGACGGGCGGAAATCATTCCCGTCCGTGTCGGATCATTCGACTGGCCCGATCTATCAACTTCGTTTGAAGGGCGGGTTAAGGTGAATGGTCGGACTTTCGCCATTATGGCAACGATTTGTTTACCTTGGCCGATTGCCGCGATAAATGTCCGGAAATCCGCGGTCTTTCCGGTATCGGCGGAAGACGGAAAGCCCCCAGGAGCAGCCGTGGCCTGAAAGAACGTGCATCAAAAAAGGATTTTAGGCCCACCAGACGCGGTAGACGAAGCCTTTGCGTTAGCCTTTCATTCATGAAAGGAAAGGCGCCGTTAACGATGGGTTCCCACATTCTCCCGTCCGCCCGCTTGAATTTATCGGATTTGAACAGCATAGGGCGTTGGGAGACCATCCCGCCGTCTTTGTCCTTCATTAGATTGCCCGCAGTTCGCCAGGGAGAGAAATGTGACCACCATTATCGATGGGAAGCAGGTTGCGGCTTCCGTGATTGATGCCGTCAAGTCCGCTGTCGTTGGATTGGAAAAGGATACCAGCCTGAAGCCCGGCCTTGCCGTGGTCATCGTCGGCGACGATCCGGCAAGCCATGCCTATGTTTCCTCCAAGAGCCGCATGGCCAAGGAATGCGGCTTCAACTCCGTCCAGCATACGCTGCCGGAAGAGACCACGCAGGAGGAACTTGCCCGTCTCGTCGCAACGCTGAACGACGATGCGGGCATCCATGGCATTCTCGTCCAGCTTCCCCTGCCGAAGCATCTGGATTCCGAACCGATCATCCAGTCGATCCGGCCGGAAAAGGACGTCGACGGGCTGCATGTCGTCAATGCCGGGAAGGTGGCGACCGGTGATCTCGACGGCGGCCTGGTCTCCTGCACGCCGGCCGGCGCGATGGTCTTCGTGCGCCGGATCCACGGCGACGATCTTTCCGGTATGAACGCCGTGGTCATCGGCCGCTCCAACCTGTTCGGCAAGCCGATGTCGGCGCTGCTTCTGGCCGCCAATGCCACCGTGACGACGGCCCATTCGCGCACGCTCGACCTGCCCTCGGTCTGCCGCAACGCCGATATCCTCGTCGCCGCCGTCGGTCGTCCGGAAATGGTCAAGGCCGACTGGGTCAAGCCGGGCGCGACGGTGATCGACGTCGGTATCAACCGTGTGCCGGCTCCCGACAAGGGGGAGGGCAAATCGCGCCTGGTGGGTGACGTGGCCTTTGAGGAATGCGCGAAAGTGGCAGGCGCCATCACCCCGGTTCCCGGCGGCGTCGGGCCGATGACCATCGCCATGCTGATGGCCAACACCGTCATCGCCGCCTGCCGCAAGGCCGGTCGTACGCCGCCGAAATTCTGAGCGGGACGCATTATCGGACGGCCAGCCCGAAGCCGGCGAGGAACGGCTCGTCCTTCGGGTTTCTGCCGTGCGCGCTTGACGTGCCATGACGTCCAAAGCGCTTTGAATGTCTCCTGTCGGCATAAATCGGTTTCCAAACCGCTTTGATCCTGTAGCATCGGGCGATGTGACGGAAAGATACGGTTTTCACGATTTTGCGCCGTAAAACGCTGTTGCATCACTGGAAGACGACGCACTTCACACCTTTGACCCGTCTTTGACGGGGCCTGGAGGGACGTGGAATGAAGACGGAATCCAAGCGCTTTGGATTCTGCGTCAACGGGAGGTGATTCAGATGAGGAAGACATTAACGATGACGGCGGCCGTCGCCATTCTCATGGCGAGCGGTGCGGCTGCGGCAGACCTCAAGTTCCAGCCGGGGGAGGATTCGAAGTTCAACTGGCAGAGCTTCGAGGATTTCGGCAAGGCCCATGACCTGAAGGGTCAGACGCTCACCATTTTCGGCCCCTGGCGTGGAGAAGACCAGACACTTGCCGAATCCGTACTCGATTATTTCCGCGAGGCGACCGGCGTCGACGTGAAATATTCTTCCTCCGAGAATTACGAACAGCAGATCGTCATCGACACCCAGGCGGGCAGCCCGCCCGATATCGCCATCCTGCCGCAGCCGGGCCTTATCGCGGACCTTGCCTCCAAGGGCTATCTCGTACCGCTCGGCGAGGACACCCGGGACTGGCTTCTCGAAAACTATGCCGCCGGCCGGTCCTGGGTGGACCTGTCGACCTATGAGGACGGCGACGGCAAGGCGCAGCTCTTCGCCCTGCCCTACAAGATCGACGTGAAATCGCTCGTCTGGTATGTGCCGGAGAACTTCGAGGACGCCGGTTACGACGTGCCGAAGACCATGGAAGACCTGAAGGTGCTGACCGGGAGGATCGTCGCCGACGGCGGCATCCCGTGGTGCATCGGGCTCGGTTCGGGCGGAGCGACCGGCTGGCCGGCTACCGATTGGGTCGAGGACCTGATGCTGCGCAGTGCGCCGCCGGAAACCTACGACAAATGGGTGACGAACGAGATTCCCTTCACCGATCCGGTGGTGGTCGGGGCGCTGGACGAATTCGGCTGGTTCGCCAGAAACGACAGCTTCGTCGATGGCGGCGCGGCGGCGGTGGCCTCCACCGATTTCCGTGATAGCCCAAAGGGCCTCTTCACCTCGCCGCCGAAATGTTACCTGCATCATCAGGCCTCCTTCATTCCTTCCTTCTTTCCCGAGGGAACGGTGGTCGGCCAGGATGCGGATTTCTTCTATATGCCGCCCTACGCCGACAAGCCGGAGCTTGGAAATCCGGTCCTCGGCGCCGGCACGCTCGCCATGATCATGCGGGACACGCCCGCCGCCCGCGCCTTCATCGCGTTCCTCAAGACACCGATCGCCCATGAGGTCTGGATGGCGCAGTCGGGTTTCCTGACGCCCTTCAAGAGCGCCAGCAAGGAAACCTACGCCAACGCGCCGTTGAAGAAGCAGGGCGAGATCCTGCTGTCCTCGACGACCTTCCGCTTCGACGGTTCCGACCTGATGCCGGGCAAGATCGGCGCGGGTGCGTTCTGGACCGGCATGGTCGATTTCGTCGGCGGCAAGCCGGCGGCCGACGTCGCGGCCGATATCCAGAAGGCCTGGGACGCCATCAGGTAGCGCGACGGGCCGCCCGGCGTTCGTCGGCCGATTTTCCGGGCACGCCCAAAAGAGAGCCGCAGGCGTTCCGCCTGCCGGCCTCTTGTGCGGGGTGCGAAGCGGAGGAGGGGGTGCGTGAACCAGCTTTTCTATGCCGTCACCACGATGGCCGCGGGAGTTCTGGCCTGTGTCGCCTATTTCTACGTGACCAACCGGCTGCTGGACCGGGTTTTCCTGTCGAAGGGCTTCACCGGCGCGCAGGCGTCGCGCAACCTGCGTCGCGCCAACGCCATCCGGCCGTGGCTGTTCATGGCGCCGGCCATCGTCGCGCTTGCGGTCTATCTCGTCTATCCGGTGTTCGAATCCGTGCGCCTCAGTTTCCACGGCCGCGACGGGCGGGCGTTCGTGGGCCTCGATAATTACCTCTGGATGGTGACGGACGGCGAGTTCCGCCAGTCAATCGTCAACAATTTCCTCTGGCTGCTTGTCGTGCCGGCGCTTTCCACCGTCTTCGGCCTGGTCATCGCCGCGCTGACGGACCGGATCTGGTGGGGCAATCTCGCCCGAACCCTGATTTTCATGCCGATGGCGATTTCGTTCGTCGGCGCCGCCGTCATCTGGAAGTTCGTCTACGACTATCGTTCGGCCGGCAACGAGCAGATCGGCCTCCTGAACGCCCTCGTCGTCTGGCTCGGCGCTGCGCCGGAAGCCTGGATGACCATCCCTTTCTGGAACAATTTCTTCCTCATGGCGATCCTGATCTGGATCCAGACGGGCTTCGCCATGGTGATCCTGTCGGCGGCGTTGCGCGGGATCCCGCAGGAGACCGTCGAGGCGGCGGTCATCGACGGGGCGAACGGCGTGCAGATATTCTTCAGGATCATGGTGCCGCAGATCCGGGGCGCCATCGCCGTCGTCTGGACGACCATCACCATCCTCGTGCTCAAGGTCTTCGATATCGTGCTCGCCATGACCAACGGGCAATGGCAGACGCAGGTTCTCGCCAATCTGATGTTCGACTGGATGTTTCGCGGCGGCGGCGACTTCGGGCGCGGCGCAGCGATCGCCGTCGTCATCATGATGCTCGTCGTTCCGATCATGATCTGGAACATCCGCAACGCGACCCGGGAAACGGAAGGGCGATGAAATGACCGCTTCCGCCCGCTTGCCGCTCGTCTTCGTCGTCCACCTCTCGGTGTTCCTGCTCGTCGTTCTCTGGACAATACCGACGGCGGGCCTGCTGATCTCGTCGCTGCGGGACAAGGATCAGCTTGCCGCCTCCGGCTGGTGGACCGCGTTTTCCACCTCGTCGCAGAATCTGACCGGCCGGGCCGCTTCACCGGAAACGCAGGTGGAGCGGGACGGCGGGTTCGTCGTCGCCGGCAGCCTGCTCGAAGGCGGAAAAAAGGCAAAGGTGTCGGCCTTCGGCGTCCGGCCGATGCAGCCCGCCGCTTTCGAAGCCGGCGCGATCGCCGGGATCGGCGACGGCCGGATGCTGACCGTTCGCGAGGACGGCAGCTACGAACTCGTCTCGCCGGTGCGCATGGAAGGCACGCGCGGCCAGCGTATCTTCTATACGGCCGCCGTGCCGCCGCGTTTCACGCTCGACAATTACCGCGAGGTCCTGTCGGCCGAAGGTATCGGCGCATCCTTCGTCAATTCGCTGACGGTCGCCATCCCCTCGACGGTCATTCCCATCCTCGTCGCCGCCTTCTGCGCCTATGCGCTCGCCTGGATGCGCTTTCCCGGACGGGCCATCCTGATCGCCGTCGTCGTCGGCCTGCTTGTCGTGCCGTTGCAGATGTCGCTGATCCCGCTCCTCAAGCTTTACAACGGGGTCGGGGCCTTCTTCGGCGTGCCGGCCAAGACCTATGTCGGAATCTGGCTTGCGCATATGGGCTTCGGCCTGCCGCTCGCCATCTATCTCCTGCGCAACTACATGGCCGGCCTGCCGCGCGAGATCATGGAATCGGCCCGCATCGACGGCGCCGGCGACTTCGACATCTTCGTGAAGATCGTGCTGCCGCTGTCGTTTCCCGCACTTGCCTCCTTCGCCATCTTCCAGTTCCTCTGGACGTGGAACGATCTCCTTGTGGCGATGGTTTTCCTCGGAACCGGCGATGACGAACTGGTGCTGACCGGACGGCTCGTCAATCTGCTCGGTTCGCGGGGCGGCAACTGGGAAATTCTCACCGCCTCCGCCTTCGTCACCATCGTCGTGCCGCTCGTCGTCTTCTTCAGCCTGCAACGCTATCTCGTGCGCGGCCTGCTGGCCGGCTCGGTCAAGGGCGGCTGAAGAATTTCCGGCGACGGCTGTCGCGCGGACTGAGCGTCCTGGCCCGTAGAGCGGTCAGCTGAACAGCACGCTTGCGCCCTGGTCCGCCGGGCCGGCGATGGCGCGGAAGGGGGCGAAGAGTTCCCGGCCCATGCCGGTTTCGTTGCCGGAAAGATCGGCGGCGGCTTTCGGCCGCGCCGCGAATTCGCCGGCGTCCACGAGAACCTCGATCGTGCCCCGGACGGCGTCCAGACGGATGATATCGCCGTCGCGGATGCGGCCGATCGGACCGTCGTCCGCGGCTTCCGGCGTAACGTGGATGGCGCAGGGTACCTTGCCGGAAGCGCCCGACATGCGCCCGTCGGTCAGGAGCGCCACATGCTGGCCGCGATCCTGAAGAATGCCCAGAACCGTGGTGAGCTGGTGCAGCTCCGGCATGCCGTTGGCCTTCGGACCCTGGAAGCGGACCACGGCGACGAAATCTCCGCCGAGCGCGCCGTTCTTGAAGGCGGCGTGCAGCTCCTGCTGGCCGTGGAAGACCCTGGCCGGAGCCTCGATGATATGACGGTCCGGCTTCACCGCGGAAATCTTGATGACCGCCTTGCCGATATTGCCGGACAGCATCTTCAGGCCGCCCGTCGTGTGGAAAGGCGTTTCGATGCTGGCAAGGATTTTCGCGTCATGGCTCGCCTCGGGCGCGGGTTCGCGACGAACCGAGCCGTCTTCTCCCAGCCGGGGGTCGATCCGGTAGGCGGCAAGGCCCTGGCCGTAGACCGTCCGGACGTCGTCGTGCAGCAGGCCGTGCTTCAGGAGTTCCTGGATCAGGAACCCCATGCCGCCGGCCGCGTGGAAATGGTTCACGTCGGCCAGCCCGTTCGGATAGACGCGGGCGATCAGCGGCACGATGTCGGAAAGCTCGGAAATATCTTGCCAGGTCAGCACGATGCCGGCGGCGCGCGCCATGGCGACGAGGTGCAGCGTGTGGTTCGTCGAGCCGCCCGTCGCGTGCAGGCCGACGACGCCGTTGACGATCGAGCGCTCGTCGATCATCTCGCCGGCCGGGGTGAATTCATTGCCCTGGGCGGTGATGGCCAGCGCCCGCCGGGCCGCTTCCCGCGTCAGCGCGTCGCGCAGCGGCGTTCCGGGATTGATGAAGGAGGCGCCCGGCATGTGGAAACCCATGATCTCCATGAGCATCTGGTTGGAGTTGGCGGTGCCGTAGAAGGTGCAGGTGCCGGGGCCGTGATAGGATTTGGACTCCGCTTCGAGCAGTTCGTCGCGACCCACCTTGCCCTCGGCGTAAAGCTGGCGCACCCGGGCCTTCTCGTCGTTCGGCAGGCCCGAGGTCATCGGCCCGGCCGGAACGAAGACGGCCGGCAGATGACCGAAGGTCAGCGCGGCGATGACGAGCCCCGGCACGATCTTGTCGCAGACGCCGAGATAGACCACCGCGTCGAACATGTTGTGCGAGAGGCCGACGCCGGCCGCCATGGCGATCAGGTCGCGGGAAAACAGCGAAAGCTCCATGCCGGGCTGGCCCTGGGTGACGCCGTCGCACATGGCCGGAACGCCGCCCGCCACCTGCGCCACGCCGCCTGCCTCGCGCGCGGCCTCGCGGATCAGCGCCGGATAGGTCTCGAAAGGCTGATGCGCCGAGAGCATGTCGTTATAGGCGGTGATGATGCCGAGATTGGGTACGCGGTCGCCCGCCAGCGCCTGTTTCTCGGCGGGGGAACAGACGGCAAAGCCGTGGGCGAGATTGCCGCAGCCGAGCACCCCGCGATGCACGCCCGTCGTGGCGGCCGCGCGCACGCGCGTAAGATAGGCTTCGCGCAGCGGCCTTGAGCGTTCGATGATGCGGGCGGTGATGGCTTCGATGCGTTTATCGGCGGACATGGGACGATCCTACCCTCGTTCGATTGGCTTTCCCGCGCCGGCTGGGGGGAGGGAGGCCGCCCGGCGGGCTACGGATCGCGGCCCGGCGTCTTGGTGGAGGACGCCGGAAAAGGCCGGCCATGGCCGGCGCGGGGCCTTAAGGGGCCCAGTATATGTCGACCGGCGTCTGCGCCCGGCGCAGGATGGCCCGGATCGGCATGTCGGCCTCGGGACCGTCGGCCTCGGCGGCCTCCAGCACGTCCTTCTTGCCCTTTCCTTCGATATGAAGCGCCAGAAAGCGGGCATCCTGAAGGCTGGCGAAAGTGAAGGTCAGGCGCGTCTCGCCGGCCCCTTCGGCTTCCATGGTGATCACCCCGCGCGGCGTCGTCGCCGAAATGGCTTCGGCAAGGCGATCGCCACCGGGGAAGAAGGAGGCTGTATGGCCATCCGTTCCCATGCCGAGAATGACGACGTCGAAGGGTTGGCCGATCGTCGCCGTGTCGGCTGTGGCGATCCTTGCAGCTTCCCCGGCATTTTCCGCCGGCCGGTAAAGCGGCAGGAAACGGGCGCGCGCGGCCTTGTCCTGCAACAGGTTTCCGGCGACCAGAAGATGGTTCGAACGCGGATTGTCGGCGGGTACGAAGCGCTCGTCGACAAGCGTGATCGTCACCTTCTCCCAGTCGAGCGACCGGGTCGACAGCGCCTTGAAAAAAGCCTTGGGTGTGGAGCCGCCGGAGACCGCGAGGCTCGCCGCTCCACGCGCGGCGATACCGCCGGCAAGCGTTTCGGCGACCTTGTCGGCCAGCGCTTCGGCCAGGATCGCGCTATCGGCGAAGGGATGCAATGTCACGCTCATGGCCTGTCCTTATG
The DNA here is from genome assembly GCF_024281235.1 of Shinella daejeonensis. Classification (GTDB taxonomy): domain Bacteria; phylum Pseudomonadota; class Alphaproteobacteria; order Rhizobiales; family Rhizobiaceae; genus Shinella; species Shinella daejeonensis. The sequence goes on from NZ_JAHWXY010000009.1 coordinate 105,586, forward strand.
TTTCATGCCAGGTCCGGCCGTCGCGCTCGATGAGGGCGATGGCCTGGCTTGGCCCCCAGGTGCCGGCGGTATAGCCCTGCGCCTGCTGGCCGGTGGTTTCCCAGGCGGTCAGGATGGGGTCGATCCATTTCCAGGCGGCCTCGACCTCGTCGCGGCGCATGAAGAGCGTCTGGTTGTTGCGGATCACGTCGAGCAGCAGCCGCTCGTAGGCGTCGGCGTTGCGGGCGTCGAAGGCCTCGGCGAAACTCATGTCGAGCGAAACGTTGCGAAGCCGCATGCCGCCCGGGCCGGGATCCTTGATCATCAGCGACTGCTTGACGCCATCGTCGGGTTGCAGGCGGATGATGAGCTGGTTCTGTCCGATCCGCCCGGCGGATGGATCGAAGATCGAGTGAGGGATCGGCTTGAAGGTGATGACGATCTCCGACATGCGCGTGGCAAGCCGCTTGCCGGTGCGGATGTAGAAGGGCACGCCCGCCCAGCGCCAGTTGCCGATTTCCGCCTTGATGGCGACGAAGGTTTCCGTATTGGAAACGCCGCCTTCCAGTTCTTCCAGATAGCCCTTGACCGGCCCGCCGGCCGAGGCGCCGGCGCGATACTGGCCGCGCACGGTCAGCCGCTCGACATTGTACTGGTCGATGGGTTTCAGCGCGCGCAAGACCTTGAGCTTTTCGTCGCGCACCGCTTCGGCGTCCATGGAAGAGGGCACCTCCATGGCGACGAGGCAGAGAAGCTGGAGGATATGGTTCTGCACCATGTCGCGCAGCGCGCCCGCCTTGTCGTAGTAGCCGGCGCGGCTTTCGAGCCCCACCGCTTCGGCTACCGTGATCTGGACATGGTCGATATGGGAGGAATTCCAGAGCGGCTCGTAAAGGGCGTTGGCAAAGCGCAGCGCCATCAGGTTCTGCACCGTCTCCTTGCCGAGATAGTGGTCGATGCGGAAGATCTGTTCTTCGTGGAAAACCTTGCCGATCGTGTTGTTGAGATCGTTGGCCGAGGCGAGATCGCGACCGATCGGCTTTTCGACGACGATGCGGGTCTGTTTGGTGATCAGCTTGTGATCGCGGATCTTTTCCGAAATGTCGCCGAAGATCGTGGGCGCGACCGCCAGATAGAAGGCGCGGACCCGGTCCCTGCCCTCGTCGAGCAACGCCTTCAGCTTGTCCCACCCCTGATCGGACTTTGCGTCGACCGGCACGTAGAACAGCCGCTGACAGAAGGTCTTCACCTGCGCTTCGTCGTAGTCGTCGGCTGCCAGATGTTCCTTCAGCGCGTCGACGGCGAACTTGCGGTAGTCCTCGTCGCTATAGGCCGTGCGCGACGCGCCGATGATGCGGGTCGGATCGGTAAGCTGGCCGGCCACCTGCCGGTGATAGAGGGCCGGAAGGAGCTTGCGTTCGGCAAGGTCGCCGGTTCCGCCGAAGACGACATAGTCGAAAGGGTCAACGGGAATGATCTGGCTGCTCATCGGATATCTCGATCTTGTAGGTGTTGCCGGAGTTATAATCTAATCGATTTAAAAACGCCAGAGCGCAAAGCGACAAAATCGCGACCTCCGACGCTGTCAGAGTTTGTCGCGCAGTGCATACCATGTGAGCGCAAGAAACAGGAGTGGCGAGCGGAACCGCGGCCCGCCCGGAAACGACGGGATCTTCAGGGCTTTCAGGTGATCCAGTTCGCGGCTGCCGCCGGTTGCCTCTTCCGCGTAGAGCTTGCCGCAATAGTTGGAGAGCATCACGCCGTGGCCGGAAAAGCCGCCGATGGAGGTGATGCCGGGCATGACTTCGCGCACGAAGGGCTGCCGCGGCAGGGTGATGCCGACCGAGCCGCCCCAGGCGTGGGCGATGTCGATCTCACCCAGTTCGGGATAGATTTCCGCGATCTGGCGGCGAATGTGCCGGGAAATGTCGCGCGGATTGTCCGCCGTATAGGCCTCGCGCCCGCCGAACAGCAGGCGCCCGTCGCGGCTCTTGCGGAAATAGCGCACCACGAAGCGGGAGTCGGCGATGGACTCGCCGCCCGGAATGATCGAGGGAAAGGCGTCGAGCACCGGCGTCGCACCGATGAACGAGCGGATCGGCATGACGCGTGCGGCCGTTTGCGGCTCCAGGTCGCCGATATGGCCGTTGCAGGCGATCAGCGCCCTGTCCGCCCGGATCGTGCCGCGCGACGTGGTGATGACGGCCTTGCCGTCGCTGCGGGCGATCTTCAGGGCCGGCGTCTGCTCGTGCAGAACGGCGCCCGCGGCGCTGGCGGCGCTGGCGATGCCCACCACCAGCTTCATCGGATGGATATGGCCGGTGCCGGTGTCGCGCAGGCCGAAGAGATAGAAGGAGGAGCCGACGCGCTCCCGAGTTTCGGCCTGGTCCATGAAGGAGACATGCTCGTAGCCGTAGCGTTCGGCGATCGCTGGCGCTTCGCGATAGTCCTTCTCGTAGCTTTTCTTGTGGCAGACGTTGAGCTGGCCGGGCATATATTCGATGTCGAGATCACGTTCCCGGGCGAAGTCGAGGATGTAACGCTTGGCGTTTTCCGCAAGGTCGAACAGCGCCTTGGAGCGCTCGAAGCCGAGCTGCGCTTCCAGTTCGGCCGGCTCGGCGCGCTGGCCGGTGCCGAGCTGGCCGCCGTTGCGGCCGGATGCGCCGTCGCCGAAGCGATGGGCGTCGATCAGCACGACGCCCACCCCCTTGCGGGCAAGCGTGTAGGCGGCCTGGAGACCGGTGAAGCCGCCGCCGACGATGGCGACGTCGGTGGTCGTGGAGCCGTCGAGCGGCGCATATTCGGGACGCGCGTCGACGGTGGTTTCATACCAGGAGATTCCGGGGGAAATCGGGCTTTGCCAGGGCATGGGTGCGTTCTCGCAAATGGCGTTGAGGCAGCGGCGCAGGGTGCGGGCCGTGCGCCGGCAAGGTGTCGGCGGGCGTTGTCCGCCCGCCGGCGGTTCTGGAGCAATCCCGGCAGAAGCGGGAACCGGCTTTGCGTCCGGAATTGCCCTGATATATCGCTTTTCCCGCATTATCCGACGCCGAGGCGATCCCGCTTCGGCTGGAAATGCTCTAGACGTTCAAGAGCAGGAACTCGCGTTCCCAGGGGCTGATCACCTGCATGAAGGTCTCGAACTCGCCGCGCTTGACGCCGGCGTAAAGCCCGATGAACTCCGCGCCCAGAACCTCTTCCAGCGCCGGATCGGATTCGAGCAGCGCCACGGCCTCCAGCAGGCCGCGCGGCAGGTCGATCGATCCTTCGTTGGCCGTATCTTCCGTCGGCGGGCTCGGCTCGATCTGGTTCATGATGCCGAGCAGGCCGCACCCGAGCGAGGCGGCCAGCGCCAGATAGGGATTGGCGTCGGATCCCGGCAGGCGGTTTTCGATGCGGCGCGAGCTGGCGTCGGACACCGGAACCCGGAAGGCCGTTGTGCGGTTGTCGTAACCCCAGGCGTTATTGACCGGCGCGGCCATGTCGGGGGTCAGCCGGCGATAGGAATTCACATAGGGCGCCATCATCGCCAGCGTCTTCGGCACATAGACCTGCATGCCGCCGATGAAATGGAAGAATTCCCGCGACGGCGAATCGTCCGGATTGGAAAAGATGTTCCGGCCGCTTTCGATCTCCACCACCGACTGGTGGATATGCATCGCCGATCCCGCCTGGCCCTGCATCGGCTTGGCCATGAAGGTGGCGTAGATGCCGTGCTTCAGCGCCGCCTCGCGGATGGTGCGCTTGAACAGGAAGACCTGGTCGGCAAGTTCGATCGGATCGCCGTGGCGCAGGTTGATCTCCAGCTGCGCCGGCCCTTCCTCGTGGATCAGCGTATCGATCTCGAGACCCTGTTTCTCGGAGAAATGGTAGATATCGTCGATCAGTTCGTCAAATTCGTTGATGCCGGCGATGGAATAGCCCTGTCCGCCGACGATCGACCGGCCGGACCGGCCCTTCGGCGGGCGCAGCGGATAGTCGGGATCGTCGTTCATGGCGACGAGATAAAATTCGATCTCGGGCGCCACGACGGGCTTCCACCCCCGGTTGCCATACATGGCGACGACGTTCTTCAGGACGTTGCGCGGCGTATAGGGCACGTTTTCGCCGGTGGAGCCGACGATGTCGCAGATCACCTGAGCCGTCGGATCGCTTTCCCAGGGGACGACCGAAAGGGTCGAGAGATCGGGCACCAGCTTGAGGTCGCTGTCGCGGGGCTCATAGCGGAAATTTCCGGTCTCTTCGGGATAATCGCCCGAGATCGTGTGACGGTAGAGCGCCGAGGGAAGGGCGAGCGAGGTGTTGGAGGTGAATTTCGAGGTCGGCATCATCTTGCCGCGCGGCACGCCGGCAAGGTCCGGCGTGATGCATTCGATGTCCTCGATACCCCGGGCGCGCAGCCAGGATGCGGCTTCCTTCCAGGTCTTGACCCCACGTGGCACGCTGAGGGAGGGAGGGATTTTGGCGGAGCGTGCGGATTTTTCGATTGCGGGGGCTAAGACTCGCTTCCTGGGCGGCATGGGACACCGGTGGTTGTTGACGATGGGTCATCATAGCCGGAGTTTACTGCTTGGCTAGGGGGCCTCCGGCGGGCAGATCCCCGATTTCTTTAGGATAAGGCCACTTTCTCCGCCCGGTTGACATTATCGCGCATTCGCCGAAAGAGGGCGCGAACGGAGAGCGTGAACATGGCGGAACGGCGGGACGTCGTCATCATCGGGGCGGGGGCGGCAGGGATGATGTGCGCCATCGAGGCGGGCAAGCGTGGGCGAAGCGTGCTCGTCCTCGACCATGCCCGTGCGCCGGGCGAGAAGATCCGTATTTCCGGCGGCGGGCGTTGCAACTTCACCAATCTTCATGCCGGACCGAAGAACTTCCTTTCCGCCAATCCGCATTTCTGCAAGTCGGCGCTTGCCCGCTACGGCCCGCACGATTTTCTCGATCTCGTGGAACGCCATGGCATCGCCTGGCACGAAAAGACGCTGGGCCAGCTTTTCTGCGACCAGTCGTCCAGACAGATCGTGGCGATGCTGCTGGCCGAAATGAAGGCGGCCGGTGTCGCGTTGCGGCTGTCGACGCCGGTCGCCGCGGTCGGCCATGACGGTTCCGTCTTCCGCGTCGAGACGGAAGCGGGCGTCGTGGAGACGGCGTCGCTGGTGATCGCCACCGGCGGCAAGTCCATTCCGAAAATGGGTGCGACGGGTTTTGCCTATCGCATCGCCGAGCAGTTCGGCCTCACGGTTCTCGAAACGCGGGCGGGACTGGTGCCGCTGACCCTCGATCCGGCGACGCTTTCCGCGCACGAGGGCCTGCCGGGCGTGGCCGTTGACGTTGCCGTCCGCCATGGGCGCACGGAATTTCGCGAGGCGATGCTGTTCACCCATCGCGGCCTGTCCGGCCCCGCCATCCTGCAAATCTCCTCCTATTGGCGCGAGGGCGAGGAAATCGCCCTGTCCATTCGCCCCGATGTCGATTTTGCCGCCCTATTGGCGCAGGCGCGGCGGCAGAACGGCCGTCAGGCGGTGCAGACCGTGCTGTCGGAGCATGTTCCGAAGGCGCTCGCGCAACGTCTCGTCGCCGATCTCGGCATCGGGGGATCGCTCGCCGAACAGCCAGCCGCACGCATCGAGGCGCTGGTGCGGCGGTTCCGCGACTGGCGGCTGCGGCCGCCGGGCTCGGAAGGATACCGTACGGCGGAGGTGACGCTCGGCGGTGTCGATACCGCCGCGCTCGATTCCCGCAGTATGGAGGCAAGGGCGGTGCCGGGCCTTTACTTCATCGGCGAGGCGGTGGATGTCACCGGCTGGCTCGGCGGCTACAATTTCCAGTGGGCCTGGGCCTCCGGCCATGCGGCGGGTCAGGTCGCCTGAGCCGGCCCGGGTGTTCGAGGCGCGCTTGCGGCAAGGATTTGCCGTAGCCTGAAGGCCCGGATTACGCCGGACCTTCCTGTCGTCCGGCAATGCCGGCCGTCAGCCGCGGCCCTGGGTGAGGACGACCGGGATCAGCAGATCGCCCCAGTTGCCCTCGCCGCCGTGGTGGCGGGCGGAGCGGACGAGTTCGACCGAAACGCCGGCCTCCACCGCCTTCATGACGGACTGGTTGAGGCGGTGCAGGTCGTTGGCCACCATGCGGATCATCGCCTGCTGGTCGGGGGTCATGGCGGAGGACTGTTCTTCCGCCCGTTCCTTGACGCGTGTCTGGACTGTCATGACGTCTTTCCTCTTCTGATGGCTGTGTGGGGCGCGGCGGCGGCTATTCGGCAGCCGGGCGGAACTGGTCCCGTTCGGTGGATTCCTGCATGGCGGTGGTCGAGGACCTGCCGCCGGTGATCGCCATCGTCACGGCGTCGAAATAGCCGGTGCCGACCTCGCGCTGATGCTTGGTCGCGGTATAGCCATCGGCCTCCGATGCGAATTCGGCCTGTTGCAGTTCCGAATAGGCGGCCATCTGTCGGTCTCTATATCCACGCGCCAGTTCGAACATGCCGTGATTGAGCTGGTGGAAGCCGGCCAGCGTGATGAACTGGAACTTGTAGCCCATCGCGCCCAGTTCTCGCTGGAACCTGGCGATGGTCGCGTCGTCGAGGTTCTTCTTCCAGTTGAAGGAAGGCGAGCAATTATAGGCCAGCAGCTTGCCGGGATGGGCCTTGTGCACGGCCTCGGCGAAGGTGCGGGCCTGTTCGAGGTCCGGCTTGCCGGTCTCCATCCAGATCAGGTCGCAATGGGGCGCATAGGCGATGGCGCGGGCGATGCAGGGCTCGATACCGTTGCGGACATTGTAGAAGCCCTCGACCGTGCGGCCGGCGTCCTGATCGACGAAAGGCCGGTCGCGCTCGTCGATATCGGAAGTGAGCAGCTTGGCCGCTTCCGCATCGGTGCGGGCGATGAGCAGCGTCGGCACGCCCATGACGTCGGCGGCAAGGCGCGCGGCGTCGAGATTGCGGATATGGGCGGCGGTGGGGATCAGCACCTTGCCGCCGAGGTGACCGCACTTCTTCTCCGAGGCGAGCTGATCTTCGAAGTGGACGCCGGCGGCGCCCGCCTCGATGAAGGCCTTCATGATCTCGAAGGCGTTGAGCGGGCCGCCGAAGCCGGCTTCCGCGTCGGCGACGATCGGCGCGAACCAGGTCTCGACGGACAGGCCATTACCCTCGGCGGTCTCGATCTGGTCGGCGCGCTGAAGCGTACGGTTGATGCGCTTTGCAAGCTCCGGCGCGGCATTGGCCGGATAAAGCGACTGGTCGGGATACATGGCGGAGGCGGTATTGGCATCGGCGGCGACCTGCCAGCCGGAAAGATAGATCGCCTTCAGCCCGGCGCGGACCATCTGCATGGCCTGATTGCCCGAGAGCGCGCCCAGCGCGTTGACGAAGTCCTCCTCGTGGATCAGCTTCCACAGCCGGTTCGCGCCGTTTTCGGCAAGCGTATGCCGGATCCGGACCGAGCCGCGCAGTCGCTCGACATCGGCCGGAGCATAAGGACGCTCGATCCCGTCGAAGCGGCCTTCCGGTGCGCCCGGGATGAGTTTGTAAAAATCTGTCATTCGATCCTCCATCGATTGTATCGCTCTGTTTGACGACAAGGCCGCTGAATGCGTTCGTCGCTGGATAATATGTGACAGTATTTACATCGCAGCGCACAAAGGCGCGATAGGAAAGCGAAAAACCCACCTTATAAAGAAGTTATGATGTCTTGTGTTTGTCGAGTTCCACATGTAAAAAAGTAAAGATTGTAAATTTCGCCATTTGACGCTTGCCTGAAGAGATGTAAGGAATTTTGACGGATGGCGGAAAACAAGATCTTCGCCGGCCCCCGGATCCGGCGCATTCGCAATGCGCTCGGCCTGACCCAGACCGCGATGGCCGAGGAATTGTCGATCTCGCCGTCCTACCTGAACCTCATCGAGCGCAACCAGCGGCCGCTGACGGTGCAGCTCCTGCTGCGGCTCGCCTCCGTCTACAAGGTCGATCTCGATGAGTTGCAGGGTGAAAGCCGCGGCAGCGTCCGGGCGTTGCGCGAGGTTTTCGCCGATCCGCTTCTCGCCGGCGAATTGCCCGGCGATCACGAACTCGTCGAACTGGCGGAGGCCGCGCCGAATGTCGCCGGCGGCGTCCTGAAGCTTTACCGCGCCTATCGCGAGCAGGCCGGGCGATTGTCCGACCTGGCCGAACTTCTGGCGCGGGAGGGCCGGGGCGCCGTGCTGTCGGGAGCGCTTCTGCCGCTGGACGAGGTGCGTGGCAAGCTGGAAGTCCGGCCGAACTATTTTGCAGCGATCGACGAGGCGGCGGAACGCTTTCATGCAGCCCTTGCCCCCGGAGACGACCTCGCCGCCGCGCTGAAGGCGTGGCTGCGCAAGGAGCATGGCGTCGTCCTGCGTACCCTGCCGGTCCATGCCATGCCGACGCTGCGGCGGCGCTTCGACCGCCATTCCATGCGGTTGTTCCTGTCGGAGCGCCTGTCGCCTTTCGACCAGTTGCGCGAGATCGCCATGGAGGCGACGCAGATCGCCCTGCGGGACGAAATCCTTGCCGAACTGGATCTTCTGGCCCTTTCCACGGACGAGGCGCGCCGCATCGCCCGTTTCGAACTGGCGCGCTATGCCGCCCATGCGCTGATGATGCCCTATGAGGCCTTCCACGCCACGGCGCAGCGCCTCCGCTACGATATCGACCTGCTGCGCTCGCGTTTCGGCGTTTCCTTCGAGCAGGCGGCCAATCGGGTGACGACGTTGCAGCGACCGGGCAAGGCCGGCGTTCCCTTCTTCCTGCTGGAGATCGACAATGCCGGGCATCGGTTCCGCCGCGCCGGTGCGCAGGGTTTTCCGCAGGCGCGCTTCGGCGGCGGCTGTCCCCGGCTTGGCGTCCATGCCGCTTTTTCCCAGCCGGGCCAGATCCTCGTCGACCGGGTGGAGATGCCGGACGGGCTTTCCTTCCTCACGGTTTCGCGCACCCTCGAGGGGCCGCAGGCCGCCTTCCACGAGCGGTTGCGCCGCACCGCGATCCTCCTGGGTTGCGAAGCGGACCATGCGGGCGAAACGGTCTATGCCGCGGGCTCCGCGGAAAATGCGGCCATTCCCGTCGGTGCGGCCTGTCGGCTGTGCGAGCGGCAGGGATGTCTTGCGCGGGCCGAGCCGCCTGTCACACGGCCGCTAGGTCTCGATGAGATGGTGGCGGGCCTCAGCCTTTTCGACTTCCAGTAAGTTTAGGCTTGATTTCCGTCACCGATGCGGGCCACATATGATACAAAGACTGCCAATGTGATACCAAAACCAAAGCCTTTCGCAATGGAATGAAACTTGTCGCGACCAAAAAAAGCTTCATAATCAGCGACTGTTCCTCATGCGATTTCACAGGCGCAAGTTTAAAACCGGGAGAAAATCTATGAAGAGAAACGTTCTTTTGGCGGCCGTTGCGGCGGGTGCCCTGCTGGCCGCCGGCAGCGCCTTCGCACAGGAGAAAGTCGTCAACGTCTACAACTGGTCGGACTATATCGATGCGTCGATCATTGACGACTTCACCAAGGAAACCGGCATCAAGGTCGTCTACGACGTCTATGATTCCAACGAGATCCTCGAGACCAAGCTCCTGGCGGGCGGCACCGGCTATGATATCGTCGTGCCGACCAACACCTTCCTGCAACGCCAGATCGCAGCCGGTGTCTATCAGAAACTCGACAAGTCGAAGCTGCCGAACCTGAAGAACATGTGGGACATGATCAGCGAGCGCATGCAGCCGTTCGACCCCGGCAACGAATATTCGATCAACTGGATGTGGGGCACCGTCGGCATCGGCTATAACAAGGCCAAGGTGAAGGAAGCTCTCGGCACCGACGAAGTCGATAGCTGGAAGATGGTCTTCGACCCGGAATACGCCGCCAAGCTCAAGGATTGCGGCATCAACTTCCTCGATTCGCCGACCGACATGATCCCGGTGGTGCTCGCCTATCTCGGGCTTGATCCCGACAGCCACGAGCCGGAAGATATCGCCAAGGCCGAAGAAGCGCTCCTCAAGGTGCGTCCTTTCGTCCGCAAGTTCCACTCCTCGGAATTCATCAACGGTCTGGCCAATGGCGACATCTGCATCGCGGTCGGCTGGTCGGGCGATGTCTTCCAGGCGCGCGACCGGGCCGATGAGGCCGAAAACGGCGTCGAACTGGGCTACAGCATTCCGAAGGAAGGCACGCAGATGTGGTTCGACCAGATGGCGATCCCCGCCGATGCGCCGCATGTCGACGAAGCGCACGCCTTCCTCGATTACGTCATGCGGCCGGAGGTGATCGCCAAGTCGACGGAATACGTCCATTACGCCAATGGCAACAAGGCGTCGCAGGCGATCCTGCCGGCGGACATCATCGAAGACCCGACGATCTATCCGGATGAGGAGACGCTCGCCAAGCTCTTCAGCAACACCACGCTGGACGCCAAGACCCAGCGCCTGTTCACGCGAACCTGGACCAGGGTCGTGACCGGGCAGTAGCCCTTGGGATGTGGATTGCCCGGAAGCTCGCTTCCGGGCAATTTCGTCCGCATGCCAGACATACGATACAGGGGCAGGCAATGAAATCTCTCGGCAACACCCGTCGGTCTTTTGCGCCTTGGACGGATCCGGACGCCACGCCGTTCATAACGTTTCGCAATGTCACCAAGACGTTCGGTGATTTCACCGCCGTCGATAATCTCACGCTCGATATCTATCACCGTGAATTCTTCGCATTGCTCGGCGCGTCGGGCTGCGGCAAGTCGACCTTGCTGCGCATGCTGGCGGGCTTCGAGAAGCCGACGTCGGGCGAAATCATCCTCGACGGGCAGAACATTGCCGGCATCCCGCCCTATCGGCGGCCCGTCAACATGATGTTCCAGTCCTATGCGCTCTTTCCGCATATGACGGTGGAGAGCAATATCGGCTTCGGCCTCAGGCAGGACGGCATGCCGAAAAGCCAGATTGCCGAACGGGTCGCGCAGATGCTGAAGCTCGTGAAGCTCGAGCAGTTCGCCAAACGCAAGCCGCACCAGCTTTCCGGCGGCCAGCGTCAGCGCGTGGCGCTCGCCCGTTCGCTCGCCAAGCGGCCGAAGGTGCTGCTGCTCGACGAGCCGCTCGGCGCGCTCGACAAGAAGCTGCGCGAGGAAACCCAGTTCGAGCTGATGGACCTGCAACAGGAACTCGGCCTCACCTTCGTCGTCGTCACGCACGATCAGGAGGAGGCGATGACCATGGCCGACCGCATCGCCGTCATGAGCCATGGCGAGGTCATCCAGGTGGCGACGCCCGCCGAGATCTACGAGGCTCCCAATTCCCGTTTCGTGGCTGATTTCATCGGGGACGTGAACATTCTCGAAGGCAAGGTCACGGCGAGCGGCAACGGCCGGGTTGAGCTTGCCGGCGCCGATGGGCTGACCATTCGCGCGGCAAGCGGCGAGATCCCGGCCAACGGCGTCAGCACCGGCTTCGCCATCCGGCCGGAAAAACTGCGTGTCGATCGCGCGGCGCCCGCGGATCCCGGGGTCAATGCCGTGGAGGGCGAGGTCTGGGATATCGGTTATCTCGGCGATATGACGGTCTTCCACATCCGGCTTGCCAATGGCAAGGTGCTGAAGGCCTCGATGCTGAATGCGAGGCGCGAGGTCGAGGACCCCATCGTCTATGACGAGAAGGTCTGGGTGTCGTTCGACGAGACCGCCGGCGTCGTACTGAGGGATTGACGACATGCGCAACCTCGGCTCCGCTCTCTTCAGCCGCCTGGTCATCATCGTTCCCTATGTCTGGCTGCTGTTTTTCTTCCTCGTTCCCTTCTTCATCGTCTTCCGCATCTCCTTGTCCACCATGGCGATCGCGCAGCCGCCCTACGTGCCGGTTTTCGGATTTGCCGACGGTCTGTCCGGGTTCATCGGCAAGCTTGGCGAACTGCATTTCGATAATTTCCTCTGGCTGACCGAGGACGCGCTCTATATCAACGCCTATCTCTCCAGCCTCTGGATTGCGGGCGTTTCGACGATCCTGGCGCTGCTGATCGGCTATCCCGTCGCCTATGGCATGGCAAAGGCCCCCCGCGCGCTGCGCCCGACGCTGCTGATGCTGGTGATCCTGCCGTTCTGGACGAGTTTCCTCATCCGCGTCTATGCCTGGATCGCCATCCTCAAGCCGGAAGGCCTGCTGAACCAGTTCCTGATGGGGATCGGCGTGATCAACGATCCGCTGATCATCATCAACACCAACTGGGCGCTCTATATCGGTATCGTCTATTCCTACCTGCCCTTCATGGTGCTGCCGATTTATTCGACGCTGGAAAAGCTCGATCATTCGCTGATCGAGGCGGCGCAGGATCTCGGCGCGCCACCGGTCTCGGCCTTCTGGAAAATCACCTTCCCGCTGTCGGTTCCCGGCGTGGTGGCGGGCTGCATGCTCGTCTTCATCCCGGCCGTCGGCGAGTTCGTCATCCCCGATCTGCTCGGCGGGTCGCAGACGCTGATGATCGGCAAGACGTTGTGGAACGAGTTCAACGCCAATCGCGACTGGCCCGTCTCGGCCGCCGTGGCGACGATCCTTCTCCTCATCCTCGTCGTGCCCATAGTGTTCTTCCAGAATGCGCAGGCGAAAGCCGAAGAGAAGGGGAGGTAGGCCCGTGAACAATACCTGGTCCCGTTTCAACATCGTGTCGGTGGTGCTCGGCTTCGCTTTCCTCTACCTGCCGATCCTGCTGCTGGTGATCTTCTCCTTCAACGAGTCGAAACTCGTCACCGTCTGGGCCGGCTTCTCCACGAAGTGGTATGTTTCGCTTTTCCATAATCAGGGTCTTATCGATGCGGCCTGGGTGACGATCCGCGTGGCGCTTCTCGCCGCCAGCGTGGCGACGGTGCTCGGCACCATGGCGGCGCTGGCGCTCGTGCGCTACACGCGCTTTCGCGGCCGGCTGCTGTTTTCCGGCATGGTCTATGCGCCGCTCGTCATGCCGGAGGTGATCACCGGCCTGTCGCTGCTCCTGCTCTTCGTCGCCATCGGTTTCGATCGCGGCTTCTGGACGGTGACGCTTGCCCATATCACCTTCAGCATGTGCTTCGTCACGGTGGTGGTACAGTCGCGGCTCCTGTCCTTCGATCGCTCCATCGAGGAGGCGGCGATGGATCTCGGCGCCACGCCGGTGCGCACCTTCTTCCAGGTGACGTTGCCGATCATCGCGCCGGCGGTGCTTTCCGGCTGGATGCTGGCGCTGACGCTGTCGCTCGACGATCTCGTGATCGCCAGCTTCACTTCAGGTCCCGGCGCGACGACCCTGCCGATGAAGATCTACAGCCAGGTGCGTCTCGGCGTGACACCCGAAATCAACGCGGCCTGCACGATTCTCATCGGGCTCGTCGCCATCGGCGTCCTTGTCGCGTCGATTCTCACGAAACGGCGCGCGGTCCAGCAGGAGCGCGACGAACGGGCGGCCTTTGCCGCCGGCTGACGCCCGTTGTCGTCAGTTGTCGCCGGTAAGGGCGGAGAGCGGCGAGATCACCGCATCCGGCCAGGAGCCGCCGACGAAGAAGTTGAGCGCGGGAGCCGCGGAACCGGAGCCCTCGTCTTTCGGCGTGTCGGCGAGCCGGCCGGCGAGCGCGAGGCTGCCGCTGCGGTAGGGGACGATACCGGAAAGCGACAGCGTCTTCTCGCTGCCGGTGATCGTGGCGCGGGTCAGTTCCGCAAGCCCCCGGTCCAGCCGCGCATCGACCTCCGCGCTGGTGAAGTCGAACGTCCCGCCGGCGGCCTGCCCGATGGTGAAGAAGCGCCGCTTGACGGCCAGGTCTTCGAAGGTCTGCCTGTCGAAACGCAGCAGGGCGCCCTGATCCATATGCAGGCGGAACCGGCCCGAAAGGTCGGAAAGCCCCGTAAGCGGCAAGGGCCGGTCGGTGGCAAGTTCGATATCCGCCGTACCGCGCCCGGACGGTAGCGGCCCTTCCAGCTTCAATGTCTGGATGAGGCCGCCGATATCGATGTCGCGCAGGCTTGCCTGCAATTGCCCGCCGCCCTGGAAGCCCTGATCCGTCAGGGTCAGGCGCCCGGAAAGCGAGCCGCCGAGAAGCGTGGCGTCGCCGATGTCGAAGGCGGCGCGTCCATCCTCGGTCCGCACGCCGGCGCCGAGGTTTTCCAGTGAAAAGGGTCCAAGCACCGCGCTTTTTGCCGAAAGACGCAGGTCGAGGCCGAACTGGCGGATGAAGGCGGTGTCGATACCGGCGGCGGCGACATCGGTTTTCTCCGGCGCCGGAGAAAGGGTCGCAAGCACCGCCATGAAATCGATCCGGTCGAAGGCGAGCGTGCCGCCGATGCGCGGCTTGCGGCCGGGAGGCATGCTGACGTCCAGGACGCCGGTCGCCTGCGCGTTCTCGAGGCCGAGGCGCAGATCCTCCAGTTTCGCCGCATAGTTTTCCGCGGTCACCCGGGCTTCGACGGTGATCGCCCCGGCACGTTCCAGAGCCGGGATCTCTTTGCCCTGCCAGGCAAGCAGGCGGCCGAGCGAGCGGGCCGATAGTTCCAGCTTGCCGGAGAGAAAGGTTTGCGTCGACAGGTTGGCCACACCGTCGAAAGCGATGGTGGCCGGATCGGCCGAAAGCTTGATCCGCATCGCTGAATCGCGGCCGGCGAGAAGCGCCAGCGGCTTGTCGCAGGTGACGGTCCAGCGCGTGACTTCGCCGTTGATCACCGCGGAGGCGGCAAGATCGAGCCGGCCGCTGATCGTCGGCCAGTCGAGCCGGCCGTTGATATCGGTGATGCGATAGACACCCCCCCGTCCGGTGACGATGAGCGCTCCGTCGACGATATTGAACTCGCCCATGCGCTTGTGCCTCAGGGGCGGTGTCTTTCCATCCCGTGCGGCCGCGAACGCGTCCACCGCCTCTGTCATCCAGCCACCGCGCCGCCAGTTGAGCGCGCCGCTTTCATCCGGTTGCAGGCGGATGACCGGGCGGGCGAGTTCGAAGTCCGAAAAGGCGGGGCGGCCGCGGACGGCTCCGAGAAGATCGAAAGTCGCAGACAGGCTGTCGATCCGGCCCAGTTCCTCCCGCCCGGCGCTTGCGGAGAGGAAGCGCACGTCCCCGAGCGTCACGCGTGGATAGGGCCAGAAGGAAAATTGCGGCTCGACGCCGATGACGACGTCGGCGCCCGTCCATGCCTCCAGCGTTTCCTCCACCGAACGGCCGACAAGATCGGTCTGGACGAGGAAGGGCACGGCGGCGCGCAGACCGAAGACGGCGGCAAGAACGGCGAGGATGCCCCACACGAGCTGTTTCGAGCGGATGAAACGGGAAAGGGTCATTCCGGCGCGATCCCCTGTCGCAAGCGTTCTGTTGTTCCGAGGTAAAGGGGGATAGGCGCTTGCCGGCCGGAAATCAAATGCGCCATCGCGCAAATGCGTCCTGTGACGACGCGATCCGTCGCCCGGCGCTTTTTATGGCAGCGCAACATGCTATAGAAATCCGTGGAGTGGAGGGACATGATGACGACGGAAAAGCTCCTGTGGGAACCTACGGCCGAAATTCTGGAAAAGAGCCCGATGGCCCTGTTCATGAAGGCTTGCGCGTCGCGTGCGGGGCGATCCTTCGGGTCCTATGACGATTTTCACGCCTGGACGGTTGCGGATCGGGAGACGTTCTGGAGCGCCATCTGGGACGACTGTGGCGTGATCGGTGAGAAGGGCGAGGAGATCCTCGAAAACGGCGAGCGCATGCTGGAGGCGCGGTTCTTTCCGCAGGCGAGCCTGAACTTCGCGGAAAACCTTCTCCGGCATTCCGGTCCCGGCGACGCCATCGTGTTCCGCGGCGAGGACAAGCTGTCCTATCGCTGGTCCTGG
The DNA here is from genome assembly GCF_024281235.1 of Shinella daejeonensis. GTDB lineage: Bacteria > Pseudomonadota > Alphaproteobacteria > Rhizobiales > Rhizobiaceae > Shinella > Shinella daejeonensis. The sequence goes on from NZ_JAHWXY010000009.1 coordinate 121,377, forward strand.
GATGAATTGCGCGCCCGGGTCTCGCAACTCCAGCAGGCTTTCGCCGCCATGGGAATAGGCGAGGGCGACCGTGTCGCCGCGATGATGCCGAATATGCCGGAAACCATCGCCTGCATGCTGGCGACGGCCTCGCTTGGGGCCGTCTGGTCCTCCTGCTCCCCGGATTTCGGCGAGCAGGGCGTGCTCGACCGTTTCGGCCAGATCACGCCGAAACTCTTCATCGCCTGCGATGGCTACTGGTATAACGGCAAGTTGCAGGACGTCTCGGAAAAGGTGCGGGTGGTTTCCAAGGCGCTCGGCGCGGCGGTTCTCGTGGTGCATTACGCGGGCGATGCCGAAGCCCTCGCCGCCTCCCTGCCGGACGGCCGCACCCTCGATGCGCTGATGGCGCCCTACCTGCCGAAACCCCTCAGCTTTGCGCGTCTTCCCTTCCGCCATCCGCTCTATGTCCTGTTTTCGTCCGGAACGACCGGCGTGCCGAAATGCATCGTCCATTCGGCCGGCGGAACGCTGCTGCAGCACCTGAAGGAGCATCGCCTGCATTGCAGCCTGACGGAAAACGAGCGTCTGTTCTATTTCACCACCTGCGGCTGGATGATGTGGAACTGGCTGGTCTCGGGCCTCGCCCTCGGCGCGACGCTCTGCCTGTTCGACGGCTCGCCGTTCTATCCGGACGGCAACGTGTTGTTCGACTATGCGCAGGACGAAGGCTTTGCCGTCTTTGGCACGTCCGCCAAATATATCGACGCGCTGCGCAAGGGCGGCTTCACGCCGCGCACGACGCACGACCTGTCGAAATTGCGGCTGGTGGCGTCGACCGGTTCGCCTCTTTCGCCGGAAGGCTTCGATTTCGTCTACGAAGGTATCAGGCCGGGCGTGCAGCTTGCCTCCATTTCGGGTGGAACGGATATCGTCTCCTGTTTCGTGCTCGGGGTTCCGGTGAAACCCGTCTGGCGCGGGGAAATCCAGGGGCCGGGCCTCGGGCTTGCCATGGATGTGTGGGATGAGGACGGCCGGCCGGTGCGCGGGGAAAAGGGCGAACTTGTCTGCACCCGGGCGTTTCCCGCCATGCCGGTGATGTTCTGGAACGATCCGGACGGTGTGAAATACCGCGCCGCCTATTTCGAGCGCTTCGACAATATCTGGTGCCATGGCGATTTCGCCGAATGGACCGCCCATGGCGGCATCGTCATCCACGGCCGTTCCGATGCGACGCTCAATCCGGGCGGCGTGCGCATCGGTACGGCGGAGATCTACAATCAGGTCGAGCAACTGGACGAGGTGGCGGAGGCGCTCTGCATCGGTCAGGAATGGGATGACGATGTCAGGGTCGTGCTCTTCGTGCGCCTGGCCGCCGGCAGGCTGCTGGACGAGGCGCTGGAAAAGACGATCCGCACCCGCATCCGCACGGGCGCCTCGCCCCGCCACGTACCGGCGAAGATCGTGCAGGTGGCCGATATCCCGCGCACGAAGTCCGGCAAGATCGTCGAGCTTGCCGTGCGCGAAGTGGTGCACGGCCGGCCGGTGAAGAACAGGGAGGCGCTCGCCAATCCGGAAGCGCTGGAGCTTTACGCCGGCCTGGAGGCGCTGAAGACCTAAGAAGGGGAGCGGCCCTCAGGCTCTGACTAATCCTCCCTGCCGCCGTCGAGCGAGCGCGAGACGAGAAAGACCGGGATCAGCCCGGCGACGACGATGATGATGGCCGGCACCGAGGCGTCTTCCACCTTCGCGCGCGAGGCGTCCTCGTAGACGAGCGTCGCCAGGGTGTTGAAGTTGAAGGGGCGCAGCAGGATCGTTGCGGAAAGCTCCTTCATCGTCTCGATGAAGACGAGAAGGGCGGCCGTCAGCGTCGCGGGACGCATCATCGGCAGAAGCACGCTCCGCAGCGTCTGGGTGCTCGTGCGTCCCAGCGTGCGCGACGCCATGTCGAGATGCGGCGAGAGCTTGTGGAAACCGGCATCGATCGTTCCCTCGGCCATCGTCAGGAAGCGGACGGTGCAGGCATAGACGATGGCGAAGCCGGTGCCGGAAAGAAGAAGGCCGGTGGAAACCCCGAAATTCGCCCTGAGGAAAGCATCGAGCGCATTGTCGAAACTGGCAAGCGGAAACAGCACGCCGATAGCCAGCACCGTTCCCGGGACGCCGTAGCCGAAGGAGGCAAGGCGGCTTGCCACCGCTGTCGTCTGCGAGCGCGTGATGCGGGCGGCATAGGCGAGAACGAAGGCGACCCCGACGGCGATGATGGCCGTGGAGGCCGATACGAACACGCTGTTCCACAGCGCCGACAGCAGGCGCGTCGACGAGAACTGCTCCAGGCGGTGAAGGGCGTAGCCGCCGAGGACGTAGACCGGGACGACGAAGCCGATGATCGGCGGCAGCAGGCAGGCGAGGGCTGCGGCCCATTTCTTCCAGCCGGAGAGCTTCAGCCGTACGGAATTCTGCACGGCGGCGGTGGTCTTCTGGCTGGTAAAGCGCTGGCTGCGGCGCGCGGCGCGCTCGATGAAGAGCAGGGCGGCGACGAACAGGAGCATGATGCAGGCAATCTGCGCCGCGCCGGCGAGGCTGCCGCGGTTCAGCCAGGTGTCGAAGATCGAAAAGGTGAGCGTCTGGACGCCGAGATATTCGACGGCGCCGATATCGTTCAGCGTCTCCATGCCCACCAGTGTCAGGCCGACCATGATGGCGGGGCGCGCCATCGGGATCTGCACCCGTGTGAACACCCTGAACGGCCCCGCGCCGAGCGTTCGGGCCACATCCGCCGCCGCGCGCCCCTGCATCAGGAACATCGAGCGCGTGGCGAGATAGATATAGGGATAGAGGACGCTTGCCAGCACGAGCACCGCGCCGCCGGTCGTGCGCACTTCCGGAAACCAGTAGTCGCGGCTCGACTGGAAGCCGAACAGGCCGCGATAGGCCGACTGCACGGGGCCGGTGAAGGAGAAGAATTCCGCAAAGGCGTAAGCGCCGAGATAGGACGGGATGGCGAGCGGCAGGACGAGAAGGGCGGAAAGGCTCCGGCGCAGCGGAAAATCGCAGCTTGCCACAAGCCAGGCGGTTCCGACGCCCACCGCCGCGGTGACGGCGCCCACGCCGGCAAGCAGCAGCAGGGTGCGCATCGTGGCGCGGGGAATGACGTTTTGCAGCAGATGCGGCCAGCTGTCCGTGCCACCGGTCGCCGCGATGACGAGGATCGCGATCACCGGCATGAGCGCGACCAGCGCGGCGAGCACGGCGGTGCCGGAAAGAAGGGGATGACGTCTTGCGGCGGAGCGTCGGACGCCCTGTCGGGCCGGTATGCTTTCGGAAGAAGCCTGCAAGATGTCCACCTCGGAGAAAGAAGGTCCCTGGGCAAGCCGGGGCCTCCGGAAGCCGTTCCTCATCCGCCTCTTGTGATCTGGCCGACCTTGCGGGGGAGGCGGCTCCGATGGGGCGTGCCGTCTCCCGCTCTAATCCAATCGGCTCAATCTGCCAACACGCGCGGTGACGGGAAGGACACTTCGATCAGTGTGCCTTCGTTGGGCGTGGAACTGATGGCGAAGCTCGCCCGGTTGGCTTCCACCATGGCTTTCGTCAGCGGCAGGCCGAGGCCGGTACCGTCGCCGCGCTTGCGGCCACCCCCCGTCGTCACCTGGCGGAACGGCTTCATGGCCTGTTCCAGTTCGTTGCGGGTCATGCCGATGCCGGTGTCGCGGATGCGCAGGGCGACGCTGCCGTTGGCTTCATAGACGGTGGAGACGACGATCTGGCCGCCCGAGGGGGTGAAACGGATGGCGTTCGACAGGATGTTCAGGGCGATCTGCTTGATCGAGCGCTGGTCGGCGACGATTTTCGGCACGGTGTTGGTGAGCGAGGTGCGGATGATCACGCGTTGCGCATTGGCCTGCGGCTGCACCAGCGAAACCGCTTCGGCGACCGTTTCGTTGAGGCCGACGGCGGTGAAATCGAGATCCATCTCCCCTGCCTCGATTTTTGAAATATCGAGCAGGTCGTTGACGATATCGAGCACATGGCGGCCGGAGCGGCCGATGTCATTGGCGTATTCGATGTAACGCGGATGGCCGACCGGCCCGAAACGTTCCGTCGCCATCATGTCGGAAAAGCCGATGATGGCGTTGAGCGGGGTGCGGATCTCGTGGCTGACGCGGGCGAGGAAGTCGCTCTTGTGGGCATTGGCCATCTCGGCGGCGCGCTTGGCGTTGCGCAGTTCTTCCTCGGTGCGTTTCCATTGCGTGATGTCGCGAATGACCGCGCAATAACCGGCGGAGGCCGAAAGGCGGCCCATCGTCATGAACAGCGGGATGAAACCGCCCGCGGCTTCCCGTCCGATCACCTCGCGACCGTCGTTGAGCACGCTGGCGACGCCATGGTCGGAAAGGCCGGCAAGATAATCGAGAACGGCCTTCTGGCTCTCATGGGCAAAGAGCATGGCGAAGGGCCGCCCGCGCGTCTCGTCCTCGTCATAGTTGAAAAGGGCGCTGGCCGAGCGGTTCATGGAGCGGATGGCTCCGTCCTGGCCGACGACCACGACGCCATCGGTCGCCGTTTCGAGGATGGAGCGCAATTCGCCGATCTCCACGCGCAGCGCCGTGGTGGCTATCTGTTCGGCATTGCCGGCCTGCTCGCCGTTTTCGTCCTTCCGGCCGTCTTCTGCTTCCGGCGCGGGCTTGCCGGCCGGCGTCAGCGCCAGCATCAGCGCCGTGCCATCCTCCCAGCGAATGGATTGCAGGCGGGCGCGGACCGGGATGGCCGCATGACCGTCGGCATGATGAAGCGCCATCATGCCCGCGCCATAGCGTCCTTCCTCCGCCGGCTGCTCGAAAAGCGTGTCGAGCCCGCCCGCCGTGTCGAGATCGGAAAGCGCGGCATAGCCGGTGAGGCGCAGGAACTCGGGATTGGCATGAATCAACTGGTCGCCGACGTGGATGAGCAGCGCCACCGGCAACGCGTCGACGACGGTGGCGGTAAGCCCGTATTCCATCCGGGTGCGTGCCGGTGCTATCCCGCCGTGGCCGTCGTCTACCGCATCGGCCGGTGCGGCTTCGGCGTCTTCCTCCGGGGCGGCGTCAGGCTCTAGGCGGCGGCCGGCGGCAGCGGCCGGGTCGTCATCGGCCATATCTTCATCGGCAGGCCCGCTGGTGGCCGGGGAGACGGCGTCGACGGGTTCCTGCGGCGGTGGCGTCACGGTTTCCGCGCCCGTTTCGCCGGTCGGGCTTTCATCCTCGTCGGACGGACGATCCTCCGGTTTGCGCTTGCCGAAAGTGTCGCCGAGTTGGCGGGCGATTTCGCGGAAGGCCGCCTGCTCGCTGCTCGACAGTCCCTCGAAAAGGCTGCGTTCGCGCCGCGCTTCAAGGCGCACGATCTTGTCCGGCTCGCGCCGGCCGGGATTTTCGACCAGCCGCAGGGCCGGTCGCTCGCCCTGAAAGGCGTCGTGCGAAAAGGTCTCTTCCTGCGCCGCTGCATCCGGGACGCCGGCCGGAGACGCGCCGGCTTCGTCCGGTGATGTTTCCGGGGGCTCGGCGCCATCGGGGCTGGAGACCGGTTCCGGTGCGGGGGGCGCGGCATCCGCCGCAACGTCTTCCCCTTCGGCTTCGTGCGAGAGGCCCAGCGTCAGGCCACGGGCTCGCGGGTCTTCTTCCGCATCGGCGATGCGCAGGATACCGAACCCGCGAAATCCATCGAACTCGCGCGCGCGGGAATAGGTCGGCAGCGCGGCAAGATCGACCGGCACGACGAGACTGGTGCCCTGAACCGGCCACAGGATGGTCTTGCCCGACCAGGTGTCGCGCCGGCGGAGCAATTCGCCGATCTTGCCGTCCGGGTCGAGATCGAAGCGTTTGGCGACATCGCTGAAGCGTTCATCGGTGATGGCGGCGGCGGCAGGCCCGACGGTGGCGGGGAATTCTTCGGAAATCTCGCTGAAGCGGCCTTCCGCGTCGATCTTCCAGACGAAGCGTACGGGTCGGCTCTGGCGATTGAAGACGAAAGCGGCGGGGGAGGCGATGGCCGCGGGCTCCTGCGCGGCCATGGCTCCGTCCTGTCCCTCGTCCATGGGTGCCAGAGTTTCAGGGGCGGGCGTGTCCTGCGCGGTTTCCGTTTCTCCGGGCTGCGGTGGAATGGTGTCCTCGACGGGCTCGCTCGATATCGAGGTCGCGGCCGAAGTGTCGGGATCGGCCTGCATGGCCGCAGGGGAAATATCCTCGATGCCGGGATCGTCGGAGGCTTCCGCATCGCCGGCATCGGGATCGAGGTGGCCGAGGATGGTTTCCACGGCGAAGAGCAGATGCAGCGCGGGCGCCTCCGAGACGCGGCCGATGGCGGCGGGTAGATGGCCGCGCCCGGTCGGGATCGGCCGCTTCACCAGCCGATCCGCGTCACGGCCGGCCGCTCCCACCAGCAGGCGGCGGGTTTCGGGGCTGATCGACAGGCCGGAGAAGCCTTCGGAGGCGGCGATGACGCCGCCATCCTCGTCAAGCACCGCCATATGCGTATCCGGGTCGTCGAAGCCGGACAGCATGGCTTGCGCCGCCTCTTCCGGGCTCTGCTCGCCCACCGTGACCGGCGCGCTGAACAGGATGGCGTTTTCGGCCGGCCGGAGCGCGATGCATTCGACCTCTGCCTGCACGGGAGCGCTGCGGAACCCGGCGCCGATCCGCATCAGCAGCGTGCGCGCCTCGCCCGGCCGGCGCGCCTGCCGCGCGGTGGCGGAAAGCTGACGGAAGGCGACATTCGCCGTGTCCGGCCCTGCATCGAGGAAATCGTAGATATTGTCGTGGCCGAAGAGGGCCGCGCCACGGCCGTTGGCCCACAGGACGCGCGCCATGTCCGGCGAGAAGAGCACCACGGCATCGCCCCGGGAAAAGGGCGCACGTACCCGTTCATGGACGGCGACGTCGATAAAGGGATACTGCTTGGCGGACATGTTCTGGCCTGTGTCTGGCTTCCGGCATGGTGGACGTCGATTAACGCTTTATTAATAGCCATCCCGCCGTTGCGGGTCCAGCAAAAGCCCCGACAGGCGCGGTGCTTTCGGCAAGAAGGGTTAACGCCCCGCAGCTTTTATTGTGCGCTGCACAATTATGTTGCAATGCAAAATAATATGCGCTATAAAGCAGCCAATCCGAACATGGCGCCTCTGAAGAGGGCCCAACAAAGGAGCGCAGAAAATGGCTACCAGAAAAACCGACGACGCATTCTCCATCGCCGCCCTCGACCCGGCAAAGTTCTCCGAGAGCTTCCGCGATTTCGCCGAAAAAGGCGCGGCGCAGTCCAAGGAAGCCTACGCGCGGATGAAGGAAGCGGCCGAAGAGGCAACGCAGACGGCGGAAGCCACGATGGAAAGCGCCCAGACCGGTACCGTCGAACTCGGCCTCAAGGCCATCGACGCGCTTCGCACCAATGCCGAGAACTCGCTTTCGCATATGGAAGCGCTGCTCGGCGTGAAATCCGTCGCCGAACTTTTCGAATTGCAGACGGCCTTCCTGCGCAAGCAGGCCGAAGTCGCCGTCGAGCAGGCCCGTACCTTGCAGGAAACCTCCCGCAGGGTCGCCGAGAAGGTCGCCGCCCCGGGCAAGTCCGCGGCTGAAAAGGCGATGAAGTCGTTCAAGGCCGGTTGACGCCGGACCGGCCGGGCGGAAGCGCCCGCCGCCATCGAAAAAGGCCGGGCCGTCGTGCCCGGTTTTTTTGGGCCGGCGACCACAAGGGGCTTGCCAAAATGGTCCGCTGCCCGTATGTGACGGCCCAAGCGCGGCTTGCCCGTGCAAGTGCGGTTGTAGCTCAGTTGGTTAGAGCGCAGGTTTGTGGCACCTGAGGTCGGAGGTTCGAGACCCCCCAACCGTACCATTCTTCCATAATGAAATCAGCACTTTAAGCGTCACGTCTCATTGCCGGTCGACGTATCGGATGAGTGCCATGGGCTTCTGGATCACTTCCGGAACATTCCCTGTTCAGGGATCTTGCCAGCTTCGTGAACTCACGGGCGATCTGGATTTCCGCCACGGGCGGTAAAACTCCGCGCGCACCAAATTGATCGTGGCCGACAGCCGGTCGTCCCATATCCAGCCACACCAGTTTTTCGATCTTCCCGACGACGGGCGTGTCGATCCCTTCGCTATCGATGTACGGCATATCCTCGCCGGAACTTTTTCCGCGAGGCACGGCTCATCGGCGCGGATTCGACAGGCGTCCTGATGCCTGACCGTCTCCGGCGCATCCCCGGCTTTGCCGGAAGCCGCGCCTGTCGATCCGCAACATATTGTTTTCACAAAAAATTTTCGCAACTCCCATGGGGTGGCCGCTGCATGTTGTCCGTTTTTTCGGCGCGGCCAGAGAGTGCGGGGATATCGCGAAAAGCGCTTGACAAGCCCCCGATCTTCCCCACAGATGCGTTGCACGATATTTGTTATAACAAATTACAGGCGACAGAATGCAGCCTTCCCTTCTTCTGCGTATCGTCACGCATCTGATCCTCGGCCTCTGCTGCCTGGTGGTGCTTTCACCGCTTTTGTGGGTGCTCCGGACCTCGTTTGCAGACAAGATCGTTGCCTATCAGCTGCCGCCCGCGCTGTTCTTCACACCGACCCTCGACAACTACCGCATGATCCTCGTCGAGATGGATTTCGGTACATTCTTCCTGAACAGCCTGATCATTTCGTTGACCTCCACGTTGCTGGCGGTCGTGATCGGCGCGCTCGCGGCCTATGCGATCGACCGCTACAAGGCCGGCGGTAACGCGATGCCGATCGTCATCCTCGCCACCCAGATGATGCCGCCCATCGTGCTGGTCATCCCCTTCTTCCTGATCTTCAAGGATATCGGCCTGACCGACTCCCGCGCCGGCCTGATCGTCACCTATCTCGCCTTCAACCTGCCCTATGTCGTCTGGCTGATGATGAGCTTCATGAAGCGCGTTCCGCGTGAGCTGGACGAGGCGGCGCTGATCGATGGCTGCACGCCGATGACCGCCTTCATCCGCATCATCGTTCCCGCGCTGCTGCCGGGAATCGGGGCGGCCACCATCCTCAGCTTTGTGCTGAGCTGGAACGAGTTTCTCTTTGCCCTGATGCTGTCGGGCAACGAGTCGAAGACCCTTCCCGTCGCCATATCCAGCCTGGTCACCCAGCAGGGCACGGCGATCGGGGCGGTCAGCGCGGCGACCATTCTCGCCATGCTGCCAATGGCGATCCTGTATTTCGCCATGCGCCGTTTTCTCGTCTCGGGGCTGAACCTCGGAGCGGTCAAGGGCTAACCGGCAACATACGGGACCCACGGTCCGAATTCCGTATTCAACCTCACCAAGGAGATCGAAGCATGCCCAGACTGATCACAACAAGGCTTGGCGTGATGGCCGCCTCGCTGCTCGCCGCCTCGACAGCGCTCGCCGATCCCGCTGCCGTCTGCAAGGGAAAGACGCTGAACCTTCTGCTCGAGACCGTGCCTGACAGCACCGCGCTGATCGAGGTCGCCCCGGAATTCGAGGCCCTGTCGGGCGCCAAGCTGAACATGGAAGCGGTCAACTATTCGCTGATGCATGAAAAGCTGGTGCCGAGCCTGACGGCCTCCTCCGGCTCATATGACGTGCTGGCGGTCGACAGTTACTGGGCGGGCGAGTTTGTCACCGCCAACTGGATCCAGCCGCTCGACGAGCGCATCGCCGCCGACAAGATCGACACCTCGGTCTATTATCCCGCGCTGATGGATGTGAACGGCAAGGTGAAGGACACCACCTATATGCTGCCGTTCTGGCAATATGCGATGGGCATGCTCTACCGGAAGGACATCGTCGAGGATCCGGCTTTCCAGGCTGCCTACAAGGAAAATTTCGGCCGCGACTGGCGTCTGCCCGAAACGCTTCAGGAATATGCCGAAGTCGCCAAATGGGCAGGTCAGCATACCGGCAAGGCCGGCGTCGCCATGTCGGGCCAGCGTGCCGACCCGGTGGTGATGGAAGCCACGAACTATGTCTTCTCGCTCGGCGCGGATTTCTACGATCGTGAAACATGGGAGCCGGCGCTCGGCTCGCCCGAAGGCATCGAGGCGGTGACGATCTACGCCGACCTCCTGGCCAATGCCGCCCAGCCCGGCGCGCTCGGCGCGAATTTCGACGATGTCGCCAATACGCTGAAGCAGGACAAGGCGGTTTTCGCGATTTCCTACCTGTTCCTGATGCCGACCTTGCAGGATCCGAAGGAATCGCAGGTGGTCGACAAAGTGGCCTTCGCGCGCATGCCCGGCGAGGACAGCCTGCTCGGCGCCTGGGGCTGGTCGATCCCGACCAATGCCGCCAATCCGGATTGTTCCTGGGAGTTCATCAAGTGGGTGGAATCCAGGGATGTGGCGATGAAGCGCGCCATGGCCGGCGGCCAGGCGACGCAGGCCTGGATCTATGACGACGCCGAGTATCTGAAGCTCTGGCCGCAGATGGCGGCGGTAGGCGATGCGCTCGCCCACGCCAAGGGCCTGCCGGTCATGTCGCGCGCAACCCAGCTCGTCGAGGTTTTCGCCGAGGTGATGGGCGACGTTCTCGCCAACGGCACGGATCCGGCGACGGCCATCGCCAATGCCGAAGACAAGTTCGCCCGTCTGACGAGGGGCGATCCGCTGCTAAAGTGATCCCCATCCCCCATGAAACCGCTGCGGCCGGATAATCGGCCGGCCGCAGCCCCGATCCTCCCGTGCGACGGATTTCAGAAGCATGACAAGCATCAGCCAGACCACAAGACCCGCCTATTCCGCCGCGTCTCCCCGATCGGACGGGTTGTCGACCGGGTTTTACAAGTTGCTGTTCATGACACCGACCATCCTCGTGCTGGCATTGGTGGTGGCGGGGCCGCTTCTCTATTCCTTCTGGCTCAGCCTGCACGAATATATCATCACCTATGGCATGGGCGATCTCGTCTGGTTCGAGAACTACGCCGTGATGATGAGCGATGAATTCGCCGGCGTATCGTGGGTCACGATGAAGCTGACGGTGATTGTGGTCGTACTGGAATTCCTGATCGCCTTCGGCCTTGCGCTCCTCCTGAACCAGTCCTGGCTGAAGTTCCGCGAAATCTACCTGCTGGTGCTGATGCTGCCGATCCTGATGACGCCGGTGGCGGTGGCGCTGATGTTCCGGCTGATGTTCAACCCCAATCTCGGCATCATCAACTGGCTGCTGTCGTTGGTCGGCATCCCCCAGCAGGGCTGGTTCGGCGATCCCGATCTGGCGCTGGCGACCGTGGTGTTCGTCGATATCTGGAACGAGACGTCGCTGATGCTGATCATGCTCTATGCCGGGCTGAAATCGCTGCCGCAGGATCCGGTGGAGGCCGCGCGCATCGATGGCGCCAGCGCCTTCCAGATCCTCTGGCATGTCACCCTGCCGATGCTGAAACCGGTCATCCTCGTGACGCTGCTGATCCGCATGATCACCGCGCTGAAGAGCTACGACCTGATCTACATGCTGACGCAGGGCGGTCCCGGCAAGGTGACCGAGACGATCAGCTTCTACGCCTACCGTCTGGGCTTCCGTTTCCTCGATATCGGCCAGGCGGCGGCCGTTTCCTTCATCCTTCTCGCGGCGGTGGTCGTCCTGACGGTCGTTCTGCTGCGCATCATGCGGGAGAACTGAGAATGACGCAGGATCAGGCTTCGCGCTGGAAGCGCATGCAGGAATGGGACCAGCGCCCCTTGCGGCTGGACAGTTTCTCGGAGGAAAGCCCGGAAAACGGCTTTGCAGTCTTTCATTCGCCCTGGGATCCCGCGCCCGGGCTGACGCTCGGGCCGGATGGGGCGATCCTTGAGATGGATGGCCGCAAGGCCGCCGATTTCGACATTCTCGACGCCTTCATCGCCGCCCATCACATCGACCGGACCGTCGCTGCCGAGGCGATGGCGCTCGACAGCACCGTGGTCGCGCGGATGCTGGTCGATGTGAACGTGCCGCGCGAGGGTCTCGAGCGGCTGGCGCGCGGCATGACCCCCGCCAAACTGGCCGAGGTGGTGGGCCGGCTTTCGGCGCTGGAGTCGACCTTCGCCTATTCCAAGATGCGCCAGCGTCATAGCCCCGGCAACCAGGCGCATGTCACCAACGCCAAGGACGACCCGCTGCAACTGGCGGCCGATTCCGCCATTGCCGTGGCGCTCGGCTTCGATGAGATCGAAACCACCATGCGGGTGGCGGGCAATGCCTGGGCCAATGCGCTGGCCTGCACCGTGGGTGCGGCCGCCGGGCGCGGCAGCACCCTGTTCCAGTGCTCGATCGAAGAGGCCGAGGAACTGAAGATCGGCCTTGCGGGCCTTGCGACCTATGCCGAGACCGTCTCCGTCTATGGCAGCGAACGCTCTTTCGTCGACGGCGACGATACGCCCTGGTCGAAGACCTTCCTGACGGCCGCCTATGCCTCGCGGGGCATCAAGGCCCGCTGCACGTCGGGGGCGGGCTCGGAATTGCTGATGGGGTTTCATGAAAAATGCTCGGTGCTGTATCTGGAAGCCCGCTGCCTCTGCCTCCAGCGCGCCATGGGCGTTCAGGGCACCCAGAACGGGGGCGTCGACGGTGCGCCGCTGACGGCCTCGATGCCGGGCGGGATCCGGGAGCTGATGGCGGAAAACCTGCTGGCGGTTTGGCTGGGGCTGGAATGCGCCTCGGGCAACGACACCAAGACGTCGGAATCCGAGATCCGCATCGGTGCGAAGATCACGCCCTACCTGCTGGCGGGATCGGACCTGATCACCTCCGGCTTCGGCTCGATCCGCGCCTATGACAATTCCTTCAATCCCTCGCTTTTCAACGCCGAGGAGATGGAGGACTACCTCGTCCTGCAACGGGATTTCGAGGTGGATGGCGGGCTTGCGCCGCTGACCGAGGAGGAAGCGCTTGCGGTGCGGCGTCAGGCGGTGGAGGCGATCGACGATGTGCTGGACGAGCTTGGCCTTGCCAGGGCCGATGCGGGAATGAAGGCCAGCGTCATCCATGCCTCCGGCTCCGATGACACCGAAACCTTTCCTCCGGTCCGCACCCTGCAAATCAGCCGCGATATCGCCGCGCGCGGGCTGACCGCCCTCGATGTGGTGCGGGCGCTGGCGTTGCGCGGCCATCGCGCGATGGCCGAAAACCTGATGAGCATGCTGCGCCAGCGCGTAAGCGGCGATTATCTGCAAACCTCGGCCATCGTCCGCGACGGCAAGGTCGTCAGCGCGGTGAACGATCCGAACCACTATTCGGGGCCAGGCACCGGCTACCGTATGGACGAGGCCCGCTGGAGCCGCGTGAAGGCGGTCAGGGGCACGATCAATCGCAGTCATGTCCTTGACGCCGAGGGTAGCCATGAGGCGCCGACGGGTTCGGCGCAGTTCTACCCGATCGGCAAGGCCGGCAAGGGCCACGATCCGCACGAGGTGGTGGTCGGCATTTCTCCGGCCTTCGGCGAGCGGCTGCATCGCACGACGGCGGGCCATGCGGTCAGCGATGTGCTGGACGCGCTGACCCGGGGTATCCTGGAAGGTGGCGGCATGCCGCGGGTGGTGCGGATCCGGCATACGGCCGACACGTCCTTCCTTGGCCTGAGTGCTGCGCATCTGGCGGGCTCCGGCTACGGAATCGGCATTCAGGCCAAGGGCACCGCGATCATCCACCACCGGGATCGGCTGCCGCATATGAATCTGGAGCTGTTCTCCAATGCGCCGCTGGTGTCGCTGGAGCAATATCGCGCCATGGGCCGCAATGCCGGGCGCATGACCTGGGGCGAGACGCCCGAGCCGATCATCGTGACCAACGACGGGCAGGCGCTCGGCGCGCGCTTCCACCCGCGCGTCGCGCTGCTCTATGCCATCGAGACGGAAATGAGCGAACCCGGCGCCGAGCCGGAAGAGATGTTCTTCGCCAGCGCGGAGCGTAACGCATGAGCACCGATGCCCGCAATCTGTACCCCCTTTCCGAGAAGGCGCCGCATCTGGTGCGCAGCAAGACCGGGCTGGGGCTTGAGGATTTCACCGTCGACGCGGTGCTGGAAGGCCGGATCGTCGCACAGGATCTCGCGATCACGCCGGAGGCGTTGCGATTGCAGGCCGATGTCGCCCGCGCCACGGACCGCGACCGTCTCGCCGAGAATTTCGAACGCGCCGCCGAACTGGTCGCCGTGCCGCAGGAAATGCTGCTCGATACCTACGAACTGCTGCGCCCCGGCCGCGCGAAATCCGCCGATCAGCTGCGTGAGCGCGCCACTTTGATGCGGGTCGATTATGGCGCGACCCGCATTGCGGCGCTGATCGAAGAGGCTGCCGATGTCTGCGAGCGGCGCGGTCTTTTCACAAAGAGATTCTAGAAGAGGAAAGAGAAATGGCTCAGGTGGAAGTCGTCGGGCTCGCCAAAAAATTCGGCGCGGTCGATATCATCCGCGACCTCGATCTGAGGATCGCCAATGGGGAATTCGTGGTGCTGGTCGGTCCGTCAGGCTGCGGCAAGACCACGCTGCTGCGCATGATCGCCGGGCTGGAAGCCACATCGGCGGGCGAGATTCGTATCGGGGAACGCGACGTCACGCGCCTTTCGCCGCGCAACCGCGATATCGCGATGGTCTTCCAGTCCTATGCCCTCTACCCGCATATGACCGCCGCCGAGAATATGGGTTTCAGCCTGAAGCTGTCCAAGGTTCCGCAGGCGCAGATCGACGATCAGGTGAACCGGGCGGCGAAAATGCTGCATATCAACCATCTGCTGACACGCAAACCCCGTGAACTTTCGGGCGGCCAGCGCCAGCGCGTCGCCATGGGCCGCGCCATGGTGCGGCAGCCGGCGGTCTATCTCTTCGACGAGCCGCTCTCCAACCTCGATGCGCAGCTGCGCACCTCGATGCGGGCGGAAATCAAGCGCATGCATCTGGAAGAAAAACAGACGGTGATCTACGTCACCCACGACCAGATCGAGGCGATGACGCTGGCCGACCGGATCGTCGCCATGCGCGAGGGTCGGATCGAGCAGATCGGCGCGCCGGACGATCTCTACAATCGCCCCGCCACCACCTTTGTCGCCAAATTCATCGGCTCGCCGGCCATGAACCTGTTGCCTGCCCTGGTGCGGGACGGTGTCATCGCGGTGACGGGAGGCCCCTCCTTCCCGCTGCCGCAGGCCTTCGCCCATCTGAAGGGCGAGAACGGGCGCGAGGTTCTGCTCGGCATCCGGCCCGAGGCGTTCCATCTGGAAGCGGGTCGTTCCGACTGGCCCTCCTTCGCCATCACCGCGTCGCTGATCGAGCCCTGCGGCGCGGAAGTCTATGTCATCGGCGATTTTGCCGGTCAGGAAGTGACCTTGCGCCTGCAACCCGGCACCGCGCCGCAGCGGGGCCAGACGCGCGACTTCCATATCGATGCCGGTGCCGTGCATCTGTTCGACGCCAGAACCGAGCGCAGCCTGCGCAATGAAGGAGACACCCCATGAGCGACACTCTTCTCGGCGGCAAGATCGCGCTCGTCACCGCCGCCGGATCCGGCATCGGCCGCGAGTCCGCCCGTATCCTCGCCGCCAATGGCGCCTTTGTGATGGTGACCGACCGTGACGCGGCGATGGCGCAGGAGACGGCGGAGGCAATCCAGGCCGCTGGCGGCCTGTCTGCATCCTCGGCGATGGATGTGGCGGATGAGGCCGCGGTCACCGAGGTCTTTGCCCGCGTGGTGCGTGAGCGCGGCGCGCTGAACATCCTGCACAATCACGCCGGCATCCAGATCGGCGGTGCGCTGGAGCAGATCGATGCCGGCGACATGCGCAAGAGCTACGAGATCAATGTCGTCGCGCAGTTTGCGGCCTGCAAGGCTGCGCTGCCGCATATGCGGGCGCAGGGCGGCGGGGTGATTCTCAACACCGCCTCGAATGCGGGCGTGTTTCTCGACAAGGGCATGCTTGCCTATATCACCACCAAATCGGCTGTCATCACCATGACCAAGCAGATCGCGCTGGACTATGCCCGGGACGGCATCCGCGTGAATGCGCTTTGCCCCGGCTGGGTCGATACGCCATTCAACGGCCCCTATGAGGCGCAGCTCGGCGGTCGCGCGGCGCTGGAAAAGGTCGTCCGCGATCTGGTGCCGATGGGGCGTTTCGGCCGGCCGGAGGAGATTGCCGAAGCCGTTCTCTTTCTCTGCTCGGATCGTTCCTCCTTCATCACCGGCCATGCGCTGGTGGTCGATGGCGGCGAATGCCTCGCCGGGGGCAGCAACTCTTCGAGCTGACGCAAACAGCCAAAGCCCAGCAACAAGGATATCGTCGTGCTGATCAATCCCCATCCGGCCGCTGTCGACGCTTCCGGCGGCCTGCCGCCGTTCGTGGCGACGACGGACCCCGCCTGCACGGCAGAGGCCGGCGCCATCGCCGAGAGCGCGCTTCTGTCGCAAGCCCCGCCGGGTGTCTCACTGGAAGAGGGCGCCCGTATCGCCAAGCGTGTGTTCGGCATTTCCGGCGAGATGCGGATGTTGTCCTCCGAGCGGGATTCGAACTTCCATATCCGCCTCGCCGGCGGTGAGCAGGCGTTGCTGAAGATCACCAATGCAGCGGAGGATCGCGCCGTCACGGCCATGCAGACCGCAGCCCTTGCACATCTCGCCGCCGTCGATCCGGCGCTGCCGGTGCAACGCGTCTGCGAGACGCGGGCGGGCCGGCCGTGGGAGATCGTCACCGGTCCCTCGGGACAGGAACATGTGGCGCGGCTGCTGACCTTTATCGACGGTACGATGCTGCATGCGGCCACCGCCGGCCCCGATCTGCATCGCGGCATCGGCATCCTGCTTGCACGGTTGACCAAGGCGCTGCGCGGCTTCTTCCATCCGGCGGCCGGGCACATGCTGCAATGGGATATCAAATGGGCCGGGCGGCTGCGTCCCATGCTGGAGTCCGTCGAGGACAGCGGCTTGCGGCTCAGGCTGACCGCGCTGCTCGACCGTTTCGACGCCGAGATCGCGCCGCGTCTGCCCCACCTGCGCACCCAGATCGTCCATAATGATTTCAATCCGCATAATCTCGTGGTGGACGCGCCGGAGGCCACGCGCCTGACCGGGATCATCGATTTCGGCGATATGGTGCATACGCCGATCCTCTGCGATCTGGCGGTCGCCTGCTCCTATCACGTCACCGACGACGCCGATCCTCTACGCCGGATCGCCGATCTGGTCGCGGGCTATTGCCTCGTCCTGCCGCTGGAGGAGGAGGAATTCGCGCTGCTGCCGGACCTGATCCGGCTGCGCCACATCACCACGCTCGCCATCACCGCATGGCGCGCGCGGCGCTATCCTGAAAATGCCGCCTATATCCTGCGCAATGCCGCCGCCTCGCTGCGGGGGCTGGATGTCATCGACCGCATCGGCGCCCGCGAGACCGCGCAAGCGCTGCGCGCCGCCGCCCTTTCCGCCAAACCGGAGTAAATCGTCATGACCATGGTGAACGCCTTTGACCCGGACCATGCCGCGGGCCTCGAAGCCGGGGACGCGGCGCTGATCGCGCATCGCCGCAAGGTGCTCGGCCCGGCCTACCGCCTGTTTTACGAGGAGCCGCTGCATCTCGTGCGCGGCGAGGGCGTCTGGCTCTACGACAACAAGGGCAGGTCCTATCTCGACGCCTACAACAATGTGGTGTCAGTCGGCCATTGCCATCCGAAAGTGGTCGAGGCAGTCACGCGCCAGCTCGGCACCCTCAACACCCACACCCGCTATCTGCATGAAGGCGTCGTCGCCTATGCGGACAGGCTGCTCGGCACCATGCCCGATGCGCTGGGTCATGTGATGTTCACCTGCACCGGATCGGAGGCCAACGACCTTGCGCTGAGGATCGCGCGCTCCTTCACCGGGCGGCAGGGCGTGATCGTCACCGGCCTTGCCTATCATGGCCTCACCGAGGCGGTCTCCGAGATTTCCCCGTCGCTCGGAGATTTCGTGCCGCGCGGACCACGCGTGCGGCTGATCCCGGCGCCGAATGCGCTCACTGTGCCGCCCCTGGAGCAGGGTGCGAAATTCGCCGCCGATCTGGCCGTCGCCATCGCCGCGATGCGCGCCGACGGCATCGAGCCGGCCGCCTTGATCGTGGACACGATCTTTTCCAGCGACGGGCTTTATCCCGATCCGGCGGGTTTTCTCAAGCCGGCCGTCGACCTGATCCGGGCCGAAGGCGGTGTCTTCATCGCGGATGAGGTGCAATCCGGCTTCGCGCGCACCGGGGATGCTTTCTGGGGTTTTCAGCGCCATGGGCTCGTGCCGGACATGGTGACCATGGGCAAGCCGATGGGCAATGGCTTTCCCGTCGCGGGCGTGGCATTGCGCCCGGAACTTGTCGAGGAATTCGGCGTCAGGGCCCGCTATTTCAACACGTTCGGCGGCAATCCGGTAGCTTGCGCCGCCGGGATGGCCGTGCTCGATGTGATCGAGGAAGATGGCTTGCAGGAAAATGCGCGCACGACGGGCGCCTTCCTCAAGCAACAGCTGGGAGAGATCACATCGGGTCGCGACGATATCGGTGATATCCGCGGCGCCGGGCTGTTCCTTGCCGTCGAATGCGTCGAAGGTTCCGCGGCCAACGCCCGCCTTGCGAGCCATCTGGTCAATTATCTGCGTCGCAACGGCGTTTTGATCAGCGCCACCGGGCCGGGGGCGAACATCCTCAAGATCCGTCCGCCGCTGGTGCTTCGCCGGGCGGAGGCCGAACGTTTTCTGGAAGCCGTGCGAGGGGCTCTGGCGGCCCATTGACGGGAAAGAGCACGTGTTTGGACGAGGCTTTGCAACTCCTGATGAAAAAGCACTCACAGTTCCGTGGAAATTACTCTAGCTTCGGGCAAAAGGCAGGAAAGAGAACCAAATGGAGTTCACACCGCTGACGTCCGAGCCGTTGCATGAACAGGCCTACGTTACGTTGCGCAATGCGCTTCTGACGGGGCGGCTGGCGCCGGGCCAGTCGCCGACGATCCGGGGCCTGGGCGCCAGCCTCGGGATTTCGGCGACGCCGGTGCGCGAGGCGCTGCAAAGGCTGATCGCGGAAGGGGCGCTCGAACTGGCTCCCAACCGGACCATCCAGGTTCCCGTCATGACGCGCAGCCGCTTTGTCGAAGTCACCGAAATCCGCCTGCGACTCGAATGCTTTGCCGCCGAAGCCGCCGCCGCGCGCGCCGACGAGGCGCTGTGCGATCGGCTTCAGATGCTCTCGGAGCGAATGCATGCCGCCATTGCGAAAGGCCGCTTTCCCGACTATCTCGCGGACAATCAGAGTTTCCACTTCCTGATCTATGAGGCATCCGGCCTGCCGTATCTTCAGCAGCTGATCGGCCTGTGCTGGCTCAGGACCGGCCCGTGGCTGAACCGGCTGGCGCAGGAGGGCCGCTTCCATGCCATCGCCAATGAAGAGCATGACAATATAATCACGGCCCTGCGGCGCGGCGACGTTCAGGCCGTCTCGGAGGCGACCAGCCGGGATATCAGCGAAGCCGGGACCGTCCTGATCGAGTTGCTCCCGACATAAATCGGGCGGTTTCACTGCGATGGCCGGAAACTCGCTCAACCCGGCTTTGGGCGACGGCGACGACGAAAACGACCGCCTCCGGCAATGCCGGCGGGCAGGGGCCCTTGCGCGACGACGACCCCTCCATAATCCTTTCCAAAAGACAATCCTCGACGACAGGCAGGTGTGTGCCGCTTGCGCCCGCATATGGAGCATTTCCAGCCGAAGCGAGATCGCTTCGGTTTCCAGTGCGCTGTTGTCCGATAAGGAAATCTGTTTTTGTTTGATTTTGATCAATAAAATAAACGGGCCGTCTGTTAGTTTAGAACGTAATATGCTTTACGTTCATGAATATTCCCCAGTGCTGAAACGAATAAAACTCAGCGCGAAAAACCCGAAAAATCCTTGTCGGAAATTTGATGGATCGAGATTGACGCTCGGTTTCCCGGTGTTCTCACGCGTCCCACGGAAATTACTTGCCGTATGGGGCGGAAAACTGTTCGAAACATAGGCGATAAGATGGAACTCACTCTGCTGCATTGGCTGCTGGCCGGCGTTCCGACGCTCGCGTTGATCGTCCTGATGGTGGTGCGGAACTGGTCCGCGCAGGAAGCCGGCGCCATCACAATTTTCATCACCGCGGCTATCGCATATTTTGCTTTTGGCACGCCCGTGGATGCCCTGCTGGTTGCATCGGCCAAGGGAACCTGGGATGCTTTGCCCATTCTCTACGTAATCTGGCCGGCGTTGTTGCTCTATCACGTGATGAGCAAATCAGGCGGCTATGATGCGCTGCGTCACGGAATATCCGGGATGTCGCAGAACGAGATCTTCATCATCGTGGCGCTGGGCTGGGTTCTGCCGTCTTTCCTGCAAGGCATTGACGGCTTCGGCACCCCGATCGCCGTTGTCGCGCCTTTGCTGGTGGCGTTCGGCGTGCGGCCCATTTACGCCGTGGCGATCCCGATCATCGCCCATATCTGGGCAAAATTCTTCGGCACATTGGGCGTCGGCTGGCTGGCTACGCTTCAGGTGGTCGAACTGGATGCGGCAACGGCGACGTCCATGGGCGTCCAGGCCGGCCTGCTGATGATCCTTCAGGCCCTGCTCGGGGGCTTCACCATCGTGTGGATGTACGGGCGCTGGCCCGCCATCCGGGCCTCCTGGCCGCTTGTGTTGATCATCGGCCTGATCCAGGGCATCGGCCAGACCCTCATGGTCTGGGTCGATCCGATCCTCGCGGCGTTCCTGCCGGCGACGGTCGCCCTGATCGCCCTGTTTCCCTTGTCGCGCATCCCCCGTTACCGGCTGCCGGCACAGGGTATCGAGGAACGCCCCGCAATGGTCGATGGCACCAATCTGGGCGTCGGTGAAGGGCCGGTGCCTCCCATGGGCACAGGGATGGCGCTTGCGCCTTACGGCCTGCTCACGGTCCTCGCGCTGGGCACCTCGCTGATCGGCCCGCTCGCCCAATGGCTTGACGGCCCGAAGTTCGGGCTGGCCTTTCCGCAACTGGGGACCGGCATGGGTCCGGGGATGGAAGCCACGTCTCAATACGCGCCATTGCATCCGTTTTCCCATCCCGGCGCCGTGATCGCGGTGACGGCCCTGGTGGCCTGGATCGTCTATGCCGGCAGGGGATATTTCGACGAATGGTCCAGACGTACGGGCAAGGTGCGGGAACCCATCGTTCCGGCCTGGATCCGGAGTTCGGCGCCGGCTTCGGTTCCCATCATCGCCTTCCTCATCGTCGCCTCCACCATGAAGTTTTCCGGGCAGACGCAGATGCTTGCGCTTGGTATCGCGGCAGTGGCGTCTCCCTATGTGTTCGCCTTCTTCGCGAACGGGCTGGGCATTATCAGCGCCTTCATCACATCCAGCAGCACGTCGGCTCAGGTTCTGATGTCCGAACTGCAACTGGATCTGGCCAAGGCCAATGGCCTGCCGCCCGCCACCATTCTGGGCGCGCAGGCGGCTGGAGGCGCGATCGGCAATGCCATAGCGCCGGCCAATGTCGTTATGGGCGCCAGCACCGCCGGAGCCAGCGGTCAGGAAGGTGCGATCCTTCGCAAGACCATTCCCTGGACGGTGGCGGCATTCGTGCTGACCGGCATTGCCACCGTCGTCCTGGCACTGATCACCGGCTAAGGGAGATCCGGCAATGCTCAAGAAAATCTTCAGTGATAACGCCGCCGCGTTGATCCTCGTCTTCGTGCTTTTCATGGTGGCCATACCGCTGGTCAGCGTCGGCTCCACACAGAGCCAGCCGGCCTTGTCCGGGCTGGGAGGCCTGATCCTGATCGTCGCTGCCGCGATCCCTCCTGCACGGCGTTTCATGGTGAAGAAGGAAAACTGAGAGCGGCGGACCGCCCCGATTGTTTCATGACGGCCCGAAAGGGCGATACGGAGAAAGCAACATGATCTCTGCAAATGGACCGAGAACCGGACGAGCGCCGGCATACGGCAAGCGCGGCATGGCCAGTTCGCCACACTATCTGGCTACGGCTTCCGGCGAAAACATACTGCGTCGCGGCGGCAGCGCGGTGGATGCCGCTATTGCCATCAATGCCACATTGAGCGTGGTCTATCCGCATATGGCGAGCATCGGCGGCGACGGCTTCTGGCTGATCGCCGGCGGCAACGCGTCCGGTGTGGAAGCCATCGAGGCCAATGGTCCGGCAGCCGCGCTGGCTACCCGGGAATTCTACGAGAGAAACGGCCATACGGAAGCCATTCCGATGCGCGGCCCCTTGAGCGTCTTGAAGGCTCCCGGCGCCGTCGACGGCTGGCGCCTCGCGCATGAGCGCCACGGCAGGCTCCCCTGGGAAGAGTTGTTCGCCGATGCGATCCATTACGCTCGCGAGGGCGCCGCCATCACCCGTTCGCTGGCCGACTGGATCGCCGCCGACGAGGAAATCCTGCGCACCGACGCCAACATGGAGAAACTCTATCTGCCGGATGGTCGTCCGCAGCGCGAGGGACAGGTGCTGGTGCAGGCGCAACTGGCCGAAACACTGGAGGGCATTGCCAGGAACGGCGCCCGGGAAGGCTTTTATGAAGGCCGGGTCGCCCGTGAAATCGGCCGCGCCATGGAAGCCATGGGCTCTCCCCTGCGTTTCGAGGATCTGAAAGCCTTCCAGGCCCGCTGGGTCGAGCCGATCAGGTCGTCCTATCGCGGTTACGACGTCTTTCAGATGCCGCCGCCAACGCAAGGGTTTGCAGCGCAACTGATCCTCAACCTGCTCGAACCCTTCGATGTCGGCGCCTGGGGCTGGAATTCGGTCGAATATTATCACCACCTCGTCGAGGCGACCAAGGTGGCCTTCGCCGATCGTGACGAATGGCTGAGCGATCCCGCCTATGTCGATATTCCGCTGGACACGTTCCTGTCGAAGGAATACGCGCGACAGCGCCTGCAACTCATCGACCCCGAAAGGGTTCTGCCTGTCGACGGCATCGAGCCGGGGCTTCGCTTTGGCGACCAGGCGCGCCGCGACAGGCCGGGCGGCGGCACCGTTTATTTCTGCGCCGCCGATGCCGATGGCATGATGGTGTCGAAGATCCAGTCGCCGTATCATGACTTCGGCTCGGCCGTGATCGCCGGCGACACCGGCGTTCTCATGCAAAACCGCGGCTGCTTCTTTTCGCTGGATCCGGCGCATCCAAATGCTCTGGAGCCGGGCAAGCGTACCTTCCACACCATCATTCCGGCCCTGCTGATGAAGGACGGCAAACCCGTCATGGCCTATGGCACGATGGGCGGTGAGGGCCAGCCGCAAACGCAGGCCGCAATGATCACGCGGATGATCGATTTCGGTTTCAACGTGCAGCAGGCGATCGAGGCGCCCCGCTGGCTGATGGGGCGCACCTGGGGCACGCTTTCGCGTGACCTGCTGCTTGAGCCGCAAATTCCCGCCGAAGTGGTGCGCGAACTCACGTTGCGAGGGCATCCGGTGAGGATGGCCACGCCCTGGAATGGCAGCCTCGGACATGCGCAGGCCATACGGCGGCACACCGGCACGGGGCTTTTCGAGGGCGGCGCCGATCCGCGCGGTGACGGTACGGCTTCAGGCTTCTGAAGCTCCGGCGCGTCCGGGCATCCGTCTTCTCAGGAGGACGGATGCTGCCGGAATTTGGGGCAGGTCAAAAGCGTTTGCGAAACTCTGGCGCATATTTTATACAATATTCCGAAGCCAATATCGGCTAAGGGATAACTGCTATGAAAATTATCGGCATCGACGTCTATTCCTACACGGTAGGCTATGCCCACGGCACCTACATCATGTCCGGTGACCGTGTGGCGCAAAGCGAAGACGGAACCGTCGTTCGCGTCCGCACGGATGACGGCATCAGCGGGTGGGGTGAAATCACGACCCTTGGAAAGGTCTATCTTCCGACATTTCCCGAAGGCATCCGCACGGCCCTGAAGGACCTGGGAGAGGCGTTGATCGGGCATGACCCCACCAATATCGCGAAGATCAACCGGGTCATGAACGCAACGCTGATGGGGCAGGAATTTGCAAAGAGCCCGATCGATATCGCGTGCTGGGACATCAAGGGCAGGGCCCTGAACTTGCCCGTTTCCAGCCTGATCGGCGGGGTCATCAACGACCGTTTTCCGATCTATGAAGCGGTTCCGCTCACCACCCCGGAAGAGATGGGCGCTTTCATCGAAGCAAGGCGGGCGGCCGGAATCAACCGGTTCCAGTTGAAGGTCGGCAACAATCCCTTCGACGATATTGCGAGAGTGCAGGCAAGCGTCGAGGCCGGCGACACAAACACCGTCATCGTCGCCGATTCCAATGGCGGCTGGTCGCTCGCCGCCGCCAAGCTCGCCGTGCAGGGCATGGCAGGGCTTCCTGTCTTTGTCGAACAGCCGTGCCGGTCGACTGCCGACTGCATCCTCGCCCATCGCGGCTCTTGCCTGCCGCTGATACTGGACGAGTCGATTGTCAATCACGATGAGGTTTTCCGCGCCAAATATGAGGCCAACGCGGTCTCCATCAATCTCAAGTTCGGCAAGCTCGGGGGGCTGTCCAACGTCGTAAAGGCACGCGATCTCCTCCAGGACCTCAATATGGCGGTTTCGGTCGAGGATATGTGGGGCGGTGACATCATCACTGCGGCAACCAGCCATATCGCGGCGACCACCCGGCCGGAGTCACTCCTGATGACGCCGTTCTTCAACGATTGGACCGATGGCCATCTCGCCAATTATTCACCCCGCTCCTCGGATGGATATGGATCGGCCCCGACAGGCGCAGGTCTGGGTATCGAAGTCGATCTGCAAAAGCTGGGCAAGCCGCTCTTCACCGTCGGAGCGAACTGAAACCGCATCTGGCCCCGTTGAGAACAACGGGGCCAGACCGGAGAATGCCTGAAATCGTCCCGAACGAAGGGCGGCGCGCTCATGCGCGCAAATCGGAGGCGCTGCGCAATATCGAAAGCGGCGGCTATTCCGCTGCCCGGGGCGTTTCGGCGCCAGGTCCGCGATCCTTGAGGAGACCCAGAAGGACAAGGCGGATGTGATCGATATGCTCCCGCATCAGTTGGGCGCCCTCCTCGAATTTTTGCTGCCGGCAAAGCTTCAGGATCGCTTTGTGCTCCTTGACCGCACGGTTCCGGTCCGAGGTGATATTGGTGAGCTGGAGGCGCGTGTGCCGGTCGCATTCGGCGAGTAGATTCTGGACCGTGCTCAAGATACGGGGACTGCGCGCGTGCCTGTAGATCGTCATGTGGAACTCCGTGTTCAGGTCGTTCCATGTGGCGACATTCACGCTGTCCATCGACGCGGTATATGTCTCCAGATTGTCTTCCAGTTTCTCGAAGTCCGCGGCCGTCAGATTGGGGGCGGAGCGAAGGAACAGGAATGGCTCGAGCATGAGCCTCAGGTTGAAAAGCTCTTCGATCTCGTCGATCGACAATTCCACCACGACGGCGCCGCGATGCGGCAGAATGCTGAGGATCCCCTCGCTTTCGAGGCACAACAGCGCTTCGCGGACCGGTATGCGGCTCATGCCGAATTCTTCGGCCAGCGCGTCCTGGCGCAAGCGCATGCCGGGGGGATATGTCCCGCCGAGGATTCGATCACGGAGTTCCGAGGCCGCCGCCTCGGCCATCGTCTTGTGCTTGAGCCCCTTGCCGACGGTCGCCATGCGAAATTGCCTCGTTCGTAAAGAGCCGATTCATACGTTTGTTGATTTTATACAATAACGGGCCGTGCTCGTGCAACCGTCCCTAAATACCGGGGAAGGCTTGAAACCCCGCCTTCCTGTCTCCGCCGTTCTTCGCGCAGACGATCGCATTCCGCTCGCCGTACCATTGGTCGAATATTTTATCCAATCTGCAAAAGTAACTTGATGCGGTTGGAAAGGCCTGCTGTCCGGCAGGCGGGGTTGCGATGCGCTTTCACACTCCAGCCTCGTGAAGGCGCTTTCGCCCGGAGCGCTCCTCCGTCACGCCCTGCAACGGCGAGCCGGAGCATTTCCGGTGAAGACGGATCACCGGAAATGCCCTGTCCCTTTGTCCGTTCACAGGAAGATCGCGTGTTCATCGCGCACCAGTTCCTGCACGAACTCCACTACGGTGCGCACCCGCACGAGGTCGCGCGTGCTTTCGTGCCAGGTGGTCCAATAGGCGCGGCGAATCGCGGTATCCGGCAGCAGGCGCACCAGTTCGCCATACTGGCGGGCGATATAATCGTGCAGGATGCCGACGCCCGCGCCCGAACGCACCGCTTCCGTCTGGCCGGTGGCGCTGGAGATTTCGAAGCCGGCATCCCAGCTGCGCATGATCTCGCCGGTGAAATTCAGCGAGGCGGTGAAGATCAGATCCTCGACATAGCCGACGCGGCGGTGGCGTTTCAGGTCCTCCACTGTTTCCGGCGCGCCGTTCTCCTCGATATAGGCGCGCGAGGCGTAGAGGCCGAGCGTATAGTCGGTGAGCTTGGAGGAAACGAGCCGGCCCTGCTCGGGGCGCTCCAGCGTGATGGCAATGTCCGCCTCGCGCTGCGATAGCGAGAACGAGCGGGGAACCGGCACCAGCTGGATGCGCAATTCGGGGTGACGCGCCGTCAGCCGGCCGAGGCGCGGCGCGAGGAAGGAGACGCCGAAACCATCCGGCGCGCCGATGCGCACCGTGCCGGCGATCGCCGTATCGATGCGGCCGATGCGCGACTGCGCCGCCAGCATCTCCGTTTCCATCCGCTCGGCGGCGCGCAGGAAGACCTCGCCTTCCGCCGTAAGTTCGCAGCCGTTGGTGCGCCGCACCAGAAGCCGCGTTTTCAGTGTCTCCTCCAGCGTGCTCACCCGACGGCTCAGCGTGGCGTGATTGACGCCAAGCCGCCGGGACGCCGCCAGCAGTTGCCCTGTCCGGGCCACGGCGAGAAAAAGCCGGACGTCATCCCAGTTCATTGTCGCTCCTTGTTCGATTTATGCACAACGGTTGCTTATCCAAGGACATTGAATTGCGTAAATTGTAGTGCGATGATCCCCTCACATCAACGGAGGACTTCCCCATGCGTGAGATCGGACATTTCATCGACGGCCAGAACGTCGCCGGCACCAGCGGCCGCACTTCCGACGTCTATAATCCCGCCACCGGCGAGGTTCAGGCGAGGGTGGCTCTGGCCACCGCCGACGAGCTTCAGGCCGCCGTCGACAGCGCCCTTGCCGCACAGCCGAAATGGGCCGCGACCAATCCGCAGCGCCGCGCCCGCGTCTTCATGCGGTTCGTCGACCTGCTCAACCAGCACATGGACGAACTGGCGACGCTGCTCTCCAGCGAGCACGGCAAGACGTTCGACGACGCCAAGGGCGACGTCATCCGCGGTCTTGAGGTCTGCGAATTCGTCATCGGCATCCCGCATCTGTCCAAGAGCGAATTCACCGAGGGCGCAGGCCCGGGCATCGACATGTATTCGCTCCGCCAGCCGGTCGGCGTGGGTGCGGGCATCACGCCCTTCAACTTCCCGGCGATGATCCCGATGTGGATGTTCGCGCCGGCCATCGCCTCGGGCAACGCCTTTATCCTGAAGCCCTCGGAGCGCGATCCGTCCGTGCCGATCCGCCTTGCCGAACTGATGATCGAGGCGGGCCTGCCGAAGGGCGTCCTCAACGTCGTCAACGGCGACAAGAGCGCGGTCGACGACATTCTCGTCCATCCCGATATTTCCGCCGTCTCCTTCGTCGGTTCGACGCCGATCGCCCGCTACGTCTACGCCACGGCGGCGGCGAACGGCAAGCGCGTCCAGACGTTCGGCGGCGCCAAGAACCACATGATCATCATGCCCGACGCCGACCTCGACCAGACCGTGAACGCGCTGATGGGCGCGGGCTACGGAGCGGCCGGCGAGCGCTGCATGGCGGTCTCCGTCGCCGTTCCGGTCGGCGAGGAAACGGCCGAACGCCTGATCGAGAAGCTGGTTCCGAAGGTCGAAAGCCTGCGCATCGGCCCCTATACCGACGACAAGGCCGACATGGGCCCGCTCGTCACGAAGGAAGCCAAGGCCCGTGTCACCGGCCTGATCGGCAAGGGCGTGGAAGAGGGCGCCAAGCTCCTCGTCGACGGACGCAATTTCAAGCTCCAGGGCTATGAGGACGGGTTCTTCGTCGGTGGCTGCCTGTTCGACCACGTCACCGAGGACATGGAGATCTACAAGACCGAGATCTTCGGCCCGGTGCTCTCGGTCGTGCGGGCGAAGAATTACGAGGAAGCGCTGTCGCTGCCGATGAAGCACGAATACGGCAACGGCGTCTCCATCTATACCCGCGACGGCGACGCCGCCCGCGACTTCGCCAGCCGCATCAACATCGGCATGGTCGGCATCAACGTACCGATCCCGGTTCCGCTCGCCTATCATTCCTTCGGCGGCTGGAAGGCCTCCTCCTTCGGCGACCTCAACCAGTACGGCACCGACTCGATCAAGTTCTGGACCCGCACCAAGACGGTGACGAGCCGCTGGCCGTCGGGCATCAAGGACGAGGCCGAATTCGCCATGCCGACGATGAAGTAACCAACCTTTTTACGATTTTCAGGAAAGGGCTCCCGCGGGGGCCCTTTTCATTTGCCCCTGGCCGTGCTCTTGGCGGGAACGGGCGGGCGGACATGCTGCGCTCTTTCGTTTATGTCTTTCAGCACCATTCGAGGGAGATGGAATGTCCAGGACAGACGATTTGCGGCCTTTCGGCCGTAGCGGCGGGTTTCATCGTGTCGCTTTCACCGGCCGGGCGTCGGAATATTTCGGCATCTGGATCGTCAACGTGCTTTTGACGATCGTCACGCTCGGTATCTATTCCGCCTGGGCGAAGGTGCGGCGCAACCGCTACTTTTACGGCAACACCGTGCTGCTCGGCCGCGCATTCGAATATCATGCAAGGGGCTTGCAGATCCTTGTCGGCCGGGTGATCGTCCTCGGCGGCTTCCTCGTGCTCAACCTGCTCGCCGCTCTCCTTCCCTTTCTCGTCATCCTGCCGCTGATCGTCGTGCTCGTGGCGCTGCCCTGGCTGGTGGCGCGGGGATTGCGTTTCAGCGCGCGGGTGACCAGCTATCGCAACGTGCGCTTCGATTTCGTGGGCGGAGCCGGCGGAGCCTTCAAGGCCGTCATCCTCGGCGGCCTGCTTGCCGCCCTCAGCCTCGGCATCCTCGCGCCGCTCGCCTCACGCTGGATGGCGCGCTACGTCGGCGCGAATCTGCGCTACGGCAACCGCTCCTTCGATACCGATCCGAAACTCGGCCCGCTCTACAAGGTGTGGTTCCTTTCGGTGCTGCTCGCCCTTGTCGGCCTCGGTCTGATCGCCGCTCTCGCGATTGCAAATCTGCCGCTGCTTGCGGCCCTGTTCGAAGCGCCGGGGATCCTGTCGCCGGGGGAGCGGATCCCGATCGTCCTCGCCGCGATCGCCGGCTATGCCGTGCTTTTTGCGACATTCGGCGTCGTCAGCCAGTTCTACCGGGCGGGTGTGCGCAACATCGTCTGGTCGGCGACAACCTTCGACGGCCGTCACCGGCTGGCAAGCGACCTGTCCCGCCGGCGCTACGTCTGGATCGCCCTTTCCAACGTGATCGTGACCATCGCGACGCTGGGCTTGATGCGGCCCTGGGCGGCCGTGCGCCTGGCGCGTTATACATGGGAGCACACCGGCGTGACCTTCGATGGCGATGTCGGCGAGATTTTCGATACGATCCGGCAGGAGGGATCCGCCATCGGCGCGGAATTCATGGATCTGGAAGGAATCGAGTTTGGTTTCTGACCCGGCGATCGTCGCCGCCGGCGAGTGGCACCCGCCCGGCTCCAGCCGGTCGCAGGAGGCGCGTCTCGTGGCGCGGGACGGAAAGCTTGTCGTCCTGGCGACGCAAGGCGGCGTGCCGCTTGCCGAAGCCGCGCCGGCGCGGCTTGCAATCTCCGCACGCGTCGGCTCGATCCCCCGCCGCATCACGTTTCCCGACGGCTCGGTCTTCGAGACCCGGGACAATGCGGGGATCGACGCCTGTCTTGTCGCGCAAGGCCGTCGCGGCGCCGGCGTCGTTCACTGGCTGGAGCAGTTCCGCCTTCGTCTCGCGGTGATCGTCCTCGTCGCCTTCGTGCTCGGCGGCGCGGTCTATCGCTGGGGCGTGCCGGCGCTGGTCGAAGTGGCGATATGGGTGACGCCGCCCGCCGTGCCGCAGCTGATGGCGAAAACGACGATGGAGACGCTCGACGTCACCGCCTTCTCGCCGACCGCCCTTGCCGGATCGCGCCGGCGCGAGATCGAGGCGGGTTTCGCGCGGATTGCCGCCCGTTCGTCGCGGGGTGCGGCGGCCTATACGCTGAATTTCTGCGACGGCGGCCTCATCGGGCCGAACGCTTTCGCATTGCCGGACGGCACGCTTGTCGTCACCGACCAGCTCGTCGAGATGGCGGGAACGGATACCGAGCTGATCGTGGCGGTGCTCGCGCATGAGATCGGACATGTCGAACTGGAGCACAGCCTGCGTCAGCTCTACCGCGCCGCCGGCATGGCGGGCCTGATCATGCTGATTGCGGGCGACATCGGCGTGGGCGTCGAGGATATCCTCGCCCAGGGCGGCGGTCTGCTGGCGCTTTCCCACTCGCGCTCCGCCGAAAGGGAGGCTGACCGTCGCTCGGTGGAACTGATGGCGGCGGCCGGATACGATCCTGCCGCCATCGCCCGCTTCTTCGCCCTGCTGGAGGACAGGCTCGGCGACCGTGGCGGCGCGACTATTCTTTCCACCCATCCGGATACGCCGGAGCGCCGGAAGGCCGTTCTCGATCATGCTCGCCGCGTGTCGGAGGCGAGGGGGACGGCCGGACCGTGAAAACGATACGGCGGCCCGAAGGCCGCCGTCCCGTCATGTTTCCTGCCTGCGGAGCGGGGGCCTATTGCTCCGGACCGTCGTTGAAGCCGACCTTGTCGACCAGTTCGGAGGCTTTCTTGCGGTTGGCGGCAATTTCCGAGAGCGCCAGCGTGTCGGGATTGATCGCGCCGAAGGACTTGACGACGTCGGAGGGCTCGGCGCCCGGCAGCACCGGATATTCGTAAACCTGCTCGGCATAGATCTGCTGGGCGGTGCCGGCCGACAGGAATTCCATCAGCTTGATGGCGTTTTCCTTGTTCGGCGCATTCTTGGCGAGCGCCATGCCGGAAATATTGACATGGGTGCCGCGATCCCCGTTGTTGGGGAAGAGAACCTTGATCGCCGCCGCCCAGTCCTTCTGTTCCGGCTCCTTCTCGTTGGTCATCATCAGCCCGACGTAGTAGGTATTGCCGAGGGCCAGATCGCATTCGCCGGCCATGATCGCCTTGGCCTGGTCGCGGTCGCCGCCGTCCGGCTTGCGGGCGAGATTGTTCTTCACGCCCCGCAGCCATTCTTCGGTCTTCGCGTCGCCATGATGAGCGATCATCGAGGCGATAAGGCCGATATTATAGGAATGCTGGCCATCGCGGGTGCAGATCTTGCCTTTCCACTTCGGGTCGGCAAGCTCCTCATAGGTGATCTCGTCCTGCGCCACGCGTTCCTTGGAAGCGTAGACGACGCGGCCACGAGTGGTCAGTCCGAACCAGTTGCCGCCCGGATCGCGGAAGTGCGCCGGAATATCCTTGTTGATGATCTCGTCGTCGGTCACCGGCTGGGTGACGCCGCCTTCCACCGCCTCGGTCAGCCGGGAGATGTCGACGGTCAGGATCACGTCGGCCGGTGAATTTGCGCCTTCCGCCCGGATACGTTCGACAAGTCCCTTGTCGAGAAACAGGACATTCGTCTGAATGCCGGTTTCCTTCTCGAATTCCTCCAGCAGCGGCTGGATGAGATCCGGCTGACGGTAGGAATAGATATTCACCTCGCCGTCCGCGAAAGCGGGGGCGGCCATCGCCATGCCGGCTGCGGCAAGCGAAAGCGCGGCAAACGATTTACGGACTGGTTGCATGCGAGCCTCCCTATATAAAACATGACTTATTTACTCATCTCCACGACGCCGTTCCGCTAGTCAAGGGCTCCCTGCCGGCCTGCACGAAGTGATAACGGGAATGTGATTTCTAACCTGAATGTTATTTTCCGCTTTTTGGAATTGTTCAAAACTGCAAACAGTCCTATATGTCGTATAGACCTGCATAACGAAACAGGATGCGGAGTTGCCAATGCGCCTGACGAAACAAACCAATTATGCCGTGCGGATGCTGATGTACTGCGCGGTCAACGGGGAGACGCTCAGCCGCGTGCCCGAAATCGCCAAGGCCTATGGCGTTTCAGAGCTGTTCCTCTTCAAGATTCTCCAGCCGCTCACCAAGGCGAAACTGGTGGAGACGGTGCGCGGCCGTAACGGCGGCGTGCGTCTTGCCCGTCCGGCGGCCGACATCACGCTTTTCGACGTGGTGCGGGTTACGGAGGATTCCTTCGCCATGGCCGAATGTTTCGAGGCCGGCGAGATCGATTGTCCGCTTGTCGACAGTTGCGGGCTCAATGCCGCGTTGCGCAAGGCGCTGAACGCCTTCTTCGAGGTGTTGCAGCAATATACGATCGACGATCTGGTCAAGGCGCGGCCGCATATCGGATTGCTGCTCGGCCTGGAAACGGAACTCGCTGCGAAGCCGCTGGCGCCCGCGCCCGTACAGGTCAGCCCGCTGCCGGCGGCCTGACGAGGCCCGTCTGAGGACGGCTTTCGGGAACTTCGGGCCCGCGGTCGCGGCGCGGCCGATCCCGTCCGGGAACTGACAGGCCGCCGATCACCCTCCTGCCAGAGAGCCGCCCGGCCGGTCCCGTAGCTGCGGTTACTGGATGATCTGCTCGCGAATGGCCTTGGCCACCATCTGCGTGCGGTTGACCACGTCGAGCTTCTTCAGGATTGTCGCGGTGTGGGAATTGACGGTGTGCTCCGAGACGGAAACGATGAGGGCGATCTCGCTGGCCGTCTTGCCGTAGGAAATCCAGCGAAGGATTTCCGTCTCGCGCGGCGTCAGCCCCATTCCCGCCTTTTGAGCCAGCACCGTGCGGTAGAAATAATCGAAGGCGCAATTGGCCTCATAGGCGATCTCGAAATGCCGGTTGCGGGTGATATCGCCACGGTCGCCGAGGAACAGAACGACATAGCGCATGCCGCTGATCGTATGAACCGGCACGGACAGGACCGTCTCGAAACCGGTCTGATCGAGGAAATCGTCCCCGTCCTGAAGGCTCGCTTCATCCTTCGTCTCGTCAGCACGCCAGAGCGTGGAAATGGTTGAGCGGAAGAAGCTGCGAAAGAGCGCCGTTTCGCCCAGATGGTGACGTGCGTCGTAATCTTCCGGCAATCCCGCCGGCAGGTCGTGCAGCACCAGCCGGCTGGCGAGCGCCGACGAGTCCTGTTCGTTGGTCAGTTGCAGAATGCCGAAATGGTTGAAGCCGCGACGCAGCGCCATGGCGTGGAAGATACGGAAGAAGTCGACGCGATTGAGCGCTTTCTCCAGGTCGCATTCGAAATCATATCGCCTGTACTGCCTGGTCAATGATGACACGTGGCATGCCCCCCGCTCCTCAAGGGCAAATTTAGCGGCGCAATCTTCGTCGGCAAAGGACTTTTGGTGATTTAGGCACCAAAATGCAGGTTTTTTTCTCCCTGTCGCGCCGGACGGGCCGCGCGGCGGGAAGAAAATTCGTGACTTGCAGGCACCGGCTCCGAAAAGGAGCGGGAAAGGGCGTCCCCCAGGATGGCCGAAAGCCTCGTGAGGCCGTTATTTACGCGCATTGGCGGCGATCCGCAGGAATTGTCCATTTGGACAAAATTGTCGGGAGTCTTA
Organism: Shinella daejeonensis; assembly: GCF_024281235.1. Lineage (GTDB taxonomy): Bacteria > Pseudomonadota > Alphaproteobacteria > Rhizobiales > Rhizobiaceae > Shinella > Shinella daejeonensis. The sequence goes on from NZ_JAHWXY010000009.1 coordinate 155,091, forward strand.
TTGCATTCCCACGGCAAATGTCGTTCCATCCGCCCAAGGCCGGGGCTTCTTTCGTGCCCGGCGGCCTGACGCAAAGAGAAAAATAACAAGCTGGGAAGCTCACGATGAAAAAGCTGACTACTCTCCTCGCGGCGACTGCGCTTGCCTCCATGATGGGCACCGCAGCCTGGTCCAAGACGCTCGTCTATTGCTCCGAGGCGTCGCCGGAAGGCTTCGATCCGGGACTCTACACGGCCGGACAGACCTTCGACGCCTCTTCGCGCACGGTCTATAACCGCCTCGTCGAGTTCAAGCATGGCGGCACCGAGGTCGAGCCGGGCCTCGCCGAAAGCTGGACGATTTCCGACGACGGCCTCGAATACACCTTCAAGCTGCGCGCGGACGTCAAGTTCCAGACGACCGACTATTTCACGCCCACGCGCGACTTCAACGCCGATGACGTGATCTTCTCCTTCGAGCGTCAGATCCGGGAAGACCATCCCTGGAACAAGTATGTCGCGGGGGCCGCGTGGGAATATGCCGACGGCATGGGCTTCCCGCAGCTCATCAAGTCGATCGAGAAGGTTGACGATCTCACGGTCAAATTCGTCCTCAACCATCCCGAGGCGCCCTTCATCGCCGACCTCGGCATGGATTTCGCCTCCATCATGTCGAAGGAATATGCCGACAAGCTGGCGGCTGACGGAAAGCTGGAGCAGCTCAACCAGATGCCGCTCGGCACCGGTCCCTTCACGTTCGTGGCCTATCAGCCGGACGCGGTCATCCGCTACAAGGCCAATCCCGACTATTTCAAGGGCCAGGAAAAGATCGACGATCTCATCTTCGCGATCACGACCGATGCGGCCGTGCGCGCCCAGAAGCTGAAGGCGGGCGAATGCCACATCATGCCCTATCCGAATGCGGCCGACGTCGCCGATCTCAAGGCCGATCCGAACCTGACCGTTCTCGAGCAGCCCGGCCTGAACGTCGCCTATCTCGCCTATAACACCCAGCAAGCGCCTTTCGACAAGGTCGAGGTTCGCCGCGCTCTCAACATGGCGGTCAACAAGCAGCCGATCATCGATGCGGTCTTCCAGGGCGCGGCGGAGGTTGCCAAGAACCCGATTCCGCCCACCATGTGGTCCTATAACAACGCGATCGAGGATGACAAATACGATCCGGAAGCGGCGAAGAAGATGCTGGAGGAAGCCGGCGTCAAGGATCTGAAGATGAAGATCTGGGCAATGCCGGTCTCGCGTCCCTACATGCTGAACGCGCGCCGTGCGGCCGAACTGATGCAGGCCGATTTCGCCAAGGTTGGCGTCCAGGCGGAAATCCTTTCCTACGAATGGGCGGAATATCTGAAGCTGTCGCGGGAGGAGGATCGCGACGGCGCCGTCATCATGGGCTGGACGGGCGACAACGGCGACCCGGACAACTTCCTCGACACGCTGCTCGGTTGCGAGGCCGTCGGCGGCAACAACCGCGCCCAATGGTGCAACGAGGAATTCGACAAGCTGGTGAAGGCGGCCAAGAAGTCCTCCGATCAGGCGGAACGCACGAAGCTCTACGAGGAAGCGCAGGTGGTCTTCAAGCGTGAGGCGCCGTGGATGACCATCGACCATTCGGTCGGCTTCATCCCGCTGAGCAAGAAGGTGACGGGGTTCCACATGGACCCGCTCGGCATCCACCGTTTTGACGGCGTCGACATCGCCGAATAAGCCGATCTTTCTGCAACATGCCCGGTCAGCCGGGCTTCTCCGGCGGTCGGGATTTTTCCGGACCGCCGGAGACCTTCAGGTAGACCAGCCATGCTGCGCTTTCTTCTCGGACGCCTCGCGGTTCTCGTCCCGACGTTCCTGGGCGTCTCCCTTATCGCCTTCTCCTTCATTCGCCTGCTGCCGGGCGATCCGGTAATGCTCATGTCGGGAGAGCGGGCGATGTCGCCGGAACGGCATGCCCAGGTGATGCACGACCTCGGCCTCGACCGCCCGTTCTATATCCAGTATTTCGACTATCTCGGTTCCATCCTGCAAGGGGATCTGGGAACCTCCATCGTCACCAAACGCCCCGTTTTCGACGATTTTCTCTCGCTGTTTCCGGCAACCCTGGAACTGTCGCTCTGCGCGATCATCCTCGCCATCTGCCTTGGCATTCCGGCCGGGATGCTGGCGGCGGTGAAGCGCGGCACATGGCTCGACCAGTCGGTCATGGGCGTCGCGCTCGTCGGCTATTCCATGCCGATCTTCTGGTGGGGCCTGCTGTTGATCATCTTCTTCTCCGGCTATCTCGGCTGGACCCCGGTTTCGGGGCGGATCTCGCTCATGTATTTCTTCCCGCCGGTCACCGGCTTCATGCTGATCGACAGCCTGCTGTCCGGCCAGGAAGGCGCCTTCAGGTCGGCGCTGACCTATCTGATCCTGCCGACGGTGGTGCTGGCGACGATCCCGCTTGCGGTGATCGCCCGCCAGACGCGTTCGGCCATGCTGGAGGTGCTGGGAGAAGACTACGTCCGCACCGCACGCGCCAAGGGCCTCTCGCCCTTCCGCGTCATCGGCGTACATGCGCTGCGCAACGCGATGATCCCTGTCATCACCACGATCGGCTTGCAGGTCGGAGTGCTGCTCGCCGGCGCGATCCTGACGGAAACCATCTTCTCCTGGCCGGGCATCGGCAAGTGGATGGTGGATGCGGTGTTCAAGCGCGACTATGCGGTGGTGCAGGGCGGCCTGTTGCTGATCGCCGCCATCATCATGCTGGTCAATCTTCTGGTCGACCTGACGTACGGCCTCGTCAATCCGCGCATTCGCCATTAGGAGCGGTCCATGAGCACGGTCACCACGCAAACCGGCCACCCTTCCGCGCTTGCGGAGTTCTGGTATTACTTCTCTCGCAACAAGGGCGCCGTCATCGGCCTTGCGGTCTTTCTGCTTGTGCTGTTCGTGGCGGTTTTCGCGCCGCTCGTCGCGCCGCATGGGCCCACCGAGCAGCTTCGCGACAAGCTGCTGCTGCCGCCCGCCTGGATGGAGGGGGGCGAGGCGAGCTATCTTCTCGGCACCGACGCGGTCGGCCGCGACATCCTTTCCCGCCTTATCTACGGCTCGCGCTTCTCGCTCTTCATCGGCCTTGTCGTCGTGACGCTGTCGGTGATCTCGGGCGTGCTGATCGGCCTCGTCGCCGGTTATTTCCGCGGCCGCGTCGATACGTTCATCATGCGCATCATGGATATCATCCTGGCGTTCCCGTCGCTTCTCCTGGCTCTCGTGCTGGTGGCGGTGCTGGGGCCCGGCCTCCTGAACGCGATGATCGCGATTTCGCTCGTCAATCAGCCGCATTTCGTACGTCTGACGCGGGCGGCGGTGATGGCCGAGAAGTCGAAGGATTATGTCGTCGGCTCCAGGGTCGCCGGCGCCGGCACCTTTCGGCTGATGTTCCTGACGATCCTGCCGAATTGCCTGGCGCCGCTCATCGTGCAGGCGACGCTCGCCTTCTCGGCGGCGATCCTCGATGCGGCGGCGCTCGGGTTCCTCGGCATGGGAGCCCAGCCGCCGACGCCCGAATGGGGAACGATGCTGGCCGAGGCGCGGGAATTCATCCAGCGCGCCTGGTGGGTCGTGACCTTTCCGGGACTTGCCATCCTGGTCACCGTGCTCGCCATCAACCTGATGGGCGACGGGTTGCGCGACGCCCTCGATCCCAAGCTGAAGAGGTCGTGATGTCGCTTCTCCAGATCGAAAATCTCGTCGTCGAGTTCCAGACGGCATCCGGGCCGTTCCGGGCGGTGGACGGTGTTTCTCTCAAGGTCGATCCCGGCGAGGTTCTGGCCATCGTCGGGGAATCCGGCTCCGGCAAGTCGGTCGCGATGCTCGCCGCCATGGGGCTTCTGCCCTGGACGGCGAAGGTCACCGCCGACCGACTGGAATTCGATGGTCGCGACATGCTCGCCATGTCCGACAGGGACCGCCGCCGGGTTGTCGGCAAGGAGATCGCCATGATCTTCCAGGAGCCGATCGCCAGCCTCAATCCGTGCTTTACCGTCGGCTTCCAGATCGAGGAGGTGCTGCGCATCCACACCGGTCTCGATCGCAGGGCGCGCCGGATACGCGCGCTTGAACTGTTTGAGCAGGTCGGCATTCCCGCTGCGGAGGAACGGCTCGGGCACTATCCGCACCAGATGTCGGGAGGCCAGTGCCAGCGCGTGATGATCGCCTGTGCGCTCGCCTGCAATCCCAAGCTTCTGATCGCCGACGAGCCGACCACGGCGCTCGACGTGACGATCCAGAAGCAGATCCTCGATCTGCTGGTCGAGCTTCAGGCCGAGCACGGCATGGGCCTCATCATGATCACCCATGACATGGGCGTGGTCGCCGAGACCGCCGACCGCGTCATCGTGCAGTACAAGGGTCGCAAGATCGAGGAGGCCGACGTGCTGACGCTTTTCGAAAATCCGAAGAACGCCTATACCCGCGCGCTCCTTTCCGCCTTGCCGGAAAATGCCGTCGGCGGCCGTCTGCCGACCATTTCCGAACTGCTGAGCGACGAGCAGATCTTCGCAGGAGCCCCCCGATGACCCCCGTGCTCGAAGCGCGCGACATCACGCGCGACTACCATGTCCCTGGCAGCCTGTTCAAAAAGAGCCGGACCGTCCACGCGGTGAAGGGCGTGAGCTTTTCCGTCGGGGAGGGCAAGACGCTGGCGATTGTCGGGGAAAGCGGTTGCGGCAAGTCGACGCTTGCCCGCATCGTCACCATGATCGATCCCGCGACATCCGGCGACCTGCTGATCGACGGACGCCGCATCGATATCGCCACCGAGCCGCTGACGGCGGACATGCGCAGCAAGGTGCAGATCGTTTTCCAGAATCCCTACGGTTCGCTCAATCCGCGCCGGAAGATCGGGGAGATCCTGACGGAACCGCTGATCATCAACGCGAAGATGCGGGCGGACGAGCGCGAGGCCCGGGCGATGGCCATGCTGAAGAAGGTGGGGCTCGAGGAAAAACACTACGGCCGCTACCCGCATATGTTTTCCGGCGGCCAGCGCCAGCGCGTGGCCATCGCCCGCGCGCTGATGCTCAATCCGCGGCTGCTGGTGCTGGACGAACCGGTCTCCGCGCTCGATCTCTCGGTACAGGCGCAGGTGCTGAACCTGCTTGCCGATCTTCAGAGCGAGTTTCAGCTGACCTATGTCTTCATCAGCCATGACCTTTCGGTGGTACGCCATATCGCCGACGATGTGATGGTCATGTATTTCGGCGAGGCCGTCGAATACGGCAGCCGCGACGCGGTTTTCAACGATCCGCAGCACAGCTATACCCGGACGCTGTTCGCCGCGACGCCGCGGGTCGACATCGAGGCCATCCGGGCGCGGCTCGCCCGCAAATCCGCCGCGGCCTCTGGCGCATCGGCGCCGGCGGCTCTATAGAACAATCGCGCTGGGGCCGGTCACCGCTCCGGCCCGCAAGGAAGATCAGACAGGAACGAGATATGGATATCAAACGCTTTGAAACCGGCCAGCGCATGAGCCAGGCCGTCGTGCACAACGGCACCGTCTATCTGGCCGGTCAGGTCGGAAAACCCGGTTCGGACGTCGCCGGCCAGACCCGCGAGGCGCTGGCGGAAGTCGACCGGCTGCTGGCGCTTTCCGGCACCGACAAGACCCGTATCCTGTCCGCGCAGGTCTGGATGGCCGACATGGCCGACTTCCAGGCGATGAACGCCGTCTGGGACGCCTGGGTCGCCCCCGGTCACGCACCCGCCCGCGCCACCGGCGAATCGAAGCTGGCGACGTCGGAATATCTCGTCGAGGTCATCGTCACGGCGGCTCTCTGAGCCGTCTGCGTGACACGGTGAAATGCAAAGGCCCGCATCGCTGCGGGTCTTTGCCGTTGCGGGGGAGGGGTGGTGTCAGGCCTTCGCGAGGCGGGCGTGCTCGTCGAAGAACAGGGCCTGGCTGATCAGCGCCTTCACCATGTCGGGGTTGAACGGCTTGGTGACGAGGAAGGCCGGCTCCGGCTTCTCGCCGGTCAGCAGCCGTTCGGGGAAGGCGGTGATGAAGATCACCGGGATCGTGCTGTCACGCAGGATATCGTTGACCGCGTCGATGCCGGAGCTGCCGTCGACCAGCTGGATATCCGCAAGCACCATGCGCGGCCGGGTGCGCCGGTAGAGATCGACCGCCTCGGAATGGGTGCGGGCTATGCCGGTCACCGTGTGGCCGAGGCTCGTGACCATGTCCTCGATGTCCATGGCGATCAGCGGTTCGTCCTCGATGATCATGATGTCGGTTGCGACCTGGCGGGAAATATCGTGCGAGGCTTCGTCCAGCAGTTCGCCGAAACGCTCTTCCGAAACGCCGAGGATCTCCGCGCCTTCGGCAAGGCTGAAACCCTCCACCGAGACCAGAAGGAAGGCCTTGCGCGCGGCCGGCGGCATATTGTCGAGATTGGCGGCCGCCTGGCGCTCCCAGCCGAAGGGCGACTGGCTTTTCGGAAGGGTGACGTCGAGGCTTTCGAACAGCTGGCAATAGAGACGGTAGAGGGCGATCCGGTCGCTCGCCTGCTCGGGATAAAGGGAAATGTCGGCGACGAGGGCCTCCAGCATCGCCGCGACATAGGCGTCCCCTGATGTCTGTGAACCCGTTACGGCCCGCGAGAAGCGCCGCAGATAGGCCAGATGCGGGGCGATACGGGTGGAAAGCGACATATTATTCTCCCTGGATATGTTCCGCATCGGTACGGCTTCCGATAAATTAAACCGGACGAAACCAGTTTTAGTGTATTGAATTCGTCTTGCTATAGGTAATCTTTGGCAAAACGAAGATAGTTGACGGGACGTGAGGGAAAGAGGATGGCAACCGGTCGAGATGACGACAAGCGTGCCTCCGTGCGTTACGAGGACAGCCAGACGGCGTTTGATGCTGATGGACCGATCGGGCGCAAGCTGAAATCCTTCTATCAGGTTATCGAGACGGAGCCGGTTCCCGACCGTCTCCTGGACTTGCTGCAACAGCTGGATGAGGCGGAGCGCAAGGCGAAGGCCCGTCGGTAGGCTTCGGTCTCCGGATCTCTTCCATCGGATCGCAGGAAAGCGGCCTTGCAGCCGCTTTCCTGCTTTCGTTCCGCTTTGGCTTCGAGCAATTCCGGTGAAATCCGGCCGGGATTACCCTCATATGTTGTTTTCACCGCATTCTCCGACGCCGAAGCGATCTCGCTTCGGCTGGAAATGTTTTAGCGGCAGCGGGCTTCGTAGCGTCGGCCGTTGCGGTCGCGATAGATGCAATAGCCGCTGCGATCGGACCGGGCGATGAGATAACCGGCCGCGCCACCGATCGCCGCACCGGCCAGCGCGCCGCCGGCGCGGCCCGTGACGGCGCCGCCGATGATCGCGCCCGATGTGGCGCCGATGGCGGTGCCCCGTTCGGTCTGCGTGCAGGCGCCAAGTGCTGCCGTGGATGCGACGAGCGCGAGGATAAGGGCGATTTTCGTCATGTTTCTGCTCCTGCTTGGGCTCGGTGCGGTTCTAGATCAGCCCCATAAGGACAAGGATGAGAAGGATGAGGACGATCAGGCCCAGGCCGCCGGAAGGGCCGTATCCCCAGCTTCGGCTGTATCCCCAGTTCGGAAGGGCGCCGATGAGCAGCAGGATCAGGACGATGAGAAGAATGGTGCCGAGCATTTGCGCCTCCTTTGCGGCCTCGTTCCGATAGAACGTCGCTGTCAGAACGGCGAAGCGGAAAAATTGTTCCGCTTGCTGTCGCGAAAAGGACGAATGCCGCAGCGGGCGCGGGAACCATTGTGACGACGGCGGGTTCTTCCTCCCGTCAAGGCCGTTCAACAAAACCGGAAAGGACAGGCTCATGAACTGGGATATCATTCAGGGCAGCTGGCAGGAATACAAGGGCAAGGCCCAGGCGGAATGGGGTCGGTTGACCGATGACGATCTCGATGTGATCGAAGGCCGCCGCATCGAACTTTCGGGCAAGCTCCAGCAGCGCTACGGCATCGCCCGGGAAGAGGCCGATCGTCAGATCGAGGAATGGGCGGGCCGGCATCCCGGTGCCTGAAGGCAGGCGATCGGGAACATTCGCCGGAAAATGGTGTTTCCAGAATGATCAAACGGAGGATTGAAACGATGCTTTATTACGCTGTGGTCTTTCTCGTTGTCGCCCTCGTCGCGGGCCTGCTCGGTTTTGGCGGTATCGCGGGCGCTTCGGCCGGTATCGCGAAAATCCTGTTCTTCGTCTTCCTCGTCCTCCTTGTCCTGTCGCTGGTGGCGGGCCTTTTCCGGCGGGCATAGGGCGAAAACCGCACCCCGGAAGGCGCCACGCGCGCCGGCTCCGCGGGTGCGGTGGCTTTTTCCATCCCTTCCTTTTCCGGCGCGATGGCATTTTCCAGAAATCCTCAATGATTTCAGCCACTTAAAATATATTTGTTTTTTTCAGTTTTGCGGTGTTGACTGTTCATGGTTGGTGGGCTTATAACGCCGCTCATCGACGAGGGCGTTGGGCGCTTCTGGCGGCCGACGAACTTGTC